>CAVOTY010000007.1:25000-394747 GCA_963699455.1 uncultured Alphaproteobacteria bacterium | reverse complement strand
TCTCAGCGTGAGACGCCTCACGACGCCTCCGCGCGGCGTCTCGCGACGCCTATTCTCGACGAGTCCCAAACACATTCGCCCCACGTCTCACGACGCAAAACGATTGGTGTTTGAAAACGTGACCGTCAGAGTGTCTCTTTCGACAATCCGCCCCCGAAGGGAAGGATGTGTCCGCAAGGACATCCGCCGTCCACGTTTCTCTTTCTTCCGATTCTATTGTCAAACAGCAAAGTCCGTGACAGCGTCGGTCAAACACCCTCGGGAGCCCAACCAACCAAAGACGCTCCGTCACCCCGACAATCCAGCCGGGCGGCTGTAGTCACCAAAAGACGAAAACGCGACTTCAGGCGCTGTTCGTTGGCAGCGCCGCCGTCGATGAACCCCTTATAAGTCCACACCATTCAGCATGTCAACGACCAACCGTCACAATTTTTCTAAATTCACTCTGGACCAGCCAAAATACCCAGAAAGTCAGCGTCTTATAACATACACAGTTTGTCGATGACAGTACCTCCAAGCCCGTTGCTTTTCAATTTCGCGTGATGTGGAGTAGTTTGGCGGGACTCAAATATGGCTGATTTGTTACGGATGAAAAACTCCCATGTCTTCGCTTGGAGAAGAGAACCTGTTCAAGGGGGCGATCGGACAGGAATATCAAATGCTGCGCCTAATATGCCCCAACGCGGCGGCGCTCGCAGGTAAATTGGGTGATTATCTCGCGGCGGCACGGCCCGGAGCCACGCTCAAGGGTTTCGAGATCGGCTGCGGTACCGGGGTCAGTTCGCTGGCCCTGCTCGCGAAGAACGCTGATCTCCAGCTGCTCGCCGTCGATTCCTCCACGAAAATGTTAGAACAAGCGCGCGCGAACTTAACCGAATGGGTAAAAAGCGGGCGCATGGAGATCTTGGAACTCGATGCGCTCGACGCGCTGATCGACCAAGGCGACGCCAATTTCGACGTGATCGCCACCAATTACGCCATGCATAATTTTCGGACCGATTACCGCCAGAGAGTTTTCTCCGAATGCTTACGCGTGCTTAAACCCGGAGGCTTACTTTTGAATGGTGATCGCTTCGCGATGGACGACCGTGCCGCACATCTCGCCCATACCCAGGCCGAGGTGCGGCACTGGTTCAAAACCTTCGCCAACATCAATCGTTACGATCTGCTCGAGGATTGGATCGTTCATCTCTTCAGTGACGAGTTCCCCGATCACATTATGTATTTAACGCCGACGATGACACAGTTGCGAGGGGTGGGATTCGAGCCGGTAAGGATCGTTCAGCGTGAGGGCGTGGACACGCTCATGGTGGCGATAAAGCCCGCCGCAACGACTTAACGGCGAAAGCAGCAAGGCGAGACCTCTCTAATTTAACAAATGGTTGCATCGAATGCGGGCTTCGCGAGCGCCCTTGAGGCGCCGTTCAGAGAAAAAACTAAGGCCCGAGAGCATAGAATTATGTATAGAAACACGTCATCAGCGCTGCGCGAGTTCTTTGCTTGTTCATGAACCGAGCCCCACATGGGATGTCATGAGGTTGTCTGGCCCCAGGCGAATCCACGCGCGGCGCGTCCAATCGAACGCCCCTTGGTCGTTCACTCTTTGCTTGCGGCGCCAAAAGGGCTGAAAACTTGCCGACATCCGTCATTCTCGGAACGGGCGCTTACGCGCCTCTGAAGATTCTCACCAACGCCGATCTGGAAAAAATGGTGGCGACGAATGGTCCTTGGATCGTCAGCCGCACCGGTATCAAGGAGCGTCATATCGCCGCTGAGGGAGAGAGCACTTCGGACCTCGCGGCGGCAGCCGCGCGGCGCGCGCTCGAGTTCGCTAATATTTCGGCCTTCGACGTCGACATGATCATCGTGGCCACGGTGACCGGCGACGCGCCCACGCCTTCATGCGCCGCTTTCGTGCAGGCCAAGATCGGCGCTGTAAACGCTTTCGCCTTTGACGTTTCGGCGGCGTGCGCTGGCTCGCTTTACGGTCTTGTCATCGCCGATCAGTTCATCCGCAACGGAATGGCGCGGCGCGTTTTGGTGATTGGCGCGGAAACCCTGAGTCGAGTGGTCGACTGGACGAATCGCGAAACTTGCGTGCTGTTCGGAGACGCCGCCGGAGCGATGCTGCTCAGCGCTAGCGAAGAAACGGGCCGGGGCCTGCTGGCGTCGAAACTGCGCACCGACGGCTCCATGGCCGGGATTCTGGGAATTTACGCACGGGAAGATAGCCCTCGACATAAATCGCGAAACACGTTCGACAATGGCGCCTTCCGCGCTGAATATCCTGAAACAGCGTCGCACGATGGCTTCAAGATAAGAATGCGCGGGCGCGAGGTTTATAAAGTCGCCGCTCGATTACTGCCGGAGGTCGTGCGCGAAGGTCTGGAGCAGGCTGGCTTAAATGCCGCCGACGTCACCCATGTGATCGCGCATCAGGCCAATCTGCGTATTATCGAATCAGCGATGGAGACGCTGGGCGTGCCGCTCGAGAAGTGCTGGATTAATATCGACAGCTATGGAAACACCTCGAGCGCCTCCATGCCGATCACGCTCGACGAGGCCAATCGCGCTGGCCGGTTGAAGCGAGGCGATGTGATCGCTATGATGGCCATCGGCGCCGGCATGACCTGGGGTAGCGCCATCCTTCGCTGGTGATGAAGGCGCTGGAAACGACCGCGCCAGCAGACCGCTTGCCTGTCAGCAATTCTCGAAAACCGGACGACGCTTTTCGATAAAAGCGGACATTCCCTCCTTTTGATCCTTCGTCGCGAACAACGCATAAAAAGCGCGACGCTCAAACCTTACGCCTTCCGATAGCGTCATCTCGAACGCGCGGTTGATCGCGTCCTTGGCGGTCAGCACGGCCGGCCGCGACATGCTCGCGATGATTTGGGCGGCCTTGATCGCCTCGGCCAGCAAATCCGCCGCAGGCAGCACGCGGGACGCGAGCCCAGCGCGCTCGGCTTCCTCGGCGCCCATGAAGCGACCGGTGAGGCAAAGCTCCATCGCTTTGGCCTTGCCAATGGCGTGGGTCAAACGCTGCGTGCCGCCAGCGCCGGGGATCACTCCAAGCTTGATTTCTGGCTGACCGAATTGCGCGTTGTCCGCGGCGAGAATGAAATCGCACATCATCGCCAGTTCGCAGCCGCCCCCGAGCGCGAAGCCGCTAACCGCCGCGATGATCGGTTTGCGCACGCGCGCCACGGCGTCCCAACGACCGAGAAAATCGCCCAAAAAAGCTTCGGCGAAATCCTTATCGCGCATTTCCTTGATGTCGGCGCCCGCGGCGAAAGCCTTTTCGGATCCAGTCAGCACGACGCAGCCTATTTCGTCGTCGGCTTCGAAATCCCGCAGCGCGTCGTCGAGTTCGCCAATCAATTTGGCGTTCAGCGCATTTAGCGCGTCAGGGCGATGCAGGCGCACGAGTCCCGCCTTGCCGTGCCGTTCAATTTCGATTGTCTCGTAATTCACGCGCGCGTCTCCTCGCATCCTCGTCGGTGTCAGTTTGCATCGCTTATCGTGTCATTCATATCTCGAAATCACCGCCAGTTTCCCGCATTTCGCCAAAGCCGCACTTGAGTGCCCTTGCGTGCAAATCGTCAATCGAGATGGTCTCCAAACGCTCGAACACGCAGGCTTCGATACGCTCCAGCACAGGCTCCAACACCTCCTCCAGCGGCGAGCCGTTCCCGCGCGCGCGCGCGCCCTCCTCGTCACCTTCAACGCCAAGCGCGACGCGCACGATCTCCGCCGCGGTCAACCGGCGGCGCTCGCGCGCAAGTTCATAGCCGCCCGCAGGGCCACGCAGGCTCTTCAATATCCCGGCGCGCACCAACGCCTGCAACAGACTTTCCAACCTGCGCGGCGGCAGGTCATGGCGCGCCGCCAATTCTCTGGACGACACCGGTCGCGCCCGCGCATGAAGAGCTACGTCGAGAACCGCCAGCAAGGCGAAGCGGGCGGCGCGCGGCATTAGCATCATTCGCGACCGTCTTCCAACTTTCCACCGCGTTCCAGAATTCCCGTGGAGCCAAAGCCCCCACTCCCGCGCTCCGTTTCGTCCAGTCCGCCTTGCGTTTCCTCCAGCACCGCCCGCGTTACCGGCGCGACAACGAGCTGCGCGACGCGCATCCCGCGCACGATCTCGAAAGGGTGCGCGCCAAAATTAACCAGCAGAGCCTTCACCTCGCCGCGATAGTCGCTGTCGATGGTGCCGGGCGCGTTGAGGATGGTGACGCCATGCTCCAGGGCTAGCCCCGAGCGAGGTCTGATTTGCGCCTCATATCCTGGCGGCAAATGGATCGCGAACCCGGTCGGCACGAGGTCTCGGGCGCCGGGTTCGAGCACGAGTTTGCGGCCCGGAGCGAGCGCGGCTCGCAGGTCCAAACCGACGGCGCCGGCGCTAGCGTAAAACGGCGCGTCCAGACCCTCGCCATGCGGCAATCGTGAAATTCTGATTTTCATCGGGCGCTCGTTTCGTTGTCGTCGTCCAGCTCTCGCGCTAGGCGTCGCGCCAGCCGGTCCGCGACCGCTTGCTTGCCTATGCGCGGCCAAGCCTCGACGCCAAGGGTTGTGACGATAAGGACTTCGTTCTCATCCCCGCCGAACACTCCCGAGGAAACATCGTTGGCGACAATAAGATCACAGCCCTTGCGCACAAGCTTTTCCCGTGCGTGACACAAAAGATCGCTGGTCTCCGCGGCAAAGCCCACGACCACCTTTGGGCGTCCCGGCCGGCGTCTCGCGACGCTCGCCAGAATATCCGGATTTTCCACCAGGGTCAGCGCTGGCGCGGCGGCACCCGGTTGTTTCTTGATTTTGTCGGAAACGGCCTCGACGCGCCAATCAGCGACCGCCGCGGCGCCAATAAACACATCGGCGGGCAGCGCCGCCTCGACCGCCGCGAGCATTTCGCGAGCGGTTTCGACGCGACGCGTTACAACCCCCGGTGGATCGGCCAACGTCACCGGACCAGTGATCAATGTCACGCGCGCGCCGGCGCTCCGCGCGGCGGCGGCGATGGCGTGTCCCTGCTTGCCCGACGACCGATTGGCTATAAAACGCACGGGATCAATGGGCTCATGCGTCGGGCCGGAGGTCACGATGACATGGCGCCCAGTCAACAGGCGCGCATTAACGTTTGCCAGAGCGGCGTGGATCGCGGCTAGGAGGTCCGGCGGTTCGCTCATGCGCCCCGGGCCATATTCGCCACAGGCCATGTCTCCCACTTCTGGACCCACGAACAAAGCCCCGTCAGCGCGCAGCCGCGCGACATTGCGTTGCGTCGCGGGATGCAGCCACATCCGCAAATTCATCGCCGGCGCGAACAGGATGCGCTTGTCGGTTGCAAGCAAAAGCGTGGTCGCCAAGTCATCCGCGAGCCCGTGCGCGGCGCGCGCCAACAGATTCGCCGTCGCTGGCGCGACGACGACCAGATCGGCCCGACGCGACAGCTGAATATGTCCCATGTCCCCTTCGCGCGCGGCGTCGAACAGGTTCGTGTGAACCGGCGCGCCGGAAATCGCTGAAAAAGACAGTTCGGTCACGAACTCGCGCGCCGCTGGCGTCAACACGACATTGGCGGCGGCGCCGTATTCCCGCAGCCGTCGCAGTAGCTCCAGAGTTTTGTAAGCGGCAACACCCCCGCCCACGATAAGCAAGACTCGCTTGCCGCTCAGATCCCGCGCCTCCTCGACTTGCGCTTCTTCCTCATCCTCCACGCAAACGCCTCCAGGGTTCAGTCGCCGAGACAATACTCATATTAGTCGCGGCTCCCAAGTGGATGCCTAATAAAGTGCGTTTAAGGATCGCGCTGGCCCTTTTCCCATCGGCGTGGCAAAGCCATCCACGATGACGCCCGCCGACGCCAGCCCCGCTATTTCATGCCCGCTGACGCGCCGGCTGACGCTGCGCGATTTTCGTTCATACGCGGCCCTCGATACCCGCCTAGGCTCCAGAACCGTCGTTTTGACCGGCGAAAACGGCGCTGGGAAGACGAATATTCTCGAAGCGCTCTCGCTGTTTTCGCCCGGCCGCGGTCTCCGTCGCGCCGAAATCGCCCTCTGCGCGAGACACGATGGGCCAGGAGGATTCGCGGCTTCGATCGAACTCGAGACCAACGACCGCTTCGTGCAACTAGGGCATGGCTTTGAACACGATTCCCAAGGGAATGCGGCGCGGCGCTTCCGCATCGATCGCGCCCCGGCCCCCTCCCAAGGCGCCTTTGCCGAACACATCCAATTGCTGTGGTTGACGCCGGCGATGGACGGACTCTTCGCTGGGCCCGCGGGCGACCGTCGGCGTTTTCTCGACAGGCTGACGCTTTCCATCGACGCCGATCATGGCGCGCGTGTTTCCAAGTTGGAACGCGCCCTGCGCAACCGCAATCGGTTGCTGGACGACGGCGGCGCCGATCCGCGCTGGATGGCGGCCGCCGAACAGGAAATCGCCGCGTTGGGCGTCGCCGTCGCTAGCGCCCGGCTCGAAACGACGCAACGTCTCGCCGCGTTGATCGAGGCCACGCGCGACGACGCCTCACCATTTCCTTTCGCATTTATCACGCTCGACGGCGAGTTGGAGCGGATGCTAATGGACCAACCGGCCCTAACGGTGGAAGAGCGCTATCGGTCGATGCTCGCGCAATCGCGACGTCGCGACGCCGCCGCTGGACGCACATTGATCGGCCCTCAGGCCAGCGACCTGATGGTGCGGCACGGACCAAAAGGCGAGGCGGCGCGAGATTGCTCGACGGGCGAACAAAAGGCGCTGCTCGCCGGCCTCGTGCTCGCCCACGCTCGGCTGGTGATCGCGATGCGCAACATGGCGCCGCTGATGCTGCTGGACGAGATCGCCGCGCATTTCGACGCGCGCCGACGCGAAGCGCTGTTCGACGCACTCGACAAACTCGGTGGTCAGGTCTGGATGACCGGCGCAGATCCGACGCTGTTTGGCTCGCTCAACGGGCGCGCCGATATTTTTGACGTGACGCCAGGCAGGATCGAACGGCGCTAACCCGCCCTACCCCAAAAGCTGGCGCAGCACATAAGGCAGGATGCCGCCGTTCCTGAAATATTCAAGCTCGTCCAGCGTGTCGATGCGCGCGAGCAGCGAAACTTCTTTTGTCGCGCCATCGGAATAGACGATTGTCGCGCGCAGCGTTTTACGCGGGGTCAGACTGTCGCCAAGCCCCTCGATCGTTACGATCTCCGCGCCTGTAAGATTGAGCGACGCCCAACTCGTCCCCGGTTCGAATGTCAACGGCAAGATCCCCATGCCAACGAGATTGGAACGATGGATGCGCTCGAAACTCTGGGCGATCACCGCGCGCACCCCAAGCAGCGCCGTGCCCTTGGCGGCCCAATCGCGCGAAGAGCCATTGCCATATTCGGCGCCGGCGAACACAACGAGCGGCGCGCCCTCGGACGCGTATTGCATCGCCGCGTCGTAGATCGACATGGTTTCGCCGCCTGGAAAATGCTTGGTCAGGCCACCCTCGGGCACGTTACCGGCGGCGTCCCTGGCGATGTGATTTTTGATGCGGATATTGGCAAAAGTGCCGCGCATCATCACTTCGTGATTGCCGCGCCGCGTGCCGTACTGGTTAAAGTCCTTGGGCTCGACCCCCTGCTTCCGCAACCATTCGCCGGCGGGCGAGGCCGCCTTGATCGAACCGGCCGGCGAAATATGGTCGGTCGTGATCTTGTCTCCGAACAGCGCAAGAATGCGCGCATTCTCGATGTCCACGACGGGCTTTGGCTGTCTCGTGAGCCCTTCAAAAAAAGGCGGGTTGCGGACATAGGTCGAGTCGCCGTCCCAGCGATAAGTCTCGCCTTCTGGAACCTTGATTTTGCGCCAGTGCGCGTCGCCGTCGAACACGCTGGCGTAGGCGCCGCGAAACATCGAGCGGGAAACATTCTTCGCGATAAAATGCGCGATTTCCTCGTTCGAGGGCCAGATGTCGCGCAGATAAACGGGTTCGCCTTTTTTGTCGTGGCCAAGCGGCTCCCTGGTCAGATCAACCGCCGCGGTGCCCGCCAGCGCGAAAGCCACCACGAGCGGTGGCGAAGCCAGATAATTGGCCTGCACGTCGGGGTTCACGCGCCCCTCGAAATTGCGGTTGCCGGAGAGCACTGAAGCGGCGACGAGATCATGCGCCTGTATGGTCTTCGATACCGCGGCAGGCAAGGGTCCGGAATTGCCAATGCAGGTGGTGCAGCCAAAGCCGACCAGATTGAACCCTAGTTTATCCAGCGATTTCTGAAGTCCAGACTTTTCCAAATATTGCGCCACGACCTGGCTGCCCGGCGCGAGCGAGGTCTTCACCCAGGGTTTGACCCTCAGACCGCGTTCGACCGCGTTGCGCGCCAGCAGCCCCGCGCCGATCAGCACTCCGGGGTTAGACGTGTTGGTGCAGGAAGTAATCGCGGCGATAACAACGTCACCATGGCCAAGGTTGTAATTTTCGCCCTCGACCGGAAAGCGCGCGCCGAGCCCGCCTGGCTTTTTATATTCGTTGGCGAGAGATGATTCAAAGGTCGACCCCATATCCTCGAGAGCGACCCGCCCCTCTGGACGTTTGGGGCCGGCGAGCGAGGGAACGACGCTCGCGAGATCGAGCGTGATGGTGTCGCTGAACTCGGGATCGGGCGCCTTCGCCATCCGGAACATACCCTGCGTCTTCGCATATTTTTCTATGAGAGCGACGCGGGCCGCGCTCCGCCCGGAGGTATGCAGATAGTCCAGCGTCTCCGCGTCGATGGGAAAGAAGCCGCAGGTCGCGCCATATTCCGGCGCCATATTGGCGATGGTCGCGCGGTCGGCCAACGAGAGATGACCCACCCCTTCCCCAAAAAACTCCACGAATTTGCCAACGACGCCTTTTTTTCGCAACATTTGCGTCACCGTCAGCACGACATCGGTGGCGGTGACGCCCTCGCGCGGTCGGCCCTCCAGCTTGAAGCCGATGACTTCCGGCGCCAGCATGGACAGGGGTTGGCCGAGCATCGCGGCCTCCGCCTCGATGCCGCCGACGCCCCACCCCAGCACCGCGAGTCCGTTGACCATGGTGGTGTGCGAATTGGTGCCGACCAGGGTGTCCGGATAGGCGATCTCGATGGTCTCGGTCTTTCCCTTGACCTTGATCTTCTCTTTCTTCGTCCACACCGTCTGCGCGAGATATTCTAGATTGACCTGGTGGCAAATGCCGGCGCCCGGAGGAACGACGCGAAAATTAGCGAAGGCTGATTGGCCCCATTTCAGGAAGCGGTAACGCTCGCCATTGCGCTGATACTCAAGATCGACATTTTGCTTCAGAGCCCGCGCGGCGCCGAAGTGATCCACGATCACGGAATGGTCGATCACAAGATCGACCGGCGCGAGCGGATTGATTTTCTGAGGATCGCCTCCAAGCGCCACGAAGGCGTCGCGCATCGCCGCGAGATCGACCACGGCTGGAACGCCGGTAAAATCCTGCATCAGGACGCGCGCCGGACGGAACGCGATTTCAACCTCGGCCTTGCCTTTTTGGGTCAACCAGGTCGCGAAGGCCTCGATATTCTGCTTCGTGACCGCGCGGCCGTCCTCATGGCGAAGCAGATTTTCGAGCAATACCTTGAGTGAAAAGGGCAGGCGCGAAACGCCTTCGAGGCCGTTTTTCTCGGCGGCCTTGAGCGAGAAATAATGATACGTCTTGGCGCCGACGACGAGTTTTTTGCGGGCTTTGAAACTGTCGAGAGTGGCCATTTTTATCGTCCCCTTGCGCTTGCGGCGCAGCAAAAGTCACGCCAGAGGCGAGGCGTCGCGCTCGCCGCTCATCGCCAAGGAAGAAACGCGCCCCTCGATAAAAAGTTAAGGCGCGGAATCATCAGCGGGCGTTTTGGTGTTCAATCAAATAACCGGCATTGCTCGATCCGCAAAGCGCATTGCGCGGGCGCCGCGAAAAACGCAAGATCGCGCGCAAAGGCGCGCTCGCGTCACTTCGTCGACGCGAACTTGCATGTCGCGCCGCCGCCGGCCTCCTGCTTCACCGCAGCAGGATCGACCGTGCAATCGAGATTGGCGATCCCCTCGTAGATCGAGCCCGCCGCGCCGTCCGAGGCAACGCCCGCCTCGACCAGCGTGGCGTAAAGTTCGTGCGCCTTTCTGCCCGTGACGGACTCCTTCTTGCCGCCAAAGCTCAGTTCGCAGGAGTGATAGGTTATGTCGACGTCGCTGATGCGGCAGGTCACCGCTTCCGCCCTCACGACGATCTTACCGCCCGTGTAGTGAGTTCTTCGGCTCGCTATTGAGATATCTGTCGAGCAGGGTTTTTTCGGACGGGGAGAGATGTGGCGAGTGCTCCGCGACCAGGGCGGCAAGGGAAATGGCGCCATTGCCCTCGGCGCCGCCAGCGTGAGCGGATTGACTGACGAGAAGCAAAGACGTCGCGAGCCAGGCAAGCTTCTTCATAATCATCCCTTACTCCCATGGCGTTAATGCAGACACCGGACGGTGCAAACGACCGATTTTGGCGCAAGTCAACGCGCTCGCCAGTTGAGACGAGCCCGCGACGGGAGTGCCACCGCCACCCGCCACGCCGCGCCTACCCCGCCTGCATCGCCTCGGGCTTGGTTCTCGCGCGCTTGGTCATCAACCGGTTGAGCGCCGAGACATAAGCTCGCGCCGAGGCGACCAGCGTGTCGGGATCGGCTCCGCGACCCGTCACCGATTTGCCCTTTTCCGACAGCCGCACCGAGACCTCCGCCTGTGCGTCGGTTCCTTCCGTCACCGCATGCACCTGGAACAGCTCCAGCACCGCCTCGTGCGGCGAGAGCGCCTTGATCGCGTTGAAGATCGCATCCACTGGCCCGTTGCCCGTGGCCTGATGCGTGGCCTTTTCGCCATCGATATCCAGCGTTAGCGCCGCCGACTGTGGCCCATTGGTGCCGGCGATCACGGTCAGCGCCACGACCTTGATATGGTCATGAGCATTGACGATCTCGTCGTCGACGAGAGCCACAAGGTCCTCATCGTAAACGACTTTCTTGCGGTCGGCCAAATCCTTGAATCGCTTGAAGGCGTCCTCTAGCGCGTTATCGCCCAAATCGTAACCCAGCTCCTTGAGTTTCTCGCGGAAGGCGTGGCGGCCTGAATGCTTGCCCATGACCAGCGAGGTCTTGGCCACGCCAACGCTTTCCGGCGTCATGATCTCGTATGTGAAGGCGTTCTTGAGCATCCCGTCTTGATGAATGCCGCTTTCATGGGCGAAAGCGTTTCGTCCCACGATGGCCTTGTTGTATTGCACCGGGAACGACGTGACCGCCGACACGAGTTTCGAGGCGCGGGTCAGCAGCTTCGCGTCTATGCCGGTTTGGAAGGGCAAGACGTCGGGGCGCGTGCGCATCGCCATCACGACTTCCTCAAGCGCGGCGTTGCCGGCGCGTTCGCCAATGCCGTTGATCGTGCATTCGATTTGCCGCGCGCCGCCGCGCACGCCCGCCAGGGAGTTGGCGACCGCCAGCCCGAGATCGTCATGGCAGTGCACCGAAAAGATCGCCTTGTCGGAGTTGGGCACGCGCTCGCGAACGCCGCGAAACAGCGCCTCGTATTCCGCCGGCGTGGAGTAGCCCACGGTGTCCGGAATGTTGATCGTCGTGGCGCCGGCCTTGATCGCGATTTCGACCGCGCGGCACAAAAAATCGAATTCGGTTCGCGTCCCGTCCTTCGGCCGACCACTCGACGTCGGCGACGAGGTTGCGCGCCCGGGTCACCGAGGAAGCCACCAGTTCCAGCACGCGCGCCGGCTCCAACTGGAGCTTATATTTCATGTGGACGGGCGAGGTGGAGATGAAGGTGTGGATGCGCGGGCGCCGCGCCTCGCGCAAGGCTTCCGCGCAGCGATCAATGTCCTTCTCCGACGCGCGTGCAAGTCCCGCGACCGAACCGTTTTTTACGCGTCTCGCGACTTCGCTCACACTCTCGAAATCGCCCGGACTGGCGATCGGAAAGCCCGCTTCGATGACGTCGACGCCCAGGGCGTCGAGCAAATCGGCGACCTCCAATTTCTCCTCGAGAGTCATGGAGGCGCCTGGAGACTGCTCGCCGTCGCGCAATGTTGTATCGAAAATAACGACGCGTTCCGCGTCATGAGCGTGCGTGGGTGCGGCCGGCCGGCCGGCTGAGATTGGTTTTGTCATGATCGTTCCTGGTCCGCTTCGCCCGCCAGGCGGGCGCCTCTGTCGCTTGAGATCCGCCCGTGCCCCCTGAATGCCTGGGCGCGCGGCCCATCGTGCGTTCAGGGGCGGCTAAGAAGCAACGGGAGGGCGATGGCGCGAGCAGCGCGAATGGCCCACTCCGAGCGAGGGCGGGCTTTCGAATAGGTCGCAGGGGCGGTGTCGCTCGCCACGCTCCAGATCCTCGTTCTCCGGCGATGAAGCCGGGGTTGCGGTTCTCATTATGATACCCGGCTTCGCGCGCCCTGACAAGGCTGAGGGACACTCCCTAAATGTGCGGCGCGAGGAGGAGCCAATGTCCGCTCCAATCGAGAAAAGCAATTTTTTTGTCGACAAGCTTGTTAAATTAGGGGAATTTCGTCCTCATGCAAGGATGAACGCTTGGCCAGGCCTTGTAGCGGAGCGTCTCCCCGCGAGTTTGATCGCGCTACTTCGCCCCGATTTCGAAGAATCAGCGAGCCGCCGGCGTAAGTAGTCGTGCTTTTCGCGGCGGCACGGTTTTTTCACTCCCATGACGAATGTCCCGAATCGTCTCGAGACGACGCGCTATTTTATCTTTTGGCGGACTCGCTCGATGCTCCGAGCGACGGAAGGTGTGTGAAAATGATACGCGACAGGTCTCCTCGCATTCGGTGCCGGCTAATCGTCGAGGCGGATATTCCGGCGCTGACCGATCTGCTGGCGCAAGGATTTCCCGATCGCTCAAAAAGTTATTGGAGGCATGCGCTGGACAATCTCGCCCGCCGCGACGCGCCGCAAGCTTATCCGCGATTTGGCTACATGCTCGAACTCGGCGATCGTCCGGTCGGCGTCATCTTATTGATTTTCATGATCCAGGAAGGCGCGCACGCCCCCCAGGCGCGCTGCAATATCTCAAGCTGGTACGTTGACCCGCTTTATCAAGCGTACGGGGCGTTGCTGATCGCCGCCGCCGTTCGCTTGAAGGAAGTCACCTACCTCAATGTTTCGCCGGCGACGCACACGCGACCGGTCATCGAGGCGCAAGGATTTCGTCGTTATTGCAACGGCCAAATGCTGTGCGCGCCCATTCTGAGCAAACGGCGGCGAAACGCGAGTGTCCTGCGCTTTGGCGCGATGGAGGAGCATGCGCCGTCGCTTGCCAAGGAAGAGCGCGATATCCTTCTGGCGCATGAAAATTATGACTGCCTCTCTTTTGTCGTGCGGGAAAATGGCCGCGAACACCCGTTTGTGTTCCTGCCTCGTCGCGTGTTGCGCGGCGCGGTGCCGGTGCTGCAACTGGTCTATTGCCGCGATATTGAAGAGTTTGTGAAATTCGCCGGCGTGTTAGGCGATGCGCTGGCGCGACAGGGCCATTTCACCGTGCTCGTTGACGCAAACGAGCGTCCGCCGGGCCTCATCGGGGTCTATCGGTCAAATTGCGGCCCCAAATATTTCAAGGGGCCCGTGCGTCCGCGCATTGGCGATCTCGCCTTTTGCGAGTCCATTCTATTTGGCCCCTGAGTTTCCATGTTTCCCATCTGGCGCGCGCCCTCGTTAATCCGGTCGCGCTGGTGTAGGAAGGGTCATGCGCGAAGATCAGCCGCCTCAATCCCTCGCTCCGGACTCGACCGATGCCGCCGCCGCGCGGGCGGAGGCGTCCGCTGCTTGCCCCCGCTGCGCCAAGCCCGCCACGCTCTGCGTGTGCTCAAGCGTCACCTTGATCGATAATAAAGTCGACCTGCTGATTTTGCAGCACCCGCAGGAGCAGGACAGGCTGCTGGGGACCGCCCGGCTCGCCGCTCTGCATCTCGTTAATTCCGTTTTCAAGATCGGCCTGTCCTGGCCAAGCCTCGCCAAGGCGCTGGGCCGGTCCGCCGATCCCGCCGAATGGGCGATCCTGCATCTCGGCTCGGCGAAAAGCGGCGATTTGCCGAAGGACCGGGAACTTGTCGTGCTCGACAAAAAAGGCGTGGCGATTCCCGATCAGGATCGCGCCCTAGCTGGCGTCAAGGGTGTCGTGATTTTCGATGGAACCTGGGCGCAGGCGAAGACGCTTTGGTGGCGCAACGCCTGGGTCCTGAAAACCAAACGCCTCGTCTTGAACCCGCGCCGTCCCTCCCTATACGCCAATTTGCGTCGCGAACCGCGCCGTGAAGGCCTGTCGACCATCGAGGCGGCCGCGCTTGCACTCGGCCAACTCGAACAACGACCCGACATCGAGACAACTCTGCGGGCCAGTTTCGCGCGAATGCTGGAGCGTTACAGGTCGGCGCGATCGACGGGGATGTTGGACGCGGCGGAACCCGCTCCGGCATCGAAGCCCGGTCGTTGCCGCAACCAATCGCGGAAAGCCGTCTAGCAGCGCCGCGAATACAAAAGAGCGTCCTCATGTTCGACCGACGCGAACATGAGGACGCTCTTTTTAATCCTCCAAGACCGGCGTTTCAGGCGGTAATGCGTTCGTCGGCTTCGCTCGGTTCGCGCAGCACATAGCCGCGACCCCAGACGGTCTCGATGTAATTACGGCCTTCGCTGGCGTTCGCGAGCTTTTTGCGGAGCTTGCAGATAAACACGTCGATAATTTTGAGTTCTGGCTCGTCCATGCCGCCATAGAGATGATTAAGGAACATTTCCTTGGTCAGCGTCGTGCCCTTGCGCAACGAGAGGAGCTCAAGCATCTGATATTCCTTGCCTGTCAGATGCACGCGCGCGCCGCCGACCTCGACCGTCTTCTGGTCGAGATTGACGACCAAATCGCCCGTTGTGATGACCGATTGGGCATGGCCCTTGGAACGACGCACGATCGCATGGATTCGGGCGACTAGCTCATCCTTGTGAAAGGGTTTGGTGAGATAATCATCCGCGCCAAAACCGAGGCCCTTGACCTTGTCCTCGATGCCAGCGAGGCCCGAAAGGATCAGAATGGGAGTCTTGACCTTGGCGATACGCAGCGTTCGCAGCACTTCGTAGCCCGACATATCCGGAAGATTCAGGTCGAGCAAGATAATGTCATAATCGTAGAGTTTTCCGAGGTCGATGCCTTCTTCGCCGAGATCGGTCGTGTAGACATTGAAATTCTCGGACTTAAGCATGAGCTCAATGCTCTGAGCCGTCGCGCTGTCATCTTCAATCAATAGAACGCGCATGTTGGTTCCCCACCCAGCTCCATCGGATTCTCTATAACGCCGGCGCGTCGTCGCCGCACAACAGCGCCTCGCCGAGCGATCGGGTCCAGCGCCTTACATCACCAATTCGATTAACATTAACGGGGAATGGTTAAGAAACCATCACCGACTCAACGCCAGCGACCTGAACGCTTAAAGTTTACGAGACGCCGTCCGCCCGTCGGGAAAAGCCCCCTGAATGCGAAAGCGGTTACGCGCGATGGTCGGACAATACACATCGGCCCGGGGTCGACGCGTCCACGGATTTGGGTGGAGTTTCGCGCCGTTTCATCGATATGCCGCAAGGCTCGAATCACTTGTTGGACCATCTATAACGCGAGATAATCGTGGCGTGAATCCCATCTTTTGCATTGCAAAACGCGGCGAAGCGGAAACGGCGAATCCCGAGTCTCGCCGCGCGCGAAAGGCTTCAAGCAATTGACTTGAAGCAGCCCTTTCCCCTATATGCCCGCTGCGGCGTCGCCTCGGGAGGGGCGGCGTTCGTGTCTTTGGGCGCGCCAAGGTTAAAGATGCCCCGCGCCTAAAGCTTTCCGCCAAAGCTCTGGACTTCCGCGACATCGCGTTTTGTCGCGCGTTTTTCCGGACTTGGGCGAACGAATTGGTTGGCGTAGGCGCGAGCCCGCGCGCCCGTTTGGGCGCGGAGCCGAAAGTGGGGGCCTCGCGCTCCCTTGGATCAAGAAAACACGAACGAGCACGGTTTCGTTCTTGTTGCGAGCGGAGAGCAGCGGTGAAAAGAACATATCAACCCAGCAAGATCGTGCGCAAGCGCCGCCATGGCTTTCGCGCGCGCATCGCCACGGTCGGTGGACGCAAGGTCATCGCGGCGCGGCGCGCGCGCGGACGCAAGCGACTGTCGGCCTGAGTTTACCGGCAGCCTTCTCGCGGACCGGGCGGAACGGATGAGATGACAAGGGACGCCCCCAGCGCGCCGCCGACAAGATCGACGGCCCCGAAACGCTTGCGGCGGCGGCTCGAGTTCTTGCGCGCCGCCAAGAGCGGTTTGGCGCGTCAAGCCCGCGCGTTCAAGTTGCAAATGTACGTGCGCGAGGAGGATTCCGCTGGCGCGCCGCGTTTTGGCGTCACGGTAACGAAAAAGGTCGCGGGCGCCGTCGGCCGCAACAGAATCCGGCGCAGGATCAAGGAGGCGCTGCGCGTCGCCAGCGCTCTCGCCGCCAGTCCCGGGCGCGATTACGTGATCATCGCGCGACAGGCGGCGCTCGCGACGCCATTTTCCGATCTGAAGTCGCAATTGGCGGATGGACTCTCGCGGCTTGGCCGCGCTCACGCCGCCGCTCGCCCGGCAACCCCAAGGAACAGGCCCCTCGCGCCATGACACAACACACAAAAAACCTGCTCCTCGCCGCCGCGCTGTCCTTGGCCTTCATCGGCATTTGGGACTATTTCTACGCGTTCCCACAGATGGACAAACAACGCGCGCAGATGGTCGAACAGCAGCGCGAGGCCAAGCTGCCCAAGCTTGGAGCGCCCGAAAAAAACGCCGTCGCGCGGCCGGGCAAACCAATATTGACCAGGACTAGGGAGACGGCCTTGGCGGAGAGCCCCCGCCTCGCCATCGACACCAGGTCAATATCCGGCTCAATCGCCCTCAAGGGTGGCCGGATAGACGATATCTCGCTGAAAAACTATCGCGAGACGGTGGATCGCAACAGCCCCATCATCGTGCTGATGTCGCCCGAAGATGGGCCAAATCCCTATTTCGCAGACCTCGGCTACCTCACGGCCGCGGTGGAACAGCCGCCGCTGTTGCCGACCACGGAAACATTGTGGACCGCGGATGGCGACAGCCTGACGGCGACGCATCCCGTCACGCTGAGTTGGGACAATGGCCAGGGGCTGAAGTTCAAGCGCAAGATTTCGATCGATGACGATTATCTCTTCACTATCGAGGAGAGCGTGGAGAACGACGGAGACAAGCCGGTGTCCGTTTTCGGTTTCGCGCGCGTGACGCGCGTCGGCCACCCGAAAGGTTCCGGCTACGCGGCGCTGCACGAAGGTTTTATCGGCGTCATCGGCGACGAGGGCGCGCAAGAGGTAAATTACGACAAGATCGAAAAGGAGCCGCGCGCCGTCAAGACGTTCAAGGGCAATGGCGGCTGGGTGGGCTTCACCGACAAATATTGGGGCGCCGTCGTGGCTCCCGATCAGGCCGCGCCGCTCGAGGCGCGCTATTCCTCGGTCGGCGGCGTGGAAAAGATCTACGAGGCCGAAACGGTCAGCGAGCCGAAGATCATCGAACCCGGCCACGCCAGCTCCACGCTCGTCCATGTCTTCACCGGCGCCAAAAAAGTCGACATACTCGACCACTACAAGGCGGACCCGGGCCTGAAGCGCTTCGATCTGCTAATCGACTGGGGTTGGTTCTATTTCATCACGCGGCCGATGTTCCGGGCGATCGAATTCCTGTCCCGGACACTGGGCAATTTCGGACTCGGCGTGTTGGCTGTGACGGTGCTGGTCAAGCTCGCCTTCCTGCCGATCGCCAACCGCAGCTACCAGTCGATCGCCAAGATGCGGTCGATTCAGCCCAAGATCAAGGCGCTCAAGGAGCAATACGCGGACGACAAGCACAAGTTCAACATGGAGCAGATGGAGCTGTACAAGCGCGAGAAGATCAGCCCGCTCGGCGGCTGCCTTCCGATGCTGCTGCAGATTCCGGTGTTCTTCTCGCTCTACAAGGTGCTGGTCGTCACCATCGAAATGCGGCAAGCGCCGTTCTTTGGCTGGATCAAGGATCTCTCGGCGCCCGATCCAACCAACGTCTTCAATTTCTTCGGCTTGCTGCCGTTCGATCCCACTCATGTGGCTATATTCGGCCCCTACCTCCATCTCGGGGTTTGGCCGTTGATGATGGGCGTCACCATGTGGCTCCAGATGAAGATGAATCCGGAGCCGACCGACGAAATGCAGAAGATGATGTTCAGTTGGATGCCGGTGATGTTCACCTTCACCATGGGCGGCTTCGCTTCGGGCCTGGTCATATACTGGACCTGGAACAATTCGCTGTCGATCCTTCAGCAATGGGTAATCATGACGCGCGCCGGCGTGAAATTCGAACTTTGGGACAATTTGCGCAAAACTTTCGGCATGGCCTGACATCACAGCCATCCAAGCGGCGCGGGACGAGAATCTCGCGCCGCTTCTCCCTCGCCGCCAACGCGCGGCCGCGCCGGACCCGCCGTGACCGATCCCGCTGAACCCGATTTCGCCGAAGACGGCCGTCTGCTGTTCGCGGGGGCCTGCGAATTCATTTTTGGCGCCGCGAAAGCCAACGATCTGCCAACCCTTGGGCCGCCGGAGATCGCCTTCGCGGGCCGTTCCAACGTCGGAAAATCGTCGCTCCTCAACGCGCTCACCAACCGCAAAACCCTGGCGCGGGTCTCGCACACGCCGGGCCGAACGCAGCAGCTCAATTTCTTCGCGCTCGGCGGCTCGACGCCCGACTCGGCGCGGTTGCGCCTCATCGACATGCCCGGCTATGGCTACGCGGCGGTCGGCCGGACCAAGGTCGCCGAATGGTCGGCGGTCATGCGCGACTATTTGCGCGGGCGCGGCAGCCTGGCGCGGGTTTTCGTGCTGATCGACGGGCGGCGCGGCGTCAAGGAGCTCGACGAGGAAATGTTTACCCTGCTCGATCGCAGCGCGGTGTCCTATCAGATCGTGCTCACCAAGCATGACGAGTTGAAAGAGATGGAGCGCGCTGAAGTGATGGAAGCGACGCACGCCGCGCTGGCGAAGCGCCCGGCCGCCTATCCGCGACTTATTTTCACCTCGTCGCGCACGGGAGAGGGAATTGCCGAGCTGCGCGCCGCCATCGCCCAACTGCTGAGCGAAAGAAATGCTTGAAAATCCCGCCGCGCCCGAGTCTAAACTGCGGCGCGCGGGTTGGGAAAGCGTCAAAACTAGGATCGAGACGCGGGGAGCGGCGACCATGAGCGACAAAACCCACGAAAGCGCGCTTGAACAGGCCAAGATCCTGATGCAGGCGCTGCCGCACATGCTTCGCTACGACGAAGCCACCGTCGTCGTTAAATATGGCGGACATGCGATGGGAGACGACACCGTGGCGCGCGATTTCGCGCGCGACATGGTGTTGCTGGAGCAGTCGGGGGTAAACCCCGTGGTCGTGCATGGCGGCGGCCCACAGATCGGCGCCATGTTGAAGAAGCTCGGCATCGCCTCGCAATTTTCCGACGGGCTGCGCGTCACCGACCGGGCGACAATGGATATTGTCGAAATGGTGCTCGCCGGCTCGATCAATAAACAAATCGTCGGCTTCATCAATGCCGAGGGCGGCCGCGCCATCGGCCTTTGCGGCAAGGACGGGCGCATGGTCACGGCGGCCAAGCTCGCGCGCCCCGCCAGTGGCAATGGCGACGCCGTGGATCTCGGCTTCGTCGGCGAGGTGGTGAAGGTCGACGCCACCGTGCTCGATCAAGTGCTGGGACGCGAGTTGATTCCGGTGCTGGCGCCCATCGCTCAAGGGCCGGGCGGCGACACATACAACATAAACGCCGACACCTTCGCCGGAGCCATCGCCGGAGCGCTCGGCGCCAAGCGATTGCTATTCCTCACCGACGTGCCCGGCGTTCTCGACAAGGACAAGAAAATCATCGAGGAATTGAAAGTCGCCGATATTCCAGGCCTCATCGCCGACGGCGTGATCACCGGCGGCATGATCCCCAAGGTCGAAACCTGCATGTATGCGCTGGAGCGCGGCGTCGAGGGCGTCGTCATCCTCGACGGCAAGCTACCTCACGCCGTGCTGATCGAACTCTTGACCGACCACGGCGCCGGCACGCTGATAACGAGATGACTGGCGACGCCGAGGGTGGCGGGCGACATCTCGGCGACGATGCCTCCACCGCGAACATTGGACCCGCGCGCCGCGCCGCGAGCTTCGACTCCGTCGACACCTTCGTGTTCGATCTCGACAATACGCTCTATCCGGCCTCAAGCGATCTTTGGCCGGAGATCGACGACCGCATCACTTTGTTCATGATCCGACTGTTCGGGTTGGACAGCTTGTCGCTGCGCGCCCTGCAAAAGCATTACTATTTGCGCTATGGCACGACGCTGCGCGGATTGATGACCGAACACGGCGTCGACGCGGAAATCTACCTACGCTACGTGCATGACATCGATCGCTCGTCGCTCGCGCCAGACCATTCGCTCGCGGCGGCGATCGCCGCCCTGCCGGGGCGCAAACTCATTCTCACCAACGGCTCGCGCGACCATGCGTTGAAAACCGCGCGGCAGCTGGGGATCGATCATTTGTTCGAGGATATTTTCGATATCATCGCCGCCGATTTCATCGCCAAGCCGGAGGAAGGCGCCTATGCGCGCTTTTTCGACAAGCACGCGGTGGAGCCCCGCCGCGCCGCTTTGTTCGAGGACATCGCGCGCAATCTGATCGTGCCGCATCGACGCGGCGTGGTCACCGTGCTGGTCAAGCCCCCAAAGGGCGAGACGCACGAGCGCGAAGCCTGGGAGCTTTCGCACGGCGCCGAGCCGCACGTGGATTTCGTCACGGACAATCTAACCGCGTTTCTTGAGTCGATCGTCGCGCGGTGAGTTTTTACTTTCCGTGAACACGCTCGCGCAGAACATTCGAAGGTTTGAACGACACCACGAGACGCGCCGAGACTTTCGCGCCCATGCCGGTCTTGGGGTTGCGCCCAATGCGCTCGCGTTTCTCCCGCACGCTAAAGGTTCCGAAAGATGAAAGCTTGACCTCTTCCTTCGTCACGACGCAGCTGAAAATCTCGTTGAACACCATTTCGACCAGCTCCGCCGCGCGTGCGCGGGGCAGACCGACCGCTTCCTGAACCGCCCTGGCGAGATCCGCTCGAGTAATGGTTTGACGGTTATCTAACGTCGACTCACTTCCAATGGTCTCCCGCATTTCTTATCCTACTTATTCGATAGCCAATGAAACAAATTAGGTGAGAAGGGCGCCCGCTCAGCCTGTGCGAAAAATCACCGATATTTCGCGCCGAAAATAAGCAAAGCCGCCAGCGCCGCCGGCTTCTCGAAGCTCAGCCTTGAAACCCTCTACAGAGCGAATGTTCCAGAAAGCAATTAGGAAATCAAGTCTAGTCCGTCATTTTAACGTAATACTAAAGAACAACCGCAGCCCTACAAAAAATCATTTAGGCGCAACTGCTTACCAACGCAGTAAAGCGGCGCCCCAGGTGAATCCGCCGCCCACCGCCTCCAGCATGACGAGATCGCCCGGCTTGATCCGGCCATCGCCCACCGCCGCCGCGAGCGCCAGCGGTATCGACGCGGCCGAGGTGTTGCCATGGCCTTGCACCGTGACCACCACTTTTTCCGGCGCTATGCCAAGCTTCGCCGCCGACATGTCGATGATGCGGCGATTGGCCTGATGCGGCACGAACCAGTCGAGATCCCCCGCCGTCAGGCCGGTGGCGGTAAAGGCGTCCTTCACCACGTCGGTGACCATGCCGACCGCGAAGCGAAACACCTCCTTGCCCTCCATGCGCAAATGCCCGACCGTTTGCGTCGACGAAGGGCCGCCGTCGACATGGAGCTTGGCGCGATGGCGGCCGTCCGAGCGCAAATGCGTCGTCAGCACGCCCCGATCGGAGTTGTCGCCGGCTCCCGGCGTGGCCTCCAGCACGACGGCGCCGGCGCCGTCTCCAAACAGCACGCAGGTCGAGCGATCGGTCCAATCGATGATGCGCGAAAAAGTCTCGGCGCCGATAACCAGGGCGCGCTTGTGCGAACCGCTGCGCAGGAATTTATCCGCGGTCGTCAGCGCGAATACAAAACCCGAGCAGACCGCCTGCAAATCGAAGGCGACGCCGCGCGTCATCCCGAGCATCGCCTGAATCTGCGTGGCGGTGGAAGGAAAAGTATAATCGGGCGTCGAGGTCGCGACGATGACGAGATCGATGTCGTCCGGCGTCAGCGCGGCGTTCGCTAGAGCCGCGCGCGCCGCCTTCTCGCCCAGCATCGAAGTGGTCTCGCCCGGCGCGGCGATGTGCCGCTCCTTGATGCCGGTGCGCTGGAAAATCCATTCGTCGCTGGTGTCGACCAGCTTGGAGAGTTCGTCATTGGTGAGCACGCGCTCGGGCAAATAGCTTCCAACGCCCCGCGCCACGGAACGAATTACCCTGCGATCATCATTCACGGATCATGTCCCCGAGGGGGTTGAGGAAAGGGTAGCGGCTGCGCCAGCGTCCTTGTCGGAGACGACAGCGGGCGCCGCGCCGGTTTGCCCATGCGCGAAATCGGCGCCGGCGCGGATTTTGGCGAGCAGTTCGTGGCGCACCATCTCGTGGCCGATCTCGACCGCGCGGGCGAAGCCGATGGAATCCATGCCGCCATGGCTCTTGATGACCACGCCATTGAGGCCGAGAAACACGCTGCCGTTGATGTTGCGGGTGTCGGTTTTCCGCTTGAACTCCATGAAGGCGGAGCGGGCCAGCAGCGCGCCGAGCTTGGTCAGCAACGAGCGGCCCATGGCCTCCCGCAGCATGGTCGTGACCTGCCTCGCCGTGCCCTCGGCGGTCTTAAGCGCGATATTGCCGGTAAAGCCTTCGGTCACCACGACGTCGGCGGCGCCGCGGCCGATGCCGTCACCCTCGACGAAGCCGATATAGTCGAGATCGGGCAGAGCGGCGTCGCGCAGTAGTTTGGACGCGGCCTTGACTTCCTCCACGCCCTTGACCTCCTCGGTCCCGACGTTGAGCAGCCCAACGCTCGGGCGCTCGATCCGCAGAATGACGCGGGCCATGGCCGCGCCCATCACGGCGAGATCGACGAGATGCTTGGCGTTGGCGCCGACGGAGGCGCCGAGGTCGAGCACGATGGAGTTTCCGCGCAGGGTCGGCCACTGGGCCGCCAGCGCGGGGCGGTCGATGCCAGGCAGGGTGCGCAGGCAAATCGTGGCCATGGCCATCAGCGCGCCGGTGTTTCCGGCGGAAACGGCGACGTCCGCCTCGCCGGACTTCACCGCCTCTATCGCCATCCACATCGACGACACGCGGCGGCCCTGCCGCAGCGCGACGCTGGGCTTCTCGTCCATGCGGATCGAGACGGGGGCGTGCCGCACCCGCGCGCGCGCCGCGAGAGCGGGAAAGGCGGAGAGCTGCTTGGCGATCTCGGCCTCGTCGCCAAACAACAAAAACGAGCTGTCGGGACGCCGTTGAAGCGCCAGGGCCGCGCCGGCGATCGTCGCGACGGGTCCATAATCGCCGCCCATCGCGTCGAGCGCGATCCGAACAGTTTGGGCCATCGTCGTTTCAAACTCCCGAATGCCGCCGCGCTCCCGAGGGCGGGACCTGATCGACGCTCCAGCCGCGCGGCGCGGGCGCCCCCCGGTTTTGGTGTCGTTTTGTTGGGCGTGACTTGCCATTTGCGAGGCGCCGACGCAAGAGCATTTGTCGCCGCGCCGGCCGGCCGGTCAGCGCTCCTCGTCCTCGGGCGGCCCGTTGGCGCCTCGCCGTAGCGCCGCGAAAGGTCCGAATTCCACCTCGGCGGAGGCCGGCTCCTCGAACGCCGCGCCGGGCTTGCGCGGATAGGGATCGAGATTGAGCGCCAGGAATTCGCCGACGACGGCGCCGAGATCGACGGCGCCGCCGATCAACGGGTCGGGCGCGTCTTCTTCAAGGTCGATGATGTGCGACGGCGCGGGCTCCTCCTCCTCTTTCGCGCGCCGACGCTCGCCCTTCCGGGCGGCGCGGTCGGACGGCCCGGCGGCCGCTCCCTTGGCCGGACGCGGCGGCGGCGCGAAACGGATATGCACGGGCGCGTCGAGCTCGGAGTCGAAATCATCGAGCGTGACGACGCAGGTCTGGCGAATTTTGGCGCGCAGCTGGCCCGAGACCTCGAGTCCGGCGCCGCCGCTCCGGACGACATGCAACCGGGCTTCGAGATCGGTCAGCGCGCGCAGGTCGTTCTCGCGCGCCAGCGCCACGCATTCCGCCGCATTGGGGCGAAGCGTCAACTCCAACCCTTCGGACGGAACCTCGGAGACATGCAGGATCCGCGAAAACGGCGGCGGGTCCAGCGTCTCGCTCGGCGCTGGCGCGACGCGCGGGGCCTTGTGCTTGTTCTTGTCCTTGTTCATCACGCGCGACTTCGCTCTCCTCGGCGTTCCATCGATCCTCGCCGCGACCAAGCGGCGTTCGCCCATTCCGCTGGATCGCCCCTGCTTCGCCACAAATTAAAGCGATTTTACCTCGCGCGCCAGCCAGGGCGCGTCGACAAAAACCGCGGCGCGCGGCGTGGCTTCCCACGCGGCGACTTGCTTTCGCCAACCGCGAAGGCTAGGCATCGCGCGAGGAAAACTTGGCGGCGACCCGCCCCTTTCGCGCCGCCGCCGGCGTTTTGCACAACGGAGACCAAAATGACGGCGTCTGTTTCGCGTGTTGTTTCCTGGCGCGTCGCGCTCGCGCGCGGCGGCGCGCGACTGGCGTCCGCCGCCGTGCTGGCGGCTTCGCTTTCGGGGTGCCTGGGCTATGACGGCGTGATCAACCGCGGCGCCATGCTCGATCAGCGCAGGATGGCGCAGGTCAAGCCGGGCATGCCCGCCGCGCAGGCGCTGCAGACGTTGGGCACGCCCTCGGCGACCTCGACGGTCGGCGGCGACGCCTGGTATTACGTTAGCCAGCGCACCGAGCGCCAACTCGCCTTCATGCCGGAAAAAATCACCGACCAGCATGTGCTCGCGGTGTATTTCGACAAGGAGAGAAAGATCCAGCGCATCGCCGATTACAGCCTGCGGGATGGCAAGCTGATCGACTTCAACACAAGGCAGACGCCGACCCCGGGCGCCGAGTCCAATCTCGTGCGCGCCATGATGGGCGCCGTTTCCAGCGTTTCGAGCCTCTCGCCGTTTTAGGGCGCGTTCGCATCGACCTCGATTTTCCACAATTTTCGCGCGCCGGCCCGCGCGTTACGCTCCGCGGGCCGCCGACGCGCGGCCAATCGCCGCGCCGGGCTTAATGGCGCTTTTGTGACGCGGCGAGCGCGGCGCCGTTCGACGATGCCGTCAATCTCCCGCCTTTTCAAACTCCACTAGGAAAAGCCGCGACGCGAAATATGGCCGCGACGCGGCGGGCGCGGTCGATTTTTGGCCGCTTCCCTTCGCTAGCCTGTCCTCAACTTCCTTTCGCATTATGGAAAAGGGACGCTTACGCATGAGTTTATTGGACGCTTACTCGCTCGACGCCTGCGCCGATAATTTCGAAGGCCCGCGAGACTGGCGCGCATCCCTGAAATTCACGTCGCCGCTTCAGGCGGGCCAATGGGCGAAGGCGGCGGCTCCGCAGCTCGCGCGCTCGCTCGCGGTCGCCGGCATGTTCGCCGGCATGTTCGTCATCGCATCGTCGACGCCGCGTCCGGAGGCGGCCAAACCCGCCGCTCCCGCTCGAATCACCCGATCTCCATCGTCAAGTCTCGCTTTCGCCCGCTATCCGACGACACGGAACGCCGCCCCTCAAAACGCCGCCCAGGCCGACGCCTCCGGCGACGACGATTCTCCGCTCGACTCCGATTTCTCGCTCGAACAGGCGGCGCGCACCTGGTCGCGGCGCCTCGGAGCGAAGGAACAAGCCGATCCGGCCGGCACCATGCGCTTTGGCGCGATGCGGGTTCAACGCTCGATCGTCGAGCGCGTGGTGAAGGCCGCGAAGTCCACGGGCTCCGACCCCGCCCTGTTGATGAGCATCGCCGACAAGGAGTCGAGCTTCTCCTCCAGCGCGAAGGCGAGCACTTCATCGGCGAGCGGATTGTTCCAATTCGTCGAATCGACCTGGCTGCAGGCGGTGCGCGCCTTCGGCTGGCGCTACGGGCGCGAGGAAGAAGCCAAGGAGATCAAGGGCGAGGATGATCATCCGCAGATTTCGCCGCGCAAGCGCGCCGAGATTTTGGAGTTGCGCAACGACCCCTATCTTTCCGCGGCGCTCGCGGCGGAAATGCTGAAGCGCGACGGCGCGAAGATCGCCGAGCGGCTCGGCCGCTCGCTCACCGCCGGCGAAACCTATCTCATCCATTTCCTCGGCCCCGAGGACGCGGCGCGCTTCATGGAAAAGATGGACGCCGAGCCGCAAGCCTCCGCGGCGCAGTTGCTGCCGAAGCCCGCCCGGGCCAACAAGCCGATCTTCTATGAGCGCCAGGGCAAAAAACTGAAGGATCGCTCGCTGAGCGAGGTGCACGACGCCTTCGAGCACATGATGGGCGCCCGCGTCAGCCGCTATCAGGGCGTCGAATCCAAGCTCCCCAGGGAGGCGTCGGCCTACGCGGACTGACGCGGCTTATCGGCGCAGCAGCAGCGAGCCGGAGGCCATTTCCACCTTCGACAGGCGCGACAGGAAGGTCATGCCGAGCAGGCTGACGTTCATGACGCCGCGCTCCGCGACGATGGCGTCGACATCGTAAACATGCATCGCGCCGAGCTGGATTTCGCGCAGCTTGACGGGCGCCGCGTGGGCGACGCCATTGGCGGTGTTGATCGCCACGGTGAAATCCGAGGCGAGCGGAAAAACGCCCAACGCCGCCGCGTCCTCGTTAGTGAGCGCGACCATCGTCGCGCCGGTGTCGACCACCATTTTGAGCGACTGGCCGTTGACGAAGATATCGGTCACGTAATGCCCTTGGGCGTTGGCGGGAATGCGATATTCGTCGAGCGCCGAGACCGGCGCGTAAACCGCCTCCCGCGCTGGGCTCGCGCCGCGCGCGGGTTGCGACGCCGCCGCCATGCCGGCGCGCGCCGGGGGCGCGGCGGCCGGGGCCGGCGCGGACGCAACCGCGCCGGCGCGCGCTCCGGGCGTCGGAATGATCGTCCGCGTCGCGAAATGCGCGAACAGCAGCCCGGCGAAAAGGGCGACGCCCGCGAATTTGATCGTGTCGGTCAACATGGTGGCTGGTCCGGGCTCGAAGGTCGCGCTCGAGGGCGGCCGCGCGCTTTTAGGCGCGGCGCCGTTCGCGGCCGGACCAAGCTATCGTCGCGATTCTTGCCATCGACTTAAGGCGACCCGCGAAAATCAGCCGTGTACGGAGAGTTTGCGATAGGGATTGTCGCTGTTGGTGACGAAAACGTGACCAGCCTCGGTCTTCGCCCATTCGATCTTCTCGGCGGTCGGCGGGACGACGATCGAGACGATCTTGACGGGATAATCGACGGTCGCCGAGGTTTCCGCGAGCTTGACCTCGCCCGCCCAGCCGGCCGAAAAATCGGCGACGACCGCGCCCTCGGCGTTAAAGGCGCGGGCGAAGCCCGGCGTTCCCGTCGATGTCGCCTTCACGACCGCTTCGACGAACAACGGGGCCGAGCCGTCCTCCCCAAAAGCCGGCGCCGCGAAAACAAAGCTGGCGAGCGGCGTGCTCCTCGTGATGGCGTGATCGGCGCTCGGCGGCCGCCCCGTGGCGTAGAGCACGATCTTGCCTCCGGCCAGCGCGGCCTTGATTTCGTCGGGTGTCGCTGAAGCAAAAGCCTCGGTCGGTCGCATGTGTGGAATCCCCTGAGTTCGCGCCGCCGCCCTTGTGACAAAGGCGACAGTCGCGTCGTTTGACGCAGGCGCGGCGCAATTGTCGTGCCGGACGCGCCGGGGCGCCGAAATTGCTTGCGATTTCCAAACGACAAGTCGCGGAGTTGAATGAACAACATGCAAACGACATTCATCAGAAACACGTCGGACGGCCGCAAGGTCGAGGTCATCGGCCCCAATGTCTGCGTCGACGGCCAGCCGGTCGCCAGCGGCCTCGTCGAGGTCGAGACCCACCCCAACCGCCGCGCGATTCTGGCGACCCTGCCCAACGCCACCCACATGGCGGGACCGCTGGCGCTGACGGTGGAGGAAGCCTCGCTGGTGCGCGGCGCCCTCGCGGCGGCGGTCCCCCCGGTCACCGAGCCGGCGGAAATCGAAAAGCGTTTTAGCTCCGCGATAAATCTTCGCGCGCGCAACGCGGGGATTGAGTAGGGGTGGACTGTGGGTGCACGAGTGTCAGAGTTGATCCAATGGAAGAAACCGAATAGTGGATGCTTCAGGCATTTTCTAAACAAACTAACCGGACGTTTACCACTAAAGCGTTGGACTCATCGGCAAAATCATCACTTTCGACACTTTGATGGTTACCCCCTTCGGCTGTGAGAGAATCTGAACGTCTTTTTTTCCATGCGCCTCAAGATTTTTTGTTTTGACATGATACGATTGTTTGCATGTGAAGCCGGCCGGAATTTCCAGCACATCTGTATTGAATTTCAGCGGAGGCTGATGCATGCCAATATCATTTAGAGAAAAAATAACATCGCCCCCGACGTGCTCACTCAAATTATTTTTTAACTCAAATGTAAATTCATTTATTGGATTTTCACTATGATTGTACCTGATACCACAGCTTATATCCACCCTTTAGTCCGTCAATAATAGTTGCGCTTCCAACAACTGTCGCCGCCTCGATCGCCAACCTCTGATCTAATTCAAACTCTTGGATGGTGCCCCTCAATTCTTTTAGCACGTCCGGGAACAGAGCCGCCTTAGCTCCTTCTTCAACAGCACTCCCGATCGCACCGAAGCCAACAGCTCTGCTAGCGCCCCCAATCCCATCCTCTCCCAATACTTTCCCTACAAGCCATTCGGCCCCATGCAACACTGATGAAAATCCGAGGCTAGCAACATTGGCAACAGTTGACGGATTACACCCGCCAAGCGCTCCAAACGCTGCCATCTCCAAGATGCGCCGCCTTGATACTACAGATATCTCGGTCATAACCCATTACTCACGCCAATCTCCGAACAATCACGAAAAACCTTGTGACCAATATCTTGATCTACGCGGCAAATATTTTTTACGACACCTCTTATCGCTTCAATTTCCGATTTCAACCTTCTCAATTCATCACTATTATCGACAACGACAGGCTCTGGCCTATATTGCGGCCTGTTAGACACGTTTTCTAGTTTTGCAATTCTTCCCTCAAGGCTTGATACTCTTGTTTCATTGTAAGAATTATCAGGTATTGACGCCCTAACACTGGGCTGTATCGGTTCTTGTTTGCCACACCCCCCAATGGGTATAACAAACGGGAGTAGGATCATTCCGGTCGCGAATCGGTGTTTTTTCAAGTGTGTCCCAACTCGATCCATATGCCTACCCTCAGAATAAACGTCAATTTTGGAATTTGAACAGCTTATTTCGATGCACAAGAAGATTCGACACGTCAAGCTGGACTCCCAATCTGCCCCACCGCGCTCGCCCTTTCAAGTGGCGAGACGGAACAGTTGGTGTACAAAACGCAATTCTCCGCTCGTTCCCTCTGACGCAGGGGACTGCGTCCCCTAGAGGAACATCCACGCTCGAAGCAAGTGATTATCACGACGCTACAGGCCGAGTTTTGAACCGTTACGTCGAATCGCTCACCCGCCAAACAGCTTCTCGAAAATATTCTTGTCCTCGTCCCGCGGCGGCGCGCGGCGGGCGGCGCGTTTCGTTCCGCCCGTGGGAATATCCTCGGGGGGCAGCAGCGACTCCAGTCCGTGGACCGGCCTCGACGGGGGCTGGTCGTCGCCGTTCGCCTGTCGCGGCGCGGGTTTGGCGCGCGGTCGGGGCGGCGGCGGCGCGGCGCGCGGCGGGGCGGCTGGCTCCGGGCCGGCGCCGAACAGGCCGAGCACGGTGTCGGCGATATGCGCCGGCGCGGAGATCGTCGGCGCGGCGGCGCGCCAGCTTCCCGACGGCAGCGTGGCGACCGGCACGCCCTGGTGCGCCTGCTTCATGAAGCGGCTCCAGATCTCGACCGGCAGATTGCCGCCCGAGGCCTTTTGGGTCGGCGAATTGTCGTCGTTGCCGAGCCAGACGCCGGCGACGAGATGGCCGGTGTAGCCGACGAACCAGGCGTCGCGCCAATCCTGGCTGGTGCCGGTCTTGCCGGCGGCCTGCCAGCCCGGCAGCTCCGCCTTGCGCGCCGTGCCGGTCAGCAGCGTTTCCTGCATCATCGTGTTCATCATCGCCACATATTCCGGCTCGATGACCCGGCCGTTGGAGCCCTGCTTGCGGGCATAAAGCTGCTTGCCGTCGGCGGTTCGCACCCTGGTGATGATGTGCGGCTGCACGCCGACGCCGCCATTGGCGAAGGGCGCGTAGGCCGTCACCATTTCCAGCGGCGTCACCTCCGAGGTGCCCAGCGCCAGCGAGGCGTTCGGCTGCAACTCCGAGGCGATGCCGAGCCGATGCGCGGTGGCGACCACCGCCTTGGGGCCGACCTCCATGCCGACCCGCACCGCCACCGTGTTGAGCGACAGCGATAGCGCCTTGGTCAGCGTCACCGGGCCAAAATATTCGCGGCTGTAGTTTTCGGGCTGCCAGCCCTTGATGTTGATGGGGCCGTCCTCGCGGACGGTGTCCGGCGTCATGCCATGCTCCAGCCCGGTCAGATAGACGAAGGGCTTGAACGACGAGCCGGGCTGGCGCTTGGCCGAAACGGCGCGGTTGAACTGGCTCTCGCCATAGTCGCGCCCGCCGACCAGCGCGCGGATCGCGCCATTGGGGTCGAGCGCCACGACGGCGCCCTGGGAAACCCCGAATTTGCCGCCCTTCTTGGCCAGCTCCTCGGTCAGCGCCCGCTCGGCGGCGCCTTGCAGTCCGTGGTCGATCGTCGTGGTCACGACGAGGTCCTGGTCGATCGCGCCGACCGTGTCGTCCAGCACGTCCATGACATAATCGGCGGCGTAGTTGATCGAGCCGGCGCCGTTGTCGCGATGCACCCGGGCGGGATTGGCCAGCGCGACCTTGGCCGTCGCCTCGCTGATGTGGCCCTCTTGCGCCATCGCGGTGATGACCTGCGCGGCGCGTTCGCTGGCGCCCGATGGGTTGCGGTCGGGCGCGAGCTTGCTCGGCGCCTTCATCAGCCCGGCCAGCACGGCCGCCTCGGCCAGCGTCACGTTTTTCGCGCCATGCCCATAGTAACGCTGGGCGGCCGCCTCGACGCCATAGGCGCCGGAGCCGAAATAGACGCGGTTGAGGTAGAGCTCGAGAATCTGGTCCTTGGAGTATTTGTGTTCCAGCCAGAGCGCGAGAATCGCCTCCTGAATCTTGCGGGAGAGGGTGCGTTCCTGCGTCAGGAACAGGTTCTTGGCGAGCTGCTGGGTCAGGGTCGAGCCGCCCTGCATCCCGCCGCGCCCGGTGACGTTGCGGGCCAGCGCGCGGAACACGCCCATGGGATCGACGCCAAAATGCGAGTAGAAGCGGCGGTCCTCGATGGCGACGAAAGCCTTTGGCAAATAAGGCGGCAGCTCCGAAAGACGGACGGCCGCGCCGCCGGTGTCGCCGCGGTTGGCCAGCAGTTCGCCGTCGACCGCGAGGATGGCGATGTTGGGGGGGCGCTTGGGGATGGCCAACTGGTCGATCGGCGGCAGTTGGGCGCCGTAGTAGACGAAAACGCCGGCGCCGGCGATGGCGCCCCACAGGCCGACGACGAGAGTCCAATAAATCAAACCGCCGAACGAGGAGCCCGAACGGCGATGCGCGTTTTTGCGCGCGCGCGCGCGTTTTTCGTCGCCTTCTTGCGCGGAACCGCGCGATTTGCCTTTCCGCGAAGAGCTTCTCGACTCCGCCCTGAGGTCGTCGTCCCGGTCCTCGTCGAAAACCGGTTCGCGGCGTTTGTCGCTGCGCGCCATGTAAACTCCCGCGGCGGCGGCCCGCCGGCGATGCGATTATGATTGATAAAGCGTAACGTGGGCGTTTTAAGGGCGGGTTAAGGCGCCGCGAGACAAACGGAATTTCTCCGCGCGTCCAATTGTAATCAAATGCGGTTCCCATGTTTTTCGCGGCGCGGACGCGGCGGCGTCAGCGCTCTGGCAGCAGCCCTTTTTTCAAATTCTCGCGCGCCATCGACACGAGCATGTGGGTCGCCTCGGGATCGGCGAGCCAAGCGTCGACACGGGAATTGGTGAGACGCGCCACGTCATATTTTTGGTATTTCTCGTAACACCCCTTGATAAACTGCGGCAAGAGCAAATAATCACCGACGTGGCCTGGAGTATTCATCGGCGTTATTTTGAATGTATAACTGCCACGACATCCAAAATATTCTCCGATCGGCGGATAAATCGGAAAGATCGGGAAATGGATGAAATCGTCGATCATATAATATTCGGTATCGATGTCCGGCGCGGGAAAACCTATGGTCGCCAGCAGTTTTTTGGCGACATCGACGATCACGAAGGGTTTGGGGTGATTATGAGTGTACATGAAGACGCCGCGCCGCGCCCAAGTGCTGAATTCGAAACTCAGGTCGAGGCCGAAGTCTTCCCGGCACGTGTCGAGAAATTCCGCGCTCGCCTCGTTCCAAAAATCGCAATAGCCCACCGCCTCGAAAACATCGCGATTGAACAGCGCGTTCGCTTGCTGAAGGGACAGGCCGGCTCGAAAAGCAAACAGCGCCAGCGCGGAATGATAAACGCCCAGCGGGCCGAAGATCGGCGCGTGAACCTCGTCCTCGCCGACGGGAATACAATCGGGATGGAAGGCCGCGAAGACAATCACGGGAAGAATAATGGTCTTCCTCAGCAGATCGCGCAGTTCCTCGAAGCCGCCGCCGGGAATAAGGCCAGGCGGAAACTCGTGCGACATCACGAAATCATAAGTGTCGAGCGTCCGCGCGAAGAGTTTGAGCGGAATATGCGATCGGGGAATGACCGGAAAATGATCGACGGTCGCCGTCGGCTGGAGAAACTTCATCGCGTGGGCGATGCTAAAGCTCTGGCATGTCCCGACAATGGCGATGCGCGGGCCGGTGGCCCGCAATACCCGCCCCTTCAATTTCGCGACATGGGGCTCGGCCAGAAGACTGTACCAGCTTCTGGCGGTTTGCTTGTCGATCGGCGTGAGCACTGGGCGATACTTTCCCTCGCGACGGTTTAACGCCGCTCTCGAAACAAGCGGCGCGGCGTTGGCGCGCCGCGGCGCGCCTGGCCGGCGATGGGCCTCAGGCGGCTTCGATCGCCTCTTCGTCGCAGACGATCCTGGCGTTGCTCTCGGCCTCGGCCCGAATATCGATTTTCACGGCCTCGACGCCGCCGCGCGTCGAGGACGCTTGGTCGGTGAAATGATTGAAGAACACGCGCATCGTCTGGTCGATGCCGAAGGAGGTGATGCGGCGCGTGTCGTCTCTGTAAAAACGACTGACATTGGGCGAGACCGTCGCGAGATCGTAACTGGGAAAATAGGCGATGTCGGGTCGCGAGCGCACGACCTCGTCGGCCGCCGCGCGCAGGATCGCCTTGACGGCGGAGTTGGATTCGATGACGTGGCGATTTTCATAGGTCGCGATGATGCCGACCGGCGACACGCTGAGGAGGATGCGAACCTTGGGGTTGATGGCGCGAATCTTGTCGATCGCGGCCTGAAAGTCGCGGATGACCTCGCTCACCGTCATGTTGTAGAATTCGAAGACGTTTTCGTCCCACACGCCGCCGGCGACGCCCGGCGCGAGCTGCAGGATGGCCCCGTCCTTCTTATGGCGCCAAGTTTCCGTGTGGCCGAAGGTGAAAACGAAAACGTCCATCGTTTCAATCATGTGGCGCACCGCGGCGAGATGTTTTTCGCGGTCGGCGCGCATGTCGTCGGCGGTGGCGTAGCCGTCGGGCTCGATGCGCGGACGGAACGGATCGACGAAGCGCCCGTCCTCGGGACGGGTCCAGACATCGAGCTCCGGCTTGAAATGGCCATAAGCGCGGTCGATCAGCTGCAGAAATTGCGCCGTGGTGTAAACATTGCCGTAGCGGCATGAATACATGGAATAATTGCGCCGCTCGGCCTCGGCCTCCGACATGCCCTCCGGCGGCCGCTCGGGCAGATAATAGTGATAGCCGCTGCGCTGAAGGCGGTGGGCGATCTCCTGCGCGAAGCAACTGCCAGCGGTCGCCACCTTGTCTTCGCGCGAAATCCTGAACGGCGTCCGCGTCACCGGATCGAGCGCGAAGGGCGGAATGGCGGTCACCGCCTTGCGCCAGAAACGGTTGTCGGGCAGCGAGCTATAGGGATTGTCCGCCATCGCTAAGGTCTCCAAACATCGCCGCGCCTCGGCGAGACGGTGATTTCGGTTTATTCGCGCGAACATAACCGCGGGCGGCCGGATTGTCATCCAAGCGGATTGGCGACGGCGACGGCGCCGCGCTTTTCAGCGATTCGCGCGGGCTTCCCCCGCACGGCGGCGGCGCCGCTTTCGCGGCGGCGAACGCTCCAGTTCTGGACAAGCATATTGAACCAAATTTCGCGCGTCAAAGCCGTGAATCGCGGGCTTTAGCCCAAGCGCGCGCGCCGCGGGCGAAAGCCGCGCCGGGAGCATTCGTTCAATGATCAACTTCGATAAAGCCGATCTCATCGTCGTCGGCGCAGGCTTCTACGGCATGACCATCGCCGAACGCGCGGCGTCGGAGGGGTTTAAGGTCGTCGTGCTGGAAAAGCGCGACCATATCGGCGGCAACGCCTATAGCTACACCGACGCGGCGACGGGCGAGGAAATCCACAAGTACGGGCCGCACATTTTTCACACCAACAGCGAGGAGATTTTCTCCTACCTCTCGCGCTTCACCGAATGGGACCCCTACGAGCAGCGCACCTGGACCACGGCCGGAGGCCATGTTTATCCGCTTCCCATTAATCTCGCGACGATCTGCCTGTTCAACCGGCGCCCGATGTCGCCAAGCGAAGCCCGCGCCTGGGTCGCCGAGAACGCGCGCGAGGTCACCGAACCACGCAATCTCGAGGAGAAGGCCATCTCGCTGATCGGCCGCCCGCTGTATGAAGCGTTTGTGCGCGGCTATACCCTGAAGCAGTGGCAGACCGACCCGACCGAGCTGCCGGCCGAGATCATCACCCGCCTGCCCGTGCGCTACAATTTCGACAACCGCTATTTCAACGACACATATCAATGCTTGCCGAGAAACGGCTACACCGCGATCTTCGACCGGATGAGCGCCAGCGAGCGCATCTCCGTGCATCTCGGCGTCGACTGGACGGACGCGCGCGACCGGCGCGGGCGAACGCCCGTGGTCTACACGGGGCCGATCGATCGGTATTTCAATTATCGGCTGGGCGCGCTGGGCTGGCGCACCATAGACCTCCAGCTTGAAAAACACGTCGGCGATTTCCAGGGTTGCGCCGTCATGAACTACGCGGACACCGATATTCCCTGGACTCGCATCTGCGAGTTCAAGCACTTCCACCCGCTGCGCGAGCATGGGCCGGAAACGGTCATCGCCAGGGAGTTCAGCCGCTTCGCGCGGGCCGAGGACGATCCCTACTACCCGATCAACCTGGCCGGCGACCGGGTGTTGTTCAACGCCTATCGCGAACTCGCCCAGCGCGAAACCGACGTGTTGTTCGGCGGTCGGCTCGGCGCCTACCGCTATCTCGACATGCATCAGGCGGTGGGCGCGGCGCTGAGCGCCTGGCGAAAGCAGTTGCGGCCCCGCCTCGCGCAAGGCGCGCCGCTGGAGCTTTCCGAGGTCGCCTGAACGAGCGCGAACGCGCCCGCGGCGGACTTATGCACAGTTCGCCGCCGGCCCCCCTTGCGCTTGGCGCCGCGCCGCGCCAAAGTCCGGGCCCCCGGCGGCTTCCTCCGAGCCGCCATTTTGCAAGGCCACGGATTTTCCCTCCATGAAGGTCACGATCGAGAGAGCGGCGCTGCTGCGGGCGCTGGGTCACGTTCACCGAGTGGTGGAGCGCCGCACGACGATACCGATTCTCGCCAACGTGCTGCTCGAGGCCGAGGCCGGCGAACTGCGGCTCAAGGCGACCGATCTCGACCTCGAAATCACCGAGCGCGTCGTCGCCGACGTGACGCGGCCGGGCGCGACCACGCTGCCCGCGCACACGCTTTACGACATCACCCGCAAGCTGCCGGAGGGCGCGCAGGTTTCGCTGGAGGAAACCGGCGAGCAGGGACAGCTGACGCTGCGCTCGGGGCGCTCGCGCTTTCAGCTGCAGACCTTGCCGCGCAGCGATTTTCCCGAGGTGACCTCGGGCGAGTTCAGCCATCGGTTCGCGCTGCCGCCCGCCGATTTGAAGCGGCTCATCGACAAGACCCAGTTCGCGATCTCCAGCGAGGAGACGCGCTATTACCTCAACGGAATTTACATCCATGTCGCGGAAGTCGAGGGCCGCCAGCTGCTGCGCGCGGTGGCCACCGACGGCCATAGGCTGGCGCGGCTCGAGCTGCCGGCCCCCGAGGGCGCGATCGGCATGCCCGGCGTGATTTTGCCACGCAAGGCGGTGACCGAGATCCAGCGGCTGATCGAGGACGCGCAAGGCGAGGTCGCGGTGGAGGTCTCCGCCAATAAAATGCGCTTCACGTTCGGCGAGGCGCTGCTGACGACGAAGCTCATCGACGGCACCTTCCCCGATTACAGCCGGGTCATTCCCGCCGGCAACGACAAGCGGCTGATCGTCGAGCGGAGCATTTTCAAGGAAGCGGTCGACCGGGTGTCGACGATCTCCTCCGAACGCGGCCGCGCCGTGAAGCTGGCGCTGTCGGAAGGCAAGCTGGTGCTGTCCGTGACCAATCCCGACCAGGGCTCGGCGGTCGAGGAACTCGAGGCCGATTACGACGGGCCGCCCATCGATATCGGCTTCAGCTCCCGCTACCTGCTCGACATCGTGAACCAGCTCGATAGCGACACCGCCCTGTTTTTGCTGGCTGATCCAGGATCGCCGACGCTGATCCAGGATCGCGACGGCGCGAGCGCGCTCTACGTGCTGATGCCGATGCGGGTCTAACCGCCGGCCGGCGATATTTTTCGCGGGAATCTAACGTTATGAAATAATTAACGTGTCTTCGCGGCGGCGGCGGCGCGGGCTTGGCCGCGCCGGCCGACTTCTTGCCAACGTCATTTCGTTGACGCATGGTCCCGGCGAGCGGCGAGGAGCGTCGCGGCGGCGGGCGCCGCGCGGCGCCAAAGATCGTCGGCGGAGTAAAATGGGGCGCGTATCATGGCTTATCTGTTCTCTCATTTCTGGTTTTGGTTGCTGGGCGCCTTCATCGTGGGCATAGCGACGGCGCTGCTGACGCGGCACGCGGAGCGCCCCGGCAAGGTCGCGCCCTGGTTAATGTGGTGCGGCCTCGCCTTCGCCGCCGGCCTGCTGCTGGCGTTGCTCCACGTGCTGGTCGGTCGGCCCGGCCTTTGGCTGGAGACGGGGCTGGCCGCCTTCGCGACCTTCATCGCCGGCGCGTATTTCGGCGCCATGGGGCGCAAGGGCGATCTGGCCGAACACAAGGGCTGGGCGCTCGGAATTGTTCCGGCCGCGCTGCTGTGGATCGTCGGCAATGTCATGGCGACCCCCGATATCGAAAAAGACCTGAAGCAGTCGGTCGGCGTCGCGATCAAGGACTCCGGCGGAAATCCGGATAACTTCAAGGTCGAGGGCCGCGACGTGCTGCTGCCCAACGGCCTGGCGGACCGCTCCCTGCTGGCGCAGACCGTGGACAAGGTCGACGGCGTTCGCCTGGTGAGCGGAACCGACAAGACCTTCGCCGAGGCGCCAATGGCCCAACGCGTGACGGAGGCGCTGGAGGCGGACAAGGCGGGCGCGGAAAAGGTCATCGACGCCGGCAAGAAGGCCCTGACGACCGGCTGGGCCGACCCGACGAAGGCCGCCAAGGACGCCGCCGACAAGGCGCTGGGCAAGGGCGCGGCCGTGGTGGGAGCGATCTCCGGCGCGGAAAAGGCCGCCGAGGCCGGCGCCAAATCGATGATTGGCGCCAAATCCACGCCGGACGCGAAGGCGCCCGAGGCTGGCAAGAGCGGCGTGGTCCAGACCGGCGTGGCGATGTCCGCCGCCGACGCCAAGGGGGCTCTGAAGGCGCTGCCGGCCGCCGGCGCGCTCGACGCCGCCCAATGCCAAACGGCGCTCAACGCGACGCTGGCGCTGGACAAGATTCAGTTCATCTCCGGCGGCGTCTCGATTCGGCGCGCCGCGGCGCAAGTGCTGGATCGCCTGGCGGCGCTGCTGCAACGCTGCCCCGACCAGAAGGTCGAGATTGGCGGCCACACCGACAATGTCGGCGCCGAGGAGGACAATCAGGCGCTGTCTCAACGCCGCGCCGACAAGGTGATGCAATATCTCGTCAGGGAAGGCGTCGCCGCCGCGCGGTTGAGCGCCGTGGGCTACGGAGCCAAGAAGCCGATCGCCTCGAACGACACCGATGAGGGACAGGCCCAGAACCGCCGCATAGAATTCGTCCTGAAGTAGCGGCCAACCGCCGCTCGCGACCCGTCGCGAGCGGCGCCCAAACCCGCTAGGAAATTCAGCGCGACTTTTTTGACCGATTCACCATTCGCGCGTTTAATGGCGCGAGGCGCGCCGCTCCGCGGTAATGCGCTAACGCCCCGACGATAAAGCCGGGGTTTGAAAAACGCCCGCCATCGTCGAGCGTGATCCGCGTCGGGCCGACGCGGCGGCGATGTCGCGCCCCATCGAGAAAGTTCGCCGTGAGCATGATCGACCTCGCCGTTTCCCCATCGACGCCCTCGCCTTCCCCTCTCGACCCGGAAGCGCGAGCCTTGCGCGACGAAGTGCTGCGCCGACTGGCCTCCACGGTGGGCAAGGACAAATCCTCGGCGAGCCCGCGCGACTGGTTCATCGCGACCGCGCTGGCGGCGCGCGATCGCATCGTGCCGCCCTGGTTCGCGACGACCAAGGCCAATTATCAACAGGACCGGCGGCGGGTTTACTATCTCTCGCTGGAGTTTCTGGTCGGGCGCCTGCTGATGGACGCCCTGACCAATCTAGGATTGACCGAGCCGATGCGGGCGGCGCTCGCCGACCTCGGCGTCGATCTCGACGCGCTGCGGGCGCTGGAGCCGGACGCCGCGCTCGGCAATGGCGGCCTGGGCCGCCTCGCCGCCTGTTTCATGGACAGCATGGCGACCCTGGAGATCGCCGGTTTCGGCTATGGCATTCGCTACGACCATGGCCTGTTTCGCCAAGCGATCAAGGACGGCTGGCAGCACGAGTATCCCGAGGACTGGCTGTCGTTTGGCAACCCCTGGGAGTTTCCGCGCCCCGAGATCGTCTACGACATCGGCTTTGGCGGCCACGTCGAGGGCGCGCGGCTAACCGACGGCGCCCTGGCGCATGTCTGGCGCCCGGCGGAAACCGTCGAGGCCGTCGCCTACGACACGCCGGTGGTGGGGTGGCGCGGCAAGCATGTCAACACGCTGCGGCTGTGGTCGGCGCGCGCGCCCGACCCGCTGCGGCTCGACGCCTTCAACGCCGGCGATTATGTCGGCGCGCTCGCCGATCAAATGCGCGCCGAATCGATCTCCAAGGTGCTTTATCCCAGCGATTCCACCCCCGCCGGGCAAGAACTGCGACTGCGCCAAGAATATTTCTTCGCCTCCGCCTCGCTGCAGGATCTGATCCGCCGCCACATGAAGCAGACCGGCGACATCGCGAAGCTCGCCGAAAAGGTCGCCATCCAGCTCAACGACACGCATCCCGCCATCGGCGTCGCCGAGCTGATGCGGCTGCTGGTCGACGTGCACGGCGTCGCCTGGAAGGAGGCCTGGACGATCACGCGGGCGACCTTCTCCTACACAAATCACACATTATTGCCCGAGGCGCTGGAGACCTGGCCGGTCGGCCTGATGGAGCGGCTGCTGCCGCGGCACATGCAGATCATTTATCTGATCAACGCGCTGCATCTCGACGAGCTGCGGGAAAAAGGCGTTCAGGACAGCGGCACGCTGGCCAATGTCTCGCTGATCGACGAACACAATGGCCGCCATGTGCGCATGGGCAATCTGGCGTTTCTCGGCTCGCACAAGGTCAACGGCGTTTCGGCGCTGCACAGCGAGCTGGTGAAGGAGACGGTGTTTCACGATTTCCACAAGCTCTACCCGGATCGCATCGTCAACAAGACCAATGGCGTCACCTTCCGCCGCTGGCTGCTCGAAGCCAACGCGCCGCTCTCCGGCCTTTTGTCGCGGACCATCGGGGACAGGGTGTTCGACGATCCGACCCACCTCGCCGAGCTTGAACCCCTCGCGGACGATCAGGGCTTCCAGCAGCGCTTCGCCGCCGCCAAGCTCGTCAACAAGGAGCGCCTCGCCCGGCTGATTTTCGAGCGCGTCGACACGCGGGTCGATCCGAACGCGCTGTTCGACGTGCAGATAAAGCGCATCCACGAGTATAAGCGCCAGTTGCTCAACGTGCTGCACACGATCGCGCTCTATCAGGCCATAAAGGCGCAGCCCGGCCGCGCCTTCGCGCCACGCGTGAAAATTTTCGCGGGCAAGGCGGCGGCGAGCTACCATCAGGCCAAGCTGATCATCAAGCTGGCCAACGACGTGGCGAAAATCGTCAACGCCGACAAGGACGCGCGCGATCTACTGAAGGTGGTGTTCCTGCCCAATTACAATGTCAGCCTGGCCGAGGTGATCATTCCCGGGGCGGACCTCTCCGAGCAGATTTCGACCGCCGGCATGGAGGCCTCCGGCACCGGAAACATGAAATTCGCGCTCAATGGCGCGCTGACCATCGGCACGCTGGACGGCGCCAATGTGGAAATCAAGGAGCGCGTCGGCGACGACAACATCTTCATCTTTGGCCTGACGGCGGCGCAAGTGGAAGCTTGCCGCGCGAAAGGCATCGACGCGCGCGAGGCGATAGCGGCGAGCCCGCGCCTCCATGAAGCCCTGCGGGCCGTGGCGATGGGCGTGTTTTCCCCGGACGACCATAACCGTTACGCGCAGCTCGTGGACACGCTGACCTATTACGACCACTTCCTGATTTCGAAGGACTTCGACGCCTATTGGGACGCGCAGGCGCTGGTCGAGGCGCGCTGGCGCGACCAAAAGGCGTGGCGGCGCTCGACCATCCTCAACACCGCGCGCGTCGCCTGGTTCTCGTCGGACCGCGCGATCCGGGAATACGCGCGGGAGATTTGGAACGTGCCGACGGCGTAAGCCGCGGGAACTCGCCCCGCGACAATGCCGCGCTGGCGCGGCGGCGGGTTTTTGGCTAATGCCTACAAGGATGACCACGGGCCGCGGCGAGGCGCAGTGACACAAAGCACCGACAACCCGAAGCCCGCTTGGCGCCTCGGGCAAGGCGAGATCGACGCGATCCTCGAAGCCCGTTGCGGCGATCCGTTCAAGGTGCTGGGTTTGCACGAGACGCCGGCGGGCTTCGTCATCCGGGCCTTTGTCCCCGGCGCCGGGGCGGTTGTCGCGCGGACGCCGGCGGGCAACGACATCGCGGCGCTGGAGCGGGTCCACGCCGATGGTTTCTTCGAAGGATTGATCGCCGGCGCGACCGCGCGTTTTCCCTATGTGTTGCGGGCGAAAAACGCCGGCGGCTCCTGGGAGTTCCAAGACCCTTACGCCTTTGGCCCGGTGCTGGGACCGCTCGACGACCATCTTCTGGTCGAGGGCGCGCATGAGGAGCTTTACCGGCGGCTGGGCGCGCATGTGCTCAACCACGAGGGCGTGGACGGGACGCATTTCGCGGTTTGGGCGCCGAACGCCCGACGCGTCTCGGTGGTCGGCGATTTCAACGGCTGGGATGGACGGCGCGCCCCCATGCGCAAGCGCGTCGACAGCGGCGTCTGGGAGATATTCTTGCCGGGCGCCGGGGCCGGAGCGCGCTACAAATTCGAAATCATCGGCGCCAAGGGCGCCTTGGCGCCGCTCAAGAGCGATCCTTTCGGCCGCGCCGGCGAACTGCGTCCGGCCACGGCGTCGATCGTCGTCGCCGACGCGCCCTTCGCATGGAGCGACGCGGCCTTCCTGCGCGCGCGGGCGCATAAAAACCCGCGCCGCGAGCCGATGTCGATCTTTGAGGTCCATTTGCCGTCATGGGCGCGCGGCGACGGCGGGCGCTTCCTGACCTATGACGAACTCGCGGCGGCGCTCATCCCCTATGTCGCCGATCTCGGCTTCACCCATATCGAGCTGCTGCCGGTCAACGAGCATCCGCTCGACGCCTCGTGGGGCTATCAGCCGATCGGCTTGTTCGCGCCAACCGCGCGGCACGGCGAACCGGACGGCTTCAAGCGTTTCGTCGACGCGGCGCACCGGGTGGGGCTCGGCGTCATTCTCGATTGGGTGCCCGCGCATTTTCCCACCGACGCGCATGGCCTCGCGATGTTCGACGGCGGCCCGCTGTTCGAGCATTCCGACCCGCGCCGGGGCTTTCACCCCGACTGGAACACCGCGATCTACGATTTTGGCCGCCGCGAGGTCGCCAATTTCCTGATCAGCAACGCGCTCTATTGGCTCGATTGCTTTCACATCGATGGGTTGCGCGTCGATGCGGTCGCGTCGATGCTGTATCTCGATTATTCGCGAAAAGCCGGGGAATGGGCGCCCAATCCCGACGGCTCCAACGACAATCGCGACGCCGTGGCGTTTCTCCAGCGGTTCAACGAGCTGGTTTACGGCAAGTTTCCCGGCGCCATCACGCTGGCCGAGGAATCGACGTCATGGGCCGGCGTGTCGAAGCCCACCGACCAGGGCGGTCTCGGCTTTGGATTCAAATGGAACATGGGCTGGATGAACGACACGCTGACCTACATGGCGGCCGATCCCGTCCACCGAAAATGGCGCCACGACAAACTCACCTTTGGCTTGCTCTACGCCTTTACCGAGAATTTCGTGCTGCCGCTGTCTCATGACGAGGTCGTGCATGGCAAGGGCTCGATCGTCGGCAAGATGCCCGGCGATGAATGGCGCAAATTCGCCAACGCCCGCGCCTATTACGGCTTCATGTGGGGGCAGCCCGGCAAGAAATTGTTGTTCATGGGGCAGGAGTTCGGCCAGACGAGCGAATGGAACTTCGATCGCGGTCTGGAATGGTGGCTGCTCGATCACGCGCCGCATCGCGGACTGCGCGATTTCATCCGCGATCTCAATCGCCTCTATCGCGAGCACGAGGCGCTGCATGCGCGCGACTGCGAGGGAGAAGGCTTTCAGTGGATCGTGGTGGGCGACGCCGACAACTCCATCCTCTCCTTTGTTCGTTTTGGCGAGAACCGCGGCAAACCCGTCGTCGTCGTCTCCAACTTCACCCCCGTGCCGCGCGAAAACTATGCGCTGGGGCTGCCGCGTCCCGGCTTCTGGCGCGAGATTCTCAATTCCGACGCGCGAATTTACGGCGGCTCGGGGCAGGGAAATCTCGGCGGCGTCCTGGCGCGTCCCGAGCATCTTGGCGAGTTTCCGGCCCGCGCGGAGATTCTTTTGCCGCCGCTCGCGACTTTGTTCTTCGAATACGACTCCGATCGGCTAAATTAAACGCGAATCTCGAGGCTGGCCAATGACCCCCTCCCCCAACGCCCCGCTGGCCCGACACGCGATGGCCTATGTGCTCGCCGGCGGGCGCGGCTCCCGGCTGATGGAGCTGACCGACCGCCGGGCGAAGCCCGCGGTCTATTTCGGCGGCAAGTCGCGCATCATCGATTTCGCGCTCTCCAACGCGCTGAACTCCGGTATCCGGCGCATCGCCGTGGCGACGCAATACAAGGCCCATAGCCTCATCCGCCATTTGCAACGCGGCTGGAGCTTCTTTCGCACCGAGCGCAACGAGAGTTTCGACATCCTGCCGGCCAGCCAGCGCGTTTCGGAGGATCACTGGTATCTCGGCACGGCCGACGCGGTGTTCCAGAACCTCGACATCATCGAGAGCTACGAGCCAAAATACATCGTGTTGCTCGCGGGCGACCACATCTACAAGATGGATTACGAACTGATGTTGCAGCAGCATGTCGACCAGCGCGCCGACGTGACCGTCGGCTGCCTGGAGGTGCCGCGCGTCGAGGCGTCGGGCTTTGGCGTGATGGCCGTCGACGAACATAATGTGATCCACTCGTTTTTGGAAAAACCCGCGGATCCGCCGGCGCTGCCGGGTCATCCCGACAAATCACTATGCAGCATGGGCATCTATGTGTTCGACGCGAAGTTTCTGTTCGATCAGTTGCGACGCGACGCGGAAGACGGGCGCTCCTCGCACGACTTCGGCAAGGATATCATTCCTTATATCGTCAAGCATGGGCGCGCCGTCGCGCATCATTTCTCGCGCTCCTGCGTGCGCTCGGCGAACGAGCAGGAAGCCTATTGGCGCGACGTCGGCACGGTGGACGCCTATTGGGCGGCCAATATCGACCTCACCGATTTCACGCCGCAGCTCGATCTTTACGATCGCGATTGGCCGATCTGGACCTATGGCGAGATCACGCCGCCCGCCAAATTCGTGCATGACCAAGTGGGGCGGCGCGGACAAGCGCTTTCATCCCTGGTGTCGGGCGGCTGCATTGTCTCCGGCTCGACCTTGCGGCGGACCCTGCTGTTCACCGGCGTGCGCGTGAACTCTTACGCGACCGTCGAGAACGCGGTTATTCTCCCCTATGTCGACATCGGACGCTCGTCGCGACTGACCAATGTCGTCGTCGATCGCGGCGTAAGAATTCCGCCGGACCTTGTCGTCGGCGAAGATCCGGAACTCGACGCGCGGCGTTTCAGGCGCTCCGACCAGGGAGTCTGTCTGATCACCCAGCCGATGATCGACCGGCTGGCGCAATGAGGCGCGTCGAGACCCTGGCGGTCGCCTCGGAAATCACGCCGCTGGTCAAGACGGGCGGCCTCGCGGATGTCGTTGGCGCCTTGCCGGCCGCGCTCAAAGCGGAGGGCGTCGACACAAGGACGCTGATCCCGGGCTATGCCAACGTGCTCGCGGCGCTGGACGGCGCGCGCGAGATCCACGCGTTTGACGTCCTGTTCGGCGGGCCCGCGCGGTTGCTCGCCGCCAGGACGGGCGAATTGGACTTGATCGTGCTGGACGCCCCGCATCTCTATATTCGAGCCGGAGGCCTTTACGCCGACGCGGATGGTGTCGACTATCCCGACAATGCGTCGCGCTTCGCGGCCCTGGCGCGCGCGGCGAGCGAGATCGCGCAAGGATTGTTGCCGGATTATCGTCCCGATATCCTGCACGCGCATGATTGGCAGGCGGCATTGGCGCCAGCCTATTTGCACTACGCCGGCGGACCTCGCCCCGCCACCGTGCTCACCATCCACAATCTCGCGTTTCAAGGAAAATTTCCGGAAAGCCTGTTGAACGAACTTGGATTGCCGCCGGAGTCGTTCACCATCCACGGCGTGGAGTTTTATGGGGGCATCGGTTTTCTGAAGGCGGGGTTGCGCTTTTGCGACCGCATCACGACCGTCTCGCCCAGCTACGCCATCGAAATCATGACGGCGGAGTTCGGCATGGGACTCGACGGGCTGTTGCGGGAAAGAGCCCTCGACATGTCGGGCATTCTCAACGGCGTCGACGAAACTGTTTGGAGCCCCGCGAGCGACCCGCGCATCGCCGCGCGCTATGACGGCGCCCGGCTTGCGACGCGAGCGCGCAACAAGACGGCGTTGCAGCGGCGCTTTGGCCTGCGCGTCGATCCGGATGCATTGTTGATCGGCGTGGTCAGCCGTCTGTCCTGGCAAAAGGGACTGGATCTCTTGCTCGAAGCCTTGCCGGGAATCACGGGAGCGCGTTGCCAACTGGCGCTGCTCGGCGCGGGCGACAAGGCGCTCGAACAGGGCTTCGCCGAGGCGGCGCGCGCCAACCCGCTAGAGGTCGGCGTGAGGATCGATTACGACGAGGACATCGCCCATCTTACGCAAGCGGGCGCCGATGTGTTTCTCATCCCGTCGCGTTTCGAGCCCTGCGGACTGACGCAACTCTATGCGCTGCGCTATGGCGCCGTTCCGGTGGCGACGCGCGTCGGGGGCTTGCGCGACACGATCATCGACGCCAATGAAATGGCGCTCAAGGCGGGCGTCGCCACGGGCTTGCTCTTCTCGCCGACGACACCGGACGCACTGGTAATGGCGTTGCGCCACGCGCAAAATCTGTTCAATGACAAACCGCAATGGCGCCTCATGCAACGCAATGGCATGAACACCGATGTTTCCTGGCGCCAACCGGCGCGGCGCTATGCCGAGCTGTTTCGCGGCCTGCTTCCTTCCTCCGCCTCGCAATGAGCACGGCGCGGGAAAGCGAGAAAAGCGCCGGCGCGAGCAAATTCCGCGTCACGCAAGGCGCGCCGGAACCCCTGGGACTGACCCTGACGCCAACCGGCGCCAATGTCGCGGTCTTTTCCGCGTCGGCGCGATGGATCGACTTATGCCTGTTCGACGCCTCGGGCGATCTGGAACTTGAGCGCATTCGTCTCCACCATCGCACCGGCGATGTGTTTCACGCGCACGTCGAGGGGCTGAGCGAGGGGCGCCGTTACGGCCTCCGCGCCCACGGCCCTCATGATCCCGCGCAAGGTCATCGCTTCAACGCGTCGAAACTGCTGATCGATCCGTACGCGCTCAAACTCGACCGGTCTATCGTATTGCATCCCGCGATGTTTGGTTATCGCGACGACGATCCGGCGGCGGATTTTCACCGCGACACGGAGGACAGCGCACCCTTCGCGCCCAAGGGCGTCGCCACGCGCTTGAAGCTGGCGGACCCGGCCACGCGACCACGGCGCGCCTGGGAAGATACGATCATTTATGAACTGCAGGTCAAGGGTTTCACCAAAACCCACCCCGACATTCCCGACGCCCTGCGCGGAACGTTTGGCGGCCTCGCCCATGAAGCCGCGATCGGGCATTTAAAGAGGCTCGGCGTCACCGCCGTCGAGTTGATGCCTTGCGCCGCCTGGGTGGACGAGCGCCATTTGACGCGCTTGGGTCTGACCAATTACTGGGGCTACAACCCCGTGGCCATGATGGCGCCCGATCCGCGTCTCGCGCCCGGCGGCTGGGACGAGGTGCGCGAGGCCGTCGCGGCGCTGCATCGCGCCGACCTCGAGGTTGTCGTCGACGTCGTGTTCAACCATAGCGGAGAGGGCGACGAGCTCGGCCCCACGTTGTCGCTGCGCGGATTGGACAACGCGACATATTATCGGCTGCGTCCCGACGCGCCTCGCTATTACGTCAACGACTCCGGCTGCGGGAATATGTTGGCGATGGACCGGGCTCCGCCCACGCGCCTCGCGCTCGACGCCTTGCGCGCCTGGGCGGAATTTGGCGGCGTCGATGGTTTCCGCTTCGATCTCGCCGCTAGTCTCGCGCGCCGGCCCGACGGTTTTGACTCGCAAGCGCCATTTCTCGCGGCGTTGCTGCAGGACCCCGTGTTGCGCGAACTGAAGCTCATCGCCGAGCCATGGGACATCGGTCCCGGCGGCTATCAGCTCGGCAAATTCCCGGGACCGTTCGCTGAGTGGAACGACCGGTTCCGCGATTGCGCCCGGCGCTTCTGGCGCGGCGACGAGAGCGGTGTCGGCGAACTCGCGACGCGCATGGCCGGCTCGCGGGATGTGTTCGCCGCGCATCGCCGCCCGTCGCGCGGCGTCAACTTCGTCACCGCGCATGACGGCTTCACGCTTCGCGATCTCGTCTCCTACTCGCATAAGCATAACGAGGCCAACGGCGAGGACAACCATGACGGGACAAACGAGAATTTTTCCTGGAACAACGGAGTTGAGGGCGAAGCCAACGCCCCCTCGATCGTCGAGGCGCGCGCGCGCGATCAGCGCAATCTCTTGGCGAGCCTGGTGCTCGCGCGAGGCACGCCGATGCTGTCGATGGGCGCGGAACTCGGACAGACGCAGGGCGGCAACAACAACGCCTACGCGCAGGACAATGAAACCGCGTGGCTCGACTGGAGCAAGTCCGACCAGGAGCTGTTGGGCTTCGCGTCACGGCTGATCGCGCTGCGCAAGGACTCTCGCGCGATCAAGCGGGATTGTTTTCCCGATGGCGCTCCGCTCGACGAAACGCTGATCCCCGACATCGAGTGGCGCCGCGCCGATGGCGCGGCGATGCGCGAGGACGACTGGCGCGACGGCCAGGGAAAGACGCTGATCGCCGCCCTTTACGCGCCGGCGGAAATCGGCAGCCGCGCCGATCGCGCCATGATCGTCTGGCATGGGGCGAGCGCCGAGTTGCGCGTCGCGACGCCGCCGGCGCGACAGGGATTTGACTGGACGATCGCGCTCGCCACCGCGTCGGCTCGGCGCGAGCAGGACAGCGTCGTCGTCGCGGCGCGCTCGGTGACCGTTTTGCGCGAGGAAGCGACGCCAGGCCGACGCCTGGAAGCGCGGGCGCCGCCAGAACTCGTGTCGGCGCTCGCCCGGGCGGCGGGCGTCGCGCTGGAGTGGCGGGACGCGGACGGCGCGGAGCATCGAGTTCCCTCCGCGACCGTCACGGCGCTGCTCGCCGCGCTGCGCCTGCCGGCCGAAAGCCTGTCCGAGGCGCGCGCGAGCCTCGCGTCTCTGGCGCGACGCGATGCGCGCGGGCTTCCCGCGAGCGCGGTGTTTCGCGACGACGAGGATATTTTTTTGCGGCTTCCCACTCAGGGAGGGCGCGCGATGTTGCGTATGGACGTGACGCTTGAACAGGGGGAAAGGCGACGCATCGATCTTCGGTCGAGCGACGCCGAGCCGGTCTCCTGGCGCGGTTTGGAGGGACGCGTTTGCGAGGGTTTGCGCGCGCGCCTGCCTCGGCTGCCGCTGGGGCGGCACGTCGTCTCGCTGGAAGGCACGGAGTGTCGGCTGACGATCGCGCCGCGACGCTGCCATCAGCCGCGGCCGGACGATCGCGTCTTCGGTCTATCCGCGCAGCTGTATTCGCTTCGACGCGACGGCGATCAAGGGATCGGCGACTTCACCACGCTGTCGCAAGTCGGGACGCTCGGCGCGAAGGCGGGCGCGGCGATGATCGCTCTCAACCCGCTGCACGCGCTATTCCCCGGCGATCGCGAGCGCGCCAGTCCTTACTATCCGTCCGACCGGGAGTTTTTCGATCCGATCTACCTCGATCTCTCGCGCCTCGGCGATTTTCGCGACGCGACGCTGGAGGGCGTCGCCGCGTTGCGAAACGCCCGCCATGTCGACTATCCTCGCGTCCACGCGCTCAAGCAACATGCGTTTTCGCTGGCCTTCACCACATTCGATGATTATGCGCGACGCCAACCGAACGCGAAGGAGCCGCTCGATTTCGAACGCTTCGTCGAGCGCGGCGGCGACACTTTGTTTCGCTTCGCCTGCTTCCAGGCGATAAGCGAGCAGCGCCCCGAAGAGGATTGGCGGCGATGGCCGCGGCCGCTGCGCGATGGAGAGGAACGGGCGCTCGCCGATTTCGCGCGCGAACACGCGACGAGCGTCCGCTATCACCAATATTTGCAATGGCTGTGCGAGAACCAGATGGCGGGAGCGGCGGAGCAGGCGGCGCGCGCCGGCCTTTCTCTCGGCTTTTGCCGGGATCTGGCGGTGGGCGCCGCGCCGGATGGTTGCGAAAGCTGGCGCGGCGCGGAGCGGCTTGTCGAAGGATTTTCCGTCGGCGCCCCGCCCGATCCTTTCACGCGAGACGGCCAAATATGGGGATTGCCGCCACCCGACCCGCTGCGGTGGAAGGATGAGGGATGCGAGAGTTTTCGCCAACTCTTGCGCGCGAACATGCGTTACGCCGGAGCGTTGCGGATAGATCATGCGATGGGGCTGGCGCGGCTGTTCGTCGTGCCGGACGGCGGGAAGGCGATGGAGGGCGCCTATCTTTCCTATCCGTTGGAGGATCTTCTCGGCCATCTCGCGTTGGAGTCCCAACGCGCGAAATGCGTGGTGATCGGCGAGGATCTCGGCACCTTGCCGTGGGGCTTTTCCGAACGGCTGGCGCAAGCCGATATCCTGAGTTACCGGGTGTTGTGGTTCGAGCGCGACGGCGTGGGATTTTCCCCGCCGGCGCACTATCCGAGAAAAGCGACGGCCTGCGTCTCCACCCACGATTTACCGACACTCAAGGGTTGGTGGGAAGGCGCGGACATCGCCGAGAAGCTGCAACTCGGCCTATTAACTGGCGAGGCCGCGCGACTCGAACGAAAAACGAGAAGCGACGATCGGCGTCTGCTCATGGACGCTCTCGCCCGCGAAGGTTTGCTCGCGGGCGAAAGCGATCCGGACGCGCCCTTCGGCGTTGGGCTCGCCGCCGCCGTCCACGGCTTCGTGGCGCGCGCGCCCGCGCTTGTCGCCATGGCCCAACTCGACGATCTCGCGGGCGAGTCCGTCGCCGTCAATCTGCCGGGCACCGATAGCGAACGCCCGAATTGGCGGCGCAAGCTCGACATTGAGACGCCGGCGCTGTTTGAAACAATTTTCGCGCGCGCGATCTTGGCGAGCTTCCGCCGCAATCTGGACTAGATTTCATCCGCATAATCAACCACTGAAGAACTTCTGGACGGGATGCGGAATAAATCTTGGCTGCGAACGAAGCAGGCGAACTGGCGTGACTGATGTCAGGCGTCGGCGTATTCAAATGGCGATCACTGTCGCGCAGATCTGCGCCTTGCTGTCGTCGACGGCGCCGTCGCGCGGCGAGTCGGCGCTCGCTCCGAAGGCCGATGCATCCAACCCCAAGGACACGCTAGACCTCTCCGGTGAGCGGCTGGAATTGCGGGAAATCGAGGACACGCTCGACGAGTCGCGCGAACAAAAGCGCAAGGCCGAGGGTGAAATCGCCACGCTGCAGGCGGAACGCGAGAGACTTAACCAAACGTTGCTCGACGCGACGGCGCGCCTGCGCGAGACCGAGGAAAGCGCCGCCGAGGTCGAACGCCGGCTCGAATCGTCTAAAGCGGGCGAGGAAGCCATCGTGCAGTCGCTGCGAAACCGGCGCGCGCTGGTTGGCGAGGTTCTTGTCGTGTTGCAACGCATGGGCAGGCGCCCGCCGCCGGCGCTGCTCGCGCGGCCCGAGGATATTTTGGAAGCCATTCGCGCCTCGATGGCGATAGGCGCCGTGCTGCCGCAAATGCGAGCCGAAACAGCCGCGCTGCAGGCGGATTTAACGCAGTTGTTGCGGCTACGCGATGATATTCGTGCGCAGCAGGCCAAGTTGACGCGCCAAAAGGACGCTCTCGTCTCTCAACGCGCCGCTCTGGCGCCGATGATTGAAGCGCGGCAGGAAGCATTGCGGGAAAAGCAGACCGCCCGCGACGCCCAGGCCGAGCGGCTCCGCGCGCTGGCGGCCCGCGCCACCAGCATCAAGGATCTGATCGCCCGGATGGAAGGCGAAAGCGAGGCCGCCCGAAAAGCCGCGCAAGCGGCGCGCGAGGCGGACGCGGCGCGCGAGGCCGCCGACGCCGCTCTATCGCGTGAGCAGCGGGCCAAGGCGCTGGCGACGCCCTTTCGCGACGCGGCGCGGCTCGCGCCCGCCGCCGCCTTCGCCAACCTCAAGGGACGCCTGCCATTGCCGACCACCGGCTCGACCCTACGTCGGTTTGGAGCCGCCGATGGCTATGGAGGCAGTGAAAAAGGTCTGTCCATCGCGGCGCGCGAAAACGGAATGGTCGTCGCGCCCAGTGATGGATGGGTGGTTTTCGCCGGGCCTTTTCGCAGTTACGGACAACTCTTGATAATTAGCGCTGGCGGCGGCTATTATATGGTCTTGGCCGGAATGTCTCGAATCAGTGTGAACGTCGGTCAATTCCTATTGGCGGGCGAACCGGTGGCGAGCATGGGCGATGGAACCGCGCAAACGGCTGCGACCATCGCGATCGGCGCGAAACAGCCCGTTTTATACGTCGAATTCCGCAAGGACGGAACTTCGATAGACCCCGGCCCATGGTGGGCTCGGTCGGACACGCGGAAGGTTGGCGGATGATTCGGAAAACTGCTTTGATTGCTACCGGCATCGCCCTGGGCGCCGGATGTGTGACGCTCGGTCAACAGGCGCGCGGTCTGATCGGCGGGCCCGCGCTGGCCGCTCCGGCCGACACATATAAGAATCTGAGCTTGTTCGGCGACATCTTCGACAAGGTGCGCACCGACTATGTCGAGAAGCCAGACGAACAGAAGATGATCGAAGCCGCGATCAACGGCATGCTGACGTCGCTCGATCCGCATTCGAGCTATCTCGACGCCAAGGGATTCAAGGATATGCGGACCCAGACCGAGGGCAAGTTCGGCGGTCTGGGGATCGAGGTCACGCAAGAAGATGGCTTCGTCAAGGTGGTGTCCCCGATCGACGACACGCCGGCCTCGCGCGCCGGCATCCAATCCGGCGACCTGATCGCCGGCATCGACGACGAAAGCGTGCAAGGCTTGACGCTCAATCAAGCCGTCGAGAAAATGCGCGGCGTCATCAACACGTCGGTCAAGCTGACGATCCTTCGCGGCAAGGACAAGCAAAAGATCGACGTCAAGCTCACGCGCGCGGAAATCCACATCAAATCCGTGAAGTCGCATAAGCAGGACGAGGACATCGGCTACATCCGCATCTCGCAGTTCAACGAAGAGACGGCCGACGGACTGAAATCGGCGATGTTGAAGTTCCAGCAGGATATTCCGGCCGACAAGCTCAAGGGCTACATCGTCGATCTCCGCAACAATCCCGGCGGCCTTCTCGACCAGTCGATCCAGGTGGTCAACGCCTTTATCGATCATGGCGAAATCGTTTCGACGCGTGGGCGCAACGCCGACGAGACTCAGCGTTACAACGCGCGGCCCGGCGGCGATCTTTCCAAGAACAAGCCGGTGATGGTGCTGATCAATGGCGGCTCGGCCTCCGCGTCGGAGATCGTCGCCGGCGCCTTGCAGGATCACAAGCGCGCGACGCTGATCGGCACGCGGTCATTCGGCAAGGGATCGGTCCAAACCATTATCCCGCTCGGCGGCTCCAATGGCGCGCTGAGGCTAACCACGGCGCGCTATTACACGCCGTCGGGCCGCTCGATCCAGGCGAAGGGCATCGATCCCGACATCAATCTGTTGCAGGACGTGCCGGACGAATTGAAAGGCAAGGACGACACCAAGGGCGAAGCCTCCCTGAAGGGCCATCTGAAGAATGGAGACGACGAAAAGACCGGTTCGCAAGCCTATGTCCCGCCGGACGAGAAGAAAGACAAGCAGTTGATCGCCGCCGTCGAACTCCTCCACGGCAAGCCGCGCGCGCAAGTCCTGGCGCCCCAAGTCGTGGCGCCGACGGCGCCCGGCAAGGACGCCGCGGCAGGCAAGGCGGACAAAACCTCGAACTAGCCGCGCGCCGCCCTCCCCGTTTGGCGCGGAGAGAGCGACGACCACGGCGGGCGTGAGCAAGCAGTTGGCGACACTTCTCGACTACATGAACCCGACGCGCTTCATGGCGGTGACCGATCGGGTCCTGCCATGGCTGAGCGCGGCTGCGCGGATCCTTCTCGGCGTGGGGCTATTCGGAGCGCTCTTTTTGGCGCCGCCGGATTATCAGCAAGGCGAGACGTCGCGGATCATGTACATCCATGTGCCAGCGGCGTGGCTGGGGATGTTCGCCTATATTGTGATGAGTTCGGCGTCGCTGGGCGTGCTGGTTTGGCGACATCCGCTCGCCGACGCGGCGCAGAAGACCGCCGCGCCGCTGGGCGCGGTCTTCACCTTCATTTGCCTCGTCACCGGCTCGCTATGGGGCAAGCCGATGTGGGGGACCTATTGGGTTTGGGACGCGCGGCTAACCTCCTACCTCGTCCTGTTCCTGCTCTATCTGGGCATTATCGCGATCCGACAGACCATGGACGACACGCCGCGCGGCGCGCGTGTCGCGGCGATCATGACGCTGGTGGGCCTCATCGATATTCCAATCATCAAATTTTCGGTCGATTGGTGGAACACCTTGCATCAGCCGGCTTCCGTATTCCGCGCCGGCGGCTCGACTATTTCCGGGGCGATGCTTTGGCCGCTGCTTGTGATGGCGGTCGGCGCCTCGGCCCTGTTTTTGACGCTGCACTTCATGGCGCTACGCAATGAGATTTTGCGCCGGCGCATCGCGCGATTAACGCTGAGGGCGGTGCGGGCGGAGGAAGATAACGCCCTGGAGGCGGCGCGATGAACGACGAGGCGCACTGGTCCTACATTGTGCTCGCTTATGGCTTCACGTTCGCGGTGGTCGCGGCGGTCACATGGCGCATCGTCGGAGAACACCGACGGCTGCTCACCGAACTGGCGCGTATGCAAGACGATGGCGGAGACGACGTTTGATGACTTCGCGAGAGTTGGATACGCGGGGAAAGGGCGCGCTATTGCGGCTGCTGCCGCTTGGCGTCTTCGTGCTGTTGGCTTGCCTGTTTCTCTTGCGACTTTTCGCCGGCGACGCGTCGCGCCTGCCCTCGCCGCTCATCGGTCGCCCCGCCCCGCCATTCGCCTTGCCGGCGGTCGAAGGTCTCGCCGGCGTGCCTGGGCTCAACGACGCAAATCTTCGCGAGGGTCGCGTCAGCGTGATCAATGTCTTCGCCGCTTGGTGCGCCCCCTGCCACGCCGAACATGCGACGCTCATGACGCTGGCGCGCGATCCCGCCCTTAATGCAATGGGCGTGAAACTTGTCGGCGTCGCCTATAAGGACGACCCGGCGAACGTCGTGAAATTTCTCACGGGCGATGGCAACCCTTACGCGGCGGTGGGAGCGGATTCGTCTGGACGCACGGCGATCGATTTTGGCGTTTACGGCGTGCCCGAGACTTTTATCATCAAGGGAGACGGAACGGTCGCCTACAAATTCGTCGGACCACTTTCTTCGCGCGCCTTGGCCGAGACACTGGTTCCGGAGATCGAAAAAGCTCTGAAGTGACCTTGCGGTCAAGCCGGAGCCGGGCCGCGCCCTTGCTTTAGGCGGGCGCGCCCGCGCAACGCCTTGCGAGCCAGCGGCCATACGATGCGACCCCAGCGCGCCGGCATTCTTTTCACCAATGCCTGCAAACTTTGTCTAGCTCCGCTGCTCCAAATGCTCGCGAAGAGCCTTCCGCGCCGCGTAAAGCCCACGACGTAATCGTCGACCGGCGCCGCGTCTTCCGCCCACTCCGATTTATACGCGTCATAGGGCGCGAGCATATCGAACCGTTCCAGCCCCCGCGCAACGCAACTTTCCATTACGTGGTCGGCGAGCAGCACGCCGACTCCCTGTTTGCAACAATCCGGGTCGTGCGCGAGTATGTGGCCAAAGGCGGCGCCCTTGCACGCAAGCGTCACTCCAACGGAAATCGCTTCGCCGTCGCGTTGGATCGTATCGATCAGAGTCGCGATCTGTCGTGTGAAACGCGCCGCGAAATCGATGAAAAACGCCTGCATCGCGTCGCTTTCGATGGGCTGGGAATAGAGACCTTGGCGCAATAGCCATGCCCGTTTCATCGCGAAGGCGCGTAGCAACAGTCTTTGCTTGAAGGTATTATTGTCCGCGCTCGAAAAGGCGATTGCGCCGGTCTCGCTCAGTCTGCGCAGGAGTCCTCGCCGTCGCGACCGCTTTTTCGCCGAACGCGGAGGTGGCGCCGGCGAAATGTCCGCTCCCCGCGAAAATCGCGTGAACGGCGCCAGCTCTCTTCCGTAAACAAACGCCTCTCGCGCCAGCATGGTCGCGACATTGGAATCGGCGCGCGTCTTGCGCAGAAGCGCCGCGTCGATCTTGAGCGAGCGGATGATGCGCCACGCCTCGGCGAGGCTCGCTTGCGCGTGCGGGCCGGGCTCGATCAGCGCGTCGCCATATTGGCCGACCGGGGCGCCCATCCACGAGATCGTCGACAAGCCAAAGGGGCCGCGTGTTTCGACGAGCGGCCAGATCATCGTGAGCCGTCCGTCGCAACGGCCGATAACGACGCGCAACCTCGTGGCGTCCTGAAGAAAATGGTCGGCCCAACAAGACAACCACTCAAACGTCTGGAACAATTGCTCCGGACGGCCAGCGCGTTCGAACAGCGCCGTCCACTCTCCTTCGAGCCCGTCGAAGCCGGCGCGATCGCTTATCACGCAAAACTCGCGCGTGCTTTCGCAGGCAAGAACCCTCAAGTCAGCGTCCAGTTCCGCCCGCGCCGAGCCCGCGAATGGGACGCCCAGCGAAGCGGTGGCGGCCGCGGGGCTCAAGCCTTTCCCAGTGTCAGTTCGGCCAGGCGGCGCGCCCCCGCCAGCGGGAAGTTATAGAAGTATGCTGGCGCCAACAGCGGGTGGCGCAGCACAAAGGCCGCATCGGCGGCCACCAGCGAACGGATCGCCACGAGCGGCAGGGGCGCGCGCAAGGGCCTGAAATCCTTGTTCCACAAGCCCGGCTCTGGCGCGTTGGCGTGAAACACGCCGATCATGCGGCCGCGCAAAAACGACGTCAGCCGCAGGCTTTTTTGTACGCGGGACAAGGTTTTGACGCCCTCCTCGTCCGCGCATTCAGGAAAGCCGATCAGAATGGCCCGATAGACGCCCATCTTGCTTGGATGCGGAATCTCGTCGAACTGCGCGAACGCGCCCAATAATTCGCGTCGAATGCGATCGGCGTCGCGCGCGCTCGCGCCGCTGACGCCAAAGCGCAGCGTGTCGATGCGCGCGCCAAGGGATGTGAAGGGACAGACATTTCCCGTGCGCCCCAGCTCCGGATGATCGCTCATCAGAAAATCGCGGGTCCATCGCCGAATCGTCGCCAAGACATCGTCGCCCCCGGTCGGTTGATCGGCGTTCTCGCCGCGATAGGACGCCAACTGGAGCCTGTCATGCGCATGCGAGGGGACAAGCTTCATCAATCCATCTCCGACCCGCGCCTTGACGTTGGAAGCGCGGTGTAGCGTAGCTGGAAGAATGTTAAGTCGCGGTTAGCGTCAATGCGCCCTGTAAAATAAACCGATGGTCAAGGCGCAGCCGATCGCGACGACAAGAATGCGCAATAGTTTTTCGTCGATGCGGTGCAACAAGCGGGCGCCCAGGACTCCGCCAAGCGTCGCGCCCAGCGAGGTCGCCAGCGCCTGTGGCCAATGTAAATCCGGCGAACACAGAAAAATGATCACGGCCGATGCGTTCATGACTCCCGCCAACACATTCTTGGTGGCGCTGGCCACGCGCACGCTCGCGCCCGCGAAGGTCAGCGCGGCGACCATGAGAAAGCCGATACCGCCACCAAAATATCCGCCGTAGATAGAAATCAACAATTGCGCCAGTCCGGCGCGAATCGGCCCAATATGTCCCGCCGTGTCGTTCGCCTTGCGGATGAAGCTGCCCCAGGCGAACACCGCGGTGGCGAACAGCACCAGCCAAGGCACGAGGCGCGCGAAAATCTCGGCCGGCGTGCTTAACAGGATAACCGCCCCGATTCCGCCGCCGAAAATGCTCAACGCGAACAGCGCGCGCAGCGACAAGCCGCCGGCCCCGGAGGCAAGCGCTCGCCCGGTCCATCCCGTCGCGACCTGCGCCGGGAACAGGGCGACGCAGGAGGTGATGTTGGCGGCGCGCGCGTCCAACCCGGCGAACATCAGCGTCGGCAGTATGAGAAAGGAGCCCCCGCCCCCGAGCGCGTTTTGCGCTCCGGCCCAGGCGGCGACCAGAAATATTAGCAGAGCGGTCATGGCGATCCGTTGGCCGATCGCGGCCCGCGATCCAGTATTGCATGTTCAACGCCTGCTATCACAGCCCGCGAGCCATCTGACAAGTCGGCGCTCGCTCATCGCGCCCTCAGGCCGCGCGCCACCGTCTCAATGAATTCCATCAACTGCGCCTCGAGCATCGACGTGGAGGTTGGGGCGAGCTTCTCTTCTAGTCCAAGCAGCACGACGCCGTGCACCGCCGAGAACAGCGTGCGCGCCCGAAGTTCGCGCGCGCGCGGCTTCTCGTCCGGCAGCAGATCGGCGAGAGGCGCCTCCGCCAGGGCAAAGAGGCGATCGCGGTCTCGTTCGAACCAATCCGGCAGCGGCTTTCCCGGCGGCAGGCGATGCTCGAACAGCGCGCGCCAGCGCGGCTGCTCCTTGCGCGCGTAGGCGAGATAGGCGCGCGCCAGCCGCGACAATTCGGCCTCGCCCCGCGCGTCCGCGCTCGGCGCCAGCGCGGTTTCGAGTTGCGCCAGCGTGCGCTGACCAACGGTCAGGATCAACTCGTCGAGATCCGCGAACACCGTGTAGATCGCCCCCAGCGCGCAGCCGGCGCGCTCGGCGATGTCGCGCGCCTTGAGCCCGGCGAGGCCGTTGGTCGCTATGACCTCCTCCGCGGCCGACAGAACACGCTCGCGCAACTGGCCGCGGCCACGCTTTTGGTTTTCGAGCATCGGTCTGGTCAAGCGTTTACCCTATTTTATCGCGATATGAACGCCGTTCATTTTCTTATTGAACAACGTTCACTTCGGAGCTATATCAGCATTGTGAACAACGTTCATAACAGGAGTTGGTGAATGTTCAAGACGATTGTAACGCTGATGCGCGGGCGGGCCTTCGAGGCCGAGCAACGCCTCAAGGACCACAATGCGCTGGCGCTTCTCGACCAGCAAATGCGCGACGCCGCCGGCGTCGTCGAGCGGGCTCGCAAGGCCTTGGCCATCGCGACGGCGCAGGAATGCCTGGAGGCGCGTCGCCTCGACCAATTGAAAACCCAAATCGCCGATTTAGAGGAGCGCGCCGTCGCCGCGCTTCGCGGCGGGCGCGAGGATTTGGCCGAGCAGGCGGCGAACCGGATCGCGGCATTGGAAGCCGACACCGCAGCCTCAACGCGCGCGCAAGGCCTGTTCGCGGCGGAGATCAGTAAACTCGACGCGCAAATGCGCAAGCAGGCGGCGCGTCTCGGGGAGCTTCAACGCGGGCGGCGCGTGGCGCGGGCGGCGCAGGCGACGCGCGTCTTGTCGCGGGGCGGCCGTGAACCCGCCTCTTCTTGCGAAAACACCATCGCCGACGCCGAGGCGACACTGGCGCGGCTGCGCGAGACACAGCTGGAGGAGGAGGCGGCAAGGACCGCGCTCGACGGCATGGCCATGGCGCAAGATGCGGAAAACGTCGCGGATGCGCTGGCGCGCGAGGGTTTTGGCCTCGCCAGGGAGCCGCGTCCCGCCGAGATTTTGGCCCGACTCAAGCAAAAAGCCACGGACGCCCAGCGCCCCGCCGACGCCGCGCCGCTCTAACCCAAACGCCAAGGAGAAACCCGATGAACACGCAACCCCTGAAACATTCCGCCGCCTGGGTGACCTTCACCTATGCGACCTTTCTGCTCTCGCTGGCGATGATTGGCATTGGCGTGCTGTTCATGCCGATCGATGTCTGGATGAAGGGCTTTCTCGCCATGGCCGTGATCCTCTTGGTGCAAAGCTGCATCACCATGACCAAGACCCTGCGCGACAATGAAGAGGCGGGAAAGTTGGTGAGCCGGATCGAGGACGCCAAGACCGAACGCCTGTTGATGGACGTGGCGAAAGTTCCCTGACGCCGCCATCTCGATGAAAGAGCCGGCCGGCGACGCAACCGATCCTTAAAGTGAATCGTACATAGATCGCCGGTCATTTTCCCCTGCCTCCCGCAACGGGTTCCACCCATGTCACAGCCGCTGCTCGCCACGCGTCGTTTCGCGCCCTTGTTTTGGTGCCAGTTTTTCGCCGCCTTCAACGATAACTTCCTGAAGAACGCCCTGGTTCTGTTCATCCTGTTCAAAATCGGCGGCGAGGCCGGCGCCTCGCTGGTGACCCTGGCCGGCGTCGTGTTGATGGCGCCGCATTTCCTGCTGTCGGCGCTTGGCGGACAACTGGCCGATAAATTCGACAAAGCGGTGGTGGCGCGGCGCATCAAGCTTGTTGAAATCGCCGCCGCCGGCGTCGCGGTCGCCGGCTTTTGGCTGAACTCGGCGCCGCTGCTGTTTGGCGCGCTGTTTCTGTTCGGCGCGCTCGGCGCGTTGTTCGCGCCGGTCAAATACGGCATTCTGCCGGATTGCCTGACGCGCGAGGAACTCCCCGCCGGCAACGCGCTGGTGGAAACCGCGACATTTCTCGCGATACTCGCCGGCACCATCGCCGGCGGCCTCGCGATGGAAGGCGGCGGCGAAATGGCCGTCCTGGCGGTCGGAATGCTGGGCTTCGCAATCGCGAGCTACGTCGCCGCGTGGTTCATTCCCACGACGGCCCGAGCCGCGCCGACGTTGCGCGTCGACCCCAATATCGTTCGCTCCACACTGGTTCTGCTGCGCGACCTTTGGCGCCAAACCACATCTTGGCGCCTTGGAATCGTCACCAGCATCTTTTGGCTTATCGGGGCCATTGTGATGTCGCTGCTGCCGTCGCTGGTCACGCAAACATTGCATGGCTCCGACGAGGTTGTGACGATTCATCTCGCCGTTTTCGCCATCGCGATCGGTGTTGGCTCCGGCCTTTCGGCGTTTTTGTTGCACGGCAAGATCGTGCTGCTGCCGGCCTCTGTCGGCGCCGCGATCATCGCGCTTGTCTCATTTGACCTTAGCCTTGCTCTCGCCCTGCGAGATCCGACAACGCCCAGCGCCCTGCTGGCGCCGGCCGTTTATTTCGCTCAGCCCGGAGCCTGGCGCGCGGCCATCGATCTCGCCTTGCTATCCATGGCCGGCGGCCTGATCGTGGTGCCGGCCTTCGCCGCGCTTCAGGCTTTTTCGGCGCCGGCGGAGCGCGCCCGGGTCATCGCCGCCGTTAACGTGCTCAACGCCGCCTTCATGGTCGCGGGAGGCGTTGTCATCGCCGCGCTGCAAGCCCAGGGCGTCCCGGTCTGGTCGCTGTTCGCGGCGGTCGGCGCGATTGGCGCGATCGCGGCGGTCTGGATCGTCAAGGCGGTGGTCGTCTCGCCGTTCCAGGACATATTGTCGATCTTCTTTCGCACGCTTTACCGGCTCGAAGTGAAGGGGCTGGACAATTTGGCGAAGGGCGGCGCGAATCCGATCATCGCGCTCAATCACGTCAGCTTTCTCGACGCGGCGCTGGCGCTATCCATTCTGCCGATCGAGCCGATCTTCGCCATCGACAGCACCATCGCCAAGGCCTGGTGGGTGAAACCCTTCCTAAAGCTCACCCGCGCGGTGCCGCTTGATCCGACCAAGCCCATGGGCACGCGCACGCTGGTCAACGCCGTGAAGGGCGGCGACAGTTTGGTGATATTTCCCGAGGGGCGCCTCACGGTCACCGGCAGCCTGATGAAGGTTTATGACGGCGCCGGCCTGATCGCCGACAAATCCGGCGCGATGGTCGTTCCCATCCGCATCGAGGGGCCGGAGGCGACGATTTTCGGACGACTTTCGAAAATTCAGGTGCGGCGGCGCTGGTTCCCCAAATTCACGCTCACCGTGCTGGAGCCGGCGTCGCTCGCCGTCGACGAAAAGCTGAAGGGCAAGGCGCGCCGTCACGCCGCCGGCGTCGCCCTCTATCAGATCATGTCCGACCTCGTGTTCCGCACGACCAATTCCGAGCGCACGCTGTTCGAGGCGGTGGTGGACGCCGCGCGCGAACATGGACCCTCCCGTATTGCCCTGGAAGACCCGCTTGGCGGCAAGCTCAGCTATCGCAAACTGCTGATTGGCGCGCGCGTGCTCGCCGAGAAGTTTTCAGCCCTTGTCACGCCGGGTGAAGCGGTTGGCTTACTGATGCCCAACGCCAATGGCGCCGGCGTCGCGCTGCTGGCGCTGTCCTCGGCGGGCTGCGTGCCGGCGATGCTCAACTTCACCGCGGGCGCGGCCAATATTCTCGCAGGGCTCAAGGCCGCGCGCGTGCAAAGCGTCGTCACTTCGCGCGCCTTCATCGAAAAGGCGCGGCTTGCGACGCTCGTCGCCGTGTTGGCCGAACAAGTGGAGGTGATTTATCTCGAGGACCTGCGCGACGGCGTCACGCGAAAGGACAAGCTGCGCGCGCTGATGTCCCACCGGCGCCCGCTGGCGCGGCGTCTGCCGAGCGACCCGGCGGCGATCTTGTTCACCTCGGGCTCGGAAGGCACGCCCAAGGGCGTGACGCTGTCGCACAAAAACATGCTGACCAATGCCGCGCAGGCGGCGGCGCGCATCGATTTCGGGCGCCAGGACAAGGTGTTCAACGTCCTGCCGATATTCCATTGTTTTGGATTGACGGTCGGCTTTGTTCTGCCGCTCGTCTCCGGCGTGCCGATTTATCTCTACCCCTCGCCGCTGCACTATCGCATCGTGCCGGAACTGGTTTACGCCTCCAACGCCACGATACTGTTCGGCACCGATACGTTTCTCGCCGGTTACGCCCGCTCGGCCAACGCGTACGACTTTCGCTCAATCCGCTATGTCGTCGCGGGCGCCGAGCCCGTCAAGGAAACGACGCGCGCGGTATGGAGCGAGAAGTTCGGCGTACGAATATTGGAAGGCTACGGCGTCACCGAGACCGCGCCGGTGCTGGCGCTGAATACCCCGATGTTCAATAAATTCGGGACGGTCGGCCGCCTGATGCCGGGAGTTCGAAAGCCGGCTCGAAGCCGTCGCGGGCATCGAGGACGGCGGCAGACTTTTCGTGCGCGGACCAAATGTCATGCTCGGCTATCTCCGGGCCGAAAACCCCGGCGTGCTGGAGCCGCCGAAGAATGGTTGGCACGACACGGGCGATATCGTCGCCGTCGACGAACATGGATTCATCTCCATCAAGGGTCGCGCCAAGCGTTTCGCCAAGATCGGCGGCGAGATGGTGTCGCTCGCCGCGATCGAGACGCTGGCGGCTCAGCTTTGGCCTAAATCGCCCAGCGCGGCGGCGACCGAAATCGACCCGCGCAAGGGTGAGCGCATCGTGCTCGTCACGCAGCAAAAGGACGCGACGCGCGGCGATTTTCAAAACTTCGCCAAATCGAAGGGAGCCGCCGATCTGATGATTCCCGCGGAAGTGATGATCGTCGAAAGCATCCCATTGCTCGGCTCCGGCAAGCTGGATTTCGCCAGCGTGACCAAAATGGTGCGCGAGCGTGGCCGCTACATCCTGCCGACGCCCCGCGTGCCCAATGGCTTGGGCCGAATAAACGGGGACGAGGCGAAATCCGCGTAACGCGGTTCATCCGGGCCGACGGCTGGAAAGACACCTGTCGTCGCCGTGCAGCCAGCAATCGTCCGCCGCGGCGTGCGGGTCTCGACGCAGGGATTTGACGCGAATGCCCTTGTCGCGCGCGAAAGCCGCGCCCAGTCGAGCCTCCATGTCGGGGGATCTCCCGCCAACAGCTTCGATAAAGGCCACGGGCGCTGAGAACCCGGCCTTGAACGTGGATTGATCGAGACGCGTGACGAGGAGCATTCCGTCCACGGCGTCTCGCGTCGTCATCGGGAAAAGAAGGCGTCCGCCCGGCTTGAGCGCGTCGAGCCAGGCGCGGGCGGATGATCGAGGCCGGCGCTGGCGAGAATAACGTCGAAAGGCTGGAGCCTCGCGCTCACCCCGTCCGCCGCGACCACCTCGGCTCCTGGTCAAGCCGCCAGCGCGACGCGGGCTTTTTTGGCCAGAACCGCGTCGATCTCGTAAGCCGTGACCTTCCCGGTGGGCCCAACCAATTCAGCGAGAATCGCGCTGTAATATCCGGTTCCGGCTCCAACATGCGGGGCGGCGTCTCCAGCGCGAACCTCAAGTTGACCGAATAGGGAAGCATAGAGACTGGGCTGACCATTGTTCACGCCTCCCACGTCGTCGAGCGCGATGAGGACGTCGTGATAGACGTGTTCGGGATCAGTGCTCGGCGTGGTGCGATAACCGGCGCCACCGCCCACGATGCGCCACGGTCCCGCGCCGACAAAACGTTCGCGCGGAACCTTGGCGAAAGCGGCGACGATGTTGGGGTCGTCGAAGCCGGCGAGCCAACAGATGCGTTGCGCGAAAACCGCTCGCGCGACGGCGATGTCGGCGTTCATGAAAACCCCTCGCGCCAGCCCTGGACTTGATTTCGAGCCAATCCTCGCGACGTCTTCCGCTTGGGTCGCGACTGACGTCAACTCAAGGGTTGGGTCGATCATTCTTCAGTGGTGAAAAGCGGTCTCCGCGTACGGCAGCGACGTGGACGGTTTCGCGTCGAACGACAGCGGCCCCGAGATGCTGATGCGGAACGCCGTCGGATCGATCGGCTTGAAAACGCGCTCCGAAATACCGGCGCTGCCGCCAGCATAGGTCGGGAACAGGGCGAAATCCTGCTTGCCGAACACATTGGCCTGATAGTCGATCATGTCGGAGCGGGAGTTGGTGATGTTGAAACCGTCGAGCTGCACCTTCCAGCCATTCTCGAAGCGATAGCCGAAGCGCGCGTTCAACGTGCCGGTGGCCGGGGAATTCACGTTTCCGTCCTCGGTGAGCGGGCGCGCGCCGAAGTAGCGATATTGCAACCCGCCGAACCAGCCCTTCTTCTCGCCGATCTCGACGCCGCCGGTGGCGACCCAGACCGGCGCCAGCGACAGATAATTGCCGGGCGCGCTGCCGAGAACGTTCAGCGGATACAGCGGATCGCCGCCCGTGTTCAAAACATTGTTCAAGAAGGCCACGGCCTGAATCGTGTCGAAGCCCCTGAAGCGCGCGTGCGTTCCCGTGACTTCGCCGTCGAAGCGCAACCAACTGTTCGGCGCGTAATTGCCGGTCCATTCGAAGCCGAGACGCCGGCCCGGGCGACCGTAGGTGCTGGTGCCCGAATCGGCGTCGAACTGCTGTTCCGCGTCGAGATCCTGCCAGAAGAAGGTGAGGCTCGTCTCCAACCCCTCGATCGGCTTGCCGCGGAAGCCGGCCTCGGCGCCGCGGGTCTTGGTCAGCAATTGGACGTTGGGTATGTAGGACACATTGACGCCATCGGTCGCGTAGTGGTTCGTCGCGCCGCGGATATCCTCGGCGCGCAGACCTTCGCCGAAGTTAAAGAAGAACTCGGTGCCGTGGGTGAACGGCCCGAGCACCAGTCCAGCCTTCGGGCTGGTGAAGACGCGGCCAAGCTCGCCGTTATTGTAACTCCCCAAATACATGGGCGCGCCATTGACGTCTCCCTGCGCCAACAAGGGATTCATCACCGAATTCACCGAGCCGTGCACCCAATCGAGGCGGAAGGCGCCGGTGGTGCGCAGCCAGGGCGTCCACTTCAAGGTCGTGTCGGTCCAGGCGGCGTTGAAGTATTCCTTTATATAATTGTCGGTGATGAAATCATATTGCTGGCGCATGAACGAATCGCCGTTGCCATTATGGATTTCATTGTAAAGGTTCTGCGTGCCGACGCGGGTCTCGGTCGGTATGTTCAAGAGACTGTATTTCCAGCCGTGCTGGGCGTTCAAGCCATATTGCGTGCGATGGTCGAACTGATGGGTTTGGTCGCCGGGGCCGGGAAACGGGTTGGCGAGCTGGTAGGTGAAGTCGTCATAAAGATTCGTGTCGTTGTGAATGATGAAGGCCTCGACGCGCGAGGAATCGTGCTTGTTGGTCTCGCTCCAGCGCGCCGACAGGCTGTAGCGCGCGGCGTTGCCGCCGTCGGTCGGATCCTCCGTGCCCCAGCGCGACATCAACCCCAGCGCGACGTCGGTATAGGGGATCTGGTCGGTCGCGAAATAATGGTTCGAATAGGCCATGCCGGTGATGGAAAAGCCGTTCTCCTGCGTGCCGGTGCTCCAGCGCGCGAGGCCGTTGATCTTGCGCTCTTCGTCGGGTCGCTCCCACGGGCCGTTGTAGATATTGCCCTCGATGGCCATTAGCAGCTCGCCGCTGCCGACGCCCCAGGACTTCGCGCCAAGCAGGCGCCCCAGGCGAAACTGCCGCCGGACGCCGAGACCAGCCCTTCGCGCAAGCTGTCGACATATTGCATATGCACCGCGCCGACCGACGAGAACACGCCTTCGTCGGCGTAATAGGGGCCCTTGCGAATATCCATCGTGCTCAGCAATTCCGGGATCAGGAAGTTGGTGTCGGCATAGCCGTTGCTGTGGACGTGCGAGGCCTGGTTGATGTTCATGCCGTCGAGCGTCAGGCCGATGTCGTAGCCGTGATCGAGCGCGAAGCCACGTAGAAAATATTGCGCCGCCTTGCCCGAACCGCTGTGCTGGGCGATGACCAGGCCGGGCACGATTTCCAGCGCTTCCTGCGGCTGCGCGAAGATGCGGTTGTTGACCTGCTGGCCGGTGACGATGCGCTCGCTCGACGCGGTGACCGGGGGCTCGGTTCTGGGTTTGGCGACCTCCACGCGCGGTTGCGGCAGCGGCGCCCGCGCGACGGGGATCGGCCGGGGTCTTGCGACGGGCTTCGGTCGATGTTGGGCGACTTTCACCGGGCGGCGATGCGCGACGGCCGCCGGGGGGCGAGTTGGGGGGGCGGCGCTTGGGGCGGCGGGGGCGCTCGCGGCGCGGCCGATATCGACGGTCGGCAGATTTGTCTGCGCGAGCGCGGCGGGCGCGCCAATGACGAGGGTCGTGGCGATGGCGCTAATCGAGCCAAGGCCCGCGGCCCGGACAAAACGGATGAAGGTCATGGTTAATCCTCCTGCCCGCCACAGCTCGGCGGCGCGGCGCGGGGCTCGCGCATGGCGAGCGCTGGCGCATCAAAAATTTCATGGATGAGAGAATTTGCGCCGCGGGGCGCGTTATGCATTCAGCAAAAGAGAGGCGGCGCCCTGGCCCATTGCGGCCGCGCCAGCTCGCGCGGACGGAGCCATGAAGAACTCGGTGAAATTAGCGCGTGTGTCCCGCCACTCGGATGGGTACGGCGGCGGCGATGGCATAAGCGCGGCGTCCATCCCGTTACAAAACGGGCAGAGCGAGCAGTGGACGCCGCCCTTATGCTCGTTCGCCGGAGCGCCGCCCTTGTGACGATCGCAATGCTGGGCCTGGCCGCCGGAGACGCCCGCCATCGCCTGAGCGTGAACAACCTTCCCCTGCCCCGCGACAATGAGCGAGAGCAAGAGAAAAATAGAAATCAAACATTGGCGCCAATTACGCATTGTTCTGGTACGGCTGGAAGCTGTCACGTTCGGTGAAAGCTTAGGCGACTCGCAAGGTCTAAACAATTGTCAGGTCGCGATTACGTGACGATTCCTGGCTTCCGTGACCTTTAAGTCACACCCATGCGGACTCACCCCGTCAAACGACGATTGGCGCCCAGCCAGACCAACGATCAGCGCCAAAATGGTTTCAGCCGCTTCAACCGCCGCTCGTTTTTTTGCGCCGCGGCGAAGCTCTCGTGTTGCGCCCGCGCGCGCCAGCCGCGCAGGAACCAGTCGACGCGGCCGGTGTCCCGCGCCGTGTCGTTTATCGTGATTTCCCCAAGCAGGCGCTCAGCGGTCCGGCGATCATTGTCCTCGCCGAGCTCCTCCTGAATAGTGGCCAGGCGCCGCAAATAAGCTCGCGCTTCACGTCGCTCGAACAAGCTTTCGAAAAACTCCGCGGCGTATCGTGTTTTCTTCAGCGCGATACGCGCCGCGTGGCGCTCCTCCGGGGTCACCTCGGCGATATTTTCGCTTCTCTTGACGGCGCGACGATGCAGGCGGTTCAGCGCCCGAACGGCGACGACTCTAGCCGAGCCCTTTTCCTCCAAGGCGCCGGAACTCTCGCGCCACGCGCGACGAGAAATAGCGCCGCGCAGCTCCCGCGCGAATTGCTGGGTCGCCGGCGCGACGATCACGTCGCGCGCCGTCGCGATGGCGCGCAGTCGGCGGCTTTCGACGGCGTCCAGCAATAGAAAAAGGCCCGGCTCGTCCCGCAGAAACTCGCGAGGCCCATGCTCCAGTCCTTCGCGTAGCACGTGCCAGTCCCGCGCCACCCCAAGCGCGCCGGCGGTGGTTTTCGCGCGCGCCGCGGCGTTCATCAGCTCAAGATTGTTGGGCGCGACCCGCCCGATCAAACCGAGGAAGGCGCGCAAGCGCCGCAGGGCGACGCGCAGTTGATGCACGGCCTCGGCGTCGCCGGTCTCGCGCAATGCCGGAATATTGGCCGTGAAATGATCGAGACAGTCGCTTAGGATGCGGGCGGCGGCTTCGTCGAACGAGTCATCACGGTCCAGCCGCGTGCGCGTCGCCTTGATGGAAACCGCCGGCCGGCGCGGCGGGCCGAGGATCGCGCCGTCGCTAACGACCAGTCGCAATCCCGCTCCGGCGGCGGCGTCCGCGCTGGGGCAACCAAGTGGGCGATCCATTGACGCGACCTTTCACGCTAGAGCCTAGAATCCCGCTTCGACTGACTTTTTTCACGAGGACCGAAGTCGCCGCGCGATAAAAGCTCCAAGCTCGCCTATTTTTGGGGCGAGCGGTCGCGCGGGTCAAGCGCGCCAAGCCCGGCGCCCTTTTACCGCGGCGGCGGCTCTGCGATGATGCGGCGCCGCGCGTGATTCTCTCGGCATGATTAATGGAGCCCCGCGCCATGACCGACGACCCCAACGCAGTCCCCGGAAAGATCCTCGTCGGAGCAAGCGGAAAGACCGCGCGGGATCGGGTTTACAGATACTTGTCGCTGCCGCTCGGCAACCGCCACGGGCTCATTTCCGGCGCCACCGGCGGCGGCAAGACCGTTTCGCTGCAACGCCTCGCCGAAGGCTTCTCCAAGGCGGGAACGGCGGTCTTCCTCGCCGATGTGAAGGGCGATCTCGCGGGGCTGTCCCAGGCCGGCGACTCGCGTCCCGCCTTCGTCGCCCGCGCGCGGGATTTGGGCCTCGCCTACGCGCCGGAACAATTCCCGGTGGTGTTTTGGGATATTTTCGGCGAGCAGGGCCATCCCGTTCGCGCGACCATCGCCGAAATGGGGCCGTTGCTGCTCTCGCGCCTGCTCGATCTCAACGACACTCAGGAGGGCGTGCTCAACATCGTCTTCCGCATCGCCGACGAGCAGGGCTTGCTGCTCTATGACCTCAAGGATCTGCGCGCCGTGCTGAGCTATGTCTCGGACAACGCCTCGGAGGTGCAAACGAAATACGGCAATGTCGCGCCAGCGACGATAGGCGCCGTGCAACGCCAGTTGCTCGTGGTGGAGACCCAGGGCGGCGACAAATTCTTCGGCGAGCCGGCGCTCGATCTCAAGGATTTCATCGCCAAGGACCCGACTGGGCGCGGCTACATCAACATCCTCGCCGCCGACAGGCTGATGCGCGCGCCGCGCCTCTACGCGACATTTTTGCTGTGGATGCTGACGGAACTGTTCGCGCATCTCCCGGAAGTCGGCGATCTCGACGCGCCAAAACTCGTGTTCTTTTTCGACGAGGCGCATCTCCTGTTCACCGACGCGCCCAAGAATCTGCTGACCGCCATCGAACAGGTGGTGCGCCTGATCCGCTCCAAGGGCGTCGGCGTCTATTTCGTGACGCAAAATCCGCTGGACGTGCCGGACACGGTATTGGGTCAGCTCGGCAACCGCATCCAGCACGCGCTGCGCGCCTTCACGCCGCGCGACCAGAAGGCCGTGCGGGCGGCGGCGGAGACTTTTCGACAGAACAAGAATTTCGACACGGCGGAGGCGATCATGCAGCTTGGCGTCGGCGAGGCGCTGGTGTCGATGCTCGACGAGAAGGGCGCGCCCGAAATCGTCGACCGCGCGCTGATCGCGCCGCCGAGCGCCAGGGTCGGGACGATCACGCCGGAGGAACGCAAGGCGATCATCGAGAACAGTCCGCTCTATGGGCTCTACGACACGCCGATGGACCGGGAGTCGGCATACGAGGTGCTCCAGAAGCGCGCCGGCGCGCGCATGGAGGCCGTCGGCGCGAAACCAGCGGCGCCATCGCCGATCACGCCACCGGCCGCCGGCGCTCCGCCGCCGGAGGCGCCGCCGATGGAGGCGTCGGCGGATGGCGGCATTCTCGGCAAGGTGGGCGGCATGGTCGGCGGCCTGTTCACGCGAACCAACCCCAAGCGCATGTCCCCAATGGAACTCGCCGCCCGCGCGGCGCTGCAATCGGCGGCGCGCTCGGTCGGCACGCAGATCAGCCGCGAGGTCATGCGCAATATTTTTGGCGGGATGTCGCGGTAGGAGAGGCGCTGGCGACCTAACCACGCGACTCCGCGCGCCCGCGCGCGGCGATCAGCCAATAGACCCATCCCGCCATCGCGCCGGTCAGGAAAAACAGCAGGGCTATGCGCAGTTCGAGCGGGCTGGCGTGTTGCGCCCGGTCCAGCCCCCGCGTCGCGCGGGCGATCCAGGGCGAGGCGGCGGCGAGAAAGCCGCTGGCGCCGACATACCAGAACCAGCCGCGCACCCGGGCGATCTGCCCGATCAGCCCGCTGATCGCCACCGGCAGGGCGCAGACGGCGATCAGCACCGCCGAGAACACAAAGCCGAGCGCCGCGAACCCCGACGACGGGTCGCCGTCCCGCATTGTTCGATCGAGAAACGTGAAAAGTCCGGAGGTCGCCGCCCTGATTCCGACATCGCGGACCATCGGATCGAACAGCGCGGCGAGCGGCAGAAACATCGCGCCGATGCATACGGCCACGAGAAACCCGAACGACATGACGATGCAGCGGCGCAAAAAATTGGTTATCAAGGCTCCAGCACCGAATCCCAGTAAAGATAATCCATCCAGCTTTCATGCAAATAATTTGGTGGAAACAGTCGCCCGTTGCGATGCAAATCCGCGACGGTCGGCGCGAAGGGTTTTTGCGCGGGATTCATGTGAGCTTCGTCGGGCAGCCTGTCGCTCTTGCGCAGATTGCAGGGCGAACAGGCGGCGACAACGTTTTCCCAGGTCGTCGCGCCGCCCTTGGAGCGTGGAATGACGTGATCGAACGTCAGCTCCTCATGCGCGCCGCAATACTGACAGGTGAAACGGTCGCGCAAAAACACATTGAAGCGCGTGAAGGCGGGGTGGCGCGAGGGCCGCACATAGGCTTTGAGCGACACCACGGACGGCAGCCGCATTTCGAACGACGGGCTTTTGACCACCTTGTCGTATTCGGAGACAATATTGACGCGATCGAGAAACACGGCCTTGATCGCGTCCTGCCAATTCCATAACGACAGCGGGTAATAACTCAGCGGACGAAAGTCGGCGTTGAGCACAAGCGCTGGGCACGCCTGCGGCGAGACATTCTGGCTGCGAAAATGAATGGTCACGCCGCGCCTCTCATCCAAAACTGCATCGAGCCCGGATCGCTCGGGAATCCCTTAACCTTGCCCCGCGATAGTCTATAGCCAGGATGACGACTTTGTGAAGGCGCCCCTATATCGGCGATTTCGATACGCATCGCGCGACGGCGGCTGAGGCATATTCCGCTCAATTTGGCTTTTTTTCAACCACATCGCTCTTTCCGCCATGCCGCGCGCCCTTCGACGAGAGTGAATGGCTCCTCAGAGCGCCAACCCAGCCGCCGCGGCGGGCCCGCCTCTTGCTCCCCTTCCAGCCGAGGCTGTCCGATCGCGTGCTTGCGTTCCAGATCGAGACGGCTCTGTTTCAAGCGGAGGCTTCCTTGTCGCTGATCGCCAATCGAATCCCGGAAAAAACCCCACTCGAGGGAGATCCTTCAACACCCAAGCTGGACAAGGGTGGGCCGCGTCCGGGTGGCTGGAGCGACAAGCTTCCGCGGCGAAACTCCGCCTTCGCGCGAGCCGCGCTGGGAGGCGCCGTCGCGCTGGGCGAGTTCGTCGTCGTGATCTCCACGGCGCTGATCGTCGAGGCGATCTATCACGCCTTCGCTTATGGCTGGAGCGGTCTCAACCCGCCCAATCTGCAATTATGCTCCCTGGTGGCGCTGTTGTTCGTTCTGTCGAACGCGGCGCGCGGCGACTATCGCATCGCCGATTACGTCGCGCTGCGCGGGCACGGCTGGCGCCTGCTGTCCGTCTGGACCGCGAGCTTCCTGATCGCGCTGGCCTTTGGCTTTCTCACCAAGTCAACCGAGGAGTCCTCGCGCGCCGGCATCGTGCTGTTTTACACAGTCGGTTATGTCGCGATCTACGCGACGCGCCTCACGCTGTTGCATCTGGCGCGCGGCGCCACCGCCGCCGGCGGCATCGCGTCGCGCCGAGTGTTTCTGGTCGGGTTCGAGGAAAATATCGAGGCCTTCGTCCAGCGTTACAAACCCTGGACCAGCGGCATGAATGTCGTGTCGGCGATCGGTCTGCGCGACGACGCCGAGACTCTCGACGACGATCTCGCCCTGGCCGCCGCGACGGCGCGCATGCTGCGCCCGGACGATGTGTTCATTCTGGTTCCCTGGTCGCACACCGACGCCATCGATAGCTGCGTCACCGCTTTCTTGCGGGTCCCCGCGCAAATCCATCTGGGTCCGGAGCGGGTGCTCGATCGCTTCGTCGACGCGCGCATCGACAAGATCGGCTCCATATCGAGCCTCAGCCTCGGCGGTCATCCCCTCAATTTGTTCGAGGTCGCGCTCAAGCGGCTGTTCGACATCGTCGCTTCGTTCGCCGCGCTGACGCTGCTGTCGCCCCTGCTGATCGTCGTGGCGGCCTGGATCCGCCTCGATAGCCAGGGTCCCGCGCTGTTCACGCAGCGCCGCTATGGCTTCAATCAGGAACCGTTCCGTATCTTCAAATTTCGCTCGATGACGACGATGGAGGACGGGCGTCACATCGCCCAGGCGAAAACCGAGGACCCTCGCGTCACGCGCATCGGCCGCGTCATTCGGCGCTACAATATCGACGAACTGCCGCAACTCCTGAACGTCCTGCGCGGCGATATGTCCCTCGTCGGCCCCCGCCCCCACGCGCTGGTGCACGACCAGTTGTTCGAACGCAAGATCGCGCTTTACGCGCGCCGGCACAACGTCAAGCCGGGCATCACCGGCTGGGCCCAGGTCAACGGGCTGCGCGGCGAGATCGACGCTCCCGAAAAAATCCGCATGCGCGTCGAGCACGACCTTTTTTACATCGACAATTGGTCGTTGCCGTTTGATCTCTGGATCATTCTGCTGACGCTGTTCTCGAAGAAGGCCTATCGAAACGCCGTGTAGGACTCGGCTCCATCGCGCCGGCGACCCTACAGGATCGCGCGCGTCGCCGCCAAGGCCACGGACAGGCTGAGCGCCAACAGCATCGCCGCCAGAAAATAGCCGGCGCCCGGAAAAGCCCCCGCGCCGACGCTGAGCGCGAAAATCTGCGTGAACAGCAAGGGACCGATCATTCCGGAAACGCCGCGCAGACTGGCGAGCGCGCCCTGCAACCGCCCCTGCTCCGAAGCGCCCTTGAGGCGCGTGGCGATGCCCTGGAAAGCAGGATTGGCCATGGCCCACAGGGCGATGAGCGGCGGCGCCGACAGAAACAACCAGTCGTTGGTCGCGAAGGCGTATACCGCGAAGCCCAGCGCGCCGCAGGCCAGCGCCACGACAAGGGTCTTTCCTTCCCCCAGCCGCGCCACCGTCGGCCGCACCAGCCCGCCCGAAACGATCGTTTGCGACACGCCGACGATGGTGAGCGCCCAGCCGGTGGTCCTGGCGTCCCAGTGATAGCGGTAGTCGGTGTAGAGCACGAACAGGCTCGGCAACGACTCATGCGCGAGATAGGACAAAAACACGGCGCCGGCGAGCAACGCCAGTTCGCGCCGCGCGCCGAGCATTTTGAGCGTCCCGACAATATTGGCGCCGCGCCAGGCGATGCTGGTCGCGCGCTTTTCCGGGGCGAGCGACTCGGGCAGAATGAAATAGCCATAGAGCGCGTTCAGCAGGCTCAGCGCCGCCGCGGCGTAGAACGGCAGCCGCAGCCCGTGATTGCCGAGCACGCCGCCGATGGCCGGGCCCAAAATGAATCCAAACCCGAAGGCCGCGCCAAGCATTCCAAAGCGCCCGGCGCGTTTTTCCTCCGGCGTGATGTCGGAGACGTAGGCGCTGGCGGTTGAAAAACTCGCGGCGGTGACGCCGGAAATCAGCCGCCCGACGAACAGAAACGGCAGGGATGGCGCCAGCGCCATGAAAATATAGTCGAGGCCGAGGCCGAGATTGGAGGCCAACACGACCGGGCGCCGGCCAAAGCGATCGGAAAGCGCGCCCAGCACCGGCTGAAACAGGAACTGCATCAAGGCCCAGGCGAAGCCGAACACCCCAACGACGCCCGCCGCTCCCGACAGATCGCCGCCCTCGAACTCGACGATCAGCTTGGGCAGCACCGGGATCATGACCCCAAGCGCCAGCATGTCCAGCGCCACGGTGATCAGAATGAAGATAAACGCCGCCTCGCGCCGCCGCGTCGAAACCGCCGCAATGTCACCCATGGATTTGTCCTCGCGCCTCACCCGTGGCGGCGATAACAGGGAACGGGCGGCGAACGCAAACCCCGCTTCGCCGGCGGGCTCGGGTCTGGCCTCCTGGCCGGGAATGGGTGTAATGTTTATTTGGAGAGCCATTGAAACATGCGCCGCGACTCGATTATCTCATCCCTACGGCAGCTGACCGGAAAGCTTACAGGCGGATCCCGCATGAACCGATTCGAACGACAACCCCAACCCGCGGCGGAGGCGGAGGTCGAATATCGCGATGGCGAATATCGCGTGCGGAAGGCTGGCTCCTTCGTGCGTTGCGCCGTGACGGGCGAGCCGATCCCGCTCGACGAACTGCGCTACTGGAACGTCGACAGACAGGAAGCCTACTCCAGCCCCGAGGCGCGCCTAAAGCAGCTCGCCGGCAAGCGCCCCGCGTAATCGGGCCCGCTTCAGAAACTCCGTCAGCAGCGTATCGATCGCGCCTGGAAGCTCGAACGCGAGCGAGACCGGGATGACGGAGACCCGGGCGAGAAACGCGTTGTCGCGGCCAATCCGCGCCGCGTCCTTGGCGGTCGTGACGAGCGCGGCGCCAAGGCGGTCGGCCTCGCGCGCCAGGGCGGCGAGATCGCTAGCGCTGTAGGCGTGATGATCGGGGAACCAGCGCGCGCCGGCCAAGTCGGCGCCGATCTCGGTCAAGGTCGCGGCGAATTTTGACGGTCGCCCAATCCCCGCGAAGGCGAAAACCCGCGCGCCCCCGAGGCGTTCCGCGGCTTGCGGATCGGGCTCCAGTCGCGCGCGCAACACTGGCTTTTCGCATGCGCCCCAAAAGGCGGACTCCCCGCCGATCAGCACGACGGCGTCGGCGCGCGCCAACTGCGCCGCCAGCGGCGCGCGCAGCGGCCCGGCGGGCGGGCAAAATCCGTTGCCGGCGCCAAAACACGCGTCGACGACGAGGAGCGCGAGATCGGGGTCGAGGCGCCGGCTGTGCAGCCCGTCGTCGAGCAAGACCAGGCTCGCGCCGAGCGATCGCGCGAGGCGCGCGCCCGCCGCGCGGTCGACGCCGACGATCGTCGGCGCGATCCCCGCCAGCAGCAACGCTTCGTCGCCGACATCGCGGGCCCGGTGGCGATGGGGATCGACGGCGAAGGGCGCGGTCCGTCCACCCGCCCGACCATGGCCACGCGAGAGAATGGCGGGGCGCTCGCCGCGCGCCAAAAGAATCGCGGCGAGCGCCATGGCGGTCGGCGTCTTGCCGTCGCCGCCGAGCGTCGGACCGCCGATGGCGATGGTCGGCAAATCGGCGCGAGGCGCGGGACGCGCGAGCCGCGCGCTGGCCGCGGCGCCATAAAGCGCCGCGGCGGGAGCGAGCGCGCGCGCCACAAATCCGGCGGGCGCGCCCCAAAAGCCGGGTGCGCGCGGCCTCATGGCCCTTCGATCGCGGCGTGCGACAAATAAGGTTCGAGAGCTGTCATGACCGCTTGCGACGCGCCGCCCATCCGTCGCACCACCTCTCCGCCGGCGCGTCCCATTTTGCGCATCCGCGCGGGTTGCGACAACAGTTCGAGCCCGGCGCGCGCCAGCCCCGCCGCGTCCTCGATCACGACCGCCGCCTTGGCGGCGTCCAACCCGGCGTAAACTTCCGCGAAGTCCGCGACGCTGGGGCCATGCAGGATCGCGCAACCGAATCGCGCCGGTTCGATCGGGTTGTGGCCGCCGCCGGGCGCCAGCGATCGCCCCATGAAGACCAGCCCCGCCGCGCGAAAAATCAGGCCCAGTTCGCCAAGCGTGTCGGCGACGTAGATTTGCGCCTCGCGGCCGGGGAGATCGCCGCGCGACCTCAACGCGACGGCAAGCCCGCGTTCGCGGGCGCGATGGGCGATCTCCTCGCCTCGCGAGGGATCGCGCGGCGCGATCAGCGTGATGAGATCGGGCAGCGCGCGCGCCATGTCGATATGGGCGTCCAGCACGCAGGTTTCCTCGCCCGCGTGAGTCGAGACCGCCGCGAAGGTCGGGCGGGCGCCGAGCGCGCCCTGCAACGCCGCGAGCTTGAGCGGATCGACCGGCGGCGCCGGCGCGTCGAATTTCAGATTGCCGGCGATCTTGGCGCGCCGCACCCCAAGCCCAAGGAAGCGCGCCGCGTTTTCGGCGTCCTGGGCGAGAGCGAGGTCGATTTTGCCAAACAGCGTCGCGGCGAGGCGAGGCGCCGTACGCCAACGCTCGGCGGATTCGCGGGAAACGCGGGCGTTGACCAGCAGAAGCGGAACGCCGCGCGCGTGGATCGCGCAAACAAGATTGGGCCAAATTTCGGATTCGGCGAACAGCGCCAGATCGGGTCGCCAATAATCGAGGAAACGCGCCACGAAACGCGGCGCGTCCAGCGGCAGATATTGGTGAAAGGCGCCAGCCGGCAGTCGAGCCCGCAGCAGCCGCGCCGAACCCACTGTTCCGCTGGTGACGAGCACCTCGAGCCCGCGCTGGGTGAAGCGTTCGATCAGCGGCAGCAGCGACAGGCCTTCACCGAGACTAGCGCCATGCAGCCAGACCAATCGGCCTGACGGAGGCGGCAGGCTGGGAAAGCCCAGCCGTTCGCCAAGCCGCTCGGGGTCTTCCTTGCCGCGTCTGGCCCGCCATTCCAGCAAGGCGCGCGCGCACGGCGTCAGCGCGAAGGTCGCGAATTGGTAAAGCCTCAAAAGCGGCATCGTCGCCTTGGATTCGCGGGACGGGATCGAGCGGGAAGGCGCAATTTAGCACGAATGGCGCGCCCGCGACCATGGCCCCGCAACGCCAAACGCGGCCCCCGCTGGGAGCCGCGTCTTCTGGGAAAGGCGGGTTTCGCCGCGCTTACGACGCGGAGACCGGCAACGCGACGAAGCGCGTCCCTTCCGCCGATTTCACGCGCAACAACACCGACCGGTGGCCTTCCTTGCGGGCCGCGTCCAAGGCGGCGACAAGATCGGCGCGCTCGGCGACCCCCTGCCCGCCGGCTTCGAGGATCACATCGCCCCGACGCAGACCCTTTTGCGCCGCCACGCCCTCGGGATCGACTCCGGTGACGACCAACCCCTCGCCGCCGCCGCGCCGGGTTTGCGCCGCGGGCTCGACCTCAAGGCCCAGCCCGCTGAGCGAGCCGCCCCTCTCCGCGCCGCCGCCAAGGCCGGCGCGCGCTTCCTTTTCAGCCGGCAGGACGCCGAGCTTGATCTTCGCGGTCTTCTCGGCTCCGCCGCGGAAATAGGTCAGTTCAACAGTCTTGCCTGGTCCCGCCGCCGCGATCTTGCGGGACAATTCCCGCGGCGATTCGATCTTTTCGCCATCGACCGCGGTGATCACGTCACCGGCCTTCAACCCGGCGGACTCGGCCGGCCCGCCCTTGACCGGCTGGGCGACGAGCGCGCCCTTGGCCGACTTCAAGCCGATGCTGTCGGCGATATCCTGGGTCACGGCCTGAATCTGCACGCCGATCCAGCCGCGCGAGACCGCGCCCTTGTCCTTGAGCGCCGCGATCACATCCTTGGCCACTTCGGTCGGGATCGCGAAGCCAATGCCGACGGAGCCGCCCGAGGGCGAATAAATCGCCGTGTTCACCCCAATGACGCCGCCATGCGTGTCGAAGGCCGGGCCGCCCGAATTGCCGCGATTGACCGGCGCGTCGATCTGAAGAAAGTCGTCGTAGGGCCCAGCGCCGATGTCGCGGCCGCGCGCCGAGACGATGCCGGCCGTCACCGTGCCGCCAAGCCCGAACGGGTTGCCGACGGCGAGCACCCAATCGCCGACGCGCGGCAGCGTGTTCGACCATTCCACGAAGGGCAGGGCGCCGCCGTCGCTGATCTTCACCAGGGCGAGATCGGTGCGCTTGTCCGTGCCGATGATCTTCGCCGGCAGCGTCTTGCCGTTGTCGAGCACGACCTCGACCTCGTTGGCGTGCTCGACGACATGGTTATTGGTGACGACGTAGCCATCCGCGCTAATGATGAAGCCGGACCCCTGCGACTGGGTCAGGCGCTTTTGCGGCATGCCGCCGCGGCCCTCGCCGAAGCGCTTGAAGAAATAATACAGGGGATCGTCGGGCGAAAGCTCGGGCATATCCTCGTCGCCGCCGGTTTCCACCGACTTGACCTTGATCGCGACCACGGCGCCCTTCACCCGCTCGACGATATCGGCGAAGGAGGCCGGGCCGGCGGCCGGCGTCAGCATTTGCGAGAGTGAACTCTCGGCCCGCGCCGGCGTCGCCGGCGCCAAGACGGCCGCGCCGAACACGGCCGAGCCAAGCGCGACCGCCGCCGCCGCGCCCAGCAATTTATTACGCGAACAACGGGAATCACGCGAAAAGGCGAAATAAGTCATGGGAAGCCATCTCCAGCAGCAACCGGGCGTTAGCGCCGCGCGCCCGCCCATGTTCGCAAAGATGGGGGCTCTCCCCTTACTCGCCAGTGGCGGACAGATGAAACTTTGGTAAGGCGACACAAGCCCGACAAGACGCCTTCGCGCGACCGACTCCCGGCTCCATTTCGATCCGAAGCGAAAAGAATCAACGTCCGCCTATTTCACGAACACGTAGATATCCACGTCCATGTTGGCGTCCTCGCCCTCGGTGAAATTGGTCAGATATTCCTCGATCAACAGGTTTTGGCTATCGAGCCCCTTTTCGTCGAGATAGGCGGCGATCGCCTCGTAGGTGGCGTCGATTTCGTCGTAGGAGCCGCGATGCTCGAACTTCAGCGCCTTGCCGGCGGGCGAGGCGCCGACCTCGACGCCGTCGTCGAGTTTGGCCTTTCCGTCCGGCGCCTTGGCGATGGGCAGCATGGCCTGGTATTTGAAGGTGTTTTCATTGTCGTAATCGGTGAACACGGCGAGCGCGTGGCCGTTGGCCAGTAGGCCGGCCTTGGCCGCGGCGGCGTTGACCTTGGCGATCGCCGCGGCCAGCGCCTTGGCCGAATCGTCCCATTTGGCCGTGCCCTTGAGCATCAGCACCGGACGCGCGGCGACGTCGACCATCTGGCTGGCGATGCTTTCCACCGGCGAATCGGCGCCCGCCGGCGGCGTGGCCGCGTCATTCTTGCCCTCCTCGGCCGGAGCGGTTTTCCCTGGCGCGGCCTTGTCGGCGTCGGCCGCCCCCTTCACGGTCGCCGCGGGCGGCGGCGCGGGAAGCACTTTCTTATTGAGATAGAGCGCGCCAAAGCCAAGCAACACAACCAGGGCGCCCAACACGCGCCAATGCCCGGCGAGACGACGCAGTGTCGCCAGGAAATCCTTGACCTCGTCCAAAAAACTCATCGAAGCTTCCCCTTTGGCCCGCCGCGGCCGGTCACCGCCATGGCTCCCCCGACTCTGGCGCGAGGCCGCTGATTCTCCTATACAGGAGCGCCCGGTCGTTGACACGGCCTAATCGCATAAGCCGAGACATGACCAACAGACTCGCACGGCGTCCCATTCTCCGCATGAACGGGGCCGGCAATGAAATCCTGGTGCTGGACCTGCGCGACTCGGACATCGTTGTGTCGCCCGAAGAGGCGCGCGCCATCGGGCGCCGGCCAGACTTGAAATTCGATCAGCTCATGGCGCTGCACGAACCTCGCGCCGCGGGCGCCGACGCCGCCATGCGCATCTACAACATCGACGGCTCGCTGTCGGCGGCCTGTGGCAACGGCACGCGCTGCGTCGCCTTCGCGCTCGCCAGGCATGGCGGGCCAGGGCATTTGTTGCTGGACACCGACGCGGGCCCTGTGGAAACCTGGCGCGCCGGCGAAACGCTGTTCACCGTCGACATGGGCCGGCCGCGCCTCGCCTGGTCCGAAATACCGCTGGCGCGCGACGTCGGCGATATCGGCGATATCGGGTTGGAGCCCGGCGTCGCCGGAGCACCGGAGCGGTTCTCCGCCGTCGGCATGGGCAATCCGCACGCGGTGTTTTTCGTGGACGACGCGGCGGCGGTCGATCTTCAAACGCTCGGTCCAATGTTGGAGCATCACCCGCTGTTTCCCGAGCGCGCCAATATCTCATTCGCGCAAATCCTGGGGCGCGACGAAATCCTGTTGCGCGTCTGGGAGCGCGGAACCGGCGCGACCAAGGCCTGCGGGTCGGCGGCCTGCGCCACGCTGGTCGCGGCGGCCCGCGCCGGCCGCGCGGCGCGGCGCGCCAAAATCAGGCTTCCCGGCGGCGACCTGGTCATCCACTGGCGCGACGACGATCACGTGCTTATGACGGGGCCGGTCGAATTCGAATTCGAGACGACGCTCGATGCCGCGATTTTCGAGGGACTGGCGAATTGACCGGTTCCGGCGTGGAGACCGTCACCCTCGGCTGCCGCCTCAACATCGTCGAATCCGAGGCGCTGGGCGCCGAGGCGAGGCGCGCCGGCGAAGACGATCTGGTCATCGTCAACACCTGCGCGGTCACGGCGGAATCGACGCGGCAGGCGCGCCAGGCCATTCGCCGCCTGCATCGCGAACGCCCCGCGGCGCGCATCCTCGTCACCGGCTGCGCCGCGACGCTGGAGCCCGCCGCGTTCGCGGCGATCGAGGGCGTCACCCGCGTCGTCGGCAACGGCGACAAAAGCCTGCTCGGCTCCGGCGCGACGGGCTTCGCCCCGGCCAGGGCGCTCGCCGCCAGCGAGGGCACGCGCGGCTTTCTCGCGGTGCAGAACGGCTGCGACCATCGCTGCACTTTTTGCGTCATTCCCTTTGGCCGCGGCCCGTCGCGCTCGGCGCCGCCCGAGGAAATCTTGTCGAAGGCCCGCCAGCTGGTCGCCGCCGGCAAGCGCGAGATCGTGCTGACCGGCGTCGACCTCACCGCCTATGGCGGCGATCTAGGCGGCGGCGAGACGCTCGGACGTCTCGCGCGAAAATTGCTCGCGGAACTGCCCGACCTCGCGCGCCTGCGCGTTTCCTCGATCGACTGCATCGAGGCGGACCCCGATCTGATCGACGCCATCGCCAACGAGCCGCGCATGGCGCCGCATCTGCATCTCTCGCTGCAATCGGGCGACGATCTGATCCTGAAGCGCATGAAGCGGCGTCATTCGCGCCAGGAGGCGATCGACTTTTGCGCCATGCTGCGCGCGCTGCGACCCGACATGGTGTTCGGCGCCGATTTCATCGTCGGCTTTCCCACGGAGACGGACGAGATGTTTTCGCGCACGCTGGATCTCGTGGAGGCGTGCGGGCTCACGCAACTGCACGTCTTCCCGTTCTCGCCGCGGCCGGAAACCGCCGCGGCGCGGATGCCGCAAGTCGCCGGCGAAACCATCAAGGCGCGGGCGCGGGAACTGCGGGCGCTCGGCGAGGCGCGGCTCGCCCGGCATCTTCAGGCGCAGCGCGGCAAGACGCTGCGCGTGCTGGCCGAGCGCGGCGGCGTTTCCCGCGCGGCGGATTTCACCCTGGCGCGAACGCCCGGCGCGGTCGCCGGCGCGCTGTTCGACATTCGCGTTAAGGGCCACGACGGTCGCGCGCTGCTGACGGAACAACCTTAAGTGCACGATAACATCGCGCTTGCCTGGGAAGTGCTCGAAATCGTCTGGATCAACGTGCTGTTGTCCGGCGACAATGCGATTTTGATCGCGCTGGCCTGTCGACGGCTTCCGCCCGATCAACGCCGCGTGGGCGTGCTGCTTGGCGCGCTCGGCGGCGTCGCCTTGCGCATCGGCTTCACGCTCGTGATCGTCCAGCTGTTGGTCGCGCCGCTGCTCAAAACCCTGGGGGCGCTGCTGTTGATCGGCGTCGCCATCAAACTGCCCATCGACGAAACCGATCATTCCAAAACGGACGCCAAGCCCGATCTCTGGGGCGCGGTGATGTCGATCATCGTCGCCGACGCGGTGATGTCGCTCGACAATGTGCTGGCCATCGCCGCCGCGGCGCACGGCTCGATGCGGCTTATCGTGTTCGGCCTCGCGCTATCGGCGCCGCTGGTGATGTTCAGCGCCGGATTTCTGCTCAAGGCGCTCGACCGCTTTCCGATATTGATCTGGGCGGGCGCCGGCGTGCTCGGCTGGGTCGCCGGCGACATGGCGGCGAGCGACCCGTTTTGGGAGCGCTTCCACCTATCGCTGCAGACGCCGCTCTCGGTCGCCGGGTGCCTTATCGTGCTCGGCGTCGCCGGGACGATAGGCATGCGCCGACGCAACAACGCGCCTTCATAAAAAGCTCTGCGGATCGACATCGACCTGCACGCGCACGCCGCCGCGCTCCGGCGGTCCCGCCGCCAGCAGATCGCGCAAAAAACCCTGGAGATCGGCGCCGCGCGGCGCCTTGACCAGCAGGCGGAAGCGAAAGCGCCCGCGCAGCAGCGCGATCGGCGCCTCGGCGGGGCCAAGCAGCATGATCTCGCCCGCTTCGGGCAACCCGCCGAGCGCCGCGACCCGATAGCGGTCCGTCGCCGGCAGGCCATGCGCGGCGCGGGTCAGCGCGCGCGCGTGGCTTTCGGCCAGCGCCGCGTCCTTGGCCGAAACCACCAGCGCCGCGAGGCGCCCGAACGGCGGCAGGCCGGCGCGGCGGCGCAAGGCGATCTCCCGCGCGTAAAATTCCTCGGCGTCGCCCGAAAGCAGCGCGGCGATGACGGGATGCTCGGGGCGATAGGTCTGGATCATCGCCCGCCCCGGCTGGTCGCCGCGCCCGGCCCGTCCCGTCACCTGCGCCAACAATTGAAAGGTGCGCTCCGCCGCGCGCGGATCGCCGCTGCCAAGGCCCAAATCGGCGTCGACGACGCCGACCAGCGTCAGAAACGGAAAATTATGGCCCTTGGCGACCAGCTGCGTGCCAATGACGAGGTCGAAGGCGCCCTTGGCGATCTCGTCGAGCTCCCGCCGCAGCCGCTCGGTTCCGCCGGGAAAATCCGACGACAGCACGAGCACGCGCGCCTTTGGAAACAGCGCCGCCGCCTCCTCCGCGAGGCGTTCGACGCCGGGGCCGCACGCCGCCAGCGCGTCCTCGGCCTCGCATTCCGGGCACACACGCGGGCGCGGCTCCGCGTGGCCGCAATGATGGCAGATCAGCGCGCGGCGGAAGCGATGCTCGACCAGCCACGCATCGCAGTCCCGGCAGCGGAAGCGGTGGCCGCAATGGCGGCACAGCGTCAGCGGCGCGTAGCCGCGGCGGTTCAGGAACAGCAGCGCCTGCTCGCCGCGCGCGATGGTTTCACCAATCGCCAGCGCGAGGCGCGGCGCGATCCAGCGGCCCTTGGGCGGCCCCTCGATCCGCATGTCGATCGCTTCCAGCTCCGGCATGGTCCGCGCGCCGGCGCGGGCGTCGAGGCGCAGATGCGCGTAGCGGCCGCTGGCGGCGTTGACGCGCGTCTCGATGGAGGGGGTGGCGGAGGCCAGCACCACCGCCGCGGCCTCGATGCGGGCGCGCACCACGGCCATGTCGCGGGCGTGATAGCAAACGCCGTCCTCCTGCTTGTAGGCGCCCTCGTGCTCCTCGTCGACAACGATGAGCCGCAGGTCATTGAAGGGCAGGAACAGCGCCGAGCGCGCCCCCGCGACGACCCGCGCCTCGCCGCTCGCCGCCGCGCGCCAGACGCGCGTCCGCTTGCTGGGGCTGACGCCGGAGTGCCACTCGGCCGGCTTTGCGCCAAAGCGCGCCGAAAACCGCTCCAGAAACTGGCTGGTCAGCGCGATTTCCGGCATCAAGACCAGCGCCTGCCCGCCGGCTTGCAGCGCGGCGGCGATAGCCTCGAAATAAACCTCGGTCTTGCCGGAACCGGTGACGCCCTCCAACAGAAACGGGCGATAGGCGCGCTCGCGCACGGCGCTCGTCAGCGCGGCGGCGGCGACGGCCTGCTCGGCCTCCAGCACGGGCGGACAAAACGTGGGATCAAGCGCCCCGCACACCGCCGGGGGCGGGGCGAGAATCGTCTCCAGCGCGCCCTCATCGACCAGCGCGTCGATGACCGAGCCGCCGCAGCCGGCCGCCGCCATCAATTCCTTTTTGGTGAAGGTCAGCCCGCCTTCCGCCGCCGCCAGCGCGCGGGCGCGGGTCGGCGTCAGCCGTCGCGGCGCGGCTCCGGCGAGCCGATACAGCAGGCGCGGCGCGGGCGGCCCGGCCTCCTCGCCGGCGCGGGTGGCGAGCCGCAGCGCCATGCCGCGCGGCGCCAGCGTCCAGCGCGCCAGCCAGTCGAGAAAATCGCGCAAATTTCGCGACAGGCGCGGGCGGTCATAACGCGAGATCACGCTCTTGAGATTGCCGGGCGGCCCCGCCGCCGGCTTGACCGCCCAAACGACGCCGAACGCCTCCCGCCGCCCCAGCGGAATTTTGACGCTGTCGCCCGGCGCCAGCGCCAGGCCCGGGGGCGCGAAATAGCTATAGCTCTGGTCCACCGCGACCGGCGGCAGAACCTCGACAATCGCCCCGCCGCCGTTAACGTCCTCGCCGCTCATGGAGGGGGTTTAGCATTTTGGAAGTGGCGACGCAGCGGGGGCTACGCGATCGGCTCCAGCCCCGCGGCGTAGCGGCGGGCGTTTTCGACATAGTGCTTGGCCGATTCAAGGTTGCGCGCCGCGACGTCCTCGCCGAGCTCGCGCAAGAATTTCGCGGGCGAACCCACGATCAGCGAATTGTCGGGAAACACCTTGCCCTCGGTGACCAGCGCGTTGGCGCCGACAATGCTGTTGCGGCCGATCTTGGCGCCGTTGAGGATCGTCGCGCCCATGCCGATCAGTGTGTTGGCGCCGATCGAGCATCCATGCAAAATCACGCCATGGCCGATCGTGCAATCCGCGCCGATGTCGAGCGGAAAGCCCATGTCGGTGTGCAGCACGCTGTTTTCCTGAATATTCGTCCGCGCGCCGATGGTGACCCATTCGTTGTCGCCGCGCAACACGCAGCCGAACCAGACATTGGCGTCCTCCTCGAGCGCCACGCGGCCGATCAGCGACGCGCTCGGTGCGATCCAATAGCGGCCCGGCGCCGGCAGCCGCGGCGGAATTCCGTCGATCTTGTAAAGCGGCATGCGTCGTTCCCCCTGATTCGCCTCAAAAACTCGCCATCCTTGCGGCAAGGGACATAGCCGAGCCCGGCCCGCATGGCAATTTCCTTTACTTTCAAATAACTTAAAGCAAGCTGGAGCCTTGAGCCAATCCGTTGTATGCGGTTTAATGGCGCGATCGGGCGTTTGACATTCGCGACTCCGGGGAGGCGCTTTCTGGCCGTCGGGGCAATGCGAGATCGTCTGCGCGCGCTGTTGCGGTCGTCGATCGACGCCGCGCGGGGTCTCGCGATGCGCGCCGGAGCGCCGCGCCGGGCGATGCTGGGGCGGCGCATCGCCGCGCCGGAGCGGCTGCGCGTCGCGCCGCCCGATATTCGCACCGGCGACGCCACCGTCGCCGACGAAATGCGCGACGGCTATTTTTCGTTTCGCGGCAAAACCCTCCGCGCGCAAGATGGTTCGCCCTTCGCCGCCGCTCCGCCCTCGGCGCCCTGGCGGCGCGCGCTGCTCGGCTTCTCCTGGTTGCGGCATTTTCGCCGCGCCGACGAGGCGTCGGGGGGCGAATCGGCGCGCCAGACCGCGCGCGGGCTCGTCACGATGTATTTCGCGCTGAAGGGCATGGCCGCCGACGACCCGGCGCTGGAAGCGGGCGTGACGGCGCGGCGAACCCTGTCCTTTCTCGCCCACGCGCCCATGCTGCTGGGCGGCGCGCCGGCCGAATTTCGCGACGACTTCATGACGGCGCTGGCCTTCGACGCCAAGACGTTGGCGCGCGCGCTCGGCGGCGCGGCGCGGGGCGCCGACCGATTGCGCTGCGCGCTGGCGCTGCTGGAGTTCTGCATCTGCGCCGATGTCGCCGCCGAACTTAGAACGCAGGCGACCAAGCTGTTCGTCGACGAACTGGAGCGCCAGATACTGAGCGATGGCGGTCATATCGACCGCAATCCGCAAACGACGCTCGATCTCGCGCTCGATCTGGAGCCGCTGCTCCAGCTCTACGCGGCGCGCGGGATCAAGCCGCCAGGCGCGCTGCCCAAGGCGATTGGCCGCATGAGCGCGATGTTGCGCCTCCTTCAACATGGCGACGGCTCGCTCGCGCTTTTCAACGGCATGTCCGCGACGGACCCGGGCGAACTGGCCGCGGTGTTCGCGCATGAGACGCGCGGCGTCACGCCAGAGGACGCGCCGAGCAGCGGCTACCGTCGCATGACGGCGGGGAACGCGCTGGTCCTGTTCGACGTCGGCGCGCCGCCGCCGCTCGAGTTTTCCCGTTTCGCCCACGCCGGCGCGCTCGCCTTCGTCTTTTCGCTGGGGGCCGAGCGCGTCGTGGTCAATTGCGGCGCGCCGGCGGCGCAGTTCGAAGCGGCGCGCGAAACCGCCCGCGCCACCGCCGCCCACTCCACGCTCGTCATCGACGACACCTCGTCGAGCCGCATCGAACCGGTTTCCGAAAAGCGCGGCGCCGGCCTCATCGTCGGCGGCCCGGCCGCGCCGCGCGTGGAGCGCCGCCGCTCGCGCATGGGAGAGGTGATCGAAGCGACCCACGACGGCTATCTCGGGCGTTTCGGGCTCGCCCACGAGCGGGTTCTCGCGCTGACGCACGACGGCGCGCGGCTGATCGGCCAGGAGCGACTCATTGGCGCGACGAAGAACGCCGACAAGCCGGCGGCGGACGCGCCGCGCGCCTACGCGGTCAGATTCCACTTGCACCCGTCGGTGCGCGTCGCGCCGCGCGACGACGGGCGCGGCGTCGAACTCACCCTGCCCAGCGGCGCGATGCTGCTGTTCGAGGCCAGCGGCGGCCCGCCGAGGCTGGAGGAAAGCATTTTCTTCGCCGGGCCCGAGGGCGCTCGAAAGACGATTCAGATCGTGTTGACTGGCGACGCCAAGCCCGGCGCGCGGGTGCGCTGGAGCTTTTCGAGCATCGAACGCGAGCCGGCCGGCCCCGAGGAGCTCGACGAGCGGCTCGACTAAGTTCGCGCGCCGCGCCGCCCTCACGCGAAGCAGTAGATCACGCCGGTCGCGACGAAGCCCAGCACGAACGTCCCGACGATCGCCCAGGCGAAACCGCCGCGCGGCTCCTCGGCCTCGCGCGTCTTGAGATGATGCAACTCCTCCAGCGACAACGCATGTTCGAAATGGTGTTGGGGGAAGCCGGGCGCATGTTCGTCGAGGTGAATGTCCAAACCGCTCATCGCGAACCTCCTCGCTGTTTCCGCGCGCGTCCGAACTCCGCCGGACGCCAAATATCAGCGCATGAAAACATCTAGGAAGCCTAAACCGGCGGCGCGGCGCCGGGTCGCGGGTGATGCGGGAACGCGCCGCGCTATCTATCGCAACGTTCCGTTTTCCTTGTTGGGAGGCATTCCATGTCCGCGACACCCCTATTCGCCAAACGCGCGTCCCAAACATCGCCGGGGCTGTTCACGCTGATCGCGTTTCTACTCGCGCCGGCGGGCGCGGCGAAAGCCGATATCACGATTTGCAACGACTTCGGCGCGACGGTGCATGTGGCGCTCGCCTATCCGGACCACGATGACTATGCGGCATCGGGATGGTGGACCGTCGAGCCACGCGCCTGCAAGCCGGCCGAATTCGCCTTTCAGGGAACGGAACTCTACTACACGGCCGATTCCGATCAGTACAAGGCGGGCCGCGCCACCAAGACCGACCACTGGGGCGACAAATTAAAGCTGTTCGTGAGCAGGAAGGATTTCAAATCCGACGCCGCCAATCAGCGGCGCGCCGGCGCCAAGCCCGAAATGTTCGGGGTTGTCCAGGTGGCGCGGCCCAACCCCGCGTCCAATCCGACCATCACCTTCCACTTCAAGCCGGGCGGCACGTCGATCAACGTCAAAACGAGCCCCTGAGCGGGAAACGCCCTTGCGTCGCGCCACCCGCGACCGGCGGGCGACGCGCGCGATTTTGATCGCGCCGGGATAGCCGCGCGGACTATCCCGGCAACGCCCGCGATCACCAATAGCGGCGGATGATGTAGTAGTGGCGATAATGGCGGTGATAGCGCGGACGCCAGTAGTGGCGGTAATAGGGATGATAATAATGGCGGCGATAATAATGGTGGTAGCCGCCGCACCGCCCCCAATACAGGAACCGGCCCGTGTAGCGGTTCATGCAGTATAGCCTGACATTCTCCAACATCGGCGTGGTTTGAACCAATCCGGCGATCGCACCGCCATTGGCGGGCGCCGCCGAGGCCCTGGACGCTCCAAAGCCCAAGACGCTGGCGGCGATCAAAAGTAGCAGCATATACTTGCGCATGACTTTCACCCTCCCGTTAACCGAAAACCCACCCCGGGCGGCGCGAGACCGCCCGTCGAAAAGTGTAATACTTTACGGAAAGTATGCAAGTCGTCGCAACGGTTTGGCGCATGGAGGCGGCGCGCGAAACAATCACGGCGCCGTCGCGGCGATGACGCTCGCCACCACCGGCAGGCGGGTTGGATAGAGTTTTGGCGGCGCGAAGCCGGCGGCCCGCAGCAGCGCGGCGATTTCCCCAAAGGTCCGCGGTTCGCCGCGGCCCATCGCCAGCGTGTAAAAACCGTAATAGGCGTCGAGCGGCTCGGCGCCCTTGCCGCCCGAGATCGCCTCGACGATCAACAGCGCGCCGCCCGGCGGCAGCGCCGCGCGCGCGTTGCGCAGCAGCGCCAGCGCGCTGGCGTCGTCGTGATCGTGGACGATGCGCGCCAGCGATATGACATCGGCGCCGCGCGGCAACGGGTCCTTCAGGAAATTTCCGCCGTGAATTTTCACGCGGCCGCTCAGTCCCAGGCCACTCAAGCGGGCGCGGGCGCGCTCCGCCACGGCCGGCAAATCGAACAGCTCCAGCTCCAGCGCCGGCGCCCTTTCCGCCGCCGCGGCCAGAAACACCCCCTCGCCGCCGCCGACATCGAGCAACCGCCGATGTTTCTCGATCGGATAAACCGCCATCGCCTCGCGCGCCACCAGCGGCTGCGACGCCGCCATCAGCGCGCTGTAGGGGCCGACTTCCTCGGCGCTCAAGCCGTCCGGGCGCTCGGCCGCCGAATAGGGCCAGTAGCGCGACAGCGCGGTCTCCCGCTCGCCGCGCAGCAGCGCCACCGGATCGGCGAGATCGGCGTAGAGCAGCGGCTGGTGCTCGATCAGCGCCAGCGCCTCCGGGCTGCCCAGCAGCGCGGCGCCGAGTTGCCCCAGCCCATACCGGTTTTCGCCGCGCCGTTGCGCCAGATCGAGCGACGCCGCCGCGTCGAGCAACCGCCGAGTCGCGTCCTCGGACAGCGCCATTTTGACGGCGAGCTCCGGCGTCGTCAGCGGGCCGTCCCGCAGCAGTTCGAACAGCCGCAATCTCACGCAGGCGAACAACACTTGCGAATAGACAAAGCCCGCGCAAAGATCGAGCATGGCGCGGCTACGCCGCCGCGCGATCACGCGGGTCAGCGGATTGCCGAGACTCCAGCGCTGGAAACGCGGATCGGCGATCAGCCGGTCGCGCCACGAGCGCAGGCGGTCGCGTGGCGAAAGCGGCTGTCGCGGCGTCATGGCGGCGGCTCCAAAAATCTATCGCGGACTCGGCGCCGGTCTTGCGTGCAAGAGTGCGACAAGACCCGGAGTTGGGCGGCGCTCGAAACGCCGCCGCTTTTAAAGGAGATGTTTCGATGCGCAAGGCCGTCATGCTCGGATTCGCCCTGGCGCTCGCCGCGACTTGGGGAGGCGCCGCGCAACCGGCCGACCACATGACGATGGCGCCGGACACGCGAACGGCGGTCGAATTCCCCTCGCACATGAAGGACCACATGCTCGCCAACATGCGCGGTCATCTCGCGGCGCTGCAAGGGATCGTCGCGGCGCTCGCCGCCGGCGACGCGCCCGCCGCCGGCAAGATCGCCAGCGAGCGGCTCGGCGTCGAGTTCGCCGGGCGCAGCCGCCTGCGTCAAGCCGGCCGCCAACATGAGCCCGGCGCCGGGGACGCACGACATGGCGGCGATGATGGCCAAATTCATGCCGGAGCCGATGCGGGCGATGGGGCTCGCCATGCATGAATCGGCGAGCGCCTTCGCCGTCGCGGCCGCGAAAACCCCGCCCGGCGGCGACCCGAGGCCAGCGCTCGAGGCGCTCGCGCAAGTGACGCGCAACTGCGTCGCCTGCCACGCCGCCTATCGCTTGAATTAAAGCCGCTTCAGCCCTTCCTCGTAGCTGATGGCTTCATAGGCCTGATCGTATTTCAACGCGCCGTCGGCGATGACGTCGAGCTTTTCGGCGGTGTCGTATTTCTTCATCTTGGTCTTGTCGAGATAAAGGAAGTCGATCAACTCGTTATAGACCGACGCGTCGTCGAGCGGCAGCACATAGAGCGAGACGCCGTTGAAGCTGATCTGATAGCGCGAGGCGCGGTCGAGGTCGGAGACATAGATGAAATATTTGCCGCCCTCCCGCACTTCGGCGCCGAGCATGTCGACCAGCGCCGGCAGTTGCTTGTAGGATTCCAGCGAGCCGGCCAGAAACGACAGGCTCGTCTCGCCGTCCTGCGCCGCGGCGAAGGCCGCCGCGAGATTTACGGGCGGATCGAGCGACACGGCGATTTCGCCGCGAAACCCAAACCGGCCGGGACGATGCGTCGGCGCCTTATGCGCGGGTTTCAGCAACCGGCCCTCGGCTTCGAGACGGCCGAAGGCGGTGGATTCGATGGATGTCATGGCAAACTTTCGGTTTTCCGCCAATTCCTAAAAGATTTTAGGGCTTTGCCGGCCGGCCGGATAAAAGCGCGAGATTTTCGCGGCGCGTGTTTTCGCGCGGTCGCCGCGACGATCGAGGCGCGGACGTCCGATCCGCCCCGCCGCGGCGCTCACGGGCTCGATGAGCATTTATCGCGCCACGCCGCTTTCGCCCGGAGAACCGGGCCGCTCGACGTTTTCCTGACGGCACGAACTCGGGAGATGGCGTGAAACCGACATTCGCGTTGCTCGTTGGGCGTTCGGCGGCGGTCGACCAAAAAAAGCGATAGCTGGCGAGTTTGGAATTTCCGTTGTGCGCCAGAAGGAGACATTCTACTTGACTTGCAAATCCAGCTCGACACGCGCGTCGACGTCAGCCTCCATCCTTAAACCAGAGATCGGGCAACAGAACGTTCAGGGAATTAAAATCGTCCCGTTCCAGAGGTTGTTAGAATTCCTTCGGAGAGGTAACGTCTACGCCAACCACTTGGAGAACCAAGGCTGTGGCCCAGACTGACGGCATAGAACGGGAAATTCGTACAACTGCGGTTGATTTCTCCTTCGGCGAACTTCTCAATCTTCATAAAGACGGAGAGATTGTGATCCGTCCCGAATACCAGCGCCTCTTCCGCTGGTCCAACGAGCAACGGTCGCGTTTGATCGAGTCGATATTGATGGGCTTGCCGATTCCTCCGATATTTCTCATTGAGAACGACGGCGGAGTCCTGGAGCTCATCGACGGCCTCCAGCGTACAAGCTCCGTGCTGCAATTTCTAGACCATACTGCAATAAACCAACCGGAGCTTGTGCTTGAGGGTTGCGATGTTCTTGACAGCCTGAATGGAAAAACCTTTCAAACATTAGATACGGTCCTCAAGTTAAAAGTGAAGCGGACCCCAATTCGCGCGACTATCATCAACAAGTCGGGAGACTTTTTCGTCAAATATGAAATGTTCAAGCGTTTGAATACCGGAGGCTCTCTTCTTTCGGCACAAGAAATTAGAAATTGCTCTTCAAGAATGGTTGATGGTGGTGCAGATTTTTATGATGCGATTCAGGCACTATCCAAGTATCCGGCCTTCGTCACCGCAACAGGCCGATTACCGGACACAATGATTGAACAACGGGCTGATGAAGAGCTAGTCCTAAGATTCTTTGCACTTAAGTTAGCGCGGGACAAATTTAAGGGAAACATCGAGGAGTGGCTCGATGGGTTCATGGAAGATGCGCTCTTCCAGCGGATTGCGTTTAACATCGCTGAACAGTCAGAGGTATTTAAGAACGCATTTGACTTGATTCAGGCAAAATTCGGGGATCAAGCATTCACGCGGTTTAACTTTCATGGCGAACCGACTGGCAGATTGGCGCCTGCCTATTTTGAGGCGGTGTGTGCCTCCATTCTTGCGCACCTCGCAGAACTAGCCGCAATTGACGGAGACGTACTTCTCGAACGTTTGAAGCACGCATTCGACAGTGAGGAGTTCAAGAATTCCACAGGTCCCGGCGCGAATACGATATCAAAGCTAGGCCAGCGAATTAATGTCGTAACCCGCTTTCTGCTGAATTCTACTGACTAATGACGCCACTCGAGCAGATTTCTCAAGATCTGGATTGGCGGGAGGGCGAGCTCGGCTCTCTCAAAATTCTTCTTGGGCGGAACGATATTACAACCGCCCAACGCAAGGTTCTCTTGCGCGCAGCGTGGGCTATGCTATACGCTCATTATGAAGGGTTTGTTAAAGCGGCGCTCACGGTATTCTATGACGAAGCGAAAAAGCGAGTTGCGAACTGCGGTCACCTTCCAAAAGAAACAAGAGTAAGCGCTCTCAAACCTGAATTGAACAAACTAAAATCAATGCCCGCAGTTGCGTTTCTTGACGCAATTGATAACTTCAATATTAGATATTATTCTCAATCTCCGGACTTTCCAGAGATTGATACGCAACATAATCTCTGGCCAAACACACTAAGCGATTTGCTAAGGACCGCAGATATCGATGGACTGTCGGTTGATAAGTATAGGATCAGATTGAAAACGCTTGTCTCGCGGAGTAACGATATAGCGCACGGGAAGCAAGATGTTATTACGGACTATGATTATTATATTGAATACGAATCGGCCGTGTATGCTCTAATGTATGAGCTAGCATTCGAAATTGATTTGAGATTGATGTCGGCTCCGTATGCTTGATTATTAGGCGTCCGCTCAGTGTCAAAAGCAAAAACTCAAACCAACCCCCTCCCAAAAATTTCCAGCTTGGCCGTTGGTGAAAATTTTGCTATTCTGGCGACTTCCAAAACCCGCTTCGTCTCGCCCTCCGGCGCCCGTCCGATCCATGCGCGAAAATGCGCGCGCGCGCATGAAATCGGGGGTTGGATGCGCGAAAACGCGCGCGACGCGGCCTGTTTTTTAGGCGCCGCGGCCGGGGCCGAGGACAAGCTCGCGTCGCCGTGTTAACCAGCGGCCATGCCCGGCCTTCCGCCAAACGCCCGCGACACTCTCAAATCCGTGTTCGGCTACGATGATTTTCGGCCCGGCCAGGCCGAGATCATCGCCGCCGTGCTGGCCGGCGAGCCGGTGCTGGCGGTCATGCCGACCGGCAGCGGCAAGTCGATGTGCTACCAGCTGCCGGCCATTCTGGACGCGCGGCTGACCGTCGTGGTCTCGCCGCTGATCGCCCTGATGCGCGACCAAGTCCAGCAAATGCAACTACTTGGCGGCGCGGCGGCGACGCTGAACTCGCAAAACGACGCCAGCGAGAACGCCAAAACCCGCCGGGCGTTGCAAGCCGGCGAGTTGCGCCTGCTATTCGTCTCCCCCGAGCGGCTGCTGATGGACGGCTGCATCGACGAGTTGCGCGGCGCGCGGCTGGCCCGGCTGGCGATCGACGAGGCGCATTGCGTCTCCGAATGGGGCCATGATTTTCGCCCGGAATATCAGCAGCTTGGTCGCGCGGCGAAGCTGCTCGGCGGCGCGCAGGTGATCGCCTTCACCGCGACGGCCGACAAGGCCACCCGCGCCGATATCGCCCGCCGCCTGTTCGACACGCCGCCGCGGGTGTTCCTGCACAGTTTCGACCGCCCCAACATCGAGCTGAACTTCGCGCCAAAAGACCGGCCGCGCCAGCAGTTGACGCGGTTTCTGGCGCGGCACAAGGGCGAGAGCGGCATCGTCTATTGTTCGTCGCGCAAGGAAGCCGAGCAGCTCGCGGCCTATTTCATCTCGGAGGGCCACGACGCCGTCGCCTATCACGCCGGCCTCGACCACGCGGCGCGCGCCAAGAACCAGGATCGCTTTTTATTGGAAGACGGCGTCGTCGCGACGGCGACCATCGCCTTCGGCATGGGCGTCAACAAGCCGGACGTGCGCTTTGTCGCCCACGCCGGCATGCCGTCCTCGGTCGAGGCCTATTACCAGGAGATCGGCCGCGCCGGGCGCGACGGCCTGCCCGCCGACACGCTAACCCTTTATGGCCTCGACGATATGGCGTTTCGCCGCCGCCAGATCGACGAAAAGTCGCTGTCCAACGAGCGGCGGCGCGTCGAGCACGACCGGCTGTCGGCGCTGGTGACGCTGTGCGAGTCGCCGCGCTGCCGCCGCCAGACGCTGCTCGCCTATTTCGAGGAGGAGAGCCCGCCGTGCGGGCGCTGCGATGTGTGCCTTGGAAAAATCGCGGTGCGCGACGGCACGGTGGAGGCGCAAAAGGTGCTGTCGGCGGCGGCGCGCACCGGACAGCGGTTCGGCGCCGGCTATCTCGCCGATGTTTTGACCGGCGCGGCCTCGGAGGCGATTGTTCGCAACGGCCATGACGCCATCAAGACTTTTGGGGCCGGCCGGGAGCATTCGAAAACCGTTTGGGGTTCGATCATTCGCCAGTTGTTCGCGGCCGGCGCGCTGAGGAGCGCCAGCGCCGAGCACGGCGGTTTCGCGCTGACGCCGCGCGGCGAGGCTATTTTGTTCGGCCGCGAAACCATCGCGCTGCGCGACGATCCGGTGAAGACCCGCGAACCCCGGGCCGCGCGCGGCGCGCCTTCGGCGCCGGCGGCGGGCGCGGTGGACGACGCCGTGCTGGCGGCGCTCAAGCGCAAGCGGCGCGATCTGGCGCGGGCGGAAAACGTGCCGGCCTTCATGATTTTCCCCGACCGCACGCTGATCGACATGGCGCAAAAGCGCCCGGCGAATCTGAAGGAATTGAGCAAGGTTTTTGGGGTCGGCGAGCGCAAGATCGCGCGGTATGGGGAGGCGTTTTTGGAGGTGTTGGGGGAGACGCAGGGGTTACGGAACGGATAGAGGCGCCAGAAGCGCGGTTTGAAATTTCGTTTTTGTCCAGGAGCGGAAGCCACAGCTAAAGCTCCTTGGGCGCCCATAGCCAAGCTGAAGGCTGTGTTTCGCGGCGACGGCACTCGCCATAACTTTAACCGCCGAAGCGCCAAGCGAATACACAGTTGTGTTTAATCGACATTCATGCCGCTTGCCAGGTCGGACTGGCCCGATGACTTTTATTGTGATACGTATCTAACAATACAAAATAGGGGCGGTATTATGATCGGCCTTGAGGCGGCGCTTGCATCGAGCGTAGTAGATGTCGTGAAGTTAGCTTATCGATTTTTGTCCTCTCGAAATTCTTCGGACGAGGAATTGCCGGACGATGTTCGCGAGCAATATCAACGGGCGATCAAAGCTGGCGCAAAAGCGTTTGCCAGACACATCGATTCCAAGGGTGAGTTGACTGAGAGCGAAGTCGCTATGATTTCTGAATTTTTTAAAGCTCCTGAAGTTGCTGATGAGTTTTCCAAGTTACTTGATCCGGGACAAGAGTTTTTTGATGAGAATGAATTATCAAAAATGCTGGCAGAGCATCTTAATCGCCGAAAGTGTAAACCACTAGCTGAAGACGAAGTCTTCGAAGCATGGCGAGCTTTTTCGCGGGCCTTCTCGTTTTCGTCTCGCTCCGCCCCCGCCTTACGTGAATTTCTCCGTGCAAGCTACGAAGCCGGCAGTTTCCGCGCGATTTCTAATATTAGCGACATAATGGCGCGCCTTGAACGAGAAGTAGACAATATTTCAGTTCAAGAAGATAGCTTATCTGCGTCGATGAGTGATTATGAAGATGAACTAAAAAGTTATACTAAGTGGGCTAGAGAATTCGCTAGAAATTAGCACAAAAGGAAAGGCGCTATGTTCGCGGGAGCCAAAGAGACCTTAGCTCAACTGACAGCGAAAGTGGCAGACTTATACAAAGAGCTTGTCACGACGACTGTAAAGTTTGATGAGGTTAGAAACTACACCAAGGAATCCATCACTGAATTTAAGCGTTTGCTTGAAAGGCAATCTGACAATATCGAGCGCATTGAACGTGACCGCATCCGAGCGGAAACGGAATTGATGTCAAAAATTAACGCTCTTGATGCTCGGCTTAACGCTCTAAGCGAACGAGCTCTACACGCTGCGGTGGGAGAGTTGGCCGCGAGCTATGTAAAACGCGGCACTCAGGGAAATACTGAAGATAATAGTAAACAGAATCTATTACCGAACTCGGAGGGATAGGAAAAGCTCGGTTTTTGGATGTTGGACATCGGCTTCCTCCGCTCACCCAAATATAGCAGCAAACGCGCGATAGGTCGCCCCCGCTCCTACCCCGCCTTGGTCACCAGTAAAAAGCCGATGTTGCGCTCGGATTTCTCGAAATAGCGCGGCGCGCCGATGCCCGTCTCGGCGTCTCTCCGGCGACGCTGCTTCGTCACATCCGCGCCAACCGCGAACGCCCGGACATAAGGAATGTCGGCGATTGGATATGAGTCCTTCGCTCATGTTCTTCCGCTGGTTCCGCGCGGGCGGGCGGCGGCTAAATTATTCCTTAATGGGTCCGCGTCCAATATCCGACATAGCCGTTCGATAGCGCGTCCCCTATCCGGGCGCTGGCATGACGCCGCCGCTATCGCGCCGATCGCCTCGGCATGTCCCCAAGAAAATCGATGCGCGACCCCGCCCCGAGCCGAGCCCCGCGACCGATGGATCGTTCCACGGCGCCGCCAAGAATCCATCGGAAAAACCATGCGAAATTTGAGCATCTCAAGGAAAGTAACGTTCTCGCTGCTCGCCTTCGGCGTGATTCCGATCCTTTTGATCCTGCTTGGTTATATTGCCCTCGTAAAACCCAAATTGGAGGAGGTTTCGCTTTCGCCTTTCAGGATGGACGCGGCGAGCCTCGGCGTCGCCCTCAATCGCGCGCTGCGGGATTTCGCCGCGAATACGATTCAAGTCTCAGCGTCTTCCGCGGCCGCGGACCGCTCGAACTGGCGGCGCGCCGATGGTTCGGGCGAATTGGTGAGGTTGATGAATAAAGAGGTCGCCGATCGAGGTCTGGGCGATCTGACGATGCTGGTCGCCCCCGATGGCTCCGTGCTCGCCGTCAACTCGAAGGACAAAGCCGGGAAGGACATAGCGACCTCGCATCTTTACTCTGAAAACTTCGCTTCCAAGCCATGGTTCATCGAGGCCATGGAAGGAAAGACGGTTTTCGAAAGCAAGCGCTCATCCAACGCGGTGATCGATGAATTGACCGACGTTAATTCCGTTCATCGATTTGGCGAGGAACCCAAATATGCTTTCCCCATCGCCGCGCAGTCGCTGGACAAGGACGCGAGCCTTGTCGGAATCTGGGTCGATTTCGTGGAATTGGAAACATTCAAGGCCTACATCGCCAAGGATTACGAAAACACATCGCTGGTCGGCGGAGATATTGGCGACGCCTGGATCAAATATGATCTGCTGGACAGCGCCAACAAGGTGTTGCTCGCCTTCCGACCGGACAGCGCGAGCACGGGAACCTTCCCGATCGCCCTTGTTGGCCAGCCGGCCGACGCGGAAGTTCAGGCGATGGTCGCGGCGGCCGGAAAAGAAGACATTTTCGGCCGCGTTCTCGGCGACAGGGCCGAGTTTTACGTCAAACCGCCGGCCGCCGCGGGCTTCAAGGGGCTGGATTTACGCCTCGCGATGCGCACGCCGACCGCTCAGGCCGTCGCCTCGGTCGGAAGCGTTTCGACGCATATCCTGGACGCGGTCGTCGCCACGGCGGTCGTCGCGGTTCTGCTGGGTTGGCGGGCCGGTCGCGCCATTTCGACGCCCCTGACGCAAATCGCCGCGCGAATGCGTCTGCTCGATCAGGGCAACAAATCCGATCCGGTTCCCCACACGGATAGAGCCGACGATCTCGGCGAGATGGCCCGCGCCGTGGAAGGCTTTCGTCTCGGCGCCGCCGCCAAGGAAGAGGCGGAGCGCTCGACCCTGGCGCTACGAAAGACCGCGGAACAGGAACGCATCCAAGCCGAGGCGGACCGCGCGCGCCGCGAGGCCGAACTCGCCCGTGTCGTGAAAATCCTGGCCGATGGATTGACGCAATTGTCTGGCGGCGTGCTCACGCACCGTTTGAACGACCGGTTTTCGGGCGAATACGAGCCGCTCCGCCTGAATTTCAACGAGTCAACGGAGCGACTGCGAACGGCCTTGTCCGGGGTGATCGAATCGGCGCATGGAATCACCTCCGGCGCGGGCGAAATTACTCAGGCGGCGGATGATTTGGCGCGCCGCACGGAACATCAGGCGGCGAGCCTCGAGGAGACCACCGCCGCTCTCAACGAAATTACCGAGACGGTGAAAAAGACGGCGGAGAGCGCGGCGGAAGCCAGCCGCATCGTCGTCGGCACGCGTGACGATGCTCGTGCGTCCGGCAAGATTGTCGAGGAAGCGATATCGGCGATGACCGTTATCGAGCAGTCCTCGCGGCAGATCAGCCAAATTCTGACCGTTATCGACGAGATAGCCTTTCAGACGAATCTGCTGGCGTTGAACGCCGGCGTGGAGGCCGCGCGCGCCGGCGACGCCGGCAAGGGATTCGCCGTCGTCGCGTCGGAAGTCCGCGCATTGGCGCAAAGATCGGCCGAGGCCGCGAAGGAGATCAAATCCCTCATTTCCAACTCTGGTCATAAAGTCGAAAATGGCGTGCGCCTGGTCCGGGAAGCCGCGGAAAATCTAAATCGAATCGTCACGGCGGTGGTCGATCTCAGCGCCATCGTCGAATCGATTTCCTCTTCGACGCGCGAAGAGGCGATTGGGCTGCAACAGGTCAATACGGCCATCGCGCAAATGGACCAGACGACGCAGCAGAATGCCGCCATGGTGGAGGAAAGCACCGCCGCCAGTCACTCGCTGGCCAATGAAGCGATGGCCCTGCGCGATATGATCGGCAAGTTCCAGGTCGGCGAGACTCAAGGCGTCGCGTCCCGCGACATGAACGGCGGCGGCGACAAGCGGAACGGTCCGGCAAGAAGGGTCGCCTGACCCAGACAGCCGCAAACGCGCGAAAGGCCGCCCCGCTCCTTGATGCGCGCGCCGGGCCGGCTCGCGGCTCGGCTTGCCCGCGTCTCGGGGTCATGCGACACTCGCTCGCCCAGCGGCCCTTGGAGCGCGTCGGTGGATAACGCCTTCGACGCCTCCAGGGACCGCGGCAAATGTGTTGGAGCTTTTCGGCGTCAATCGCCATGACCGCGGTCGGTGGCGCGGCGGCCGTCCATGCGCGGCACGAGAAGGCTCCGGCCGCGATATGGGCGACGCTCGGCTATTTCGCGCTCATGGAGGGCCTGCAAGCCGCCGGATATCTCGTGGCGGACGATTGCGACGCCGCCGCCAATCGGCTGATCACGGCGCTGTCGTACGCGCACATCGTTTTTCAGCCGTTTTTCATCAACGCGCTCGCCATGAATTTCGTATCGCGCCAGATCGCCAGGCATATCCAACCCGTGGTTTATTGTTTATGCGCGGCGTCGACGGCGTTCATGGCGGCGCAGGTCTATCCCTTTGACTGGGCGGGGCATTGCCACGTCGGTCAGCTCATGTGCGGCGAACAATTGTGCGTCCACACCGGCGAATGGCACATCGCCTGGGACATTCCCTATAACGGGCTGGCGCGCCCGTTCGACGAGGCGCTTGGCGCGAACTGGGGCTTTCCGACCTATGTTTTGACGGTGGTCATATTGCCCCTGCTTTACGGATCATGGCGCTTCGCCATTTTCCACTTTTTCGCCGGACCGTTGCTCGCCAATCTGCTGACGAGCGACATCAATGAGACGCCCGCGATATGGTGTCTGTTCTCGATCGGGATCATTGTCATCTCGATCTTTCCGATCCTGCAACGGGGACTGTTGGTGGAGCGGTGGTTTCTGTGGCCCAAGGGCTGGATCGACGCGAGAGCCTGACGCCGCGCCCTACCCCGCCTTGGTCACCAGCAAAAAGCCGATGTTGCGTTCGGATTCCTCGAAATAGCGCAGCGCGCCGACGCCCGTCTCGATCCCGTCGGCGAGCGCGGCGATTTCCTCGCGCGAGCGGTAGACGAGGTTCCAGCCCATGAAGCTCTCCATGTAGCCGATGTCGTCGATATCGCGCAAAAAATTGCCGATCAGCAGCCGGCCGCCGGGCTTCAGCATGTCGAACAGCGTCCCCGCCAGCCGCCGGGCGGCGCGTTCGTCGACGTAATCGAACAGGCCGGCGCTGTAGATCAGATCGAACGCGCCGAGGTCGTATTTCCCAAGAATCAGCCGCGCGACCGAGCCTTGCAGGGTTTTCAGCGTTTTCGAGCCCGTCGCGGCGGCGGCCTCCTCCAGCGAGGCGGCGTCCTGATCGAAGGCCAGCACCTCCTCCAGCGCGCCGGCCCGCACGGCGTGCGAGAGCAGCAGCTCCCGCGCGTGGCCGCTGGCGACGGAGAGGACGCGGGCGCCGGTCCGCTCGATGCAGGTTCGGTCGATCAGCTCGGCGATCAACTGCATGCGGCGGCGCACGGCGCGCGGCGCCATGGTGTTCGAGGTGTAGTTGTAAATCCAGCGCCCGACCGGCGTCGCCTCGGCCAGCTCATGCTCGGGATGGGGCAGACCGTAGATGTAATCGATCAGCACCGCGTCGCCGGCGTGCCCGCGCGGCTTTTGAAACGAGCGGCGCGTAAACGGGTCCTGGTGCATGAAATCGCGCACGGGATGGGCGATGCAGTCGTTTCGCGCGTAATCGCGCCACTCGGCGTCGGGCAACGCGCGCCGCGCCGCAAGCCCGGTGTGGGCGACCAGCAGCATGCCGTCGCGCCACCGCCCGCGCGCGAAGTGTTCGGCCGCCTCGTCGAGATTGTCGAGCGCCGCGGACCTCACCGCCGCCGCCTCGCCACGCGCGAAGGCCGGCCGTCCGGGCAGCGGGCGGCTGGGCCAAATTTCGGGAATGGCCGGTCCGGCGGCGTGGTCGGCGAGATCAGGCGGTCGCCTCGTCTCCAAGCAAATCATGATATGATCACCAAATACGCCAGAACTCCCGCCGCCCGAAAGGGCGAAGGCGTCCGCCAGCGACGAACGTGGAACAGGCTAGCCGCGGCGCCCTCGCGCTGGCAAGACGTTGGCGGCCGCGCGGCCCGTGTCTCTTCCGGCATGGTTATGGGGGATGGTTATGGCGGGTGGTTAAGCGAACATCGCCCCGTCACAAATGTTCAACATCGGCCCCCCGTCCTGGCGTAGAATGGGGCCAAAGCGAATCAAGGGCCCCGGCGGCCCGCAAAGGGCCTGCTGAATGACCGACTTGGACAATAATAACAACGACATCGAAGACTATGGCGCCGGTTCGATCAAGGTGTTGCGGGGGCTCGACGCCGTGCGCAAGCGGCCGGGCATGTATATCGGCGACACCGACGACGGCACCGGCCTGCACCACATGGTTTACGAGGTCGTCGACAACGCCATCGACGAGGCGCTGGCCGGCCACGCCACGCTGGTCACCGCGACGCTGAACGCCGACGGCTCCTGCACCGTCACCGACAACGGCCGCGGCATCCCCACCGGCATCCACGACGAGGAAGGCGTTTCGGCGGCGCAGGTCATCATGACGCAGTTGCACGCCGGCGGTAAGTTCGACCAGAACTCCTATAAGGTTTCCGGCGGCCTGCACGGCGTCGGCGTCTCCGTCGTCAACGCGCTGTCGGTCTGGCTGAAATTGCGCATCTGGCGCGACGGCAAGGAGCATTTCATGGAGTTCGCCAATGGCGACGCCGTGGGACCGCTCACCGTGACCGGCCCCGCGCCGATCGAGAACGGCAAGCCGAAACGCGGCACGGAAGTCACCTTCCTGCCGTCCACGGCCACCTTCACCATGGTCGAATTCGATTTCGCGACGATCGAGCATCGCTTGCGCGAACTGGCCTTTCTCAACTCCGGCGTGCACATCATCCTGACCGACGCGCGCCACGCGGAGATCAAGCAGGACGATCTTTTTTACGAGGGCGGCCTGGAGGCGTTCGTGCGCTATCTCGACCGCGCCAAGACGCCGCTGCTGACGACGCCGATCATGGTCAACGGCCGGCGCGAACACATCGGCGTCGAGGTCGCGCTATGGTGGAACGACAGCTATCACGAGAATGTGCTGGTGTTCACCAACAACATCCCGCAGCGCGACGGCGGCACCCATCTCGCCGGCTTTCGCGCGGCGTTGACGCGGCAGATCACCGGTTACGCCGAAAGCTCCGGCCTCACCAAGCGCGAGAAGGTCGATCTGACCGGCGACGACTGCCGCGAGGGGCTGACCTGCGTGGTTTCCGTGAAGGTGCCCGATCCGAAGTTTTCGTCGCAGACCAAGGACAAGCTGGTCTCCTCGGAAGTGCGGCCGGCGGTCGAGAACATCGTCAACGAGGCGCTGGGCCAATGGCTCGAAGAGCATCCCGCCGACGCCAAGACCGTGGTCTCCAAGGTGGTCGAGGCGGCGGTGGCGCGCGAGGCGGCGCGCAAGGCGCGCGATCTGACGCGGCGCAAGGGCGCGCTCGATGTCGCCAATTTGCCGGGCAAGCTCGCCGATTGCCAGGAGCGCGATCCGGCCAAATCCGAACTGTTCATCGTCGAGGGCGACAGCGCCGGCGGCACCGCCAAGCAGGGCCGCAATCGCGAATTTCAAGCGGTGCTGCCCCTGCGCGGCAAGATTCTCAACGTCGAGCGCGCCCGCTTCGACAAGATGCTGGCCTCCGAACAGATCGGCACGCTGATCACCGCGCTGGGCGCCGGCATCGGCCGCGACGAGTTCAACATCGAGAAGCTGCGCTACCACAAGATCATCATCATGACCGACGCCGACGTCGACGGCGCGCATATCCGCACGCTGATCCTGACGTTCTTCTACCGGCAAATGCCGGAGCTGATCGAGCGCGGCCATGTGTTCATCGCGCAGGCGCCGCTCTACAAGGTGACCAAGGGCAAATCGACGCAATACCTCAAGGACGAGCGCGCGCTGGAGGATTATCTGATCGACGCGCTGCTCGACGGCGCCGTGCTGCGCGGCGCCTCGGGCGAGGATCGCGCCGGCGCCGATCTGCGCCGGTTGCTGGAGGACGCCCGCGGTTTTCGGCATGTGCTGCTCAGCCTGCACTCGCGCTACGATCACCGGGTTGTCGAGCAGGCGGCGATCGCCGGCGCGTTGCAGCCGCCGCCCGCCGACGCCGCCGAGGCGCAAAAACTCGCCGACGACGTGGCGCGGCGGCTCGACGCCGTGGCCGAGGAGACCGAGCGCGGCTGGCGCGGCGTGTTGCGCGACGGCGGCTATATCTTCCGCCGCACGCTGCGCGGCGTGGAGCACGTGGCGATGCTCGACGCCGCGCTGCTCGCCTCCAGCGAGGCGCGCAAGCTGATGGAGCGCGCTCACGATCTGCGCGAAATCTTCGCCGGACAGGCGTTCCTGCTGCGGCGCGGCGACGAGGCGTCGGTGGCCGGCCCCACCGCGCTCTACGACGCGATGAACGCCCAGGGCCGCAAGGGCCTGACGATCCAACGCTACAAGGGCCTCGGCGAGATGAACGCCGAGCAGCTCTGGGAGACGACGCTCGACCGCGAGGCGCGCTCGCTGTTGCAGGTGCGGATCAAGGAGGCGGCGGAGGCCGACGATATCTTCGTCAAGCTGATGGGCGACGTGGTGGAGCCGCGCCGCGAGTTTATCCAGGAGAACGCGCTGAGCGTCGCGAATTTGGATGTGTGATGGGCTTCTCAGCGTCCTTCATGAAGGCGATTTGCCATTTGACAAACCTATCTCTACCCCTAGCCAGTCATAGACGGGACGATCGAGCATCGCCCCCCTGTGAATTCTTAGCTATCTTTGGGACGCCTTAGGTCAAGACTTGGATTGCGCGCGACAGGTTTGCAGATGGTCAGCGTGTGACCCGCGACGTCGCCAGATAAAGGTAGTAAGCCAAGGGTGCTGCGCCCATTACTCCCATCGAAGGTATGGAACTCCGTGGCTCGATATATGATGGCTGTCGCCAAATGAATCGCATCTGGCGTCGATAGTGTTTTTCCGTCAAATTCACTCACTCGCCTAGCATAGTTATCTCTGATATCATGAGCCAACCGGGCTATTTTCAAATCAACCGACTTCTGTTCAACGCGCCTCATAAGACCAGAAAAAAACGTATCCAAACCTGCTGGCAATTTAGATTGCAAAACCTCGGTAGAAGTTAGAACCGATGTTAATAAAATTACTTCGCGCTTTTTTGCGCGGTCAATTACCTCACGAACTCCATCCATTTCCCCAGATTTACGTTCCTCATCCTTGATCCATGCAAGGAATAAGCACGTGTCCCAGTAATATATTACCCTATCTCCAGCCATCGCGAAGCTCCCTGACAAAAGCTTCGCTGCTCAATTCTCCAGTGGCCTGTGGGGCGCGGCCACGCAAATCATCCCAATCCGGCAATTCAGTTTCATTTGGAAAAACATCTATCCCAGTCACGGCAATTTGATGCGGAAATTGCGCTCCAGATCGGTATTTTAGAAGCCCAGAAACCTCAACTTTGCGGCCAACTGCAGAAACCGCATCATCATATAGACGGTTAGGAAAATTACACGTCACTTTTTTAGGCCCGATCTGCGGATAAATATGAAATGTATTGGCTCCGAGATGAATATTTATTTGCTCCAGCATCCCATCAAGAGTGCCATCGCATTCTTCTTCAACTTCAAGTGCTTTATCGATCCTTTCGGCTACTTTTGGTGTAAGCTCAAATGTGGTCCCTTGAAATTCAAGGGCGGCATATTTTACCGTCTTCCCGACCGGTCTTGCCAATCCTCTAAAATCATCTAGAAGGTCAGCGTCAAGGCTCGCTAAACTACCGCTACCTTTAAGCGCGCCAATAAATCAATTCATGTTTTCAAAAAGAACTGCTCCCGGCGAAGCCTGCTTTGGAAGTCCTCTCGGTTCCAGAACAACTCTAATCGGGCTATTATAAGACAACTCCGCGATCTCAAAATAAGTCGTCGCCTTGCCTCCGTGCGCCTCTCTGTCAATTTTGCCGAGCGTCGCGCTGAGGTTTTGTAATTGCGTCATAAATGCCGAAAAACGAACGCGACCACCATCTTCCGGCAGACCTTCGATTATTAAGGTGATGCGATCGGATTCCGTCACTAATTCCACCACAACATAGAGGCCTACCCGCCGAATGAGCTCCGATAAACAAGCCGCTTGGCAACGATACCACCTTGGGCGCGTTCCGTCCGCTCCAATTCGTCGCAACCAAGTTTTATGCGCCGCTTTCGGCCCTACTCCGCCCCGTCCGCCATTTCCGGCGTCAGAAGCTGCGCCGCCGCCAGGGTCGCGAAGCGGCCGCCTTTTTTCACCAGCTCGTCGAAGGAGCCGCTTTCGACGATCTCGCCATTGTCGAACACGAGAATGCGATCGGCGTTGCGCACGGTGGCGAGGCGATGGGCGATGACGAAGGTCGTGCGGCCCTTGGTCGCCGCCTCCAGCGCCTTTTGAATCTGCTTTTCGGTCGTCGCGTCGAGCGCGCTGGTCGCTTCGTCGAACACCATGATCGGCGGGTCCTTGAGCAGCGCCCGGGCGATCGACAGGCGCTGGCGCTCGCCGCCGGAAAGGCCGCGGCCGCGCTCGCCGATGTTGGTCAGCACGCCGTCGCTCTGGCGCGCGACGAATTCCGAGGCCCGCGCCAATTCGATCGCCTGCTCGACCTCCGCCGGCGTTGCGTCCGGCTTGCCGATGCGCAGATTTTCCTCGATCGAGCGCGCGAACAGCATCGGCTCCTGAAACACCACGCCGATGTTTCGGCGCAGCGAGGCGAGCGTGAACTCGCGAATGTCCACGCCGTCGATGGTGATGGCGCCCTCGATCGGATCGAAGACCCGGTGCAGCAGGCCGAGCGTCGTGGATTTGCCCGAGCCGGTGGAGCCGACCAGCGCGATGGTTTCGCCGGGCCTCGCCGAAAAACTCGCGCCGCGCACCGCCATGCGCCGCCCGTCATAGGAATAGCTGACGTTGTCGAAGATCACCTCGCCCGTCAGATGGCCGGCGTCCTTGGCGTCGGGACGGTCGTGGATCACCGGGTGAGTGTCGAGGATGGAAAAGAATTCGCGCAGCTTGGCGGCCTGCTGGAACAGCGAATTGACGAAGCCGACCGCCTGCTCGAGCCGCCCGATCAGCATGGTGGCGAAATTGATGAAGGTGACGATTTCGCCGACCGAGGCCTGCCCCCGCATGTGCAGCCAGGCGCCAAGCAGAAAAATCGACAGCACGGTGATCGTCGCCGACGCCCGGCTCGCGACCACGACCAGGGCCCACCAGGACAGCACCGGCAGTTGCGCCGCAAGCAGTTCATCGATGATGCCGCGCAGCGCCAGCGATTCGCTCTGCGCGCGGGTAAAGCTCTGCACGACCGGCACGTTGCCGAGCGCGTCCGAGGCCCGGCTGGCCAGCGCCGCGTTGTGGCGCTCGACCGTCGCCTGCAACGTGTCGGTGCGGCGCATCACCCAGGACGTCACGACATAGAACAGCGCGACCATGACGATCAGCAGGCTGGCCAGCCGCCAATTGTAGAACAGCGTCGCCGGCAGAAGCAGGAACAGCGCGAAGAACGAGGCGCAATTCTCGCGAAAGAACGACAGCCACAGCCCGAACATCGCGCTCGCGCCCTCCAGCATCGACTGCAACAGCCGGCCGGAATGGACATTGGCGTGAAAGCTCAGCGGCAGATTGAGCACATGATCGAAATACTGCGCCATCACCTCCAGCCGGCTGCGATGCGCGAGCCGGTCGGCGCGCAGCCCGATCGCCATGGAGGCGAAGATCGAAAACAGGCCGAATCCCGCCCAAGCCGCGACGGTTGGCAGCAAATTGCCAAAGGCGAGTTGCGCGCCTTGCGCCTGCGCGCCGCTCATCACGTCGATGATGCGGCCAAACAAGATCGGCTCGGCGAATTGCGCGCCGGCCAGCACCAGATTGGCGCACACCAGCATGCCAACAAGCCGGGCCGACGGCCGCAACTGAGCGAGGACGCGCAGATAGATGGAGAATGCTGACATAACGGCGCTTTCGGTCGAGCGGGCAATCGGCCTTACAAGGCGGCGCGGCGTGGCGCAAGGCTTGGCGGGACAGGATATGGAAGGGAAACCCAAATAAGGTGCAAGAAACTGATATCCATGGTCATACCCCGCCTCATGACTCTCGCGCCGGGGATTATCAAGGCGAGACCCGCTGAACGGGGCCTGAACGAGTTTCGCGCGCCTCCGGGCCTCGGCGCGTCCCAATATTGATGAGTTTTTAGGCGCCTTGGTCCCAACCCCGCGCCAGATTGCGGGAAATTCCTTCAATCGGCGGGCTTTCGCGCGCAAACGATTGACTTGGGGCGCGAGCGGAAACCTAATCGGAGCTCCCTATCAGAGGAAGGCCGTAGCCGTGTCGATCCAGGTCGCCCTGCACCATGTCACCCACTACAAATATGATCGTCCGGTCACGCTGGGCCCGCAGGTCGTCCGGCTGCGCCCGGCGCCCCATTGCCGCACCCGGGTGCCCAGCTATTCGCTGAAGATTTCGCCGCCTCAACATTTCATCAATTGGCAGCAGGACCCGCACGGCAATTGGCTGGCGCGGCTGCTGTTCACCGAAAAAACCCGGGAATTTCGCGTCGAGGTCGACCTCCTGGCCGACATGGCCGTCTACAACCCGTTCGATTTCTTCGTCGAGCCCTACGCCGAAAAATTTCCCTTCACCTACCCGCGGGAGCTCGCGACGGAGCTCGCCGCCTGTCTGGAAACGGAGCCGGCCGGCGCGCCGCTGGAAGATTTCGTGCGCTCCATTTCGCTGGAAAGCGTTCCGACCAACGATTTTCTGGTCAATCTCAACATCCGCCTGAGCCATGCGATCAAATATGTGATCCGCATGGAGCCCGGCGTGCAGCGGCCGGACGAGACGCTGAAGCTCGGCACGGGCTCCTGCCGCGACTCGGCGTGGCTATTGGTGCAGACGCTGCGCCGCCTCGGCCTCGCCGCGCGATTTGTTTCGGGCTATCTCATTCAGCTCAAGGCGGACGAGGAGCCGCTCGAAGGGCCCAAGGGCCCCGAACAGGATTTCACCGATCTGCACGCCTGGGCCGAGGTCTATCTGCCCGGCGCCGGCTGGATCGGGCTGGACGCGACCTCGGGGCTGCTGTGCGGCGAGGGTCATCTGCCGCTGTGCGCCGCGCCGCATTATAGCTCCTGCGCGCCGATCTCCGGCGTCGTCGAGCCGGCCAATTGCGAATTCGGCTTCGAGATGCGCGTCGAGCGCATCCAGCAGGCGCCGCGCGTCACCGCGCCCTTTTCCAACGAGGCCTGGGCGCGGCTCGATCGCCTCGGCGAGCAAGTCGACGCCGATCTCGTCAAGCAAGACACGCGGCTCACGATGGGCGGAGAGCCGACCTTCGTCTCGATCGACGATTTCGAGGGCGAGGAATGGAATTTTTCGGCGGTGGGGCCGACCAAGCGCGCGCTCGCCGACGATCTGCTGCGCCGGTTGCAACGGCGCTTCGCGCCGGGCGGCTTCCTGCATCACGGCCAGGGCAAATGGTATCCGGGCGAAAGCCTGCCGCGCTGGGCCTTCGCGGTCTATTGGCGCGCCGATGGCGAGCCGATCTGGCGCGATCCGGCGCGCGTCGCCGGCATCCTCAAGGAAGCCGAAAACGAAAAGATCAAGACCGGTCCGAAGGCCCGCGAGGCGGCGGAGGGATTCGCGGGCGCGCTGGCGACGCGGCTTGGAGTCGACCCGTCCTATGTGATCCCCGCCTATGAGGACCCCGTGCATTGGATCGGCAAGGAGGCGGCGCTGCCGATCAATGTCGATCCCTCCGATCCCAAGATCGACGATCCCGAGGAGCGCGAGCGCATTCTCAAGGTGTTTCAGCGAGGGCTCTCGACGCCGACCGGCTTCGTGCTGCCGATCCAGCGCTGGAACGCCGCCGCCAGCGGCCAGGACGCCTTTGGCGAACGCGCCCGCGCGGGCGGACGCTGGGTTTCCGCGCATTGGCCGTTGCGGCGCGGCAATTTACTGCTGGCGCCCGGCGATTCGCCGGTGGGGCTGCGGCTGCCGCTCAACTCGCTGCCCTGGGTGCGGCCCGAGGTGTTTCCGCATGTCACGCCGCGGGACCCGTTGGAGTCGCGCTCCAATCTGCCGCCGGCCGCTCATTTTCATCAGCGCGCTTACGAGGTCGCCGCCGCGCCCAGCGTCGCGCAGGACGTGCATGAGCAGAATCCGGACGAAGGCGGCGTGCGCACGGCGCTGACCATCGAGCCGCGCGACGGCGCGCTCTGCGTGTTCATGCCGCCGGTGCAAAAGCTCGAGGATTATCTCGACCTGCTCGCCGCGGTTGAGCAAACGGCGGAGCAAACCGGCCTGCCGCTGCTCATCGAGGGATATGAACCGCCGGTCGATCCGCGGCTCAACGTCATCAAGGTGACGCCCGATCCGGGGGTGATCGAGGTGAATATCCACCCGGCGAAATCCTGGCGCGAGGCGGTGGCCAACACCACGGGGCTTTACGAGGACGCGCGACAGGCGCGGCTCACCACCAGCAAATTCATGATGGACGGGCGCGGGGCGGGTTCGGGCGGCGGCAATCACGTCGTGCTCGGCGGCGCCAACCCAACGGATTCGCCATTCCTGCGCCGACCCGATCTGCTCAAAAGCTTCATTCTCTATTGGCAGCGCCACCCGTCGCTGTCCTATCTGTTCTCCGGCCTGTTCATTGGCCCGACCAGCCAATCGCCCCGCATCGACGAGGCGCGCCACGAATCGCTCTATGAAATGGAGATCGCGCTGGCCAACACGCCGCGGCCCGGCGCGACCGATTTTCCGCTCTGGCTCGTCGATCGGCTGTTCCGCAATCTGCTGGTGGATGTTTCCGGCAACACGCATCGCGCCGAAATCTGCATCGACAAGCTTTATTCGCCGGATGGCCCGACCGGGCGTCTCGGCCTCGTCGAGTTTCGCGCCTTCGAAATGCCGCCGGACGCGCGCATGAGCCTCGCCCAGCAATTGCTGCTGCGCGCGCTGACCGCCTGGTTCTGGCGCGAGCCGCGCGAGGGTGGCCTCGTGCGCTGGGGCACCGCCTTGCATGATCGGTTCATGTTGCCGCATTATGTGTGGGAGGATTTTTCCGACGTGCTCGCCGACCTCAACCGGGCGGGATACGCCTTCGAGCCCGAATGGTTCGAGGCGCAACTGGAGTTTCGCTTTCCGCTGATCGGGGCGGTCACGCATGACGGGGTGCGTCTTGAGTTGCGCCACGCGCTCGAACCCTGGCATGTGATGGGCGAACAGGGCGCGCAAGGGGGCACGGTGCGTTACGTCGATTCCTCGGTCGAGCGCTTGCAGGTCAAGGCCCAGGGCTTCGTGCCCGGCCGCCATGTGATCGCCTGCAACGGCCGGCGCCTGCCGATGACTGGCGTGGGCAAGAGCGGCGAGGCGGTGGCCGGGGCGCGCTTCAAGGCGTGGCTGCCTCCGGCCGGCCTGCATCCGACCCTCGAGGTGCACGCGCCCCTGACGTTCGACATCGTGGACACATGGAGCGCGCGCTCGCTCGGCGGCTGCGTCTATCACAGCGCCCATCCCGGTGGACGCAGCTACGACACTTTCCCGGTAAACGCGCAGGAGGCCGAGGCGCGGCGACTGTCGCGCTTCCAGGAGCATGGCCACACGCCTGGACGCGCGCTGCCGCCGCGCGAGGAGCCGGCCGGCGAATTTCCGCTGACGCTCGATCTGCGGAGGGATTTTGTGCTCTGACCGCGCGGGCGCGCCGCATAACCCGTCGTTCGACTGGGATCTGAAGCGCGCCGAGGCCGTCGCGGCGGACCGGCTGCTGGCGTCCTGGCTCGAAGGCTATCGCCTCGAGCCCGGCGGCGTCGACGAACTGCTCGACGCGCGCGGAAAACCGCGAGAAATCTGGTTGACGCTGCTTGGCGCCCTCGCCCGGCTGGGCGAGGCCGAGATCGACCTGCGCTTCGCCAACGCCAGTCGGCGCATCGACGAAATGGGCGTGACCCATCGCGGCCAAGGCGAGGCGAACGACCGCGCCCCCAAGCGCGCGGCTTTGGCTCGCTTGCCGCTGCTGCTGCCGGCGGCGGAGTGGGCGGAAATCGAGGCTGGCGTCGCCCAGCGCGCCGAACTGCTCGATCTCGTGTTGCGCGACATTTATGGCGACAGCCGGCTGATCGCCGAGGGGGCGCTGCCGGCCGCGGTGGTGACGGGCTCGCCGGAATTCATCCGACCGATGCGCGGCGTGGAGCCGCCCGGCGGGCGCTGGCTGCGTTTTTACGCGGCGGAGATCGCCCGCGGGCCGGACGGGGCGTGGCGGGTGCTGGGCGACCGCGCCCAGGCGCCTTCCGGCGCCGGTTACGCGCTGGAGAACCGCCTGATCATGGCGCGGGCGTTTCCCAGCCTGTTTCGCGACATGAAAGTGCGCCGTCTCGCCGGCTTTTTTCGCGATTTTCGCGCCGGTCTCGCCAGCGCGGCGCGGCGCGTCGAGCCGCGCATCTGCCTGTTGACCCCCGGCCCGTTCAGCGAGACCTACGCCGAACAGGTCAATCTCGCCCGCTACCTCGGCTTGCTGCTGGTCGAGGGCGAGGACCTCGTGGCCAGCGACGGCAAGCTTTATGTGCGCACCATCGCCGGCTTGAAGCGCGCCGATGTGTTGTGGCGACGCGTCGACGCCGATTGGTGCGACCCGCTGGAGCTGAACGCCGCCTCCAAGCTCGGCGCGCCGGGCCTGCTGGAGGCGATCCGCCAGGGCGCGTTGGCGGTCGCCAACATGCCGGGCGCCGGTCTTGTCGAGGCGCGCGCGCTCATGAGTTTCTTGCCCGCGCTGGCGCCGCGGCTGCTCGGCGAGGCGCTGCGGTTGCCCAATGTCGAGACACTGTGGTGCGGCGACGAGGCGACGCGGGCGCGCGTTCTCGCCAACCTCGACGCGCATCGGCTGAAAACCGCCTTCGAGCCGGCGCCGATGTTCAGGCAGCCGCGCGCCAACGCGACGCAATTTCGAACGGCCTTCCCTGGCGGGCCGCAAGGGCTGACGACGGAGCGAATGAGCGCCGCGGATCGCGAAAAACTCGTCGCCGCGATGATGGAGCGCGGCATGGACTTTGTCGCGCAGGAGGATTTAACGCTCTCGACCACGCCGGCCTGGGTCGACGGCGCGCTGACGCCGCGCCCCTTCGCGCTGCGGGTTTTCGCGGCGGCGACCGACCAGGGCTGGCGGGTCATGCCCGGAGGCTATTGCCACATCTACGAACGCCAGGATGGAGAGGGCTCGCATCCCTACTCCGTCGCGCCCTGCGCCGACGTGTGGACGCTCGGCAAGGGCGATGTCGAGCCGGCGACGCTGCTGCCACCCGCCGAGGATGCGCGCGTCGTGCGGGTGCTTGGCAATTTGCCCAGTCGCGCCGCCGACAATCTGTTCTGGATGGGGCGCTACCTCGAACGCACCGAGGCGGTGCTGCGTATCGTGCGTTGTCTCTGCAACCGCCTCGCGGAGTCGCGGGGACCGGGCGAGCGGGCCGATGAACTCGCCGAGCGGCGACCGATCGAGCGGCTGCGGCGGCTGCTCGTCGCCTGGGGCTGCGTCGACGAGGAAGCGGGCGATCTGCCGGCGGCGGCGCTGGCGCTCGCGGCGGTCTCCGACGCGGAAGCTTATGGTTCGGCGCGCGCCAACGCGCTACGCGCCAAGGGCGCCGCCTCGATCCTGCGCGAGCGGCTGTCGCTCGACGTTTGGCAGCTTATAGGCGGCCTGGAGGCAAGGCTGCACCGCGCCGGAGCCTTGGGAAGCGGCGCGCGCGAAAACGTCGCCGCGAACTCGGGAAGCGACGCCTCCGGCAACGCCGCGGCCGCCGAAAACGAGGCGCGGGACCTCGCCGCCGCCGCCGAGGTCGAAATCCTCGATTTCGTGGAGCGCGCCCTGCACACGCTGGCGGCGCTTTCCGGGCTCATGGACGAAAACTTCAATCGCGTCGCCGGCTGGAGCTTTCTCGATCTTGGCAAGCGCATCGAGCGCGCCATCAACACCTGTCGTTTCACGCGCCAATTCGCCGACCCCGAGCCGACCATGGATTCCCTCGACGCGCTGATCGAATTGATCGACTCGCAAATCACCTACCGCAGCCGCTATCTCACCGGGGCCGCGCTGACGCCGGTGCTCGACATGGCGATGCTCGATCCGTTCAACCCGCGCTCGGTCGGCTTCCAGATCGCCCGTATCGACGACTGCCTCAAGGGCTTGCCCGCGTTGATGGACGACGGCGTGATGGAGGCGCCGAGGCGCGTCGCCGCGCGGTTGCGCGCCGAACTGGAGACCGAGGAGGCGCGCAAGCTCACGCCCGCCGCCATTCTGAGGATCGAGCAGCGGCTATCCGGACTCGCGCAGGAAATCGCCACGCGTTATTTTCTGCCAGGCGACAGGTCGCGCCCCGACAAACGGTCTCGACTCGCGTGATCTACGACATCAACCACATCACGACCTATACCTACGCCGCGCCCGTCGCCTCGGCGCGCTGCGTGTTGCGGCTGATGCCGCGCGGCGACGGCGGCCAGCGGGTGCTGCGCGCCAAAATCGAACTGACGCCGCATTCAACGCATCGACGCGAACGGCTCGATTTTTTCGGCAACCGCTTGGTCGAGGCGCGGATCGATGTGGCGCATACGACGCTGCGGATCGCTCTGGAAGCGCGCGTCGCGGTGCGCAGGCGTTCGCCTCCCGCGGCGGCGCTCACGCCGGCCTGGGAGATCGTTCGCGCCCGCGCCGCCGCGTCGGATTCGCTCGCGGCGGATTCCCCGGCGCATTTTTTGTTTCCCGGGCGGCTGACGCCACTGCAGGAGCCGATCACCGCCTATGCGCGCCAAAGCTTCACGCCGGCGCGTCCGATCCTGGAGGCCACGCAGGAGTTCATGCGCCGCGTCCACGCGGATTTCGACTACGATCCGAAGGCGACCGACATAGCGACTCCGCTCGCCGCGGTGTTCGCGCGACGCGGCGGGGTCTGCCAGGACTTCGCCCATATCATGATCGCGGGCTTGCGCGGCATTGGCCTGCCGGCCGCCTATGTCAGCGGCTACTTGCGCACGCTGCCGGCTCCCGGCCAGAAGCGCCTCGAGGGCGCCGACGCCTCGCACGCCTGGGTTTCGACGTGGTGCGGACCGGCGTTCGGCTGGCTCCAGCTCGATCCCACCAACGACGTCTTCGTCGGGGACGACCATATCGTGCTGGCGATCGGGCGTGACTACGCCGACGTTTCGCCGATCGACGGCGTGTTCCTCGGCTCGGGCCGCCAAAAATTGGCGGTAAGCGTCGATGTGAAGGCGGTCGAGGGCGGCGCGCGCGAGCCGCCGCGCGAATGGGATCAAATGAGCGCGTTGGTTTGATCGGGGCTTCGCGGTTGATCCGTCAATATTTCCAGATCAGGCCCAGCGAGGTCGCGGTGGGCGTCGGCGGGAATGGGCCGGCGCGGCGCAACGCCGACAACGCCGCCTGATCCAGCGCCGCCGAACCCGACGACTGCCGCAGCGCCTGATGCACCAGATTGCCGTTGGGATCGACGTAAAAGGTAATGATTCCATCCCCGGTTCGCGCGGCGCCGGTCGGGTGGTATTGCCGCTTGATATAACCGAGCACCGTCGAGAGATAGGTCGGCTTGGCGGTTCCGCCGCTGATCGGGGCGGTCTTGGCCGCGCCGCCCAATTGAAAATTCGGCACGGGCGCGAGCGAGGCCACCATGTCGGCGATGGATTTTTGCTGTTCGCCGACCACCGCCTTGCGATCGGGCTTCGTCGGCTTTTTGTCGGTCTTCGGGCCGGGCTTGGGGGCCTGTTCGATGACCTCGGCGTCGCGCTTGTCCTCTTCCTGCGGCTCGGTCGCCTCGGGCTCTTGCGCGGGTTGCGGCGCCCTCTCTTGTTGCGGCTTTTGCTTGACCTGGGGATTTGGCGTCGGCGCGGTCTGGTCGTTGGGGCGCGCCAGCTTTTGCGCCCTGGTCTCGTTGTCGGGCGCCTCGCGGTCGAGCTTTTCCTTGTTTTCGGCGCGCGGCGCGTCGAACGCCGGCTTTTCGTCGAGCGTCAGCTTTTCCTTCGGCGGTTCGGGCGGCGGCTTCTTTTCCGGCGGCGGCGGCTCGGGCGGCTTTTCCTCCGGCGGCGGAGGCGGCTGCTCGGCTTTTTGTTCGGGCGGCGGAGGCGGCGGCTCCGTGACGACCTCAACCGAAATTTCCTGCTCGGGATTAATGGCGGGCATGCTGATCTTGTCCACGACGATCAGGAAGGCCAAAATCGACAGATGGATCAGTAGACAGGCGAGGAACAGGAAAAGAAAGGGCCTGCGTTGAATTCGCGCCGGCAAGTCCAGCCGTTCGTCCGACTCGGCGCGCAAAACGGGCGTCGTGATTGGCGAGGTCTCGGACGATGCGGTCACGTTAACGCCACGCTCCTGTCGGGGCTCGAGCCGCCGAGGGCTGTTCGGCCAAGCAAATAGAGCACGCCAAACCAGGGGGCCGCCGTTTTCCCGGGATGGCCACGCTTGGTTCGCGATCACGTCGCGCCATGCGGCCGGTTGTTCTTAACAGTCCCCGGCGTGAATCGACAAACCGCGATCGCGCGCGCAAGTTCTAAGATCAATCCCGGGGCGAAATTTTGTCGCGCGTCGCCGCGCCCGGTCCAAATTTTTAAGGCCCGATGTCACACCAGCCGGCTTTGCGCCTTGGCCGCCTCGATGAAGCTGGCGAATAGCGGGTGCGGGTCGAATGGTCGGCTTTTCAGCTCGGGATGATACTGCACGCCAATAAACCAGGGGTGATCGGGAATTTCGATTGTCTCGGGCAGCAATCCGTCGGGAGATTTTCCCGCGAAAATGACGCCCTTGGCCTCGAGCCGCTCGCGATAGGCGTCATTGACCTCGTAGCGATGACGATGGCGCTCGGAAATATCCTGCGCGCCGTAAATCCTGGCGATGCGCGAGCCGGCCCGCAAATGCGCGGGATAGGCGCCGAGCCGCATGGTGCCGCCCAGATCGCCGCCCGCGCCGCGTTGCTCCAGCTCGTTGCCGCGCAGCCATTCGGTCATCAGCCCGACGACCGGCTCCGCGCATGGTCCAAATTCGGTGGAATTGGCGTTCTTTATGCCGGCGAGCGACCGCGCCGTCTCGATCACCGCCATTTGCATGCCGAAACAAATGCCAAAATAAGGAACGTTGCGCTCCCGCGCGAAGCGGGCGGCGAGAATCTTGCCCTCCGCGCCACGCTGGCCGAAACCGCCGGGCACCAATATACCGTTGACATGATCGAGATGCGCGGCGGGGTCGCCGCTTTCGAAAATCTCGGATTCGATCCAGTCTAGATTGACCTTCACCTTGTTGGCGAGGCCGCCATGCGCCAGCGCCTCGGTGAGGCTCTTATAGGCGTCCTTCATCCCGGTATATTTGCCGACGATGGCGATGGTGACCTCGCCCTCGGGATTGTTGATGCGTTGCGCCACCGCGTTCCAGCGACTCATGTCCGGCTTGGGAACGGGCTCGATGCCGAAGGCCGCGAGCACCTGCGCGTCCAGGCCCGCGGCGTGATAAAGGCGCGGCACGTCGTAAATATTCGCCGCGTCGCGCGCCTCGATGACCGCGCTCTCGCGCACGTTGCAAAACAGCCCGAGCTTGCGGCGCTCGTCGCGCGGAATTTCGCGGTCGCAGCGGCACAGCAAAATGTCCGGCTGGATGCCGATGGAACGCAGTTCCTTGACGGAGTGCTGAGTCGGCTTGGTCTTCAATTCGCCGGCGCCGGAAATGTATGGCAGCAGCGTCAAATGAATATAGACGCAATGGCTGCGCGGCAGATCATTGCCGAGCTGGCGGATCGCCTCGAAAAACGGCAGGCCCTCGATGTCCCCGACCGTGCCGCCGATTTCGATCAAGGTGAAGTCGACATGCTCGTTGCCTTCGAGAACGAAATCCTTGATCGCGTTGGTGACATGGGGAATCACCTGGATCGTCGCGCCGAGATAGTCGCCGCGCCGCTCCTTGGCGATAATGTCCTGATAGATGCGCCCGGTCGTGACATTGTCGCGATTCGTCGCGGGACATCCGGTGAAGCGCTCGTAATGACCGAGATCGAGGTCGGTCTCGGCGCCGTCGTCGGTGACGAAGACCTCGCCGTGCTGATAAGGGCTCATCGTGCCCGGATCGACGTTCAGATAAGGATCGAGCTTGCGTAGGCGCACGGTGTAGCCGCGCGCTTGAAGCAAAGCGCCGAGCGCCGCCGACGCCAGTCCCTTGCCGAGCGAGGAGACCACGCCGCCGGTGATGAAAATGTAGCGGGCCATGGGCTCCACGCCTAACGCTTGAAGGCCGGTTCGGATACCGGCGCGCCGCCGCCGCCCGACACCTGAGGGCGAGGGCGAGCGGCCGTTGCGAGGTTACTTGGTCGGAGCCGTCCAGTGGATCGGCGGCGGCTCCGCGGATGGCTTGGCGGGCTCGGTCGCCGCCTTCGGCTCCACGGGCGCGGCCTTGGGTTCCGTCGGAGCGGCCTTCGGTTCCGTCGGCGCGGCCTTGGGTTCCATGGGCGCGGCCTTCGGTTCCGTCGGCGCGGTTCGGAGCTCGGCCGGGGCGGTCCAAGACCCCGCGGGCGCGGCCTTCGGTTCCGCCGGCGCGGCGGGTTGCGCGACCGGCGCGGATTCGACCTTCGGCGCCGCGTTGGGCTCCGACGTCGGACGCAAGGCCGGCTTGGATTCGGGTGACAGGTTCGATTGCGGCGGCGGGGCGGCGGGCGGAACCGGCGCGGGCGCTTCGGCGCCTGGCGCGGGGGCGGTCGGGCTCGGGGGAGCGGCCTGGCGTTTTTCCTGCGCCCGCTTCAACTGTTCGAAAATGCTTTCGTTCTCGTCGGGAGCGGAACGCCCCTTGGCGGCGTCGGGCGCGGCGCCCGGCGCCGGCTTGATTTCCTTGATCTGCACCTTGTTGCTGTCAACGGCGGTGGTCCAATCCGCGCCGCCCGCGGCGCGACGCTCCCAGGCGGGCAAAATCGTCAGCAAGACGCTGGTGATAAAGAATATCGTGCCGAGAATGCTGGTGGCGCGCGTCAACGCGTTGGCCTGCCCGCGCCCGCTAAATAGGCCGCTTTGTCCAAGGCCCAGCGCGCTGCCTTCGGATTTCTGGTACAGCACCAGCGCCACGAGAGCTATCACCACCATCAAGTGGATCGCTATGATGACCTGCTGCATTTGATTTTAGTCCCTTGCCTACCGAGCCGATCCGCGGCGTGCGCCCAAACGATTGGAAGGCGTTCTATACGATGCGCGGGCGCGGCGCCATAGGGTTGCGCGCGAAACGTCTCTCCCGGTTTTTGTCCAAGCGCCCCATCGAGGACCGGAGACGGGCGCCATCGCGCCAGCCCCGCCTCCGCGGAACTCGCGAACCGTCCTAGCAACCGCATTTCTTCGTGCGGGCCGACCTTTCGGCCAAACGGTCGGCGGCGGCGCGCGAGCGGTGGATCTCGCCCGAGCGAATGCCTTCCTCGTCGCGCTCCCTCATGCAATTGGCCTGCTTTCCGTCGCCGTTGGGGTCGTGGTCGACCTTCCGCGCGAGATTCCCCGCCGCGTCGCGAAGCGCGGTAGGCGGCGATTGGGCGGGGCGCTCGATAGCGAAAGCCCGGCCGGCGATCCCCTCAGGAGAAGGCCGGTCATCAAAATCGCGCTGGCTTTCATTCTTCATAGCTCCCTCTTCTCCGCAACGAAGACGCCGCGGAGTAAGATGGGACCCATTCATGGCGCGCCATCGCGCTGTCAACGGCGACGGAACCGCGGGTCAAGCGGCCCCTTCTTAATAGGTATTGCCGTCCTGGCCCTTCCAGCCGCCCGAGCCTTCGTCGAAACGAGTCTCGTCCTTGAAGTCGACGACCTTGCCGGGCTCGATATATTGCTTCTCCTTGATCATCTTGTTCTGGATCGTCGTCGAATAATAGGTGCTCGCCGAGCAGCCCGCCGGAGCGGTCTTGGAGCCATCGGCGGCTTCCGTCGGCTTGCATTCCAAATGGGCGCCCTTGGGGAATTCGACCTTGGCGGTGAAATAGAACTCGACGCCCTTGTGGCCGGCGCCCTCGACATCCAGCTGCCAGAAACGGTCCACCTTGAATTCGGTGATCTTGGCGTCGGGGTCGAACTTCGTCTTGACCAGGTTTTCGAACACTTTTCTGGCCTGAACCTCGGTGGGCTCGCAACTCAGGAGGCAGAATGCCCGGGCCGGCGCGCTTGACGTCAGCGCCATGGCGAAGGCCGCCAGCGCGAGGATTTTCAATTTGGTCATCGGTGCGTCTCCTGCTCTTTCGTTCGCGGCGATTTTTTCTTTTCTCCGCGCCATGGTTGGCGCGAGACTGGCTGTCTCGATTTTACCGCGGGTCTTAAGCTGCACGTCTCTTTGATTAACCGCAAGCGCGCGGCGAGGGGCCAATTGTCGCATCGAGGCGCCGCGCGCGCCGAGGTTGCGTCGATAATGCCAGCGCCGTATTGACGGCGCGGATGAGAAGCGCGATCGGCGGAGGGCCGCCCGATGGCTCGAAAGAGAGGATTATTCATGCCCGTCCATAAGCTCCTGCTCCTGCCCGGCGACGGCATCGGCCCGGAAATCACCCGCGAGGCGGAAAAGGTCCTGGCCTTCTTGAACAAGGCGGGCGTGGCGCGTTTCGAGACGCAAACCGGTCTCGTGGGCGGCGCGGCCTACGACGTCCACAAGCAGGCGATCAGCGAAGCCGACATGGAGCTGGCGCAAGCCGCCGACGCCGTGCTGCTCGCCGCCGTCGGCGGCCCCAAATGGGACGGCGTTCCCTATGACGTCCGCCCGGAGGCGGGCCTGTTGCGGCTACGCAAGGACCTCGGCCTTTTCGCCAATCTGCGTCCGGCGATCTGCTATCCCGCGCTCGCCGAGGCCTCCTCGCTCAAGCGCGAACTGGTCGACGGGCTCGACATCATGATCGTGCGCGAATTGACCGGCGGCGTCTATTTCGGCGAGCCCAAGGAAATCATCGACCTCGGCAATGGCCAGAAGCGCGGCGTGGACACCCAGGTTTACGAAACCTTTGAAATCGAGCGCATCGGCCGCGTCGCCTTCGAGCTGGCGAGAAAGCGCGGCAATAAGGTCACCTCGTCCGACAAGGCCAATGTCATGAAATCCGGACTGTTGTGGCGCGAGGTCATCACGGCGCTGCACAAGCGCGAATATGCCGACGTGAAGCTCGAGCACATGCTCGCCGACGCGCTCGCCATGCAGCTCGTGCGCTGGCCAAAGCAGTTCGACGTCGTCGTGACCGACAATCTGTTCGGCGACATGCTGTCGGACGAAGCGGCGATGCTGACCGGCTCGCTCGGCATGCTGCCCTCGGCCTCGCTCGGCGCGCCGGACGCGGCTGGCAAGCGCAAGGCGATGTACGAGCCCTGCCACGGCTCCGCGCCCGACATCGCCGGCCAGGGGATCGCCAATCCGATCGCGATGATCGGCTCGCTGGGCATGGCGATGCGCTATTCCTTCGATCTGCCGAAGGCGGCCGACGCGATCGACGCGGCGATTTCGACGGTGCTGGAGCAGGGCCTGCGCACCGCCGACATCAAGGGATCGGCGGCGTCGACGGTCTCGACCGGCGAGATGGGCGACGCGATCGTCGCGGCGCTGGCGACGCTGGTAAAGTGAGCGCGACCCTTCCCTCTCCCCGCCCGCGGGGAGAGGGAGCATGGCAAGTGGGGCTCGCGAGTTTCGCTAATGGACCCAATGCACTTATGTCTCGCCTCGGACTTTTCGAAGTCTCAAGGAGCGCACGGACGCCAATTAAGAATGCTTTTCATAGGCTATATTCGATATAGTAATAAGTATTTACAGGCTCGTATATGGTTTTTGAGTCCTTCGTGCTTGGATTTCCAGTCCAGACCTGTCCGGCATATCCATTTGCGGTAGGATTTTGAGTTACATTATGCGCATCCCACCCTTCGTGGGTTTGGATATTTTGCCAGCGGAAGGCGATATTGAATGTGCAGCTAACATGAACTTGAGGCTGTGTGAATATTGTGCTATCTCCCAGTTGAATATCTTTCGGGAAGCCAGGAGCTGGGCTTCCGTCTGGCATGAATAGCATAACCGCCATTGGCTCCAGGCGTTGTTTTTTAGCGGTTATTTTAAATCCTTTATTTTCTGGCACATCGAACGGGATCTGGTAAGCGAAGTCGGAAGAATCTCGCTGCGACATTATGTCTGGCTCCTAATGCTAATTTGACTAGCCTCGAAACGGGTCCACTGGAATCGCCGCCGGCGCATCGTCGACCTCTAGCCACCGCGGGCGCGGAAGCGCGTGCGGCCGCATAAAACCGAGGGAAGGCCGCTCGTAAAGCCGCCGCCCCGCGCCAATATGTGCTCCAAGCCGATCTTGCGCCCCTCCGCGAGTCGCGCTCGCAGGCCGCCCGCCCTCATCACCAGCCAGCGACTCGTCGGCAGGCGGACCCAGCCTGGCCAAAGGCGTAATGATCGCCGCAGGCATAGGCGGTCGGGGGCTCGCCGGTCTGGTGGAACAGATCGTAGCCTTCCTTGAGATTGCGCCAGAAACCCGCCCACTGCGCGCCGTCGCCATTTTCGCCGGCGAGGAACGCCATCAATCCGCCGCCGCCGGTCTCCCGGGCGATGGCCGCGTCCGTCATGCGGAACGGGAAGATATGCACGGGCACCTCGCGCTGGCCCGCCGAAAGCGCGCCCGCGACAAAGCCGTAAATTTCGTCGATGCCCTTGTCGGTCATGGCGAAACAGCCCACCGACTTGCAGTTGCCATGCACCATGACGAGACCGCCCGTGTGCCCGTTTTGGCGGTCGAAGGCGTTGGGATAACCGACATTGAAGGCGAGATGGTAATTGGAATGCGGGTTAAGCTGGCGCGCCGAGACGGAGTAGAATCCCTCCGGCGATTGATAGTCGGCCTCCCTGGTTTTGGGGCCTAGCCGTCCGGACCATTTGCAGATGGGAAAAGTCCGATAGAGCGAATAACGGCCGTTGGTCTTGAGCCAAAGCTCGAGTTCCCCCTCCTTTTTGAAAATCCTGATGAAGGCCGGGGCGCCCACGTTGAAGCGCGCCGGCCGCTCCGGCTGCTGGAATACCTCGGGAGGCGCGGGCCGCAGCACGGGCTCCGGCGCGGCCGCGACGATTTCCCGCGCGGTGGGCGGCGCGGCGTTCTCGAGCGCCGCCAGCGCGCGCGGCCGGGTCGGCGGTAGCGGAACATTGGCGGTGACCGGAGCCGGCGCGGCGGCGGGCTCTTGCGGCGGCGGAGCCGACGCGACGGGAGGCGTCGGGGCCTCGGGCGCGATCATCGCCGGCGGCGGCGGGGTTTCCAGCGCGGCAAGCACGCGGGGCTTCGTCGGCGGCGCCGGAACATTGGCGAAAACGCGGGGCGGCGCGGCGGCGACCGGCTCGGGCGCGGCGGATGCGACGGATGGCGGCGCCTCTGGCGGCGGCGCGGCGCTGTCTAGCGCGGCGCTGTCTGGCGCGGCGAGCGGGCGCGGGCGAGTGGGCGGTTGCGGAACATTGGCGAAAACCGGGGGCGGCGCGGCGGTTTCCAACGGCTGCGGCGGCGCGGCTTCGGCGTCCAGGGCGAGATTGGCCGGGCGCATCGGCGGTTTCGGGATCGCCGGCTCCTCTTCCTGTTTGGCGATGCCCCCGGGACGGCGCGGCGGCAGGGGCGCCTCGGCGCGCGGCGCGGGCGCGGCGCTTGGCGGACCGGGACGCCAAGCCTCGGGATTTTCGAGCAGCGTCATCGTCTCGCCAGGAGACGACGGCGCGGGTTCGAGAGCGGCGGTTTGGGGCGGCGCGGCTTCCGGCGCCGCGGGGGCGGGCGCGGCGGGTTCCGGCGCCATATGGCCGCGCAGTCCGCGCAAGAACGGCGCGACCAGGCCGCCGCCGTTCGCGGGCGTTGGCGGGCTGGCGACGCTGATTTGCGCGGTCGCGGCGGCGCGCGCCGCCGGCTCTGGATTGGCGGAGAGCAACCGCAGCGCGGCGGCGGCGACAACGACAGCCGCCACCCCGAGCGCGGCCAAAAAAATCTGTGTTCGACGCGGCGTCATCCCGACCAGTTCCAACACAAGCGACAACGAAAGCCTATCAACAGGACGCCTTTAACGCAAACAATGGGTAAACGACAAGCTCATCCGCCGCCGCGATGGCGAAAACCGCGCGGCGCGAACCAAATGTCGGATCGAATGCCCCTAACAGGGCCTTTCGCTCAATGTCCGTCGAAGGAGACCAGCTTGCGCACGGGCACGCCGAGCGCCTCGATTTTTTTGGCGCCGCCGAGCTCCGGCAGGTCGATGACGAAGCAGGCGGCGACAACCTCGGCGCCCATCTTCCGCAGCAATTGGATGGCCCCCCAGGCCGTGCCGCCGGTGGCGACGAGGTCGTCGACCAGTATGACCCGCTCGCCCCTGCTCACGGCGTCCTCGTGCATTTCCATTTCATCGACGCCGTATTCGAGCTCGTAACTGATCGAGACGGTCTTGTAAGGCAGCTTGCCCTTCTTGCGGATGGGAATGAAGCCCGCCGACAATTGATGCGCGACGGCGCCGCCCAGGATGAAGCCGCGCGCCTCCATGCCCGCCACCTTGTCCATCTTCGAGCCCGACCAGGGCTGCACCAATTCGTCGACCGCGCGGCGGAAGGCCCGCGCGTCGCCAAGCAATGTGGTGATGTCGCGGAACAGAATACCCTTCTTGGGGTAATCGGGAATGGTGCGGATGGCGGCGGTGAGCGGCATTGCGGAACTCGCGTGGGAAGTTACGTCGGGACTGATGCGCGGCTTGGGGAGGCCCGGCGCTCGCCGGACGGCCTCGCCCCGCTACCTCGAAAACTTCTTGTACTTCAGCCGGTGCGGCACGATGCTGTCGAGTCCCAGCCGCCGCTTCTTGTCTTCCTCGTAATCGGCGAAGTTGCCCTCGAACCACTCGACGTGGCTGTCGCCCTCATAAGCCAGCATATGCGTCGCGACGCGGTCGAGAAAAAAGCGGTCATGCGAGATGACCACGGCGCAGCCGGCGAAGTCCACCAGCGCCTCTTCCAACGCGCGCAGGGTTTCCACATCGAGATCGTTGGTCGGCTCGTCGAGCAGCAGCACATTGGCGCCGCTCTTGAGCATTTTCGCCAAATGCACGCGGTTGCGCTCGCCGCCGGAGAGGCTTCCGACCTTCTTTTGCTGATCGGCGCCCTTGAAGTTGAAGTTGGAGCAATAAGCGCGCGAGTTGATCTCGCGCTTGCCGAGATAAATCACCTCGTTGCCGCCGGAGACTTCCTCCCAAACGGTCTTCTTGCCGTCGAGCGCGTCGCGCGATTGATCGACATAGCCAAGATGCACGCTTTCGCCGATGGTGATCTTGCCGCTGTCGGGCTTTTCCTGGCCGGTGATCATGCGAAACAGCGTGGTCTTGCCGGCGCCGTTGGGGCCGATCACGCCGACGATGCCGCCGGGCGGCAGCTTGAACGACAAATCGTCGATCAGCAGCCGGTCGCCATAGGCCTTGGAGAGATGATCGAAGTCGATGACATTGTCGCCCAGCCGCTCGGCGATCGGAATAATGATTTGCGCGGTGGTCGGCGCCTTTTCGGCGCTTTTCGCGACAAGCTCCTCATAGCGCTGGATACGCGCCTTGGATTTGGCCTGGCGCGCCTTGGGCGAGGCGGCGATCCACTCGCTTTCGGCCTCCAACGCGCGCTGGCGGGCCTTGTCCTCGCTCGACTCCAAGGCCAGGCGCTTCTGCTTCTGCTTGAGCCAGCTGGTGTAATTGCCCTCGGTACGGGATGCCCTTGCCGCGATCCAGCTCCAAAATCCAGCCGGTCACGTTGTCGAGGAAGTAGCGGTCATGGGTGACGATCAGAATGGCGCCGGGATAGGCGCGCAGATGGCCCTCCAGCCAGTTCACGGTCTCGGCGTCGAGATGGTTGGTCGGTTCGTCGAGCAGCAGCAGTTCCGGCTGCTCCAGCAGCAGCCGGCACAACGCGACGCGGCGGCGCTCGCCGCCCGACAGCTTGGTGACCTTGGCGTCGTCGGGCGGACAGCCTAGCGCGTCCATCGCCTGATCGACCTGGCTGTCGAGATCCCAGAGGTTCTTGGCCTCGATCTCGTCCTGCAGCTTGGTCATCTCGTCGGCGGTCTCGTCGGAGTAGTTCATCGCGAGATCGTTGTAGCGGTCCAGGATGTCCTTCTTGGCCTTCACGCCGAGCATGACGTTGTCGCGCACGTTCAGCTCGGGTTCGAGATGCGGCTCTTGCGGCAGGTAGCCGACGCGCGCCCCCTCGGCGACGAAGCCCTCGCCGGAAAATTCCTTGTCGAGGCCGGCCATGATGCGCAGCAGCGTCGATTTGCCCGAGCCGTTGACGCCAAGCACGCCGATCTTGGCGTCCGGGTAAAAGGACAGATGCACATTATCGAGCACCTTCTTGCCGCCCGGCCAGGTCTTGCTGAGACCCTGCATGTGATAGATGAATTGACGCGCCATGGAGTTTTTTTCCGCGGATTCCAGGGAAGACGATTGCAGGCTGTTTAGCGCCTTTCACGGCGCGGTGGGAAGCGCTTTGTTTCAATGGAAGGCCGGCGCGCCGACGTGGAGCGGCGGGTCCAAGGCCGGCTTGGCCAGCCGTCGCGCCGGCAAGATTCGGCTTGCGCGACGCGGCGCGCGATTGCAGAGCTTGCGCAAGGAAAACGATTCGCCCGGAGAGGCTTCGATGATTCGCGACTTCGCCAACCACGCCGCCAACGAGCGGACCTTTCTGGCCTGGGTGAGAACCGGCATCGCGGTCATCGCGCTGGGCTTCGTCATCGAGAAGTTCAATCTGTTCCTGGTCACGGTCGCCAACACCCTCGGCGCCGACGCGGGAATACACGCCCAGCGGCTGCAAAAGCTCGCGGGGCCGCTCGGGCGGCTCGGCGGCCTCGCCTTGATCCTCGCCGGCGTGGCGCTGATCGCCCTCGCGTCGCTTCGCTTCATCCACACGGAGCGCCTGCTCAACTCCGACGAGACGCAGCCCGTCGGCGCGCTGCGCGTCGAATTCGCGCTGCTGATGGCGACGCTGATGTTCGTCGCCGCCTTCAGCGTTTACGCGGCGCTGGGCTGACGGAGCCGAGGGCCAACGCCGTCGCGGCGCTTTTGGCGGGCCTAGCTCGTTGTGTTCGCCCCTGGCGATATGTAATGAGGCGGGAGGCGCTGTTTGCGCCGTCCGGGGATAGCATGAACATTCTTCTGATCGGATCGGGCGGGCGCGAGCACGCCATCGCCAATGCGCTGGTCAAGAGTCCAAGGCCGCGGCGGCTGTTCGTCGCGCCCGGCAATCCCGGCATGGCGGCGCTTGGCGAACTGGTCGATCTCGACGTCGGCGACCATCGCGCCGTCGTGGAGTTTTGCCGCGCGAACGCCATCGGCCTCGTCGTCGTCGGGCCGGAGCAACCGCTCATCGCCGGCCTCGTCGACGACCTCGCCGCGCGCGACATTCTCGCCTTCGGGCCGACCCGGGCGGCGGCGCGACTGGAGGGCTCCAAGGGCTTCACCAAGGACTTGTGCCGCGCCAAAAATATCCCCACCGCCGACTATGGCCGCTTCGATAATGAAGCGGCGGCAATGGCTTATCTGCGGGAACGCGGCGCGCCGCCTGGGGCGCGCGGGACGGGTTATGCGGTCGTCAAGGCCGACGGACTCGCCGCCGGCAAGGGCGTCGTCGTCGCGCAAACCCTGGACGAGGCCGAACGGGCCGTTCGCGCCATGTTCGCCGGGGCCTATGGCGGGGCCGGCGCCGAAGTCGTCATCGAGGAATTTTTGACGGGCGAGGAGGCCTCGTTCTTCGTAATATGCGATGGGATAAGGGCTTTGAGCCTTGGGACCGCGCAGGATCACAAGCGCGTCGGCGACGGCGACACCGGCCCCAATACCGGCGGCATGGGCGCCTATTCGCCGGCCAGCGTGGTGACACCCGAGATCGAAGCCATTGTAATGTCGACGATTATCGAGCCGACCTTGCGGGCGATGCGGGAGCTCGGCGCGCCGTTTCGCGGCGTGCTGTACGCGGGCTTGATGTTGACACAAACCGGGCCGAAGCTGATCGAATATAATGTGCGGCTCGGCGACCCCGAAGCGCAGGTTATTCTGCCGAGATTACAAGACGATCTGCTCGATTTAATGCTGGCCGCGGCGCGCGGAGCCCTCCCGGCGAAGCCGCCGAGCTTTTCGAACCAAGCGGCGTTGACCGTCGTGCTGGCGGCTAAAAACTACCCCTCGACGCCGATGGTCGGCACGCATATTCGCGCATGCAACCCCGAAAACGATGCGCGAAACGTCATAATCACGCATGCCGGCACCAAGCTCGTCGACGGCCGGCTTCTCTCGGCCGGCGGTCGCGTGCTCAACGTCACCGCGCTCGCCGACAGCGTCGGCGAGGCCCAAGCCGCCGCCTATGCGGCGGTCGACCAAATCGACTGGCCGGAAGGCTTCTGCCGCCGCGACATCGGCTGGCGCGAGGTCGAGCGGGAGCGCGGACGGGCGGGCTAGCGCCGACTACATCCCGCCCAAAATCTCCGCCACCGTGAAGATATCCTTGTCGCCGCGCCCGCACATGTTCATCACCATCAGGTGATCCCTCGGTTTTTTCGGCGCGAGCTCCAGCACCTTGGCGAGCGCGTGGGCGGGCTCCAGCGCGGGAATGATGCCCTCCAGCTTCGAACAGAGCTGAAAGGCGTCGAGCGCCTCCTTATCCGTGGCGTTCAAATAGGTGACGCGCCCGCTTTCGTGCAGCCAACTGTGCTCCGGACCGATGCCGGGATAATCCAGCCCGGCGGAAATCGAGTGGCCCTCGAGAATTTGTCCGTCGTCGTCCATCAGCAGATAGGTGCGGTTGCCATGCAGCACGCCCGGACGACCGCCGGTCAGCGAGGCCGCGTGGCCGTTGGGCACATGGACGCCATGGCCCGCCGCCTCGACGCCATAAATTTCGATGTCGGCGTCGTCGAGGAAGGGATGAAACAGCCCGATCGCGTTGGAGCCGCCGCCAATGCAGGCGACCAGCGAATTGGGCGGGCGCCCCTCCATCTCCTGAATTTGCGCGCGCGTCTCATTGCCGATGATCGACTGGAAATCGCGCACCATCATGGGATAGGGATGCGGTCCGGCGGCCGTGCCGATGCAATAAAACGTGTCGGCGACATTGGTCACCCAATCGCGCAGCGCCTCGTTCATCGCGTCCTTCAGCGTGCGCGCGCCCGATTGCACCGGGATGACCTCGGCGCCCAGCATCTTCATCCTGAAAACATTGGGCTTTTGCCGCTCGACATCGACCGCGCCCATGTAAACCACGCATTTGAGGCCAAAGCGCGCGCAGGCCGTCGCCGTGGCGACGCCGTGCTGACCGGCGCCGGTCTCGGCGATGATGCGCTGCTTGCCCATGCGGCGCGCCAGAAGTATCTGGCCCAGCACGTTGTTGATCTTGTGCGCGCCCGTGTGGTTCAACTCGTCGCGCTTGAAATAGACCTTGGCGCCCATTCCCTCGCCAGCCTGGGCGCGCAAATGTTCGGTCACCCGCTCGGCGAAATACAGCGGGCTCGGGCGACCGACATAGTGCTTGTGCAGCCCATCCAATTCGGCGTGAAAGGCCGGGTCCGCCTTGGCCCGCGCATAGGCCTGCTCGAGGTCGAGCACCAGGGGCATCAAGGTTTCCGCGACGAATCGACCGCCGAAGATGCCGAAGCGGCCATTCTCGTCGGGACCGTTGCGAAGTGAATTGGGAGTTTGAACGTTCAACGGGCGATCCTCGAAGGGGTGAATTGTCGGTTCTCTTAAACCTTTGGCGCGCCCGATGAAAGCGCCCGCGCCGCCGCGACGAAATCGGCGATGCGCGCCTCGTCCTTCACGCCGCGCGCCCGCTCGACTCCCGAGGACACGTCGACTCCCGGCGCGCCGGTCGCCGCCAGCGCCCGGCCGACATTGGCCGCGTCCAGCCCGCCGGACAGCAACCAGCTTTTGTCCAGCGAGAGATCGCGCAGCAAGCGCCAGTCGAAGGGCAGGCCGTTGCCGCCGGGAAGGGCGCTGGGCGCCGGCTTGGCGTCGAACAGAATGATGGCCGCGCCGGTGAACGCCGCCGCCGTTCGCGCGTCGCCCGGGTCCGCGACGCCGATCGCCTTTATCACCGGAATATGGAAGCGGCTCGCGACCGCCGCGACGCGCGCGGGCGTCTCGGAGCCGTGCAGTTGCAGGTAATCCGGCTTCAGCGCGGCGACGATCGCCTCGATCGCGGCATCGTCGGCGTCGACGGTCAGCGCCACTTTTTTAACGCGTCCCGCCGCGCGCGCGCCGAGTTCGCGCGCCGCGGCGAGTTCGATATGGCGCGGACTTTTGGGGTGAAAGACAAAACCCGCCATGTCGGCGCCGGCGCGGATCGTCGCCTCCAGCGTCGGGACGGTCGACAGGCCGCAGATTTTGACGATCACGCTTGCGACGGCGACGCTTGGCACAACGAACTTCCGATCGGCCCTCAGCCTCGATTATAGGCGTCCTGGAAACGGACGATGTCGTCCTCGCCGAGATAGGAGCCCGTCTGCACCTCGATGAGTTCGAGATCGATCTTGCCGGGATTGGTGAGGCGATGCTTGCAGCCGATGGGCAAATAAATCGAACTCGTTCTCGTGGACGAGGTGCGTTTCCTGGTCGCGGCCGACCTCGGCGGTGCCCTTGACCACGATCCAATGCTCGGCGCGATGAAAGTGCTTTTGCAGCGACAGGCGCTCGCCCGGCTTCACGACGATGCGCTTGACCTGGTAGCGGGCGCCGGCGTCCACCGACTGATAGTAGCCCCAGGGCCGGAATATGCGCTTGTGCTCGCCGGCCTCGCGCCGGTTTTCGCGCTTCAATCGCGCCACGAGCTGCTTGACCTTGTCGCCGTGATCCTGATGCAGCACCAGCACCGCGTCCTGCGTCGTCACGACGATCACATCGTCGACGCCGACGACCGTGGTCAATGTCTCGTCCGACCGCACATGCACATTGGTCGCGTCCATCACCACGCCATTGCCGCGCACCGAATTTCCGTGCGAGTCGCGCTCCGACAGTTCCCAGACGGCGCGCCAGCTGCCGACGTCGGACCAGCCGATGTCGGCCGGAATCAGCGCCGCCTTGAGGGTCTTCTCCATCACCGCGTAATCGATCGACTTCTGGGGCGCCTTTTCAAACGCCGCCGCGTCGAGCACCAAAAAGCCCAGATCGGTCTTGGCCCCTTCGACCGCGGCTTCCGCCGCGAAAGAGATTTCTGGTTCGAAATGGGCGATTTCCGCCTGCATCACATCGGCGCGGAAAATGAAATTGCCGCTGTTCCAGTAATAGCCGGCGTCGACATATGTTTGCGCCGTGGCGCGATCCGGCTTTTCCACGAAGGCTTCGAGTTTCAGCACATCGCCGCCGGGGGCGAGCGGCGCGCCGGCCCGCAGATAGCCGTAGCCGGTCGCCGGCGAATCGGGCTTGACGCCCAATGTGACGATATAACCGTCCTTCGCCGCTATCGCCGCCTTCTTGCACAGATCGACGAGCCCCGGCTGGTCGCGCACCACATGATCGGCGGCGAGCACCACGACGACGGTTTCGGGCGAGCGGCGCGCCGCGAGCGCCGCCGCCACCGCCACCGCCGGGCCGGAGTCGCGCCGCATCGGCTCCAGCACGATATCCGCCTGGGCGCCGATCTCGCCGAGCTGATCGGTCAGCAGAAAACGATAGTCGACGCTCGAGATGACGATGGGTCGCTCGAAGGCCGGATCGTCGAGCATTTGCATGGTCGTCTGGAAAGTCGAGCGCTCGCCGATCAACGGAATGAATTGCTTGGGCAATGTTTCCCGGGATTCCGGCCACACACGCGTTCCGGACCCGCCGCACATGATAATCGGAAGTATTTTCGTCATTAGATGCCTTTGAGATGCCGTTGCGATTGGACACGCGAGCCCGATACTCACTCACGGATTGGCGCGAATCGGCGCCGAAGCAAACGTGTCAGCTCTTGCCTTTTTTCTCCAATTCGGCCTTCAGCGAAAGCAGCTTGGCGAAGGGCGAATCGGGGTCTGGCGCGCGTTCGTGCTTGCGCGGCGGGGCGGCGGCGGGACCGCCGGAACGCTCGCGGCGCGGGTCGTTGCGCGATCCCCGGTTGTCGCCCTGCTGATCCGGGCGCGCAGCTGGACCGCCGGACCGAAATTCGCTCCTTGGTCCCTGGGAACGCGGCCAATTCCCGGTTGGGCGCTCGGACTGAGGCCGCGCCGCCTGGTCCGGATCGCCCTCGCGCCGCTCCGGCCGAGCATGGGGCCTTTGCGCGTCGAAACCCGGCGAACGCTCGCGGCGCGGCGATTGCGCGCCTTCCGCTCCCGCTTCGGCGCGCGGCGGCCGCCGTCCGCCTTCATGCCGGCGGGGCGCGGCCACATGGCGTTGCGGCGCCCAAACTTCGATGTGGACAACGGTCTCGACGCTTGGCTCCGGCGGCGCTTCATCCCCGACACCGGCTTCGGCGCTGGCGGGGGCGGCGTCGCTCGCCGACGCGGTCTGGGGCTCGGCCGCCGTCGCCTCGACGGGGTCGGAGGGCCGCGCCGCGACGCTTTCGGCGGCTTGGACGCTTTCGGTGGCCTGGTCGGGCGCCGCGACGGGCGTCGCCGGCGACTCCACGGTCGCGTCGACCAGCGCCTCCGGCTCGACTGGCGCCTCGCCCTGCTCTGGCGAGGCGGCTGGTTCGCCCTGATTCGCCGGCGCGCCGGCTTCCGGCGCGGCGAGCGGCTCGGTCGCCGCGGCCGCGATGAGCGGGACCGTTATCGCCGGTCCCGGGCGCGTCGTGCTGGCGTAACCAAGCGAACGCAAGATCGAGGTGAAGGCCTCGCCCGCGCAACCCGTGAGCGAGGTCATCGCCACGGTGACCACGAATCCGTCGCCGTCCGCCGCGCCCGGAGGCGGATCGCCGACGCTGACGCCCGGCTTGTAGGCGATGGCGGGCCGGATCAAATCGGCGAGGCGCTCGAGAATATCGACGCGCACCACCCGCTCGCCGCACAGCCGATAGCCGGCCGCGCGATAAAATCCCTTGGGAATGGCGGGATCGGCCGCGAAGGAGGTGCGCCCGGACGCCGCCAGATGCGGCGCCTCCTCCAGCCCCTTGACGCTTTCCAGACCGCCATGCCGCAGCGCCCAAAGCAGCGCGGCGAGCGCCCGCGGCGCCGGCTTCAACAGCAGCGGCAGATAAAGATGATAGGCGCCAAAGCGAACCCCGAGCTTGCGCAGCGCGGCGCGGTCCTCTTGCGAAAAAGCCTTGATGTCCTTGGCGACCCGGCCGCGCTCCAGCACCCCCAGCTCCTCGGCGATCTGGAAGGCGACGCCGCGCGTCGCGCCGGAAAGCCCTTCGCCCGACTCCAGCGGCTCGAGCGCGCCCAGCAGCTTCTTGACCCGTTGCGCGAGCCAAAGCTCCAGGCGTTGCTTGACCTTTTCCAGAATAGCGCCGCCGAGTTGCTCGTCGGCGAGCACATGCGCGGTCGGCTTCAGCACCCCCGCGCCTTGAGCGATTCTGCCGACGGGTTCGCCCAGCCAGCGGATCGTCCCGTCGTTGCCGACCACGAACGCATCGTCCACCGCGTCGAAGATGCGCGTGGCGCGCGCGTCGAATTCGCTGGCGAGCGCCTTTTGCGCGGCGGCGTTCAGCGCCTTGGCGGCCTCGCCCGCCGCGCCCGGGTCCGCCGTGAAGCGGAATCCCTGCAAGGACCCGACATGCTGACCTTCGACGATGACGTCGCCAGCCGCGGTGATTTCAGCTTCGAGCATTGCGTTCTCTCTAAGACGGCGCATCAGCACACTGGTGCGGCGATCGACGAAACGTTGAGTGAGTCGATCGTGAAGCGCGTCGGATATCCTGTCCTCTACCTGACGCGCGACGCTCTGCCAATGGTCGGAATCATCCAGCCAGCCGGAACGATTAGCCACGAAGCTCCATGTTCGCACCTGAGCGAGGCTGTTGGCAAGGGTCGCGATGTCCCCATCCACCCGGTCGGCGGCGGCGAACTGGCGGGCCATCCAGTCCCCCGGTATCCTGCCTCGCCTGACAATGAAGCTGAAAATCGTCGTCGCGAGTTCGGCATGGGCGGCCGGAGAGGTCTTGCGATAGTCGGGAATCTGGCATGCCTCCCACAGCCTCGCCACATCGGCGGACGTCTTGGCGTTGCGGCGAACATGTTCGTCGCGGCTCAAGGCCTCGAGCGCCAACTGGTCCTCGCGCACCGGCGCGCGCGCCAGACAGGGGTGGTTCGGCGCGACGTCGAGAGAGGCCGTCAGCGCGCCGAGCGACGAGAAATCAAGCTCGGTGTTGCGCCATTGCAACGTCGTCAGCGGCTCGAAACGATGATCCTCGAGCGCCTCTATTTCGCCTTCGTCGAAGCTTGGGCAGCGTCCGGTCGTCCCAAACGTGCCGTCGTTCATGTGGCGCCCGGCCCGTCCGGCGATCTGGCCGAACTCGGCGGCCGAGAGGCGCCGAAAGCGCCATCCGTCGAATTTCCGGTCGGAGGCGAAGGCGATGTGGTCTATGTCGAGATTGAGGCCCATGCCGATGGCGTCGGTCGCGACGATGAAATCCACCTCGCCGTTTTGATAGAGTTCGACCTGCGCGTTGCGGGTCTTTGGACTAAGCGCGCCGATCACCACGGCCGCGCCGCCCCTTTGCCGCTTGATCCATTCGGCTATCGCGTAGACATCCTCGGCCGAAAACGCGACGATGGCGCTGCGCGGCGGCAGGCGGACGATCTTGCGCTCGCCCGCGTAAGTCAATCGCGACAGTCGCGGGCGGGCGAAAATCGGCACGCCCGGCAGAAATCGCTCGATCAGCGGCGCGATCACGTCCGCGCCGATCAACAGCGTCTCCTGACGGCCGCGCCAGCGCAGCAGTCGATCGGTGAAGACATGACCACGATCGAGGTCGGCGGCGAGCTGAATCTCGTCGATCGCGACGAAATCCAGATCGAGATCGCGCGGCATCGCCTCGACGGTGGCGATCCAATAGCGCGGGGCGCGCGGCTTGATCTTTTCCTCGCCGGTCACCAGCGCGACATTCTCCGGCCCGATCCTTTGCGCCACCCGGGCGTAGACCTCGCGCGCGAGAAGCCGCAACGGCAGGCCGATCATGCCGCTGGGGAACGACAGCATCCGTTCGATGGCGTGGTGGGTTTTGCCGGTGTTGGTGGGGCCCAGCAGCGCGCACACCCCGCCGTCGCGAACGCCGGCTCTCGGTTTGGGCGCCGGCCCCGCCAAGGGCGGCGGCCCAAGCAGATCCCGCATGGTTTCCAGCTGGCTCTCCCGCCGCGTTAATGTGTTCGGTCGCCCATGACGCCAACGCCGCGGCTCAACGGAGCCTCCTCTTTCCCATGGGATCAAGCGTTTCCATGGCGGGCCGTCCGACGACGATGTTTCATATCGACACTTTCGCCGCGAGGCGAATTCACACATCGAACAGGCTGCGAACGAATCGCGCCCGAATCGACGACCGCGCCTCAATCTCGCTCTGTTCTCCTAGATATGGGCGCTATTACCACGTTTGACGCTACAGTTTGCTTTTAACCTTCGCAACGGGCAATTTTGGACCCGCGGCCGGAGGACTCCGCGGCCCCGGTTTGTCAATCGCCGCGCCAATCGAGTCCGTTGGATTCTCCATGAACCGGGCTCTCGACGCCGAAAAGCGAAACGTTTAAATCGACCGATGCGCCAATATCTCGACCTTCTCGATCTGCTGCTGCGCGAGGGCAGGCTAAAACGCGACAGAACCGGCACGGGAACGCGGTCGCTGTTCGGCCATCAAACGCGCTTCGATCTCAGCCGCGGCTTTCCGCTGCTGACCACCAAGAAGCTGCATGTGAAATCCATCGTTCACGAACTCTTGTGGTTCCTGAAGGGCGAGACCAATATCGCCTATCTGCGCGAAAACGGCGTGACGATCTGGGATGAATGGGCCGACGGCGCGGGAGAGCTTGGCCCGGTTTATGGCCGGCAGTGGCGTTCCTGGCCCTGCCCGGATGGACGGACCATCGACCAGATCGCCGGCGTCGTCCGCGACATTAAGCGCGATCCGTTTTCGCGCCGGCTGATCGTGTCGGCGTGGAATCCGGCCGACCTCGACAAAATGGCGCTCGCGCCGTGCCATTGCCTCTTTCAATTTTACGTCGACGAAATCGACGGACAAAAACGGCTGTCCTGCCAGCTGTATCAACGCTCGGCCGACGTGTTTCTCGGCGTTCCCTTCAACATCGCCAGTTACGCGCTGCTCACCCATTTGATCGCCCGGGAAACCGGCTGCGTCGCCGGCGACTTCGTTCATACGTTGGGCGACGCGCATCTTTATCTCAACCATGTCGAACAGGCGCGGCTTCAGCTGGCGCGCGAGCCGCGCGCCCTACCCAGATTGAAACTCGCCGCGGGAGCCCTATTCGACACCCGTTACGACGACATTCAAATCGAGGGCTACGACCCCTGGCCGGCGATCGCCGCGCCGATCGCGGTCTAACGAAAGAGCCAATCCATGCAGCCCGAATTGGTCGCCATCGCGGCGGTCGCCCGGAACGGCGTGATCGGCGCCGGCAACGCCATGCCCTGGAAAATTTCCAGCGATCTTAAGCATTTCAAGGCGCTGACGATGGGCAAGCCGCTGATCCTCGGTCGCCGCACCTATCAATCGCTCGAACGCCCGCTCCCTGGGCGCCGCATTATCGTGATGACCCGAGATCCGAATTTTCGCGCCGAAAACGCGATGGCGGCGAACGACCCGCTCGCCGTGCTCGCGTTGGCGCGCCAAGCCGCGCGGGAAATGGGCGCCGCGGAAATCATGATCGGCGGCGGAGGCGAAATTTATCAAGCCTTCTTGAGCGAAACCGCGAGAATCGAACTCACGGAAATCGCGCTGGAGCCCCGGGGCGACGCTTTTTTTCCCCGGTTGGATATGTCGCGATGGCGTGAGACGAGGCGCGAAACGCCATCGCGCGGCGCCAAGGACGAGGCGGATTTCGCCTTCGTCACGCTGGAGCGCCAAGGCGCTCAGGGTTTCGGTTCGCCGTGAACGAAACATGTGTTGCGGTGGGCGCAAGGGAAAGCTATATAGCGGCCCGGACACGTCAAAGAAAATTTGTCGGTCCGCCGCGCGTCTGCGTAATCGACGGTCGCGTCGCAATGTCGGAGTGTAGCGCAGCCTGGTAGCGCACCTCGTTCGGGACGAGGGGGTCGGAGGTTCGAATCCTCTCACTCCGACCAAATACCGCCACGACCTATTGGAACTGATTTAACTTCAAGAAATCAAAAGCGCCGTTCCCACCGGCGAGCGGATCGAGACGGCGCCGGAAAGCCGCGACAATGGAGCAACGCGGTTTCATATTCTGGCGGCAGCGCCATGGTTGACAACCCTTATCGCAACTATAAGATGTTAAGCCTAATTTGATCGCGTAGGTTGCGATGTCGGAGATTGGGATGCGGCTTAGATCAACAAACTATTGCATGGCTTGGTTAATTTTTACCGTCGGGTGCATCGCCCTCACGCTCTATTTTTTAGCGATCGGCGATTCATCCCTCTTCTCGTCGGCGCCGCTGATTCTCGCCCTTTATGGCGCCCAAGGCTTCGTCGCGGAGTTGCTGGGAGTCCGCGTGAGCCGGCGAGGGGTCTCGTTCCCGCGCCGGCTGTTTGTCAAATTTCCGTTTCTCGTGCTTTGGCGCCGGCGCATTCCCGCCATGGACATCGAGCGGATCGCCTCGCTGTCGGCGGAGCGAATTCGCGTGTATCGCAGATCGTCCGGCCGGCCGGAGTATGTCTTCCCCAATAGCAATCAACGATCCAGCTTTATAAAGCTGTCCAGGGGGCTGTTTCCGTCGGCCGGGATATTTCGAGAGGGCTAACTCGCGGACGATCTGGCGGCTGGCGTCGGTCAGCGCGCCCGGTTATGACGCAACGCCGCCAAGACGCCAACGCGCCAGCACTTTTCCCCTCAAGCTCTCGCGCGCGCCAGCTATGTCGAGCATCCAGGCGCTCGCCGCGTACACGACGACTCCGGCGGGAATCAGCACGAACAACAGGGAAGGACCCTGGTCCGCCGCGTTCGCCGCGATACAGCGCAATACGACGGTCATGGCCGCGACCGCCGCCGCGACGCGCGCGAGCCGGTGCGCGGGAAACGGCATCGCGAAACTGGCTCGGCTCAAAACGAGAGCCGTGGCGAAACCGAAGATTTCGGCGCCGACGCGCCCCCATACCGCGCCCATGACGCCAAAACGCCGTATCAGCAAAAACGACACGACGATGTTGAACAGCAGCACCGATCCCGTGTTCACGAGATAGAACGCGTTGCGATTCGAAAGCAGAAAGCTCGTGTGCATGTATTGCTGATTGAGAATTTGGAACGCCACGCCAAGGGCCAGATAAGGCATGGCCGCGTGCGCGGTTCGCCGGAAATCGGGTCCGAGCGCGAAGTCGGCGATTTGCGGGGAGACAAGCGCGAAACCAACGCAGGCCGGCAAGCAGACCGCGAGCAGTATTTCGAGGCATTGTTCGAGGTGCGATCGCGCGGCCTCGGCGCCGCGCGCCGTGAAGATCCGCACCGTCATCGGCACGAAGGCGGAGGCGACGCTGACCGCGGGAATGATTAGCGCCTGACGCACGAGATCGAAACTGGCCCCATAATCGCCGGCCGCCGCGGCGCCGGAAAAATTGGCGAGCAGAAAGCGGTCCGTCAGGCCGGTGAGCGCGAGCAGCGACAATGACAGGGTCATCGGCGCGCCGCGCTTGGCGACGACCAGCAAATCCTCGATGTTGAAGACGGGCCGCGCGTTTCCCCAGGCTTCGCGCCAAAAGCTCAGCGTGGCCAGAACATAGGCGATGGACGACGATGTCAGCAACACGGCGCCGCCGCCGCCAAAAATCGCGCCGCCGATGCCAAGCACGGAAACGAGGATCGCGCGCGCCACGACGCCGCGCATGAAGGCGGCGGCGTTCAGACGCGCCCTCAGCATCTCCTGGCTCGTGTCGAACAAGACAATGGATAGGCCGAGAACAACGCTGCCCGTCGCGATCGCCGGCTGCAAATGGACAAGCAGCGCCCCGGCATGGCCGAGCGGCGCGACGGGAATGCACAACAGCAGCGCCGCGAGAATGGTTGCGCCGATATCGGTTCCGTCGCCGCGCGATTGCTCGCGCAGGATCGAGAATTTCAGACAAGTCGAAAGAATCGTCGCGAAAAGCGTCGCGTAACCAAACCCCAGCAAATAGTCGCCATAGGCGCCGGGGTCGAACACGCGGGTGAACACCACCACGTTCAAGAAGCCGAAAAGGGCGGAGAACACATTGGCGACGAAGTAAATAGCGGTTTGCTTGACGAGCATCAGATTTGTCCCGACAAAATTCGATCATCCGCGTTCGGCGCCAAGCCGCGCCGGGCGTCGCCCGAGGTTCGCGCGGCCGTCGCGGCGGCGCGCGCGATGGCGCCGCGCAAGATTTCCATATGCCTTGTTTTGGAATAATGCCGCTCGACATGCCGGCGCGCGTCGCGGCCTCGCGCGGCGACGAGGGCGGGATTTTCGAGGTAAGTCGCCAGCGCGCTTTCGAAGGAGTCGAAATCCGGTTCGGGCAACACCGTTCCCGTGACGCCGTCGAGGACGATTTCGCCAATCCCGCCACGCCCCGTGATGATCGCCGGCAGTCCGCAGGCCGCCGCCTCCAGCGCCGCGATCGAGGATGTATCGGCGCGCGTCGGCAGCAGGAACAGATCGCATTCGGCGGTCAGGCGAATGAGTTCGGGACATTCCGCCGCGAGGCCGCGATGCGGATGGAGATTTTCCGGACCCGGCTCGGCGTTGGGGGATACGATATGGAAATCCACGGATTTGAAGCGCTCCCGCCGCGCGAGCTCGTACACGATATCCGCGCCCTTGCGCTCCAAATGCGCGCCGATGAATAGCGCCTGTTTGCGCGCGTTCACGGGCTTGTTGGCGAGTGGCTTCCACTTGTCGGTGTCGACATAGAAGGGCAAGAACACCAGTTGATTTTCGGGGATGTCATATTCGTCCCGCAAGGCGTTTCGATACCAGTGCGACATGCAAAGGAAAATGCACCCATGGTCGCGCAGCCGGCGAATGCGCGCGCAGATCCAAGACCCCGGAGGGCCAAGCTGCTTGCCGCCATAATTTCGCGAAAGCTGGGCCGAGGTGCAGTCGCCATAGACAATATATTGAACGCCTTTTTCAAGCGGCGCCCACGGCGCGTTCTGCAGCGTCGACAGCAAGACGACCCTGGCGCCCGCCGCGATCGCCGCGCGAGCCGCGGCGCGCCCGGCGATGGCGTGACCCAGGCTTTTAGGGCCGAACCGCTCGGTGATCGAAGCGAACAATCGCCAATGATCCTCGATGCGATGCAGGCTTGGCGCGTAATCAGCCAAATCCGTCTCCCAACGGCCCCTCACGGTTTTCCAGCCGGCGCTGCCGCTCGTGGCCAGCGCCAGATCGATAGTCCCACCAGTCGCTCCATTTCCACCAGTCGCTCCGAGCATTCTCGTCTCCAAAAGCCGTGCCATTTCAATACAGTCGTTTGGGCTTTCGACGAGGCGTAAGGATTTCCGTGCCAGACCGCGCCGAGCCGCGCCCAGCCGCGCCGCGCGCGCCAATGGGCGCCGCGGCATGCTTCTTTCAACAGCGTGACAAGAGCTCGCGCCGCCGGCCATTTTGGGACAGACGAGCCCCAACCGTCGGCGCGGATCGTTGAAGAACATTTCGAAACACTCGCGCGCTATTCTCCATCGCGCGATTTTCGATCCTAATCGCGGGGAACCAAGGTTTGGCGGAGGCGACTATAATTTCCATCGGCCGGAACCTCGGCCCCGTTCCTCGCGCCCGCGGCGACCGCCGCGCCTTCACGCGCGCGTCCATGGGCCATGAGGCGCCGCGCGTGCTTCGGACGCCGCGTTTCGACGAGGCCGGCGAGGCAGACTCTCTTGACGGCGTCGACGACATTTCCTTGGGAGCTCGCCATTCGCGCCAACCGCGCCCGGGCGCTCCCGCCGCGAGACTGGCGACGAGCCTCGGACTCGATCACGCCGCTTGGTCACGACGCGCGCGCCAAGCGTCGACCGACAAGATCGTCGACCTCGTGGGCGCGAAGGCGCCAACCCCGTTCAATCAACAGCGAGCCCCGCGATGACAATTTCATCATCCAATGCGATGCCTCCCGAAGCCGTGATCTGCGTGCCGACGTTTCGCCGCCCCGAGATGCTGCGGGCGACGCTGACATCGATCGCGCGACAGCAAACGAGCGCGACCTTCGCGGTCGTGGTGATCGACAATGACGCGGAGGCGAAACAGGGCCTCGCGGTCGCGCGCGAGTTTTTCGCCGATGGACGGCTCAAGGGTTTCGTCGCGACCGAGGATCGCCAGGGCAATGTCCACGCGATCAACGCCGCCTTCGGAATGGCGCGCGCCGCTTTTCCCGCCGCTGAATATTTCCTGATGATCGACGACGACGAGGTCGCCGAGCCGTCGTGGCTCGACGAAATGATCGCCGCCGCGCGGCGCGGCGACGGCGATATCATCGGCGGGCCGGTGTTTCCGATTTTCCCGGCCGACGTAAAGCCCGCGTTTCGCGATCATCCAGTCTATTGGCCCACTTATTGGACGACCGGTCCCGTGAGCCAGATCTACGGCACCGGCAATTGCCTCATCGCGCGGCGAGTTTTCGAGGGACTCGAATGCGCCGCCTTCGATCCCTCGTTTAATTTTCTCGGCGGCGGCGACAGTGAATTTTTCACGCGCTGTCGCAGGGCGGGTTTCAGATTTTATTGGCGCCAGGAAGCCATCATAAGGGAACAGGTCACGCCGAACCGACTGGCTTTCGGTTGGCTCATGCGTCGCAGCGTCGCGACGGGCGTGATCAATTACCGGATCGATCGGATGGCGGCGCGTTCCTTCTCCAGCCGCGTCCGGCTGATCGCGAAGAACACGGCGCTTGTAGCGGTCTCGCTGCAACGCGCGGCGCAAATGCTGGCGGCGCCCAAGCATCCGGTGGCCGCGCTTCACCCGATTGGCGTCGCGGTCGGTCGTTGGCTCGCGTCATTCGGTCTCGACCCGCAACCCTATCGTCGGCGCGCCCCATGACCGAAATGACCGCGTCGCGGGCTCGCGAGGCGTCGCCGCTCGACGCGCGCGCGGCGCTGTTTCTGATGATATTGCTGGTCGCCTGGGTCTCCTTCCCGCCATTTCCCGATCTTGGCGCGATGGATAGCGTCACCGTGGGCGACGGCACGTTCGTCATGATTTACGGACTTTTCGCGGTGATGGGATCGGCGGCGCTGGCGCTGACGTGGCGCACGGATCGACCCGCGCTGATCCGCCTGCTCACGCCGAGCCTTCTCGCCCTGGCCGGCTGGACCGCGATCACCAGCGTCACCTCCCAGGACCCCGGCGCTTCCGTCAAGAGGCTCGTGATGTTCGGCTTCGTGGCGATTTGCAGCGCCGCCTTGACGCTGCTGCCGCGCGATCGCGAGCAATTCGCGTCGCTGCTGACCATCGTGGCGTCGATCATAATTTTTCTCTGCTATTTCGGCGTCATTTTCATGCCGCGATACGCGATCCATCAAGCGACCGATCTGGGCGAGCCGCAGCTCGCCGGAGACTGGCGCGGGATGTTCGGACACAAGAACGTGGCGAGCGCGCTGTTCTCGATCCTGGCCTTTGTCGGCTTGTTCGTGGCGCGGGCCGGGAAACCCGCGGCGGGTGGGGCCATATTTATTTTATCCATCGTTTTCGTTCTCGCCTCGGGCGGCAAAAGCTCCACCGGCATTTGCCTCGCGACGATCGGGCTTTCGTTTCTGGCGGCCAACACGCGCAATATCGTGGCGTGGTCGTTGATCGTGTTCGCGCCCCTGGTCCTTCTCAATGTTTTCGGGGTGGGCTCGGTGCTGTCGCCGGAGATTTCCGCGCTGGTGGCGAAGCTGCCGTTCGACGCAAGCTTCACCGGCCGCACCGATATTTGGGCGTTCGCCGCCCCAAAGGCCTCCGAGGCGCTGCTGTTTGGTCATGGCCTGGGCGCGTTTTGGAGCTCCCAATCGCTGCTGTTTGGAGCGGAGCAATCGACCATCTGGGCCGGCGGCGCGGCGCACGCTCACAACGGTTATCTCGACGCGGTGATCTCGATGGGATTGCCGGGTCTGGCCGCGACGGTCGCCGTTCTCGTCTTTCAGCCCGCGCGAGACATACGGCGCGTTCTCGAGCGCGGCGAGGAGCCGGCGCTCGGCCTGCTCTTCATGCAAATCTGGATGTTCAGCCTTTATCTCAATTGTCTCGAAAGCTTCTTCTTCGATCGCGCGCATCCGAATTGGGTCGCCCTGCTGTTCGCGGTGTTCGGAGCGCGGCTGCTTTCGGAGTTCGCCGTCCGGCGATAACCCCGACCCGCGCCGGCGCGCCTTCCGAGGGGACGGAATCGTCCGGTCGACAGGGCGTCGCTCCAAATCAAAATGTTAGAGCAAGCGTTCATCGAAACATCCATCAGCTTTTTCGAGGCTTGCCGTAAGTCGGATTGACGGCGGGATTTGGAGGGTTGCGGGCGGCTCGGGCCGTGTTCCAGCGCGCGAATTGACGCGGCGACCGCGCCGCGCGAGCACAGTTTCAAGCATCGCAAGGCGCTAAACGCCGCGCGAGAGCGGCGCGCGCCGCGTCGTCACCTCGTCTGCGTCAGCAGGATCATCAACGCGATCGGATTGGTGGTGATATAGCGCACCGCCAGCCGCTTTGGCTCCAGAAGGAGTCGATAGGCCCATTCGAGCCCGACCTTTTGCGCCCAAAGCGGCGCGCGCGGTTTGGCTCCCGCGACGAAATCAAACAATCCGCCGGAGGTCTTGATCATGCCGACATTCGGCAGGCGCGAGGCGTAGCGCGCGACGAACTCCTGCTCACGCGGCACGCCCAGCGCCAGCCACAGAATGTCGGGCGCGAGCGCGTTGATCTCCGCGAGCTTTTCCTCGAGCGCCGCGCCCCTCAGATAGCCATGCGAGCGGCCGCGTATATTGAGTCCGGGAAAGTTCTGGCGCGTCACCGAATAGGTGGCGGAATTGACCTCCTCGGTGGCGCCGAAAAGATAGAAGCTCAGGCCTTCCGCCTCGGCCATGCGCGCGACGACGGGATAAAGATCGGTCGTCGCCACCCGCTCCGGCAAGCCCTTGCGCGCCAATAGACGCGAGACCGCGACGAGCGGCTGCCCGTCGGCGCTGACCAGATCGGCGGAATCGATCAGTTTCGCGAAGGCGGGGTCGAGTCCGCGGCGGGCGAGCACTTCGCCATTTATCGACGTGAGATAATAGGGACGTCGGCCCGGCCTCGCCGCTCGCGCCAATTTCACCATGCATCGCGCGGTTTGTTCCAAGTTCAGCGCCGCGACTTCGACGCCGCCCACGGTTGTCATTTCAACATCGACAATGGCGTCGCTCTTCAGAAGTGTCATGAAAAATCCCCGATGCGTCCGGCTGCTTTTTGTCGCCGGTCGAAACGGGATTTCCGTTTTGGGACAGGCGGCCAGGTCTCGAGGCCGAGCTGAAAAACGCGTGCCGATCGTTGAACGGCGACTTCTTCCTTGCCGCGGCGCTTCGCGTGCCAATTTCGAACATGACGCGACGCCGAGCCGGAAGGCGCGACCATTTCGTTGCAATATTCCGATCCAGACGAGGACGACGAGCGGCTCGAAGCCGATTGCGCGGCGGCTCCGCTTTTGCAGCGGCGCGGCGCGGAAGCGCCTTTAATTCAAACTGAAACAAGAACGGCGTGATCGCGCGAAAAGTGGGCCCGCCGTTGAGTCGTGAGTTTCACGCGCCTCGCCCGGGTCATTGTCGAGAGGTTGGAATGACGATCGTCGGCCATAATGAATCCGAGCAGCATGATTTCCTCGATCCCCGCCGCATCGGAGAGCGTCTGGCGAGGCGCCAGGCGCGCGACGCTTTCCAGGGGCAGGGCCATCGAGCGGGCCTTGTTCCTCGTTTCGCCTTCGGCGACCCCGTGCGGCGTTGAAATGTTCACGCGTCGCCTGGCGCGCACATGGGAGAACATCGGCTACGCCGAGCAAAGCGTCGCGATATGCGGACGCTTGCGGGACATCCCTTCCCTGTGGCGGGCGCTAAGCGATGTCGATGCGCTGGTGGTCAATTTTCCCGTCGTCGCTTGGAAGCGCGTGCTGCTGACTCCGCTCCTCGCGTTCGTTCTGGCGCTGGCGCGCGGCAAGCGCACCATCCTCGTCGCGCACGAGTGGGATGATCTCGACTGGCGCCGTCGCGCGGTGCTGGCGATTTACGCGCTGTTCGCAAGTCACATCATGCTGTCGTCGCCCATGGTGCGGAACCAATTCCTTCGAGGCGGCTTCGCGCGGTGGTTCCGCGTGGCGACGTCGATTGTGACGATACCGCCGAACATCGAGCGCGCGCCGGCCATCGCGCCAAACGCGATGGCGGAGCGCATCAGGGCGCGGCGCGGCGACAAGATCGTCATCGGCCATTTCGGCTCGATCTACCCCAAGAAACAGTCCGATTTCGTGCTGTCGGTCGCCGCCGAACTCAAGCGTCTTGGCCGCGATGTGCTCGTTGTATTCGTGGGCGGATTTGTAAAGGGCCTCGATTCCGTCGAGCGGGACTTCTCAGAGCAACTGCATCGGCTGGGTCTCGAGAACGACGTGATCGTGACCGGCTATGTGACGGAAACCGAGGAAATCTTCGCGCTGTTCGAGGAGGTCGATTGCTTCATTTATCGCTTCGCCGAGGGGCTCAGCTCGCGCCGGTCGAGCGTTTTGACCTGCCTGCAAACCGGCAAGCCGGTGCTGGTCAACGCGCCCGCCGGCCAGGATGAATTCGCGCATCACCGCATCTTCAGCTTCGCGCTCCAGCAAGACGTCTTGCGTTTGCTTCCCCCGCGGGCCGACGCGCGCGCCTATGCGGCGGCGCTGGCGAACTCCCCATCCAATGACGACGCGAGGCCGATCGAGATGTTTGACGCGAGCTGGAGAGACGCCGCGCGCGCCCTGTCCGCCGCCGCCAATTCTCGTGGATGACGCCGAGCCGCGCGGAACAAGGGCGCGGAACGCCGGGTTGAACGGGTTGGAAAAGAAAAAGGACGCCACTGCTGGCGCCCTGTTTTTTGGTGGGGACGTCGCGGCGGCGCCGCCGCCGCGAACGATCTCCGGCTAGGCGGCCAGCTCGGCGCGGTTTTGGTTCGCCGCGTCGGCCTCGCGGAGGCCGACGGCTTCGCGGATGATGGCGACCGGCGTGTTCGAGAACGACTCGATGCACAGCGCCACCTTGGTCATCGGCGCCTGCTCGATCATTTCGGCGACGGCGCGCGCATCGAGCGGCGCGTCGTCCCAATGCGCGCAAGCGAGACTCTCGGTGACGACCTCGTGCGTCGCGGAATGCGCTCGCGAACCCCGCACCAAGTGACCGTAAAGGAGATATTCGGACAAAGCGCGCGTCTTGCACAGCGCCTCCTGCCAACTCTTGCCGGTCGCGGCTTCGATCGCGCGGATGAGATCCCGCGTGGCCTCCTGGTCCCAGACGATCGCGTTGCCGATATAATCATCGGCGGGAAACGCCGTCGGAGCCTGACCAAGCAGCCGGTCGCAGTTGCGGGTCCATGTCGCGTGCAACGGCGCGTCGGCCTCGATAGCGGCGGGATGGACATAGAGCGGCGTCCGCTCGCCGCCGGCGTAGGCGCCGACATCGAAGCAGCGGAAGAACACATTGTCGGAATCGACGATGCAGAACCGCTCCTGCGCGAGCGTCGAGACCGCGGCGATTTTCAGAAGCTGCTGAACATGCCAGCCATGCACGGGTCCCGAGCGAAACGACCACCAGATCCTGCGTCCGTTGCGCGACAGAAACGGCGGGACCAGCCGCAGCCATCCCGGCAGGAACCACGAGCAAGGCAGCACGACGCGCTTCTCGCTGTTGAAGGGCGCGAACAGTGGCAGGTCGTCGTCGTTAACGATGACGTAGTGCTTTTCGTATCCCTCCACATGGCGGTCGATGCTTTCACAAAGAAGCGTGAAGCGCTCGATGTCCTTGCGATGGCTGGGCGTGAGTAGGGCGACGCTACGTTTCACGAGATACTCCGTTCCAATACGGCGCGACCGACTGCTTCAATTTGGCGCGCGAACTTTACTTGCGTGAACTTTCGCAACTCCGAGGCCGCGGTTCGACGGGTCTCGCCCGCGAAAATCGCGTATTTAACGATCATTTGAAAAAGAGCCTTTTTCGCGTCTACTTAAAACTTTATACCTCTCAGTATCTTAAAGTTCGTTGACCCTTCCGCGGCGGCTCCGGGCGGCCGCTTGTCGCGATAATGTCGTATTCTTTGGCCAAATGTTGACGTAATGTCTCGGACATCGTTTTTTGGAAAGGCCGCCGCGACGCGGCGGGAGCAAGATATGAATCAGTCAAAAATCGACGCGCATGAGGACGACGCGGAACATGGCCATGCGATCGTCGAGGCCGAACAGGATGGCGACGACGAGTTGAGCGAGGAAGAGACCAACATCGTCGCGACCGTCGCCACGGTCGGCGTCGTCGGCGTCGGCGTCGTGCTGTTCGAAGCCGCTCTGCTGCCGGGTCTCGTGCTTGGCGTCGCCGCGATGGCGGCTCCCAAATTCGTCCCCAAGATCGGCTCGGCGCTCGCCCCGATGTTTAAATCGACGGTGCGCGGCGTCTATAAACTCGGCCAGAAGACCAAGGAATTCGTCGCCGAAACCAACGAGCACGTGCAGGACATCGTGGCCGAGGTCGACGCGGAAACCAAGGGCAAGCCCGCTCCGGCCAAGGATCCGGCGGCGGCCGCCTGACGATCATGCCAGACGCCTCGATGGAAAATCTTTCGACGGCCGCGCGAGCGGCGCCGATGGCGGGCGAAATCTCCCGACGCGATTCCCCCGCGGAAAAGGCCGCCGCGAAGGCGTCCGCGAAAAAGGCCAAGAAACACAAATCCAAGCATGTTCCGAAAATGGAACATCAGACGCCCGGCCGGGTGCGCATGAAATTCGCCTCGGCCAAGGGAAACGCCGAGGCGCTGGACGACATCGCCAGGAAGTTCGCGGGCATGGCCGGGGTGCGAAGCTGCGAGGTCAATCCGACCACCGGCAGCGTCGTGCTGCTTTATGACTCCGAGCGGCACGACGATTTCCACGATGAACTTCGCCGCCATTGCGAGGAGCACCACGGCGAGGCGCCGCGTCCACCGGGCACGGAACTCGACGAGATCACCAAGAAGATCGAGGACGAAGCGGAATTTCTGGCCGAGCATTCGCACGCCGCCAAAACCGTCGTGCATATCTGCAAAAGCCTCGACCGCCATGTGAAGCTGGCGACCAACAACACCGTCGATCTCAAGATTGGCCTCGCCGGCGGATTGGTCGCGCTGTCCTTGCTCGAAATGGGCGCCTTCGCCGCGACGCCGATCTGGCTCACCCTGGGCGTGTTCTCGCTCAATCATTTCGTCGAGTTGCAACAGCATCAGGTGCTCGCCGAAAAAATGAAGCGCGGCGCCGACAAGGACGCCAAATCCGCGCCCGTGAAGCCGGCGGAGGGCGCCTAGCGCAAGCTTTTGAAGGCTGGCGGCCCGTTGAAGGGTCCGCCGCGGCCTTTTTGATTTACGGCGACTCCCCGTCAAGCGCGCGATTCCGTTCGCTCGGAAGGCGCCCAAGCGACAGGACCCACGACATGCAGTTCGCGATCCGCCATTTCATCCCGGGTCGCGTTCGCCTCTGGATTCCAGCCCTTTGTTGCGATCAGGGCCTCGCCGAGGAGACGCTCGCCTGGCTGCGCGGCCACGGCGAGGTGCGCGGCGCCCGGATCAACTACGCCTGTTCCAGCCTGGTCGTGGAATATGACATCGCGTTCGAGCCGATGTTTCGCCTGTTGGTCGGTCGGCTGCGGCTGATGACGCTCGGCGATTTGCGCGAACTGACGCAACTCGCGCCGCCGCTTGGCGACTCCGGCCAGCACCTCGCCAAGGAGCTGATCGCGGCGGCCAAGCCCGCCGAGGAGCCGCACCGCTATCCGCTGGCTTTGCCAACGGTGTCCATGGCGCTGGCCTTCGTCGCCAACCCGATCGCCGCCGCGATAAACATTCCGCTGATGCTGTGGAACGGCTATCCCATCGCCGCGCGCGCCTATCGCGTCCTGCGCGACGAACATCGCCTCAACGTCGATTTTCTCGACACATTGGCGATCCTCGCCTCGCTCGCGCAGGGCAATCACGTCGCCGGCGCGCTGATCACCTGGCTGATCAAGCTCGGCGATTGGATTCGCGATCTCACGGCGGCGGGGTCGAAGCGGGCCATCGGCGATCTGCTCGAGTTCGAGTCGAAGACCGCCTGGATCTTGCGGGACGGCAGCGTCGTCTCGATTCCGGCCCGCGACGTGATGGTCGGCGACGAGGTCGTGGTTTACCCCGGCGAGATGATCCCGGTCGACGGCGAGATCGTCGACGGCAGCGCGCTGATCGACCAAAAGACCATCACCGGCGAGGGCCTGCCGGTCATGCGCGGCGTCGGCGAGGCGGCTTTCGCGGCGACCGTGACGCGCGAGGGACAATTGACGATCCGCGCGACGCGGGTCGGCTCCAACACCACGGCGGGCCAGATCGTGCGGCTGATCGATTCCGCGCCGGTCGGCGACACGCGCATGCAAAACCACGCCGAAAAACTCGCCGACCGGCTGGTGCTGCCGACGCTCGGCGTCGCGGCGGCGACGGCCGCGGTCAGTTTCGACTACAACCGCTTCCTGTCGCTGGTCATTGTCGATTACGGCACCGGCATTCGCGTCGCGGCTCCCACCGCCGTGCTGTCGTCGATGACGCTGGCGGCGCGGCGCGGCGTCATCATCAAGAGCGGTCGCCACATGGAGCGCCTCGCCGAGGTCGACACGATCGTCTTCGACAAGACCGGCACGCTGACGCAAGGCCATCCGGAAGTCGCCGATCTCATCACCTACCAACGCCGCCTCGCCGCGCCGCGCCTGCTGGGTCTCGCGGCGGCGGCGGAAAGCCGCCTCACCCACCCCGTCGCCGAGGCGCTGCGCCGCAAGGCCAACGACGTTGGCGGCGAAATACCGCCCTGCGAGGAGACGCAATATCGTCTCGGCCTTGGCGTCGAGGGCCTTGTCGACGGCGTTTATGTCCATGTCGGCAATGAGCGCTTCATGCGCCAGAGCGAGATCAAGGTCGGCGCCGCCGCGAACGATCGCGCCCGCATGGAGATGCGGGGCTACTCCTGCCTTTACATCGCGACCGACGGCAAACTGGCGGCGCTCGCCCCCTATGCCGACGAAATCCGACCGGAGGCGCCGAGCATTGTCGAGCGGCTCTACGCGCTTGGCGTCAAGAACGCGATCATGCTGACCGGCGACAACGCCGTGGTCGCCCGCGCGGTTGGGGAGCGGCTGGGCCTGACGCGCCAATACGCCGACATGCTGCCAGCCGACAAGGCGGGCGTCGTGCAAAAACTGCAGCGCGAGGGCCATGTCGTCGCGATGGTCGGCGACGGCATCAACGATTCGCCGGCGCTCAGCTTCGCCGATGTCGGCGTCGCGATGAAGCACGGCGCCGAGGTGACGCAGGAATCCGCCGATGTCGTGCTGATGGAGGATTCGCTCTGGAAGCTCGTCGAAGCCGTGGAGATTTCGCGCGGCGCCATCAAGCTGATCAAGCAAAACTACGGCGTCGTCATCGCTCTCAACACGCTGGCGCTCGGCCTCGCGCTGCCAAGCGGACTGGTCAGCCCGTCATTCACGGCGCTGCTCAGCAACGGCTCGGCGATTCTCGCCAGCGTCAATGGCATGCGGCCCCTGCTGCGGCGGCGATGAACGCGCGGACGCCGGAGCTTCCGCCCCACCACCAAAAGGAACTCGCGCGCGCCCATAAACTGCTGTCGTCGACCAACACGGCGACGCGCCTCGCCGCATACGCGGGCAAGCCGATTCACGGCGCGCTGGCGCAACTGCCGAAACCACTGCGCCGCGCGGTGGATCGCGCCATCGAGCGGGCGATCGGCGAGTGCCTCGAGGTCGCGCTCAAGTCGTTTAAGGGCGCGCCCAAAAAAGCCCCGTCGACGCGGCTCGCCTCCGCCCTGGCGGGCGTCGCCGGCGGCCTTGGCGGACTCTTCGGCGCGGCGGGCCTGCCGGTGGAACTGCCGGTGACGACGATTTTGATGCTGCGGGCCATCGCCGACATCGCGCGCCACCATGGCGAGGATCTGTCGACCATCGAGGGCCGCCTCGCCTGCGTCGAGGTTTTCGCCCACGGCGCGACCGAAAGCGGCGGCTCCGAAAATCGCGCCGACGTCGGCTATTACGCCTCGCGCGCCCTGCTCGGTCGGCTCGCCAATGAAGCGTCGTCGCGGCTTCTGGAGCGCGGCGCCGCGAATCTCGCGGCGCCGGCGATGGCGGCGCTCACCAGCGAGGTCGCCTCGCGCTTTGGCGTCGTGGTTTGGGAGCGCGTCGCGGCGACCGCTATTCCCCTGGCAGGCGCGGCGGGCGGCGCGGCGATCAACCTGGTGTTCATGCGGCATTTTCAGTCGATCGCCACCGGCCATTTCATGCTGCGCCGGCTTGAACGCATCCACGGCGAGGCGGCGATCCGCGAACATTTTTCCCGCTTGGAGGCGGCGAAAAACTGAAAAGAAAAGGGCGGACCGCGATGGCCCGCCCCGAGGAAAGCCGGGCTATTTCGTCGCGGCTTCCAGATGCGTCAGGGCCTCCTCGGCGTGTTTCGTTCCGGCGTCGGCGTGCTGCTTCTTGCCCTCGTCGATCGCCGCCTTCAAATGCGTAATGCCTTCCGCGGTATGAGGATTCGCCTTCATCTTCTCGGCCGCCTCGGCATGTCCAAGCGCCGCTTCGGCATGGGTCACGAGCAGATCCGCGTGGCCAAGCTTGCCGTGCGTGATGGCTTCCTTGGTGTGACTGATGGCTTCGGCCAGATGATCCTCGGCCAGCGCGAGGCCCGGCGCGAGCGCGACAAACGCCGCGATTCCAAGGCCCAGCGTAAAAGTTCTACGATCCATGATTTCTCTCCCCACCCCTATTATTTTTCAGGGGACGCCGCTCCAAACGGCCATCTAGAGCGCTCGAGAGTTTTTGCAACCGCGCGCATTTTCGCGCATAAACCCCAAAATTGGATGCGCGCGCGCGCATTTTCGCGCATCGAAATCCACAGGCGTCCGAGGGGCGGTGAAATTGGAAAGCTCGATCCTAAATCCGCTCACGGCGCATCGCTCGATCGGCCTCTTTGGCCGCCTGCGACCGCCGGGCGACAAATCCGTCTCGCACCGCGCCTTGATCCTCGGCCTGCTTTGTGTCGGCGAAACGGCGATAGAGGGGCTACTTGAAGGCGACGACGTGCTACGCACCGCGAGCGCCTGCCGCCAGCTTGGCGCGACGGCGACACGTCGCGGCGATGGAAGTTGGAGCGTGTTCGGCGCCGGCCTCGGTTCGCTTCTGCCGCCGCGCGAGACGCTCGACTTCGGCAACGCCGGCACCGGCTCACGGCTGATGATGGGCCTCGTCGGCGGCCACGCGATCACCGCGCGTTTCGACGGCGACGCCTCGCTGCGCAAGCGGCCGATGCGGCGCATTCTCGACCCGCTGCTATTACAGGGCGCGCGCGTGCTGGAGGAACAGGAGGGCGGGCGCTTTCCCATTGTTTTGAAGGGAACCAGCGAGCCGCTGCCGATCGTCTACACGACCCCCGTCGCCTCGGCGCAGATCAAATCGGCGGTGCTGCTCGCCGGCCTCAACTCGCCCGGCCGCACCGTGGTCATCGAGCGCGAGGCCTCGCGCGACCACACCGAGAAAATGCTGCTACATTTCGGCGCGACGCTAAAGGTCGAGCCGCACGGCGAACACGGCCGCAAGATCACGCTGGAGGGCCGCCCGGATCTGCGGGCGCGACAGGTTCGCGTGCCGGCGGACCCGTCCTCGGCGGCCTTTCCGCTAGCGGCGGCCCTGATCGTCGAAAACTCCGACATCGTGGTCGAGGGCGTCATGACCAATCCGCTGCGCTCCGGCCTGCTGACCACGCTGCTGGAAATGGGCGCCGATCTCGCCTTGGAGAACCGCCGCGTCGAGGGCGGCGAGGAGGTCGCCGACATTCGCGCGCGTTATTCGCCCAATCTTCGCGGCGTCGAGGTTCCGCCGCAACGCGCCCCCTCGATGATCGACGAATATCCGATCCTCGCCGTCGTCGCGGCCTTCGCCTCCGGCGAAACAATTATGCGCGGGCTCTCGGAGCTGCGCGTGAAGGAGTCGGATCGGCTCGCGGCGATCGCGGCGGGCCTCGAAGCCAATGGCGTCGATTGCGCGATTCATGCCGACGATCTTTTTGTTCGCGGCGGCGCCGTCGCGGGCGGCGCGACCGTCGAAACGCATCTCGATCATCGCATCGCCATGAGCTTTCTGGTCATGGGCCTCGCGGCGCGCGACGCGGTGAGCGTGGACGATCAGACGATGATCGCGACCAGCTTCCCGAGCTTTCGCGCGCTGATGGAAAATCTCGGGGGCCGTTTCGCGTGAGCGGGCTCGTCATCGCCATCGACGGACCGGCGGCCTCGGGCAAGGGCACGCTGGCGCGCCGACTCGCCGCGCATTTCAAGCTGCCGCATCTCGACACCGGCCTGCTCTACCGCGCCACCGCCTGCGCGCTGCTCGACGAGGGCCTGCCGCTCGACGACGAGGAGTCCGCCGCCGCCATCGCGCGCGGCCTGTCGCTGATCGATTTCGATGACGCGCGGCTGCGCTCGCGCGAGATGGGCGAGGCGGCCTCGGTCGTCGCGGCCCTGCCGCAGGTGCGCGCCGAACTCGTGGAGTTGCAGCGCCGTTTCGCGGCCCGCGAGGGGGGCGCAGTGCTCGACGGGCGCGACATCGGCACTGTCATTTGTCCCCACGCCGGCGTGAAGATTTTCGTCACGGCGAGCCCGGAGACGCGGGCGCAACGGCGCGCGCTGGAGCTCGCCGGGCGCGGCGAAAAGGCCGATTTCCCAAGCATTCTCGCGGATGTGAAAAAGCGCGACGCGCGCGACAGCGAAAGAGCCGTGGCGCCGCTGAAACCCGCCGCCGACGCGGCGACGCTCGACACCAGCGACCTCGACATAGACGCGGCGTTTCGCGCCGCGGTCGCCATCGTGGAAAAGGCGCGGGGATGACGCCGGCGAACGCGGCCATGACGAGCCCATGAGGACGGGCCCATGAGGACGAGCCCATGAGGACGAGCCCATGAGCCGGAATTATTGGCCAAGCGCATGAGCCCTCCCGCGCGCGTGTTTCGCTTCGCGCCCTCGCCGAACGGTTTCCTGCATCTTGGCCATGGCTTTTCGGCGCTGCTGAACTCCGACCTCGCGCGCCAATGCGGCGGACGCTTCCTGCTGCGCATCGAGGACATCGACATTTTTCGCGCCAGACCCGAGTTTGAACAGGCGATTTACGAGGATTTGGCGTGGCTTGGGCTGCGATGGGAGCAGCCCGCGCGAAAACAGTCGGAACATTTTGGCGACTATTTTCGCGCGCTGGAAAAACTGGAGGCGCTGGGACTGCTCTACCCCTGCGCCTGCGCGCGCGGCGAGATCGCGCGCGCGGCGGGAAAAGACGGGCCGTGCGACCCCGACGGCGCGCCGCTGTATCCGGGAACATGTCGCGACAAGCCGCGGCGGCCGATCCGCGAGGTTTTGAGCGAGGGCGGCGTGGCGCTGCGGCTGGACATGGCGAAGGCCTTGGCGACGATCCAGCCGTCATTGCGAGCCGAAGGCGAAGCAATCCAGGAGTCGCGCGCGGCCCCTGGATTGCTTCGTCACTCCGTTCCTCGCAATGACGGCGGCAAAGCGCGGCTTGCGTGGCGCGAGCACGGCCTCGGCGAGGTCGTCGCGCATCCCGAACACTGGGGCGATGTCGTGCTGGCGCGCAAGGACACGCCGACCAGCTATCATCTCTCCGTGGTCGTCGACGACGCGCTGCAGGGCGTCACCGATGTCGTGCGCGGCAAGGATCTGTTTCACGCGACGAGCCTGCATCGGCTGTTGCAGCGCCTGCTCGGCCTTCCCGCGCCGAATTACCGCCATCATGCGCTTTTGCTGGACGCGGACGGCGAAAAACTTTCCAAAAGCCGCGTGTCGAAATCGCTGCGCCAGATGCGCGCCGAGGGCGTGACGGCGGCGGAAGCGCGAGAGAGTGCGAGCGCCCTCATCCGACCCTTGCCGAGGCAAGGGCCACCTTCTCCCACGAGTGGGAGAAGGGATGCGCCCTCGTAATTTAGATTATTGAAGTCGAATTGAACGGTCCCCATCCTTCTCCCACTTGTGGGAGAAGGTGGCCCCGCGAAGCGGGGTCGGATGAGGGCTCTTTCGGATTCATCCGTCAAGTGACTCGCATGACTTCATCCCTTCATGGCAGAATGGCGCAAGGAGCCGTCATGCCCCAAAATGTCCCGGCGTTCGCCGCGCCCTACGCGCCGCCCGACGAAACCTTGGCGCGCGAGTTGTTCGCGGCGCGGCCTGACGCCCAAGCCGCCGCCGCGACAAAGAATCTCGCGCGAAAACTGCTGGCGTCGATGCGGGCGCGGCGCGGCGGGATCGGCGGCGTCGAGGACTTTTTGCACGAATTCGCGCTGTCCTCGCGCGAGGGACTCGCGGTCATGGCGCTGGCGGAATCGCTGCTGCGCGTGCCCGACGACGCGACGCTCGACCGGCTGCTCGCCGACCGGCTCAAGGCCGGGGATTTCGAGCATCACCACAGCGTGTCGGACTCGCTGCTGGCGCAAGCCTGCGCCTTCGCGCTGGGTCTTTCCGCGCGACTCGTCGGCGGCGGAGGAGTCGCCGCGCGTTGTCGTCGCCGATCTCGCGCGGCGGCTGGGCGCGCCGGCGCTGCGCGCGGCGGCCAAACAGGCGATGCGGCTGATGGGCGCGCATTTCGTTTATGGCGAGACGATTGGCGCGGCGCTGGAGCGCGCGAGGAGCGACGGCGGGCGCCATTCCTTCGACATGCTGGGCGAAGCGGCGCGAAGCGCCGCCGACGCCAAGCGTTATTTCGAAGCCTACGCCGGCGCGATCGCGGCGATTGGCGCGGCGGCGGGGACGGAACGACAGGGGATTTCGGTAAAACTGTCGGCGCTGCATCCGCGCCACGAGGCGATTTCCCGGGGGCGCGTCTTGGCCGAACTCGCGCCGCGGCTCATCGAACTCGCGCGGCTCGCCAAGGCCCGCGATATCCTCCTCACCGTCGACGCGGAGGAGGCCGACCGGCTGGAGCTCTCGCTCGAAGTGTTTGGACTCGCGCTGGCCGATTCCTCGCTGAAGGGTTGGGATGGGTTCGGGCTCGCGGTGCAAGCCTATCAAAAGCGGGCGCTCGCGGTGATCGATCATGTCGCGGCGCTGGCGAAGGCGCATGATCGGCGCCTCGCCGTCCGACTGGTGAAGGGCGCCTATTGGGACAGCGAGATCAAGCGCGCGCAGGAGCGCGGCCTCGCCGGCTATCCCGTCTTCACGCGCAAGGCGATGACCGACATGAATTACCTCGCCGTCGCGCGGCGCATGCTGGCGGAGCCGCGCCTCCATCCGCAATTCGCGACGCATAACGCGCTGACCGTCGCGGCGATCCTGACCGAGGCGGGCCGGCGCGAAGACTTCGAGTTCCAGCGGCTGCACGGCATGGGCGAGGCGCTGGCGGCGGGCGCGCGGGACGCCTCGCGCATCCCCTGGCGCGTTTACGCGCCGGTCGGGCCGCATCGCGATCTGCTTGCCTATCTCGTGCGCCGCCTGATCGAGAACGGCGCCAATTCGTCCTTCGTCGCGCGCGCCGCCGATCCCGCGACTCCGGAGTTTGAACTGCTCGCCGACCCGTTCGACGCGATTGGCGCGCCGGAACACGCGCGCGCGCCGCGGCTCGTCGCGCCCGCCAAGCTCTATCTGCCCTTGCGCGCCAATTCGGCCGGCGTTGAGTTCGGCGACGCCACCGCGCTCAGGGCCTTGCGCCGGGAAGTCGACGAGGCGCGCGGGCGACCCGCCGAGGCGCGCCCCTCGCAAGCGACGCGCGAGGCGGCGCGGCCTCGCGTCTCGCCGATCGACGGCGGCGCGATCGGCGCCGTCGCCGAGGCGGACGCGGGCGCGGTTCAAGCGGCGATGGCGGCGGCGATGGCGGCTTTTCCCGCATGGAGCGGGACCCGCGTCGAGACGCGCGGGCTCGCCATCGAGCGCGCCGCCGATCTGATCGAGGCGCGGCGCGGAAGGCTGATCGCGCTGCTGCAAGCCGAGGCCGGCAAAACGCTCGACGACGCGCTGGCGGAGATTCGCGAGGCGGCCGATCTTTGCCGCTATTACGCGCGGCAGGCGCGCGAGATTCTGCGGCGAGACGGTCTTGCCGGGGCCGACCGGCGAGGAAAATTCGCTGCGCCGCATCGGCCGCGGCGTCTTCGTCTGCATCTCCCCGTGGAACTTTCCGCTGGCGATTTTCGTCGGCCAGATCGCCGCGGCGCTGGCCGCCGGCAATTGCGTCGCCGCGAAGCCGGCCGAGCAGACGCCGCTGATCGCCGGCGAGGCGATCAAGCTGCTGATCGAGGCGGGCGTCCCGCGCGACGCGCTGCAATTCCTGCCGGGCGGCGGCGACATTGGCGCGGCGCTCGTCGTGCATGAAGCCTGCGCCGGCGTCGTCTTCACGGGGTCGCTGGAGACAGCCAAGGCGATCAACCGCGCGCTCGCCGAAAAGCCCGGCCCCATCGTTCCGCTGATCGCGGAAACCGGCGGCGTCAACGCGATGATCGTCGATTCGACGGCGCTGCTGGAGCAGGTCGCCGACGATGTGCTGACCTCCGCGTTTCGCTCGGCCGGCCAGCGTTGCTCGGCGCTGCGCCTGCTCTGCGTCCAGGAGGATATCGCCGCGCCCTGCCTGGAGCTCATCGAAGGCGCCGCGCGCGAACTTCGCGTCGGAGACCCGCGCGACATCGCCACCCATGTCGGGCCGGTGATCGACGCGGAGGCCAAGGCGCGGCTGGAGACCTACCTCGCGCGGCGCGGCGCGGAGGACCGGGTGATCTTCGGGGGCGAGGCGCCGGCGGGCGGACTTTTCGTCGCGCCGCATATTGTGCGGATCGACCGCGTCGGCGACCTCACCGAGGAGGTTTTCGGGCCGGTGCTGCATGTCGCGACGTGGCGCGCCGAGAATTTTGGCGCGCTGATCGCGGAAATCGAATCGATTGGCCATGGCCTCACGCTGGGGCTGCAAACGCGCATCGAACAGCGCCAGCGGGAACTGGCGGCGAGGGCGCCGGCCGGCAATATCTACGTCAACCGCAACATGATCGGCGCGGTGGTCGGGAGCCAGCCGTTCGGCGGCTTCGGGCGCTCCGGCACGGGCCCCAAGGCCGGCGGTCCCGATTACCTGCGCCGGTTCACGCGGGAAGCGACGCTGAGCGTCAACACGGCGGCGGCCGGCGGCGACGCGGCGCTGATGGCGGCGCGCGACTGAGCCGGGCGTTGATGCTCTATCGCGACGGACCACATTAACATAATGTCGGAGGACGGGCGCCAGCCGGGTCGAGGCGTCCCGGCGAACAAGCCGATAATTTAGGGAGCACTTCATGCGCGGATTACTTTGGATCGCAATTCCCCTCGGGCTATTCGCTTGCGCGCCCGCCTTCGCGCAAGGGAGCGAGGAACAGCGCTCGGCCTGCAAGGCCGACGCTTACCGGCTTTGCGACCAGTACATTCCCGACTCCGGCGCCGTGGAGAGCTGCCTGCGCGCGCATATGCGCGCGTTGAGCCCGGGCTGTAGGCGCGAATTCGGCGGCGGCCCAAGAAAGAAGCATCGCTGAGGCGCGCGCGAGCCGCGAACCGCGGAACGAGGCGCCGTCGATCGGCGAATGGCGTGACCGGAGAAAAGATATGTCCGAGGGCGCGAATCCGAGGCGGCCGGTGAAGCCGCCGGAGCCGAGCCAGGCTCCGCTTTGGTTCATTATCGTTGGGCTGAGCGTCGCCCTTTTCAGTCGCGGCATGAATGATGAAAATGTCGCGACCGTGGTTTTTTGGCTCGGCGTCGCCTTTTCGGTCGGCGCGATGATCTATTGGGTCGCGCGTCCAAAACACGGTTTGCGATAGATCCGGGAAAACGGCCCTTGATTTCGCCCTTTACGCGCTCGGCGCGAGCACGAAGCGGCGTGGGCGCGCGCCGTCGCTTGTCTGTCGCGCCGGTGGCCTTTTCACTTGTAAGCAATCTTGGGACATGCATTTTACGCCCGCGTAACGGGCTGGCCGGAGAGGCGATATGTTTGGCGTCATGGTTTATGCGGCGACTATTTTTCTTTCGGCGATGCAATTGTTTCTCGTGCAGCCGATCATCGCCAAGCAGATTTTGCCATGGTTCGGCGGCGCCGCCAGCGTCTGGACGACTTGCCTGTTCTTCTTCCAGTTCATGTTGCTGCTCGGCTATTCCTATGCTCACGCGTTGATCCGCCTGCCGGCGCGCGTCCAACCGGCTATTCATGGCGCCCTGCTCGCGGCGAGCCTGCTCGCGCTGCCGATCGTCGTCTCGCCGGATTGGAGGGTGGGCGAGAGCGCGCCGGCCGGGCGGCTGCTGGCCTTGCTGCTGGTCACGGTCGGCGCGCCTTATTTCCTGCTGGCGGCGACGAGCCCGTTGATCCAGGCTTGGTACGCGCGTGGACGCGGCTCTCCCTATCGTCTGTTCGCGCTTTCGAACGCCGCCTCGCTCGCCGGCCTGCTCGCCTATCCCTTCGTGCTCGAACCACGCCTGACGACCTTGACCCAGGCGCGCCTGTGGTCGTGGGGATACGCGGTCTTCGTGATCTGCTGCGCCGGCGCGGCGATCGTCGGATCGCGAGCGGCGAAGGAGAACTCCGGCGGCGGCCCAGGCGGAGCCGGTCGCGCCGCCGCCGCTTGGCGTCGTGGCGACCTGGATCGCCTTGGCGGCGCTCGCCTCGCTCCTACTCGTTTCGGTGACCGCGTTCATCACCGCCAACGTGGCCTCGGCGCCGCTGATCTGGATCATGCCGCTGACGGCCTATCTGGTGACTTTCATTCTCGCGTTCGACGGCAGGCGGATCTGGCGCCGCTGGGACGTGGGCGTCGCCGCCATCATCTTCGCGGCGGCGATGTTGGCGCTCTATCGCGACGAGGGTTTCGTCACGAATTATCTTTGGGCGTTGCCGTTGTTTTTGGGGGGCCTGTTCTTCGCCTGCCTGTTTTGCCATGGCCAACTCGCGGAAATGAAGCCGCCGCCGAACCAACTGACGCTGTTCTACATCATGATCTCCGCGGGCGGCGCGCTGGGCTCGTTGAGCGGAAGCGTGCTCGCGCCCGCGCTGCTCGACGGCGATTTCGAAATGCCGGCGGCGCTCGCCATGATTCCCTTCCTCTTCGCCTGGCAAGCGCGGAATTGGAAATTTGGAAACAAGGCGCGGATCGCCACCGCCGCGGGGCTGGCTTGCGGTGTCGCCCTGCTCGGTCTTTCGGCCTGGCGGATTCACAGGGAGATCGGCGGCGCCCGTCTGCTCGCGCGTAATTTTTACAGTTCGCTGCGAGTCATCGACATGAGTTCCGATGGCGAGACGATTCGCCGATTGGAGCATGGCCACATCGACCATGGCGGGCAATTTCTCGCGCCCGCGCGCCGCCGCGAGCCCATTGCCTATTTTGGCCACACGTCCGGCGTCGGCCTCGCCATCGCCCGTCAACGCGAACGCACGGGGAGGCCGCTGTCGATCGGCGTCATCGGCCTCGGCGCCGGCGTCATCGCCGCCTATGGCGAGGCGGGAGGAACGATGCGCTATTACGAGATTAATCCCCAGGTCGTCGACATCGCGCGACGAGAATTCAGCTATCTCGCGGATTGCCCGGCGAGGACCAGCGTTTCGCTGGGCGATGGCCGTCTGAGCCTCGAACGGGAAGCGCCGGCGAATTTCGACATTCTCGCCATCGACGCCTTTTCGGGCGACGCCATTCCCATGCACTTGCTGACGACCGAGGCGCTGGCGATCTACCGCCGCCATCTCGCGCCAGGCGGCGTCCTGGCCTTCCACATCTCCAACAAATACGTCAATTTGGCGCCGCCGCTCACGGTGCTCGCCAACAGCCAAAAACTCGACGCCCGGGTTGTCCTGGACGATCCCTCGACGACGCGCCGGGATGACGCGGTCACCCGGTCCGATTGGCTGATCATGGCCCCGGATTCCGCCTTTTGGGAGAGCGCCGATCTCGCGAGAGCGCGAACGGTTCCGCTGAAAGGCGACGAGGTCGCCTGGACCGACGACTTCAACAATTTGCTGTCGGTCTTGCCGTCCTATTCGACCCGGCTGCGAACGTCCTTCAAATCCTATTGGGAACGCCTGACGAAACCTTTCGCCGCCGCTTCGTGATGGGCGACGACGGTCACGCCGCCGCGTGCGAATGCTGGTGCACGCCGATCAGCGTGGCTTCCGCGAGAGCGTGCTTGCGGGCTTCGAGTTCGACTTCCGCGCATGTGGGATGCGCGCGAATGTTCAGTTCCGGGCGATCGATGGCGAGCAGCCGGAAAAAGCGATAATGAACGCCGTGGCGATGCGGCGGCGAGGCGCCTCCATAGCCCAGCTCGCCAAAATCATTGATTGCGTGCCTGAAATCCTCGAAACGCTCCGGCCGCCCCGCCCCTTCGAGCAGCTCGGTCCTATAGATGGGAATATCGAAGGCGGCCCAATGACGCCAGGCCCCCTCGGGCGCGTCGGGATCGTCGCAAAGCAGGACGAAGCTTTTTGTCGCCGCGGGCGCGTTCGACCAGCGCAGCGGCGGCGAAAGATTGCCGCCGTCGCATGTGAAGCGGCGGGGAATGGGCTCGCCATGGCCGAACGCCTCGGAAATTAATTTCATGAACCCTCCTCCGCCAGCGATCAAATCGCGCCGCGCCACTTCGCGCGAACGTTAAGCCGCGCGAGCTTGCGCGGGACTGAGCGCCGCGCGACTTTGGTTAACATATTGCGAATATTGCGGATTAGTCGATCGTTAGGATGTGCCGGCCTATGGTCGGCTTGAACTCGCCGCATCGCCGCGAGTTGGCATGACGCCTTTCGCCGGGTCCGATCGGACCCCGCCCGCATGACGCCGGGTCCTCCCTTTTTTCGTCGAAGGCGACGCTTCTGGCGCCGCTTGCGGTCCATTGGACGTGGCCCATGAGCAGTCCTCATAATGGCTCCGGAGCGCCCGGGTTGACGCTGGCGTCCGTGGAAGCCTTCATCAGTGAGCGTCGGCGGAAGATGCGTTTTCCGTCCTGGCTCGAGGTGGAGTTCGAACGCGACAATTGGGACCGGCGCTCCAAGATCATTCGGCTGGTCGCGTTCAGGACCGCCGTCGTCTATAATGTGTTTCTGCTAAACGATTGGTTTGTCGTTCGAGACGGCTTCGGCGTCGCCTTGGCCCTGCATTTTCTCGTCGTCACGCCCTGGATGCTCCTCGTCGGCTGGTTGGCTCCGCGGTCGCGGTCGAAAGTCCCGCGCGAATGCGCGCTCATGTCGATACCGATAGCGATCGTCCTGCAAATCCTGACGGTTTTCTGCGTCACCAAGTCGCCCCACGCGGCGCATTATCTCTATTTCGTGCTGATTACGACGATCGTCGCGAACTCCGCGCTGCGACTGCAATACCACTATGCGCTATTCAGTTCGCTGACCATTTTCATGCTGTTCGTCGCGGTCCTGATGAATACCCACCATATGCCGTGGGAAGTCGCTTTCACGCATTGCATCACGTTCGCCATCTCGGCGCTGCTGACCTTGAACTCCAATCGCATCATGGAGCGCGATCAGCGTCGTTTCTATCTTCATGCGCTGCGCGACCGGCTGAGCGCGCAGGAGAATTTCGCCAAGGCCAACAGCGACGCGCTGACCAGTCTGGGGAATCGTCACCTGCTGGAAGCGCGGGCGGCGGAAATATGGGCCGCCGGCGACGAGCAATGCTCGCCGATTTCCGCCATTATTTTCGACATCGATCATTTCAAGCGCTTCAACGATCACTATGGCCACGCCGACGGCGACTCCTGCATCAAGCGCGTCGCCGCCTGCGCGCTGGCGGAGTTGCGCGATCGCGACGATCTCGCCATCCGCTACGGCGGCGAGGAGTTCCTGCTGTTGCTGCCGAGAACCACGTTGAGCGACGGCGTCCGGGTCGCCGAGCGCTTGCGGCGCGCCATCGCCGCGCTCGGCATTCCGCATGAGGGGAGCGGGCGCGGCGCGGTGGTGACCGCGAGTTTCGGCGTGACGGCTGCGTCGGTTTCAGCGACCGGCCTCGCGGAATTGATCGCCGCCGCCGATGTCGCCCTCTATGCCGCGAAGCGCAATGGCCGCGATCAGGTCTTCCCGCCCTTGCTTCACGCTTCCACCGTCTGCCTCGATCGGCGCGCCGTCGCCGTCTGACGGAAACCGGCGATTCCAATTCGGCGGCGCGGCCGCCCGGTGATATAACGAGAGGCGATGTTTGAGCCTCAAGGGAATCGCCATGGCCGCCACCTCGATGCATCTGATCCCGGACACGCCGGCGCCGGATTTCCGCCTTCCCGCGACCGACGGGCGAATTTACGCGCTTGCCGATATCGCCGGCGCGAACGGGACGGTGATCGCCTTCATCTGCAACCACTGTCCCTATGTGATCGCGGTGATCGACCGGCTTGTGGCCGACGCGCGACTGCTGATGGGCGAGGGAGTCGGCTTCGCCTGCGTTTGCTCCAACGACGCCGCCGCCTACCCCGACGACTCCTTCGCGAAAATGAAGATCTTCGCGCAAGCCCACGATTTTCCGTTTCCTTATCTGCACGACGAGACGCAGGCCGCGGCGCGCGCCTTTGGAGCCGTGTGCACCCCGGATTTTTTCGGCTACGACCGCGACCGCAAGCTCAAATACCGCGGGCGTCTCGACGAGGGCCGCGCGGCGCCGGCGCCGGCGGGGGCGCGGCGCGAACTGGTCGAGGCGATGCGCGCCATCGCCGCGACTGGCCAGTCGCCCGCGGAACAGATCGCGTCGATCGGCTGTTCGATCAAATGGAAAGCGCGCGATTAACAACCCGCGCGCGAGTTCCGAGGCGAAAGCCCCGAAAGGGCAATCTCATGGTTGCATCGCCGGCTCGAAATCATCGCCGTCTGGGCCGTCGCGGGCGCATATTTCGGCCTTGCCGCGCTCGGCGAGGGCGGAGCTGGCGTTTTTCTAGCCAAGCCGGAGCTGACGGCGTTGGCCGCGGTCTATGTCGGGCTGGTCGGAGCGTCGCTGTTTGTCGGCGGCAATGTGAGCGCCGGCGTTCGCGAGGACCGCGACAACCGCTGGGTCATTCCCGTCTTCGTCCTGATCGGACTGCTGGATGGTTTTCTGGCCCCCTGGTCCGATCGGTTGGGGTTGTGGACGCTGGATGGCGACGCGGCGCGGCGATTCGGGGTTGCGCTTTACGCGGGAGGCGGCGCGCTCCGCCTGTGGCCCGTGGCCGTGCTTGGCCATCGTTTCAGCGGTCTGGTGGCCATTCAACCCGATCACGAGTTGGTCGCCACCGGCCTTTATGGCGTCATCCGCCATCCCAGCTATCTCGGGCTGCTGATCAATATGCTCGGCTGGGGCCTCGCTTTTCGCTCCGGGATCGGCGTGCTGCTCGCGGCGCTCATGGTTCCGCCGCTTTTGGCGCGCATTCGGGCGGAAGAGCGCTTGCTTGGCTCTCAATTCGGCGCGGCGTATGAAGCCTATCGCGAGAAAACGTGGCGATTGATTCCCGGGGTATATTGAGACGCGGCGCCCGGCGGCGCGGCGCGGCGCGCGCGCGTCGCCCCCCCATGACCGTCCAGTGGCCGTCGGCGCAAGCAAAAGGACAAGAACCATGCCGCTCTCGCGATTCGCGCGAATGCTGAACAAAAAAGAAGCGAAAGCGCCGTCGACACCGCCGGGACTGCGCGTTTACGCCATCGGCGACATTCACGGTCGGCTCGATCTGCTCGATGATCTGGCGAAGCGCATCGAGGTGGATCTCCAATCCGCGCCGGGCGATGTCGTGACGATTCTGCTTGGCGATTACGTCGACCGCGGCGCCGACTTCGCCGGGGTCCTCGACCGCCTGAGCCGGGAGGATTTTCCGACGCCCATTCGCGCCCTGCGCGGCAATCACGAAGACGTGATGATGCGGTTTTTCGAGGATGAATCCGTGCTCGATGACTGGCGCAAGTTCGGCGGAATGGAGACGCTCCATTCCTATGGAGTGGATGTCGGCGAGGTGATGCGTGGAACGGGCTTTCAACGGGCGCGCCGGAGTCTTTTGGAGCGCATTCCCGAGACGCACCGGCGGTTTTTGGCCGAAACCGCGCTAAGCGCCACCGAGGGCGATTATTTTTTCTGCCACGCGGGCGCGCGGCCCGGCGAGCCGCTCAACCGGCAAAATTCCCACGATCTGATGTGGATCAGGCATGAGTTCCTGCGCTTCGAGGGCACATGGGAAAAGGTCATCGTCCACGGTCACACGCCTGTCGGCGCCCCGGAAACATTGCCAAACCGCATTAATATCGACACCGGCGCCTATGCGACATCGATACTGACGGCGCTCGTGCTCGAAGGCGCCGAACGCCGGTTCTTGTCGACCGAGCCCCGATAACGCGGCCGGAGCGGCGGGCGGCCGCGCTCGCGTCGCCCGCTGTTTTAGCCGCGACGCGATGGACAACACGTCGCCGCGGCGGGTATGGTTCCCGGCGATTTTTCGGGGCCGCGCGGCCGGTGAGTGATGACAGCGGAGCCAGTTCTCGAAACACATGAAGGTCTCGCCGGCGCGATGGATGATTCCACGCGAACGATCGTTGGCGCGGACGAGTCCGCTGGCGCCGAACTCGAGCCCAAAAGGGGGCGCCGAGTTCGACCAACTGTTGTTCATGGGGTTGCTCGCCGGCCTCGCATGGGCGCCCTTCTGGTTCGGCTCCAATCGACCTCTCGCCTGGGGCGTCAACGCCGTGCTGTTTGGCGGAACTCGCGACGCTTCACGAATTGAATATGCTGCTAACGCGGCGACGTCATCCCGTGGCGATCCGCCGCATCTGGTTTCCAGCCCTGGCTTTCGCGCTAGCCTGCGCCTGGGCGTTCATCCAGACCGGACAATGGACGCCGGCGGCGTATCAGCATCCAATCTGGCAAATGGCCCGCGATGCGCTGGAGCGCGATGTCCCCGGATCCATTTCGATCAATCGCGATCTGACAATTCTCGCCTTGCTGCGTTTTTCGACCTGCGGCCTGGTGTTTTGGCTGGCCTTGCAACTCTGCCGCTCGGGCGCGCGGGCGCGGCGACTGCTCGCGGCCGTGGCGATCATCGGCGCGCTTTACGCGATTTATGGAATTGTCGCCTTTTTCAATTTTCCCGATACGCTGCTGTGGTTCAAGAAGATCGCCTATCAGGATTCGGTGACTTCAAGCTTCGTCAATCGCAACTCGTACGCGACCTATGCCGGCATGGGTTTCGTCTGCGCGCTGGGTTTGGCGATGAGCTGTTATCTCGGCCAAATCGAGGCGCCGCCGACTTCCCTTGGGCGAAGGCTGGCCACGGTGGTCGCGGTTACGGTCGGTCCAGGAGGAGCCTGGATCACCTGCGCGGCGATCATTGGAATCGCGCTGATTCTGACGGGCTCGCGCGGCGGCGTCTCCGCGAGTTTGGCGGGCGTCCTGGCGCTTGCTCTGCTTTCCGCCGTTCGCGGCCGGCGCAACGCCGTTGGAGCCGGCTTCGGTCTGCTCGGCGCGCTGCTAGTTGTCGGCATGGCGCTATTCAACTATGGCGATTTTCTCGCCGACCGGTTCACGGCCATTGGTTTTGCTTCCGACGATCGGCTGGCCGTGTATAGCCTCGCTTGGCGTTCCATCGCCGACGCGCCGCTGTTTGGTTTCGGCGACGGAACGTTTCAAGAGGTATTCCCAATATATCGAGACGGCAGCATCTCTCCGTTTGGTGTCTGGGACAAGGCGCACAACAGCTATCTCGAGCTTTTGCAGGGGCTCGGCGTTCCCGTCGCGGTGCTCCTGATCCTTGCGGCGGCGCTACTCGCCGGACGTTGCGCGCATGCGGCGCTGATGCGGCGAAATGGCGCGACCGCGCCCCTCGTCGGGGCCGCCGCGACCGTTATCGTCGCAATGCACGCATTCGTCGACTTTAGCCTGCAAATACAGGCGGTGGCCTTGACCTTCGCGGCGCTCCTCGGCGCCGGCGTCGCGCAATCATGGAGCGGAAGGATCGCGATCGATAGATAAGCGGTTGGAGCGATCGGTGTCTTATTCCGAGATCGGCCTTCCCGGCTGTTGGCGCGGCGTAGGAATGAATGTAAAACACCCCCGTCGGCGCAACTACAGGAAAGTGTTTATTCATGCACGGTAAGATTTCCCCGCAGACGACGCGCCCACTGGATGAAAAAGGCGCTTCCGACGCCTTCGACGTGCGTCTGCTTCAAGATTTTATCGCGCGGCGCTGGAAAATAGTCATGATGACGACCCTTGTCGTCATGGCCTTGACCTTTTTGGCGTTGCTGGCCGCCACTCCGCGATACACGGCGACCGTGCAAGTGCTGCTTGAGCAACGCAAGGAGAAGATTTTCGGCTCGGACAGCGTCATGCCCGATCTCAATCTCGAATCTGGCGCCATCGACAGTCAAATCTCCGTCATCCAATCCATCAATCTGCTGCGCCGAGTGGTCGAAAAGGAGCATTTGACCGAGGACGCGGAATTTGGAAAGTCGGGGCGCGCCGGGCTATTGAGCTTCGTCGCGGGACTTTTCAAGTCCGATGAGGTTGTCAAAAGCGCCGCGCCCAAACTGGAAGGCGCGATACCGACCGATGTTTTGCGCTCGATCGGTCGCCTGCGCGGGGCGCTTGACGTGAAGCGCATTAATCGCACCTATGTTCTCGGGATCTCCGTGACATCCGAGGATGCGGCGAAGGCGGCGCGCCTCGCCAACTCTGTCGCGGACAGTTTTGTTGTCGACCAACTGGACGCGCGCTACGACGCCGCCAAGCGCGCGTCGACTTGGCTGGCCGAGCGCATGGAGGGGCTGCGCGAGCAAGTCCGCCAATCGGAAGAGGCGGTCGCGAAATTCCGTAAGGATAACAATCTTATAAACGTGAGCAGCGAGGGTAAGACGACCATTTCCGAGCAACAGCTTTCGGACTTGAATGGCAAGCTCATCGCCGCCCGCGCCGAAACCGCCGAGAAGCGTGCGAAATACGAGCAGGCGCTGCAGGTCAATTCGCGCGGCGGCAACCTTCAAGCCATTCCCGACGTCGTCCGCTCGACGGTCATTTCAGCGCTGCGCATGCAGCAGGCGGAGGTCGCCCGCAAGGAAGCCGATCTCGCCGCGCATTACAGCGATCAACACCCCATGGTCATCAACGCCAGGGCCGAGCGCCGAGACATCGACCGCTCCATCGCCGCCGAGGTCCAACGCATTCTGATCAATCTCAAAAACGATTATGAGGTCGCCAAGGCGCGCGAGCAATCGTTGGCGGCGAGCCTTTCCCAGGCGACTGGGCAAACCGGGGCCGACAACAACGTCGGCGTGCGCTTGCGCGAACTCGAGCGGACAAACACCGCGAACAAGACCCTGTTTGACAATTTCCTGTCGCGCGCCAAGATCACCCAGGAACAATCGACCTTCGAGGAGCGCGAATCGCGCGTGATCTCGCCGGCGATCAAGCCCGGCGCGCCGTCTTCTCCCAGGGTGACGCTCATCGAGGCGCTGGCGGGGGCGGTCGGACTCTTGCTGGGCGTCGGTGGCGCCATCACTCTCGACATGCTGAATTCCGGCTTCACCACGCCGCGCGAGATCGAGGAGAAACTTGGACAACCAGTCTTATCCTCACTGCCGCTACTTGGCGACAAGGAGCGTCGAATCGACAACAAAACGCTCGACCTGCCGCGATATCTCGTTGCGAAGCCGCTATCGCGTTACGCCGAAGCCGTGCGCGCGATTCGCGTCGGAATTCAAATGGCCGACGTCGACCATCCCGCCAAGGTGATTCTAATCACCTCGTCCATTCCAAGCGAAGGCAAATCCACTTTGGTGCAAAGCCTCGCTTTTTCGGCGGAAAAGGCGGGCCAGAAAGTTCTGCTCGTCGACGGCGATCTTCGTCACCCGTCGATCACCAAATATTGGGGAATGGAGGACAGGGGCGGCCTGGTTGATTTGTTGACCGGCACGGCATCCTTCGAGGATATCGTTATCAGGGAAGGCGGATTGACGGTACTCGCCGCCGGAACGAAATCGCAGAATCCCCCCGACCTTTTGGGATCCGAGCGCATGAAGCTCATCGTCGAAAAGTTGCGCTCAATGTATGATTATATCATTTTCGATTCTCCGCCGGTGGGGCCTGTGATCGACGCCAAGGTTCTCGCGACTTTGGCTGATAAGGTCATATTTGTCGTGAGATTTCAGGGAACGACGAGAGAACTGGTCGCGCAAAACGTTGATTATTTCGTTCGTAATCACAAACTCGCCGGCGTCGCGCTCAATTTGGTGGATGAAAGCAAGACCCCGCGTTACGGCGCCTATTCGAACTATTCCGGCTATTATTACAAGAAATATTACCAGAACTAGCGGAGTTTTGGCATGTCGCCGCGAGTTGTTGTCGCGTCGCTCCTCGTCTTGAGCGTCGCCATTCCGCTCATCCGCGAAGGGGTTAAACTCATCGGCTTCGAGAGTATCGAGGCGACCACCGCGACGCTTTTGAAGGAGTTGACGGCGGATCCGGATGCGCGTCGGAAGCGCCAAAAGCAGATTGAGGACACGCTGGCGCTTTTGCGGCCATGGACCGCGGAACCGGGCGTCGCGGTCCGGGCTAGGCTAGCAACCGCTTCGCTCAATGAAACCATGGACGACTTGGTTCGAGCGGAATCAAGCGTCGTCGATCTTTTAACCGTCGATCCAGCCTCTGGGGGCGCATGGCTGGCCCTGGCGCGCCTGCGCTGGCGGCGCGCGGAGCCTTTCACCCGGACGCAGTCCGCGCTGATCATGTCCCAGACGATCGCGCCGCGCGAAGCTGGCGTGATGAGCGCCCGGTTAGCATTCGTTCTCGGGCTTTGGGAACTCTTGCCGCCCAACGAACAGCGGTTCGCCATCAATCAATTGATGGATTTGGGCGAACAATTGGAGCCCAAGACAAAGCGAAGGTTGAGGGACATAATCTCGGCGAAGCCCAAGGAAACCCGCGAAGCCCTTCGATCGGAGCTTGCGACGCGGGGCGGCGATCGTTCGAAGTCGTGGACTCGGGACATCGGACTTTAGTGGGCGGTCAATCGCTTGGCTTGCGTCTCCATTTCTGATGGCGGTCCGCGATAAATGTGGACCGCGATCCAGATTTCCGCGGGCGGTCCGGATGTCAAGCCGCTGATTTCGCTTACCGCAAGTGGGGCTTGATCTTGGACATAGGCGCGCGGTTCGCCGCGACGTGCGCGGAACGCCGATTCACACGAAGCGAACCCGCGACGCGACCCCGGGGCGGCCAAATCACGGGCTTCCCTAGTCGAATCCTCCTAAGGCCCAATTATAGCGGCCATCAGCTGTTCCCACGGCAACCGTACGTGTCATGCATCTTAGCGTGGCCCCGTCGTTTTCTCGTCGCAATCTGGATGAAAGATCATTTTCGATATTGAGCTTGCGGCAAAATCCTGCCAAATTCAAATCTAATGTCAACAGATGAGGTGGCCGTGTCGTTTGCATCGACCTATTTACGACGCCGCCACGCCGACCATCACGAGATGGTCCGCCCGGCGACGAATCCTTCTCGCTTTCTTGGACAACGCATTCAGGGGTCTCGGAGTTCCATCGCTTCATCGAAAATTTTAATCCACGCCATAAATTTCGCCCCCGAACTTATCGGCTGCGCCAAATACACGACGGAATTGGCGCAATTCCTTGATGGGCGCGGACATCGCGTCGAGGTCATCACCGCGCCGCCGCATTATCCAGGCTGGTTCGCGCGTAAACCCTATAATGCTTGGTCCTACAGCAGCGAGACGATGGGCGGGATGACAATTTCGCGCTGCCCGATGCTGATGAAAAAAGACGGCGGGGGCGTATGGCGATTGTTGGCGCCCATGACCTTCGCGGTCGCCGCGGCCCCGATGGTCGCGTGGCGCATACTGCGATTTCAACCAGATGTCGTTATGTGCGTTGAACCGACTTTATTTTCCGCGCCGGCGGCCATGCTCGCCGCAAAGTTCGTCGGCGCGAAGACGCTTTTGCATGTCCAGGATCTCGAGGTTGACGCGGCGTTCGAGGTTGGCCACATCAAGGGCCGAGCTATACGACGGGCGGCGAGTTTCCTGGAGCGCGCGCTACTAGGCGGCTTCGATCGTATCGTGACGATCTCCGAGAAAATGCGCACCGCGCTGGTCAAGAAGGGATTGCCGCGTTCGAGGGTCGAATTGTTGCGCAATTGGGTGGATCTCGACGCGATAAAGCCTTGGCCGCCTCGCCATGACGCCGCCTTCCGCGCGGAGTTGGGCATCGAAAAGGAACGGTTTGTCGTTCTTTACGCCGGCCACGTCGGCGTGAAGCAGGCGCTCGACGTGGTCCTTGACGCCGCCCGCCGTCTCGTCTCACACGGAGACGTGCATTTCGTCATCGCCGGCGAGGGGCCAAGGAAGGCTTGCTTACAGGCGGCGTACGACGACCTGCTCAACGTGAGTTATCTGCCGTTACAGCCGGCGGAAAGACTGGATGAATTGTTGAGCATGGCCGATCTGCATGTTCTGCCGCAGCACAATGGAGCCGCTGACTTGGTGCTTCCCTCCAAGCTCGGCGGCATGCTGGCGAGCGGTCGACCGATCGTGGCGACCGTCAATGCTGGAACCGAACTTAGCGACATTCTGACGGGCGTCGCGCTGCTGACGCCGGCTGGCGACGCCGAAGCCCTCGCCGAGGCGATACTACGCGCCAGGGACACGGACCTTTCGAGCTATGTCGAAAAAGGATTGCGTGTGGCCGAAGCGCTTAGCTCCCGCCGACTTCTGCCTCTTTTCGAACAGGCGCTGCTCTCCAATTTCGAAGCGGACGAGGATATGGAGGAGAAGTCACGAGAGCGAGCGGACCTCTTGGTCGAGGTGGGCTAATCAAGAATCGCGCTTCCGGCGAACAATGCGCGCGGCGTTTCGCCCTCAACTGACGAGAGACGCCATCTTCGTTCGCTAAATCCCCCCTCAACCCGACAAGAGTCCTGGCCTGTCAATCGTTCAAAGAGGAGTTGGGCGCTGTCCGAGATGAAGGCTTCCGCAAGGATCGAGGAAGGAATTTCCTTGGTTCTGTCGCGATGGCGCGCTTCAACACGCAGCCGCGTCGTGTTCCAGAATATTCTGATGACGTTCCTCGGGCGGGTGGTGAATGTTGTATCCACGCTGCTATCGGTGCCATTGGCGATAAGAGCGTTGGGTCAGGAACAGTATGGCCTATTCGCCGCAATTCTTTCGATAACAAGTTTCTTCGCCTATGCCGACTTTGGTCTGGCCTACGCTCTGGTGACCGAATTGACGCAGGCGGAAGCGCGTGGCGATCATTTGGCGGCCCGGCGGGCGGTCACTCAAGTTTGGTTTTTTCTGATCGGCTGCGCGATCGTCGTCGCCATCTTGGGGGCCGCGGCGGTCTCGTTCGGGCTCGTTGACCATTTTTTCCCAAGCGCGCCCCGTGGTTCGGTTAAAGATGCTTGGATTGTCTTGATCGCGGCTTCGGCCTTGGGGATACCTCTCGCGATCAGCCAGCGAATTTTCTTCGCCCTGCAAATGGGCGCCACGGCGCAGGCATGGGCCACCACGGGGCGTCTCGGAGGGCTCGTCGGCGCTTTTCTCGCGGCTTGTTTCTGGCCGACCATCGCCGCGTTTGTCGCCGCGGTAACGCTTCTGCCGAACCTGATCGCGGGAGCATCGGTTGTTTATCTGTTTTTTCGGCTAAGACCCGATTTGCGACCAAGCCTTGCGGTACTATCGACCGAGAAGCTCCATGACCGCGTGCTGACGGGACTCAACTTCACGATTTTACATTTGCTCAATTTCGCCGAGGTCGGCGTCGACACAATCTTGATTGCTCAATTTTTCAGTCCGCAAACGGTCGCGCAATTCGATCTGCTAACGCGACTGTTCGGCTATGTATGCGCAATAATTGGATTGGGACTGTGGCCCTTGTGGCCGGCGATTTCGAGCGCCGTCGCTCAGGGCGACTTGAAATGGATACGAACTGTTAGAACCAAGGGTTTGGCGCTTGTCTGCGTTCTTTCGTTCGGGTTGGCCGGTCTCTTTCTTTTTTCCTCGAATTTGCTTATAAGCCTATGGACAGGCGTGCAGTTGACGCTTCCGGATACAACGACATTGAGCATTTCCCTCGTGTTTTTTGTGACATTTTCATGTATAATGTCATTCATGCAAATGTTTATGAATGCGTTTAATTTTATTTCTCGGCAGTCTGCATTCGCGCTTGTGGTGATTATTGTTATAATACCTACAAAATGGATTCTTTTGAAAAACGGATTTCTTTCTGGCGTCATACTTGCTTCAACTTTCACGTATTTTTGGCGGGCGGTTTATTTTAATACGATTGTTCGTCGCCATATTGACGAGATCGACATGGATTACACAGTTAAAAGCATATAGATTTTTATAAAAATTTCTCGTTTTGTAGTTTGTGGGACGATATCTGTATGGGGATCTCGATCAAGAAGCGACACTAGCCTTGAGTTGGAGCCGCGGCGCGCGTCGCCGCCGCAAACGAAGCTTAAGATTGCATGCGGAGCACTAACGATGTTATCAGCGGTTCCTTCTCTCACACCGTTACTCGCGCCTTTTGCATTCGCCTTCGGTCGGGCGGCGAGAAGCAACGCGCTGATCGATTGGAGCGCTCGTCTTGATCCGTTGTTTGCTCGAGCTCACCTGCACAGGATGGGCAGACAGGGGCTGTCTTTGTATGAAGCCTATCGATTCGCGCGAATGTCTCAGCTCATGGCGGCCGTGAATTTTAATTGCGAGAATCTGGTCAGAGATTGCTTCTCTTGCTCACGCTCCCAGCTTCTGCAAGATATATTTGTTGTGCTGGCGACGAGAGCTAAGCGCGGAGGATATTTTGTCGAGGTCGGGGTGGGAAACGATGACAAGCTTTCCAACACCTATTTGTTGGAAAAACAGTATGGTTGGACTGGCTTGCTCGCTGAACCGAACCCAGAGTTCCATCAAAGTATCGTCGAAAAGAGGGGCGCGGTTTTGGATCCGCGCGCAGTCTTCAACAAGTCAGGGGAGACGCTCGATCTGCTCATGAACACCAAGGATGGGGAGTTTTCCACCTTGGTCGGGTTCGAGGGACGCGACTCCAATTTAAGAAGCGGAGCACTGGCTCCCGTGAAGACGGTGACCCTCGACGATCTGCTCGCGGAACACAATGCGCCCACTCTGATAGACTATATATCCATCGATACGGAAGGATCGGAATACGAGGTTTTGCAGGGCCTCGATCTCACAAAGCGAAAGGTTAAGGTTTTCACCATTGGATCAAACTACGACAAAGATAAGATGAAAAAAATTGACAATATTATGCTTGATATGGGATATAGGATCGCACTGCCGACCGCTTCTTATTACGATAGTTGGTATTTGCATCCGGATGTCGAAAATATATTCATATAATCTTGAAAAAAACTGGGAATCGCGCCTAAGGGGAACGGGCACCGCAAATGAGAGTTTATGTCGATACACCCGCGCTTTATTTGAGGCCCACGACACATACGGATTGGCGCTATATGCGCGAACTCCGTCGCATGACCAAACATGCGGAGGTAGATTTCGTCTATCCATTTGATATAATAGACATTTTTGACGAAAACTTAAAGATGATCTCATCTAAGATCCTATCGCGATTTGTTAGAACCGAGGATGGCGCTAACCTAAGCTATTCGCGCGCAGTCAACATTAGTATGATCGAGAAACTGAAAGCGGATATTGTTTATACCCATCGAGCGCGCATTCCCACAAACCTTGGCTCAATACCCCTCATTTGGTTCCATTCGGTGGCCGACCCAAGAATGTCAAAGGCCAACGGCGCGAGTGACGTCGATATCGAAGCTCAATACCAGGCCCAACTCTTTGGATATCGCCACGCCACTTTGGTTCAAGTCACCAGCGATGCGGAGGTCGCGCGGCACGCCGCGCGGTTCCCCGAACTCGCCGATCCATTCGTTAGCGCGCCCTGGTTCCGACCGGGACTTAGCGCCGCTTCCTTGTCGAAGGTTCGTCAAAAGCACCTCAATGATAAAACGGTGCGCCTCTTGTTCGTTGGTAGATTGGCGCGACGAAAAGGACTTGATACTGTTTTGGATGCGTTGCGCCTCATGAGCGCCGCCGAACGCAGCAATTTTACCTTTGATATTGTGACGAACTTTGGTGATGGCCCGGTGGATTTGAACGTTGGTGTGGACCTGCGCGTCCATAGGGACATCTCCGACCAAGCGCTCTTTGAGTTGATGCGAAACGCGCATATTTACGCGATGCCCTGTCGCTTCGAAACCTTTGGCCTTGTCTTTGTCGAAGCCATGTCCCACGGATGCGCAGTGTTAGCCCCCGATTGGGAAGTGCAGAGCGAAATACTCGATCATGGCCGGGCCGGAGTCAACGCGGCGCCGACAGCCGAGTCGGTATGCAGCGGCCTGAGAATGCTCAGTCAAAATAGGGAAAAACGCATCGTTCTGGCCGAAGCCGCATTGCAAAGATTTGAGGAAAAATATAGTCCCCAAGCAGTGTCGGCCGCATATAAACTGATATTTGACAAGGCGATCGCAATTGGGAATTGAAGTGCCATTTGATAGCGTCGGCAATATCGAGAGAGTTGTTACGCATGCTTGGCGGGCAGGCCGTCTATGATGATTCTTCCCATTATCGCGCTGGCCATGATCGTGGAGGTGAACGCCGGCGGGAGATTACTGCTGTCCGAGATATTGCTCGCGCTGCTTTTACCCTTCCTCTTCGTCTTTGGTCGCCCGCGTTTCGGGCCGATCGTGAAACAATTCGTGATCTTCGCGGCGGTGTGGTTTTTCGGGGCCATGGTGACCGACGCCATCCGCCAGACCCCGCTTGAAGATGTCGCGCGCGGCTGGTCCAAAATCATCTTTTTTGCCGTCAATTTTACGTCGATCGCGCTGATCGTGGGCGGAAACCGCCAACGGATATTGACGTTCGTCTTTCTGTTGTTCATCATTTCCGCGGTACGACTGCGAATGGACGTTGGCGGATTGGGATCGGCGCGGATATATTTGGGACTGATTGGAGATTTGGTTATGGGCAATTGTTCACGGCCACTGCCTTGCTCCTCTCCGCCTGGTTGGTCAGAAGCCCGCTTACCCGTCTCGCCGGCATATCCATTCCTTTTGTCGCCTCGCTGGTGAACATCGCCCTGAGCGCCCGCAATCTATTCGGCTTGTCCGCGCTCGCGGCTCTGTTGCAAGCCTTGGCGACCACTCGTCGGCGAGCCCTCTCTCCCCTGAATCTCGCGGCGCTCGGGATTGTTGGATTGGTCGCCGCGCAGGGATTGGTTTCGGCATATGGTTATGCCGCCAGTTCGGGGCTAATGGGACTCGATGCCAAGGACAAATATGAGTTGCAATCATCAGGAAGTCTCGGGATTCTGCTTGGCGGACGCGCCGAATCCCTCGTCTCCACGCAGGCGATCATCGACTCTCCGATCATCGGTCATGGGTCCTGGGCCCGCGACATTCACTATGTGGAATTATGGGTGACTCGATTGGAGCAAGCCGGCTACGAGATACAGGGCGATCCCTTCGAAAGCAACCTGATTCCCACGCACTCGCATCTCTTCGGCGCGTGGGTCGAGGCGGGCGTGCTGGGCGGCATCTTTTGGCTCTGGGCCCTTTGGACGACCGTACGCGGGCTTTACGCGGCGATAGTGCGCCCGACGCCGTTCTCGGGATTTATCGTCTTCATTTGCCTGTCGCTCATATGGGATATCCTCTTTTCGCCCTTTGGGCTCGATCGACGCGTCACCACGGCGGCATGGCTCGTTCTCGTGATGGTCACGATCGAGTCCTCCTCCGGCGAGGGCGAGCAAGCGAAAGCGCGAAACGCATGAAGTTCTCCATTGTCACGATCTCCTACAATCAGGCGCGTTTTCTTGAACAGGCAATTACTTCCGTTTTAGCGCAAAGCGGAGTTGAATTAGAATATATCATCGTCGATCCTGGCTCGACCGACGGTAGCCGCGAGATTATCGAACGTTATCGTGACCGCATAGCTCATATCATTTATGAAAAGGACCAGGGGCCGGCGGACGGTCTTAACCGCGGCTTTGCCCGAGCGACAGGGGACTGGTTCGGATACATCAATTCCGACGATTACTATTTGGACGGGGGACTACGAAACGCCGCGGCGGCGGTGAATCTCCATCCCGATGCGGGCGCCATCATTGGCAACGGGTTCATAGTCGATGAATTTGGCTCGGTCCTCAGACGATCGATCTCACAAAGATTCTCGTTGTCTGGCGCGCTTCATGGCTCATCGTTCGCACTGCAGCAGGCGACATTTTATAGGGCGAAGGCGTTTCGCTCCGTCAACGGATTCAATATCGGCAATAGAACCTGTTGGGATGGTGAAATTCTTTGCGATTTGGCCGACAAGGGCTACAACATCAGGCGGGTTTACGATAACATTGGCGCGTTCAGAATTCATTCTCTCTCGATTACCGGCAGCGGTCGCGTTATCGATCAATATTGGCAAGACCGAGAGACTATATTCGAACGAATTGCGGGACGGAAATATGGATTCGTTGACCGCGCCATCGTCGGACCGATTCAGCGCATCGGCGCGCGACTCCTCGATCCTCGACGTTCCCTAGACATGCTCATGGATCGAAGCGCGCGACGAAGAAAGAGGCTCGCGTCAGCGGGCACGCATTGAGCTGAGTTGGTGCATCGCCGCGATGGATGCCGGTCAACCGCGAACATTACTCGATTCCTCGCAAATCCGGGTGACAAGATGAAGGTGCTTATTCTTTGGATGCACTGGTCAGGCTACATGGACGCTTGCGCCAGGGAACTGCAGGATATGCTATCTTGTGACTTGGATATCATGTACACAGAGCAAATCGATCAGAACGCTCCGTTTTCTGAAAATATGTTTTTCAATTTCCCATGCAAAAAGTACGCATGCAACCCAAAAAATATTGCTGACATCCAAAACAATTATTACGATTTAATTTATGTATGCAGTTGGCATGTCCGGGGATATAGAGACATCGCCAGATCGCGTAAAGGAAAAGCAATTCGAATACTATGCATGGACAATCAATGGATGGGCACAGCTCGCCAGTACATAGGCATTGCGGCGTTTCGGCTATATGTGCGAAGCTGCTATGATTTCGCGTTCGTGCCGGGCAACCGACAGGCCAAATTCGCGAGCTACCTGGGATTTGGAGCCCACGAAATCATCGAGGGACACTACGCTTGCGCCGAGAGCTTCACGAGCGCCGCGCAGGTGGTCGCGCCACGAGCCTTTCTATTTGTTGGGCGCTTGATTGATTTAAAGGGCGTCAACGTACTCGCCTCGGCTTGGCGGATCTATGTTCAACGCCAGAGCGATCCGTGGACCCTGCGAATATGCGGCGCGGGTCCGCTGCGGAGCGGCTTCGATGGACTCCCTTGTGTCGAGATTCTTGGTTTTGTTCAACCATTGGAATTGCCAGTTGTCATGCAACGAGCGTCGGCGCTCGTATTGCCGAGTCTTTACGAGCCATGGGGGTTGGTGGTGCAAGAGGCGGCGAAGGCTGGGCTTGGTTTAATTGCTTCGAGCGCCTGCGGAGCCGCCGACTATTTTCTGCGCGACATGCTCAATGGTCGCTTGGTTCAAAAGGGCAACGTGGAGGAGTTATGCGCCGCGTTCGAATGGTTTCACCAACTGAGTGACGCGGAATTGGACTCCGTGAAGCGAAAAAGCGCAATTCTCGGGGCGCAGCGCTCCCCTTCCACTTGGACTTGCGCCGCGTCTCGAGCTTTGACGCTCGGGCGAGGGCTCGTTAGATAGACGACTTCGGCGCGGACGGCCGGCGGCGCCGCGTGATGAACGCTCTTTGGGAAATCGATGAAAATTCTTCATATAATCGGCAGCACCAATGTGGAAGTTGGTGGCCCGCTGGAAGGGATCATTCGGCAAGCGGCCGTCTGGGCGAAGCATGGTCACGAGCGCGAGATTGTCTCGCTGGACCATCCGGGCGCGCCGTGGGTGAAAGCCAGCCCGGTAAAAATCCATGCGATGGGCATCAAATCGCCCCTTTATAGACGCCTGAAAAAAGCAATTCCCTGGCTACGCTATGGTTACAGTCCGCACCTCCTGCCTTGGCTTCGCGCCAATGTTGACAATTATGACGCCGTGATCGTGAATGGTTTATGGAACTATTCGGCGATGGCCGCGACAATCGCACTGCCGCGAAGCAAAACTCCGTATTTCGTTTACACCCATGGCCAGCTTGACCCATGGTTTCGAAAAAAATATCCAATAAAGCATGCGTTTAAGCAGTTCTTTTGGTTATTCAGCGAAGGGCGTCTTCTGCGGCATGCTTCCGCGGTTTTATTTACGACCGAAGAAGAAAAGCTTCTGACGAGAAACGCGTTTTGGCCCTACCAAGTGCGGGAGCACGTTATCGGTTATGGCACGGCGGACGTGGTGGGAGACCCAGCACGCCAGATCAAGGCTTTTCATGCTTGCGCCCCATCACTGGTGGACAGGCGCTTTTTGCTGTTTCTCAGTCGTATACATCCGAAAAAGGGCTGCGACATTTTGATCCGCGCCTTTGCGCGATACGCCGCGGCCTATCCCGATCTCGATCTTGTTATTGCCGGACCGGACCAGATTGGCATGCGGGCGGACCTTCAGGCACTGGCTCGCAAAACGGGGATCTCCGAGCGGATACATTGGCCTGGCACGCTCACGGGAGACGCAAAATGGGGAGCGTATAGGGCGGCGGAGGCGTTCGCCTTGCCGTCTCACTCCGAAAATTTTGGAATCGTCGTGGCCGAGGCGCTCGCCTGCCATCTCCCTGTCCTCATCACCGACAAGGTCAATATTTGGCGAGAGATTCAGGCTCACCGCGGCGGATTGATCGCGCATGACGACGAAGAGGATTTCGCGCGCATCATCCATGAATTCCTGATAAAAACCGACGATGAGAAGCAATGCATGGCGGACGGCGCCCGCGCCGCGTTCGTCGAGCATTTCAATATCGAAACGATCGCGCTCGAAATGATCGACTATTTTTCGGAAATGCAGGCGCCCCGCCGCCGATGCAGCGAGGAGTATAATGTTTCATAAGCTAGAAAAGCTCGCCAGCCTGTTGCAAAATACGTCCATGGCGCGCGGGTTGCTGGTTTATGGCGTCCCTGGCGCCGTCGAGCATTCAAATATAATTTCGTTCGTTCACCCGCGACACCTCATCGACGTCGGCGCCAACAAGGGACAATTCGCGCTCGCGACCTTTGCAAACAATCGCGATATCGAGATCGATTGTTTCGAACCTGTTCCGGCTTCCGCGGCGCGGCTTGAAAAATGGGCGAAGGCCACGTCGCAACGGATTCGCGTTCATCGCATGGCATTGTCCGCCGCGAAGGGAACGGCGGAGTTTTATGTCACGACACGGGAAGACTCCTCGTCTCTCTTTCGTCCGGCGAAACCACAGCAAGAATTTGGCGTCCACATAAAGAACACCATCGTTGTGCCAACGGACCGCCTGGACAGCCAACTGAAGGCGGAGCGGATCTTACGTCCGTCCATGCTTAAAATCGACGTGCAAGGTGGCGAACTCGAAGTTTTGAAAGGTCTTGGCGAATTGCGGGAGGTGATCGATTTTGTTTATCTCGAAGTCTCGTTCATGGAACTATATGAGAACCAGCCCTTGTTTGGAGAGCTGAACGAGTTTCTGTGCATGAATGGCTATCGGTTGCGTGGAATGGCCAACGCCCATGTTGACGGCGTCTTTGGTCCCGCGCAAGCCGACGCTCTTTATTGCCGTTGAGACGACTCGGAGCGAGTTCCTCCATGGTGATTCAGTAAAAATATGGCGGCGCGCCTATCCTTGTTTGCCCGTCATGCGGTTCGGCCCGCGCCCTGGAGCCAACACGATGAGTCCATTGATCTCGATCGTTACGATTTGTCGGAATGATTTTGAAGCTCTTGAGCGCACTTATCGGAGTGTGATCGTTCAAAATCGCTCCCTCTATGAATGGATCGTCATCGATGGCGCTTCAACGGACGCGACACTGGCTTTTTTAAAAAAGCTGCCTCCGGAAGTCGCGCAATGGTTGTCGGAACCGGACAAAGGAATTTATGATGCGATGAACAAGGGGATCCAACGAAGCAAGGGCGCATATTGTGTTTTCATGAATGCGGGCGACGAGTTCGCCGACAAAGATACCTTGACCGCTATTGCTCCGTTTTTGGACTCTTCCAACGATATCGTTTACGGGGATGCAATCGAGGTTTTCGACGGTAGAGAAGCCTACAAAAGCGCCTTTCCCGCCGATAGACATTGGTACAGCATGTTTACACACCATCAGGCGATTGTGTATCGCCGCGCATCAATCGTTACGGGATACGATCTATCTTTTCGACTGCTTGCCGATTGGGCGTTAACCTCGCGGCTAATCATGAATGGCGCTCGGACAACATACGTTCCCACAGCGCTTTGTAAATTTCATCGCGGAGGTTCATCCGACAACCAAAAACTTCGCGTGCTTTCGGATCGGGAGCTTTGGCGTATCTACAGAGAGGTGCACCAACGCAGCTTGCTGCCCGCGCTGGCGCTCTTCGCGGTCAAGCGCGCCGCGAATGTAATTCGCGTTTACGCGGGTCCGCTATACCGGAGAATCCGTCTGCGGCCAGTGTCCGCGTTGACCGATAAAAATAGCAAAACACGAAACCACGCAAGCATGGATTCGTGACGATTTAATTCGACGAATGAGAAACGCTGGTTTCTCCCGACTCATTTTTTAATCTTTAAAGGTCGGAACGTTTTGCGTTGTGGGACGACACTTAGCGTTGCGCTAAAAACCAACGACCTGATCGGCCACGATCGTTCGCGGCTAGAAGAAAAACCGCCTCCTCGATGCGGGCTTGGGAGAGAGACATGACGGTTGAGAGCTTGGTGCGTAAATTGTTTTGGCGTTTGGGACTCGACGTCAAACGCGCGACACTGCCCGGCACATCCACTGGGTTGATGCTCAACCTCCTTGAGTTTTCTCAAGCCGACCTCGTGCTCGATGTCGGAGCCAACGAAGGACAGTTCGCGACGGAACTGCTGTCCTATCGACCCAATCAGCCCATTTTGTCGTTCGAACCCGGATCGGAAGCACACCGGAAACTGAATCAGTTCGCGCGACGATTCCCAAACTGGGTCGTCGCGGACAGAGTTGCTCTTGGAGCCGAGCGAGGCCGATCAACTCTAAATCTCACGCAAAACTCTCAATGCGCCTCTCTTCGCAAAGTCGCCGAGGCGGGTCCAAAATTGGGGACGCTGTTCGATGCGGCGGGTTGCGAAGACGTCAATGTCGAGCGCCTCGATTGCTTTTCCTCGCCTCGAATTGAACGCGCGAAGCGGATGTATCTGAAAATGGACGTTCAAGGTTTTGAAAATGAAGTCTTTACTGGAGCTCGAAATCTACTCGATCGCATCGAAGCCATACAGGTAGAGCTATCAATGAAGGAGGTTTACGAAGGTCAGCATGTTGGACTTGCGTCACTTCAGCAGTTCATTGATGGGGGCTACGCACTTTACGGCATCTCCAATGGATGGCGCGATCGTGACACTCAGCATCTAATCCAATTTGACGCATTCCTCATTAAGAACGCTTCCTTGAGCCCGGATGACGCGTTAAGCCGTCACTGCGCGGAAGCCCCCGCATCCTAAGTCGCCTGGAGTGCGAACAATGATATCCGCCGTGATCTTGACGTTCAACTCCGAAGCTTCCATCGAACGGACTCTCGCTTCGGTCAGGCAGGTCGCCACGACAATTCATATCGTCAATTCCCTGAGCCAGGACCGAACCAGGCAAATATGTTTGGATAACGGGTGTGAAGTCGTCGAGCGGCCCTTCTCGACTTATGGCGATCAGCGGAACTGGGCGATAGACAGATTTAGCGACACGGAAGAGTGGCAACTTCACGTTGATGCCGATGAAGTGCTGGATTCCGAGCTCATCGACGCCATAAAGCGGCTAGATCTCGCAAACTCGGAATTTGACGGCTATGTCTTTTTGCGGCGAATTGTATTCATGGGAAAGACACTTAAGTTTGGAGGCATCTCCAAGACTTGGCACATGAGATTGTTTCGGCGAGGCAAAGGCATGGTCGAGAACAGATTATACGATCAGCATTTTATTTGCACGGGCCCGGTTAAAATACTGAATGGAAGCATGCTTGACCATCAGGAGATGTCGTTATCGGAGTGGACGGCAAGACACAATAAATGGTCTGATTTCGAGGTGCAAGAAATATGCGGCGCGGCAACTAACGCCCCAGGAAAACTTAAAGGAGAGATGGGCGGAAATATAATTGAAAGAAAGAGATTTCAAAAAGAAACATATTATAAGCTTCCGCTCTTTTTCAGGTCTTTTTCATATTTTATCTACAGATATTTTTTCAAGCTTGGCGTTCTCGATGGCGCGGAAGGAATGATATACCATATTTTGCAAGGTTTTTGGTTCAGATTCCTGGTGGACGCAAAAATATATGAATCCCGAAGAATTCAAAAAGCGACATCCGGCGATTCGGTAAAATAGCTTGCGGAAGATAATTCTCGGCCGCCCCGCGCGCTTCGCCTGTTTCGAAATCCGCCCGCGCCCCATCGGCGCTAGGGCGGATTTTTTGTTTCGACGATCCAGTATGCGGCGTCACGCGCGCGCGGCGTCGGTCAGCGCGGTCATGACCGCTCTCAGCGCCTCGCGATTGCCTAGTTCCTCATACGCGTATCCGCATTCGCGCATGGCGTTTTTCACCGCCGCCCGCATTTTTCTCAGATTGCCGCGCGCCATGGTCGGAAACATGTGGTGCTCGATCTGGCTGTTGAGTCCTCCGGTCATCCAGTCATGAATAACTGAACTCGGCGTGTCGCGCGTGGATCTCGCCTGGCGGTCGTAAAAGCCGCCAGCCTGGCTCGCGTCGTAAACTTCCATGCCGGTGTGGTTCAGCACGAAAACCATCCCAAGCATGAAACCGCCGAGCAATTGCGCGGTCAGGAACCAAATCACGCCCGTCCACGCCGGTCCCGGCGCGAGCATGGCGGCGAGGGCGAGCCCCAGAACCCAGTGGCTCACGCAAAGGGCCGCCTCGACATATTTTTTCTCGCGCAGGGCGGTTCCAATGCTCTGCCAACTCCAATTGAAGCGGGCCAGGGACAGTATGGGAAAGAGCAAATACGCCTGTAGGCGCGACATCGCCATCCAGACAAGCTTTGCCAAGCCCGAAGTTCTCGCCTTGGCGCCATAGTTGGCGAGCGCCTTGTCCCACACGAGCCAGGGACCGGTGTCGATATCCCCATCGACCGGCGTCATGACGCCGTCGGCGCCGACCCTACAGCCGTTTGGAAACGCGTGATGCAATTCGTGTTTCTCGACCCACCAGGTCGAGCCGAAACCCTGGAAAAGCGCCACCGCGCCCAGCATGAAACGGGGCTTGGCGTCCTTGCGCGGTCCCCAATGATTGTGGGCGAGGTCATGGCCGAGGTATCCGGCGCGCGGATAATGAATGGCGAGGAGAAGCGCGCCCGCGGCGGCCGCGACGCCTCCCATTGTCAACAGCGCGAAGGCGAGCACGGGTGTCGCCACGAGTTCGACGCAGCGCAGCGCCTGCTCCAAAGGCGGAACGTCGAAATAGCCTTTCGTTCGCGCGAAATCCTTGAGCGCCGCCATGCGCCGCGCGAGAACTCTCGCATCCGGAGCCCGCGCTTCGCGCGATCCGGCGATGTCTTCGATGATTTCGGTCAAGGTTTCCTCTCGGCGTCCGACTTGGCTTGCTTTTTGTGCCGCGGAGGTTCCTTCGTCCAAAGCCCGTCTTCTGTCAAAGGTTGTTTCGTGGACGAAAAGCCGCGAGCGATGACGCGGCGCCATAGGATTTCGCGCCGCGGGCGGCGGGTCCGCGGCGCGCATGGCTCGCATGTGCGAAGAACCATTCCGCTCCGCGCGCGGCGAAAAAGCGAGTCTGGCGCCGAATCGTCACGCGCGCCGGCGCCCTACTCTTCCGCTCCGCGGTAGGACGGCAAGAAGCGCAGGCAGAGGCCGGGAACTCGCACCCGCAGGCCGCAGGCCACCACGATGTCGCGCCAGCGCGGATAACTTTCTGGCAAGCGCCGCAGCGCCGCGCCGACCGCCGCGAGAAAGTCCGCCTCGTCATCGAACTCGCAGCCCGCGCCGAAAGTGATGAGACAGCCTTCCTCCGACCAGGCGTGGCGCGTCAATATATCCAGCAGGATCGCCACGCCGTCGGGCGATGCTGGGCGCTGCGCGGGCGGGCTCAGTCTTAGCGGCGGACAAGCCAGCCGCGCCGCCGCGCTCTCCGCCGCGAGATCCGGGCGCGCCCGCAGCGCCGCGCCGGCCAGCGCCAACAGCGCGTCGGGCCGGCGCCGCCAATCGGAAAAATCCACGACCCAGACGGCGCTCTGTTGATAGAGGCGGCCTCGCCCGCGCTCGCCGTCCTCGTGACGAAACCGTGAGCGCAAAAATGTCACCGGCGGCTCGGTCGCGCGGGGCCATTCCGGAATGGATCGCGCCAGCAGAAATCCGCGCGCCGCCGCGGCCGGATCGACGAGATCGCGCTCGAGCCGCCGCGCGCCGGCTAATTTCGCCGGAGAGAGCGCGCGGTCCAAGCCCGGATCGAGCGCCCGTCCGCGGCGCGTGACGCCATAGCCTTCGTCGGCGGGAATCGCGAGATCGGCGCCATGCGCGAGCTTGCCGTAATGCAAAAGCTCCAGCACAACTTCGCTCGCCTCTTCCCCAGCGCGAGGGTTCCGCGCGGTCGCTCGCTGTGTCACGACAGGCAAATCAAACGCCCCCGAACTTACGGCGCCGCGAGAATCGCTTTTACGCCAAGCTGGCGAAGCCGTTTGGGCGCTCGCCGCTTCGCATGCCCGTCCTTTGAGGTCGCCAAGGATCGGATATAGTCTCAAAACCCTCATCAACCGTAAATCGAGCCAGGAAATCAGGATTTCCACATCGAGCGGCGATCCGGCGCATCGATTTGAAGGCCTCGCGGCAACGGGCCGCGGTTGCGAAAGGCGCGCGAAGAGCCCACGTTGTTGGATTGAGGCCGAGAGGGAAGGAAGAAAATCATGTCCAATATCGCGGTCCATAATGGAGCTTGGGTTCTCGTGGGCGACGGTCGCCGGGCGCTGCTTTTGTACAATCATGGCGATCCGGATCTACTGGATTTGCGCGTTATCGATTCCCGCGTGGAAGAGAATCCGTCCGCGCATGATCAGGGCTCGGACGCGCCAGGGCGTCTTGCCTCGCGCGGCGGTCCGATTAGCTCCGTCGAGATCACCGATTGGCATGAAGTCGAGAAAGAGCATTTCGCGAAAGAGATGGCCGAGCGTATCAACAAGGCCGCGCTGAGCGGCGAAATGAAGGAAATCGTCATCGTCGCGCCGCCAAAGGTGCTTGGCGAAATCCGCAAGGATTTATCGGCGGCGGCGCGGGCCAAGGTGAAGGGCGAACTTGACCGCGATCTCACGCATCACCCCTTGCCCGAAATCGAAAAGGCGTTGGCCCGGCAATTCGCCCAGCCGGCGTGACGGGGGCGCTAGCCCGCCGTAACCACGGGCGCGAGGCTTGCGGCCTCGTCGTCCGTGAACAGCCTTGATCGCGTCAGAAAGCGCAGGCCGCTGCCGTTTTCGAGCGAGAACATGCCGCCCTGCCCGCTCACGACGTCGATGATGAGCTGGGTGTGCTTCCAATAGTCGAACTGCGAAGCGCTCATGAAAAACGGCGCGTCGCCGATTTCGCCGAGCTTGACGTCGTTGTCGCCGACGAGGAATTCGCCGCGTGGGTAACACATCGGCGCCGAGCCGTCGCAGCAGCCGCCGGACTGGTGGAACATGATCGCGCCATGCTCGGCGCGCAGCTTCGCGATCAGCCCAAGCGCCGCCGGCGTCGCGACGACTCGCGCGAGACCCTCTTGCATCGCCGCGCCCGCGCTAAAAGAACCCGAGTTTTTTCGGGCTGTAGCTCACCAGCATGTTCTTGGTCTGCTGATAGTGATCGAGCATCATCTTGTGGTTCTCGCGCCCGATGCCCGACTGCTTATAGCCGCCGAACGCCGCGTGGGCGGGATAGGCGTGATAGCAATTGGTCCACACGCGCCCCGCCTGGATCGCGCGGCCAAAGCGGTAGCAGCGGTTCATGTCGCGGCTCCATATGCCCGCGCCAAGCCCGTAGAGCGTGTCGTTGGCGATGGCGAGCGCGTCGTCGTCGTCCTTGAAGGTCGTGACCGAGACGACCGGCCCAAAGATTTCCTCCTGGAACACGCGCATCTTGTTGTGGCCCTTCAGCACCGTTGGCTTCACGTAGAAGCCCTGCGCGAGGTCGCCCTCCAGCATGTTGCGAGCGCCGCCGGCGAGCACTTGCGCGCCCTCCTGCTTGCCGATGTCGATGTAGCTGAGGATTTTTTCGAGCTGTTCGGACGACGCCTGCGCGCCGATCATCGTTTCCGGATCGAGCGGGTTGCCTTGCTTGATCGCGCCGACGCGCGCCAACGCGCGCTCCATGAAGCGATCGTAAATTTTCTCGTGCACCAGCGCGCGGCTGGGGCAGGTGCAGACCTCGCCCTGATTGAGCGCGAACATTACGAAGCCCTCGACCGCCTTGTCGAAGAAGTCGTCGTCCTCGCGCGCGACATCCTCGAAAAAGATGTTGGGCGACTTGCCGCCGAGTTCGAGCGTTACGGGAATGAGGCTCTGGCTAGCGTATTGCATGATGAGCCGGCCCGTCGTCGTCTCGCCGGTGAAGGCGATCTTGGCGATGCGGTTCGACGAAGCGAGCGGCTTGCCGGCCTCGAGGCCATAACCGTTGACGATGTTGAGCACGCCCTTGGGCAGCAGGTCGCCGACGATCTCCGCCCAGACGAGGATCGAGGCGGGCGTCTGCTCGGCGGGCTTCATCACCACGCAATTGCCGGCGGCCAGCGCCGGCGCGAGCTTCCAGGCGGCCATCAGCAGCGGAAAATTCCACGGGATGATCTGGCCGACGACGCCGAGCGGCTCATGGAAATGATAGGCCACGGTGTCGTGGTCGATCTCGCTGATGCCGCCCTCCTGCGCGCGAACGCAGCCCGCGAAATAACGGAAGTGGTCGATGGCGAGCGGCAGGTCGGCGATGGTCGTCTCGCGGATCGGCTTGCCATTGTCCCAGGTCTCGGCGGCGGCGAGCGTCGCGAGATTGGCCTGCATGCGGTCCGCGACGGCGTTGAGGATGTTTGCACGCTCGGCGGGGCTGGTCCTGCCCCAGGCGGCCTTGGCGGCGTGGGCGGCGTCGAGCGCCGCCTCGATGTCATCCTTGTCGGAGCGCGGGATTTCACAAATTTTTTGCCCCGTTATCGGCGAGATGTTGTCGAAGTAGCGGCCGGCCTTCGGCGCCTCGAAGGCGCCATTGATGAAATTGCCGTAGCGCGCCTTGAACGGCGGCTTATGCGCGGCGAATGTCTCGTGCTTGGTCATTTGAGCGTTCCTCTCCGGAAGCGGCATTTGGCGCGGCGGGCGCGATTTTCGCGAGACCGCGTTCTTTTTTTGAGGCCGCATATTACGTCTTGCCGGGCGCCGGCGACAGTGAAAATCCACGAGCGTCGCGCCGCCTCTTCAGATAAGGCGAGCGGACTCGATGGCCACCCCAACCGTCATGGCCGGGCTTGTCCCGGCCATCCACGCCGCGCCGCCAAAAGACTTCTGGACGAAAGAAGCAATCGCGCCACCGCATCGATGTCCGCGCGGCGCCGACCCGCGTAAGCTCGAACAGGCCTCGATGTCCAGGCGTGGATGGCCGGGACAAGCCCGGCCATGACGCGCGCTGGAAATGCGTGAACAGTTTGGGAGAGAGTAGCGGCCCGTTTCCCATTTGACGCCGCGCGGCCTCGCGCCTATCTCTTGGCAAACCACAAATCAACTCAGGCGCGCATCCATGGCCCTGCTTCCCATTGTCACCATTCCCGACCCGCGCTTGCGGGCCGTTTCCAAGCCGGTCGAACGCATCGACGCCGAGATTTACCAGCTTCTCGACGATATGCTGGAGACCATGTACGACGCGCCGGGCATCGGCCTCGCCGCGATTCAGGTCGGCGTCGCCAAGCGCATCGTCGTCATCGACACGGCCAAGCGAAAAGACGAGGCCGAGCCGCCGGCGCCGCGCTTTTTGATCAATCCCGAGGTCATTTGGGCGAGCGAGGAGCTCAGCACCTATAACGAGGGCTGCCTCTCCGTTCCCGAATACTTTGAAGACGTGCAGCGCCCGGCGCGGGTGCGCGTGCGGCATCTTTCCCGCGATGGCGAGACGATCGAATTCGACGCGGAAGGGCTGCTCGCGACGGTCGTGCAGCATGAGCTGGAGCATCTCGAAGGCGGGTTGTTCATAGACCATCTGTCGCGACTCAAACGCGAGCGCGTGCTGAAAAAATTCACCAAGGCCGCGCGCCTCGACGCGCGCGCCGCCGAGCGGGCGCCCGAAAACGCGGACGCCTGATGCGCGTCATCTTCATGGGCACGCCGGAGTTTTCGACGGGCCTGTTACGGGAGATCGTGGCGCGAGGGCATGAGGTCGTCGCCGTCTATACGCAGCCGCCGCGTCCCGCCGGGCGCGGGATGGAGCCGCGCAAATCCCCCGTGCATCTGCTCGCCGAAAGCCTGGGACTGCCCGTGTTCACCCCGCGAACGCTGCGTGGCGAATTGGAGACCGCGCAGTTCAAAGCGCATAACGCCGATGTCGCCGTGGTCGCCGCCTATGGCCTGATCCTGCCGCGCGCGATTTTGGAGGCGCCGCGGCTCGGCTGCCTCAACCTGCACGGCTCGATCCTGCCGTGCTGGCGCGGCGCCGCGCCGATCCAGCGGGCGATCATGGCCGGCGATGCCGAGAGCGGCGTCGATGTCATGAAAATGGAGGAAGGACTCGACACCGGCCCGGTCGCCAGCGAGGCGCGCGTTCCCATCGGCCCCGACATGACCGCCGGCGAGTTGCACGACGCGCTGGCGCTGGCCGGCGCCCCGCTGATGGCCGACGCGCTGGAGCTGCTGGCGCGCGGCGAACTCGTGTTCACGCCGCAGAGCGATGTCGGCGTCACCTATGCGCAAAAGATCGACAAGGCCGAGGCGCGCATCGACTGGAGCCGCCGCGCCGCCGAAGTCCACAATCTCGTGCGCGGCCTCGCGCCCGCGCCCGGAGCCTTCTTCGAAGCCGACCTTGGCGCGGGGGTCGAGCGGGTGAAAGTATTGCGCGCGACGGTGGAGGCGGGCGCCGGCGCGCCGGGCGCGGCGCTCGACGACGAGGGGCTGATCGCCTGCGGCGAGGGCGCGTTGCGGCTGCTGCGCGTGCAGCGCGCCGGCAAGGCCCCAATGGATTTCGCCGAATTTTCGCGCGGGCGCCCCGTGTCGCGCGGCGCGCGGCTTGTCGCCCAACCCGCCTGATGCCCCGCCACGCCCTGACCATCGAATATGACGGCGGCCCTTTCGTCGGCTGGCAACGTCAGGCCAATGGCATGTCGGTGCAACAGCGGCTCGAGGAGGCGGTTTTCGCGATCGACGGCGCTCGCCGCGTCGTGCATGGGGCCGGCCGCACCGACGCCGGCGTGCATGCGCTGGGGCAGGTCGCCCATGTCGATCTGGCGCGCGTCTGGCGCGAGGACCGGTTGCGCGACGCGATCAACGCGCATCTGCGCCCAAGCCCGATCGCGGTGCTCGACGCGCGCGCCGTGGGCGACGATTTCGAGGCGCGGTTTTCGGCGCGGGCCCGCCATTACCGCTACCTTATCGATAATCGCCGCGCGCCGCCGACGCTGCGACTGGGCCGCGTCTGGCACGTCAAGCGGGCGCTCGACGCGAACGCCATGCGCGAGGCGGCCCGAACGCTGATCGGCAAGTTCGACTTCACGACCTTTCGCGCCAGCGAATGCCAGGCGAAATCGCCGATCCGCACGCTCGACCGGCTCGACGTGCGCCGCGACGGCGAGATCATCGAGATCCTGGCCAGCGCGCAATCCTTCCTGCACAATCAGGTGCGCTCGCTGGTCGGCTCGCTGGAGCATGTCGGCTCCGGCAAATGGCGCGTCGAGGATTTGCGCCTCGCGCTGGAGGCGCGCGATCGCGCCCGCTGCGGACAGGTGGCGCCGCCGCAAGGGCTTTATCTTGTCGCGGTGGATTATTGAAAACTTGGCGAATTGGTCCGCGCGCCTATGTTCGCGCCCAGGGGAACCGATCATGAGACTGTTGAAGCTGACCGCGAGGATGCTGCTCGGCCTTTACTGCGCGGCGCTGCTTGGATTGACGCTGTTTCAGCGCGATCTTCAGTATCATCCCGGCGGAGTGCTCGCGCCGCCGGCCCAAGCGGGTCTCGCGACCATGGAAACGCTGCGCCTTTCGAGCGGCGATGGCGAAACGCTGGTCGCCTGGTTCGCGAGACCGGCGCGCGACGATCTTCCGCTGATCCTTTATTTTCACGGCAATGGCGGGGTGCTCGCCGATCGCGCCCCGCGCTTCCAAAAAATGAGCGCGAGCGGATATGGGCTGCTCGCCGTCTCCTATCGCGGCTATGGCGGCTCGACGGGGACGCCGACCGAGGACGGCATTCTGCTCGACGCCGAGGCGGCCTACGACGAGGCGGCGCGGCGCGGCTTTTCCGGGCGGCGGCTGGTGTTCATGGGCGAGTCGCTCGGCACTGGCGTCGCGACGATCATGGCGGCGCGCCACGAAGCGGCGGCGTTGGTGCTCGACTCTCCCTATCTTTCGGCCGTGGACATCGCCGCCGAGCGCTATCCGATTTTTCCGGTGAGCTATCTCATGCGCGATCCGTTTCGCGCCGACCTCGCCATCGCCGACGTGCATATCCCCGTGCTGATGCTGCACGGCGAGGAGGACGCGATCATACCCATCGCCTCGGCGAAAAGACTATTCGAGCGAGCCCATGAGCCCAAGCAATTCATCGCGGTCCCCGGCGCCGGCCATCTGGTGCTGCACCTCGATGAAATCTATCCGCGCGTGAAGGCGTTCATCGACGCCAATACGGCGCCCGGCGCGCGTTAAAGCCAGTCCGGCACGCGGTCGAGCCCGATCAGCTCGTCGACGCCAAGGCGCGGGCGGATCACCGCGAAGCGGGCGCCGTCGACCAGAACCTCCGGAATCAGCGGGCGCGAATTATAGGTTCCCGATTGCGCCGCGCCGTAAGCGCCGGCGGTCAGCACGGCGAGCAGATCGCCGGATCGCGGTTCGGCGATGTCGCGATCGAGTTCGAGATAGTCGCCGGTTTCGCAAACGGGACCGACGATGTCGGCGACAAACCGCGCGTCGCTCCCGGCTTCGTTCACCGGAATGATTTCGTGGAAGGCGTCGTAAAGCGTCGGGCGGATGAGATCGTTCATGCCGGCGTCGACGATGACGAAATTCTTGGCCTCGCCGTGCTTGACATGGATGACGCGCGTCACCAGCACCCCGGCGTTGCCGACGATGAGCCGCCCCGGTTCGAAAACGAGCTTGCAGCCGAGATCCTCGAAATGCCGGCGCACGACCCGCGCGTAGCGTTCGGGATGGTAGGAATCGGGGTCCTCCCCTTTGTGGTAGGGAACGCCGAGACCCCCGCCAAGATCGACATGCGATATCGCGAAGCCGTCGGCGCGCAGATCGCGCACCAATTGGGCGAGCAGGCCAAAAGCCGCGTCGAACGGCCCGAGATCGGTGAGCTGCGAGCCGATATGCATGTCCACGCCGGCGATCTCCAGACCCGGCAGCCGGGCCGCGTGGGCGTAAATCTCGCGGGCGCGCGACAGCGGCACGCCGAATTTGTTTTCCTTCAGTCCGGTGGAAATCTTGGCGTGGGTTTTGGCGTCGACGTCCGGATTGACGCGCAAGGAGATGCGCGCGCGCCTCCCGCCCGCCGCGGCGATGGCCGAAATGGCCGCGAGTTCGGGTTCGGATTCGACGTTGAAGCAGTAAATGCCCGCCGCCAGCCCCGCCTCGATTTCCCGCGTGGTCTTGCCGACCCCGGAAAAAGTGATTTTCCCCGGGTGAACTCCGGCCTTGAGCGCCCGCGCCAGTTCGCCGCCAGAGACCACGTCCATGCCGGCCCCAAGCCCCGCGAGCAGCTTCAGGACGGCCTGGTTCGAATTGGCCTTCATCGCGTAGCAGACCATCGCGTCCAGCCCCTCGAAGGCCTTGGCGAAGACCGTGAAATGACGGCGGATCGTCGCCGCCGAATAGCAGTAGAACGGCGTCTCGACGCTTAAAGCCAAGCCGGGCAGCGCGATGTCCTCGGCGTGGAGGACGCCGTCCCTGTAACCAAAATGATGCATGACGCCCGCTTTACAGGATGGGATCTAGGATGAAGGGATAATGCTCCGGCGGACGCTTGCCGACATCGCCTTCCACCTTGGTCGGGGCGGACTTCGCGCCCTCCTCGCTCAGCTTCGGTTGTTGTCCGGCTTTGCCGGCCTTGGCGGTTTCGGCCGCCTCCTGTTGGGCGCGCTTGGCGTCGCGGGCCGCCTTCACGTCGGGCGGCAGTTCGAGCGGGCCCTTGCGGCCGCAGCCGGCGAGCGCGCCGGCGAGCAGCGGAGCAATCGCGAAAGCAAGGATCAGGCGTCGGCGCATTTTTTCTCGTTCCATCCGTCAAGGCCGTGGCGGGAGCGGCACTATAGCGCAAAGCGCCGCGAAAACGAGGCTTGTATGGCCGCCGCGCGTCGGCGACGCGGCCCGGCGCGCGAGAATTTCAGGGCGCGCGGCGAAAATCATCGATCCGGCGCAATTGACGAATAGCGTCCACATGCCGGTTAAATGAACCGACCAAGCTCGCTGATTCGATCCACCGGAACGCCACACTTGAAAAACCCAATAGTCGCCGCGACGGCCTTCGCCCTGATCTTTTCCCTGGCCGCTCCGGCTCTCGCGCAAGACCCCTCGCCGGCCGCCACGCCCGCCAAGCCGAAATCCGCCAAGCCCAAGGCGGCCAAGCCCGCCGCCGCGCGCAAGGCCAAACCCGCCGCCGACATCGCCGCCGCGCCGGCGGCGCGGGAAGAGCCGGCGCCGAAAGCCGGCAAGGCGATCGAGCCCGCCGAGGCGATCCGCCGCGCCAACGCGTTTTTCAACACCTCGCCGGTGATGACCGCCGACTTCGTTCAGATCGGCGCCGACGGCAAGCGTTCGGAAGGCAAGCTGCATGTCCAGCGCGCCGGCCGGGTGCGTTTCGAATATGCGCAGCCGGCGACGCTCGAAGTCGTCTCGGATGGCGCGCAAGTCCTGGTTCGGGACCGCAAGCTTAAGACGCAGGATCTCTATTTCATCGATCAGACCCCGCTCAAATTCCTGATGAAGGAAAAAATCGACCTCGAGCACGACGTCAAGGTTCTCGACGTGACGACGGACGACGCCGGCGTCGCCATTTCGATGGAGGACAAGGCGACCTTTGGCGGCACGTCGCATCTGAAGCTGATCTTCGACCCCAAGACGTTCAAATTGAAGCAATGGCAGATCACCGATCCGCAGGGATACGAAACCCTGCTGTCGCTGTTCAACATCGACCAGAAGCGCACGCCCGACCCGGCGCTGTTCAAGATCGACCAGAAGAAGATGGATTGACGCTTTTTGTCGGCTGCTTTGATTGCGTCGCGCCCCCACCCCAACCCTCCCCCGCCACGCGGGAGAGGGTGCAGACTCGGCCCTTGATGAAGTTCGCGACTCAAGCCACTGGAGCGCGTCCCCTCTCCCGCGAAGCGGGGGAGGGCTAGGGAGGGGGTTTTTACACGGCCCGCCGTGCGGAAAACTTTGACGAGAGATTTTACGGATGAGCGGGGAAGAGACGGCGCCTTTCAAGCCAGCCAAAGAGAATCCTTGGTATTGTCTGGCGACGGTGTATGGGGAACAAGATAAGACAACTAGCCGACCTATGGCGCGTTTCGACGAAGCTCTTGAGAAGAGAAATCGAGTAGCCTGGAATTGTTGGATGGCATCCGGATTATCGGATGAGCAACGCACCGAATTGATCAAGAGAGGCGTCATCGAGTTGGAACTCGTTCCCCTGTCGGAGGACGAGCAAAACGAATTTTTAGATGCCTATGCCGAGCGAACAAGCACCGCGCTGCCTAACCCCAGGAAGGAAGGGATTACTTTCCGCGACGTTCTTTTCGAACAGCCGGTTTCCTTTCGGGGTTTCATATTCCCGATGGCTGTTTTCACGAACACGGAATTTTCTAGCAAGGCCGACTTTTGCAAGGCGGCATTCTTTGGATTTGCGACTTTCGACGACGCGACGTTCTCTAGTGTTGCCTATTTCGCGGAGACATACTTCGAACACTGTGCGTTCTTCAACCGGGTGAGGTTTTCTGGGACAGTCGATTTTAGCAATGCGGAGTTTTTCGATGGTGCCTTATTTTATGGAGCGGTATTCTCCGGCACCACCTATTTCAGAAAAACGGTGGTTTCCGGCGATGTCTTTTTCAAAGGCGCGAAGTTTTTGGGTGAGAGCACTTTCGGCGGTTCGGAGTTCTCCGGCGCTAGCGACTTCGGTTTGTGCGAGTTTAAATCGAGCATCTCTTTTGCCGGCGCGAAATTCAAATCGCAGGTACCTGCATTTTTCGACACAAAATTCCGCGAAGGGACTGATTGGGGCCAATCGACGTGGCCACCCCCGCCAAACGATAATCAAATGGCGCAGCGCCAAGTCTATGCCTATGAGCGTCTGAAGGCCGAAATGGAGCGCCTAAATAGAAACCTGGAGGCGCAATTTTTCTTCGCCAAGGAATTGCGCGCCCAGCGCGAGTTGGAGACTAGGTATTCGCCTCGGCGCGCGTTGAATTTTGCATATCAAATTCTCAGCGGCTATGGACAGAGCGTCCGACTGCCGGTGTTCTGGCTCGTAATGGTATTCCTTTTTGGCACCAGTTTCTTTGCGCTGGCCCCTGTCTACAAGAATGTGCCGCTCGCGTACGATGAGGCGGCGGGGCTTAGCTTCACAAATCTTATCTCGTTCCTGCCCTATCGGCCGAATAAGGAACTCCTCGACTGTCTTTCGCCTTTTGCCAAAATCATTGGTGACCTCCAATCCTTCCTTGGCGTCATTCTACTCTTCCTGTTGGGTCTCGCGCTGTGCGCAATCGGTTTCGGATGAAGTGAACCGCCCCCGGGCCTTTCCGCCCCGTCGGATACAAATCCTCCCCGCGCCTATTTCCTCCCGCGCAAAGCGTCGCTAAACCTTCAACTCTCGGCGGGACAAATGATCGAGCGGTCCACCGAGCGACAAGGGAAAGCATGAACAACCGCGACCAAGCCGCCCCATGGCCGATCTTCCGCTCGCTCCAGGGGGCTGGCGGGTTTCACTACGACATCGTCGCCGGCCTCACGCTCGCCGCCATCGCCATTCCCGAGCAGATGGCGACGGCGCGGCTGGGGGGATTTCCGCCGCATATCGGCTTTTTCGCCTTCATCGCGGGGTCGATCGCCTTCGCGGTTTTCGGCTCCAATCGCTTCCTGTCGGCGGGGGCGGATTCGACGATCACGCCGATTTTCGCCGGCGCGCTGGCGACGCTCGCCGCCGCGGGCTCGCCCGCCTACGGCCAACTCGCCGGGTTGCTGGCGCTGCTTGTCGGAGTCATGCTGATGCTCGCCGGAGTTTTTCGGGCGGGCTGGGTGGCCGATCTGCTGTCCATTCCCGTCATGACCGGTTTTCTCGCCGGCATATCCATCCATATCGCGATCTCGCAAGCGCCGGCGCTGCTGGGCCTGCCGCCCGGCGAGGGCGAGGTGTTTCATCGCCTGGCGATGCTCGCCGCCGACATTGGCGAAACGCATGTTCCCACGCTGGCGATTGGCGCGTCCTGTCTCGCCAGCATTGTCCTGTTCGAGAAAATCAGCTCGCGGATTCCCGGCGCGCTGATCGCCCTCGCGAGCGCGACCTGGGTCGTCGCCCGTTTCGACCTCGAGGAAAAGGGCGTCGCGGTGGTCGGCGCCTTCACCGTCGCGCCGCCGCATCCCGCCATTCCCTGGGCTTCGCCGGACCAGTTGTCGCATGTGCTGGGTCTCGCGGTGATCGTTTCGGTAATCATCATGGTGCAGACGGCGGCGACCTCGCGGTCCTTTCCCGGCGCTCCCGGCGAGACGCCGGATATCGCCCGCGACTTCATCGGGCTCGGCGCCGGCGGCGCGCTCGCCGGCCTGTTCGGAGCTTTTCCGGTCAACGCCAGCCCGCCGCGCACCGCCATCGTCGCCGACACCGGCGGACGCAGCCAGATCGCCGGGCTCGTCGCCTGCGGCGTCGTGGTGGCGATCGCCCTCCATGGCGCCAAGCTGCTGGCGCAAGTGCCCGACGCGGCGTTGGCGGGGGTGCTGTTGTTCGTCGCCGGACGGATTTTCCGCGTGACCGACATGCTCGACATTTTCGCCAAGTCGCGCGCCGAATTCGCGTTGGTCGTCGTCACCATGCTGGCGGTGGTGATACTGCCGGTGCAAACCGGCGTCGGGTTGGCGATCATGCTGTCGCTGGTTCACGGCGTTTGGACGACGACGCGGACCCGCCTCGTCGAGTTCGAGCGCCTGCCGGGCACCTCCGTCTGGTGGCCGGAAAGCAAGATCATCGCCGGCGAACGGCTTTCCGGCGTGCGGGTCGTCGCCTTTCAGGCGCCGCTGTCCTTTCTGAACGCCTACCAATTTCAACACGATATGCGGGAAGCCATCGCCCGCGCCGACGGCGATTTAAAGCTTGTCGTGCTGGAGGCGGGCAGCATTGTCGAGATCGACTTCACCGCCGCGCGCATCCTCAACGGCGTCATCGCCCAGTGCCGCGAGCACGGCGTCGATTTCGCCATCGCGCGGCTCGAGTCCTCGCGCGCCGAGGAGGCTCTGGAGAAATTCGGCGTTTTGGCGACGCTAGGCCAGGACCGGCTGTTCCACAGCGTCGACGACGCGACGCGACAGCTCGCGCAAAACGCCGCGGTGAGCGCGTAAAAACATGCGCGCGCGCGCATAAACGCGCATGTTTCAGGCGGCCCGCGTCTTCGGCCCCAGCAATTTGCGATTCATCAAGACCTCGGCGATCTGAACGGCGTTCAGCGCCGCCCCTTTTCGCAGATTATCGGCGACGCACCACAACACGATGCCATTGTCGACAGTGTGATCGGCGCGGATGCGGGAAATGTAGGTCGCGTCCTCGCCGGCCGCTTCGTGCGGGGTGATGTAGCCGCCGGGCTCGCGCTTGTCGATGACCAGCACGCCGGGCGCCGAGCGTAAAATTTCGGTGGCTTCCTCCGGGGAAATCGGGCGTTCGAACTCGATATTCACGGCCTCGGAATGGCCGATGAACACGGGCACGCGGACGCAGGTGGCCACCAGCTTGATCTTGGGGTCCAAGATCTTCTTGGTCTCGGCCGCCATCTTCCATTCTTCCTTGGTGAAGCCGTCCTCCATGAACACGTCGATCTGCGGAATGACGTTGAACGCCATGCGCTTGGGGAATTTCTTCGACTCCACCGCGCCCGAGGTGAACACGGCGCGGGTCTGCGAAAACAGCTCGTCCATCGCTTCCTTGCCGGCGCCCGACACCGACTGATAGGTCGAAACGACGACGCGCAGAATCTTCGCCGCGTCGTGCAGGGGTTTTAGCGCCACGACCAGCTGCGCGGTCGAGCAGTTGGGATTGGCGATGATGTATTTGCGGGTGAAGCCGGCCGCCGCCGCCGCGTTGACCTCCGGCACGATCAGCGGCACGTCCGGGTCCATGCGGAAGGCGCTGGAATTGTCGATGACCACGCAGCCCTTGGCGCCGATCCTCGGCGACCACTCGCGCGACACGTCGCCGCCCGCCGACATCAGGCAAATGTCGGTGTCGGCGAAGTCGTGAGTGTCGAGATGACGGCACTTTAGGGTCTTGTCGCCAAACGAGACTTCCTGGCCGATCGATCGCGAGGACGCCAGCGGGACCACTTCGGAAACCGGAAAGCGGCGCTCCGCCAAAATATCGAGCATCTCGCGGCCCACATTGCCCGTGGCGCCGACGATCGCGACCTTATAAGCCATTATTTTCTCCGTGCGGCCGCGCGTTGGCGGCCCAAAATTCCTAAAATCGCGCCTAGAACGGCAGGCCGACCGACATGTTGCCGGAGGGCGAAATGCCGATGGGCGCGGCCTTGCTCGGGCCGCTCGGCGTGTCGTCCTTTTGCTCCTTGGGCGGCGCCTTGCCGGGCGACCAGCCTTCGAGTTCGCCGAACTGGCGGTCGCCGCCCGGCTTGCCGGTGGGCTTTCCCGCGACAGGCTTGGCGGCCGGCGCGGGCGCCGTCGCCTGCTTGGCCTTCTTGCCCCTTGGCTTCGCCGCGCCGCCGCTGGCGTCGAGCGCCTTGGGGTCCACGCTGAGCTCCTGCGCGAAAACCGGGGGGGCGGCGATCAGACCCGTCAGCAGGGTCGCGGCCAAAAGCCTCCCTTGAAATCGCGCCGTTCCACGAAAACGCATGGCGGAATTCTCCATTCTTAGATCAAGCGACGCTAATCTGCCCATTGGACCAAATGAAGGCAATCCGGTCGGCGGTCAAGAATTGGATTTTGGTGAATGGGGCGGCTGGCGCGGCCGTCGCTCGGGGGCGGGTTTGAAATTTCCGCCATGCGCCAATAAGCAGTCACGAGCGCACGAACATAGGCGTTTTCCAGCGAACTAAATACCTGTTCGCGTTAGGAAAACTCGCAAAAACAAAGCGTATAAAATTAAGCGGCCTTCGCCAAGGACCGATCTTCCTGGAGAGCCACGATTTGGTTTCTACCGTTGCGCTTCGCGTCATAAAGCGCGAGGTCCGCACGGCTAATCAGAGCGCTCAAATCGCTCTCGGCGCGGGCGCTCGCCGCCAAACCAATGCTCATTGTGACAGAGATTACCTGAGCATTCCATTTTACGGGCCGCGACAAGCAAGCTATGCGGATCGCTTCCGCGGCGACACTGGCCTCTTCGAACGAGAATCCAGGTAGCAAGACAACAAATTCTTCGCCGCCCTGCCTTCCCAGAATCGCCTTTTGTTCTCCGAGCGCCGAGCGCATGACTTCCGCGATATGCGATAAAACAACATCACCACCGTCGTGTCCAAATTGATCATTTATGCACTTAAAGAAATCTATGTCGCACATCAGAAGCGTCGCCGGACATTGCGTGACTCGCGCTGAATTTATCGCCGCCTCGGCCAAGTGTAGGAACCCTCGCCGGTTAAGAAGACCCGTTAGTTGATCGGTCCGCGCGATGCGTTCAAGTTCCTCGTGCGCCAAATTGAGCGCGTGCATCGCCGTCGTCAGCCGCCATGAAATCAGGGGACAAACCACCGCGGGCACCCCGACCGAGACGGATAAGGCGAAAGTCCAGATGTCCGACACTTTGATCAATCGCGCGGGATCGACGCCCATGATCAGGTATGTGGCGACGTAGGTCACCGCGACCGACGACAGGACCGAAAGCGCCGTCAAAAGCGCGACTCGTCTAAAGACGTCGAAGCGATTTAGATCTTTTGCAGCCATTGCGGACATTTGTCGATATTCACTCGCGCCCGGACATCGAATTTCTGAACGATCTCTCGGAACTAATAGCATATCTGCCGAATATAGTTCGGCGTTATCTGGCTATAGTAAATAGTATATATTTGTTTTTGGCGCGGCTTATTGTAGACGTAAGGCGCGAATTTACATGGCGCCACCTCGCCGAGCTTCGACTTGGCTAGCATTATACCGGCAGCCATTGCAAACAATTTTAGTGGTGGCGGGCGGCGCGACGCTCGGTGACCCGACGGCGACGGTTTCGCCGCGAGTCCGGGATAACAAACCCTGGTCGAATGGGATAATTGCGATGGAAGCCGCCCCGTACCCCCCGCTCCAGTGAATTGACCGCGTCGCCGCCTCCCCTCAAAAACGTCGCCCGGGAGGGGCCGGCTGGCATTGCAGAATCGCGATCTTGTCGCCATCCTCGTAGCGCAGTTCGCCGCTGGCCACGTCCAGCGTGTTGCGCGAGACCTTGTTGACGCAGGGATGCTTGGCGCCGCTCTTTATGCAGAACCCGGTCCTCGCCGAACGACACGATCTCCTTGTCGACGTTGAGGACATAAGTCACCTTCTCGGTCTCGCCGAAGGCGTCGGGACCGGAGACATAGGAATCGCCGTTCAAAAACTCCTGGGCGACGCCCTGGCCCCACATCATCTGCAAAAAGCGCCGGTCGGTGTCGACATCGACCGCCACCGTCTGGCCGGTTCGCGCGCAATCGAGATGGATTTCCCTGGCTTCGCTGGCGGCCGGGATCGAGGCGAAAAGCGCCAGCGCCAAAATTTTCGATATGCCCCTGGGCGTTGCTCTCATGGACGTTCCCCCGGCGTCTCGCGCCCGCTATTTATTGTCCAGTTCCCGCTTGACGTCCTTGCAGGCGGCGATCTGCGCCGGCGTCGCCTGCCAATAGGTCACGTTGCATAGCGCCTGGTAGCGGCTGCCGACGAAAAAATTCCATAGATAATAACTCAGGAGAAGCGCGATCCCCGCGAGGATCAACAGGTTTTGCTTGGTCATCGGTCCTTCCGCTCATGGCGCGGCGCCGATCATACCCGAAAACCCGGCGGAAGCGATGCTTCGTTGTCTTATTCGCGAAGGCGAAAAATCAATCGTTCGACGAAATCAGGATCGGCGTCGTGGATTCCGCATGGACGACCTTGATGCCCTTCCTCGCGACCGCCGCCTCGTCCGGATACCAGGTGGATTCGTGATCCAGTCCGCCATGTTTGTTGAAAACCATCACGTATTTCGCCTTGTGATCCACTTCGCAGCGCAAGCCCTCGCCCGGCTGGTCGACGCGGCGCAGCTTGCCGTCCCAATCGACGAAAAAGCCCGGATGCGTCTTGCTTGTGTCTGACATCGGCCATTCCCTTTCGAACAAAACTCGTTGAACGGGCATGAAGCAGGTTTCGGGCCACGCCGCTCGCTTTCGGCTTTTGGCGCGGACGGGTTATAAGCCCTCCGCAATCGCGAAAACCGCCGCACACCGAGGTGACAGTGTCCGACAAAACTCCCCGTCCCGCCTCCGCCAGCGTCAATCCGGCCGATGTCGACCGCTTCAACCGTCTGGGCGATCTCTGGTGGGACGCAAGCGGCAAGATGGGGATTCTTCACACGATCAACCCGATCCGCGTCGATTATGTCCGCGATCTCGCCGTCCGTTATCTGCATCGCGACCGCCATGCCGCGCAACCGTTGACGGGGTTGACCCTCGCCGACATCGGCTGCGGCGGCGGCATATTGGCCGAAGCCCTGGCCGAACTCGGCGCCGGCGTGACCGGGATCGACCCCGCGCCCAACAATATCGAGGTGGCCCGGCGCCACGCCCAAAAATCCGGACTCGCCATCGACTATCGCAATGTCACGGCGGAGGCGCTGGCGGACGGCGGCGCGTCCTTCGATATCGTGACGGCGCTGGAGGTTATCGAGCATGTCGAGGGGCAAAGGGATTTCGTCGGCACGCTGTCGCGGCTGGTGAAGCCCGGCGGCCTGCTGTTCCTGGCGACGATCGACCGCACGTTGAAGAGCTACGCCCTGGCGATCATCGGCGCCGAATATGTGTTGCGCTGGGTGCCGCGCGGCACCCACAGCCACGACAAGTTCGTGCGCCCCGACGAGCTCGCCGGCTGGCTGCGCCACGCGGGATTGCGCGAGATCGACCGCGCCGGCATGAGCTTTCAACCGCTGACGCGAAGCTGGCGCAAGTCTGGCGACACCGACGTGAATTATCTCATGGCCGCGAAAAAAGACGGCTAGGCGCGCGATGTTTCCAAAATGGTGAGAAACACATCGCATTATGCGTCGCGCCGGGAAACGCTGGCCGCCATGAAGTGAGTTGAGCAATGTCAAACGCGTTCGCGAAACGAATAAAAGAAGGGCGCACGCGCGCCGCGACCATCATTGTCGATATGCCGCCCGCCGCGCAGGTGGAAGTCATCGCGCCATGCGCGAGCCTTCAGGAGTTCGACGAGGCGATGGCGCGGTTCGAGACCGAATTGAATGTCGCCAAGCAGAAGGCGCGCGAGTGGATCGCCTTCGGGCATTCCGCCTGACCGCCGATAAATTTGCGAACCGGGCGCCGCGCGACGCGCGCGGCCCTTGTTCCGCGAACCGCCGAGTTGTAGACTTAGCCCATGATGCGCAACGACAAGGCCCCATCCTCTCGTCCCGGCCCGCTCCGGACCGTGGTGCTCGCCCTCGCGGGGGCGGCATTCCTGTGCGCGCCGGCGCCAGCCTTCGCGAGATCGAAGGCCAAGGCCAAGAGCGAGAAGGCCAAGAGCGAGGACGCCAGCGAGGACTCCGGCGACAAGAAGAAGGACAAGAAGGGCGCCGACAGGCCGGAGCAACTCGGCAGTTACGGCGACTGGGGCGCCTATTCCGCCTCGGGGCGCGACAAGACCTGCTACGCGCTCGGCGCGCCCAAGGAGCGCCAGCCCAAGACCAAGGTGAAGGACACCAAGGCCTATGTGTTCATCTCGACCCGCCCCGGCGAGGGCGTGCGCAACGAGGTGGCCATCAATCTCGGCTATGGCACCAAGGACGGCGGCGGCGCGATGGCGGATGTCGACGGCGACATGTTCGAACTGGTGACCAAGGGCACGAACGCCTGGGTGAAGAACCCCGCCAAGGAAAAGGAATTCGTCGAGTCGCTGAAAAACGGCTCCAAGCTCGTCGTCAAGGCGTCCTCCTCGAAGGGCACCACGACGGTCGACAGCTATTCGCTCAAGGGCCTCTCCGACGCGCTGGCCCGCGTCGCCCAGGAGTGTAAGTGAGGGCCACGCGCGCGCTCGCCCTTTCGATCATCGCGGTATTAACGCTGTGCGATATTTCGCGCGCCGCCGACAACGTCCCGCCTTCCTTCTGGGACCCCTCGCCCCGGCTGGAAAAGCCGGATCTTGGCGGGATAAAGCGCGTCCGCTTCGTCACCGAGGACGATTATCCGCCCTTTAACTTCGCGCTCCCCGACGGCCAGCTCACGGGCTTCAACGTGGAACTCGTCCGGGCGATTTGCGAGGAGCTGGAGCTGACCTGCACGATCCAGCGGCGACGGTGGGATTTGCTGGTCGCGGCGCTGGACGACGACAGCGCCGACGCGATCGTGGCGGGACTGGCGATAACGCCGGAAAATCAGGCGAAAGTCGATTTCACCGGAGTTTATTTCATCATGCCGGGGCGCTTCGCGACCCGCGTGGACTCGGTGCTTGGCCCGGCGACGCCGGAGGTGTTGGAACGCCAGATCGTCGCGGTTGTCGCGGGATCGGCGCACGAGGCCTATCTCAAGCAGTTCTTCCCCAATTCGCAGCTGGCCCCGTTCGCGACGACGGCGCTGGCCCGCCTCGCGCTTAAAAACGGGCGCGTCAACGCGCTGTTTGGCGACGCGACGCAATTGTCCTTCTGGCTCAACGGCGCGGAGGCGGAGGGATGCTGTTTCTTCTCCAACGGCGCCTATGTCAACGACAAGTTCTTCGGCCCCGGCCTCGCCATCGCCGTCAAGAAAGGCGCGACCCCGTTGCGCCTCGCATTCGACTACGCGCTCGCCCGTCTCGACCGGCGAGGCGTCTATGGCGAGCTGTTCTTGAAATATTTCCCCATCAGCCCGTTCTGAGGGCGGGATCACATCAGTCTTTGCTCCATGGCGATGCGGACCAGCTCCAGCGAGGTCCGGGCGCGCAGCTTGCGCTTCATCAGCGCGCAGGAGTTGGCGATGGTTTTGTAGGACAGGCGCATCGCGTCGGCGATTTCGGCCAGGCCGAGACCGTCGCCGAGCATGCGCAAAATCTCCATTTCGCGCGAGCTCAGTGCGTCCAGCGGATTTTTCGCGCCGTTGTCGCGCGCGCCCAGACGCTCGGCGACTCTCGGCATGACAAAAGTCCCGCCGGCCATCACCTCGCGCAGCGCGCGCGGCAGCAAATAGGGATCGTCGTTCTTGGCGACAAACGCCTTGGCCCCGGCCTCGATGGCGCGAGCGGCGAAAATGGCGTCGTCGTTCATGCTGAACACGACGATGCGCGCGTCTGGATCGTGCAGCAGAATGCGGCGCGTCAGCTCGAAACCAGAGGCGCCGGGCAAGGCGATGTCGATCACGGCGACGTCGGGATCGTGGGCGACATAGGCGGCGAGCCCGGCCTCGGCGTCGCGCGCGTCGAAAACCTCGATGTCGGTCTCGTCTGCGAGCATGGCGATGCAGCCGGCCACGATGATTGGATGATCGTCGACGATCAGCACGCGCATTTCGTTTCCTTGAGCCCGGCGTTACCGGTCCTACATTGACCGGCCGGTCTCGATTCGTAAAGTCGGGCGCGAGGGACGTCGCCATGCTTGCAAATTTGTCGCTTCGCTCGCGCCTGTCGCTGTCCCTGGGCGTCGTGCTGGCGCTGGGGCTCGCGCTCGGCGTCGGGTTATTGACGCTACGCGCGGGCGCGCGCATTCGCGCCGAGGCCGAGGGAGCGACGCGGTTGGCGCGCGATTTCGCCCTGATCGCGCTCGCGCGGGCGCAAAACGCGCCCGACCCGGCCGTGGAATTAGACCGGTTTCTGGCGCAGGGGCGGACATTTCGTCATCTAAACGTTTTTATCGAGGGCGCCGCCGCGCCGCGCGCCGCCGCGAGCGCCGGTCGCGCGCCCGATTGGTTCGCGCGGCTGGCGACCCCGAGCGCCAGCGTCACCCGGATCGAGATGTCTGGACGGCTGAGCGGCGCGCTGCTGATCGCGGCCAATCCCGCCGACGAAATCGCTGAAATCTGGGACGAGATCGTCGCCCTGGCGTTAGGCGGCGGCTTGGTCGCGTTGGCGTCTTTCGCCCTTGTCTTTATCGTGGTCACGCGCACGCTGGCGCCGCTGTCCGCGCTGGCCGAGAGCTTGGCTCGACTGGAGCGCGGCGATCGAGTATTGCTCATTTCCCGCGGCGGCTCGCCCGAACTCGACGCCATCGCCGAGGAAATCAACGCCCTGGCGACAACTCTCGCTCGGCTTGACGGCGAAAATCACCGACTGTTGCGGCGCATGATCGACGTGCAAGAGGATGAGCGCCGCGACATCGCCCGTGACTTGCACGACGAGATCGGCCCCTTTCTTTTCGCCATTCGCGCCGGCGTCGGGGCTTTGCGGCGCAGGGGCGGGCCGCGCGGGATCGAACCCGATTGCGCCCGGATCGACGCGCAGATCGCCGCTCTGCAACAGGTCAACCGCCGCGTGTTGGCGCGGTTGCGACCCGCCGCGCTGGAGGATTTGGGCCTTTCCGGCTCGCTCGCCGCGCTCGCCGCGAGTTGGCGCGAGAGCCACCCCTCGGTCGAGGTGACGCTCGACGTCGCCGAACTCGCTCTCGACGACGCGACGGCGCTCGCCGCCTATCGTATAGCGCAAGAGGGACTGACCAACGCGCTGCGTCACTCCGGCGCTCTTCGTGTGAGCATCGACGTCGCGGCGTCGGAGCCCCGCGGGCTTCGCATCCGCGTCGCCGACGACGGCGCGGGGCTAAAAGCCGGCTGGCGCGAGGGCCTCGGGCTGCGCGGCATGAGCGAACGCGCGGGCGCCCTGGGCGGAAACCTGTCGCTGCGCGCGGGGACGCCGGGAGGCGCCGTGTTGGAGGCATGGCTGCCGATGGAGCCGCTCGGCATCAAGGCGTGAGGGCGTTCTGGCCGCCTCGGGATTTTTTGGAAGTGCGCTTGCGCGAAAATTGTTGGAATGAGAGCGGCGACCATGAACGTGGGCGCTAAAATGGCGGTCCACGAGTTCCCGCCGACAGCCGAAGGGCCAGTTGATGATACGAAAACGCCTCCTTTCCCTGACCGCGCTGTGCGTTGGTGTCGCGCCCGCCGCCCTGGCGCAGGAGGCGCTGCCGGACATCGACGTCGGCGCGCCGCTGCGGTCCCGTTCGCGCCCGGTCTCGCGCCCCGCCGCTCCAGTCCATGCCGCCGCGCCGGCGCCGGTCCGCGTCGCCGCGCCAAAACCCGCCGCGAAACCCGCCCCGGTCCATGTCGCCGCGCGCAAGCCGACCCCCAAGCCAAGGCCGGCCCCCGCGCCGATCGCCGCCCCGCCCCCGGCGCCCGCGCCGACCCTGAGCAGGGCGCCGTCGAGCGTGATTATCACCAGCGCGCAAGATATCGCCAACACGCATCAATTCGATATTGGCGGCGCGCTGGAGCGCGCGACGCCGGGCGTGTCCATCAATGACGTGGAGGGCAATCCCTTCGCGCCGGAGATCGACTATCGCGGCTTCGTCGCCTCGCCCGACGCCGGCACGCCGCAGGGGCTCGCCGTCTATCAGAACGGCGCGCGCATCAACGAGGCTTTCGGCGACACCGTCAATTGGGACATGATTCCCGCGATCGCCATCGACCGCGCGGCGGTTGTCTCGGGCAATCCGCTGTTCGGGCTCAACGCGCTCGGCGGCGCCGTCGTGCTCGATATGAAGAACGGTTTTAACTATCAGGGTTTCGAGCTCGACGGGCGCTTGGGCAGCAGAAATCGCCGCCAGACCGCGATGCAATATGGCGTGAAGGACGGCGATTTTTCCAGCTATCTCGCGGTGGAGGCGGCCGGCGACAGCGGCTATCGCAAGTTTTCGGGGTCGCAGGTGCGCCGCCTATATGGCGACATCGGCTACCGCGGCGAGGCGGCGGAGGCGCATTTCACGCTGGGTCTCGCGCAAAACCGCCTTGGCGTCACGGGCCCGGCTCCGGTCGATCTCGTCAACAACGATCCAAGCGCCGTCTACACCACGCCGCAGACGACGAAGAACACCCTATCGCAATATGATCTCAACGCGGTGTTCACGCCGGCGGCGAGTTGGAAAATCCTCACCGATCTGCACTACCGCGCCTTCGATCAGGCGCATGTCGACGGCAACACGACGGGGCTGAACTCCTGCGGCGGCGCGACGCTGTGCGACGACAACGGCAACTCCACTTATCTGCCCGATATTTTCCAAGGCGCCGCCAATCTCGGCGTCATCGACCGCACCTGGACGCGCTCGCGCACGCTGGGCGGAACGGTTCAGGTGGAGAACACCGACAAGATTTTCTCGCTGCCCAACAAGTTCACCTTCGGCGTGAACTACGAACACGGCTGGACGCATTTTTCGGCGGACGAGGAGGTCGGCGTGCTCAATCCCGGCGATCTCTCGATCACCGGCCTCGGCCTGATCAACATCGACCCTTCCGCCGATGTTCAGACCGTGCACATCACCGCGTCCAATAACTATCTTGGCGTTTACGGCCTCGACGCGCTCGATGTCACGGACAAGCTGACCGTCACCGCCGGCGGGCGCTTCAATTACGCGGGAATCACGCTGCACGATCTCGTGGGAACCTCGCTCAACGGCAGCGCGGTGTTCACGCATTTCAATCCGTCGATCGGCGCGAGCTACAAGATCACGCCGGAGATTGCCGGCTACGCCAATTACTCCGAGGCCAATCGCGCGCCGACGCCGTTGGAGCTGGGCTGCGCCAATCCCAGCCAGCCCTGCCTCATCGACAATTTTTTGGTTTCCGATCCCACGCTCAAGCAAGTGATTTCGCACTCGATCGAGACGGGGCTACGCGGTGAGAAGCGCTTTCCACGATTTCTGCCGGGGCGTTTCGAGTGGAGCGCGGGGGTCTACCGCACCGTTAATTTCAACGACATTTTGAGCGTGCCGAGCTCGACGCCCGGCCTTGGCTATTTCACCAACGCCGGCACGACGCAGCGGCAGGGAGTTGAGGCGTCGCTGCGTTACAGGGACGAAAAGCTCTCGACCTTCGTCAATTACACGCTGACCGACGCGACCTTCCGCTCGATGGTCATGCTGGGTTCGCCCAATAACCCGGAAGCGATCGCGCTAGGCTCGGCGTCGATCCTGGTGACGCCCGGCGCGCATATGAGCTCCGTGGCCAAGCATCGCCTCAAGGCCGGCTTCGATTATTCGATCACGTCCGCATGGAAGATAGGCGCCGATCTGGTCTATACGGCTGGCGCCTGGATACGCGGTGACGAAATCAACGCCTTCGGCACGCTGCCGGGCCATGCGACGGTCAATTTGCGAAGCTCCTATCAGCTGACCAAGAATTTCCAGGTTTATGGACTGATCGACAATGTCGGAGACACGCGCGCGCATAATTTCGGCGTTTTCTATGACACGACGGCGATTCCGTTTCTAAGTCTCACGAACCCGCGGCAAGTCTCGGTCGGCGCGCCGACCGGCTTTTACGGCGGCGCGAAGCTGACGTTTTAGGCGGCGATCGACCGCGTCGAAGTCGCGGGTGCGATCCAGCCGCCTCCAAGGGAGACCCGAAATGCCCCTGCTCCGATTTGACTTGTATGAGGGCCGCGACGACGTCGAGCTGAAAAAGCTGCTCGACACCGCTCACGCCGTCGTCGTGGAAGCGTTTAACGTGCCCGCGCGGGATCGCTACCAGATCGTCGCCGAGCGCCGGCCCTCGCGCATGATCATGGAGGACACGGGCCTTGGCATTCCCCGCACCAACAAATTCGTGATGATACAAGTCACCACGCGGCCCCGCGCCCGGGAGATGAAGGAGATATTTTACAAGCGCATGGCCGAGGAGCTTGAAAAACACTGCGGCGTCCCGCCGTCCGATGTCATGATAAACTTCGTCACGACCACGGACGAGGACTGGTCCTTCGGGCTGGGTCGCGCGCAGTTCCTGACCCGGGAGCTTTGAAAGCGCCGTTCTCGCCGTTTATTCGCGCCGCCGCGCGGTCGGAGCGTGGCGGCGCGTCGACGCTAAAAACAGCGGTTGTTTTTCAGTTCGACCACCCAAGCGGCGCAGGCGGCCGAATTGCCTCTCTGTTGCCGAACGCAATTGTTGTAATTCGTCTCGATCGCCGCGCAGGTCGCGACCTTGGGATCGACGCCCGGAGCGCGCCCGCCTTCATAGCCGCCGCCTTCGCGTTCCTCGTGTTCGCGTCGCATATGCCTTAAACGGTGACACGCCCGCTCGTCGCCGTTCTCGCAGTCCTCGCGCAGTTCGCGCCAATCCCCGCGGCCACCCTCCCAGTCCTGCGCGCGAGCCAGCGGAGCGGACAACGCGAGAACCGCCGAGGCGAGAAGAAAAAGTTTTGTTTTCATGGATTGTCGTTCCCAAGTTCAGAGGTCGGGCGAAAATCCGCCGAGCAGACGCGGACGCGGCGAGTGCTTAAGGATAACGCGAGCGGGCGGGGAGTCCACCGTTCGCGTCCGCCACGCCGAAAACTGATTTCCGCCCGCCAGGAAGTCGGATAAAGATTCCCGCGCTCCCGCCTGCGCCTCGCGACAACGGGCGGCGCGCGGAACGGTAAACCGAGCCTAACAGGGATCATCGACAATGCGGTCATCACCGCCGCCGGCATATCGCAATATCAGGATCGCCCTGGCGCGGAGCGCGCTGGCCGTCGCGCTCGCGGCGTTCGCGGGGTCTCCGCCCTGGCCAAGGGCGGCTGGCATTATTACGACCCCGACTGTCCGATCGATCTCGGCGGGAAATCAATGAAATTCGTGGCGTCGCAACCCAAGAGCACCGTCGAGCGGTTTTGCGACGCGATACCCGACGCCGGGCCCGCGGTGATCGCGCTCGACGCGCCGGACAGCGAATTGCGCGACCTGGTTTGGGACATTCGCATCCTGCGCGACAAGGGACCAAACAACGGCGAGGAGGATCCGGACGCCGACACGGTGTTCCATCTCCCGGCGGAGAAGCACAAGAACGGAATGGTCAATTTCGACGTGAACATCAAGAACGCCGGGGCGTATATCCTGCTTGTCGAGGCGACGAACGACGAGGGCGCGAGGAAATATGTCGGCCGCCACCATTTCACCGCCGGCCTGTGGGAGCCCATGGAGATCTACACCGTGGCCGGCTTCGGCGCGGTCGCGCTGATCGGCGTCGGGTTCGCCGCCAGCCGCTATCTCGCCGCGCGAAAGGCGGCGGGCGGTCGCGAGGCGGCCCAAAACTGATTTCACCGAGCCGCTAAAGTCGGATAAACACGGGTCTCGATTTCGCTCAGCCCTGGCGCGCCATGCTCGTCCGCCTTTCCATCCGTGACATCGTCCTGATCGACGCGCTCGACCTCGATTTCGCGGGAGGGTTGACGACGCTCACGGGCGAGACCGGCGCCGGCAAGTCGATCCTGCTCGACGCCTTCGTGCTGGCGCTCGGCGGACGCGGCGACGCTTCGCTGGTGCGCGCTGGCCAGCCGCGCGGCGAGGTGCGCGCGGTGTTCGAAACTCGCGCCGATCACCCCGCCAGCCTCAAGGCGCGCGAGCTTGGAATCGCCGCCGAGGGCGAACTGATCTTGCGCCGCGAGCAAGCCGCCGACGGGCGCACCCGGGCTTTCGTCAACGATACGCCGATCAGCGCCCAGGGCTTGCGCGCGATCGGACAGGAGCTCGTTGAAATCCACTGCCAGCACGACGAGCGCGCCATGGTCGACCCCGCCGCGCACAGGCTGCTCGTGGACGCGCATGGCGGCCTGACGCGAATGGTCGAGGCGCTGCGCGCGCGACATGCGGCGATGCAGGCGGCGCGGCGCGCCCTGAAGGAAGAAGAGGAACGCCTCGCCAAGGCGCGCGCCGAGGACGAGTATTTGCGCCACGCCCACGCCGAACTCATGGAGCTCGATGCGCAAGAGGGCGAGGAGGAGCGTCTCGCCGAACGCCGGCTCTCAATGCAACGGGCGGAAAAAGTCGTCGGCGATTTGCGCGACACGCTCGCCGCGTTCACGGGCGATCACTCCATGGTCTGGTCGCTGGCGCAGGCGGCGCGGCGGCTGGAGCGCCGCGCCGCGCAGGCCCCGGAGTTGCTGGAGCCGCCGCTACGCGCCTTGTCCAGCGCGCTCGACGCGCTTGGCCTCGCGCAGGATGCGTTGGAAAGCGCGCTGGAGCAGGGGCAATTCGATCCCCGCGAATTGGAGACGATCGAGGAGCGGCTGTTCGCGCTGCGCGGCGTCGCCCGAAAACACCGGGTCGGCGTCGCCGAACTGCCCGCGCTGGCCGAGAAATTCGCGCAAGGGATCGCGCTGATCGACGCGGGGGAGGCGCGCGTCGCCGAACTCGGACGAGAAGTGGAGGCGGCGAGGACGAGCTATGACGCGATGGCGCTGGAGCTGTCGCACGCGCGGCGCGCGGCCGCCAAAAAGCTCGACGCGCTCGTCGACGCGGAACTGCGCCCGCTGAAACTGGAGGGCGCGCATTTCCATACCACCATCGCGAGCGATCCCCAGTCGGGCGGTCCCGAGGGCATCGACCGGGTGGAATTTTGGGTTCAAACCAATCCGGGTTCGCGGCCGGGGCCGCTCGCCAAGGTCGCCTCGGGTGGCGAGCTGGCGCGGTTCCTGCTGGCGCTGAAGGTCGTGCTGGCGGATCGCGGCTCGGCCCCAACGCTGGTGTTCGACGAGATCGACACGGGCGTCGGCGGCGCGGTGGCCGACGCGATTGGCCAGCGCCTGTCGCGCCTCGCCGCGCGCGTGCAGGTATTAGCTGTGACCCATGCGCCGCAGGTGGCGGCGCGGGCCGCGGCGCATCTGCGCATCGCCAAGGCGGCGACCAGCGAAAAAGCTCCCGCGACGCTGGCCAAGGCGGCGGGGCCTAGGGAAAAACGGGTCGCGACCAGCGTCACGTCGCTCGCCCATGAGGAACGACGCGAGGAAATCGCGCGAATGCTGGCCGGCGCGACGATCACCGACGAGGCCCGCGCGGCGGCCGCGCGCCTCTTGAAGGGCTCGGGCTGACGCCAATTACTAAAAGCCGCCCGTTATCTGTGCCCAGGACTTGTGTGGAAGGCCGTGAGCCGGCGCGGACGCCCGCCCGGATTGGCAAGGTCCATGCGCTCGACCGCGCCGGGCGCGTTGCGAAGCCGCGTCTCGCCGTCGTCACTTTGGCGCGCGGCGAAGACCGCGCTGGACGCGGACAAGGACATTAGCATGACCGCGATAAAGGCTAAGTGGTTTCTGGTCATTGTTTTCTCCCTCAAATGGTGGGTTTGTTGCTCGGCGCTCGACTAGCCTTGATCCCCGGCGGGAAATTTCACTGGAAGCTTGGATTCTCAAGCATCGCCATTCTCATTCGATCGAACATCTCCCCGCCAAACCTCGACTCGAATTCGTGCGGGTCGTCGTCGCAAGCGAGACAGTTCGCGCAATCGCGAACGGTCGGGCAGGCGTCGGACGGCGACCTCGACGCTCCCGCGGCGAGCGCCGCCAACTCGGCGACGTGGGCGAGAAAATCGGGACTAAAACGCGAATGGGTTTCGGCTGCGGCGGCTCGCGGCATGATTTCGGCCCTGGGCTGGCGCCGCGGTCGCCTTGATGGCGAGCCTTCACCCCGAACAAGGCGCCTTCGACCGTCGAATTGATTTCGAGCAAATCACTTTAAAACATGAGAGTGCTAACGCCGTCCAAAAATGATCCGCGACAACCGCCCGAATTGGATAAGCATGCTTTCGAAATCGTTAAGGCGCTCGCCGGAGGCAACCGCCCGCTCGAGCGCAAGGCGCGAATGACCCGGCGCTTTGGCGTCAGCGCGGCGCCGCGGCGCGCGAAGCGTCGCGGGCGCGAAGCCTTATCGACGTTGTGTTTCCAAGGAACGTTCCATATGCGTGGGAGCATTGGTCGGTAAGATGGACGCCGTCGCGCGCGTAGCACTGCTCGTGGCCGCGAAAGCGATCGATGAAATTGTCAAATTCGATCATTCGCAACTCCGGGTAATCCCGCCACAGCGCCGCCCTGTAGCGATCGTTCGCGGAAAACTCGCAATCGTCGTAAAAACACCTGAGAATGCCGCGCTTTATCCGACTGTACAGGTTCGGGGATTTGAAGCCCGCCTCATCCACCCTTGGAATCGATATAACTTCCTCGTCCTCGACGTCCGAGAAATAATCAATCAGCTTTCGCGTGTATTCGACGTAGCTGCTCTCGCCGACATGTTGAATTTCGTCGTTAACGCCAGTCATGAAAATGACCTTGTCCGGCTTTCCCCCGCAATAGGCATAGAGCTTCTCCAAGGGCAACTTGTCGCGCAGTTCGGTATATAAATGCCGGGAGTTGCGTCCAGGGAAGCACAGGCTACAGGCGTGAACGCCATTGCCGAGCCTTTCCGACAGCGCTCGGGGGAGTTCGGGAAATAGTCGTCCGTCGCAGGCCCAGGATTCCCCGACGACAAGGACCTTGTAATCGCTGACGCCGCCATTGACCGTTGTGCATTGCAGCGACGGATCGTCTGAACGCTTGACCCCATAAAACAGCATGCCGCAGGAGACCGCCAAGGCGACGCTCACCCGCAGCGCATCTCGCAGCATCGCAACCTCTTGTTTTCACCGCCCGACCAAGCGCGGCGAAAGGTTAGCGCAATTCTCGCGCGTGTAAACTTCGCTGTCCCCACTCCCGCCAAGGGTGGCGCGAATGGAAGCGTCATGGGGCGGCGGCGACCCTCGCCCCTTGATCGATTTCCTCGATATCCAACATCGCCGGAGCCGAGGCGCGGTCGAGCCGCCGACCCGACACCCAGGCGGCCCGCAACCGATTGATGGGACGGTCGAACCATCTCCAGATCAAATAGGACACGCCGAGAACCAACAGCAGCGCCGCCGAGCAGAGCGCCAGGCGTTCAAGGTACGATCCTTGACCCGTGTTGAACGCTCCGAGAATGGACCAGTGCAGCAGATAAACAATGTAGGAGAGATCGCCGAGCATTCTGTCGGTGGCGCCCGACTTCTGGCTCGTCGTGTAGAGCGCCCAGGGCGTCATCATCAGCGCGATGAGCAAATTCGTCGTGCTGCCGAAGGCCAGCAGCGGCGCCCGATGCGGTTCGCCCAGCATGATGTCCTTGACCAGCACGCCCGCGCAGAGCACCAAAACCACCAGGGTCGCGGACAAGGTTCCATAGGCCCAGCCTCGGCTCGGCTTCAGATTGTATCGGGCCGACGCCGCGCCGATCGCGAAGAAATATAGAAAGGGACGCCACCGTCGTCGACCCGCCAAGCTTTTGCGAGAACAGCGAGCCGAGCGCGAACAGGAACACGACGAAGATGTTTTTTGAAACAAGGAACACCAGTATTGGGGCGATCAGATAGAATTGCATCTCCATATCGAGAGACCATCCGGGAATGTTCACCTGATACGGCAGCGAATTATAACCGAAGATCATTATGTTGGAGAAGATCTGATGCGCCAGGCCGCCGGTGAACTCCGGCGCTCCGCCGCGCCACAGCAGCAGCGCCCAGGAAATCGCCGAGCACAGCGCGAAGACCGGCACGACGCGCCAAATCCGCGAGACCAGATAGGTGTAGTAAGCGTTCGAGGTTTTAGAATAGCTCTCCGCCCACATCACGGCGACCCAATATCCGCTGAGCACGAAAAAGATGAGCACCGCCGACATGCCAAGGTTGTAGTCGGTCGTGTGATGCAAGAAAACCGCGAAGGCCAACAACAGCCTCAACGCTCCGGGCGAGGCGAAGTTATCCGAACCGATCGGCATGATCGCGCTCCAAGGATCAGCGACGAGCCGCGACGCGCCCGACGATTGCACATTATCCTGAAACGCGCGGGAAGAGTCGCGGCATTAAGTCACGCCACGCGATGGCGCGGATCGTTTCAACGCCGCCGCCTTTAGCTCGCGCGTGATGGCTTGCTCCAAGGCTTGCAGGAATTGCGACCGATTGGCGGCGGAAAACGGCGGGGGGCCGCCAGTGTTTTCGCCCGTCGAGCGAAGATGCTCCATGAGCGAGCGCTGGGCGAGAGCTAGACCGATGGAGTCGCCGGTGAAGGCGCGGCCGTATGGCGCGATGGCATGGGCGCCCTTGGCCAGGACGCGCGCGGCCAGCGGAATATCGTTGGTGACCACCACGTCTCCCGTCACCACCCGGTCCGCGATCCAATCGTCCGCGACGTCGGCTCCCGCGCCGACGATCACCCGCGCGATCAAGGGCGAAACCGGAATTTGCATGAAACCGTTGGATACGACAATGGTATGCAACCCATGGCGAGCGGCGACCTTGTAGGTTTCGTCCTTTACCGGGCAAGCGTCGGCGTCAATATAGATTTTTATCGTCATGGCCGCGTTTTAACAGATTGAGCGCGATGCGTCGCGGGCGCGACGCTTGCTCTTGCGCGGCGCCCCGTGGATCGCGGTATAAACAACGCCAATGCCTTCTTCTCCCTCCCCGCTTCCGCTCAAGGGCCATCGCGTCGCGCTGGTGCATCCGGCGTGGCATAGCTGCGGCACCTATCGCGTCGTGCTGGGCCAGATCGCCGCCTATCGCGCGCTGGGAGCCGAGGTCTGTCCGATCGCCATCAGCAGCGATCCCGGCTTCAGACCGGAGCGGCGATGGATCTGGCGCGAGTTCCTGGCGGCGACGCCGGAACTGAACGATGGGCCGCGCTTTCTGGGCGGCGCGCCGTTACGCGCCGTGTTGGGGCCACGCTTCCTGAAGGACGTGCTTTGGCCCTATCTGCACGGCGATCAGGCGGTGATCCGCTCCGGCCTGGCCGCGCGCGCGCTGCTGTCCGAAGGACTCGAGGCGGACTTCGATCTCGTCCACTGCAATCATTTTTTCCTGATGCCGGTCGCGAAACGACTTTCGCGCGGCAAGGCGAAAATCCTGCTCGACAGCCACGATCTTCAGGCGCGGCAATTCGCGTTGATGAACGAGCGCATGCCGTGGCTGAAGCCGCCCGTCGGTTACGCGGCGATGCTGGCGCAGGAACTCGCGCTGATGCGCGACGCCGACCTCTTGATCCACCTCAATGCGAGCGAGGAGGCCGAGTTTCGGGCGCTATTGCCGGAAAAACCGCACGCGCTGCTCTATCCCGCCGTGCCCCCGGCGCCGACCGGACCTGGCGGAGACGACATAGTCATCGTCTCCAGCAATAATTCGGCCAATGTCGAGAGCCTGATCTGGTTTTTGCGCGAGGTCGCGCCGAAGGTTGAGGGGATCGAGATCAAAATCGCCGGCAATGTCGACAAGGGCGCGCGCGACCGCGACGGCGCGCTGTACGAGCGATATAAGCGCTGGTTCCTCGGCCGCGTGGACGACCCCGGCGCGATTTATGCGAGGGCGCGGCTCGCCTTGCTGCCCACGATCGACGGCCATGGATTGTCGATCAAGACGGTGGAGGCGATGGCTAGCGGCCTGCCGCTTGTCGCGACCAGCCTCGCGTTGCGTGGCATGGGAGACGCGGCGCCGACGCTGGCGGGCGTCGTCATCGCCGATTCGCCAGAGGCGTTCGCGGCGGCGCTCAAGGCCGCCGCGCGAGCTCCCGTCTGGACCGAGGCGAAGCGTCAAGCCAGCGCCGCCCGGGCCTATTACGAGGCGCATTTTTCGGCCGACGCCTATGAGCGCAACTTGTCGGCGCTCGTCGCGCCGTTATTGTAGCGCCCTACTTGTGAGGATTGCTGTGAGAGGGAGAAACTCGCAGATTCGTGCGCGAGAGTTCTCCGGGAGTGAGCTCGCCGCTGCGGTCGACGTCGAGGCGATTAAACTCCGCCTGCATGAAGCCCATGAATTCCGCCTTCGACACCTGGCCGTTTCTGTCCTTGTCCATCAGGCGCAACAATTGAATGACCTGTGCTTGACCGCTGACCCGCACTCGGGCGCGCGAAAGCTCTTCGACGTTGAGCTCGCCGCTGCGGTCCACGTCGAGGCTTTCGAACTCGCCTTCCATGAAGCCCATGAACTCCTCTCTCGACACTTGACCATTCCGGTCCGTGTCCATGAGGGTCAGCAATTGCCGAACCTGCCCTTCACCCGCCGCGACAGAGCCGCGACTCCTGGCGGAACCGGCGTCGGGCGCCGCCAAGGCCGCGAAGGACATGACCGCGAGGGACATGGCCAAGCGGGTAACGCGTTTTCTTGCCATGCTCATTGGTTTCTCCTTCAGCGAAATCGCCCAGACATGCGAATCGGGATTTTGTCCTCATTGCGCCCGCGGGACAAGGACCAATCCCGGGGCGCGTTCCTCGCGGGGCGCCCGCTTGACCGAAACGGGCCGAATTTTTGGCGGTCCGCGCGCGTCCACCGCCGCGCTTCTCTCCAGATGGGAAACCGGGTAGTCCCATGGACGAAGCGCGCCGTCGTGGGACGATTCGCGCGGGAGGGGAGAGGTTCATGCTCGATATCGCGGTGCAAATGGACCCATTGGAGAAGATAAACTTCGCCAGCGACTCAACCTTCGCGCTGATGCTCGAGGCGGCGCGGCGCGGTCATCGCCTGTGGTTCCATACGCCGGACCAACTCTCGCTCGAGGCCGGCGCGCTTACCGCGCGGGCCCGGGAAATCGCGGTGCGCGACGAGCCTGGCCATTACTGCGACCTCGGCGAGGAGCGCCAACTCGACATCGCCAAGGTCGACGTGGTGCTGTTGCGCCAAGACCCGCCTTTCGACCTCGCCTATATCACGTCGACGCATTTCCTGGAGCGCGTCGGCGCGAGCACGCTGGTGGTGAACGATCCCGCGAGCGTGCGAAACGCTCCGGAAAAGCTTTTCGTCATGGAATTCGCCGATCTCATGCCGCCAACGCTCGTTTCGCGCGACCGCGCGGCGATCGAGCGGTTTCGCGCGCGGCATGGCGAGGTCGTCATGAAGCCGCTGTATGGCCATGGCGGCGCCAGCGTCTTCAAGATCGCGCCGCGCGACCCCAATTTCGGCTCGCTATTCGATCTATTTTCGACCATTTTTCGGGAGCCTTGGGTGACGCAGCGGTTCCTGCCGGCCGTGACCCAGGGCGACAAGCGGATTTTGCTGGTGGAGGGCGAGCCGCTGGGCGCCGTCAACCGCGTTCCCGCCGAGGACGACATCCGCGCCAACATGGTGCGCGGCGGCGCGGCGGCGGCGACCGAGCTGAGCGACCGCGAGCTTGAGATTTGCGCGCGCCTGCGGCCGCGCCTCAAGGAGCGCGGACTGCTGTTCGTCGGCATTGACGTCATCGACGGATGGTTGACGGAAATCAACGTGACCTCGCCGACCGGTCTGCGCGCGCTAAAACGCATTGGCGGGCCGGATTTGGCGCCGAGAATCATGGACGCCATCGAAGCGCGGCTGCGCCACTCGCGCGGCGGAAAATGAACGACATGGACATATCCATCGGCACGCCGTCCCGCCCGTTCGCGGCGCTGACCGTCGCGGGCGCTCCCGACCTCGATTCGCTGGGACGGGAGATGCTGGAGCGCATCGCCGCGGCTTGCGACCAGACCGCGACCGCGCAAGCCTGCCGCGCCGCGGTCGTCGAGATTCTGCGCGCCGCGCTGGACCAGGGCCACGCGGTGGCGAGGGCGCGGCTGGAGGCTGGCGGACGCGGGCTCGCCTGCGCGCGATTTTTGTCCGGGCTGGAGGACGAGATTATTCGCGCGCTGTATCATTACGTTGTCAGCCACGTTCACATCACGGTTAAGCCGACGTTTGGCGAGCGACTGACGATCGTCGCGGTCGGCGGCTACGGACGTGGAGCGCTCGCGCCAGGCTCCGACATCGACCTGCTGTTTTTGCTGCCCTACAAGCAGACCCCCTGGGGAGAGAGCGTCGTCGAGGCGATGCTGTACATGCTTTGGGATTTGCGCCAGAAAGTCGGCCACGCCACGCGTTCCGTCGTGGAATGTCTGCGCCAGGCCAAGGCCGACATGACCATCCGCACGACACTGCTGGAAGCGAGGTTCATTCTTGGCAGCGAAGCGCTGTTCAATGAGCTGACCGACTGTTTCGATCGCGAGATCGTGCGCGCCGACGCCCGCGAGTTCGTCACCGCCAAGCTCGACGAGCGCAATGCGCGGGTGCTTCGCGCCGGCGCCTCGCGGTATCTCGTCGAACCCAACGTCAAGGAAGGCAAGGGCGGCTTTCGCGACCTCAATACATTGTTTTGGATTGGCAAATACGTTTATCACGTCCGCGAGGCCAGGGAGCTTGTCGGGGCGGGGCTTTTCACTTCGGCGGAATATAGCCTTTTCGAACGCTGCGACGAGTTTTTGTGGCGCGTGCGATGCCATTTGCATTTCGCGACCGGCCGCGCCGAGGAGCGCCTGTCGTTCGACGTTCAGCCCATGATCGCGGCTCGGCTTGGCTACCATGATCGCGGCGGCCTCTCGCGCGTCGAACGATTCATGAAACATTATTTTTTAGTCGCCAAGGACGTCGGCGATCTGACGGCGATCGTCTGCGCCGCGCTGGAGGAACGCCAGGCCAAGCCGCGCGCGATGCTCGATCGCTTTTTCGGACGGCTGCGCCGCCGCTCCAAGGCTGGACTGCCGGAGGCGTTCACGATCGACCATGATCGGGTCAGCGTGCGCGACGAGAACGCGTTCAGCCGCGACCCGCTTAATATCATCCGATTGTTCTGGACCGCCGATCGCTTCAGCCTGCCTTTGCACCCAGACGCACTGCGCGCGGTGACGCGCAACTTGCGCCGCATCGACGCGGATCTGCGCGCCAGCCCGGAAGCAAACCGGCTGTTTCTGGAGTTGCTGCTGTCGCGCAACATCACGGAGATCGTGCTGCGGCGCATGAACGAGACCGGCGCGCTCGGGCGCTTCATCCCGGAGTTCGGCCGCATCGTCGCGATGATGCAGTTCAACATGTATCACCACTACACCGTCGACGAACATCTGTTGCGCGCCGTCGGCGGCCTTTGCGATCTGGAGGCCGGACGCCTACCCGAGCATCAGCAACTCGTCGCCGACATCCTGCCCACCATCGTCAATCGCAAGGTATTGTATCTTGGGCTTTTGCTGCACGACATCGCCAAGGGTCGCAAGGAGGATCACTCCATCGCCGGGGCGAAGGCGGCGCTGACCCTGTGTCCGCGCCTGGGCTTCACGCCGGGCGAGTCGCAGACCGTCGCCTGGCTGGTCGAACAGCATTTGCTGATGTCGAGCGTGGCGCAGAGCCGCGACCTCACCGACGCGCGCACGATCGAGAAATTCGCCGCGGTCGTGCAAACCATCGAGCGGCTCAAATTGCTGTTCGTGCTGACGGTTTGCGACATCAACGCGGTCGGTCCCAATGTGCTCGACGCCTGGAAGTCGCAGTTGCTGCGCCAGCTCTATTGGGAAACCGAGGTCGTGCTGGGCGGCGGCCATTCCGCGGTCGACAGGAGGAGCCGCGTCACCGAGGCGAAGGCCCAATTGCGCGCGGAGCTCAAGTCATGGAGCGACGAGGAATTCGAGCTCTACGCCAAGCGGCATTATCCCGCCTATTGGCTGAAGATGGACCTCGCTCACAAGATTTATCACGCCAACCTGCTGCGCAAACTGGCGGACGCGCGCGCGCCGCTCGTCGTCGCCGTGGCGCTCGACAACAAGCGCGGCGCGATCGAACTAACGGTGATCGCCCCCGATCACCGTCGTCTGCTATCGACCATCGCCGGCTCCTGCGCCGCCTGCGGCGCCAATATCGTCGACGCCCACATTTTCACCACGGCGGATGGACTGGCCCTCGACACCATCCTCTGTTCACGCGCATTTTCGTTCGACAACGACGAATTGCGGCGCGGCGAGCGTATCGCCAGCTTCGCCAAGAAGGCGTTGCGTGGCGAGGCGCCGATCGATGAGGCGATCAAGGCGAGAAGCGCCAAGACGGCTCGCACGAATACCTTCGCCATCGCGCCGGAAGTGACGATCGATAACAGCCTGTCCAGCGATTGTACCGTGATCGAGGTCTCGGGTCTCGATCGCGAAGGTTTGTTGTTCGATGTCACCAACGCGATCTCGAAACTCAACCTCAACATCGTTTCGGCGCATATCACGACCTTTGGGGAGCGGGCGGTGGACGCGATTTACGTCAAGGATTTGACGGGCGGAAAAATCGTCTCGCCGACGCGCGTTTCGAGCATCAAGCGGCAACTGCTGGAAATATTCGCCATGCCGGACGAAGGCCTCGCAACCAAGGGCGTCGCGAGCGACGAAGCGGGGCGGGCTTGATTTATAGCGCCGCAACCCTGATATCGGGGGCGCGGAGAACAATGGGTTTTTATGATGAGAGACGACGACAACAATGAAACGCCGCGGCCGGCCGCGCCCAAAGAGACCGCCGCCGGGCAAAATCCAGCCGCGCCGTCGATAGAGCCCGAGGCGCCTTCGCCCGAACCGACGAGCGATCCCGCCGTTGAAATCGAGGCGTTGCGCGCCGAACACGCGCAAGTGAAGGATCGCCTGTTGCGCGCCCTCGCCGAAATGGAGAATTTGCGCCGCCGAACCGAACGCGAGATCGCCGACGCCAAAACCTACGGGGTCGCCAGTTTCGCCCGCGAGGCGGTCGCGCTCGCCGACAACCTTCGTCGCGCGCTCGACAGCTTTCCCGCCGAGGCGCGGGCGGAGATGTCCCCGCATGTCACAACGCTTGTCGAGGGCGTGGAGCTCACCGAGCGCGACTTTCTGTCGCGCATCGCCCGCTTTGGCGTGAAAAGGATGGAGGCGATGGGCGCTCGCTTCGATCCCAATCAGCATGAGGCGCTGTTCGAAATTCCCGACGAGAGCCAGCCCGCCGGCACCGTGGCGCAGGTTATCGAGCCCGGTTACTCAATCGGCGATCGCGTGCTGCGTCCCGCCAAGGTTGGCGTGACCCGCGGAGGGCCGAAGGCCTGACCCCCTTCATTTCCCGTCTTTTTCCGGGCGGTATTCCAAAATATCGCCCGGCTGACAGTCCAGAATCTCGCAAATTTTCTCCAGCGTGTCGAAACGCACGCCCTTCACCTTGCCCGACTTCAACAGGCTGACATTCTGCTCGGCGATGCCGATATGCGTGGCCAAGTCGCGCGAGCGCATCTTGCGCTTGGCCAACATCACATCGAGATTAACGACAATCGGCATGGGCCTCACACAATGCGCGCGTGATCGACGGCGATCTCGGCGGCGGTCTTTTGGATATGCGCCAGCGCCAGCAGTCCGAACAGCAGCAACAGCGTCGAGAGATCGTCAGGTTGGGCGAAAATATCGACGATACGAAGATTTTGCCCCGCCGGAAAGTGCCAGGTGAGAATGAGCGGCCGAACGGCGATCCCCGAGAGTTGCGCCGCTATGCCCGAAAGCGCGAGACGCCGCAGCCACAGCGCCGCGCCGGCCGAAAAAATATCGCCTCGCAAATAGGCCGAAAACAGCCGCCAAGCGCAATAGCAGGCGTAGGCGGCGATCAGCCAGACGAAAAAATGCACGGCGAAGGCGGCGGCCTGTTGCGAAGGCTCCATCCCCGAGAGGTCGCGCCGCAATAAGCGCCCATAGCCCGCGTTGATCCGCGCCACGTCGCTCCAATAGGAGACGTTGATGTAAAGCGTCCAGATGGCGTAGCCGAGCGCCGCGAAGCGCACGCTCTGGCAAATCCAGGCGATCTTGCCGCGCAGGGCCGGCGACGCGGCGGGAGCGTCGAAATTATCGGACTCGCTCATGACGTGCTCCTCTTTGGCGAAAACATCCGAAGAATTGCGGGCGACAACTTTACGAAGCCGATGCGCGCGCGGCGGTCAAGAACCGCTTCCGCATCGAGGCGACGCTCGTCGCGAAACTCGCCTCGAACGCGGATTTGAAGCGTTCTCCATGCGTCAACCGGCCAAGGAGACCGTTAAAGCCGTCGCGGTTTCGCGCGCGCAAGAAACTCACGAAGAGCCCAGCCTGTCGATAGGCCATGTGCATCCGCAGGCGCTGGTTCTCGTTTTCCACGCGCGGCGGCGGCGGTTTCAGACTGACATTGCCAAGGAAAAAGACCTCATCCGGCGTGTCGATCACGCGACCGGCGACGATCTCGCGCGCCGCTTCCTCGCCGGACACACGCTGCGCCCCGCCGCCATTGGAGACGGTCACGGCCAGTCCTTCGACGAACCAACTGGGGATGCGCAAGTAATCGACGGCGCCGAGATGGCCCCAAAGATGCTCGTGCGACAGTTCGTGGACGAGATCGGCTTCGAGATATGCGCGCTCTTCGCGCCACAATGCCGGCGACATCGTGACGCGATCGAAAAAAGCGGCGCCGCGCGGCGCGGAACCACCAGAGCCATTCGCCGCCGCATAGGCGTCGTCGTCGACATAGGCCGCGACCACGAAGGGTTTTGCGAAAGGTCCGCCCTGCGCCGCCTCGACCCGCGCCACCGACGCGGGCAAGAGCTTCGCCACCGCCTCGGCGTAGCCCCTGGCGTTGGCGCCGTAATGCACGCGCGGGTCATGCTCCAGCGCCGGAAGATCGCGCGGGTCATGCAGAGCGGCGGAGACGGGTCCACAGCCCGCGAGGACAAGCATCGCGAAACCGACGACGATGCGCGGGAAAGGCGGCTGGCGCACAAACATTCTCCTGGATGATGAAATCATATTGAAGCGGTATTTTTTTAATGTAAAACATTAATTTATTAATCCATATTGCGCAACACTGTCCGCTGTGCCGTCAAAACGCATCCACCGCCCAAGGCGCGGCGACGGCGCATGTGAGCTACAGTTTCGGAAAATGAAAGCGCGCCGCTTGGTGATAATGACCGGCGGCGTTCGTCCGCCGCCGCCATGCAAGTAGAACCATCATGCGCAAAATTGTTCCCGCCCTGCTCGCCCTGATGCTTGCCGCCTGCAATGGCGCGCCGCTTTCCACGCAATGGAAGTTGCGCGATTTCAACCTCGCGACGGCCGACCTCGCGCAAGTTAGGGTCGCGGCGCGCGGTCCCGACTGGCTTTCGCCGACGCCCGAGAACGCCACCCTCGATCTGCGCTACTGGCGCGACGGCGGCGACGAAGCGCAAGCCCGCCGCGTCGCGCTGCATCTCCGACGCGGCGCGCATGCCGGCGACCAAGAGGCCCTGGCGGCGCTCGGCGGGGCGCCGTCGCTGACCATCATCGAGCTTTCGCCCAGCGGGCTCGCGGAGGCGCGCGCGGCGCAGCGGGAGGCGGCGCGCCTTAAGGCCGAGGGCGCCAAGCTGCGCGGCGCGATGGTCACCGCCGGCGCGCTCGCCTGCCGCCGCGTGGAGATTCCGCCGGGCCCCATCGCCATCGACGCGTTCATCCACGCCAATGACGAGATCGGCTGGCTGCCGCTCTACAAGGATTTCGACACGCGCCAGGGCGAGCAGGACCAGGCGGCGCTCGACAGGGCGCTGCCGCCCTGCCCCGAAAAGAGCAAGAAGAACTGAACGCCGCGCTCGCCGCCACATCGCGCGCCTGCTATAGAATCTTTCGCAGATCTCGGCCGAATCGGATCGCCGCAATGAGTTTCGCGCCATGAGTTTCGCGCCATGAGTTTCGATCGCCTCAGGCCCGCTTTCGACGCCGTTCCCGGCTGCGCCTTCGTGCTGCGCTTCGACGAGGAAGGGCGGGCGGAGCCTGGCGGAGCCAAGGACGTGGAGCGTGTCGGCGCGCCCGGCGAAGGCTTCGTTTGGCTGCACCTCGATCTCAATGATCTCAACGTGCACGCGCTGCTCAAGCGGCTGGGCGTGCTGAACGATGACGCGCGCCAAACCCTGTCGAAACGGATCGATCGTCAATTCATTGAGCATTCTGGCAATGTCGTATGGGGCGCCTTCGTCGATCACGAGCGCGGCCTCTCCGGCAGATTGCCGGAAACGGACTACCTGCGCTTCGCGTTCGGCGAGCAGTTTCTGGTCAGCGCGCGCCAGCGTCCGCTCACCGCGGTGGAATACACGCTCACGGCCCTCGGCGCCGGCCGTCTCGCGAGTTCGCCGCTGGAGCTGTTCGAAACCGTCGTCGGGCATTTATGCGACGAACTGAGCCGAATGATTTTCGAACTCTCGTCGGCGCTCGATCACATCGAGGAGCGCATCGTCACGGATGGTCAGGGTCTCGACGAACGGGCGACGCTTGGCCCGACGCGCCGCGCCGCGCTTCGCCTCGCCCGCGAGGTCGGCGGTCTGCGCTCGCCGTTGCTGCGGCTCGAGACCATCGTGAACGACCCCGAGGAAGAGGAGCTGAGGGAAGCTGGCGCGCGACTGGCGCGCCGCGTCGATGTTCTCGCCCATGATCTGTCGGAAGTGCAGGATCGCGCCCGGTTGCTGCAAGACGAGTTGAGCGCGATCAACAGCCTCGTCACCAATGATCGGCTCTATGTCCTGACCGTCGTCACCACGCTTTTGCTGCCGGCGACCTTCGTCACCGGTTTCTTCGGCATGAACACCAAGAATCTGCCATTCACGGAAACCACGAACGGCACGGCCTACGCCGCCGCGCTCTGCGTCGCCGCGTCGCTGGTCGTGCTGTTTTTCATGCGTCGCCTGGGGCTGACGCGCCCGCGCGGCCTGAACGGCGCGCCAAAACCGCCGCCCAAAGCCTAACGCGCGCCTCTATTGCCCAAACACGCGCGAAAAAATCGTGTCGACATGTTTAAAGTGGTAGGAGAGGTCGAACAGCTCGTCGAGCTCCTTGGCCGAGAGTTTCGCGCTCACCTCCTTGTCGGCGCCGAGCAGCGCGCGAAACTCGCCCTCGCCGCGCCACACCGGCATGGCGTTGCGCTGCACCAGCGCATAGGCGTCCTCGCGCGACACGCCTTTTTGGGTGAGCGCCAGCAGCACCCGCTGCGAATGCACGAGGCCACCCAAGCGATCCAGATTCTTCTTCATGTTCTCGGGATAGACCAGCAAATTTTCCATCACTCCGGTCAATCTCGCGAGCGCGAAATCCAGCGTCACGGTCGCATCGGGACCGATCATCCGTTCGACCGACGAATGCGAAATGTCGCGCTCGTGCCAGAGCGCCACATTCTCCAGCGCGGGAATAGCCATGCCGCGCACGAGGCGCGCGAGGCCCGTGAGGTTTTCGGTCAGCACGGGATTGCGCTTATGCGGCATGGCCGAGGAGCCCTTCTGCCCGGCCGAGAAAACTCCTCGGCCTCCAGCACCTCGGTGCGTTGCAGATGGCGGATTTCCGTGGCCAGCCGCTCGACGCTGGAGGCGACGACGGCGAGCGTCGCGAAAAACGCCGCGTGTCGGTCGCGTGGAATCACCTGCGTCGACACCGGCTCCACCGAAAGGCCGAGTTGCTTCGCGACATGCGCCTCGACGCGCGGGTCGATATTGGCGAAAGTGCCGACCGCGCCCGAAATCGCGCAAACCGCGACCTCGGCGCGCGCCGCGACAAGGCGCGCCCGCGCGCGAGTAAACTCGGCGAAGGCGAGCGCGAGTTTGAGGCCGAAGGTCGTGGGTTCGGCATGGATGCCGTGCGAACGGCCGATGGTCGGCGTGTATTTATACTCGAGGGCGCGTTTCTTGATCGCCGCCAACAGCGCGTCGACGTCGGCGATCAACAGATCGGCGGCGCGCGCCAACTGCACGGAAAGACAAGTGTCCAGCACGTCCGAGCTGGTCATGCCCTGATGCACGAAGCGCGAGTCGGCGCCGATGAATTCCGCAAGATGCGTCAAGAAGGCGATCACGTCATGCTTGGTGACGCGTTCGATCTCGTCGATGCGCGCGACGTCGAAGGTCGCGTGGCCCGCCTTGTCCCAGATCGCCTTGGCGCTCTCCCTTGGGATCACTCCGAGTTCGGCGAGCGCGTCGCAGGCGTGCGCCTCGATCTCGAACCAGATTTTAAATCGGGTCCGCGGCTCCCAAATGTCGGTCATCGCCTGGCGGGAGTAGCGCGGGATCATGTCGGGACCTTTTGTTTTGGTAAGGAAGGCGCGGCACTAACACGCCCTTCGCGCCGCGTCCACATGGGCAACCGTCGCGCCGCGAAAACCGGTGTCGAGCGACGCAACGAGCAAACGAAGTCGTTGGACGCCGCTCGCCGCCCATTGTTCAGCGGGCGTTCATCCTGGGACGGCCAAGCTCGGTCCGTCGTCCAATATTTATTTTTTCCGCCGTTCGGGGTTTCGATGTCCGCTCTCTCGCGCGCCCGCGCGTTTCTCATGGTGTTTCCGCTCGTCGGCTGCGCCAACGAAGACAAGCCAAGCTTCCTCGAACATTACGGCAAGCCTCCGCCGGGATACTATTGGGCGCAAATCGGCGATGGAATGTGGCTCACGCCTAGCGACGGTCAATGCCGGTCGCCTCGCCGAAACTGCCATCGCCGCTATGTCGGCCCCGCGCCGCTGGTCGATCCCAGCCTGAACGGCCACTCGCCGTGGTGGCGGCGAATTCCTCCGTTCGGAAACGGCGGCGAAGGCGGCGGAAGCGCGGGCGGTGGAGGCGGCGGAGGCGGTTCCTCATCGTCGGGTTCGGGATACGGCGCCTCCACATACGAGAGGGGCGAAGCGCGCCACGCGGTTCCCCCGCCGGCGGCCAATCACGAATCTGAACACCTTCACCAAGATGACCACGACCACGACCATGATCACGACCACGACCACGACCACCGGTGAGTCAAATCGCGGGAAGAGCGCCATGAAAACATAATAAAATTAGGCATTCCGTCGCTGGGCGCGGATTGATCGCGCGCCCAGCGAACGTGGGCCATCGTCGCCGAACGCGCGGCGATCGAGCGGGGATTAACGCTTGGAGTTTTCCGGGCACCCGCATTTGGTGTCGCAGGCCAGCCGGTCCGCGAATAGCTTTTCGTGATCGGCCATGTTGTCGTTCTTATGCCGCACAAACGTGTCCTCGCACTTCGACGCGCACACGGCCTGCTCGTCTTCGTTGCGGGTGTCGCAAGACACCTTGGCGACCGGGCTCCGCAAGATCGTGGCCCCGTCATAAGCAAGGCTAGGCGAAACCAATCCACCAAACATCAAGGCGGCCGCCACAAGAATATTTGTCTTCATCTTGTTGTTTCCTCGGTTGTTTTATTTTGTTGGGAGCCCTGTCCCAAACACAAATAGGCCATGTTTGGCGATAGCGTGTCAATAGAGCGACTGTTTTATAACCCGCGACAATTCGCGCGCTAGCCGAGATTTTTTTTCACCGTTTCGATCAATTGCTTGAGGGTGAATGGTTTTGGCAGAAAGCCAAAATCGCCCTCCGGGAGGTTCTTGGCGAACGCCTCCTCGGCGTAGCCGGAGACGAAAATCACCTTCGCCTTGATCCCGCGTTCGCGCAGCTCCTTGAACATCGTGGGACCATCCATTTCGGGCATCACCACGTCCGAGACGATAAGATCGATCTTGCCGCCCTCTCGCTCCACCACCTCGAGGGCCTCCAATCCAGAGGCGGCCTCCAGCACGGTGTAGCCGCGCGAGGTCAGCGCCCGGACGCCGAACGAGCGCACCGCGTCCTCGTCCTCGACGAGAAGCACGATGCCCTGACCCGTGTAATCGGTGGTGGCCTTGGCTTCCTCGGCCTTGGGCGCGATGTCGCTCTCTCGCGGCGCATAGCGGGGCAATAGGACCCGAAATATCGCGCCCTTGCCAGGCTCGCCATGCACGAAAACGAAGCCGCCGGACTGCTTGACGATGCCGAACACCATGGAAAGGCCGAGGTCCGGTGCCCTTCCCGACTTCCTTGGTCGTGAAGAACGGCTCGAAAATCTTTTCCTTCAACTCCGGGGGAATGCCGGGGCCATTGTCCTCGACCTCGACCAGCACATAATCGGCGGGCGCCAGGGCCGGTTCGTTCAACGCGGCGCAATCGGCGGCCGCGACATTGCGCGTCCGCAGTTGCACCTTGCCGCCATGCTCCGCCATGGCGTCGCGCGCGTTGACGACAAGATTGATGATGACCTGCTCGAACTGATTGATGTCGGCCTTGACGAACCAGAGGTCGCGGCCATGGCGCAGGTCGAGCTCGACCTTTTCTCCGAGCAGCCGGCGCAGCAGAATCTGCAGCTCCGACAGCGTGTCGCCGATTTGCAGCATCTCCGGGCGCAAGGTCTGGCGACGGGAGAACGCCAGCAACTGGCGGGTCAGCCCCGCGGCGCGATTGGCCGTCTGCTTGATCTGCATGATGTCCTGGAAGGACGGATCGGTCGGGCGGTGGCTGGCCAGCAGCAGATCGGAATAACCGATGATCGCCGTCAGCATGTTATTGAAATCATGCGCCACGCCACCGGCGAGTTGGCCCACCGCCTGCATCTTTTGCGATTGCGCGAACTCTTCCTGCAGCTTGCGCTGTTCGGTGGTGTCGAGCGCGTAGATCATCGCCGCCTTCTTGCCGGCGTCCTCGTCGGGAGAAGCGAAGAAGCGCACCGACCGCGCGTTGGGCTGAACATTCGCCGCGACCGCCGCGGCGCCGTCGAACACCACGTCGATGGGCTTGAGGTCGCCGCGACTGTCGAGCGCCGCCTCCACGGCGCTCCGCAACGCGGCCGCGTCGCGCTCGTTCAAGTCGGCGAGCAGCGGCCAAGCGTCATCCGTCCGCGCCGCCAGGGCGCGCGGCAGCAATTGCGCGAAAGCCGCGTTGGAGCGCAGCACGCGGCCATTCTCGTCGACCGTGGCGATCGCCATTGGAGTCGAATTAAAGAAGCGCGCGAACTTCACCTCCGCGGCGCGCAGATCTTCCTCCGGTTCCTCGCCCGGCGCGCGGTTGAGCGCCAGCGTGCGCGAGGCGCCCGGCGCGCCGTCCTGGCCGAACCCGACGCTGTGGAGCAGGCGCACCGGCAGCGAGCGGCCGTTCTTGCACCTGAAGTCGACATCGAGTTGCCGGGTGCGCACCTCGCCGGCTCCGCCGGAGCCGGGAGCGAGCAGCATCGCGCCATTGTTGGAGACGACATCCTGGAGGGTCAGACCGCCCGAGCCCGCCTGTGTCAGGTCGTAGCCGAGCCACCCGGCCAGGGTTTTGTTCATATAGGGAATGGAGCCGTCCGGCTCCGCCGAGAAAAAACCAGCCGGCGCGTGATCCAGAAAATCGATCGCGTGACGCAACTCCTGAAAAACATTCTCCTGGCGCTGCCGGTCCGCGGTCAGATCGGCGATGGCCCAAAGCGTCGTGCGCGGGCCATGGCGCTCCAGCGGCCGCACCCTGATCCGATACCAGCCGGCGGTCGCGTCGCCCGTCAAGGGAGGCGACAACCGCAAATCCTCGACATGGCGATTTCCCGCGTGGGCGGCCTGTACCAGTCGATAGATTGCCTCCGAAACGTCGGACGGCCCGGAGAACAATCGCTCGACTCGCATGATCCCGCCGACATCCCGCGCGCCGCAAAGGTCCATGTAATTTTCATTGGCGTAGAGAATTTGCGAATCGCCGTCGGTGACCAGCAACCCCTCGCCGCAGGTGTCCGAAATCAATTTCGTCACGTCGTTCCGCGCGGCGTTGCTGGTGAATTGCATCAACCCGACCGCATAGGCGAACAACGAAAAAACACCCGCGACGGCGAATGCCGCCAGCGCGCCCATGGTGATGCGCGGCGCCGCCGCCGGAGCGAAAAAGAACAACGCGACCACGCCGACGAGCGCGACGGCCAGGACCAGAACCAGCCAGGCGACGCCAGGGCGCTCCGTGCGGTCGTAGGCCGAAGCGGCCATCTTTTCGATCATATCGGGCATCTCGCGAAAGTTCGTGGCCAGGCTTGGGCCGTGTTCCCCGGGGAATCATCGAGGAACAATGACCGCAAGCGCCGCCCAAGGCAACGTCGTAGCGCGCGACGAACTTTCGCTCGAAAAAATCCGCGCCGGGCGCGCGTGGTTAACCATTGCTTAAGCTTTTTCGATGCGCTCGCCCGGAAAACTGTTAATTTGTGAAGAATCACGCGGCGCAGTTCGAACCCGAGCCTAGAGTTTCATGCAAAGCATCACCCAATCGCAACTGCTTCCCTACCTCTTGGCGATGGCCGCCTTTCTGGTCGCGGGGCTACTCATTTTATATATAATCCGCTTGGTGTTCGGACGGCGCATTCGCGCTCCCGGACCGCGAAACCGACCCCGCCGCCTCGATGTCGTCGACGCGTTCGAGCTCGACCGGGAACGCCAACTCGTCATCGTGCGTCGCGACAACACCGAACATCTGCTGCTGATTGGCGGCCCCAACGACCTGCTGGTCGAGGGCTCGATCCATCGCGGCGAAGCGACCGGCCCGCGAGCCGAAGCGCGCGAGACGCGGCCAGAAACGCGCGAGCCGCGCCCGGTCGCGCCCGGTTGGCCGGCGCCGCCCGTTCCCGCGGAGGAGGCGGCGCGGATCAGCGCCCAGGAGCCGCCAGCCCGCGAACCCACGCCGCAGCGGCAGCCCGTCCGAGAAGCGCCGACTCCGGTCTCCACGCTCGACGCCTTGAGTCGGCGCGCGCCAGAACCGCCGCCCGTGTCGAAGGAGCCGCAAGCGCCTCGAGAAACGCCAAGGGCGCCGGAACCTCAACGACCGCAAGAGCCGCAAAAGGACCGGGAGCCGCCGAAACCGCAAGAGCCGCGGAATATACAGGAGCCGCCAAGGCAAGAATCGCAGCGGTCCGCGGAGCCGCGCAGTCCGCTGGAGCCGCAACGTCCGCGCGACGCGGGAAGGGCGGAGGAGCCGCCGCGCGCGCCGCCCGCCGCGCCGCCGCCCACAAGCCCGTTCGGGCTCACGCCGCGCCCCAATCCGCTGCCTCCCAATCTCTTCAACATTCCCACCCCTCGCCCGCAAGCCCCTCCGGCTGGCGCGCCGCAACCCTCCACGCCGCAGTCGCCACGTGTAGGCGCGCCGCCGTTCGCGCCGCGCCCCGGCGCGCCGCAGCCGCCGTCGCCGCCGTTCCTGGCGCGCACGCAAAAGGTGGCGCCCCCGTCCGGCAAGCCGGCGTCCAACCCGCCCGAATCCGCGCCCGCGCCGTCCGATCGGCCGCGGCAAGACTCGCCTCCAGAAGCTCGCAACGAGCCGCCGCGGGAGAACCCGGCGGCCGGCCAACGTCCCGCCGCTCCGCCTCCGCATGTCGTGGAACAACCCCCGGCCGAGACGCCCGCCAAGGAGCCCGACGCGCTGGAATCACTGGAAGCCGAAATGGCGCGGCTTCTTGGACGGCCCGAGCCCTGAAAAACCACTCCCGGCGAACCCGGCGAATTAAGATTCGGCGGGCGATCGTCCGGCGGCCAAGCTGGCCGCGGCGAGGCGCGCGAACAGCGGTCACCAAAGCTTTTTAGCCGTCCGCGCGGCGACGCGTGATTCGCTGAACCATCGACGGCGCCGAGGCCTATCGGCGAATCCGTCATTGTCTATTCGGGTCGGGAATGCTAACTGCGGTGGCCATTTGAACGGTTGGGTAAGAAGGGCTTTGCGTAATGAAGATCACGATGATCGGGTCTGGTTATGTTGGTTTGGTCTCGGGGGCGTGTTTCGCGGATTTTGGCCATGACGTGATCTGCGTCGACACGGACGCCGGCAAGATCGAGCGGCTGCAAAAGGGCGAGATTCCGATTTACGAGCCGGGGCTCGACGAGCTGGTGGCGGCCAACGCGCGGCGAAACCGCCTGTCGTTCACCACCGAGCTGGGCCCGGCGGTGCGCGGCGCGGCGGCGGTGTTCATTGGCGTCGGCACGCCGTCGCGGCGCGGCGACGGCCACGCCGATCTCTCCTATGTTTACGCCGCCGCCAAGACCATCGCCGAGGCGCTCGACGGCTTCACGGTCATCGTCAATAAATCGACGGTGCCGGTCGGCACCGGCGACGAGGTCGAGCGGATCATTCGCGAGATCCGGCCCGACGCCGATTTCGCCGTGGTCTCCAATCCCGAATTCCTGCGCGAGGGCGCGGCGATCGAGGATTTCAAGCGTCCCGACCGGGTGGTGATCGGCACGGACGATCCGCGCGCCCGCGAGGTGATGGCCGAAATCTACCGCCCCCTGAGCCTCAACCAGCCGCCGCTGCATTTTGTCGGGCGGCGCACCTCGGAACTGACCAAATACGCCGCCAACGCGTTTCTGGCCACCAAGATCACCTTCATCAACGAGATCGCCGATCTGTGCGAAAAAACCGGGGCCGACGTGCAGGACGTGGCGCGCGGCATCGGGCTCGACAATCGCATCGGCAACAAGTTTTTGCACGCGGGCCCAGGTTACGGCGGCTCGTGTTTTCCCAAGGATACGCTGGCCCTGCTCAAGACCGGACAGGACGAGGGCGCGCCGCTGCGCATCGTCGAAACGGTGGTCGCGGTCAACGACGCGCGCAAGCGGGCGATGGCCCGCAAGGTCATCAACGCGCTGGGCGGCTCGGCGCGCGGCAAGCGCATCGCGCTGCTCGGCCTCGCCTTCAAGCCCAACACCGATGACATGCGCGACGCGCCGTCGCTGGCCATCGTCGCCTCGCTGGCCGGCGACGGGGCGACGGTTCACGCCCACGACCCCGAGAGCATGGAGCAGGCGCGGCCGCTGATGCCGGAGGCGGTGTTTTTCGACGACGCCTACGCGGCGATCGACGGCGCCGACGCGCTGGTCATCGTCACCGAATGGGACGCCTTCCGCGCGCTCGACCTCGACCGCGTCAAGACGCTGCTGAAAACCCCGGTGATCGTCGATCTGCGCAACATCTACCGCCCCGACGACGTCAGAAAACGCGGCTTCGCCTACCACAGCATCGGACGCGCCTGAAACACCGCCGACGCGCCCGCGGGGCGAACATTTAGGCGTGGCGCGACAGGCGCCGCGCCGTAAGCTGGTCGTGATTTGTAAAAACCAATTTCGGAGCGCGCGATCATGTCCGAGCCGGTCCTCGAATCCATCGTCCATCCAACCGATTTCTCGCCCGCCGGCCTCAATGCGTTCGCGCACGCGCTGCGTCTCGGCGTCGCGGCGAAGAGCCTGCTTTATCTCGTGCACACCGAGGGCGACAAACACGACGCGGACTGGGCCCGCTTTCCCCGCGTGCGCGAAATGCTCGCGGATTGGGGGATGATCGCGCCCGGCGCGCCGCAGTCGGCCGTCGCCAAGCAGCTCGGCGTCAAGGTCGAGAAGCGCATCATCGAGGTCGACGACCCCGTTCATGGCGTCGGGACATTCATCGACCAGCACCCCTGCGATTTGATGGTGTTGATGACCCACGCGCGGAGCGGAGCGCGGCGCTGGCTCGAGGGATCGATCGCCGAGGCGGCGGCGCGGCGTTCGCGCGCCCGCACCTTGTTTCTGCGCGAGAATCAGCCGGGGTTCGTCGATCCGGCCACCGGCGCGCTATCCTTAAAAACGATTCTGCTGCCGGTCGACGACGCCCTGGCGCCGTGGGAGGCCTCGCGCTGGGCCGACGCCATCAGGGGGCTCGTCGCGCCCGGGGCCCAGGTCCACTTGCTGCATGTCGGCCCGCCCGGCCGCGCCAATGTCCACGGGATCGAAGGCGCCGTCGACGTGCGGCAGGGGCCGGTCGTGGAGACGATCATCGGCGTCGCGGCGGAAATCGGCGCGGGCCTCATTGTCATGCCCACGGCGGGTCACGACGGGGTGCTGGACGCGTTGCGCGGCGGCGTCACGGAGCGCGTCCTGCGCGAGGCGCCGTGCCCGGTCCTGGCCGTGCCAAATTAAAAGGCGGAGATCGCTCCCCGCCTCGCGAGATTTTTTCTGGGAGCTTGGCCGGCGCCCTTCCAGCGCGGCGCCTTCATGGCGCCGCCGGTCCAAGGATTTGACTTTATACAATAATCCTCGGGCTGGGCGCGGGAGGCGGCTAATGCAGCGTTTCGCCTTGGCGTAATTTGGAGATCTCGTCTTTCAGCTGTAATTTCTTGCGCTTAAGTTCAAGAAGCTTAACCTCGTCGAGATTGGGGTGGTGCTGTTCTCTTTCGATTTCCTTTTCGAGCGCCTCGTGGCGGCGTTGAAGTTCAACAATATGACCTTGTAAGGACATCGGGAACCTCCCATGTGGCGCCGGGCGCTGGACCCGGCGTCATGAGTGTGACATATTTGTCGCCCTCCGCAAGTGGAAGTTGCGGGCGCGCCGGATCGTTTTTTAGGGCAATTGCGCGATTTTGCGTCGACGCGCATCAAAAACCGGGTTCCATGCGCGAAAATGCGCGCCGCGGCGGGCGAAATTTCCCCGGTTATTCCCGTTTTTTGCCCTCGTAGGGATTTTCGACGGTCTTCCGAGAAATGCGAATTGGCACGCCGGGTAGATCGAACGTCTTACGCAAGCCATTGATTAAAAAGCGTTCGTAGCTCGTGGGCATTTCGTCGAGCTGATTCCCGAACAGCACGAAATGCGGCGGACGGCTCTTCGGCTGCGTCATATAGCGGATTTTGATCCGCCGGCCGGAAACCGCGGGCGGCGGATTTTGTTCCAAGGTGTTGATTAACCAGCGGTTAAGGCGCGCGGTCGAGATGCGCTTGTTCCAGGTTTCGTGCACGGCGATGACCGCCCGCATCAGTTCGTCGAGCCCCTCCCCGGTCGCCCCGGAAACCGGCACGACCGGCGCGCCGCGCAGCTGAGCCAGCAGGCGCGCCGCCTCTTCCCTTAGCCTTATCAATGCCTTACCGCGATCCGCGATCAAATCCCATTTGCCCAGCGCGATGACCACGGCGCGGCCTTCGCTCGCCGCGATATCGGCGATGGTCAAATCCTGCTTCTCGAACGGGATGGTCGAATCGACCAACAGAACAACGACTTCCGAAAAACGAACGGCGCGCAGCGCATCGGCGCCGGCCAGCTTTTCCAGCTTGTCGGTGACCCGGGCGCGGCGGCGCAAGCCGGCTGTGTCGAACAGTTTCATTCCGCGATCGCGCCAGACGAAATCGATGCCGATGCTGTCGCGGGTGATGCCGGCCTCGGGTCCGACCAGCAATCGGTCCTCTCCGAGCAACCGATTGATTAAAGTTGATTTTCCGGCGTTCGGACGGCCCACCACGGTGATCCGCAGCGGCTTGGTGATGTCGAGATCGCTGCCGTCCTCGTCGTCGAATTGGCGCGGCGCGCTGGCCGCTTCCGCCTCGACCGGCGCCTCGGTCGCCTCCGGCAGGGCGAGCCGCAGCGCGTCGAACAGGTCGATCATGCCCTCGCCATGTTCCGCCGACAGCGGCACGGGATCGCCAAGCCCCAGCGTGTAGGCCTCGAAATATCCGGCCTCGCCGGCGCGGCCTTCGGCCTTGTTGGCGACCAGCACCACCGGTTTGCCGGCGCGACGCACCAGGTCGGCGAAATATTTGTCGTCGGGGGTGACGCCGGCGCGCGCGTCGATCATGAACAGGATCGCGTCGGCCTGGTCGACCGCGGCCTCGGTCTGCTGGCGCATCCGCCCCTCGAGCGTCTCCCCGCCGCCTTCCTCGAGCCCCGCCGTGTCGATGACGGTGAAGGCGAGATCGGCGAGCTTGGCGGCGCCCTCGCGCCGGTCGCGCGTCACGCCGGGACGGTCGTCGACCAGCGCCAGCTTCTTGCCCACGAGCCGGTTGAACAGCGTCGATTTGCCCACGTTGGGTCGGCCGATGATCGCCAGCGAAAACGACATGGCCTCACGCTATCCCAAGGGTCGCGGCGGCGGCCGTCACTTTTGCTCGATCGACACGGCCGGCGCGTCGGCGGCGCTCGAGCCGTCGGCCGGCTCGATGATCGGCGTCACCGAGGTGATGGCACCCGTCGTCTTGGCGCCGCGCGCGGCGTGCAGCAGTCCCATGTAGGCGGAGGCGCGCTGGCGCATGCCTTGCGGCGCGTCGCGGTCGCTCAGCAGCAGGTTGAACACGCGCTCGGCCTCGTCGTAGTCCTGGCCCTCCAGCGCGTCGAGGCCGGTCCATTCCTGCGCGCTGAAGCGGAACACGCCGCGCCCGGTCATCAGCGGCCCGAGCTTCAGCATGGTTTTCTCGCGGTCGCCGGTCTCCATCGTGTAAACCGCGCTGCGCATCCGCGCGACCTCCTGGGTCAGGTGGTCGACGCTCTTGTCGTCGGCCATCGCGTCGAGCAGTTCGATGGCCTTGGCCTTGTCGGTCTTGCCAAGCTCCTCGGCGCCGCGCAGGCGCGCCAGGGTCGCGTAACCCCTGGGCGCGTCCTTGGCCAGCGCGTCGAAGGCGGCGACCGCCTCGGCGCTCTTGCCCGAGTTCGGACAGCGCCACGGCGGCCATGAACCGCGTATTGGCGGCCTCGGCCAGTCTGGTCTTTTCATTGGTGTAATAGGTCCACGCCGCCGTCGCCGCGACGATGAGGCCGGCGATCACGAAAACCGGGATCTGATAGCGCGACCAGAGCGTTTCGACTTTTTCCCGCTGGACCTCTTCATCGACCTCTCGGAAAATATCGGACATGTTGGTTCCCTGGACTCTTTCGCCCGCGGCGGGCGTTGTTCTTTTCAAAGGCGCCGGCGCCCGTTGGCTAGCCTGTTACCACGCCCCATCGCGATAGGCCAGAACGCTCGACGCGGCGCGGAACGAAGTTTTTTGAGTTGCGACAACGGGAAACATAGCGCGAAAACCAGCTTCGCCATCTCGCCGCCGGGCGCGCGCCGCGCCCTCGCCGCTTCGCTGGCGCGCCCTATATTGTTCGGCGAAACCGCAACCCTTCGTAGCGACATGGAGCGCGAACATGGAGCCGCGGGCGAAGCCGGCGAGCATCGAGGCCGGCATTGAGCAAGCGCTGCGCGACGCGGGCGTGCGCGGCGTCGCCGTCTCCGTCGCCGGCCAGCGGGTGGTGCTGACCGGACGAGTGGAGTTGATCGCCGAGCGGGACGAGGCCGGGCGGGCGGCGGGGCGCGTCGGCGGAGTGGCGGAAGTGACCAATCGGGTGACGCTCGCTGCCGCGGACTCTCGTGGCCTCGACGATCCCGTTTACGAGGCGAGCCTTGAATTCTTTCCCGCCAGCGATCCGCCGTCCTGGATTCCCGTGCGTTGAGCGCGCGCCGTTCAATGGCCGGCGGGTCGCGCGTCCCATGTCGGGGCGGGCGATTGGAAATCCAGATCCCATTTATACTGGCTTAGAACATTATAGCCGAGAATAAGCGGCGTCCGGCCGCCGAGCGCCGCGCGCAGGGCGCCAAAATCATAGGCGATGGCGTAAACGCCGCGCAAAACCCGCCCGTCTCCAAGATCGAGCGCGTTAATCTTGTATGTCCTATGTGAAAACTGGCCGCCGCCGGCCTCGCTGGTCCTGGCGGCGTCGCCGCTTACCGGCGTGAACAGTTTCTTGTGCCTGTCCACGAATTGCCGGTCGACGGCGGAAAGCTCCGCGCCCGAGTTCGAACAACGCGACCATCGCGGCGCCGCCCAGCCGCGCGTCGAGGCCGACGAGGCGCCGGTCGGGGCCAAGCGGGCGAAACGGCTTGGGGCGTCGAGCCGGGTTCGCCGGCCCGAAAAACACCAGTTCGCTCCGCTGGAAATCGAGCGTGAAGCGCGCGCCCTTGAAAAAATCCAGCCCAAGAAGATCGTCGCCGTCGCTCGCGTCGCAGCGCGTGACGATATATTTGGCGCGCGCGATGTTGGCGCCCTCCGAGGCCTTCAGCTCGACATTCCCGGCTTCGACATCCTGGCAGACCGCGGTCCTGCCCGACGCGCCGGTGGAGGCGCTTTGAGCGACGATCGGCCAATCCTTGTTCCAGGGCGCGAGCGCGACGCGGGTCGTGGAGGCGCCCGTGTCCAGGCGCATGGTTCCCATGACATTGCCGATGCGCGCCGGAACGTAAACGCGGCCCCCGCCGTGCTCGCCGCGGGTCAAGGTGAGCGGAATCATGGAGCGGCCGTTCTCGGCGCGCGCCAGACCGGCCCAAACCAACAGGGCGCCGAAAACGGCGATATGCCGAAGAAATTTCATGGCGTGGTTAGAACTGGAACGCCCGCTTCAATCAAGCGGCTTTTCGCGGCGGGGCGGGGCGGCGCAAATCAGCGGTTGAGGAACCACAGGGCGACACTGAGGATGACGCTGATAATCAATGATGTCGCGATGGGAACGTAAAGACGGAAATCGCCGCGCTGGACAACGATATCGCCGGGCAGCCGGCCGAGCCCGAACCGCTCGCCGACCATCCAGGCGATCCCCGCGATGATGAGAACAACCCCAACGCCAATCAACAGCCTCGGCAATTCCCGCGCTCCCGTTCGATGCCGCTTCGCGCTACTCGTCCTCGTCTCGATCGCGCAGATCGGCGAGTTGCGCGCCGATGGCGGCGGCGAGCTTGCCTTCCAGCGAGTCGCCGCGCTCGGTGAATCCCATCCCCGCGATGGCCGAGTTCAACGCGGACTCCCGTCGTTCATAGGCCGCGATCTCGCCCGGCGACGGCGGCGGTATGTCGGCGTCGCTCCAGCCGTGCTTGTCGAGCCAGGCCAGATCCTCGCCGCTCATGCCGGCGGCGGCGAGACGGGCGCGAGCGGCGGTCGGAGTGGTGTCGTACGTCATGGCGGTCTCCTGGAAGTGGCTTGAACGACGCGCGCGCGTCCGTTCCCGGGCATAAACTAGCGTTTCGCGGCGGGGAAGCCATGGGCGCGCGGCGGGCGGGACGCCGTCGCTTGTCGGCGACGCATTGGGATTCGCCCGCGGCGCAACCATCTATGAGGAGCGGCGGAGCGCGGCAGCGCGTTCGCGCGCCGATGTCGAAAGGCCATTTCCATGACGACCTCCACCATGACAACCTCGAAAACCATCGCCGCCCTGCTGGGCCCGACGCTCGTCGCCAGCGCCGTGATGGTGCTGGCCAATCTCGACGCGATGCCGGGGCTTATCGAAGGGATGACGCAAACGCCGATGCTCATCGTGCTGTCCGGCTACGCCGCGTTCATCCCGGGACTGGCGATCGTCTATTTTCACAACCGCTGGAGCGGCGGCTGGCCGGTGGTGGTCACCCTGTTTGGGTGGCTGTCGCTGATCGTCGGGTTGATCCGCATGACCTTTCCCCTGCAACTGGCGGCGATCATGTCGGGCGTGGGCCCGAGTTTGCGCGGCTTGTTGCCGATCATCGGCGTCGTTTTCCTGTTGATCGGCGGCTTTCTCGCTTTCAAGGCCGATTGGCCCACCGCGCTCCGACAAGCGAAGTGACGATATGAAGCGTGGGACGGCGGGCATGGCTCGGATATAGCTTTGGAGCGCGCGGCTCCATGAGCGCGGCTCTCACTCGGAGAATTGCGGATGACACTTAAAACTTTCGGTTACGCGACGCATTCGGCGACATCGCCCCTGGCTCCCTTTGGATTCGAGCGCCGCGATCCGCGCGCGGACGATGTCGTGATCGAAATTCTCTACTGCGGGGTTTGCCACTCCGACCTACATCAGGCTCGCGACGACTGGAGCAACTCGATCTATCCCATGGTCCCCGGCCACGAAATCATCGGGCGCGTCGTCGCCGTCGGGTCGGAAGCGACGCGCTTCAAGCCGGGCGATCACGCCGGCGTCGGCTGCATGGTCGACTCCTGCCTGACCTGCGACGCCTGCGACGACGGTCTCGAACAATATTGCCGCTGCGGGTCGACCTATACCTACAACGCGCTCGATAGGGAGGGCGCGCCGACTTACGGCGGCTATTCCGACCGCATCGTCGTGAAGGAGCGGTTCGTCCTGAAGATTCCCGATGGGCTGGACCTCAAGGGCGCCGCGCCGCTGCTCTGCGCCGGGATCACCACCTGGTCGCCGCTGCGCCACTGGGCGGTCGACAAGGACAGTCACGTCGCCGTGGTCGGACTCGGCGGACTCGGCCACATGGCGATCAAGCTGGCGAAGGCGATGGGCGCGCGTGTCACGCTGTTCACCCGCTCGCCCGGCAAGGCGCAAGACGCCCGCCGACTCGGCGCCGACGAGATTGTTCTCTCCACCGACGCGGAACAAATGTCCGGCGCGGCGGGCAAGTTCGATCTCATCATCGACACCGTTCCCTACGCGCACGACGTCAACCCGTACATGCCGACGCTCGACATCGACGGGACGCTGGTTCTCGTCGGCTATCTCGGCGGGCTGGAGCCGCCGCTCGACACCGTTCCCATGATCATGGGCCGCAAATCCGTCGCGGGCTCGCTGATCGGCGGCGTCAAGGAAACGCAGGAGATGCTCGATTTTTGCGGCGCGCATGGGATCGTCTCGGACATCGAGATGATCAACATACAGGACATCAACGAAGCCTACGAACGTCTGCTTAAGGCCGATGTGAAATACCGCTTCGTGATCGACATGGCTTCGCTGAAGGCCTGACACATAGAGGATGACCATGGAAATCAACAAAGCCGGCTCGCAACCCTCGCGACCGGGTTCGCCGGACCATTTCACCGGCGCGGTGCGGATCGATCCGCTGTTCGAGGCTCCGGAGCCGGCGCGCGTCGTCGGCGCGAGCGTCACCTTCGAGCCCGGCGCGCGCACGGCCTGGCACACCCATCCGCTGGGCCAGACCCTGATCGTGACCGCCGGCCGCGGGCGGGTGCAGCGCGAGGGCGGCGCCGTGCGGGAAATCCGACCGGGCGACGTTATCTGGATTCCACCGGGCGAGAAGCACTGGCACGGCGCCTCGGCGACCACGGCCATGACGCATATCGCCATTCAGGAAAATCTCAACGGCGAGACCGTCGACTGGTTGGAGCCGGTCAGCGACAGTCAATATTCGGCCTGACGCCACATCCCGCTCAAGGGAGAAAAAGATGCGGACGCGCAAACTCGGAAAAGGCCAACTTGAAGTCTCGGCCATGGGACTTGGCTGCATGGGCATGAGTTTTTCCTATGGTCCGCCCAAGGACAAGCTGGAGATGATCGCGCTGCTGCGCACCGCCGTAGAACGCGGCGTCACCTTCTTCGACACCGCCGAAGTCTACGGTCCGCTGACCAACGAGGAACTCGTCGGGGAAGCGCTGTCGCCGGTGCGCGAGCAGGTGGTGATCGCCACCAAGTTCGGTTTCAGGCTCGATCCCGACGGCGGACCGCGCTGGGTCGGTCTCGATAGCCGTCCCGAGCACATCAAAAAGGTCGCCGAGGCGTCGTTGAAGCGGCTGCGGATCGACGCCATCGATCTGTTCTACCAGCATCGCGTCGATCCCAACGTTCCCATCGAGGATGTCGCCGGCGCGGTGAAGGAACTGATCCAGCAAGGCAAGGTCAAGCACTTCGGCCTGTCGGAAGCGGGCGTGCAGACCATTCGCCGCGCTCACGCCGTGCAGCCGGTCACCGCGCTCCAGAGCGAATATTCGCTGTGGTGGCGGCGACCCGAGACGGACGTGATCCCGACGCTCGAGGAGCTTGGGATCGGCTTCGTTCCATACAGCCCGCTGGGCAAGGGGTTCCTCGCCGGCAAGATCGACGCGGGCACGACGTTCGACAGCACGGACTTTAGAAGCACGCTGCCGCGCTTTACCCCCGAGGCGCGCGCGGCGAACCAAATTATGGTCGATCTCTTGGGAGAAATCGGAAAGCGGAAGAAGGCGACCCCGGCGCAGATCGCGCTCGCCTGGCTGCTCGCGCAAAAGCCGTGGATCGTGCCGATTCCCGGCACGACGAAGCTAGAGCGCCTCGACGAGAATATCGGGGCCAGCGCCATCGAGCTCACGCCCGACGATCTGCGCGGCATCGACGCCGCCGCGTCGGCGATCAAGGTGCAAGGGGCTCGCTACCCCGAGGAACTCGAACTGATGACCAACCGCTGACCGCGTCGATCGTCGCCGCGAGGCGTGCGCGAGCGCATCGCGGCGACGTGGATTTTCCGGTCTGCTGCTCCACATGCCGCCGCGGCGGGATCGAAAGGAGCATTCCGATGATTACTCTCTGTCTGGCGATGTTCGAATGTTCGCTTGGCGTGATGATCGCGGCCTGGCTCGCGCCGTAGGTTCTCCGGCGCGCGTCACGCCGGCTGTATCCGCAGGATCTTGTAGGACACATCGAAGAAATCCGGCGCGGCGCACCGCGCGACCTTGGCGTCGCGCGCGAGGATGTCGGGAATCCAGGCCGCGCCCAGCCCCGCCTTGACCTGCGCGAGCAGGGCCTCCGCCGAGGCGCTTTCGCAAACCGGCGACTCCTGGATGGTCACGCCGCGCCGCTCCAGCATGGCGGCGATTCGCGCGCCATAGGTCGTGCCCGGCGTGTAGACCATGACCGGACCGACGAGCTTCTTTTGAACGAGCTTCACCGCGCGCCGAGGGTGCTCGCTCTCGACCAGCATCAAGCGGTCCTGGCCGATTTCCTCCACGGACAGGCTGGCCAGGCTTTCCTCGTCGCCAAAATGCGGAATGAGCCCCATGTCGGCGTGGCCGCGCCGCACCGCTTCGAGACAGCCGGAAATCGACGCGACGATCAGCGAATAATTCTCAAGTTTGTTTTGCGTCAACCATGGCGCCAGAAAAGTCGCGGCCAGCGTGTTGGTCGTGTAGACTCGCAGCGATTTCCTGAAATGGCTCGACGCGCTCAGCACCGCGCGCCGCGCGTCGAAAATCTCCTCGCGCAGGCGATGCGCTCGCCGTAAAAACTGCTCGCCGGCCGGGGTCAGCGCGACAGGACGCTTTTCCCGATAAAACAAGGGCGCGCCGAGCCATTCCTCCAATCTCTGCACGCGGCGGCTATAGGCCGATTGCGTCGTGCAACGCGCCTCGGCGGCGCGCGTGAAATTGCGGGTTTGGCAAAGGGCGAGGAAATCGTCGATCCACTGCAGCTCCATGATGCATAAAATGCATGATCGTATCGAAAACGACAATTGGATTTAACCGGCCCGATCGGGTTTAAGTGCTGGAAGTTGATCCGCGCCGGGGAGGCGACAGTGAGTGTTGATGAAAAAGCCGGGAATAACATTCTGCAATTGGACGAGAGCGCCGGGCGCGTCGGCCATTTGCCGCGAAGCGTCTGCTTTCGCGGCGGCGCCTTCGCGGGCAACGACAATCCCCGCCAGCCAGAGGCTGGCCTGTGCGAATTCGAGGTCGTCGCCGGCAACGCCGCCTACAGCAAGGGCGAGCGCTTCTATCTGACCTGGCCGCAAGCCGAGCGCGCCTATTTCCGCGGTCGCCGCGCTTCCTGAGCGCGCGGCGGAATCATCAGCACTCGCCGCCGGCTGCTGACAATCGTTTGTTTTTACATGAATTTCTTGGCATGACGCTTGCCTCGCGCCCGCATCGGTTCATAATTCTCGTGAGGGAAAGGACACTCCGATGGCGTCGCGCGAATTTCGTAAAATGGTCGAGGGCTATGGTCTGACCACCGCGAATATTTTTTATCGCCTGCCCGATCACCCGAAAATCATTCAATCCTACGTCTGGCAGGAATACGACCTGCACCCGCGCTTTCCCGAGCTGCGCAAGTTTCTCGATTTCTGGACCAGCAGCCTGGATGGTCAATTGCATTCGGTGCTCGTCGCGCACGCGCGGCTGATTCGCCCCGCCGAACTCGCCGTGGTCGGCGAATTCACGGTGCATTGAAGCTTAAAGGCGTCGCCCGTCCATGCCGATCCGGTGCATCAGATAGCACAGGCAGTCGAGCCGGATGGCGTTGGGGTCCTGCGTCAGCATGGAAGGCACCGCGTCGCGGCGCAGCCTGATCTCGCCGCCCGCGTAGTCGAAATAATCGTCCGGCGGCGCGCCGCCGTCGCCGGGCGCGAGCTCCAGCCGCGCCCCCGGCGTCCCGACGCGCCCGAGGCTTTCGCCGGCCGAAAGGTCGCTGAAATTCAGCCGGTCGATATCCGGGCGGAAGCGAAAATCGGCGGGCGAGCCATCGAAGGAGAAGCTCGCGCCCGCCGGCGCTTTCACGATGGCGAAGGTGCGCAGCAGATCGACGTCGCGCGGCGCCGGCGGATGATCGGGCAATTGGGCGATCGACAGCGCCGCCTCGATCAGCTCCACGGCATGGGTCGCGCCGGACCCTTCCCCGGTCTTGCCGCATTCCACGGTGACGGCGGGACACAGCTCCGCGAAGGCGCCGGCCTGCACGCCGAGCGGTCGCTCGAAATTCACGATGACGCGGGAAAACAGCCGGGCCAGCGCGATGAACCGAGGCTCGACGCGCGTCACGCAGGCGTAATGCGGGTTGAAGCCGGTGTTGTTGTGGATGTCGATGCTGGCGAACGGGCGCCGCCGCGCCGCGTAATCGTAAACCCAGCGCGCCATGCGCGCCTCGGGCGCGTCGGGCGAACTCGGTCCCTGGCCAGACCCGGTTGAAATCGCGCTGATCGGGCAAGGTGCGCAAATTCTGGGCGGCGGCGCGAATATTGCCGATGAACAGCAGCAGGGCGCGCGGCGCCTCGCGGCCTTGCCAGCGCCGCAGCGCCTCCTGGGCCGCCAGCAGTCCGCTGTCCTCGTTGCCGTGCAGCAGCACCGAGACGAACAGCGGCGTCGGATCGCGTCCGGGCAGGTCGAGCAGCGTCGGCCCCGGCAGTAGATCGACGAGTTTCGACGCCGGACAATCGAGAAACCCTGGCGGAATATGATCGAGGACGGCGCAGGTCTCGTTATTCACCTTTTCACGTCTCCCATTCATGCGCCGGCGCGCCGGTTCTTTGTCGTTCGCAATAGGCGGCCATCAGCGCGAAGGCGTCGCCGCCGCGCGCTCGCAGCGCCACGCGTTGCCAGGCGGCGCCGGTTCGCCCGGCGCGAACGCGCGCCTCGATGCGGTCGAGACGCCATTCCCGCGCGAGGCCAAAGGCGCGCAGGCCGACCCGCGCCGCCGGCGCGAGGCGCTCCAGCAACAGGCGATCGGCCCTGATCTTGCCCTCCTCCCCCGGCCAGGCCAGCTCGGCGGCGAGGCCGTCGCGCGCGGCGGCGTAAAAATTGGCGGTGGCGTCGGCGAACGTCAGACCTCCCGAGCCGTCGCCGCCAAGACCGACGAGATGTCGGACAAGGCCGAGGTACAGCGCGGTGTTGGCGATCATGTCGACGATGGTCGGCCCCGCCGGCAGCACGCGCTGCTCGACGCGCAGATGCGCGCCGCCGTCGGCGTCGAAGCCGATCAGCGGCCGGTTCCAGCGCCAGATCGTGCCGTTATGCAGGCGCAGATGGCGCAGCGACTCCGGCGCGTCGTCGAACGCGGTGGGCAACAGGGCGGCGTGGTCGCGCTGGTTTTCCTCGAAGATTTCCAAACAGTCGCGCTCGACATAGCCCGTCCCCATGCTCACCCGGCGCGGACCGGGGCGCGCGCCCGGCACGTCGACCGCCTGTTCGAACAACGGTATGCGCGTCTCCTCCCAAAGGCTCTTGCCGAACAGGAAGGGCGCGTTGCCGCAGGCGGCGAGCAGCGGGCCGCTGGCGGCGACCGAGGCGTTGTAATAAACCGCCGCGAGATCGGCGGGCACGCGCAGGTGAATCTGGAACGAGGTCGTCGCCGCCTCCAGCATCACGTCGCGATGCTCGCAAACGAGATGTTCGCGCCCCTTTATGTCGACGCGCAGCGGGCGGCCTTGCCGCTGGCGCAGCACCTCCTGGTTCAACGCGTAATAGCGGTTGAGCGGGGAAATGTTGGCGAGCGACAAATCCTCGTCGCGGATCGTCGGCAGCGTGCCGATCATCACCATGTTGGCGCCCAGACCGTGCGCCACCGCGTTGCACTTGGTCCAGAGCCGCGACAGCGCCTCCTCCGCCCGATCGAGCGCGCCGTCGCAAAGCGGCAGGGGTTCGCTATTGAGCTCCACGTTGAAGCGCGAAAGCTCGGGGACCACGAGCGGATGATTAAGTTCGGCGAGCAGGCGCTGATTGATGGGCGCCGGAAAGAAATTGTGATCGACGATCCACGCCTCGATCTCGAAGCCAAGCGAAAAGCCGCCGTTCGAAAAGCCCCCGCCCTCGAACATTTTTCGCGCGAGTTCGGTTTCTCGCGCGAGGCGGCGCGAAAACAGCGCGAAATCCTCGGCGCCAAAACCGGCTGTCGCGATCTCGTCGCCCATGCGTCCCCTTGAAAAACTCCGCCGCGTCAATACCCGCTTCGCACGGGCGGCGCGGCGTCGCAAGCGGCAAAGCGTCGCGTCATCATCGCCATATCCCGCCTTGTTCACGCGCGTCGAGACGATCCATTCCCGCGGGGCGCGTCATCCGGCGGCGGGTGCAACAGCGCGCCGGGGTCTCCGCCCGCGAGCCACGCGCCCGCGTCGCGCCAATCGAAGAACCGGCCTTGCCAAAGGCGTCAAAATTGGTGAAACTTTGTTTGCGAACGGGGTTCCATCCGGCCAATCCAAGTCGAGGACCACTCATGAACTGGCATTGCGCTGGGAGCGCCCTCCTAGGAGCGAATGTCAGGCGGAAGCATATTTTTCGCCAAGTGGATGGCCCCAAGGGGAATGTCGGGATAATGATTTAACTCGTTCCCGAATGAACGCTTATAAAAGAATTGGCGGCAGGTTCGACGACGCGAGCCCTGGCGATACTACTAGGTCAACGCGCAGGCATGGAGCAAAAATGAGTAAATCTTTTAATCATTACGTAAAAAGGTTTTTTGCGGCGCGTGGCATCTACATCCAAAAGCTTGGATTTACGTATTATCAGGGTGACGCTTCCGAGGGAATGGAATATTCTTTAATAAAGTCCATAATTAGCTCTGACTGGCCTCGCATAATTGTTGATGTAGGCGCCAACAATGGCTATAGTGGATCAAACAGCTACAACTTTATTAAGGACGGATGGCGTGGAGTGCTTGTTGAACCAAATCCATCCCACAAAGAAGCGATAAATAATTATTTACGGGGGTGTGATTTTAAATTGGAACAGGTTGCTGTATCAAACAAAGAAGGTACGGCGGCGCTTAGATTTGATCGCCATCCAAATGCGCTACAAAAATCCGCGTCAATAACAACGCATGAGAATGATTGGGTAAGCAAAAATATTTCTGATACGTCCATCGAGGTTGGAACGCGTCGGCTTGAAACAATTTTATTGGAAAACGAAGTTCCAAAGGATTTTGGCATCCTTTCCGTTGACGTGGAGGGACATGAGCTCGAAGTCATATCCAGCATCGGCGATTGGAGGCCCAGGGTTATAATTACAGAAGCGTACGCTTTTGACGTTGATTCCTATAGAGAGAAATGTCTATGGCTTGTTAGTAACGGTTACTTGCCTCTTGCTCAGCTCGGAGTGAATGAAGTGTACATTCATCAGCATTATTTTAAGCCGGGCACTTATAATTTTATCGGGCGCCACATATAAATTCCCTGTTAACCGAGGCAGATGGTTTGCTCATTTTGCTCCCCGTGGGGACGCTTTTTTCCGAGCGCCTCGCCGAATAACAGAAGTCGCGCGTTGGTCGCCACGAAAGGCGGCTTCCTTAAGAAAGCCGCGAGGCGTCTCGCTCGAAATCGGCATGGGCGATCCGGGCGACAAGCGTCGCGTCGTCGTCGCCATATCCCGCCTTGTTGACGCGCGTCGAGACGACCCATTCGCGCAGGGCGTCGTCCGGCGGCGAATGCGGCAGCGCGGCGGGGTTTTCGCCGGCGAGCCAGGCGCCCACGTCGCGCCAATCCAAGATGACCGGCATGCGCTCGTGAAAGCGCCGCATCCAGTCGTTCGCCGCGCCGACGATGATCGTCGCCGACAGCAATTCCTCGCCGCCGCCGGGATCGCGCCAATGTTCCCAAAGTCCGGCCAGCGCCAGCGGTTGTCCCGACGGCGCCGAGAAATAATGCGGAGTTTGCTCCCGCGCGCGCCGGTCCATTCGTAGAAGCCGGAGGCCGGCACGACGCAGCGGCGCGCCTTGAACGCGGCGCGAAACATCGGCTTTTCCGCCGCGGTCTCGGCCCTGGCGTTGAAGGTGGCGGGCAGCTCGCCGAGCGGCTTTTTCCACCAGGACGGAACCAGCCCCCAGCGCATCGCCCGCAATTCGCGGCCTTCCGGCGCGGCGCGGATCACGTCGATCTCGGTGGTCGGCGCGACATTGTAGCGCGGGCGAAGATTGCGCGGCTGGCCGACGAGGTCGGCGAGCGCGCGGATCTCGGCCCAGCTGTAATGTTGAGTGAAGCGTCCGCACATGCGTTTCATCATAGCGCCGGAACCACGGGGCCGCGAGGCCGCGCTGTCGTGACGCATGGCGCCGCGCCGCGCCCGCGCCACTTTTAACAAAAGCGGTTCTCGAGCCGCGCTACTCAAGGAGCCGGGCATGCAATCGCGCGAGGACACTGGCGATTTTATCAAGATCGCGGGCGGGCTGGCCATTTTCGCGGTGACTTTCGCCGCCGTGGCGGCTTTTTTCAACCTGCGCTAGCCACGAAAAAAATCCGGTTCGCGCGGGACCGCGAACCGGATAGAGGCAGGGCTGTCGACGGATCGCGGGAGGGGCGACCGTCTCCCTAATAATTGTGGCGCGGGCGCGATGACATTCAAGCCATGTTTTCCACGCGTGAACAAGATTTCCTGATCGCCCTTGATGGCGCGCCTTGGCGCGTTATGTTTTCCTTATACGCGAGTGAAGCGCTATCGAACGAATGGCGCGCGCTCGCTTAGGGATGGGAAAATGTCCACGCAACTTGACCGGCGGCGCCACGCCGAGGATGTGTTCGTTTCCGTGTTCGCGTTGCTCATCGTCTCCCTTTTCGTGGTGGGAATGTTTTTCCTGTTCGTGGGATGGGCGGGCCCGTGGGCCGGAGGCGTGGGATCGCCGGAAGTCGGCAAGGCCACGCTGATGGATCGCTAGACGGTGGAACCGCCTAAAAGTCAGATCCTTCGCTCCTCCACAAGCTCGCGCCACACCGCCGGCAGCGTCGCGCAAATATCGTCGGCGATCAGCCCGGGACCAAAAATCTCGGCGGCGCGCGCGTGCATCCAGGCGGCGCAGGACGCCGCCGCCAGCGGCGCCATGCCCTGGGCGAGCAACCCGGCGATAATGCCGGTCAATGTGTCGCCCGAACCCGCCGTCGCCAGCCAGGGCGAGGCATAGGACAAAATCGTCGCGCGGCCGTCCGGGGCCGCGATGACCGTGTCCGGCCCCTTGAACAGCAGGATCGCGCCGCTCTCGCGCGCCGCCGCCCGCGCCTTGTCGAGCTTCGACAGCGGCGCGCCGCTGGGCGAGCGCCCCTCCGGCCTGAACATGCGCGCGAACTCGCCGGCGTGCGGCGTGAGCACCACCGGGCCGGGCGCGGCCTTGATGGCGCGCCACAGGTTTTCCGGCGCGTCGGAAAAGCTCGTCAGCGCGTCGGCGTCGAGCACGAAGGCCCGCGACGCCGAGCCGCTGGACAGCGCCGTCAGCGCCTTTTCGCGGGTGGCGGCGGAAACGCCAAGCCCCGGCCCCATCGCCACGACATTCTTGCGCGCGTCGCCGAGCAGCGCGGCGAGCCCCGCCGCGCCCTCCGCCTCGCGCAGCATGACGCTGGTCAGCGCCGCGGCGTTGACCGCCATCGCGTCGGCCGGACTGGCCAGCGTCACGAGGCCGGCCCCGGCCCGCAGCGCCGCCGCCGCCGCGAGTCGCGCCGCGCCGGTGAAGGAGGCGCCGCCGCTGACCACCACCGCGTGACCGCGCGTGTATTTGTGGCCCTCGACGCCGGGAAACGGCAGCGTGTCCAGCCAGAAGCCCGGCGCGTTGACGAAGGTGTCGGGGCCGATGCCGGCGAGCACGCCGGAGCGAATGGCGATATGGGCGCAGGCGAGCGCGCCGCAATGCAGCCGTCCGGGCAGCAGCAGGTGACCGCTCTTGAGCCGGAAGAACGTCACCGTGGCGTCGGCCTCGACGGCGACGCCGCGCACCGCGCCGGTGGTGCCGTCGATGCCCGAGGGCATGTCGACCGCGACGACATGCTGGCCGCTTTCGCGCCGCCACCGGTTGAGCCGCGTCACCAGCTCCGCCGCCGGCCCCTCGATGTCGCGCGCCAGACCCGAGCCGAACAGCGCGTCGACGACGAGATCGACGCCCGAGAACGAGCAGGACTCCGCCGGCTCGACCGAACCGTCCCAGGCCAGCGCGGCGGCCAGCGCGTCGCCGCGCAGCTGTTCGCGCGGGGTCAGCGCGGCGACCTTGACCTTGATGCGGGCGCTGCGCAGCAGCCGCGCCGCGACATAGCCGTCGCCGCCGTTGTTGCCGGGGCCGCACAGCACCAGCACCCGCCGCCCGCTGCTTTTCTGCAAAATCTGGTTGGCGGTGCGGGTGATGGCGGCGGCGGCGTTCTCCATCAGCGTCATGCTCGGCACGCCGCTGGCGATGGTGAGCGCGTCGGCGCGCGCCATCTGCTCGGTGGTCAGAATCTCGATGGGATAGGGGCCCTGGGTCATGGCGCGATCGTGGCAAAAGCGCGCGCCCGCCGCAATGGGCTTAACGAGGAATATGAAATTCGCCGGCCATCGCGGCCGGCGCGTTAACCCAAGCGAAACCTAGCCGCGGCGCTGGCCAGCCTCGCGCAATCCGGCGCTTGTTTAGTGGATTGTCGCGCCTTTTGGCGCTGTGTGAAATTGCGAGAGCGGACCGCTCTCCCATTGGGACAGCATGCTTTACTCATTGCGATCGGCGCGGAAAATGGCGCGGCGGATAACGCGGACAACGAGACGGCGGCACGGCCAGCGCGCGACGCGGCTCGTCGCGATCGCCCGCCGCGCCCGCGCGATGCTGGGACGCGGGCTCGCCGACCGCCGCGGCGTCGCGGCGGTCGAATTCGGCTTCGTGGTCTTGCCGATGCTCATGACGATCTGCGCGATCATCGAGGTCGGCTACTGCTATTTCGTGTCGTCGACATTGGACCGCGCCACCTATATCGCGGCGCGCGCCGTGCAAACCGGAGCGGTTTCGACCGCCGCGCTCACCGCCCAACAGTTCATCACCCAATATATCTGTCCGGCCGTCGCCGGCGTGCTGACCTGCTCGAGCATCGTCGTGAACATGACGATCGTGCCGCCCGGCCAGACGCCGTCGGCGTATTACGGCTATGTCAACGCCGCCCAGTCCAACCTCAATCTGCCGCCGACCAGCAACGCGGCGGCGAAATTCTGCCCCGGGGCCGCCGGCCAATATATTGTTCTGCAAGTTATTTATCCCACCCAATTGCTCACCAGCGTTTTCACCGCGCGCACGGCGACCACGGTCGTCAACGGCAAGAATTCCTACTGGATGACCAACACCGCCGCCTTCATGAACGAACCCTTCGCCGGAGCCGCGACCTATGCCGGCTGTTGATCCCGCCCGCTCTCCCGCGCTCCCCGCGCGCCGCCTGCTCCGCGACCGGCGCGGGATGGCGCTCGTCGAATTTGGCCTGACCTTCCCGATATTGGTCCTGGCGATGACCGGCGCCTTCGAAATGTCGCTCGCCGCGACCGCCGGGCGAGAGCTGACCCGCCTCGCCAATTCCGCCGCCACGATGTTGACGGTCAACACCACGGGAACGATCACCTATCTCAATCTGCATTACGCCAACGACATCGCGATGCTGATTTTTCCGGACGTGCTCAAGGACTCCGCGTCCAAGGGGATTGCCTGGGGCGCCGACATCAGCATATCCATGGCCGGCGTCGGCTTTTCGCCGACCGTGACCGGCTGCACCAGCGCGTGCGCCTATCAAGCCAATATTCACTGGACCGGCGGCTCGGCGGCGCGGGCCTGCGGCACGCATCCGCTCGCCGCCCCGGACAGCGCCGCGCCCAGCGCGACGACCCTGCCCACGGATCTCTTCACGCCCGTGGCGACGCCCGCCAGCGGCAACGCGCCGCCCAATTTCCTGGTCGTCGTCGACGTCCAATATTCATGGGCTCCGGCGATCGCGGCGGGATGGCTGCCGCGCATAAACTTCCGGCGTTCCGCCTACATCGTTCCCCGTTATGTGCCGGCGATCACCTATTCGGTGGTCGCCGGCGACGATGGGTTTGGCAACGAATGCCCCGGCTATTGAGCCCTTTCCCCCACCATGAAAGCGCCACCGCATGATCGATGGATTTTTCGCGCGGCTGCGCGCCTTCGTCGGCGATCGCCACGGCAATGTCACGATCATCGTCGGTCTGGCCATCGTGCCGCTGTTTGGAATCATCGCGCTGTCCATCGACTACAGCATGACGCTCACGGCGAAGGCCAAACTCGACCAGGCCGCCGACGCCGCCGCCATGGCGGGCGTTGTCGCCGCGCAGAATTACGTCGCGAGCTACAACGGCACGGGCAATCCGGTGCCCGCCGCCCTGGTCGTCGCGCAAACCCAGGCGCAGGCGCAGTTCAACGCCAACGCCGGCGCGACGCCGGGCGGCGGCGTGCTGAACATCACCAACATGTCCTTCACCAATTCGGGCCAGGTGCTGACCGGAACGGTGTCCTATAGCCTCGCCAATCCGACCACCTTCGCCGGCGTGCTCGGCTTCAAGACTCTCACGGTGACGGGGACCAGCACCTCGTCGATGACGATGCAGATTTACACCAATGTGTATGTCGTCATCGACATCTCGCAATCCATGGGGATCGGCGCGACCGCGACCGACCAGCAGACCATCTATAACGCGACCGCGTCCTCGACGAGCGGCAGTTGCGTGCTCGCCTGTCACTACGAGGGCACGACGACCACGGCCCGCGCCGCCGGCGCGACGCTGCGCATCGACGTGGCGAAACAGGCGATCGTGACCGCGCTCACGCAGCTGCAAACGACGTTTGGCAAGTATCAAGTGGCTATCTATACGTTGAGCAACACGATCAACAACGTATACGCTTTGTCCAGCAATATATCCGGAGCCATTACCGCGGTGAATTCGATCGACCTCGCCAACACCGCCAATTCCGGCGGCACCAATACGACATATGCGCTGAGCCAACTCAACGCCTCGCTGCCAACGCCCGGCGTCGGCCTGACGCAAGCGACCGCGCAGGGCGTCGTCATGTTCATAACCGACGCCATTCAGGACTCGGACGAAAAATATACCTGGTCCTCGCCGTATTGGGACGAAATCGATTCGAATTTTGTTCTGTACAGCCCGTATTATCAAAATACGTTCACCGGGCAATATGGTCCCGTCACGCCCACGGTCCAGGGTTTCGACCCCACTCAATGCGCTCCGCTAAAAACCAAGGGATACACCTTGATGACGCTGGATATTACTTATGTGATACCGGCGGCGAACCTGCAAAGCAATCCGTTATACACCGATTATTTCAATTACATCCAAAGCAATCTGCTGCCAATGGTCCCCACGAACATGGCGTCCTGCGCGACATCCAGCAGCGACGCTTTTTCCGCCAACACGCCCGCCGAAATCACGGCGGCGGTGGCGCAAATGTTCACCATGGCCGCCGCGAGCCAGGCGCGGCTGACTCAATAGCACGCCGCATCCCGGCTGGAAGGCGCTTGGCGGCGGCGCGGGCGCCGCTCCCTGGTCCTTTCATTTCAAATTGCCGCCGCGATTTGCTATGCGCGGGGGCGGACCGGCGCGTTGTTCTCGCGCCCCCGCCGGGAGGCCATGCGATGCTGTCGGTTGTTCTGCTGGATTATGGCGCGATCGCCGCCGTCGGCGAAACACGCCGCCGCGAGCGCGTCGCGCGCGGCCTCGCCTCGCTGGTCGCGGCCGCCGTCGACGGGCTGGTCGGCGATGTGACGCTGGTCGCTCCCGCGAGCGCCGGGCTCGGCGGAATCGCCGACCAAGCCGGCTGCGGCCTCGTGGAGAACGACGAGCCCAAGCTGGCGTTGGGTCGGGCGCTGTCGACCGCGCGGCAAGCCCATGTGTTTTTATTCGAGGCCGGGTTCGCCATCGACCGCGGCTTCATCGAGGAGGCCCGCGACGCCCTGGCGTTCGGCGGCCTCGAGCCGGCGCGGGTGCTGCGGGCGGCGCCGGACGGTGTTTTGACGCAACTCGCGCCGGGTCTGGCGCGGCCGGTCGGCGTGATCGGCCTCAAGCAGACGATCGCCGATTTGGTGGCGGCGTCGCCGATTTTTCACCTGCCGATGGTCGCGCGGCGGCTAGGCGGGATCAGCCTCGCCGCGCATGCGCGAAAATGCGCGTGAGCGCATCGATTTCCACGAAATATGCGCGAAAACGCGCGGGTTATTGTCCCGAGAATGTGTTGCAGCTGTCGATCTGACCGGACTCCATGCCCCGCTTCAGCCATTGCACGCGCTGCTCCGACGAGCCATGCGTGAAGGAATCCGGCACGACAACGCCGCGCGACGCCTTTTGCAACCGGTCGTCGCCAATGGCCTGCGCGGTGGCGACCGCCTTTTCGACGTCGCCCTGCTCGAGAAACTGCCGCTTGGCGTTGCCATTGGCGGCCCAAACCCCGGCGAGGCAATCGGCCATCAGCTCGATGCGAACCGAAAGCGCGTTGGCCTGCGCCTTGCTGCCGGCGCGCTCCTGGGCCTCGTGGACCTTTGGCAAAATGCCCAGTTGATTCTCGATATGATGGCCCATTTCGTGAGAAATAACATAGGCATAGGCAAAGTCGCCGCCGCCGCCGTAACGGCTTTTCATGTCGCGGAAGAACGAGGTGTCGAGATAGATCTTCTGATCCATCGGACAATAAAACGGCCCCATCGCCGATTCCGCCGCGCCGCAGCCCGACTCGGTCTGGCCGTCGAACATCACGAGGCGCGGGGGTTGGAACTGGATATGCTTTTGCGCCGGCAGCACTTGCGACCAGACCTCCTCGTTCTCGCCGAGGATCTTGGCGACGAACTGGCCCATCTGGTCGGTCGGCGGACCCGACGCATGGCGGGCCTGGCGGGGGGCGGAAACCTGGCCGCCGCGCATTCCGTTGAGCATCTCGGCGCCGCCGATCAGCACCGCCGGATTGATGCCGGTCATGTAGCCGATGAGGCCGAGCACCACCACCGTGCCAAGGCCCAGATGGCCGGCTCCCAGCCCGGAGCCGGCCCCGGCGTCGGCATACTGATCGCCGCCGCGGCGGTCCTCGACATTCTCGGAACTTTGAAAATCTTCCCACTTCATCGTGGAGGGCTCCAGCAACGGTTCGCGTCCCGCTACATAGCAGCGGGACGCGGCGAAAAGTAGGGCCGGAAGTCGCTCCGGCCCAGATTTTTAATAAAGGCCGCCGCCGACCTTCTGATCGACGTCCTGCGGGGAGTGGCGCGCCGAACCGCCGCCGCCGCCGCCGCCATGACCGCCGCCGCCACCGCCGCCGCCATAGGAGTCGGGCGGAGCCGTGCCCGGCTTGAACGCCTCGAGGATCGAACCCGAGCCCGAGGAGCGCATCCCGGAATGCGGGTCGACCGAGATCAGCTTGATGCCCGGCGGCACGCGAAACGGCACGTCGGGCTTGTCCTTGAGCGCGACCGTCATGAAATCGCGGAAGATCGGCGCGGCGTAAAGCGCGGCCTGGGCGTGGTCGCCCATGGAGCGCGGCCGGTCGTAGCCGATGTAGACGCCAACGCACAGGTCCGGCGAATAGCCGATGAACCAAAGGTCCTTGGCCTCGTTGGTGGTGCCGGTCTTGCCGGCGAGATGCTTGCCGACCGATTTGATGGAGATGCCGGTGCCGCGCTGGATGACGCCCTCCATGATCGAGGTGATCTGGTAGGCGGTCAGCGGGTCGATCACCTGCTCGCGCTTGTCGATCAGCTTGGGCTCGTTCTGGTTGTCCCAGCTCGGCGCGTCGCAGCCCAGGCACTGGCGGTCGTCGTGGCGATAGATCGTATGGCCCCAACGGTCCTGCACGCGGTCGACCAGCGTCTCCTTGATGCGCTTGCCGCCGTTGGCGAGCATCGAATAGGCCGTGACCATCCGCATCAGCGTGGTTTCGCCAGCGCCCAGCGACATCGCCAGATAGGGCGGCATGTCGTCGTAGATGCGGAAGCGCTTGGCGAATTCCGCGATGATCGGCATGCCCACGTCCTTGGCCAGCCGCACCGTCATCATGTTCTTGGAGTGCTCGACGCCGTAGCGCAGCGGATGCGACCCGGAGCCGCCGCCGCCCTCGAAGTTTTCCGGGCTCCAGGTCGAGCCGTCGGCCTGCACGATGGAGATCGGCTCGTCGAGAATTTGCGAGGAGGGCGTGTAGCCGCCATCGAGCGCCGCGGCGTAAACGAACGGCTTGAACGACGATCCCGGCTGGCGCAGCGCCTGCGTCGCGCGATTGAACTCCGACTGGTCGAAGGAGAAGCCGCCGACCATCGAGAACACCCGCCCGGTGTAGGGGTCCATCGCCACCATGGCGCCGGAAATCTCCGGAATCTGGCGCAGCCGATAGGCGCCGGCGCGCGCGGCCATCGGTTCGACATAAATGACGTCGCCGGGCGTCAGCAGGCCGCGGATGCCTCGGCCGGTCCAGCGAACGCCCTCCGCCGGCAGGACGCCGGTCTCGCGTTCGCGCGCCACCTCGCCGGATTTTTCGCGGCCCGGCTGCAGGCCGACCCGGGCCTGTCCGTCGCCGACGTCGAGCACGACCGCCAGCCGCCAGGGCTTCACGTCGCCAAGCGCCGGCATTTGCGCCAGGCTCGCCCCCCAGTCGGACGAAATGTCGATATGGTTCATCGCGCCGCGAAAGCCATGCGCCTCGTCGAAGCGCACCAGGCCGTCGGTCAGCGCCTTGCGGGTCAACGCCTGGATCTTCGGGTCGAGCGTGGCGCGGACCGACAGGCCGCCTTCATAGAGCTTCTTCTCGCCGTAGAGTTCGAGCAATTCGCGTCGAACCTCCTCGGCGAAATAACCCGCGACATAGGTGTTGGGCGACAGGACGCGCGGGTTGACGCCGAGCTGCTCGGCCTTGGCCTTGGCGCCGTCGGCGGGCGAAACGAAGCCGTCGGCGACCATGCGGTCGATCACGTAATTGCGGCGCTCGATGGCGCGGTCCCGGTGCAGGAAGGGGTGATAATTGTTCGGCCCCTTCGGCAAGGCGGCGAGATAGGCCGCCTCGGAGACGGTGAGCTCATTGACCGATTTGTTGAAATAGTTGAGCGCGGCGGCGCCCACCCCGTAGTTGCCAAGGCCGAGATAGATTTCGTTGAGGTAGAGTTCGAGGATGCGCTCCTTCGAATAGGCCGCCTCGATGCGGAACGAGATCAGCGCCTCGCGAATCTTGCGTTCGATCGAGCGCTCGTTGCCGACCAGGAAGTTCTTGGCCACCTGCTGGGTGATCGTCGAGGCGCCCTGCACGTGGCGGCCGCCCTGGGCGATCACCATCAGGGCGCGGCCGACGCCCTCGGGGTCGATGCCGTTGTGGGTGTAGAAATTCTTGTCCTCCGCCGAGATGAAGGCCTGTTTCACCATGGGCGGGATCGCCGAACTCGGCAGGAACAGGCGTCTCTCGTGCGAATATTCGGCGAGGATCGATCCGTCGCCGCCATGGATGCGAGTGGTGACCGGCGGCTCGTAATTCCGCAATTGCGCCGTGTCGGGCAAGTCCTTGTCGTAATAAAACACGACGCCCGCGACGGCCAGGGCGGCGACCAGGAACACGATGGTCCCGGTGGCGAACAGGAAGCCTAAAAATCGCACGACCAACCGCATCAATCCAATCCTCGTCCTGCCTTGGAGGCCCGCGTCGCGCTCCGCCACGCGGCGACGACCGCCCAAGCCCCTGGTAAAGCCGCCGCGTCTCGCGGCGCATCATAACGAACACAGTACGTCGACGAACATGGGCAAATAATGGCCGCGGCCGCGGTTTTTGACCACCATGCCCCGGCCCGGTCCGCTCACGCCGGCCAAGCCTTGGGTTTCATTCCCCGGCGGCGCGCCACTCACGCGCGCCCGCCTCCTTCCCTCGCGTCGTTCGATGCAGCGCCCATTGGCGCCCGGCGCCGCGCGACGCACACTCGGTGATGATTACTATATAATTGTGGCGGGAGAGGGAAGCCGACTATTTGGCGGCGGCGCGGGCGCGGGCGCTAAAATAGGCCTCGATCGCCTCGGCGGTGGTGCGCGCGGCGCGTTCGCGCCAGGCCGGCGACGTGAGATTGGCGAGGTCCTTCTCGCTGGAGAGATAGCCGAGCTCCAGCAGCGCCGAGGGCACGTCATGCGCCTTCAACACCACGAAACTGGCGGCGCGACTGGGATTTCTTGTTAAGGCTGCCGGTGGCGCGCCACTTGCCGACCAGCGAGGCGGAAAAATCGCGCGCCAGCGCCCGCGTTTCGCGACGGGTCAGGTCGAACAAAATGTCGCCGACCTCCTCGGCCTCGGCCTTTTGCTCCAGCCCCGCCGCCTGATCGGCGAAATTCTCCTTTTTGGCGATTCGCGCCGCCTCGGCGTCGGAGGCGCGGGAGGCGACCGTGTAAACCGTGGCGCCCTGGACGTTGGCGGCGCCCAGCGTGTCGGCGTGGATCGACAGGAACATCGCGGCGCCCTGTTGACGGGCGAAGCGCACGCGGTCATTCAAGGCGATGAAGACATCGTCGCCGCGGGTCAGCGACACGCGCAGCCGGCCGCCCGCCTCGATGGCCGCCTTCAGCGCCTTCGCGAACTCCAAAACAATGTTTTTTTCCAGATCGCCGTGCTTGCTCGACGCGCCGACGTCGACTCCGCCATGCCCCGGGTCGATGACCACGAGCGGCTTGGCCGAGGCGTCGGGGGCGGGCGGGGTTTCGGCGACGGGAGCCGGCGGCTGGACGCCCGCGGCGGGCGCGACGGCGCGCAGATGCTCGGCCGCGGCCGCCGCGAATTTGGCCGGCTCGGCGGGCGCGAGGCTGATTTCGAGCCGCGTTCCCTCCGGGCGCGAAACGCTCTCGGCGCGCGTGACCATGGCGGGACGCGCCAGTTCAATGACGATTCGCGAGCGGCCCGGCGCGAACTGCCCGAAGCGGTAGGATTTAATCAGCGCCGGCCCGGCCCCCGGCGCGTCGCCGGCGAGCGGCTCGCGGCCCGTCGCCGGATCGAGCCGGAACGCCACTTCCGGCAGGTCGACGATGATCCGGTCCGGTCCCGCCGTCACGAAGGTCTCGGCCCGCACCGGCGCCGAAAGCTCGAACAGCAGGCGGGTTTCGCCCGGCCGCCGATCCACGCGCGCGGCCAGCGCCGTCGGGAGGTCGGGCGGAACGGAGGTCGCCGCGACGGCCGGCGTGGCCGTCCCGGAGGCGTCGGCCGCGCTCCCCGGGCCGGCGGCGAGCATCTGGATCATCGCCAAGGCGAAGGCCGCCGACGCGCGCGGCGACCCGCCACGAAAGCGGAAGGGCTGCATCACTTTTAAAATACCTCGACGGGGCGCGCGGCGCTGGATCGGGACGAATTTGAGGCAGACTGGTTAAGGCAGGGTTAGCCCCGTCGGCGCCCGTTGGCCAGGTCTTTTTCAAAACGGGCGAGGCGCTTGACCGGGCGGTTGGAGCGGCGCTTGCGGTAATCCGGCATTGGCGCTATGTAGAAGAAGGTCGCCACGTGCGCCGGGCGCCGCGCGAAGGTCGCGCGCGCGCCTCTTAGACGAGGTCGAATCGCCCGACAGGGACGAATCGCCCGCCCGAGGGACCAACTACTTCGGTCGCGCGCCCACGAGCCGCGGCAGGTCGGACAGATAGACGCTTTATTCTCGTTTCTTGGCGTCGAAAGGTTTTTTTGTGACGAACTCGTGGCCAGTTCTCATGGCTGTGTCGATGTCGGCGGATCGCCTGGCGTTACGCTTCGTGCGCTTCCTGGCCACGTACGCGCGCGCGGGTTGTCGCGCCGCGAATCGTCATTTTGCTCCGCCCCTCGATCCGCGCGACGGCTCGCGCCGTCGCCGCCCCGATCGAGGGCAATATCTGTCTCCCGGCCTCCGAGCCACGCGGCGCGCGCGAAGCCACGCAAACTTATCCCCTCCAGACACATGCGTTCACGCGCGATGGCCCAGCCGATCAGCGGCCGCCGGACTCGAAGGCGAGTTCGAGCGGATGCCGCCGGCCCCGCCACGCGCGACGCGGCAAAGAGTTCTCAAATGGCCAACAAGATGCTTATAGACGCCTCCCACCCGGAGGAAACTCGGGTGGTGGTGCTACGCGGTAACAAAGTCCAGGAATTCGATTTCGAGGCCGCCGATAAAATGCCTTTGCGGGGTAATATTTACCTCGCCAAGGTGACGCGCGTCGAGCCCTCGCTTCAGGCGGCGTTCGTCGATTACGGCGGCAATCGCCACGGCTTTCTGGCCTTCGCCGAAATCCATCCCGATTATTACCAAATCCCGGTCGCCGACCGCCTCGCCTTGCTCGAGGAGGAAAGCCGCGCGCATCGGCAGGCCGAGGAAGAAGAGCACCGCCCCCATCCGCGGGAACAGGGGCGCGGCAGGCGTTCGCGGCGCCGCCACGGCCATGACGGCGCCGAAAAGCGCGCCGCGTCCGACGACGAGGTGCTGGTCGGGCCCGCGCCGGCCGGCGACGACGCCGGGCATTCCGTCGAGGAATCCGGCGCCCGGGGTTTCGAGGGCCAAGCCTTCGAGGGCCAAGCCTTCGAGGAGCGAGGCTTCGAGGAGCAAGGATTTGAGACGCGGCCGATCGAGCCGCGCGGGGAGGAGCCCTTCGGCGTCGAGACGATGGGCGCGGGACTGGACACGCCCGATTTCGAGGCTCGATCCATCGAACTCGTTCAATCCCCGCCGGACACGCTCATTCCCTCGGTCGAGCCGCTCAAGGACTTGAGCGCCGCCGAGGAAACGACCGTCGAGGCGGCCGGCGACGCCCGCGAATTCGCCGGCGCGCCGTCCTCCGAAACGGAGACCATCCCGCCGATCGAGCACGCCGGGGAGCCGATCGCGGTCGACCCGTCCGGCTTTGGCGTGGTCGAGGTCGGCTCCGGGGCGGAGGCCGAGTTTGAATCCATCGAGCAGGATCACGAGGCCAAGGCGCGGCGTCAGGACGAGCGCGACGAGCAGCACATCCGCTCGCGCGAGGAAGCCCGGGCGCCCGCCCAGGACGACGACCACGACGACGAGCACGACGACGAGGCGGACCACGTCGAGCATATCGGCGGCGACGCGATGGAGGAGGTCCCCTACCGCAACACCCGCTCGCGCAAGCAATACAAGATCCAGGAAGTCATCAAGCGCCGCCAGGTGCTGCTGGTTCAGGTGGTCAAGGAGGAGCGCGGCAACAAGGGCGCGGCGCTCACCACCTATCTGTCGCTGGCCGGTCGGTTTTCGGTATTAATGCCCAACACGGCGCGCGGCGGCGGCATTTCCCGCAAGATCACCGACGGCGCCGACCGCAAGCGCTTGAAGGAAATCGTCCACGATCTCGAAGTGCCGGAAGGCATGGGCGTCATTCTGCGCACCGCCGGCGCCACCCGCACCAAGGCGGAAGTGAAGCGCGATTTCGAATATCTGCTGCGGATGTGGGAAAGCGTGCGCGAACTGACGCTGCGCTCCAGCGCGCCGGCGCTGGTCTATGAGGAAGGCTCGCTCATCAAGCGGGCCATTCGCGATCTCTATGGCCGCGACGTCGACGAGGTCATCGTCTCCGGCGAGGCCGCCCATCACGAGGCGCAAGGCTTCATGCGCATGTTGATGCCGAGCCACGCCAGAAACGTCAAACTGCACCGCGAGCCGACGCCGATTTTCGCGGAAGCCGGCGTCGAGGCGCAGCTCGACGCGATGTTCTCGACGCAGGTGACGCTGAAATCCGGCGGTTATCTGGTGATTAACCAGACCGAGGCGCTGGTCGCCATCGACGTGAACTCCGGGCGCTCGACGCGCGAGCACAATATCGAGGACACGGCGCTGCGCACCAATCTGGAGGCCGCCGACGAGGTGGCGCGCCAGTTGCGGCTGCGCGATCTCGCCGGGCTGATCGTCGTCGATTTCATCGACATGGAGGAAGGCCGCAACAACCGCGCGGTCGAGCGCCGCATCAAGGACGCGCTGAAAAACGACCGCGCCCGCATTCAGGTCGGCCGGATTTCGCATTTCGGCCTGCTGGAGATGTCGCGCCAGCGCATTCGCACCGGCGTCGTCGAAGGCTCCACCGCGCCCTGTCCGCATTGCGCCGGCTCCGGCACGGTGCGCTCCACCGCCTCGGTCGCGCTGCATGTATTGCGCGTCCTGGAAGAGGCGCTGGTCCGCAGTTCCGCCCACGACATCACCTTGCGCACGCGCGCCGTGGTCGCTCTGTATATCCTCAATCAAAAGCGCGCCCATCTGCAGGAGCTGGAGCGGCGCTTTGGCGTTCATATCACCGTCGCCGCCGACGACACGCTGACCGGCGCCAATTATCACGCGATCGAACGCGGCGAACTGGCCTCCGGCGTGCGCGCCCCGCTGGCGCCGCGGCATTTGCGCGTGGATTCGCTCAGCGTCGAGCTACCCGAGGAGGAGTTCGAGGACGAGGAAGCCGCGCCGGAGGAAGAGCCGGAAGAGCGGGAAGCGCGGGAAGCGCGGGAAGCGCCCTTGGCGGCGCCGGAGCGCGAGTCCCGGCGGGGGCAGGGTCGCGGCAATCGCGGCGGCTTCGAGCGCCATGCGCCGCCGCGTCGCGAAGTCGTCGAGGCCGCCTCGCCGGAAGCCAGCGACGAACCCCGCGGCGAGGGCGAGGAGGACGCCGAGGGTCTGTCGCGCTCGCGACGCCGACGCCGGCGGCGCGGTCGGGGCGGCGGCGGCGGCGGCCCGGTTGGCGAGCTCGCGCAACCCGGCGCGGACCAGCCGTCCGACGAGGGCCTGGCCTTCATGGCGCATATCGAGGGCGTTCCGGCCCCGGTCGAGGAAGGCCGCCGTTCGGAGCGCGGGGGAAGAGGCCGCGGCCGCGGACCGGGCCGATGGACCCGTTCAAACCCGCTGAGCCCGGAGTTTCGCGAGATCGGGCCGTTCCCGCTCGACGAGGGGGCGAGGCTCAACGCCGGTTTCGTGTCGCCGCTCGAGGCGCATGTGCCGCAATTCCACCAGCCGGGGCCGGACGCCCCGCGCCTTGGCGAGAATGGCGAACCCGTTTCGGAAGCGGCGACGCCGCGCGAGACCGCTCCGAGCGAGAATGCTCCAAGCGAGATCGCCGCGAGCGAAAGCGCGCCGCCGCTCGCCACGCCGGAACCTCCGGCGCCCGTCGAGCCGCCAGCCGCCGCGGTCGAGACACCGACAAACCAGCCCACGCCGGCCGATCAAGCCGCGCCGACCCCGGGTGGCGGGCGGGCGGAAACCGTGATCACCGAGGCCGATCCGGCGCAGCCCAAAAAGGGCGGCTGGTGGCAGCGCGCCCGGGCGACGCTCGGCGGCGGACAGTAAACATTGGTCATCTCGAGCGGCTTAGCCATGCGCCGAGCCGCTCGACGCCCAGGGCGACATCCTCCGGCGGACCCGCGTAGGACAGCCGCATCGTTGCGCCGCCCCGCGCGCGGTCGAAATCGACCCCGGGCGTGACGGCGACGCCGGCCTCATCCAGCATTGTCGCGCAAAACCGCGCGGAATCGTCGGTGAGGTGAGAAATGTCCGCGTAGATGTAGAAAGCCGCGTCCGGCGGCGCGAAGCGCGGCAGTCCGATTTCCGGCAGCCGCCGCAGCAACAGCTCGCGGCTTTGCGCGTAGCCCGCCTTGATCGCCTCCAGTTCCGCGGTTGCGTCGAACGCGGCGAGCGCGGCGCGCTGCGAAAGAGTCGGCGCGCAAATCGCCAGCGATTGCTGGAGCCGCTCCATGGGGCGGACCAAACTCTCCGGCGCCACCGTCCAGCCGAGCCGCCAGCCGGTCATCGCGTAATATTTGGAAAATGAATTGACGACGATCGCGTCGCGCGCGAAGCGCAGCGCCGTTTCGGCGCGTCCCTCATATTCCAGACGGTGATAGATTTCGTCGCTCACCAGCAAAACGCCGGCGTCCTCGCAAAAGGCGCAGATTTTTTCGAGCTCGGCGGGAGCGACCATCGAACCCGTCGGATTGGCCGGGCTCGCCAGCAGCACCCCGTCAAGGCGACCGCGCCGATGCGCGGCTTCGATCAAGCCGGCGGTTGGCGCGAAACGTGTCGCGGGTCCAACCTCGATCGGGACCATGACCAGCCCCAGCGCCTCCAGAATATTGGCGTAGGCGGGATAGCCCGGCCGCGCGACGCCGATGCGCGCCCCGGCGTCGAAGCCAGCAAGAAACGCCAGCAGAAAGGCGCCGGAAGAGCCCGTGGCCGCGAGAACCCGATCGGGCGCGACCTCGACGCCATAATGTTCGGTGTAATGGCGGGCGATGCGCTGGCGCAGCGGGGCGTCGCCCATCGCCTCGCCATAGCCGACGCGGCCCTCGCCGAGAGCCGCGGCGGCCGCTTGGCGAACCGCCAGGGGCGCGGGCGCTCCCGGTTCGCCAAGCTCCATGTGAACGATATGACGCCCCGCCTGTTCCAGGCGGCGCGCCCGCGCCAACACATCCATCGCCATGAAGGGCGCGACGGCGGCGCGACGGGAGGGTTTTAGCCAGGTCATCGCGCCTTATAGCGTATTCGCGGCGCGCGACGCGTCCCTAAAACCAAAACCTCAGGACGCCGCCCCGCCTCGCTTGGCGCGCATGAAGGAGTCGAATTCCTCGCGATCCCGCGCGCGACGAAGTTCCTCTATGTGCTCCCTAAAATCGCGCTCGGCGTCCGCGAGCTTGCGGCGCTCCGCCTCCAGCCGCGCGAGTTCCGCCTCGCGCCACTCGTCGAAGGCGACATTGCCAGTCGATCGCCGCCCGGCGGAGGAGCCGGCCATCGCGCCGGACGCGGAAAACGCCGCCCGCGCGCCAAACGCCTTTTCCCGCGCGAACTCGAACAAATCGCCTTCGTCGCCGTGCTGGCGCTGCCATATCTTGGCGATCAGAATAGCCAGCCCAATCGGCCAAAAGACGATGAAACCCAACACCATCGCCGCGATCTCGAAAGGCTTCCAACGCATGCGTCCGCCACAACCGCGGCGCCCGCCGCCGAAGCTGGACGACGCGTGGGACTCTCCACAACAGCCCATGATTAGCTCCAGGGTTCTCGCCAGCCCGATCCGGGCCGGCTCCGAAAGATTCTAAGCAGCGCTCGATCAAGCGCAAGGGTCCGCGCCTCGAACCAAGCCGAGGGTGAACGAAAAAGGCGGCGCTAGTCGCGCCGCCGATCCGATCAATGGAGGACTGGACTTTACTTCGAAACGTAGGCTGGCGCGGCGGTGGGGGCTCCGATCGACACCCACACATTGGGGTTGTGCTCGGACTGGCGCTTGACGAAGCGGTAGGGCGTCTTGTTCCAGGCCTTCACCTCGTCGCGCAGATTATCCAGCACGAACTCGCCGCGATCGGTTTTCACGGTCAGGATCGCATGGCCCTCGCCGTTGGCTTCCTTGACCACGGTCATCAACAGCGCCTGACGCGGAAAGCCTTCTTCGATCAGCATGCGGCGCTTCAGCAGCGCGTAGTCCTCGCAGTCGCCCTTGCCGTCGGTGGGATAATCCCATTGATCGACGACGCCCCAGTGATCCATGTCCGAGACCGGCTCGATATTCTTGTTCACCCAGCTGTTGATGCGCTGAATTTTGCGCATGACGGCGGGAGTCAACTCGATGGGCTGAGCGGCAAGGTCATTATCGGGGCATTCGCCGCGATAGCGCGCGCAAAAATCCACCCAGCCATAGGGGACGCTGGTGTCGGGACCCACCGAGACAAAGGTCGCGGGTTCGGCGACGCTTGCGTCCGAAATCGCGAAAAAGACCGTCGCCGCTACGATCGTGGCCAGGGTCGCCTTGGTGATAAAACCGAACATTCTCGCCTCCATTCGATGAAGCGAGAATAGACGTGTTGTTTTGCTGTCATTGAAAGTAATTCCGCCGCATTTTACGCGAATTCGTTTAGATTTCGACAGACCATCGGTAAGTATAATGTTCCATCAGAAAATTGCGTAAAATTGCTCGTATCGCGGAATATCGTTTTATATCTGAATGTTAGATTGGAGAATCCGGCCGCCGTTCCCGCCGGATAAAGACCGCGAGGCGATCGCCAGGCGCAAGGATTAACAAGGTCGCGGGAAAGCGGTTAATCGCGGCGATTCCGCCCTTCGAAATCGCGGCGCCGGCCCGCCATATTCCCCATGTGAATTGGCGCTGGCGTTCATGTCTTCAAGCGGTCTATGGTCTGGCGACGGAAGCGCTGACGTTGGTCACGCGCTCGGTTGGCGCGAACGCGCCAAACTCGCGCGGTTTTCAAACGAGCCTGGACATGAGCAAAGAGATCGACATCTTGAGCTATTGGAAGCGCCCCGCGCTGGCGCGCGTTGTTGGAGTCGCGCTGGGGGCGAGCCTGGTTTTCCTCGCGCCGACGACCTTCGGGGCTCGCGCGCAGCAGTCCCACCCAAACGCCGCCCCCGCCGCGCAGCGCGATTCGAAAACGAGCATGACGAAATTCGAGGCTCGGCGCATTCGCCACACATGTCAGGAAAAGGCCAACGAGCGCGGCGCCAAGGGCGCCGACCGCGACGCCTTTCTGACGCGCTGCTTCTTTGGCCGAAGGGCGCTGCGCGGCGTGCGGCGCGATTGCGCCAAGCAGGGCGCGGCCAAGGGGCTGGACAAGGCGGCCTTGCGCGACTTCACTCGGGACTGCGTCAAGGAACAACGCGCCAAGCAGAAGCTGCCAGAATAAAATCCAGCGGCTCAAAACGCGTTTCGAGCGAAATGGCGGCCGCGTCGCGCCGGACGCGGAAAAATCAGAGCGTCGGGGCGACGACGCGAACGCGGCGTTTCACGCCGTCGGGGCCGATCGTCTCGCGGAACTCCGCCTGGTCCCGCGCGGCGGTGGGCGCCGAGATGGCGCCGGTGGTCCCGTCCTGGCTCCGCGCGTCGCGTCGCGTCGACTGCTTTTTCGCGCCGCTCGGCGCGCCGGACGGCAAGGGCCGCGACATCTGTTCCGCCTGCTCCTCGGTCACCATGGCGTCCTTGGTGTTGGACGCGGAAAGAATGCGCTCGGCTTCCGCCAGGGCTTCTGCCCAGCTCTTGTCGGGCGGTTTGCAACCGCACGAGGGAACCAGCGTTTTTTGGAATTTAAGCGCGTTGGGGTGATCGGCGTAGCTGTCTCCCTTGAGTGACACGGCCGAATTGAGATCGCTCCAGCGCTTCATTGTATAAAGCGTCGCCTCCGTATTGGGGCAGAGGGCCTTGCACAGCGAATCCAGTTCGTCGAGATTTGCGCCCCGCGCCGAATAGCTGACCGGGAAAAAGCCGCCGTCGCAGTCGCGCACGCATATCGCCATTCCGCCGCCCGCGCGATGGTCGCCGCCCTGGCCGTCTCCCTCCAGTTCGGCCTTGAACGTCTCGTCCGACATTCCATCCGACGGCTCGTCGTTTTGTTCCCGCGCCGGGCCCGAGGGCGAATAGTCGCGTGGCGCCCCGCTCTCCCGCGGCGGCGCGGAGCCGAACAGCCCGTCGTAATCGGGCGGCGCGCCGGCGTCTCGCGACCGCTCGCGGCACTGCTCTTCATATTGCGCGCTCAGTTCGACCTTGCTTCCATCATCGGCCGAGCGCAGCTCCAGCGCGGTCAAATTGGCGCGCATTTGCGCGACATGGGCGTTGAGCTGGTCGCATTGCGGCGGCGGCGCTTCGCCAAAAATCAGGAACTGCCGTCGTTCGCAACCAATCGAGCGGCCGTAGGCGATGGTTCGGTTCAGTTCGCGTTGCTGCTTGGCGGCGGCGGCGCGATAGCGCCCCAAACCGGCGCCGGCCTGGGCGATTTGCGCTCTAAGATCCTTGCAGAAGGCGCTTTCCGCGCGCGCCGGACTCATCGCCGCAGCCAAGGCGGCGATCAAACCCGCCACAAGCATCAGCGTCGACCGCCAGCCCGTGGCGAAAAATCCCTTCGGGATGATTTTCGAACCGAAATGAATCTGCGGCTTCCTTGTTCGCGAAGAAAGGTCGATGATCGCGACACCCTCGAATCAGTAAAATCGCGAAGGCCGGAACTATCGACCAAATCGCCGAATCGAGCAACGCGGCGATGGGCGTCCGCCTGTTTCGCCCCATATCTTGTCGCGATCAAGGCGTCGAATATTCGCGGACATTGGACATTTTCCCTTCCAATGACCGAAAACATCGCCCATATGGGCGGCGTCGGCCGGCGAAACCGCGGCCTTTATGCACGGCTCGGCCGGTCGCCGTGGTCGCCGCGCCAGAGCTGCTTCCGCGGATCGCCGCCGGCGGGCGCAAGGAGGGTTGGAAATGAAATCGCACATGCTAAATTTTCGGATCGGCAATTTCCGCGCCGTCGTCACGCTGCTAGCATTATTTGGAGGCGGGACGGCGCTCGCGACGGACGCCGGCGGCCCGGATTTGATCTTTCGGCAGTCGACCGATTTCAAACTACTGACGCCAAACGATAAACTGGCGACCTACGGGGTCGACGATCCGGTCGTGGAAGGCGTCGCCTGTTATTTCACCGCGCATGAAAAAGGCGGCGTGACGGGAATGCTGGGTCTCGCCGAGAACACATCCGACGTTTCGCTGTCCTGCCGGCAATACGGCCCGGTGAAATTCCGCGAGAAATTCTCGCAGGGCGATCAGGTTTTCAGCGAGAAGCGATCGCTGTTCTTCAAGCGCATGCAAATCGTGCGCGGCTGCGACGTGAAACGCAATGTGATGGTGTACATGGTCTATTCCGACAAGCTGGTCGAAGGCAGCCCGCAGAACTCGACCTCGGCGTTGTCGTTGGAGCCTTGGGGCGGCGTGGAGCCGCATCAGTGCAAGGATTATCTAAAGTAAGCGCGTCCGCCGCGCGCCAAGTTTGAGCGGTTTCCGCGGGGCGTGTTCGCCGTCCCCGCGGAAAAACTATTCCGAACAGGCGACCATCGCCGCGCGTTCGGCTCGCGCCTTGGGCGAGACCGCTCCCGTCACGTCCTCCGCGGCGCCGAAGGCCGTCGCTGGTCCATGGCCGTGCGCCTCGCACCAGCTATCCGCCACGATCTTGCCGCATTCGCTTTTCTGGACGATGCAATCGACGAGGCCATAGCCTTCATTATCGCCGATAACATAGACGCCGCCTTGCGCGGGCGCCGCGTGGCTGGCGCCCTGATAGGCCGCGGCGAAGGCGAGACCCGCCAGGAGCGGCGCGAGCGCGCGCAACCACGGGGAACGTTCGAATTTCGTCAACTGCAGCAACATGATTGTTACTCTCGATACATGCCCGAGGCGCCTTGAATGATCGTAGTGTTATGACTCGCCGGGGTTAAATTACCGTTACGTGCTTGAATCGCTTGGCGAAGTTAAGCGGCGCGGCGGATTTGGGCGCGTTTAGCGGTTGACGCGGCGCGCGCGCCGGCGCATGGTCGCCGCCATGACGCCCGCGTTCCGCGAAACCCTTTGTGGTCGGATCATTATCAGCTAGCGCATTCGCTGGCCGGAGCCGTCACGTGTCATCCCCACATGAAGCGACGCCCCGGCCGGGAAGGCTTTTAGGGAAAGCTCCATGACGGCGCCACTTAAGCTTTACAACACGCTCACGCGCGGCAAGGAGGCGTTCGCGCCGCTCGATCCCGCCAATGTGCGCATGTACGTTTGCGGACCGACGGTTTACGATTACGCCCATATCGGCAACGCGCGCCCGATCATCGTGTTCGACGTGCTGTATCGGCTGCTGCGGCATGTTTATGGCGCCGACCACGTGCGCTATGTCCGCAACATCACCGACGTCGACGACAAGATCAACGCCAGGGCCGCCGAGCGCGGAATCTCCATTCGCGAACTGACCGAGGAGACCAACAAGGTCTTTCAGGCCGACGTGAAGGCGCTGGGCTGCTTGGAGCCAGACGCGCAGCCGCGCGCGACCGAGCATATTCGGGAAATGACCGAGATCATCTCGCGGCTGATCGCCTCCGGCCACGCTTACGCGGCGGACGGCCATGTGCTGTTCGACGTGCCGTCGATGAAGGACTACGGCCGCCTGTCGCGCCGCTCGCTCGACGAGATGCTGGCCGGCGCGCGGGTCGATGTGGCGCCCTACAAGCGCGGCGACATGGACTTTGTGCTGTGGAAGCCGTCGAGGGAGGGCGAGCCCGGCTGGGAGTCGCCATGGGGGCGCGGGCGCCCCGGCTGGCACATCGAATGCTCGGCGATGAGCTGGAAACATCTCGGCGAAGTCTTCGACATCCACGGCGGCGGCATCGACCTGGTCTTTCCCCACCACGAAAACGAAATCGCCCAAACCCGCTGCGCCTTCGGCCACGACGTCATGGCCAATGTCTGGATGCACAACGGATTCTTGCAGGTCGAGGGCGAGAAAATGTCCAAGAGCCTGGGCAATTTCGTCACGATCCATGATTTGCTGCTGCGTTGGAGCGGCGACGTGGTCCGTCTCAATATGCTGCGTACGCATTATCGCCAGCCCTCAGATTTTACTGAGGAAGGCCTGAGAGCCTCACGAAACGAATTGCTTGCTTGGAGCGAATTCGTGACGACTCATTTCGATGAAAACGTTAAGTTGGATCAAGTGTCAGGATTGGTTGATCCGGTGGTGATCGCCGCTCTTTCGGACGATCTAAATACCCCGGCAGCGCTGAGCGCTCTGCACAAGACGTTTAATCGAGCGATTGCCGGTGAAATCTCATCCGAAGACTTTGTAAGAACGGCGTGTTTTTTGGGCTTCCGTCACTTGAATCGCCCGGGATTTTTTCATGACGGGTTTACAGCAAATATTGCTGAAAGTGGACCTCGACTCGAGCGGGGTTCTCGCGAAGAAGGGCTGATTCTGACGTACCGCGCCGCAACTGCAAACAATGTGCTTCAAGCCGCCAACTCAGCGATTCAAGAATTGGAAGCGAAAGGGTTTTCGATATCTTTGAATGAGGCGGGCGTCCTATTCGTTGGCAATCGAACCAACGGGAACGTTCAAGAGCAGATCAACCACAAGATTAAAGGGCTCATCACCACCCGCCTCGCCGCCCGCGCGGAAAAGAACTGGGCCGAATCCGACCGTATCCGCGACGAACTTTTGACCATGGGCGTCGCGCTAAAAGACAACAAGGACGGGACGACGACGTGGGAGGTCAAGCGGTGAATCTTGTGTTTGCGGCCCCCACCCGTCGCGCTTCGCGCGCCACCCTCCCCGCAAGGGGGAGGGATTCGAGCCCCACGGTTCGAGCTTTAACGGCAATGCTAATGCAGTCCCGTATCTTTAATTTTTTGTGCAACGATAAAGCCGCCTCATCCCTCCCCTTTACGGGGAGGGTGGCCCCGCGAAGCGGGGTCGGGTGGGGTTCCATCGCAAGAGCCTGAACCGATGGCCAACGCCCAAGCCCGCGCATTGCGCAAAGCCATGACGCCGCAGGAGGTGAAGCTTTGGGCGCGGCTGCGCCAATTGCGTCCACAGGGTCTTCACTTTCGCCGTCAGGCGCCGCTCGAAGGCTATATTCTCGATTTCGTCTGCTTCAAACACAGGCTCATCGTGGAAGTGGACGGTTCCCAGCACGGCGAGGATAAGGGGCTCGCGCATGACGCGCGCCGTGACGCCTTTTTCGCCGCGCGGGGCTTTCGCACGCTGCGGTTTTGGAACCACGGGATCGACGCCGATCTTCCCGCGGTCGTCGAAACGATTTTCGCGCGGGCGCGGGAAAACGTCGCCCCGCCTCAAGGAGAATAGCCTATGTCCGACGACTGGAAAAAATCGCTGCCCTTCCCCGCGCACTGGATGGGCTATCTCTCGTTCAAGCTGATCGTACTGTTGCTCGCCGCGCTGGTCGCGCTCAGTCTCGCCGGCGTCATCTGACCATGGCGGGCGCGAAAAACCCGATCTCGCTGCGCCCCGTTCTGCCCGCCGACGCGCCGCGTCTCGCCGGGTTGTTTCGCTCGAGCATCGACGTTCTCGCGCGGGATTCATACGACGACGACCAGCGCGCCGCCTGGGCCTCAAGCGCGGATGATGAAGCGGCTTTCGCCAGGAAGCTTGGCGAAAGCCTGTCGATCGTCGCCTTGCTCGACGGCAAAATCGCCGGCTTCGCCTGCCTCAAGGACGGACGCGGTCTCGACATGCTTTATGTGCATCCCGAATTCGCGCTGCGCGGCGTCGGCGCGGCGCTCGCCGACGCCATCGAAAAGCTCGCGGCCGCGCGCGGCGCGCGCGTTTTGAGCGTCGACGCTTCCGACGCGGCGACCGGGTTTTTTGAAAGGCGCGGCTATGTCGGGCAAAGCCGCAACACGATCACGATCAACGGCGAGTGGCTGGGAAACACCACGATGACCAAGGCGCTCGCGCCGCCGGTCGCGACAGGACACGCGTAAATGACCAAGCAACGGCTTTCGCTGTTCGACACGACGCTGCGCGACGGCGCGCAGACCACCGGCGTCGATTTTTCGCTCGAGGACAAGCGGCGCATCGCCGCCATGCTCGACGATCTCGGCGTCGATTATATCGAGGGCGGCTATCCCGGCGCCAATCCGCAGGACACCGAATTCTTCGCCAAGCGACCGCCGCTTCGCGCGCGCTTCGCGGCCTTCGGCATGACGCGCCGCCAGGGGCGTTCGGTGGACAACGATCCCGGCGTCGCGGCCCTGCTGGATTGCGACAGCGATGCGATCGTCTTCGTCGCCAAGGCGTGGGACTATCAGGTGCGCGTCGCGCTGCGCTCGACGCTCGAGGATAACCTCGCGGCGATCACCCAATCGGTTCAGGCGACGGTGAGGCGCGGCAAGGAGGCCGCGGTCGACTGCGAGCATTTCTTCGACGGATTCAAAGCCAACGAGTTCCTACGCGCTGAGCTGCGCGCAAGCCGCGGCCGACGCGGGCGCGCGCTGGGTCGTGCTCTGCGACACCAATGGCGGAACCCTGCCGCACGAAATCGAGCGCATCGTCGCGCGCGTCGCGCAAATCATTCCCGGCGAAAAACTCGGCGTGCACGCCCATGACGACACGGGACAAGCGGTCGCCAACTCCTTGGCCGCCGTGCGCGCCGGCGCGCGGCAGATTCAAGGCGCGCTCAATGGACTGGGCGAGCGCTGCGGCAACGCCAATCTGACGACGATCATTCCGACGCTGCTGTTGAAGGAGGAGTTTTCGCGCAATTTCGAGATCGGCGTCACGCCGGAAAAACTCACGCAGCTCACGCGGATCAGTCACGCGCTCGACGAACTCCTGAATCGCGCGCCCAATCGCCACGCGCCCTATGTCGGCGCGAGCGCCTTCGCCACCAAGGCGGGCATTCACGCCTCCGCCGTGATGACGGACTCGCGCACCTATGAGCATGTCGCGCCGGAGAGCGTCGGCAACCGGCGCCGCGTCCTGGTCTCGGATCAGGCGGGCAGGTCGAACATCCTGGCCGAGCTGTCGCGGCTCGGCGTCGATCTCGACAAGGACGATCCGCGCCTCGCGCGCCTGCTCGACGAGGTGAAGGACAAGGAGGCGCAAGGCTATGCCTATGAGGGCGCCGACGCGTCGTTTTTCCTGCTGGCCAAGCGCGTGATGGGCGAGACGCCGCATTATTTCGACGTCGTGCGTTACAGCGTCGCCGTCGACAGGCGCTTCGCGCGCGATGGCGGCTTCGAGGACGCCGGCGCCGAGGCCATCGTCAAGCTGCGCGTGCATGGCGAGACGCGCATCTCGGCGGCGGAGGGCAATGGCCCCGTCAACGCGCTGGATCTCGCGCTGCGCAAGGATCTGGGCGCCTATCAGCGCTATATCGAGGATGTGAAGCTGGTCGACTACCGCGTGCGCGTGTTCCAGGGCGGCACGGACGCCGTGACGCGCGTGCTGGTCGAATGCGCCGATGGCGCGGGCGGTCGCTGGTCCACGGTCGGCGTGTCGGCCAATGTGATCGACGCCTCCTTCGAGGCGCTGGTCGACGCGATCGTCTATAAGCTGCTGCGCGAGGGCGCGCGGTGATCCTCGCTCAAAACCGATCGACGATCTCCGCCTCGTGGACATCTTTCTTGGCGCGCTTGCTCGCCGCCAGAATCATCGGAATGATGTCCTCGACGCGCTCGGCGACGAGATAGCGCATCTCATAGCCGGTGCGGATAAACCCCTCGCCGCGCATATGCGCGAACAGCGTCAGCAGCGGGCGCCAAAAGCCGCCGATGTCGGCGATGACCAGCGGCTTGGCGTGGCGCCCGAGCTGAATCCAGGTGAGTTGCTCGGCGAGCTCCTCGAGCGTGCCGATCCCGCCCGGCAGCGCGACGAAGGCGTCGGCGGCCTCGAACATGCGCTGCTTGCGAACGTGCATGTCGGGAACGATATCGAGTTCGGTCAGGCCGGACAGCGCCACTTCGCGGTCGTCGAGAAAGCCGGGGATAATACCGCGCGCTTTTCCCCCTTCGGCGAGAACGGCGCGGGCGATGGAGCCCATCAAGCCGCAGGATCCTCCGCCGAACACGAGGCCGATCCCCGCCCGCGCCAGCGCCGAGCCAAGGGCGCGCGCCGCGACGGCGTAAGCCGGATCATCGCCGGGGGAGGAGCCGCAATAGACACATATATTCTTTATTTCAGTCATGATTCATTCCGTGGCCCGCGTGTTTTACCCAAGCGATCATGGAGTTCAAGCGTTGCTTTTTTATGTTGCGGGGTGCGTCGTCGGCTCAAACCTCCTATATCAATCAAAAACCTCGGACGCCGAGGCTCTCTCTCGAACGGATCACGCAATGCTTAGAATGGGAAGCCGCGCCTCCGGCAATCGCGGCGGCGGGTTTGAAGCCGTCGGCGCGGACGCGAGCCTCTTCACAACGCTCCTTCATCTGTGGCCCTATATTTGGCCCAAGGGCCGGCCCGATCTCGAACGACGCGTGCTTTTCACCTTCGTTCTGCTGTTCATCGGCAAATTCGTGAACACCGTCGTTCCCTACGCTTTCAAATGGGGCGCCGACGCGTTGGAGCAACGGGGCGAATCGGCGATTCCCTCGCTGCTCGCCGGCGCGGTGGGCTTTACAATTCTTTATGGCGCGCTACGCATCGCGCAGGCGTTGCTCACCCAGGCGCGCGACGCGCTGTTCGCGGCGGTCGCCATGCACGCGGTGACGCGCCTCGCCAGCGATGTCTTCGTGCATATGCACGAATTGTCGATGCGTTTTCATATCAGCCGCAAAACCGGCGGATTAACGCGCGTGCTCGAGCGCGGACGCGATGCGATCGAAACGCTCTCGCGCCTCGTCATGTCATCGGGCGCTCCGACGATCGTCGAATTCGTGTTGGTGCTGGCCGTGTTCCTCTGGCAGTTCAACTGGACTTACGCGCTGGTCACGGCGGTGACGATTTTTCTTTATCTCGCCTACACCGCGCTGGCCACCAATTGGCGGATCAGCATCCGCCGCGCGATGAACGAGAGCGACATCGACGCCAATGTGAAGGCCATCGACAGTCTGCTCAATTACGAGACCGTCAAATATTTCGGCGCCGAACAGCGCGAGGCGCGACGCTACGATAAATCGATGGAGCGCTATCGCCGCGCCAGCATCGACTCTTACACGTCGCTGGCCGTTCTCAACGCCGGTCAGGCGACGATCTTCACCATTGGCCTGACGTTGGTGATGGTTATGTGCGTCCATGATATTCGCGCCGGACGCGCTTCGATCGGCGATTTCGTGTTGATCAACGCCATGATGATCCAGCTTTATCAGCCGTTGAATTTCATGGGCACGTTTTATCGCGAGGTGCGGCAAGCCGTTGTCGACATCGAGCGCATGTTCTCGATCCTGGCCCAGAATCCCGAGATCGCCGACCGTCCCGGCGCGCCGGCCCTCGCGGTGCGCGAGGGTGGCGTCGTGTTCGACAACGTCGAGTTTCACTACGACGAGAACCGGCCGATCTTGCGCGGCGTCAGTTTCGAAGTGAAGCCGGGCAAGACGCTGGCGATCGTCGGTCCGTCGGGCGCCGGAAAATCGACGATCTCGCGACTCCTGTTTCGCTTCTATGAACCGCAACGCGGACGCATTTTGATTGACGGTCAGGACATTCTCGCCGTCACGCAAACATCGCTGCGCGCCGCAATCGGCATGGTGCCGCAAGACACCGTTCTGTTCAACGACTCCATCGGCTACAACATCCGCTATGGCCGTTGGGACGCCACCGACGCGGAGGTGCGGGAGGCCGCCGCCCTGGCGCAAATCGACCGCTTCATCGCCTCCGTTCCCGAAGGCTATGAAGCGCAGGTCGGTGAGCGCGGGTTGAAGCTTTCGGGCGGCGAGAAGCAACGCGTCGCCATAGCGCGCACCATTCTAAAAGGGCCGTCGATTCTCATTCTCGACGAGGCGACCTCGGCGCTCGACAGCTTTACCGAGCACGAAATCCAGGAAGCGCTGCGCCGCGTCGCCAAGGGTCGGACGACGCTGGTGATCGCCCATCGCCTGTCCACCGTCGTCGAGGCCGATGAAATCATCTTCCTCGAACACGGTCGGATCGTCGAGCGCGGAACGCATCAGGAACTGCTGGACAAAAAAGGCGACTACGCGGGCATGTGGAACCGTCAGCGCGAGGCGGCGGAGGCGCGAGCCAAACTGCGGGCCGCGGAATTGGCGGAGGAAGCGGAAACCGAGAGCGAGGAGGTCGAGTGATATGATTCATCCGCGCGCCCGCGCACTTGCCCCGGCGGCGGCGATCCTATAGCAGGGTTTGGGCCGGTTCGGCTTGGGGCCGCCGGCACGCATCCAGAGATTTGCCGCATGACGCAGAAGCCGATCAATCTCGCCCATCTCTCCACGCTTATCGCCGTGGCTATCCTTGTCGGCACGGAACTGGTTGGCGCTTCCTGGGCCGCGGGTTGGGCATTGGGCGGATTGTTTCAGCTCGATCCATTGGTCAGTCACGTTTTTGAAGTCGTGTTCGCGCTGCTGGGGTTTGTCGGCCTTTATTTCTTCATGCGCGCGGCGTTGCGTAACGAGCCCATTCGCGGGTGATCCCGTCAACTTGCGCCTCCCGGGAAACATAACTGTCGCCCCCTAAGAATCGCTACGCTCCGAGGGTTGAATTCATGACCAACACTCCCGACCGCCGCGCCTTTCTGAAGGCCGCCGCCGCGACTGGCGCCCTTGGCGCCGTCGGCGCGCCAGCAGCGGATGCGGCGCCGACGAACGCCTCGCTCAAGCTGGGCGCGCCGGCGCCTTTTTCCTTCGAGGCGCTTCAGGAGGAGGCGCGGCGACTGACCAACGAGCCGTATCGCCCGCCAGCCGTTCCGGACCCGCGGATCACCAGCAAGATCGATTACGAGGCCTGGGGCAAGATCACCTACAATACCGATTATGCCTTGTATGCCTCGGCCAAGGAGCGCTTTCCCGTTGAGTTTTTCCACCTTGGCATGTTCTTCAAGAAAGCGGTGCGCATCCATAAAGTCGAGAATGGGGAGGCGCGGGAGATTTTGTACGATCCCGCTTATTTCAACATGCCGGAAGACTCCATCGCGCGCCAGCTTTCGCCCGGCGCGGGCTTCGCCGGCTTCCGCCTGCAGGAAGCGAAGGACGGGCAGCTAGACTGGAAGAAAAACGACTGGGTCGCTTTTCTGGGCGCGTCGTATTTTCGCGCCATCGGGGAGTTGCGCCAATATGGAATGTCCGCCCGCGGCATCGCGCTGGACACCTGGGCGCCGGACCGCTCCGAGGAGTTCCCCGATTTCTCGCATATTTATATCGGCCCCGAGACCGATAACGGCGTTGTGCTGCACGCGCTGCTCGAAGGCCCCTCGATTGTCGGCGCGTATCGCTTCCTGATGACGCGCGGCAAGGGCGTCGTCATGGACATCGATTGCAAATTGTTTTTGCGGGGCGGATTTGTCCGTTTCGGCATAGCGCCGCTGACCTCGATGTATTGGTTCTCGGAAACCAAGAAGTTGACGGGAATCGACTGGCGGCCCGAGGTTCACGACTCCGACGGACTTTCGATGTGGACCGGGGCCGGCGAGCGGTTGTGGCGCCCGCTCAATAATCCGCCGCGCGTGATGGCCTCGGCGTTCGGCGACAACAACCCCAAGGGTTTCGGGTTGATGCAGCGCGACCGCGCCTACGACCATTATCTCGACAATGTCTTTTATGACCGGCGTCCGAGCGTGTGGATCGAGCCGAAGGGAGACTGGGGCAAGGGCGCGATTCAACTGATCGAAATTCCCACCGACGATGAAATCCACGACAATATCGTCTGCGTCTGGGTGCCTGAAAAGCCCGCCGTTCCCGGGGCGGAGTTCGAATATTCCTACCGCCTGCATTGGCTGGCCGACGAGCCATTTCCGACCCCGTTGGCGCGATGCGTGGCCACACGGCTTGGCAATGGCGGTCAGCCCGGTAAGCCGCGCCCCAAGGGCGTGCGCAAATTCATGGTGGAGTTTCTTGGCGGGCCGCTCGAAAAACTGCCGTTCGGGGTGAAGCCGGAGCCAGTGCTTTGGGCCTCTCGCGGGACATTCTCCTACATTTTCACTGAGGCGGTGTTCGACGGCGTATCCGGCCACTGGCGCGCGCAATTCGATCTCACCGTGGAGGGGCCAGACCCCGTGGAAATGCGCCTGTTCTTGAAAAACAGCGACGCCGTGCTTTCGGAAAACTGGCTCTATCAGTATCATCCCTTTTAAACGCCATCGCGCCAAGGTCATGGAGGCCTTGGCGCTCACTCGATTTCGACGTCATAACTTTCGATATTCTTCGCGCCATGAAGCGTGAAATGCCACCATTCCCTCGGATAGTTGTCAAACCCGTGACGTCGCATCAGCGCGACCAGCCTTGAGCGATGGATCCGCGCCGCGCCGCGCCCTGGCGCGTTGGTCCATGAACGTCGGTCGAAAAAATCGAACGGCGTTCCAAAGTCCCATCCCCTTACGCCGAGGTCGACCGCCAGCCCGGTCGAATGACCCGATTTTTCAGCAATATAGCCCTCCTCGAATAGCGCGTGCTTTTCGACCCTGGGAAAATAGGCGGCCTTCGAACCTTCATCGTCGTTCTTGGACCAAGCGACGAACGCCGTCACCGCGCGCCGGGGCCGATAGCAATCGTAAACAACCAGTTCCAAACCGGCGACGCGCGCTTCGGCTTGCGCGGCGGCGAGCGCGCGCGCGGCTTCCACGCGCAGCCAGCATTGCGCGGCGCGATAGCCGGGAACCGGCTTACCCGTGAAATTGTGTGAGCCGGCGTAACGCATTTCCTCGGCGACGTCTGGCGCTAACGCCTTGAGGCGCACGAAACCAGGCGGGAGGATTCCGGTCCACGCCAGCCCCGGCATCGCGACCAAGGCCGCGACGCCGCAGGCGCGCGCGAAAACGAGACGACGAAATCCGCCGGACTTCGCGGTTTGCGCCAGCGCACGCCGGCATGCCGCGACGAAGTTTGAGCGATGCTCCATGATATCAATCTAATTGGAGGGCGCGACATGAACAATCAAAACAGCCTTGGCTCCAGCGTCGTGATTTTGGCGCTGCTCCTTTGCGGAACGCCGGCGCTGGCGAGCGGCCCATGCAAGGTGACGGACCCGACCGGAACCCCAATTAATACCCGCGACGCACAAAAGAATATAACGGGCACGACCGGCAACGGCAGAGTCGTGCGGGTGCTGAGAAACGGCTTCGACGACGCGGGAAAGGGCTTATACCAGCCCTCGCTAACGCAGACTCATGTGGAGGATTCTCGAATCGGTTAAAATCTGATTTGGCTTGGCGAACACGAGGAGGTTCGTCATGGCGGCGGCGATTGGGCTTCGAGAAGATTATGATGCGGGTGCTATGCGGGCGCTTGCCAAACGCGCGAAGGACGGGCCGCAGGCGCGCCGGCTTTTGGCTCTCGCTTCGATCTACGACGGCGCCTCGCGAAACGGGGCGGCGGAGAACGGCGGTGTTGGCCTCCAGGTCATCCGCGATTGGGTTTTGCGCTTCAACGCCCATGGTCCCGACGGACTCGTCGACCGCAAGGCGCCCGGGCAGACTCCAAAGCTCAATGACGCCCACCGCGCCGCGCTGATGAAAATGATCGAGGAAGGTCCAACGCCGGCAATCCATGGCGTCGTGCGTTGGCGCATCGTCGATCTTTGCCAGTGGGTGTTCGAGGAATTCCGCATCGCCATCGCCGAGCAGACGATGAGCCGAGAACTGCGCAAGATGGGCCTCCGCAAGCTTTCGGCAAGGCCGCGCCATCATGCGCGGGCCGACGGCGCGCTCGAGAATTTTAAACGTATGGCCCGCCCCGTCTGCAAGCAGTTTTATCGAGAGCGGCGCTTGATCAGTCTGCAGCAACGTATCCGGCCTTGAGGACAAAGCCTCGGGCCAAGATGGAGATACGCGCGTTCCGGTCCTCATAAGCTTCTCGGCGTCGAGCGCCGTTTTTTAAACCAGGTTTCCGGAACGCCATTCGACTGTTAGGCCATCTCGCTTTCACCACCCGCAAACATCGTCGGCTGATCAGCGCATTATTCGCCGAGCAACCAATGCCTATGCCGCCAGAAGCAAGCCGTTGGCGGTGAATTTTTCACCGCGCCGAAGCACCGCCCAAGCGATCCGCGCCAGCTTGTTCGCCAAGGCCACGATGGCGACATTCTTGTGAACGCGGGCGAGCAAATTCTTGGCCCAACGACCGAGAGCCGCGTCGCGTTCGGCGATGTGCGGAAGCGCCGCCCGTGCTCCATGGATCAACAATTTACGCAAGTATTTGTTGCCCCGTTTGCTGATGCCCAGAAGCCTGGGCTTGCCGCCGGTGGTCGATTGGCGAGGAACAAGCCCCAACCACGCCGCCAGATCACGACCGTGCTCGAAGGTTTCCGCGTTTCCGACAGCGGCGATCAACGCCGAAGCAATCGTCACGCCGACGCCAGGAATCGTGGTCAATCGCCTTGCGTCTTCGCTTTGCTTCGCGAAGGCCGCAAACTCCTTATCGAAGACGGCAATGCGTCGATCGAGTTCCAGCCATTGCCCCCGAACGTCGGCGAGCAGCATTCGTATCCGTGGGCTCAATCGCATCCCCTCTGGCTCTTCCACAAAAGCCGTAAGATATTGTTCAAGCTTCCTTTTGCCTTGCGGAACAATAATTCCTCGTTCCAATAGGATCGCACGCAACTGGTTGATCAAAGCGGTTCGTTCCGCGACCAAACGGTCTCTTGATCTATGGAGCGTCTGTATGTCGAGCTGTTCTTGGGCTTTCACCTCGACGAAACGCATGGTTGGACGCGTCGCGGCTTCGGCGATTCCTTCCGCGTCACGATCATCGTTCTTCTGCGCCTTGACATAGGGCCGTACATATTCGGGCGACATCAGCCGGACATCATGTCCTTGGTTCGCAAACAGGCGGCCAAGGTGATGCGCGCCACAACATGCCTCCATCGCGACGATGCAAGGCGGCAGCTTCGCGGCCAGATTGATCAGCGTCTCTCGCTTTGCGCGCCGACGCAAAACGACCGCGCCAATTTCGTCGAGGCCGACGATGCTGCAAACATTCTTGCCAAGATCAATGCCGAGCACGGAAACCTTCATGATTCGTCCCTCCGGTTTGAGTCTCCGGCGAAGCTACAACGCCGGACGGAGGGGCGGGCCATTCCATAAGTTTCCCAAACCGCCTGGAGGAAATCGCACGCGAAAAAGGTCTCTCGCCCGACAAAATAGAAATTTGGTTTCAAGATGAAGCCCGTGTTGGCCAGAAGAACAAGATCACGCGGCGTTGGGCGAAACGCGGCTCGCGGCCTTGCGCGCCCAAGGATCAACGAACCTCTTCAACCTATATCTTTGGCGCCATTTGCCCCAAGGAAGGCAAGGGCGCGGGCCTCGTCCTGCCTGTGTGCGACACCTTCGCGATGAACCTGCATCTTGCTGAAATAGCCAAGAAGATCGCTCCCGGCGCGCACGCCCTCCTGCTCGTCGATCAGGCCGGCTGGCATATGACCGACAAGCTCGCCGTGCCGGCCAACATCACCATCAGGCCCTTGCCGCCCAAATGCCCGGAACTTAACCCGACCGAGAACGTCTGGCAGTTCATCCGCGACAACTGGCTGTCAAACCGCGTGTTCAAATCCTACGACGACATCGTGGATCACTGCTGCGATGCATGGAACAAACTCGTCGAGCAACCATGGCGCATCATGTCCCTCGGATTGCGAGATTGGGCGCATGGGTTTTGATCAGCGAGGACTGGTATTACATAGCGCCGGTTGGAGGATGCCCGGTGGGCTGGTTCTTCCGCGAATTCATCAGCTGCTACTATGGAACTCACCCACGTTCGCAACTTGAACGCGAACTTGTCGCTGACTGTCCGAATAAAATCCTGCGTTCTTCATCCGTAAAGCCGTCGCGTTCGCGTTGCAGATGCGCGCCGGCGGCGTAGGCTCGAACAACCCCCGGGCGGGCACCGATAGAATTGAACCAGCGATCGACATTGGGAAAATCTTGTAGATTTTGACCCTGCGCCTCATGCGGCATGATCCATGGATAGGCGGCCATGTCGGCGATCGAATAGTCGTCGCCCGCAAGGAAAGGCGCCTGTTGCAATCTACGGTCGAGAACTCCATACAAGCGATTGGTTTCATTTACATATCTATCAATCGCGTAGGGAATTTTTTGAGGGGCGTAGCGCGCGAAATGGTGGTTCTGTCCGGCCATCGGCCCGAGCCCGCCCACTTGCCAGAACAGCCATTCCAGCATGCGGACGCGTCCGCGCTCATCCTTCGGCTGGAATTTTTTGGTTTTCTCGGAGAGATACAGGAGAATCGCGCCGGATTCGAACACGGATATCGGGTTACCCCCGTCTTCGGGCGCGTCATCGACTATCGCCGGCATCCGATTGTTGGGTGAAATCGCCAAGAATTCGGGACGAAATTGATCCCCCTGCCCGATGTTGACCGGCTCGATCCGATAGGCCACGCCCGCCTCTTCAAGAAAAATCGTGATTTTATGTCCATTTGGGGTTGGCCAATAGTAGAGAGTGATCATCCGGGCTCCTTCCTTTTTAGCCATCAAATAGGCGCGTCGGTGCCCTCCGCCACGGGCGGTCTTCGCGCTCTGGACATTTTCATGGCGCCATAGGAGTTTGCACAAGGTGTTGCAAAACATGGTCGAGGACAATCATGATGGAGCTTCGCGTCTCGAAAATTTTTCTGACGGGTTCGGTGGGCCTGCTGGCGTTTCTCATAGGTCTCGACAATATCTTTGATTATGAGACCAATTTCGCGGCGGTGCGGCATATATTGTCGATGGACACGATCCCCCTCGGCACGCCGTTGGCTTGGCGCTCGATTCAGAACGGCGTTGCGCACCATTTGACCTATGCCATTATAATCGCCACCGAGCTTTGCGCCGGCGCGCTGTGCCTCGCGGGAGCGGTCCGCTTGGCGCGAACGCGCGGTTCCGGCGCGCGCGAGTTCAACAACGCCAAGAACCTTGCGATACTGGGACTGACCGTGGCATTGGCGCTGTATTTCGTGGGTTTCATGATCGTCGGCGGCGAATGGTTTCAGATGTGGCGTTCGGAGGGCTGGAACATGCAGGAGCCCGCCTTTCGCTTTGTTGGGACGGTGGGAGTCGTCCTTCTGTTCGTCTCTCAGGCGGACGCGGATCTCCCCAGCGTCGCATAACCTCGCTTAAACCATGACAACCGGCGCATCGGCTATGCCTTTTTCGCGGCCGCAGCAAACATGGGCTCACGCGAATGTGACGGATCGTCACGGGACATGCTAAAAAAAATCGATATAAGATACAAAAACACGGGTCTTGAAGTGGCGCCCACCATGGCGCGGGCGTCATTTTCGCGCGAAGGCGCATTCCACGGCGCACCCAATGTCGAGGAAGTGGCGAGGATGGATGGCGGCGCTCGCGGGATCGATGATGTGACCAACACGTAAAAACGAAAAGAAAGAATGGGGAGTGTAACAATGAATATAAGATTTCTCGCCGTCGCGTTGTTGGCGACGATCGGCTTGGCCAGCGAAGCGCAAGCCCATGGAGGCGTGAGCATCGACCAGGGTCAGTGCGTCATGAAAATCGGGCCGGACACAATGACCTTCACGGGCTATCAGCCCTTGAAATCGCGGGAGCAGTTCTGCGACGATATCCCGGACGCGGGCCCCACCATCATCGTGCTCGACGCCCAGCAGGACGAATTGCGTGATATGGCGCTGGAAATCCGAATCTTGCGCAATGTCGGGCAAAAGGACGACAACGAAAATCTCGAAGCCAACACCGAGATTTACGTGGCTCCCAAGAAATACAAGACCGGCACGCTGAATTTTGAATATAACTTTCAAAAACAAGGCAATTTCATCGGCTTGGTAAAGGCGCGCAGCGACGACGGCACAAAGGAGTATGTCTCGCGCTTTCCCTTCGCGGTCGGCGAAACCGCGAATAAAAACTTCTATACGGCTCTCGTTCTGGGCGCCGCCGGCGCCGTGGGCTTCGGTCTTTGGTACAAGCACGCCTTTATCGACAAGAAGAAGTCCCCTCCCCCCAAGGCGTAACGGGCCCTCGTCAATCCAACTCGATAATGCAGCCGTCGCGTAAAGTCACGCGGCGGTCTAGCTGGTTGGCGAGATCAAGATTATGCGTCGCGACGAGCGCCGAAAGGCCGCTCGCGCGCGCCAAGGTCATAAGCGTGGCGAATACATGCTCGGCGGTGCGCGGATCGAGATTGCCGGTTGGCTCGTCCGCGAGCAGCAGAGCTGGCGCGTTGGCAACCGCCCGCGCTATGGCGACCCGCTGTTGTTCGCCGCCGGAGAGCTCGCCTGGTCGATGCGAGGCGCGCGCGCCAAGACGCAGATAATCCAGCATTTCCCTCGCGCGCTCCGCCGCCTCGACTTTCCCCAGTCCATTGATGGTTTGCGGCAACACCACATTTTCCAACGCGGTGAATTCAGGCAGCAAATGGTGGAACTGGTAAACGAAACCGATTGAATTGCGGCGTAGCTTGGTCCGCGCGTCATCGCTCATTGTCGAAGTGGGCGCGTTGTGGATTTTGACCTCACCGGCGTCGGGGCGCTCCAATAGGCCCGCGATGTGCAGCAATGTCGATTTGCCGGCGCCGGAGGGAGCTATCAGCGCCACGGTCTGGCCGGGCTCCATCACGAAATCCACATTGACGAGAATATCCAGCCTCGCCTCGCCTTCTCGGTAGTGGCGGGATACGCCGCTAAGTTCGAGCACGGGTTCCGTCATCGATTTCACTCGCTGCGCAGGGCTTGAATCGGATCGAGGGAAGCGGCTTTCCAAGCTGGATAGATCGAGGCGAGGACCGCCAGCGTGAGGGTCATGCCAACAACAAGCGCCACTTCGCGCGGCTCGACAATCGATGGCAGTCGGGAAAGAAAATACAACTCCGCCGGAAACAGATTAGCGTTCAGAAGTTTATTCAACATCACGCGGATTCCATCGAGATTCTTGGCTAGCGCCAAACCCAACAAAAAGCCGATGAGCGCGCCGGCTGATCCGATCGATGTGCCGATAATGAGGAAAATACGCAAAATCGAGCCCCGCGTGGCTCCCATTGTTCGCAGGATCGCGATATCGCGCGTCTTGTCCTTCACCAGCATGGTGAGACCCGAGATAATATTGAACGCCGCGACGATTACGATCAATGTCAGTATTATAAAGAGGATATTCTTCTCGACTTGCAATGTATCGAAAAAGGTTTTGTTACGCTGACGCCAATCGGTGATCATCATTGGCCGCGTGATGGTCTTGTCCATTTGCGTGCGAAACGCGTCAATCTTCTCGGGATCGTCCACGAAGGCTTCGATCACCGTGACTTCATTTTCGCGGTTGAAAAATGCCTGCGCTTCAGCCAATGGCATGTAAACGAAGAGATTGTCGAACTCCGACATGCCGATCTGGAAAATCGCGACGATCGGATAGCTCTTTATGCGTGGCGCGACGCCAAACGGCGTCTGGGCGCCTTTTGCGATGAGGAGACTAACTTTGTCGCCGACGCGCACGCCGAGTGTTTCGGCGAGCCGCTGCCCGATGGCGACGCCGCCGGCCGTGTCGAAACCACTAAAGCTCCCCTCGCGTAGATTGCCAGCGACGCCGGGGAGCTTCGCGAGGTCTTGTTCCCGCACGCCGCGCGCCAGCACACCCGCCTGGCCGAATTGCGAGGAGATTCCCGCCGCGCCTTCAACCATGGGCACGGCGCCCGTCACGCCTTTGAGCTTGCCCATTTTGGCCGCGACATCCTCCCAATCAACGAAAGGCGTTTCGATCGCCTGCACGAACGCATGACCGTTGACCCCAAGAATTTTGTCCATCAGTTCGTGATGGAAGCCATTCATCACCGACATCACCACGATCAGGGTCGCGACGCCAAGCGCTATCCCCAAGAAGGAAAACAACGTGATGATCGACACGAAGCCGTCGGCGCGGCGCGCCCGCACGTAGCGAGCCGCGACCACCCATTCGAAGGGTGCGAAGATTGGGCTGTCGCCAACGGGCGCAAGGTTGGTTTGTTTCATAGGCAACTCCATCGCGCCGCGGCCAAGTAGCTCAAGCTCTCGCCGCCTTAACCGCCGCGATGACATGCGCCGCGGCGTCTTCCGGCGATAATTGCTCGCGCGCGCCATCCCGCCGACGTTTCACCTCGACCTTGCCTTCGGCGAGTCCCTTTGGTCCCACCATGACTTGCCAGGGCAGTCCGATCAGGTCGAGCGCGGCGAACTTCGCGCCCGGACGTTCGTCGCGATCATCCAGGAGTGCGTCAAGCCCCGCGTTCTCGAATTGCCGCTCGAGTTCCGAGCAAACCCTTCCAGTTTCCGCGTCTCCAACTTTCAGGTCGGCCACGCCGACGTGGAACGGAGCGACCTGTTCGGGCCAGATTATGCCATTGTCGTCGTGGCCCGCTTCGATGATCGCCGCCGCTAGACGGGAGGGGCCAATGCCGTACGAACCCATGGAGAGCACGATCTCCTTGCCGTCGGGGCCGCTCACCGCCGCTCGCATCGGTTGCGAATATTTGGTTCCAAAGTAAAAAATATGGCCGACCTCGATGCCGCGAGCCGCGACGCGCGCGTCTTGCGGTACCGAGCCAAACGCCGCTTCATCATGCTTTTCGCTGGTCGCGGCGTACAGGCTCGTCCACTTCGCCACCACAGCCTCGAGCGCGCCCGCGTCGTCGAAGTCTATGCTCGCCGACGGCGGCGCGAACCGCAAAAAATCCTTATGGCAGAAAACTTCGCTTTCACCGGTTTCGGCCAGAATGATGAATTCATGCGAGAGGTTACCGCCTATCGGACCGGATTCCGCCGCCATTGGAATCGCCGTTAGTCCGAGCCGCGCGAATGTGCGCAGATAAGCGACGAACATCTTATTATAAGAGTGGCGACCAGCTTCCGCATCGAGATCAAATGAATAGGCGTCCTTCATTAGGAATTCGCGCGAACGCATCACGCCAAAGCGCGGCCGCACCTCATCGCGGAACTTCCATTGAATATGGAACAGATTAAGCGGCAAGTCCTTGTAGGAGCGAACATAGGCGCGCACGATCTCGGTGATCATCTCCTCATTCGTCGGACCATAGAGCATTTCGCGGCCATGCCGATCCGATATGCGCAACATCTCCTTGCCATATGCGTCATAGCGACCCGATTCTCGCCAAAGATCGGCGGATTGGATCGTCGGCATCAGCACTTCGATCGCGCCCGCGCGAGTCTGCTCCTCGCGAATAATTGCATTGATTTTGTTCAGCACGCGCAATCCCAACGGCAACCAGGCATAAATCCCAGCGGACTCCTGGCGAATCAGCCCCGCGCGTAACATAAGCCGATGCGAGACAATCTCGGCTTCCTTGGGGTTTTCGCGTAGAACGGGGAGGAAATAGCGTGAAAGGCGCATGAGTTGTCCTTCGGGACGCCCGTCGAGCGGGACGACGGGTCAAGAGGCGTTTGTCCGATGAAGCGAATCAGTGACGTGCTCTCTTCGGGGAATGGAGGCGCCTGTTCAAACGCACCCGGAAACAAAACACAAGAGACCGTAAGCTCGCGGCGACGGAATTGCATTCGAAAATGGCGCAAAATCATGCGCTGCCCGAGGCGCCCATGCTATGCTATACTGTTGATTATATATGTGAATCCACAATAACTTCAGCGACTTGTGGTGAACCGCGCCAGTTGCGTCATTAAGACGCCAAGTTGAACGGCGCGCTGATACATTGCATGGAGCCTCGAAAACATCGGATCTCGGGCCTGTCGCCACGAGCGGGCCACGATATTGCCGAAACGGATATTTCCGCGCGCCCCGATGTTCTCCGGTGCGGCCTCATCCAAAGGCTCGTTGTCGCGCTCGGCGTCGACTGAGGCTCGACGCAAGGCCGAGCCATCGGATCACATCGCGCGCCGCAACGGAGAATCTCATATGCGGCAAGGCGATAGCTCGACACCGCCCATGGCGAACCGCTTTGGCGAAAGGCGCTTCGTCGCCGCTTGTCGCTTGTCGCCACGAGCGGCGGTCGCCCGGCGATGCATGGCCAGGGTTTTAATAACAGCGCCGCGTCGGAGCGCATGGATGGAAGCCTTTTCCTAGGAACCACCCTTGTTTTGACCCAACTGGCGCGCGACATGCTAGAGCGCTTCGCCACCTCGCAGCTAGGCTCCACTCCATGCCCTATTCCCCGCGCTACCACGCCGAGACCCTGCATGCGACGCTCGGAAAGAGCTTTTTCGATGAGGTTTCCGCGGCGCGGTTTCCAAAGCACATCCTGCGCTACCGCAACCAACGCGTCGCCGCGCGGGTGGGGCTCGACACACTCACCGAAGCCGAGTGGGTCTCCCATTTCGGTCGTTTCGAGCCATTGCCGGGTGCGTTCATGAAGCCGCTGGCCCTGCGCTATCACGGCCATCAGTTTCGCTCCTACAACCCCGATCTTGGTGACGGTCGCGGCTTTCTTTTCGCACAACTGCGCGACGTCGAGGATGGACGGCTACTTGATCTCGGCACCAAGGGCAGTGGGCGCACGCCTTGGTCGCGTCAGGGCGACGGGCGGCTTACGCTAAAGGGCGGCGTACGCGAGATTCTCGCCACGGAAATGCTGGAAGCTATGGGCGTCGATACGTCCAAAACCTTTAGCCTCGTGGAAACCGGCGAGGACCTTTATCGCGGCGACGAGCCCTCGCCGACCCGCTCCAGCGTTCTACTGCGGCTATCGCATTCGCATATTCGAATCGGCACGTTTCAGCGCCTCGCTTATGAGGGCGACAACGCCGCGATCGAGCGGCTGCTGGATTACGCCATAGCCAATTACTTCCCACATCTCTGTAACCTGGCGCGAGACCAGCGGGCGGTCGCGTTTCTGGAGGCGGTAACGACGCGCGTGGCCAGGCTGGGCGCGAGCTATATGGCTGCGGGTTTTGTCCATGGCGTGCTAAATTCCGACAACATTAACATCACGGGCGAAAGTTTCGACTATGGCCCCTGGCGCTTCGCACCCACATGGGATGCGGACTTCACCGCGGCCTATTTCGATTCCAGCGGACTTTATTCCTTCGGCCGCCAGCCTGGCGCCATCGGCTGGAACCTAGCGCGGTTGGCCGAATGCCTATTGCCGCTGACAGGACTGTCGGCCGCGGAACATGCGGTGGACGCCTATCCGAATTTCGCGCGGGCGGCGTTTCGGGACGCGCTGCTTTGGCGGTTGGGATTGGTATCGAGGGGCGAGAAAGCCGACGCGCGACTTGCCAAGGCCTTCATGGACTTCGCGATCGTGTCGAGAGCGCCGTTGGAACAAACGCTGTTCGACTGGCGCGGTGGAATGGCGAGCGAGGCGCGCGCGAAACGCTCGCCCTCCGCCGCTTTTTACGAAGGCGAGCCGTTCGCGCCGCTGCGCGAGGCGTTGGGGTGCTTTTCGCCGAGTCCCTCCGCGCGGCTGGATCACGCGTATTTCGCGGCGCCGGAACCTTGCAATATGTTGATCGACGAAGTGGAGTCCATCTGGAATGCCATCGCCGAGCGTGACGACTGGAGCCTATTGGTGGCCAAGCTCGCGCGCATCGACGAAATGCGCGCGGCCTATACCGGCGGGTGACATCGCGTCAGCGGCGTTCGTGCTCGCCCCAACCGCGACCGGGACCACCACGACCGCCGCGCCCATACCGCGCGGCGTCCCAGCGCCAGCCGTTCCAACCGATGGCGCCGCCCCAGCCATAGCCACGGCGGAAGGCGTAGCCGCACCAATACCAGCCGGGTCCGTTCCACGCCGAATCATACCAGCAAAAGCGTTGGTTGCCGAGAAGATATGGATAGGGCTCGACGGGAACTGGCGCGATTACGGGCGGCGGCGCCGGATAGGGATAGGGGTATTGCGCCCGCGCGGGCGCCGCTAGGCCGCAAAGCGCGGCCATAACTCCAGCCGCGAATTGGGAAGTTCGACGGTTTGACATGGGTTCCATTCTCCTCTCGTGACGCTCCGCGATTTTTCGTGGCGCTCTGGAGAGCCGAGTTGCGGTTGACGACGATGCTGGATAGGCGAGGAAAATGACCGAAAGCGGATTCCTCCGCCCCTTGACGCCGCCAGGACGTTGAACACGCTGTAAAGACGCGAAAGACGCACTAAAAGCGCTCGTCGATATAGTAGTCATCTGGTTCGCGCCGCTGCGAATAGCGGTGTCGCGGCGCGGAAGCCGGGCCGTCGATCCGGCCGCGATCGGTGATAACGACCCATTTGCGACCGTTTTTCTCGATGCTCAACACCCTACCCGCGCCGGGCAGCCGTTTGCCGGGGCTGACTTCATACATGCCGCCCGGGCCCTGGATCAGCGCCACGCCATCGTCGACGCCACGCACAAGGAAGCCGCTCAGCGCCGGTTTCGCGTCGGAGGACTTGGTTTCGGGCTTTTTCTCGGGCTTGGATTCGGCCTTGGCGGCGGGTTCGGCCGCGGGCTTAATTTCGCTCTTGGCCTCGCTCTTATTGTCGCTTTTGGCGATCGACGAAACCGACGTCTTGTCGACGGTCGCCGCCATCCGCTCAATCGACTTTTCGTGTTTTTCGAGCTTGGCCGCGAGTTGCGCCGCCTCGGCTTGGCTGGCCTCGATTTTCCTGTCGAGCGAACCGATCCTCGCTTCGAACGCCGCCGTTTCGTGCACACCGCGCCGCTTTTCGGCGGCGTCGAGTTTGGCCCGCAGCGCGTTGACTTCCGCGCGCAAGGCGCGCATGCCGTCACGCTCCTTCTCACCCGCCGCGGCGAGGCTTTGCGCGGACTTGGCCTCTCGCCGAGCTTCATCCTGGCGAAGCGAATGAAGTTTCTCGCCGACTGCCCAGCCGGAGGACAGCGCGAGCGTCAGAACGCAGGCCGCATAGCCATAACGGCGCCAGGGCGGGGGGCGGGCTGCGTCGGGGCGTTTTCGTCCGGCTTGCTTTCGGTCGACTCATCCTTCGCGGCGGGCGGCTCCGGCAAGACGATCAGGTCGTTCATCGGCGGATCTCTCCGTTGATCGCGCGCGCGCCGGGATTCCGGCACCGTCAATAAATGCCAACCACCATGGCGCCGTCAGGTTAACGCCCGGTTATCCCTTCGCGCCACTTTAGCTTTGCCGCCGGTTTGACTAGAAGGGAGCGATGATTCTCGTTGGATGCTTCCCAAAATGACCGACACGACATGCCCTTGCCGCCTGCGCGAGCCGGCGCCGCTGCTCTATTCCGCTTGCTGCGCCCCCCATCTGGAAGCCGGAAAGCCGGCGCCAACCGCCCAAGCGCTGATGCGGGCTCGCTACAGCGCGTTCGCGACTGGAAATATCGATTTTCTGTTCGAGTCCCTAGCGCCGGAGGCGCGCCACGATTTCGATCGCAAGGCGGTAATCCACTGGGCGACGCAGTCGCAATGGCTCGGAACTTGACATTCTCTCGACCGAGCAGGGTGAAATTGGCGACGAAAAAGGCTTCGTTGAGTTTGTCGCGCATTTCGCCATGGACGGCGAGCAACGCGCGCATCGCGAACGCTCGCTGTTTCGCTTCGATCAGGATGACCAGCGCTGGTATTTTGTGGAGGAGGCAAACCGCAAGCCGGCGCCAATCGTTAAGGGCGCGCAACCCGGCCGCAACGATCCATGTCCTTGCGGTTCCGGCAAGAAGTATAAAAAGTGTTGCGGCGCGGCGGCTTAAGCCGAACTTGCCCGCCCGCTGTTAAGTGTCAGCGCCGAGATCGCCAGGATCAACCCGACGCCGGCGAGCAGCAGCGTCGAGATTGCGTTGACCTCCGGCGTCACGCCGAGGCGCACCTGCGAGTAAATCCGCATCGGCAGCGTCGTCGCGCCGGGTCCGCTGGAAAAGCTGGCGATCACGAGATCATCGAGCGACAGCGTGAAGGCCAGCATGAACGCGCTGGCTAGCGAAGGCGCGATCGCCGGCAGCACGACCAGCGCGAAGGCTTGCGACGGAGTCGCTCCGAGATCCATCGCCGCCTCCTCCTGGGCGGGATCGAGGCCGCGCAGCGCGGCGAGCAGCACGACGCAGCAAAAACACATGGTGAAGGTCGCGTGCGCGATGACCAGCGTGACAAAGCCGCGATCAAGCCCAAAGGCGACGAAGGCGCTGAGCAAGGCGAGACCGAGCACAACCTCTGGCAGCACCAGCGGCGCGTAGACCGCGCCAAGAAATAGGCCGCGCGCGCGAAAATCGCCAAAACGCGCCAGCGCGATCGCCGCGGCGAGCCCGAGCGCCGTCGCGATCGTCGCCGAGAGCGCGGCGGCGGAAAGGCTTATCTTGGCGGCGCCGAGCATCGCCTGGTCATGCAGCAGCGCGGCGTACCATTTGGTCGAAAAACCGCCCCACACCGTCACCAATTTCGACGCGTTGAAACTCATGACGGCGAGTATCAGGATCGGCCCGTAAAGAAAGGCGAAGCCGAGGAGCAGCGCGAAGGGTCGAAGCAATCTCAAGAAGCCTCTCTCTCGGCGCGAAGGCGCGCGCGCTCATATAGCACTAGCGGGCCGATCAACAGCAGCAGTAGAATGATCGCCGCGGCGCTGGCCGCCGGCCAATCGCGATTGGCGAAGAAGTCGTTCCACAGGGTGCGGCCAATCATCAGCGTCTCCGAACCCCCAAGTAGATCCGGAATGACGAATTCGCCCACCGCTGGAATGAACACCAAGAGGCAGCCGGCGACGACTCCTGGCCAAGATAGCGGCAGGGTCACGCGCAGGAACACCTGCATTGGCGAGGCGCCGAGATCGGCCGCCGCCTCGCGCAGCGCGGGATCCTGGCGCTCCAGCGCGGAATAGAGCGGCAGCAGCATGAACGGCAAATAGCTGTAAACGATGCCTATCACGACGGCGGCATTGGTGGCGTAAATTTGGAGCGGCGTATCGATGATGCGCAGCGCCAGGAACGCATGATTGATCAGGCCCTCGTCCTTCAGCAGCGCGATCCAGGCATAGACGCGAATGAGGAAGCTCGTCCAGAACGGCGCGATCGCGAGTCCGATCAAGAGCGGCCTCGTCCGGGCCGGCGCGCGCGCCATCGCCAGCGCGAAGGGGTAGGCGATAATCAGCATGATCAAGGTCGAGACGCCGGCGATGGCCAGGGAGGAGAAATAGGAGTCGAGATAAAGGCTATCGCCGGCGAGGCCGCGATAGGCGTCAAAGCTTAAGCTTCGCAGCTTGTCGAACGCGCCGGTAAAGCCGTCGTCGAGGCTGAACACCGGCTCGTAGGGCGGGCGCTGTTCGGCGGGATGGGAGAGCGAAATCTTGGCGATCAGCGCCATCGGCGCGAGGAAAAACACGACAATCCACGCATAGGGCGCGGCCAGGACGGCGCGGCGCGCCAACGTCCAATCCGCGCGGCTCATGCCTCCCCCAGGAACAGCACGCCGGCCTTGGGCGCGACAACGACATGCGCTTCTTGCCCGAGCGCAAAATTTCCGACGCCGCCGATAAACACGGCGCGCAGAGCGTCGCCGCGGTCGAATTTGACGCGCAGATGCGTCATGCCGCCGCGAAAGGCGATGTCCTCGATGACGCCGGCCGGGCTTTCGCCCTCGAGGGTCACGCTGATTTCCTCCGGCCGTAGCGATAGCGTCGCCCGGGCGCCATTGGCGAGATTGCACTCCGCCAGCGGCAGTTGGCCAAAGGGCGCGTTGAAAAAAACGGCGCCGCCGAGCCGCAGGATGCGTCCGTCGACCATATTGGTCGCGCCGACGAAATCGGCGACGAAGCGGCTGCGCGGGCGTCGATAGATGTCGACGGGCGAGTCGATCTGCTCGATCTTGCCGGCGCGCATCACCGCGATGCGGTCGGCGAGCGCCAGCGCCTCGTCTTGATCATGGGTGACGATCAGGAAGCTGGTTTTTAGTCGCCGCTGGATGTCTTTCAGCTGAAATTGCGTCTCCTCGCGCAGCTTGCGGTCGAGGGCGCCGAGGGGCTCGTCGAGCAGCAGCAACGCGGGCCCCGGGGCCAGCGCGCGGGCGAGCGCGACGCGCTGCTTTTGTCCGCCGGAAAGCTGGTCTATTTTTCGCGCGCCCAGATTTTGCAGTTGCACGATGTCCAGGAGTTCGGCCACTCGCGCGAAAATGGCGTCGCGGCTCGCGCCCTGGCGGCGCAGGCCGAAGGCGATGTTATCGAAAACGTCGAGATGCGGAAACAGAGCGTAGGACTGGAACATCATATTGACGGAGCGCTTGTGCGGCGGCGCGTCGGCAAGGTCTTTCCCCGCCAGCAAGACACGCCCCAAGTTCAGGCGTCTCGAAACCGGCGACGAGTCGCATCAGGGTGGTCTTGCCGCAGCCAGAAGGTCCGAGCAGCGCGAAAAATTCGCCGGCGCCGACGTCGAGCGTCACACTGTCGAGCGCGACGACGTCGCCAAAGCGCTTCGAGACACGCTCGATCGAGAGTAGCGACATATCCTTAGAGCCCGCGTGAAAACACCGCGCGCCAGTGACGCGCGCCCTGTTCGGTGGTCATGTCCTCGAACGCGCCCAACGTCAAGCCCGCGACGGCGAGCGCCTCCACCCGCCCTCGGGTCAGCGGCCAGGGCGGGCCGGCGATTTCTTGCGCCGCGTCCCGCGCCCGCGCGATGATCAGCAAGCGCCCGCGCGGGCCGACGAATCCGGCGAGCGCCGCCGCCGCGCGCGGCAGCAGGTTCTCCGGCAGGGCCTGGAGCGTGTAACATTCGTGAACGAGATCGAAGCCGCCCCGCCATTCCGGCGGCGGCGCGAAAAGATCGGCGACGCGAAAATCGACGCCCCCGGCCGGGAAACGTTTTCGCGCCCATTCGACCGCGCCCTCCACCAAATCGAAAGCGGTGACGCGCGCGCCGGCCTTGGCCAGGGCCAGCGCATTGTCGCCAAGCCCGCAGCCAACATCCAGCGCGCGCAGCCCGGTTAGCGGACCCTGCCGAAAAAGCCAGTCGTCCAGCAGCGGATGCGGCGCGAGATTGGCCCAAGGCACGCTGGCGGGATCGCCCTCGGCCAGCGCATAGACAGCCTCGAACCACTCGCGGCGCATCGGATCCGCTGTCGCGCCGCCCGGCGTTTTATGGGGATCAAGCGCATCGAGTCGCGCCCTCGCCCTGGCGCGACGCTCCGCGAAATCCTCGCTCAACGTTGGTTCTCCCGTTTTTTCTCCGACCATGCGCCGCGTTCATCCTCTTGATAGTGGACAAGCTCGAAGCCAACTTCGCGCAGCTCTTTCCATTGTTCTCGCGCGGCCTGTAACTCCATGGGATCGTCGCCGTCGAACATCAGCACGGCCCGGGTCTTTGGCGCGCTCGCGGGGTCGCGCAGCACGGGCGCGGCGCGCGCGCCGTAAAGGAAAAAACGCACGTCGGCGCCGTTGGGATTATCGCCCTCGATGGTGAGGTAGATCGGCAGGGATTCCGGCGCGCCGTCGGCCTTCGTGCCATGCGGCAGGAATTTCGTGGGCTCATACGACCACAGCGCGTCGTCGAGCGTTGGCAAGCGCTTGGCCTCGCCGAGCTGCGCGGCGACACGCCACTCCCGCGCGAGCGATTTCTCCAGCAGGACTGGCAAGGCCTGCTCCACTTTGCGCCGGGTCAAATGGTAGAAGCATACCTCGATCAATCTAAAGTCTCTCCGCTCGCGGTTTCGCATTATTGGAAGTCTACTTTGTCAAACATCACGAATATGATCAGCAAATACCTGATGGGTTCGAACGGACGTAAAATGCTTCAGGCAAAGGAATCCCGCTTCTGACAATCGGCTTGGCGGCGCGGCCGAGCACTTTGAAGAACCGTTCGCGAGTCCAAACCTTATCGACGCCGCGCCCGCGCCGCTATTCCAAATCGACTCCGCTTCGCATAAACTATCACAGGGCGAATAACCGCGCGAATTCCCATCGTCCCATGCGAAACTGCTTGGAGCACGCCGTTTGACCATCCCGCCCCGGCGATTGATGACGTTGCAAAAACGCGACGACGACTCGGAAACTTCAATACGCCCGCTAGCGCTCGCCGAATTCACGGGGCAAGAGGCGGCCCGCGCCAATCTGAAGGTCTTCATAGAAGCGGCCAAAACGCGCGCCGATGCGCTTGACCATGTGCTGTTCGTTGGACCGCCAGGCCTTGGCAAGACTACTCTGGCGCAAATTCTCGCGCGCGAATTGGGCGTGAATTTCCGCTCAACCTCCGGCCCAGTCATAGCCAAGGCTGGCGATCTCGCCGCGCAACTCACCAATCTCGAGCCGCGCGACGTGCTTTTCATCGACGAAATCCACAGGCTCAATCCCGCGGTCGAGGAAATCCTCTATCCCGCGATGGAGGATTTTCAGCTCGATCTGATCATCGGCGAAGGACCGGCGGCGCGCTCGGTGAAGATCGACCTGGCCAAATTCACGCTCGTCGGCGCGACGACGAGAGCCGGCCTGTTGACGACGCCCCTGCGAGACCGTTTCGGCATTCCAGTTCGACTTAATTTTTACACGGTTGAGGAGTTGGAGCTTATCGTTACCCGCGGCGCGCGAGTTCTCGGCGTCGGCATCAGCGGGGACGGCGCGAGAGAGATCGCCCTGCGCTCGCGGGGCACCCCACGCATCGCGGGACGACTTCTGCGGCGCGTTTGCGATTTCGCGATCGTTGAGGGCGCGGCGCGAATAACTCGAGAACTCGCTGATCGCACGCTGACGCTGCTTGAGGTGGATAGCATCGGTCTCGACGTGATGGACCGCCGCTATCTCGAAATGGTGGCGGTTAACTTTTCCGGCGGCCCAGTGGGGATCGAAACACTCGCGGCGGCGCTGTCCGAGCCGCGTGACGCAATTGAGGACATCATAGAACCATTCCTGCTACAACGCGGCTTCCTGCAACGCACCCCACGCGGTCGCGTGCTGACGCCTCAAGCCTTTCGCCATTTGGGTTTGAGGGAGCCGACGCGGGCGCCGGCTGATCTCGGACTATTTGAGGATGACGAGGCGTAAGCCGCGTAAATGCTTTGCCCGGATTCGCTCGTCGCGCGTCGGGAACGGGACTGCTCCGTGTCGTGACGTTGCCACCTCTCCACCGGCGCTCCTTTCGACAGACTTCCAATTTCCGCCCTTTAAGATCGCCAAACTCAATCTCGCGCACGCAAGTTTGCCCCGGCCTCATGGCCAAAGAGATTAGGGGGTGGCTGAATGAATCGAAATTCGGCATGGCATGGCCGGATCACGTTGATCACAGGCGCCGAGCGGCGGCGGCAATGCAGTTCCGGCGAGCATCAGCAAATAGTGGCGGCGGCGAGCGCTCCGGGAGCCGTCATTGCCGAAGTTGGGTGACACTGGGCTGTCGGCGCAAGCCTGCTTTACAAAGGGCTCCGTGAAGTCCGGCGACCGGGGTGCGAAACTGGCTTCAGGCCCGTCAAAAAAAAGCGAGTCGCATGCCGCCGCGGTCGATCCGCCAGATGCGACGATCATCGTGGACATCGGCGGCGCGCGGGTCGGGATCGGCGCGGAGGCTCCGGCGGCGCTCGTCATGGCGACCTTGAGGGCGCTCCGATCATGATCTCCGTGCCCTCTGGGGTTCGCGTCTGGCTCGCCGGCGGCGTGACGGACATGCGGCGCGGCATGAACGGGCTGACGCTGCAAATCCAGGGAGGGCTTAGGCGCGATCCACACGCCGGCGATTTCTTCGTTTTCGGGGGCCGTCGCGGCGACACGGTGAAGATTCTCTGGCATGACGGCATCGGCCTTTCGCTTTACGCCAAGCGTCTCGAACATGACCGGTTCATCTGGCCGAGCCCGGTGGACGGCGCCGTCTCGATCACGGCGGCGCCACTCGGCTATCTTCTCGCCGGGTTCGACCGGAGCAATCCCCGCTGGATGCGCCGGCCCCGCGCGGTCGGGTAAGCCCGCGAGATTTTGAATCATCGGCAAAATAGGGGCGCACAAATCACCGATTTTGTGATTTTCCTTGGGGCATGGACGCCAGCTTCCCTGACCTTCCCGACGATCTCGAAACGCTGAAAGCGGCGCTCGTCGTCGAGCGCGAGCGGCGGGTTCTGGCCGAGGCGGACGCCGCAATCGAGCAGGCCTGGGTCTCCGCCGATCAGGCGCTGATCGCGCATTTGAAACTCCAGATCGAGAAGATGCGGCGCGAGATTTTCGGGCCGCGTTCGGAACGCATGGCGCGGCTGCTCGACCAGATGGAGTTGCAACTCGAGGAACTGGAGGCGACGACCAGCGAGGACGATCTCGCCGCCGAGCGCGCGGCGCGGAAGGCCGGAACGACTGATGTCGCCGCCTTCACCCGCCAGCGCCCCTCGCGCAAACCGTTTTCCGAACATCCGCCGCGCGAGCGGGTGGTGATCGAAGCGTCATCGAGTTGTCCCTGCCGCGGCGGATCGCGCCTGTCCAAACTCGGCGAGGATGTAACCGCGACGCTGGAGGTCATCCCGCGCCAGTGTAAGGTCATCCAGCATGTGCGCGAGAGGTTCTCGCGCCGCGACTGCGAGAACATCAATCAGGCGCCGGCGCCCTTTCATGTCATTCCCCGGGGCTGGGCCGGTCCCAGCCTTTTGGCGATGATCATGTTCGAGAAGTTCGGCCAGCATCAGCCGTTGAACCGCCAGGCCGAGCGTTACGCCAGGGAAGGCGCGCCGTTGAGCCTGTCGACGCTCGCCGATCAGGTCGGCGCCCGCGCCTCCGTGCCGCGCCCGATTTTCGATCTGCTGCAAACCCATGTCCTCGCCGCGGCGCGACTGCATGGCGACGACATCACCGTGCCCGTGCTCGCCAAGGGAAAGACCGACACCGCGCGATGTTGGCGCTACTTGCGCGACGACAAGCCCTTCGGCGGCGCCGATCCGCCGGCGGCGGTGTTCTATTATTCGCGCGACCGCTCGGGCGAACATCCCCGACGGCATCTATCGACCTTCGCCGGTATCTTGCAGGCCGACGCCCATGGCGGCCACGGCAAGCTCCATGAAGCCGGGCGGGCGCTCGGACCCATCACCGAGGCGGCGTGCTGGAGCCACGCCCGCGAAAAGTTCTTCGTCCTCGCGGAAATCCAAACGAGCGCGCGCAAGAAATCGCAAGGCAAGGCGCCCGCGGTCGTTTCGCCCATGGCGCTGGAGGCGGTCCAGCGGATCGACGCGCTGTTCGAAATCGAGCGCTCCATCAACGGCCTCGACGCCGAGGCGCGCATGGCCGCGCGCCAAGAACAAAGCGCGCCGCTCGTCGCCGCCCTCGATATTTGGATGCGAGAGGAGCGCGCCAAGCTTTCGCGCCACAACGACGTGGCCAAGGCCATGGATTACACGCTCAAGCGCTGGGACGCATTCGCGCGCTTTCTCGAAAATGGAAGAATCCGCCTCAGCAACAATGCCGCCGAGAGAGCCCTGCGCGGAATTGCCCTCGGAAGAAAAGCATGGTGTTTCGCCGGTTCCGATCGCGGCGGCCAGCGCACCGCGACGATGTATGGTGTGATCGTGACGACCAAAATGAACGACCTGGACCCCAAGCCTGGCTCGCCGAATTGCTCGTCCGCATCGCACATCACCCCGCGCAAAAGCTCGACGAATTGTCGCCGGAAGTGGACGCCCTTGAACGCGTCAGCCGCAGCCGCCTCAGCCGCGCGGCTCATCGAATGGATACCAATTCAGTCAAAGAGCAAACCGCCCTAGGTCACCGACTCATAAACCGCATCCAAATTTTGACGGCGGCGAGTTTGACGAGCGCGAGGTAATTGGCGTCGTGTTTTTCAAAACGCGTCGCAATGGCTCGAAAGTGTTTGAGCTTATTGAAAAAGCGTTCCACAAGATTGCGCAGCCGATAGAGGAACGGGCTGAACACCGGAATATTTACGCGTCCCGGCATCGGCTTGATGTTGCCCCAGGCGCCCTGTGCGGCAAGCGTTTCGCGTAAGGCGTCGCTGTCATAGCCGCGGTCGGCGAGCAGGACTTGGCCTTCGCCGAGTCCTCCCAACATGTCGGCGGCGCTTCTACCGTCATGCGCCTGGCCTTCGGTCAGTTTCAAGGCGATCGGCAGACCGTTGGCGTCGACGAGCGCATGGATTTTCGTCGTCAGCCCGCCTCGCGAACGCCCCATGCATCGGCTTGCAGCGACGTTCCCAGCGGCGGTTTGCGTGTCGTCCGCGCCCCTTTTTTACCGTTGGCGCCATGCTGATGCACGCGGATGGACGAGGAGTCGACCATCTGCGCGTCGCCCGCGTAGGCCTTGGAAATCTCCGCGAATATGCGCTCCCAGACGCCGAGTTTGCGCCATCTCACGAAGCGGTTGTAGCAGGTCGTCGCCGGCCCGTAGCGCTCGGGAATGTCGGCCCACGGCGAGCCCGTGCGAAGTCGCCAGTAAATGCCGCTCAGAACTTTGCGATCATCCGCGCGGGCAACGCCGCGCGGCTTGTTTGGCAGCAAGGGCTCGATGATCGACCATTCGAAATCAGTCAGTTCGTACCGGCGCTGGCTCATGTTCGCTCCTCCAAGGAGCTTGAATCACCATTCGCTGGAAAACGGAATCCCCTTTATGAGTTTGTGACCTAACCCCCAACTACAGTTGTGAATACTTGGCCAGCGCGCCATACCGTAATTTTCCAGTAATAGGACTTCGATGAGGCGATCTGTTCGAGATCTCGTGTCATGCTAATTTTCTTTTCATTAACCGAAATAATCACATCGTTTTTTTGTAGATTGAGCTGCTGCGCGAGAGAGCCGTTTGTTATCTCCATCGCCACGACCCCGGACGAGATTCCCTGAAGGGACAACTCCTCGATGACGGCTGGCGAGATATTAGCAACGGTCGCACCGGCGAAAGGGCTCGAACCCTTGATTTTAATGGTGTCGCGCGGCGGTATTTCTGGAGCCGCAACGAGCTTCATCGGACTGACGATTTTTTTTCCGCGGCGCAAAACGCCGAGGCTCGTCACTCCACCGAGCGGCTTCGTGGCGAGTCGGTATCCGACCCCCTCTGGATCATCGGTGGCTTGGCCGTCAACGGATACGATCACGTCACCCCGTTTTAGACCCGCCTCGGCCGCTGGCCCATTGGGTTCGAGATCGGCCACAAGGGCACCAGTCGGTCGATCCAGAGCGAGACTGTCTGCGATCTCCTGCGAAAGCGTTTGAAGTGTCGCGCCGAGCCAGGGTCGCCGCACTTGCTTGCCGCCTCCCTTGGCCGCCGCAACGACGATTTTGACCATATTAACGGGAATCGCAAAACCAATACCCACCGATCCCCCTGATTTCGAGAAGATCGCCGAATTGACGCCGATCATCCGAGCGTTCATATCCACAAGCGGCCCGCCTGAATTTCCGGGATTAATCGCCGCATCCGTCTGAATAAAGAAACCATAATCGGAGATGCCGACTTGCGTGCGCGCGAGAGCCGAAACAATACCCTGCGTAACCGTCTGACCCACGGCGAATGGATTACCGATCGCGAGTACGAGATCGCCGACTTCGACCGCATCCGAATCGCCCAATTCCATGACAGGAAAGCCGCCGCCTTCGGCCAATTTAAGCACCGCGAGATCGGTGCGCGGATCGCGTAACAGGACAATCGCGGGGATTTCCCGCTTGTCGCCCAACGCAACCTTTACGTTGGTCATACCCTCGATGACGTGGTGATTGGTCACGACGAGCCCCGAGGCGTCCACGATTACCCCAGAACCAAGCGACTGCGAGATGTTTCGCCCGGGTTGGCCGCCTCCCTCACCAAAAAAGCGGCGAAAAATGGGATCGTCAAAAAAAGGATTTGGTGGCGTGCGATCGACGCGCGAGGCAAAGACATTGACGACGGCGGGTTGAGCTTTTTTTACAACCGGCGCGAACGAAAGAATCGTGTCGGCGCGCGATTGGGGAAGGACACGCTCCTGCGCGGCGGCCGCCGTCTGCGCGGCGGCGGTCACCGGTCGAACGCCTTCTGACAGAACTGTACAGACGAGGCATAACGCCGCCACGATAATGATGAACAGTGTAGAGGGCCGCATCCGATCTCTCATGTCGAACGTCACGAATCGGTTCGCTCATCAACGCGACAATCGAGTCGAGGCCTACCGAGCCCGCCGACTGCCCGCCTAACTTTGGGGCCGCGGGCAGATTGGCTACTTGCTTCCCGGCGCGGCCTTTGGCTTGGTGTCCACGCGCTCCGCGATGCGAGCGGACTTGCCGCGTCGATCGCGAAGATAGTAGAGCTTTGCGCGACGAACCTTGCCCCGGCGGACAAGCTTGATCGAATCAATCAGCGGCGCATGAACGGGGAATACGCGCTCCACGCCCTCGCCATAAGAAATTTTGCGAACGGTAAAGCTTTCATTCAATCCGCCGCCTTGGCGCGAAATCACCACGCCTTCATAAGCCTGAATGCGCGAACGCTCCCCTTCCTTGACCTTCACGTTCACAACTATCGTGTCGCCTGGGCGAAATTCGGGAATCTTTTTGCCTTCAATAAGCTTCGCAGCCTGCTCAGCGTTGATTTCTTCAATGATGTTCACACTAGGCTCCTGCCGTTTCGTCTTTGAAGCAGCCGAATTCACGGCCGACGAGCGTTTCGGGACGCTGTTTTAGTTAGGTCGAGACCCCTACACGAAAGGACGGAAAATGTCGATAGGGTTATGGCTGACAACACATCAGAGCGCGCAATGCAGCGCCGACCGCAAACCGTTGTTATTCATGAGCCGCGCATTGAACGCTGGCGAGCGTAGCTTAAGGCTCTGAAGTGGCGTAGATTCTGGTGTCTAAGCCAACCCTTTGCACCCACCGCGCCAGCCACGCCAGCCATGATTGACGATACTCTCCCGCGGTTCTCGTTTCCATCCTTCACGCGCAAGAAAGCCACGGTCCATTTCGACGTTCGGCGCGTGGCCTCGGACGGCGGAGTCATGTTAATGTCGATGGCGGAACGACACCTTGGCGTCTCCTAACGATGAGGCGCGCTCCTTCCCGGATCGTCGTGATCCCCTGCGAATCGTCCACACATTCGCCGACATGATCCGCGCCCGCATTTTCGCGAGTTCCTGGGGCTATGAGGATGCCGACGATCTAGATCTTCTGCGTGCCGATCCAGCCTTCAAGTTGGCCTGCGGAGGGTTGCCCGCCACGAGTCTCGACAATTTGTCCTGTTGATCGGCAATATCGCGAAGTAACGTTCGCAACTCCTCGAGTGCGGTGGCGCTCGCTTTCGAGGTCGATTCGTGGAACACCTCTAACCTCGCCGTCCTTGTTTGCGTTTCGTAGCTGCGCCTCGCTTGATGGTTAAACAAAGCGACAACGCCCGACTCCCGAGGGGGCAACGCCCATAAATGGGCGCCATCATCCATCGCATCACAAATTCACCTTCTACAACTAAAACGGACAGTAGAATCAGTGCGCAACCAACAATAGCACGAGTCCTCAATCGTTCGGACAGGAGCGTCGCGCCCCCGATCGCGGCGAAAATACTTTCAAACGACATAATTAAGGCGGCTTCCGCCGGAGGAGTGTATTGTTGAGCCAATATTTGAAGCGTGTAGGCGATTCCTCCGGAGCAGACGCCGGCATACAGAATGGAAGGGAGCGCCAAAACTATTTCTTCCTTTGAAACATGCTCGAAGGTCAGCCCGGCAGCAAGGGCGAGGACAGCGACGACGCCATATTGCGCGAAAGCCAAAAAAAAGGGCCTGTGAACGCGTCTTTGAAAAATGGGAATCAAGGCGATCTCAGCGGCCCAGGCGACGTCCGCGACGAGTAGCAGCGCATCGCCAGAGGTCCAACTCAAGGGCTTTTTTTCGCCAAGAAGGCTTGCGCCCGCGATGGCTAGGACGCCGGCCAATAAAATTAAGGCTGGGGGTTTCGCTCCGGTTATCGCCCATACAATAAGGGGAACGAACACCACGTAGATTGTGGTCAGAAACCCGCCATTGCTCGCCGTTGTGGTGACGAGACCGATTTGCTGCAAACTGGCGCCGACGAAAAGGCAAAGGCCGATGATCGCAGCGAAGCCGATATCTCTTTTGTTCAACATGCATCGCGCGTTTTGGTTGTGTTCGTGCAACGCCAGCGGCATGACCGCGATCCATGAAACCAAGAAGCGCGCGCCAACGAAGCTAAATGGGCCCATGTTCTCGTTGGCGTTTTTTTGAGCAATAAATGCGGTTCCCCAAATAAACGCTACCACGAATAGCGTTAAATCGGCGCGCATCCGATTCATGGAATTGTTTTCTTTGCGACGCGAGGCTCCTGTCTAATGATACAAGATTGTTCGCCCTTGGTCCTAAACAGGAAATCCTTTACAAAAATGAACTCTCGTTGAAACGCCAAGGCGGCGTTGAACAGAGGCGCCGCTAGAATAGCGAAAGCAGAATGTGCGTCTTGTTCGTCATCCTTGACGCCATAAGAGAGCCGGGGGTTGTCGTTTGATGGAACCTCGAGGGTTCCAAACATCCAATCCCACACCGCGAGGACACTTCCCATGTTGCGATTGAAATGCGTGGAATTGTTCGAATGGTGTATTTGGTGATGAGCGGGGCTCATGATGATCCGCCCCCAACTCCCTGGAAATGGAATCCAAAATTGCGAATGCTGAAGATGTCCAATAGTCCAAAGGAAAAAAATAAAAATTATGTTTTTGCCATCTATTGAAAATATCTCTGTATTCCTACTAAATATCCATGACAATAGACCAGACGCGCATCCAATAAACACAGAGAGTGTGTACCCGAAAACCAAATTATCGATTGGGTGATTTCTAAAATTAGTCAGGGGCGTCAGAACTTCTGCGGTATGGTGTAGTTTATGGAACTCCCACAAAAAAGATATTTTGTGTTTCAGGTAGTGATCCACCCAATATCCTATTTCATAAGCTATAAACATGACCACTGTTGATATTATTTTAATTGAGAAATAATTAAAATGAAGCGGGCTGATTTCACCAAACGCACTCGTCACGATGTATCTTGTGGCCATGGAAATGGTGTGGGTTGAAACGACCAGCGATACCATAATCGGCGGCATGACGATGACGCTCAGCACGAAAAGCTTTAAGTCCGCCAAAGAGGATCTATGCAGAAATATACTCTTGGAAAATATCGCACGGACGATGGCTCGTAAATTAGCTCGACTGCGACGCGTTTTTTGGCGATAAATCAAGGCGAAAATGGCAATGCAAAATGTAGTCGTCAAGGAATAGACTGAAAAAACCGCACCTGCCGAAAACAGTTCGTGAGATATTCTTGCCAAAGAAAAGCGGAGTGCGCCGGAGATGCCCATCAAATATTCAAACCTCGATATTTGCGGTTTCCTGCTGGACCTGGAGTTGGCGCGTTCGGTTCACAGCCAACTTTGGTGTTTCAAAAGCGTCCGACCTTACTAGGAATTCACTTGCGCGCGAGACTTTGCGGCGCCCCCACCTTCTTCCCGCCAACGCCACACTCTAGCTATCGAATTAAGCCGGCTCGGCTTTTGCTTTTGACGAAACCACTCCCGCGCGACTGGTTCTGTTAGAATAAAAGATCGTGCGGAGTTAACGCCGCGTGACCCGCGCTTTCGCGTATTTCGGCGCCTCTATGCTCTATCCAGTTGCGCCAGTCTTCAAAACCTTCCCCAGTCTTCGATGAAAGTTCTAGCGTTTCGATCTCGGGATTGATGCGTTTCGCGTTGTCGAGACAGCGGTCACGGTCAAATTCCACGTAGGACGCCAGATCGATCTTGTTAATTATCATGAGTCGGGCCGCGCGAAACATATGCGGGTATTTCAGCGGCTTATCATCGCCTTCGGTCACGGAAAGAATGACTACTTTCGCGCTCTCGCCAAGATCGAACAGCGCCGGACAGACTAGATTCCCGACGTTTTCGATCATCACGATCGAACCCGGCGAGGGGCGCAATTCCGCGAGCCCGCGCGATATCATGTCGGCTTCAAGATGACACCCCTCTCCGGTGTTAACTTGCAAAGCCTCGGCGCCCGCCGCTCGAATGCGCTCGCCGTCGGCGGACGTCGCCTGATCGCCCTCGATGACGAAAAAGGTTACTTTATCCTTTAACTCCGTGATTGTGCGCTCAAGCAAGGTTGTCTTACCAGCGCCGGGCGAACTCATGAGATTTAGGGCAAGGATTTCCCTACCAGCGAACCAAGCGCGATTTCGAGCGGCGATCGCGTCGTTCTTAGCCAGAATCCGTGTTTGCAGGTCCAGCATCTCTCCACGAATGGCCGTGCCGGGAGCGGAAGCGGCGCGCGGCGCGCGCGCGTGGCCATGCCAAGCGCCGTCGGCATGCCGATGCATCTGGCCATGTTGATGTTCATAGGCATGATGATGGTCGTTAAAGCCATGTTCGCCTTGAGCGTGATCAGTCACGGAAAGATCTATCCTTTTTCCCGTTTGCAAATTGATTAGAGATGCCTCCTCGCGATCACCGCATCCGCACGTCTTGCACATGGCCCGTTCCTTTTTTCGAGTTAATCCTCGCCCGATTAGCAAATGCGTGGCAGTTGTTCGCCGACCAGCACGTCGACGATTCTTCTCCCACCGAAACTAGTGCGCATCGTGACACGTCCGGGTTCGCCCGCCACGACCTCGCCAATGCGGCATGCGTCGCGACCGAGGGGGTGGTTGCGCATTGCGTGAAGCGCCGCGTCAGTCCGACCTGGCGGAGTTACGACCACGATTTTGCCCTCATTCGCGAGATAAAGCGGATCAAGTCCAAGGATCTCGCAAACGCCCTTTGCTTCGGCGCGAATGGGTGTCGCGTCCTCATCGATGTCGATCGCCACCTTCGAAAACTCGGCGATTTCGTTCAGTACGGTCGCGACCCCGCCACGCGTCGCGTCACGCATAAAGCGCACGTCCGGCACGAATTGGAGGAGGCGCGCGATAAGTCCATGGAGGCAGGCGCAATCGCTTTCAATCCTCGACGTCAGCATCATATCGCCCCGTGCGCACATTATGGCGGCTCCGTGATCTCCCAACATCCCATTCACGAGGATCGCGTCACCTGGCTTTGCCGAGTCGACACCGAGCAGGACGCCGGCTCCGATGACGCCGATGCCCGTCGTCGTCAGAAACAGCTTGTCGCAGGAACCTCGCTGCACGACCTTGGTGTCTCCCGTAACAATTTTAACCCCGGCGTCGGCCGCCGTCGCGCCCATGGATGCCGCGATCTTCCGTAGGATATCCATCGTAACGCCCTCCTCGATGATCGCCGCGCAGGAGAGGTAAAGCGGAACCGCGCCGCCGACGGCGAGGTCGTTTACAGTTCCGCACACCGCGAGCTTGCCTATGTCGCCACCGGGAAAGAACAACGGATCGACCACGAAGCTGTCCGTCGTGAAGGCTAATCGATCGCCGCGCTGGCAAAGCTCAGCTAGATCCAAGCGGGCCTGATCCTCAAGCGGAGTGGAGGATGTGGCGTCGAAGGAGCGCACGAACACGTCGTCGATTAGGTCCTTCATCGCCTTGCCACCACCGCCATGCGCGAGCGTGACGCTATGCACAAACACCTCTCCCAGCGCGCGAGACCGTTTAGTGATTGGCGTCATCATGCTCATGCGACCTCCCGCGGCTGTTTCACCCCACCGTATTGATAGTAGGCAGCGCAGGCCCCCTCGGAGGACACCATCAACGCGCCGAGCGGGATCTGGGGTGTGCAGGCGGTCCCGAACACCTTACACTGCCATGGTTTGATAACGCCCTTTAAAACCTCGCCACATTGGCATGATTTGGGATCCGCGATATTCACATTGGGCAGCGCGAACTTTCTCTCGGCGTCGAACAACGCATAACTCGCGCGCAGCCTGACGCCGGAATGATCGATCGAACCCAATCCACGCCACTCGAAGAATTCGCGCAATTCATATACACGCGCTACCGCTGCGAGCGCCTTTTCATTGCCCTGTTCCGCCACGACGCGAGCATATTGGTTTTCGATCTCGCAGCGCCCCTCGGCGATCTGTCTCAACACCATCCAGATAGACTGCAGAATGTCCAGGGGCTCGAACCCGGCGACCACCATGGGCTTATGGTAGAACTGAGTGATAAATTCATAGGGCGCGCATCCGATCACCATGGAGACGTGCCCTGGCCCCAGAAAGCCGTCGAGTCTCAAATCAGGACTGTCCAAGATTGCCTTGATGGTGGGTATGATCGTGATGTGATTGCAGAACACGCTGAAGTTTTTTACGCCCTCGCGCTCCGCTTGAAGTATCGTCAAGGCGGTCGAGGGCATCGTGGTCTCAAAGCCAAGACCAAAGAATACTACATCGCGCCCTGGGTTGATGCGCGCAAGTTCTAGCGCGTCCATCGGCGAATAGACCATGCGTACATCAGCGCCTTCGGCCCTTGCTTGCAATAGGCTTTTTTTCGAACCCGGCACGCGCATTGCGTCCCCGAATGTCGCGAAAATGACGCCCTCGCGCTCCGCGATGCTCACGCAATCGTCGACCCGCCCCATGGGGAGAACGCACACGGGGCAACCAGGACCATGCACGAGTTCGACGGAGCTCGGCAGCATACCCTCTATGCCATACCGAAAGATCGAATGAGTGTGCCCGCCGCAAACCTCCATGATATGGATGGGCTTATCTTTTGGCGGCGCAATCGTTTCAACGAGGCGCTCGATCTCCGCCACGAGCACGCGCGCCCGATCGCTGTCGCGGAATTCTTCAACGTACTTCATGTGTTCGCCTCCCTGGCCCCAGCGAAACCCCGATCGTCGGCGAGCAAGGTGTGAACCAGATCCCAAAGAATATGATAGCAGGCGACATGACACTCCTGAATGCGGTGGATCGAGGTCGACGGCGCGACCAGAAGATGGTCTACAAGTCCGCTTGATTTCATCTTGCCGCCTTCGCCACCAGTAAACCCGATGGTCAGCAGGCGCATTTCCTTTGCCTTCGCGAACGCGGCAATGAGGTTGCCACTGTTACCGCTGGTGGAGAAGCCAATCAAAGCGTCGCCAGCCCTTCCTTGTGCGATAAGCTGACGTACGAATACAAGGTCGAAGCCAACGTCGTTGCCTACCGCTGAAATCATGGCGAGGTCGGCCACGAGGTTGATCGCGGCTAGCGCGGGGCGGCCGGCGGTGACAGGGTGTAGAAATTCCACCGCGATATGCGCCGCGTCGCAGCTCGATCCTCCGTTGCCCATGGAAAATAGCCTACCGCCATTGCGATAGGCCTCGGCGAGGCTTCTGGCGACGGCGACCAAGATCGAAGCCTGTTCGTCGAAAAATACCGCGTTCGCATCGCGTGACATCCGAGCCTTTTCGGAGACCGACTCTATTAATGCCGAGTCACACACTCGCGCTTCCTTTTCGCCATAAAGGAACGGATAAAGGTTTTTGAGGTTGCCCTGGTTCAACATGCTTACGCGTCCCTAAGCCTCACTATGAAATGAGCCTCGCGGCGCCGATGGCCGCTTGGCCCAAGGACAGCCCGCCGTCGTTCGCGGGTACGTGTGCGTGTAACAGCACCCTGAAGCCCCCCGCGCGTACGCGACGAGCGACTTCCTCAAGCAGAATGCGGTTCTGAAAACACCCGCCCGAGAGGGTGACGGTATCGAATAGCCGCCCTCCGCCTCTCCGAGCGAGCCTGACGGTCATCGCGGTGACCGCTTCCGCGAGTCCGGCATGAAAGCGCGCCGCCATGAGGCCCGGCGAAGCACCCCCATGCAGATCGGACAACGCCGCGCTCCACATGGGCGCGGGGTCGATGTAAGCTGGAGTCTGTCCAGCAGTTTCAATTAGTTCAAATGGATAGATTTCATTGCTCCGGCGCAGGGCATCTTCATCGACAAGCGCCTCCACCAGCGCTCCAGCCTGACCTTCATAGGCCTGCCGCTCTCGACACAGACCGAGCAGAGCCGCAAAGGCATCGAACAGGCGTCCGCAGGACGAGGCGAGTCGCGCATTCACACCATGCTGCAACATCGCGTCGAGAGTCGCGCGCGGCTTAGCATCAAGGTAGGCGTAAACTTCAAGCTTACCGTGATCATCGGCGAACTTTGTCCAGCCAAGCGACGCGCCGAGATGGGCATAAAGGTTGCGCCACGGTTCAATTACGGCCTTGTTCCCGCCGAGCATCGGCGCGGGCTTTAAAGCGCCTAGGCGGTTGTATTCACGATAGTCGGCCAACAGGAACTCGCCGCCCCAAATTTCTCCGTTGTCGCCGAACCCGAGCCCGTCCAGAACCACGCCCAGCACCGGGGGGGCTCCTAGGGGATAAAGGTTCTCCGCAAGACACGCCGCGACATGCGCGTGATGATGCTGCGCCTGGATAAGCGGCAGCAATCCCGTGGCGTAAGTCCGAGCGAGCTTGCTCGAGGCGTATTCCGGATGCATGTCGGCGACCAGCGCCTTTGGCGCGTGCTCGAAAAGGTTCGCGAACAGCGCGAGGTTCGCGCGGTAATCGTCAAAGGACGCGGCGTTTTCCAGGTCCCCTTGATGCTGCGACAATATCGCTTCGCCATTCCTCAAGAGGCAGAAAGTAGCCTTGAGCTGACCACCGAAGGCGAGAAGCTGCGGGGCTTGCTTGAACTCCCGACTGAGAGCGATCCGCGATGGCGCGAAGCCTCGTGCGCGACGCAAGAGGCGCGGAACGCCATCCATGATCCGCATTACGGAATCGTCGACGCGATTTGCGATTTCGCGATCGTGGGTTAGCGCGTAAGGCGCGATCGAGCCGAGCCTCGTGGGCACCTCGGCATCATCGATGACCTGTGGTTCTTCCGAGAGATTGCCACTCGTCATGACGAGTGGCCTTTCAACGCCGCGCAGCAGCAGAGAGTGCAGGGGAGTCGACGGCAGCATGAAGCCGAGCATCCCTAACCCCGGCGCAATTTCGTCCGGCAGGCGCCTAGGACCCGCGCGGCGAAGAAGGACGATCGGGGCCGCTGGACTTGATAGTAGGCGTGCTTCGTCCGCGCTCATGCCGCAATACAGTCGAATGGCGTCGTGGTTTTCCGCCATGAGCGCGAAAGGTTTGGCGTCGCGATGCTTTAGTCGCCGGAGCCGCGTCACCGCTTCAGCGTTGGTGGCGTCGCATGCCAGTTGGTAGCCTCCAAGCGCCTTGATGCCCACGATCACTCCATTTTTAAGGAGGCGAATTGCATCGGCGAGCGGGTCCCGCGTCGCCATTGGTTCAAAAGCCCCGCCGTCAATTCTTACGAGCGACAATTGAGGTCCACATACAGCGCAGGCGATTGGCTGCGCATGAAAGCGGCGATCCGCTGGGTCGGAGTATTCCTTCCCGCATGCTTCGCACATAACAAAGCGCGCCATCGTTGTTCGCGCCCGGTCATAAGGAATTCCGTTGATGATCGTGAGACGTGGCCCGCAATGAGTGCAGTTGGTGAAGGCATAACGATAGCGTCGCGACGAAACATCGGCGACTTCGGCCGCGCAGGCCGCGCAAAGCGCCGCGTCCGGCGCAATTTCCGTGTCGGCTGATCCACGCACGGTCTCGGCGATTCGGAACGCGGAAGGGAGTTGTCCGATGAAGGGGTGGACTTCGATGGTGTCGACGCGGCTCAGCGGAGGAGAGTCGTTTCGCAATCGTTCCAAAAACAATTCAATTTCCGCCGGCGGCCCCCCGACCGTGACGACTACGCCCCGAGAGTCGTTGTAGACCTCTCCGGATAGTCCCAACTGATGCGCGATGCGCCAAACATGCGGCCTGAAGCCAACGCCCTGCACGCGTCCGCGAACACGAACTTCCACCATTCTCCATGTCGCTGGCTCCTGAAGCGCGGACCGGATAGTCATTGGGTCCTCGGAAGCAAAGCGCAACCGTCGCTAGTTCGACGCCGCGGACGCCAAAAACATTTACCGCCGAGCGCTGGTTGTTCAAGGCGTGGTTAATACTATTCCCCGACACGCCTAAGGTCTAGGCTAGCAGCTTATTAAACTCGCGCGCTACCCCGCCGGGGCGCGCGAGCGCGCCTTTGTCGCGGTCTTCAGCAAGGGGCCATCCACATCGACATATTTGAAGATATTTGAAAGCCCATCGCAACGTGGTGACATCTCTGCTCCGCAAAGCTCAAGAACTGGTCTCGCGTCTTGCCGCGGGTTCGACGGCAAATCAGACACGTCAATCCACATAGCGGCGCTCATGGTTGACCGTTGAGCTCTTGCAAACTTAAGAGAAACTTGACGTTGCATAAAGCTCAAGCTCTCTTTTTTTATTCAAATCCATTCGTTGGTTACAGTTTAAGCTTTCGGTTGGATGTCATGCGTCCGCACGCTGAATCATTACAATTCTTTTTACGACATGGAACAGACTTCGAATGTTCGCGTTTGCTTTACTGAAAAAGTATCCGACTGGAAAGGCCGCGCTATGCCGGACGCCATTCCGAATGGTCGAAAGACTGTAAAAGCCCCTAAACTCGAGGAATTGCATGTACTATGGATCACCGCGGGCCTGAGTTGCGACGGGGACACGGTCTCTATCACCGCGGCGAGCCAACCGAGCATCGAGGATGTGCTGCTTGGCGCATTGCCGGGCCTGCCGAAGGTGCATCTCCACAATCCCGTGCTCGCTTACGAGGTTGGTGACGAGTTTCTGGAGCATTTCCATCGGGCGGATCGCGGCGAGATGGATAATTTCGTCCTTGTTGTCGAGGGCTCCGTCCCGAATGAACAGCTTTCCGGCGACGGTTATTGGGCCGCGTTTGGGACGGACCCCAAGACCGGACAGCCAATCACCACCAATGAATGGATCGACCGTCTCGCGCCTAAGGCGCTCGGCGTCATCGCGGCCGGCACATGCGCGGCTTATGGCGGCATTCACGCGATGAAGGGAAATCCGACCGGCTGTATGGGCGTCGCCGATTACCTCGGCTGGGATTGGAAGTCGAAAGCGGGTCTGCCCATCATCAACGTGCCCGGCTGTCCCGTGCAGCCAGACAATTTCATGGAAACGCTTCTTTATTTGCTGCGCCAACTCGCTGGCGCGGCCCCCATGATTCCACTTGACGACGCGCTACGGCCAAAATGGTTGTTCGACATGACCGTGCATCAGGGATGTGATCGCGCGGCCTATTACGAACAGGCGGACTTCGCGCGCGACTATGGTTCTCGAAAATGCCTCGTGAAGATTGGCTGTTGGGGTCCGGTGGTCCATTGCAACGTGCCGAAGCGCGGCTGGATTGCCGGCATCGGTGGGTGTCCAAACGTCGGCGGCATCTGCATCGGCTGCACGATGCCTGGTTTCCCGGATAAGCTGATGCCGTTCATGGACGAACCGCCCGGCGGGCGCCTGTCCACCACGCTCGTGGCTCCTTATGGCGCGCTGATCCGCAATCTGCGTCGGCTCACCAACAGCACGCTGAATAAGGAGCCCAAGTGGCGCCACAATAACCCGCGGCGAACCACGGGTTATGATCCGGCAAAGCCGCAGTCCATTTATCCGCTTTAGGGGAACGAACATGGACCAGACAGTAGAAACCGTACAGGCCGGAGGCGAAGTCCCCTAACCTCGTGGAGATGAATTGGGATCCCATCACACGTATCGTCGGCAGCCTTGGCATTTTCACAAAGATAGACTTCGACAACCGACGGGTCGCCGAATGTCATAGCACCTCGTCAATTTTCCGGGGCTATAGCATTTTCATGAAAGGCAAGGATCCGCGAGACGCACATTTCATCACGAGCCGCATCTGCGGCATATGTGGTGACAATCACGCCACGTGCTCGGTCTATGCGCAGAACATGGCTTATGGCGTCAAGCCGCCGCCACTCGCGGAATGGATCATTAATCTCGGTGAGGCGGCCGAATACATGTTCGACCACAACATCTATCAGGACAATCTCGTCGGCGTCGACTTCTGCGAACAGATGATCAAGGAGACGAACCCCAGTGTTTGGGAGAAGGCGCGGCGGACGCCCGCTCAACACTCGACGGATCACGGCTACAAAACGATCGCGGAGATCATGACGGCGCTCAATCCGTTCAGCGGCGAGTTCTATCGCGAAACTCTGATGGTGAGCCGATACACTCGTGAGATGTTCTCGCTCATGGAGGGGCGTCATGTTCATCCTTCGACGCTTTATCCAGGAGGGGTGGGCACGACGCCGACGGTGCAGCTCTTCACCGACTATCTCGTGCGGCTCGCTCGATACACCGAGTTCATGAAGAAGTGCCTCCCGCTCCACGACGATCTTTTCGACTTTATGTACGAGGCATTGCCAGGTTACGAGGAAGTGGGTCGCAGACGCATTCTCATTGGCTGCTGGGGCTCTTTCCAGGACCCCGACAAATGTGACTACGACTACAAAACGATGACCGATTGGGGCCGCGCGATGTTTGTCACGCCGGGCGTCATCGTTGATGGAAAATTGGTGACGACGGACCTCGTCGATATCAACGTCCAGATGCGCATCCTGCTCGGGCACAGCTATTACGACGATTGGCAAAACAGTGAAACCTTCGTTGGAACCGACCCCCTCGGCAACAAGATCGATCAACGCCACCCCTGGAATCAGACGACAATGCCGCGCCCGCAAAAGCGCGACTTCGATGGAAAATACTCCTGGGTGATGTGTCCGCGCTGGCTCGACAAGGGTACCGGCGATCACCTTGCGCTCGATACCGGGGGAGGCGCGATAGCTCGGTTGTGGGCGACGGCCTTGGCCGGCCTGGTCGATGTGGGATATGTGAAGGCGACCGGCAACAGCGTCAAGATTTACCTGCCAAAGACCGCGCTAAAGGGCGAAAAGGAGTTTGAGTGGAAAGTGCCGGCTTGGAGCAACGCGATCGAACGGGATCGAGCGCGCACTTATTTTCAGGCCTACTGCGCGGCGCTTGCCTATCATTTCATCGACAAAGCCTTGGCCGAAGTGCAGGCGGGACGCACAAAGACCTGGACCGAATTCAAGGTGCCCGATGAGGCGATCGGCTGCGGCTTCCATGAAGCGGTCCGCGGAGTGCTCTCGCACCATTTGGTGATCCGAGGCGGGAAGATCGCTAACTACCATCCCTATCCTCCGACGCCGTGGAACGCCACTCCCCGCGACATATACGGAACTCCCGGGCCCTACGAAGATGCGGTGCGGAACACGCCGATCTTCGAGGAGAATGGGCGCGACAATTTCAAGGGCATCGACATCATGCGCGCCGTGCGCAGCTTCGATCCTTGTCTGCCTTGCGGGGTGCATATGTACGTGGGTGGCGGCAAGACGCTGCAAACCATCCACTCTCCCATGTTCGGCGTCTCGCGCGCGGGAGCTTGAGATGAGCGAGAACAGAGCAGGCGCTCTCGGACGCTGCCTCCAGCGCATTGAAGTGGCGATGGCCGCCTTGGATGAAATTGGCGACTCAAGAGCCGGCGGCATGGCGCGAGAGCTCGTCGAGGCCGTGCTCGACCTACACGGAATCGCGCTGGCGAGGATGATAGTCATCATGCAAGGTGTTGATGAGTCCTCGTCGGACAGCTTGGCGGCGGACGAGCACGTGGCGGCGGCCTTGCTTTTACATGGACTGCACCCGGAAGAAGCCGAAACGCGCCTGCGGAAGAAAATAACCGCGATGCGCCCACATTGGGGCGCGCGGGGTTTTCGCGTCGAGCTTGAATCCGTGGATGGCGCCAGCGCGAAAGCCCGCGTTTTATGGAGCGGAAATGTGCTCGACCGTCGAGCGGCGCTGGGCGACATCGAGGCGGCGCTCATCGATGCCGCTCCCGATCTCGATGATATTTCGCTTCAGGAATTCGATCGGACCCCGCACTCGCTCGAAGCAGCGGCGGTCCTATTAACCTAGGGGCAAAGACGGACATGTTGAAGCGCGCGCGCGGCAACTGGGCGGCGAAATTACGAGGCTTCGTGAAAGCGCCAGCTACCGTGTTCGAACATTGCGAAATATGCGCGGCGGCGATTGGTTCTCATCACCCGCATTTGCTTGATTTGCAAAATCGGACACTTTGTTGTGTTTGTGAGCCTTGCGGCATTTCCTTGGCCAACAGTCAGCGTTTCCGCCTAGTGCGGCCGGTAACGGAACCGCTTACGGATTTTCGCCTAAGCGATTGCGATTGGGAAGCGCTGCGATTGCCGATTGAACTGGCGTTCTGTTTCCACAGCACGCCAGAGGGCGGCCCAGTCGCACTCTATCCGAGCCCCGCGGGCGTCATGGCCTCCGCGATGGGCAACGATGTTTGGTTTCGTCTGGCCGCGGCCAATCCAAGGCTCAACGCGATGTCACCCGATGTCGAGGCATTACTGATCAATCGAATCAAGGGCTCACGTCGATACTATCGTGTGTCTATCGATCGCTGTTACGCGCTCGTCGGTCTTATTCGCTCTCACTGGGAAGGATTGTCTGGCGGCTCCAAGGTATGGGAAGCAATCGCGGGGTTCTTCGAGGCGATCGAGGGGCGTGACGACCAGTGCGGAGCGCCCAAAAATGTTTGATCTGTCTTTTGATATCGAGAGCGTGGAAATCGAGAGATTTTCCGCTTCGCCTCTTCTGTTATTTCAGTTGCGCATCAAAAACGCCGAGCGGACCGGACGGATTGAAAACGTTCTATTGAACTGCCAAATCCGTATCGAGCCGACTTTACGCGCCTATAGCGCGCGCGAGCACGAACGGCTCGGCGAGCTTTTTGGAGCGCGCGAGCTTTGGAGCCAGAGCGTGCACAGTTTGCTTTGGACGCACGCCAATCTCTCCATACCAGGGTTCGATGATGAGACCGAGGCGCGATTACCCGCGCAGTGCACGCATGATTTCAATATCGCCAGCGCAAAATATTTTTACGGGTTGATAGACGGCGAGGTTCCGCTCTCGTTTCTTTTTAGTGGCTCGATCTTCCATAGGGACGCCGATGGCGTCTTGCAGATTTCGCAGATCCCATGGTCGAAGGAGGCCCGCTTTCGATTGGCGTCCAGCGTCTGGCGCGATCTCATGAATGCTTATTATTCCGATTGCGAATTGGTTCGCATCGGTTCGGAGACTTTCGATCGATTTTATGAATTCAAGCGGCGCCGAGGACTGCTGACCTTCGACGACGCACTGGACGAATTGCTTCGGAACGTGGGGGCGGAAGCGAGATGAGTATCGAGCACATCAAGGACATCGCGGATTCGGTCCTGTTCGAAGGATATATTCTCTATCCTTATCGTCCGTCGGCGATCAAGAACAAACAACGTTGGACGTTTGGCGGCGTGTTTCCTTGCGCCTTCGATGGCGACGAGCCTTCGGTGATGCGGACCGAGACTTTGCTCAACGCCGAGCGGAAGGCGGAAGTCGACGTCATTATACGTTTCCTTCATACACAGCGGCGGCGGGTGGTGAAGTCGAGCGGTGAATCGGTCGAGGTTCTGGAGTCAAAAGGCGCTCAGTATGTGGCTTGGGATGAGGCGCTAGTGCGCGAAGTTTCCGTGCCCAATGTGTCCATTAGCTCGCTCGTGAACGCTTCAAGGCGCGTCTCCGTCTTCATTCCGGCGGAGCATGGGGTGGAGCTTATACCGGAGGGCGCGGGAGAGATTGTGCGCCACGCGGAAGCCTTGACGGGGTTGGTCGAACTGTCCGCCGAGCCGGTGCACGGAAATATAGTCAGGCTGCGCATTGCAATCGAGAACACGACGCCAATCCAGGGCAAGATGTCGCGTGGGGAGGCGCAACACCGCGCCTTTCTCTCGACCCACACCATTTTGATCGTTCGAGACGCGGAATTCATTTCGTTAATAGATCCTCCCAGCGGGCTAAAAAGAGCCGCGGCGGATTGCGACAATCAGGGGACTTGGCCGGTGCTGGCCGGCGAGGAGCCCGCGAAAGACATGGTGCTGTCGGCGCCGATCATCCTTTATGACTATCCCAAGGTCGCGCCCGAGAGCAAAGGCTCGTTTTTTGATGGCACCGAAATTGACGAAATGTTGACGCTGCGGGTGATGACGCTCACCGATGAAGAGCAGCGCGAAATGGCGGCGACTGATCCGCGGACTCGCGAGATTTTGGAGCGCTGCCGAACATTCTCTCGTGATCAACTATACGACCTTCACGGAGCGTTTCGATTACCTCGTTCTCGGGCCGACGCGCTTGCGGTAGGAACCCATGTCCGTCTCCATCCAAAGCGTGATGGTGACATCTTCGACACGGCGCTCAAGGATAAAATCGCCGTTGTGCAGGCGATCGAACGGGATCTTGATGACCGCGTGCATATTGCCGTGACGCTACTCGACGATCCGGGCCAGGATTTAGGAGTGCAAGGCTTTCCGGGCCACCGCTTTTTTTTCGCCCCGGACGAAGTCGAAGCGGTGGCGGCGGGGGTTAAGCCATGACCCGGATCCTTGTCGCTGGCGTGGGGAATATTTTTTGCGGCGACGACGGCTACGGTGTCGAAGTTTCGGGCCGTTTGCTAAGCCGCCAGCGCCACGAGTCGGTTGACGTGCGAGATTTCGGCATTCGAGGACTTGACCTCGCTTACGCGCTAACCGAGGGTTACGACGCGGCCATCATTATCGACGCGGCCGCGCGAGGCCTGGAGCCCGGAGCGATCTCGGTGATCGAGCCCGAAATCGCGGAGATAAAGAACGGCGCGCAACCAGCGTTTTTCGAGTCCGCCCACGGACTCGATCCCGAAAAAGTTCTTCGCCAGGCGGCGGCGCTTGGCGATGGATGCAATCGAGTCTTATTCGTTGTCTGCGAGCCGTTCACGCTGGGAGGCGAGGAGGGTAAAATGGGTTTGAGCGATGTGGTGGCCGCGTCGGTCGATCCCTGCGTTCGTCTCGTTGAAGAACTGGTATCATCCCTGCTTCTCGGGGGTGAGATGGCGCCGATCAGCTGAATGGAGCACGTCATGACCCTAGTTGAACTCGTCGTCGGTGTCTTGATCCTTGCGGCAATCGCCGTGAATTTTCGCGACATCGTGCGCTATATCAAAATTACAATGATGTGAGCGGGTTTCATGTGCCTTGGCATTCCTGGCTGCATCATTAAAATCGACGACAGCGCCGACATGCTGGCGACCGTCGACATATGTGGCGTGCGACGACGGATTAATGTCGCTTGCGTCGTTGGCGATGATCCAATCGAGTCCTGCGTCGGGATGTGGGTCCTCGTCCATGTCGGCTTTGCGATGAGCCGCATCGACGACATGGAAGCAAAGGCGACTCTCAAGTTGTTAACGGAGCTTGGCGAAGCGCAGGAGGAAATGCAGACTCCGCGCGCTTCGTCGACATAACTCACGCAAAGCACTCGATGCATGAATTATCCATAGCGCAAAGCGCGATCGAATTGGCGTGCGAGGCGGCCGGCGACAGGCGCATCAAGCAAGTAACGTTGGAAATTGGAGCGCTTGCGGGTGTCGCGATAGAATCGCTTGCCTTCTGCTTCGACCTCGCAACGGAAGGAACGCCGGCGGAGGGCGCGGTTTTGGAAATACAGAGCGTCGCGGGGCTCGCGCAATGCCAACTTTGCAATAAGCGCTTTTCCATATCTTCGCGTCTCGCGATCTGCGACTGCGGCTCGTCAAGAATAAGTTTCCTGAAAGGCGAAGAGCTGAATATGAAGAGCATAGAGTTTGTCGGCGAACCGTGAACCGAGTGAATGTCCCGCGAGCATGTTCTGAATTTTATTCCCATGGCGCGGAGCAAGGGACCAAAAATGCCGCCGCCATGGGTCCGAGGTTGGGTTCCGGCGACGCTCTGTCGTTTTCTTCCTCTCTGACGGTCTTCGCGATCACTCGTTGGCGAACTTCCGCCAAATCTCGCGGAGCGCGACTCCGCGGCTGTTCCCGCATCGGCAAAAGGCGCCGCACGCCCGGTGTCGACGACGTTCGCCGGTCGCGTGGCCGAAAAGATCCTGCCCGCGCCCCCTGCTCGCGAGGGCCGACAACTCGCCATTCGGCGCGCCATCAAAGTCTTCCGCGCGCTCGGCGGCCGCGCTTCCTTGTCCAGGCCGTAAATGTCGGACCGAAATTCGGTCGCGCCGTCGGGCGGCGCCCAGCCGGTCATATAAACCCATGCCGTGCGCGCCAGCCGCGCGAGCGCGATTTTGCTGGTCCGTCCCGTTTCAGTTTCGCTTTTCAGCTTCTCGCTGTCCCAGGGTCCCCACGCCGCGCCGGTGACGTTCAAAAGCCACGCCGCGAGATCATGGACGTCTTCCATGCGCGCGCGGCCGCGCGACAGAAAGCGATAATCGCGGTCGAACAGCTTCTTTCGCGGCATGTCATGCATATGGACTACTTCCTTGTTGGGCGTCGACAGGCGCGGGGACCCGAGCGCGTTCTATGGACCGGGATCTGGGCGGAATGTGAAGCGCGCCGCGCGCGCCGCCGAAAATCCGCGTGGTTTTCGCGGCTCGATTTCGTGGCCCCGCGCGTCGAGCATCCGAATATGTTGACGCTTGAAATAGTTGGGATCGTGGCGCGGGCGTGGCGCGAACTGCTTCTTGATAATCGACGCCGGAACGGTCCACGTCGAATTGATGTCGACGGAAAGAATCTTCGCCGTGATGCGGGGCGACTCGTGACGCTTGCCGCCAACGATCGCCGTGAATTGGCGCGCGGCCTTGTCGTCCTCGACCGCCCCGGCCGCGACATTCACATCGACATATTGCCGAGGGAAGTTAAATCGCGGTCGGGAAAACCGCTCGGCGCTCGCCCGCAACCGCTTGGCGCGCGCCGCCGCGGCCACGTTGAGTTCACGCGGGGTCGCGCGCGAGACTTCGCCTGTTTGATCGAGGCCATGGTTGGCTTGAAAGCGCTTGACGGCGTTCGTGAGAGCGTCGTCCCAATTCGAGGCCTCGCCTTCGTTCAAATATCCTCCCGCCGCGAGCCGCCGCCGGTCGGATCGGATCGGCGTTTCCTTGAAACCCCGCGCCTTGATTTTCATGGACCGATGGCCCGGGCGTCGCTTGTTGGGCCCGCGGCGGCGCGGTAGCTACACTAGCGCCGGGAATGACCGCCGCGCCCAGCGCTTCGCGGAAACCCTTGCATCGCATGGCTTGATGGTCCCGCGATCTTCCTCGCTCCACGTTCAATCAGGTGGGGCGGCGATTGCGATTGGCTTGGCCGCGGGCGGGATTTTCGCGCGGTTTGCATGGAGGCGCGATTTCCTCGTCAGTTCTTGCAAACTTCTCGATAGCGAGTGCAATCGCCCTCGCCCTTTTCTCCAAGCTCGGTCTTGTTCAAGCATGCCTTTCTCATCTCGGCGCAGTCGGCGTCTCCCTTGTCGCGCGCGAGCGGCGCATGTTTCGGCGGCGGCGGGACCTCGACTGGTTGAGCAAACGACGCGCCCGAACCCCAAAACACGGCGATGGCCGCGAACGCGACAACATGGTGTTTCATCGCCCTGCTCCCTCGCTCCCCCTCGAAGGCAAAACATGCCCTGCCGAAAATGGTTCCCGGCGTTGGGCGGTGATGACGGTCGAGGCTCGAGGCGAGTGGACATGATCATTGATCGTGGCCCGCGCGCCCATGGCTTCCCCACATGAGGGGCGTCATCACGAGCGCGCCAGCTGTTGTCGGAGGCCAGGATCGAATGAGCGGGCGGCGCCGTTGCGCGGTCCGCGATAATCGACATCGACAAGCCTAGCTTGGCCGCCGGACTCTCCTAGATAACCGAACGCCGAGCCTGTCGGACCGGACCGTGTGGGAGATGCAAATGTCGGATCAACAGGACGCCCCGAGTGGACCGGATCTCGCGATGGGCGTGGATGAGCAAGAGCTGGTCAAGTCCGGCAAGCTGGTTGGGCATGTGGGTGACGAGGCGGTGCTACTCGTCGCGGATGGGGACGACATCTTCGCCGTGGGCGCCCATTGCACGCATTATCACGGTCCACTCGTCGACGGCGTTTCCGCCGGCGGGTCCATACGCTGTCCCTGGCACCACGCCTGCTTCGATTTGCGCACCGGCGAAGCGCTGCATGCGCCAGCCTTCGATGCGCTCGGCCACTGGAGAGTAGAGCGACAGGACGGCAAGGTTTTTGTCCGCGAGAAACTTGCGTCGCCGCCGCGCGCGCGCGCGGGCGTCGCGACGCCAGGGAAGATTGTCATTGTCGGCGGCGGCGCCGCCGGCTTCGCGGCGGCGGAGCGATTGCGGCGCGAGGCTTTTCGAGGCGCCGTGATCATGCTGACCAGCGACGCCGCGCCGCCCGTCGATCGGCCCAATCTCTCCAAGGACTACCTCGCCGGGACCGCGTCGGAAGACTGGCTGCCGCTGCGGCCAACCGATTTTTACAGCGAAAACGCCATCGACTTGCGCCTGGGAGTGGAGGCGACCGGCGTCGATGCGTCGTCAAAAACCGTCACGCTCGCCGACGGCGCCGTGCTCGAATTCGATTCCCTGCTGCTGGCGACCGGCGCCGAGCCGGCGCGGCTGAAAATTCCCGGCGCCGATCTGCCGCATGTCCATCGATTGCGTTCGCTCGCCGACTGCCAGGCGATCATCGCGGACGCCGCCAAGGCGAGAAAGGCCGTTGTTATCGGGGCGAGTTTCATTGGTCTCGAGGTGGCGGCGAGCCTGCGCGCGCGAAAAATCGAGGTTCATGTCGTCGCGCCGGAGAAAACGCCAATGGAGCGCGTGCTGGGGCCCGCGATGGGCGAGTTTATTCGCGCCCTGCATGAGGAGAACGGCGTCGTCTTCCATCTCGAGGACAGCGCCGTCGCATTCGATGCGCGGCGGGTGACGCTAAAGAGCGGCGCCGCGCTCGACGCGGATCTCATCGTCGTCGGCGTCGGCGTGCGTCCCAGGCTGGAGCTCGCCGAAAAGGCCGGGCTGGTCGTCGATCGCGGCGTGGTCGTCGACGCCTATCTGGAAACCAGCGCGCCGGGCGTTTACGCGGCCGGCGACATCGCGCGCTGGCCCGATCCGCGCGGCGGCGACCCCATTCGCGTCGAGCATTGGGTGGTCGCCGAGCGCCAGGGCCAGACCGCGGCGCTCAACATGTTGGGGCGGCGCCAGCCCTTCGCCGCGGTTCCGTTCTTTTGGAGTCAGCACTACGACACGCCGATCAATTATATCGGGCATGCCGAGCGCTGGGACGCGATCGAGGTCGAAGGCGACATAAAGGCGAAGGATTGCCTGCTGCGCTACAAGCTCGGCGGGCGCACGCTGGCGATCGCCTCGATCTTCCGCGACATCGAGAATCTGCGCGCTGAAATAGCCATGGAGCGCGGTGAAATTTAGGCGCGTCGCGCTCCGCGACGGGGCGCGCCTGTGAAAACTACTTATTGTCTTTTCTAAACAAGATGTTGCCTGGCAAGATCGACTCTCGCGCTCTAGGCGCCGAGACGAAAATCCGGGGCCGCGTTCGAGATAGTGCGGAGCCATGAAATGCTTTCTCCTCCACGATCGCCCGACTCGAACATTGCAATCCGGCGCGTGGCGAAACTATCCGGCGCCGAGCGGGCGGACGCGGTCAATATGATGGCCGAGGCCTTCCATGAAAATCCGTTGTTCCGATGGGGTTTCCCCGAGCTCCACATTCGCGGCGCCGTGTTGCGGATGTTTTTCGCCGCGGCTCTCGAGGACGCCATGCGGTTCGGACGGCTGGAGGTCGCGTACAAAGACGAAATGGTCGGCTGCCTGATCTGGTATCCGCCGGGCGCCTATCCCTTGCCGCCGTTGCGTATTTTACGTGGCCTGCCAAAATATCTGGGCATGCTGGGCTCCGGTCCAGCCGGCGTGTTCAAGCTGTTTCGCACGCAGGTCATGCTCGATCGATTGCGACCGGCGGCGCCGCATTGCCATGCCTATTTTTTGGGAGCGCGACGATGCGGCCCGATCGGCCTGGCGCTTGGTCGGAACTTCTTGCGCGAGGCCGACGCCAACGCCTGGTCGGTCTATTTGGAAACCCAGGAGCCGCGGACAATCGCTTTATACAGTCGTCTGGGGTTCAAAACTCTGGCCGCTGAAGTCGTGGCCGACATCGGCGGCCCGAAAAACTGGACCATGTGGAGGACGCCGCGAAGCGCGGAGGCGTGAAGAGACTCCCTCTCCATGCCGGCACATAAAAAGCCCGGCTTTCGCCGGGCTTTTCAATGGCTTCCACTTCTCGGGCGCGGGTGGGCCGCCGGTCACACGGGGCGGGGCTCGAGGCCGCCGACGTCCGGCTCGGGCTTGCGGCCGGTCGAGGGCACCGGCGAGGCGCGCGGCGGTTGCGGCGCCGAGGGCGGCGTCTCCTCGCGCACCGGTTGCACGCCCGCCATCAGGCCGGTGATCTCCTCGCCGGTCAGCGTCTCGAACTCCAGCAGCGCCTTGGCCAGCGTGTCGAGGTCGGCGCGCCGGTCCGTCAGGATTTTCTTGGCGGTCTCGTAGCCCTCCTGAACGAAGCGCCGAACTTCCGCGTCGATGGTCTGCTGCGTCGCCTCGGAGATGCTCTGCTGGCGGCCCACCGAATAGCCGAGGAACTGCTCCTGCTGCGGCTCGGCGTAGGCCACCGTGCCCAGCTTGTCCGAGAACCCCAGCTGCGTCACCATCGCCTTGGCCACCCGCGTGCATTGCTGGATGTCGCTGGCGGCGCCCGACGTCACATTGTCGTGGCCAAACACCAGCTCCTCGGCCACGCGGCCGCCCATCGCCATCGCCAGCATGGCGATAAGCTGCTCGTAGCTTTGCGAAATCTGGTCGCGCTCCGGCAGCCCCTGCACCATGCCGAGCGCCCGGCCGCGCGGAATGATCGTCGCCTTGTGGATGGGGATCGAGCCCTTGACGCTGATCGACACCAGCGCGTGGCCGCCCTCGTGATAGGCGGTGAGGCGCTTTTCCTCGTCGGTCATCATCAGCGTGCGGCGCTCCGCCCCCATCATGATCTTGTCGCGGGCGTCCTCGAACTCCGTCTTGGTGACGATGCGCTTGCTGCGCCGCGCCGCCAGCAGCGCCGCCTCGTTGACCAGATTCATCAGATCGGCGCCCGAAAAGCCCGGCGTGCCGCGCGCCACAACCTTGAGATCGACGTCCGGGGCCAGCGGCACCTTGCGGGCGTGCACTTTCAGGATTTTCTCGCGGCCGATGAAGTCGGGGTTCGGCACCTGAATCTGCCGGTCGAAGCGGCCCGGACGCATCAGCGCCGGATCGAGCACGTCGGGACGGTTGGTCGCGGCGATCAGGATGATCCCCTCGTTGGCTTCAAAACCGTCCATCTCGACCAGCAACTGGTTGAGCGTCTGCTCGCGCTCGTCGTTGCCGCCGCCGAGCCCCGCGCCGCGATGGCGGCCGACCGCGTCGATTTCGTCGACGAAGATGATGCAGGGGGCGTTCTTCTTGGCCTGCTCGAACATGTCGCGCACCCGCGACGCGCCGACGCCGACGAACATCTCGACGAAATCCGAGCCCGAGATGGTGAAGAACGGCACATTGGCCTCGCCGGCGATGGCGCGGGCCAGCAGCGTCTTGCCGGTGCCGGGCGGTCCGACCAGCAGCACGCCGCGCGGAATCCGCCCGCCAAGCCGCTGAAACTTCTGCGGATCGCGCAGGAACTCGACGATCTCCTCAAGATCCTCCTTGGCCTCGTCGACCCCGGCGACGTCCTCGAACGTCACCCGACCCGACGCCTCCGTCAAAAGCTTGGCCTTCGACTTGCCAAACCCCATCGCCCGACCAGCCCCGCCCTGCATCTGACGGGACAGGAATATCCAAACGCCGAGGAAGGCGATCAACGGCAGGCCGTTGAGCAGCAGGGTCATCATCCAGCTGTTGCCGTCGCTCAGCGGCTTGGCGCTGATCTGAACGTTCTTGGCTTGCAGGCGCTGCACCAGCGACGGATCGTTGGGCGAATAGGTCTGGAACGGCCGGTTATCCGAGAAGTGGCCGGTGATCTCGTTGCCGGCGATCGTCACGTCGTGCACGCGGCCTTGATCGATCTGCGTGAGCAGCTCGCTAAACGAGATGTCGCGGATTGGCGTGCGTTGCCCCGGCTGCTGGAACAGCATGACGAGCGCCACGACCAACAGGCCGATGATTGCCCATAGGGCGAGGTTCCTGAAGTGTGCGTTCATGTCGCGCCTGATTGGAAACGCTCGCGCGCGGGACCATTCCCGGGAACGTTCCGTTTGGGTATAACTTAGGCGCGCCGGGGGCTCTTGCCAAGGGACCGCGCGGCGCGCGGGCGCGAAACACCGCCGGCTCGCCGTGAGCCGCAACGCCTTGTAATCACAAGTCGTTTAAGACTTTAGCCGGCGCCGCGCGCGGTTTGCCGCGGCCACGAAAGCGCGGCGGCGCGGCCGTTAACGTCACTTCGCGATTGTTAACGCGGATCGAAAGGCCGGCGAGAGTGATTCGGCCTTCGACGCCCTCGCGCAGACCAAGCGCGACGAATTCGGCGGCGCGTTCGAGCCGATCGAGACGCGGAGCCGCCGAGCCGCGGGCGTGGATTTCGGCGGCCAGCAGCCGCCGTAAAATTTCCAGCGGCAGTTCGCGCAGCGCCGTGGAGTCGAGTTTTGTCATTGCTTCGTCGCGGCTCGCGGCGGCCGCGGCGCCAGCCCGCGCGGCGCACCAGTCGAGCGCCGCGTCGGCCCGCGCGGCGCGTTCGCCAAGCCGCGCCAGCGCCTTCGCGTCGAGCCCTTGGCTGGACAGCAGTTCGCCGAGGGCGCGCAGCCGCGTTCTCGCGAACCGCATGTTTTCATTGGAGGGATCGCGGACGAACGGATGGCCCGCCGCGACGCAGACCGCCTCCAGCGCGGCTTTCGGGACGCCGAGCAGCGGCCGCAGCAGCCTCACGTCGCCGCGCGTCGTGGCCGCCGCCATTCCGGCCAGTCCGGCGACGCCGCTGCCGCGCGCGAGGCGAAACAGGATGGTTTCGGCCTGGTCGTCGGCGTGGTGGGCGGTGACGACCGCCGCGCATTTTCGCGCATGCGACCCGCCAAATTCATGCGCGAACGCGCATAAAAGCGCATAGCGCGCATCCCGGGCCTTCTCCTGCACCCGGGTCGCCGGTTTTGGCCCGTCCCAGGTCAAAATCCGGTGCTCGAAGCCGAGGGCGGTCGCCCATTCCGCGACGCGCAAGGCCTCCTCGCGTGAACCGTCGCGCAGACCATGGTCGACGGTCGCCACGGCGATTTCGTGGCGGGCGCGTGGCGGCCATTGGGCGGCGAGCAACATCAACGCGACGGAATCCGGCCCGCCGGACACGGCGAGCACCAGCGCGGGTTCCTTCGCGAGCGGCGCCAGCGGATCGGCGGGCGCCGTCGCGCCTAGGAGCATTGCAGCTTTTTACTCTCGCGCTGCGCGGCCTCGCGGATGCGGGCCGCCGAGCCGGGGTACTTGGTCCCGATCTCGGCGAAGGAGGCGCAGGCCTGCTCCTTCGCGCCGAGCGAGGCGAGCGATTGCCCGAGGCGCAGCATGGCCTCCGGCGCCTGCGCCGACTGCGGGTATTTCGTCGAGATCTCCAAGAATTTCTCGGCCGCCTCGCGATGGCGCCCGCGCAGGTAAAAACTCTCGCCGAGTCCATAGGTCGCCGCCGGCGCGTATTTGCTCTTTGAATTCTTGGCGAGAAAAACCGTGAGGCTGCGCTCGGCGTTTTCGTATTGGCCGGCCCGCATCAAGGCGACGGCCTCGTCATACTCGTCCTTGACGGTCGGCGGCGTCGGCGCGGCCTCGGGCGCGAGGAGCACGGCTGGCTGCTGGTCGCGCTGCGCCTTGAGCGCCGGGGGCGTCACGTCCATCGGCGCGCCGATGTCATGGGCGGGCGACGTCGCGGCCGCGCGCGGGGCCGGCGTCAGCGGCGCCGAGGCCGTCGTCTGGCCGAGCGGACGCGGCGCGCCCGCGACGCTCGCGCCGCCGGCCGGGTCGAAGGCGTCGCCGCGGCGTTCCCCGGCGGAAGGAGCGGCCGGCGGCGGCGCGGCGCGGGCGGTGCGCAGTTGCTCCTCCAGCACGCGCACGCTGTGCTGCAACTCCTCGATCGTGCCGGTCATGTTGCGGATTTGGCGCTCCAGCCGGTCGATGCGCGGCGCCAGTCCGGCGTCGCGCTCGGACGGCGCGTCGTCGGGCTCGTCGATGGGCGGGCGGTTATAATTTTGCGCGGCCGCGGGCCACGTGGCGCCGGCGCAACCGGCGGCGAGCGCGACCGCGAGGGCGAGGCGGCGGGCGAAACGAACTGTCATGGAGCGCGTCGTCTTTTCTGCAGGAGGGTTGGTTCGGCGCCAATATAGCCGACCATTCGGCCAAAGTTAGGCGGCGGCGCGAATTTCCCATTCCCGTCGCCCGAACGGCAACGACGCCCTGTTTCCCTCGCGCGCGCGAGGCCGCGCGGGCGCGATCGCGCCGGGAGCCCGCGGCGGGTCGGATGCATCCTCCTTCTAGCAAGGGTTTATCGAGCGAAGCGACCTTGCGTTAAGCGGGCGCCAAGGATTTGGATCGGACGATGTCCAGGCCACGAAAGATCGCGCAACGTTGGAACACGTCGATATCGGGCGGAACCTGCTTTTGATGGCAGAACTTGGCGACGAGCTTGGCGAGCCCCTTGATGTCGCGGCCCGTCGCCGCCGGAAACACGCCGACGAGGTCGTCGATCAGCTCGTCGTCCAGCGACAGTTCGAACTGCCCCGCCATGACGCCCCAAATGCGTCGCCGCGCGTCGTCGTCCGGCGGATCATATTTGATCAACGCGATGCAGCGCGAGACGATGGCCTCGTCGATGTCGTCGACGCGATTGGTGGTGAGAAACAGCAACCCGTTGAAATATTCGAGCACGCGAAGGAACACGCCCACGACCGCGTTCATCGCGATATTGTCGTCGCGCCGCTTGATATAGACGTCCGCCTCGTCAATCAGCATGACGGCGCCCCAGCGTTGCGCGCGGGTCAGAATCTCCTTGAGCGCGGTTTCCATTGTCGAGACGTTCAGTCCGAGTTGGCCGGAGTGGACGCGATACAGCGGGCGCTGGATGATTTCCGAATAAACCTCGGCGGTCAGCGTCTTGCCGACGCCGGGCGGACCCGCGCAGAGCACCGTCGTGCCGCCGGATTTTCCCGCGACGATATCGTCCATCAACATGTCCATCTCGGCGGTCAATATGTCGATGAGGTCGGTTTGCTCTGGCGGCAAAACCAGCTTTTGCTTGAGTTGAGGCTGGTAGCGATAGGGCGCCATCTCGTCGACATGCACCCACAGGTGGTGATGCAGGTCGAGATGGAACATCAGAATATAGGGATGCACGGGGACGCGGGTGAACAGGCTCTCGGGAATCCGCGCGCGCAGTTCGACGAGTTCGTCCTCGGCGGCGAAGTTGCTGCTCTTGGCGGCCTTGCGCACGAAGTGTCCGAGCACGTCGCCAGGCGCTTCCAGCGTCAGGCTGCGCGCCGACAGCACGGCTTCGTCATTGACGAGTCGCGCATCGCCGCCGCTGGTCGACAGCACGACAATATCCTTGCGCGACCAGTCCATGTCGCGATGCGAGGCGTTGGGGTCCTCGGCATGGAAGCCCGTGCCCCTGCCGGTGAACTGCGCGCCATAACGCCCGCGCCAATCGAAATAGATTTCGGTCGCGGCGTCGAAGGCCTCGATCAGCGCGGCGGTCTCGCGCAAAAACCCCTTGGCGGCGAGAATTTCGCTAACCGTGCGGCCGCCGATATCGGCGCTGGCGATGCGAATGGAGTTGGTTTGCAACACGCCCTTGGCGTTGGCCTTGAGCTCGATCAGAATCTTGCCGGCCTCGTCGTTGGACGCGGGCACGTAGTCGAAGCGCGTGATGAGATAGGGCAGCGGCTTGCTGGCGACGCTCGCGGTGAACAGCCAGCCGCGGATCGCGTCCGCCGTCAGATGCCGCACCAGCGCGGGCAAGGCCATTTCCAGATCGCCCGGCTCGAATCTAACGCCTCCGGCTTGCAACGCCGCGCGAAGCGTCTCGAGTTGCGCGGCCTTGGCGCGCATGTCGGGCCCGGCGGCGCGATAGCGCTCCTGCAGGAAATCAAGCTCCTCGCTGGAAAGATGCGACAACTCGACCTCGACGCGCTCGCTGAATCGCAACTGCGCCGCGAGGCCGAAATGCGCCGGGAATCGCTCCATCAGGGCCTCGACATGCGAGCGTTCGATTTGAATGTTCATCCCGGTTTCCTTCTCTCTTGTGGATAGGGAGGGAGGGTAAGAATGCGCGCGTCCTCGATCGGCGCGCCGACCGTGAAGTGATAGACGTCCTGGAAGGCGGTTTGATCGGGCGCCAGGCCAAGCAGGGCATGGACCTCGTCGTCGAAGAAACAGCCGATGCCGGTTCCCGAAAACCCGCTCGCGGTCGCGTTGAGATAGAGCGCCTGTCCGATCAGACCCGCCTCCCAGTGCAGGCGTCGATAGGCGGACGGCCCCTCGGAATCGAGCGCGCGATCGAAATCGGCGATCATCGCGAGACTGAAACAACCCTTGCCGGCTATCGCCTGCAGACAGGCGAGGCGCGCCGCCTCGCGTTCGACGTCGCCGGTCCTCAGGCGGAATAACGGCAAATCGTCGAGGCCGACGGGCGTCCAATCGAAGGCTGGGGAGCAGGCCGCGCGCAATCGTTCGGCGAGTTGGCCGTCGCGCGCCAGCGCATAAAGTCCGGGCTCGAGACCCTCGACACGATGAACGAACAAAACGACCGTCAGCGCGGGCGGCCATGGAATGGCGGCCATCAGCGGCTCGGCGAGAGGCATTGTCGCCGCCAGCATCGAACCGAGGGCGGCGCGCGAAAGCCGCGATTTTCCGTCGAAGCGCTGAGCGCTGCGCCGGCCGCGCACGACCTCGGCGATGGATGGACCGCGCGCGGTCGGCGTCGAACGCGCCCTCGGCGCGGGGGCGACCGCCGCCGAGCCGCGCGGCTTATGGCAGAATTGAAACGCGAGATCGACGAGCGGCCAGCCGTCATGATCCTCGCTCAACTGGCTCGCCGCTCCATGCCATACGCGCGCGGCGTCGATTAGTGGACGCGGGTCGAAAACAGGGAGGATGTCCTCGATCTCAATCCACGCCAGCAGCTCCGCGTGCTCGGGTTCGCGCCGATGCGCGGCGTCGTCGCGCCCGAGGCCGAGCAACGCGGCTATTTCGTCGTCGGATGGCTCGGCGAGCACATGGGCGCGCCAGCCCAGCGCGGCCGCCGCCTGCGCCGCCGCGCCGATCGCATGGCCAACGTCGAGCTGACAATAGCGAAAGGCGCGCTCGCCGTATTTCCAGGCCTCCCGCCAGGGGATCGACCCAAGCGCGAGCAAAAAGCCGCCGCGCGGCGGTCCGTCCGGGACGGCGATTTCGGCGCGGGTCTCGAGCGCGTGCTCGAGCGGCGCGTAATGATAAAGCGCCGTCCCGCTCGCCAGGCCCTCGACGGCGCCCAGGACCAGCCACGCTTCGGTCGGATGGAGATTGCCGCTCGAGGGATTGTTGCGCAGCGCCCAGCTCGCGCCCTCGACGCTCTTCCAGGCGCTAATGCCGAACGCAAGCTCCAGAAACAGCCCGAGAGCGTCGAGATCGAGCGGTTTCGGGCGCGGCGCCGGTCCGGGGAACGCCGGCGTCCCGCCGCCGTCGAGCAGCGGCAGCGCCATTCGCGGACTGCCATCGAAGCGACGGTAGGGCGACGGTTGCGAAGTCCAGTCGAGAAACGCCGGTCCCAGCGCGTAACGATTGGGGGCGTGCTTGGTGCGCTGGTGATAGCCGCGAATGTCCGCCGGGAAGCTCCCGCCTTCGAGGGAGGCCCTTCGCGGCGGGCTTGCGTTTTCCGTCATGCCTGGCGCTCGCTCAACGATAGCCTTCCTCCGCCAAGACCTGTCGCACGGCGGGGCGGCCTCGCATTCGCTCATAGTGCGCGCGGCAATTGGCCGGCAATTCCATGCCGGTCTTGTCGGCCCAGAACTCGACGTAAAACAACGCGGCGTCGGCGATCGAGAAGGCGCCGGCGACATAGTCGCGGCCGGCGATCCGATCATTCACGACCGTGAACGCCCGCGAGGCGATTTTTCGCCCCTCGGCCTGGACGGCTTCGACCGTCGCGGCTTTCGAGGCGTAACGCTCGGGCGTGAAAACGCGGCGAAAGCCCTCGCCGTGGATATGCTGCGCGCAGTAATTCAGCGTTTCCATCGCGTCGGCGGCGGCGGCCGGGTCGGATGGCAGCAATTGGCGGCGCGGATAAGCGCTCGCGAGCCATGTCGCGATGGAGACGAAGTCCGTGAGCGCCACGCCGTCGTCGCGCACCAATGTCGGAATTGTGCCGTTGGGATTGATGGCGAGATATTCGGGCTCCAGATGCTCTCCCTTGGGTAGATTGACGATATAAGCCTCGAAAATCACGCCGATTTCCTCCAGCAATATGTGTATGCCCGTGGAACAGGAGCCCGGCGCCATGTAGAATTTCATTGGATTCCAAGCCTCGATCGGCGTCCGATGATGAACCGTTGCTTGGTTTCGCAATTCGGGCGCCAGTCGCGGCAAAACAGCCGGACTTGGCAATCGCGCGAGAACTCCGCGTGAGGTCGCGACAGCTTCGGGCGGCCGGATCTCGTAATATAGGAAAATTACCCATGGAAGGCGCCCAGCACGCTTCGGCGCCGCTTCATTGGCGCGCGCGGCGCCACGGGACCGCGCCCGCTTGCTTGTCGCGGGGAAACCCCAAAGCCATCGAGGATTGGGCCTCGGGATTGGACCCATTGGCCGCCGCCGCGGTCGAGGAATTCGATTGGGTCGAAGCCGCCATGATTTTCGACCGGATCAAAGCCGGCGCCTAGATTTGTTGGCGGTCCATCGCCCGACCCAGAACAAGCGCGGTTGGTCGCCTCAATATGGCGCGCGCGCCGGCTCGCCGCGAGCAAGGCCGGCCGGAAGGGCGCGCGTCATGCCGAGCGCGCGCATATCGTGGTTGGCCTCACGCCGGGCCGGCTTATCGCCGCGCGCCGGCGGCGAGAAGGTCGCCGCCTTCCCGGCTCCGTCGCGCCCACGACAAACCGATCCAGCGGGGAAAATATCCGATCGCGAAATCGCGAACGCCTTCTAGTGGCCGCCTTGCGAGGCGGCGTTCGCCGCTTCAAACAAAAACCAAGTTCGCCGCTCCGTTTCGTCAATATAGACTTCGAGGATGCTGGCTGTCGCCACGTCATTCGCCTTTTCGCAGTTGGCATGCGCATCTCGCATGGCGGCGGCGATGGATTTGTTGTCTTCCATCAACTCGATCAGCATGTCGTACGCCGAAACGAATTCGAGATCATTATCCCTGATGCTCGTCAACTTCGCGATTTGACCGATCGAATGCAACGTCTGTTGCCCCAATTTGCGGCAACGCTCGGCGAGCGGGTCGATCGTCGCGAATATCTGGTCCGCGTGCTCGTCGAGCATCAAGTGATAATCGCGAAAGTTAGGGCCCGCGATATGCCAATGAAAGTTCTTGGTTTTCACGTAAAGCGCGAAGGCGTCCGCGGCGAGCTTACTAATCGTGTTCGCCACCTTCTTGCGATCGGACTCGGGAAGGTCGCTTGGGGTGCGAAGCGCGTTTTTGTCCAGTAGGGTTGGTTGCGTCGCCGTGGTTCGCATTTTTCAGCCTCCAAGTGTGAAAAGTCTGGCTTGTTGTTTCGTGAGCGGCCGCGCGCGCCTCTTTCATGGAGCAAGTGGTGAAACAAACGTTTTGCGCCAGGCGCGACAAGGCTCATGATAGGCGGGAGGCCTGCCTTCGTGGGGCGATCTTCACCGATAATCCCCATGCCCTCGGTCCGCGTTCGACCGTTGAAGCGCCCGCTCATGGGCTGCGTGGCGACCCACGGCGCATCCCACGGCCGCGCCCAAAAGTCCATGATGCCCAGCGAAATGCCCGGCTATTCCACCCACGATCGCCCCCTTCAAGCACCCTGCCCGCGCTTCGACCGAAGCGAGCAAGATCGCCGCGGATAACGCGATCCTTATGAACAAATCGCATGACATGCCCTTGGCTCCATTATCCGCTGTATTCACGGAACGGGTGGACGAGCGGATTGTTCCAAGATTTTTGGATTGGCGCGGCGGCGCGCGACGGGAGTCTCGGCGTTACTCCGCCGTTTCCTTGGATCGTCAGCTAAAGCGCGACCCGAGACCGCCCACGCCGCCAAGACGAGCGATCGAACGCGGTCGAGCCGCGGCGTGGCGGGCGCCTTGCCCGAGTTTCGGTCGACCGCGAGCTTAGCAACTTCGGTCCATGCGCGGCGCAACGCGGCATTTATCCCCGCGCAGGTCGCCGCGGTCGACTTGCCAGCTCGAAAAGGAACAATCCGTTTTCAAACGAGTCGCCCTTGAGTGGCGGGGGAACGCTCGCCCGACAAAACACGGAGAAACGTGATGGACGGCATCATTTACCTCGTGGGGCTGATCGTGGTCGTCATGGCCATCCTGTCTTTTCTGGGCCTTCGTTGAACCGTCAGCGGATGTCGTGAGGTCGCGAGGGTGTCATGAGCGAGGAATTTGGACGTATCGATGTCGCGCCGATGGCTGGGGTGGGAACATCGCATGTTGATTGGCCAGCGATATTGGCCGGAACGGTGATCGCGGCGGCCACGTCCTTGGTCGCCACGGCGTTCGGGTCGGCCATTGGGTTTTCACTTACGTCTCCCTACAAGGGCCCGCGCCCGGAATTCTTTTTTCCGGCCTTGGCGCTGTGGCTCATCTGGGTGACGGTCTCCAGTTTCGCGGCCGGCGGCTACGTCACTGGCCGACTTCGCCGAAGAGTGGAGGATTGCACGCCCCACGAGGTGGATGTGCGAGACGGCGCGCATGGCTTGATCGTGTGGGGCTTGGCGGTTTTGCTCGGCGCGGCGATCGGATCGTCGGGACTGGCGGACGCCGTGAAAGGCGGGGCGGAAGTCGCCTCTCGCAACGTCGATCTCGCGTCCCCGCGGCAGGCCTATGTCGATATGCTGCTTCGCGGCGATGGGGAGCTTAGGGAGACGGGTCGCGCGTCGGCGGAGCCGAGCAAACGCGGCAATGATTCGCGCGAGGCGGCCCGACTCAATGAGGAAGGTTTGCGGCGCGTTTTGAGCGAGGCGCGAGCAAACTCGGCGGAGAGCTCGCCTTCAGCGGATGAACCAACCCGACGCATTGTCGAGGGGATCGTCGCACGCGCCCCGGATGGAGCATTCGAATCGGATGACCGCAAATACCTCGTCAATGTGATCGCGTCTCGAACTCGCGTTTCCTCGGAGGAGGCGGCGCGGAGGGTGGACAGCGCATCGCGGCGAATGAAATCCGACTGGGAAAAAGAAAAGGCGCTCGCTGAAAAGACGCGCAAGGCGGGAATAATCGTGGCGTTCGCCGCGGCGGCGACACTCGCGGTCGGCGCGGCGACGGCCTTCGCGGCGACGCGGCTCGGCGGTCGGCATCGTGACGAAAACATCGACCTTTCCCACCTCGTTCGACCTTATCGAACTCGCTGAAAGGAGAAAATCATGGGGCGCGGTATACTCCTCTGGATGCTCGGCGTGCCACTTCCGATCATAATTCTTCTCGCGCTGATCCACCGGTAGCACGCGATGGGCAAACGCGAGCAGCCGTTGGCCAGGAACCCCCGCCGCCAAGCGGCGGGGTTTTTTTTTAAGATGATCATATTCGGTAAGCGCCGTTTATCGCGCTAACCAGCGCCTCATTGGGTAGCGGCGCCGCATCTCGTCCATTTGAATATCGAGTTTTCGCGAGCGACAATTTTTATCTCGGACGAGCCGCCTCACGGCTATGCTTCCACGCAAGCGAGACACATATTCAACTCAGTGGGCAATCCTTCCAAGCGTGATCGCGGCGATGCGAATGGTTTGGCTCAAGGTGACGCAACGGTTGATGAATGGCGACGGCGCGACTGGCGCGGGCGGGCAAGGGTGTTTGGCATTGCTTGAATTCACTACTGGAACACGGAAGCGGGCACGATGACAAATATGAACGTTTTCGCCGAGTTCACCCGCTCCTTCGGGGAGCGACAAGCGACGGAAATGTCGCTTGAGGCCTATCTTGAGCTGTGCCGCGGGGATCCAAAGGCCTACGCAAGCGCGGCCGAGCGGATTTTGCATGCGATTGGCGAACCCGAACTCGTCGACACCTCCAAGGATCAGCGCCTGGCGCGCATCTTCATGAACAGGACCATCCGCGTTTATCCCGCGTTCAGCGAATTTTTCGGCATGGAGGAAACGATCGAACGCATCGTAAGTTTTTTTCGGCACGCCGCGCAGGGACTCGAGGAGCGCAAACAGATTCTCTACTTGCTGGGTCCCGTCGGCGGCGGAAAATCATCACTGGCCGAACGGCTGAAGGCGTTGATGGAAGTCAATCCGATTTACGCGCTCAAGGCCAAGAACGAGATCAGTCCGGTTTTCGAAAGCCCGCTTGGATTGTTCGAACCCAACGAATTTGGTCCGATCCTGGAAAAGCGCTACGGCATTCCGCTTCGTCGGCTTGGAGCGCCGATGAGTTCGTGGTGCCTGAAGCGACTGGATGAGTTTGGAGGCGACATCACCAGGTTTACCGTGGTGAAGCTTTCGCCCTCGCGGCTTCGCCAAATCTGCATCGCCAAGACCGAGCCCGGCGACGAAAACAACCAGGATATCTCTTCGCTGGTCGGAAAGGTGGACATTCGAAAATTGGAAGCGCACGCGCAATCCGATCCGGACGCGTACAGCTACTCCGGGGGGCTTAATCGCGCGAACCAGGGACTGCTCGAGTTCGTCGAGATGTTCAAGGCGCCGATCAAAATGCTGCATCCACTGCTAACCGCGACGCAAGAGGGCAACTACATCGGCACCGAAAACATTGGCGCGATTCCGTTTTCAGGGATTGTCATGGCGCATTCGAACGAGGCGGAATGGCAAGCCTTCAAGTCCAATCGAAATAATGAGGCGTTCATCGATCGCATTTACGTTATCAAGGTTCCCTATTGCCTTCGAGTCACCGAGGAGCAGTGTATTTATGAAAAGCTGCTAAGCGGATCGGAACTCGCGGAAGCCAGTTGCGCGCCGAACACGTTGGAGATGCTAGCGAGGTTCTCCGTGCTATCCCGTCTTAGTCCACACGCGAATTCAACCTTCTTCTCGAAAATGCGGGTCTACGACGGTGAAAGCCTCCGCGAGGTTGAACCGCGCGCGCGCAGCGTCATGGAGTATCGAGAGGCGGCTGGCCTGGACGAAGGCATGAGCGGGCTTTCCACGCGCTTCGCCTTCAAGGTGTTGGCGGCGACTTTCAACCACGACACCGTGGAAGTGGCGGCGGATCCGGTGCACCTTATGTACGTTCTCGAGCAAGCGCTGCGGCGTGAACAACTTCCCGCGGAAACGGAGAAGCGCTATTTGGAGTTCATTAAAGCCGATCTCGCGCCGCGCTACGCGGAGTTCATTGGACACGAGATCCAGAAAGCCTATCTCGAATCCTATCAGGATTACGGACAGAACCTTTTCGATCGGTACATCGACTATGCGGACGCCTGGATCGAAGACCAGGATTTCAAGGACCCCGACACCGGGCAGTTGCTTGATCGGGAGCTTTTAAATCAAGAACTGACGAAGATCGAGAAACCCGCGGGGATCGCGAACCCGAAGGATTTCCGAAACGAAATCGTAAAGTTCGCCTTGCGGTGGCGCGCGTCCAACAAGGGCCGCAACCCCTCCTGGGCAAGTTACGAAAAAATACGCGAAGTGATCGAGAAACGAATGTTTTCACAGGTCGAGGATTTATTGCCCGTCATTAGTTTCGCGACAAAGAAGGACACCGAGACGGAAAACAAGCATGGCGAATTTGTCAATCGGATGGTGGCGCGTGGCTATACCGAGCGTCAGGTGCGGCGTCTGGTGGAGTGGTACATGCGCGTGAAGCAAGCGAATTGAACCGCTAGCGAAGGTTAAAATGCACATTGTCGATCGCCGGCTAAATCCGCGGGGTAAGAGCTTCGAGAACCGCCAGCGCTTTCTTCGCCGGGTAAAAGATGTGGTCGAACGCGCGGTTCGCGAGGCGAGCGGCAATCGGGGCATCGGCGACTTGGAAAACCCCGCCGAGATCGCGATACCCGCGGAGGGCACTCGAGAACCGATTTTCTCGCATACGCAAGGTTCCCGTCGCGACTTGGTTCTGCCAGGCAATCGCGAATATGTGGAAGGCGATCTGATAGATCGCCCAAATGGAGGCGAGGGCGGCGGCGGCGGCGCGGCGGGCCGTGGTCAAAGTCAGGCGGATACTTTCCGATTCATGCTTTCGCGCGAGGAGTTTCTAAGCATTTTCCTGGATGACTTGGAGTTGCCCGATCTTGCCAAGCGGCGGTTGGTGAGCGCCGAAAAAGAGGGCGTGAGGCGCGCCGGATACACCACAACGGGAGCGCCGGCGAACCTGTCGCTTGGCAGAACCATCCAAATGTCGCTGGCGCGCCGCATCGCCTTGGGGAGGCCGGGCGAGCACGAAGTTAAACTGCTGGAAGAGGAACTGGCCAGAACGATCGGCGCGGATAGCGCGCATGTCGATCAACTCAAAAAGGAACTTAACCTCGCGCGAGAGCGTCGAGTTCGCATTGCCTACCTCGATCCTGTTGACTTGCGGTATCGTCGCTTCGAACGCTATCCAAGGCCAGTCGCGCAAGCGGTTATGTTCTGCCTGATGGATGTCTCCGGTTCGATGACGGAGCACATGAAGGACCTCGCAAAGCGTTTTTTCATGTTGCTTCACGTATTCCTCACGCGCCGGTATGAGCGCGTCGAATTGGTTTTCGTTAGACACACCGATAAGGCCCAGCAGGTGGACGAGCAGACCTTCTTCCGTTCAGCCGAAACAGGCGGCACGCTGGTATCCTCGGCCCTGATTGAAATGGCGCGCATTATAAAGGATAAATATGATCCAGAGAACTGGAACATATATGCCGCGCAGGCGTCCGATGGCGACAATCTTCCCAGCGACAATGAGCGGACGCAAGCATTGCTGGAAGAAACGATTTTACCGCTCTGCCAGTATTTCGCCTACGTGGAAGTCGCCCATCCGAACGTGGATACGTCCAGCGCCGCGGGACAGGAGAGCCAAAGCTCGCTTTGGTTGACCTACACGAAGGTGCGAACCGAGAGAACCACGTTCCAGATGCGGCGCGTCGCGCGCCGTGACCATATTTATCCTGTATTCCGGCAACTGTTTCAGCGTCGCGGATTTAGTGTCGGGGAGACCTCGCGATGAAAGCCGCCTCGCTCCTGTTTGAGGGGAACGACTGGGATTTTCGGACAATCCAACGGATCCACGACGCGGTGGCGGAGATCGCCGACAAGGAGTTGGCGCTGGATATTTTTCCCAATCAGATCGAAGTCATTACCGCCGAGCAAATGCTCGACGCATACGCTTCGTTGGGCATGCCCCTGTTTTATCGGCATTGGTCGTTTGGCAAGCGCTTTACGCAACACGCGGACGTCTATCGCTTGGGCTTGCGAGACCTCGCCTACGAAATAGTGATCAACTCCACTCCTTGCATAAGTTACATCATGGAGGAAAATACCGCCACGATGCAGGCGCTGGTGATCGCTCACGCCGCCTTTGGGCACAACCACTTTTTCAAGAACAATTACCAATTCCGACAGTGGACCGATGCCGCTGGGATTTTGGATTATTTGGCCTATGCCAAGAAATATATTTCGAGTTGCGAGGAACGCCACGGCGAACATGAGGTGGAGCGGTTGCTCGATGCGGCGCACTCGCTGATGGCGCAAGGGGTGCACCATTATCCGCGCAAAAAGGGCCTCGATCTGCAGTCCGAGGAGAAGCGCGATCGACACCGCGCGCAAGAGCATGAGCGGCTATATAACGACCTCTGGCGAACCGTGCCGGGTCCTTTTCGCATCGCGACACGGAACGCCGTGGACCGGCAGCGCGCGATGCTCGGCCTGCCGCAGGAGAACATCCTTTACTTCATCGAGAAGTTCGCGCCGAAACTGCAGCCGTGGCAACGTGAAGTGCTGCGCATCGTTCGGCTGATCGCGCAATACTTTTATCCGCAGCAGCAAACGAAGGTCATGAATGAAGGCTGCGCGACCTATTGCCATTATCGCATCATGAACACGCTTCACCAAACCCGGCGGATCAGCGATGGCAGCTTCCTGGAGTTTTTGCAGTCGCACACGAACGCCATCCGCCAATCAACTTGCTTCGATCCCGGATACAGTGGGTTTAACCCTTACGCGCTAGGCTTTGATATGATGACCGACATCGCGCGCATGGTGGTCAGTCCAACAGAGGAAGATCGGGCGTGGTTTCCCGAGATTGCTGGTCAGGGTGACGAAATGGCGGTGCTGCGTCAAATCTGGGCCAACTATCGAGATGACAGCTTCATCGGCCAGTTTTTAAGCCCAAAACTTATCCGCAAGTGGCGACTGTTTCATATCGTCGACGTGGAAGACGCCCCGCAATTGGAGGTGACCGCGATCCATAACGGTCGTGGCTACCATGATGTACGACGAAGTCTGGCCGCCGATTACGAGATCCGAAGACAAATTCCCGACATTCAGGTTGTGGATGTGGACCTCGGCGGCAGTCGTAAACTGGTAATGCATCACAAAGTGGTGAACGGCAAGCTTCTGGATTCCAGTAGCGCGACCGAAATTCTATGCCAAATCGCCAATCTTTGGGGCTACGAAGTCTCACTCGAAGAGATAGACGCGGGATCCGACGAGGTATTGCAAGCACATATGGCGTCGCCGAAGTTCCATCAGAACGGTTCCCTGTCTCAATGAAGGGAATTCTAGTTGGAAATAGCAGCCGATCTCGTCCTGCCCGAAAAGCATGAGTTGGTTTCATGCGTGGCGCGCCAAAACGCCCTATATCCTGCCTTGGATGAGGGTTGAGGCGCAAATCTGTGACAATGGCCAGCTCTGCTCCACCAGTCCCGCCGTCGATCCAACGGGTCTATCGGCTCGAGGCCGCCGGGCGGATGACGCCAGTAAAGGCATGTCGCGCAGACTACTTGTTGCAACTGGTTGTCTTCTCGCCGGCGACCCTCTCCACAAAAAGCGTCGGAGTGGGTTCGCGCCCACCATGCAATTTCGTCGACGGCGCCGCTGGGTTCGGGGGCGCGCAAGCGACAACCGCCTTCGCGGTCGGTCAGTTGCTTCCAAAAGGCGCAGTGACGGCAGGAGAATCCTTCCTGAGGTCGTTCAGTCATCGGTCACTCTCGGTCAACATGGATTTCAGGCGCTGCTTCGCGCGGCTATTCGCTCGGCCCTATTCGATATTCGCCAAGTCGACAGAGGACCATCCGCCGCCGAGCGCCAATATCAAGCTTAGCTTGGCCTCGAGTTCTCGAGTCTTTATAGCCAGCAGGGCGCGTTCAGCGTCAAGCGCGGCTGTTTGCGCAACCACGACGTCGAGATAATTGCTCGCGCCATCACGATAAAGCGCGAGCGATATGTTGAGAACCTTTTTGGCGTTTTCGGAAGCCACGCTCACGCTCTTGGCTTCTTTTTCCAGCCATTTCCGTGTGGCCAGCGAGTCCTCGACCTCCTGGATCGCGCGCAACACCGATCCCCGATAGCGCGCGACGGTCTCCATGTATGCCGCCTCGGCGCCTCGCAGATCGGCGATCCGCGCGCCGCCGTCGAAGATCGGCAAGGTAACCGCTGGACCCACCGACCAAATACTGTTGCGCATATTGAGCAGACTGAGTCCCGTGTCTTGCGTTCCACCCGACAGGTTGATGGTGAGTTGCGGAAAAAACGCGGCGCGCGCGACGCCGATCGATTCATTGGCCGCGGCGACGCGTCGCTCCGCGGCCGCGATATCGGGACGGCGTTCCAACAGAGTTGAAGGCACGCTCGCCGGTGGCGAGGATGACATTGCCGGAAATGTCGCCGATGCGATCGAAAATGTCGACGCCGGCTCGCCTATCAGAGTCGCTATCGCATGTTCCAAGAGCGCCCGTCGTTCCTTTACATCGAACAATTGCGCCCGCGTGACTTCCAATTGCGCCTGGGCGCGCGCGGAGTCAGCGGGAGATGCGATTTGTCCTTCGACGAGAGTTTTGGTCAAGGCCAGCGCGCGACTGTAACTCTCAACAGTATCGGTCAGCAGCGCGACCTCGCTGTCGAGACCCCGCATCGCGATATAATCACGCGCCAGCTCGGCCTGAAGACTGAGTTGAATCGCTCCAAGCTCCGCGGCGCTGGCCTGTACTTGCGCCTGACTGGCGGCCACGGCGTCACGAACGCGTCCCCACAGATCGACCTCATAGGTGGCTTGTAGATTAAGCAGATTGTCGCCGTAATGATCCGGCTCGTTCAACGGCCGGTTGGTTAGGATCGATTCGGCGTAGCCAGACGTGCTGAAAGGCGTATCGGCTTTGCGCGTGGGACGGTGCGCGGACTCCTTGTTGGCGGAATAGCTGTTGTTGAGGTTGACGCTTGGCAGCAGGCCCGCTTGCGCCTTTGCCGTCAATGCTCGCGCCTGATCCATCACCGCTAGCGCCGCCGCCAAATCTTGGTTGGCGACGTCGACCCGCGGCTCAAGTGTATTCAGGACGCGATCATCGAGGCTTCGCCACCATTCCCCCCTAGGAGCGTCGTCGCGAGGTCGCGCCACTTTCCAGTCTCGACTCTCCTTGAATTTCGCGGGGATTTCGACCGTCGGCGGCCGGTACTCCGGCGCGAGATCGCAACCGCGCAACAGCAGCGACAAGACGCACGCCAAGCCGGAGCGAATCCGCATTCTACTCCACCTTGGTTTTCTTGGCGTCGGACGAAACGCTGGCGGAGTCTTCGCCGGAAAGCCGCACGATGTCTCCGTTCGCGATTATATCGGAAGGGTTGACTATGATGCGATCCGTCGTCGAAATCCCCGACAGCACTTCGATTTCGACGCCAAGGTCGCGCGCGACTTCGATCGGTTTTATGGCGACCTTACGATCCGCGCCGACCGTCGCCACGTTCAACCCGTTATCGCGATAAAGGATCGCATTGGCGGGAACGCGCGGTAGCCGCGCATCCGCGGGCAGCTTGAAGTGGACTTCCGCGTATGCGCCTGGCAGTAGCGCTCCATCGGCGTTAATGGCCAAGAGCTGAGCGAGCAGCGTTCGAGATTTCTCCGCGATGGCGTTCGACGTCGAGTTGAGTCTGGCGGCGAAAATTCTGTTCGGAAATTGCGGCAGTTTGAGCGTTGCGTTCGCGCCTATGTGGAGTTGAGCGACGAAAGCTTGCGGCGCGCGAACGAAGACACGCACGACATGGATATCCGCGAGATCGAATAACTCCCGGTTGTCGCCGGGTCCAACCAACACGCCCAAGTCAATGTTGCGTTGCGTCACGACGCCCGAAAATGGCGCCGTGACGCGGGTAAAGCCTTGTAACGCCTTCAAGCGTTCGACATTAGCGCGCGCGGCGGCGGCTTCCGCCATTTTGGCGTTGAAATCGCCGCTTTTTTCGTCAACGCTCTGTTGCGAAACCGCGGTCGAGGCGCGTAAGGCGGCCCATCGCTTCGATGTCAGTTTCGCGAGCTGAACATTGGCCTCCGCCTTGGCCTGTTCGTCCTTTGCCTGTTGCAGTTGCTGTTCCAGTTCAGGCGCATCGATCGTGGCCAGGGTTTCGCCAGCCTTCACATGCGCCCCGATGTCGTATTTCCATTCCCGGATGTACCCGTTGACCCGGGCCCGAATTTGCGCCTCGGTGAAGGCCGCGATGTCGCCCGGCAGCACAAGCTCCTGTGCGCCCTTGCCCGAACTGGGCAAGACAACTTCCACCGTCGCGATCGATTGCTCCGTGGTCAATTCAGCCAGCCGCGCCGCCTTAATCCCTCGGCTTATCATTCCGGCCGCGGCGAGAACGATCGCGACAACGCCAGCGATAAACAGCCAGCGCTTCATCTTGAGCGCGATCGCTTGAGGGCGGGGAACGGCTGTCTCGTCATTTGGCATGGCTCCAATTCGCTTCGCTTAATTCGCGGAGGACTCGACCGGTGGCGGGCTTGAGGCGTGAACCAGCCTGAATACGACCGGGACGAAAAAAAGCGTCGCGATCGTCGCGCAAAAGAGTCCGCCAATCACCGCGCGTCCCAGCGGCGCGTTTTGCTCGGCGCTAAACGCCATGGGCATCATGCCGATAATCATCGCCAGCGCGGTCATCAGCACGGGTCGGAACCGCGTGAATCCCGCATCCAAGGCGGCCGTCAACGCATCCGCGCCCTCGGCCAAGCGCTCCCGCGCGAAGCTCACCACGAGAATGCTGTTCGCGGTCGCCACGCCCATGCACATGATGGCGCCCGTCAAGGCGGGCACCGACAGGGTCGTGAAGCTGAGAAACAAAATCCATACAATGCCGGCCAAGGCCGTCGGCAACGCGCTGACGATGACGAATGGGTCCAGCCACGACTGAAAATTGACGACGATCAGCAAGTAGATAAGCACAATCGCCAATGTCAGTCCACCAAACAGCTGAGCGTAGGCGGCGGTCATCGTGGATACCTGACCACGCAAAACCACGGTGGAGCCAGCGGGGGCATCTTTAGCGGTGGACTTCAGAATGTTCTCGATATCGCCGGCCACCGCGCCGAGGTCCCGCTCACGCGTCGAGGCGTATATGTCGATCACTGGTTGCACATCGTAATGCGAAACGACGGCGTTGCTGCGCCCGCGCGAGACAACCGCCACGCCGCCAAGTAGCTGCAAGGCGTTTGTAGCGGTAAGCGGCAAATTATTCAAACTTTCAACGCTGTTCATCCAATATTGCGGGGTCTGCACCACGATGGGATAGGACACGCCATTCTTGGGATTGAGCCAAAAGGTAGGAGCGCTCTGAATGCTGCCGGCGAGCGTGTCCTGCATTGAATTGGCGATGTCACGTTCCCGCAATCCCACATCGATCGCCCGCGATCGATCGACGTCAACGTTGAGCGTCGGCGCGTTGAACGCCTGCTGGATGCGCGGATCCGCGACGCCGGGGATATTAATGATTTGCTTGAAGATCTTTTCCGCGTAGGCGCGATTGGCCGCCGCTTGATTGCCAACAACCTGAACATCAATCGGCGCCGGCAGGCCGAAATTGAGAATTTGCGTGACAATGTCGGCGGGTAGGAAGGCGAAGCTCATACCCGGAAACAGACGCGGAAGCCGATCCCGTAGACTCTCAATATACTCCCTCGTGTTGCCCTCCTGGCCTTCCTTGAGCGTAATCAGAAGGTCGGCGTCGCCAACTCCGATGGTTCCGGAATTGCCGTAGGCGATATTGATCCCGCTGATTGGCAACCCGATATTGTCAACGATATTGTCCACCACGTCGGCGGGAATGAGTTGTCGTATCGCCAGTTCAACCCGGTCGCAGAGACGAGCGGTCTCTTCGATTCTGGTGCCGATCGGCGCCCGCAAATGCAGCTTGATTTGCGCGGATTCGATCGTGGGAAAGAAATTTTGTCCAAGAAACGGCGCCAGTCCAAAAGACGCCGCCACGATGCATGACATCCAAATTACGAAGGGCCAGGGCCGCGCCAGCGCGCGCTCGAGTAGGCCGCGATAGACGAGGCGCACCCTTTCGAATCGATGCATGAAGCCGCGCTGGAATCTTGCTAGTGGATTGAAGCTCGGCGGCGCGGTCGCGCCGCCATCATGAGATTGATCGGCGAGAAGGTAGCGGGCCAGCGTCGGCACCAGCGTGTAGGTCAACACATAGGATGCGACGAGCGAGATGATCACGGCTTCCGACATAGGCCGAAACAAATAGCCGGCGACGCCGCCAAGCCCGAAGGTCGGCACGAACACAATGGAAATACAGAGCAGGGACACCGTGGCCGGAATCATGATCTCCGACGCGCCATCGAGAATCGCGTCAATGATTTCAGCGCCGTCCTCGATATGCCTGTCGATGTTCTCGATGGTGACCGTCGCGTCATCGACCAATATGCCCACAGCCAGGGCCAAGCCGCCTAACGTCATCACATTGATGGTTTCGCCGATTGCCGAAAGAACGGCGATGGCGCTCAAGATCGCTAGCGGAATCGAAATCGTAATGATGAGGGTCGAGCGCCAGCTGCCTAGAAACAGTAGAATCATCAATCCGGTCAAAACCGCAGCGATGACACCCTCTCGGATGACGCCCGAGACCGCCGCGTTGACGAACGTGGACTGGTCGCCGACCGCGACCAGTTGCAAGCCCCGCGGAAGCGACGTCCGTATCTTGGGCAACAGAGCCTTCACGCCCCGGATCACGTCTAGGGTGGAAGCGGAGCCGGACTTTTGAATGGTCATCAGCACGGCGGAGCCGCCGTCGACCCGCACCACATTGATTTGCGGCGGGCTGCTGTCGTGGACGAAAGCCACGTCACGCATATAGACGATCGTTCCATCAACCTTTTTGATCGGCAGGTCGTTCAGTTCCGAGATCTTATTCGGAGAAGTGTTCAAGGAGACGATGTATTCATATCCACCTATTTTTTGCGTGCCGACCGGCGTGATGAGGTTTTGATCGGCCAGGGTCGCCGCGACATCGGCGGCGGACAGGCCATAGCCACGCAGTTTGCGTTGATCGATATCGATCTGAACTTGCCGCACCTTGCCGCCGTAGGGAGACGGCACGGCGGCGCCGGCGACGGTCGCCAGCTTGGGCCGGATGAAGTTCTGCCCGTAGTCGAAAAGCTCCGACTGCGACAAAGTCTTGCTTGATAAAGCGAGTTGGAGAACCGGCACGCTTGACGCGTTGAAGCTGAGCACGTAAGGCGGAGTGATTCCGGCGGGAAGAAATTTGAGCACCGTCTGCGACGCCGCCGTCACTTGCGCGAGAGCGAAGTCGATCTTCACCTTGGGTTGGAAATAAACCTTGACGACGCCGTAGCCCGGCAATGACTGGGACTCGATATGCTCGATGTCGTTCACCTGGGCGCTGAGGGTCCGTTCGTAATAATAAATGACCCGCCCGGACATGTCGTCCGGCGGCAATCCGTTATATGTCCAGACGACACTGACGACGGGAATGCCTATATCTGGAAATATATCGGTCGGAGTTGCTATCCAGGCCCTCACTCCGAAAATTAGAATCAGCATCGCCATTACGACAAAGGTATATGGTCGCTGTAACGCTATTCGGACAATGGCGAGCATTATCGCCGAAATCCCCGCGGAGCCGACACGGTCGGCGTCTCAAGGCGAGAGGTTGAATAAATTGAATTGACAGAGAGCACAATCAACAGATACCTCCTACGCGATGGATGGATCGAGGGCGCATCCGATCCGTTAGGGCTTCTGAATTGATAGCATATCCAAGGCGTAGCAAAATATTAAATTATAATTAACCCGGCTCTATTATAAAAACATGTGATCATGAGGCAATTACCCTTGTACCTTTCTCAACCTGTATTTGGAACGCACGCCGCCGATCACCTGAAATGCGGCATAGCGGAACGAGCGCTATTGGCGGCGACGGCCCGAATTGGTGTAGCCTTCCTGAACCGAGCCAGTCAATCGGGAACGACGCATTTACCCCTGTGACTTGATGGTGAACATGCGCCCCGATCTATCGGCCGCTAGCGACGCCCCGTGGGGAGTGCGCGGATGTCCGGCGTCAGCGCCTTCGAGACGGGCGCGGCATGGGACGACCATCGAAAGACTGGCGAAAATCGAGACCGCGGTGGACAGCGAGGCCTTTTGATCGAGAAACATGACCACCTGCCCGAAGGCATGCGTGGACAGCGCGATGGTCAGCCATGCCGGCCCGTCGCCAGCATCGAGGCCGACGAAGCCCTCGCGACAATGGAGGCAGGCGTCCACTCGCTTCAAACAGCTGGAAAAGAGTCGTCCTTCGCCGCGGCGTGGACAGGTGAGTACGCGCCGTTGAGCAACGTGTTCGTGAGAGTTGGCGCGTCGGTCATGTGATCCATTCCTCCTGCAGAGATTTTTTCTTCCAGATCGTCCGGGAAATTACCTCTCCACCTCACTCCAGCGCCGTGCGCAACGAACACGCCACTACGCCTTAACTTGAAAACTAGTCACGCCGCCGCCCATTCAAGGTCGGGAATATTTGTGACAGCGAGACTCCCCTTGGAGTCTTGACCTGCCACTGAGCTTTCATCCATCGGCGATTAGAGCCTCAGCGGGTTTTACGCCTTCAGGCGGGGTGTGAGCAACATGCGATCGGCGGAGCTGGTCCGGGTTGCGCGGCCGATCACATGTTGCGAAGATGTTGGCGGCAAAGGCCGCCGGGGTTTGATAGGCGAGCGCCGAATGTGGACGCGGGTGGTTGAAGTCATGGACCCAGGTCGCGATCTTCTCGCCTGCGTGATCGAGGCCGAAAAACGGGGTCTCGTTCAGCAGCTCATCTTGCATGCGGCCGTTGAAGTTCTCGCAATAGCCGTTCCGCATCGGCTTCCCCGGAGCGATGAAATGTTAGACGATTTGGTGCTCTTGCGCCCATGATAGCATCGCGTTCGCGGTGAACTCGGTCCCGTTGTCCGAGACGGTGATGTCGGGTTTGCCGCGCCGCTCGGTCAGGGACGTTAGCTCACGCGCCGCGTGACGTCATCCACGATGTTCAGAATGCGGAACAGGCGGTCATGAGCGAACTGGTCGCGAACGAAATCCAGCGACCAGCCCGCAACGGCCTTCGCTTCCACCAGGATCGGCGCTCGCGCGCCGACGGCTCGCTTTCGGGCGCGCCGCTTGCGCGCGATAAGCCGTTCCTCGCGATAAAGCCGATAGATGCGATTGATCCCCGACGGCTCGCCGCCCTGCCGCGGCAGGATAAAAAGCCGCCTATAGTAAAAGCGCTTGCGCTCTTTGGCGAGGTCGCGGATTTGCCCGCGCAGCTCGATGTCGGGCGCTCGGCGAGACCGACAGCGGATCGTCGCGCGATTGGCGGCGACAAGAATGCGGGCCCGCCGTTCCGACAAGCCCATCAAGGCTCGCATATGCGCAACTCCCTCGCGCTTGGCGGCGGGCCCTACTATTTTTTTACAAAAGCTCGCGAAGCGCCGCCATGTCGAGCACGGCTTCCGCCAGCAGCTTCCTCAGCTTGGCGTTCTCGTCCTCGAGCGCTTTCAAGCGCTTCGCTTCGGAGACGTCCAGCCCGCCGTACTTTGGCTTCCAATTGTAAAGCGTCGCTTCCGAAACGCCGCGCTTGCGCGCGAGATCCGTGATCTTGTCGTCCGCCTCATGCTCTTTCAGAACGCCGATAATCCGCTCTTCCGTGAACCGTGCACGCTTCATTCGTCCGTCCTTCGACTGGCCGGATTCCAATCGTTCGTGGTCCAACTTGGCGGTGGCAGGTCGATTAGAACATTGCGCCCTAACTATGCGAATACTTGGGCTCCAACTTTATTTGAGAGGTTATCGCGGGCGGACTCGCTCCGCCATGCATTATGGATTGAAACCACTCTTTTGCGCTCCATATTTTTGAAGGCTCCAGCCAGGATGTCTCTAAGCCCGGCGCGAAAACAGCCCCGGCTACAACGTGGTCGACGAGCGAAGGATCGTCCAAAGGCTGAAAATCATGCCGCCCAAAATTGACCATATTGGACGCTACGCGATTTTCCTTGACCTCGATGGTACTCTAGCGGAAATCGGGGACGATCCCTACGCCGTTCGTCTCGAGCCTCCCACGCCGCGGGTGCTTCAGTCGCTGCGTGAAAAGTCCGGCGGCGCCCTGGCGATCGTCTCGGGACGCGAGATTTCCGCCGTCGATGGATTGCTGCGCCCGCTTATCCTGCCCGTCGCCGGCGTGCATGGGCTCGAGCGTCGAGACGCTCGCGGGATCATCCATTCGGTGCATTCGCCCGACATTTCGCCGATTATTATCGTGCTTGAAAAGATGATCGGCGGCGAGGCTGGAGTGATCATCGAACGAAAGCCCGGGGCGGTGGCCCTGCACTATCGGCTACGCCCGGACTTGGAGCATCGCTGTTGCGCGATCATGCGCGAGGTCGTGGCAAATCACCCTGATTTGCAGATGTTGCACGGCAAAATGGTTTTTGAGGTTAAGTCGAAGGCCGCCAACAAGGGAAGCGTGATCGAAGCCTTCCTGTCCGAATCGCCTTTCCTTGGTCGGAGGCCGCTTTTCGCGGGCGACGACGTCACCGACGAGGCGGGGTTTGCCGTCGTGAACGCGCGGGGCGGCGTGTCAATCAAGATAGGCGACGGAGCGTCCCTTGCTCGGTTTCGCGTCCACGGCGTCGCTCAATTGCTCGATTGGCTTGAAGAGCTTGCTGGAACACGCTGCGAGGAGCCGGTGCGATGAGCGCGCTTGATCTTGGCGTCGTCGGAAATTGTTGCCTGGCGGCCTTGATTGACCGCACTGCCAGCATTGTTTGGTGCTGCATGCCGCGTTTCGACGGAGACCCGGTGTTTCACGGCCTGCTCGGCGCGCCAAGCACTGCGGAGGGACACGGCGTTTTCGCGATTGAACTTGAAGATTATATTCAGAGCGAACAACACTACGACGGCAATACGGCGTTGCTGGTCACGATTCTTCACGGCAAGCAGGGTTCGGTCCGAGTCACGGATTTCGCTCCGCGCTTCTGGTGGCGGGGTCGACCGTTTTTTCCGCAAATGCTCGTGCGCCGTTTGACGCCAACCTCTGGAAGTCCTCGCGTTCGAGTTCGATTGCGTCCGCGCTTCGACTACGGCGCGACCGCGCCAATTTTGACGTCGGGGTCGCATCACATCCGCTACGTGGGCACCAATGCGATCTTGCGCCTAACGACCACCGCGCCGATCGACTATATTAGAGACGAAACGCCATTTAATCTCAATCGTCCAGTCGACCTCATACTCGGCGCCGACGAAACCTTGAGCGAGAGCGTCGAGCAAACCGCTTACGTTTTCGAGACGCGAACACGAGACTACTGGCTGCAATGGTCGCATCGCTTGGCGATTCCCTATGAATGGCAGGATGCGGTCATTCGCGCCGCGATAACACTCAAGCTCTGCGCCTACGAGCCCACGGGAGCGATCGTCGCGGCGTTGACGACCAGCATTCCCGAGGCGCCCGGCACGCAACGCAATTGGGATTATAGGTACTGTTGGGTGCGCGACGCTTATTTCGTCGTGCGAGCCCTAAATCGTCTCGCGGCGGTGCGCAAAATGGAGAATTACTTTGCGTGGCTCATGAACGTCATGTCGTCCGCGACGGAGAGTCACATTCAGCCCGTTTACGGGGTTGGTCGAGAGCCGACGCTTGAGGAAAGGATCGTCGAGTCGTTGCCGGGGTATCGCGGGATGGGTCCAGTGCGGATCGGCAATCAGGCCTATGAACATACCCAGCACGATGGCTACGGCAACGTCATTCTGGGCGTCGCCCAGGCCTTTCTCGATCGCCGCCTCCTATCGCCGCCGACGCGGGCAAACTTTCTTGGCCTCGAAGAGCTGGGAAGGCGGGCTCTCGCGGTGTTCGACAAACCCGACGCGGGTATGTGGGAACTGCGATCACGCGCGTGTGTTCATACGAGTTCGGCGGTCATGTGTTGGGCGGCGCTCGATCGCCTTTCCCTGATCGCCGAGCATATCGCCGAACTGGATCGCGCACGGGATTGGCGAGAAAAGGCCGATCAGGTAAAGCAAACTATTCTTCACCGCGCATGGTCGCAACGGCGCGACGCCTTCGTCGAATGCTTCGATGGTGAGCATCTCGACGCGAGCGCGTTGTTGATGGTCGAACTTGGTTTCATCGACCCGCAAGACCCAAGGATGGTCTCGACCGTCGATGAGATCGAACGCGTTCTGGCGCGTGGCCCTCATGTACTGCGCTACGAAGCGGCCGACGATTTCGGACCGCCGACGACGGCGTTCAACACCTGTTCGTTTTGGCGCGTCGACGCCTTGGCGCGGATGGGGCGCGCCGAGGAAGCGCGCGACTATTTCGAGCAATTGCTCGCTTGTCGAAACCGGCTTGGAATGATGTCGGAGGACATCGACGTTAAGACCGGAGAAGCCTGGGGAAACTATCCGCAGACCTATTCCATGGTCGGAATCATCAATTGCGCCATGAGGTTATCGCGTTCGTGGGAGAAGGCAATATGAAACGTCTCGTGGTGGCGTCCAATCGAGTCGCTAATCCCAAATGCGAGGCGGCGGGAGGGCTCGCCGTGTGCATTCTCGACGGATTGCGCGACCATGGCGGCATCTGGTTCGGCTGGAATGGCGAAATTGTCGCCGACGAGTCCGGCATCGGCGTCACGTGCACGCGACACGACAAGTTGACCATCATCACGATGCCGCTCACCGAGCGCGACCATCAGGAGTTCTATCTTGGATTCTGCAACGCGGCGCTCTGGCCCGTTCATCATTACCGTTTGGATCTCGCGCGCTTCACTCAGGAGAGCAGCGAAGCATATCGACGCGTCAACGATCGTTACGCGGAGGCGCTGGCACCGTTGCTGGATTTTGGCGATCTCGTGTGGGTTCACGATTATCACCTCATTCCGTTGGCGGCCGGTTTGCGGGCGCGCGACATTCACAATCGGATCGGGTTTTTTCTTCACATTCCGTTCCCGCCGCCGGACTTGCTGTTCGCCATGCCCGAGCATGAGTGGCTGATGAATGCGTTTGTGCAATATGACGTCCTGGGCTTCCAAACGAAACTGGATCTGGCGAATTTCTGCCGCTACGCATGTCAACACATGGGCGGCGTGATGGTGTCGGACGATGTGCTGCGCGTTGGCGGCAATATCGTGACCGTCTCCGCGTTTCCGGTGGGCATCAACGTCGATTCCTTCGCCGCCATGGCGAAGCGGCCCGAAGCGCGAGAACGCATCCAGTGGCTGCACCGGCGCGGCGAACCGCGGGTCAATGTCATCGGAGTGGACCGCCTGGATTACACAAAGGGGCTGCCGGACCGGTTGCGTTCGTTCAAGCGGTGGCTCGAACTCTTTCCACGCAATTGCAAGGCGGCGACGCTGATGCAGATCGCGCCGCCGAGCCGTGAAGACGTCAAGGCCTATGCCGACATTCGTCATGAACTAGAAGCGCTGTCCGGCGAGATCAATGGCCAGTTCGGCGACTTCGACTGGACGCCCGTGCGCTATATCCACCGAAACGTTCCCCGCGAGACCCTCGCGGCGCTCTATCGGGGCAGCCAAGTCGGTCTCGTCACGCCATTGCGCGACGGCATGAATCTCGTCGCCAAGGAATATGTCGCCGCCCAGGACGAGGAAAATCCGGGTGTTTTGGTGTTGTCGCAATTTGCCGGCGCGGCCGAGGATCTCCAGGAGGCGTTGATCGTCAATCCCTATGACGCCGACGATGTCGCGCAAGCGATAGAGCGCGCGATCTCGATGCCGCTCGGCGAGCGCGTCGATCGGCAAGCGGCGTTGCTCGCCAGAGTGCGAGAGCATGACGCCTGCAATTGGATGCGCGCCTTTTTGCGGGCGCTGGACGCGCCCCCGATGTCGTTCGCCATGGGAGCGCTTGGGCAATACCGCCCGCCCGCCCCGGTTCACGGCGAGGCGGGCGAGCTGTCCCCGACGAAGGTCAGCGGCCTGCAGACGGCTTCGAGCGATTTGCGTTCGGCCGCGACGCCCCATAACCATTCCATCGCCGCCGCGCCGATCATCAGCGCGGCGCCCAGGGCGTAGCCCGTGAAGACGTCAGCTCGCGATCCCGTGCCGATGAGTGTTCCAAACAGCCAGGGGCTGAACACGCCGCCGATGCCGGTTCCCACCGCGTAGAAAGCCGCGATGGCCATGGCGCGGATTTCGAGCGGGAACATTTCGCTCACCGTGAGATAGGCGGAGCTCGCCGCCGCCGAGGCGAAAAAGAACAGGATCATCCAGCCCGCCGTCTGCTCGATCGCCGACAACACGCGCCACTCGAACAGATAGCCGACGACCGCCAGCAGAATCGCCGAAACCCCATAGGTGGCGCTGATCATTATCTTGCGGCCGATCGTGTCGAAGAACCGGCCGAGCAGCGCGGGCCCGAGAAAATTGCCGACCGCTAGGGCGAGCAGGTGCCAGCCGACGGCGCCGGCGGGGACCCCGTAAAATTCGGTCAGGATAAGCGCATAGGTGAAAAACACCGCGTTATAGAGCATGGCCTGCGAGGCCATCAGGCAAAAGCCGACGACCGCGCGGCGAGGGTAGGCGAGAAAAATCGCGCGCGCGACTTCGGCGAAGGGCGTGTGATCGCGCGCCCGCAGCCTCGCTTTTGCAAAGGGACCCGGCGCCAGCGCCCGACCCTCGCGAACAAAGCGCTCCTCGATCGCGCGCATGATGGCCTCCGCCTCCCGCTGGCGGCCGTGCGTGATCAGCCAGCGCGGGCTTTCGGGGATCCAGACGCGCATGACGAAAATGACGAGCCCGATCACCGCGCCGATCAGGAAGGCCGCGCGCCAGCCGATCGCCGGATCGAGAATCTTGGGGTCCAGCAGAAGCAGCGAGCCGCCCGCGCCCATCGCCGCGCCGATCCAAAAACTGCCGTTGATGACGAGGTCGGTCCAGCCGCGCACGCGCGCGGGGATCAACTCCTGAATCGTCGAATTGACCGCCGCGTATTCCCCGCCGATCCCCGCGCCGACCAGCAGGCGGCAGGCGGTGAAACTCCAAAAACTCCAAGAAAACGCCGTCGCGGCGGTGGCGGCTAGATAGACGGCGAGCGTGATGAAGAACAGTTTTTTGCGTCCGAGGCGATCGGTCAGCCAGCCAAAAAACAGCGCGCCGGCGACGGCCCCGGCGAGATAGGCGCTGCTCGCGAAGCCGATTTCGGCGTCGCTCAGCCCGAGCGCCAGCCGATCCTTCAGCCGCGCCGCCACCGCTCCCGCCATCGTGACCTCGAGCCCGTCGAGTATCCAGGTGACGCCAAGGGCGACGATTACAAGCATTTGAAAGCGCCCCCAGGGCAGGGCGTCCAGGCGCGCCGGAACGTCCGTTTCAATGATGTTCGACGGCGCCTCTGCGACCGGGTTCGTTATCAGAAGAGTCTTGGGCCGTGACAGCGCGTTCATGCGGGGGATTTAACGCGGGAGACGGATTTGGCGAGCAGGCCGGCCCCTCCTTTCGTCACGCGCGGATCATGGCCGGACTTCTCGGTCACTCATTCGATGCCATTGGGCGAGCGCGCCTCTTTGGAGACAGGCGTGACGTGCGTCTTCGCCATGGACATGGAATAGCTGCTCTCACGGGAAGCCGACCCCCGATACTTGCGCAAGATCTTGTCTGTCCCAACGAAGTCTTCAACCCGAGTTGCGACAATCGTTCGGCGACGCCAAGGCGTCGCTCCGCCATCGACAGCAATACGTCGTCGCCCTCCGAGGTCAGACGACCTTCGTCGAAATCGGTTGTGACTTTCTTGCGCGCGACGACCTACACTCCGCCCATGTTCGCGCCGCTGGAAATTAAAGCTGGGGGAAGATCGAAATTCCCGTCGAGGTTTCGCCCGGCGTCGGCAGTTTCGACTTATCCCACCCGCCACCGAGTGCTTCGATCAGCGTGACGCTAGAGACGAAGAGGCTCTGTCGCGTCGCCAATGCCGCCTGTTCGGCCGAGAGCAGGGCGGCCTCGGCGACCACCACGGAGGTGAAGGCGACGACGCCGGCGCGATACTGATTGAGATACACCGTGACGGCCTTGCGCGCCTCGACGACGGCTTTATCCTGAACCTTGAGTTGCGCGCTCAGCACGCGGACCGCTGCTAGCTGATCCTCCACTTGTTGAAACGCCGTGAGGACGGTCTGGCGGTAATTGGCGACGGATTGCAGATACGTAGCCTTGGCGGAGTTGACTTGCGCGGAACGCAGGCCGCCGTCGAATACGGTCTCCAGCGCCATCCCGCCGAGCGCCCAGAATTCATGCGCCGGATTGATCGGCAGCGGCATCATGCCGGTAAAGCCGAGATCGGCGGAAATCGAAACGTCCGGATAGTAAGCGGCGATGGCGACGCCGATCAACGCATTTTCTTGCTGCATCATGCGTTCGGCGGCGGCGATGTCCGGCCGGCGCTCCAGCAGTTGGGACGGCACCCCGACCGGGAAAGGCGGGATGGCGTCGGGAAGAAGCATTTTTGGAAGGCTGACCTCGCTTGGCGGTATTCCCATCAGCATGGCGATCGCATGCTGCAATTGCGCGATAGTCTCATCGGTGGCGATCGCCGCGGCTTGCGTCGAAAAGAGCTGCGTCTCGGCGCTGACGACATCGGCCTGGGAAGCCGTGCCCCCCTTGTATTGATTTTGCGTGATCGTCAGCGTCTTTTTATATTCCCCCGCCGTTTTCTCGAGCAGACCTTTAAGTGAGTAGGCCGAGCGCAGATTGAAATAGGCCAGCGCGAGCTGGGATTGCGCCGTGAGTTTGGCGTTAACGAGATCGGCGGCGCTAACCTGCGCGCCCGCAATGTTGCTCTCGATCTGGCGGCGGATTTTTCCCCAAACGTCGATGTCCCAGGTCAGCGCGCCTTGCGTCGTGTAGGTCGTCGTCGTGACGCCATGGAGGCTCGTCGTCGATCCACTCCCAGAGGAGGACGTCGTGGAAGAGCCCCCAACCAGCGCGGCGCCAGTGTAAGCACGCGAAACGCTATAGCTTGCCGTCACTGTCGGAAAAAGAGCGGCCTGCGCGATCCGTATCAGCGTTCGAGCTTGCTCGTAGGCTGCGGCGGCCGCCGCGACCGTCTGGTTGGAGATCTCGACCCGGCGCTCCAATGAGTCAAGCACGGGGTCCTTATAGATCCGCCACCAAGATTCCGCGTCGACACTTTCCCGCGGCGTCGCGAGTTTGAAGCCCTTCAACGCCCTACCATGCAGTTCCTTGAATTTTTCGGGAATGGGCGTCAAGGCCGGAACATAATCCGGACCGACGGAGCAAGCCGAAAACGTTCCCGACGCGACTAGAACCAAAACAGTTCTCCTCATTTGGGAAATTCCGGTCTCGTAAGTGATTGAAATCCTAGTCGCGGCCATGCGGCGGCGCGCACCACCCAAGACCTCGCCGTTAACCGTCGTATAATTAGGCATTATGGTCATCGGTCGGCTTTAGCAGGCATTACGTGAGACTTGGCGAATTCCGGCAAAACGCAAACTTGGCCACGCCAAAATATGCTGCTATGAAGCGGGCGCATCGGTCAAGGCGTCGCGCCAATATTGACTGGAACGCGGCGAAGGAGCTGTCTTTCCGTGTTTAGCGATTTACCACATGGAATGTGCTTACTTGATCATGTTGCGCGCGCGATTTTGCGGCGGCTGCGGTGATCGACGCGGCTCCAGCGCTGGGCATTGTGCCGAGGCGTTAGGTTTGGTGGAATGATGGCTTTGGAGAGTGAAGACGCGGAGGTCAATCAGGGCCTGGGCGCGCGCCTTCGGCGCGAGATGCTACCCGCGCTTTTTGTACTGGCGGCGATATTCGGCGCTTATCATCTCCTGCGCATGCTTTGGTCGCCAACAACGCAGTCGATGCAAGCGCGGCCGAGTGCTGTTTCGGTTAAGGTCGCGACCATAGGCCGGGGCGACATCAGGGTCGTCGTCAACGGACTCGGCACGGTGACGCCGATCGCGACCGTTAATGTGGTGACGCAAATCAACGGCCAGTTGACACAGGTCGCTTTTCGCGAAGGCCAGCTTGTGAAAAAGGGCGATTTTCTCGCGCAAATAGATCCGCGCCCCTATGAGATCTTGCAGGCGCAATATGAAGGCCAGCTCCTGCACGATCAGGGCCAGCTCGATCAAGCAAAAATTGATCTCACGCGCTACCAAACCCTTCTGCGCCAAAATTCGATCGCGCGACAAACCGAGGAAGATCAGGTCTTTCTCGTGAAACAATATGAAGGATCGGTGAAGACCGACCACGCCCTGATCGACGCACAAAAGCTGAATCTGATCTATGCGCATATCATTTCGCCAGTCGATGGCCGCGTTGGTCTGCGCCTTGTCGACCCGGGCAATTATGTGCAGACCTCGAACAACAATACGATCGCGGTGATCACGCAGCTGCAACCCATCACCGTCATTTTTCCGGTGCCAGAGGACGAGCTGCCGAACATCTTGCCGAAGGTGAACGCCCGGACTGCGCTGCAGGTCGACGCCTACGACCGCGCCAATGTCACGAAGCTCGCGACCGGCGAACTGCTGACACTCGACAATCAGGTCGACACCACCACAGGCATGGTCAAGCTGCGCGCGAAATTCGAGAACGCCGAGAACAAGTTGTTTCCGAGCCAGTTCGTCAACGCGCATCTGCTGCTCGACACTTTGCGCAACGTCGCCACGACGCCGACAGCGGCGATCCAGCGCGGCGCCCCCGGCGCCTATGCCTATGTCGTCGGCGCCGAGAATAAAGTCGCCGTCCATGCGCTGAAGCTTGGGCCCACGGACGGTGAGATGGCTCAGGTGATCTCCGGGCTCGAGCCTGGTGACCGCGTCGTCATCGAAGGAACCGATCGACTGCGCGAAGGCGCGCTGGTGGAAACTCCCGACGAGGCCAAGAACGCGCCGAAATCGAAGAAGTAGCGGCGGCGGCGAGCTGCAACGAGCGAAGATCGATGAACATTTCGGAACCTTTCATCTTGCGCCCAGTGGCGACAACCCTATTGATGGTCGCGATCCTACTCGCCGGCGCTTCCGCTTTTTACCAGCTGCCGCTCGCCACGCTGCCGGCGGTCGATTATCCGACGATTTAAGTTCAAACCTTTTACCCGGGTGGCAGCCCCGAAGTGATGACCTCCGCGGTCACTGCGCCGCTGGAAGTGCAACTCGGCCAGATGCAAGGCCTCAATCAAATGCTGTCGTCGAGTTCCGCCGGCGCCTCGATCATCACGCTGCAATTCAATCTCGACATCTCGCTCGACGTCGCCGAGCAAGAAGTGCAGGCGGCGATCAACGCCGCCAACAATCTATTGCCGGCCGATCTGCCGGCCCCGCCGATTTACGCCAAGGTCAATCCCGCCGACGCCCCGATTCTGACGCTCGCGGTCACGTCGAAAACTCTGTCGCTGATCAATCTCGAAGACCTCAGCGAGACGCGGCTCGCGCAAAAAATCTCGCAGCAACCCGGTGTCGGACTGGTGAGCATTAGTGGCGGCCACAGGCCAGCGGTGCGAGTGCAGGTCAACCCACGCGCGCTCGCAGCATATGGCCTCAACATCGACGATGTGCGCACGATCATCGGCAACAACAACGTCAACACGCCGAAAGGCAACTTCGACGGCCCGGCGCAGGCGTCAACCATCAACGCTAACGACCAGCTGACTACAGCCGATCAATACAAGGATATCCTCATCGCCTACCGGAACGGAAATCCGGTGCGACTCTCCGACGTCGCGAAGGTGGTCGACGGGGCGGAAAATCGATTGCTCGCGGCCTGGACCAACCGCACGCCAGCCATCATCTTGAACGTACAGCGCCAACCCGGTGCCAATGTGATTCAGGTCGTGGACGGCATCAAAGAACTTTTGCCGCAGATCAAGGCGAATCTTCCGGCTGCTGTCGATGTCGACATCATCAACGACCGCACCACGACGATTCGCGCCTCCGTGGCGGACGTCGAATTCGAGCTCGGCCTCGCGGTGGTTCTCGTCGTTCTGGTTATTTTCATTTTTTTGCGCACTTTCGCCGCGACGCTGATCCCGAGCCTCTCCGCGCCGCTGTCGCTGATCGGCTGTCTCGGAGTGATGTATCTCCTGCGCTTCAGTCTCGATAATCTGTCGCTCATGGCGCTCACCATCTCGACCGGCTTCGTCGTCGACGACGCGATCGTGATGATCGAAAACATTGCCCGGTACGTCGAAAGCGGCGAGGACTCGATGCCGGCCGCGCTTCACGGCGCGGGCCAGATCGGCTTCACCATCATTTCGCTGACGGTCTCTCTGATCGCAGTGCTCATTCCGCTTCTGTTCATGGGCGACGTGACCGGTCGGCTGTTCCACGAATTCGCCATCACGTTGGCCGCGACGATCGTGATCTCCGCAGCGGTTTCCTTAACCTTAGTGCCGATGATGTCGGCGCGGCTCATCGGCCATCGTCCTCACGCCGAACGGAACCGCTTCGATCTCGCGGCGGACCGCGGCTTCAAATGGATCATCGAGCAATATGGGCGCGCCCTGCAAGTCGTGCTGGAGCACCAAACCCTGACGCTCTTCGTCGCTTTGGCGACCGTGGCGGTGACAGCGCTGCTTTACGTCGTGATCCCCAAGGGCTTTTTCCCAGTGCAGGATGTGGGGCTCATCCAAGCGATCTCCGAGGGACCGCAGCACGCATCATTTTCGGAGATGATCCGACTACAAGGCAAGCTCGCCGACGCGATCCTGAAGGACCGGGATGTCGAGAGCCTAAGCTCCTTTGTGGGCGTCGACGGGACCAATCAAGCGCCGAACGCCGGCCGCTTTCTCATCGCGCTCAAGCCACTCGCTCAGCGCAACCAGTCGGCGAGCGAGATCATACGCCGAATGAAACAAGAGGCCTCCGGCGTCGCCGGCGCCGCGCTATACATGCAACCGGTGCAAGATTTGACGATCGACGCTAGCGTCACGCGCGCCCAATACAAATTCGTGCTGGAAAACCCCAATGGCTCCGAATTCGAGCGCTGGACCCCCCAACTCGTTGAACGGCTGCGGCAGTCGCCCGCGCTCGCCGACGTCGCCAGCGATCTGCAACAGAACGGCGCGGCCGTGGATCTCACGATCGACCGGGCGACGGCGGCGCGATTCGGCATCACGCCCTCGACCATCGACAACGCGCTTTACGACTGCTTCGGCCAGCGAATCATCTCGACGATCTATACGCAGTCCAATCAGTATCGCGTGATTCTGGAGGCCGACCCCTCGCTGCAGAGCCGGCTCGACAGCCTCTCCTCGATCTATCTGCCGTCGTCGTCCTCGACAACGAGCGGACAGACGCCACTGGCCGCTTTCGTCTCGGTACGCCAACGCGCAGCGCCGCTGCTCCTCAGCCATTTTGGACAGTTTCCGGCGACGACCATATCCTTCAATCTGGCGCCAAAGGCTTCGCTCGGCGAGGCGGTCGATGCGATCGAGCAGGCGAAGAAAGACATCGGTCTGCCCGAAAGCTTCATCATGGCCTATCAAGGAGCCGCGGCCGCGTTCCGTACTTCGCTCACCAACGAACTGCTGCTGATCGCCGCCGCCATCGCCACCATGTATATCGTGCTTGGCGTGCTCTATGAGAGTTTCATACATCCCATCACGATTCTCTCGACGCTGCCCTCGGCCAGCGTCGGAGCATTGTTGATTCTCTTGCTGTTCGGCTATCAACTCGACATCATCGCGATCATCGGCATCATTCTTCTAATCGGCATCGTCAAGAAGAACGCGATCATGATGATTGACTTCGCCCTCGACGCCGAACGCAACGAAGGAATGACGCCGCGGGACGCAATCTACCAGGCTTGCCTGTTGCGCTTCCGTCCGATTTTGATGACCACGATGGCTGCGATTCTCGGCGCCCTGCCGCTCATGCTGGGCGGCGGCTCGGGATCGGAACTGCGCCGCCCTCTCGGCTACGCCATCGTGGGCGGCCTCATCTTCAGTCAGGTGCTGACCCTGTTCACGACCCCAGTAATCTACCTGTTTTTCGACCGCATTGCGCGTCGTTTACAAGGAGCTTCGCCCCCCCAAAAGGCGCCGCGGTGAATATCTCGGCGCCCTTCATCGCGCGCCCTGTCGCGACAACCCTGCTGACGGTGGGCATCGCGCTGGCCGGTGCGCTGGCTTTCTTCAAGCTGCCGGTCGCGCCGGTGCCCCAGGTAGATATTCCCACGGTCACCGTGCTGGCGCAGCTACCCGGGGCGAGTCCCGAAACCGTCGCGAATAGTGTCGCGAGTCCGCTGGAGCGCCATCTCGGCCAGATCGCCGACGTAACCGAAATGACCTCGTCGAGCAGTCTCGGACTGACGCGCGTCACTCTTCAGTTCGGACTCGACCGCGACATCGACGGCGCCGCGCGCGACGTGCAGGCCGGCATAAACGCGGCAAGGGCGGACCTGCCGACGAACCTGCGCACCAACCCCACTTATCGCAAGGTCAATCCAGCGGACGCGCCGATCGTTATCCTGGCGCTGACGTCGAAGACGCTGACCCGCGGTCAAATGTATGACGCGGCGAGCAATGTGTTGCAGCAGCGTCTCTCCCAACTGGAAGGCGTCGGCCAGGTCATCATCGGCGGCGCGACCCTGCCCGCCGTGCGCGTCGAACTGAACCCGGTGGCGCTCAACAAATATGGCGTAAGCATGGAAGACGTGCGGGCGGCGCTCGCTTCGGCCAACGCCAATAGTCCCAAAGGCGTCATCGAGGAAGGCGGCCGGCGCTATCAGATCTACGACAACGATCAGGCTTCTCTCGCCGCGGACTATGCGCCGCTTGTCATCGCCTATCGCAACGGCGACGCCGTGCGTTTGAGCGATGTGGCGACGGTGGTGGATTCGGTCGAGGATTTGCGCAACGATGGCCACTTTGACGAGGAGCCGGCGGTCGCGGTGATTCCCTTCACGCAGCCGGGCGCCAATATCATTGACACGGTGGACCGCGTTAAGGCCGAACTGCCTCGCATGGAGGCGGCGATGCCCGCCGGCATGAACGTGACGATCGCCGGCGACAAATCGCTGACCATCCGGGCGTCCTTGGAGGACACCGAGACGACACTGGTGATCGCGGTGTTTCTCGTCATCATGGTCGTATACTTTTTCCTGCGCGACGTGCGCGCGACGATCATCCCGAGCATCGCCGTACCGGTCTCGATTGTCGGCTCGTTCGGGGTCATGTATCTCGCCGGTTTCAGCCTCGATATCCTCTCCCTCATGGCGCTCACGATCGCCACGGGTTTCGTCGTGGACGACGCGGTTGTCGTCGTGGAGAACGTGTCGCGCCATCTGGAAGCGGGCATGCCGCGCATGGAGGCGGTGCTTTTGGGCGCGCGCGAGGTCGGCTTCACGGTCCTGTCGATCAGCCTGTCGCTCATTGCTGTGTTCACCCCAATCCTCTTCATGGGCGGCGTTCCCGGCCGGTTTTTCCGCGAATTCGCGATGACCCTCTCCATCGCCATTCTAATATCGCTGGTGATTTCCTTGACGATGACGCCGATGCTGTGCGCATTACTCCTGCAGGCGAAGCCTAGCGGGGAGGACGCCAGCGAAAAGCGGCGAACGTTTTTCGACCGCATGCTTTCCGGCTACGAACACACGCTTCGCTCGGCGTTGTCGCATCGTCGCTTGATCATGCTGGTTTTGTTCGGCGCGATCGCCTTGAACGCCTATTTGCTGATCATCGTGCCCAAGGGCTTTTTCCCGCAGCAGGACACAGGGCGTCTCACCGGCGTGTTGCGGGGCGATCAGGCTGTCTCCTTCCAGACCATGCAAAAGAAGCTCGTGCGGATGATCGCCATCGTGCGCGAGGATTCGGACGTTGACAACGTTATCGGCTTCACCGGCGCCGGCAGCGGTGGCGGCGCGGCGGCGATCAACACGGCATCGATATATGTGAACCTCAAGCCGCTCGGCGTGCGTAAATCTTCCGCCGACGAGATCATCGCGCGCTTGCGACCAAAAATGGCTCAATTGCCGGGTGGTGAGATTTTTCTCACCGCCATCCAAGATTTTCGCGTCGGCGCGCGTCAGAGCAACGCGGAGTACCAATATACGCTGCTTGGCAGCGGCGCCGATCTCTATTCCTGGACGCCGAAGCTCGTCGACGCCTTGCAGCACGGAGGCGTCGTTCGCGACGTGAGTTCAGACCAGCAACTCAAGGCGTTGGAATCGGATGTCGTGATTGATCGCGACACCGCGTCGCGACTAGGACTCACCGCGGCGCAGATCGACAGCAGTCTCTATGACGCCTTTGGGCAACGGCAGGTGTCGGTCATCTATAAGGCCAACAACCAATATCACGTCGTCATGGAGATCGATCCTCGCTACACGCAGCGCCCGTCGGAACTGCAAAACCTCTATGTTTCGACATCGGGCGCGCCGGCTTCTGGCACAAGTTTGACCAATGCGCCGGCCGGAAACGCCGTCGCTTCCACCAAGATCGGGACGACGCCTTCGACGCCTTCGACGAGCGAAAGCGCCGCCGCCACGAATATGGCGAGCATCACGGCGACGGCTCGTAATGCGCAGAACAACTCCATCGCCGTGGTGGGCAACGCGGTGGCGTCGACCGGATCGCCCGTCAGCACAAGCCAAGAGACGATGGCGCCGCTTTCCGCCTTCGCCCGTTACGAGCCGGGCCATACGGCGCTGTCGATCAATCATCAGGGGCTGTTCGTCGCGACGACCATCTCATTCAACCTTGCCGTCGGCGCTTCGCTCAGCCAAGCCGTCGAGGAGATCGAGCGCGCGGTCAAGGAGATCAATATGCCGTCGACATTGCATGGCGCGCTGACAGGCACGGCGCAGATTTTCGCGGAGTCGCTTCGCACGCAGCCGTTGTTGATCATGGCCGCGATCCTCGCGGTCTATATCGTGCTCGGCATGCTTTATGAGAGCTACATCCATCCCATCACCATTCTCTCGACGTTGCCATCGGCCGGTGTCGGCGCGCTGCTGGCGTTGATGCTGTTTCACACCGAATTCAGCATCATCGCCTTCATCGGCGTCATATTGCTGATCGGCATCGTCAAAAAGAATGCGATCCTGATGATCGATTTCGCCATCGACGCGCGACGCGCGCGCGACGCCTCATCCTATGACGCGATATACGAGGCCTGCGTCCTGCGCTTTCGCCCGATCATGATGACGACAATGGCGGCGATCCTCGGCGCCCTGCCGCTGGCTTTCTCCTTCGGCAATGGCGGCGAGATCCGCCGGCCGCTCGGCATCGCCATTATAGGCGGACTGATCGTCAGCCAAGCGCTGACGCTTTACACGACGCCCGTGGTCTATCTCTATATGGACAGCTTCGGCGAATGGGTCGCGCCGCACTGGCGCGCGCTACTTGCGCACATCTCTGGCGGAGCGGCGAAAAAAGCGTCAGAGTCAGATGCCGGGAGGCCTGCGGATCACTGAAGGATGGCGACCGGATTGCCCGCCAGTGGCATACTCTGGGGACGCTTCGGTTGCGGCGGCATCGCGACGATGAGCGAGGCCGCGCCGGCGACGTATGCGGCGAAGGAACCCATCAAATAATTGAGCTCCGGAACGCAGCCCAAGAAATTGGCGCAGCGAATTTCTAGGGTCCAGACCCATAATACGATCTCCGGCTGATTACTTCGGGACGGCGATTTTTGGCCACCAGTGGAAGCCGGTTCGGCTTTTGATGGCGGCGCGTTCGTTGGCGCGAGCGACGCATCGAGTGGCGACGATGTTCTCCAACTCCTCGATCGTGCCGATGTGTTCGTTGGCGAGTGGCTCGTCGACCAACTCCCACGGCGTTTCGGCCGGCTGCAATTCCGGCGTGTAGGGCGGCGGAAAGATCAGGCGCACGCCGTCTGGAACGTCGAGCCCCGCTTCCCCGTGCCATCCGGCGTTGTCGAGGACGAGAAGGATGGTTCGATCGCGTCCCGCGCCGGCCTCGCGCGCGAAGGAGGCGAGCAGCGCCTCGAAAAACTGTTTCGAGACGCCATCGTGCACATACCAGAACGTCTCTCCCGTCGCGGGCGAGACGAAGGCGGTGACGTAGAGCCAGTCGAAACGATGATGGCCAAGCGCGATCGGACGCTCGCCGATCGGCGCCCAAACGCGCCGCGTAACGGGCTTCAGGCCGAGGCGATGTTCGTCGGTCGCGAAGACTTCGACGGATCGGCCGGGGTGTTTTTCCGCTTCCTCGACGACGGCGTCCGCAAGCTTTTTTTGAACGCCGCCGCTCCCTCTGGCGTCGCCGATTTCGGATTTTTCGGGCGCGGCGCCTGGATCGACCAGCCGAGCGCCTTCAACGCCTCCCAGCCGCGCCGCGGGCAAACCTTCTCTAGAGGGTGTTATACGGTCTCCGGCTGATTGACTCGGCTGGGGGGATTCCCCTGATGTTTGGGGGCAGATAATCTGCATCGTCATGAATCGCGAAAGGAGCGAGTCATGGCGACGATAGCCGGGCATTTGAGCGTCGATGCGTTGCGGGAGCGTTATGTGTCGAGTTCGGATGCGCTGCTCGCGCGACACTTCCAGACGATTTGGTTGCTGGCGAAGGGACACACGATCGCCGAAGTGGCGCGGATGACCTCGTTCGGGTCGCGCTGGATCGAACAGCTTGTGGCCCGTTACAATGCCGAGGGGCCGGAATCTCATGGCGATTTACGGCGGCGCAATGGAACGTCGGCGACGATTCTCAAACCCGAATTGCTGGACAAGCTTCGTGTGCGTTTGCAGGAGCCGCCCAGTGACGGCGGCAAATGGACGAGCCCGAAGATCGCGGCCTGGATGACGAAGGAACTCGACCTAGAGAAGGTTTGCCCGCGGCGCGGCTGGGAGGCGTTGAAGGCGCTCGGCTGGTCGATCCAGGCGCCGCGCCCGAAAAATCCGAAATCGGCGACGCCAGAGGAAGCGGCGGCGTTCAAAAAAAGCTTGCGGACGCCGTCGTCGAGGAAGCGGAAAAACACCCCGGCCGATCCGTCGAAGTCTTCGCGACCGACGAACATCGCCTCGGCCTGAAGCCCGTTACGCGGCGCGTTTGGGCGCCGATCGGCGAGCGTCCGATCGCGCTTGGCCATCATCGTTTCGACTGGCTCTACGTCACCGCTTTCGTCTCGCCCGCGACGGGAGAGACGTTCTGGTATGTGCACGATGGCGTCTCGAAACAGTTTTTCGAGGCGCTGTTCGCCTCCTTCGCGCGCGAGGCCGGCGCGGGACGCGATCGAACCATCCTTCTCGTCCTCGACAACGCCGGATGGCATGGGGAAGCGGGGCTCGACGTTCCAGACGGCGTGCGCCTGATCTTTCCGCCGCCCTACACGCCGGAATTGCAGCCGGCCGAAACGCCGTGGGAGTTGGTCGACGAGCCACTCGCCAACGAACACATCGGCACGATCGAGGAGTTGGAGAACATCGTCGCCACTCGATGCGTCGCTCGCGCCAACGAACGCGCCGCCATCAAAAGCCGAACCGGCTTTCACTGGTGGCCAAAAATCGCCGTCCCGAGTTAATCAGCAGGAGATCGTATTATGCACTCTGTATCATGAATTCTGCTGCTCGCTTGAGCATCAGGCAGGCGAATGCGACGACGTGGAGGCCAGCGAGCGTTTAGGCATAGCGTTCATAGTCTTTGACCAGCCGCCTGCATCGGGTCGCCCAGGCGAAGGACCGTTCGACGACCCAGCGTTTGGGCAACAGCACGAAACCTTTTTTCGCTTCGGAGAGTTTGACGACGCAGAGCTCGACGCCCTGCGCTTTTGCCGCCTCGGCGGCTTTCTCGCCGGTATACCCCTGATCGACGTAAATAAGCTCGACGCTCTCGCCGGTGGCGTCCCGCACGGCGGCGGCGAGCTTGCCGACCTCGGCGCGGTCGTCGACGTTCGCCCGCGTGACATGCAGCGCCAGCAAACGCCCCAGCGTGTCGACCGCCATGTGCGGTTTGGAGCCGCGCTTGCGCTTGGCGCCGTCATAGCCAGCCCGTGGACCGCTTTCCGGCGTCGAGCGCAGGGTGCGGCTGTCGATGATCGCCGCGGTCGGCTCCTCGGCGCGACCCGAGGCGACGCGCAACAAGGCGCGCAGATCCTGCGCAAGCTCTTCGAACACGCCCGCCCGCCAGCCAGCCAGCGCTGCGATTGCTGATACACGGCCGACCAGGGCGGCAGGTCGGTGGGCATGGCGCGCCGGGCGATGCCGTAACGCAGCACGTAGCGCAGAGCGTTGAAAAGCTCTCGCAGCGAATGCTGTCGCTGTGGCGCGCTTTCGTCCATCAGCGTGAGATACCGAGCAACCAGAGACCATTCCTCGTCGCTGACGTCCGAGGGATAGGGTTTGCGAATCGGAGCCATCCGATTCCATTAAGACAATCAATCACTAAAGTACATAACGCCCTCTAGTTCCTTGGCGACGTGGCTAATCGTCCTAACGCGGGAGACTTTGTTGACGTGCATGATCAGGCCGCACGAGCGGAGATTGCCGGACCTTGTGTCGCCCATTTCCACGGCAGCAGTTCATCAAGCCGGTGCGCGGGATGCGCGGCGATGCGCGAGAGCACGTCGGTGAGCCATGCCTGCGGATCGACGCCATTCATTTTGGCTGTGACAATGAGACTGTACATGGCCGCTGCGCGCTGCCCTCTGCGATCCGACCCGCAAAACAGCCATGATTTTCTTCCCAGCGCGATGCCTCTTAGCCCTCGTTCCGCGGCATTGTTGGACACGCACACGCGTCCGTCTTCAAGGAATAGCGTGAACGCGGTCCAACGCTTGAGCGCGGGGAGAATCGCGATGGTGGGCGGCCGGGACTTTTCGATCTGGATGAGCGTCACCAGAAACTTTCGGAAGTCGGCGATCCGCCGACGCGGCTCAAGGAACTGGTCGATTTCGAAGTCTTCCGCCCCGCGCTCGCGGCGGCGTTGAAGCGCTCGGACGGCGCCAAGGGCGGGCGTCCGCCCCATGACGCCGTGCCGATGTTCAAGATTTCTCATTCTTCAGACGCTCTACGCATTGAGCGACGACGCGACCGAGTTTCAAATCCGCGACCGCTTCTCTTTCATGCGTTTTCTCGGGTTCGAACCGCATCACGCCATTCCCGACGCCAAGACCGTCTGGCTGTTTCGCGAACAGCTCGCCAAGGTCGGCGCGATCGACGCGCTGTTCGCGAGCTTCGACGCGCATCCGAAGCGCCAAGGCTTTCTCGCCATGTCGGGCCAGATCGTGGATGCGACCATCGCCGCCGCGCCGCGTCCGCGTAACACCGAGGACGAGAAGAAAACGATCAAGTGTTATTCGGCGTGCAAAATTGACCCCCTCCAGTGTGGCTTGGACAGTCTGCTCGTTTTGGTTGAACGAGCAGGCGGTGGGGGATGTTGATAGTGGAGACGATAGGACGGATCCGGCGCGAACATTTCGTCAAAGGCAAGACGATCAAGGAGATCGTTCGCGATCTGGGCATTTCAAGGAATACCGTCCGTAAGGCGCTGCGTTCGGAAGAGACGTCCTTCGTTTACGGGCGCGATACGCAGCCGCTGCCCAAGCTTGGACCTTGGTCGAAAAAGCTCGACGATTTGCTGGGGACGAACGCGAAGAAGCCGGCGC
>CAVOTY010000007.1:0-15000 GCA_963699455.1 uncultured Alphaproteobacteria bacterium | reverse complement strand
AGGATGGAGAAAGCGACGATCACGACGACTCCGGCGCGATGCGCCTTTACGATTTGCTTTATGAAACCGCGCTGAAGCAGAACTTGCCGCGCCCGATCATCGGAGAGGTGGTTCGCATTTTCGCCAATGACGTCGATTTGCAGCGCGGCGTCGCGGCGGGCGATTCGATGAGTGTTTTTTATGATGACAGCGAGGACGGCGGCGGGCGCGACGCGTTGCTGTTCGCGTCGTTGACGACACGCGGCGAAACCTATCGCTACTATCGCTTCCAGACGCCGGACGACGGCCTCGTCGACTATTACGACGACAACGGCCACTCGAGCCGCAAGTTCCTGGTGCGCAAGCCCATCGCCATGGGCGAGACGCGCTCTGGCTTCGGTTATCGCCTGCACCCGATCCTCGGCTATTATAAGATGCACACCGGGGTTGATTGGGCGGCGCCGATCGGCACGCCGATTTTCGCCGCCGGCAATGGCGTCGTCATCATGGCCGAGTGGCATGGCGGCTATGGCCGCCGGGTCGAAATCCAACACGCCAACGGCTATATCACCGCGTATAATCACATGTCAGGTTTCGCTCGCGATATAGCAAAGGGCGTGCACGTGAAGCAGGGCCAGACCATTGGGTTTCTGGGCTCGACCGGTCTTTCGACGGGACCGCATCTCCATTACGAAGTCATGGTGAACGGCCATTTTGTCGATCCCATGCGCGTTAAGCTGGCGCGCACGCGCGAATTCGACGGCAAGCTGCTGAACGACTTCAAGCGCGAACGCGACCGCATCGATCAATTGATAGCGAAGGCGCCCAATAATCCAAAGGTCGCGACGCGTCGATGACCCGGCGCGCCGCCGGGGGAGGCAAATCATGTCTTTCCCGCTGGCCGCGCGGCGATTAAGCTCCATGGCGGTCGCGCGTAAGTTGGCGCGCCCGTTACGGAACGCGGCGAGGAAAAGGAGCGGACAATGTCAAGAATTGGAATTTCCCTAATGGCGGCGGGCGGCCTTGTCGCCGCGCTATGCGCTTCCGTCGAGCCCGCGCGGGCGCAATATCCGGGCGACGTATTTGGCGCGATCGCCGGCGCCGCCGGCGTCGCCGCCGCGGTGGCGGGAGCGCCCTATATCTACGGCGGCCGCAACTACTGCTGGTATGATGACGCCTGGAACGGTCCGGGGTGGTATTGGTGTGGCTACGCCTACCGCGGCGGCTACGGTTGGGGCGGCGCGTACGGGTGGAATGGCTGGGGTCGTGGAGGCCGCGGCGGCGGTTACGGCGGCCGGGGCGGCTGGCGGGGTGGCCGCGGCGGCGGTTATCACGGCGGCGGCCATGGTGGCGGACACGGCGGCGGACATCACCATTAGGCGTCTCGCCGCGAAACAATCGCGGGCGGGACGATCAAGTTGACGAATTCTTAAACATCCCGCCGCGACTTAACTAGAAATCGCATTTCGTCGTGATACACTTATTCCGATGAATGGCATGCGACAGCCTCTGCCGTGGCTTCCCCGCCGATTTCCCGCAGGGCGGACAATGAGTCTCCTGGCGCTCGAAGCCTTCCACTGGGGTCTCTCCGTTTCGGATCGAAGCGGAGAGACCCCGGTTTTCTTAAGGCGCCAGATTTCGTAGGATGAGTGCGTGATGCAACGCGAACTCGGTCGCGTCTCGCGCAAAAAGGCGGCGGCGCGATGGAGTTCGAGCCGCCTAAACGCAGACTTTTCCACGCCACGTGCGCCGCTCGCCGCCGACCTCGAAGGTCCGACCGAGTTGATCGACCTGAAGCTTCTTCAATCCGAGCAGCGTGCGGGTTCCAATTCGCCGCTTCGGCGCGCCGACCGACGAGGCGTCGGACACCGACAGCGCCCCCGTGGTCCGGTCGAGCGCGCGAAAATAGGCCCGAACGACCTCCCCATCCGACTTGATCATTTCAAGCAGGGTCATCTGCGTCATCGACCACATGAATTCGAAGCTTTTATCCATCAGCGGCCAGTTTTCCTCCTTGACTCCCCCTTGCACGGCGCGCATTGGCGGCGTGTCGCGCATTGCGATTTCATGGGGATAAATCGGCACGAGGTAAAACTGAAAGACGCCTTTCATATTCGCTTTCCGGAACACGTCGACGCGCGCCATGTCGCCGCGATCGACGGCGGCGGGCCGATCGGGATTGCCGGTGTCGATCAATATGTTGACCTTGCCCTTCGCCGCGAGGCGGATCTTGCCTATGGGATCGCCCTTGGGCGAGCGCGGCGGCGCTTCGGCCGGTTTGCCCGCCTCGATCCAGTTCCGCAGGCTCCGGGCGATGTCGGCGTTCCGATCGAGATCCTTGATTCGCTCGAGGTCGACGATTTTGAGATCGGAGACACTCTTGCGCTCATAAACCTTGAGCTCTCCGCCGCGCGAGGCGACCTGGTGGAGAGTCGCGTCATGAGCCTTGCCGCGCGCCCGCTTGCGTTCAGGGCGCGCGACGAAAATCTTGTCCATCGCGTCAAGGCACGCCTCGCGAAAGCCTGGCCAAGGGGGAGAAATGCCGCTCAGCTGATCGGCAAGCCCCTCGCGCTCCATCTTTTGGATTTGCAGAGTTGCGTTGTTGAGGACGGAACTCGGTCGTCGCGGCGACGATGATCGCGTCGAGGGCATGATGGCGATCGTCGGCCATTCGTTCGCCATGCTCGTCCTTCTTGATCCATTGCAGCCCGAACGCCTTGCGCAACCGATCGGTCAACGCGCCCGGACGCGCGAAAACACGGCGCGTCCCGTTCCCTTCGCTCGCCGGATAAAGCTGCGTGAGCGCCTCGGCGAGCAGACGACACGTCCAACGCGTGTCGTTCAAGTTACGCGCGCGAAACTTCTCCACCGCCCGCTCGGCGTTCACGAGCTTGTAATTGCGGTTCTTGAATCCAGCAATCCCCGCTCCATCGACGCGCGCGACAAACTCTTCCCACTCTCGCGGCGATTTCTCGGCGCGAAACCATTCGAACGGCGTGCGCCCTTTTTTCTCCTGGTTGGCCTGGGTGAGACACAGCGTCTTGTTGGCATTGGAATCATCGCCGAAACGGCTCCAAGGCAGGATGTGATCGATCTGCACGCTGTTGTTGCCCGCGATCAGTTGAAACGCGTCGATGCGCGCGCCGCTGTATAGACACCGGCCGTTTTGTTCGCGCCACAGTTCAAAGCGCGACAACTCCTCGCCGCCGCCGCGCCCTTCTCGCGGCGCTCGGCCCATCGCATCGGCGAACAGTTGTCGCAGTTCGTCCTTTTGTTTGCTCCGCGCCTCGATCCGACGGGCGATCTCGCGTCGCGCCTCGACGGATTTGCCGACGTCGCGCGCCAGTTCGACATGAATGAAGTCGGGGATGCCGTAAGTCTCGACGACCGCCTTGACCTGTTTCAACGCCTCGATCAACGCCTTGCGGACGGTCGGACTGCCGACGAGCTCACGCGAAACACGCTCCTGCGAGAGCATTATCGAGAGCGCTTCCTTGCCGCGCACGCCAACATCGAAGGCGCGCCGCTCGCGACTTATGGTGTGATCGTAACCCGCCCGCGCGCAGGCTGCGGCGTAGCTCACCCCCCCCACGAGGCCGGGAATTATGTTGCGGAGGGCCTTCGCGGAGAGGTGGCCGGCGCCCGCGAATATGTCGAGCGCGCCCGCCGCCGCCGCCGCCGCGACCACTCCCGCCAAAGCCTCGTCGAACCCGTCCTGGAGCAGCGCCGCCCGGATCGAAAGGCTCTTATCGTGAAAGGAGACGATCTCGGCGAGCCTGTCCAGACGTTCGCGGGAGGATAACAGCGCCGCCCACGCCGATTCTCCCAGCGCCGCCGTGATCACGCTTCGCAGCCGGTGCGTGCCGGCGGCGGCCTCGCTCGATCTCGCGACGAAATCCCGGGTGTTCTCGTCGTCGCTGGCGACACCCGCGAAGGCCATGGAGCGCGGCAGCCGCAGCCTGTCGCGCAACGCGGCGAAAGTGTATTTCGCGCGCGAGCCGAAATCCTCGACGGCGGCGACTATCTCGCCCGTCGATAGCTTGCGCTCCTCCCCCGCCTCGAGCAGGGTCAGGTTTCGCAATCGTGTCAGGCAACGAAACAGTTCGTGGGAGTAGCCGCGTTTCGCGGCGCGCTTTTGATCGGGCTCGAAAGGACAGCGGCCGACCATCCGCGCGCCTTCTTGCAGCGGGCGCTGAAAAAACGCCGCCCGCGTGAATTCCGTCTCGAATTCGGTCGTCGCATGGTCGGCCCGCAAGCGGGCTTGCGCGCTAAAAAGCGCGCGCGCCTCGCCTTCCATGTCGGCGCGCAGTTGGGTGCGCGAATAATCGTCGGCGCGATTGCGCAGGCGTCGGACTGGCGTGCCCGCGACGAGAAAACCCTCGTCGGCGCACAGCATCTGGGCCGGAGTTTGGTAGCGCGCCAGCTTCTGCCGCGTGGCGGCGAAGGCTTTCTTCATCCCGGAATTGGCGGGGGTGGCGGCGGCCGCTTCGACGCTCTTGGCGTTCGATTTGAATCCGCGATGCCTCGCGATATGCCCGAGCGCCGCGGCGAACTCGACCGGGCCCAACTGGCGATCGAGCGCCTCCGTCCTGAGCCGCCAGGGATCGAGGCCCGGCTGTTTCAGGGCGTCGCGATCGTCGCGGGACAACAGGCCGCGGCGCGCGAAAATCCGCCTGATTTCGTTCATCCGTTGGCGGCGCCGGCGCAACACGCGCCGCCGACTCCTGAAGTTTCCCCGGATCTCCGACTTAAGCTTCGAGCCGGACTGGCTTTTTTCTTCCGGCGGATCGAACATCCAGACGCCGGCGTCGACGATCCGACCGCGCGTTCCCGCATCCTCGCCAATGTTGTCGATCTCAATGAGCGACCAGCCGACCGATGCGATGCCACCATCAAGTCCAATTACACGCATTGCAACACTCCTTTAACGGAGTCCCATCAAACCTCATTGACGACACAACTCCAAGCTGTTTTCATTTATTTGGGAAATCGGAAGGGAAGTCACGGTAAAGTGGTTTGTTTCAAACCACTGAAGGATTACCCCCGACGTCGAAATGCGGCGGGGGGATTCCTGTTATAGTTGCAGAATTTAGTTTTGATCTCTCCAACAATACTTAACAAGCTATTTTTAAATTAGTTCGCATTTGAATTAAATGCGGCGCCAACCCATTAACCCTTCGCGGCCAAGTTCGCGCCTACTGGATCACCGATTTCAGCCCTTGCGTTCGCCTTCGCCCGGCGCCATGTCCCCTGCCATGTCCCGCGTATTGCGTCCCGCGCCGCGACGCATCCAGGAATTTTAACCGTACCAGGGCCCGTCATGCTCGAAGCCGCCATCGCGAGTTTTCGCCAGATTCTCACGCCGCCGTTTCGCGCCGTGCTCTACAAAAGCCTTGGCCTGACGCTGTTGCTGCTGGCGCTCGCCTGGGTTGGGCTCGACAAATTGGCTCTTTCCGTCGCGGTCGTGGATCATCCCCTGCTGCGCGCTGTTCTCGTCTTCGCCACCGGCGCCGGCCTCGTCTTCGCGCTGGCCTTCTTGATCGGGCCGATCTCGATCCTTGTCGCTGGGTTTTTCGTCGACGATCTCGCGGCGATCGTCGAGCGCGGGATTTATCCGGAAGGCCGCGTCGGCAAGCCCGCGCCGGCGTTCGAGGCGGTGATGATGAGCCTGCGCTTCGCGCTGGTTTCCGCCGCCGTCAATCTGGTGGCTCTGATGCTGTTGTTGGTGCCCGGCGTCAACGCCATCGCGTTCCTGCTGGCCAACGCCTATCTGTTCGGCCGCGAATATTTCGCGCTCGCCGCGACGCGGTTTCGCCCTCCCGCGCAAGCCGACGATCTGCGCCAGCGCAACGCCGGCAAAATATTTTTCGCCGGGCTGTTCATCGCGATTTTCGTGATGACGCCGGGGCTCAACCTGCTGACGCCGCTGTTTGGCGCGGCCTTCATGGTGCGCGTGCACAAGATGCTGTCGCCTGATTTGGCGTAGCGCGACGCCTGATTATAGAGCGGCGCGCCACGCCTGTCTCAGCTCCGCTGCTCCTGATACTGCCCGGTCTTGCGATAGCGATAGAGATAGGCGGGCGCCGCCGCCTCGATCGAGGTTGGCGCGATATGCAGCCCCTCCAGCGTGCGCCCTTGCGCCTTGGCCTCGGCCGACACGACATTGTCGTGCTTGAGCAGTTCGACCTGATCGCCGGTCATCGTCAGCAGTCTTGGAAACAGCCCCAGCGTCAGCTTGGAGAAGAACTGCGTGATCGCGGCGACGAGCTTGCCGGTTCCAAAGCCGAGCTTGGTCACATGGCGCTGGCGCTCGCTGACCTCGAGCACGAAATCGACGCATTGCTCGAAGCTTTTGACCTCCGGTCCGCCGAGTTCATAGATCGCGCCCTTGGTCGCCTTGCCGGCCAGCGCCAGCCCGACGGCGCGCGCGACGTCGCCGACATAGACCGGCTGAAACTTGGTTTGCGCGCCGACGATCGGGATGATCGGGAAAAACCGCGCCATCGTCCCAAAACGGTTGAAGAAATCGTCCTCCGGCCCAAACACCACCGAGGGGCGCAGGATCACCGCGCTGGGAACGGCCTCCAAAACCGCCGCCTCGCCCTGCGCCTTGCTGCGGGCATAGGCCGAGGCCGAGTTGACGTCGGCGCCGATGGCCGAGACATGCACGAAATCGGTGATCCCCGCCGCCTTCACGGCCTGCGCGACGACGCGGGCTCCTTCCGCCTGAATGGTCGCGAATTTCTGCTTGCCGCCCTCGGCGAGAATGCCAACGAGATTGACCGCCGCGTCGGCGTCGCGCAGCGCGTGCGCCACCGACGTCGCGTCGCGCAGATTGGCCTGCACCGGCATCACCTGGCCAGGGTCGCCCAGCGGCTGCAGAAAGAAGGCGAGATCGGGCCGGCGGCAGGCGACGCGGACGCGCCAGCCGTTGCGCGCCAGCTCCCGGACGACGTGACGCCCGATGAATCCCGAGCCGCCAAAAACCGTCACCAAACGCCCAGTTCCCTCGCGCTCCATCGCCATCGTCCGCCTCGCTGTCGTCCCGGCGCCCATCGCGGCGCCGCGCAAAATCCTAGCGCCGTCTAGCGCGTTTCGCGCGCGAAGGGAATGCGGCAATGACGGAATCGTGGCCGGCGCGGCGTTGACGCATCGGCGGCGCCTCCATACTGTGCCGGCCTCCCGCCCTCGATTAGATCGGCCCCATGTCCGCGCCAGACCTCGTCTCCGCCTTCCCTCCCGAACTCGTTGAAGCCGCCGGCGTTTCCCAGGCCTGGCCGTTCGAGGAGGCGCGCAAGCTGGTCAGGCGCGTCGAGGCCAGCGGCCAGACCCATGTGCTGTTCGAGACGGGCTACGGTCCCTCCGGCCTGCCGCATATCGGCACCTTTGGCGAGGTCGCGCGCACCAGCATGGTGCGCCGCGCCTTCGAGGTGCTGACCCAGGGGCGGATCGAAACGAAGCTGCTGGCTTTCTCCGACGACATGGACGGCCTGCGCAAAATCCCCGACAATATCCCCAACAAGGAGCTGATCGCGCCGCATCTGGGCAAGCCGCTGACCCGCGTGCCCGATCCGTTCGGCACGCACGAGAGCTTTGGCGCCCACAACAACGCGCGGCTGCGCGCCTTCCTCGACGCCTTCAACTTCGATTACGAATTCGCGTCCTCGACGGAATATTACGCGTCGGGGCGCTTCGACGCCGCGCTGCTGCGCATGCTGGCGCGCTACGACGCGATCATGGAAATCATGCTGCCGACCTTTCGCGAGGAGCGAGCGGCGAGCTATTCGCCCTTCCTGCCGATCCATCCGCGCGGCGGCGTCGTCATGCAGGTTCCGCTCACCGGGCGCGACGCCGCCGCCGGAACGATTTCCTGGCGCGATCCCGACAGCGGCGAGGCGTTCACCACCCCCGTCACCGGCGGCCATTGCAAATTGCAGTGGAAGCCGGATTGGGCGATGCGCTGGTACGCGCTCGGCGTCGATTACGAAATGGCCGGCAAGGATTTGATCGATTCGGTCAAGCTTTCCGGCGCGATCGTTCGGGCGCTCGGCGGCAAGCCGCCCGAGGGTTTCAACTACGAGCTGTTTCTCGACGCGACGGGGCAAAAAATCTCCAAGTCGAAGGGCAACGGCCTGACCATCGACGAATGGCTGACCTACGCCAGCCCGGAGACGCTGGCGCAGTTCATGTTCCAAAAGCCCTCGGCGGCCAAGCGCCTGTATTTCGACGTCATTCCGCGCAATGTCGACGATTATCTCGCCTTCCTCGACGCCTATCCGCGCCAGGCCTGGAAGGAGCGGCTCGGCAATCCCGTCTGGCACATCCACAAGGGCGCGCCGCCCGAACCCGAGACGCTGCATCACCCCGGCGAGGCCGACGCCAAGGGAACGACCGTGTCCTTCGCGATGCTGCTCAATCTCGCGACCGTGGCCAACGCCGAGGACGCCGGCGTGCTCTGGGGCTTTTTGCGCCGCTACGCGCCCCAGGCCTCGCCTGAAAACCATCCGCGGCTTAACCGGCTGGTTGGCTACGCGGTGGCCTATTTTCGCGATTTCGTGCGGCCGAAAAAGCAATATCGCGCCGCCGACGAGGTGGAGCGCGCCGTGCTCGAAACGCTCTCGCGCGCGCTCGCCGGCCTGCCGGAGGGCTCCAGCGCCGAGGCGATCCAGACGGCGCTCTACGACGTCGGGCGCGCCGTCCCGCGCTATCAGGATCTCAAGGCCAAGAACGCGACGCCGGAGCGCCCCGGCGTCTCCAATGATTTCTTCAACATGCTCTACGAGGTGCTGCTCGGCGAGCAACGCGGCCCGCGCTTTGGCTCCTTCGTCGCGCTCTATGGCGTCGAGGAAACGCGCGCGCTGATCGCCAAGGCGCTGGACGGCGCGTTTCTGGCGAAGGACGGCTGAAACATGCTACAGTGTCGCCAAAAACTGAGATAGCTTTCAAATAGGCTGAGATAGTTTTATGGATCAGAAAGCGTTCGCGGCCGCAAAAGAGAAGCTTCAGATCGCCAAGACTAAGTATGAGGCGATGCAGACCGCTACGGACCTCCCTCATCTCGCGCAATTGTGGAGTGAGTTTCTTACAGAACAGCACCGTGTTTTTTTACGCTTAAGGAAAGCTACTGAGCGTAACTCTAGTAAGGGATGGTGCGATGCTATGATCGCCGAACAGCGAACGGATGATTTGCTGAAGTATTGCCTACATGCCCGCAACGCTCACGAGCATGGCATTGAAAAAATAACGAATTCAACACCTAGCGCGTTAGAAATAGGATCAAAGACTAGTTCTTTTTTTATCAAAGAAATGACAATTAAAAATGTCAGCAACGTCATACACATAGCTTCAGATCCAGAAACATATCAAAACATGATTCTATCTTGGAGCCCGGGCAGTGTGAATTTAGTACCCGTTAGTGATCGCGGACAAACTTATTATCCCCCAGCCAAGCATTTAGATAAAACAATAGAATGCAACACACCTATTTCCGCTGCACATAATGTGGTATTATACCTGGAAAAAAAGATAGTTGACGCAGAGTATTTGTTTATAAATGAAGTTGTTCCACTTAAAATACGGGTCAGCAGCTAATATATGTCATCTATGTACCAGGAAAGTAAGGGTAACTACTTCATGCGCGTCGCCGAGGCCGATATTCTGATCCTGCCGGGGCTTAACGGCTCGGAGCCCGACCATTGGCAAAGCCGCTGGGAGCAAAAACTCTCCACCGCGCGGCGGGTGAACCAGGACAACTGGGACGCCGCGCGCCGCGACGCCTGGAGCGAGACCATCGAGCGCGCGGTGCTCGCCGCCGAACGCCCGCCGGTGATCGTCGCGCATTCGCTCGGCGTCGCCGCTTTGCTGCACGCCGCGACGCGGGTCGGCGACAAGATCGCCGGCGCCTTTCTGGTCGCCCCGCCGTCCGAGGCGGTGATCCGCGAACTCCCCGCCGTCGACAGCGATTTTTTACCCATCCCGCGCGCGCGCCTAAGCTTTCCGGCCGTCATTGTCGGCTCCAGCGACGACCCCTACGCCGATCCGCGTTTCGCGCGAGACCTCGCCGAGGATCTCGGCGCGCGGTTTCTCGACGCCGGCGCCGCCGGCCATATCAACGCCGCGAGCGGTCACGGCCCCTGGCCGGAAGGCTCGATGGCCTTCGCGCATTTCCTCTCCAAGCTTTGAAAATGTTTCGAAACGAAACAGTCGAGGGCGCCGTTAATCATTCGTACACCATAAGGGTTTGCAGCGTTTCAAGAGCGATATAACGTCGCTTGGTTTGGCGCGTGGCGTTTTGCGTGGGGCGGTTGCAGATGGATTTTGGCGCGGTCGTCAATTGGCTGTCGTTGGCGCAAACATTGTCCGTCCCCCTGAAAGCGCTGCTTTCCGTCGTGATAACCGGCTTCGCGGGCGGCGCCCTGTTTCTGTTGTGGGCAAATCCGCTCCAGCCGCGCTGGCCGCTAAAGGCCGAGACGATCGTTGGAGACGCGACCGGCGAAGCTCAGCTCTCCAAGGCCAATGATCTGCATCTGACCGGCAGCTTCAACGAAGCGCGCGCCGCCTTCGACGACGCCCTGGTTCGCTTTCGGCGCGAGGGTGACCGGCTTGGCGAGGCCAACACGCTGGTGGGGCGCGCCGATCTTGAGCGCATGATGGGCGGCAACGACGCGGCCCGCGCCGATTATAACAGCGCGCTGGCTCTTTATAAGCAGCTCCAGGACAATCTGGGACAAGCCGACGCGCAGCGCGGGCTTGGCGAGATGGAAAGCAAGCTGCGGCGCGACGACGCGGCGCGCGCCGCGTTTCGCGAGGCGCTTCTGCTCTATCGATGGGAGAACAATCGCGTCGGGGAGGCCAACATTCAGCTCGTGCTCGGCGAGTTGGAGCGGCGGCTCGGTCGCGCCGACGAAGCCCGCGGCGCCTATGGCGAGGCGCTCAAACTTTATCAGGAGGAAGGCAGCCGAACTCGGCCAGGCCAATGTCGTTCTCGTGCTTGGCGAGTTGGAGCGCAAACTCGGTCGCCACGACGAAGCCCGCGCCGCCTACGGCGAGGCGCTGGAGCTATACCGGAAAATCAACCATCGCCTCGGCGAGGCCAATGTCCAGCGCGGGCTCGGCGAACTGGAGCGGGCGCTCGGGCGCAAACCGGAGGCCCGCGCCGCCTACTCCGAAGCCGCGAAGATATTCGGATCCCTCGGCATGGCGAAGGAACAGGAGATCGCTTCCGCCGCCGCGCGCAAAGTCGAGTGAGGAACGGGTTAGCTTGTGACCATGCCCCGATGAACGCCCTCGTATTGAACTGGCATTCAAAGCGAGTAATTATCCCCGGGCAAAGCCGGGGGCTTTAAGGTGTGAGCCGCTCGAAGCGGCAACGGGGTCGCTGACGCGGCCTCGCTTATTCTTGGCCGCCTAAAGGCGGCTACGCAGCGCCACCGCCACGGGTTCAACTGCTCCAAACGCGCATATTCGTGTTCCTGGTTGCGGATATATTCCCGGATCACCTCTTCGTCCCGCCCGACGGTCGAAACAAAATATCCTCGCGCCCAAAAGTGTTGCCCAACGAAACTTCGTTTTCGTTCCGCATAAACCCGCGCCAAGTGGATCGCGCTCTTGCCCTTGATATAACCGACCACTTGCGAAACCGCGTATTTCGGAGGGATCGCGATCATCATGTGAACGTGATCGGACATCAAACGCCCTTCCTCGATCAGGCTTTCCTTTTGCGTGGCCAGCCTCTTGAACGCTTCCCCAAGATGGTCCCGAAACCCAACATAAAGCCTCTTCCGGCGGCATTTGGGAATGAACACCACGTGGTATTTACAGTCCCACTTCGTGTGACTTAAGCTCTCATGCTCGTCCATCGCGAAATTTCCTCTCGTGTGCTTGGCGGCTCACGGTGGAAATTTCGTCGGTGGACTGCCGGAAACGTCAAACTCCTACTGCCACCCCGGCAAAGCCGGGGGAACTCTCACTTCGTTTTAGTTTGCGATAGAAGAAGAGAGCCGCTTTTCGGAAAAGCGGATCATCGGGGTTTTGAAGAAACATCAGGCCCGGATCGCCGTGGCTGAGATCTGGCGGAAGCACGCAATCAGTGAAGCGACGCTTTACGCCCGGCGTTCATCGCATGGCAGAACGGAGGTTTCCGACGCTAAAAGCTGAAGACCCAGAGGAAAACGCAAGCCCAAGAAGCCGCCCGCCGAATCGATGCTCGATGTTTCGACGTTGCAAACGCGCTCATCATGTGACGCGGAGCGCATGTTCAGAAATTTGCCGGCCGCCAAGCGGAACATCGGCGCATGGGCAGGTCGGGCCAATTGGGTGCGCTGGCCGTTACCGCGCGTGAGAATAAATCCATCCGCTGTGCGGGAAGATGCCGCTTGCTCCGATCCCCACTCGCCGACGCCGTCGTCTTCCGTACCTTGGGTCTCTCCCTGATTCTGGTCGTGAGAGACTCCGGATATGCTCGGAACGTGGGAATTCGATGGTCTGGCCACCAGCAACCCCGAAGCGACAGCGAGCGAGATCGTGAACTACTACGCCAAGCGATTTATGCCACCCCGCGTTGATCAGAACTTATAGGCCCAATCGCGTAGTCGGATGGACATGATAGGCCAAGGCTGTTCGACGAGCCTGTTCCAGGCGTCGCAGCGGTGGTCGACGATGTCGTCATAGGATTTGAACACGCGGTTTGATGCGGTCTCCGGCTGATTGGCTCGGCTGGGGGGATTCCCCTGATGTTTGGGGGCAGATAATCTGCATCGTCATGAATCGCGAAAGGAGCGAGTCATGGCGACGATAGCCGGGCATTTGAGCGTCGATGCGTTGCGGGAGCGTTATGTGTCGAGTTCGGATGCGCTGCTCGCGCGACACTTCCAGACGATTTGGTCGCTGGCGAAGGGACACACGATCGCCGAAGTGGCGCGGATGACCTCGTTCGGGTCGCGCTGGATCGAACAGCTTGTGGCCCGTTACAATGCCGAGGGGCCGGAATTCTTGGCGATTTACGGCGGCGCAATGGAACGTCGGCGACGATTCTCAAACCCGAATTGCTGGACAAGCTTCGTGTGCGTTTGCAGGAGCCGCCCAGTGACGGCGGCAAATGGACGAGCCCGAAGATCGCGGCCTGGATGGCGAAGGAACTCGACCTAGAGAAGGTTTGCCCGCGGCGCGGCTGGGAGGCGTTGAAGGCGCTCGGCTGGTCGATCCAGGCGCCGCGCCCGAAAAATCCGAAATTGACGACCCCATATGAAGGGAGGCGTGCAAAATGAAGCTTGCGGACGCCTTGGTCGAAAAAGCGGAAAAACAACCCGGCCGATACGTCGACTCTTCGCGATCGAGGATCATCGCCTTGGCTTGAAGGCGGTTACGCGGCGCGTTTGGGCGCCGATGGGCGAGCGCCGAGCGCGCTTGGCCATCATTTCGTTGAGGAGGAGGGGGGGAGGGAGAGGGGGGGGAGGAGGGAAGGGGGGAGGGGGGGGGGGGGTCGAACTGCTCTACGTCAACGCTTTCGTCTCGCCCGAGACGGAAAAGACGGTCTGGTATGTTCAGGAAGGCGTCTCGAAGGGGGGGGGGGCCGTTTTCGAGGCGCTGTTGCCGTCGTTCGCGTGCGAGGCCGGCGCGGGACGCGAGCGAACCATCATTCTCTTCCTCGACAACGCCGGATGGCATCGAAGAGGGGCTCGACGTCGAGGCGGCGTGCGCCGGGGGGGGAGTGATCTTTCCACCGCCCGAAACGCTGAAATTGCAGCCGGCCGAAACGCCGTGGGAGTTGGTCGACGAGACACTCGCCAAAGACCATCGCCACGATCGAGAAGTTGGAGGGGTTGACATCGTCGAGACTCGTGCGACGCTCGCGCCAAGAACCGCCGCCATCAAACGCCGAACCGGCTTCGCACTGGTGGTCAAAAATCGCCGACCGGAAGTAATCGAGCCGGAGCAAATCACCCGCGCGCCAGAATACTATTTGACGCGCAACCGAAACCGCAATTATAGAAACTCATGCCTGAGCTGTGAAGCAGGCCAAGATAACGAAACTGTTTCGGTGGAGTTTGGACCGGGATCAAGCCATAAGATAGAAATTCTTGCGGCATTTATCGCAACTCGCGGCCCACGTTCCCATCGATGTTTCGCGGAGGGCAATCGACGAGGCCCCGCGACGCCTCTCGAAGCGCTATCCGTGGCAGCAAGTGCGGTCGGTCCATAAGCAATTTTAGTACTCGTAATCCGCTTCCCCGCAGGTTTTTCGCAAATCGGAAGTTCGGCTTTTTCCAGGCTCCACGTTCGGAAATTGGAGGCCCCCCGAAGTCGTTGGCTTTTACGCGCGATCAGCAAATCTTGCTCTTCAGACGGGGCCTTGTCCTCGGCCTCGACTTGAAGGAAGACCCTGATTTATCGCCTGCGGGCTATAACGATGCTGCATGCGTCACGGCGGGTTTCAATCTCAATCTTCTGGAGCGCATTAACCGCGAACTTGACGGAAACTTTGACGTCTCCGCTTTTCGGCATCGAGCAATCTCGACAACTCCCTGGAAGGGCGCATCGCAGTACGTATTTTGGTCAGCAGGAAATTATAGGTAGCGAATGTAGCGCAACAGCTTTACGGTTTTGCGCGGAAAAACCATCCACATCGAGAGCTCAATACGCGATCGAGCAATTCGAGCTATCTCTTGATTTGCGGTTGATCTGCCGGCCGCGTTTGGGTCGACAATCCTAATTTGTTTAGCGTCCATGAGCTACGCCAGTTTTAGAGCACGACCGATCCGCGCCGGTCGGTTGTTGCGCGCATCGAAGGACTTCGCGGCAATATCGTGTTCGCGATTTGTTCGCGGTCGAAGCGCGAAGAGATGGTGAATCTGTAAAACCATAGCCTTGTGAGGCGCGGACGATTGGAGTGCAATGGTGCGCCGATAACCAGACGATTCGCCTTTTCCCGTCGTTGGAATTGGCGCTTCCGGCGGGCGGTCTCCACGCGCTCGAAGAGTTTTTTCAGGCGATGCCACCCCAGCCAGGAATGGCGTTCGTCAT
>CAVOTY010000006.1:0-1617192 GCA_963699455.1 uncultured Alphaproteobacteria bacterium | reverse complement strand
CATCGGGAATGGCGTGATGCGGTTCGAACCCGAGAAAACGCATGAAAGAGAAGCGGTCGCGGATTTGAAACTCGGTCGCGTCGTCGCTCAATGCGTAGAGCGTCTGAAGAATGAGAAATCTTGAACATCGGCACGGCGTCATGGGGCGGACGCCCGCCCTTGGCGCCGTCCGAGCGCTTCAACGCCGCCGCGAGCGCGGGGCGGAAGACTTCGAAATCGACCAGTTCCTTGAGCCGCGTCGGTGGATCGCCGACTTCCGAAAGTTTCTGGTGACGCTCATCCAGATCGAAAAGTCCCGGCCGCCCACCATCGCAATTCTCCCCGCGCTTCGGCCAAAAGTGAATCACGGCAACGCCAAAAGCGCGAGGTTTTTAGAGGTGTCCGGACGGCGACAAAGGGGAGAGCCTTGGCATGGCGTGAGGTATTCTCTGCGTTGCAGAGCGTCTGAGCTTCCCTGAGCAGCGTGGCGAAAGCGATCCTTCGGACACATGGCAAGGATCGCTGGATCGTTATGTCTCAATGCTTTTCGATCTCCATTCGGCGGGGCTCCTCCCCTCCCGTGAGCCTCGCGATCACGCGATTCTTCTTGCAATTGACCTCGCGAATTTGGCGGTTGACGAGAGCGAGGCGGCGAGCGCCAAACTCTGGATGACCGGTTCGCGGCGCTCACCATATCGGCGGTCGCGCTGCTCATCATGAAACTTGGAAAGGGAACAGGAGGTGCACACTAGAAGCCTATCGGTATCGCTCCATTTTTCGGAGTTCGCGCATATTTCTCTTGCCGCGACTCTGGACATATCCTTTGTCATTTGTTATCTCGCCCTGATCCGACGATGCCGCTTTCGACGCCGCCGGGAGAGAAGGGCGCATAGCTCAGTTGGTAGAGCAGCTGACTCTTAATCAGCGGGTCCAAGGTTCGAGCCCTTGTGCGCCCACCAATCCTTTCAACGACTTATGTTGCGATACGAGCGGCCGGCAAGATAACGGTTCGCCTTCGGTAAGCATGCGGTAAGCAGAAATCGGAAATTCGCGGAACGCTCCATCGCTGGTCTCGGCGGACGCGGAAGCTCTAGTCAAACGGCGTGATCGCATTCGGACGCTGGGCAACCGCCCGGGGCCTATCGAGCGCCGATCGGAACAAATCTCGCGCGACCGGTTGTTCGTCACGCGCTCACGCCGGAAGATTGGAAACCGCTCTCCGCGCTTTACGGCAAGTTGTCGATTATCCGCGTGGAAATGCGCGGCAACAGCTGTTTTGATGCTCAATCGCCAAATTCGGCTTCAGAAATCGACACCTTTTCCAAGTTGCCGTTCGGCTGCTCGATGAGCTCGATCTCGTGGCCTATGTAATGATGTGTCTCCATTTCGTCTTTGCGCTCTATGCGCTCAGAGAAAGTAAACGTGCGCTCTGCTCTGAAATGCTCGTCTGACGGCCAAAAGATCTTATCCTTACTTGGCTTCTTCTCTCCTTCCTGGTCCGGTTTTGGGCACACCTCCGCCTCGCGAGCGCGCCTCCGCCCTAGCCAACGCTCCCCTGTAGCGTAAACAATGCGGTATTCGCCCAAAGCCACGTTCGTTTCGAAGCTGCTTCCTGCGTTAATAAATAACCTGAGATACGAGCACTTGGTCCCCGGGTACATCAGCTTCACAAAAAAACCTCCGCCGGAAGATCGTGCGGAAATCGAGAGCGGCGCGATCCGCTCCCGGTCCTTTGCTCTTGGATCGACATACAGGACGCCATTCGCTTGTCGAACAGCCGTCGGCGGTGCAGGCTGCGGCGACGAGGGTTGTTGCTGCGTCTGTCGAGGCGGTTCGTCGACAAACGTGTATCCGGCAGGCGGGGAAGTTTGCTCCGCGGCAGGGCTCCTGATGGCAACGGGAGACGCTGTTGTCTCAGTTGAAACGGTCCTTGTTCCGGCGCGACCACGCAACCAATCCACGCCGAAAGCGGCAGCCGCACCCGCGAGGCAGGCGATGAGGACAATTCCCTTAAGTTTCCATATGCCGCGAACCTGCCGCGAGAATGGGAAATCTTCGATCTCCTGACCACAACCCCCACAGGCCGGCTGCTTATTAAGCCGGAAATCTGACACACGGTTTATGGCTTTGCATCGTTCGCATTCATAGAGACGCATCCAACGCATCTTTCTCGACGCTGCTCGTCGGTCTCAGCTATTGCGCTTCAAAACCTCGGCGGCGTCAAACGCGCCCTTCGCGCCGGGCTCGTGCTCGTGGAACATGATAACGGTGGCGCCTACGCTTGTTGTTCGCCGGTAGATCGGCGTTGCCAAGCTGTTTCCCGAATAGCTCCCGGACGCGGTGCCCGTGTAAAGACTGCCGGTCGCCATGCCGCTGGCTTGGCCTGACGCCACGCCTTGTGATTGTCCATAGACACCCGCCAGCTGAGAACCCTGGGATAGTCCAGCTTGGTCCAATCGAAAGTGCGAATAGCCATTCTGCAAGGTCAACTCGGCCGCGCGCCGCATGGTCTGGGACGTTGCCTGACCGGCGAAAAGCAATCCCGACGCTTGCGTGTCGAGACGCACCACGTTCGGCGCCAGCGGCATTTCCTCGGTGTGAATGCATCCCGCCGCGAACAGACAGGAGAAGGATGCGAGCGCCAGCCTCAAGCAAAATTTCATTCGCGGTTCTCCAAATATTTTTCGTTCCAAGAAATGCCGGCCGCCCTGGCCGGCGCTGGCCGGCGGTGAGTGGCCGGCCCTTTCGCTGCGAAACCGAGGGACGAGGCAAACATCCTGACCCTCGCGGATACGAATGTAACTTAAAAGCGGTCGCCTTAAAACCGGCAATCGGCGGGAATTGCGTCCGTGAAGCGGACGCACAAAGGCCCATGGCGCGACATTTTGGCGAAGAACATGCGTCGGCTCCGCGCCGAGCGTGGCCTGAGCCAGGAGGCGCTCGCCCATGAGTGCGGGATCAACAGGACTTACCTCAGCGCCGTCGAGCGGGCCGAACGCAACGTCTCGATCGACAATATTGGTCGGATCGCCACCGGGCTTGCGGTAGAGCCTTGGACGCTACTTCGCGACGATCCGTCGTCGAACTGAGAGACGCCGCAGATGACTTTTTGATTCGCTGAAGCGCACTTACGGGACTTGGGCCGCACTCTTGTAATTCACGAATTTTAAGAATCGACGCGAATCAATTGCACCCGGGTGCGCCCGGCACGCATTTATAAACTGCCATAGCAGGCTTGCATTGAAAGCCCCATACTTTGCCGTCGCCATTCAAAACTAGCTGGGCCTGCCGTACACTCGCGCTGGGCGTTGCAAAAACGATCTGGCCATTTCCCGCGTTTTTACTTCCCCATAGGAATTTAACACTGAACAGAGCTACGACGGGGGTAAGGCGACCAAATTCATTCGGAATCATGTCTTTCATCCAATCAATATGAGTGACCGGCCCCTTGCCGAAAGACCCCTTACCGACTTCGGTCAAAATAATGGTCGGCGGCGACGTAATCGCGTCGAGTGTCACTATCGCTTGAAAATCCGTCATCGGGTTCCCGCATGTGATGTTGAGGGAACCAAAAGCCGCGAGGAGGCGAGTAGTGCCCGCATCGTTTGCCCCGCCGAACGTGTAGTTGAAGGCTTGCGCAATCGCTGAGCTTGCGCAAATCCCCCCGACGGTCACTGCAACCAGCGCGACCAAAATTTTACACATGGTGCCTCTCCCCCTTGCCAGTCAGTTGCGGGAACGTGAGTTCACTGGAAAACCGCTGCGGAAGCATCTGTTGCGTGGCGTAAAGACCTTCTTGTAATGTCAGAAGATCTGTTTTCTGTTTCAATATTTCAGCGCGTATTGTTAGGGTTGTATTCTCGCTATTTTGTGCCATATAGTTTCTGTGATGATTATTCTCATTAAGAAATATTTTAATGTCCTTGCGAAGCTGATCCAAAAATGAATGTATGTTTTCAGAGAAAAAGAACCGCGACTCTTCGAACGTTAGTAATAACGCCTCTAGCTCTTCCGGCATTTTGGCTTCACCGCACTTCGCGAACGCTATATTTATAGCCTCCTTTGCGGCTGCGTAAATTGCGTATCGCTTTTCAAAAAGATTGTATCGAAGCTGATCCTCCGCAATGTTTGCCTGCTTTACCGCCGTCAACCACTGGCGGCGGATAAAAAATGCGGCGGTTACAGAAGCAATTACCGTCGCAATTGGCCCAGCAAAATCCCTGAAAAAGCAATACATATGTTTCCTCTCGGCGGTCCGGCGCTTAATTTAGGCGCGAAATCGTACTGTGCGAGACATTGAACATACGCGCAATCTCGCGCGTCGCCTCGCCCGCGTCGCGGCGTTTGATCGCCTCTTTCTTCTGGTGCTTGGTGAGCTTCGGCGGTCGTCCCATGTGAACGCCCCGCGCCTTCGCTCGTTCGCGGCCTTCGCCCGTGCGGGCGCGAATTAACTCGCGCTCGAACTCGGCAAGGCCGCCCAACACGGTGAGCATCAACCGCCCGTGCGGTGTCGTCGTGTCTGCCCATGCGTCGACAAGGGAACGAAAGCCCGCGCCCTTGTCCGCGATCTGCGCCAGCGTGTTGAGAAGGTCGCGCGTCGAACGCGCGAGACGATCAAGACGCGTCACAAGCAAGGTGTCACCGTCGTCAAGGGCGCGTAACGCTCGCGCCAATTCCCGCCGCTCGGTCTTGGCTCCGCTTGCCATTTCCCGAAACACCTTCTCGGCTCCGGCAGCGCGAAGCTGCTTCACCTGAGCGTCAACGCTCTGGCCGTCCGTCGAGACTCGCGCATAGCCGTAAATCATGGGTTTATTCTGCACCAGACTTACGCAACGGGAAAGCCCTTAAAACTCAAGGGGCTGGTTTTGGAACGTAAGTCTTGAGTTTTACACACAGGGGGTCGAAGGTCTTGCGAAAGCTCAGCCCGTCGCGCATCATAATTGCGATGATCAAGGGATGCCCCTTTCACAGCAAAAATTGGCATGCGATGACACTGGGCTCCAAACTGCTTTTGATTGCCTCCTTTGCGTTGCAAACAGAGCTAACGTCACCGGCAAGTGCGAAAGACGTTTATCTTGATAAAGCGTCGCCGACGCTAGACAAGTGGTATAATACTTTGGATCAGGTTTGCCGTGGAATGCCCGGAGGTAGTGCGGCAAGCAACTTGGCCTGTGACCAACGAAATGAGGTCGGTAGTTTACTTAAGACAATGGGGTGTTGGAACCTTTATCCAGCGACTCACCCAACAGATACATCGTATTGGAAGTGCAGACGCTAGAAAGCGAAACCATGCTGTGCCGCCTCATGCTACTTTCTAAGTCTAAGCGGGGGTGCTTCTAAACGCGGGGTAGCTGAGGATCAAATTCAACAACTCGGGCGGCACGCTCACATGCACGTCGGTAGCTTCAATGTTGCTCACAGGAATGTCAAAATGAACATTAGGACGCAGGGCCGGCGTTAATTTCCCATTTAGTGGAATTTCTGGGCCAAACCGCACTACGCCGTCCGAATGACGCCATGCAGAAACTCTCCAGCTTTTCGTTCCTGCTTCCAACGGGCCATACAGATTGAAGATATACCCAAGACGTTCACCGGTATCTTCTCGGAAAACGCTTGCCATGCCCGCCTCCTGATTCGATTAGGAATCTACATCTTTTTTCCTGCTTAAACCCGCAAAATCTTTCCACAACCGCATAAGCGCCATTCCGTTAAATCGCGCGGCGTGTCCCCGCGCACGGACTTCGATGCCATTCAGTGATCGAATGCTCTCCTCGCTTTTTAAGCGGTTGTGGGAGGCCGTCATGATCCCCTTCGCCATCTTCCGCCGTCTCTTCTTCGCCGTGGCGCTCTTCTCCTTGTTCACGATCCTACTGAACGCCTTGCGCGCGCATTGACGTGAGGCTGCGACCTAATTTCAAACGTCCCGCAAAAGCGAAAGCAGCGATGACATAGGCGCGTTTCGCAGCAACGCGCGACCACGCCGCGCCCGACGTAACAAGTTGCGCCGCGCCCAAGCGCGGTGCTCCGCTTCCCGCAAAAATTAACCGTCCGCTAACCCGCCGGCCGGAGAGTTCTCTACGTCATGCCGCGCGAAGCGAAAGCGAGGAAGGTTATTCCTGAAACGCCGGATTCTGCTGGGACAATCACACGAAACCAATTGGAATATGCCAAGGGAAAGCCGCCCCTTCGCGAGGCGGCTTTCTTTTCTCTGGCATGGCGCTCTTGATCCCCTAAGCGGCCTCCCGCATGGCGTCGCCGGTCGCGGCCTTCGGCTGCAAGCTGTGGAGATAATCGGCGGCCTTCTGCGCGTGGCTGGCGGCGGTGAAGATCGCCCGCTTGTCGTTCTTCAACACTTGCAGCCAAGAGGCGATATAGGCGGCGTGGTCGTCGCGGGTTTCCGGCGTGATGCCAAGATCGGCGCAAAGAAACGCCGCGTCGACCTATCGGCGACAAGCTCTTCCATCGCCTAGCCCGCATCGCCGAGCCAAGGCGCCGCGGGAACTCGACCTACATCGCATCGGCCTTCAATGGCTCGCGCAGCAGCCAATCCAGGCGCCGCGACGCGTTCGGTCGCCGCGACCCCCTTCCGATCTCGCTAGCCAGCGGCGCCACGAGCGCTGGCGCCAAGACCGAGGAACGCGTCGTCGCGGCATTCGGCACGCCGGCTTTCTTCAACCCACAATGCGCTTGTTCAGCCGGGACAGCGTCGACCGTGAGCAACCCGTGGCGGCAATAATGCTGGACCAGGTTTGCTTGGCCTCCAGCATCTTCACGATCGCCGCGTTGCGCTTGGTGTCCTCGACGCGGCCGCGATATTTTTGGGCGCTCTTGGCCTTCTCGATGCCTTGGGCCTGCCGCCTGCGGCGATCCTCATAGTCCTTGCGGGCGATCGCGGCGAGCACATCCAGCAGCATCCCGTTGATGGCGTCGAACATGCGCTCGGTGAAGGCGTCCGTTTCGCCGCGTGCCATGAGCCAGCTTGTAGGCAGGTCAAGCGCCACGACGCGCACGTGACGCGCGGCGATCTCCGCCTTCAGCGTGTCCCAATCGCCCGTGCTCAAGCGCGATAGACGGTCGACCTGTTCGACCAGAAGCAAGTCCCCGGGGCCGCAATCGGACAGGAGCCGGAATAACTCGGGACGATGCAGCTTCGCGCCGCTCTCGTTCTCGACATAGTAGGCGGCGACGGCAAGGCCGCGTTCGCTCGCGAAGCAGTCAAGGTCGCCTCTGGCGCGGCTGGCGTCCTGGTCTTCGGTCGACGCTCTCAAATAGGCCCGGACGAACATAACAACCACCCTGGTTCGTTTTGGATGGTTCTTTTATAATCGGTTCGTTTTAGATAGTCAATCAGCTAAAAAGAACCGGCGTTGAAGTGGTTCTCTTGATGTATACCCAAAAAGCGCAGCGCCATGCTCCCGCGATAATTGAACAATCCGGCCCCCAATGCGGCGTCCGGCGCGCTGGGCCGCGATCAAAGGTGCAGGATCGCAGGACAAAAGGCGCCGCCTTCAACCGCTCGCGCGGGTCGCCTACCTCGGCGCAAGCGCGATAATCCGCGCCGGCCCGCCCGATCCGCCGGCGATCTTGATGGGCAGCGCGATGACGACGCTGCCCGTCGGCGGAAGCTGATCGAGGTTTGTCAGATTTTCCAGGCCGCTGGCGTTCGCCTCGGCCACGATGCGATGGACGAGAAAATCCTGGGAGGGACCATTATCCACGCTGGCGGTGTCGACGCCGATCATATGGGCGTGGCGCTTGTTCACGAGCAGCGCCGCGGCCTCCGCTCCAAAGGAAGGAAAATGCAAATGGGACGCGTCTCCTGGCGTGTCATCGCCGAGGTAGGCTTTCTTATCGGGCCAACGCGCGCTCCACCCCGTCCGCAACAGCACGATGGAGCCATCGGTTATTCGGCCGTTGGCGGCTTCCCAGGCCGCGATATCGGCGGGCGTCAAGGTGTAGTCGGGATTTCCGGCGGTCTTGCTCGAGACGTCGATCACAACCGCCGGGCCGATGAAACGCTCGGGCGGGATATCGGAGCTTGTCCAATGACCTTCGGCGAAGTGCCTCGGCGCGTCCAAATGCGTCCCGCCGTGCTCGGGCGAGCAAAACGTATTGGTGAAATAATAAAAGCCGCCCTTCGTCATGCCCTTGTGCAACTGGGTCAGTTCAAAACCGGACGGCGACGTGGGCCAATAGATGGTGTTCGCATCGAAAGAGTGACTGAGGTCGACGATTTTTGTCGAAGCCAAATCCAGGCTTTGGCCGAAACCGGACGCGCTCGGCCACGCGCAAAGAAAGGCCGCCAAAACCAAATAGCCGCATTGGGTTCGCTTCCTCATTGAACGTTCTCCCTCCCCGACGCCGACGGACATTCACGCAGAGTGCCTCGATTGCGGTGCTTTGGCGAGTGGAATGGATGGTTCAGTCGTGTGTTTCGCAAAAAAGCGCGATCCGGGGGAGGCGACGGATGGATGAACCGGAGGCGCCGCGTCTCCCGGCTCAGTCTCGGATGGCTGCTCGCCTCCAGGATCGGCCCCGGGCGGACGCTCGCGCTCCCCGACGGGTTCGGCGAGCGGCGGTGCTGCTTATTGCTGCACGCGCTTCTCGGCTTTGCTTCGCCTGACTGGGTAGTGTGTCAGTTTGAAATTTGGGGCCCTTGACGCGCCCTCGCTCCGGGGCGATCTCCCTGCTATGCTTAGCGGAAAGCAGGACGAGGTTGAGGATGGAGTTTACCGACAAGGGGCTGGAGGATCGCGTTGAGGCGCTGGTCGGTCGCAAATTCCCTCGGTTGAAACTTACCGAAGAGGACATTGCGGAAATGCTCTTTGGCGACTCTTTCAGTCGCCCCCATGTCAATCGAGCCTGCCGCCGCCTCGTAGATGAACAACGCTTGATCCGTGAAGGCGGAGGCGTGGCTTATGATCCTTATTGGTATCGGCCTTGGACCGCCCCAATGGTTCGGAGGATTTAAGAATGCCAACCGGACCTAAAGGCGAGAAGCGCCCCGCCGACGTGACCGGCAACGCCGTTAAAGTCATGCGGATCGCCACGGGCGAGGAATTAGAGGACTTCGGCAACGCCCCCGCGAAGAACCAAGCCGCAGCCGAGCTAGGTCGCGCTGGCGGGAAGAAGCGCGCCGAAGGCATGACGCCAGAGCGCCGCGCGGAGATTGCACGCAAAGCCGCCAAGAAACGATGGATTAATCCCGTCGGGTAGTAGTGTCCCAGGACTGGCGGCGAATAAAACTTGCCAATAACGGGACTGCAAAGCAATATGATCCTCGGCGATTCCGGTATATAAGCCCCTTTTCTGCAAGGTGTCCTAGCATTTGTGTCGCATGGCTTGGCGTAAATGGTCTTTTTAGCAATTCACGAGACGCCTTGGTTATATCTGAAATAGTGAATTCACCGTCAGACTCCTCTAATGTTGCAATAACCTGCATAAATGTTTGCTGTCTATCTGTTGCTCTATTCCAACGCGGGGCAAAAAAGTCAAGATCAAGTTTTGCAGTTATCTCTTTCATTGGGACAGACGGAGCTTCACCAACTGTCATGCGCCCGATCCATGCATCAAATACCTCTCTGCATATGTACCTGTATCAAGAACGGGTATCCTTTAGACTCAGTTATTATTTTTAATATAGTTGATTCCGCAAAAGAGAGTGTGCTTTTGCTCATTTCTATCGGCTTTAAAATGGCTTCTCTTGTTTCATCGTCAGACAATCTATCAAGCATGAATGTATGAAACATCCTTTCGGTGTATGTTCTCGCCTCATTTAGGTTAGTGATGAGAGTAGGCAGTCCCGTCATCACAAGTAAAAACTGGCACCCAAGATTCCGTTTTTGCATACTTGAAAACACATCTACAACAAGAGACAGTGGATGCTGTCCCTTATCTTTCTTATCAGCAAGCGTTTGCGCCTCGTCGTATGCGAATACTATACCTTTTATTTTAGCATTTGAAATTATTTTGGCGACATACTCCAGTATAGCCTTTAGCTTGTCTGAGTCAAAGCCCGGGGTTCCATTATATATGTTCCATAAATCATTGAAGTCTAGCTGCCTTGCCTTAGAGGCGTCATGTGGCGTTACAAATCCGATGGGGAGTTCGTCGATTTTATAACTTACTATTGGGGCCAGGACCGCGGTTAGATCGACTATGAGCCTCGTAGCAACGTCTTTTTCTGAAATGGCGGCGGCTTCATTCCAGTCATTTCCTGTCCAAAGCCAACCATGTTGAGCGGCGAGAGGTTTCAGTTGATCTAAAAGAACGGTTTTCCCAACCCCGCGAAGCCCGGTGATTATAATGTTTTGCGTAAGATCATTTTGCGCGAGCGCTCGGGCGAACTCTCGCTGCTCATGAGATCGGCCGGCGAGGTAGAGCGGCTTTGTGCCGGCGCCGGGCCGAAAGGGATTTTGCGGGGCGGGGGGAGAGTTAGCAGACATATTTAGACCTCAAGAGCCGATGAGCTAAATTTAGCATAGAGGCTAAATTTATCGCGTCAACTGCTCTTCTATAAATTGATAATTATTCTTGACGCTAAGCATATGAGTTCATATAGGTTTGACGTGAACAAGCTCGACACCAAAATCCGCGCTCAAATCCTTTCGATGCTCTGCGAGGGCGCTTCGATGCGTTCCGTCTCGCGCTTGACGGATACGAGCATCAACACGGTTTCGAAACTCCTCGTGGACGCGGGGCGCTTCTGTGCGGGGTTCCACAACGCCAAGGTGCGCGGAGTGCAGGCGAGCAAGGTTCATGTTGACGAGATTTGGTCTTTTACGCCGGCCAAGGAAAAGAACGTCGCGACAATGAAAGCGCCGGTCGACAGCGCTGGCGACACGTGGACGTGGACCGCGATTGAAGCCGATACGAAGCTGCTTATCTCGCATTTCGTCGGAGGGCGTGACGGCGAGTACGCCAAATGGTTTATTGAGGACATGGCCTCGCGGATCACGAACCGCATTCAACTGACCAGCGATGATCACAAGGCTTACTTAGAGGCCGTTGAAGGCGCTTTCGGCGCGGATATTGATTACGCCATGCTTATCAAACTTTATGGCAATGCGCCGGAGAGCTTCACGGGCCGCTATAGCCCCGCCGATTGCATGGGGATCAAAAAGACCAAGACCGAGGGAAAGCCCAATATGGCGCATGTTTCCACGTCCTACGTGGAGCGCCAAAACCTCACCATGCGAATGCACAATCGTCGCTTCACACGCCTCACAAATGCGTTCTCCAAGAAATTCGAGAGCCACGCTCACATGGTCGCGATCTATGCGGTCTGGTATAATTGGATTCACATTCACAAGACGCTCAGAGTTACGCCAGCGATGGCCGCTGGCATTTCCGAGACCGTCATGACCTGGTCGGATATCGTCGAGGCAATGGACTCCGATCAGCCGACACAAAAACCCGGCCCTTACAAAAAGACGGTCGAAGAAATTTCAAACTTAGACACTACCGACTGAGCGTTCGGCTTGACTCGGCGCTTCGAAATAGAACAAAATAGGAACTCTAAGTGAGGAAGGCGCGGTGGTCCCTAAAAAGAAACCTGACCGGCTCGAAAACCCAGGACCGGTGATGGGCGAAATGAGGCGCTGTCGCGACAAGGCCATTCGAGCGCCATTCGAGCGGCGAACTCGGTTAAATCTCATGGCGGCATCTACCACGCCTTGCAGATGATCGTGGTTGCGATTGATGGGGCCGCCCACGTCATCACAGGGGAGCCTTATTATTTTTCCGAGGGCGCGGCACTGGGCCCAGCGCGTCCGAACGGGCGCGGACCGAGCGCCAAGCCGCCTTTGAGCGCGGCGAGAGGGAGTTGTAGGAGGTTCGCGATGGCGCGAGTGACCTATTACGTGGCTTTGCCGTTCCGACAAATCGACGGTGAGATAACCGCCGGCGAGCCCCAGGAATGCCGCGACGCCTTCAAGGCCCGTTCTGTCGCGGCAATTCTGGCCAATGACCCGAATAACTGCGGCGCCGTGGCGTTCTCGCGGACGGGCGATCCAGCGCTCGGAGAATTCGATGACGCCGTAATCATCGCTCGGCTGGGTGAGGTCGATGACGCGCTGATGTAATCCGCGATTATGACCTGGTCCGGACTGGGACGCCACCCTGCTGGTTTCCTTGTCCATCCGCCGAGGCCGTGTTGAACGGCGCATGCGAAAACCTAATTGCTGGGGTGAAGAACCTTGGAGCAAGGCAATGAAGGTCGATCGTTCTCGCCTGTCTTGGCCGACCGTGGCCGTGGCCGCCTCCGTGGCGCTGCTGTCGTGGGATGTGGCGCGCGCCCGCGAGGCTTTTGCATTCGAGGCCTGGGCGCGCCGCGCCGCGCCGCTCGGCGCTATCAAGGTCGGGGATCAGGCGACGGCGGCGCGCGTCGAAATTCGCGAATGGTCGACGCCGACCCCCGGCACGCATCCTCATGATCCGTTGGCGACTCCCGATGGAACGATTTGGTACACTGGCCAAAAGGCCAATCTGCTCGGGCGGCTCGATCCCGCCACCGGGAAGGTGCGAGAGTTTCCCCTAAAGGAGCCGGACTCCGGCCCACATGGCCTCGTCGCGGATAAATCCGGAGCTATATGGTTCACGGCGCAAGCGAAGGGCTACCTTGGCAAGCTTGATCCGGCTAGCGGCGAGGTTCGGAAATTCATTCCAAAAAGCGCGACGCGCGTCGATCCGCATACGCCGGTTTTTGATAACAACGGCGTGCTGTGGTTCACCGCGCAGGGCGCCAATCTGATCGGTCGTCTCGATCCGGCGACCGGAGAGTTCGTCTTGCTCTCCTCGCCGACGAAGGACTCCGCGCCTTATGGCCTCGTCCTTGGCGCGGACGACGCGCTCTATGTCGCCGAATTCGGCGCCAGCAAAATCGCGCGCGTCGATGCCACGACGCAGAGCATCAAGGAATTCACTCTGCCGAACCAAGACGCGCGGCCGCGCCGCATCGCGGCGACGAGCGACGGCTACATCTGGTACACGGATTTTACCCGCGGCCGGCTGGGGCGGCTCGATCCCCGCAACGGCGAAGTCGTCGATTGGCTTTCGCCCGGCGGCGAGCAATCGGGTCCCTATGCGATCGCGGCGCTCGGCGACGGCATTTGGTATGTGGAGACCGGCGCCGAGCAAAACATGCTGACGCGCTTTGATCCGAAGACCAAGAGCTTCGCGCAATGGCCGATCCCATCGGGCGGCGGCGTCGTGCGCAACATGGTCGCGACGCCAGCCGGGGGTCTGGCGCTTGCTTGCAGCGGCGTCGACAAAATTGCGCTGGTGACGATTTCCCCTGTGGCGAAGTGACCGGCCCTATCCTCCCCGTAACAAAGCAATGCGGGCGACCGGCGGCGCCGAGGGCAGCGTCGCGCTCCGCGCAATTAGTGGCCCCTTCAATTCCCGTAGTCGAAAGACAAGCTGACCACCGAGGTCAACGCCAGCACGGGCAAAAGATGACCCCAAGCCGACTTCAGGTTCGAATTCCGACTGACCTCGAGACAGCGCTGGTCATGAAGGGTTGGACACTCGCCGCCATCAATCGCTTGCCTACCGCAGACGTATACGACCGCCGCCGACCCGCTTTATGACCGAAACGCCGCACACTTCCTTGTCGCCATGTCCGTCATCGTTACCGCCAGCTGCTGGCCATGAGCCCGGGGCCCTAATTCGCAACTAACATTTGCCGTATCATGTCCTTGACCTGCTGGGACCAGCACTCGCGATCAATCAACCCGAAATAAGCATCGCCTTGCGCGAAGCCGATGGCTTGCAGCGATCGCCTCAACCTGTCGGCGCCGATTTGATCGCCGACACGACGTCGCAAGGCCAATTCTATCACTTGAAATGGCGGCCACAGCATCCCCGAACCGAGATTAAGTGCATTCAGAACTGTTTGATTATCTTGTCCGTTCCGGAAAAGATCCAGCGCTTTCAAAACGCCATACGAAGAATCGCCGAGCGGGTTCAGTTTGTGCGCCCGTTCGAGCAGCGCGGCACCCTCCGACCATTCATGCATCCCCAACATCGTGCGCGCCGCGACGTCAAACAGCACAGCGGGATTGTTGGGATAATCTCGCAGGGACAGCGCCGAAATCCGGCGGAAGCGTTCTTCGTCGCCCTCGCAAACCGCCGCCGTATAACCAGCCATGCGGGGAAGCGAACCGAGGTCGCTCAACCGAAAGGACCGCTCGGCGAGACTGACGACCTCCGCTCGGCGTTCGAGCGACGGTTCGTCGTAACCTAGGGCTTCGCCGGCAAGATCCAGTAAAGCCAGAAGCGCCAACGCATTTGCGTCATTTGAAGGGTTCTTGCTCGCCAATTGCGCGCAGGCATGCGCCTCTCTAAAATCACCGCGATCAAAGGTTGTCTGGAAGCGCAATGCGCGAAGATAACAGTCGAACCCCTGCGCCGTGCGAAAGCTGTCGTTCGCGATGCGCGTCTTTTCCAAGCTGGCGATCGCGCCCCGGGGACGAGCGACATCGCTCGCTATGCGGGATGCGATATTGCGCTGCAATTCCACGAGTTCGAGTGTATCCATCGGGCGTTCATAACGATTGCTCCACAGCACGGCTCCCGTTTTGGCCTCGGTAAGCAACGCCCAAACCGCAAGCTTTCCGTTCGCCGCCTGCGCCGTGAGGCGAACGATGTAGTCGACCCGCTCTTTCAAGTCTTGCGGCGCCGTGTCGATCGCTTTATCGGCGATGATCGGAAACACGATAAGCCAATCGAATTCGGCGAGGATTCCAACCAGTTCGCCCTGCATTCCCGCCGCCAGATAGCTCCGGCCGGGCACATCGGACGAAAAATCGATCGGCGCGACCGCGACGCGGGGACCGCTCCCGAGCGATACCGGTGTCGCCTGCCGCTCGATGCGCTCCTTGCCAAAAGGCAAAATGACGAAGAGGGCGCCACAGGCGACCGCCGCGACGACGGCCACGGCGATGGCTGGCCAAAGGCGTCGTGGCTTTTGCGCCGACGTCGAATCAACGCTCCATTCAATTTTTGGCCGGTAACTGCCTTTTTCGAACTTAATCCGCGGAGAATCATTTGCGCCTTTTGTCGCGTAGTACATGTCGAGGGCTTGGCGAATGCGCCCCATCTCGACTCGCACGATGCTATCGTTTTGAGGATCGAAGTCCGCCGAGCGTCCCAACACATCGGTTGCTATGGAAAAGGCCTTGAGGCGCTCTCCACGCCCCTCCAGTTCTTCAGTGACGAGATATTGAATTAATCGTCGTTGCCGTTCCGAGGCCGCCGCGAAGCCATTTTCGAGAACGCGCGCCAAGCTCTCCAACACATCCAGTTTGCGCTTGTTCTCGGATTGGGAGGCCTGGGTTGTTTGATCGCTCATTTTGCACACTCGGCAACGAAAACAGGTAATTAACCCCGTCAACACGGGGTAATTACCTGCGGACACGTCCTCAATCGGTTAGCTCAAGCATACAGCAATCGGCCCAATGCCGAGAACCGAAAGGGATATCGCCATGAAGACGTCGTCCTCGGCGCCAGACAACGGTCGGGCAGGCGCCCGCGCCCATCTCGAACAAACAATCATAGAGAGCTATTATCTTGCCTTCGATCTTTGGGAACTAAGCCGGCAGGAGGGTTTTCTCATGGCGGATGAGACGCGCACCGCCGGCAATATTCTGTTGATGTTGGCGCGTAAGTTGTCCAAAAAAATGGTCAAGGGCGCGCTCTATTCTCAGGATGCATCGTAAAGCAAAGCGGGCGAGCCACCGACCGCGTGAGGCGTCCTGGAGACCTGGCGCGCTTATCCGTGGATGACTCAACCGGAGGCAATTGAGCTCCGTTCGTCGCGGGTTGAAGCGAAAGCTGCCTGTGATCTTGTCGACTTCGCCACGTCGGCGGAGAACGTCCACACCATCGCGCCGCATGTCGCCAATGGTTTTTGGACGACGTGAGCGGGGCGGAGTAGCTTCCATTTTGCAGTCTTAGCCCCCCATCGCGCTCGGGGCGCGCCGCCGCGCGGGGAAGCGTTTATCGCGGCGGCAATATGACAGCGAGCCGACCCGTCCCGGCAAATCCGATTGCGGTTGACCCAAGCCATCCTTCTGGGTTCATCCCCTTGGAACCGGAGAATTGAAAGCGATCGCCAGAGTGTCCGGCCGATACTTTCCGTGCGCGCATACGCGGCCTTCCAGGAAGGCGCCAAGGATTCAATCAACGTGATCTCGGCAACTGGCGCGCGGCGTCCGTCCAAGCCTTTTCGCGGCGACGCGCTAGCGACTGGTCGCAACGAACAAATGCCACGCGAACATGCCGAGCGGGACGAGGTCCATCAGCATCGCCGCGGCCAGGAATGCGCGCGCAAGGCGCTCGCGAACGAGGAAGAAGGTCGCTCCCTCGATGGTGAGCAGGACCGGGCCAAGCACGATGCGTGGGATCGCGCCGAAGGCGATGAGCACGCCGACCGCTCCACTGACCGCCTCGGGTAGGCTCCGGGGGCTCGGACCGGGCGCCATCCACGTAACCGCGAGCCAGCTTACAGGTCCAATCGCCGCGAGCAGGAGCTCGGCGGCGAGCAGGATGCGCGGCGCCTTCTCGATGGCGAGCTTAACCACGAACCAGGTCGGCGCGAGGCCAAGGAACCCCGCGGCCAGCACGAACAAGACCATGTCGCCAAAGGCGACCATGCCGCCCGAAGTATCCTTGACGTCGGTTGGGATGAGCAGTTCATTGACGGCGACGGCCACGACGCCGCCCGCGATCGAGAGGGCGTAGCCAACGATTATCAAAACCAGCTTCTTCTCCACGCTCACGCGCCTACCCCAGCCTGCGAGGAAATCCTCAGTTCGGACTAGGGCGTGGATAAAGATGATCAGACAGCCTCATGCAACCCACGGCGCGATGGGCGCGAAGGTCGGCGACGGACGTTCCGCAATGCGCCGAGACAGACGTTTTTTGCAAAGGCGCCGCGGCCGGCCGCCAATGACGATATCGACGTCTGCCGCGACGAGAGGCAAGCTTGTGGTCATCGGCTATTTCGATAGCGTCCCCTGGCGATCGCCATCTTGCGCCTTCGCGTTGCCAATGATTACCTGGCCGCCCTCCTGAATATGAACATGCTCGACGCGCACATACTGCCCCGTGCCATGACGCAGGCGCCGCCGGACGTCGACCCGCATCGTGAAGGCCCTCGGCAAGCGCGCCGCCGCCGATCCAAGCGCAGCGACGCGCCGATCGCTGCCGTCGCCCACCACCGCCATCGCCAGCGCCGCCGAATGGGTGCAAGCCATCTGGGCCGCGAGGGCGGTCTCGATCTCGTCCTTTGGAGCGATCGCCTCGAGCATGGCGAGAACGAATGAGCCGAATATCCACAAAAATACTTTTTCCAAGGCGTCGTTAGCCGTTAATGCCTACGTCTTATCAAGAAAATTCTGGTCATTTCTTGTATTTAACCGCGACGATCACCACTTTATAAAAGTTGATAAAGGGCTGAGCGTTAATATATCTTTGAGAATATTTAACCGCGGATCGCAAACATTTTGCCAAAAACGTGATTTCGGTGGTCGGCGGCAACGCGCCGGGAAAAGCTTGTGGGACCACTTCCAGACTAGAGCGCCAATCGAACACGACAGGAGTTTTTCATGGCCAAGGACCGCAAACGGGGCAACCGCGAAGCGAAGAAACCGAAATCCATCAAGCCAGCGGCCGATCTGAATTCGCCCTTGATGGCGGCGGGCAGGCTCACGCCGATTAAGCCGCTGAAAAAGGCACACTAAGGAAAATCACATGGCCGCGCGAACCACCGAGACGTCCGTAACATTCAAGCGCCCGTTCAACTTGCGTGAATTGGAAGATCCGCAGCCGGCGGGAACCTATCGTCTCATCACTGACGAAGAGGAGATTTCAGGACTGTCGTTTCTGGCTTTTCGTCGCATGGGGACAATGTTGCGTCTCCCATCTTTGGCGACGTCCGGCAGGCCGGAACAGATGATTTCCATTGACGTCAACGACCTTGCGTCCGCGTTGGCGGCCGACGGCGAGACCAGGTAGAATAAGCATGGCTTTCAAAACAAGGCCGTTAACCTATCTTGGCGCAATTTCCGGACAGGGCGTCGTTAAGCAAAACGGCAAGACCGTCGCGACGGCAAAATTCGAACTCGACGGCTATTATCGGACGCCTTCAGGCGTCACGGGTTCCGGCGAAATCCGATTGCCGGGCGAAGTGCTCAAACGACTGTTCGGCCGCGCGGACCTTCAACTGCTGACCGACCACGGCCTCCTTCTCGCTTTCCGCTTTTCGGACCCGACGCCGCCTTCGGCAAGCGATGTCGTCCGTGTCGACGTGACGGGGCAATCGTCGCTGGCGCCCGGCGATTGGCGTCAACAATAGGCCGCCAATAGACGGTAGAACTCAAGGATCGGAGTAAACGTATTGCAAACTTTCCCGCCGCTTGGCCAGGAATACGAGCCGTTCCTCTATGCCATCGTTTGCGATGAGCGGAACGGAATGCCGCTGACCGTGGTTTCGGCGATCGCGCGCTCCGGAGCCGATCCGTGGAGAGAAGCGGCGCGCATCGCAAAACTGCCAAAAACCGTGGCGCTGGAAGCGCTGTCCCGCATGATCCCGAATCGCGACGACGCCCAAAACTCCGCCATCGCCAACCGGCTGTTCGCGTTACTGCCCGCCGCGCGTCAAAACACCAGCGTTCGCGCAAAATGCGATGCAACTTCATGGAAGCCCCTCCTTCTTGGCGTTCTCGCGATGCTGGTCTGCGTGGTGCTCGCCTCCGCCTTCAGAACGGCGCCGCAATCCGACGCGGGAAAGCAACAGCCCGTGTCCTCCGCGCCCCTTGTCGACAGGGTCGATCCATGACCGCAAGGGCCGGACCTATATCGGCGACCGGCCCATTTTTTCTCCTTTGGCGCAACGTTGCGCCTGTTTGCTGTTTCCAGCCGAGTTTCGACGCTCTGGTCCGCGTGGCTGGCCTGGATAGCCTTTCATCAAGGCATCAGAGGTTCGGAGGTCAGCAGTTGCTGGGGGTTATGCGGATAAGGCGCCGATCATATTGGCGAACCGCTCCGCAGCCTGACACGCTCGTCTGAAAGAGCCAGTCTCGATTTGGTGAACCGCCGATTGTCCCGCTCCTTCGACGATCCGCCGAAGGGTTGGAAGCGAGGCGGTGGCCTCCTCGCAGCGAATTTCGACGATGCGCTCGTAAATGTTAGCATCCGCAAGCAGGCGCGTCCCGTTCACTCTACTCGTCGCGTCGTTCGCCCGTCCATAGGCACCGGCATAAGCAGCCGTCGCCGATTTCCCGACGGCGACAAGCTGACAGAATGTCTCCTGTCGTAAGTTTCGCAAGGGCGCCATCGCTTCCTGTTTCTGTGTGGGAGAATTTTCGATCTTGTGACGAAGCAATCGGACGCTGCGCGCAACAGCTTCCGCCACAGCTACGGTTCGATTTAGTGCAATTATCGCACGGCCCATGCTCATGGCCTGCTCGAAGCTTAAATCGCGAGGTTCGGGCGTGCTCTCCAGCAGATCGATTGCACAGGCCTGAAACGCCTGACCGACGCAATTTAGGGCCTGCATATAGATCGTCACAACAACAAGCCGACATTGCTGCTGTGAGCGCGATAAAACGCCGCCGCCCTTGGCGCGGATCATCGCGACCCTGAACGGGCTGCCGCTACGTTTCGCGGTCAGGCTTTTCCGCCGGCGGTAACGGCCGCCGGAAATGGCCGGGTGAGCCGTCATATGCGCCCCCGCTGTGTCGCCACGTGGACAACCGTGGTTGTGCCGTCGACGATGCTGCGGATCGTCAGCCGTCCATCGTTCCAGCCCTCTACGGGCGCTCGCCACCAGTCACGCCGTCGCTCGTACTCAGCAGCCATTTCATGCAGCAGGCGCTCGACCGAGGAACGGCATTCTTCATGGAGCGGCGTGGCCACGGCAGGCAGCGGCATCGGGCCGGGGACCGCACGGAGTTGGACCTTCGTTGAAAGGACTTTAGACGAGGCTGGAACGGCCAATATCGACTCTCGCCGCCGTTCGTGCTCGCGGGCCACAATGGCCAACGCCTGAGCCGCGATCCCGCCGGGCGTTGTCCTACGGGACTTTGCGATTTCGTTGGCGCGTTGACTATTGTCATTGGCCCGGCTCGTGAGTTCTTCTTTCGGAAAGCGAAAAGTGCTGATTTCGCCAGCGTCACTGGGGAGGCTGTCAAATTCACGAGAGCGAAGCTCGTTGTGAATAGTAGTCAACGACGGACCTGTCCCAATATCGCTACTTGTCGCCGACGGACCTGTCTCAGACGGACCTGTCTCATTTCGCATTCCGCTACTTGTCGCCGACGGACTTGTCTCATTTGCCACCGCCGCAGGCTGACGGCGATAATAGGTCGTTCGCGAAATCCCTTCGACCTCCCATGGCTTCGAGCGGGAGAGATTGTTGGCTTCGAGATATTCCTCGCGCGCTTTGGAGCCGGCGGCGCGGCGGCGCGCTTCCTGGTAGGCACGATCTCGTTCACGGCTCGCGTTGGCGCGGCTTTCAGGCGACCCGCCAAGCGTACCGATGTTCCATGCCCCAGCTTCGGCCCTGATCATGTCTGTTATACCCAAAAGCTCGCCAATTTTGTCCGCGCGCATTGGAGCGAAGAGCGGGTGCCCTTGACTAGCGGACCGCGCTTTGCGCCAAGCCTTCGTATTGAAGGTCTGTTGCTTGATTTCGTCGTCTGTCACTTCAAGGCCACAGTTTGTCGCAGCAAATCGGAGCGTTTCGACGGACAACCCAAAAAACGGCGGAGCGTTCGGTGCTTTTCGGCTCCAGGCATATCCCTCAGGCATCGACGACAAGATGTTCGCAAGAACTTTGAGCCACGGGCCATTCTGCAATATCTCGCCCTGCGCGCGAAGGACGCCTGCGACGCGATACAACTGCGCCAAAACTATGCTGGCGCCCTGTCGGCGTGAGAACGCGCGCTGGCCTTTCGCTTTTGCAGCTTCCCCGCCTCGCTTCCTGGAACGCGATGAGGGCGTCTTCACGGGAAGCCTTTCCGTAAGAGCGCGGCTACGGCGAACAACGCGGCTTCGGCGCGGCCGTCGTCGTCTACGGAGCGAGGGAAAACAGTGGGTTTTTCTTGCGAGCGGATTGCTTCAGAGAGGCTGTCGGCTTCATCGACCAACGCGATCGCGCCATGCGACCCGATGTCCATTCCAAGAACTTTGCCGCTCATTGGCGCGGCCCTCCGATGAGGGCGAACGCCAACCCGACGACGAGCGCCGGATCGATAGCGCCAATCAGAGCGCAGAGGCTTTCCGCTCGTCGCACAGTTGCGACCAGGCTGTTTTTGAAGTCGAGCCGGCCGGGAAGCTGCTCGATTGTTCGAGGGTCGTCCCCCATTTCGCTGGGGCACCCTTCTCTGCATGTGAGGACGCCATAGGTCACGCGGCCCTCGTTCGGGGTGCCGACGTGGTTCGAACAGGTGCGCTCATCTTGGCCAGCGCCCATGCATCGAGGGCTTGTTCGGTGTAATAGGGGTGCCGCCCAACGTAGACCATTTCGGGTCCACCGCCCAAACAAGCTAGCTTCGCCAGCGTCCGGGGCGAGCCATGGCCATATTTAGTTTTTAGATACTGCGCCGCGTCCTTGCGGCAAAGAAAGCGTCTGGCGGAGTGCATGGCTGTTCCTCATGTTTGCGGAAACAGCGTCACCAATTACCGTCGTTTACCCTGTGCGGACACGGTTTGAACGCGTTCAACTACGAAGTTTTTTGTTCGGTCCTTTTTTCCGCCATGCCAACAGGTGACGATACACTTGGTCGTAATCAGGCAATCCCTTGCAGCGCTTCACCACTTTCTTGGTTACCTCAGTCATAGGCAGGGCGGGATTTGCGGTGAGAATGTCGGTCGCAGCTTTCTCCGCCGCGACGTGCCATTTTGTGGCCTTCTGTTGTCTCTTTTTCGCGCTCTTGTCGCCCCCCGGCCGGCCGTGGTCATTCTCGGCTTTCTTTTTAATAATCGGCTCGATCGTCCGTGGAATTGACTTTCGCTCGACGCAGCTCGCTGCGTCAGCACAAGCGAACATAAGGTGATGGCCGGCATTCAGTATGCGTGCGGCGTGGCCGCGATCGGCAATCCCTTCGACCGATTGTATCACTTGCTCCACCGCATCCTTGAGACGTGTGCGAGCTTGACCCAGGTTGAGCCTCGTATGCTCTTCCGTAGTCTTCTCGATTTCTGCGTCGAGGCCCTTGGCGAGGAGTGCGCCAAATTCCTTGACCCTCTGTTCGGCACCTCGAATGGCGCGGCCATTAATGCTCAGATCGGCAAGCGGCAACGGAAGCGTCTTTGAAACAGATTTAGCCATCGCGAGCCCTCGCGAATGCCCTTCAAGAACGAAGAAGCGAGAGAGCTTGGCTCGCTTGTCGGCTGACTGACCTATCCTCGCGCGTTTCGAACATATTCAGGAGGAACCGCCCGATTTCTTGAGCGGCACCACGTCGCCGCCTCTGTCCCCAACCATCGCCGCCGTGATTGTCGCGCCGATGGTGTCAACGGCGCGCCGCAGCGGGTCCGCGTCCAGGTGCGCATAGCGATGCGTCGTCGAAGCCTGGGAGTGTCCGAGCAGCTTTCCAATGATCGGCAAGCCCATCGACGCGCCCGCGCCGATGCTGGCGAAGGAATGCCGCAAATCGTGGAGCCGCACGCCTTCGATGCCGGCGGCACGCTTTATCGCCGCCCAGGGCTTCTTGAGGTCCGAGCGCGGCGCGCCATCTTTCGCGCCTGCGATAATATGCGGGTTACCTGCGATGCGAGGGAGCGCCGCCAGAACGACTTGCGCCGCCGCCGAGAGATAGATCGGCTTCTTGCCCGTCTTGCTGTCCGCCAGGAAGATTACGCCGCGCTCCGCGTCCACCTGCGACCATTGCGCATCCAGAATTTCGCGGAGCCGTGCGCCGGTCAGGATCAAAAGCCGGATAGCGGCAACCGCGAACGGGTCCAGCTTCACGCGTCGCTTCTCGGCCTTGGGCGCGTGCTTCGAGCCCGGCTTAGTTTCGTCCACCCCGTACGGCAAGCCGGCCCCTTCGCCATCCGCCAGCGCCGAGCCGAGCCGCCCCAATTCCTCACCGGTCAGGAAACGCTCGCGGCCTTGTTCGGGATAGCGTTCGATGCTCTTTGCGGGATTGTCGGCGAGCGCAACTTCGTCGCGGCGCGCGGCCCAATTCCAAATGACCGAAACCAGCGCCAGCGCGCGATTGGCCTGATAAGGGACATGACGCAGCCTGCCATGTAGTCTTGACACGTCGGCGCGGCGCACGTCCAAGATGCGCTTCGATCCAATCGCAGGCAGGACATGGACTTGCAAGAGATTGCGATATTCCTCCCCCGTGCGGCCCTTGCGCTTCGTGTCCACGTGCAGCGCGAGAAAGTCTTCGGCAACCGCCTTGAAGGTCCGCACTTCGCGCGCGGCGCGCCGCTCGGCGATCGGGTCCGCGCCCGTCTCCACCGCGCCCAAGATTGTCTTGGCTTGCGAGCGCGCTTCGTCTGGCGTGAGCCGGCCATGCTCGCCGATGGCGACCCGGCGCGAACGGCCGTCCTTGCGGAATTGTGCGACGTAGACCTTTTTGCCGCTCGGAAAGGCGGCGACGCCAAAGCCGGCGAGCGCGTCATCCCACAGGAAATGGCGGTCGCGCCCGGCTGGACATTGAAGCGCGTCAACCGCCCGCTTTGTGATCCTGCCGCTTGGCATTTTCCGACCCTCTGATTTTGCGCCCCGGTAAGCACGGTAAGCACCCGGTAAGCAGGATTGAGAAAACCCCATCGCTTACCGGAAATCAAGAGGAATGATAAATGCCATATCTTACTGGAGATATAGGGGGCTTAGGAATTTGCGGAAAGCGCCAAAAAACATAGACCGTCAAACTCTTAATCAGCGGGTCCAAGGTTCGAGCCCTTGTGCGCCCACCAATGAAAACAGATAGTTATGATGGCGGAATTGGGCGGTGCGTTTTTCGTGTCCGCAATGTGTCCGTATTTTCCGCGTCCCAGGGCCTCGAAATTTTCTCACGAACTTCGACCGGCGGCGTGACTGAAATGGGTCGTCAATTCTGAAACCGCTCGGAAAATCGCGGCATGGCCTTCTCGGGCTTTGGAACGCTTCAGGCGTCTGCCGCTTCACGGCAGAGATTGGCTCATGCCTTTGAACTCACTCGGACGACCTTTGTTGGCTAGCATTTTGTGAGTTGGGTTTGCGGCGCTAGTTCGCGTAAGCTATAGTCTCTAGTGGCTGTAAGAGCATAAGAAAGCTACTTTCTGCACGCAAGCCATTGAGGTCGGGGAATGTCTGGAAGCCAAGATTTTAGCCGTTTCCAAATTATTGGTCTTCGAGGCGCAACAAACATTGACGTAAAAATAGAGAATAATACACTCATTATGGTCGGTGAAAACGGCTCGGGAAAGACCACATTTTTAAGAATACTTTTCTACTTCCTGTCTGGACGATGGGCAAGTCTAGCTCAGTTTGAATTTAAAAGTTTGTCAGCAACCATTGGTGACGAAGAATATACAATTGAACACTCCGATTTGCCCCGCGCTCGTTCGCAACTGGAACCGCAAATCTTAAATCGAATACCTCCCTCTCAGCGCCGCCGCGTTTCCGATCTGATTGACCAGGGGCATTTTGAGGAAGCTGACGAGTTGATATTACGGTTAACTGGGCGCTATCCCTCTCGACGAATATCAGAAAATTTAGTCTTACCTCTCGATAAGCCTTCGATGCCTGAAAAGCAGCTTTCTCAAATCCAGGAAAAGTTAGCTGCTACTCTTGGCGCTCAAATATTGTATCTTCCGACCTTTCGTAGAATAGAACGTGAACTTAGCAGCATATTTCAGGGCCTTGATCCGGACGAAAGAAGGAGAACGGCTCCGATAGCTCGTCAATCAGAAGATGGTCCTGACTACATCGAGCTGGTCGAATTTGGGATGAACGATGTTAGAGAGGCCATTAGTTCCGCCTTGGAGGAAATACGGAATTTTCAGTTGCTTGGTACCACTCGATTAAGTCTAAGTTACTTGGGAGATATTTTTAGTAAGAAATACATGAACCCGGCCGTTGACGTGATAGCAGACGCCTCAAAGGAAACTATTGAGGCCGTCCTTAATCGCGTTGATAACACCATATTGAGTGTTTATGATAAAAGTCAGCTTCGTAATATGATTGTCGCCAACAGGCAAAGCTCGAATACTCGTCCAGATCACGAAAATATAATATATCATTATTTTACAAAACTTGTGGAGTTCCAGAAGGAGCTTGAACAAAAAGAAAAAAATATCAGAAACTTTTGTAAAATTTGCTCTGAATATATCTTAGATAAGGAGTTTATATACGAAAGTGGCAAGTTTCTGTTTAGTATTATGCAGAAAAAGCAAAGTAAGTCAATACAGCTATCTGACTTATCGTCCGGAGAAAAGCAAATCGTTTCCCTTTTTAGTCATCTTTACCTATCAGGACGGGAGCACTTCTTTGTTCTCATAGACGAACCTGAGTTATCGCTTTCCGTGCCTTGGCAGAGGCGTTTCTTGGTGGATATAAGAAATGCATCGTTCTGCTCTGGCCTGATTGCAGTTACTCACTCTCCGTTCATTTATGACAATAATCTGCGCAAAAACACGCATGGTATAGGGGAGTTTGTTAAAGGCCCGGACTGGGGGAATATTTGATGGACATGCTGAAGGTTCACGACGAGGCTTTAGCTGCAGTCAATGAAGCCCATCATCGTTTCCTTTTGCGCTACCGACCCCACGATAAAATCGTTTATGGCCTGGTCGAAGGAAAAGATGATCCAATGTTTTATCGGAGCGCCATTGAACGCTTCCTTCCAGAAGATTGGACCGTTAAACTAATTCCGGCCGGGGGCAAACAGAAGGTCCTGGAAGTCTTTCGCTCTCTTGACTGGCATTCGTTTTCGGCGCTCCAGGTGGCATTTTTTACTGATCGTGACCTAAGCCTGATTGCGGAAACAGGAAGCCTTAACGCGCCGAACATTTATGTTACAGATGGATATTCCATTGAAAACTCAATTGTGACGGCTGAAGTGTTTTTTAGACTATTGCAGGAGGCTTACAATGTAATTGACATTACACCTACAGAGAAAGATGAAATTCTGAAATTGTTTGATAATAATATGAGGACATTCCAATATTTTCTGACGCCATTGATGGCGCAGATTTCGGGATGGCGAAAGAAGCAAGCGAAAGCAAATTTAGATAATCTAAATTTGACGCCTCTGTTCAATTTTGATCGGGGACGTCTTACTATAGTAGATAAATACCAGTGTGAAAAACACAGGATTGAACACCTGTGTGCCTGCGTAGGAGCTTCAAAGTATGCGCAAGAGGAAATTGATGCTCTCAAAGCGGAGTTTTTAGCAATTAATGGCCCTGAAAAATTTGTTAGGGGAAAATATCTGGTATGGTTTCTAGCGAAAGCTGTGGTGAAAACTCATGAAGGCATTTGCAGTTTTGTGAGTGCTTACCAATATCCCCCTAAAATAAGAAATCAGGTCGGTCCGGAAAACGTAATGGTCAATGCTGCTCCAAGGGCGCGGACGCCTCCTTCGTTGAAGAAATTTCTGGAAATGACGTATCTTGCGCATATAAAGATTGTTACGGAGAGAGCCAAAGCTGTGTAATCGATATCAAGGCGTAACACTAAAGTAAAGCTTCCGCCGCGTTCTGACTGAATAGCTCGCCGTCTCGGATGTATCGCGCGAGCATCGCGTCCGAGGCGTGGCCGGTTTGCGCTCGAATTTTTAACGACGAGACGCCCGCCTGCGAAGCCGATGTCGCGAACCCCGCGCGCAGGCTATGGCCGGAATAACCGCTTGGGTCGAGCCCCGACGCCGCAACGCGCTCTTTGATGATGACCGACACGGCATCGCCTGATAGGCGGGCTTTAGCCACATGCCCCTGCCGATCAACCGGGCAAAATATTGCGCCCGCCTCGGCGCCGAAATTTCGAGCCAGCGTTCAAGAGCCACAACTGGACAATGGCGCGTTCGACCAAATGGCACACCGAGCTTGCGGCCTTGCCCTTCTTGGTCGGTCTTGCTGCGCCGGATGGTGACGATCAGGCCCTGACGGACCGTCTCGACATCGGCGCAATCGAGCGCGACGAGTTCGGAGCGACGGAAGCCGCCCGCAAAGCCGAGCAACAATAACGCTCGATCGCGCGCGTCCTTGACCCCGTCGGCCATCGCGTCGAGGACGACAAATAGGTCTTCGCGAACGAGCGCCTTGGCCTGATCTTGCGCGCAACCCCAGCGACGTTTGATCCCGCGCATCGTGGCCCTGACGATTTCGGCGCGACATGGGTTCGGCAGGTTTCTGGCTTGATGCGTCTTTGAAATCGACGCAATACGCCGGACGAGTGTCGCGACGGCCAACGCTCCTGCATGATCAGCCAGATAAGATGCGACCATCTCGGGGCTCGCCGGGATCGCGCCGCCCCAGCCGACGAAGTGGTCGAGATCGGCGAGATATGCACGCCGCGTGTTCGAGGCCAAACTATCGCGGACATACTGACGGGCTCTGTCAAGCGGATCATTGCAGTTAGCTGCAATCGTGGTTAACGGCTCGCGCCCGCCGCTGTTTTTGAACTCCGATAATGAAGGATTATCAGTGGTTAGGTCGTTGGTGTGCATGACGTGTCGGCCTCATTTGCGGTGCTGTCGGCATCGCCAGAGCCGAGCGCGAATGTTGTCGAGATGGTCGAGGTTGGCTTCGATGCAGGCGATCAGCGGTCGAGCGCCTTCGAGTGGAACGCCATCGCGAAAGAGGTCGCTCTCCGCTCCCAGCACGTCGAGCGCGGCAGCCCCCGGCCAATCAACGCGGCGGGCGACTGGCGCGGCGTCGGCATGGAAAGCCGCTGTCGCGGCGGCGGCGTTCCACTGGCGGGGGCGCACGAAGGCCGCGAGACACGCCCGCATCTGCTCGCTTTCGACAACGAAACGTTGGATCGCCGCCTTGCCTGTCGCCGTGTGTTTGTCGAACGTGTAGGCAGGTAGCCCGTCGATCACGCGCGAGGGCGGCGGTGGCGTATCGACGATGGGCGGTCGCCTGTGGGCGAAAGCGACTAAGTGGATCAGCGGGGCGAGGATCGTGATTTCATTCCGGATCATTCGCGCCGCGCGATTTGTTGTCGCGACGAGACTTGGCGGAACGTCGAGCCGCCGACAGCATTCGGTCAGCGCATCAAGTCCCGCTGCATAAAGTCGCCGTTGCCCGTTCACATCGCGCGTCGCGATGAGCCAGGCGATGGTGGCGCGCTCGGCCAGAGAAAGCGCAGGGTCGTCGAACATGGCCATATGTTCGCTGATGCTGGCGCGGTGTAATCGAAGCCGGAGCCCCGCGAGCGTGGGGTGATGTTTGGCGACCCCGAGCAAGTTGTCCGCGCTGCGATCCTTGGGCAAGCCCGCCAGCTTCGTGGCGAAGCGTATCGCGGCCCGTTCGTCGTCAAGGGCTGCGCGCGATGACCGTCCCCGCGCGCTGTGGATCGAGAACTTCAGCGCGCCTTCGCAGCCAACGCCGACATCCTCGAAGGCGATCACGGCCAAACGCTTCCACATAGTTGGACCGATCAGCCGGTAAAGCGCCGCCGCCGCGCGTCCGGCCAATTCGACATCGCCGCGCCTTATGGACTTCTGCAGGAGGCTTGCGGCGATCCACCGATCCCACTTCTGTGCCGGCGGTGATTTCTCAATAGTGTTCGAAAAGAGGTCGTCCAATATATCGTTCATCGTTCGCCCATATTGATGGAGCGAGCTTACGATGACTGATGTTTGCATAAAGCCAAGTATTTATCGTGGCTTAGAAGTCAATGAATAAAATCGACACAATCCCAAACTTCTCCCGCAAAACCGCCGCTTCGCCGGGGCGGTTTAAAGCGTCCAAAGCTTTCGCCGTCATACTGGCGGATGAGTTGGTCCTGCGGTGGGCAGGGCCAAAAGTTTTTTCACTCGAGGCAAGCGCGACCTCGAAGAGCGGGAGTGCCCCGCCCGCGTCACCGCTCCTTAGCAACAGCACCGCTAAATTGCCGCGCGCGATATTGGTGTTGGGATGGTCGGGGCCGAGCGCCTTCTCTAAGATCGCCAGCGCGCGCTCTGAGAGTGGCCGCGCTCCGGCAAGATCGTCCTCGCCATACATAAGAATAGCCGAGAGGCTCATGAGGCTCGCCGCAGTGTAAGGATGCTCGGGACCAAGCACTTTCTCCGTGATCGCCAGCCCGCGCTCACAAAATGGTCGTGCGCCGGCGTGGTCGCCCTGGACCTGAAGCAGGTGTGCGAGGTTGATTAGGCTCTCCGCCGTATCGGAATGCTCAGGGCCGAGCGACCGTTCGCGGATCGCCAGCGCGCGCTCGTAAAGCGGACGTGCATCGGCGGGATCGCCCTGGTCCACAAGCAGCATCGCGAGGTTGGTAAGGCTTCTCGCCGTCTCTAGATGAGCTGGGCCAAGTGCCTTCTCGTCGATTGCCAGAGCGCGTTCAGCCAGCGGTCGCGCACCGACGAAGTCGCCTTGGGCCCGCAGCGTATCCGCCAGGTTGCGCAAGCCAGTCGCCGTCGAGGGGTGTTCAGGACCGCGCGTCTTCTCATTGATTGCCAGAGCGCGTTCATACAGCGGTCGTGCCTGCGCATAGGCAGCAAGCGACCCAGACCGATATGCCGCGAGTTCATTCAGCAAATTGCTCTTCGCCAAGTCCGCCTCTAGCGGCTGTTCGGCGTCGTCGCCGGGACTGTCCTGAATTTCGTGTGTGATCTGGGCACAATGGGAACGAAGGAGTTCTCCCATGGCCCGACGCAAGGAACCGAAAATCCCCGACGCGCTACTCGACCAGCTTTTGGCCGGCGCGGATGCGAAAACAGCGTTTGATCCCAATGGTTTGCTCGACGAGCTGAAGAAGGCGCTGGCCGAGCGGGCGCTGAACGCCGAGATGGATCATCATCTGACGACCGGCGAGCCCGGCAACAGCCGCAACGGCTATGGCAAAAAGACCGTGACGACCGACACGGGCCGGATCGAGCTGGAGATTCCGCGCGATCGGCAATCGAGCTTCGATCCGCAGCTCATCGCCAAATATCAGCGCCGTTTCCCTGGCTTCGACGAGAAAATCGTCTCCATGTATGCGCGCGGCATGAGCGTGCGGGAGATCGCCGGACATTTGCGCGATCTTTACGGCGTGGAGGTTTCGCCCGATCTGATCAGCGCCGTCACCGACGCCGTTCTCGACGAGGTCGCCGCGTGGCAGGGGCGTCCGCTCGAAGCCGTTTATCCGATCGTCTTCTTCGACGCGCTGCGCGTCAAAATCCGCGACGAGGGGCTCGTCCGCAACAAGGCCGTTCACGTCGCTCTGGGCGTCCGCGCCGACGGAACCAAGGAGATTCTCGGCCTCTGGCTCGAACAGAACGAAGGCGCCAAATTCTGGCTGCGCGTCATGAACGAGCTGAAAAACCGTGGCGTCGAGGATATTCTCATCGCCGTCGTCGACGGTCTGAAGGGCTTTCCGGAAGCGATCCTTTCCGTCTTCCCCGAGGCGCAGGTCCAGACCTGCATCGTGCATTTGCTGCGCAACAGCCTCGACTTCGTCTCCTACAAGGATCGCAAGGCCGTGGCTGCGGCGTTGAAAACCATCTATCGCGCCGACGACGCCACGGCGGGCGAAGCGGCGCTTGCGGCTTTCGAGGCCTCGGAATGGGGCAAAAAATATCCGGCGATCGGCCAGAGCTGGCGTAGGGCCTGGGGCGAGGTAGTTCCCTTCTTCGCCTTTCATCCCGACGTGCGGCGGCTGATCTACACCACCAACGCCATCGAGGCACTGAACTCGAAACTGCGTCGCGCCGTGCGCGCCAGAGGCCATTTTCCAACCGACGAGGCCGCGACGAAATTGCTGTTTCTGGTCTTGAACAAAAGCGAAAAAGAATGGACCATGCCCGCCCGTGAATGGTCCATCGCCAAAGCCCAGTTCGCTATTCTCTTCGGCGAGAGATTCACAAAGGCGATGAACTGACGATGTTCAACCGCCCAGACCATACACAGAATTTCTGACAGGCCCCGCCGCCGACCAGCACCAGCGCCAGCGCATCGAGCCGCCGCACCCGTGGCCACGTCTTTGGGTCGTCGATGACCCTTTCAGGATAGACGGCCGCCATGGCCTGCAGCAGCGCCCACCGCGCCGCGTCCAGAGCCTCGCCCTCGCGTCGCCGCGCCACGACCTCGCGCACGAGGCGATGCAGGCGGATCGTGTCGGTCGTAATCGTCGGCTCGCGCTCGTCGGCAATCGTTTCGCGATCGACCAACGCGAAAGCGCGCAACGCCGCGATGGCTTCGTCGAGCCCGTCGTCGGCAAGGAGTGACGCCAGCGGCTCGCCGAATTTCTCGCGCCCTTCCGCGAAGAGGAACAGAGGGATCGGCTCCGGGGCCAACAGCGCCGCATGTACGATCAAGGGCTCGGCCGCCGGGTGGAGTTTGGCCGCTTCCTCAATCGCCAACGCGAAGGTCTTCGCCACAGTCAGCCCGTCGTGATATTCGCTTGGCGCGGCGCGTGCGTCGTCGAGCAGGCGCGCTGGCGTGGCCTCGAAACGCTTGTTGTATTCGGCCAGCGCAACGCCAAGGCGCTCGCAATAGGCGGCCGCCTGCTCATGAGCGAGCGGCAAGCCGCCAAGGGTTTCCGACAGGGCCTCGGCCGCCGCGCACTCCCCGTGGCGGCCACTGCGGGCGATCAAGTAAGCGGCACCGATCTCCTTCGGCCAGAGGCGGATGGTGATGGGTTCGGCGACCCCGCGCCAGACGTGGGCGTTCGAGGTGACCAGGACGTCGGCTGCCCCGCCGCGCGGCAAATAGGGTTTTAGGCTTTCCGCGTCGATCGCGTTGTCGAAGATCAGCAAGATACCCTCGCCCTCGTGCCGTAGCCACTCCATGACAGTAGCGAGCGCGGTTTCTTCCTTCTCGTCCGGGGCGACCCGGCCCAGCCGTATTCCGAGCGCGACGAGATCGGCGCGCATAGTGTCGGGCGTCTGTGCCCGTATCCACCATGTCGCACGGAAGTTGCGCTTGTGGCGTTCGGCATAGGCCGCCGCCAGAGTTGTCTTGCCAATCCCGCGCAGCCCATGAAGTGCGGTTACGACGACGCGATCTTCTCCACTACCGAACTGAACCTCGATCTCTTTAAGCGCGTCGTCGCGCCCCATGAAATGCAACGGTACGGAGGTCGGCACATTCGACAGCGCGATGGGCTTCGATCCCGGAAAAGGCGGCAAGACACCAGCGCGTGAGGCACCAGGAAAAGACGGCGGGTTGGCGGGCTGACCAGCCGGTGTCAAAAAGTCGCGCAACAATTTGCGCGCTGCCGCCTCGTTCTCGCCGGCCTCGAAAAGCTGGCAGCGCAGGAGGCTGCTCATCAAGATCGGCGGCTCGCACGGCGAAACTACGACCGGAAGGACGAAGTTTAGGCGCTTTGTCTTACTGACCCAAAGTGCGGAGCGACGCTCCCAATCGGAATAAGTCCTTCCAAAATAGGCCGGGCTGCACACACAAACGCAATGATCGGCCGCCTCAAGGCGTTCATCCATCCAAGCGGCAATGTCGCCGCCCCCGGAAATCTCCCACCGATCCACAAACGCTTCGTGCCCAAGAGCTTGCAGCTCGAACCCAATCCAAAATGCCCAATCACTGTCCAGCCCTGTGTGACTGACAAAGAATTTCGCCATGCGTCGCCCCGATCGCGCTGCAATCGCGCCATCTTGGCGGACGCCGGCTCCGGACGCAATGGCCATATTGAACACGATTGCAAGCGGGCGGTGACGGATAATGGCGTCAGCAGCATGCGCGAAATGTCCCCCAAGCGAAACCACCCCGAATTACGCATTTGACCAGCGACAAAAAAGAGCGGCGTTAGCCCAGAGTTGCTTGGGGTTGCGCGTTCTATCGGCCTTGTGATCGTCGCGTCTCGTCATCTGTCTTTTGCCCCTCGAGGACAATGATTTTACCCCGTCAGCGACATACGGGTCCGGGACCGTCATTGTGAAATCAGAGAGGCAAATCTCCCTCCGTTCGCGTCTCCACCGTCCGAGTTCGCGAGCATTTCATGGTGAAGAAATGAAGTTAACTGCAAGCTAATCCTCAGCCATTGGGTTCAAGGCCGGCCTCTGGGTTGGTGACTTCCTGCATGTTCAAGCAAACGTTCGACGCCGGCATTGATCTGCGAGCTTCATGTCGGCGCACGCCCCATGGGTGACCGGCCGTAATTGACGTTGCCGACATCATCGCAGAATGCTCTGACGCTCGTTGCCTCAATGGCGACGTTGAACTTGTCTCGCGAACGACATGCGGGTCAGCGGTTCTTTCCTTGGATGCGGAGGACATTCCCCCGCATCATATGGCCGCCCAATCTGTCCCGCTCACCAGTTCTCGCATCAATTTTTGCGCGTTCAACTGGATGATCCTCCCGTCCTTCCCAATGCTCCCGCGACCGGCAAGGCAGGAAGCAAACATCGACCTCGCTCAAAGGCACAGTACGCTTGATCGTTCCGATTGGGAACGACGGGAAGATGCACCGCGCCACTCCGACAAGCATCAAAAGGCAAGCGTGATTAAGAAATGCAGTTAACTGCAACATAACCCGTCAAAGCCCATCCCCGCTTTCCATGCCGTCGTTCATGGGAGGATCGGGAGCGTCATCCTGTTAGTCCTATATACGCATCGTCATGTCCTTACACCGATATAGGGGGAGAACCGGAATACCCTCCCGATCCTCCCATTGGTTGCGCCGATCACTGATTATCAGGTGAACTGGAGCGTGTTGATGCTCTTGAGCGCGATACCCAGATAGACCGTGCCGCTGGACTTGGTCTTCGCGAAGCCTCGCTCCACCAGCGTCTGACCCAAGGTTTTCGCCGACCCGGCGTATTCGCCGCTCTCCTCGCAGAACGCCTTCCATGACGCATAGAGTTTCGAAGCTGGCGCTTTCAGGTTGGAGCCAACGTCGCAATTCTCCTCGATCCAACGCGCGAACAAGTCCTGCTCCTCGAAATAGTCGGCGGTGGTCGCCTTCACAACGTCGGGGATGACGAGGCCGTTCGCCTGCCAATCCAAGCAGCCGTCGATCATCCAACGCAGAATGGCGGGGTATTCGGCGCGGAGTTTTTCGGGGAGTTTCAGATCGGGCTTGTCCGGTTTGTGCATGAACGGAACGATGACGAAACGACGGCGCGCGGCGTCGTTTACCGTGGAGAGGTTCGGCTTGTGGTTCCCGACGATCATCAGCTTGAACTGCGGAACGAAAGTGAAGTGATCTTGCCGCATATAGTTCGCGGTCACCGGGTCGCCACCCGTGAGCTGGTTGATGCGCGCCTCCGCCCATTTCTGCCCCTTCTCAGTTTCAGATACGCCGACGAACCGCGCGCCCTGAAGCATGGCGAGTTCCGTCAGGTGACGCTGCTGCTTCGACGCGGTGAAAGTCTCCATCGCGGCCGTAACGGCGTAGTCGCCCATGATCTCCTTGAACACGGTTTGCAGGACGCTCTTGCCGTTGCCGCCGGGACCGTAGATGAAGAGCAAAATATGCTCGCTCGTAAGCCCGGTGAGGCAATATCCTGCGAACTGCTGCAACAGCCGTTGAACGCCCTTATCGCCGTTAGTGGCGTTGTGCAGGAACTTCATGAACACGGGGCATTGCGCGTCCGGGGACGCTGGAGCGACAGAAGTTTGCCGGGAGATATAATCTCCAGGATCGGCCTTGAGCAATTCCCCGGTTTTGAGGTTGATCGTGCCGATCGGCGTCCCAAGCTGGTGGGGATTGGCGTCCCAGATTTTGGACGTGACGGCGATACGGGGGTCTCGGGCGACCATGCCCTCGACACCCTCAACCGCTCTTTTTGAAGACATGCGCGTGCTGCCGCATCGCAACTCGCGCAAAAGGAGCCGAGCTAGATGAAACGGAAGTCCTGTCTTGTTTTTCTTCCAAAGCGAGCTGTCCCAACAATGCCAGAAGCCCGTCTCGCAATCGCGGCGTAAGCTTCGGCCGTAGCGCCGAACGAAGCGTTCAGCGGCGCTGTCCTCGGTCAACTTCGGGCCGCTGATGGCGGCTTCGTCCGCTTCGTCGCGATCATCGTCGGGATCGACGATACCGGGAAACCCATCCCCCGGCGCGGGGGGATCGTCGGACGACGCGGCATCATCGAACTCGTCGGCGACCTGCGACAGCGCAACATTAGAGGCGTCGTCGATGTTCACGGCGTCGGCATTGTCGTTGGTCACCGTGACCCCGGCGGTGACCGCATTCGCGATTGGATCGCCTTTCGACTGATCGGCGTTGCTACTCGGCGTCGGTTTCTTTAGAGTAATACCCATGGCTGGCTTCCTTTTTCACGTGGTCGTTCCAGTCGTCTCCAGACGTAGGCGGGTATCGAATTTCCACTTCGATGCCCGCCTTTTTGTATCGACGCCTGCACTTTCGAGCCGCCGATATTCCCGCCGCGTCGTGGTCGGCGAAAATTCTGAGAAAGTTGACGCCTGGCGCGACGGGGAAGTTGGCAAGACCGCTCGCCGACAACACCGCCCAGACCGGCACGTTGAAGATCAGCTGGGCGCTGGGCGCGGTCTCGATGCCCTCGGCGATCCCGAGACAACCGTTCTCGATCGCGCCAAGCATTATGGCTCCACCCCTTGCGCGACCAAGGATCATCTTGGCGCACATGCCGTCAGGCATTTCACGCTTGCCCGCGCCGTCGTCGCACAACGCCGTTCGATGAACTCCGATCGGCTCGCCGGTCATGACGCAACGGATAAGGGCAATCATCGCCAGGAAGTGGTAAACCCCAAAGGGGCAGTTCGGATGAGTTCGCAGTGCGTCGGCGAGCATGCCGATCAGCGATGGCGGAATACCACGAGTGGCGAGGTAGATTTGGTGGGGCGGGGGCTTCACGGGATCGCCTCCTCCCAAATAGTCAGGGCGAACGCGATCTTCTTTTGCGTCGCGAGACCGTCATCCTGACCTGCATCATTCTCGACCGTCAGAGAGCCGCCTTCGACGATTTTCTTGAGAAGACCTTTCACATGCTTCCGGCATTCAACCTCGTCGTCGCCCGCGAGAGAGTTGAGCCGAAATCCATCGGGCTCGCCGGGATCGAACATGATGCCGAGAGAGCGATCACCTTTCTTATGGCCGGGTCCCGCGATGTTCAGCCATTTGCCGTTCCAATCGCCCGGAAACGACTTGGCCAGCATTTTGCGGGTCAATTTGACCGGCTTCTTGATCTTATTCATCGACGCACCTCAGCTCATTCAGGCAAAAGGGATCGCTTGCGTGAACCGTTGCCGGTCCCGCTATGCGACGCTCGTTTCTATTGATGTGGCGTGGGTATTGGAGGAAGCGTCGCGCTCAGGCGCGGCGAGCAATTGGCTCGGTCATCTCGTGGGAGATGACCCACGCCTCAATGGCCGCACGTCGATAACGAATAAGTGTTATTCGGCGTGCAAAATTGACCTCCATATGAGGGGAATCGGCGTGCAAAATTGACCCCCTCCAGTGTGGCTTGGACAGTCTGCTCGTTTTGGTTGAACGAGCAGGCGGTGGGGGATGTTGATAGTGGAGACGATAGGACGGATCCGGCGCGAACATTTCGTCAAAGGCAAGACGATCAAGGAGATCGTTCGCGATCTGGGCATTTCAAGGAATACCGTCCGTAAGGCGCTGCGTTCGGAAGAGACGTCCTTCGTTTACGGGCGCGATACGCAGCCGCTGCCCAAGCTTGGACCTTGGTCGAAAAAGCTCGACGATTTGCTGGGGACGAACGCGAAGAAGCCGGCGCGAGAGCGGCTGACCTTGATCCGCGTTTTCGAGGATTTGCACGGCCTTGGCTATGAAGGCGGCTATGACGCCGTGCGGCGCTATGCGCGCAAATGGCGCGATGAGCAGGGCGCGCTGACGGCTGGCGCCTTTGTTCCGCTCAGCTTCGATCCGGGTGAAGCCTATCAGTTCGACTGGAGCCACGAGATCGTCTTGCTCGACGGCGTGACGACGATCGTGAAGGTCGCCCACATGCGCCTGTGCCACAGCCGGATGATTTTCGTTCGCGCCTATCCACGCGAGACTCAGGAGATGGTTTTCGACGCGCATGAGCGCGCCTTTTCCTTCTTCAAGGGCGCCTGCACGCGCGGCATCTACGACAACATGAAGACGGCGGTGGAGACGATTTTCGTTGGCAAGGAGCGCAAGTTCAATCGCCGCTTCGCGCAGATGTGCAGCCACTATCTTGTCGAACCGGTCGCCTGCACGCCGGCGTCGGGTTGGGAGAAAGGCCAGGTCGAGAACCAGGTTGGCTTGGCTCGAGAGCGGTTCTTCACGCCGCGCTTGCGGGTCAAAAGCTATGACGAGATGAACGCCTGGCTCCTCGACAAATGCGTCGTCTACGCCAAGGCGCATCCTCATCCCGAGATCGCGGACAAGACGGTCTGGGAGGTTTTCGAGGAAGAGCGCCCCAAACTGGTGGAACTGCGCGGTCGCTTCGATGGATTCCACGAGGTGACGGCGTCGGTTTCGAAGACCTGCCTCGTGCGGTTCGACAACAACAAATATTCGGTCAACGCCAGCGCCGTCGGCGCCCCCGTCGATCTGCACGCCTACGCCGATCGCATCGTCATCAGGCAAAAGGGGCGCGTCGTCGCCGAACATGCCCGCGCCTTCAAACGCGGCGCGACGATTTTCAACCCTTGGCATTACGTGCCGGTTCTCGTGCGCAAGCCCGGCGCTCTGAGGAATGGCGCGCCGTTCAAGGACTGGGTGTTGCCGGGAGCAATCGAACGCGTGCGGCGCAAGCTTGCCGGCAGCGACGCGGGCGACCGGCAAATGGTCAAGATTCTCGCCGCCGTGCTCGAAGACGGGCTGACTACTGTCGAAGCCGCCTGCGCCGAGGCCATGAGCCAGGGCGTCCATTCCGCCGATGTCATTCTCAACATTCTCGCCCGCCGCCGCGAGCCGCCGCCGCCACCGGTGATCCACACGCCCGAAGCGCTGAAACTGCGGCACATGCCGGTCGCCGATTGCGCCCGCTACGACCAGTTGAGGAGAACGGCTTGATGGAACGCACGCAGCTCTTTGATCTTATGGCGGAACTCAAGCTCTTCGGCATGAGGTCAGCCTATGATGAGGTGATGTCGACCGGCATCAAGAGACAGCATGAGCCGCCACGCATTGTCGGCGATCTGCTTCAGACGGAAATCGCGGAAAAACATGCGCGCTCGATCAAATATCAGATGACCATCGCCAAACTTCCGTTGGCCAAGGACATCGATGACTTCGCGTTCGAAAGCACGCCGATCAATGAACGACTGGTGCGCGATCTCGCCGGCGGCGGCTTCCTCGAGCAACAACGTAATTGCGTGCTGGTCGGCGGGACGGGAACCGGCAAGACGCATCTCGCCATGGCGATCGCCCGAAGTTGCATTCGCGCTGGAAAACGCGGCCGATTTTTCAACACCGTCGAACTCGTCACAAGACTGGAGACCGAGGCGCGAGCAGGCCGTCAGGGACGCTTCGCGGAATATCTCACCAGAATGGACTTCGTCGTCTTCGATGAACTCGGCTATCTGCCCTTCGCTCAATCAGGCGGGCAGTTGCTCTTCCATCTGATCAGCCGGCTTTATGAACGAACCTCGGTGATCGTCATGACCAATCTCGCCTTCGGCGAATGGCCGAGTGTCTTTGGCGATGCGAAAATGACCAGCGCCTTGCTCGATCGCCTCACCCACCACTGCGACATCGTCGAGACCGGCAACGAGAGCCGGCGCTTCAAGAACCGCCTCTGACGGTCCCCATCAAACCGCGAACCGACCCGCGCCCGCCCCGGCTGCGCAACCCCGACCAGCTTCGCCGGGGCGAGCGCTACCGTTGCGCGCTACGACCAAACAGGGGTCAATTTTGAACGCCGATCGGGGGTCAATTTTCGACGCCGATTGACAACGAATAAGGCCGCCGAGCCGCACGCGCGGTGGACCACGGCGAAGCAAATGCCAGCGATCAAGCGTGCGCGCCGAAACGCCAAGCATCTCTGCCGCGCCGTCGCGATCGAGCAACTCGCCCATCGAGGCGCGCTCATGCTTTTGGATTAGGGTTGTCTTTTTCACCGCGATCTCACTCGGTGACCAAACGTAGGACACCATCGGATCGCTGGTCACGGAGGGCGATCCGACAGCAATAACTGTCTCCACGCGACCCTCCATGGTGTTGTGAGGCCCGTATCGTCGCACTCAAATTCAGAGACGTCAACTGAATGTGTTGGCTCTGACGATCGCTGCGCACATTGAGGTTAATTGGTCATCACGTGTCGTCGCCGTCGGACGCAGTTGTTCGTCGAATACTCGCCCCAAACGTATCCGTCGCGGCGCGCAACGGGTCGTCGAACAGATGCGCGTAACGGTGCGTCGTTTGCGCCTGCGTGTGGCCGAGCAGAGCGCCGATGATCGGCAACGAGTTTCCGGCCGATGCAAGATGCGAGGCGTAGGTGTGGCGAAGATCGTGCAAGCGAACGCCCTCGATCCGCGCCTTCGCGCATATTGCGGCCCATGACTTCTTGATGTCGGCTAATGGGGCGTCAGAGTTTTTGCCTGGAAACAAAAAGCGGCTTGGTTGGGCCTTCGCGCGCATATCGCGCAACAGCTCAATCGCGGAGAGCGACAACGGCACCTTGTGCAAACGCTTCTGCTTTACGCTCGCCGCAGGCTTGGCCCAGCAACCGGCGTCCAAATCGAATTGGTCCCATGTCGCCGACAACACCTCTGATCGACGCGCGCCCGTGAACAGCAATAGGCGGATCGCGTTCACCGCCGGCTGGTTTTGGTGAACGTCGAGCACGTCGAGCAAGCGATTGAGCTCGGCGATGTCGAGATAGCGCGCGCGCGGCTGCTCGGGGTTTCGCTCTATTCCTTTGGCCGGGTTCCCGCCTATTACTTCCCACTTGATCGCAAGCGAAAACATCTTGGACAACAGGGCGACGGCGCGATTGGCGCTGTATGGCGCGGTCTCCGTCAGATCACGGTGCAGCACCTCGATGTCGGCGTAACGGATTGAGGCGGCTTTCGCCTTGCCGAAGCGGGGAAGGATGGTCCGGTCGATTATGGAGCGATCGTCCTTTTGCGAGCTCGGCCGCTTCTTTGGCAGGTGGCGCTCGATATAAAGTCCGCACAGGTCCGCCATCGTGGCGGCGGCGCGCTCTTCGTGTCGTTGAGCCATGGGATCGGCTCCGACGTCCACCTGGCGTTTATGGGCCTCCGCCTCCTTTCGCGCCGCAGCCGCCGTCCATTCGGGATAGCCGCCGATCGTCAACCGGCGCTCCTGCGCGCCGACGCGGAAATTCAGGACAAAAGCCTTCGCGCCCTTGGCGGTGACGCGCACTCCGAAGCCCTTCAGCTCCGTGTCGTAGGTGATCTTGTTCCCTTTGGCGGGGGGAGCGAGGTTCTTGACCAGGGTTTCCGTGATGCGCTCAGCCATGAAATCCGTGTCCGCACTGTGTCCGCACATTCGACGGTATCAGACGAACATAAGTGAGCACCATTGTCTATCGGTGTCGGCTCCAAATCTCTTGCTTTTATGAGAGATTTTCGTGATTTTGGTCGTATTGCTTAATGCTGCCGTTTGGCAATTCCACTTCCTCTTAATCAGCGGGTCCAAGGTTCGAGCCCTTGTGCGCCCACCATTAAAAACAGATGGTTATGTGATATTTTTGCCTTCGGCCCGTTAGCCATTTCGAGCCGATGTATGCAGCCACGTGACACGCGGCCCTAAGCTTAGCGTTGAGTTTTCCACACGCGACTATGCGAACTCGTCTCCGCCGGGAGTTGGCAAAGCTCATGTCAATTAGCGTGAGCGCCACTATACCGTCGCCTGTGAAGAACGCTCTCAGGCATCGGCGGGATGGTTTTCCGACGTTTCTGCCCGGCTGAACGCTTCGAGCAATAGGGCGCACAAGAGCGCCAGCCAAGCCAGCAGGCGCCGGAAGTTGTATCCTGCGGCGGCGAGGACGGCGTTGGCGGCGTCGCCTGCCGCATGGGCGAGGAAGTTGCGGCCCATTCGGTGCTCGGCCTTGAGATGTCCGATGACTGGTTCGACCGCGGAGCGGCGGCGCAGTTCGCGTTTGATTTGCTCGGTGACGCGACGTCTCTGCCCGGAGATGAACACCCTGAACTTATGCTCCTCTGGAGCGTTCTGGCCGCGATAGCCGCGGTCGGCGACGACGCGTTTGATCGTCGCGCCGATCTGTTTCTCCATCTCGGGGATCACCACGCCCAGCGTGTGGCCGTCGTAAGGCGCGCCCGGCATGGCCTTCACATGGGTGATGAACTGCCCGCCCTTCGACGCATGCAGCGTCGTCGCCACCGAGACTTTGACGCCGAACTCATAGGGGCGGTGCGCTTTGCCCTTGCCGATGCATTCGACCTCGGGCGCATGCAGCGCATGGACCTTCTTGCCGCGCTGCCTCGAACGCTGCTCGCGCACGCGCTCGGCGAGCCAGAGCGGACGCGCAAGAATGTCGCGCAACCCGAGATCGCCCTTGATCCGCCGGGCGATGTCGCGCTCGACGCGACCCAGGAAGGTGCGCGGCTTGCGCAGCGCCTTGCCCGCGCGCTTGAACTGTTTGGCGTGCGCGTAGCGCTGATGAGCGATCAGCGCGTGCTTGCCGATCCGCTCGTGGGATTGGCGCAAAACCACGCCGTGCTTCTTCGCCAGCCGCACCAGGCGCTCCCTCGCGCGATGCATCAGTTTGGCGTCGGTCGGAAAGGCGACAGCCTTTTCCTGCACGGTCGTGTCGACGATGACCTTGGAGAAGTCGGACGGCTTCGCCGCGCCGGTCCTGGTCGCGACGGAGAGGCTTTCCTGCAGCAGCGCGGCGAGCTTCTCTTCGCCCATGCGCTGGCGCCAGCGCGTCAGCGACGAGCGGTCGAAAGTCAGTCGGTGCTGGAAGAACTCCTCGCCGCGGAACAGCTGAAAATAGGGGTTCTCGATCCAGCGGTCGCACAGACCCTTGTCGGAGAGATCGTGCATGTGCTTGAGGATTGCGAGGCCCGCCATCAGGCGCGTCGGCAAGGGCGGGCGCCCCGGAACGTCGGCGTAAACCGTGCCAAAACGCTGCTCCAGAAAGCCCCAGTCGAGCGTCGCGGCGAGCTTGGCCAAGGGATGGCCCATGTTGACGATCTGATCGAGCCGCGAGCGAAACAAATCCCTCTGCCCGCCGTCCCGCCGCTCCTCGGCCGCATCGCGAATCTCCCTTCCTCGACCTCGTCGAGAGAAGAGAATCACAGCCCGGCCCAAGGATCAATTTGCAGGAAAACCGCGCCAAACACGCAGCAAACTCGCGAAAACGATTACTTCGGCTTGTCCGAAAGCACTGTGACGTCAGAGGTTTAGGAGTTGTTCACGGACGACGATACCGGCTGGGGGTGTTTTTCGAAAAGGAGCGGGATGATCCTATCCCCAAATGGGAAACGACATCCCAGTGGTAAGACAAGAGAGGTTTCGATCCACGCGCCCGCATGGGGCGCGACCTGTTTCGAAGCGATTCATCCACGCTCTAGGGTCTGTTGAGATTCAGGATTTCCCATGTGAGTTTTGCCGTGATTCAAGCTCCGGATGGAGCGATTCGTATTGACTGACGCCCAATGGGCGAAAATGGAGCCGTTTTGCCTCGGCAAACGCAGCGATCCCGGCCGTAGTGGCGAAAACAACCTGTCAATCAGCGTTCAATCGGCACCCCAGATTTGCATTCAACGGGGGCTCTGACGCATATTTGGCGCTCGTCGTTCAGCTCCGATCGGGCGAGCTTCGAGTAGGTCGATTTTCGCGGGTCCATACATTTGGCGTTTCACGAGTTTGAGCTTGGTGGTCTGGCCTTCGGTTTGGCCGTTGGACCAGTGCGACGCGATGGCGGCGGCGATCGCGCTGTTGTCCTTCGCGACGCCGTTGGCAAACGACGTGATCAGACTTGATTGCGCGGGTTCGATCCACGGGGCGAGTTCCTCGCCAGCGCGCTTGCGGATCATCGCATGGAACGCATGGATGACGGCTCGCGCTTCGATCGGCGGCGCGACCCCGCCTTCGATCGCGGCGATGGTCACGGTCTCCGACTTCGTGAGATTGTCGCGGCCCGTCGTCATGAGACGCGCGATGGTTCGAGCCGACGGAACGCGGCGCAAGCTGTCGGCATCGGCTTTTTCCGCGCGTCGACGCCGCGCCGTCCATTCCGAAACGACCCGCGGACATCCTCGGAAGCCATGGCGCTTCAAGCGCCGCCAAAGTTCGCAACCGTTTCGAGCGCCGGCCCGCCACTGGGCGTCGAGCCCTTCGAGATAAGGCTCCAAGGAACTCTCACGCGACCGGAAGACGTCCGAACGCTGGCCCCTCGGCGCCGGACGCACGACGCCCCGGCCGCGGCCGGCGTCGCGCGCGATCTCCTTGATCGACGCCCCCCTCTGGCGCGCGCGAGGATCGCGGCGTTGGCGTCCTCGCGTCTCAGGTGACCTTCATATTGGAGCCGTTCCGCGGCAGTCGGCAATTCGGGATTGATGATCGCCGCGCCCATGACGGCGCCCATGACGGCGCCCATGACGGCGCGGATCTGGCGCGTCGATTGGCGCACGGCGTCCAGAAAGGCGTGGCTGGCGTTTTCCATGAGACGCCAGCGATCGGCGACCTGCATGGCCGACGGGAGCGCCTTTGACGCCGCGAGGGAATAGCCGCCGCCGCGATCGCGCGCGACGACGGCGATTTGCGGCTGGCCGGCGAGCCACGCTTGCGCGGTCGCGGATTCACGATCCGGCGGGAGGCGTATTGGTCGCCGCCGTTCGAGATCGCGGATGATCGCGCCGTGGCGCAGGTTGCGCTTCCACGCCCAATCGTCGATGCCGACGACGGTGGGCGCGGGAAAAGGCGGACAGCCTCGCCGACGAGCAACCCGCGGAAGGGTGTCGTTGCTTACCGGCGCCGTCGGCCGGCGGACGAAACTCGCGGCCGGGCGCCCGCCGAGGGCAAGTCCGAGGCAATGGACGATGCTCTCCAGGCGCGCGGTTCGCCGCGCCCAAGGCGCCAGGACGTCCTTGCCAAAGCGTTCCGTGAAGATTGCGCGTGGACAGGATGGCGCGTCGCATCGGAAACGCCGTGCGACGACGATCAGGCGGACTTGTCGTCCTCCCAGCGGCGGATCCGCAAGCCGTCTCGAATAGCGGCCATGGACCCGCTCGGCGTCCGCCGCGCGGCCAGGACAACAACTGGATTTGCCCGTGTGGCGCACGGTTATGATCGTCACCGCGCCGTCGTCGACGGCGCTTTCAACGCGAAATCCAGGCGGGGCGCAATCATAGAAGGATGAAGGGTTCGCGACATCGGGCTGATTCCTCTTTGGATTCAACGCGGGTGGCGACCAAACTTCATCAAATTCGAGTCCGAGCCGATTTCTCGCCATGTCGGGCCAGATCGTGGATGCGACCATCGCCGCCGCGCCGCGTCGGCGTAACACCGAGGACGAGAAGAAAACGATCAAGGACGGGCGCATTCCCGAAGAGTGGAAGACCAAGCCCAAAAAGCTGGCGCAAAAGGACCGCGACGCGCGATGGACGTTGAAGCGCGTCAAGGCGCGCCCGGCGAAAGACGGTGAAAAGGGCAAGGTCGAGATCGCCATTCCCGTGTTCGGATACAAGAACCATGTCTCGATCGACCGCGCGCATGGGCTCATCCGGCGCTTTGCGGCGACGAACGCCTCGGCGCATGACGGCGCGCGTCCGCCGGAGGTTCTCGACAAGCGCAACACGGCGAGTTCCGTTTGGGCCGACACGGCCTATCGCTCCAAGGCGAACGAGACGCATATGGAGAAGAACGGTTTCGTCTCCAAGGTTCATTTGCGGCGGCGGCCCGGTTCGCCGCTGACGGAGCCGCGGGCCAAGGCCAATGCGGCGAGGTCGAAAATGCGCTCGGCGGTGGAGACGGTCTTCGCCGCCCAGAAGCATCGCTTCGGCCTATTCATCCACGCCGTCGGCGCGACGCGAGCCAGGGTGAAGATCGGCCTCGCCAACATCGCCTACAATGTCACGCGCTTCATCTGGCTGATGACCCGGCCCATGACGGCGTAACCGCCAGGGCCCGCCGCGACGGCGGGCAAGGCGCCCCAGCGATCACCATTCTCCGGGCCAAAAAGTCCCCAATTCACCCCCGTCATCCCGTCCGCGCCCTCGCGAAACGGGTATTTCGAGGTGTCCGAATGACTGCTTGCCATCGACTGCACCATGCTCGAATCCCAGACGATCTTCATCGCGAGCCCCTCCTCCAAAATCACCTTGGAGTCCCTTCTTGCTTTTTTGGTTTGCGGGGAGTTCAGCGCTCGACGACAGCCTCTATTCAATCTCGCCTAATGTGTTATAAGCCGGCTGCGTTCGGGATACATTCCGACGCGACTAAGCCTTGCGACCTCGCTGGACGACATCCTGGCCCGCGGCCGTATTGCTTGGAAAACCCCGTAAAGTAGAAGAGGAAGTCCCGATGTCGATCACCGCCGAACGCAAGCAAGCGCTAATTAAGGATTACGCGACCAAACCGAACGATACAGGTTCTCCCGAAGTGCAGGTGGCAATTCTGACCGAGCGAATCGTCAATCTCACTGAGCATTTCAAGTCGCATGCGAAGGATAATCATTCCCGCCGCGGCTTGCTAAAGCTGGTTTCGCAGCGGCGCCAATTGCTCGATTACGTAAAGACCCGCGACGAGCCGCGTTATAAGGCGCTTATCGAGCGTCTCGGTATCCGTCGCTGACACTTTAATCACTCGCATCTCCAATCGGAACGAGTTCGTTTGGTGACCGCGAGCCCTGGGTTTAATGGCTCGCGGCTAATATTAGACGGAAGGGGAGCGCCGCCAAAAAATTGCTTCCATCCGCCCCCCCTTGGCGACTGCTGCCAAAGGGACATCCGCGGCCGATCGGCCGGTCGAGAGCCAAACCGCGTCAGGGCAGGATTGCCAGACGCCGCGCGCTAAGTCCAGACCTGGGCTTCACCCCCACGCGGCCTCTCGTTGTCTTGCTCATGACGATCCACTGGCTCGCCTCATGAAGGAAAGACAGCATATGTTTCAAGTCCATCGTGAAGAACTAGATTGGGCAGGGCGCAAGCTCGTGTTGGAGACCGGGAAAATCGCCCGGCAGGCGGACGGCGCCGTTTTCGCGAGTTGGGGCGAAACCACGCTTTTAGCTACCGTGGTCGCCGCCAAAGCTGCCAAGCCGGGCCAGGACTTTTTTCCCCTGACGGTCAATTATCAGGAAAAGGCCTTCGCCGCTGGCCGCATTCCCGGGGGATATTTCAAGCGAGAGGGCCGCCCCTCGGAGCGTGAGACGCTGGTTTCGCGCCTTATCGACCGGCCAATCCGCCCTCTGTTCGCCGACGGTTATCGCAACGAGACGCAGGTTATCGTCACAGTACTGTCTCATGACCTCGAAAGCGATCCCGACATCTTGGCGCTAGTCGCGACATCCGCCGCGCTAACGCTATCCGGGGTGCCCTTCATGGGGCCAATCGGCGCCGCCCGCGTCGGCCATGTCAATGGGGCATTAAAGTTCAATCCGACCATCGAGGAAATGAAGAATTCCGCGCTCGACCTCATTGTCGCGGGAACCGCCGACGCCGTGCTGATGGTTGAATTGGAAGCCAAGGAGCTTTCCGAGGATATAATGCTCGAAGCCGTGATGACCGGTCATCGCGGTTTCCGACCCGTGATCGATGCGATCATCCGTCTCGCGGAACGCGCCGCCAAGGACCCGCGCGACTTCGTGGCTCCCGACAAGGCGTCGGTTTTCACCGCAGTCGACCGAATCGCGGAGAGTGAGTTGCGGGCGGCATACAAAATCACCGTCAAGCAACAGCGCTATGCGGCCGTCGACGGGGTGAAGGCCAAAGTGAACGCGGCCCTGTTCCCCGAGGGCGAGGAAGCAAAATTCACCAAGGAGCAGGTCGCCGAGGCGTTTCACGACTTGCAGGCGAAGGTTGTGCGCTGGAATATTCTCGACGACGGCGTCCGCATCGACGGCCGCGACCTAAAGACCGTGCGGCCGATCTCTTCGGAAGTTGGCGTTTTGCCGCGCGCTCACGGTTCAGCGCTTTTCACCCGCGGCGAAACTCAAGCGCTTGTGGTGGCGACGCTCGGTACTGGCGAGGACGAGCAATTCGTCGATTCATTGGAAGGCACGTATAAAGAGCGTTTCCTTCTTCATTATAACTTCCCGCCTTATTCCGTCGGCGAAACCGGCCGTATGGGTTCGCCCGGCCGCCGCGAAATTGGTCACGGCAAACTGGCGTGGCGTGCTATTCGCCCGATTCTGCCGGCTCCTGCGGAGTTTCCCTATACTCTTCGAGTTGTTTCGGAGGTCACCGAATCCAACGGCTCCTCGTCGATGGCGACAGTGTGCGGGGCTTCCCTGGCGCTGATGGATGCGGGCGTGCCTCTCAAACGCCCCACCGCCGGCATCGCGATGGGACTTATCCTCGAAGGCGCGCGCTTCGCGGTGCTGTCCGACATTCTCGGAGACGAGGACCATCTTGGCGACATGGACTTTAAGGTCGCGGGCACCCAAGAAGGCGTGACTTCGCTGCAAATGGACATCAAGATCGCCGGGATCACGGAAGAGATTATGAAGGTGGCGCTTGCGCAGGCGCGCGATGGCCGCCTGCATATTCTTGGCGAGATGGGCAAGGCTATCGCTACTTCGCGCGCCGAGCTGGGCGAGTTCGCACCACGCATAGAGACACTCAAGATTCCAACGGACAAGATCCGGGAAGTGATCGGCACGGGCGGCAAGGTCATCCGAGAAATCGTTGAGAAGACGGGAGCCAAGGTCAATATCGAGGACGATGGCACGGTGAAGGTCGCCTCTTCTGATGGCAATTCGATCAAGGCCGCAATCGCTTGGATCAAGTCGATCGCCTCGGACCCGGAAGTCGGTCAGATTTATGAGGGCACGGTAGTGAAAACCGCCGATTTCGGCGCCTTCGTGAATTTCTTCGGGGCCAAGGACGGACTTGTTCATATCTCGCAGCTCTCTAGCTCCCGGGTGAACAAGACGACCGACGTGGTGAAGGAGGGCGACAAGGTGAAGGTTAAATTGCTCGGCTTCGACGATCGTGGAAAGGTGCGCCTTTCGATGCGCGTTGTTGATCAAAGCACGGGCGAAGATCTTGAAACTAAGCTGCAGAAAGCGGGCGGCGACACGAGCGAGTGAAGAGTTGCTTCTCCCCCTTCCGCGACAGCGGGAGGGGAGGGATCGCGGAGGCGGCGAAGCTTGACGAAAATTTCATTTGTCTTCCGACATCGCGTCCAATAACCGCAGCACCATTTGCAGTTCCGCCGCGGAATAGTTGGCGAGCCTAAGCAAAATCTCGCCATAAAGTCCGCGCCGCGTCGCGCCCTTGGCGGTTTGCGTCGTGAACAATTTGGCGGGGTCAACCTCCAGCGCCTTCGCCAGTCGTTCGATCCCCGGGAAACGCGCGCCGCTCGCGCCCCTCTCAATTTTTGCGATCATGTCGGGACTAAGGAGACCTGTGCGCGGATAGTTCTGGACGGCGCGATTTTGCTGTGATACGTTCTCCTGCTGATTACTTTGGGACGGCGATTTTTGGCCACCAGTGAAAGCCGGTTCGGCTTTTGATGGCGGCGCGTTCGTTGGCGCGAGCGACGCATCGAGTGGCGACGATGTTCTCCAACTCCTCGATCGTGCCGATGTGTTCGTTGGCGAGTGGCTCGTCGACCAACTCCCACGGCGTTTCGGCCGGCTGCAATTCCGGCGTGTAGGGCGGCGGAAAGATCAGGCGCACGCCGTCTGGAACGTCGAGCCCCGCTTCCCCATGCCATCCGGCGTTGTCGAGGACGAGAAGGATGGTTCGATCGCGTCCCGCGCCGGCCTCGCGCGCGAAGGAGGCGAACAGCGCCTCGAAAAACTGTTTCGAGACGCCATCGTGCACATACCAGAACGTCTCTCCCGTCGCGGGCGAGACGAAAGCGGTGACGTAGAGCCAGTCGAAACGATGATGGCCAAGCGCGATCGGACGCTCGCCGATCGGCGCCCAAACGCGCCGCGTAACGGGCTTCAGGCCGAGGCGATGTTCGTCGGTCGCGAAGACTTCGACGGATCGGCCGGGGTGTTTTTCCGCTTCCTCGACGACGGCGTCCGCAAGCTTTTTTTGAACGCCGCCGCTTCCTCTGGCGTCGCCGATTTCGGATTTTTCGGGCGCGGCGCCTGGATCGACCAGCCGAGCGCCTTCAACGCCTCCCAGCCGCGCCGCGGGCAAACCTTCTCTAGGTCGAGTTCCTTCGCCATCCAGGCCGCGATCTTCGGGCTCGTCCATTTGCCGCCGTCACTGGGCGGCTCCTGCAAACGCACACGAAGCTTGTCCAGCAATTCGGGTTTGAGAATCGTCGCCGACGTTCCATTGCGCCGCCGTAAATCGCCATGAGATTCCGGCCCCTCGGCATTGTAACGGGCCACAAGCTGTTCGATCCAGCGCGACCCGAACGAGGTCATCCGCGCCACTTCGGCGCGACAACGTCTTCGTCGAACGGCTGTGGCGCGGCGTCAAACACGAGGAGATTTATCTCAAGGCCTATGACAGCGTGTCCGAGGCCCGCGCGTCGATCGGCCGGTATCTGGCTTTTTACAACGAGCGGCGTCCGCATTCGGCGCTTGACGGGCGCACGCCCGACGAGGCCTATTTCGTAAAACAGGAAACGGCGATGGCCGCATGACCGTCGCCGTCGATTTTGTCGCAGCTCTGGTCGGCCCTCCGGCCCTCCCGCCGCCGTGACAAAATCGACAAGCCCCGCGTTCAGCAAACCCCGGCAGAGATCCACTTAAAATCCGCGGGGAGCTGTCCAGACAAGCGGGGCCAGCTCTAATCCAGCGCCGGTGAAAGTGTTGTCGAGGGACCGGCAAGACGTTTCTCGCCACTTTCTGATAGCGGGAAACGCCGTTTGACGCTGCGTCAGCGGCTTTGGGCTACTTACCGGCGACTTCGAGCATCTCCTCGACGTAGCCCCAGTTGACGAGGTGGTCCAGAAACGCCTTCAGATAATCCGCGCGGCGGTTGCGATAATCGATGTAATAGGAATGTTCCCACACATCGGCCACCAGAATCGGCTTGGCGCCGAAAATCAGCGGATTTTCGGCGTTGGCTGTTTTGCGCACCGCAAGCTTGCCGTCCTTGACCTCCAACCACACCCAGCCCGAGCCAAACTGGCCGAGTCCGGCCGCCTGAAACTCCTCCTTGAATTTATCCACGGTGCCGAAGGAATTGATGATTGCTTTCTCGACTCTGCCCGGAATGGAGCCGCCACCATTCGGCTTCAGCCAATGCCAATAGTGGTGATGATTATAATGCTGTGCCACATTGTTAAAAATCGGTATGTTTTTGCCGTGAGTGGCTATGATTATATCCTCGAGCGGTTTCCCTTCGAACTCGGTTCCCCTGATGAGATTATTGGCGTTGGCGACATAGGTCGCGTGATGTTTATCGTGATGATATTCAAATGATTCCCGTGATAAATAAGGCTGTAGGGCGTCATAGGCATAAGGCAGGGGCTCGAGCGTGAAAGGCATTGTCGCATCTCCTGAAGGTTCGTCGCGCTGGGATGGCTCCAGCGCTTCTCCTTTCCTAGTGCGGCGGAGCGCCGCGGACAAGCTTGCCAATGCAACGCCTCCGCTTGAATTTAAGGCTTAGCTCGGGCTAGAACGTCACGGCGCGGCCTATTGCGGCCAGCCGTGAACCAGCTTGGCTCGCACGACGAGCGCCGACCAGTCATGCTTACCATAGGCATTTCCAGCTTGTGGCGTCTCCGTCGATTGTTTGCGAGCGCAGATGTTTTGGTCTGCTCCCTGAAAAGTGATCCTCCCTGAAGTATCGCTTGTGAGCCATGGAGGAGGATCGTCGTCAGAATATTTGAGACAGCCGGCGGCGCGATATAACGGAGGACGCGGCTCATCTGACGCGCTTTTATGCGGCGGTCAATTGGTATTGCATGATGATTTTCTTGCCGCGGCCGAAGTAGACGTCGGCGGGCGTGAGATTGCCCAAACTCTTGCAATATCGGCGCTATTCGTGGTGTTCTATGAAGGCGGCGATCCTGGCCTCGAGATCGCTTGGGAAATAATAGTTTTCCAATAAGATGTGAGCCGCCCTGGGTTTTCCGGAGGCCCCAACTCTTGAGAAGATGGGGTCATGGAAACGAAGAAGCGAACCACGAACAGGTTTTCGCCCGAGGTTCGGGATCGTGCGGCTGTGATGGCGCGGGATCACCAGGGCGATCGCGCATAGCAATGGGCGACGATAGCGTCGATCGAGGCGGCGATCGGCCGCGCGGGCGAGACGCTTCGGAACTGGGTTCGCCAGGCGGACCGCGATTTGGGGGCTCGCCAGGCGCGACGACGGATGAGCGCGAGCGGATCAAGGCGCTGGAGCGGGAAAACCGCGAAGCGCGGCAAGCCAACGAGATTTTGCGCAAGGCGTCGGCATATTTTGCCCAGGCGGAGCTCGACCGCCGGTTCAAGCCATGATCGCCTTTATCGACGATCACCGCGAGGCGCACGGGGTCGAAGCGGTCCGCAATGTTTTGCCGATTGTTATTCGGCGTGCAAAATTGACCCCCATATGAGGGGAATCGGCGTGCAAAATTGACCCCCTCCAGTGTGGCTTGGACAGTCTGCTCGTTTTGGTTGAACGAGCAGGCGGTGGGGGATGTTGATAGTGGAGACGATAGGACGGATCCGGCGCGAACATTTCGTCAAAGGCAAGACGATCAAGGAGATCGTTCGCGATCTGGGCATTTCAAGGAATACCGTCCGTAAGGCGCTGCGTTCGGAAGAGACGTCCTTCGTTTACGGGCGCGATACGCAGCCGCTGCCCAAGCTTGGACCTTGGTCGAAAAAGCTCGACGATTTGCTGGGGACGAACGCGAAGAAGCCGGCGCGAGAGCGGCTGACCTTGATCCGCGTTTTCGAGGATTTGCACGGCCTTGGCTATGAAGGCGGATATGACGCCGTGCGGCGCTATGCGCGCAAATGGCGCGATGAGCAGGGCGCGCTGACGGCTGGCGCCTTTGTTCCGCTCAGCTTCGATCCGGGTGAAGCCTATCAGTTCGACTGGAGCCACGAGATCGTCTTGCTCGACGGCGTGACGACGATCGTGAAGGTCGCCCACATGCGCCTGTGCCACAGCCGGATGATTTTCGTTCGCGCCTATCCACGCGAGACTTCAGGAGATGGTTTTCGACGCGCATGAGCGCGCCTTTTCCTTCTTCAAGGGCGCCTGCACGCGCGGCATCTACGACAACATGAAGACGGCGGTGGAGACGATTTTCGTTGGCAAGGAGCGCAAGTTCAATCGCCGCTTCGCGCAGATGTGCAGCCACTATCTTGTCGAACCGGTCGCCTGCACGCCGGCGTCGGGTTGGGAGAAAGGCCAGGTCGAGAACCAGGTTGGCTTGGCTCGAGAGCGGTTCTTCACGCCGCGCTTGCGGGTCAAAAGCTATGACGAGATGAACGCCTGGCTCCTCGACAAATGCGTCGTCTACGCCAAGGCGCATCCTCATCCCGAGATCGCGGACAAGACGGTCTGGGAGGTTTTCGAGGAAGAGCGCCCCAAACTGGTGGAACTGCGCGGTCGCTTCGATGGATTCCACGAGGTGACGGCGTCGGTTTCGAAGACCTGCCTCGTGCGGTTCGACAACAACAAATATTCGGTCAACGCCAGCGCCGTCGGCGCCCCGTCGATCTGCACGCCTACGCCGATCGCATCGTCATCAGGCAAAAGGGGCGCGTCGTCGCCGAACATGCCCGCGCCTTCAAACGCGGCGCGACGATTTTCAACCCTTGGCATTACGTGCCGGTTCTCGTGCGCAAGCCCGGCGCTCTGAGGAATGGCGCGCCGTTCAAGGACTGGGTGTTGCCGGGAGCAATCGAACGCGTGCGGCGCAAGCTTGCCGGCAGCGACGCGGGCGACCGGCAAATGGTCAAGATTCTCGCCGCCGTGCTCGAAGACGGGCTGACTACTGTCGAAGCCGCCTGCGCCGAGGCCATGAGCCAGGGCGTCCATTCCGCCGATGTCATTCTCAACATTCTCGCCCGCCGCCGCGAGCCGCCGCCGCCACCGGTGATCCACACGCCCGAAGCGCTGAAACTGCGGCACATGCCGGTCGCCGATTGCGCCCGCTACGACCAGTTGAGGAGAACGGCTTGATGGAACGCACGCAGCTCTTTGATCTTATGGCGGAACTCAAGCTCTTCGGCATGAGGTCAGCCTATGATGAGGTGATGTCGACCGGCATCAAGAGACAGCATGAGCCGCCACGCATTGTCGGCGATCTGCTTCAGACGGAAATCGCGGAAAAACATGCGCGCTCGATCAAATATCAGATGACCATCGCCAAACTTCCGTTGGCCAAGGACATCGATGACTTCGCGTTCGAAAGCACGCCGATCAATGAACGACTGGTGCGCGATCTCGCCGGCGGCGGCTTCCTCGAGCAACAACGTAATTGCGTGCTGGTCGGCGGGACGGGAACCGGCAAGACGCATCTCGCCATGGCGATCGCCCGAAGTTGCATTCGCGCTGGAAAACGCGGCCGATTTTTCAACACCGTCGAACTCGTCACAAGACTGGAGACCGAGGCGCGAGCAGGCCGTCAGGGACGCTTCGCGGAATATCTCACCAGAATGGACTTCGTCGTCTTCGATGAACTCGGCTATCTGCCCTTCGCTCAATCAGGCGGGCAGTTGCTCTTCCATCTGATCAGCCGGCTTTATGAACGAACCTCGGTGATCGTCACGACCAATCTCGCCTTCGGCGAATGGCCGAGTGTCTTTGGCGATGCGAAAATGACCAGCGCCTTGCTCGATCGCCTCACCCACCACTGCGACATCGTCGAGACCGGCAACGAGAGCTGGCGCTTCAAGAACCGCCTCTGACGGTCCCCATCAAACCGCGAACCGACCCGCGCCCGCCCCGGCTGCGCAACCCCGACCAGCTTCGCCGGGGCGAGCGCTACCGTTGCGCGCTACGACCAAACAGGGGTCAATTTTGAACGCCGATCGGGGGTCAATTTTCACGCCGATTGACAGACAAGACAAGAACGCCTTCGCTCGCGTCGTTCCGCATAGCTCCTTGCTCCTTTGGAGTCCGCCAAACTCGCGAACCTATCCAAACGACATCCATTCCCGTCCTATCAATCCATCGCATTCGAGATGTGATTCCGTTAGGCCAGATGCTGGTTGCGCTCAACAAGCCCAAGGCGCGGATTCATTTTCAGCCTCTGAGCGCGTTCTTCACAGGCGACCAGATCGCAGACGCACTTTGCGCCTGCACACTGTCACGACCTCAACGAAAGCATCCGTTAGGCTGTGGACGCGATTAGCGGAGCTTTTGGCCGCCGCTCAAACTTGAGGGATAAAAGTCCATCCGATTTGTAAGTATCCCCCGGCAAAGCCGGGGACTTTAGAATGTGAGCCGTTCAAAGCGGCTGAGAAGCCCGCTACGCGGCCTACACACTGGTCAATTCGCAGGTTCCGGGCAGCCGGTAAACTCCCTCGGCGGTGCGTTGCCCCAAGTCCTTCCTTGGACCTTGAGCTGCGCGCACGGGAAGTCCACAACACAAAGAGACGCAACGCAACCTATGTGCCGGCACATCCTGAAAAGTGTACTGCAGGAAATGTCAAACTGCTACTGCCACCCCGGCAGAGCCGGGCCAACTCTCACTTCGTTTTGGGACCGCAGTGCGTCAACGGATCAATCGTGCGCTGGCGGCGAAACGTCAACCAGAAGCGAATGGGATCCTGTGGCAACCAACGCGCAATCTGTTCTTCTCGTTCGCGCCACAGAGCATTCGGCTTCGTCGCAGCGGGTCACTTTCCGTCGGGCGTGTCGAGTCCGAACCATTTGTCCTTGACTTGTTCATAGTGGGTAGCCGAATTGTATTCAGCCACGTTGAGGTTCAGGTCGCGCACGGACAAGCGGCCGATAGCCCCGAGCGCGGCGAAGGAAGCGACCACGCGATCATGCTGCGCGATGACGAGATTGACGCGCGCGCCGAGCAGCGCCAGTTGCGCATTCAGAATGTCCAGCGTGGTGCGTTGGCCGACTTTGGCTTCCTCGCGCACATCAGCGAGCGACTTCTCCGAGGCCGCCACTTCAGCTTGACCAGAGACGATTGACGCCTTGGCGGCTTGCAATTGCGAATATGCGAAGACGACGCTTCTGCGCACGTTGTCCCGTTGCACATCGGCGCCCAATCGCGCCTGGCTCAATTGCTCCTTGGCCTTCCGGATCGACGCATATTCGGATCCGCCCTGATAGAGAGGGACGTTTAGAGTTGCCGTCGCCTGAGCCGAGAACTGCCGCGTTCCCGTCCAGCCGAGGAAAGCGTCCCCTTGCGGCGAAACTTGCGCGCTAACCGCGAGCGTCGGTGACAGAGCACTCTCTGCTAGCTTAACCGCATGCTCCGCCGCATCGACCTGATGCAGCGCCGCGACCACCGTGGGATGCTCGATGATCGCAATGGAAACCGCATCCTTGAGCGACTTCGGGAGCAGCTTTTCGACCGGGGCCGCCGGCTCCAGCCGCTTAGGTTCGACTCCCACGATCTGATGGTAGGTGGCGGCGCTCATTTGCAGGACGGCCTGGGCACCATAATAATCCGACCGCCCTCGCGCCAATGCGGCCTCGGCCTGCGCGACATCCGCAGCTGTCACCTCGCCGAACTGATAGCGCGCGCGCGCAAACCTGAGTTGCTCCTCCAGCACGGCGTTATTGTTCTTCCGCAGCGCGAGGATCGCCGTGTCGCGCAGCACATCCATATAAGCGATAACGGCGTTCTGTAGAATGTTCTGCTCGCCAGCCCCCAGATTCGCCCGTGCCGCGAACATGCCGGATTGCGCCTGTCTGACGGCACTTTGGGTGCGACCGCCATCAAAAAGAGCCTGCGACACCGAAAGCGTCGCGCCGCGCGGCGCGCCCAAGTATTCATCCGCGAAGTAGGCGCGCTGGCCCGTGCTCGTGCGTCCAGCGGGAATCTTGATGGTGGAAAATTCCGGCCCAATGGACGCGGCGAGGCCCGCCCTCGGCCGCATGCCCGCGAGCGCGCTCGGAGTGTCCTCGTCCTGCGCGCGTACCCCCGAGCGTTGCCTATTGATTTCCGGGTTGCTGGAATAGGCTCGCGCCAACGCTAGATTTAAGGTTTCGGCGACTGCGCATTGGCTCGCATAAACGACGAGCGACGCGATGATCGCGATAGCGCGCATACCCGCCAAGAGTAGCCGCCGACGACTTCCGGCCTGACGCGCGAGACGACGATTCGTCACAGCGCAACGTGTCATCGAACGCCTGTATTGCAATGGATTGAGTCCCACTCTTAGCGCGTTGGTGCATTCAGATTGCGCCGACAGCCCGCGCAAGACGCTCAGCAACCTCTGAAGAGATTTCTGTTAGTGCGGCGTTGCCGATTTGCCGCATCGCCATCCGAGGGTCGATGGCGGCGACCTCGATAACACCACCCGCCTTTTCCTGAACAATGACGTTGCATGGCAGCATCACGCCGATCCTATCTTCGACGCTTAGCGCCTTATGCGCTAAGCTCGGATTGCAGGCGCCGAGAATGCGATAGCGCGACATCTCGACGCCAAGCTTTTGTTTCAGCGTATTCGCGACGTCGATCTCGGTGAGGACTCCGAAGCCTTCATGCTGCAGAGCCCCGATTATTTTAGCCACGACGGCGTCGAAATCGCCATTTATCGACTTCGCTATGTAGTAGCTCATGGCGAGCGCCCTCCGAAAGATTATTATGCGTTTGTGCCAGAGCGCAACCGAACGATCCCGAGCGCCTTCATTATGATACGCTCGTACGCTGGCTCGGCTTGGCCCTTGCGGACCTTGCGCAAGAAATACATCTCATAGGCGACTTTCGCCAGATGCACCCAATATCCCTTTGCCGACCAGTTGATATTGCGCGGCGGAATCTGCGGCTGGGCGATGAAGGCGATGCCATTGTCGCCAAAATCCGCGAGACAGACAGCGTTCCACGTACCCTCGTGCGTCGGCTCTTTGCCAGTGATCAAATCACGAATGTTGTGCGCGGCCGCCGTGCACATGGATTCGATCATATAGCCGGTCTTGGGCATGCCGACCGGCACCGGCGTCGCCTCGAAAGGCGGCAAGGCGACACAAACGCCAACCGAAAATATGTTGGAATATTTAGCGTTGCGCTGCTTCCTATCGACGGTCACGAAGCCGCGCGGATTGGTCAGACCCTCGATCCATTTGCCGTCATCACTCTTGAGGCAATCGACGCCGCGGAAAGCGGGAAGCAGCATGGTGAAGTTCGACGCGAGCTTATGCGTCTTTTTGGGCGTGCCGTCGTCGTTGAGTTCCGTGACTTCGACCGAATCGACGTTGACACGGTCGATTTTGGCGTTGGTGACCCATTTGATGTCACGGTCACGCATGACCGACTCCAGCATGCCCTTGGTGTCGCCGACCCCGCCGAGGCCCAGATGGCCGATGTAAGGCTCAGACGTGACGAAGGTGATCGGCACGCGGTCGCGGATCTTGCGCTTGCGCAGATCGGAAACGACGGTCAAGGCGTATTCATAGGCTGGGCCGAAGCAGGAGGCGCCTTGAACGGCGCCGATAACCATTGGGCCGGGATTCTTGCAGAATTCTTCCCACTTCTCGCCGGCGATTCCAGCATGGTCGACGTGGCAGACGGACTGCGTGTGGCCATTCGGCCCCAATCCTTCGATTTCGTCAAAGGCGAGGTGGGGACCTGTAGCAATCACTAGGTAGTCATAGGAAAGTGTTGCACCGTCGTTGAGTTCCACGACGTTCTCGGCGGGTTTGACGCGCTTGGCGCCGACCGAGGTGAAATCGATTTTGCGCTTTTTGAAAACTTTGGGCAGATCGACCTTAATGTCCTTTGGCTTGCGCCAATTGACGGCGACCCATGGGTTAGAGGGGACGAACTGGAAGTAGTCGGTTTGCGAAACAACGATGATGTCGGCTTTTTCGCCGAGCAGTTCCTTCAGCTCGAAGGCCATGGGCACGCCACCGATGCCGGCACCCAATACAACTATCTTGGTCATGGCGTCTCTCTCTCATTTGCGCGGATTCCATGACGCAAGGCGCTGGTCCGCGGCGTTTTGTTTGAACTTGTGATTAGAGGTCTACTTGCGCGAGTGGGCGCAAGCGCCGATCGGGCTGCAAAGTGGATAATTGCTTGGAAAGGCGATGGCCGGAGGCACGACCCCGATTCCGCTGGCATTTGGCACGCCGAACTTGAGCGCGTGGACGTAACGATCGCAAGGCTCAAGCAACGGTTCCGAAATTGTTCACCATATTCAACTCCTGACATTGAAAGGCGCCGCGTTTAGTCGCGCCTTTACGGACATGGACGGCGCGCTAAAACGCCGCGCCTGGCTTTACCCCAAATTTCTTCAATAGGAAGGCGAGAGGGCAGAAACCGGTAAAGGCGGCTTGGAAAAGATTCAGCCCGACAAAAGCCGCGAGCAGCAACCACCCCGGGCCGAACAAATGGGCGAGTCCAAGGCTCGCAAGGATCATGGCCCCCGCAAAGGCCATGATGATTTGGTCTATAGTCATGCGACACGCCCTTTCGACTTCGCGAGGCCGAGCGAACAACTCGCCTTTGCATTTGCATTTTGTCCCGCCATCTTCCGTTTCTGTTTCTCGTCACATTCCTCGGCGCAAAACATTTCGTAGAGCAGGGCGATCGCCCGCGAGACATTCGCGTTGGCGAGCGAATAGTAGATAGCCTGCGATTCTCGCCGCGTGGTGACAAGTTCGTCTTCGCGCAGACGGGCAAGATGCTGCGAGAGCGATGATTGAGTCAGGCCGATCGCCTTTTGCAGCGCGGAAACCCCGGTCTCTCCCTTGAGCAGCTCGCAAAGAATCATTAGACGATGACGGTTCGCCAAAGCCTTCAGAAAGTTCTCGGCCTGCGCGGCCTTCGGAGCGAGCCCATCTAAATTCATGCTTGCTAAATTATAGATAAGATATATAAGTGTCAAGGCCTTTCAACGGGGGGACCGATGCGGATTGATTTTACTAATTTACCGCGGCCTTGTGTCAGTTTTGTCGTACTGCTGGGCTTCCTTCTGGGCTTTGTCATCATTGCTAGCGAGTGCCGCGCGGCGGATGTAGCAGTGCATATCGCGCCGCTCGAAGACCTCAAGTCCGTCATCGCAACGGTGGAGCCTGTTCATCAGCTCGTCGCGAAAGCGCGAATCAGCGGGACGGTCACCGCGTTGAAGATAAAGGAAGGAGATGTCGTCGCGGCAGGAACCGAGATCGCGTCGGTGACCGACCAGAAACTGTATCTGCAAATACAGGGGTTCGAGCAGCGAATTCGGTCCCTGCAGGCGCAGCGCGACAAGGCACGAGCCGACTTTGACCGAGCGCGGGAGTTGCTCCAACGCGGAGTCACGACAAAAGTGATGTACGATCAAGCGAAAACCACGCTCGACGTCGCGGAGCGCAATGTCGCGGCGATTCGCTCCGATCGCGGCGTGATGGAACAGCAGGCAGCCGAGGGCGTCGTGCGTGCGCCAGGAGCGGGGCGCATTCTGAGCATCCCCGTGTCGATTGGGCGCGCGGTCATGCCTGGAGAAACAATCGCGACACTAGCGGAGGAGCGCTACATCCTTCGACTGCAATTGCCGGAACGCCACGCCCGATTTATGCGTGCGGGCGATTCAGTCCAAATCGCCGAGCGTGAAGATCATGATGAAGGAAATGCGGCGCGCGCGAATGGGCGCGTGCGCATTGTCTACCCCGAGATCCAGGGTGGACGCGTGATAGCCGACGTTGAAGTCGAAGGGCTCGGCAATTATTTTGTTGGAGAACGCGCGCGCGTCTATGTGCCGACGGGGAAGCGTAACGCCATTCTTGCGCCAGGCGAAGCGATCTATCGTCGCGCGGGCGTGGATTACGTTCGATTGAAAGACGGCGCCGAGACCGTCGTGCAGACGGGGGAGAAACGCGGCGAACGCGTGGAGATTTTCTGTCCGGTCTCCATGATGGCGACGTAGTGGTGACGCAATGAGGCTTGGGGCTTCCGGAGTTCTCACGCGCACTTTTATCGGGTCGCCACTGACGCCGCTACTCTTGCTGGCGTCCCTACTTGTCGGCCTGATTGCATTGCAAGCCCTGCCACGCGAGGAAGAGCCGCAGATTTCCGTACCCATGGTCGATATCATCGTGCCGGCCAATGGCTATAAGGCGCAGGATGCGATCGAACTCGTGACACGTCCCCTGGAAGACATCATCAAGGGCATCAACGGCGTCGAGCACGTCTACTCGCAGACGCAGGACGACAACGTCATGGTCACGGCGCGCTTCTTCGTCGGCACGCCGCAAGACAATGCGGTATTACGGGTTCACGATAAGATCAGAGCCCACATCGTCGAACTGCCGAAGGGGATTCACGAGCCTTCCATTGTCGGACGCGGGATCGACGATGTCGCGATAGTTGTTCTCACGCTCGCGGCGAAACCGGACCGCGCTTCGGCGTGGACCGATAACGGCCTCTATCAAGTCGCCGAGGAGCTTCAACATGAACTCACCAAGGTCGACAATGTCGGCAGCAGCTACATCGTCGGCGGCGCTCCCAATCAGATCAGGGTGGAGCCCGACCCCGGACGCCTGTCGCTCTTTGGGATCACGCTGAACCAACTCGTCGACAAACTGACTAACGCCAATCGATCCTTTCTCGTCGGCGCCTTCCGCGATCTTGATCGCTCTCTGCCCGTGGTCGCTGGACAGACGCTGCAGGGCATGCCGGACATTGGATTGCTGCTCCTGACATCGCGGGATGGTCGCCCAGTCTATGTAAAGGACGTGGCGCAAGTGCGCGTTGGCGCGGCGGAGCCAGAGCACTTCGGCTGGACGATGACCCGCGATGCGAAGGGGGCGCTGGATAAGCGCCCAGCGGTAAACATTGCCATCGCCAAGCGCAAGGGCGCCAATGCGGTTGTAATGGCAGAGGACATTCTACATCGGCTGGAGACGGCAAAGGGCCGCATTGTTCCCGAGGATCTCGAAATCTCCGTCACCCGCAATTACGGCGAGACGGCGACCGAAAAAGCGAACGAGCTGCTGTTTCATCTGGCGCTGGCGACTTTTTCAATCGTGGGTCTTATCGTGCTCCTGGTCGGCTGGCGGGAGGGCGTCGTTGTCTTCGTCATTATCCCGACGACAATCCTTCTGACGATGTTCGCCTCCTATATGATGGGTTACACCATTAATCGCGTCAGCCTCTTCGCACTCATTTTTTCGATCGGCATTCTTGTTGACGACGCTATTGTCGTTGTCGAGAACATCGTTCGGCACTGGCACATGCGCGGCGAACGCAGCTTGACGGACACCGCGATCGAGGCGGTCGCCGAAGTCGGAAATCCGACCATAGTCGCGACGCTCACGATTGTCGTGGCGCTGCTGCCAATGCTTTACGTGTCCGGTTTGATGGGACCCTATATGAGTCCCATTCCGGCCAACGCGTCCCTGGCGATGGTGTTCTCCTTTTTCGTGGCCATGACGATCACTCCATGGCTCCTGATGAAAATTGCGCGTAGCCGGTTTCAAAGCGGGGACGTTCACGAAAGCGGCGAGCACGATATAGGCGTGATGGGCCGCTTCTATTCGGGCGTCGCCGCGAAGCTTCTCAAGGGACGCAAGGGCTCTTCGCGTTTTCTTCTTTTCGTCGGTCTCGCGACGGTGGCTTCCTGTATGCTGTTCGCGACAAAGAGCGTGCGGGTCAAACTTCTGCCATTCGACAATAAGTCGGAAATCGCCATCGTGGTCGATCTTCCGCGAGGCTCCTCGTTGGAAGAGACGGATCGCCTTCTAACCGCAGCAGCAGAACGGTTGAAGGATTTGCCGGAACTGACCTCGATCCAAGCCTATGCGGGAACAGCCGCGCCCTTCAACTTCAACGGTCTGGTCCGCCACTACTATCTGCGCGAGGCGCCCGAGATGGGCGATCTGTCCGTCAATCTTCTACCCAAGGACGACCGCAAACGTGCTAGCCACGCCATCGCGCTCGATATCCGCAAGCGATTGGAGACACTGCCCAAGCCAGAACACACGGCAATCAAGGTTGTCGAGGTGCCGCCGGGGCCGCCGGTGCTGGCGACGTTGCTCGCGGAAATCTATGGACCAGACGCGGATGCGCGTCGGGCGATCGCGACAAAGGTCCGACAAGCGTTTTCCTCCGTCGATTTTGTTGTCGACACGGACGACAGTTTTGGCGTGCGAGGAGAGCGCCTGCGTTATTCAATCGATCAGGAGGCGCTGGAGTTTTTCGGCGTCGAGGAGCGCGCGGTCTATGACACGATCAGCGCGCTGGTTGGCGGCGTGAAGATCGGCTTCTCTCAACGCGGCGGCGGCGCGAAACCCATCGACATCACCGTCGCTCTGCCGCGCTCCGCCATGGCGCCGGGAGAACGCATCCTCTCGACGCCGCTGCCCGCCGGCGGTACGGCGCGACAGGGCGCCAATGTTGAACTCGGAGACGTCGTAAATGTCGCTCGGGAGCTGGGCTCTTATCCAATCTTTCGGCATAACGGCCGTTTCGCCGAAATGGTCAGCGCGGAAGTCGCGGGACGGTTCGAGGCGCCCATCTACGGCATGTTCGCGGTCGAGGACGCCATCGCGAAACAGGACTGGGGGAAGGACGGGCCGCCAACGATAAAATACCACGGCCAGCCCCTCGACGATTCGAAGCCGACGCTGCTTTGGGATGGCGAGTGGGAAGTCACCTATGTCACGTTCCGCGACATGGGCGCCGCCTTCATGGTCGCCTTGCTCGGGATATATCTGCTGGTCGTGGCGCAATTTGGCTCGTTCAAATTGCCGCTGGTCATTCTCGCGCCCGTGCCGCTAACGCTGATCGGAATCATGCTCGGGCACCTCTTGTTTAACGCCGCCTTCACGGCCACCTCGATGATTGGCTTCATCGCGCTGGCTGGCATCGTCGTGCGCAACTCCATCCTGCTCGTCGATTTCATCCGCCATCTGCGGGAAAAGGGACTGTCGTTGCGCGCCGCTTTGGTGGAAGCCGGCGCCGTGCGATTCAAGCCGATTTTCCTCACCGCGGCGGCGGCGATGATTGGAGCGGCCTTCATTTTGACCGATCCGATCTTTCAAGGACTCGCTATTTCCCTCGTGTTCGGTCTTGCCTCGTCGACGGCGCTCACGCTGCTGGTTATCCCAGCGATCTATGTCGTGCTGCGTGACGATGAAACGTCGACTCCGAGCACGCCCAACAAACCCAATCAGGAGGCGATGCAATGACAAATGACTGGCCTGAACTAACGAAGTTGCTTGCCGCGGACGTGCGGCAGTTGCGCCTTGGCGCGCCAGAAGTGATGAAAGCCTTTGGCGCGCTTGCGGTGTCGGCGGGCGCACCCAAGGCGCTCGACGCAAAAACCAAGGAGCTCATCGCCCTTGCCATCGGCGTCGCAACGCGTTGCGACGATTGCATCGCCTTTCACACCAAAGCTGCCGTCGATCATGGCGCGACGCGCAATGAAGTCATCGAGACGCTTGGCATGGCGATCTACATGGGCGCCGGGCCCTCGGCGATGTATGCGAGCCATGCGCTCGCCGCCTTCACTCAATTCGAAGCGGCGAAAACCGGCTAAATCGGGCAACCGCTAACGGAGGAAAAAATGTCACTTGCTGGTCTTCTCGCCAAGTTGAATGGTGCCGCTTCGGTTCCAACCATTGAACACGATGCCTTCGCCCGCATCGTCGCCGACAAATCTTGCGCCATCGTCGATGTGCGCGAGCCGCATGAATATGCGGCGGGACATATTCCCGGCGCGATCAATCTGCCGCTTTCGCGCTTTAACCCTCAGCAATTGCCGAGCGGGAAGCCGATCGTGCTGGTATGTCTCGCCGGAGGGCGTTCCGCGAAGGCTTTGCATCAGGCTCTTGGAGCGGGCCATACGGATATTTGCCATTACGCGCCCGGCACTGGCGGGTGGCGAAATCGAGGCGGCGCTGTTGTCGCCTGATTTTCGCAAGCAGCGGCTCCCGGCGACATTTCCTATTTGGGCGCGAGGCCGCTGATGAGCCTTCTCGCGGTCCTTTCCGGGATTGTGATCGGCTTCGTTCAGGGCTTGATTGGCGGCGGCGGTTCGGTTCTCGGCGTGCCGGCGTTGATTTATGTCGTTGGCATTGAAGACCCGCATCTCGCCATCGGCACGAGCGCGTTGGTGGTCGCCATTTCAGCGGTGGTCACCCTGCTCGCCTATGTGCGGTCCGGCCATGTCAAATGGCGTTGCGGCGCGGCCTTCACTCTGGCCGGCGTTGTCGGCGCGACTCTCGGTTCCTCGCTCGGCAAAAGTTTCCCCGGCGATACGCTGATTACACTTTTCGGCGTGTTGATGATCGTGGTGGCACTGGCGATGGCCGTCGCCCGGCCAATCGGCGGTGACATGAGCGTGAGGCTTGACGCGACCTCGGCAACGCGTCTCGCGCCATGGCTATTGCTGTGGGGCGTGGGCGTTGGATTCCTGTCTGGCTTTTTTGGCATTGGCGGCGGGTTTCTGGCTGTGCCTGGATTGCTGATCGCGACGAACATGCCGCTCGTTTTCGCCATCGGCACGTCGCTCATATCGGTCGCCATTTTTGGACTGTCGACCGCCGCCAACTATGCCCTGTCCGGGCTTGTCGATTGGAGCGTGACGGCGTTTTTTTTGACGGGTGGCGTGATAGGCGGATTGGCGGGCACGAGACTCGCTCGAACCCTCTCCTCTCGGCGCCACGTCTTGTCCCGCATTTTCGCTGTCATCGTGGCGCTCGTCGGCGCATTTCTGATCGTCAAGGCGAGAAACTAAAGACGCGGCCCAATCGCTCCGAATGTTTCGATCGAGAGCGATTGGGCTTTGATATCACGCCGCGCGTCCCGCTTCAGTCGCCTTTGCAACTTCGTCGAGGCGTCCCGTCTTCACGTCGTAGACATAGCCGTAAATCGGGATAATGCGGGGGACAAGCGGATGCTGGCGAATGCACAGCACGTCCTGAAGCACGCTTTCTTCCTGCGACTTGATCGTATGCCATTTAATGAAATGGCCCGCCGCGCAGCCGCCGCCATGTTTGGGGTTCGACCAAGTTTTGCCGTCGAAGCTCGCGGTGGCGAGATTGTCGTCGAGCAAGCCGGCCATGACTTCATCGCAAAAGAGCTCCATGCCACAATTGGTGTGGTGGATCACGAACCATTCGTTCGTCCCGAGCAGCTTGTGGGAAATCACCAGCGAACGGATAGCGTCGTCACTGGCGCGACCGCCGGCATTACGAATCACATGCGCATCGCCTTCCGAGAGACCGGCATATTTCGCCGGGTCGAGACGCGCGTCCATGCAAGTGAGAATGGCGAATCCCCTCGCCGGCGGCAGAGCCAGATTTCCCTTGTCGCCAAAGCCGGCGGCGTATTTCGCATTTGCGCCAATCACTTCGCCGACGATCTTGCTGGTCATACGTTCCCTCCTATTTGTATGATTCGACATTTTTGAACCGAGATGCAGACGTGCCTCAGCTAAGAAAAATGTTAGCCGATTTCGCTGCGCCACCGGTAGTGCTTAATTCGTCCTGGCCGTGGCATTACAGGCAGATCTTATCAAGCTTTTGAAAAAGTAGGGCCCGCCATCAATTGAGCCATATGGTGGCTAAAACGAGAAAAACCGCAGCGAGGAAATTTCGCGCGGTTTTGTCTTAGCGGGTGGCGATGGCGCGGAACCGTTTGAGGTTGCAGAAGAAAATTTCCACCAAACTGCGCGCCTTATATAACTCTCTGTCGTAGGGCGGGGCTCCTTGCGATTTTTCTTGGACGGCATCACGGACTGCTTGCCGGCCGCGCGCAATGGCTCGATCACCGGCTCATCGGCGTCGTAAGCTTTGTCGGCGAGCACGATTTTCGCTTCGCGCGCAGGCGAGAGTCCATCGGAGCCGACCAAATCGTGGACCTGTCCTGCCGACAAAGGAATGTCGGTCGGATTGCCCAAAGCATCGACGGTCGCACGAATTTTCGTGCTCAATCCGCCTCTGCTGCGTCCGATCGCTTGGTCTTCGCCGGCTTTTTTTACGCGCCGGCGCTATGCTGATGCGCGCGCACTATCGTCGCGTCGATCATTGCGTATTCGTAGTCGGCGTCGTTCTGCGCGAAATGCTTGAAAACCCATTCCCAAACGCCGCTTTTCGCCCTGCGGCTGAACCGCGTATGCATGACGCGAAAATCGCCGAAACGCTTGGGCGGATCGCGCCAGGGAATGCCCGTGTGATAACGATAGAGCACGGCTTCCACAAACAGACGATTATCTTTCCCCGTCACGCCGACCGAGCCCTCGCGGCCGGGCAACAAATCTTTGATCCGATCCCATTGATCATTGCGTAGCGCATGGCGAGGCGTCATGGGTCGGCCCCTCCGATTCTGCCGACCTCCTATGAATCACGCAAACCTCTCGCTGGGAATCGTCGAATTGATGACAGGCCCTAGTCAATGCAGCAGTGAAGCTCTCCGCCCTACTCAATCGAATGAAACCGAATTCGGACGATGCAACTGAATCCGATAAGCACATTGGCGATAATAGCAGTGAAACGAGTCCGCAAACCCAGAGCGGTCTCGTGGAGATGACCAAATGTAACACAGCGATAACTTCGCCATAAACTGTGCCAAATTGAGGATTCCTTTATCTGGCAGTAAGCCCAAGTCGATGGGAGCCGTGGGGCCGTTCACGAAGTAAGTATCCCCCGGCAAAGCCGGGGGCTTTAGAATGTGAGCCGTTCAAAGCGATGGAGAAGGCCGCTTACGCGGCCTACACACTGATCAATTCGCATGATCCGGGGCAGCCGGTAAACTCCCTCGGCGGCGCGTTGCCCCAAGTCCTTCCTTGGACCTTGAGCTGCGCGCACGGGAAGTCCACAACACAAAGAGACGCAACGTAACCTACGTGCCGGCACATCCTGAAAAGTGTACTGCGGGAAATGTCAAACTGCTACTGCCACCCCGGCAGAGCCGGGGGAACTCTCACTTCGTTATAGGCTAGCGCGACTGTCACGCCATTCCTGAAGACATAGGCTTCGTTGACGCCGTCGCCGACGTGGCGACCTTCGCGATCATGCTGGCGCTTACAGTCCGGACACCTCTAAAAACCTCGCGCTTTTGGCGTTGCCGTGATTCACTTTTGGCCGAAGCGCGGGGAGAATCGCGATGGTGGGCGGCCGGGACTTTTCGATCTGGATGAGCGTCACCAGAAACTTTCGGAAGTCGGCGATCCGCCGACGCGGCTCAAGGAACTGGTCGATTTCGAAGTCTTCCGCCCCGCGCTCGCGGCGGCGTTGAAGCGCTCGGACGGCGCCAAGGGCGGGCGTCCGCCCCATGACGCCGTGCCGATGTTCAAGATTCTCATTCTTCAGACGCTCTACGCATTGAGCGACGACGCGACCGAGTTTCAAATCCGCGACCGCTTCTCTTTCATGCGTTTTCTCGGGTTCGAACCGCATCACGCCATTCCCGACGCCAAGACCGTCTGGCTGTTTCGCGAACAGCTCGCCAAGGTCGGCGCGATCGACGCGCTGTTCGCGAGCTTCGACGCGCATCCGAAGCGCCAAGGCTTTCTCGCCATGTCGGGCCAGATCGTGGATGCGACCATCGCCGCCGCGCCGCGTCGGCGTAACACCGAGGACGAGAAGAAAACGATCAAGGACGGGCGCATTCCCGAAGAGTGGAAGACCAAGCCCAAAAAGCTGGCGCAAAAGGACCGCGACGCGCGATGGACGTTGAAGCGCGTCAAGGCGCGCCCGGCGAAAGACGGTGAAAAGGGCAAGGTCGAGATCGCCATTCCCGTGTTCGGATACAAGAACCATGTCTCGATCGACCGCGCGCATGGGCTCATCCGGCGCTTTGCGGCGACGAACGCCTCGGCGCATGACGGCGCGCGTCCGCCGGAGGTTCTCGACAAGCGCAACACGGCGAGTTCCGTTTGGGCCGACACGGCCTATCGCTCCAAGGCGAACGAGACGCATATGGAGAAGAACGGTTTCGTCTCCAAGGTTCATTTGCGGCGGCGGCCCGGTTCGCCGCTGACGGAGCCGCGGGCCAAGGCCAATGCGGCGAGGTCGAAAATGCGCTCGGCGGTGGAGACGGTCTTCGCCGCCCAGAAGCATCGCTTCGGCCTATTCATCCACGCCGTCGGCGCGACGCGAGCCAGGGTGAAGATCGGCCTCGCCAACATCGCCTACAATGTCACGCGCTTCATCTGGCTGATGACCCGGCCCATGACGGCGTAACCGCCAGGGCCCGCCGCGACGGCGGGCAAGGCGCCCCAGCGATCACCATTCTCCGGGCCAAAAAGTCCCCAATTCACCCCCGTCATCCCGTCCGCGCCCTCGCGAAACGGGTATTTCGAGGTGTCCGAACGTGATCGCGGCGGTTCGCCAACTCCCGATTTGCCAAGTCACGACGCAATGCCTAAACCTCGCTCATGGCTCGTCGCTTGCGACGGGGGCTCCGAAGAACCTCTCATGCTCACGATCAGCGATCTTACTTACCGGCTCGGCGACCGGCTTCTGTTCGACAGGGCGAGCATCGCCCTGCCAACGCGCGGGCGCGCCGGCTTCGTCGGACGCAACGGCGCTGGAAAAACCACACTGTTTCGACTCGTCGCCAGGGAAATCGCGGCCGAGAGCGGCGAGATCTTCCTGCCCACGCGATCAAGGCTCGGACGAGTGGAGCAAGAGGCGCCAGGCGGTCCGACCAAGCTTATCGATTTCGTTTTGGCCGCTGATCTCGAACGCGCGCAATTACTGGAAGCCGCCCATACCGAGGCCGATCCGCTGAAAATCGCGGAAATACAAACTCGTCTGGCTGACATCGAAGCGCATGCCGCTCCCGCGCGCGCCGGCTCCATCCTGAACGGGCTTGGTTTCGACGCGAAGGCGCAGTTGCGCCCATTGTCGGAGTTTTCGGGCGGGTGGCGCATGCGCGTCGCGCTGGCCGCCGTGCTGTTCTCCAAACCAGACTTGCTGCTGCTCGACGAGCCGACCAATTATCTCGATCTTGAAGGCACCCTTTGGCTCGTGGATTATCTGTCGCGCTATCCCGCCGCCGCGATCGTCATTAGCCATGATCGCGATTTGCTCGACGCCGTCGCCACTCATATTTTACACCTCGACCGCGGCAAGCTTCAGCTTTATCGCGGCAATTACTCCTCGTTCGAAAAGCAGCGACGCGAGGCGCAAGAACTCGCCGCCAAGGCGGGCAAGAAACAGGAAGAGCAACGCAGGCATCTGCAAGCCTTCGTGGACCGATTTCGCGCCAAGGCGACAAAGGCGCGACAAGCGCAGTCGCGCATGAAACTGCTGGCGAAAATGCAAGATGTGGTCGCGATCGTCGACGATGCTGTGTCGCCGATATACCTGCCGTCGCCGCAAAAGCCGCTTTCGCCGCCAATCATCGCGCTTGAAAACGCCAGTGTCGGTTATGACGAGCGCGTCGTGTTGTCGAGACTTTCGCTCAGCCTATCCAACGACGATCGGATTGGACTGCTGGGCGCCAACGGCAATGGTAAATCTACCTTCGCCAAGCTACTTGGCGGCCGGCTTGCGCCCAGCGCCGGCAAGGCCATCCGCGCGCCTCAGCTCGAAGCCGGCTTTTTCGCGCAGCATCAGGTCGACGACCTCGATCTGAACGACACGCCCTATAGCGTTTTCGCGCGGCTGATGCCGGACGCGCCTCAAGCCCGTGTCCGCGCGATGGCGGCGCGCGCGGGCTTTTCCGGCGCGCGCGCCGACACCAAGGTCGAGCGCCTTTCGGGTGGCGAGAAGGCGCGGCTGTTGCTTGGCGTCGCGTCGTTTCACGGGCCGCATCTGCTCATTCTCGACGAACCGACCAATCACCTCGACATTGACAGTCGCGCCGCGCTGATCACCGCGATCAATTCATATGAGGGCGCGGTAGTGCTGGTCTCCCATGACCGCTATTTGCTCGAAGCTTGCGCTGAACAGCTGTGGATCGTCGAGGACGGGCGCGTGCGCGTTTTTGACGGCGACGTTGATGATTACGCGCGCCATGTGCTGAGCAAGACGCGCGGCGAGGAGTCTCGCGCGGCTGTCCCGATCGTTACAACCGCGGTAGGGCAGTCGCTCACCGGCAAGGGACGCCGCGATCCTGGATTCGCGCGCCGCCAACTGGCGAACGCCGAGGAAAAAGTCGAAAGACTCACCGCGCTTCTCGCCCGCGTGGACACGGCGCTGGCCGCTCCGGACGCCTTCGCCCGCAACCGCGATGAAGCCATGCGGCTGGCGACGCAACGCGAAGAACTAGCAAAGGCTCTGGTCAGCGCCGAACAACAATGGCTGGAGCTCGCGGACGGCCAGGACGCGGTTCTGAGCCGCGACGCCTTGGAGAGGTTTTTGCCGGCCTTGGCGATGCCAAGATCATCCGGATACCGCGAGAATAAACCACACCTCTCGACATGTTTGGGCTTTCGATCGCGATTTTGGATATAAACCGCGGCGGTCGCGGCCTCGTCCCACTTCCTCTGCTGCGTTAACTGGAATAATCCGCAGATGCTGCTCACCTCGTCCACGAAAACAACACTCATCGCCGTCTTGCTAGTCGCCGCGACGATTTTCGGCGCGAATGGAGTTCGCGCATTCGACATCAAGGATCGAACCGCGCTTTGGTTCGTCGTCAACGGGCTTTGTCGCCCAATGCAGCGTAACCTCAACCTGCCGGCGCCCTGTCTGAAGGTGGATAAGTCGCATGGTTTCGCGGTGCTGCGCGCGCCCGGAGACGAGACTCAAATCCTGGTTGTCCCGACAACGAAGATCGAGGGAATTGAAAGTCCCGCCGTCGTGCGGGACGGAATGCAAAATCTTTGGTCGTATGCCTGGAGCGAGAGAACTCAGGTCGCGGCGAGCGCCACTCGGCCGTTGGGCTGGAGCGACATCGGCATGGCCGTGAATTCGCGACATGGACGCACGCAGGACCAGTTGCACATCCACGTAGACTGCGCGAGTCCTCGCCTGACACGGGCGCTGGCCGCTCGCGCCCATCGCCCTTCGGCGGCATGGTCCACCTTGGATCTGCGCCCGTGGGCGCGACGATATCTCGTCAAGGACATCCCGGCCGCCGACATCAATTTAAACATCTTCAAGCTGATCGCGGATGAAGTTCCCGGCGCGAAATCGCGGATGGCGTTGCAATCCGTCGCGGTGGTGGGCTCCATCGGCGCGAACGGAGACCGTGGTTTCGTTTTACTGGTGAACAGTGACGGCGGTCATGCCGAGGAATTGCTGGACCATCGCTGCTCGCTCAGCTGAAGCGAGGCTCGATCACGTCACCTCGAACCAGGTGGCGAGTCCCTCCGCCTCATGTTCCAAGATATCGTCGTGGAGCGCCCATTTGCCCAAACTGTCGGCCAGGAAGGCGATATGCTTCTCGCGCCCGGGCGGAACGACGACGGCGTTGCGCCAATAGGGCTCCCACCCGTCGTCGAGATCATGCAGCAATCGAACCGCATGTCCATGCAAGTGCATGACGATGAGATCGCGCGAGCGATTGTCGAAGCCAATCGTAACGGGAGCACCGCGTTTCACGCGAAACAGTGGGTCACCACCATAAGCCTTTGAAGCGGCGCCGTTCAAGGTCCAGCCGGCGCCGTCCCGCGCCATCACGAGGTCAATCCTTTTCGAATCGGCGAGCTTTATCTCTCTCGGCAAGCGTGGGTTTGGCGGCGAGGATCGGATCGCTGGGCGCAAATGGACGGCTTCTCCCTTCGCGACGAAGCGCACAAGATCCTGGTCGTTTCCGTTTTCGCCGCGCAAAATCATGCGCGCCGCCTGGTCCGGCATGTCGAACATCAGTTCAAACCGCGCGCCCGGCGCCACTGGAATGGTTTGCCGCACCGGGACGAACGCGTCGCAGGGCTGACTGTCAATCGCGATGACATAGGGTTTCGCCCCCTCGAAGGACAACGCCATGATTCTTGCGTTGGCGAGATTGGCGAGGCGCAGCCGCACCCGCGCTCCCGGCGCGTATTCGTGAATCGCGGGCGTGGACGCGCCGTTCACGGTGAGCAGCGGGCTCGGGATTCCGAGGAGTTTCAAGGGATCGCCGCCAACGTCCCTGAAAGGGAGGAGCCAGTCATCGAGCAGGACGACAAGTTCGGCGTCGCTATGGAGTGGCGATGGTTCTTCGACGACAAGGAGCCCCTTCAGCCCGCGCGCCATAAGTTCACCGGTGCGCGGAAACACGCTCGGGCGATAGCAAAAGAGTCCGGAATCCTCGAGGACGCGACGGTAGTCGAACGAGGCGCCGGGCGCGACGGGGGCTTGCGTTAGCGGAACAACTCCGTCCGCGGCGTTATCGCCACGCATCCCATGCCAGTGCACGCTCAGCGGCTCCTCCGTTTTATTGACGAAGCGAACGAACAACGCGTCATTCTGCTCATAGTGCAGTACCGGCCCATAAGGCGCCCGAATAACGTCGCGCTCCGAAGGCGCAGTCGCGTCGGAGCCACGAAATCCGAGAACCGCGGTGGCCGGCGCGGGCGCTGGAAGAAGTTGGGCTTCGCCGGCGCGCGCCTCCAAAATAAGCGGGGCGGAGGATCTGTTCCCGAGCGCAGGTGCCGGAAGGACAAGGGCGCTAACACCAGCCAAAAAAGCACGACGGGTCGAGGCGAAAGGCATAACACTTCTCAAAAGTTGGCGCGGTGAGAGTCGATCAAGCAACTTGTAGCGCGGCGACTAAGAGATGCGAAGCGGCGCGCCGGCCAGCCCAGGACAACCATTGCTGCTTAGCGTTCGGCGATTGTTAATTTTCATGCCACTCCAGCGGCCCGAGCGAATTTCCACCCATTTGCAAACAGGATCTCGCCATGGCCCAACAATCTCACGCCGCAGTTGATCTTGACAAGCACTTGGATTTCATGCAGCTTGATGAAGAGACACGCGCGCGAATTCGTTCCTTGCGATCAATTGTCGATCGCGAATTGCCCGGCAGCCTCGACAAGTTTTATCATCACGTGCGCGCGAACGCAGCGACGCGCAATTTCTTTTTGACCCATGCGCATCTGGCGTGCGCCAAAGTGGCGCGGGTCGCGCACTGGCACGCGATCGCCGCCGGCGCGCTCGACGAACGCTACGCCGCCTCGGCGCATGTCATTGGCGGAATACATGCGCGCGTCGGTCTTGAACCCTGACAGTACATCGATGGCTATGGCATAGTCCTCGACCATCTGATCAGGCACTTTGTCGCCGAACTTTGACCAAGGAAGCGGTTGCGTCGTGGTCCCCAAGGGGGCGGGTCCGAGGCGGGAGAGGCGCTCGGAGCGCTGCTCAGAGCGCGCTGCTCGACATGGATATCGCGATGTCGATGTATATTCAGACCGAGAACGCGGCGCGGCGACAACGGAACGAAGCCGAGACGACGGCGCGGACGGAAACGATCGTCCACGGGTCCATTGGCGAGGGGCTCATTCGACTCGCCACCAAGGATCTCTCTCACCCCATGACTGGTGACATGCCCGGCGGTTATGGTCGTCCGCAACAGGACTTCAATACGGCGATGCAGGAGCTGCAACTCACCCTTGTCGGAGTTGTTGGCGGCGCCGATGCGGCTGGTTTGACGGCGGTGGGAATCGCAATGGCGGCCGATGACGTTTCACGGCGCACGGAAAAGCAAGTCGCGAACCTCGAGGAAACCGCCGCCCCAATCGCCGAACCTACCACGACCGTCAAGAAAATGGGCCGACGGCGCAGCACATGCAAATCGAATTGTCTCCAGTACCAAGGCCGAGGCGGAGAAAAGCAACGATGTCGTGTGCGGGGCCGAGGAAGCGATGGGCCGCATCGAAAAATAATCATGAAACATAAGTCAGATTATCGGCGCGATCGACGACATCGCCTTCCAGACCAACCTTCCCGCTCTTAACGTCGGCGTCGAGGCGGCGCGCGCCGGCGAGGCGGGCAAGGGTTTCGCCGTCGTCGTGTCGGAAGTGCGCGCATTGGCGTAGCGCTGCACCGAAGCCGCGAAAGAAATCAAACAGCTCATTCCCGCCTCAAGCTCCGAAATCGGGGCACGCGTCGGTTTTGTCGTCGAAAACGGTTCCGAACTCGAACGGATCGTCGCGGGAGTGGTGGAAATAAACTCCGTCGTCGCGGACATGGCCGCCGGGGTCAGCGAACAGTCCGCCGCGCTGAATCAAATCAGCATCGCGATTGGCCAGATGGATTAGGATACGCGGAGGAACGCAGCGATGGTCGAGGAGGCCGCCAAGGCCAGCCAAAGCCTGCGACGTGAGGTCGAGGAAGTGGCGCGGAGGGGTCTCGACGTTCAAGATCGCGGAGGCGGTTAAGGCGTCGCCGCCGTGTCGAGCCCAAACGGGAGCGACATTCGCGCGTTAGACTGGGCCTTGGGCCAAGCGAAGCGGCGCGACGCTCGTTAAAATCTCTTCCCTTCCCGATTCCGATGGGTGGGATGAATTTTGATCGGACGACATGAGGATCGTCACGTTCCCACCCGGCGCGTGGCATCTATCAGCCAACGGCGAGTTTTGGCGTCGAGCAGCGGCGACAGGGATTTTCTTACGCGCGCGTGATAGGCGTCGAGCCAAGCGGTTTCTTCTCGCGACAACAGCATGGGCTCTACGCAACTTAAATCGAACGGCGCCAGCGTGATGGTCTCGAATCCGCGCATCTCGCGCTCGGCGCCAGCAATCTCTCGCGGCTCGACGATCACCAGATTCTCCAGTCTAATTCCATATTCGCCGGCCCGGTAATATCCCGGCTCATTGGACAGAATCATGCCCGGCTCCAGCTCCGTCGTCCCGAATTTGCTGATGCGCTGCGGTCCTTCATGAACGGATAGGTAGGCACCGACGCCATGGCCGACGCCGTGATCGAAATCAAGCCCCGCTTGCCAAAGATAACGTCGCCCAAAGCTGTCGATCTGGGCGCCGGACACGCCCGACGGAAACACAGCGCGTGCGATCGCGATATGTCCCTTGAGCACGCGCGTGAAATGGTCGCGCAACTGTTTCGACGCGTGACCGACCACCACCGTGCGCGTCACATCCGTTGTGCCGTCCAGATATTGCGCCCCGGAATCAATGAGAAAGACGCCACGTCTGATCGGCAGATTGCTAGATTCACTGACGCGGTAATGAGGAATCGCGGCGTGCGGACCAAAAGCGGAGATGGTTGGGAAGGAAATATCGCGCAAGTCTCCGCTCTCACGCCGAAATGTCTCCAATGCGCGCACCGCGTCGATTTCCGTGAGCTTGCCGGAAGGCGCCTCAGTGTGGAACCACGCGAGAAATTGCGTCAAGGCGGCGCCGTCGCGCATATGGGCGGCTCTCGCGCCGGCAAGCTCCGCTTTGTTCTTGATCGCCTTGGGAATGGCGATGGGGTCGTCGCAAATGCGCGGCTCGCCACCCGCCGCGCGGAGTGTTTCGATGAGTTTCACCGGCGCGGTTGCCGTATCAAACAATATCGTTTGCGCGTTGACGCCGGCGTCGCGAAGGTCAGGCAAAAGTCGCGCGGGAGGAGCGATAATGAGCATTTTTTCGAGCGCGTCATAGGCCTTCCGAGAGAGTTTCTCGCTGTCGAGATAAAGCGTTGGCGCTCCCTTGGTCGGTATTAGCGCAAAAGCCAGCGCGATCGGCGTATGCGCGACATCCGAGCCCCTAATGTTAAAGACCCATGCGAGAGAATGCGGGTCGGAGACGAGCAGCGCGTCGACGTTTCCCAGCATTTTGCGGATGCGCGCGAGTTTGACTTTCGCGTCCATGCCAGCAAGGCGCCGTGGATACAGCGACACTTGTCCTTTTGGCGGCGCTGGACGATCGTTCCAAATCGAGTCAATCGGATTGCGATCCAACGCGACCAGTTCGATGCTTTTGCCTTCCAGAGCCTTCCCGATCCGTTCGATTTGCGCCGAAGTGTGAACCCAAGGGTCATAACCGATGCGCGCGCGCGGATCCGCGTGTTCGGCGAGCCACCGCGCTGGAGGCGTTACGCCAATATCGATGGCGGTGAATAGCTTAGGATCTATTTCATCACGCACTTGCAACGTGTATCGCCCGTCCACGAAGATTGCCGCTTCGCTTTGCAGCACCACGGCGATGCCCGCCGAACCCGAAAAACCGGTCAGCCAGGCAAGACGTTCCGCGCATCGCGGAACATACTCATTTTGGTGCTCGTCGGCTCGAGGAACCAGAAAGCCATCGAGTTTTTGCTCAGCCAGAAGGATTCGCAGCGCCAAGAGGCGAGAAACCCTCGCGCCATCGTCGCGAGAATCGTCAAAACATTGGAATTTTGCTTCAAACATTCGCCGACGCTAACTCCGTCGCGCTTCGAGAGCAAGCCTCGCGACCGCAGCGGTTCAAGTCACCCGCGTCTACTTTCCGGCACGCGCTGTCGATGGCATTTCGGCATTCCGGTGTGGAGAGTTGTTCTGGATACTCGGTGTGACGCGCACGCGGCAAGGCGCGCGCTTGCCGCGTTACGGATTTTGGTCGCGCGAACTCATATGGAAAGGGAAAAAAGCGACAAAATCCTCGCCGCGCGCTTGATGACGTGACCTGCGACAAACTCACGCGGGCCCCATCGCCCCGATTGGCCTTATCTCCTGATACACCTGCGGCAGTAACCGCGCCAGGAGCGCCCCCCAGGCTCGCTGTCCGCGGTCGTCGGCGATCAGGTCTTGGCATCTCGATCTCGACGTGAACCACGCCACGTCGCTCGCCGTGCAATGGAATAGTGTAGTCCGACGCGTCGGACACGCTATAGGGTTCGTTGTCGCCGATAAGGAGCCCTACTTCGCGTGTTAGTAGCGCCATCAGCACGCTGGCGAATTTACGATCGCGATTATAGAGAACTCCGGCGTGCCAAGGCCGCTGCGCGTCCATGAAAACCGGCGTAAAGCTGTGCATTGCGATTAGCACGACGGGTCGTCCCGTCTGTCGCCTCAGGTCGAGTTCGATTTCGATCCTATCATGGTAGGGCCGGAAAATCTCTCTCGCGCGCGCGCTTTCGATCTTCGCTTAGACCGAAGTTCCCCGGGATCGGGGTTAGCTCGCTAACTTCCGGGATCGATGTCTCCGATCCGGGCGGGCGGTTACAGTCGATGACTAGGCGCGAATAGTTCTGCCGCACCAAGGTGGCGTCGAGCGCGTCCGCCATCAATCGAGAAACCGCGGCGATACCGATGTCCCAAGCGATATGGCGTTCCAATTCGGCATCGGCGACGCCGAGCCGGCCCAGCGCGCGCGGAATCGCATTGCCCGCGTGATCGACCACGATCAGGAATGGCGACTGGCCGCCTTCGTTGTACACCGAGATCGCCGCCGGCTCATCAGCGACCAAAAGACAATTGACCCTATCGCTCACTGGCGCTCATGCTCCTGTCAACAGCGCCGATTGACGGGCGGTGGGAACCTCCAGTTGGCGCCCATCGGGAGCATCATGATTGTGCTTCATCCGTCCAAACCTTGAAATTCTTCAGGATATTTGGCCCGAACGTAGTGCTGAGCGGCACGTCGGTGGCGTCGCGTCCGCGTCCGATCAGCACCCGTCCGATACGCGGAACGTTATTGCGCGCGTCGAAAACATGCCCGCGACCGCCGAGATAAGCCTCGAACCAGGCCGCGAAGTCGTCCGGTCCAAAAGGCGGCGGCATGCCTATGTATCCGAGATAGCCATTGCAGCAGCGCGCCGGGATATTCATACAGCGACAAAAGGTAATGGCGAGATGCGTGTAATCGCGGCAGACGCCCTTGCGCTCCTGGAATGCTTCCGAGGCGGTTCTCGTCGACCGCGCATGTTCGTAGCCGAATACGAGGTGATTGTGGACAAAATCGCAGATCACCTGGACTCGCCCCCAGCCGCTCGGCGCCTTATCGAACAGACCCCAGGCAATTTCGGTTATCTTTTTCGTGTCGCAGTAGCGGCTTCCCAAAAGAAACACTAAGGTCTCGTTGAGGAGATCCTGCACGGGGTGTTGCCACGCGGCGGGTTCGATCGAATCGGGTAGGCCGCTATCGTTCACCACGGCATTGGTGGAAATGCGTATCTGGCATGTGGGCGCGACGATGCGGCTGCACCAATTCCCGAAAGCATCGTGATAAGGCGTGATCGGGACTGAGGGGCTGGTGACGATATTGTCGGGAGTGACGATATCCGCCACCCGGCTAGAGTGGGTGTTCAACGTCAGCAAAATCGGCGTCGGCTGCGGGCGCTCGTAGATCAATTCATAGCCGACACCGATCCGCATGATTGGTCCTACCTCCGGATTGAGAATCTCGTCTGACTTGCATTCCTCCCCTCACGTCCATCCTCATTCCGCGAGATGTCGCGCCACAGGTCGCGAGATTGGTGGGGTATCCAAAAAAGCGGTGGAGATAGGGGTTCTTTACTCACCCAATGATATCGCGCGCCAGCCGCCGAGATCAACTCGCCTCGAACTGCTTGGCGAAATGACCGCGCATTTCGCGGGAAACTTGGAGCCCAAACTGATCCGGTTGCGAAGCGTTCGGGCCCCCTTCCGGCCGTGCGCCGTGAGGACGTCGCTCCGGTCGAAGCTTTGGGAACCAGAAGGACTCGCCGCGATCAGCGTCGAAGCGGATTCCAATCAGCCTGACGGCAATGAGCCGCCCTGGGTTTTCCGGAGGCCCCAACTCTTGAGAAGATGGGGTCATGGAAACGAAGAAGCGAACCACGAACAGGTTTTCGCCCGAGGTTCGGGATCGTGCGGCTGTGATGGCGCGGGATCACCAGGGCGATCGCGCATAGCAATGGGCGACGATAGCGTCGATCGAGGCGGCGATCGGCCGCGCGGGCGAGACGCTTCGGAACTGGGTTCGCCAGGCGGACCGCGATTTGGGGGCTCGCCAGGCGCGACGACGGATGAGCGCGAGCGGATCAAGGCGCTGGAGCGGGAAAACCGCGAAGCGCGGCAAGCCAACGAGATTTTGCGCAAGGCGTCGGCATATTTTGCCCAGGCGGAGCTCGACCGCCGGTTCAAGCCATGATCGCCTTTATCGACGATCACCGCGAGGCGCACGGGGTCGAAGCGATCCGCAATGTTTTGCCGATCGCCCATCGACGTATCGGGCTTACGCGGCGCGGCGACGCGATCCCGCGAAGGGCTCGGCGAGGGCGCGTCGCGATGCGGTTTCGCGCGAAAAAATCCGGCGGGTTTTCGACGAGAACTTCCAGGTCCACGGCGCGCGCAAGGTGCGGCGGCGGATGAACCGCGAGGGAGAGACCGTGGCGCGCCGCACGGTCGAGAGGCTGACGCGGGCCATGGGCTTGCGGGGCGTTATGCGCGGCAAGCCGGTCGGAACGACGGTGAGCGACAAGGCGACGCCCTGTCTCCTCGACAAGGTCAATCGGCGGTTCCAGGCGGATCGACCGAATACGTTGTGGGTGTCGGATTTCACCCATGTCGTGACCTGGGCCGCCTTCGTCCATGTCGCCTTCGTCATCGATACCTTCGCGCGCGGGATCGTCGGCTGGCGCGCCTCGCGCGCGGCGCATGCCGGCTTCGTGCTCGACGCGCTCGAGCAGGCGGCTCGCAACTGAGATTCCATCTAAGTTGGATCAATTGGCTCGTCCCGTATCATTCGGATGATGCCGCAAAAATCGGAACCACCCTCGCCTGAGGCGACATAGAGCGTATAGAGTTGAGTTGCCAGCGCGCCGAGCGGCGTCGTCGCGCCGACGGAAGTGGCGGCCTCCTGCGCGAGCTTCAAATCTTTCAGCATGAGCGCCGCCTTAAAACCCGGCATGTAGGCGTTGTTTGCGGGTGAAGTCGGCGTCAGCCCTGGCGCCGGGCAATAGCGAGTCAGCGACCACGACTGTCCGGATGATACGGAGGCGACGTCGAACAGGGCTTGAGGCGCAAGGCCGAGTTTCTCGGCGAGCGCGAATGCTTCGCAGGTGACGGCCATCGTGGCCCCGAGCATCATATTGTTGCAAATTATCGCGGCCTGCCCGAGACCGGCGCCGCCGCAAGCAATGATGGTCTTGCCCATGTCGGCGAGGATAGGCGCCGCTTTCTCGATCGCCGCGTCTTCCCCGCCGCACATGAAGCTGAGCGTTCCCTCACGCGCTCCAGCGATGCCGCCGGAAACCGGCGCGTCGACCGAAAGCGCGCCGACTTCCCCCGCCGGCCGGTGAAATTCGCGCGCGCTGACGATGTTGATCGTGGAACAATCAATGAAGAGCGCGCCTTTGGCCGCCCGCGGCGACAGATCGGTCCACAGCGAGAGAACCTCTCGGCCGCATGGCAACATCGTCACGACCGCATCGGCGCTCAGAGGCTGAAAATGAATCCGCGCCTTGGGCTTGTTGAGCGCAACCAGCATCTGGCCTAACGGAATCACATCTCGAATGCGATGGATTGATAGGACGGGAATGGATGTCGTTTGGATAGGTTCGCGAGTTTGGCGGGCTCCAAAGGAGCAAGGAGCTATGCGGAACGACGCGAGCGAAGGCGTTCTTGTCTTGTCGGCGTGAAGCAACAAATTGCCGATGCCGATCCTTCTTGTCGCCGACGCGTTGCCTACGTGAGTTCGCCGCCTCAAATCGGGATGAGGCGCCAGCCGCACACCATATTGTGCGTCAAGCCATGCAGGACCGCGATTGATTTGACCTTGTCCACGCCACGCACCAGAAACTGGCGTAACCCACGATTGCGCGCTTGGGCGTTCGTGCATTCCGCCGTCGCCGCTCGCTGTTTGTAAATGTCCTTGGCCGCTTCCTCGCTCATGCGTTTTCGCCAGGCGGCAATGGCCGGCGCATCGTCTTGTTGCGGGGCGTATCGATCACGACTCTTATCGCGCGGCGCCGGAACGGGCGCGTAGACTTCGGAACCGGCGGCTTCCAATTTTTCGATGTCGTCGAATTTAACGTAGCCGCCATCGACCAGATGTTGATGCGGACGCTCGCCATAGTTTTGGGTCAGCGTTTCGTTCATCGGCGCCATCTTGCCCATGTCGGAACCGTTGTTGTCGACGTCGACGCCAGCAACCGCGCCGCTCCGCGTGTCGGAAGCAAACTGCACATTGTAAGCCGGACGAAACCCGCCATCGGCCATCTTCATCACCCGCGCTTCCGCGTCCGTGGTCGAAGCGCGTGGCTCCTGCTCCTTCTTATTTTCCTGCTCTCTTTCTTTCGCTGTCGCGGGCGCCGATGCGCCCTTCTCATCGCTGTTCGCCCGCTTCTGTTGTTCCCGAAAGGCCCGCTCCTCGCGACGCCGCGCCCGGTCCTGTTGCAGCTCTCGCAGCGCTCGCGTGATCTCGAGAGCTTTCGCGACTCTCTGTTCGCGATCTTGAGCCGCCCGCAAGCGCGCCGCCGCCTCCCGCCGGCTTGCCGCGCCAGGGTCGCTCCGCGCTTCCTGGCGAAGGCGCTCAAGCGCATCAGTCGCTTCCGCGTGACATTCCTCCAGCGTCGAATGCCGGCGAAACGACGCCGCTCCCGCGGCCGCACGCACCCGAACACCGTCTTGCGCCACACGATCCAGATTCGCCACGCCCGCCGCCGCCAACGCCGTGAAACTGTCGATGAGAAGTTGCTCCAGCGCAGCCCCATGCCCAACCCGAAAATCCGCTAGCGTCTTGGCGTTCATGCCAACTCCGCCGCACAGCCACTGATAGGCGATATGATCCTCGCACAGCCGCGCAATGCGCCGTGCGCTCGCCACGCCCTCGACCGTTGCGTAAAGCCACAGCGCCATCAATATGCGCGGATCGCATGGCGGGTGACCGGGTCGGCCTTCAACCGACTTGATTCCGGCAAGCAACGCCGACAGGTCGAGTCCTTCGACAAAGCTCCACACCATGCGAACGCGATGATCGTTTGGAACGAGTTCATCAAGACAAACCGCGCGCAAAGCAATCTGCCGTCGCTCCGCCGTGCGAAGGCGTGCCGCCACCGCGTTTTTGTTCTCCGGCGCGGATTGACACGACAAATCGTCGAACAGTTCCTCACCCTCTTGCTCGCGCATCGGCAAGGCTCCCAAGAATCAAATCCCAAGCTCAAATCTAACCTGTGAATGCCCCCATGACTCCCCAAAATCCAGGAGAAATCAAAAGATTTTCAGGCTCTCAGCGCGGCCGCTTCCGTCGACGTGGCGATGTTTACACCGGCTTGCGCCGCCGCGTCGCGGAGCGCGGGCGCAAGATCGTAGCCATGAACCCGCCGCCTGGCTTTGACGAGACTTGCGGCCATTGGGCCGCCCATATTGCCGAGCCCGATGAACACGATCCTGGTCATCGACAATCTCCGCGGATGCGTTAGCGCATGGTCGGCATCACCAAGCTCGCGCTTTCTTGGGCATCGCCCGGCCAGCGCGCCATGACGGTCTTGGTCTTGGTGCGGAAGCGAATCGTGTCGGAGCCGTGCTGGCTGAGGTCGCCGAAGAACGAATGCTTGCAGCCGCCAAAACCGTAATACGCGAGCGGCGTCGGGATGGGCATGTTGACGCCACCATTCCGACTTGGACTCTTGAAGCAAAGTCCGGCGCGGTCGCGCCGTCTCGCGTATAAATCGCGACGCCATTGCCATATTCGTGATTATCGACGAGCGCCAGGGCCTCGGCCCAATCCGTCGCGCGCAGGACGCAAAGCACGGGGTCGAAAATCTCCTCGCGGTAAATGCGCATAGGTGGCCGCAGGCCCTCGAACAGGCAACCACCCATATAGAAGCCGCTCTCGAAGCCGGGCGGGGTGAAGTCGCGTCCATCGACGAGTATAGTCGCGCCCTCCTGCACGCCGATTGCGACATAGGCCTTCACTCTATCTAGATGAATCTTGGTCACGAGAGGATCGAAGTCCGCTCTCGGGTCCGTCGATGCTCCTATCTTGAGATTCTTTACCTGCGGGACGAGCCGCCGAACGAGTTCGTTCGTGGTCGGTTCGCCCACTGGACGGCAACGGAGATCGCCATGCATCTTTCCCCCGCCGAACCGTAGCTCCCCCGATCTGCGCGTCGACCGCTTGATCAAGGTCGGCGTCGGGCATGATCACCATATGGTTCTTCGCGCCGCCGAAACATTGCGTGCGCTTTCCCGCCGCGGCGCCGCGCGCGTAAATCCGTTTGGCGACAGCGGTCGAGCCCACGAAGCCGAGGGCTTTGACGTCGGGATCGTCCACCAGCGCTTCCACCGCTTCCGTGTCGCCATTAACGACGTTGAAGACGCCCTTGGGCAATCCCGCTTCCATCATCAGTTCGGCGAGTCGTAGCGGCTCGCTTGGGTCTCGCTCGGAAGGCTTCAGAACGAAAGCGTTGCCGCAGGCGATCGCCGGACCACACATCTATAGTGGGATCATCGCCGGAAAATTAAACGGCGTGACGCCGGCGATCACGCCGAGCGGTTGACGCATCAAATAGACGTCGATTCCGAGACCGGCACCGTCGGTATATTCGCCTTTCATTAAATGCGCGACCCGGTCGAGAATTCGACGACATCGAGGCCGCGTTGAATATCCCCCTTGGCGTCGAGAATCGTCTTGCCATGCTCTCCAGCGAGCAACTCCGCCAGCGCCTCCATTTCGCGGGCGACGAGATCGACGAATCTTGTCAGCACGCGCGCGCCCCGCTGTGGATTGACGGCAGCCCAACCGGGCTGCGCGGCGACGGAGCTTTCGCCCGCGGCACGCGCCTCGACCTTCGAGGCGAGCGGCACGCGCGACGCTGTCCTGTCCATCATCGGTTCGAAGCCCTCGACGAAGCGTCCAGAAACACCACTTACGCGCCGGCCGTCAAAGAAATGATAGAGTTCGCGCATGAATGTTTCCTGACGATCATGTAGCGCGCTGCGTCACCGGGTCACCCCGCGTCGACTTGCCGCGATGGGTGCGCCGCTAGGAACGCGGGAAGTTTCGCGCAGGCGGCTTCGACTTGCTGAATGCGCGGCAGCCCGTCGAGCGATGCCTCGAACCGCCGGGCGTTATAGAGCTGAGGGATGAGGCAGACATCCGCGAGCGTCGGCGATTGGCCGAAGCAGAAGGGCGAGGGCGCGATCATGCGCTCCACGACTTCGAGACCTCTCGTTAGGATCCAATGCCGACGCCAAGCGTCGATCTCCGCTGGCGCGGCCTTGAACTTGGTGGTGAGATAGCCGGTGACGCGCGGGTTGCCCAGCGGATGGATGTCGCAGGCGATCGCCAAGGCGACGGCCCGCGCCCTAGCCGCGACGATCGGGTCCGCCGGTATTAGCTGCGGCGACGGCCGCAGCGCCTCCAAATATTCGATGATGGCGAGCGACTGTGTCAGCACGGTTCCATCGTCGAGTTCTAGCGCCGGCACCAGAGCCTGCGGGTTTTTGGCGAGATAAGCCGGGCCGAGATGCTCACCGCCGCCGCGCAATAGGTGCACGGGACGATGCTCGACCGCGACGCCCTTGAGTTCGAGCGCGATTCGCACGCGATAGGCGGCCGAGGAACGGAAATAGTCATAAAGGATCATCGGCCCCTCCGCGAACACCCGCGCCCGCGATTGCATGTTTTCCGTCTCTGGATCGCCCCAAGGACTCGAACCGGCCGAAGCGCGCCATATGTTTATGGCGCGGCACGACCCGACGATAAAACTAGAGGAGGGTCACGAGAATGGAAAGCGTCGCACGCGCGCCGGAGCGAAAACGCCCGCGCGAAACTAATCCGATGGGAACGGACGGATTTGAATTCGTCGAATTCGCGCATCCGGAGCCTGAAAATCTAGGCCAACTGTTCAAACTCATGGGATTTCGCGAGGTCGCGCGACATCGCTCGAAGAACGCCGCGCTCTATCGCCAGGGCGACGTCAATTTCGTGCTCAACGCGGAGCCCCACGGTTTCGCCGCCGAGTTCGCCATGCACCACGGGCCCTCGGTCTGCGCGATTGGCTTTCGCGTCTTGGATGCTGGCGTCGCCTATCGTCGCGCGCTCGCCGTGGGCGCGAAGCCTGGTTCGACCGCGGTGGGTCCGATGGAGTTGAACATCCCAGCGATCGAAGGCGTTGGAGGCGCGCTGATCTATCTCGTCGATCGCTATGCCGAGAAGGGTTCGATCTGGGACATTGATTTTCGCTGGACCGACGAACGCGATCCCAAACCCGATGGCGCCGGCCTCACGCACATCGATCATTTGACGAATAATGTTCAGCGCGGGCGGATGGACAGAGTCTCTGATTGGTACGAGCACATTTTCAATTTCCATCAGATCCGCTACTTCGATATTGAGGGCCGTTTCACCGGGCTGCATTCGCGCGCCATGACCAGTCCATGCGGCAAGATTCGCATTCCGATCAACGAGAGCGCCGACAACAACAGCCAGATCGACGAGTTTCTGCGTGACTATAAGGGCGAAGGCGTCCAACATGTCGCGTGCGCTTGCCGCGACATTTACGAGACCGTCGCGGCGCTGCGCGCCGCAGGCCTCGATTTCATGCCGAGTCCGCCGGATGCCTATTATGCCAGGATCGACGCGCGCCTGCCCGGGCACGGCGAGCCCGTCGATCGCCTGCGCGACCTGGGCATATTGATCGATGGCGTGACGACCGCTTCCGGCGGGTCGCCGCGCGTGCTGTTGCAAATCTTTTCCAAGGCCCTGCTCGGTCCGGTGTTCTTCGAAATCATCCAAAGAAAGGGCGACGAGGGTTTCGGCGAAGGAAACTTCAAAACGCTGTTCGAATCGATCGAGGAAGATCAGCTGCGGCGCGGCGTGCTGCAACAGGCGTCGGAATGAGTCCGTTGGCCGCGCCGCCGCGTTATATGTCGGGTTTCGGCAATGAGTTCGAGACGGAGTCTTTACCCGGGGCTTTGCCGCGCGGCCAGAATTCGCCCCAGCGTTGCCCTTATGGCCTCTATGCCGAACAGATGTCGGGAACGGCCTTCACGGCGCCGAACGGCGTTAACCGCCGCTCCTGGCTCTATAGAATTCGACCTTCGGTCCTGCATGCGCGGCACTTCGCCGGGCTCGCCTGGCCGCTTTGGAAAACCGCGCCTTGCGTCGAGGCGCCGCCCGGCATTGGGCAGTTCCGTTGGGGCGCGGTCCCCATCACCGACGAGCCACTTAACTTTGTTTCGGGAATGCGCACCATGGCGACGGCCGGAAACGCCGATTCGCGCTTGGGCGGCGCAATACATGTCTACCTCGTCACGCGATCCATGACCGACGAGTATTTTTACGACGCCGACGGCGATTTGCTCGTTGTCGCGCAACAAGGCGGCCTGGACTTTCTCACCGAATTTGGCCGCTTGGAAATTTCACCAGGCAAAATATGCGTCATTCCGCGCGGGATAAAGTTCAAGGTCGGGCCGACGGGCGGATCCGCGCGCGGCTTCGTCTGCGAAAATTACGGGGCGCCTTTCGTTTTGCCGAAACGCGGCGCGATCGGCGCTAACGGTCTCGCCAACGCGCGCGATTTTATGACGCCCGTGGCGGATTTCGAGGACAAGGAATCGCCCTGCGCGCTGACCGTGAAATGGGGCGGCGGCTTTTTCGAGTGTCGACTCGATCATTCGCCGCTCGATGTCGTCGCCTGGCACGGCAATTATGCGCCGTACAAATACGACCTACGCGATTTTTCACCGCTCGGCGCGTCGCGCTTCGATCACCCCGATCCTTCCATCTTCACGGTGTTGACCGCGCCCTCGGGCGAACCGGGCGTCGCCAATGTCGACTTCGCGATTTTTCCCGAGCGCTGGCAAGTCGCGGAACGCACGTTTCGACCACCGTGGCATCACATCAATGTGATGAGCGAATTCATGGGGCTGATCGAGGGTCGATACGACGCCAAGCCCGAAGGCTTCGCGCCAGGCGGCATGTCGCTCCACAATATGATGTGTCCGCACGGTCCCGACGCCATCGCCTGCGCGCGCGCCTGGGACGAGGAGCTGAAACCGGAACGGCTGACCGATACGCTCGCCTTCATGTTCGAGACGCGTCTGCCGCAGCATCTCACCGCTTACGCCGCGAGCCTCCCGACGCTACAGCAAGATTATGCGGAGTGCTGGTCGGCGCTGCCCAGGCGCTTCAATGGTTCACTCGAAGGACTTGGCGGCGCGACGTCCACGAAGGCGGAGAAAGCATGAAGCTCGCCTCGCTGAAACACGGCCGCGACGGCAAGCTGATCGTCGTCTCCCGCGATCTGTCGCGCGCGTCGGACGCCGGCGGCGTCGCGCCGACGCTGCAGGCGGCGCTGGACGATTGGGTGCGAACGGCGCCGCGGCTCGCCGAACTCGCGGCGCGAGTCGAAACCGGTTCGATCTCAAGCTTCGCGTTTCAGCCGCGAGATTGCGCCGCGCCTTTGCCGCGCGCTTATCAATGGGCCGACGGTTCGAGCTATGTGAATCACGTCGAACTGGTGCGCAAGGCGCGCGGCGCCGCCTTGCCGCCTTCCTTCTGGACCGACCCGCTGCTCTATCAGGGCGGCTCGGACGGGTTTCTTGGCCCACGCGACGCCATTCCGTTGCTGGACGCAAATCATGGCCTCGATCTCGAAGCGGAGGTCGCCGTCGTGACCGACGACGTTCCGATGGGCGTCGATCCTTTGTCGGCGCTCGTCCACGTCAAGCTGCTCATGCTCGTCAACGACGTGAGCCTGCGCGGACTCATCCCGAGCGAACTCACCAAGGGGTTCGGGTTCTTCCAGTCGAAGCCGTCCTCCGCGTTTTCACCCGTGGCCGTGACGCCCGATGAATTGGGCGACGCCTGGAAAGGCGGCAAGGTTTCCCTGCCGCTCCATTCCCATGTCAACGGTGTCTTGCTCGGTCGTCCGAACGCCGGCGTCGACATGACTTTCGACTTTCGGCGCTTAATCGTCCATGCGGCGCGCACGCGAAAGCTGTGCGCCGGAACGATTATCGGCTCCGGCACGGTTTCGAACCGCGCCGCCGATGGTTCGCCCGGATTGCCGATTTCCAAAGGAGGTGTCGGCTACTCCTGCCTCGCGGAACAAAACGCCGTCGAAACATTGCTCGAAGGCGCGGCGCGCACGGGGTTCTTGAAAGGAGGTGACGTCGTGCGGATCGAAATGCTGGACGCCGATGGTCGCTCGATCTTCGGCGCAATCGAGCAAGATGTGCGGGCGGAGCGATCTTGAAGGGGCTAGGAGACCTGTGCGCGGGGACAATTTTTATTGGATAGAAGTGGGTTTTCGCACTTTGTGGTTTGCGGGATCGCGCGTTTAATGGGTTAAATCGCTCATTAGGCCCGTGTTCAAACGGAAGTCACGCCACCGCCGCCGTGACGATGGTCAAGGTTCGTTTCAGGTTGTAGGCGATGGCTGTCAGACGGACTTGAATGGACGCCTTGGCGAGGCTGCGCCATCGCATGCGACGAAGGCCATAACAGCGCTTCCACGTGCCGAAGATCTTTTCTATCCGACCACGCACCCGATGGATCGGCTGGTTCCATGCATCGAGCCGCGCCAATGTTTCCCGCTCATCGCGTCCCCACATTCCGGTCGCGACGATGCGCGGCGTGCCGCCTTTCGCATGGATCGCATCACGAAAATGCTGTCCCCGATAGGCGCTGTCGGCAAAGACTTCGCCCGGATTGCGGGGCAGCGCCTCCGGACCCGCCTTGCCGTCGTTGACATTGGCCGGCGTGATCGCGACTTCCTCAACCAGCGCGGTGTCGGCGTCGGCGCCAACCTGCGCCTTGAAGCCGTGAACGGCGGGCTTGCCCTTGTGCTTGACCCAATGGCCTTCGTCATCTTTTTTGCTTGCCGACGCAATGATCGTCGCGTCGACAAGAGCGCCGGTCTTCACCTTTATCGCCTTGGCTTTGAGTTGGCCGGTGATCTCGTCGAACAACGACTTGTCCAACGCACAGACCGTCAGCGCCTTGCGAAAGCGAACGAAGGAGGTGCGTTCGGGCGTCGCCTCGTTGCTAGAAAACCCGCGGAATCGACGGAATGATGCGCGATCATCGAGCGCTTCGGCGAGCTTGACGTCGGAAAGATCAGACCAGATCGACAGGAGCAGCGCCTTGAACAAGGCCAGCGGCGGCCATGCCGGCTCCCCCTTTGCCGACGACGAGATATCGACGAGGGAAGCCTCGACACGAGTCCAGTCAATCAGTGTCGCCAGCTCATCCAATGAAGACCGCCGTCCCCGGCGGTCCCCGAACTCGAATGATTCCTGACCGATCCGTCGTCCCGACATTCGACGCCTCCATCCGATGTTCGAACAGACGGAATCACAGCAAAATCGCGTCGTCCAGAACTATCCGCGCACAGGTCTCCTAGTCGCGGAATTTTTACTTGCGCATCGGACTATCTCGTCGATAGCAGCTCCGGCCAGCGCGACGGTAGTTGCGCGTAAGGAGCGAGGCCCAGGGAGCATGTCATGGGCATTGGCGCTTGTCGACCTTAACATCACGGAGCTCGCCAAGGCCAAGGCATTCTTTGACGAAATGTTCGACTGGAATCTCGTCGGCGACCCCCAAAGCCAATGATTTGGCGACCATGATCACGGAAGCGACAAAGGCATATGGCTCGGGTTCGTTCAACATTTTCATTGCCCCGCAGGGCAGCGTCTTGCGTCTGTGGGAGCGGGCGCGCCGACGCGCTCGCCTGATTCACGCGGCGCGCGGCGCGTTGCCTTTCGCTCTGAAATAGCCCAGGTCGCCCCGCGAGATGACGCGATCTTCAAGAATTAATTCATGTGCATCTATGTCGGGCATGCTCCACAAGCGATCGTAGAGCGGGCCGAAATCTTTGTCGCAATCGCGCAGCAATTGCTCGAAGCTTTGGATCACGAAATAGGTCTGCTGGAAATCATTGATGATATATTTAGTGCGCATTATGCGCTCCAAATCGAACAGCACTCGGTTTGGCGAGGAGTTCTCGAGCGAGAATAGCGTCTCCGCCGGCGACGACATGATCCCGGCGCCGAAGATGCGCAGGCCGCCGCTTGACCGCGTCAGGCCAAACTCGACCGTGTACCAAAAGAGGCGCGCGAGATTGTGCAGCTGGCCGCGCTCCAGCGCGCGAAGCCCGCCCTTGCCGTAGGCCTCCAGGAAACGCGCATAGGCCGGATCGGCCAATAGCGGCACATGGCCGAACACGTCGTGAAAGACATCCGGCTCTTCCAGATAATCCAGCTCCGCTTCCGGACGGATGAAGGCGCCCGCTGGGAAACGCCGATTGGCCAGATGCTCGAAGAACGCGTCGTCCGGAATGAGGCCGGCGACCGCCACCACACTCCACCCTGTCAGCGTCGACAGACGCCGACTAAGATCGGCGAAGTCGGGAATGCCGCTCGCCGACATTTGAAGATGGGTCTGCGCCTTCAGAAAAGCGTCGCAGGCGCGATTCGGAAGAAGCTTCGTCTGGCGCGCGAACAAGCAATTCCAGCGATCATGCTCTTCCGTCGAATAGGACGACCAATTCTGTGCGATCGTCCAATCCGTGTCGCGGGGAGCGTCGGCGTAGCGGTTTCTCGCCGTGGGTGGAACGGTTTTGCTCATGACCGAAACTTAGATGCGAATCAACCGGCGGTAATTATAGACGGATATATAGGAAGCGGCCCGCCGAAGATGAGTGGCGAGCCAAGAAAGCGAGCCAACAACGGATCGGCGCCGGGTCGCGCGGGTCTTGCCGCGCCCCGCGCTCCGCGCCAGCTTCCCTGCTGTCGCAATCGAAAACGATAGGCGCGGGCGGAACCGACATTCACTCGTGTTTCGTCCGCGGCAACGCATGGGCGTCGGTGCGGCGCGGTCTTGAAAGGAGAAGCGCCCGCGAAATGTATCGTCCATGCCGCCGATCGAGCCGTAACAGGTAGTCGCCATGCGTCATTGGATTCCCGCTCTGGACTATGGTCTTGGCGACACGACGGAAATGCTCCGTCGCGAGGTCGAAAGCTTCGCGTCGCGCGAGATCGCTCCGCGCGCCGGGCAAATCGACGTGGAGAATGCGTTTCCGACGGATCTATGGCGCAAGATGGGCGACTTCGGTCTGCTCGGAATTTCCGTCACCCCCGAATATGGCGGCGCCGGCCTTGGCTATCTTCAACATGTGGTCGCCATGGAGGAGATCAGCCGCGCCTCGGCTTCCGTTGGGCTTTCGTATGGCGCGCACTCCAATCTTTGCGTCAATCAAATCCAGCGGAACGGCACGCATGAACAGAAGATGCGCCATCTGCCGAAGCTGATTTCCGGAGAACACGTCGGCGCGCTCGCCATGTCCGAGCCGAGCGCCGGCTCCGACGTCGTCAACATGAAGATGCGCGCCGAGCGTCGCGGCGACCATTACGTTCTCGACGGAGACAAGATGTGGGTCACTAATGGCCCCGACGCCGACCTGGTGATCGTCTATGCCCGGACCTCGGCAGCCGCTGGATCGCGCGGCATCACCGCCTTCATCGTGGAGGGCGGGTTCAAAGGCGTCGCGCGGGCTCCAAAGCTTGATAAGCTCGGCATGCGCGGCTCCAATACCTGCGAGATCATGTTCGAGAATTGCGTCATTCCGTCCCAAAACATTTTGGGTGAACTCGATCGCGGCGTCGCCGTGTTGATGAGCGGGCTCGATTACGAGCGAACGGTCTTGGCGGGCGGTCCTCTCGGCATCATGCGCGCCTGCATGGACGTCGTCTTGCCCTATGTGCATTCGCGCCAGCAATTCGGCCGACCGATCGGCGAATTCGAGATCATGCAGGGCAAGCTCGCTGACATGTACACGACTTTGAGCGCGACGCGCGCCTATGTCTACGCGGTGGCGCAGGCCTGTGACAATGGCCGGGCGTCGCGCAAGGACGCCGCCGGCGCGATCTTGTTCGCGGCGGAACGCGCGACCGCCATGGCGTTGGAAGCGATCCAATGCCTGGGCGGCAATGGTTACATGAACGATTATCCGACCGGGAGATTCCTGCGCGACGCGAAACTCTATGAAATCGGCGCCGGCACCAGCGAGATTCGCCGTATGTTGATCGGCCGAGAACTCTTCGAAGAAACCGCGTGAACAAAGTCCGTCACGAAGACTCATGAGAAAAGCCGGTGTCCGTCATCGAAACCTCGATTAAAGTCTCCTCGCCCGAATTTGCTGAGAACCGCGAGACGATGACGGGGCGCATCGCGGAGTTGCGACGGACCTTCGAGCGCATCCGCGACGGCGGCGGCGCGAAAGCGCGGGAGCGCCACGCGGCGCGCGGCAAAATGCTGGCGCGCGCCCGTATCGACGCCCTAATCGATCCACTTTCGCCCTTTCTCGAGATCGGGAGACTCGCCGCGCATGGAATGTATGACGACCAAGTCGCCTGCGCTGGAGTTGTCGCCGGAATCGGGCGCGCTCACGGACGCCTGTGCATGGTCGTCGCCAACGACGCGACGGTGAAAGGCGGCGTCTATTTCCCCATGACCGTGAAAAAACATCTGCGCGCGCAAGAGATCGCCGCGCAAAATCGCTTGCCCTGCATCTATCTCGTGGACTGGGTGGGGCTAATCTGCCAACGCAGGACGAGGTTTTTCCCGACCGCGACCACTTTGGACGCATCTTCTATAATCAGGCAATGATGTCGGCGGGCGGCCTCGCGCAAATCGCCGTCGTCATGGGATCGTGCACGGCGGGCGGCGCCTATGTGCCGGCCATGTGCGACGAGACGATCATTGTGCGCGGCGAGGGCACTATCTTTCTGGGCGGACCGCCGCTCGTGGCGGCGGCGACCGGCGAAATCGTCTCGGCCGAGGAGCTCGGCGGCGCGGACGTACACTGCCGGCGGTCCGGCGTCGCGGATCATTATGCCGAAAGTGACGCGCATGCGCTTTTGCTGGCGCGCGCGGCGATCGCCAATCTGGAAAGCCCGGAGCGCCCCTGTTTCGTCGCGCGAAAGCCGGCGTCGCCTCGCTATGATCCAGCCGAGCTCTTGGGCGTCATTCCCGCCGATCCGCGCAAACAATTCGACATGCGGGAAATCATCGCGCGCATCGTCGACGACAGCGCCTTCGATGAATTCAAGGCGCTCTACGGCGTCACATTGGTCGCGGGCTTCGCCCACATTTGCGGCTATCGCGTCGCCATTCTCGCCAATAACGGCATTCTGTTCTCCGAGAGCGCGCTAAAGGGCTCGCATTTCATAGAGTTGGCGTCCAAGCGCCGCATTCCACTCGTCTTCCTGCAAAACACTGCCGGCTTCATGGTGGGCGCCAAATATGAAGCCGGCGGCGTCGCCAAGGACGGAGCCAAGATGGTGACCGCGGTCGCCACCGCCGCGGTTCCAAAAATCACCGTCATCGTCGGAGGCGGTTTTGGCGCCGGCTATTACGCCATGTGCGGGCGCGCCTACTCACCGCGTTTCATGTGGATATGGCCCAATGCGCGCATTAGCGTGATGGGCGGAGAACAGGCGGCGCGCGTGCTTTCTCGCGTCAAGCGCGACGCAATCGAGGCGCGCGGCGAAAGCTGGGATGCGCAAGAGGAGGAGGACTTCAGGGCGCCGATCCGCGCGCAATACGAACGCGAGGGCGATTCGCTCTATTCCAGCGCCAGACTTTGGGACGACGGGGTGATAGACCCCGTCGACACTCGGCGCGTGCTCGGCCTTAGTCTCGCGGTCTGCGCCAACGCGCCAATCGAGCCGACGCGATTTGGCTTGTTTCGCATGTGAGAGTGCCATGAACGACCTGCTTCAATCGATCGACGCGCGCGGCGTCGCCACTTTAACGCTGAACCGTCCGGAGCGACACAATGCGTTCGACGACGCGCTCGTGGCGGGGCTGAGCGTGGCGCTACGCGGACTCGAAGCAGCGGACACCGTTCGGATCGTTGTGATACGAGGCGCTGGTGCAAGTTTTTCGGCCGGAGGAGACATCAACTGGCTGAAACGCATGTCGCGCTCGCCGTATGATGAGAATCTCGCGGACGCGAAGGCGCTCGCCGAATTGATGCATTGTCTCTACCGGCTACCAAAGCCCACGGTGGCTTTCGTGCATGGCGCAGCCATGGGCGGCGGCGTCGGACTCGTGGCCTGCTGTGACGTTGCCCTCGCGACGGAACGCGCCAGTTTTTGCTTGAGTGAAGCCAAGCTTGGCATCATCCCGGCGGCGATCGGACCTTTCGTCATTCGCGCCATTGGCGCGCGCCGGGCGCGCCGGTTGATGTTGACCGCCGAAACCATTTCCGCCTTCGAGGCGCGCGACCTCGGACTCGTTCATGAAGTCGCGCGCGAGGAGGAGGCCTTGGCTCTGCTCGAGAAAATTATCGGGGCGCTGTTGCGCTGCGCCCCTGGCGCGCAAGCCGAGGTGAAAGCCTTCGTCGCTCTCCTCGACGGTCGCGCCATCGACGATGAATTGATTGGCGAGGCGGCGCGCCGCCTCGCCGAACGGCGCGCCTCGGCGGAAGGGCGGGAAGGATTGAGCGCGTTCATCGAAAAGCGCGCGCCGGTTTGGCGGCGCGCGCGGAGCACGGCGGATGTTTCGCAGGCTGTTGATCGCTAACCGCGGCGAGATCGCTTGCCGCATCGCCCGGACCGCCCGGCGGCTTGGAATAGCGACCGTCGCCGTGTACTCGGAAGCGGACGCGACCGCGGCTCATGTCGATCTCGCGGATGAAGCCTGGAGCCTCGGCGCGGCTCCGGCGCGCGACAGCTATCTCGCGATCGACAAGGTCATCGACGTCGCCCGGCGCTCCCATGCCGAAGCGGTGCACCCGGGCTATGGTTTTCTGTCCGAGAATCCCGCCTTCGCCGAGGCTTGCGCGGCTGCCGAACTGATTTTCGTCGGACCGCCAGCGTCGGCCATGCGCTCGATGGGTTCGAAGGCTAGCGCGAAGACGCTGATGCAGCGCGCCGGCATCGCGATCGTGCCAGGTTATCATGGCGAGGTCATGGATTTGGCGACGCTCAAAGCCGAGGCGGAACGCATCGGCTTTCCCGTGCTCGTCAAGGCCTCGAACGGTGGCGGCGGGCGCGGGATGCGGCTAGTGCAAGAGCCCGACGCGCTCGAGGAGGCCATGGCCGGAGCGACGCGGGAAGCGCTCTCTTCCTTTGGCGACAGTCGCCTACTGATCGAAAAATATCTCACGCGGCCACGACATGTCGAGGTGCAGATTTTCGCCGACGCGCAAGGAAACTGCGTCTCTTTTCCGGAGCGCGATTGCTCGATGCAGCGACGCCGCCAAAAGCTGCTGGAGGAAACGCCCGCGCTTGGCTTATCGCGCTCCTTGCGGCAAGAGATGCGCGAGGCTGCGGTGGCGGCGGCCAAGGCCGTTGGCTATATCGGCGCGGGAACTGTGGAATTCCTCGTACGGGACGGGCGTTTCTACTTCTTGGAGATGAACACCCGCTTGCAGGTCGAGCATCCGATCACCGAAATGATCGCGGGACAAGACCTCGTCGAATGGCAGTTGCGCATAGCGTCGGGGGAATTGCTGCCGCTCGCTCAAGAGCAATTGGTCATGCGCGGCCATGCCATGGAGGCGCGTGTCTGCGCCGAGGACCCGATAAATGATTTTTTGCCATCGGTCGGCGTGATCGAGCATTTCCACGTGCCGGACGAAACAGCTTTCATTCGGGTCGACACGGCCGCGCGGCGCGGCGATCGCATCGCGCCATTCTACAATTCGCTGCTCGCGAAGTTGATCGTCTGGGGCGCGGATCGCGACGAGGCTCTGCGGCGGTTGCGCGGGGCGCTCGGCGAGTTCGAAATCGTTGGCGTCGCGACCAATCTGGATTTGCTTCGCGCGTTCTGCGACGAGCCGGCCTTTTCGCACGGGAAATACGACACCGGATTCGTCGAAGCCAATGTCGAAAGGCTGACGAGAGCGGGGGCTATCGGCGAGGACGACGAAATATTGCTTCTTGCCGTTGGGGCCGCGAAGTGGGTGGCCAACGTCTCGCTGGAGGCGCGGGCGGGCGCCGTCGCCCGCGATGATCCGTGGTCCCCCTGGGCGGCGGTCGATGGTTGGCGTCTCGACGCCGCGCGGGGCGCCAACCTCGATTTCGTGCTGAATGGGCGCCATCGTCCCGTGCGAATCCAGGCCGACGGCGCCGACGGCTTTCGTCTCGACATTGAAACTCGGCGGGCGCGAATCTGCTTCGAGGAGCGCGGCGAAAGACTGCGGCTATGCGTCGACGGAACGACGCGCGAAGTCGGCGTTCTCGCGCGAGAAAATGAATTCGTTGTGACGCTCGCGGGACGCAACCACCGACTGGCGCTTCGCGATCCGCTTCAAACGGGCGCCGCGGCGGAGCGTCATGATCGGGAGTTGAAGGCGCCGCTTCCGGCTCGCGTATCGCGCGTGCTGGCGACGCAAGGTCAAAACGTCGGGAAAGGCGCCGCGCTCGTCGTTCTCGAGGTGATGAAGACCGAGTTCGTTATCGCCGCGCCGCGCGACGCATGGATCGCGCTCCTTCATTGCAAGGACGGCGAATGGGTGGCCGAAGGCGCCGATTTGGTCACTTTGAGTGACGAGGGAGCGGAGGGATCCAACTTTCAGAACGGGGCCTTGAAAGGATCCTAGATGACCATTCCTTCGCGCGTCGAGATCATCGAAGTCGGTCCCCGAGACGGCCTGCAAAACGAAACCGCATCGCTTTCCGTTCCGCAGAGGTTGGAATTGATCGAGTTGCTGGCGGGCGCGGGTCTGATTCGCATCGAGGTCGGCGCTTTTGTGTCGCCAAAGGCCGCGCCGCGAATGGCGTCGACCACCGAATTGTTTCGGCGATTGGGCGTCCGACCCGATCTGCGCTTGTCCGCGCTCGTCCCCAATTCGCGCGGGCTGATCGCGGCGCTCTCGGCGGGCGTGAACGAGATAGCCGTGTTCGCGGCCGCCTCGGAAACATTCTCGCAACGCAACATCAATTGCTCCATCGCGAAAAGCCTCGAACGGTTCGCGGCGGTGGCCGCCGAGGCCAGGCGGCATGGGATTGTCGTGCGCGGCTATGTTTCCTGCGCCCTCGGCTGTCCTTACGAGGGCGACGTCGCGCCCCGAAACGTGGCGACGTTGGCGCGGCGATTGCGAGAGATCGGTTGCGGCGAAGTCTCGCTGGGCGATACGATCGGCGTCGGCACGCCGCTGCGGGCGCGCAGATTGGTCGAGTGCGTCGCGGAGGAGATCGGGCTCGCGCGAATCGCCGTGCACTTCCACGACACTTATGGTCAGGCGCTCGCCAATATCTTTGCGTGTCTCGAGGCGGGGGTCTCCATCGTCGACGCCTCCGTCGCGGGGCTCGGCGGCTGCCCGCACGCGCCGGGCGCCACGGGAAACGTAGCGACGGAGGACGTCGTCTATATGCTGGACGGCATGGGCGTCGAGACGGGCGTGAAGCTCGGAGCGTTGCTAAAGGCCGGCGAGTTCGTCGCACGCCAACTCGGGCGTCGCCCGAGCAGTTCGGTGGCCCGCGCCTTCGCAGCGAAGCGCAAGTAATGAGCGGGGCGCTTGAACGCCGTCGGCTTCGCCATAATTATTGAGTGAGAGCAGGTGATGAATGGCTTCGCTATTCGGAGCGACGGCGGAACAATTGGCGATCCGAGAGACAGCCCTCTCTTTCGCGCGCGAAAAACTCGCGGCGATGGCCGCGCAGTGGGACAGGGACAAACACTTCCCCGTCGGCGTTTTGCGAGAAGCGGCGGCGCTTGGCTTCGCGGCGATTAACGCTCGCGAGGAATTTGGTGGCGTCGGTCTTTCGCGTCTCGATTCCGTTATCATTTTCGAAGCCTTGGCGACGGGCTGTCCCAGCATCGCCGCCTACCTGTCGGTGCATAACATGTGCGCCTGGATGATCGACACCTTCGGTTCCGAGCCGCAACGACGCGCTTTTTTGCCGCGCCTTTGCGCGATGGACTCGTTCGCCAGCTATTGCCTCACGGAAGCTGGTTCCGGCTCCGACGCCGCCGCTCTGCGCGCGCGGGCCGAGCGGCGCGGCGAAGAGTATGTCTTGAACGGCGAAAAACAGTTTATCTCCGGAGCGGGCGCGAGCGGTCCGGATCATCTGTATATCGTTATGGCGCGCACCGGTGGCGAGGGGACGGGCGGGATATCGGCGCTTCTCGTCGAAGGCGGAACGCCGGGTTTTTCGCTCGGCGCCGCGGAAGGAAAGATGGGTTGGAACGCGCAGCCGACCCACGCGGTGAGCTTCCAGAATTGCCGTGTCCCGGCGCGAAATCTCCTGGGCCAGGAAGGCGCCGGCTTCAAGATCGCCATGGCTGGCTTGGACGGCGGCAGGCTAAACATCGGCGCCTGCTCGCTCGGCGGCGGCCAAATCGCGCTCGACCGCACATTGCTTTATATGCGCGAGCGCAAAGCCTTTGGTCGGCGCCTCGACGAATTTCAGGCGCTGCAATTCAAGCTCGCCGACATGGCGACGGAGCTCGAAGCGGCGCGCGCGCTGCTGTGGCGGGCGGCTGCGGCGCTCGACGCGCGCGCGCCGGACGCCACGACGCTGTGCGCCATGGCGAAGCGTGTCGCCACCGACGCCGGCTTCGCCGCCGCCAATGAGGCGCTGCAATTGCACGGCGGCTATGGTTATCTTGCCGCTTACGGCATCGAGAAGATCGTTCGCGATCTACGCGTCCATCAGATTCTCGAAGGCGCGAACGAGATCATGCGCGTGATCGTCGCGCGTAGCCTCCTGGAGACGCGACGGTGAACGACGGGGATCTTATTGTGTCGCGCGCTGGCCGGTTGGGCCTCATCCGTCTCAATCGGCCGGCCGCGCTCAACAGTCTGACCCCCGGCATGGTGCGGCATTTCGCGCGCGCCCTAGATGAGTTTGGCGCGTGGGACGATATTAGCGCCGTATTGTTGACCGGAGCGGGCGAACGAGGATTGTGCGCCGGCGGCGACATTCGCGGACTTTATGAGCGGACGTGCGCGTCGCAAGATCACTACAAGCGGTTTTGGCGCGACGAATATCGATTGAACGCGCGCATCGCGTCATTCCCGAAACCCTATGTCGCGGTGATGGATGGCGTCGTCATGGGCGGCGGCGTTGGAATTTCCGCGCATGGCAACCGCCGTCTCGTCACAGAAAGAACGCGCATCGCGATGCCCGAGACGGGCATCGGTTTCATTCCCGATGTCGGCGGCACATGGTTGCTCACGCGCGACGGCGGCGCCGGAATTTATTTGGCGCTTAGCGGGGCGAGCGTCGCCGGCGCCGACGCCATTGATCTTGGCCTCGCCGATCTCTTGATCGACTCCGCCGACATTGCAAGATTAGCGGACCAACTCGCGACCATCCGTCACGAAGAGGACGTGGACACCATCCTTTCGCGGTTCGCGCGCGAACCGGGACCTGGCGTTCTTGGCGCGCATAAATCGCTGCTCGACGCGACGATGGAGAAAGGCCGCATCGAAGACATTCTTGGCGCGCTGGCGGCCGTTGCTTCTGATTTCGCGCGCCAGGCGATTGTGGAAATCGGTCGGAAATCGCCCACGAGCTTGCGCCTCACCCATGAACTGTTGAAACGCGCCCAAGGCGCGGACACGCTGGAAACATGCTTGACGCGAGAGTTTCGCGCCGCCTGCCGCCTGCTCGACAACCACGATCTCCATGAGGGCGTTCGCGCGGCGATCATCGACAAGGACAAAGCGCCGCGCTGGTCGCCGGCAACGCTGGCCGAAGTGTCCGCGGCGACCATCGCGGCGATCCTGCGAGGCTCCGGCGATCCCGAGCCGAGCTACGAAGCCTGGCCGCGAGCAAAGTGGGGCTCGCCGTTCTTCGCGCGGAAGCCGGGAGCGCCGTCGCCTAGACCATGCACGGGAGGCTAGAGGATGGATGTTTTGGATCAAGTGGCGATCGTCGGCGCCGCGCGCACGCCGATCGGCGCCTTTCTCGGCGAGTTGAGGGAAGCAAGCGCGCCCGAGATTGGCGCCTGCGCGATAAAAGCGGCCGTGGCGCGCGCGAAAATCCCCGCCGAAACGATCGACGAGGTGCTCATGGGCTGCGTCCTCTCCGCCGGCCTCGGCCAGGCGCCGGCGCGACAGGCGGCGCTCGGCGCCGGACTCCCGCCCACGACCGGCTGCGCGACAATCAACAAAATGTGCGGCTCCGGCATGAAGGCGATCATGCAAGCGCATGACGCCCTGCGCGCCGGAAGCGCGCGCGCGGTCGTCGCCGGCGGCATGGAGAGCATGAGCAACGCGCCCTATCTGCTTGACCGCGCGCGTTGCGGCTATCGCATGGGTCATCGCAAGATCATTGATCACATGTTCCTCGACGGCCTTGAAGACGCCTACGACAAGGGGCGGCTGATGGGCTGCTTCGCGGAAGATTGCGCGAAGCGCTATCAATTCACCCGGGCGATGCAGGACGAATACGCCGGCGGCTCGCTGACGCGCGCGCAACGCGCGATGGCGGATGGCCTCTTCGTCGCGGAGGTCACGCCCGTGCGCGTCGCCACCGCGAAAGTCGAGCGGACGGTCGAGAGCGACGAAGAACCGCGGAAAGCCAAACTGGACGAGATTTCGAGATTGAAGCCCGCCTTCGCATCCGACGGATCGATCACCGCCGCCAACGCCAGTTCGATTTCCGATGGCGCCGCCGCCTTGGCGTTGATGACGCGAGGCGAATGCGAGCGACTGTCGTTGACGCCCCTGGCGACGATTCGGGGTCACGCCACGCATGCCGGCGCGCCTGGCGATTTCCCGACCGCGCCCATCGGCGCGATTGAGAAGCTGCTGCGTCGGGTCGGCTGGATGACCAAGGATGTGGACCTCTTCGAGATCAATGAAGCCTTCGCCGTCATCGTTCTGGCGGCCATGCGCGATCTCGACCTTCCGCGCGAGAAGGTGAACGTTCACGGCGGCGCATGCGCGCTCGGCCATCCGATCGGCGCGTCGGGCGCGCGCATCGTCGTAACGCTGCTCATGGCGCTGCAAAGATACGGACTTCGTCGCGGCGTCGCCGCGCTGTGTATCGGCGGCGGCGAGGCAACGGCGATCGCGATGGAGCGAAATGGTTAACGCCGCTGGAGTTGCGATTTCCGGCGAACGAAATCGCGGCGAAAATTGTGGAGCGGACCATGACTTTGCCGTGCGGCGCGCTAGTCTCTTTATCCTGTGCGGATCGCACCTCGTCTTTGGGTTGCGCTTATGGGGTATGATTTTCATATCGACTGTCTCCGTCTGCTTTCGCCCTCGGGAGAGGCGAGCGATCAGGCCGGCGGTCTGGCGCAAGACGCAAACTTGTTGCGGTCGCTCTACCGCGCGATGACGCGAACGCGGGTCTTCGACGCGAAGGCCATCGCGCTGCAGCGCACGGGGAAGCTTGGAACTTTTGCTTCGTCGCTCGGCCAGGAGGCCATCGGCGTCGGGGTCGCCGCCGCGATGCGGGCGACCGATGTGCTGGTTCCATCCTATCGCGATCACGCGGCGCAATTTCTGCGCGGCGTCACGATGACGGAAGTCTTGCTCTATTGGGGCGGCGATGAACGCGGCAGCGATTTCGCGGTCCCGCGCGCGGATTTTCCGATCTGCGTGCCCGTCGGCACGCAAGTGGCGCACGCCGTCGGCGCGGCCTACGCCATCATGCTACGTGGAGAAGAGCGCGTCGTCGTTTGCTTTATCGGCGACGGCGGTTGCGGCAACGGCGGCTTTTACGAGGCGCTGAACATGGCGGGGGTTTGGAACGCGCCTGTCGTCGTCGTCATTAACAATAATGGTTGGGCGATCTCGACGCCACGGGAATGGGGAAGCGCTACGCGAACTCTCGCGCAAAAAGCCGTCGCCGCCGGCGTTGAAGGACGCCAAGTGGATGGCAATGACGTCATCGCCGTGTATGCGGCGGCGCGAGAAGCGATCGAGAAAGCGCGCAAGGGCGGCGGCTCGACGCTGATCGAAGCTCTCAGTTACCGCTTGGGTGACCATACGACGGCGGACGACGCGACGCGCTATCGCGATCCGGAACTCGTTCGCGCGGCATGGGCGAGCGAACCTTTGGGACGGCTGCGAGTATATCTGCTGGCCAGGGACCTCTGGTCCGAGGACCAGGAAACCGCGCTGCAAAGCCAATGCGCGGATGAAGTCGAGAAGGCGGTCGAGGCTTATCTGGCGGCGCCCGCCCCGCATTGCGACGCCATGTTCGACCATCTGTATGCGACCCTCCCGCGCGCGCTCGAACGACAGCGCGAGGAAGCGCGTCGCTTCGCGCCGACGGCGGAGGGCCGCGATGGCTGACTTGACGCTCGTCGAGGCCGTCAATCTGGCGCTCGCCCATGAGATGGCGCGAGATCCGGACGTGCTGCTGCTAGGGGAGGACATTGGCGTGAACGGTGGCGTGTTTCGCGCCACCAATGGCCTCCATGCGCGCCATGGACGCGCTCGAGTGCTCGACACGCCGCTCGCCGAATCAGCGATCGCCGGGGTCGCGATCGGCATGGCCGCGATGGGATTGAAGCCGGTCGCCGAAATTCAATTCTCCGGTTTCATTTATCCGGCCATTGATCAAATCGTCAACCACGCTTCCCGGCTGCGGAATCGCACGCGCGCCCGACTGACTTGCCCGATGGTGCTGCGCGCGCCCTGCGGCGCGGGCATTCATGCGCCGGAGCATCATTCCGAGAGTCCGGAGGCGATGTTCGCGCATATGCCCGGCTTGCGCGTCGTCGTTCCGTCGACGCCCGCGCGCGCCTATGGCCTGTTGCTGGCCGCGATCCGCGATCCCGACCCCGTGATCTTCCTGGAGCCGACGCGACTTTACCGCCTGTTTCGTCAGGAGGTCGTCGACGACGGCGAGGCCTTGCCGCTCGATACCTGTTTCGTGTCGCGCGAAGGGCGCGACGTTACGTTGGTCACATGGGGCGCGGCGCACGCGGAAGTCATGAAAGCGGCCGATGCCCTCGAACAAGACGGCGTGTCGATCGAAGTGATCGACATCGCGACGCTCAAGCCATTCGACTCCGAAACCATTCTGAGATCGGTGGAGAAGACGGGGCGCTGCGTCATTGTGCACGAAGCGCCGCGAACCGGCGGCTTGGGTGGCGAAGTCGCCGCCGAGATCGGCGAGTACGCGCTCTATTCCCTGTTATCGCCAATCTTGCGTGTCACCGGCTACGACGTTGTCGTGCCCCTCTCCCGTTTAGAGCGGCAATATATGCCGAGCGTCGAGCGTATTATCGACGGCGTGCGCAAGGTCATGGAGGCGTCGTGAAAATCTTCAGATTACCCGACCTCGGCGAGGGCCTGCAGGAGGCGGAACTCGTGGAATGGCGTGTGGAGCTGGGGCAAGACGTCGCCGTCGACGAGCCTTTGGTCGCGGTCGAGACAGCCAAGGCTCTCGTCGAAATACCCTCTCCCGTCGCGGGGCGAATCGAGCGCCTGTTCGCCAAGGTTGGCGATATAATTCACATCGGCGCGCCGCTCGTCGGTTTCGAGGCGGCGGAGTCGGAACGCGAAGAAGCGGGCTCCATCGTCGGCGCGGTCGTATCGGAAGGGCGCGTGGTCCGCGAGGCGCCGATGTCGCTGGGTCATTCCGGCGGAGGCCTTCGCGCGGCCCCCGCCGTGCGCGCCTTGGCGCACAAGCTCGGGGTAGAACTCGCCATGGTGACGCCCTCGGGACGCGACGGGATCATCACCACAGCCGATGTGCAACGCGTCGCGCGCATCTTAAGCGAAACGGAGCCGGCGGAACCGTTGCGCGGATTCCGCCGGGTCATGGCCCAGAACATGGCGCTGGCGCAATCGGAAGTCGCGGCCGCGACGATCATGGACGACGCCGATGTCGAGGCCTGGAGAGCGGGCGCGGACACGACGATCCGGCTTATTCGCGCGCTCGTCGCGGGGTGCCGGGCGGAGCCGGCGCTTAACGCCTGGTTTGAGAGCGAAGCCCTGGCGCGTCGCGTCCTGAACAAAATCGACCTCGGCATCGCCATCGATTTGCCCGAGGGATTGTTCGTTCCGGTGCTGCGCAATGTCGGCGCGCGCGACGCCGCGGATTTGCGTGAAGGTCTCGATCGCATGCGCGCGGACGTGGCGGCGCGCCGTATTCCACCCGAGGAGTTGCGCGGCGCGACGATCACTCTGTCGAATTTCGGCATGATCGCGGGCAGATATGCAGCGCCCGTCGTGATGCCCCCGACCGTTGCGATTCTTGGTGCTGGCCGAATTCGGCGAGAAATCGTCGTCCTGGAGGACACGCCGCGCGCGCACCGTATTTTGCCACTCAGCCTCACCTTCGATCACAGAGTTGTGAGCGGGGGTGAGGCGGGTCGCTTCCTCGCCGCAATCATGGTGGACCTCGCTGCTCCGGCATAAATGGGCGTGAGCGCTCTAGGCGACCCGTCGGTTTCGTAAATCGATCTGCTTAGCGTGGCCGGTGAATCACGGTCTCTGGACGGAAACACGGATAAGTCTCGCGCAGTTTTAACTGAGTGACTTGCGATTTTCGAAGATTTGGTCTCGTCTTCAGAAGGCACGCGCGGTGACAGGACTGAAGGAGTTAATAATGGCGCCGTCGACAAGCAACCCGACTGTCGCGGTCAATAGCAGTCTGTCCTATGCTCGGCCGACAAACCTTAGCGCGTGGGGAACTTACCTCGCCCAGGTGGACCGGGTGACGCCATATCTGGGCTCCTTGGCGCGTTGGGCGGAAACTCTCCGGCGGCCCAAGAGAACGCTGATCGTCGACATTCCAATCGAACTGGACAATGGTGAGTTTGCCCATTTCGAAGGTTATCGCGTGCAACACAATCTGGCGCGCGGACCGGGAAAAGGTGGAGTGCGCTATCACCCCGACGTAACGCTGGAAGAGGTTATGGCGCTTTCGGCATGGATGACGATCAAGAACGCCGCCGTAAATCTCCCTTTCGGCGGCGCAAAAGGCGGCATTCGTCTCGACCCCGAACGGCTTTCAAGAAAGGAACTCGAACGGGCGACACGCCGGTACACCAGCGAGATCGGCGTCATTATTGGCCCACACCAGGATATTCCAGCTCCAGACGTTAATACCGACAGCCAAATCATGGCCTGGATGATGGACACGTATTCCATGAACACCGGGCTCGCCAGTCCGGGCGTCGTCACCGGGAAGCCAGTCCATCTCGGCGGTTCGCTCGGCCGAGTCAAGGCGACCGGACGTGGTGTTTTTGTCATTGGGCGCGAAGTAATGCGACGATTGAACATGCCGGTCCAGGGTGTTCGCATCGCCATTCAGGGATTTGGTAATGTCGGCGCCACAACTTCGGAGTTATTCGCGAAGGCAGGCGCCCTAATCGTCGCGGCCCAAGATTTTGGTGGCACCATTTGCAATTTCCAAGGGCTGTCGATTGCCGAGCTTGCTGACCACGTCCAGCGTCATCGCACCGTCGGTGGCTTTCCAGGGGGCGAAAATCTGAATCCAGAGGCGTTTTGGGATGTGCCTTGCGAGGTTATCATACCCGCGGCGCTCGAAGGGCAGATAACTGTTAGTCGCGCCAAGCGCCTTCGAGCCCAGTTGGTACTCGAAGGCGCCAATGGACCGACCCTTCCCGAGGCCGATGATGTTCTCGGTTCACGAGGGATTGTCGTCGTTCCGGACGTAATTTGCAATTCTGGCGGCGTGACGGTCAGCTATTTCGAGTGGGTGCAGGATTTCGCCAGCTACTTTTGGACCGAGGACGAGATTAATAAGCGCCTGGAAAAAATCGTTCTCGACGCCCTCGAACAAGTTTGGCAAACCTCGGCGCGACGCGGCGTTTCCCTGCGCACAGCCGCATTCGTGGTGGCCTGCGAGCGAATATTAACGGCACATTTAGAACGCGGTCTCTACCCTTGATTTGACGTGTTCCTAGGCACTAAACCGCCAAGTGCATCGCGCGGCCCCCCCGAAAGACGCGACATTTCGAATAAGCTCGGACTAATACCAGCCCTCGCTAACGCAAACTCATGTGGAGGATTCTCGAATCGGTTAAAATCTGATTTGGCTTGGCGAACACGAGGAGGTTCGTCATGGCGGCGGCGATTGGGCTTCGAGAAGATTATGATGCGGGTGCTATGCGGGCGCTTGCCAAACGCGCGAAGGACGGGCCGCAGGCGCGCCGGCTTTTGGCTCTCGCTTCGATCTACGACGGCGCCTCGCGAAACGGGGCGGCGGAGAACGGCGGTGTTGGCCTCCAGGTCATCCGCGATTGGGTTTTGCGCTTCAACGCCCATGGTCCCGACGGACTCGTCGACCGCAAGGCGCCCGGGCAGACTCCAAAGCTCAATGACGCCCACCGCGCCGCGCTGATGAAAATGATCGAGGAAGGTCCAACGCCGGCAATCCATGGCGTCGTGCGTTGGCGCATCGTCGATCTTTGCCAGTGGGTGTTCGAGGAATTCCGCATCGCCATCGCCGAGCAGACGATGAGCCGAGAACTGCGCAAGATGGGCCTCCGCAAGCTTTCGGCAAGGCCGCGCCATCATGCGCGGGCCGACGGCGCGCTCGAGAATTTTAAAAACGTATGGCCCGCCCCGTCTGCAAGCAGTTTTATCGAGAGCGGCGCTTGATCAGTCTGCAGCAACGTATCCGGCCTTGAGGACAAAGCCTCGGGCCAAGATGGAGATACGCGCGTTCCGGTCCTCATAAGCTTCTCGGCGTCGAGCGCCGTTTTTTAAACCAGGTTTCCGGAACGCCATTCGACTGTTAGGCCATCTCGCTTTCACCACCCGCAAACATCGTCGGCTGATCAGCGCATTATTCGCCGAGCAACCAATGCCTATGCCGCCAGAAGCAAGCCGTTGGCGGTGAATTTTTCACCGCGCCGAAGCACCGCCCAAGCGATCCGCGCCAGCTTGTTCGCCAAGGCCACGATGGCGACATTCTTGTGAACGCGGGCGAGCAAATTCTTGGCCCAACGACCGAGAGCCGCGTCGCGTTCGGCGATGTGCGGAAGCGCCGCCCGTGCTCCATGGATCAACAATTTACGCAAGTATTTGTTGCCCCGTTTGCTGATGCCCAGAAGCCTGGGCTTGCCGCCGGTGGTCGATTGGCGAGGAACAAGCCCCAACCACGCCGCCAGATCACGACCGTGCTCGAAGGTTTCCGCGTTTCCGACAGCGGCGATCAACGCCGAAGCAATCGTCACGCCGACGCCAGGAATTGTGGTCAATCGCCTTGCGTCTTCGCTTTGCTTCGCGAAGGCCGCAAACTCCTTATCGAAGACGGCAATGCGTCGATCGAGTTCCAGCCATTGCCCCCGAACGTCGGCGAGCAGCATTCGTATCCGTGGGCTCAATCGCATCCCCTCTGGCTCTTCCACAAAAGCCGTAAGATATTGTTCAAGCTTCCTTTTGCCTTGCGGAACAATAATTCCTCGTTCCAATAGGATCGCACGCAACTGGTTGATCAAAGCGGTTCGTTCCGCGACCAAACGGTCTCTTGATCTATGGAGCGTCTGTATGTCGAGCTGTTCTTGGGCTTTCACCTCGACGAAACGCATGGTTGGACGCGTCGCGGCTTCGGCGATTCCTTCCGCGTCACGATCATCGTTCTTCTGCGCCTTGACATAGGGCCGTACATATTCGGGCGACATCAGCCGGACATCATGTCCTTGGTTCGCAAACAGGCGGCCAAGGTGATGCGCGCCACAACATGCCTCCATCGCGACGATGCAAGGCGGCAGCTTCGCGGCCAGATTGATCAGCGTCTCTCGCTTTGCGCGCCGACGCAAAACGACCGCGCCAATTTCGTCGAGGCCGACGATGCTGCAAACATTCTTGCCAAGATCAATGCCGAGCACGGAAACCTTCATGATTCGTCCCTCCGGTTTGAGTCTCCGGCGAAGCTACAACGCCGGACGGAGGGGCGGGCCATTCCATAAGTTTCCCAAACCGCCTGGAGGAAATCGCACGCGAAAAAGGTCTCTCGCCCGACAAAATAGAAATTTGGTTTCAAGATGAAGCCCGTGTTGGCCAGAAGAACAAGATCACGCGGCGTTGGGCGAAACGCGGCTCGCGGCCTTGCGCGCCCAAGGATCAACGAACCTCTTCAACCTATATCTTTGGCGCCATTTGCCCCAAGGAAGGCAAGGGCGCGGGCCTCGTCCTGCCTGTGTGCGACACCTTCGCGATGAACCTGCATCTTGCTGAAATAGCCAAGAAGATCGCTCCCGGCGCGCACGCCCTCCTGCTCGTCGATCAGGCCGGCTGGCATATGACCGACAAGCTCGCCGTGCCGGCCAACATCACCATCAGGCCCTTGCCGCCCAAATGCCCGGAACTTAACCCGACCGAGAACGTCTGGCAGTTCATCCGCGACAACTGGCTGTCAAACCGCGTGTTCAAATCCTACGACGACATCGTGGATCACTGCTGCGATGCATGGAACAAACTCGTCGAGCAACCATGGCGCATCATGTCCCTCGGATTGCGAGATTGGGCGCATGGGTTTTGATCAGCGAGGACTGGTATAATGAGACCGGTGCGCGGATAATACTGGACGGCGCGCTTTCATCGTGATTTGTTCATTGTGCTCCGCTGATGTTCGGGCGAGACGTTCCGCCGCCCCATTCCATGATCGAAACTCGCTCATGCCGCGCCTCCGCGGTTAGGGAAGACGACGCGAACGCACGTCGAACATACTCCCCGGATTTTTCCCAGATAGTTGGGGAATCTCTGGAGACTTTTCAAGTTCCGTTCGCGGGGGAAAAGGGAATGCTCGGCTTCCTTAGCTTTGATTCTATTGGAGGAAATGGTGGGCGGCACAGGGATTGAACCTGTGACCCCTCCCGTGTGAAGGGAGTGCTCTCCCGCTGAGCTAGCCGCCCGTCGTCGCGTCTTCGGCGACGTTAAGGGCTCTCGTTTACGTGCGCGCGGGGCGCTTAGTCAAGTGCCGGCGAAATTCTTGCGTCCCAAGATGCACGCCGAGAGCGGTCGGTAAGCCAGTCCTTCGGTTCTCGCGCGCCAAGCGCTATATACGCCGGGATGGAGGTAGATCCGTTGATCTCGAAATTGCCGGCGCTTGCGGCGCGAGCACTCATATTTCTTTACCGCATGACGTTTTCGGCCTTCGCTGGGCGCTGGTGTCGCCATGCGCCGAGCTGCTCGCAGTTCGCCGACGAGGCGATCGCCCGACACGGACTTTGGGTGGGCGGCTGGATGAGTCTGGCGCGCGTATGCCGCTGTCGACCGGGCGGCACGGAAGGTTTTGATCCGCCGCTGGTCGCGACGCCCAGCGGCGCCAGCGCCTTGACGCCATGGCGCTACGGCAAATGGCGCGGACCGCTCGTTTGCGACGAGGTGGAGCCGCCTCAGGAGCGGGCCATTAACTCCATCGCCAAACCATAGATGCGCAACCGCGCGGCCTCTGGAAGCGCGCGCAGCGTTTCGAGGTAGGTTTGGCCGGCGGCGCACATGCGTGCGTCCGCGAGCGGCGGATCCGGCATCTTGCCGTCCAGAAGCGCGTCGATTTCGACCTTGTCGAGGCCCTTGGCGACGAGCGCCGACTCCAGCGCCTTGAAGTCGGCTTCGGTCGGCGCCGTGCGTTCGATTTTCTTGGATTGACCGCTGGCGATCGCCTCCAGACCCGTCAGCGCCATCTCCGCGACGAGAGGTCTGCGCTTGATCGCGAAGCGCGCGAAATCCTGATCGGTCGCGCCATAGAGAAACGCGACGCACATGCGCGGGTCTTCCTCCGCGATGGCGCGCAATACCGTCAATTGAATATCGAAAACCTTGCTCAACGCGCCTGGCTCGGCCTTGGAAGCCAGCACGCCGCGCGACTGCCGCAACAAGCGAACCGCTTCGGACACATAAAAATCGACGCTTTCTTCCCTCTGGTTTTCGACCAGACGCCCGGCGAAGCTGTCGACGGCGTTGGAATAATCGCTCGGGAACAACTCCTTCAGTCGATTGAAGAAGTGGTCATAGTCGGGGGCCGCGGCGATCAGTGCGTCCAGTCTTTTGCGCGCCGTCTCCTTGGTGAGCGGCGCTGGCCCGGCGATCCTAGCGGCGGGAGCCGCATTGGTGGCGGGCGGCTGCTCGGCGGTCGGCGGCTTTGACGCCGCGACCTTGGCCGGAAGCGCGGCGGCCGGCGCGTTCGGCTGCTTAATTGGTTTGGACGCCATCATCATTAGCGCCAAACCCAGGCAAACGAACACGAAGACACCGGTGATCAGGAACAAAATCCGTTCTAGGAACATGAGGTCTTTTCTCGATGAGCGTAGGCGTGGCGCGGAGTTCTATGCAAAGCGCGCCCGAGTGGAAAGGGTTTCGTGAAAGGAGTTCGCGGCGCGGCTTGTGCGTCGACGGATTCTGGCGCGGTCGCGCGCGAAAAGTCTCAGGCGGCGGCGCGCGCCTCGCTCTTGATGCGTTCGACCATGGCGCGCAGGCCGTTCGCGCGTTGGGGAGTTAAGTGTTGAGCGAGACCTAGCCGCTCGAACAGAGGCGCGGCGTCGGTTTCGAGAATCGTGGCCGCCCCGCGGCCGGAATAAAGCGCCAGCACGAGAGCCACCAATCCACGCACGATATGCGCGTCGCTGTCTCCATGAAAAATCAACACTTTTTGACCCGCCTCGCCGTGCGTGATCTTGGTGTCGAGCCACACTTGGCTGGCGCAGCCGCGGACCTTGTTGGCCTCGCTATAGGCCTCCTTCGACAAGGGCTCGAGCGTGCGACCAAGTTCAATCAGGTATCGGTAGCGATCTTCCCAGTCGTCGAGAAGTTCGAAATTGTCGATGATCGCGTCGATATCCGTTTGCATGAACTGTTCAATCCGCTCCAATTCGCGCTGAATTCTTGCACGAATCCGGATCGTCCCCAAGGACGAAGAATCGGCGCCGCGCGCGCCGCGCTCTTTCAAATCTTGGGCGAAGGGCCTAAATTCCATGCCGCGCACGCCGCGTCGCCGCGGCCAGCCAAGGAGATTCATATGAGCCTCATTTCCCGTTGGCGCCAGCTTGCGGTCGTCGTCTCGCTAGGATTGAGCGTCGCCGGATGCGGCTATAATGCTATTCCGACGCTCGAGGAAAACGCCAAGGCCAAATGGGCGGAGGTACAGGCTCAATATCAACGCCGCGCCGATCTTATTCCCAATCTGGTCGCCACGGTGCAGGGTTACGCCAAGCAGGAAAAGGATGTCCTCACGCAGGTCGCCGAGGCGCGCGCCAAGGCGACGCAAATCAAGATCGACGCCTCCTCCATCACCGATCCCGACAAGATGAAGCAGTTCCAAGATGCGCAGGCGCAGCTTGGCGGCGCGCTGGGGCGCCTCCTGGCGGTCAGCGAGGCTTATCCCGATTTGAAATCCAATGCTAACTTCCTGGCGCTGCAATCGCAACTCGAGGGTACTGAAAATCGCATTAACGTAGCGCGACGCGACTATGTCGAGGCGGCGCGCGACTTCAATCTCGCGCTGCGCACATTCCCAACCGTTCTCTGGGCCAAAACACTCTTCGCGTCGGAAAAGCCCATGGCCGAATTCATCGCTAGCGACGCGGCGCAAAGCGCGCCACAGGTGAAGTTCTAGCTTTCCGCGTCATGGCCCGACATTGGGAGTGAAACGCGTCGCGGTTCGACGCGCGGGGTTTCCTTCGTCAGCGAGCATCTATTTAGCGATCGAGGACGACGAGTTTGGCCAAGACATGAACAAGCCCCCGCGACATCCCGTGAGCGTCGAGGACGCCAGCCGCGCGGCCTTGAGCGAAATTTGCGCCAGCGACGCGCTGTGGCGCCATATGCGGGACGAGGCGAGCGCGGCGCTCGCGCTCGAACCGGCGCTTGCTCCGCTGCTCGTGGGATCGATTCTCGAATCGGGCCAGCTTCGCGGAAGCGATCGTTCGCCGCATCGGCGCCAAGCTTGGCGGCCCGGCTCTGGCCGGCGACATGATCGCCGACGCCTATACCTCCGCGCTCTCCTCCAACCCCGAACTCGTGGACGCGTTTCGCGCCGACCTCACCGCCATTGTTGAACGCGATCCCGCTTGCGGTCGGCTGATCGAGCCTTTTCTGTATTTCAAGGGATTTCACGCGATCGAGGCGCATCGGCTCGCGCATTGGCTCTGGCGCCAGGGCCGAGTGGATTTCGCGCTTTATTTGCAAAGCCGCGCTTCCGAGGTCTTTCAAACCGACATCCACCCGGCGGCCCCTTTTGGTCGCGGCGTTTTTCTCGATCATGCGACCGGACTTGTCATCGGCGAGACCGCGGTGGTGGAGGATGACGTGTCGATTTTGCAAAATGTCACGCTGGGCGGGACGGGCAAGGAATCAGGCGATCGACATCCTAAAGTCAGGCGCGGCGTTCTGATCGGCGCGGGCGCGAAAATTCTCGGCAATATCGAAATCGGCGCCTGCTCGCGCGTCGCCGCGGGTTCGGTCGTCCTGCAGAGCACGCCGCGCAACGTCACGGTCGCCGGCGTGCCCGCCCGGGTCATTGGCGTCGCCGGTTGCGCCGAGCCGGCGCGCGACATGCATCAACTGCTGAGCGATCTCGCCTACGATTTCTTCAATTACGTGATCTGACCGTTATCCCTCGCAAAAAATCAGGCGATGATGTCGGGCGTTATCTCATCCTCGAGGCGCTGCAAGCGATCGCGAAGCACTAGTTTGCGTTTTTTAAGACGCTGAATTTGCAGCTGGTCCACACCGCCGACCGCCAAAAGCGCCTCAATGGCCGCCTCGAGATCGTGATGCTCCAAACGCACGCGCTCCACCTCGGCGCGCATCGCGGCCTTCGCGTCCTCGTCAATATTGTCGTTCATTCACCGGCCGCCGCGCTATCGTCGTCTTCGTCGCGCCCACGCTCGAGCGGGAATCACCCGGCCATTATCGCCTCTCGCCCCCGCCGCCGGCAATAGCAAAAGCGCCGAGCGGTTCCGCGACCCTCACCCGCCCAGGCCGAGCGCGTTGCGCACGCGCGCGGAATAGCCGTAGATGTCCTCGCGCGTTTGCAGATGGCCGTATTCATCAACAAAGGCGGTGAAATATTCGATGTGAATCGGCAACGGCTTGGCTAGATTAATGTAGCGCTCCGAGCCGCCGATCAGTTTCTTGATCCGATCCTCCGACCAGCCGCCGCCGGGCCCCAACACCGCCTCCGCCAGGGCGAACGGATCTTCGACCCTCATGCAGCCATGACTGAAGGCGCGGCGGTTCGCCGAGAAAAGACCCCGCGACGGCGTGTCGTGCAGGTAGACGGCGAAATCATTGGGGAACATGAACTTGATGCGCCCCAGCGCGTTTCCCTCGCCCGGCGGCTGGCGCACGCTGAGCTGACCATGGCGATAGGCCACCTTCCAGCCACGCTTGGCGAGATAGGACAGATCGCCGCCGTGCTTGGGCAGCATCTCCTTGTTGATGATCGATTGCGGCACGTTCCAATACGGATTGACGATGATGAACTGCAGCGCGTTGGAAAATATGGGCGTCGGCGTGTCTTCCTTGCCCACGATGACCTTGGTTCGATGCGTGACGGCGCCATCCCGCACCACGGCCAGTTCGAATTCGGGAATGTTGATCTCGACGCGGGCCGCGCCGAGTTCGCGCGGCAGCCACCGCCACCGCTCCATGTTGGCGATGATTTCGGCTTCGATATGCGACGGGGAGCCCCCGTTCGCGGCCATCCTTCGACGCGTCGATTTGCGCGAGGCGGAGGGAGAATCAGTTATCGACAGGGCGTCGGTCGCGTCCACCAGCCGATCAATGCCGTCTGGCGCGTGAGGCGAGCGGAGCGCCATGAGCTTCTCGCGCAACTGCTGGTAGCCGTAATGCGGCGGATTGAGATCCTTTAGAATATCGTCCGCGCCGTCGCCCGCCGCCGCCGCCCGGGTGAGCGTGGCGCCGAGGCCGGGCTGGGTGGGCCGCGCGCCGATGAGCGGAGAAATGCGCCGCGGATCGATCCGCCCACCCGCCGCCTGCATGGCATAGGCCCCCACCGCTTCGGTCAGCGCGAATTCGTCCACCGGTCGCGGCGCGCCCGTGTCGATGGCCGGAATCTTGTAAGCGGAAAGGTCAAGGCCATCCTCGCTCGCTAGGCGCAGCCGGCGCACGGCCGCGCGAGCCGAATCGCGCCAGCCCGCCTCGTCCTGCCACAAGGGAGTGAAATCGCGCGCGGCATAGTAGTCCACGATGGCCGCGCGCGAGCGACGGCGCTCGCCGCCTCGCGGCGCCGCGCGATTCCAGTCGTCGAGCGCCAAGGCGAAGGCGCGCTGCCTAGCGTCCAGCATTTCGAAGGCGAATTCGTGGTCGGCGGGGCCCGTCGCGACGACCGGCGCCAGATCGACAAGCGGCGAGCCGGGAATCGCTTCGAACAACGCCGGATCGAAGCTTGCGACGGGCGCCGCGACGCGCGGCGCATTGATCGCTCGCAGCAACGGCGCCAGCCGCGGCGGCAGGGGGGCGCGAAAAGCAAGGCTTTCCGACGCTGGCGCGCTTGATGGCGACGCCAGGCAAAATGCCGTCGCCATCATGCGCATGAGCGGCGATATCCGTGTGCGAGCTCGCATCGGCGATCCTGTGACTGCGGCGGCCACGCGCTTCCCCCCGAAAGCGCGACGCCCTATCCATACACAATAAAATTAATGGTGAACGAACAACAATCAAATGCGCTAGCGCACACCGCGCGCCCGCGCGGCGAATAATTCACGACCGTTGCCGTGGCGCATGGCGCGCGACGGCTTCTCGGCCTTTACGTGTTGAAGCGGAAATGCAGCACGTCGCCGTCGGCGACGAGATATTCCTTGCCCTCCAGCCGCAGCTTGCCGGCTTCGCGCGCCCCGGCCTCGCCCTTGAAGGTCGTATAATCGGCGTAGGCGATTGTCTCGGCTCGAATAAAGCCTTTTTCGAAATCGGTGTGAATGACGCTGGCGGCCTTCGGCGCCCGCGTGCCCTGTTCGATCGTCCAGGCGCGCGCCTCCTTGGGGCCGACCGTGAAATACGTGATCAGCCGCAACAGCTCGTAGCCGGCGCGAATGACCCTGTTGAGGCCCGGTTCCCGGAGCCCCACGGCCTCGAGATAATCTTTTTGTTCCTCGGTCGGCAGGACGGCGATTTCACTCTCGATCTTCGCCGACACGACGACGCAAGCCGCGTCTTCCTCCGCCGCGCGCGCCGCGACTTTCACCGACTCGGCGTTGCCCTCGGCCGCCGCGCCTTCCTCGACATTGCAAACATAAAGCACGGGTTTCGACGACAGCAGGCCAAGACCAGCCAGCGCCGCCCGTTCTTCCGGCTTGATCTCGACCAGCCGCGCCGGCTTGCCCTCGCGCAGCAAAACGAGGCAGCGATTCATCAGATCGAGCAGCTCCTTGGCGTCCTTGTCGCCGCCCTTGGCCTTTTTCTCCATCGCCAGCACACGCTTTTCGAGGCTGTCGAGATCGGCCAGCATCAGTTCGGTTTCGATCGTTTCGATGTCGCGCAGCGGATCGACGCCGCCCTCGACATGGGTCACGTCGCCGTCCTCGAAACAGCGCACGACATGGGCGATGGCGTCGCATTCGCGAATATTGGCCAGAAACTGATTGCCGAGCCCCTCGCCCTTCGAGGCGCCGCGCACCAGGCCGGCGATGTCGACAAAGGTCAGCCGCGTCGGGATGATCTGCTTCGATCCGGCGATCTTGGCGAGTTCGTCGAGGCGCGGGTCGGGAACGGCGACCTCGCCGACATTGGGCTCGATGGTGCAGAACGGATAATTGGCCGCCTGCGCCGCCGCAGTCTGGGTCAACGCATTGAAAAGGGTCGATTTGCCGACATTCGGCAAACCAACGATGCCACATTTGAAGCCCATGTCGGTCCCGCTCGCGAAAAGGATATCTCGCGGCGCGGTATGGGCGGGCCGCGGACAAAAGGCAAGGGGAGGGCGTCTTCCAGACCGCCGACCCTCCGAGCCGAGCCGGTTTTCAGCGCCCCCAGTCGATAATCAGGATGTTGAGATCGCTCGTCGGCGTATAGTTCGCGTGTCGCGCCTCGAATTGCGTGGCGGAGATTTTTTTCACGCCCTCGGCGCAAAAACTCACCAGCGAGTCCGGCTTGCCCTTGTCGACGACAAGGCGAAAATCGCCGATCGGCCCCTTCCAATTCGCGCCGGTCTTGACCACGTAACCCAGCCACACTTCGGAATAGCGCGGACCGTCCTTGCTCCTTAATCCGCTTAGTTTGCGATCGAAGCTGGCGAGCCACTCATTGTCGATGCAGTATTTTTGCCGCTTCTCGGCGAAAAAGCGGCTCGACTCCGCGTCGCTTCGCAAAGCTGGATCGAGGCCGCCGCCGACGCTACCCCCCACCATCGGCGCGTATTCATGCTCGACGGCGATCGTCCGGCGCGCCGGGAACGTCTGATGTCGGGTCAGCGTCGTGCGCAACGACCACAGCCCGGCCCAAATCGGATTGTCGCCGACGCCGTCGTTGCGAATGAAGCCATCGGCCATGAGTCGGTCGCGTTCGGATTTCGGCAGACGGTTGATCGCGGTGTCGAAATCCTTGGCGAAGCGATTGAGCGGAATGCGCAGGCTGGACAGCTTGGCGCTGATATCCCGACCATTGAAAAGCGCCTGCTCGACGACTTGCAGCGCGAGCGGTTGGCCGTCGACGGTCGTCTTGAATTTCAAGCCGGAAGCCGGATCCGTCCAATAGGCCGTGTTGTCGTCCTCCGAGCCCGCGGGAATTTCGGGCAAGGGAAAGGCGACCAGCGTGTCGATCGGCGCGTCGGTCGTGTTGGTGAACCGGTATTTCACCCGCACGCGATCGCGCGAGATATAGAGATCCTCGCTGTCCATCGAGATCGCGTCGGATTTCGTGAGGGTTAGTCCGCCCAGGGCGACCTCCGCGGTGGAATCATTGGCGCGCGCGCAGCCGGCCCCGATCACGCGGGCGAAGCAGATAACGAGAGCTAATAGGACGCGGCTTATCACGCCCGGGCTTGCCGCCGGAACGCGCTTGGCGGCGAGGAAAGAACCACGTCGCGCGGAAGTAGATTTTTCGCGGGTGTCGGCGGGCTGTGGCATGGGCGTCTCCCGGGCGAACTCCATTCCAATCGAAGAGCGACGTTGCGTCAAGCCGCGCCAGGCGTTCCAGCTGTCCCTCCCGCCGTGGCGAAACACAGCCGTTGAAGGCGATCCCGGCCGCCGCGAGGCGGAAGGCGACCGCGGCGGCGCCCGCCGCTTGACCTTCCCGCGGCCCTCGCCTAGTCTGAAACAGGTCAAAGTCATGGGAATGCGGGACTTGAACGAGCGCCTCCTCGTATTTATCGCGCCAGCGCCGGACCGGGAATAACCCGGTTTTTCCGGAACTGGCGCTTGACCAAAGGCCCCTCGCGGGCCTTTTTTGTCGCCCAAATTCCGCCAAGCCTTAAAAAGAACCCGCGACAGCGAAAAAACACGGAAAGCTAAGACGATGTCGAAAGAGATGACCGGCGCTGAAATGGTGGTCGAGGCCCTGAAGGATCATGGCGTCGACATTCTCTTTGGCTATCCCGGCGGCGCCGTCCTTCCGATTTATGACGTGCTGTTCCAGCAGGAGACCGTGCGCCATATCCTCGTGCGTCACGAGCAGGGCGCCGCGCACGCCGCCGAGGGCTACGCCCGCTCCTCCGGCAAGGTCGGGGCGCTGCTCGTCACCTCCGGCCCCGGCGCGACCAACACCGTCACCGGCCTCACTGACGCGCTGATGGACAGCATTCCGCTGGTCTGCATCACCGGCCAGGTGCCGACCCATCTCATCGGTTCCGACGCCTTTCAGGAATGTGACACGGTCGGCATCACCCGCCACTGCACCAAGCATAATTATCTCGTCAAGAGCGTCGATGATCTCTGCCGCGTGCTGCACGAGGCTTTTTATGTCGCGATGAGCGGGCGTCCCGGCCCGGTGGTCGTCGACATCCCCAAGGACGTGCAATTCGCGCGCGGCCTCTATTCGCCGCCCCATAACGTGCATCACAAGACCTATCAGCCGCAGCTCGACGGCGACGTGACGCTGGTCCGCGAAGCCGTGGCGATGATGGCCGCCGCCAAGCGCCCGGTGTTTTACACCGGCGGCGGCGTCATCAATTCCGGTCCCGTGGCGGCGTCGATGCTGCGCGAACTGGTCGCCCTCACCGGCTTTCCGATCACCTCCACGCTGATGGGGCTTGGCGCCTATCCGGCGTCGGGCGCCAATTGGCTGGGCATGCTTGGCATGCACGGCACGTTCGAGGCCAATAACGCCATGCATGACTGCGATCTGATGATCGCGGTCGGCGCGCGTTTCGACGACCGCATCACCGGGCGGCTCGACGCCTTTTCGCCGGGATCGAAGAAGATTCATATCGACATCGACCGTTCGTCGATCAACAAGAATGTGAAGGTCGATCTCGCCATCGTCGGCGACTGCGGCCATGTGCTGGAGGCGATGACGCGCCTGTGGCGGTCGGAGGCGATGCACGCCGAAAAACAGCCGCTCGGCCCGTGGCTGCGCCAGATCGACGAGTGGCGCGCCCGGAAATCCCTGGCTTTTCGCGGCTCCAAGACGACCATCAAGCCGCAGCACGCGGTTCAGCGGCTCTATGAGCTGACCAAGGACCGCGACTGCTACATCACCACCGAGGTCGGCCAGCATCAGATGTGGGCCGCGCAACATTATCATTTCGACGAGCCCAACCGCTGGATGACCTCGGGCGGCCTCGGCACGATGGGTTATGGCCTGCCGGCCGCCATCGGCGCGCAACTCGCGCATCCAAAATCGCTGGTCGTCGACATCGCCGGCGAGGCGTCGATCCTGATGTGCATTCAGGAACTCTCCACGGCCATTCAATACAGGCTGCCGGTGAAAGTGTTCATATTGAACAACGAATACATGGGCATGGTGCGCCAGTGGCAGGAGTTGCTGCATGGCGGGCGCTATTCGCACAGCTATTCCGAGGCGCTGCCGGATTTCGTCAAGCTGGCGGAAGCCTTCGGCGCCAAGGGAATTCGCTGCTACGACCCCGCCGGGCTCGACGCGGCGATCGGCGAGATGCTGGATTACGATGGCCCGGTGCTGTTCGACTGCGTCGTCGAGAAGAACGAAAACTGCTTCCCGATGATCCCCTCGGGCAAGGCGCATAATGACATGCTGCTCGCCGATCTTTCCGACGACGCGGGCGTCGAGCTTGGCGCGATCATCGACGAAAAGGGCAAGATGCTGGTTTGAGCGGGAGCGGAGGCAACCCATGAGCGAACCCGATAACCTCGTCCTGATGCACCTTCGCGGCATACGCGACGATATTGGCCGCCTGGACAAGAAAATCGGCGATCAGAGCGACGCGTTGCGCTCGGAAATGCATTCGCTCGGCTCGGAGCTACGATCGGAGATGCATTCGCTCCGCGCCGATGTCGCCTCCGATCTCATGAGCCTGGAAAAACGCCTCGGCGAACAAATCACGGGGTTGCGCCGCGCCGTCATGGAATATCATTCGTCCGCCATCGGCCATGGCGTCCTCATCTCCGAGTTCGACGAACGGCTTCGCCGCGTCGAACAGCGGTTGAACGCCATCCATCCGGAAACGCATTAGAGTCACGCGCTCGCCTCAGGAACAACGGATCCATGAACGCTCCAACCTCACCGCCTTCTCCCTATTCCTCGGCGACGATGAACTCCAACGTCGAGCCGCACACGCTTTCGGTGCTGGTCGACAACGAGCCCGGCGTGCTGGCGCGCGTCGTCGGGCTGTTTTCGGGGCGCGGGTATAACATCGAAAGCCTGACCGTGGCGGAGGTCGCCCATGCCGAGCATCGCTCGCGCATCACGATAAGAACCTCCGGCGCGCCGGAGACGATCGAGCAGATCCGCCATCAGCTGGAGCGGCTGGTGCCGGTGCGCCAGGTCACCGACCTCACGATCACCGGCCGAGCCCTGGAGCGCGAACTCGCGATGGTCAAGGTGCGCGGCCGCGGCGACAACCGCAATGACGCGCTGCAACTCGCCGACGCGTTTCGCGCCCGCGTCGTCGACGCGACCACCGAGAGCTTCATTTTCGAGCTGACAGGGAGGCCCGACAAAATCGACGAATTCGTCGATCTGATGCGCCCCATCGGGCTCGTCGAGGTGTCGCGCACCGGCGTCGCGGCGATCTCGCGGGGGCCGGAGCCGATCTGACGGGCGGATCGACGGCGATGTTCGATTTTCAGAACGATTTGCTCAAGGGCGAAAAGCTCCTCTGGACCGGAAAGCCGGCGCGAGGCCTGTTGTTCACGCCGCAAGACTGGTTTTGGATTCCGTTCAGCCTAATGTGGTGCGGTTTCGCCATTTTTTGGGAGGCGACGGTCGTGTCGTCGCCTAAATCTCCGGACTTCATGAAGCTTTGGGGAGTCCCATTCGTGCTGGTCGGGCTTTACATGGTCGTTGGGCGCTTCGTGCTCGACGCCTGGCTCAGGCGCGGCGCGCGTTATGCGGTCACCAACAAGCGCGTGTTGATTTCGCGGCCTTGGCCGTTCGCGAGTTTCTCGGCCATGGGCCTGCGACAGGCGCCGGACATCGTCCTCACGGTTAACGCGAATGGCCGGGGGACCATTCGCTTCGGCCCGGCGATATCGGCCGGCGCGCGCCGCAACGGCTCCATGGCGACGCCTTCGCTCGATCCCACGATGCAGTTTCTGGCGATCGACGACGCGCGGCGAGTCTATCAAATCATTCAAGAGGTCGCGCAAGGCGACGCCGCCTGACCGCCCTTGGCCAGCTCGTCGGGGCTGGAACCTTGAGATCCGCGCTGTTTCCTTTGACGCCGGCGCGATCGCCCATTAGAAGGCGAGCAGCATTTTCAACGGGGCGACGACACGGGTTCGTCCAAAAAAACGGGAAAGCAGCGAGACATGCGCGTCTATTACGATCGGGATGCCGACATTAATCTGATCAAGGGCAAGAACGTCGCCATCGTCGGCTACGGCAGCCAGGGCTTCGCCCACGCGCTCAATCTCAAGGAAAGCGGCGTTCCCAACGTGACGGTCGCGCTGCGCAAGGGTTCCGCCTCCGCCGCCAAGGCGCAAGGCGCCGGGCTGAAGGTCATGGAGGTGGCCGAGGCCGCCAAATGGGCCGATGTCGTGATGATGCTGACGCCCGACGAGTTGCAGGGCGAAATCTATGCGCGCGACCTTGAGCCCAATCTCAAGCAGGGCGCGGCCCTGTTGTTCGCCCACGGCCTCAACATTCACTTCAACCTGATCGAGCCGCGCAAGGATCTCGACGTGGCGATGGTCGCGCCCAAGGGTCCCGGCCACACGGTGCGCGGCGAATATCTCAAGGGCGGCGGCGTTCCCTGCCTGATCGCCGTGCACCAGAACGCCTCCGGCAACGCCCATGAGCTCGGCCTCTCCTACGCCAGCGCCATCGGCGGCGGCCGCGCCGGCATTATCGAGACCTCCTTCCGCGAGGAATGCGAAACCGATCTTTTCGGCGAGCAGGTGGTGCTGTGCGGCGGGCTCGTCGAGCTGATCCGCGCCGGCTTCGAGACGCTGGTGGAAGGCGGCTACGCGCCGGAAATGGCTTATTTCGAGTGCCTGCACGAAGTGAAGCTGATCGTCGACCTCATCTACGAGGGCGGCATCGCCAATATGAATTATTCCGTGTCGAACACCGCCGAATACGGCGAATACGTCACGGGACCGCGCATCATCACCTCGGAGACGAAGGCGGAAATGAAGCGCGTGCTCGAGGACATTCAGTCCGGCAAATTCACCCGCGACTGGATGCTCGAGAACAAGGTCAACCAGACCTCGTTCAAGGCGACGCGCGCCCGCAACAACGCCCATCCGATCGAGGAGGTCGGGGCCAGGCTGCGCGGCATGATGCCGTGGATCGGCAAGAACAAGCTGGTCGACAAGGATCGTAATTAGCGCTTAATGTTTTTTTGAGCGCCTTGCGCTTGGGTTTTACCAAAAGTCAAGACGTGCGCGAGTTGACGACTGGCGTCGGCGCCTCTATCGGGCGCCGCGCCATGGAAGGGCCAATGGACGGAGGGGCGAAACCACCAAAGCAATTGTCCGCCGGCGAAATCAGCCGCCGGCTGGAGGAAATCACGCGCTGTCGCCTGACCGGCCAGTTCGACCTGATGATGCGGCATTTCGATCCCGATGTGGTCATCCATTACAACTGCTCGCAGGTTGGCCTGTTTACCCCCATCACCCTGCGCGGCCGGGAAGCCTTTTGCGCCAATATGCGGCGCACCGACGAAACCTATCAGGCGCTCGACGGCGAAATTATCGACATCCTCGTCGAAAATGGCAATTGCGCGCTGCGCTGGCGAACGCGCTGGCGACACCGCGGCAGCGGCGTCGTCTCCAATCTGGACATGGCCTATTTCCTGCGCTGGCGCGGCGACAGGGTCGTCGAGGTGCATGAGTTTCTCGATTATCCGGGGCCGCCGACCTTCACGCGCGACACGCTGTCGAGTTTCGAGGACATGATGACCCCGCGCCCTCCGGGATTGGAGCGGGAGGAGATCGTCGCGCGCGTCAGGGAGCTCGCCGAATTCGATCCGGCGCATGGACCCGACGTCGAACTGATGCGCGAGTATTACTCGCCGGACATCGTTCGCGAATTCGTGGGCCACCGGGCGCGCATCCCCTACGCGGGACGCCACGCCGGCGTCGAGGCGGTGATCAACATCGTCCGCGCGATCAACGTCGATTTCGAACAGCTTCACAATTCACTTTCCGATATCGTCGTCGACGGCGGACGGCTGGCCTGCCGCCGCTCGGTCCGATGGCGCCATCGCGGCACCGGCCGGACCGGGATGGTCCAACTCGCGGAGTTCGTGAAGTTCGAGGACGGGCTGATCGTCGAACATATCGAATACCGGGACAGCGTCACCATTCTTGAGATGCAGGGCGTGTTGGAAGCGTGATGACACGACCGCGGAGCCTCCACCGCGACGATCGATTTTAAGGGACGGGGCTATTGCGCTTCCACACGCTTGACGTCTTCACGCGCGACAAGTTCAGCGGCAAGGCGCTGGCCCTTTTCGAGAGCGACGACTCGCTCGCGCAAGATGTCATGGCCGCCTTGGCGCGCGAGTTCAATCTCCCCGCCGCGTTCCTGCTCGCCCCGCGCGATCCGGTGAACAGCGCGAGGCTGCGCGTGTTCTCGGCGCGCGGCGAGGAACGGCGCTTCAGCGCGCAGGCGCTGATCGGCGCCGCCATTTTCCTGGCGCGCAGCCGAGCTTCCGAAATATTGGCGCGGCGCGAGGTGGTGGTCGTGCTGGAAATGCCGGAGGGGGTCTATTCTTGCGAGGTGATCCAGGCCAGGGACGGCGCCTGTTACGCGCAGTTCGCGCTGGACCATGCGTCGAAAACGGCCGGCGAGGCGCTTGGCGCGGACAAGCTGGCGGCGGTGCTCGCGCTCATGCCGCACGAAATTGGCTTCCTGACCCACGCGCCGCGCATCTACGCCGCGGCTTGGCCGTTCATCTTCGTTCCGGTCGGGTCGCGCGCCGCGCTTTCGCGGGCGCGCCCCTCGCCATCGCGTTTCCAGCGGTTTCTCGGCGAAGCGGCGGGCGCCTATCTCTATACCGCCGACACGATTCTGCCGGACAGCGCGATTCACGCGCGGTTGTTCGGCCATGGCGGCGTCGAGGACCCGGCGAGCGGCGCGGCCGTGGCGGCTTTCGCCGGAGTTGCGCGCGAATTCGAGCGGCCCGAGGATGGCGAACATCAACTTTTCATCGAACAGGGCTATGCGATGGGGCGCCCATCGAGACTGACCTTGCGCATGAACGTCGTCGGCGGCGCCCTCATAGGGGTCCAGATTGGCGGACAGGCGGTCGAGGTGACCACCGGAGAGCTGCGGCCTTGACGAGCGACGCGCGGATTTTGTCGGTGGATCGGCTCGCGTGCCACGTCGCGCCGCATGACTGGGAGTTCGGCCGCGACGCGGCCGGCCACATCGCCGCTCATTGGCGCGAGCGCGCCGCGGCCAATCCGGCGCTTTTCGACGGCCGCGTGCTGCTCGCCAGCCGCGTCGAGACGGTCGTCGACGCGGCGGGGACGACCGCTTTGGACGTCGATTTCTTCGAAACGGGATTTTCGCGCTTCCTTGCCTGGCGCGATTTTGGTTTTCCCGACCGCGCCGTCTTTAATTGCTTTTCGATGCCGGCGCTGCGCTCGACCGACGGCGCCTTCTTGCTGGGCGAAATGGGGCGAGGCCACTCCTGCGCCGGTCAGCTGTATTTTCCGTGCGGCACGCCGGATCGCGCCGACATCGACGGCGAGATGGTCGATCTCGCCCGCGGCATGATTCGCGAGCTTGTCGAGGAAACCGGCCTTGAGGTCGCGCTGCGCATGTTTTCGCCGTCCTGGCGGGTCGTATTCGACGGACAGCGCGTCGCCTGCATGAATATCATCGACTGGCCCGAGCCGGCGAGGGCGCTGCTGCGGCGGGTCGAAAGCCACATCGCCGCCGAAAGCGCGCCGGAATTGGCGGGCGCGCGCATGATTTTCGCGCGCGAGGAGTTGTCCGACCCCCGCATTCCGGCGTTCATGGCGGCCTTCCTCGCCAGCGAGTTGCCGGGGTGAGTTCGGCGCATTGTCGATTTTTCCGCTGAATTTCCGCCACGGCCGGTATAGATTGCGCCTCATGACGAAGAGCCAAGGCGCCGATGCGATCCAGGGGGCGCCGCCCGATCCGCGCCTCGCGGCGATTCTCGCCGCTCTAGAGGACCATTGCATCGTGCTCGTCGGCATGATGGGCTCCGGCAAGACCGCCATCGGACAGCGGCTGGCGGTTCGGCTCGGCCTCAAATTCATCGACGCCGACGCCGAGATCGCCGCGGCCGCCTGCATGTCCATCCCCGAGATTTTCGAAAAATTCGGCGAGGGCTATTTTCGCGACGGGGAGCGCCGCGTGATCGCGCGCTTGTTGAACGGCGGTCCCGCCGTGCTGGCGACCGGCGGCGGCGCCTTTCTCGATCCGCGCACGCGCCAGCGCATCGCCGAGCGCGGCGTTTCCGTCTGGTTCGACGCCGACCACGAAACCCTGTTGAAGCGCGTGCGCCGCAAGGCCGACCGCCCGCTGTTGCAGACCGCCGATCCCGCCGCGACCTTGCGCCGCCTGATGACCGAACGCTATCCCATTTACGCCGAGGCCGACATCAGAGTGCTGTCGCGCGACGCGCCGCAGGACGCGATGGTCGATGAAACGCTCGCCGCGCTCGCGGCGCGCCTGCCCCACATCAATATCGGCGCCCGCGCCGCCAAGGAAGCCCAGGAGCTCATGACTCAATTCGCGCCCCGACCGCACCAGCCCCTCAACATTCCGCCGCATCAGGAAAGCGTGCGGGTGGAGTTGGGGGCGCGGTCCTACGACATATTGATCGGCGCGGGCCTGCTGGCGCGCGCCGGCGAAAAAATCGCCGCCGTCGCGCCGGGGGCGGCTTGCGCCATCGTCACCGACTCCAATGTCGCGCGCCTGCATCTGCCGGCGCTGGAGCAAAGCCTGAACGCGGCGGGCGTGCGCTTCACCACGATCGTCGTCGAGCCGGGCGAAGGCTCGAAATCGCTTAACGTGTTCGGCCGGGTTTGCGAGGAGGCGATCGCCGCCAAGATCGAGCGGCGCGACGTGATCGTCGCGCTGGGCGGCGGCGTCGTCGGCGATCTCGCGGGCTTTGTCGCGGCCAGCCTGCGGCGCGGCGCGCGCTTCGTGCAAATCCCCACCACGCTGCTGGCTCAGGTCGACAGTTCGGTCGGCGGCAAGACCGGCGTCAATTCGCCGCAAGGCAAAAATCTGATCGGCGCCTTTCATCAGCCCTCGCTGGTGCTCGCCGATGTCGACACGCTGGCGACGCTGCCGCCGCGCGAGTTTCGCGCCGGCTACGCCGAGGTCGTCAAATATGGGCTTATCCGCGACCGCCGCTTTTTCGAATGGCTGGAGGCCGACGGCGACGCGGTGTTCCACGGCAAGCCCGAGCAGATCTGCGCCGTCGCGGTCAGCGCGGAGTCGAAGGCCCGCATCGTCGCGCGGGACGAACTGGAGCAGGGCGACCGCGCGTTGCTGAACCTTGGCCACACCTTCGGCCATGCCTTCGAGCGGCTTGTCGATTACGACAGCGCGCGCCTCGTGCACGGCGAGGGAGTCGCCATCGGCCTCGCGCTGGCGGCGCGTTTTTCCCAGCGGCTCGGCCTGTGCGACGCGCAGGAGGCGACGCGCGTCGAGCGGCACTTGGCGCGCCTCGGCCTGCCGACGCGCATCGGCGACATTCCCGGCGCGAGCTTTGGCGCCGAGGCCATTCTCGAAGCGATGTATCAGGACAAGAAAGTCGAGCGCGGCGCGTTGACCTTCGTGCTGCTGCGCGGCATCGGTTCCGCCTTCGTCGCCAAATCCATCGACGCCGAGGACGTGCGCGCCTTTTTGCGAAGCGAGCTTTAGCCAGGACGGCGCGCTTCGCGCGAATGTTTCGGGGAGGACGGATTGACCTACGTCGAAATGGCGACGGCGCCGCTGATCGTGCTGGCCTGCGTGCTGCTGTCGGCGTTTTTCTCGGGCTCGGAAACCGCCTTGACCGCCGCTTCCGCCGCGCACATGCACGCGCTCGAAAAGGACGGCGACTCCCGCGCCGCGACGGTTTCGCGGTTGATGCGCCACCGCAGCCGGATGATCGCCGCGCTGCTGTTTGGCGCCACGCTGGTCAACATCGGCGGCTCCGCCTTCGCGACCAGCGCGCTGGTGGCGCTGGTTGGCGATGGCGGCGCCGTCTACGCGACGATCATCATGACGGCGCTGCTGCTGGTGTTCGCCGAGGTGCTGCCAAAGACGCTGGCGATCAACCAGCCCGACCGGATTTCGCTGCGGGTCGCCATGCCCGTGCACCTGTTCGTCGCGGTGTTCGGCCCGCTGCTGGCCGGCGTGGAGTTTTTCGTGCGCTGGCTGCTCAAGACGGCCGGCGTCGAACTGGTCCACGGCCGCAAGATGCTGTCGCCCTACGACGAGCTGATGAGCGCCGTCGACATCATGCACGAGGAGGGCAATGTCGAGCGCAGCGCCCGCGACATGTTCGGCGGCGTGCTCGATCTACAGGTCATGCACGTGTCCGACGTCATGGTTCACCGCACCAAGATCAGGGCGGTCGACGCCGATCTGCCGCCCAACGACATCATCCGCGAGGTGCTGGTCTCGCCCTACACGCGCTTGCCGCTGTGGCGCGAGCGTCCCGACAATTTCATCGGCGTGCTGCACTCCAAGGATCTTTTGCGCGCGCTTGACGCGGCAGGGGGCGACGCGGCGAAGCTCGCCATCGACGAGATCATGCTGGAGCCGTGGTTCACGCCGGAGGCGACGACGCTAAAGGATCAGCTGGAGGAGTTTCTCAAGCGCAAGACGCATCTCGCCTTCGTCGTCGACGAATATGGCGAGGTCATGGGGCTCGTCACGCTGGAGGATATCTTGGAGGAGATCGTCGGCGACATCCGCGACGAGCACGACATCGCCGTGCAGGGCGTGCGCGCGCAAAAGGACGGCTCCGTGCTGGTCGACGGCGCCGTTCCGCTGCGCGATCTCAACCGCGCGATGGATTGGGATTTGCCCGACGAGGAGGCGACGACCATCGCCGGCCTGGTCATCCACGAGGCCGGCGCCATCCCCGAGGCCGGCCAAGTCTTCCGCTTCCACGGCTTCCGCTTCGAGGTCCTCCGCAAAATCCGCAACCGAATTACGTCGTTGAAGGTGACGCCGGAGGAGGGGAAGGCGGGGTGAGGGAAGGGGGAGCTCCGATGCTTGGAACCTTGTTTGACGCGCGGAGCGGGGCAGATTGTTGGGGCAGGCGATGCGTAGGAGGAGACGTTCTCCGTCACTTCAGCGGCGTTGCCAGTAGAGGTAATACTCAAGGAATCTACCTCCTTGGCTCGTCACCTTGGCGCTACCAGCGACGCAGGATCAGCCATCAAACACAACTATCTTGACCCAGCGTTTATGTTCAGTGCGAAGTGCCTAACTTCGGACGCCAATAGCAGGCACTGAGTCCTTTGAAACTACTCGATTTCTCTTTCCCCGGCGTCTCTGTTCCCGCATTTTAAGAAGTTCCGGGAGGCGACGACAAGGATAGGAAACCCGATTTTTCCACGGTCAGCTTGAGAACCTCAAAGTGTTGCAATGGGCGTCGGAATCCTCTGTGCCCTAACCAGTCGATTGGGGCGGGCTTGCCAATACTTTCGAAGGCTCGACAAGTCGTTCGATTAGGCTGATCACTACGTCAGCTCTTCTTTCGTCCGAAAGACTATCCGCCTTTTTGAATGCAGCAAGAATCTTCCACATCTCATGTAATTTTTCAGAGGTTGAGTTAAGCTGCCTGAAAGTCTCCTTAAATAGATAAAGTCCTAATCCAGAAACTGCCTCGACGACAACCCCGGCGATCGTAGTAAGATTACTTGCTGATTTAGTAAATCCAAACATCTCTCCAAGAGAACCTGTAATAATAACCAATATCCCAACCGCCATAAACGTCCCGGCTAAAACGAATCCGTGAATTGCCTGCCGTCTGAGAATGTCGTAGTTTTTTCCAAGCTGAATGACAGTTTCCTCAATGTCTGACGACCCGACTGCTAGATTAGCATCAGACGACTGAACTGAGGATTCAGAGCGAAAAAGTAAGACAATGCCGGCGATTGTAATTAAAAACGCTAACCCAACCACCAGATAAATTATATTGGAATCGGCCCTTTCTGCCCGAAATGCCGTAGTATAAAGGGCCATGAACCCAAACACTATTAATGTAAATCCTGGGGACGTCCTCCAAAATTTGATCACTGGGTTTTCGTAATCCATTGGCGGCGGCTTCCAAAGCGACACGAATTTACATGCTTGGCGACGAGCGTCGCGGGCGGTCCAAGCGCGCGAGAATAGCACGTCTCTTGAAGGCTGCCAGCAGTTCGAATGAAGGGCTCGCTGAACGACCGGTCCGGGTCAAAAGCGACGCAATAGTTACCGCTTGCGCCGGTCCCCATGCCTCGAATGACCGTCGCGCGTCGCGACGCGCCACCCCCTGCTTGATGGCCTCGTCAACGCCCGAGTCGTGGAAGCGGCGCCCTGAACGCTCCTCTTCCGTCATGGCCGGGCTTGTCCCGGCCATCCACGCCAGGACATCTTGAGATTGTCTCCATATGAAGCGGAAGGTTTGGCGTTTTCCGTCGGGGAGCGCCCGAGCCCTCGGCGTGGATGGCCGGGACAAGCCCGGCCATGACGCGCGCTGCTCATGCAAATTCCGCTTGAATGGTTCGATAGGGCGGGAATCCCTCCCCCTTGCGGGGAGGGTGGCCCCGCGAAGCGGGGTCGGGTGGGAGGGCGACACGCGGAATCTTTGTTGTTGTGGCCACCCCCACCCTAACCCTCCCCGCAAGGGGGAGGGAATGCGCCCCGTCGGCGGCCTAGGCCACCGCCTCCGTCGCCGGCTCATAATTGAGGATCGGCCCCAGCCAACGCTCGACCTCGGCGACCGGCATGCCCTTGCGCGCCGCGTAATCCTCGACCTGATCGCGCTCGACCTTGGCGACGCCAAAATAATGCGCTTGTTCGTGCGCGAGATAGAAGCCGCTGACCGTCGCGGCCGGGGTCATCGCGAAGCTTTCCGTCAGCCGCACGCCGGTGCGTTTTTCCGCGTCGAGCAGCTTGAACAGCGTGGCCTTTTCCGTGTGGTCGGGCTGCGCGGGATAGCCGGGCGCGGGGCGAATGCCCCGGTAGGGTTCGTTGGCGAGTTCCTCGGGCGAAAAATTCTCGGCGCTGGCGTAGCCCCAGAACTCGCGCCGCGCGCGCTCGTGCATGCGTTCGGCGAAGGCCTCGGCGAGCCGGTCGGCCAGCGCCTTGACCATGATCGAGCCGTAATCGTCGTTGGCTTGCGCGTAGCGCGCCGAAATCTTCTCCTCCTCGGCGCCCGCCGTGACGACGAAGGCGCCGATGTAATCGGCCTTGCCGCTGTCCTTGGGCGCGATGAAATCGGCGAGCGCGACATTGGGCTTGCCGTCGCGGCGCGCCAGCTGTTGGCGCAGCGTGTAGAGCGTCGCCAGCCGCTCCTCGCGCGACTCGCCGGTGTACAGCGCGATGTCGTCGCCGATGGCGTTGGCCGGCCAAAAGCCGATCACCGCCTTTGGCGTGAACCAACGCTCCTCGACAATGCGCTTCAGCATCGCCTGGGCGTCGTCGAACAGCGCCTTCGCCGCCACGCCGCGCTCGGGATCGTCGAGCAGCGCGGGATAGCGGCCCTTGAACTCCCAGGTCTGGAAGAACGGCGTCCAGTCGATATAGGGAACCAGCTCCGCCACGTCATAGGTCGCGAAGGCGCGTGCGCCGGTAAAACTCGGCTTGACCGGCGTGTGCGCGTCCCAATCGATCTTGAGCGCGTTGGCGCGCGCCTTGGCCAGCGGCACCCGCTGCTTGTCGAGCTGCGCCTTGGCGTGCGCCTCGGCGACGCGCTCGTATTCCCCGCGCGTTTGCGCCATGTAGTCGTCGCGCGTCTTCGACAGCAGCGACTGCGCGACGCCGACCGCGCGGCTGGCGTCGGTCACATAGACCGCCTGTCCGCGCCGGTAATTCGGGCTGATTTTCACCGCCGTGTGCACGCGGCTCGTCGTCGCCCCGCCGATCAGCAGCGGCGTGTCGAGCCCCTCGCGCTCCAGCTCGGCGGCGATGAAGCACATCTCGTCGAGCGACGGCGTGATCAGCCCGGAGAGGCCGATGATGTCGACCTTCTCCTTCTTCGCGGTCTCGATAATCCTGGCCGCCGGCGTCATGACGCCGAGGTCAATCACCTCGAAATTATTGCAGCCGAGCACGACGCCGACGATGTTCTTGCCGATGTCGTGAACGTCGCCCTTCACCGTCGCCAGCAGGATTTTGCCGGCGCTGGAGCGCTCGCTCTTGTCCAGCTCCATGAAGGGCAAGAGATGCGCCACAGCCTGCTTCATGACGCGCGCCGATTTCACGACCTGCGGCAGGAACATCTTGCCCTGGCCGAACAGATCGCCGACGACGTTCATGCCGGCCATCAGCGGCCCCTCGATGACGTCGAGCGGGCGGGTGGAGCGCAGCCGCGCCTCCTCGACATCGACGTCGATGTAATCGGCGACGCCGTTGACCAGCGCGTATTCGAGACGCTTATCGACGCTCGCCTCGCGCCACGCCGCGTCCTTCTCCTGCGTCATGGCGCCGGCGCCCTTGAACTTTTCGGCGAGCGTCACGAGCCGTTCGGTCGAGTCCTTGCGGCGGTTCAGCACCACGTCCTCGCAAGCCTCGCGCAGCTCCGGGTCGATCTTCTCGTAAACCGCGAGCTGGCCGGCGTTGACGATGCCCATGTCCATCCCCGCGGCAATCGCGTGATAGAGGAACACCGAATGCATGGCCTCGCGCACCGGCTCGTTGCCGCGAAACGAGAAGGAGAGGTTGGAGACGCCGCCCGACACATGGGTCAGCGGCATGTCGGTCTTGATGGCGCGCGCCGCTCGAATAAAGTCGACGCCGTAGTTCTCGTGCTCCTCGATGCCGGTCGCCACCGCGAAAATATTGGGATCGAAGATAATGTCCTGCGCGGGAAAGCCGACCTCCTCGACCAGGATCTTATAGGCGCGCTTGGCGATCGCGAATTTGCGCTCGAATGTGTCGGCCTGGCCCTGCTCGTCGAAGGCCATGACCACGACGGCCGCGCCATAGCGCTTGACCTTGCGCGCCTCCTCGCGGAACTTGTCCTCGCCTTCCTTCATCGAGATCGAATTGACGACGCCCTTGCCTTGCAGGCATTTGAGGCCGGCCTCGATGACCTCGAACTTCGAGCTGTCGACCATGATCGGCACGCGCGCGATGTCGGGCTCGGCGGCGACGAGATTGAGGAACTCGACCATCGCGCGCTTGGAGTTGAGCAGGCCCTCGTCCATGTTGACGTCGATGACCTGCGCGCCATTGGCCACTTGATCGCGCGCCACTTCCAGCGCCGCCGCGTAATCGCCCGCCGTGATCAGCTTGCGGAATTTCGCGGAGCCCGTGACATTGGTGCGCTCGCCGACATTGACGAACGGAATGTCCTTGCTCAGCGTGAACGGCTCCAGCCCCGACAGCCGCAGCAGCGGCTCGATTTGCGGAATCTCGCGCGGCGCCACGCCACGCGCCGACTCGGCGATGGCCTTTATGTGCGGCGGGGTGGTGCCGCAGCAGCCGCCCAAGATATTGACGAGGCCGGAGCGGGCGAACTCGCCGGTCAGCTCCGCCATGTATTCCGGGCTCTCGTCGTAGAGGCCGAATTCATTGGGCAGGCCGGCGTTGGGGAAGGCGCAGACGCGCGTATTGGCGACGCGGCCGATTTCGGCGATGTGCTGGCGCATCTCGCGCGCGCCGAGCGCGCAGTTGAAGCCGATCGAAAACGGCTTGGCGTGGGCGAGCGAGTTCCAAAAGGCTTGCGCGGTCTGGCCCGACAGCGTGCGGCCGGAAAGATCGGTGATGGTGCCGGAGATCATGATCGGCAGCGCCGTGCCGACCTCGTCGAAGGCGTCCTCCAGCGCATAGAGCGCCGCCTTGGCGTTCAGCGTGTCGAAGATCGTCTCGACCAGCAGCACGTCGGCGCCGCCGTTGATGAGGCCGAGCGCCGCCTCGCGATAAGCGACGCGCAAATCGTCGAAGCTCACGGCGCGAAAGCCGGGGTTGGACACGTCGGGCGAGATCGACGCGGTGCGGTTGGTCGGCCCCATCGAGCCCGCGACAAAACGCTTCACGCCGGTGCGCTTTTCGACCTCGTCGCAAGCCTGCCGCGCCAGTCGCGCGCCCTCGAAATTGAGCTCGTAGGCGAGGCTCTCCAGGCCGTAATCGGCCTGGGCGATGGTCGTCGACGAAAAGGTGTTGGTCTCGATGAGGTCGGCGCCGGCCTCGAGATACTGGATATGAATAGCCTTGATCGCCTCGGGCTGGGTGAGCGTCAGCAGATCATTGTTGCCGCGCAGATCCTTGGCGTGGTTCTTGAACCGCTCGCCGCGAAAATCGGCTTCCTTGAACTCATGACGCTGGATCATCGTGCCCATGGCGCCGTCGAGGATGAGGATTTTTTCGTTCGCCAGCTTTTCGAGCGTCGCGAGAATCTTGGGGCCGTGGTCCTTATCGAAAGTCATGCTGTCGCTTTCTCGTGCGTCTTTCAACTACTGTATCCGCGAGGCGTGGATGGCCGGGACAAGCCCGGCCATGACGCGGAAAGGGCGCGGCCGGCGTGCTTCGGCGGTTATCGGGAGGCAAATCAGCGGTCGCCCACCCACCGTCATGGCCGGGCTCGTCCCGGCCATCCACGCCAGGACGCGCCAGTCCGGCGGCCGTCCTGTTCATGTCGGCCACGCGCCTCGTCCCTCCGCGCAAGTCATGATCGCGCGGCGTGGATGTTCGGGACAAGCCCGGCCATGGCGGGCAAGAGCGTCGCCTCACGCCGAAACCTTTTCGCGCGCCGGGCGCACGCCCAGGAGATGGCAGATGCCGAACACCAGATCGGCGCGGTTGTTGGTGTAGAAGTGGAATTCGTGCACGCCGGATTTGACGAGATCCATGACCTGCTCGGCGGTCGTCGTCGCGGCGATCAACGCGTGCGTCTCGGGATCGTTTTCAAGCCCGTCGAAACGGTCGGCGAGCCATCGCGGCACGCTGGCGCCGGCCTTGCCGGCGAAGCCCGCGACCTGCTTGAAATTGCGGATCGGCATGATGCCCGGCACGATCGGAATGGTGATGCCGCGCGCCCGCGCCTTTTCCAGAAAGCGCAGATAAATTTCGTTTTCGAAGAAGAACTGGGTGATCGCCCGCGTCGCGCCGGCGTCGATCTTGGCTTTCAGCGCGTCGATGTCGCGGTCGATCGAGGAGCTTTCGGGATGGCCCTCGGGATAGGTCGAAACCGATATCTCGAAATCGCCGATGGCGCGAATGCCGCGCACGAGATGACTCGACGAGGGATAGCCAAGCGGATGCGGCATGAAATGCGTGCCGACGCCGCTCGGCGGATCGCCGCGCAGCGCGACGATGTGGCGTACGCCGATGTCGCGATAGGAGCGGATGATGTTGTCGACCTCCTCGCGCGTCGAGGACACGCAGGTCAGATGCGCGGCCGGCTTCATCGTGGTTTCCCGCGCGATGCGCGCGACGATGGAATGGGTGCGCTCGCGCGTCGTGCCGCCGGCGCCATAGGTCACCGAGACGAATTTGGGATGCAGCGGTTCGAGCCGCTTGATGCTGTCCCAAAGCTGAACCTCCATCTGCGGAGTCTTGGGCGGGAAAAACTCATAGCTGATGACGAACTCGCCGGTTGGCGAAAGCGGGTGGCGTGGCTCCATCGTCATCACGCGGTCTCCAGATTCTTGGATGGGAAGGGGTCGCAAATGACGCGCGGATCGCGCGCCAGCCACAGCGACACGGTGAGCTTGGCGCCGTCGCCCTCGCCGGGCGAAAGGTCGCGGCGCGATTCGACGAGGAGGCCGGCCCGGGTCAGCAGATCGGCGATTTCCTCTCCCGAAAACCCGAGACGACGATGGGCGTGTTTTTCGCGCAGGGCCTCCTCGCCATGCGGCGCGAAATCGACGACGATCAGCCGCCCGCCCGGCGCGAGCACGCGCGCCGCCTCGCGCAAGGCGCGGCCGGGATCGTCGAGGTAATGCAGCACCTGATGCACGATCGCCACATCGACGCTGTTGCGCTCGACCGGCGGCGCGTAAATATCGCCCTGGCGCAATTGCACGTTTCGCGCGCCGCTTTCCTCCAGGCGGCCGCGGGCGACGGCCAGCATGGCGGAGGAAAGATCGACGCCGATGGCCCGCTCGGCGCGCGGCGCGAATAGCTCCAGCATCCGGCCGGAGCCGGCGCCAAGATCGAGCAGCAGCCGGATCGGCGCGTCGCCGAGCGCCTCGCCAATGGCGCGCTCGACCTCGGCCTCGGGCACATGGCGCGAGCGGATGTCGTTCCACTCGTCGGCGTGCGTGGCGAAATAGCGGGCGGCGTTGTCGGCCCGCGCCTGGCGGACCTCGTCGAGCCGCGCCCGGTCGCCGGCCAACACGGGGTCGCCGGCGTCGAGCCAGTCGACGACGCCGCGCGCCAGCCGGCTGGTCGCGCCCATGGAGGCGAGCTTGAAAAACGCCCAGGCGCCCTCGCGCCGCCGCTCGATGACGCCGGCCTCGACCAGCAGTTTCAGGTGTCGCGACACGCGGGGTTGCGACTGGCCTAAAATCGCCACGATTTCGCTGACAGTGAGTTCGGACTCGGCGAGCAGCGCCAGCAGGCGCAGGCGCGTTTCCTCGCCGGCGGCGTTGAGCGCGGCGAGCGCGGGTTCGAGGGGGAGGGTGGACGGAACGACCATCGGCTTCTCGACGTAAGACATAAAGATATCTATATACGTCGAATTTCAAAGATGCAAGCTGGTCCGTCGATGGCGCATGCGCGAAAATGCGCGCGCGCGCATCGAATCGGGGGTCGGATGCGCGAAAACGCGCGGCGGGCGTCCTAGCCCGCCTGCTGGATCGCCGACAGCCGCCAAGCGTCCGCGCCGGAGTCCGCCGGGCGACGAAACGTCCAGATTTCAGTGGATTGCGTCGGCTGGGCGGGGTCGCCGTCGACGACCTTGCCGGTGGCCTTCTCCTGCGTCACGTCGATCAGCGAAAAACGCATCGCGACGGTCGCGTATTCGTCGGCGCCCTCGCTCCAGGCCTCCGACAGATCGCCCTGCAGCAGCTTGACGCCGGAGATGTGGTTGACGAGGCCCCGGCGGTCGCGCTCCCGCAGCTCTTCGTTGAAAAGATTGGACATTTCCGGCGTGGTCATCTGGGCCAGCGCGGCGCTGTCCTCGCGGCTATAGGCGTCCTGCGTCGCCCCGAGCAGCCGCTCGAAAGCCGGAAAATCCGCCGCCGAAAGCGTGAGTGGCTGGCTTCGCGGCCGTTGCGGCGCGGCGCCCCGCCAAAACCGCCGCCGCCGGTGAAAGCCGCCATGGTGGGGCCGGAACGCCCGCCGGCGGCGGCCGGCGCGTTGCGGTTCCGCCACCACATGAAGGCGAAGCGCGCCATGAGCGCCAACACCGCGATTTGAAACAAGAATCCGATAATCGACATCAGCCCGCCGATGCCGCCGAAAAAGCCGTGGCCCGTCAGCATCCCGAACAATCCGGCCCCAAGCAGGCCGCCCGCGAGGCCGCCCATCAAGCCGCGGCCAAAGCCAGTCCTGGCCGCGCCGGGGTTGATTCCCGGCCCCGCGGCGCCGGGATTGACTCCCGGCTGCTGGGCGGCGGGCGGCGGGGTGATCGTGCGCTGGATTGGCGCGGCGGGGGTCGGCGCCGTTTTGGTCACCGGCGGGGCGGTGAAAGTGCGGGAGCCCCGGCTGCCGCCAAAGCCCATCTTGGCCTCGGCCAAGCTTGGCGCCAGCGCGACGGCGCCGAGCAGCGCGAAAATCGAGAAAAACCGGCCCATTCGCGCAATTGGCGATCGCATTGTCGAACCCTCGGGGTTGGCGGGTCCGCCCCGCGCTGGCACTATATAGTGACGACCGCGCCGGCGCGCAAAGTTTCGGCGAGCTGTCGAACGAAGCGGCGCCGTCAAACCCTCGGCGCGGCGACTATCCGTTAAGCTCGCGAGAAAAACCCAAGTTTTCCGCGTCGGCGTCAATTGGTTCTTTACGCCGGCCGTCGAAAGTGACGGCATGTTTTACGTTTATCTCGCCGCCGTCGTCGCTTGCGCCTGCGCCGTGGCGCTATGGATTCATTTTTTCGCGGCCAACCGCGCGATGTATTACGACAGGGAAACCCATTTTGAAACCGTGAAATCGAGGCAAAAACTGCTTGGCGCGAGAGTGATCAACAGCTTCGAAATCAGCCGCCAGCTCGACGGCAAAAGCTACTACTATTGCCATTACGCGGAAAACCACGAAGACGGCCATGTCGCCGACTATGTATTCGACGAGCGGGGTCGACAGGTCTTCAACGCCGGCCCGCATTTACTTAAAACCATGTTGGTCTGCAATGCGCTGGCGATCGGCGCCTTCGCCGCGGTCCATTACGATCAACCGGCGAGGCCGAGCGCTCCGCCGCAAGACCTCGCGGTCGATCGATCGCTGCTGAACGCCGCCTGCGCCTGGCGGGGCGCGTACAATCAAGCCCTTGAAATAGAAGCGCTCGCGCCAACCGAGTATCGCCGCGAATTCTGGAGCGGCGGCGCGCCGCGCTCGGTCGAACCGCTGGTGGACGGCGCCCCGCACGGCGTCGCCCGCTACACCTTCGCCAATGGCGCCCTTTACGGCGAAATCCCCTGGCGGCGCGGCAAAAAGCACGGCGTCTTCACGCTTTATCGCGAGGACGGATCGAAGGAAATGACCCTGTCCCTACAGGGATGGGCATAATTTTGGTCTCAATCAATGGTTCGCGCCGGACGGGCGATTGAGCGAAGCCTGGGTCTATCTCGGCGACGACGCCCCGGTCTCGCCCGCGCTGTGCGAACCCGCCGGGTAGGGGATTTTTTAGCCGCGCGGCCGCTTCCTCCCGTTCCGGCCTTAACCACGAGTTGACGCGCCGACGCGCGAACAAAAAAAGAACTTGGCCGCGAGAACAAACCATGCACAATGGTGATCGCGCGCCGATGTTCAAAGATGTCCCGCCCGTCGGCGTTGCGCCCGCCGGCCAACCCGTGCCAGAAGGAATTTCGCCGTGACCCAAGCCAATCTTCGCCTCGTGGAAGGATCGTCCGTGGATAAGACCAAGGCGCTGGACGCCGCCCTGTCGCAGATCGAACGCGCCTTTGGCAAGGGTTCGATCATGCGGCTCGGCAAGAATCAGAAAGCGGTGGAGATCGAGACCGTTTCGACGGGTTCGCTCGGGCTCGACATCGCGCTGGGCGTCGGCGGCCTGCCGCGCGGCCGGGTGGTCGAGATTTACGGTCCGGAATCCTCCGGCAAGACCACGCTGACGCTGCATGTCATCGCCGAGGCGCAGAAGGTCGGCGGCGTCTGCGCCTTCGTCGACGCCGAACACGCGCTCGATCCCGTTTACGCCCGCAAGCTGGGCGTGCAACTCGACGATCTCTTGATTTCCCAGCCCGACACCGGCGAGCAGGCGCTCGAGATAACCGACACGCTGGTGCGTTCCGGCGCCGTCGACGTGCTGGTGATCGATTCGGTGGCGGCGCTGACGCCGCGCGCCGAGATCGAGGGCGAGATGGGCGACGTGCAGCCGGGCCTGCAGGCGCGATTGATGAGCCAGGCGCTGCGCAAGCTCACGGCGTCGATCTCCCGCTCCAACACTCTGGTCATTTTCATCAATCAAATCCGCATGAAGATCGGCGTGATGTATGGCTCGCCGGAAACCACGACGGGCGGCAACGCCTTAAAATTCTATGCCTCGGTGCGCCTCGACATCCGCCGCATCGGCGCGATCAAGGACCGCGAGGAAGTGACCGGCAACCAGACCCGCGTCAAGGTCGTCAAGAACAAGGTCGCGCCGCCGTTCAAGCAGGTCGAGTTCGACATCATGTATGGCGAGGGCATCTCCAAGCTCGGCGAATTGATCGATCTTGGCGTCAAGGCCGGAGTGGTGGAAAAATCCGGGTCCTGGTTCTCCTACGACAGCCAGAGGCTCGGCCAGGGGCGCGAAAACGCCAAAACCTATTTGAAGACCAATCCCGAGGCGGCGGCCCGCATCGAACAGGCGATCCGCGAGAACTCGGGGATCATCGCCGAGAAGATTCTCGACGTGGACGCGAGCGAAGCCGGGGAGGAAGACGCCTGAGACGCGGCGCGGCGGACGATTGGCCGGATTCGCCAATGACGCCGCGCCGGTTATCTCGACCGCCCGCGTGTCGGGCCCAGGCCCGGCGGGCTTGAGGCGCGGCGGCGAATCGGCGTTCCCCATTGCCGAAACCGCGGCCAACTGGCATATCGCAAGCAGGTAGCGACCGGAGCCGCGCGAGCGGGCCGCGCGCGAAAAACCAACGCCAAGGCGATAGCGCGACATTCCAGCGCGGCGAGCCGCGGCAAGCAGGAACAGCGAGCCAGGCAGACCATGAGCGGCGTCAATCAAATCCGTACGGCTTTCCTCGATTTTTTCGCTCGCCACGATCATGAGCTCGTGCCCTCCTCGTCGCTCGTTCCGCATAATGATCCGACCCTGATGTTCACCAACGCGGGCATGGTGCAGTTCAAGAACGCCTTCACGGGCGTCGAGAAGCGCCGCCGCGCCCGCGCGACCAGCGCGCAAAAATGCGTGCGCGCCGGCGGCAAGCACAACGACCTCGACAATGTCGGCTACACCGCGCGCCACCACACGTTTTTCGAGATGCTCGGCAATTTCTCCTTCGGCGATTATTTCAAGGAGGATGCGATAGAGCTCGCGTGGAATCTGATCACGCGCGAATTGCATCTGCCAACCGATCGCCTGCTCGTCACCGTCTATCACGACGACGACGCGGCGTTCGATTTGTGGCGCAAGATCGCCGGATTCCCGGACTCCCGCATTATCCGCATCAACAGTTCCGACAATTTCTGGAGCATGGGCGAGCTTGGCCCCTGCGGCCCCTGTTCGGAGATTTTCTACGACCAGGGCGAGTCGCTGGCGGGCGGCCCGCCGGGCAGCCCGGAGCAGGACGGCGATCGCTTTCTGGAATTCTGGAATCTGGTGTTCATGCAATATGAACAGGTGGCGCCCGGCGAGCGCGTGGCGCTGCCGCGGCCGTCGATCGACACCGGCATGGGCCTGGAGCGCATCGCCGCGCTGTTGCAGGGCGTCGCCTCCAATTACGAGACCGACCTGTTCCGGGCGCTGACCGGCGCGGTCGCCGATCTGACCGATGTCCCCGTCGATGGTTCTCAGGCGGCGAGCCACCGCGTCATCGCCGATCATTTGCGCGCCTGCTCGTTCCTGATCGCCGATGGCGTCACGCCCTCCAACGAGGGGCGCGGATACGTGCTGCGGCGGATCATGCGGCGCGCCATGCGCCACGCGCAATTGCTGGGCGCCGCCGATCCGCTGATGTGGCGCCTGGTGCCGACGCTGGTCGCGCAGATGGGCTCCGCCTATCCCGAATTGCATCGCGCCGAGGGGTTGATCGCCGACACGCTGCTCACCGAGGAGACGCGCTTTCGCGTCACCCTGGCGCGCGGCCTGTCGATTCTCGACGAGGAGACCGCGAATTTGAGCGCGGGCGCGCGGCTTTCCGGCGAGACCGCGTTCAAGCTTTACGACACCTATGGCTTTCCGCTCGATTTGACCGAGGACGCGTTGCGACCGCGCGGCATCGGCGTCGACAAGGAAGTTTTCGCCAGCGCGATGGAACGCCAGCGCGCCGAGGCGCGCAAGGCCTGGGCCGGCAGCGGCGAAACCGCGACCGAGGCGGTCTGGTACGCGCTGAGGGAGCGCGTCGGGGCAACCGAATTTCTGGGCTATGACGCCGAAAAGAGCGAGGGCGTCGTGACCGGCCTGATCCGCGACGGCGCGCAGACCGATTGGCTGAAGGCCGGCGAGCGCGGCGCGGTCATCGTCAATCAGACGCCGTTTTACGGCGAGTCGGGCGGCCAGGTCGGCGACCTCGGCGAATTGCGCGCCAAGGGCCTGCGCTTTCGCGTCGAGGCGACGCACAAGAAGCTTGGGGACATCGTCGCGCATGAGGGCGTCGTCGAGGAAGGCGAGATAGAGTTGGGGCGGACGCTGGAGCTCGATGTCGATCACGCGCGCCGGCTGGCGACGCGCGCCAACCATTCGGCGACCCACATATTGCACGAGGCGTTGCGGCGGGTCGTCGGCGATCACGTGCAGCAAAAGGGCTCTCTTGTCGCGCCAGACCGCTTGCGCTTCGATTTCACGCACACCAAACCCATGAGCGAGGAGGAGCTGGCCGAGGTCGAGCGCCTCGCCAATGAGGTCGTGCAAGGCAATGCGGCGGTGGAGACGCGCCTGATGGCGCAAGAGGAGGCCATCGCCACGGGCGCCCGCGCGCTGTTTGGCGAAAAATACGGCGACGAGGTGCGCGTCGTCGCGATGGGCCGCGCCAACGCGCCGGGAGCGCGCGCCTTTTCCGTGGAGCTGTGCGGCGGCACGCATGTCGCGCGCACCGGCGATATCGGGCTGATCAGCATCGTCTCGGAGAGCGCCGTCGCTTCCGGCGTGCGACGCATCGAGGCGCGCACCGCCGAGGCCGCGCGCACCCAGCTCGTCGCTCAGGCCAAGGCGCTGCGCGAGGTCGCGGCGCTGGTCCGCGCGCCGCTGGAGGAAGCGCCGGCGCGGCTGGCGACGCTGATCGAGGAACGCAAGCGACTGGAGCGCGAGCTCGCGGACGCCAAGCGCAAGCTGGCGATGGGCGGCGGCGGCGACGGCGGCCAGCCGGTCATCGACGTGGCCGGCGTGAAGCTGTTCTCGCGCGCCGTCAGCGGCGTCGAGGCGAAGGATTTGAAGAGTCTTGTCGACGACGCCAAAAAGGCCATCGGCTCCGGCGTCGTCGCGATCGCCAACGCCTCGGCGGACGGCAAGGCCGGAATCGTGGTCGGCGTGACCGAGGATCTCGCGAGCAAATTCAGCGCGGTCGACTTCGTGCGCGTCGCCAGCGAAAAGCTGGGCGGCAAGGGCGGCGGCGGCAGGCCGGACCTCGCCCAGGCGGGCGGTCCCGACGCCGGCGCGATCGCCGGCGCCCTGGCGGCGATAGAGGAGGCGCTGCGCGCCAAGGCCGGTCGATAGCAAGTCGTCCGGACCGCCGCGACGCGATGGCGAAACCGTGCTAGAAAAGAAGCAATTTGGCGCGCGCCGTCGCGAGTTTTGGGGAGGGGCGATTGTCACAAGAAAATTTTGACGCCGATTGATTTGAGCGAGCCGGCCATGACGCAAAAGGGCGTCGCCGCCAGCGTCGAGCTGGCGAGACTCGGGCAAGCGCGAATTCGCCTCGTGAACGTGCAGGCGTTGACGCCCCTGGCGTTCATGGATTACGTGCCGGCCGATTTCGACCAGCAACTGCGCGAAAGCATCGAGCAGGAGCTGGCCAAGGAGGCGGCGCGGGTCGATTACCCCAAGGAACTGGTGTCGACGGCGCTGCGCTTCGGCGTGGTTTATCCAGAGGTGCTGGCCGAGGCTGACGCTTGGGGCGCTGACCTGATCGTCATCGGCTCGCACCGGCCGAGCATGTCGACCTATCTGCTGGGGTCCAACGCCAAGACCATCGTGCGTCACGCCAAATGCTCGGTGCTCGTGGCGCGCGACTGAACACTTTCCTCCCGGGAATGAAACCCATGCGATTGGCCGCGCCTCTCCTTATCGTCCTGACGTCGCTGGTGTTCACGGCTCCCGCCGGCGCGCAATCCTCCGTCGAGATCGGGCGGGCGATCGCCAAGTCAAATTGCAGCCGGTGTCATGCCATTGGTTCGCGCGGCAAAAGCCCGAACCCGAAGTCGCCGCCGTTTCGAGGCTTAGGCAAGAGATATCCGCTCGCCAACCTCGAGGAGGCGCTGGCGGAGGGCATTGTCGTCGGACATCAGGGCGCGGAAATGCCGCGCTTCCAACTTTCGACCGCCCAGATCCACGCGCTGCTCGCCTATCTCGCCTCGGTACAGCGCAAATAGCGGCCCGCCGTCACAGTATTCGCGCGAATTCGTCGAAGTCGAGCCGCGGGCCGCGCGGATGGAGCTTGGCGGAGTCGCCATGGCCGATGTTGACCAAAAAATTCGATTTCACGAGGCTGTCGGGAAAGAACTCGGCGTCCACCTTGGCTCGGTCGAACCCGCTCATCGGGCCGGCGTCGAGCCCGAGCGCCCGCAGCGCGAGAAGGAAATAGGCGCCCTGTAGCGTGCCGTTGCGAAACGCCGTCTCCTCGATCAGCGGCGCGTTGCCGACAAACCAGGAGCGCGCGTCGGCGGCCGGAAAAAGCCGCGGCAGATGTTCATGAAACGCGAGGTCGTAGGCGAGAATCGCGGTCGCCGGCGCCGCCATGGTTTTTTCGAGATTGCCGGGCGCGAGGGCCGGCGCGAGGCGCGCCTTGGCCTCGGGCGAGCGCACGAAGACGATGCGCTGCGGCGAGCAATTGGCGCTGGTCGGCCCCCATTTGGAAAGATCCGCCGCCTCGCGCAGCAGCGCGTCGGGAACCTCCACGTCGCGCCAACCATTGTGGGTGCGCGCCTCGGTGAACAACCGGGCCAGCGACTCTTTGGGCAATGGCGTGTTCGAACTCACGGGCGCATCCTTTCAGATATCGCGGCCTTCGACGTCGAGGCGCAGGCGCTCTTCGTTTTTTCGCAGCGCCTCCTGGCGGGGATCGAGGGCCAGCGCGCGCCGATAGGCCTCGAGCGCGCCCTTCTTGTCGCCGGCTTCCTCGTTGAGCGCGCCGAGCAGGGCCAGCGCGTCGAAGCGCCGCGGCTCCAGCCGCAGCGCCGCCTCGAGATCGTCGCGCGCCCCGGCGCCGTCGCCGCGCGCCGCCCTGGCGCGGGCGCGGCGCACAAAACCCTCCGGCCAGCCGGGGTCGAGGGCGACGACATGGTCGAGCAGGCTTTGCGCGGTCTCGGCGGCGCCGCCAAGCTCCGCCGCCGCCGCGCGGGCGGTCAGCAAGGCGATCGTGTCGGAGGCGTTGCGGGCGAACAGCTCCAGCGTCCGCGCGGCGATGGCGCGCGCCTCGGACTCGTCGTCGGCGGCCTTGAGCCGCGCCAGCAGATCGTCGAGCGCGGCGGCGCGGGCCTCTTCCGGAGTTTTTGGCGGCGGCGGGGCCGCGGCTTTCGGCGGGAGCGGCGCGAAGTCGTCGTCGCCGCCAAACCGCCGGGCGCCGCGCGGCTGGAACGCCCGGGCGCCGGGCGGCAGCGGAATGCGGCCGACGCCGGGCAGTTCGATGAAGTCGTCGCCCTCGTCTTCCTGTGCCAGGGCCGGAGGATCGTCGCTTCGCGCGAACGCCGCCGCCGACCCCGCGAAAAGCGCGGTCGCCGCGAGTAGCGCTCTCATCAACACCGTTGGCATGGATGGAAGTCTAGCCCTCAACCGCGCCGCCGCGCAAGCCGGCGCCAACGCTTAGCCCGCGCAGATCGGATGATCGCATTTGCGCGCGCTGGCGATCATCGCGCGCAGCGACGCGCCGCCCGGCCAGCCGAGCAGGCCGACCCCGGCGATGGCGAAAGAGGGCGTGGCGCCCATGCCCAGCGCCCTGGCGAGCTTCGCCTGGCGTTTCAAGACTTCCGAGACCGAGGGGCTGTCGCCGCTCTGCTCGATCTTGTCCGCGTCGAGGCCCATTTCGCGCGCCACGGCGAGCGCCGTGGTTCCGTCGCTCTGGCCGCGCCGCTCGAACATCTTGGCGTGGAATTCGCCGGCGACGCGCGGCCCATGCAATCGCAGCACCGCCTGTTGCACCTTGGCCGCCTGCACCGAGCCGATCGACAAAATGGCGTTGTTGACGAGGCCGAGGCGCAGTTTCTTGTCGTGGGCGACGAGCTTCGCGAGGTCGTGGGCCGCCTCGCGGCAGTAGCCGCAATTATAGTCGAAGAATTCGTAGAGCACGACGTCGCCCGAATTCGCGCCCTGCCAGAGGATGCCCGGCAACGTCGCGGGATCGAGCTCCGAGGGGATGCGAAAATTGCTGATCGGGCCGCCGTCGTCGTCCCGGAGCGGATACTCTTGCGCCTCCTGGGCGCGCGCCGACGCGACGAGCAAGGGGGAGGCGCCCATCAGCGCCAGAAATCGCCGTCGTGTCGTCGCGCGCGTTCGCACTTATTCGTCTTCCTTCTCTTCGCTGTGCTCGTCGAGTTCGAGCCACATCGCGTTGAGGATCGCGAAGGCGCAGGCGAGCCCGAGCCCCAATATCCAGGAAAAATACCACATAGGCGCGCTCCCTCGGATTCAATAGTGGTAGTCGTCGCCGCGCTCGATCGCCGCTTCGGTCACCGGTCCATGCAGGACGCGGAAAACCCAGCTTGTATAGGAGAGGACGATCGGCAGAAAGAACAGCGTCGCGACCAGCATGAGCGACAGCGTGGCTTGGCTCGACGAGGCGTCCCACACCGTCAGGCTGTGATCGGGATGGCTGGACGACGGCAACAGGAACGGGAACAGGCTGAAGCCGGCCGTCGCGATGACGCCGGCCACCGAGGCGCTGCTCAGGATCAATCCGCTTCTCGCCTGGCGCTTGGCGAGCGCGAAGGCGGCGCCTAGCGCGCCGATGTAGGCGAACAGCGGCGCGACGAGGCTCGACGGCGCGTGGCGGTAGGTGTTGAGCCACCCCCCGGCCTCCCTGACCACGATTTTCAGCAGCGGATTCGACGGACCGGCCGGGTCGATGTCCCCGTGGATGACGAAGCCATCGATGCGCGTGACCACCCATGCGCCGGCGATCGACAGCAGCAGCGGCAGCAGCAGCGCGGCGATCGAGCCGAACATCGCGGCGCGGCGCGCCACCTCGCCCTCGCTTTTCGAGGCGAGATAGCTCGCCCCCTGCATCGTCAGCATGACGATGCTCACGACGCCGCAGAGCAGCGCGAAGGGGTTGAGCAAGCCGAGCAGATCGCCCTCGTAGGCCAGCTCCAGATTACGGTCGAAATGGAACGGCGTTCCCAGCAGCAGATTGCCGAAGGCGACGCCGAACACCAGCGATGGAACGAGGCCGGAGAGGAAGAAGGCGATATCCCAGCCTTTTCGCCACGCCGGAGAATCGACCTTGCCGCGGAAGGTCAGGGCGACCGGTCGCAGGATCAGGCCGATCAGCACCAGCATCATCGCGAGGTAGAAGCCGGAGAACGAAGCCGCGTACAGCAGCGGCCAGGCGGCGAAAATCGCGCCGCCGCCGAGGACGAACCAGACCTGATTGCCCTCCCACACCGGGCCGATGGTGTTGATGAGGACGCGGCGCTGCGTCTCGGTTCGCGGCACGAAGGGATGCAGCATGGCGACGCCGAGATCGAAGCCGTCCATGACGGCGAAGCCGATCAGCAGCACGCCGAGCAGGGCCCACCAGATGAGGCGCAAGGTTCCGTAATCGATGGGCATGGCGATGCGTCCTTAATTGGCGGCGGCTTCGATGGTCGGGACGGGCAGGTGTTCCTCGTCGGCGCGCGGGCCGATGCGGACATATTTGATGATCAGCATGAGGTCGATCACCGCCAACACGCTGTAAAACAGCACGAAGCCGAGCAGGCTGAACGCCACGTCGGCGGCGGGAACCTTGGACACGCCGAGGAAGGTCGGCAACACGCCGTCGATGATCCAGGGCTGGCGGCCATATTCCGCGACCACCCAGCCAAGCTCCGCGGCGATCCACGGCAGTGGCAGGCTGTACATCGCCAGCTTGCGGAACCACGGCTTTATCTGGCCGCGCCGGCTGATGAGGTAGAAATAGGCGCCGAACAGGCCAATGAAATAAAAGCCCAGCGCCACCATGATCCTGAAGGACCAGAACAGCACGGCGACATGGGGCATCGTCGACAGCGCCGCCGCGTGGATTTCGGCGTCGGTCGCGTTCTGTATGTCGGGCCGGATGCGCTTCAGCAGGAAGGCGTAGCCAAGGTCGCGCATCGACGGCTCCAGCTCGGCGGGCACCTTGGCGGTCGGGCCGCCGCCCTCCTTTTCGAGCCAGGCGTAGGCGGGCAGGCCGTCGCGAATGCGTTGTTCGGCCCGGGCGATCAGCGGCTTGATGCCCTCGACCGGCTGGTCGAACGAGCGCGTGGCGATCAGCCCCAGCAGCCAGGGAATCCTCACCTCGTATTTGGTGGTCTCGCTGGCGATGTCGGGCACGCCGAACAGCGTGAAGGCGGCCGGCGGCGGCTCGGTCTCCCACATCGCCTCGATCGCCGCGATCTTCATCTTTTGGCTGAAGCCGGCGGTGTAGCCGCTCTCGTCGCCGAGCACCACGACCGACAGCGCCGAGGCGAGGCCAAAGCTGGCGGCCACCGCGATGGAGCGCCGCGCGACGCCGACATGGCGCCCGCGCAGCATGTAATAGGCGCCGATGGACATGACGAACATCGCGCCGGTCACATAGCCGGCGCTGACCGTGTGAACGAATTTCGACTGGGCGACCGGATTGAAGAACACCTCGACGAAGGAGGTCAGCTCCATCCGCATGGTTTGCGGATTGAAAGCGGCGCCGACCGGATTTTGCATCCAGCTATTGGCGACGAGAATCCACAGCGCCGAAAAATTGCTGCCGAGCGCCACCAGCCAGGTCACAACGAGATGCTGGACCTTGGTCAGCCTCTTCCAACCAAAGAAGAACAGGCCGACGAAGGTCGCCTCCAAAAAGAAGGCCATCAGCCCCTCGATCGCCAGCGGCGCGCCGAAAACATCGCCGACGTAATGCGAATAATGCGCCCAGTTGGTGCCGAACTGGAACTCCATGGTGACGCCGGTGGCGACGCCCATCGCGAAGTTGATGCCGAACAGCGTGCCCCAGAATTTGGTCGCGTCGCGCCAGGCGCGCCGCCCGGTCATCACGTAAACGCTTTCCATGATGGCGAGCAGCAGCGAAAGGCCAAGCGTCAGCGGCACGAACAGAAAGTGATACAGCGCCGTCAAACCAAACTGCAGGCGCGACAGCGTTACGACGTCGAGGTCGAGCATTGCCTTTTCCTTTGAGGGCGACCTAGCGCGGCCCCGGGTGATTGTTCGCTAGAAAGGCCGCCATTTCCGACGGCGTGACGAGGGTTCGATGAGAGCCGCTGAAAAACAAGGAATACAGCAGCGCCAAGGCCGTCGCCTTGAAAAGCAGCGCGGCCGCTATGTCGCGGGAAAGGGATGGCTTGGTCACGCGGCGATCTCCATGGCCCTCTCCGTTGCGATTTGCGTCCGTCCGACTCGCCAACTGGTTCGCCGGGGTCTTTAAGCAAGAGTTTCGCCGCCTCGCCATTCGCCTTAGTTTCGTGACACCTAAATAATATATGGCGAATATATGTGTCAAGCGCGGCTCGTGCTTCTTGGCACCCAAGGCTTGCGGCGGCCCGACGCCGCGACGCAAGCTCTCTGGAAATCCTCCAAATCATTGAAATTGACGGCGGTCGGTGGGGCTTCCTATAGCTTGTGACGGATTTTTGTCGCGCCACCGCCTCGAAAGGGGGATTGATGATTGTCGCAGCGTCGTTGTTTCCCTGGGCGCGCCGTTTCGCGTTCGGCGCGGCGGGCGCCGCGCTTTTCGCGTTGAGTCTTTCCGCCGCCGCGCGCGGGGAAGAGGCGACGGCGAGGCCGACTTCCCTGGAGCAACTCGGCGCGCGCATCTTTTTCGATGCGTCGCTGTCGGAGCCGCGCGGCGTCTCCTGCGCTTCCTGCCACGATCCCGCCAGGGCGTTTTCCGGAACCAACGGGTCGACCAGTCCCGGCGTCGCGCGCGGCGCGCCGGCCGGCGCCTTTGGAACGCGCAAGCCGCCCGCGCTGGCCTACGCCTCCTTCAGCCCGCCTTTCGCCTTCGTCGACAAGAAGGACGAGGAAACCGGCAAAATCGAGAAACAGCCGGTGGGCGGCCAGTTTCGCGACGGCCGGGCGGTCGATCTCGCGGCGCAGGCGGCCGGGCCTTTGCTCAACTCCGCGGAGATGAACAATCCATCCAAGGCCGCCGTGGTCCAAAAAATCCGCGACGGCGCCTATGCCGATCTGTTTCGCGCGGCGTTCGGCAAGGAGGCTCTCGACAATCCCGACGCCGCCTTCGACAAGCTGACGCAAGCCGTCGCGGCCTTCGAGAACACCGAGGTTTTCCATCCCTTCAACTCGACCTTCGACGCGGTTTTGCGCGGCAAGGCGCGTTTTTCGCCGCTGGAGGCCAAGGGCTTCGCGCTGTTCAAGGATCCCAAGAAGGGCAATTGCCTCGCCTGCCATGTCGGCGAGACGGGCTCGCGCGACCCCAAGGACTGGCTGTTCACCGATTTCACCTATGACACGCTCGGCGGCCCGCGCAACGCGGCGATCCCGGCCAACGCCAAGGCCGATCATTTCGATTTGGGCCTGTGCCGCCGCGAGGGGCTGGCGGCGCTGGCGCCCAAGGACTTCGAGGTCGACAGCGTCTGCGGCGCGTTCAAGGTGCCGACGCTGCGCAATGTCGCGCTGACCGCGCCTTATTTGCATAATGGCGCGCTGGCCACGCTGCGCGACGCCGTGGCCTTTTACGCGACGCGCGACACCAACCCGGAGCGCTGGTATCCCAAGGGCGCGGACGGAAAAACCGCGAAATTCAACGATCTGCCGGGCCAATACCACGGCAATGTCAATGTCAAGGAAGTCCCCTACGACCGCAAGCCCGGACAGAAGCCGCGCCTCTCCGACGCCGAGATCGACGCGCTGACGGCCTTTTTGCAAACGCTGACCGACAAGCGCGGCGAGTAGCGGGGCGCGTTTCGCGGCGGGTGACGCCGGCCCGCGTCTTTGTTACAAGCGCCCATGCGCTCATTTTTCAAAGGTTTTTCGCCGCCCGCCGGCTCCTCCGTTCGCGCCGGGGCGCGCTCATGACCGAGACGACACAAAAGATCGGCGTTTCCGCCGCGCTCGTGACCGAGGACGAGGCGGGCATGCGGCTCGATCGCTGGTTCAAGCGGCGCTTTCCCGCGCTGTCGCTGTCGCATCTCGCCAAGATCTGCCGCAAGGGCGAGGTTCGCGTCGACGGCAAGCGCGTGGAGACCTCGACGCGGCTCGAACAGGGCCAGACGATCCGCATTCCCCCGCTCAATCTGATCGCCCAGACGGATGCGCGGCCGGCGCGCGAAAAAAACCCGGACGACGCCCGCGACATCGCCCAGATGACCCTGTTCGAGGACAAGGACGTCATGGTGCTCAACAAGCCATACGGCCTCGCCGTGCAGGGCGGCTCGGGCACGACGCGCCATATCGATGGGATGCTGGCGTCGCTCGGCGAGGGCGATCGACGCCCGGTGCTGGTGCATCGGCTCGACCGCGACACATGCGGCGTGCTGCTGGTCGCCAAGAACCGCCGCGCCGCCTCGGAGCTCGGCGAGGCGTTTCGCTCGCGCCGGGCGCGAAAAATCTATTGGGCGCTGGTCGAGGGCGTGCCCAAGCCCACGCAGGGGCGCATTTCGCTGTATCTCGCCAAGGGTTCGGGCATGGGCGACGAGCGCGTGGCGCGCAAGCCGGGCGCCGGCTCGAACTCGCGATCTGGAGAAAATGCGCGTCGCCCGCCATGGCGAGGCCGAGGCCCAACATTCGCTGACCTATTACGCCATCGTCGACAAGGCCGCGCCTCGCTGCGCGTGGCTCTCCATGAAGCCGCTGACCGGCCGCACGCATCAGTTGCGCGCCCACGCCGAGGCGATCGGCCATCCGATTTTCGGCGACCCGAAATATGGCCACCGCCCCGAGGACGAGGTGCGCCGCCGCGATCCGCTGCGCGCAATGCCGGAAGGCGTCGAGCGCAAGCTGCATCTGCTGGCGCGCCGGCTGGTGTTGCCGCATCCCAAGGGCGGAATGATCGACGTGACCGCGCCGCTGCCGCCGCACATGCGCGCCACCTGGGCGTTTTTCGGCTTCGACGAGAAGCAATACGATCCGATCGAGGACGCGCCGGAGGAATAGGAGCCCTAAACCATAGGAAGGATGAGAGTTCGTGAGCCCTCGATCTCATATTCAATTCGATCTTTTGACGAATGCCAGAGACTCCCTCAGGCACGCTGTTGAACTGCTCGCTTGGAAAGACATTGGATCAGATCACGCAAGGCTAAAACATGCCATTACCAATGCCGCTCATTCGATTGAATTATTATTGAAGGAGAGGCTTCGTCGAGTAAATCCTGCTTTTGTTTGGGAGAACGTCGACAAATATCCAAGTCTTGAGGCTCGGACTGTCACAATTGATACAGCAATTTCTCGCTTAAAAAATATTGGTGATGTCGCGCTCACCGATAACGACAAAACTATATTGCGATCACTCCGGACAACGCGCAATGCCATTGAACATTATGAGTGGATTACAACGGAAAACGAGGCAAAGGTGATTGTTGGTAATGCCCTTAGTTTCGCATTTTCTTTTTCCATGGAGCAGCTTGGCACCGATTTCGCTGCGGACTTCAAAAAAGACGATACATGGCAAATGCTCATCGATGATTTATATGAGTTCGTTCATGCTCACGGGGCGAGAATGGAAACTAAGCTGAGAGAGAAAGGTGAGTGTCCGTGCTGTTGTGATTCCTGTGGAGAGCTAACAGTTCCCATGCGTGGGGGCAGTTGTCAGCTTTGCGGTCACTGGCAAGACGTCGAGGACGACGGCGACTAACCTCGAAGCAATCGATCACAGACCGGAATCCAAACGCACGAGGGCGTTCTTAAATGTCCACCGAAAAAGACGACCTCGCCTCCGCGTTGTTCATCGAGGGCGGCGAACGCGATCCGCTGCGCTCGGCGGCGCAAGGCGGGCGGCCGAAGCTGGCCAAGCGCTTCTATAAAAAGGCCGAAGCCGCCGCCGCCGGTCAAGGCTTCGCCGTGCGGCTCGACGGCAAGCCGGTGCGAACGCCGGCGAAAGGCGCGCTGGCCGCCCCGACGCTGGCCCTGGCCGAGGCGCTGGCCGCCGAGTGGGAGGCGCAGGGGGAATTCATCGATCCCGCCGCCATGCCTTTGACGCGGCTCGTGAACTCGGCCATCGACGGCGTGGCGCCCGCCATGGCCGAGGTCGAGGCGGACGTCGTCAAATACGCGGGCTCCGATCTCGTCTGCTACCGCGCCGATGGACCCGAGAATCTGGTCCGCGCGCAGGCGAAGGCCTGGGACCCGCTGGTAAAATTCGCGCGCGAAACCTGCGGCGCGCGGCTGCTGCTTTGCGAGGGCGTGACGTTTCACCCGCAGCCGCCCGAGGCGCTGGCGGCGATGGGGGCGGCGACGCGGGCTCATGTCGGCGCCGACTCGGCCGCGCCGTTTCGGCTCGCCGCGCTGCACGCGATGACCACGCTGTCCGGCTCCTGCGTCGTCGCGCTCGCCGTCGCGCTGCGTGAAATCGACGCGGACGCGGGCTTTGCCGCCGCTCACGTCGATGAAGATTATCAAATGCGGGTCTGGGGCGCCGACGCGGAAGCGCTGGAGCGGCGCGCCCGCCGCCTGGACGAGATGCGCGCCGCGGCGCGATTGTCGACGCTCGCCGGCTGAGCCCGCGCCGGCGCCGAAATGTTGGGCGCGAGCCTTGTCTTTGCGGCGGTTGCGTCATTTGTCGCGGGAAAGCCGCGCTTGTCTCTTGCTTTGCCGGGAACGCTTTGTTACGGGAACGCACGGCCGGCCGGTCGGGAGGCGTCTGTTTCTCGCATTCGCGCCTCCAGCCGCAGGCCCCGCGCGAAATCCGTCGGATGCGCCAAATTATTGGACCCGCGAAATGCCGCTCCTGCTCGAACAATATCTGCCGCTGGTGATCTTCGCGGCGCTTTCGGCGATCATCGCCGGCGCCCTGCTGGTCGCGCCGTTTCTGTTCGCCTTCAAGGCGCCGGACCCGGAAAAGCTTTCCGCCTACGAGTGCGGCTTCAACCCGTTCAACGACGCGCGGCTGAAGTTCGACGTGCGTTTTTATCTGGTGTCGCTGCTGTTCATCGTCTTCGATCTCGAGGTCGCCTACCTCTTTCCGTGGGCGGTGGCCTTCAAGGAAGCGGGCGCGTTCGGCTTTTGGTCGATGATGGTGTTCCTCGGCGTGCTGACCATCGGCTTCGTGTACGAATGGCGCAAGGGAGCGCTTGAATGGGATTGATCGGCAATCAGGGTTCGACCCTCGTCGCGCCTCGGGCGACGGGTCTCATCGATCCGAACACCGGCAAGCCGGTGGGATCGACCGATCCGTTTTTCGTCAATCTGAACGACGAACTGGCCGACAAGGGCTTTCTCGTCACGGCGACGGACGAAATCATCAACTGGGCGCGCACCGGCTCGCTGATGTGGATGACCTTCGGTCTCGCCTGCTGCGCGGTCGAGATGATTCAGGCCGCCATGCCGCGCTACGACATGGAGCGGTTTGGCTTCGCGCCGCGCGGCAGCCCGCGCCAGTCCGACGTCATCATCATCGCGGGAACGCTGACCAACAAGATGGCGCCGGCGCTGCGCAAGGTCTACGACCAGATGCCGGAGCCGCGTTACGTGATCTCCATGGGCTCCTGCGCCAACGGCGGCGGCTACTACCACTATTCCTATTCGGTGGTGCGCGGCTGCGACCGAATCATCCCGGTAGACATTTACGTGCCGGGCTGTCCGCCTTCCGCCGAGGCGCTGCTCTATGGCGTGATGCTGTTGCAAAAGAAGATTCGCCGCACCGGCACGATCGAGCGCTAGGAGCGCGGCGCCGACGGCCGCAACGAACGGGCGAAATTCGCCGGGCGCGGCCAGGCGAATGGGCGCTTTGAGGGAAATCGCGAATGGTTGCTCAACTCCACGATCTCGGCGCTAAGGTCGCCGCCGCGCTGCCCGGCGCCGTGACCGATGTGAAGGTCGCCTTTGGCGAGTTGACGCTCGCGGTCGCCCGTGATCGCTGGCTCGATGTCGTCAAGACGCTCCGCGACGAGCCGGATTACCTGTTCGTCAACATCATCGACGTGACGGCGGTGGATTATCCCGAGCGCGCCGAGCGTTTCGATATCGTCGCGCATTTGCAGAGCCCCAAGCATAATCTGCGAATTCGTTTGAAGACGACGACCGACGAGGACACGCCGGTGGCGTCGCTCACCGCGCTTTACCCAGGCGCCGATTGGTACGAGCGTGAAACCTATGATCTCTTCGGCGTGATTTTTTCCGGACATCCCGACTTGCGCCGCATCCTGACCGATTATGGTTTCGACGGGCATCCGCTGCGCAAGGATTTCCCGATGACCGGCTTCGTCGAGGTACGCTACGACGACGAGCAAAAGCGCGTGGTGTACGATCCCGTCCGACTGACGCAGGAATATCGCCAGTTCGATTTCCTGTCGCCATGGGAGGGCGTGCAATACGAACTGCCCGGCGACGAGAAGGCCAAGGGGCAAGGGTGAGCACAATGGGCTCGGTCTCGATATGGCACTGGCTGGTTGTGATAATTCTTGCGGCCTCGGTGACTATACCCTTTGTGAAGATTTTCCCGCGCGCGGGGATGCCTGCTTGGCTAGGTGTTTTGGGGCTATTTCCCCTTGCGCCGGTAGTCTTTCTTTGGCTTCTTGCGTTCAAGAAATGGCCGGGTGACGAGTGATGACCGATCAACGCTTACGCAACTTCTCGCTCAACTTCGGTCCGCAGCATCCGGCCGCGCATGGCGTGTTGCGCCTCATTCTCGAGCTCGACGGCGAAGTCATCGAGCGCGCCGATCCGCATATCGGATTCCTGCATCGCGGCACCGAGAAGCTGATGGAGGCGCGCACTTATTTGCAGAACGTGCCCTATTTCGATCGGCTCGACTATTGGTCGCCGATGAATCAGGAGCACGCCTTCTGCCTGGCGATCGAAAAGCTGTTCGGCGTTGAGATTCCCCGTCGCGCGCAGCTGATTCGCGTGCTTTACGCCGAGATGGGTCGCCTGCTGTCGCATCTGCTCGGCGTCTGCGCCCAGACGGCCGACGTGGGCGCCCTGACGCCGCAGCTTTGGGGCTATGAAGAGCGCGAAAAGCTGATGGCTTTTTACGAGCGCGCCAGCGGCGCGCGCGCGCACGCCAATTATTTTCGCCCCGGCGGCGTGGCGCGCGAATTGCCCGACAAACTGATCGAGGACATTGGCGCGTTCTGCGATCCCTTCATGAAGGTGCTGGACGATCTCGATGGGCTGGTTATCGAGAACCGCATTTTTAAGCAGCGCAATGTCGACATCGGCGTCGTGGCGCTGGAGGACGCCTGGAAATACGGTTATTCCGGCGTCATGGTGCGCGCCTCCGGCGCCGCCTGGGATTTGCGCAAGGCGCAGCCCTACGAGTGCTACGAGGAGATGGAGTTCGACATCCCCGTCGGCAAGCATGGCGATTGTTACGATCGCGTCGTCGTCCGCATGGAGGAGATGCGCCAGTCGACCTCGATCATGCGCCAATGCGTGAACAAGCTGTTGCAAGCGCGGAACCGCGGACCGGTTTCCGTGCTCAACAACAAGATTTCACCGCCGCCTCGCGCGGAAATGAAACGTTCGATGGAGGCGTTGATCCATCATTTCAAGCTGTATACCGAGGGTTTCCGCGTGCCGGCCGGCGAGGTTTACGCGGCTGTCGAGGCGCCCAAGGGCGAGTTCGGCGTCTATCTCGTCTCGGACGGCACCGACAAGCCTTATCGCTGCAAGATTCGCGCGCCGGGCTTCGCGCATTTGCAGTCCTTGGACACGCTGTGCCGCGGCCATATGTTCGCCGATGTGACGGCGATTTTCAGTTCGCTCGATATCGTCTTCGGGGAGGTCGATCGCTAATGTCCGTCCGTCGTCTCGCCGAAATACAACCCGAAAGCTTCGAGTTCACGCCGCAAAACAAGGCGTGGCTGGAAAAGCAGATCGCCAAATATCCCGACGGCCGCCAGGCCTCGGCGGTGGTGCCCGCCCTGTGGCAGGCGCAAAAGCAAAATGATTATTGGCTACCGCGCGCGGCGATCGAAAAGGTCGCGGAAACGCTGGGCATGCCAGCCATCCGCGTGCTGGAGATCGCCACCTTCTACTCGATGTTCAACCTCGCGCCGGTGGGCAAATATTACGTGCAGCTCTGCGGCACGACGCCCTGCATGCTGCGCGGCTCCGACGACATCATCAAGGTGCTGGAGCGCCGCGTCGGCCCGCAGCGCAAGGTGACGAACGACGGGTTGTTCTCCTGGATCGAGGTCGAATGTCTCGGCGCCTGTTGCAACGCGCCGATGGTGCAGATCAACGACGACTTTTACGAAGATTTGACGCCGGAAAACTTCGAGAAGCTGCTCGACGACCTGGCCGCCGGACGCCCGGTGAAAACCGGTTCGCAGACGGGTCGCAACAGCTCCGAGCCGGAAGGCAAATTGACCAGCCTGACCTCGATGCACGGCGACGGCGCGAAGTAACCAAGATCCATGAGTGACGGGACGAAACATGCTTTCTGACGCGGACCGCATCTTCACCAATCTCTACGGCCTTGGCGACCGGTCGCTGGAGGGCGCGAAAAAGCGCGGCCAATGGGACAACACAAAGGCCTTGCTCGACAGGGGTCGGGACAAGATCATCGACGAAATGAAGGCGTCGGGGCTGCGCGGGCGCGGCGGCGCCGGCTTTTCCACGGGCTTGAAATGGTCGTTCATGCCCAAGGAGGTCGATCCGGCGCGGCCGCATTATCTCGTCATCAACGCCGACGAATCCGAGCCCGGCACCTGCAAGGATCGCGAGATCATGCGCAACGACCCGCACACGCTGGTCGAGGGCGCGTTGATCGCCTCCTGCGCGATGGGCGCGCACGCCTGTTACATCTATGTGCGCGGCGAGTTCATCGCCGAGCGCGAGGCGTTGCAGCGCGCCATCGACGAAGCCTATGACGCCAGACTGATCGGCAAGGACAATATTCACGGCTATCCTTTCGATCTTTACGTCCATCACGGCGCCGGCGCCTACATTTGCGGCGAGGAGACCGCGCTGTTGGAAAGTCTCGAGGGCAAGAAGGGCATGCCGCGGCTGAAGCCGCCGTTCCCGGCCAACGTCGGTCTTTACGGCTGCCCGACCACGGTCAACAATGTCGAGTCGATCGCCGTCGCGCCGACGATCTTGCGCCGCGGTCCGGCGTGGTTCGCCGGCATCGGCCGGCCGAACAACACCGGCACCAAGCTGTTCAGCATTTCCGGCCATGTGAACCGGCCCTGCAATGTCGAGGAGGCTATGTCGATCTCCTTCCGGCAACTGATCGACGAGCATTGCGGCGGCGTGCGCGGCGGCTGGGACAATCTGCTCGCGGTCATTCCCGGCGGCTCCTCGGTGCGCTGCGTGCCGGCGCATGAGATCATCGACTGCCCGATGGATTTCGACAGCCTGTCGAAATTGGGCTCGGGGCTCGGCACGGCGGCGGTGATCGTCATGGACAAATCGACGGACATCATCCGGGCGATCGCGCGGCTTTCGTATTTTTACAAGCATGAGAGTTGCGGCCAATGCACGCCGTGCCGCGAGGGCACGGGTTGGATGTGGCGCGTGCTGGAGCGCATGGTCGAGGGCCGCGCGCACAAGCGCGAGATCGACCTGCTGTTCGATGTGTCAAAGAAGATCGAAGGCCACACGATCTGCGCGCTGGGCGACGCGGCGGCTTGGCCGGTGCAGGGTCTCATCACCCATTTCCGCGATGTGATCGAGAAGCGCATCGACCAATATGCGGCCAATCCGCATCCCGAGCCCGTGCGCGTGGCGGCGGAGTAGCGCGATGGTCGAGGAGCGCGACGACCTGATGTTGAAGATGTTGCGCGATATTCGCGTGACCCTGGACGAGCACGGAAAGCTGCTCGTGGAACACAGCGGGGAATTTAAAGCGTTGCGCAAGGAAATGCATGACTGGCACGAGACGATCGCGACGGCGAGGGATTTCGCGATGCACGCCAATTTGCACGACAGCGCCATCGAATTGGAAATTGAAGCGCTGAAACGGCGGGTCGAGACTTTGGAGAAGGCGAAGTGACCAAGATTCTCGTCGATGGCGTGGAAGTGGATGTCCCGCCGGAGTTCACCCTGCTCCAGGCCTGCGAGGAAGCGGGCGCGGAAGTGCCGCGCTTTTGCTATCACGAGCGGCTGTCGATCGCCGGCAATTGCCGCATGTGTCTCGTCGAGGTGAAGGGCGGACCGCCCAAGCCGCAGGCGTCCTGCGCCATCGCCGTCAAGGATTTGCGACCCGGCCCGAACAATGCGCCTCCCGAGGTGCTGACCAAATCGCCGATGGTGAAAAAGGCGCGCGAAGGCGTGATGGAGTTCCTGCTCGTCAACCATCCGCTGGATTGCCCGATCTGCGATCAGGGCGGCGAATGCGATCTTCAGGATCAGGCGCTGGCCTTTGGCGGCGATTCGTCGCGCTATGTCGAAAACAAGCGCGCGGTCGAGGACAAATATATCGGCCCGCTGGTCAAGACCGAAATGACCCGCTGCATCCATTGCACGCGCTGCGTTCGCTTCACGGCGGAAGTCGCCGGCACCGGTGAAATGGGCGCGATCGGCCGCGGCGAGGACATGGAGATCACCACCTATCTCCAGAGCGCGATGACCTCGGAACTGCAGGGCAACATCACCGATCTTTGTCCCGTCGGCGCGCTGTTGCCCAAGCCGCAGAATTTCCGCGCGAGGCCATGGGAATATCAAAAGACCGAGAGCGTCGACGTTCAGGACGCGCTGGGCTCGGCCATCCGGGTCGACGCGCGCGGACGCGAGGTCATCCGCATCCTGCCGCGCATAAACGACGCGGTGAACGAGGAGTGGATTTCCGACAAGACGCGCCAGATCGTCGATGGTCTCGCCCGCCAGCGACTGGATCGTCCCTATATCCGCGAAGGCGGCCGGCTGCGGCCGGCTTCCTGGCCGGAGGCGCTGAACCTCGTGGCCGAGCGGATCAAGAAGACGCCCGCGAAACGGATCGGCGCGCTGGTCGGCGACCTCGCCGCGCTGGAGGAGACCTTCGCGCTCAAATCCTTGGTCGAAAGGCTCGGCGTTATTCATCTCGACTGCCGCCAGGACGGCGCGAGGCTCGATCCCGCCAATGGGCGCGCGTCCTATCTGTTCAACGCGACGATCGCCGGCATCGACGACGCCGACGCGCTGCTGATCATCGGCTCCAATCCGCGCAAGGAAGCGCCCGTGCTCAACGCGCGCATTCGCAAGCGGTGGCTCAAGGGCGGGTTCAAAATCTCGCTGATCGGTGAAAAAGCCGATCTGACCTATGAATACGACTATCTCGGCGCGGGGCCCGACTCGCTGCTGCATTTCAGTCAGCAAAACGCCGCGCCGGCGCAAAAGCTTATCGTTCTGATCGGCCAGGGCGCGCTGGCGCGCGAGGATGGCGACGCCATGCTCGCCATGGCGGCGCAGGCGGCGGAAAAGCACGGCGGCGTCAACGACGACTGGAATGGGCTGAGCGTCTTGCACACCGCGGCGTCGCGCGTCGGCGCGTTGGATCTGGGCTTCGTTCCCGGCGCCGGCGGCATGCGGGCGCATGATTTCGTCAAGGCGGGCGGGCTCGATCTCATCCTCAACCTCGGCGCCGACGAAATCGACATCGCGCCCGGGGCCTTTGTCGTCTACATCGGCTCGCACGGCGATCGCGGCGCGCATCGCGCCGATGTGATTCTCCCCGGGGCGACATATACCGAGAAATCGGGCCTCTTCGTGAACACCGAGGGACGCGTGCAATCCGCGTCGCGGGCCGCCTTTCCGCCGGGCGAGGCGAGAGAGGATTGGGCGATCCTGCGCGCGCTGTCCGGCGCGCTGGGCGATCCCTTGCCTTTCGATTCGCTCGCGCAGTTGCGCAAGGCGATATTCGCGAAGCATCCGCATTTGCAGCGGCTCGACGCGATCGAGCGCGGCGATGTCGCGGTGGTCTCAACGCTGGCGCGCCGTCCAGCGGTCGCGATGAAGGACGCTTTCGTATCGAGCGTCTCCGATTTCTATCTCACCAATCCGATCGCGCGCGCCTCGGCCGTCATGGCCGAGTGTTCGGCGCTGGCCAAGGGCCGGTTGCGGCAAGCGGCGGAATAGGAGCAAGCGAAGTGACCGACGGCTGGCTGAACACACTCGTTTCCTTCGTCACGGAAAGTCCCGTGCTTCTCGCGATCTATAAGAGCGTGCTGATCGCCGTCATTTTGCTGATCTATGTCGCTTATTTCATTCTCGCCGATCGCAAGATCTGGGCGGCGGTGCAATTGCGGCGCGGACCCAATGTCGTCGGTCCCTGGGGCCTATGGCAGAGTTTCGCCGACTTCATCAAATTCGCGATCAAGGAGCCGGTGATTCCCGACACCGCGAACAAGGGCGTGTTCCTGCTGGCGCCGTTTCTGATGGCCACGCTGGCGGTCGCCGCCTGGGCGGTGATCCCGGTGTCCGGTGAAGGCTGGGTGGTCGCCAGCATCAATGTCGGCGTCCTCTATATTTTCGCGCTGTCGTCGCTCGGCGTTTACGGCGTCATCATGGGCGGATGGGCGTCCAACTCCAAATATCCGTTCCTTTCGGCGCTGCGCGCCGCGGCGCAAATGGTGTCCTACGAAGTCTCCATCGGCTTCGTCATCATCACCGTGTTGCTCTGCGCCGGCTCGCTCAATTTGACCGACATCGTCGCGGCGCAGGACACCAGATACGGAATGCTCGGCTGGTATTGGCTGCGGCTTTTGCCGATGTTCGTGATTTTCTTCATCTCCGCGCTGGCCGAGACGAATCGCCCGCCTTTCGATATCGTCGAGGCGGAATCCGAGCTCGTCGCGGGGTTCATGATCGAATATTCGGCGACGCCTTACGTGCTGTTCATGCTGGCGGAATACGTGGCGATCGTCACCATGTCCGCGCTGATGGCGGTATTGTTTTGCGGCGGCTGGCTGCCGCCGATCAAGATGGCGCCCTTCACGCTTATTCCTGGCGTGATCTGGTTCGTGCTCAAGACCAGCTTCTTTTGTTTCCTGTTCGCGATGGTGAAGGCGCTGGTGCCCCGCTATCGTTACGATCAACTGATGCGACTGGGCTGGAAGGTGTTCCTGCCGCTTTCCCTGGTCATGGTCGTCATCGTCGCCGCCGCGGTGCAGTTCGGCCCCGCCCTCGCGGCGAATTGAGGGAGCGTCATGAGACTCGACCACGCCGCGAAATCGCTGTTCCTGACCGAGTTCATCTCGGCTTTCTTTCTGGGCATGCGCTACTTCTTCAAGCCGAAGGCGACGCTCAACTATCCGCATGAAAAAAATCCGCAGTCGCCGCGCTACCGCGGCGAGCATGCGCTGCGCCGCTATCCGAACGGCGAGGAGCGCTGCATCGCCTGCAAGCTTTGCGAGGCGATCTGCCCCGCGCAAGCGATCACCATCGAGGCCGGGCCGCGCCGCAACGACGGCACGCGCCGCACGACGCGCTACGACATCGACATGGTGAAGTGCATCTATTGCGGATTTTGCCAGGAGGCCTGTCCGGTCGACGCCATTGTCGAGGGGCCGAACGCCGAATTCGCGACGGAGACGCGCGAGGAACTCTACTATAACAAGGACCGTCTGCTCGAAAACGGCGCGCGCTGGGAGCGGGAGATCGCTCGCAACATCGCGCTGGACGCGCCCTACCGCTAAACTGAACGAACTAAACCTTCGCCCGGCCTCGCCTGGCGCGAGGCGTCGAGATTGGCGCAAAAAGAGGACGAAGCCGTGGCCGCCGCATTCTTCTATCTTTTCTCGGGCGTGCTGATCGCCTCGGCGTTCGGGGTGATCACCGCGCGAAATCCGGTGCACTCCGTGCTGTTCCTGATCCTGGCGTTCTGCAACGGCGCGGGTCTGTTCCTGTTGCTGGGCGCGGAGTTCCTGGCGATGATCCTCATCGTCGTCTATGTCGGCGCGGTGGCGGTGCTGTTCCTCTTCGTCGTGATGATGCTCGACGTGGATTTCGCGGAATTGAAGCAGGGCTTCCAAAAATATCTTCCGGCCGGCGTCGCGGTCGGCGCCGTGGTGCTGTTCGAACTTGGTTTCGTCGCGATCGGCTGGAAAACGGCGGCGTCCGCTCCCGACGCGGCCGCCTCGCCGATCGTCGCCCATGTCACCAACACCGCGGCGCTGGGGCAGGTGCTTTACACGAAATATGTGATCTTCTTCCAAGTGTCGGCGCTGGTGCTGCTGACCGCGATGATCGGCGCGATCGTCCTCACGCTGCGCCATCGCCCCAATGTGAAGCGCCAGAATATCGCCGAGCAGAACGCGCGCACCGCCAAATCGGTGGTCGAGCTGAGGAAAGTGCCCTCGCGGGCCGGCGTCTAAGGAAGCAGCCCATGGTTATCGGCCTCACCCATTATCTCGTTGTCGCGGCGATCCTGTTCACCTTCGGCATCGCGGGCATCATTCTCAACCGCAAGAACATCATCGTGATCTTGATGTCGGTCGAGTTGATCCTGCTGTCGGTCAATCTGAATTTCGTGGCGTTTTCCGCGCAACTCGGCGATTTGACGGGGCAGGTGTTCGCGCTGTTCGTGCTCACCGTGGCGGCGGCGGAGGCGGCGATCGGCCTCGCCATTCTCGTGACTTTCTATCGCAATCGCGGCTCGATCGCGGTCGACGACATCAACAGCTTGAAGGGCTGACCGCGCGATGATCAAGGCAATCGTCTTTCTTCCCCTTATCGGCTTCCTGATCGCCGGCGGTTTTGGCCGCAAGATCGGCGCGCGCGCGTCGGAACTGGTGACCTCCTGCCTGCTGGTCGCCTGCGCGGTCATGTCGTGGATGGTGTTCATCGACGTCGGCCTTGGCCATGGCGAGGCGGTGACGCCGGTGCTCGGCAACTGGCTGACCTCGGGCGCCTTGAAAGTCGATTGGGCGCTGCGCGTCGACACGCTGACGGCGGTGATGCTGGTCGTCGTGAACACCGTGTCCAGCCTCGTGCACGTTTATTCCATTGGCTACATGCACGAGGACCCACACCGTCCGCGATTCTTCGCCTATCTGTCGCTGTTCACCTTCGCGATGTTGATGCTGGTGACGGCGGATAATCTCGTGCAGATGTTTTTTGGCTGGGAGGGCGTCGGTCTCGCTTCCTATCTGCTGATTGGCTTCTGGTATGAAAAGCCGTCGGCCAACGCCGCCGCGATCAAGGCCTTCGTCGTCAACCGGGTCGGCGATTTCGGTTTCGCGCTCGGCATTTTCCTGACCTTCAAGCTTACCCATTCCGTGACGTTCGACGAGGTGTTCGCCGCCGTTCCTGGTCTGGAGGGTCAGCGCATTCACATCTTCGGGCTCGATCTCGACGCGTTGACGCTGACCGCGTTCCTGCTGTTCACCGGCGCGATGGGCAAATCGGCGCAATTCCTGCTGCACACCTGGTTGCCGGACGCGATGGAAGGCCCGACCCCCGTGTCGGCGCTCATTCACGCCGCGACGATGGTCACCGCCGGCGTGTTCATGGTCGCGCGGCTCTCGCCCATTTTCGAATACGCGCCGGACGCGCTGACCTTCGTCACGGTCGTCGGCGCGACGACCGCGTTTTTCGCGGCGACAGTGGGCCTCGTGCAGAACGACATCAAGCGGGTGATCGCCTATTCCACCTGCTCGCAGCTCGGTTACATGTTCGTCGCGGAAGGGGTGGGCGGCTATTCGCTGGGCGTGTTCCATCTATTCACGCACGCCTTCTTCAAGGCGCTGCTGTTCCTTGGCGCGGGCTCGGTGATTCACGCGATGCATCACGAGCAGGACATGCGCAACATGGGCGGCCTGCGCAAGGACATCCCCTTCACCTTCGCGATGATGACCATCGGCACGCTGGCGCTGACCGGTTTCGGCATTCCCCACACGCAAATCGGTTTCGCGGGCTTTTTCTCGAAGGACGCGATCATCGAGGCGGCCTACGCCGCCGGTCAACATTCCAACGCGGCGATGTACGGCTTCGTGGCGACGGTCGTCGCGGCGGGCCTGACCTCATTTTATTCATGGCGGCTGGTGTTCATGACTTTCTTCGGCAAGCGCGCCGAGCATGACGCCGCGCACGCTCACGACGACCACGCTCATGCCGCCGACGGCAATGACGACCACGCTCACGACGATCACGCTCACGACGACCACGGCCACGCGCCGCACGAGTCGCCGCTGGTCATGCTGATCCCGCTCGCCGTGCTCGCCACGGGCGCTGTCGTGGCGGGCTTTGTGTTCGAGCCTTTTTTCGCCGGCCACGCCTTCGAGGAGTTCTGGAAGGAGTCGCTGTTCGTCGGCCCGCAAAATCATATCCTGCACGAGATGCACGACATCCCGATGTGGGCGTCGGTGAGTCCGACCGTCATGATGGTTTTGGGCTTTATCGTGTCGCTCTATTTCTACGTGCTGCGCCCCGGCACGGCTCCGGCGCTGGCGCGCGCGCTGCCGGGCCTGTATCAGTTCCTGCTCAATAAATGGTATTTCGACGAGCTCTACGACTTCCTGTTCGTGCGCCCGGCCTTCGCGCTGGGGCGGCTGTTCTGGAAGGGCGGAGACGGTCGCATCATCGACGGAATCGGCCCCGATGGCGTGGCCGCGCGCGTCGTCGACGGGGCGCGTCTCGCCGTGCGTCTCCAGACCGGGTACATCTATCACTATGCCTTCGCGATGTTGATCGGCGTCGCGGCGGTCGTCAGCTGGTTCGTCGCCGGAGGCATTCGCTAATGTTTGGTTTTGGAATTCTCTCCGGCCTGACCTTCCTGCCGCTGGTCGGCGCCGCCTTCATCCTGACGCAGCGCGGCGACGGCGAATTGACGCTGCGCAACATCCGCTGGGCGGCGCTGCTCACCACCATCGCGACCTTCGCGCTCTCCATTGTCGTTTGGCAGCGGTTCGACGCGGCCAACGCGGCCTTTCAGCTCATCGAGGAAAAACCGTGGTTCGGCGCGGGCCTCACCTATAAACTCGGCGTCGACGGCTTCTCGATGCCCTTCGTGCTGCTGACCACCTTCTTGATGCCCTTCGCGATCCTGGCGTCGTGGGAGTTCGATCACAAAGCGCGTCGCCGAATATATGATCGCCTTCCTGGTGCTGGAGACGCTGATGATCGGCGTGTTCTGCGCGCTGGATTTGGTGCTGTTTTATCTCTTCTTCGAAGGCGGCCTCATTCCGATGTTTCTCATCATCGGCATCTGGGGCGGCAAGCGTCGCGTCTACGCGAGCTTCAAATTCTTCCTCTATACGCTGGTCGGCTCGCTGTTGATGCTCATCGCGATCCTCGCGATGTACAACACCGCCGGCACGACAGACATTCAGGCTCTGCTCGCGACGCATTTCCCGGCCAAGATGCAGACCTGGCTGTGGCTGGCGTTCTTCGCCTCGTTCGCCGTGAAAATGCCGATGTGGCCGGTGCACACCTGGTTGCCCGACGCGCACGTCGAGGCGCCGACGGCGGGCTCGGTCATTCTGGCGGCGATCCTGCTGAAGATGGGCGGCTATGGCTTCATCCGCTTCTCGCTGCCAATGTTCCCCGACGCCTCGGTCGAGTTCGCGCCGCTGGTGTTCGCGCTGTCGGTCATCGCCATCGTCTACACCTCGCTGGTCGCGCTGGTGCAGGAAGACATCAAGAAGCTGATCGCCTACTCGTCGGTCGCGCACATGGGCTTCGTGACGATGGGCCTGTTCTCGCTGAACACCCAGGGCGTCCAGGGCGCGATGTTCCTGATGATCTCGCACGGCTTCGTGTCGGGCGCGCTGTTCCTTTGCGTCGGCGTCATTTACGACCGCATGCACACCCGCGAGATCTCGGCCTATGGCGGCCTCGTCAAGCGCATGCCGCTCTACGCCTTCACCTTCATGGTGTTCACGATGGCCAATGTCGGCCTGCCGGGCACGGCGGGCTTCGTTGGGGAGTTTCTCACGCTGGTCGGCGCCTTCAACGCCAACAGCTGGGTGGCGCTGTTCGCGACGTCGGGGGTCATTCTCTCGGCCGCCTACGCGCTGTATCTCTATCGCCGGGTGATCTTCGGCGTTCTCGACAAGGCGAGCCTCAAGGACATCGCCGATCTCGGCCCGCGCGAAACCGCCATCTTCGTTCCGCTGCTGGCGCTGACGATCTACTACGGCGTGCGGCCGGGGCCGGTGATCGAAGCCTCCGCCGCGTCCGTCGCCAATCTGCTCAACTCCCATTCGGCGCTGCTTCACGCGATCCACGTCGCCGCCGCCAGCCAATGATGGACTGATGAATATGCCTTTTTTCACGCAGCTCGCCCAACACTTCCTGCCGGAGGTCATCCTCGCCGTCGGCGTTCTCGTGCTTATCCTGGTCGGCGCGTTTCGCGGCGAGCGTTCGTTCACGCTGGTGACGGAGCTGTCGGTCGGCGTGCTGGGTCTGGCCATCCTCGCCATCGTCCTCTCGACGAAATCCGAGGCGAGCGTGTTCGACGGCGCCTATGTCGATGACGCCTTTTCACGATTCGTGAAGGTGCTGGCGCTCGGCGCGTCGCTCGTCACGCTGCTGCTGTCCTCGGACTTTTTGCGCCGCGCCGCGCTCGACAAGTTCGAATTTCCGATCCTGATCCTGCTGGCGACACTCGGCATGTTGCTGCTGATCTCCGCCAATAATCTGATCGCGCTCTATCTGGGGCTCGAACTGATGTCGCTGGCGCTCTACGTCATCGCGGCGTTCTCGCGCGACGACGCGCGCGCGTCCGAGGCGGGCCTCAAATATTTCGTTCTCGGCGCGCTGTCGTCGGGCATGATGCTGTATGGCTTGTCGCTGCTCTATGGCTTCGCGGGAACCGTGTCGTTCGAGGGCATCGCCGACGCGCTGGCGGGCTCGGCGCCGATTGGCGTCATCTTCGGTCTCGTCTTCGTGCTGGCGGGCCTCGCCTTCAAAATGTCGGCGGCGCCCTTCCATATGTGGACGCCCGACGTTTACGAGGGCGCGCCGACGCCGGTGACGGCGTTCTTCGCCTCCGCCGCGAAAGTCGCGGCGGTCGCCGTCACCGCGCGGATCGTGCTGACGGCGTTCCCCGGCGTCGCCGGCCAATGGCGGCAGATCGTCATATTTCTCGCGGTCGTTTCGACGCTGCTCGGCTCCTTCGCGGCGATTGGCCAGACCAACATCAAGCGGCTGATGGCCTATTCGTCGATTGGCCACATGGGCTTCGTGCTGATCGGCCTCGCCGCCGGCACCGAGGACGCGATCCGCGGCGTCGTGCTTTATCTCGCCATTTACGCCGTCATGACGCTGGGCGCCTTCGCGGCGATCCTGACCATGCGCGTCGAGGGCAAGCCGGTCGAGAACATCGCCGATCTCGCGGGCCTGTCGCGCGGCAACGGCGCGACGGCGTTTTTCCTGTCGATGTTGATGTTCTCGCTGGCCGGCGTGCCGCCGCTCGGCGGCTTCTTCGCCAAATATTACGTGCTGCTGCCGGCGGTTCAGGCCGGGCTTTATCCGCTCGCGGTGATCGGCGTGCTGGCCAGCGCGGTCGCCGCTTACTATTACCTGCGCATCGTCAAGGTGATGTATTTTGATGAGCCGGCGCCGGCATTCGATCGCGGCGCGTTGACGCCGCGCGCGGTTCTCGCGGTTTCGACGATCTTCCTCTTGTTCTTCTGGGTTTATCCGGGCCCGCTGATGAACGCGGCGACGGCCGCCGCGAAATCGCTGTTTTGATCGCCGACGCGCGCTTCGAGCTCGGATGCGAAGCGCGCGCGCGCGGTGTTCGGCTGCTGTTTCTGGAAGAAGTCGATTTCGACCAATGACGAGGCCAAGCGCCTCATCCTCGCGGGCGAGCGCGGGCCGCTGTGGGTCGTCGCGCGGCGGCAGACCCGGGGCAAGGGGCGGCTGGGCCGCGCGTGGATTTCCCCGCCCGGCAATCTCCATGCGAGCTTGATCCTTTCCGGAGATTTCGCGCCCAGCGTCGCGCCGCGACTTGGCTTTGTCGCGGGGATCGCGCTGATCGAGGCCGTTCGTCAGGCGAGCTGCCTTGGGGCGAGCGGCCTTGGGGTGAGCGGACTTGGGGCGAGCGGTTTGGGCGACCGGCTCGCGCTAAAATGGCCGAACGATCTTCTGCTCGACGGCGGCAAGCTCGCCGGCGTGCTGCTCGAGGGTGTTCCCATGGCGGCGGCCGGCGCCCACGCGGCGCCGCAATGCGTCGTCGTCGGCGTGGGCGTCAATTGCGCCGAGGCGCCGGAAGGGCTTCCCTATCCCGCGCGGGCGCTGGGTGCCGGTGGTTCCGCGCCGGCGGTTTTCACGGCGCTCGCCGACGCCTTCGTCGCCGCGCTGGATCTGTGGGCGGAAGGGCGAGGCTTCGAGGCCATCCGAACGAAATGGCTCGCCGCGGCGGGCGGACTCAAGGCGCCGATCCGCGTCGCGCTGTCGACGGGCGAGGAAGTGCGCGGCCGGTTCGAAACCATCGACGCCGGCGGCCGTCTTGTCGTCGCGACGGCGGATGGCGAGCGGATCATCGACGCCGGCGACGTGCTCCTGGCTCACGACGAGCCCAATATTCTCGAACAACCGGATTCTCACTCATGACGCAGCTTCTCATTCTCGCGGGTTTTCATTCATGACGCAGGACGCGAGCGACTTCGTCTTCGCGCCGCTGGGCGGCCTTGGCGAAATCGGCATGAACGCCGCTCTTTACGGCTTTGGGCCGCCGCGCGCGCGCAAATGGATCATGGTGGATTGCGGCCTCACCTTTCCCGGTCCGGATTTGCCCGGCGTCGACCTCGTGCTGCCGGACGTGGCCTTTGTCGAAAAGCTCGGCCGCGACCTGCTGGGGCTGCTCATCACTCACGCGCACGAGGATCATATCGGCGCGCTCGCGGCGCTGTGGCCGAAGCTGCGCTGCCGCGTCTTCGCGACGCCTTTCGCCGCCGGCCTCATCGAGGCGCGGCGCCTGTCGGAGCCCGGCGCGCCCAAAGTGGACATCACCCGGGTCGGGCCGGGAACGATCGTCGATCTCGCGCCCTTTGGCATCGAATATGTCGCCGTCGCGCATTCCATTCCCGAGGCCTGCGCGCTGGCCATCCGCACGCCGGCCGGACTCGCGCTGCATACCGGGGACTGGAAGATCGACCCGATGCCGGGCGTTGGCCATCGCATCGACGAGGCGCGCCTGCGGGCGATTGGCATTGAGGGCGTCACCGCGCTCATTTGCGACTCGACCAATATCCTGCGCGAGGGCGACAGCTTTTCGGAAAGCGACGTCGCCCGCACGCTGGGCGTGCTGATCGGCGAGGCCAAGGGCCGCGTGTTGGTGACCACTTTCGCCTCGAACATCGCGCGGGTGCGCGCCATCGCCGAAGGCGCGCGCGCGGCGGGACGCAGCGTCGTCGTCGCCGGCCGCGCGCTTGATCGCGGCATAGAGGTGGCGCGCGAGTGCGGCTATCTCGACGGCATTCCGCCCTTCCTGTCGCTCGACCACCTCGACGCCATCGCGCGCGAAAAAGTCGTGGTTATCGCGACGGGCAGCCAGGGCGAACAGCGCGCCGCCATGGCGCGGGCGGCCGAGGGCGAGCATCCCGCCATAAAACTCGTCTCCGGCGATCGCGTCATTTTCTCGTCGCGCGCCATCCCCGGCAACATGCGCGAGGTGCATCGGGTCATCAATAAATTATGCGATCTGGGCGTCGAGGTGATCACCGATCACGATCATCTCGTGCATTGCTCCGGCCATCCCCGCCGCGGCGAGGTGGCGCGCATGTACGAATGGACGCGGCCGCGGGCGGCGGTGCCGGCGCATGGCGAGGCGCATCATCTGACCCGCCACGCCGCCTTCGCCAAGGCGCAGGGCGTCCAACAGGTCGTGTCGGCGCGCAATGGCGATCTCGTGCGGCTCGCGCCCGGCGCGCCGGCGGTGATCGGCAAGGTGCCGGTTGGACGGCTGTTCAAGGACGGCGATATTCTGGTCGCCGAGAACGACGGCTCCTTGCGCGAGCGAACCAAGCTCGCCTTCGCCGGCGTGGTGTCGATCGCGCTGGCGGTCGGCAAGCAGGGCGATCTTTCCGGCGATCCCGACGTCGTCTTCGCCGGCCTGCCGAAGCTCGGCAAGAACAACGTCGACATGGGCGATGTCGTCGACGACGCGGTGTTCAAGACCTTCGACTCCTTGTCGCGCGCGCGCCGGCGCGATTTCGACTCGGTGGCGACGGCGATCGAACGCGCGGTGCGCGGAGCCGTCTACAACAGCTGGGGCAAGAAACCGATCGTGCATGTGCTGGTGGTGGGCGGCTGAGCGCGTCCGCTACGCCGCCTTTTGCTCGTCCAGCGTGACCGTTCCCGACAGCGGCTCGGCTATCTTGTCGACACCGCGCAGGAACGCGGCGACGCGCGCGCGCTCCTCGGCGGAAATCTGGAACGACACGCGAATGAAGTCCGTTTCGAACGCCACCACCCGCGCCGGGATGGGAAAGTTCAGATCGGGCATGAGCAGCGTGAAGTTGCGGTAGCCCTGGTCGATGTCGCCGATCAATCGCGCCCCGCCCGCCGAAAGGTCCACCACCTTGACCGGCACCACGGCGCCATTGACGCTCACCCGCCCCGGCTTGTTGATTTCATAACGCTTATGGCCGCGCCGGTCGACGATGCTGGAGCTGCTGCGCACGATTCGCACCAGCGTCTCCTGCAAGGCGCGGACCTTGTCCGAGGCGTCGGTGCAAACGTCCTCGACATTCTTGGCCATCTGTCGCGTGTCCTGCGCCTCGCCGGCGACTTTCTGAATGTCCTGAGTGACGTTTTTCACCGAAGCGCTCGTGCCGTGGATGTCGGTCGCGATCACCTTCGTCGTGGTCACCTGATTCTTGATCGCGTCGGTGATGTCCTCGGACGCCTTGCTCACCCGGTCGATGGCTTTCGAAATATTGTCGACGGCCCGCACCGCGCCCGCCGTCGAGGCGTGCACCTGGCCGATCAGGCCGCCGATCTTGTCGGTCGCGACGGCCGTCTGCTCGGCGAGCGACTTCACCTCGCGGGCGATGACGGCGAAGCCCAGTCCATGGCTGCCGGCGCGCGCCGCCTCCACTCCGGCGTTGAGCGCCAAAAGCCCGGTCTGCCGGGTGATATTGGCGATCAGCCCGGTGACTTCGTTGATCTCCGTGACGACATTGGACAGCGCCTCGATGGTCTTGCTGGCCTGATTCGAAGCCTCGACCGCTTCGTCCGAGGTGGCCTTGGCGCCGTTGATGCGCTCCGCCACCCGATCGATCGACGCCGACAACTCCTTGGTCGACGATGTCGCCGAGTGCATCGAGGTCAACGCCTCGTTGGCGACGAGCGCGACGGAGTTGGTCCGTTGGTCGAGCCGTTCCGAGGCGCCGGACATCTCCGACGAAATCTCGCTCATCTGGTCCATCAACTTAATCAGGCTGGTGACCGCGACCTTGGTCTCGGTTTCCACCTGGTCGACCATGGCGCACATCGCCTCGGCCTTTTGCTGGTCGTTCCGGGTCTTTTCCTCCTCGTTGCGCTCGCGTTCGCGCTGTATGGCCTGTTCGCGCTCCCGCGCGGCGGCGCGGGCGGCTTCCGCGTTCAAAACGATTTGTCGAAACTCGTGATAGGCGCGCCCGAGATCGCCGATCTCGTCGGCGCGCGTCATCTCGTAAATCACGTAGCGGGTGTCGCCGCTGGCGAGCTGCCTGAAACAAAAGGTGATCCACTCCAGCGGCTGCACCAGCCATTTGCGCACGGCGATGACGCCAAGCAGGCAGGCGACGATCAATACGACGCAACTCGCCAGCACGATCGTCATCGTCCGCTGGCGAAGATCGTCGATCCTGGCGTTCGCCTCGGCGGCATCCGCGTCCCGGCGTTTCTTGGCGGCGGCGAGAGCGGGAGTGGTCGCGTTGAGGCGCTCCTGCAACTCGTCGCTGAGCTTGTCGAACTCGACCATCAGCTTGTTGCCGGCGGTGGGGCCCTGCGCCGCGTAGACTTTCGCCATCGCGACGCCTTGCGCGTAATAGGCCGGGAAGCGCCGTTCGATCTCCACGAACACATTGGCGAGTTCGGGGCTGCCAAAGGCGCGCGCGGCGGTCTTCGCGGCCGCGACGTCCACGGTGAATTGTTTCGAGAACAACTCCGCGTTGGCGAGACCGTCGTCCTGGCCGTCCTGGCCGCGCGTCGCCGAGAAATCGGACAGGAATTGTTGCACCTGCACAACGTCGATCCGAATCTGCTTCTCCAGACCCGTCAGCTTCACGAGCAGCGCGGCGTATCGGTCCTCGATCTCGCGGTGCTCGGTCGCGACGGTTTTCTCTTGCGCCACCTGGAAATAAACGTAACCCGCGCCCGAGACGGTGATCGCCAGGATCAGCGCGAAAAGCACGCTCGCGGAGCGCGCCAGCGTTTTCGTGGCCATCGCCAGAAGATTTAACGACGCGCGCGAGTCGGAAGACAAATTCGCCATGTTGCAAAGCCGCTGTTGCCGGGAGGGGAGGGGGCGACATCCGGATCTGGCCGGCACGGCGGAGCGGCGTCATGCCCGTTGGATAAATTCCAACCTCGCGTGCCCGCATCATGATGGAAGAGTGCTAAGTTTTCATTAACTCATTGAAAAAGCCCGGCTGTGGTAGCCGGGCTCGATAAGCTTGAAGCTGCGTCGCGCTTTAAGATCACCAGCGGCGGAAACGGCGCGGGCCGCCGCGACGCGGACCCCAACCGCCGCGGAACGGCGCGCAGCGTCCCCAGGCGTTCATGCGCCAGCCGGGTCCGCAGCCCCATCCGGCCTGCTCGATCGGCGCGGCGGCGGTGATTTGCGCGGGCCCCGTGAGCGGCATCGCGGCCGCGGTTTCGACGGTGGCGACCGAGCCGCCGAGCGCCAGCACGGCGGCGAACAGGATTTTCGACGTGATCTTCATAAGCGATTTCCTTTTACCGAGCCGAAACTTTTCGGCGTGGTCGAGACTACGCTCTAATTTATGAACGGGAGCTGACGCTTGGAGCGTGTCCGACGATTCCCGCGCCGCCTGGGGTCGGCGAGAGCGCGACTAATAGTTCAGGTCCACCAAGCCAATGCCGAGATAAGTGCTGTTGGTGCGCTCGCGAACGTCATTATACTGGTCGACGGCCTCGAATAGCCGGTTTCTGGGAACGATGTTCTTTATTTCGCTCCAGGCGCGAACGACGCCCTCGCAAGCCACGCTGGTGATATCGTGCAGCCCGACCAACTTTGCATTTTGCCTGACGGCATGAAAGTCCGAGATGCATCCGTCGTATGAATGATCGCCGTCGATGAACGCGAAATCCCATTTCGCCGAGCCCAAATACGAGATGATTTCGCTATCCCGGCTGCTGGCGATTTTATAGGTGACGCCAACGGATCGTTTGGCGTAATTCAACATAATGTCGGATTGCGCGATATCGATGGCCACGGCTGTGTTCAGATCCGTGAATCTACGCAAATACTCGACCATGATGATAAAGGTTCCGCCGAAGCGGCAGCCGATTTCGACATAGGACGATATTTTGTAATTCGACAATTTAACGAGAAACGCCGAGAATTGTATTGGATACTGCCATGAGCGGATGCCTTTTCCGCACCAGGGGTATAATTCCTTTGGAAATTCCGCCAGACCTTCGCCATTCAGCCCCAGCATCAACAAAAACTCTTCCCGCAAAAATGCTTCGTCGCGCAGTTCACGCAGCGACGCATTGCGAATCAGGCTGATCGCGCCATCGACATCGCCGTCCTCGAGCGGTTGAACATCGCTTACGACTGGCTGCTTCCAATGCATTTAAATCCCCCGGGCCCGGTGTTCGGCGATACGCGCGCGAGATTGCAGCGTCCGCCGCGGGGCCGGCCGAAAGCCGCGTCCGAGTGGAAACTTTTGTCACGTCCGTCGATACGGGAATGGATATCGCGCGTGGCTTGCGCGGTACTTGCGACTTTTATATCGCGGCGGGGAAAGAGTGTTTCCGTGAACCGAGGACCGCGCGACGCGATCGGACCTAAAACACGATCGCGGCGGCGCGCGGCGCCAGCAGGATGATGGAAGAAGCCGAGAAAATTTAGAAGCGGATCAGAATTGGCGTACTGAGAGCCTGAAAATCTTTTGATTTCTCCTGGATTTTGGGGAGTCATGGGGGCATTCACAGGTTAGATTTGAGCTTGGGATTTGATTCTTGGGAGCCTTGCCGATGCGCGAGCAAGAGGGTGAGGAACTGTTCGACGATTTGTCGTGTCAATCCGCGCCGGAGAACAAAAACGCGGTGGCGGCACGCCTTCGCACGGCGGAGCGACGGCAGATTGCTTTGCGCGCGGTTTGTCTTGATGAACTCGTTCCAAACGATCATCGCGTTCGCATGGTGTGGAGCTTTGTCGAAGGACTCGACCTGTCGGCGTTGCTTGCCGGAATCAAGTCGGTTGAAGGCCGACCCGGTCACCCGCCATGCGATCCGCGCATATTGATGGCGCTGTGGCTTTACGCAACGGTCGAGGGCGTGGCGAGCGCACGGCGCATTGCGCGGCTGTGCGAGGATCATATCGCCTATCAGTGGCTGTGCGGCGGAGTTGGCATGAACGCCAAGACGCTGGCGGATTTTCGGGTTGGGCATGGGGCTGCGCTGGAGCAACTTCTCATCGACAGTTTCACGGCGTTGGCGGCGGCGGGCGTGGCGAATCTGGATCGTGTGGCGCAAGACGGTGTTCGGGTGCGTGCGGCCGCGGGAGCGGCGTCGTTTCGCCGGCATTCGACGCTGGAGGAATGTCACGCGGAAGCGACTGATGCGCTTGAGCGCCTTCGCCAGGAAGCGCGGAGCGACCCTGGCGCGGCAAGCCGGCGGGAGGCGGCGGCGCGCTTGCGGGCGGCTCAAGATCGCGAACAGAGAGTCGCGAAAGCTCTCGAGATCACGCGAGCGCTGCGAGAGCTGCAACAGGACCGGGCGCGGCGTCGCGAGGAGCGGGCCTTTCGGGAACAACAGAAGCGGGCGAACAGCGATGAGAAGGGCGCATCGGCGCCCGCGACAGCGAAAGAAAGAGAGCAGGAAAATAAGAAGGAGCAGGAGCCACGCGCTTCGACCACGGACGCGGAAGCGCGGGTGATGAAGATGGCCGATGGCGGGTTTCGTCCGGCTTACAATGTGCAGTTTGCTTCCGACACGCGGAGCGGCGCGGTTGCTGGCGTCGACGTCGACAACAACGGTTCCGACATGGGCAAGATGGCGCCGATGAACGAAACGCTGACCCAAAACTATGGCGAGCGTCCGCATCAACATCTGGTCGATGGCGGCTACGTTAAATTCGACGACATCGAAAAATTGGAAGCCGCCGGTTCCGAAGTCTACGCGCCCGTTCCGGCGCCGCGCGATAAGAGTTGTGATCGATACGCCCCGCAACAAGACGATGCGCCGGCCATTGCCGCCTGGCGAAAACGCATGAGCGAGGAAGCGGCCAAGGACATTTACAAACAGCGAGCGGCGACGGCGGAATGCACGAACGCCCAAGCGCGCAATCGTGGGTTACGCCAGTTTCTGGTGCGTGGCGTGGACAAGGTCAAATCAATCGCGGTCCTGCATGGCTTGACGCACAATATGGTGTGCGGCTGGCGCCTCATCCCGATTTGAGGCGGCGAACTCACGTAGGCAACGCGTCGGCGACAAGAAGGATCGGCATCGGCAATTTGTTGCTTCACGCCGACAAGACAAGAACGCCTTCGCTCGCGTCGTTCCGCATAGCTCCTTGCTCCTTTGGAGCCCGCCAAACTCGCGAACCTATCCAAACGACATCCATTCCCGTCCTATCAATCCATCGCATTCGAGATGTGATTCCGTTAGGCCAGATGCTGGTTGCGCTCAACAAGCCCAAGGCGCGGATTCATTTTCAGCCTCTGAGTGGAGTCACCAACAGAATAACGAGAAACTCCGCTTTTGAACCAGGACTCCGGGCGCGCGCCTTGCGCCGGAAGATTGATTTTTCTCCGCCAAGCTTTTATTAAAAAAGGGTTTCACAGTGATAAACGCGTGAACGGATTGCGCCTCAATGGGTCGAAGATGTTTGACGATTCCATTCCCCGCGCCGCTCAACGACCACGGGCTAGATTAATGCGATCGGCGTCGCGAGCGGGTCGAAGAACAAACGATTCGTGTCGCCGTTATGATCGCCGAGCGCTAGCGCGTCCGATGCAGTTTGAAAGATTGCAAAGCAGACAAGGGTGGCGACGCCGATGAACGATGCGACACTTTTCTCTTTTGGAGCCGAAGACTCATCCTATCCGCCCGTGAAGCCGCCGTGGTTGCCACCCGTCGCGACGGGTGGCGTGCTTGCGCTTCATTTCGCCGTGGCGATGATTTCCGTTCTAGCCCCCGCCCCAACCTACCACATACTTGACGCCACGCTGGTGCCGTACGGCGACCCCTTCGGCTCGACGGAAGGCCCCTTCGGTTCAGAGGAACAGGACGCGTCCGACGAAGAGTTGCCGCCGCCCGAACCCGCGGAAATGTCCGACGAGCCCGATCTCGCGATACCGCCGCCGATGATTATGTCGCCGGACGACTTACCGGACCCAACTGTGAAAAAGGAAGTCATCGAACCGAAGAAGTCCGTCGTCAAACCTAGAGCCGTCGTGGCGCACGCCCCCCGGGAAGGAGGCGGACCGCGAGGGGGGTTGGTGGGGGGCGCGTCGGGACACGGAGGCGGGCCGCGCGGGCATCGCCCCCTTGGCTTGCCAGAGGGACGCGCGCCCGCTGGCGGCAAGATGAATTACGCGGCGCAGCTCGCGATCGCGATCAGGCGGCATACACCGCCGCGGAGCGACCTTGGTCCGGGTTCCGCGCATGTCGTTTTCCACGTCACGGGCTGGGGAGCCATCGTTGGAATTTACGCCTCCGGATCGACTCCAGCGCACGCGGCGCTCGCGAGACGAATTGTCGGTTCCGTTCACGCGCCGCCACCCCCGGGCGGTTCATTTTTCGCGACCCAGGATTTTTTCTTTCACTGAGAGCTTCGCGCCGCGTCGAACCATTGGAGGTTGTCGTGGGTGACGCGCGAAGGCGTGAGGGGCGGAGCTTGAATACCGCCTGGGAATCAGTTGTGGCCGGAAACGGCAACCATCTCCGCGACACCCCATTCAAAGCGAGACGCCACCCTGTTGGCGTAATCCGGGAACCGCGCGGAGCGCAACGGCCGCGAGAACCGGTTGATCCTCTTACGCCGCCATGGCCGGCGCCGCGTCGTCGAGGCAAAAGTCCCGAGTAGCCGGCGTCGGCAGGGCGTTCCAGGCCGGAGCTTCGTAGCCTCGCGCGAAAAGTTCGCCGACGCCTTGCGCCGACATCTCCACGACGAGCCGCGTCGTCGGGTTGAGAACGGGCGGCACGGCCCAGCGAAACCGCGGGCCGTCCGGCGTGAAGCTTCGCATCCCGGCCTTGCGCGCCTCGTTGTTCGCAAAGCCCATGCGGCCGTTCCAGCCGTCGCGCGGGGTCTGCCAGTCGTTGGCGACGATCACCGGGCCGCGCACCACCAGCGCCTCGCGCTCGGTGCGCTCGACCACGGCCATTTCGCCCGGCCGCGCCCCGGTCAGCGTGAACATCGCCGGGCGGGCCAGCGGCTCGCGCGCCAGCAGCGCGATGGCGTCCTCGAAGGTCGCGCAAGTTTCGAAGGCGAGGCGCAGCAGATGATCCGGCGGCCAGCCGTCCTCGCGCAGCAGCGCGTTGCCGAGATTGACCGCCGCGTCATAGGGAATGCCCAGCACGCCGCGGGTGCGGCGGCGCATCGGCGCCTGATTGATGACCGCGCAAAAGCGTCCGGGCGCCATGGCGGTGAGCACGCCGACGGCGCCCGGCCAGGTGACATTGTAAAACTCGCCGGCCGGCCCGGATTGCCAGGCGATTTCGACGCAGCGGCCAAGCCCCGAAAACGGCCAGTCGAGCGAGCGGCGCAGCAGCGGGGCGCCGCCCGGCCCCGGCGCGGCCGAGGTCGTGCAGGCGAAAAGATAGGACATGTTCAGCGCCAGCGCGCCGGGCGCGCCCAAAATCCGCGCGACATGCTCGAGGTCTCCAGCATAGGTGGAAACCGAGCTCCGCAGCCAGCGCGCCGCGATGCGGTCGATCGACGACAGGCAAAAATGTTGCCCCCAACGCGGCATCGGCGCGAGGCATGCCTCGCGCAACGCCGCCGCGGCGTGGACGCGAGCCGTCGCATGGGCGATCGGACCGCCGCGGCGGGCGTCGATAAACGGAATGAAATTCATTTACTTCTCCCGTCGGGGAAACGTCATTGAACCGATATAGGTTTCACATGTTTTTGTCATAATATAGCAAAAAAGCTGTCATAATACTTTCCGAACGGCTTTGACGCGGGGGCGGGTCCGGCGTCGCCCGGGGCGCCGGTTGGCCAGAAGCGCGAAAATGCGCGGCGCGCGCGAAAAACGCGGGTCCGATGCGCGAAAATGCGCGTTTCGCGCATGGATTTCGGGGCTGAAGCGGGAGCGGCGGGGTTTTGCTATTGTGCGGCGGCGCGATTCGCGCCCGCTCTCATGGCCCCTTTTCGCAAAGGCTCCGACATGCCGCAGACCGCCGTCGCCTCGGCCTTCCAAGCCCTCGACGCTCACGCCAAGGCCCTGGCGGGCGTGCGGACGCGTGAGTTGTTCGCCCACAACTCATTGCGTTTTAAAGAGTTTTCCGTCGAATGCGACGGTCTGCTGTTCGACTTCTCCAAGCACAAGATCACTCGCGAGACGCTGGGGCTGCTGGTGGACCTCGCCAGGGCGCGCGATCTCGAAGGCCGGCGCGCCGCGCTGTTCGCCGGCGAGCCCGTCAATAATACGGAGGGCCGCGCCGCCATGCACATGGCGCTGCGCGATCTCTCGACCAAGCCGCTCCTCGTGCAAGGCGTTGATATGCGAGGGGAAATCGAGGCGACGCGCGAGCGCGCGCTGGCCTTCGCGGACGCCGTGCGCTCCGGCGCGGCGGCCGGCGCCGGAGGTAAATCCTTCACGGATATAGTGAATATCGGCATCGGCGGCTCGGACTTGGGTCCGGCGATGGCGGCGCGGGCGCTGTCGCCGTGGCGCGGCGCGGGGCCGCGAACCCATTTCGTCGCCAATGTCGACGGCGCCGATCTCGCCGACACATTGGCGCCGCTGGATTTGTCGCGAACGCTGTTTATCGTTTCGTCAAAGACATTTACGACACAGGAGACGATGGCCAACGCGCGGAGCGCGCGGGCCCGCGTGGTCGCGACGCTGGGCGAGGCGGCGGTGCCGAGCCATTTCGCCGCCGTCTCGACGCGGCTCGACAAGGTCGCCGAATTTGGCATCAACCCCGAGCGGGTGTTCGGCTTTTGGGATTGGGTCGGCGGGCGTTACTCCCTGTGGTCGTCGATCGGCCTGGCGCTGGCGATCGGCGTCGGACGCGAAAACTTCATGGAGTTTTTGCGCGGCGGATTCGACATCGACGTGCATTTTCGCGTGGCGCCGCTTGAAAAAAACATCCCGGCGCTGATGGGCCTGTTGGGCGTGTGGCATCGCAATATTCTGGGCCGCGCCGCTCATGCGGTGATCCCCTACGACCAGCGGCTCGCCCGTTTTCCCGCCTATTTGCAACAACTTGACATGGAGTTCGAACGGCAAGTCCGCGACGCGCGGCGGCGCGCCGGTCGAAACCGCCACCGGCCCGGTGATTTTCGGCGAGCCCGGCACCAATGGCCAGCACGCGTTTTTCCAATTGCTGCACCAGGGTACCGACGTCACGCCGATCGATTTCCTCGTCGCCGCCGAACCGGTCGCCGCCGACCCCCATCACCACGCGCTGCTGTTCGCCAACTGCCTCGCCCAAGGCGAAGCCTTTATGCGCGGGAGGACGTTGGAGGAGGCCAAGGCCTTGCTGCGCGGGGAGGGGCGGTCCGAAGCGGATGTGGAGCGCCTCGCGCCGCACAAGGTTTTCTCCGGCGACCGCCCGTCGAGCACGCTGATGTACCGCAAGCTCGATCCGCGCGCGCTGGGCCGGCTGGTCGCGCTGTATGAGCACAAGGTGTTCACGCAGTCGGTGATCTGGGACATCAACCCGTTCGACCAATGGGGCGTCGAACTCGGCAAGGAACTGGCGAACCGCCTCGCGCCGATCGTCGAGGATTCCACCGCGTCGACGGCGGCGCTGGACGCGTCGACGGCGGGGTTGATCGCCTGGCGGCGGGGCTCGCGATAATTGACGATCTTCCTTGAAGATCTACCGCGCAAGCCTAAAATCACGCTTCATCTTGCCAGGAAGGAACCGACATGGCCGCCGATGAAATTGTCCAGGCAAGAATCGACGCCGCCACCAAAAAGCGCGCGGCCGAGGCGCTCGAGGCTATGGGCCTATCGATTTCCGACGCAATTCGCCTGCTTTTGCTTCGCGTCGCCGATGAGCGAAGACTGCCGTTCGAAACGCCGGCGCCGAACACCGAGAGCGCCAAGGCAATGAACGAGCTCATCGCGGGCAAGGGCGAGCGTTTTGAAAACGGCGCGGCCTTGTTCAAGGATTTTGACCTTTAATGCTCAAACCCGTCGTCTCGGGCCGCTTCAAGAAGGATGTCAAGCGGGCGGAAAAGCGCGACAAGGACTTGGGAAAGCTCAAAGCCGTCTTGTTGCTGCTCATGGCGGGCGATCCGCTTCCTCCCGAATATCGGGATCACCCGCTAAAGGGCGACTGGAAAGGCTTTCGCGACCTGCATGTTGAGCCGGATTGGCTGCTGCTTTATCGCATCGCCGGCGACGAATTGCAGCTTGCGCGCACCGGCGCTCACTCGGACATATTCGACGACTGAAGGGTTCGGTTGGCCTGACATTCAAGGCGCCGGTCGCCTCGACGGCGGGGCTGATCGCCTGGCGGCGGAATGTGAGTGGCGCGTCATAAAGTCCCCTGGCGTTTGTGCTAACGCGCGCTTAACCGGTCCATAAGGAATTGCCGCGATAGTTTGCGCCGCGAGGCCATGGCGCCCGCTCATGACAGCCGGCACGAGGATAACATGGAAGCGCTCAGCGCGTGGTTTCGGGATTGGAGCGACGCTTGCACCTATGCGGGCGAATGCGCTCCCGACCTATCGTCGCTGGCGCCGGCGGAGCCCTATTCGGCGCTCGCCAGCATCGCCGCCGGCGCGCTGCTGCTGTGGTGGTGGAACGAGCGCCGGCTGAAAAAAATCCTGTCGCGGGAAGCGCGTTTCGCGCGAGAGGATGATGTCGACGGCGGCGAATTGCGCCGGCTCCTCGAGGAAATGCGGGATATGGATCGCGCGCCGGCCGAAAACCGGGCGGCGTGACCATTCGTCGTGGGCTCGCGCGCTGGCGTCGATCCCAAGTTCAACTGGGCGCTCCCGATTTTTCAGGCGGATTGATTCGACGCCGCCCTCGTTTGGCGCGGTCCGCCGCGCGCATCAATCGCAAAATCTATTGCAGTGCACAAAATATTTGCGCGCCGCCCCTCGCAACCCTCGCCGCGACGCGCTATATGAAGCTGACACGGTCGCGGAGGCGGACAGGAGCGGCGACGGGTTCGGCGTGCGCGGGGAGGCGATGGGGTCCCACTCAACCCCTTGGTGAGCCTGGCCCGGGTGTAAATCGGAAAATCTGGCTGTAGCGCGTCGATAAGGGCTTGCCGTCAAGCTTGGCGCGTTTCTTGCTGCGATGCGGTAGGCGGGCTCGCCAAAGGCGGTTTTTGGCGTCATCGGCGCCGGACCGCGTGACATTTACGACGAGGATATGATGGAAACGCCCAAGCAATGGTTTCAGGATTGGACCGACGCTTGCACCTATGCAAACGAATGCGCCCCCGATTTCTCGGCGTTCGCTCCGTCGGAGCCCTATTCGGCGCTCGGCGCCATCGCCGTGTTCGTTTTTCTGTTGTGGTGGTGGAACGACCGGCGCATCAAGAAATTGGTGGCGCGCGAGGCGCGTTACGCCAGCAAAAGCGAGTCGCCCGCCGGGCGAAAGGACGGACTGTCCATGGTCTTCGAGCAACTGAAGGCCGCTCGGCCGGCATCGGCGGAGAATAGGGCCGCCTGACGCGGCGAGCCCGGCGCGGCGCGTCCTCGGCCGGTGTCGCCGTCCGATCCCAGGGGGTCGGCGCGCGGCGTTGGAGCCGCGCGCAAGGTTGTTTTGATCATGGCTTGCGATCGCGCGGCCTGATCTTTTCAAAGTCGCGCTCGACTTGTTTCAATGTTTCGATTTCCGTCCAGCATTCGCGCGGGCGCGCCGTGGACAGCGGGGCGCCTTTAACATCGATCAGCCAGGACGGGATCTTGGCGCTTTCGACGGCGTAGTTGGCCGGAAACTCCTCGCGGCCCATCTGGTGTTGCGCCTCGAATATCGAGCAGTCGCTGAAATTATAGCGCGAATAGGTCAGATCGCGCGTGAACTCCACCAGCGCCGACGGCGTCATCAGCAAGAGCAGCGCCAGCCCGATATGGCGCGACCGCTTGGAAACCCTGGCGTCCTGGATAATCCCGCCAAACATGAAAGCGACAATGGCGAGCGGCGCTATGGACGCGCGCATGACCAGATCGTTGGCGGGTCCAAAGTTGAACAGCGGCAGGGCGAGCAAGGACAGGGTCGCGAAATAATACAGTCCGCGCATCGCGGGTTGCAGAAATTCCCGGTTTTGGAAGATAAGCCGAATGGCTGGAATCTGCGCCGCCATGAAGATGATGTACAGCGGCATGAACACCGGTTGGTCGAAGCCGAGGCCATGCTCGATCTTCGAGGAGCCCAGCACGAGATACAGCACGATGGGCAGGAAGCAGGCCCCGGCGAGCGCGCCAAGCCACAAGCGCGACGCCAGCAGGCTCCGCCAATCGCTGGCCGCGAGATAAACCAGCCAAAAGGCGATGGGTATGACAACGAGCGGCGACCAGAACACCGCCGCCGCGAGCGAAACGCCCAGCGTCGCGAGATCGACCTCGGACCTCGCCTTCAAGATGAGCAGGGTCGCCAGCCACCAACCCGGCAGCGCGTGATTGGGCACCCAGAAAAACTGGACCATGCTGCTGGAATACTGGAACATCGGGTGCCACGAGTCGAGCCCGAGCCACCACAAGCGATAGTATGTGTAATCCTTGCTGATCATGAAGCCCAGGGCCGCGCCGAGTATGGAGAGCCCGCTGTAGAAAACCAATATCGCCAGGCGCGGCCAGCCGCCGCCGAGCGATATGAGAAAGTAGAATATCGAGCCGAGCATGAGCGAATTTTGAGCGAGCATGACCACATGCGCGCTCGCCAGGCCGAGGACGCGGCCAACCGCCGCCGGCAGCATATACATGCCGAGCGGCGCCCGCAGAATATAGTCGACGCCCGCCGAAGTGTAGCCAACGGGAAACGAGCCCTGCGTCAGATCGGAGAGGACGGCGTCGCGAATGCGCCAGTCGAGCGGCGCGTAAACGAGATGTCCTTCGCCGCCGAGCACCAGGATGGCGCACGCCAGCGCGATGCAGAGCGAAAGCCGCGCCGCGTCGGCGGGCGCGTTAAGCAGGCCGCCCTCGGCGCTCGACGGGCGCGCCGCGATCAGCGCGAGGCCGCCGACGCAGCCCGCGAGCACGAAAAACGCCGGAACCGGCCGCAGACCGGCGGCGAACAGCGCCGAAGGCAGAAACATCAGCGCCGAGACGAATATGAATACCGCGCGGTTGGAGAGCGAGAAGGACCAGCTTCGCGCCTCGCTCGCTGCGGGAGAGGACATCAAGGTCATGCGGGGCCTCCGAAGACGAAGCGTCGATTGAGCAGATAGGACATGACAATGGCGCCGGGCTGCAGCATGAGGCCGCCAAGCCAAGGCCTGATTCCGATGGTTTCGAGCAGATCGAGACCCACCGCGTTGTAGGCGAACACAAGGCCATAGACCGCGAGGAAGCGCGGCAGCCGCCGCGCGTCGCGCACGCCGAACACCAGTGTTCCCGTCGACATGAAATTGAACAGGATCGCCAGAATATAGGCCGCGACCAGCGCGGTGAACGTTGTCGGCATGGTCGCCAGAGCGGCGAGAAACAGGCAATAACCGACGGCCGTGTTGACTCCGCCGACCAGGATGAAGCGCGAAAAACGATGTTCGCGGACGATGCGCGGAAGCAGGCGCGGGATTCCCAAGGCGTGCGCGCGCCAGGACAGCGATTTGGCGCGCGCCGGATGCGCGGGCGACGTCATACCGCGATCCTGTTCTCGCGGCGGCAAAGATCGTCGAGCGTTTCGATCATGAAGTCGATTTCGGGTTCCGCCAATCCCGGATAAACGCCAATCCAGAAGGTGCGGTCGACAATCGCGTCGGCCGCGGCGAGCGGGCCGGAAACGCGGAACTCGCGGCCCTTCATGTAGGGCTGGCGCGTCAGATTGCCGCCAAACAGCAAGCGCGTCCCGATGTTGCGGGCCTGGAGGCCGAGCAGCAGACCGTGGCGATCGATCGGCGCGTCCTTGCGCAACGTGAGCGCGAAGCCGAACCACGACGGCTCGGCGCCGGGGGTCGCCTCCGGCAGGATGAAGACGTCCTCGAGATGCGCGAGGCCGCGGCGCAGCCGGTCGAAGTTACGCCGCCGCGCCGCGATGAAGTCGTCGAGATGTTCGAGCTGAGCGACGCCGACCGCCGCCTGCATGTCGGTGATTTTGAGATTATAGCCGAGATGGGAATAGGTGTATTTATGGTCGTAACCCTTGGGCAGATCACCGAGTTTCCAGCCGAAGCGCTTGTTGCAGCTATTGTCCTGCCCCGACCCGCAATAGCAATCGCGCCCCCAGTCGCGGAACGACTCCATGATCTTGGCGAGATTGTTGTCGTTGGTGAAGACCGCGCCGCCCTCGCCCATGGTGATGTGGTGGGCGGGATAGAAGCTCAGCGTGCCGATGTCGCCAAAGGTCCCGACATGCTGGCCGCCGACCGTGGCGCCAAGCGCGTCGCAACAGTCCTCGATCAGGAACAGCCCATGCCGATCGCAAATGGCGCGGATGGCGACGACGTCGAAGGGGTTGCCGAGCGTGTGGGCGATCATGATGGCGCGCGTGCGCGGCGTGATCGCCGCTTCGATCGCGGACGCCTTGATGTTGTATGTGGGGATCTCCGCGTCGACGAACACCGGCACCATGTTGGCCTGGAGGATCGGATTGATCGTCGTGGGGAAGCCGGTGGCGCAGGTGATGACTTCATCGCCAGGCCGCAATTGGCGCGCCTTGAGCCGCGGCGAGGTGAGCGCCATGAACGCCACGAGATTCGCCGAGGAGCCGGAGTTGACGGTGAGCGCGTGTTTCACGCCGACGCGCTCGGCCAGCTTGGCCTCGAACTCCGCGTTGAAACGGCCGGTCGTCAGCCAGAAATCCAGCGCCGAATCGACCAGCATCCGCATGTCGCGCGCGTCGAACACGCGTCCCGCGACGGGAACGTTCGGTTTCGCGGGATCGAACGGTGCGCGCCGATGCGCGGCGGCGTGATAGCGGTCGACGAGATCGAGAATGGTCGCGCGCAACGCCTCCGGATCGGACGGCGGATCTGTCAGCATCTAGAATGTCCTCAAGGCGTCGCTAGTCGACGGGTTGATGTCCAGGGATCACGCCATACGCAATCGCCGCTTCGCGCGATGAAGGGTCGATCCGAAGCTTCGCGCGTCCTGTGTCGCGGTAACGCGACGCCGCCGGCGAACGCTTGGACAACGGGGTGGAGAGGGCGCCCTTCAAACCGCGCGTGCGCGTCGATCATGACAAGCGATAGGGCGTCGCCGCTAATATTTTGTAAACATCAACACCCCGGCGGGACGCGCCTGTCGCGCGTGGCTAGGCGGCGTCTTCGCCGCCGAGGGCGCGGCGCGCCAGACCTATCGTCTCGGGGTTAACTTGAATTTCTTGCGCGAAGGACAGGAGCAGTTCCTCGTCGCCGGCCAGATAATCGAGCACCGCGAGCAGAAAAGTCGGCTGCGCGGCGAGGCCGGAAAGATCATTGGGGTCGACCCCGGTGATTTGCAAAAACTTCTGAATTCTTTCATCATTTTCGAGTATGAAGGTGAGCGCGCGGAGCGCCAGCGCTTCCGCTTCGCCGCGCCCCGGCGCCGTGGATTTGGCTTTGGGCCGCAAGGGCGGTCCCTTGGTTATTCTCATTTCATCAATCTTCCTGAGTTAGTGCTTATCGTAAACGTGGAAAAGGCGTCGAAGCCGGCCTGTCCCATGAATTTCGGAGCATGTTTCGCAGCGTCGGGAAAAGAGTGACTCGCCATGGTCAAAACCATCCTCATTGTAGAGGATAACGAGCTAAACATGAAGCTCTTCAACGATTTGTTGGAGCGAAGCGGCCATGCGACGCTGCGCACGAAGAGCGGAGTGGAGGCGATCGCGCTGGCGCGCGAGCATCACCCCGACTTGATATTGATGGATATACAATTGCCCGAGGTTTCCGGACTCGAAGTCACGCGCTGGATCAAGGACGATGAGTCGCTCAAGAAGATCCCGGTGATCGCCATCACCGCCTTCGCGATGAAGGGCGACGAGGAGAAAATTCGGCAAGGCGGTTGCGAAGCCTATTTGTCGAAGCCGATTTCGGTCGCCAAGTTTCTCGAAACGGTGAACGCCTTTCTCGTCGACAAGTAAGAGGATTTTTTCCCATGACCGCGCGCGTGTTGATTGTCGACGATCTGGTTCCCAACATCCGGCTGTTGGAAGCACGTTTGACCGCCGAATATTTTGATGTGATCTCGGCGACCAACGGATTCGAGGCGCTGGAATTATGTCGGGAAGGGCGCTGCGACATCGTGCTGCTCGACGTCATGATGCCGGGCATGGATGGTTTCGAGGTGTGTCGACGCCTCAAGTCGGACCCCGCGACGGTGCATCTTCCCGTGGTGATGGTGACGGCGCTCGACCAACCGGCCGACCGCGTGCGCGGGCTCGATGTCGGCGCCGACGATTTTCTGACGAAGCCGGTCGACGAGATCGCGTTGATCGCGCGCGTGCGCTCGCTGTCGCGGCTGAAGGTCATGCTCGACGAATTGCGGGCGCGCGTCGTCACCTCCGCCAGTCTCGGACTAAAGGACGCCGCCGGGCTCGTTCGTTCGGACGCCGGCGATAATGGCCGTATTCTGCTGGTCGAGGACCGGCCGAGCTCGGCGGACCGCATTGTCGCGGCGCTGCGCGGCGCCCACGTGGTCGAGGTCGAGACCGTGCCGCAGGACGCGCTGGTGCGGGCCGCGGAGGGCGCCTTCGATCTGGTGGTGGTGGGGCTGACGCTGGCCAATTTCGACGCGCTGCGGCTGTGCAGCCAGTTGCGCTCGCTGGAGCGCACGCGGTCGCTGCCGATCCTGCTCATCGCCGATCCCGAGGAGCGCCCGCGCATATTGCGCGGACTCGATCTTGGCGTGAACGATTATATTCTGCGGCCCATCGACCGCAACGAACTGGTGGCGCGCGTGCGCACGCAATTGCGCCGCAAGCGCTACGCCGACACCTTGCGCGAAAATGTGCAGGCCGCCTTCGAGCTCGCCGTCGTCGACGCGCTCACCGGATTGAACAACCGCCGATTCCTGGAGACGCACCTCTCCAGCGCGCTCGATCAGGCCGCGCATATGGGACGACCGTTGTCATTGATGATTCTGGACGTGGACCACTTCAAGGCCGTCAACGACACCTATGGCCATGACGCGGGCGACGAGGTTCTCAAGGGCCTGGCGCAACGCGTGCGGCGCGTGGTGCGTAGCGCCGATCTGGTGTGTCGTCTGGGCGGCGAGGAATTCGTCATTGTCATGCCGGACACGCCCTTATCGGTCGCGGCCAAGATCGCCGAGCGCGTGCGCGCCGCCGTGCAATCGGAGTTGTTTCAGATCGACGCCAATGGGCAAGCCATTCCCGTCACGACGTCGATCGGACTCGCGGAACGCGCCGCCGACGCCAATCCCGACGCCTTGCTGCGCCGCGCCGACAAGGCGCTCTATGACTCAAAGAGCAGCGGCCGCAATCGCGTGACCGCCGCCGCCGCCTGAGCCGGGCGGCGTCACAAATCCGCTTCGAGGCGCTGAACGATGGTTCGCAGCACCTTGATGCGCGCGAATTTTTTGTCGTTGGCCTCTATCAGCGTCCAGGGCGCGCGTCGCGCGTTGGTTCGGTCGATCATTTCGTTGGCGGCTTCCTCGTAGAGCGGCCACTTTTCGCGATTGCGCCAATCGTCGGCGGTGATTTTATAGCGTTTGGTGGGCCGCGCCTCGCGGTCCTTGAGACGGGCGAGCTGTTCGTCGGGACTGATCGCCAACCAGAATTTGACGACGACGAGGCCGGCGCGCTCCAATTGGCGCTCGAAATCGTTGATTTCCTGATAGGCCCGCATCCACGCCTCCGGCGAACACAACCCCTCGACTCTCTCGACCAGCACGCGCCCATACCAGCTACGGTCGAATATCGCGACTTCGCCACGCTGCGGAACCAGACGCCAAAATCGCCACAAGTACGGCCGCGCGTGTTCCTCGTCCGTTGGCGCGGCGACGCCGTGCACGCGAAAGCGGCGCGGATCGAGCGCGGCGCGCACGCGGCGGATCGCGCCGCCTTTCCCCGCGGCGTCATTGCCTTCAAACACCGCCACGAGCCCGCGCCGCGCGAAGTCCCTGGCTGTTGTCAATTCGCTGATTCGCCCTTGCAGGGCGCGCAAGGTTTCGCCGTAACTGTCCGCGTCGGCGCGCTGCGTCAAATCGAGCGCGCCGATCAGGCTGGGGCGCGGCAGCAGCGCCGTCGCGCCGGTCGGCTGGCGCCCGGACGGCGCGGCGGCGCCGTCGGCGTTCTGTCGCTCCAGCGTGCGCAACAAGAGTTCGGCGACCGCCGCGTCCCGGTAATGGGAGTCCGCCGCCGCCACCATCTCCCACGGCGCGTAACCCGTCGATGTTTTCTCAACCAGCTCCAGCGCGAATTTCGCGAGGCGGGCGCGTTGCTTGGCGCCGTGGATGTCATCCCATTCGATCACCGTGGCGCGGCGCTGGACTCCCTTGGCCTCGCGTATTTCGGCCAGTCGGCGATGAGCCTCCTTCTCGGCCATGTGGAGCCAGACTTTTACGACGATCACGCCCTCTTGGTGGAGCATCTCCTCGGCGCGGTTGATTTCGTCCAGGGCCGAGTTGAACGCGTCGCGGCTGGCTTTTCCCAGCACCCTGTCGCGCAGGACGCGATGATGCCAGGAGCCGAGCATGAGCCCGATGCGCCCCTTGGCCGGCATGTCGCGCCAATAGCGCCATTCGAGCGGGCGCGAGCGCTCCTCCTCGGTCGGTGGGCCGTAGGATAATGTCTCGAGATAATGATCGTCGAGCCACTCATAAAGCCGGTTGAGGACCTCGCCCTTGCCGGCGCCGTCCGAGCCGTTGATCAGCAACAGGACGGCCTTGCGCTTGCGCTCCGCGAACTCGAATTGCGCGTCGAGCAATTTTTCCCGCAGTTCTTCCGTCAACGCGGCGAATTGCTCCTTATCAAGCCGGTGTGGCAATCGAACCGAATCGAACATGGCCGCCTCCCGACGCCAATGTAGCGGGGCGAAAGCCGCCGCGAAAAACTTTACAAGGGCGAAGCCTCTCGGTTACAGCTTAAAAAAGCGGGTCCCGTAGCTCAGCAGGATAGAGCAGCGGTTTCCTAAACCGAAGGTCAGGGGTTCGAATCCCTTCGGGACCGCCAATAAGAGATGGGTCGGACAATCTCCGAGGCGCGACGCTGGACTTTCAACCGGCCGACTCTTGGAGCGACAATTGGTCCAGTTTCGCGATTGTCGCCGAGATTACGCCATGATGGTGTCTTACTCGAAACCGATGCTCGCGCCCCCGACACCAGATGCTCTCCTCCCTGGAGGGGAGCGATGAGGCCCCCGCGCGCGCTTGGGGCAAACGCATTCGAAGAGGATAGTAAAAAATGATTCGCGTTTTATCGACATTGATCACCGCCGTGATCGCGGGCGTGATCGGTTTTGGCGCGGGCATTTATGCGCCGCCGGAAAAAGCCGAGGAATATCGTGCGTTGTTCACCAGCAGCCTTGGCAAGGTCAGCGCGCTTGTCCATCCCCAGCCGGCGGCGGTCGAGCCGAAGGCGGACACGCCCGCGAGCGCCGAGGCGCCGAACGCGTCCGGGTCTCCCGCCAAGGAGCTCGAGTCCGCGGCGCCGGCTCAACCCGTGACGGAGGCGCCAGCGGCGGAGGCCGCTTCTCCGATGCCGGAGAGTGGCGCGGCGCCAGCGGCGGCGGCGATTCCGGCGGAAAGCGCCGATGGGCAGGCGGCTCCGGCCCCGGCTCCCAGTGTGGAGGCCGCGGCGCCCGTTACCGCCGCCGAGCCGTCAAAGACGGACGGGGCCGAGCCCGCCGAACCCGCCGCCGCCAAGGCGCCGCACCACGTCAAGCCTAAACCCAAGCCGCATCCGAAGGCTCCCGTCAAAAAGCCGACGCCCAAGAAAAAGCCCGTCGCTCATCACCATCCCAAGGCGGAACCCGCCGCCGCCGAACCGGCGCCCGCGGAGGAGCCGGCGCAATAGGACCGAGCGCGGCGGACAACACTTCGCTGGAGAAAGCTTACATTCGCGGCCCGCTGAGAGTCTTTCCGTTGCGAACGGAAAGACTCATGGCGAGCCGCGACGAGCGCGGCGCCGCTCAGACGTTTTTCGCCCCGGAATTGTCACGCTCGAGCACCGCGGCCTTGATCGGCGCGAGATCGTCCTCGCCATAAGTTTCCTTATCGAGCAGTCGCTCGGCGGAGTCCTTGTGCAGCGTCGCGCAGCTCCGCAATATCTTGGACGCGCGATCGAAGGCTTCCTCGATGAGATCGCGGATGGCCTTGTCTATTTTCGCGTTCGTCTCATCGCTGGCTTCCGATTGTTGCGGAGCAAGCCCCGCCAAATCGAGATAGCGCGGTCGCTCGGAAGCATAGGAGGCCTGCCCGATTTCCGGATCCATGCCGTATCGCGTGACCATGGCGCGCGCCATTTCCGTCGCGCGTTGGAGATCGTCGGCGGCGCCCGTCGTGGCTTCGTTGAAAACCACCATCTCCGCCGCCCTTCCGCCCAGCAGGACGGTCATGCGGTCGAGCAATTCAGACCGCGACATCAGGTAGCGGTCCTCGGTCGGCATCTGCATCGTATAGCCCAACGCGCCGATTCCCCGCGGAATGATCGACACTTTCTTGATCGGATCGCAGTTCGGCAGCGCCATGGCGACGATCGCGTGGCCCATTTCGTGAAACGCGACGATGCGGCGCTCGCGCGGATTAAGCAGGCGATTGCGTTTTTCGGGACCCGCGATCACGCGTTCGATCGCGGCGGTGAAGTCGTCGATTGAAACGGATTGCGCTTGCCGGCGCGTCGCCAGCATCGCCGCTTCATTAACGAGATTGGCGAGGTCGGCGCCTGTGAAGCCCGGCGTCAACGCGGCGATTTCGGCGGGATCGATGTCCGCCGCGAGCTTGATCTTGCTCAGGTGCACCTGGAGAATCGCGACGCGGCCGATTTTGTCCGGCCGATCGACCGAAATCCGACGATCGAACCGTCCGGCGCGCAACAGCGCGGGATCAAGCACCTCGGGGCGATTGGTCGCCGCGAGCAGCACCACGCCGATGGTGGGATCGAAGCCGTCGAGTTCGCTCAAAAGCTGGTTGAGCGTCTGCTCTTTTTCGTCATGTCCGCCGCTGAGGCCGGAAATGCCGCGGGCGCGCCCCAACGCATCGAGTTCGTCGATGAAGATAATACTCGGCGCGCTGGCGCGGGCCTGGGTGAACAGGTCGCGGACGCGCGCGGCGCCGACCCCAACGAACATTTCGACGAATTCCGAGCCGTTGATCGAAAAGAACGGGACGCCGGCCTCCCCCGCGACGGCGCGGGCCAGCAGCGTTTTACCCGTTCCGGGCGGCCCGACGAGCAGGATGCCTTTTGGAATGCGCGCGCCAAGGCGCCCGTGAGTAGTGGGATCCTTCAAAAACGCGACGATCTCTTGCAGTTCTTCCTTGGCCTCGTCGACTCCGGCCACGTCCGCGAAACCGACCTTGGTGTCCTGTTCGACGAACACCCTGGCCTTGCTCTGCCCAACCGACATGATCGAACCGAGGCCTTGCCCCATCCGCCGCGTCAGCAAGCTCCACAGGAAAAAGAACAGAGCGGTGGGCACGACCCACGAGAGCAAAGTGGAAATCCACGTGTTTTCCACCACGCCTGAATATTTGACCTTGGCCGCCTCGAGCTCCTCGGCGATATTGGGGTCGACGCGCACCGACATGAGTTCTTTTCGGCCGTCCGGCAGCGGTTTTTTCAGCGTGGCCCGGACGATTTCCTTGCCGACCTCGACTTCGGCGATCTTGTCATCCCGCAGCAAATTGGTGAATTCGCTATAGGGAACGACATCCGTTTCCTGGCGCGCGGCCCAAAGCTGCTGAAAGATAAGAATGGCGGTCAGCGCGAAAAGCAAATAACCAATGTCGAAATGCCACGGTCGCGGCTCCGATGGCTTTCCTTTATCGACGCCTGGATTTGTCATGTGTCCACGCCCGCGTTTAGGCCCCGCATAATGCGCATTCCGCGATGCAAGCCGGCTTTAGCCAGCCCGCCATCTCGGGCGGTCAGCCGCCTGAAAATCGGATACTACAATAGCAAACGGAGCCGAAGACCGCGACGCGTTATAAATATCTTTCGATCAAATCGAGCCCGGGTTCACCGCGCTCCCAGGATTAAGCGCGGGGTTTGCATGTCGAAAATCCTAGCCTAGCGCAAGAAGCCGATGATATCCTTCACCGCGCACATGTTTTCGCTGGCGATCGCGCGCGCGCGCGCCGCGCCGTCGCGCAGCACCATGTCGATATAGTCGTGGTCCGCGGTGATTTTGCGCATCTCGGCGGTGATCGGCGAAAGTTTCTCGACCGCGAGATCGACCAGTGCGTTCTTAAAGTTCGAGAAATTGGCGCCGCCATATTCGGCGAGCACGCCCGCCTTGCCGCGCCCCGAGAGCGCGGCGAAAATCCCGACGAGATTGGCCGCTTCGGGGCGCCCCTCCAGTCCCTTTTCGTCCGAGGGCAAAGGTTCCGGGTCCGTCTTGGCCTTGCGGATTTTCTGAGCGATTTGCTCGGCGTCGTCGGAAAGATTTATGCGCGAGTATTCAGATGCGTCCGACTTCGACATTTTCTTGGCGCCGTCGCGCAGGCTCATCACGCGCGTCGCCGGACCGGAGATCAACGGTTCGGGCAGCGGGAAGAACGCTTCGCCGAAGCCGTTGCGGGTGATCGACTCGGCGAAATCATTGTTGAACTTTTGCGCGATGTCGCGGGCGAGCTCCAGATGCTGCTTTTGGTCCTCGCCGACCGGCACATGCGTCGCGCGATAGATCAGAATATCCGCGGCCATCAGCACGGGATAATCATACAGGCCGATCGAGGCGTTCTCTCGGTCCTTGCCGGCCTTGTCCTTGAACTGCGTCATGCGGTTCAGCCAGCCGATGCGCGCGATGCAGTTGAGCACCCAGGCGAGCTCGGCGTGTTCGGGAACCTGGCTCTGGTTGAAGATGATGTTCTTCCTGGGGTCGATTCCGCAGGCGATGAAGGCCGCCGCGATTTCGCGCGTATTGTCGCGCAGCTTCAGCGGATCCTGCGGCACGGTGATCGCGTGCAAATCCACGACGCAATAAAGGCAGTCGTGCGTCTTTTGCAGCTCCACGAATTTGACGATGGCGCCGAGATAGTTGCCAAGATGCAAATTGCCGGTGGACTGCACGCCGGAGAAGACGCGCTCGGGAAAGCTGGACATGGGATGCGCCGGTTGAGGAGAACTGGCGGTCCTTATGGCAACGCTTTTTGTCCCGCGCAAGCCTTGTCATGCCGCGCAAGTGGGGCGGCGCCAGCGCGCTACAAAATAAACCGGCTCAAATCGCGATTGCGCGCGAGATCGCCGATGTGCTTTTCGACAAATTCGCCGTCGATGACGATTTTTTCGCCGTCGCGATCGGACGCGGTGAAACTGATATCGTCGAGAACGCGCTCCATCACCGTCTGCAGGCGTCGCGCGCCGATATTCTCGACCGAGGTGTTGACCTCCACGGCGACCTTGGCGATGGCGTCGACGGCGCTCGGCGCGAACTCCAGCTCGACTCCTTCCGTGCCCAGCAGCGCCGTGTATTGCTTGGTCAGGCAGGCTTCCGTCTCGGTGAGGATGCGCCGAAAATCGTCTTCGTTGAGCGAGGCGAGTTCGACGCGGATTGGCAAGCGCCCCTGCAGCTCCGGCAGGAGATCCGAGGGTTTCGCGACATGAAAGGCGCCCGAGGCGATGAACAAAACATGGTCGGTCTTGACCGAGCCGTGTTTCGTCGTGACCGTCGTGCCCTCGATCAATGGCAACAGGTCGCGCTGCACGCCCTCGCGCGATACGTCGGCGCCGCCGCGCCCCTCGCGCGCGCAAATTTTGTCCATTTCATCGATGAACACGATGCCGTTGTTCTCGACATCATGGATCGCCTCGCGCACGCTCTCCTCCTGGTCGATCAGCTTGTCGCTTTCCTCGGCGACGAGCGGCGCGATGGCGTCCTTCACATGCAGCCGGCGGGTCTTGGAGCGACCCTGCATCGCCTTGCCGAAGATATCGCCAAGCGAAAAAGCGGTGACGCTTCCCGGCATGTTCGGCATTTCGAACATCGGTCCGCTTGCGCTGGAGGAGGCGATTTCGATCTCGATTTCCTTGTCATCGAGTTCGCCGGCGCGGAATTTTTTGCGGAAGCTTTCGCGCGTCGCCGGCTGGGCGGCGGGACCGACGATGGCGTCGAGCACGCGATCCTCGGCGGCGAGCTGGGCGCGCGCCCCGACGCCCTTGCGGCGGCGCTCCTTGACCAGGCTGATCGCCACCTCGACGAGATCGCGCACGATCTGCTCTACATCGCGGCCGACATAGCCGACCTCGGTGAATTTCGTCGCCTCGACCTTCAGGAAGGGCGCGTCGGCGAGCCGCGCCAGTCGGCGCGCGATCTCGGTCTTGCCGCAGCCGGTGGGGCCGATCATCAGTATGTTCTTCGGCAGAACCTCCTCGCGCATCTGCCCTTCCAAGCGCAAGCGGCGCCAACGGTTGCGCAAGGCGATGGCGACGGCGCGCTTGGCCGCCGATTGACCGACGATGTAGCGGTCGAGTTCCGAGACAATCTCGCGCGGCGAGAAATCGGCCATTTTCAGGTTCCTTTAGCGGGCGATAACGATCAAATCGTTTCCACCACGATGTTATGATTGGTATAAACGCAAATATCGGCGGCGATGTTCATCGCTCGTCGCGCGATCGCCTCGGCGTCGTGCGGGCTGTCGAGCATGGCCCTCGCCGCGGCGAGCGCGTAATTGCCCCCCGAACCGATCGCGGTGACGGAGCCATTTTGGTCGACCTCGGGCTCCAGCACGTCGCCCGAGCCTGTCAGCGCCAGCGCGACATCCTTGTCCGCGACCAGCATCATCGCTTCCAATCGGCGCAAATAGCGGTCCATGCGCCAGTCCTTGGCGAGTTCCACGCAGGCCCGCGTCAGTTGTCCGGGATATTGTTCGAGCTTGGATTCCAGGCGCTCGAACAAGGTGAAGGCGTCCGCCGTGGCGCCCGCGAAGCCGGCGATGACATCGCCCTTGCCGAGTCTGCGCACCTTCTTGGCGTTGCCTTTCATGATGGTCTGCCCGAGGCTGACCTGTCCGTCGCCGGCGATGACCGTCTTGCCGCCTTTTTTCACCATGACAATGGTGGTGGCGTGCCAGCTGTCCGGTCTCACCCTCTGATCCCCGTCCATTCGCGCCTCTCGTGCCTGTTCGCGTCCGCATGTAAGGGCTATCGCCCTGGCGAACAAGTGCGCCGCGCTCCGGCGCCCAATCGCCGCCCGCCATGCGTCTTGGCGCGCCGGCTCGGGAGGTTGATTTTATCGAGGGCAAGAATAGCTTACCCAGCATTGTGATGTCGCGGCTCCGCCTCGGCGTCGTTTGGCCGGTTCGCGCGCTGACTCGCGCGGCGGGAAGCCCCTTCAAAGTGGATTCCGCGATGTGTTATTCCCTGGCGGCAAGCATCAACGCTTCCATTTCACTTGGCGTCATCGGCGTCGCGACAGCGCGCAAGGCTTGGCGGAACGACCCGCGGATGCTGGGTTTCGCGGTCTTTCCGCTTGTTTTTTCGCTGCATCAACTTGTCGAGGGTGGCGTCTGGTGGTCGCTGGAGCACCCATTCGAAGGCGATGAATTCTTCCGGTATCTATATACGATGATCGCGTTTCTGGTGTGGCCGGTGCTAACCCCCTTGGCCGCGTCGATGGCCGAAGCCCACCCCCGACGCCGGCGCGTCTGGAAGCAATTGTGCGGCTGCGGAGCGCTACTTGCGCTCTATCTCGGATTCCAACTTGCCGCGGCCGACGGCATTGACGTGAAGGTCGTTAAACATGCCCTGGCCTACGACCCCGGCTTCGACCGTCCGCCGCTGATCGTGGATTTAGCATATCTCGCGTTGACGGTGATTCCGCTGGTGGCGTCCGAGAACCGCGCGCTGCGGTTGTTTGGGGCGCTAGTGTTCCTCACCTTCGTGTATGCGCTCGCGCAGAATCGGGCGGCCTGGTATTCGCTGTGGTGCATGTCGGCGGCTGTGTTCAGCCTGGTTATTTCGTTTGGGATACGCGAGGATGCGCCCTCGCCGCGCGGCGCGCTGAACGCCTCGCCGCGCTTACGAAGACTACTTTAGCTCAATGCCGAGCGCCGCGAGCGATTCCTTCAGCTTGTGGCGGCCGCTCATCGCGTCCGGACCGCGCACGCGGGACAGCACCTGGCGAATCCAGCCTTGCTCGGGAAGATTTTGCTCTCTTTGAAAATCGCGGAATTTCGCGTCGAGAGTGTTGATGGCGTCAAGCTGCGCCTCGCCCCATTGATATTGCTCGCGATGCAGCACGGCGCCTTGGCCAAGGCGCGGCTTGACGTCCGTCGTGGCGTCCGGGTCGGGAACCCCGACCGCCATGCCGAACACCGCGAACACATTTGGCGGCAGATTCAGCTCCTTGGCGACATCCTCGGGTTTGTTGCGCATCGCGCCGATATATACCGAGCCTAACCCGAGCGACTCCAACGCCACGACGGCGTTTTGCGCGGCCAGCGCCGCGTCGACCACGCCGGTGAGAAACAGTTCGACATAGGGCAGCGCGCCGGCCTCGCGACCGTTCAGCCGAGCGAGATTGTCAAGGCGCGCGAGGTCCGACAACCACACCAGAAACACCGCGCAGTCTCGAATGTGCTGTTGCCCGCCGGCGAGATCGGCGAGGCGATTCTTGCGCTCCAGGTTCTCGACCGCGACCACGCTCCAGGCCTGCAAATTGGACGAGGTCGAGGCGGATTGCGCCGCGGCCACGATCGTCTCCAGCGCGCTCTCGGGAAGTTTACCTGGCAAAAAGGCGCGATGCGAGCGATGCGCGAGCAGCAGATCCAACGTCTCGTTCCATTGCCTGGGCTTGGGCGAATCATCGCGTCGATAGCGGGCGAACATCGCCGCCTCGCCTTTCAGGGTGTCGATGTTCGTCGTCGGCTTGTTCATCTTCGCGTCTCTCGGGCTTGCGCGGCGCGACGGCGCCTCGCGGTCTATTCGGCGCTTTTTGGACCGTCCCGGGGAGTCTGTCCAGCCTGGCGCGGGTGCTTGGCGCGCCATTCGCGCACCGCGGCGAGGGTGTTCTCGATGTGCTTTTCGGCGCTTGAATCCGAATAGGCGTACAAGATTTCGTGCTCCGGCGAGATTACATAGGAAACGCGCCGCGCGAAAAACGCGCCCTTGATCGGCACGGTGAAGGCCACGTCAAAGGCTTTGATCACGGTAAAGTCCGGATCCGCGCCGACTGGAAACTTGTCGCGACAATCCTTTTTCGAAAACTCCTTCTGCACGTCGATGGAGTCGCTGGAAACGCCGATGACGTTGGCTCCCGCGGCGGCGAAATCCGCGATGCTTTCGGCGAACTCGTGCGCCTCGAGCGTGCAGACGGAGGTAAAGGACTTGGGGTAGAAATATAGCACCAAAGGCCCTTTCCTCAGCGCCTCGGCGAGCGAAAATTTAAACTCCTGGCCGCCCAGCGCCGCGGAAATGGAAAAATCGGGCGCGGAGTCGCCGGGCTTGAGTTCAGCTCGCGCGACGGCGGGAGCTCCCATAAGGCATAGGCAAGCGAGGAAAGTCGTCGGCTTCATGGAAGGCTCCTTCCGTGGCGTCTGAGCGCGTGCATTCGTTGAATGGCGGTAGAGGTCCGCAAGCCTTCAGCCGATCCGCAGCTCCATCACGTCGATCACATGGCGCGGCAGGCGGCGGGGAGCAATGAAGACCGCGTCCGCGCGGAGCGTGTACGAAACGGCCCAGGGATTCGCCGCCAGCCAGCGCGCCGCCGCCATTGCGAAGCGCCGCTTTTTTTGCGCCGTGATGGCGACTAGCGCGTCATCCATTAATCCGCGCGCCTTCACCTCGACGAATACAATATCGTCGCCTCGTTGGGCTATAATATCGACTTCGCCGCCGTGCGCATGATAGCGGCGCGCCAGAATCTTGTACAACTTCAACCGCAACCACAGCGCCGCGACACTTTCCGCGCGCAAGCCGAACTCGTGGTTGGCGCGGCGTTTTCGCGAGGCTGGAGATTTCACTTTTCGCGTTCCGACACGATTTGCAGCGCGCGGGCGTAAATTTGTCGGCGCGGCTGGCCGGTCGCGGCCGAGACAACGCTGGCGGCGTCCTTGACCGAATGGGTCGCCAGCGCGGCGTCGAGCGCCGCGTCGAGTTCGGCTTCCTGGATCGCCTCGGCTCCCTGTCCGGGTGGCGCGATCAGCAGCACGATCTCTCCCTTGGGTGGTTCCTCATCCGCCAGCGCGGCCGTCAATTCAGCGATCGAGCCGCGTCGCACGGTCTCGAACATCTTGGTTAATTCGCGTGCGATGGCGGCCTCGCGATCGCCGAGCGCGGCGAGACAGTCTTGCAAGGTCTCGGCGACGCGGCGCGGACTCTCGAAAAACACCAGCGTGCCGGGTATGCGCGCCAGTTCCGCGAGACGCGCGCGCCTGGGACCGCTTTTGTGCGGCAGGAATCCCTCGAAAAAGAATCGGTCGGTCGGCAAGCCCGCGACCACCAGCGCCGCCAGCACGGCGGAGGGGCCAGGCACCGACGTCACCTTGACGCCCGCCGCCAAGGCTTCCTGAACCAGCTTGAAGCCGGGGTCCGAGACGAGCGGCGTGCCGGCGTCTGAGACGAGCGCCAGCGCGGCGTTAGCTTCCAACCGCGCTATGAGATGCGGACGCATCACCCTGGCGTTGTGTTCGTGATAGGCGACGAGAGGCGAGGAAATACCGTAATGCGCCAGGAGAACGCTGGTGACGCGAGTGTCCTCGGCGATCACCGCGTCGGCGGCGGCCAGTGTCGCTAGCGCTCGGAAGGAAATGTCGCGCAGATTGCCGATCGGCGTCGCCACGACATGCAGTCCAGGCGCGATGGGCTCGGCCTCGGCGCGCAGTCCGAACGCGGTATACCCGGCGCTTGGCGCGCGGGCGCTCTCGTTTGACATTGTATTCTCGCATCCGCGTCTTGGTTGGTCTCTCGGTCCGCGCTGGTGTTTGTTTCAACGTTCGTTTGTTCTTTTTATAGAACGGCATGAGTCGACATCGCAAGGCGGCGTCGCGGGCGGCGAGTTGCGCGCCGCATCTTAACGCAATTTGAAGGTCGGTTGACTTTAGGTTAATGAGGCGGACCTTATCAAAGCGAAAAGTCAGCGCGACCGGGGGCGGGAGTTTCATGCAAGAGGAAAATCGATCGTCGCCGGCGCGCGCGCCGCTGTCGCGCCTGGTCGTCGCGATTCTTTCCGCGGCCTTGCTGGCCGCCTGCAATCCCGCCGGTCGCTCCGGGAGCCGCGATCTCATGCTCGCCGCGCCGGGGACGACTCCGGCGTCCGGCTCTCGCGCCGCGGGCGAGGCGAGCGAGCAGATCGGCAACGGTTCGGTGAAAATCGCGCTGATCGTACCGCTCACCCAGGCTTCCGGGCCGTCTCTCGTTGGGGCGTCGCTCCGCAACGCGGCGCAGCTCGCCTATGCGGATTCCGGCGCGAACGACGTCAGTATTTTGGTCAAGGACGACCATTCCACGCCGGCTGGCGCGGCGGCGGCGGCTCAAGCCGCCGTGGACCAGGGCGCCGAGATCATTTTGGGACCCGTATTCGCGGCTGGCGTCAAGGAAGCGGGCGGCGTCGCGCGCGCCGCCGGGCGGCCGATGATCGCCTTCTCCACGGATAGCGCGGTGGCGACTCGCGGCGTTTATTTGCTGTCGTTCCTGGTTGAAAATTATGTGGAGCGGATCGTCGCTTTCGCCGCTGGGCGGGACAAGAAATCCATCGCCGCGCTTATTCCTCAAAATAGTTATGGCGAGATCGCGCTGGCGCAGTTTCAGGAAAGCGCGGCCAATCATGGCATGCGCGTGATGACCATCGAGCGATACAAACCGGGCGCCGCCGGCGAATCGGTGCGCCACGTCGCCGCGCTTGGCGACCAGATCGACACGCTGTTTATCCCAGACACGCCGCAAGCGATGAGCTCCATTTCGCGCGAATTGACGGCCGCCCATGTCGATCCGACGCGCGTGCAGATCATTGGAACGGGGCTTTGGAACGACCCAGCCGCATATCACATCCCCGCCTTGCAAGGCGCCTGGTTCTCCTCACCGGAAAATGGCGGATTCAACGCCTTCGCATCACGCTATCGCGCCAAGTTTAACATTGAGCCGTCCCGAATCGCGACACTGGCGTACGACGCGGTTTCGCTGTCCATCGCGTTGTCGCGCGCCCAGGGCTCGCAACGCTTTTCGGAAGGCGTGCTGACCAATCCGCAGGGATTCAACGGCGCCGATGGCGCGTTTAGATTTCGCGTCGACGGCCTGAGCGATCGCGGTCTGTCCGTATTGGAAATCAGCGGTGGGCAGGCAAAGGTTGTGTCGCCCGCGCCGCGCGCTTTGAACGGGGGCGCTTGAGCCGTCACTTGCGACCAAACAGCCTTTCTATGTCGGAAAGTTTCAGCTCCACATAGGTTGGGCGCCCGTGGTTGCATTGCCCGCTGCCCGGCGTCGTCTCCATCTCGCGCAGCAGCGCGTTCATCTCCTGTGGAGCGAGGCGACGGCCGGCGCGCACGGAATGGTGACAGGCGCATGTCGCCAACACGTGATCGAGACGGCGCGACAACGCGCGCGCGTCGCCTTCCTCGGCGAGCAAGTCGGCGATGTCGGCGACAAGTTGTCCGGCGTCGACATCGCCCAGGATCGCAGGCGTTTCCCGCACCAGAACGGCGCCCGGCCCGAAGGGTTCGAGCACCAGGCCTAGCTCCGCTAGTTCGGTTATCGCCGGCGTCAAGGCATCCAGGCGCGGACCGTCCAAGTCGACGACGGCGGGAATGAGCAGAATTTGTCGCGCGACGCCGTCCGCGGCGCGCTGGCGTTTCAACTTCTCATACACGAGACGCTCATGCGCGGCGTGCTGATCGACGATGACCAAACCCGCATGGGTTTGCGCGATGATGTAGGTTTCGTGGAGCTGCGCCCGCGCCGCGCCGAGCGGCGCTTCCAAATCCCGAGGCGACATGGCCGCTATCTGCGCGCTCGTATCGGCGGCGGGCGGACCAGGCGCGAAAAAAGCCTGCGAGCCCTCGGCGCAAACCAGCGGCGCGTTTTCCGGCGCGTCGTATGTTGGCGGCGCGAATTGATGCGGCGCGTTTGGCGAGTGTCGGGCGTCCCAGTTCACAGGCCCGTTCGATCGCCAGTTTCGCGTTCCGCCGATGGACGACATCATTTCGAGCGTTTTCGGGGTGTTGCCATTGGAACCGCGATGATTCGCCCCCGAAAGGGCTTGTTTCAGCGCGCCGACCATGAGTCCGCGTACAAGACCAGGGTCGCCAAACCGCACTTCGGCCTTGGCTGGATGGACATTCACGTCGATGGCGTCGTAATCACCCTCCAAGAACAATACCAGCGCGGGATGTCGGTCGCGCGCGAGAAAATCAAGATAAGCGGCGCGCATTGCGCCGGAAAGCAATTTGTCGCGCACCGGCCGGCCGTTGACGTAGACAAATTGCATTTGCGCGTTGGCCCGATTGTAGGTGGGCAAGCCCGCGAGCCCGGTTAAGCAAAAATTCTCCCGCGCCGCGTCGATTGGAATTGCGTTGGCGACGAATTCCTCGCCCAAAACTTGCGCGATTCGCCGCGCGCGGCCCTCGTGGTTCCCGGCGCAGGCGGGATAATCGCAATTCGCGCCACCGTTGGCTGAAAACGCGAAGCGCACGTCGGGATGCGCCATGGCCAGACGCTTGACGACATCGGCCGCGGCCGCGGTCTCGGCGCGGTCGGTCTTGAGAAATTTGAGACGCGCCGGAGTCGCCGCGAAAAGATCCCGCGACTCAATGCATGTGCCGCGCGGCCAGCTGCTCGCTCGTAACGCCTGCCTATGGCCGGACTCCACGCGAATCATGAATCCATGTGGGGAGTCTTGCGCGCGCGTTTCGATGGTTAGGTTCGACACGGCGGCGATGGAGGGAAGCGCCTCGCCGCGAAAACCTAGTGTTGCGATATGAGTGAGATCGCCGTCTGGAATTTTCGAGGTGGCATGGCGTTCGATGGCGAGCGTTAAATCATGCTCATCCATGCCGCTCCCGTCGTCGATCACCCGAATCAGTTTGCGACCGCCATCCTCGATCGCGACATCGATCCGCTTGGCGCCGGCGTCGAGCGCGTTTTCAATCAGTTCCTTGACGGCCGAACTCGGTCGCTCCACCACCTCGCCAGCGGCGATGCGATCGACGAGAATGGGATCGAGGCGGCGTACGGGCATGAGTGATTCGTGGTGAGAGAAGAATCGATTATACAAGGGATTTACGTTCGTCTGCCCTGAAAAACGACGGCGGTCGCCGCGGGGGCTCGGCAGCGGCGAAAACGCCGCGGGCGCGTCAATTTGCTTCTCGCAGGAATTGCGGGCTTCGGTGCGATAGCCGGTCGATTTTGGTCGCCGCTTATTGGATCGACTGATATGACGACCCGCCCGATTGCCGCCCCGAGTTCAGTAATTATGTCCCAAGGCGCGCCGCCTCCAAAAAGCCAAACCGTGGGGGTTATTTGCTAGCTGACCTTGGCGATAGACAAAAGGGCCGTCCATGCCATCCTTGATCGCTTTCGCCGCGGATCATCCCATTGTCGCCGGGATCGTCGCGCTCGTCGTATTCCTCCTCTTTTTCAGCCTTCGCATCGCCAATCAATATGAGCGCGCGGTGGTGTTTTTCCTCGGACGTTATGCGCGCACCTCGGGGCCGGGACTGTATCTGCTCATCCCGCTGTTCGAATGGGCTTTCACCGTTGACATGCGCACCAATACAACGTCGGTGGAGCAACAGGAAACCATTACCCGGGACAATGTGCCGATCAAAATCAACGCGGTGATCTGGCGCCGTGTTATCGATCCCGCGCGTTCATTGATCGAAGTCACCGATGTCGGCGACGCGGTGACGCAAGTGGCGATAACCGCGCTACGGGGCATCATAGGACAGCACTCCCTCGACGATGTTCTGAAGGCGCAAGACACGATCTCCGAGGCATTGCAGGCGACCATCGATAAGGTCACGGAGCCCTGGGGGGTCAAGGTCGAGCGCGTGCAAATGAAGAATGTCGAGATTCCCGAAACCATGCAGCGCGCCATGGCCCAGGAAGCCGAGGCGCTGCGCGAAAAAAGGGCGCGTCAGATAAAGGCCGAGGCGGAACTGGAGGCGGCGGGGCTATTGAAGCAGGCCGCCGAGACCATCATGGAAAGTCCGGCGGGTCTCGAGCTACGTCGAATGCAGATGATCACCGAGGTCGGGGCCGAACAGAACACCATGACAATCATCATGATGCCCAGTGAATTCGTTGAGATGGCGCGCGCCATTGGCGCGCGCGGCGTTGAGAAACCAAGTAACTGAACAATGGCGCATCGGGGATCTCGTTTCGACAAGCTCATGCGTTGAGCGCGGCGCGAGCCCTCAGGCGACACCTTTCTCGTTGAGGAACGGCCCGTATTTCCTGTCGATGTTGGGAATGTGACTCGTCAGCCAGCCGACAATGAAAGCCGCCGTATCGTCGGTGATTTCAGCTTGGCCGGCGTGGAACTTCTTTTGCAAATCCAGGCATGTCGCGACCAGCTTATCGTGTTCGGCTTTATGCGCTTCAAGCGCGGGATATGCGTATTTAACGAAATTTGCTTCCTCGGAAGCAAAATGCCCCGCGACACAGGCGATTAAAGCGTCGAGTTGCTGGCCCACGGCGGCGCGGTCGCCGGAGCCCACGGCGTCGCCCAGAGCGTTAACCAGTCTGAAAATTTCCTGGTGCTCGGCGTCATGCGCGCTGACATTGGTCGCGAATTGTTCTTTTGTCCAGGTAATGAGCGACATGATTTCCCCTCCCGATTTTTTGGCGTTCGGGCGCCGGCCGGGTCGTTAATCGATTCTGAATTTGCAACCGCCGCCGAACGCCTTACGAATACGCGCGTCGACGGCGGGTGTAATTGATAGCCGTCAAGGCGGCATATTTGTCGCGCGAGGCGAAACGACGCAGCGGTGTCGCGCGGCCCATGCGATCACGCGACGCGGGCGGTCTCTTCCGAATGTGCAAGAGTAGAGATGCGCACGGCGTCGCCCGCGCAGACGAATTCGATGATCGGGCAGGCGCCTTCCGAGATTGTCGCGCGGGACGCTGTCTCCGCCGTCGAAAGCGTGGTGCACGACAACAGCGCGCCGTTGTTCAGCAAACCCGCCTGTGACAGATCGGGAAGTATCGCGCTCGGCGCGACAAGGCGCGCGGGGCCGATTTCATTGAGCAACCGCAAAAACGACGCGGCGCGAAATGGCGATAGAAAATGGAGCGTCGCGCCCGACAAAAGAGCCGCCAAGGGCCCGGCGATCAATCCGCCGAAAGAACCTGGCGACACCAGCGAGACGATCGGCGCGGTATTTCCCCGTCGCGTCCGCCGCACGACATCAAGTCCATATCCCAAGAGGGCGCCTTGAGAGAGGAAGTCGACCGCGCCCGAAGTGTCGACCGCGCCGATCATGGCGCGATCCCCGAGAGTCCAGCCTTCCGAGATCGCGGAAGGGAGCAAGGGCTCTGAACGCGAATGGGCGCGTAGCGCTCGCGGTGAGAAGTCGGCCGCTCCGTCGATCTGCTCCGATGAGAGCGCTCCAAGCAGGCGAATGGAGGGACATTGCGCGGCGACTTCGAGCATGGATGATTCGAAGTCGAGCTGGGCGAAACGCGCGGGGGCCAACAGCGCCTGTGCTTGCATGGAGTCCGCCGCCACGGCCAACGCGCGACGCGGCAGACTAAGCGGCGCCAGCAAGGGCTCGAAGCCGGCCGCGATTATCGCGGTGATCGCGATGAGCGCCTGGCCGCGCGGCGGGCAGCACAATAGAATGCGCGCGCCCGGCGTGAGTCCAAATTCGCTGAGTCGCGCAACGCACGCCTGAATGGCCAAATCCAGTTCTGCGAATAGCATGGCGCCATCGTCGCCCTCGCCATGGTCGGCGAGCGCGATCTGATCGGATCGCATCCGCGCCGAGCCGACGATCAATGCATCGAGTCCGAACATGGTCAGCGGATGCGTCCGGGCCGAGTCCTTCATCATGGGCTTTCTTTCCACCAGTTATCCAGGGTCGGACCGAAAATTGGCGTTGCGTAGCGCGGCAGTCTTTCCGGATGCCGCAAGGCGGTGGCGTGGGCGATCCACTGATTGGCGGCATGATAGAAGGGCACGATATAAAAGCCCGACAGCAGCACGCGGTCGAACGCGCGAACGGCGGTGACGAACTCCTCGTGGGTCTTGGCGGCGAGCAGCGCCGCGATGAGTGCGTCGAGAGCAGGGTTCGCCGCTCCGGCGAGGTTATAGGACCCTTCCTGAGCCGCGCTGGCCGAGCCCCACCGCATGCGCTGTTCATTACCCGGCGAGGCGGAGGCGACCCATTGGCCCGGCATCATGTCGAATTCGAATCGTTGGCGACGGCGCTGATACTGCACCTCGTCGACAAGCCTCACGCGCGCCTCGACTCCGATGCGCTTGAGCGATGTCGCGAAATTGAGCGCGAGCCGCTCCTCGCTCCTATCCTTGACCATGATCTCGAAGGCGATGGCGACTCCATCTTTCATCAGCGTGTCGCCTTGCAAGCGATAGCCGGCCTCGTTCAGCAGGGCCAGCGCTCGCTTCGCCATCTCGCGGTCGCGCCCGGTTCCATCGTTGACCGGAGGGCGCCAGCGCCCCTCCATGATGTCCTCGCGCACGGCGCCGGGAAAGGGAGAGAGTAAAGCGCGTTCCGCGGGGCTGGCGGGTCGACCCGTGGAGGCGAGTTCCGATTGGTCGAAGAAGCTTTTGGTACGGGTGTAAAGGCCTGAGTAGAGATTGGCGTTGATCCACTCGAAATCGAACATCATGCCTAGCGCCTCGCGCAGACGAACGTCCTTGAACAAGTCGCGGCGCAGGTTGAATGCGAAGCCCTCCATTCCCTTGGGGCTGTCGTTGTGCAATTCTTCCCGGACGATCTGGCCATCCCGGGCGGCGGGAAAATCATAGCCGCTGGCCCATCGCGCGGAACTGGTTTCCTCGCGATAGTCGATCAAGCCTGCCTTAAACGCCTCGAAAAGCGCGTTCCCGTCGCGGAAATAATCAATGTCGATCTCGTCGAAATTATAGAGGCCGCGCTGACTCGGCACATTCTGGCCCCAATAATTTGGATCGCGCCGCAGTTGCAGACGCGCGCCGACCTTTACCTCCGTGATCACATAAGGGCCAGAGCCGATTGGCGGCGTCAGCGTGGCGTCCGCGAAATGTTCGACGTCGACCGCATGTTTCGGCAGCACCGGCATTAGCGCCAATATCAGCGGCAACTCGCGGTCGAGCGCGCCAGTCAGATCGTAATGTACGGTCTCGGCGTCCGGCGCGTCGACTGATTTGACCAGGTTGAAGGCGACGCGCTGCTGCGGGCGGCCCTTGGTTCTCAATAGCTCGAATGAAAACAGCACGTCCGCCGCGGTGAGCGGCGCTCCGTCGGAAAAATGGGCGCCGGGGTCGAGGTGGAAGGTCACATGTTCGCGCTCGGGGTCGAGTTCAATGGACCGCGCGATCAGTCCGTAAAAGGTGAAGGGCTCGTCCTGCGAACGCGCCATCAATGTTTGGAAAACATTGCCCACCAGGCCTTGCGCGGTCGAGCCGGCTTTTAAATTGAAGGGGTTGAGGCTGTCGAACGTTCCAGGAAGGCCGACGCGCAGCCGCCCGCCTTTTTTGGCGTTCGGATTGGCGTAGGGGAAATGTTCGAAATTGGGCGGCAAGAGCGGCGCGCCATGCATGGCGACGCCGTGCATCGACGAAGGGGCCGGGCGCGCGGTGGCGGTTGGATCGGCCTGCGCGCAAAAAACGCAAACTAACGTCAACCAGGCGGTCAACGGTGCGACAACCAACGGCTTGCCCGCCCCGAACGCAAGGCGAATCAATTTTCTCATCATGGAAGAAGCATAAGCCAACCGGAGCTCCTATAAAGCGGGGGAACGGCGCGAAGGGCGGAAATTCGGATATTTTTAGTTCGGGAAACAGGCATTTGGACGACCGGCCGGCAAACCAAGGGGCCTTTAGGAAAACAAAAATAGGCGTTCCAACGAAAACCATGCTTGATCAGGCAGTGCTTTGGTGTCGACGGATCTTGAATTCGAGGCGGCGAGCATGTATAGCCGGCGCCGCGCCCTTCGATTGAAACCATCGTTGTGCATGAGAAATTGGCGCGCGCTAATCGCGCGCATCCTTTTGCATAAGATTCTTGGGGTTGGGGTCTCTAGCGCGTGCTTCCAGCTAGTTAGACGCTTGTGTGCGATTCCGCGACGCGGTAACGCTCGTTTCGGCAGTAGTTGACGCAGTATCGAAGGCACTCGAAAGGACTTCCGATGTCTATAAAAACTTTGCGGCTCGGCGCCGCCGCCCTGGGTTTGTTCGCCGGTGGATCGGCCCTCGCGCAGCAAGCGCCGGCCCCAGCCGCCGGAACGCCTCAGCAGCAGCCCCAAGGGCCGGTGAAGGCGGACCTGGTTCCCGTGCAGCCCGAATGGACAAAGGTTTGCGGCGGCGATCCGCAATCCCAAAAAGAGGTTTGCTACACGACGCGCGATTTCGGAATTCAGGCTGACCAGCCCATCCTGGCGCTCGCGGTTTATGATCCCAAGGGCGCGCCTGAAAAGGTAATCCGTTTGCTGCTGCCCCCGGGACTGCTGCTAAAGCCGGGCTTCCGCTTCTCGATCGACAAAGGTCCGCAGGAATCCGGAGCTTTCGAGATTTGCTTCCCCAATGGCTGCTTTGCTGAAGCCAAGGTGAAGCCGTCCGTTGTCGATAATTTGAAGAAAGCCGAGAAGTTGTCGGTCGTCGTGAAGAACCAGGTCAACAATGAAGTGACCTTCGTCCTTCCGCTCGCGGCTTTCGGCAAGGCGTTCGATGGACCGGCGATCGATCCCAAGGTGCTCGAGGAGCGGCAGAAGAAGCTGCAAGCCGACATGGAGAAGAAGGCCGCGGAGGAGCGCAGTAAGCTGGACGCCAACAAGGGCGCGGCGGCGCCGGCTGGCAAGGCTCCCGCCGGCAAGTAAGAATTTGGCCTTTCAAGGTTGACGCAAAAAAACGCCCGCGTGATGCGCGGGCGTTTTTTTAATGGCGGCGCTTCTCGCGCCCGATCAATGGCGATTATCCGCCTTCACTCGGTAAGCCCCGTTGTCCGCCCGAATAAAGGTTTCGTCGACCTGGGGGTGTCGAACGGGATCGCCCGAGGTGTCGGCGACGAGATTCTGTTCGGAAACATAGGCGACATATTCGGTTTCGGCGTTTTCAGCGAATAGGTGGTAGAACGGCTGATCCTTGCTTGGCCGGACTTCCTCGGGGATCGACAGCCACCACTCTTCGGTGTTGGAAAACACCGGATCGACATCGTAAATCACTCCGCGAAACGGGTAGCGGCGATGTCTGACGACCTGGCCGATCGCGAATTTTGCTGAACTCTGTCTTGGCATTTTCCTCGACGCCACCCAAGCGATACGCGTATTGAGCGATTCGTAGCGCGACGCGTCTTGCCCGTCAACGCCGGTGACGGCCCGACGGCGGACCGTGGCGGTCTCAGTTAGCGTGTCGCGCCGGGCCTCCACAGGACATCACCTTCCTGGCGATTGACGTAACGGGATGCGACAAACAGAAAATCCGAAAGCCGATTGACATAGCGCAACGCGGCCGGCGCCACCTGTTCGCTCGGGGTGTTGGCCAGGGCGACCATGACTCGTTCGGCGCGACGAGTGATCGTGCGGGCGAGATGCAGGTGAGCGGCGGCGGCAGTCCCGCCGGGCAAGACGAAGGATTTGAGCGGCGCGAGATCGCCGTTGAGTGCGTCGATTTCCCGCTCCAACCGATCGACCTGAGTTTGCACGACGGCGAGGCGCGTTGACGGATCCGGTGCTGGCTTGTTGACGTCAAGCGGCGTGGCCAATTCCGCGCCAAGGTCGAAAAGATCGTTCTGGATACGCTCCAGCATGGCGTCGAGTGTCTTGTCTCTCGCTTCAATGGCAAGGCGGGCCACGCCGATCGCCGCGTTGGCCTCGTCAATGGCGCCAAACGCCTCTATCCGAAGATCGTCCTTGCGGCGGCGCGCCCCGTCAGCCAGCGAGGTTGCGCCCGCATCGCCGCCGCGCGTGTAAATCTTGTCCAGCCGTACCATTTCTCGTTCCTGAAATCATTAGACGGTTAATGCCGGAAGAACAGAATCGCCACGATGATCGCCAGGGCCAGAAACTGCAAGCCCACGCGCCACCGCATAAGGTTTTGCGACACGCGTGGATCGCCGCCGCGAAACATATTCATAAAACCCGCGATCAGCACAAGCACGACAAGCGCGAGCGCGGCGACCAAGACAATGTTGGAAAGTTGCGGCATGGATGGAGGCGTCTTTCGTGACCCGAGATCGCCGCCCCTGAGTAAAGCGCCAAGCGGCGCGCCGCAAGGTCAAAACCGTTACGCGCGCCCCCTAGCTCTAGGTTGCTTGCTGGCTCAGCGACGTCCTGTTTGCGCCAAGATGTCGTGAACGCGGGACTTGATGGTGCGCCAATTGGGTGGCGGCAAGCGCTCCGCGCGACACCGCCGCCCAATTTCCTCAACAAGTTCGCTGAACTTTGGTCTAAGCGGCCGCAGATAGAAACTGCGAATCGCGTCATGGATCAGGAACTCACGCTTGGGGTCCAGCACGCGCGCGCCCTTCGGGCGACCCACAGGGCGAGTCGTGGGTGCGACGACCATGCCGCAACTACGAAAAGTCTTGATCATGCGATAGGCGGTGGCGCGACTGACCCCGAGATCTTTCTTGAGGTCCTCGATGATCTCTTGCGAGAGCTTTCCATCCGTGCGGCCAAGGAGAGCTCGCACGGCGGCCTCTCGTCGCTGTTGGATCTGGGCGCGGGGATTGTTCGAGTCTTTTTCGTGCATCATGGTGGAATACATGGCCTGTGCTTCGTCAGTCGGGTTTAAGCTCGGCGCTTCCGCGTGTCACACGCCTTTATCTTGGTTCCGCCACCTGAATCGGTTTGGATCAGACGAGTGTTCGCAACGGTTGTTTTTCTCATTATTTCAATGTGGAATTCAATGAGCATTTTTTGGCGCCGCGCGATCGCGGCTGAAAGAGCTTCGGACCGTGTTCTCAAGCGTGGGCGCCTCGCTTGCTGGGGTATCCAGCTCAATGCCTTGTATTTCCAGTCAATTTCCTTTATGAAAAAGAATTAGAATAGTTCAAACTTGGGGATTTGCAGCAATTAAAGTGCTTAATACATGGGCTGCTACATTTTGTCGCGCTGACTGGTCGACATACATTGCGACGCAAGACGCCCTGGAGCCGGCCCGGCTCCAGGGCGTCGCTGAAGGGTATTTTTGTCGGGTTCGCGGCGGTGCTCGCGATTGTCCGTGATCAGAGATTGAGAGAGCGATTAACCGTCGGGATGAAAATCGCGAAAAGGAAGATGATGAAACCAACCCATCCGGCGACCCACCCGAGTTCATTCACCTTATGCAAAGCCATATTGTTTCCTCCCTTTTGTTTTTCGCGACTCTGGCGCGATGAATTTCGCCACGCGCTGCGTCGGCGGTAAGTGATACTTTCTAACTTCGACCCCGCGGACAATGTAGTTTTGTTGCGACAGAATGTCGCGCTCCAAGCATAAGCCGCGCGTCTTATTATAATATGCAACTGTAGTTATTCATGATATGCATCATATATTAGATATTCATTTGTTTATACGGGCAAAAATGATACAGCAATAAATATCATATTATTATATTGTGCATATGAGACGAATAAATGCAATTATAGATACAAATTGTCGCGCCTGTGTGCGTTAATATTGTTGACACACCAAATAATTGTTGTGCTAGCCTTCAGTCGCTGCGTAGGCCGAAGCGGGTTGCCGTGGGCGAGATGTCCGATATTCCAGTTGATCTGGTTCTCGGCGTTTTGTCTTGCGACTTACGCGTCGTCGCCGGAGCAAAGCTCAGGCGGAGCCAAGCGGCTCTTGCCCGCGGCGCCGCGGGTGGCGGAATGACGATAGCGCGCGAAGCGCGTTGGGAAACGACATCAAGGGAGGGATGCGCATGAGTTTGGCGACAGATAAAGCCGCCGCCGCGGGCGGAGCAAAAGTCGATACGGTAGTCGATTACAAGCCAGCTTACATCGCGATGTTTTGCCTCGGCATGTTTTATGTTGGCATCCGCATCTATGAACAGTATTTCGGCTGGAAGGCGGGACTTCGACTCCTTCGCGCCGGAATTCCAGACTTATTGGCTGAACATCATGTGGACCGAGTTGCCGCTCGAGTTCATCGCCTTTTGCGGCATCGGCGGCTATTTGTGGAAAACCCGCGACCGCAACATTAACGCGGTCGCGCCGCGCGAGGAACTTCGGCGTCTTCTGACGCTGGTGGGCTGGCTATTGGTTTACGCCTTCACGGTTTATTGGGGCGCCAGCTACTTCACCGAACAGGATGGCACCTGGCACCAAACCGTGATTCGCGACACGGATTTCACGCCCAGCCATATCCTGGAGTTCTACCTCAGCTATCCCATCTATATCATCGCCGGCTGGGGCTCCTTCATGTATGCGCGCACGCGCATTCCGATGTTCGCCAATAAGATCTCGATCGCGTTCCTGCTCTTCTTCGCCGGCCCGTTCATGATCTTCCCGAATGTGGGTCTCAACGAATGGGGTCATACGTTCTGGTTCATGGAAGAGCTGTTCACGGCGCCGCTGCACTGGGGCTTCGTGTTCTTCGGGTGGTTCGCGCTCGCGGTTTTCGGCGTGGTCTTGCAGGTTCTTGGTCGCGTGATCGAGCTTAGCAAGGAGTTCGAAAAGGACATTCTCGCGCTCTGATTGGTCTTTGGATCAATCCGGAACATCGGCTTTTCGGCGCGTTTCTCCCAGGACGCCAACTGGAAGCCGATCCTGGGAAGCGGTCGTGGTTTGAGTAACGGCCAGGACTCGAATAGTCGGCCGCTTCCCTGCTCAGATCAAACGAAGAATCCGAATGCTTCGAGCGCCAGCGTTGACCGCGATGGCGCAAGAGGGGGCTCGTCTCAAAAAATCGAATATCCGGCGGAAAACGCCGGAGGAAAATCAAGGAGAGCAAAGTAATGTCCATATCCACGGAAGCAGGCGCGCCGGCCGGCGGCGCCTGGAAATCAAAAGAGGAATTTTTCGGTTGCGTCATCCTGACCGACTGGATTCTCCTCTTCATTCTGTTCCTCGTTCTGCTCGGCTCCTATCACATTCACTACATGTTGCTGGCGGGCGATTGGGATTTCTGGATCGACTTCAAGGATCGCCGCATGTGGCCGACCGTGGCGCCGATCGTCGCCATGTGCTTCGCGGCGGCCGCGCAGTCGTTCTTCTGGACGAAATTTCGGCTGCCTTTTGGAGCCACCGTCGTCACCTTGGCGCTGCTGGTGGGCGAATGGATCAATCGCTACGACAATTTCTGGGGTTGGACCTTCTTCCCGATCAGCCTCGTGTTCCCATCCGCGTTGATTCCGATGGCCTTTTGGCTTGACGTCGTGCTGCTGCTCTCGGGTAGCTGGCTGGTGACGGCGTTGCTTGGCTCGATGGGCTGGGGCCTGTTGTTCTATCCCAGCAACTGGCCGGTTCTCGCTCAGTATCATCAGGCCGCCGAGGTTGACGGCGTGCTGCTCACCCTCGCCGATCTCATTGGCTTCAACTACGTCCGCACGGGTACGCCGGAATATATTCGCATGATCGAGCGCGGCACGCTGCGAACCTTCGGCAAGGATGTCGTGCCGGTGGCGGCCTTCTTCTCAGGCTTCGTCTCGATGCTCGTCTACTTCCTGTGGTGGAAGTTTGGTCAGTGGTTCGCGCGCACCGATTATCTCGCCAACGACGAAATCTAACGCGCGGTCGTCGGGGCCCAAACAAGCGACATGCCGGAGCCCAATTCAGGGCTCCGGCGGGAAAAACGACAAAGAGCTAAAGAGTTAGAGGGAGACAAACGAGATGAAACTTTCAATCGGCGAAACAATCGCCAAATTCTTGGGGACGCGGTCCGTTCGCGCGCTGTCCTTGGGGCTGGTCGCGGCCGTCGCGGCGACGACATTGCCGGCGGCGACTCCCGCCAGCGCTCACGGAGAACGTTCGCAGCAGGCGTTCCTTCGCATGCGCACGCTGAATTGGTACGACGTGAAATGGTCGAAGACCGAGGTGAATATTAACGAGGACATGGAGCTCACCGGCAAGGTGCACGTGTTTTCGGGTTGGCCGCAAGCCGTCGCCAAGCCGGAACAATCCTTCCTGAACGTCGGCGAGCCCGGACCGGTGTTCGTGCGCAAGTCGTCCTTCGTCAGCGGCATTCCCACGCCGCGCACGTTCACATTGGAGATCGGCAAGGACTATGAATACAAGATCGTCCTGCGGGCGCGCCGCCAGGGCCGTTACCACGTCCATGTGCAGATCAACGTGAAGGATGGCGGTCCGATCGTCGGTCCGGGCCAATGGATAACCATCAAGGGCGACATGTCCAACTTCACCAATCCGGTGACCTTGCTGGACGGATCGACGATCGATCTGGAGACGCTCGGCATCCAGTGGACGATGATTTACCACTTCCTATGGATGGCGGCGGCGGCCGTGTGGATCATTTACTGGTTCATGCAGAAGGGCATCATCGCGCGCGGTTGGCAGGTCGCGGCGGGGAAGGGTCCCGAGATGATCACGCTTAACGATAAGCGTTTTGGCGGCCTGTGGCTGGCCGGCTCGATGTTGGCGCTGCTGGTGTTCTATGCTCAGGCCAACCGGGAGTTCCCGCGCACATTGCCCATGCAGGCCGGTTTGCTGACGGGCATCGACCCGATGGATGAAGGCAAGCCGACGGTGACCGCGCAATATGGCGGCGGCAGTTACAAGGTGCCGGGACGCGAGTTGTCGATCAAGCTGAAGGTCACCAACCACGGGACGGAACCTTTGAGAATTGGCGAATTCACCACGGCGGGCCTTCGCTTCCTGAACCCCGACGTCTTCACGACGAAGCCCGAATTCCCCGAGTATCTGCTCGCCGACCGCGGCTTGGCGGTGAACGATCCGGCGCCGATCGCGCCGGGCGAGAGCCGAGATGTCGTGGTGACCGTGCAGGACGCGCGCTTCGATATCGAGCGCCTGTCGGATCTGGCCTATGACACCGACAGCCAGTTCGGCGGTCTGTTGTTCCTGTTCAGCCCGTCGGGCAAGCGCGAAAAGCTGGAAATCGGCGGACCGGTGATCCCGCGCTTCCAGGCTGGCGCGAGCCTCTAACGGCGACGAGCTTCACGCGGTTCTCTCTTTCTTCTCCGCGTGTTGGTGTGAAACTTGCCCGCCCGGTTCGTCCGGGCGGGTTTTTTGTGCAAGCCAGTGTTCGGGTGTACCGATTGGCGCGGCGCCGTGGAAACGGATAGTTTCGCGCACGATCGATTTTCTTGGATCGATAGTTTTCGTGCTGATCAAAGGGACGCGCGCGATTGATGTGGCGAGAGCAACTGGATGTTTTCTGGGACGGCGAGCGAAGGCTGCTGCTCGGTTTTTTCGACGCCGAAGAGCTCGGCGCGCCGAAATGGCCTCATCCCGATTTGACGATCGTTTCGGCGGCGGACGCGAGCTTTTCCGCCGGCGCCGCCTTTGTCGATCGAATCGATGCAACGCGCTGGCGCGCGGGCCCTTGTCTCGTTGACGCGCCCCCCGGCCACGACCATGTCGCATTACTCGCGGCGGACGGTTCCGAGCTCCGATTGGCGCTTGAAAGAAATCAACCCGGCGCCGGCGCCGGCGATTGGCGGTTGGCGCTCACCCTTTTGCCCGAGAGCGCCGCCGCGGCGTCGAGCCAGCGCGTCGTCACCTTCAGCCAGCGAGGCGACTTCGAACGATTCGCGCGCGAGCAAATGGCGCTCGTCGGCGCTCGACTCGTCTGGGCCCACGCGCAGCGGCGCTTGTTGACGCGGACCGACGGCGAGGCGTGGGTTTTGAGACTATGGCCGGCGCGGCAGATGTTTCCCGCCCCGCGCGCGCGGCTGTCAATCGAGCCCCTGCCGCTTTCGTTCGAGGAATATGAAGATCGGCGCGAGGCTCCGTTCGCGATCATGGATCAATGGCTGCGCGAAAGCGGCGCTCCGCGCCCAATTCTGCGCGTTCGTCTGCCCGACTCCCTCGACGAGAGCGCTCATCTGCTGAGCCGCGTTTGCGTCGTTTTGGTATTGCAGCAACGACGACGCCTGCGCGATTGGACGCGCGAACAGAAGGACGCTGGTGAACCCGTCGTCGAGCCGCTGGGCTTCGACGACATCAGGCAAGCCATCGGCGAGCCTCACGAGCAGCCCGACGCGGTGTGGTCGGACGATTCAATCATTGTCGCCAATTTGCTGCGTCTACTCACATCGCCGGATGAAACGCCGTTCGATGGTTTCGCGTTGCGGCGCCACGCGCCAATGGGTTCTCCAGGAAGACCGAACGCGCCCGGCGGGGGCGGCCTGCTCGATCTCGATTTTTTCGGAGCGGCGCTCGGCGATGACATTGGCCTCGTCAGCGGAATCGCCGAAGCGGGCGATCTTACCGCCTTGCCCAAAGATCCCGCCGGAGCGGCGGCGATCCGCCTATTTCGCGTCGAGGGCGATGGCGTCGCCGCGCGGCGGGTCGGGGAGGATGACCCGCTGCTTGAAGAAATCCTGCGCCGCGCCGCGGATCAAGAGAGCACGCCGACCGGCGGCATGGTCCGCGCGGTCGCCGAGCGCGCCGCCAGCCTGCAAACGCGGCGCGACAAATTCGCGCAGACGCTGAAAGCCGCCTTGGCCCGAGCCGAGTACCAAGGCCGCCTCGACGGTTCCGGCGCCTGGGAGGCGCTGGAACCGGGGATGCTGTCGAGTTTCACGGCCTTGATGCGCGAGGCGAGTCCGGCTGGGCGGAGCCTCGCGGCGCGTCTTGGAGGCTATCCCGCGTTTCGCTTCGATCCATCGCTCGCCGCGGCGTTCGCGCGAAGACCCGATTGGGGAGAGGGCGTGGGGGTTCCGCTTAAAGCCGTGATCGAAACGCCGCTTGTCTATCGCTTCGCCGCGGCCTGCGGCATGGAGGGCGTCATCGCTCCGCAAGCCTCGGTCGCGGAGCAGGCGCGCCTATTCGATGTGCTGATGGAGGCGGCCGAGCCCCAAAAACTGCGCGCCGCCCGCATCGAGCTTTCTGGCGATGGCTTTGACCCGACGCTGCTCGCCGGAACGCTGAGCGACGAGGCCGACATTGAAGCCGCCGCCGCCTACTTCGAAAATCAAGGAGACGGCGAGACCGGCGCGGAACTGCGCCGCTATTTGGAGGATCGCGCGAATGGCGCTTGGACGCCTCTATCGCGCGCAAGACGTCTCGCGAAACTTGTCGTGGACGCGCGGGAAGCGCGAACGCGCCTCAAAATGGAGCCCGCCGAGGCGCCGCTCGCGCCCGCGCCTCCCAAGGGTTTGTTCGCCGCCCTAAAAGGCTTTTTTGGCGGCGGCTGAACCGAGCCGCCGCCGTTTTCGGCATCGGCTCGGCTGGTGGGCGCTCGACCGAGGGGTTAATGCCCCATTTGGCCCATGCCGCCGCCCATTTGCATGCCGACACCCATCACGTGGGTCAGGGCGTGGTCCGCCGACTTCTTCTGTTCCTCATTCAGCACGTTGAAGAGCGGCTCGATCGCCGCCTTCAGTCCGCGCACCGAGTTGAGATGGTCGCTCATGTGAGTCTCCATCATCCTCAAATGTCCGAGCACTCCCTTATGGGCCGCATGGTCGGCGCCAGCGGCGTCCATGGCGGCGCACGCCTTGGCGGTTTTTTGCGTGGTCGCGCGATAGGCGTCGGCGAACGTGTTCCATGCCGCCTGTTGCGCGTCGGTGATCTTCAACTCCGCCTTGAGATAGGCGAGGCGTCCCTCGACATGCTCGGTCACGCCGCAAAGCATGTGGCGCATCATGCCGCCCATGCCGCCCATGCCGCCACCGCCGTGGTCCATGCCGCCCATGCCGCCGCCGCCGTGGTCCATGCCGCCCATGCCGCCCATCATGCCGCCGCCGCCCATGCCCTTCATGTCGCCCATGCCCTTCATGTCATGGCCCATGGCGCCGTGGTCCATGCCGCTGCTCGGCGCCGGCCCGCCTTGCGGAGCCTGAGCCAAGGCGACACCCGCCGAAAAGACCAGCGCGACCGTCGATGCCGCCAGGCAACGCAAGGTTTTACGAGAGGATTTCTTTTGCAGGCTCATGCGGATCTCCCTTGAGGCGCGTTCATTCGCGCGTGATATTTGGCCGGCCTCCGATTTTCGCGTGCGCGCAACGAGACCGGGGCAGGGCAAGCTAACAAAATATAGGCGCCCATCCGTGACTTTCTCACATTAAAGGCAAGCCATAACGTCGCAGGCGGAATTTTCCGGCCGCGGGGAGCCTTCGCGCGATAGCGCTCGGTTATTGAAGCGCTGTCATGACGCGCCGGTCAAGTGCTTGAAATCTTGTCAGTCCAGCGTCTGCCGAAAGCGCTTGATGGCGACGCTCATCGCGACAAGCGCGAATACGGCCAGCGGCCAGCTATCGGCGGATAGCTCGGCGAACCCTGAACCCTTGAGCATCACCGAGCGAACGATACGCAGATAATGAGTGAGCGGCAAGATCGAGCCGATGTTCTGTGCCCAATCGGGCATTCCCCGGAATGGAAACAAAAAACCGGACAGCAGCATGCTCGGCAGGAAAAACATGAAGGACATCTGGAACGCCTGCACCTGATTGGTGGCGATCGTCGAAAATGTATAGCCGATCGAGAGATTGGCGGTGATGAACAGCAGCGTTAGCGGGATCAACGTCATCAGCGATCCGACGATGGGCACGTGAAAAAGGAAAGTCGCGACCACCAGCACTATGGCCATCTGCACGCCTCCAACCACGACATAGGGCAGGATTTTGCCCAGCATGATCTCGACTGGCTTTACGGGCATGGCGAGCAGCGCCTCCATCGTGCCGCGCTCGATCTCCTTGGTGACGGAAATACTGGTGAAAATCAGCATGGTCATCGTCAAGATCGTGCCGATCAGCCCGGGCACGATGTTGCGGCGCGCTTCGCCCGCCGGGTTGTAGCGCCGCTGCACGCGCAGCTCGAATGGCGCCGGTTTTTGCGCGAGATAAGCGAGCGGCCCCGTCAGTTCGCGTTCCAGCGCGCCCGCGACGGCGCCCGTCGCCGCGCCGACGGCGCCGGCGGTCGCCGTGGGATCGGTGGCGTCGGCGACGATCAGCACGGCCGGGTTCTCGCCGTGGACGAGTCGATAGTCGAAGTCGGCGGGAATCTCGATGACGAATTGCGCCTCGTTGGAGAGGATCATCCGGTCGGCGTCGGCGTCGCTCTTCGCGGCGCGGAGGATGTTGAAATAGTCGGTGGCGCGCAGCGCGCCGACGATGCTTCGCGCCAACGGTCCGTCGTCTTGGACGAGCAACGCGGTCGGCAGGTGCTTGGGGTCGGTGTTGATCGCATAGCCAAACAAGGTTAGCTGCATCAGCGGAATGGCGACGATCATTCCAAGCGTGCCGCGATCGCGCCGCAGTTGCAAAAATTCCTTGACGAAAATCGCATAGAGGCGCTGCAATGCGGCGGCGAGGCCCTTGCGAGAGCGCGGGCTTTCGCTTGGAAGCACATTCATTGTGGCGCCCCGCCGGTCTGAATCATTAAATCGATGAATACGTCTTCCAGCGTCGGAACGCCCTTTCTCCAGACGTGAGAGGGATCGCTGGCGAACTCGGCGGCGATTTCGTCCAGCCGCGCCGCGTCGCGGCTGGAGACGTGCAGAGCCAAGCCGAACAGCGCGACCATTTCGACGCCGGGCGTCGCGGAGAGTTTTCGCGACAGCTCGCTAAGGTCGGGCCCCATGACGATATAGGTCGCGAGCCCCGCTTGCGCGACGATTTCCGCGGTAGAGCCGGACACGAGCAGACGGCCCGCCGCGATGTAAGCGACTTTATGACAGCGTTCGGCTTCGTCCATGTAGTGAGTCGAAACCAAAACCGTGAGGCCATTGGCGGCAAGGCGGTGAATTTCCTCCCAAAAATCGCGGCGCGCCTTAGGGTCGACGCCGGCGGTGGGCTCGTCGAGCAACAGCAGCGCGGGGTCGGGCAGCGTGCACGCGCCGAGCGCCAACCGCTGTTTCCAACCGCCGGAAAGCTCGCTCGCCAGTTGGTCGGCGCGGGCGCGCAGCCCAAGCCGCACCAATGCCGCCCAAGCCGCCCCCGCGGGATCGCGCAGACCATAAATTCGCGCCACGAACTCCAGATTTTCGCGGATAGTGAGGTCGCCATAAAGCGAAAACCGTTGCGTCATATAGCCGACGCGCGGCTTTATCTCCATTTGCTGCGTGCGTATGTCGTAGCCAAGGCAGGTCCCGCGTCCGGCGTCTGGCGTCAAAAGCCCGCAGAGCATGCGGATGGTCGTGGTCTTGCCGCTGCCGTTTGGGCCCAGAAAGCCATAAATCATGCCGCGCTCGACGCGCAGCGAAAGATTGTCAACGACCTTCTTCGTTCCAAAGAATTTGGTCAGTCCCTCGACGTCGATAACGATGTCCGGGTCGCCCGAGCTCATTTCGCGCCGCCGCCGTCGAGGCGCATGCGCAGCGGCAGACCAAGCGGTAGTTCGCGCGCCGCGCCCTCCATGCGCGCCTCGATCTTGAACACCAGTTTCTCGCGCTCCTCGTCGCTAAAAATCACTGGCGGCGTATACTCCTCATGTCCGGCGATGAAATAGATGCGCGCGTGCAAGTCGTTGGCGCAGCCGTCGCAGGAGATGTGCGCTTCTCCGCCCAATTTGATCCGCGCGAGTTGCGCCTGCGGGACATAAAAGCGCGCCTTGCGGTTTTCCGGCGGCAGCAGGCTCAGCACGGGCTGGCCGGCGTTGACCATTTCGCCGGGGCGAAAAAACACGTCCTGCACGACGCCGCTTGTCGGCGCGAAAACCTTTTGCCTGCCGATACGAATTTCGAGCTGCCCGAGTTGCGCTCGCGCCTGGCGGAGCGCGGCTTCCGCGGCGTTGATCTCCTGCGAGCGTCCGGTCAGCAGGGCCGCGTCGACCTGGCGCCTGGCTTCGGCCAGCGTCGCCTCGTCGCGCGAAAGCGCCATTTGCGCATTGTCCAGGGTCGCCTTGGCTATGTCGTGCTCGGCATAAAGCGTTTTTTGGCGATCAAAGGTGAGTTGCGAAAGTTTTAGCGCGGCCTTGGCGCGTTCGACGCCCGCTTTTAGCACGGCCACCTGTTGCGGCCGGTTGAGCGCGGCCTTCAGATTGTCGAGTTGGGCCTCCGTCTGAGCGATTCGGGCGGCGGCCTCCTTGTGCTGCGCGTCGAGCAGGGGCGTTTCCATCGAAAACAGCGGAGCGCCGGGTTCCACCCGCGCCCCGACCTCCTGGGCTAGAGTGGCGAGCCGCTCGCCCTCGACGGGGCCAATATAAAGGAGATCGCCCTCGACATAGCCAAGATAGGCGTCGTCCTGCTTGGGCGCGCCGCCCCAGACCAGCCATGCGATCCCCACGCCAATGAGAATCGCCGCGAACACGCCGCGTTTCATGTCGCATTTCCCTCGAGGGCCGCCGTCGAAATCCGCTAAATGTCCAGAGGCTCGACCGCTCAACGCTCATAAAGCGGAATCGCCAACGGCGCCACCGCCGCGGGAGCCCGCCGAGCCTCGCATGAGGGGCGGACAGGAGATTTTGGCGCTGGCCGGCAAAACGGATAGACTGAGGAAAAAGGCGAGAGGCGTTCCGCGACCTCGCCGAAATGGGAGAAATCATGGACTCGGAGATTACGGAACTGCCGCCACGCGACGCGATGGATTACGATGTGGTGATCGTCGGGGCGGGCCCGGCGGGACTTTCCGCCGCGATTCGCCTCAAGCAGATCAACGCCGATCTCTCGGTCGTGGTGCTCGAGAAGGGCTCCGAACCTGGCGCGCATATTCTCTCCGGCGCGGTGATCGACCCCAAGGGCCTTGACCGGCTGCTGCCGGAGTGGCGGAGCAACGAGAATTGCCCACTGAAAACCCAGGTGCGCGAAGACCAATTCTTTTTGTTCACCGAAACGGGCGCTTTCCGCCTGCCCAACATTCTGATGCCGAAACTGATGAACAACCACGGGAATTTCGTGGGGTCGCTCGGCAATGTCGTGCGCTTTCTGGCGGCGGAGGCGGAAAATCTCGGCGTCGAGATTTATCCAGGGTTCGCCGGCGCGGAAATTCTATACGGCGACAGTGGCGAGGTGCTTGGCGTCGCCACCGGCGACATGGGGATCGCCAAGGATGGCCATGTCAAGGACAGCTTTACGCGCGGCATGGAGTTGCGTGGCAAATACACCTTGTTTGCCGAGGGCGCGCGCGGTTCGCTGACCAAGCAGCTGCTCGCCAAATATGGCCTCGACAAGAATTGCGAGCCGCAAAAATTTGGTATTGGATTCAAGGAGTTGTGGCGCATTCCCAAGGAACGGCACAAGGCCGGACTGGTGCGACATAGTTTCGGCTGGCCGCTTGATCCCGACACCGGCGGCGGTTCGTTTCTCTACGAGTTCGACGAGGATCTGGTGTCGATCGGTTTCGTCGTTCACCTCAACTATTCGAACCCGACGCTCTCCCCCTTCGACGAATTCCAGCGCTTCAAGGCGCATCCGATGATCGCGCCGATCCTGGAAGGCGGCGAGCGCATCTCCTATGGCGCCCGCGCGCTGACCGAGGGCGGTTGGCAGAGCGTGCCGAAACTCGCCTTTCCCGGCGGCGCGCTGGTCGGCTGCGCGGCCGGCTTCATGAACGTCCCGCGCATAAAAGGCTCGCACAATGCCATGCTGTCGGGGATTTTCGCGGCGGAATCGGTCGCCAATGCGCTTGCGCAAGGCCGCGCGCATGACGAGATTGGCGATTACGACGCGGGCTGGAAGAGCTCCGATATCGGCCGCGATTTGAAGCCCGTGCGAAACGTCAAGCCGCTGTGGTCGAAATACGGCACCTACATCGGCGCCTCGCTCGGCGGGTTCGATATGTGGACGAACGAGCTGTTCGGATTTTCGCTTTTCGGCACGATGAAACACGGCAAGCCGGATTACGCCGCTCTGAAGCCGCTAGCGGAGGTGGCGCCCAAGGTTTATCGGAAGCTTTCCGCGAAAACCGTGTTCGACAAGCTGTCGTCGGTGTTCGTCTCCAACACCAATCACGAGGAGGATCAGCCGGTCCATCTGAAACTCGCGGACCCCGATATTCCCGTGCGCGAAAATCTACCGCGCTATGGCGAGCCGGCGCGCCTTTATTGCCCGGCGGGCGTTTACGAGATCGTCTACGCGGACGAGGCGGCCAAGAGCGATCCGCGCTTCGTCATCAACGCGCAAAACTGCGTCCACTGCAAAACCTGCGACATCAAGGACCCGGCGCAAAACATCACCTGGGTCCCGCCCGAGGGCGGCGGCGGGCCGAATTATCCGAACATGTGAGGCGGCTTGGTGGCTCGGCGTCTCAACCTCGCGCCGAGCGGCCGAGCTTCGCCCCCCCGCGGCTGGTGGCCCGACGGAACATTCGCTGATTTGGACCACCTCTGTCCTCGCGAGGAAGGCGCACCCAAGTCAGCCTGTTAAGCGGAGGCCGCGCCTTCCTCTCCCGCGGCGCTTTCCTCCCGCGCAAGTCGCCGCTAAACCCTTCTGATTGGCGCGGCGCGGCGAATCAGGGCGAAAATGACCGAAATCAAAAAATTCGACGCCGTGGTGGTCGGCTCCGGGCTTGGCGGTCTTACCGCCGGGGCCTTGCTCGCCAAGGCGGGCTTTAGCGTCTGCCTGCTGGAGCGAAATTACAGTCTTGGCGGAGCCGCCTCGGTTTACCGAGTCGGCGGTCTCACCATCGAGGCTTCGCTGCACCAGACCTCCGACGCCCGCAGTCCGCGCGACGTGAAACACGCCATCCTCCAGCAACTTGGCGTTCTCGACGAGATCGAATGGCTGCCCACCGCCGAGCTGCATAATGTGCGCGGCGGGCCGGTTGGCGAGAATTTCGCGCTGCCGGCCGGCTTTGACGCCGCTTACGACGCCCTGGCGACGCGCTTTCCCGACAAGGCGCAACCGATTCGCGAGTTGCTTGGCGACATGGAGCGAATCCATGATTCGCTGTGGACCGTCAGAATGGCGCGCGAAACCGGGTCGGTCGCCAAATTCAACCGCGCGCTGTGGGAACTCGCGCCCGTCGCCTCCGGCTGGAACGACACGCTCGACGAAATGTTCGACGCGCGATTTGGCGGGGCCGAGGCGCTCAAATGCGCGCTGGGAGCAAATCTGCTTTATTTTGGCGACGACCCCCGGCGCACCTGGTGGACCTATTATGCCTTGGCCCAGGGGGCCAACATCGCCGCGGGCGGCGCATATATAAAAGGAGGCTCGCGGCAATTGAGCCTCAAACTCGCCAAGGTCATCACCAAGGCGGGCGGCGTCGTGAAGCTGGGCCGAAGCGCGACCGCGATCATGACCAACGCAGCGGGCGAGGTGACTGGGGTGAGGCATGTCGCGCGCAAGAGCGGCGAGGATGAAGCGGAAATTTCGGCGCGCGTCGTGATGGCCAATTGCGCGCCGAGCGTCGCCGCCGAGCTGCTGCCCGCTCCGGCGCGCGCGCGCATGGTGGACGAGTTTGGGACGCGGGCGCTTTCGACCTCGTTGTTTTCAGCGAATTTCGGGCTTCGCGAAAAGCCCGCCAACGTAGGGCTGCGCGATTATTGTTCCATCGTGCTGCCGGACGCCATGACGCGCTTTTCGCAATACGGCGATGGAGCCGGCGCCATGGGCGCCGATCCCGCCGGCCCGTCTCCGCTCTACTCCATCGCCAATTTCACGGCGGTCGATTCGGAATTGTGGGACGAGCCTCCCGTGTTGGTCAGCGTCCTCGGCCTGGACACGTTGAGCAATTGGGCGGGCCTCACACGCGAACAATCGGCGACGCGGCGCGAGCGCTGGCTCGATACTCTGCAGGGCGCCCTGGACCGCGATTATCCCGGCTTTTCCGGTCTCGTGTCGGAGCGCGTGCTGCTGAATGCCTATTCGATGGCGAACTACCTCAACACTCCGCAAGGCGCGGTTTACGGATTCGAGCCGCTTCCCCCGGAGGAGCCCATGCTGTCGGGATTTCCGCGCACGCCGCGCACGCCGATTGGCGGATTGTATCTCGCCTCGTCGTTTGGCGGCGAACACGGCTTCAATGGCGCGATTCTTTCGGGCGCGGAAGCGGCGAGACTCGCCGGGGAGCGACTCGCTCTTGGACAAAAGCCGGAATGATTGAACCCGCGCGATTATTTTCCGGCCAAGCCCACGGAACCCTTGGCCGAGGCCGTGCGTTAACAATTGAATCCGCGGGTCGGTACGGTCAAACACCGAGCCGACTGATTTTGGTAATCCTTTATGTTTAGGGTGTCGCGCGGAAAAGTGTGAGTTTGAGTAAAGAAAGTGATAATCGAAGGTCAATCTTGGCTTTTGTGCGTCCATTGTTTGCGTTAAAGGTCACGCGCGGGAGAATTCGAAATGCCACCGTCTCACTCGATTGCGTCTAAGATGAAAACCAGCCTTTTGGAATTCAAATCCCTTCGTCGCGCGAGAAGGGTGGTCGTGCTGACCTTCGCCGCTTTCTGCGGAATGGGGATGGCGAACTCCGGCGCCCAGGCTGGATTCTTGGACGATTTGGTGGATGCGTTCACCGGCGGACAGAGAGTCATGGAGGCTCCGCCTGCTCAAAGACCCACCGCCAACAGGGCAAAGCGCGTCGTTCGTCACCATGCGACGAGTCTCTCCTATTTGCCAAAGCCGGCCAAGCCGACGCATGTCGGCAAACGTGTCGCTCATGCGGGCGGGCGCGTCAATGTCGCGGCGGCGTCGAACGGTTTAGGCGCCAATCCCAGCGCCAAATTGGTCGCGGGCGCGAATAATGGCTTGTGCTACGCCGCCCAGCCGCAGTCGCCTGATCCCGGCCGGTCCGACGCCCTTCTGCACGACGTCACGCTGCGCCAGGGAGACACCGTGATGACGGATCAAGGCGTGCGGGTTTTCGAGGGCGGAGGCGGCTGTCCGCATAAAAACAGCGAGTTTCTCGCGCTTGCCGATGCGCGCGACGTTTCGAGGACGAAGCGCGGCGCGTTGCTTGCGATCGAAAAAGCCGTGAAGACGCCCCTCGCGACTGGCGAAGTGGGTAGTTTTCTGGTTAATGGCCGAAACGAATCGACGCCCAAGCAGCCCTGAGTCGCTAATCCGCTTCTCCCTTGGCCCTGAAAACGTGGCCGGGGAATTGGGAGTTGCGAAGGCGCGCGCCGATCGAAGGGGCTTGAACGCATTCGATGTTTTGGGGCAGGGGCGCTCCCATGGGCTTGAGGCGTTGGCTGTAAAACCCGAGTGCTTGGCTTGCGCAAAATCCTCGCTCTATCCATCGCCGTCCTCGCCTGCGTTCCACCCTCCTGGGCCGCCGACCTTAATGACTATCCAACCTCCGCCCGCGCCGACTATGTATTTGGTTGCATGAAGGCCAATGGCGACACGCGCGAATCGTTGACGCAATGTTCCTGCTCGATCGACGTGATCGCCAGCATCCTGACCTACGACAAGTACGTCGCGGCGGAAACCGTGGCGAGCATTACCCAGCAGGCCGGTCAAGTCGGCGGCATGTTTCGCAACTCCGCGTCCGCCAGGGACCGGCTGGACGAACTGCGCCGGGCTCAAGCCGAAGCGCAGGTGCGGTGCTTTTGAGGCTAGACGCCGCATGGCAAGCCGACTTCGAGGGAAGGACGCGGCGTCAACAATCGGCTCCCTTCGTAACAGTGGAGGCGCTTTTCAGTCGGGCGGGGCGGAAGTAAGCTTTAACGAAATCCTCATAGTGATTCGCGTAGTTAAGGATCTTGTTCTAACCGGCCCGACATCGCCCTCCCGCGTCGCGGTCTTAGCGTCGTGGTGGAACTCTCAGACCCAAATAACTTAGCTGGATGACGCCATGACGAAATTCGCGCTCGATCCCCTCGACCTCGCGGCCTTGCTATCCTCTCGAGTATGCCACGATGTGATTTCTCCCGTGGGCGCGATCGTCAACGGGCTGGAGGTGCTCGAGGAGGAGAAGGACGCTGAAATGCGCGGACATGCGCTCGCGCTGATTAAGTCGAGCGCCGAGGAGGCCTCCGCGCGCCTGCAATTTTGCCGGCTCGCCTTCGGCGCCGCCGGCTCAAAGGGTTCGTCGATCGACACGGGCGACGCCGAACAGGTGGCGCGCCAATTGCTCGCCGACGCGCGCACCCGCCTCCATTGGAGCGTGCCGCGCGTGCTGATGGCGAAAAACGAGGTTAAGCTGTTGCTTAACCTCTGCCTCATCGCCGATGCGGCGATTCCGCGCGGCGGCGATATTTCCGTGTTCGCCAAGGACGAGAACGGCGTGATGAGCTTTCGCGTCGAAGCGAAGGGCCTCAATGCGCGGGTCGCGACCGGCCTGACTGGCCTCCTCTCCGGAGAACCCGATGAAAACGCGGTCGACGCGCGCGCGATCCAGGCTTATTACGCCGGACTTGTCGCGCGCGCCTGCGGACTTGAAGTTTCCCTCGCCCTTGAGGGAGACGTAGTGACGATCGAAGCCAATCCGGTCGCCGCCGCCCAAGAGCCGACGGTCGAAATGGAAGAACAGGAAAGCGCCGTCGCCTGATTGGTGGCGAGACAAAGCTTAATCCAACTCGCGGCGTGAACGCGCCGCGAGGAAATCTATTTTAATTTATTGACAAATTTGGCTAAACGACGAATTACGCGCGCCCGCGAAAATTCGATTTCTGGTATCTTAACGCATTCACGGCACACTTACTCCCGCTAGCCGCGCCCGCGGCGCGAGAGTCGCCATGGACGATTTGCTGACAGAATTTCTCGCCGAGTCGGCCGAGCACATCGACGCCGCGTCAATGGAGCTTGTGCGGATCGAGAAGGATCCGGCCGATCCCGCGCTCATCGCGAGCCTCTTTCGACACATTCATACCATCAAGGGCAGCTCGGGTTTCCTGAGCCTGCCGCGGATCGGCCGCCTCACGCATCACGCGGAGGCGCTCATCGGACGGCTTCGCGACGGGGCCAAGGCGAGCGGCGAGCACATCTCCCTCATTCTGGCGGTCGTGGACCGCCTGTCGGCGTTGCTTGGCGAAATCGGCCGCCTGGAGATGGAGCCGGAAGGAGACGATTCCGAGCTGTTGCAGGCGCTCGATACTCAGGCGAAGCTGCTGAAGGCCACGGCGGAACCGCAAGTGGCGCTGGCGCCGGCCTGGACGCCGCCCGCTCCGCGAGAAGCTCCCGCCGCCGCGCCGGCGCAAAGCGCGATTCCCCGCAACGACGCCTCGGTGAATGCTCGCGCCACGGAAACGGTGCGTGTGTCGGTCGGCGTGTTGGACCGCTTGATGGGAATTGTCTCGGAGCTGGTGCTCACCCGCAATCAATTGCTCGAGCTGTCCGTGGCGGTGGACGACGAGCGGGTGAAAGGCTCGGTGCAGAATTTATCGAGCGTCACCAGCGACTTGCAGGACGCGGTGATGCGGGTGCGCATGCAGCCGCTCGACAAGCTGTTCGCGACCCTGCCGCGCCTCGTGCGCGATCTTTCCGTGGAGCTGCGCAAAAAAATCAAGATCGAGACCTTCGGGGCGGAGACGGAGCTGGATCGCCAGGTCATCGAACTCATTCGCGCGCCGCTGACCCATATCATCCGCAACGCCGCCGATCACGGCATCGAAGCCGTCGCCCAGCGCATCGCCGCCGGAAAGCCGGAAACCGGACTGATCCGCGTCACCGCCGCCTATGACGCGGGCCAGATCACGCTGGAGATCAAGGACGACGGGCGGGGTTTCGACGTCGCGCGCATCAAGGAGACGGCGCTCGAACGCGGCCTCATGACCGCGCGGGCGCTGGAGAAGATGACCGACGCCGAGCTCTATCCCCTGGTCCTGCTGCCGGGTTTTTCGACGGCCACGCAGGTGTCCAAGGTCTCCGGGCGCGGCGTCGGAATGGATGTCGTGCGCGACAATATCCAGTCCATCGGCGGAACGGTCACGCTGGCCTCGCGCGCCGGCTACGGCACGACGGTCCTGCTGCGGATTCCGCTCACCCTGGCGATCGCTCCGGCGCTGATTCTCGCTTGCGGCGGTTCCCGCTTCGCCATTCCCCAAATGGCGGTTGTCGAGGTTGTCGGCATCGGCGAGGGCTTCGAAAGCGAAATTCGGCGCATCCATGGCGCGCCCATCCTCCGCTTGAGGGGTGAAGCGTTGCCGCTCGCCTGCCTCGCCCGCACGCTCAATCTCGCGCCGCCCGATGAAGACGAAACCCCGGCCGCCAATTTCGCGGTCATTTTGCGAGTCGCCGGCGTGCGCTGCGGCCTCCTCGTGGACGCCATCGCCGATGTTCAGGAAGTGGTGATCGAGCCGCTGGTCGGGGCGCTGTCGCGGCTCGGCGTGTTTTCCGGACAGACCATTCTCGGCGACGGCTCGGCGGTGCTCATCCTCGATCCCGCCGCCATCATCGAGCGGGCGGGCATCAAGAAACAGCTGGAGCGACGCGAGACGCGCGCGCCCACGACGTTCCAGCCCGAAAAAGTGAAGACCTGCGTCGTTTTGCTGCGCGCCGGGGCCGGCCCGCTCAAGGCGCTGCCGCTGTCGCTGATCATGCGCATCGAGGAAGTGGACGGCGCTCGGCTCGCCCGTTCGGGAGACGACCACGTGCTGCCGTACGAAGGCCGACTGATGCCGGTTATCCGGGCGGCGGATGACATGATCGTCGAAGCGCGCGCCTATCCCATCCTTGTGCTGGCCGGGGCCGGTCAAGCCGTCGGATTGCTCGCCGACGAAATCATCGATGTCATCGAGGAGGCGCTGGAGCCGCGAATGGCGGGGCCCGACCGCAGGGTCGTGGAACTCGTCAATTTGCGGGACCGGCCCGTCGAATTGCTCGACATGACGTATTTCATCGATCGCGCCGATCCGGGCGCGTTGGCGCGCGGGATCAACCAGCGGCCGAGAATCCTGCTGGTCGACGACAAGCAATTCTTCCGCGACATGTTGAGCCCCGTCCTGTGTTCGGCCGGGTTCGACGTAACGACCAGCGTCTCGGGAACCGAGGCGCTGACGCTGATCGAAAAGGGCCTCAAGGTCGACATTCTCGTCACCGACATCGACATGCCGGATACCGACGGCTATTCGCTGACGCGGCAATTGTTGGCGCTCGACGGCCACGAGAACACGCCCGTCGTTATCCTGGCTCCACAAGTCAGCGCGCCGTTTCATGAAGCGGCGCGGGCGTGCGGCGCGCGGGCGGTGGTCGGCAAGTTCGATCGCCGGGCGCTCGTCGATCTCATCAATGGCATTCGCAATTCGACGCCAACCTCGGCGCGGTCGATCGAACAGCGCGTCATGACGGAGATCGCGGCGTGAGTTTCGATCTCGCTGACTTCAGCTACAGCCGCCAGCGTCCGCAACCCCGGACCAGCGCCGCGATCAGTCATTTCACCGTGAAAATCAAATCGCAAACCATCGGCTTGCCGGTCGACTGCGTAAAGACGGTCTTCTATCTCGACAGGCTGACGCCCATTCCGCTCGCGCCGCCGGAGGTCGCGGGGCTCGCCAATCTGCGGGGCCGCATCGTCACGGCCCTGCATCTCGACAAATGCCTGCGCATCGACGCCGCCCAACGCAACGCGCCGCTGTTGGCGGTGGGGATTAGCCACAATGGCGACGATTACGCGCTTCTGGTGGACGACACTGGCGACGTGATCGTCAGCGAGGAGAAGGATCGGGTTTCCTGCCCGGCGCATCTCGAGGCGCATCTCGCCGAGTTGATGGCGGCTTTCTATCGCCACGAGGGCGGCTTTCTTTCCATCGTCAACGTGGCGGCGCTGGTCAAGCGCGTTGTTCAACAAGGTGAATCAACCGATCGATCCGGTGGATCGTCAAGGTCAAAACAAGGAGAAATTCGATGAAGCATGTTTTAGTCGTGGACGACAGCGCCGTCATTCGCAAGGTCGCGCGCCGCATTCTCGAAGGCATGCATTTTCGCACCTCGGAAGCTCCGGACGGCAAACTCGCCCTGGCCGAATGCGAGAAAATGATGCCGGACGTGATTCTGCTAGATTGGAACATGCCGGAAATGGACGGCCTGGAGTTTTTGTGCGCCTTGCGCAAAATGCCGAGCGGCGCCGATCCCAAGGTCGTGTTCTGCACCACGGAAAATGAAGTCGGGCATATCGCGCGCGCCATGCACGCCGGCGCCGACGAATATATCATGAAGCCCTTCGATCAAAATATCGTGCGCTCGAAATTCCAGGAAATTGGACTGGTTTAGGTCGTTGTCGTCGCGTCTGGAAACCGCGCGGACAGCGCCCGCCGCTCGCGGCGCGGGCGATCCGACCGCGCGAGCGCGCCGCCACTCGACGGCTTCGACAGCGCCGCGCTCGCGGCGAAGATGCGAAACAGGCCATTCTCGAACAGGCGGTCGGTGACATGACGACAAGCGAAACTGCGTTTTTTCGAGATCGGCTGCCATTCGAGGCTTTTCGCGCGCGCATCCTGCCCGAATTGATCACGAGGCGCGAACGCGACAGACGCCTGCGCATTTGGTGCGCCAGCGTCTCGACCGGACAGGAAGCCTATTCGCTGGCGATGACGCTCGACGAGGCGTCGCGCGATCTGCGCGGTTGGCGCCTCGAAATTCTTGGCACCGACGTTTGCGGCGCGGACATCGAAACAGCCCGCAAGGGCCTTTACTCTCACTTCGAGGTCCAGCAGGGCCTATCGACGACGCATTTGCTGCGCTACTTCCATCGCGAGGAAGAACACTGGCGGGTCAACGAACATTTGCGGGCGCGAGTTGCCTTCGGTCAATTCGATCTCCTGTCGGCGCCCGCCAACCTCGAACCGTTCGACGTCATCTTTTGTCGCAACGCGCTCAAGAACGTCGAGCCCGAACTCGAGCGCATCGTTCTGGCGCGACTGGGCGGCCTGCTGGCCGAGGATGGATATTTGTTCGTGGGCGACATCGACCCCTCGCGAGCGGCGGCGTCGAGTTTCATTCCGACTTCCGACCGCTGCATCTGGCGTCGCGGCGACCGCGCGCGACCCAAACTCGCGCTGGCTTGATATCGAGCCGGCGCGAGCCGAGCGCCCCGGTCGAAGTCGCCGCTGGCGCGCAATTCCCGAGCGCCATTCAGCTGGCGAGCAAAAAACGCTCGGCCTGCGCCAGATCGACCGAAACAAGTTGTGAAACGCCGCGTTCGGCTTGAGTGACGCCGAACAGTCGGTCCATCCGCGCCATGGTGATGGGGTTGTGGGTGATGGCGACGAAGCGCGTGTCGGTTTTGCCGCGCATGGCTTCGAGCAAATCGCAAAAACGTTCGACATTGGCGTCGTCGAGCGGCGCGTCCACCTCGTCGAGCACGCAGATCGGCGACGGGTTGGTCAAGAACACCGCGAAGATCAGCGACATCGCCGTCAGCGCCTGTTCGCCGCCCGACAGCAGCGTCATGGTCACCGGCTTCTTGCCAGGCGGGCGGGCGAGAATGTCGAGTCCCGCCTCCAGCGGATCGTCGCTCTCGACGAGTTGCAGTTCCGCCGTTCCGCCGTCGAACAACAGCGTGAACAGTTCCTTGAAATGGGCGTTGACCTTGTCGAACGCGGCGAGCAGCCGCTCGCGGCCCTCCTTGTTCAAACTGGCGATGGCGGCGCGCAGTTTCTTGATCGCCTCGGACAGGTCGTCGCGCTCGGCGAACATCCGGCCTTGCGCGGCCTCGACCTCGGCGAGTTCGTCCTCGGCGCGCAGATTGACCGCGCCCAGCCGCTCGCGGTCGGCGCGCAGCGCCTCGAGCCGCCGCTCGACCTCGCCGCTCTCGGGCAATTCGCCGTCCGGGGCGACGCCGGCCAGCGCGACCAGTTCGCGCGGCGTCGTCTCCAGCTCCTGGGCGATCGCGTGGTCGATGTCGGCGGCGCGCTGGCGGGCGGCCTCCAACCGCGCTTCGCCGCGGGCCTTGTCCTCGCGGGCGGCGCTCATGGCTTCGAGCGCGGCTCGCGCGGCGCGGTCGCTTTCGGCGAGTTGGGTTTCGCCCAGGGCCCGCGCGTCGGACGCCTCGCGCCGACCCGTCTCGGCCGCCTCGATCGCCGCGACGAGCGCGCGATGCTGATGCAGCATGGTTTGCGGCGTCTCGGCCAGTTCTTCCTGTTCCAGCTTCGCCGCGTCGAGCCGCTCCTCGAGCTCGCCGATGCGGTCCTGGGCCTTGTCGCGGCGCTCCATCCAGGAGGCGCACTCTCGCACGATCGCGGCGCGACGGGCCGCCCGCGCGCCGACCTCGTGACCCAGCGCGGCGAGGACGGCCCGCGCCTCGCTGACCCCGGTCCGCTCCGCCGTCGCCTTGGCGCGCAGGCTTTCCAGGGCGCCAGCCAGGAAGGCCGGCTCGTCGAGCCCGTCCAGCGCCTTGAGGGCGGCGTCGCGTTTTTGCGCCGCTTCGTCGCGGCTGGCGAGGGTCCGCGCCTTGGCTTCCGCCAGCGCCGAGAGCCGCTGGGCGATCTGGGCGTAGCGCCGCTCGGCCGCGTTTTCGCGCATCCGAGCCTCGTCTAGATGCGCGCGCGCGCATTTTCGCGCATCGCGGGCTTCGCTCTCCAAGAGAGCGGCCTCGCGCGCCGCCTCGCCGGCGAGTCTCGCCGCGTCGCCAGCCTCGTCCGCCGCCGCCCTGGCGATGACCGCCTCGTCGCGCAGATCGCCCAGGCGGTTTTTTTCGACGAGCCGACGCGCGGCGGCTGTCGGCGCCTCGGCGGCCTGGGTGAAACCGTCCCAGCGCCACAGGTCGCCCTCCCTGGAGACGAGCCGCTGGCCGGGAGCGAGCAGCGCCCGCAGACTGGCCCCTTCGCCGCGCAGCACGACGCCGATCTGCCGCAGCCGCCGCGCCAGCTCCGGCGGCGCCTCGACCAATTCGCTCAAGGGCCGCACGTTGGGCGGCAGCCGGGGGTCGCCCTTGGTGGAGGTCAGCGCCCAATGGACCGGGGCGGAGGTTTCGGCGGAGGCGTCGAGATCGTCGCCGAGCGCCGCGCCGAGCGCGGTCTCGTAGCCCTTGGCGACGGTGATCCGATCCAGCACCGGCGCCCATAGGTCGCCTGACCCCGATTGCAGCAGCTTTTCCAGCGTGCGCACCTCGGTTTCCAGCCGTTGCGCGCGGCGCTCGGCGGCCTCCAGCGGGGCGCGGGCGGCGACCTTGGCCTCGCGCGTCGCCTTGTGGGCGTCCTCGCGCTGTTGCGCCGCGAGATCGGCGGCCTCGGCTTCGGCCTCGGCCATTTCGAGGGCTTCCTCGAGCCTTGCCAACTCCACCGCGCCGCCGCCCTCGCCGGCGATCAGCGCGAATTCCGTCTCGACCCGGGTCAGCTCGGCCTCGAAACGCGCCAGACGTTGATTTTCCTCGCTGAGCGACGCCTCCAGCGACTGGCGGCGGGCGTTGACCGAGGCGAGACTCTCGTGCGCGACTGAAAGCTCGGCTTCGGTCGCGGCCAGATCCGCCTCGATTCGCTGCACGGCGGCTTTCGCCTCGCGCTCGCGCTCTTGCGTCTCGCCGTCGGCGCCCAGCAGCTCGGCGCGCTCCTCCTCGAGCCTTTGCGTCACCTCGGCGGCGTCGTCGATCAGCGCGCGCTCGCGTTCGAGGTCGCGGGCGAATTGCTCGATGTGGCGGGTCAACTCGCCGATGCGTTCGCGGGCGCGCTTTTCCTCGCCGTCGAGCGCGTCGCGGGCGACCATGAGTTGGTGCAGCGCCGCGCCGGCCTCCGCCTCCTTGTCGCGCAACGTGGGCAATTCATGGGCGGCGATCGCCTGTTCGCGCGCCGTTCGCGCCTGCTCCAGGGTCTTTTCCGCGACAAGGGCGGCGTCCCGCTCCAGTTTTTGCTCGGCCTCGGCCAATTGCTCGGCCGCGGCGCGATAATTGATGAGGGCCGCCAGCGCCTCGTTCTGGCGGATTTGCGCGGCGACCTGCCGATAGCGCCCGGCCTGGCGGGCCTGCCGGCGCAGACTGTCGGCCTGGCTGTCGACCTGTTTTAAGACATCCTCCAGCCGGGTCAGATTTTCCGACGCGGCGGTCAGCCGCAACTCGGCCTCGTGGCGGCGCGAATGCAGGCCGGCGACGCCGGCCGCCTCCTCCAGAATGCGCCGGCGGGCCTGCGGCTTGGCGGAGATGATTTCGCCGATCTGGCCCTGGCGGACCATGGCCGGCGAGCGCGCGCCGGTGGAGGCGTCGGCGAACAGCAATTGCACGTCGCGAGCCCGCACCTCGCGGCCGTTGACCCGGTAAACCGAGCCCTGCTCGCGCTCGATGCGGCGGGTGACCTCGATCGTCTCGGAATCGTTGAACACCGCCGGCGCGGTGCGCGACGAATTGTCGAGCACCAGGGCGACCTCGGCGAGGTTGCGGGCCGGGCGCGAGCCGCCGCCCGAGAAAATGACGTCGTCCATCCCGGACGCCCGCATGTTTTTATAGGAGTTTTCCCCCATGACCCAACGCAGGGCCTCGACGAGATTGGATTTGCCGCAACCGTTCGGCCCGACCACGCCCGTCAGTCCGGGCTCGATCAGGAAGTCGGTGGCTTCGCAAAAACTCTTGAAGCCCAGAAGGCGCAGGCGTTGGAACTTCATGTAGACATGAGCGCCACAAAACAATGGCGATTGCAAGGAACCGGGATCAATATGTTGTGGGTAGCGGCGGTTTGTGAGTAGCCGCGTGGGCGGCGCTTTCCCGTTCAAGGGCCACGGCATGCGCCCATCTCTCTCTTGAACCCCTCTCTCTTGAACCGCCCCAGATTTCTCGGCCCCCCCCCGCGCGTCATGGCCGGGCTCGTCCCGGCCATCCACGCCAAGCCGCCCCGACACCGCTCTGGGCGAGACAAGCAATCCGCCACTGTGTCGAGGTTTTAGCGGCGCCGGCGCGCCTATCCTTATGCGGAGCTCAATGTCGCGGCGTGGATGGCCGGGACAAGCCCGGCCATGACGAGTGGGGGAGATGTGTAACGCGCCTCGGGAAAGCCACATCGGCGTGAGGACCCGCGCCGACCTCGGTTAACCCGCTAGAAACCATCTTGGCGGGAATATTGCGTTACGGTAACGTGACAAATCCGCGATGCGAGGCGGCGGCTTGATGCGAGAAAAACGCGAAGACCAGCGACGGAACGGCGATTTCTGGGTGTTTGGCTACGGCTCCCTGATGTGGAAGCCGGGATTCGATTTCGTCGAGAGCGCGCTGGCGCATGTTCAGGGCTATCACCGCTCGCTGTGTATTTTCTCGCATGTGCATCGCGGCACGCCGGAGAATCCGGGGCTGGTGCTCGGCCTCGACCATGGCGGCTCCTGCCAGGGCGTGGCCTTCAGGGTCGCCGGAAAAAAGCGCGACGAGACGCTGGCTTATCTGCGCGAGCGCGAGCTCGTGACCTCGGTTTATCTCGAAAAAACCCTGCCGGTCGAGTTTTCGGAGGGCGATCATGTCCCGGCGCTGGCCTATGTCGTCGACCGGGCGCACCCGCAATACGCCGGCCGTCTGCCGGTCGAGGAAGTCACGCGGCTCGTCTCGACGGCGCGCGGCGCCTTTGGCGACAACCCCGCCTATGTCCGCAACACCTATGAGCATTTGCTGCGGCAGGGCATCCACGACGAGGAGCTGGCGGCGGTGACGCACCGGCTCGACTCCTGCTCCTGCCGGGTGGCGCCGCGCGCGGCGGCGGAGTAGCGACTCCCCTCCCTAACCCTTCGCCGCTTCGCGGGAGAGGGGATACGCCTCTTTCGCGGCGTGAGCCGCTGTGCTCATGAAGCGCCGGACCTGTCCCCTCTCCCGCTTTAGCGGGGGAGGGTTAGGGTGGGGGCCACGTGGGTCCCGCTTCGCCCTTCCTATTCGGGCGCGGCGCGCCTAAATCATGGCCCATGATTTCGCAGGACAATCCCGACGAGCCCGCCCTTGGGGACGGCCCCCCGGAGGTCGAGGAGGATTTCGCCTTCGAGGAAAGCTCCGGCGTCGATCTGATGACGGAGCTGGAGGCGCCCGAGAGCGTCAGGCGCGGCGTCGCGGTCATCAAGAGCCACTGGAAGAACGCGCCGAACGGCCCCGGCGTCTATCGCATGATCGCGGCGGGCGGCGAGGTGCTTTATGTCGGCAAGGCCAAGAACGTGCGAAAGCGCGTCGCGAGCTACACGCGGCTCGCCGGCCATGTGAACCGCATCGCGCGGATGATCGCCGCCACCGCCGACATGGTTTTCATCTCGGTCGAGACCGAGACCGACGCGCTGCTGCTGGAAGCCAATCTCATCAAGCAGTTGAAGCCGCGCTTCAACGTGCTGATGCGCGACGACAAGTCGTTTCCCTATATTCTGATCGCCCGGGATCACGCCGCGCCGCAGATCACCAAGCATCGCGGCGCGCGAGGCCGCAAGGGCGATTATTTCGGCCCATTCGCCAGCGTCTGGGCGGTCAATCGCGCGCTCAACGCATTGCAGCGGGCGTTTCTGCTGCGCTCCTGCGTCGACTCGTTTTACGAAAACCGCACGCGGCCGTGTTTGCTGTATCAAATCAAGCGCTGCGCCGGTCCGTGCACCGGCGAGATCTCGATCGCCGATTACGAGGAGCTGGTCGGCGAGGCGAAGGACTTTTTGACCGGCAAGAGCCGGCGCGTGCGCGAGCGGCTCGCCGAGGAAATGACGCAGGCGGCGGAGCGCCTGGAGTTCGAGCGCGCGGCGCGGCTGCGTGACCGCATTTCCGCGCTGTCGGCGATTCAGGGCGCGCAGGGGATCAATCCGCGCTCGGTCGAGGAGGCCGACGTGTTCGCGATCGCCAAGGACGCCGGGCGCTTCTGCATCGAGGCGTTTTTCTTTCGCGCCTTTCAAAACTGGGGCAACCGCGCCTATTTTCCGCGCGCCGATCAAAGCCTTTCGGAAGAGGAGGTGCTGGCCGCCTTTCTCGCGCAGTTTTACGGCGAGCATCCGGCGGCGCCGCTGGTGCTGCTGTCGCATAAAATCGAGGATCGCGAGGTCTTGGAGGACGCGCTCTATGTGCGCGCCAAGCGCCGGATCGAGGTGCTGACGCCCCAGCGCGGCGAGAAGCGCGAACTCGTCGAGCACGCCCTGACCAACGCGCGGCAGACGCTGGGGCGAAAGCTGGCGGAGGACGCCAGCCAGGAGAAGCTGCTCGCGGCGCTCGGCGGGTTGTTTGGCCTGGCCGCCGCGCCCCGCCGGGTTGAAGTCTACGACAATTCGCACACCGGCGGCGCGCAGGCGATTGGCGCGATGATCGTCGCGGGGCCGGCGGGCTTCATGAAGGCGCATTATCGCACCTTCAACATCGACGGCGCGGCGATCGCGCCCGGCGACGACTATGCGATGATGCGCCAGGTTTTCACGCGCCGTTTCGCGAGGCTGGCCAAGGAGGGCGAGACGCAAGCCGACGCCGAGGCGTTTCCGTCGAAGCCCGACCTCGTGCTCATCGACGGCGGGCGCGGGCAATTCGATGTCGCGCGGGAAACGCTCGCGGCCTCCGGCGTGACCGATGTCGCCCTGGTCGGCGTCGCCAAGGGCGCCGACCGCAACGCCGGGCGCGAGACTTTTTTTGTCGAGGGGCGCGAACCCTTCCGCCTGCCGCCGCACGACCCCGCGCTGTATTTCGTGCAGCGGCTGCGCGACGAGGCGCATCGCTTCGCGATCGGCACGCATCGCGCCAAGCGCAAGAAGGCCTTCACGACCAATCCGCTCGACGAGATCGCCGGCGTCGGCCCGGCGAGGAAGCGCGCGCTGCTGCTGGCGTTCGGCTCCGCCAAGGCCATCGCCGGCGCGGCGCTCGCCGATCTCGAAAAGACGCCCGGCGTCAACAAGGCGACGGCGCGGCTGGTGTTCGCGCATTTTCAGCGCGGGGATTGACGGTTGCCGGCCATCGCCGGCCCCGCTCATCATTTGTTCATTCGTGGCGTTTAGGATCACGCCAGCTTGCGCCCGGCGTTTCACCTTCGAAGGCGGATTATGACAGACCTCCAGATAATCGATGCGCGACCTCAACAGCGTGGCGGCCTCGAATTGGAAGCCGTTGGCGTCGAAGGGAGGGCTGGCGGCGGCCACTCGTTGGCTCGACTGGGAGCGTTGGCGCGAACCTTGGCGTGGGTTTGCTTCCTGGTGATCGCGGCGTTGTCGCTCGTTCCCGGCGAGCTTCGGCCGCACACCTTTCTGCCGGGGCCGGCGGAACATTTCGTCGCCTATGGCGGCGCCGGATTCATGCTCGCGTTCGGATACTGGCCGACGCGGCTGCGTATTCTGGGCTGGCTGGTTTTCGCCGTCGCGAGCTGCGCTTTCGAGGTGCTTCAACATTTTTCGCCGCAGCGTTCGCCAAGCGTGCTGGACGCGCTGGCGAGTTCGGGCGGTCTGACATGCGGCGTTCTGTGCGGCGCCCTCGTGCTGTTTCATTGCCGACGCGAAAGTGACATGAACGCGTGAGATGAATCCCGGCCGGCATCGGCGCAATCCACGGGATGGAAAGTCTTCGAAAATGCGCCAATGGGCGATCGCCAGGGACTTGGTGTTTCTTGCCGTAACGACCGCCTTCCTGGTCGCTGGACGCATCGCCGCGCACGCGGAGAGCGGGGGCGTGAAAACCCTTGATCACGTCTATGTCATCGTGCTCGAAAATCACGATTACGACGAGGCCTTGAACGCTGAAGCCTCGCCTTACCTCACCGATCTGTCGCGCCGCCACGGACTGGCGACGCGCTATTCGGGGGTGTCGCATCCCAGCCTGCCCAATTATCTGGCGATGATCGGCGGCGACGATTTCGGGGTGAAGGACGACGCGCCAAGTTGTTTCGCCAGCGACCTCGCGCCCGACGCGCCCTGCCATCATGTGGACGGCGAAAGCCTCGTCGATCAGTTGGAGGCCGCCGGCCTAAGTTTCGCGCTCTACGCCGAAGCCCTGCCGAGCGCGGGCGCCTTGACTCTAGCCTCGCCGCCCTATCCGAACGCGCTGTACGCGCAAAAACATAACCCTTTCGCCTATTTCGACCGCATCGCGAAAAACGCCTCGCGGCTGGAGCGGCTGAAGCCGCTTGACGCGCTGGCGACGGATCTCGCGGGCAAGGCGCCCAGTCTGGCGTTCATCGTTCCAAACCAGTGCCACGACGGTCATGGCTTGCCGAGTTGCCGCGACCCCTTGAAACTGTCGCGCGATTTCGACGCGTTCGTGAAGCAAACCATCGACGCGATCCGGAACTCGCCCAACTGGACGGAGAATTCAGCAATTGTCGTCACTTTCGACGAAGGCGAATCGCGCCATCCCGCTACATCGGCGGCTGCCGCCGCGAACGACAATCGCGTCGCGACGATCGTGGTGACGCGATGCGGCGGACCGGTCACCAATGACGCGGCGCTAAACCACTATTCCCTGCTCGCGACGATCGAAGACGGCTTTCACTTGGCGCGCCTGCGCAAATCCGCCGGCGCGCCGACGCTCATGGATCTTTTCGAAAGGCCCTGTCATTGACGCGATCAAGAAGTGTTGAGAAAGCATTAATCCACGATGAAAAATAAGGCTTGACCAAATATCGAAGCGGGTTCAGTATTACCTCATCGCAGTCGTCGAACGGGACTAAAAAACCTTCCGACGAAGAGCCAATCGGGCGGGACCTCGATTTGGCAGCGAAAAAACTCTTGGCGCCTAATCCGCGCCGAAGTGATCGCAATATAATTGCGAGAGGAGCATGACGCCACCGGGTCGGTTGTGACCTGCGCCAAATGCGTCAGGTCGCCACGGTTCGAAGAATCGAGCGCTGATCTCTTCGAGAGCCGTTCCTAGTCTTGAAATCTCAATCGAATTCGCGCCGCGAAGGCCAAGCGGTAGGGTTCAGATCATTAACTGGAAATCCCCCAGAAAGCTTCGTTAGAGACGAAGCAAACAGGCCCTGTTCGCTTCGAGCGACAGGGCCATTGCTTTTTTTACGGGTCCTTCCGCGCCGCGCGTGCTCGCGATGGGGATTTGGAATAACAATTCCTTAGTAATCGCACAGGCTTAGCAGATCTCGCAAGGATCTATTGACCAAGATTTTCGGTATTAATCTTAATACGTGGACCGGACCGTCCTGCCGAGTTATGGTTTACGCCGTCTCGTGCCGGTATTTTTTACGTGAAACGCGCTTGCGTACCCCTTGCGGCCTTCGTCATGGCCTTTTTCGCGCCTCGGGGCCCAGCGCCGGCCGCGGCGTTCGATTTTTTTGGCTTGGTTGGGTCTAGCGAAGACTCACCTTCGCCGAGTTCCGAAGCCCTGCCATACAAGCTCGAATTCGCCGGCGTGGACGACGACAAGGCGCTCGCGCAAAACCTCAAGGACGCCTCCAGCAGTTGGCGACTGCGGCTTCAGCCGCCGGCCTCGGGAGCGGGGCTGGCTAGGCGGGTCGCCAGCGATTTTCCAAGCCTCGCCGAAGCGCTTTGGGCCAGCGGCTACTTCGACGCACGAATCGAGGCCACGGCGGCGGGCGTGTCGATCCATCCCGATGGGCGCGGGCTCGACGCCGCGGCGGACGCCGCCGAACGATTGAAAAACAAGGAGCCAGTACCCGTCACGATCAAGATCGAGACCGGCCCGCTATTTCATTTGCGCCACGTCGTTGTTTATGATTCGCGCACGATGGCGGTCATCGACCCCGCGTTGTTTTCGAAAAAAGCCTTCGAACATGCCCCGGACGAGCCGGCGCGCGCCGCCGCGCTGCGCGCCTCCGAGGCCGAATGGGTCGACGAACTGCGCCGACGATCCTACCCGATGGCCAGGATCGTCAAGACGGAGCCCGTCGTTCTGCATAAGGAGCAGGCGATGGACGTGGCGGTGACGATCGATCCCGGCCCCCGGGCGGGGATCGGGGAGATAAGCCTCCGCGGATCGCCCGGCGTGCCGGACGAAGTGATTCGCTCCTTTATTTATTTGGAGGAGGGCGAGGACTACAGCCCAAAAAAACTGACGGACACGCGCAAGTCGATCTCCCGCATCGAGGCGGTCGGCTCGGTCAAGGTCGAGGATGGAGAGGCGCTCGACAAAAACGGCAATTTGCCGCTGCTGGTCGAGACAAGCGAACGCAAGCAACACGCCGTTGGTTTCTCCGGGCAGATTTCCAACACCGATGGTCCCGGTCTGCGTGCGTATTGGATGGATCGTAATGTATTTGGCGGGGGCGAGCGGCTGCGCTTCGATCTGCAGGGAGGGCTCGCGCCGACCGCGGCCTCCGGCGGCTTTTTCAGTCTTCCGCCGATCGAGGCGAGCAATCTGATCGGCGCCGCCAAGATGAGTTTTGTTAAGCCGGCTTTGTACGGCACGCGCAACGACCTGCTGGTCGACGCGGCGCTGGTGCGCGAAAGGACCGCGTATTATTGGGCCAATTATGGCGCCGCGAGTGTCGGCCTCAGGCATCGCTTCAGTGACACGGCGTCCATTCAAGGCGGTCTGGAGTTCGAGAAGGGCGAGACCTTCGATGTGTTCGGCCCTCATCACTATTCGCTGCTCGGCATACCTCTGTCGGCGATTTACGACTCGACCGACAGCCCGCTGGCGCCCACCCGGGGCGTGCGCGCCAACGTCACGGTCGAGCCGTATCTTAAAGCTTTCGGCGACAGCGTTGGCATGGTGCAGTCAAAGGGGCAGGCCACCGGCTATTACGCGCTCGACGACGACGCCTGGTACATTCTGGCCGGCCGCGTCGCCGCGGGGTCGATCGTCGGGGCGAGCATAGAGGACATTCCGGCGGACCACCGTTTTTTCGCGGGCGGTGGAGGCTCGGTGCGTGGTTACCAATATCGCTCTCTTGCCCCGGATTACGGCTATGGCTTTCCCGTCGGCGGGCGCAGCCTGCTCGAAGGCTCGGCCGAAGCCAGGATAAAAGTGACCAAGGAAATCGGCCTCGTGCCATTTTACGACACCGGCATGGCCTTCGCCTCGCCTTATCCTGATTTTCGCAACTCGATGCGCTCGTCGGTGGGTCTGGGCCTGCGTTATTACACCGGCATTGGCCCCATCAGGGTGGATGTCGCGACGCCGCTTGGCCGTCGGCCCGGCGAAAGCGCCTTTGCATTATTCATCGGCATTGGAGAAGCGTTTTGAGTCCGGCACGAATCTGGCGTCTCGCCGGCCTTGGGCTTGTCGCGGCGCTGCTCGTCGCCGCGCTTGCGGCGGCGCTCCTTTCATTCGGTTCCGGCACGCGCGCCGGCAAAAGCATGTTGGCCGATTTCGTCTCGCGCGCCGCTTCCTCCGAGGGGATGAAGGTCGACGTCGGCGAGATCGAGGGGCCGCTGTCGTCGCGCCCTCTGTTGCGCGACATAGCGATCGCCGACAAGGATGGCGTCTGGTTGAAGGTGGACCGGATCGAAATGGATTGGTCGCGCCTTCCCCTGGCGGCGCTGCGGGTCGACATCGATCGGATCGCCATCGGTCGCGTGGATGTGCTGCGCCGACCCATCGCCGCGCCAGCAAAAGCGGCGGCGACTCCCGAACCCGCCAAGAAAACCGGCGAGGACGTCGCGCCCGATCTGCCGGTAAGGTTTCGCCTTGGCGCGCTGGAGATCGAGACTCTGGCGCTCGCGGCGCCCGTGCTGGGCGAGCCCGCGACGCTGACGTTGAGGGCCTCCGCGGAGGCGGGCGCTTCCAGCGATGGGGCCAAGGCGACGTTTTCCGCGCGGCGCGGCGACGCGCCGGGCTCCGTGGATATCAAGGCCGAGATTTCGCCGCGGCCCAACCGTCTTGCGCTGGCGCTGTCGGCGCGAGAGCCCGCTGGCGGCGTCATCGCGCGGCTGGCGCGGCTGCCCGGATTGCCGCCGATTGACGTGGCGCTCGATGGCGAAGGGCCGCTCGACAAATTCGTCGCCAAACTCGTCGCCAAGGCGGGCGAGGAACTCGGCGCGCGCGGCGACGCCACGCTAACCGCTGTCCCTGGCGGGCGGCGGTTGGAGTTCGACGTCTCCAGCCAGTTCGCGCCGCTGTTGCCGAGGGCGCTCGCGGATATTTTCGCGGGCGCGACGCGCCTGAAGGGCGGGGCCCTGCTCGGCGGCAATGGCGACATGGCCCTGGACAGTCTGGAGCTCACGGCCTCGGCGTTGCGGCTGGACGCTTCCGGACGACTGGGGCCCGACGATAAAATCGAGGCCCGCGCGGTGATGCACGGACTACCCGCGTCGGAGACCGCGGCGTTTCGCGCCAAAACGCTGGAGGGCGAACTCACGGTGGCCGGCAGCGTCACGCGTCCCGATGCGACGCTGCGCCTGCTCGTGGAGGACGCGCTTTCTTCCGCGGGGCGATTCGGCCATTTCGACGCCGAGGTGAAGGCGACGCCCGACGGTCCGCCCGCCGGCGAGGCGCGTTTTGACATCAGCGCGCGGGCGCGCGGCGATGAGCTCGCCTTCGCGGACCGAGGCCTCGCCGATGCGCTTGGCGACCGCGCGACGCTGAACCTGCGGGCGCGGGCGAGCGGCGGCGGCGACGTCGACATCGGCCTCGCCAAGGTGGAGACGGCGACCGCTGCCGTCAGCTATTCGGGAAAGGCGGGACCGGCGGCGCTGCAAGGCGAGATGACCGCGACCGCTGATCTGTCGCGCTTCGCGCGCCTCGCCGGCCGCGACCTGCGCGGCGCTCTTTCCCTGACCGCCGCCTTTGCCGGCGCGCCGCGCGAGGGAAAAATCAAGGCCGTCATCAATGGCGCCGTCAACGCGCCGGGCGTGGGCGTCGCGGCCATCGATGGTTTGATGGGTCGCAAGCTCGCGCTCATCGGAACCGTCGCGTCATTGGCGGGCGGAGGGCTGAGTCTCGACGCGTTGACCGCGAACGGCGAATTCGCGCAAATGCGCGTGAATGGCGCGGCGTCCTCGGAAAAAGCCGACATCGTCGCGCGATTGGCGCTTCCCGATCTGCGCCACGCCGATTCGCGCATGACCGGCCGCGGCGACGTCGAGGCGAAAATTTCCGGCTCCCTGCAAAAGCCCGAGGCGGCGCTCGACGCGGTGTTGGTCGACGCCAGCGCCAATGGTCGCGCCATCCCCAAGCTCGCCCTTCATGCCCTGGGGCGCGATCTCCTGGGGGCGCTCAAGGCGAGCGCGGCGCTTGACGGTACGGTGGACGGACGCGCGGCGCGCGGACGCCTCGAGGCGTCGCGGGCGGGCGCTGGCTGGAAGCTCGACGCGGTCGATCTCGCGATCGGACGCGCGAATCTGAAAGGTTCCGCGATCTATGCCAGCGCGATCAATGGTCGGCTCGCGCTGAGCGCGCCGGATCTGGACGATTTGTCGGCGCTCGCCCTGCAAAAGCTGAGCGGCGCGCTGACCGCCGACATCGCGCTCGACGGCGCCTCCGGCGCGCAGAACGCGACCATCGACATGAACGGCTCCGGCATCCGCGCGCGGGAACTGGGCGTCGAGCGGCTGAGCGCCAAACTCTCGGGCCGCGACCTGCTGCGCCGTCCGGCGCTCGACGGCGTGGCGACGCTCGAGAATCTTCGCGTGGGCAAGGAACTGGTCAGTTCCGCCACTGTCCGGGCGCGTCCGGCCGGCGTGGCCACCGCCCTCGATCTCGCGATCAACGCGCGCGGTTTCGCCATCGCGGGCGCGGCGACATTGACGCCGGGCGAACACGCCCGGGTCGATCTGTCCGCGCTGACCATTCAACGCGGCGGCCAGCGCATCGCCTTGGCGGGCCCGGCCTCGGTTTCGCTGGGCGGCGGCGAAGCGGAGCTTAAAGGCGTCTCGGTGAACCTTGGCGCGGGCCGCCTCGACCTCGCGGGAAAGGTTGGAGATCATCTGGATTCGACCGCCCGCGCCCGCGCCGTGCCGCTAGCCATCGCCGCCATCGTCGACTCCAGCCTTGGACTCGGCGGCTCGCTGGAGCTTGACGCCCACTTAACCGGTAGCAAGTCGGCGCCGGCTGGTGACTGGAAGGTCGCGCTCTCGAAAGTCACGGCGCCACAACTTCGCGCCAGTGGTTTGCCGCCGCTCGACGGGTCGGCGCATGGCCAGCTCGCCGGCAATCGCACCAGTGTCGACGCCGAAATTCTCATGGGAAAAACCAGCCATGTCAACGTGAAGGGCTCGGCGCCACTCGGCGCGACCGGCGGGCTCGATCTTTCCGTCAAGGGCGCGTTGGACGCCGCGCTGGCCAACACGATGCTTTCCGCCGATGGCCAAACGCTGCGCGGCGTCGCCAATCTCGATCTAAAGCTTGTCGGTTCGGCCACCGCGCCAATCGTCGGCGGCGGCGTGACTTTCAGCGATGGCGCCTTCGCCGATCCGGTCAACGGACTCGCGTTCAAAAACATGTCCGCGCGGCTGGAGGCGCGCGGGCGCGAGATGAGCATCGCCTCGATGACGGCGACGACCGGCAACGGCGGCCAAATCGCCGCGACGGGCCGTGTTTCGCTGCTGCCCGAGGCGGGCTTTCCAGGCGCCATCCACATTGCGTCGCGCAACGCGCGGCTGGTCAGCAGCGATCTCGTCTCCGCGACCGCCGATCTCGATCTCAACCTGGCCGGCCCCTTGGCGCGCGCGCCGAAAATATCGGGAGCGGTGACGTTCAACACACTGGAGGTGAACGTTCCCGATCGGCTGCCGGCGTCGCTCAAGCCGTTGCCAGACACCAAACATCTGGACCCCAAGAGTTTCGCGCGTGAGATGCTCGCGTTGCAGGGCAAGCGGACAGCCGCGGCGGCGCGTCCCTCGAGCTTCGCCGCGGCGCTCGATCTGAAAATCTCCGCGCCGAACCGCATTTTCGTGCGCGGGCGTGGCATAGACGCGGAATTCGGCGGCGATTTGAGAATAGCCGGCGCCATGCAAAAGCCCGTGGTCACCGGCGCTTTCGACCTGCGGCGCGGACGGCTGCAATTGCCGACGCAGCGCATCGACATCACCCGCGGCAAGTTGACTTTTGCGGGCGGGTTGACCCCGGAGCTGGATTTTTACGCGGAAACGACGGCCGGCGACGTCACCGCGCGCATCGCCGTCAGCGGCCCCGCCGCTCAACCGAGCTTCGCCTTCACCTCCGTGCCCGAACTTCCGCAGGACGAGGTGCTTTCGCGCTTGTTGTTCGGCAAGGCGTCCGGCACGTTGTCGCCGCTCCAGGCGGTGCAGCTCGCGACCAGCGTGGCGCAACTGTCCGGCGTGGACTCGGGCGGAGGCGGTTTCGAGAAAATGCGCAAGGCGCTTGGCGTGGATTTGCTCGATCTCGACGCGGGCGGCGCCGGGGGGCCAACCGTCGGGGCGTCGACCTATCTGACCGACAATGTCAATGTCGGCGTGCGGGCGGGTGCCAAACCGGCCGACGCCGCCGTGAACGTCGGTCTGGACGTGACCAAGAAACTGCGCGTCCAAAGCGAGACGCGGATGGACGGACACACTTCGGTCGGCGTTGGCGTGGAGTGGGAGTATTAAGGACCGCGGGGCTTTGCGCCGGCATGACTCCATGCTGGCGCAAAGCGCTCCGCGTTGGTCTCGCCGCGTTGCGGGATCACATCTCGACGTCGCCGGCTTCCGCCAGGGCGGCGCCGACTTCAAGGCCGAGGTCGTCCATCGTCGCTTCCTCGCGCGACGCGATCGTCGATTCGCCGCGCGCCTGACGCTCGGCCTCCTTGGCGGAGCGCGCCACGTTGATGGTGATCTTCACGTCGACTTCCGGGTGCAGATGCACGGGAACGGAATGCAGCCCGAGCGCCTTGATCGGCTGCACCATGACGATCTGATTGCGGCCGACCGTGAACCCCCCGGCGGTCGCGGCCTCCGCGATGTCGCGCGGCGCGACTGAGCCGTAAAGATGGCCGCTCTCGCCAGCCTGGCGAATGACGACGAAGCTTTGACCGTTCAGGGTTTCGGCCACGGCCTCCGCCTCTTTCCTCAAGGTCAGATTGTTGGCCTCGATCTGGGCGCGCTGCGTGTCAAAATGCTTTTTGTTGGCCTCGGTGGCGCGCAGCGCCTTCTTGCGGGCGAGCAAAAAGTTGCGCGCATAGCCGTCGCGCACGCGCACGGTTTCACCCATCTGACCAAGCTTGGCCACGCGTTCGAGCAGAATGACTTCCATGGTGGTTCTCCGAGTGTTTTGATGTTTCGAAGGCTGATTAGGGCGCGGTTTGCTGGGCGTCGTCGGCGGCTTTTCGAGCGCGAAATTTCAGCATCATGTCAAGCAGGCCCAGCAAGGTGAACAAGATCATCGGCGCGCCGAGCACGCCGAGGAAGAAGTAGAGGATTGACAGCACGAGGAGGCTGGATTTCGATCCTCGCAGCCAGAAATGCGTCACCGCGAGCCCTTGGAAAGCCAGCGCCAATCCCAGGGGAACCACCACGACAAGCGCCGCGACGCGCGGAAAACCGTTCAACGTGGTGAGACCGGCGGCGAGCGCGAAGGCGACGCCGACCATGCGCGGCAGGGCGAAGTCCGCCGCGATGTCGGGCCAAGGCAGTTTGAGCATGCCCGAAATCTGGGTCAGACGACCGGCGATCCATAGATTGAAGCTGTGCAGCAGCAAGGCATAACCGGCGAATGACGCGGGCAAGAGCAACTGGGTGAAGCGAGTGAGATCCTGGGTCGTGACTTCCTCGGCGAGCTTGTGCTCCTTGAGCATGGCGTCGAGCTCGAAATAAAACTGTCCCTGGACATAGGACAAGGGCTCGTCGATCGCGCCCTTCGAGTATGCGGTGATTCCCAGCAGCAGCACGATGCCGGCGGAAATCGTGACGCATAGCGCCAGCACGGCCCATGAAGACACATGCCGGGAAAGCAGGTCGCGCCGTCGCCAGGGCGCGCCGGCGAGCGCGTAGCACGAAAGCCAGGCCGGCAACGCCACCAGCAGCCCGTAAGCCATGCCGAACAGGGGGGTCGGCCAGATGCTGAGCAGCAGGGTTCCAATGATCGCGGCCGTTGCGCCATGGCCGACGCCAAGCCCGAGCGCGATGATCATAATGGGCAAGGGAGAAAGATGGGCGAGCAGAAAACCCGCCATCATGCCTTTGCTTAGGACGGCGAAAACCGTCGCTCCCGCCAGCCCACCGCCGATGGAAATGCCGATATTGGTCCATGAGAAGACGCTTTTGTCGGGCACGGCGTGCTATGTTCCGGTTGGGAGACCAAGGGATCAGCGCCGCCAAGAGCGACGCGAACAAAAAAAGCGCCCTCACGAGACGTTCTTGTCGGCGCGAAGTGCTTTTAAGCCGAGTTTCGACCGAGGGCAAGGGGAACCCCTAGCAACCGCTAGCCCGGGCGGCCGGTCGAGGACCATGGCGCGGCTGGACGCTCCGTCGCGTAAATCGCCGGCATTTTCTGGATCACCAGAATTTTTTGACCTCGAAGGATCGGCTTATCGCCAGCCCGGCCGTGAACTGACTCCGCGACCCGATCAAATTCGGTATTGGGCTGCCGGCGACGCTTCCGGTGAGGCGCTGTAACCCACCGTACACGGTCGCGTTCAATTGCGGAGTTAAATCGTAACGCGCCGTGGCCAATCCGCCGGCGGCGGTGAAGCCGCCGGTGGCCTGATAGGGCTCTAGCCGCCCATTAATCGTCGCCTCGAGGGGTGTTATCGAGAAGTAGGCGTTGGCGTAACGATTGTTTCCAACGTTTATTCGAGGACCGAATGACAGCTTCAAGACGCTGGCCTCGCCATAAACATCGGCGCCGAGCGCGGCGACGAAGCCGCCATGTCCGTCGATGGCCTGTCGCAGCTCCGTGCGGGCACGAAGATGATCGAAAGCGAAATATTCGGCGAACCCGCCCACTTCATGGGTCAGGCCGACGGGGCGCACGCCGAACAACCCGTCGCGCTCGCCGCGCCGAAACACGAAATTGGCGACGGGACCCAGTCGCGCTCCATCCGAGTCGAACACGGGAACCCCGAATCCGTCGTCGGGGGCCGAAAAGCGTTCCGCTTCGCCGACCGCGCGCACGCTGACGCCGGGAAAGGGATAGGGCCGCGCCACCGACGACCCCGGAAAGCTGGGAGCCACCGCTCCGATGCCCTGTAATGTTACGATCCAGGCGTCATCCTTGTCCGGGTTCGCGGCGGTCGAGCGCGCCGCCGCGGCCGCGGGCGCATCGGCCGCGGCGCAAGGGTAGGGCGGGCTTAACGCGCAAGCAAGGCAGGCGAGCAGCAAAGCCGTGAGGAATCGTGAGGTCATAAGAAATTTTTATCATTTCGAGAGCGCGCCTGTCGAGCCGGAATCAGTGAACGGCTTCGTCCCGGCCCAGGCTGCAAGGAATCGGTAAATGGATTACTGCAAAAAATTGATGCTTCGTCGGATGAATACGCGGACTCCGCATTTAGTTTAAGTAAGGCGGGCCGGCAAAATAGGCCGATGTGCGTTTGTGCCGACAAGTTGCTCAAAAAGGCTGTTTTCGATAAGAGTGTATAGAACGGGTGACGCCGTTCAGCGATGGCGTCTTCGCGAGCGTTATCGGCGCGGAAAAGAAGAGTAAGGCTTCGCTGGTTCCTTGCGCGCGCCGCGTCGACTTGGCGTTCGCGCGAGCGGAAGCGGAAATGGCGCTTTATGCGTTGGTCGCCCTCATGTGGCTCATCCCGGATTGGCGCATCGAGCAACGGGTCGAGGCGGAGCCGGATCAGCGATAGAGCCAAGCGTTTCGCGCCAGCATCCTCTGCCCGCCGAGCATGGAGATCACGAGATCTCGCGCCGCCGCGACGACTCCGCCCGCATGGTAATGATCGCCTTGTCGCCGAGACGCCCGCTGCACTTGCGTCGCGCGCGACAGTCGCGTGCGTTCATAAGCCTTGAACGCCTCGGCCGGCGCGACAGCCGGCGCGAAAGCGCGCCCCAGCGCCTCGGCGTCCTCAATGGCTTGGGCTGCCCCTTGCGCCAAAAAGGGGAGCATTGGATGCGCCGCGTCGCCGAGCAGCGTCACGGCTCCGTGGCTCCACCGCGGTATCGCCGGGCGGCCGTGGAGGGGCCAGCGCCGCCATGACTCTCCAGCCTCGATCAGCGCCCGCAACTCGGCGTCGCACGCAGCGAATCCCGCCGCGGCGAGCAGGGCGGGGCCGTCGCGGGTCGGCGGCGCTTCCGGTTCGCGCGAACCGCCATCCTCGATGATGACGACCGCGCTGATGATCGACGCGTCGCGTAACGGATAATGCACGACATGGGCGCCGGACCCGAGCCAGAGATGGGTTTCGCGCTCGCGCAGGCTCGGCGGAACGGACCGCGCGGGCAGGATCGCGCGCCAGGCGGTGTGGCCGGAATAGGCTGGCGCGTCCTTGTCTCCATGCAACAGAAATGAGCGCACCGAGGAGCGCGCGCCATCGGCGCCGACAAGGGCCGACGCGGTCAAATCCTCTGGGCCCCCCGCGCCATGAACGCGCAGGTGGATCGCTCCGTCCTCTTCCTCGAAATCGCCCACGCGGGCGTCCGTGCGGATGGAAATCGCTGATTCGCGGAGCGCGGCGGCGAGCAGAAGTTGTTGCAGGTCGGCGCGATGGAACAGCCGGAATGGCGCCCCCCAGCGCGCTTGGGCGCCATCCAGCGGCAAGCGCGAGAGCGTCGCGCCATCACTGACGCGGCGAATGTTGATCGCTTCGGGGAGCAGGGCGACGCGGTCGAGCGCGTCGCCGAGGCCGAGTCCCTGGAGGATGCGCCCGGCGTTGGGGGCGATTTGCAAACCGGCGCCGACTTCTTCGACGACGGCGGCGCGCTCGAGAACGGCGACCCTTCGCCCGGCGCGAGCCAGGCAAAGAGCCGCGCTAAGCCCACCTATTCCGGCGCCGGCGACGACGATCGGCGGGCCGTCGGATGTCCGGAAATCGCTTGTCGCGGGCCCGCTCATGGCGCGGCTGTCAGCGGCTCCGCTGGATGATACACGCATTCGGCGGGATCGGCGGCGCCATGCAACGAGGCATCGAACACGTAAAGCGTCGAGCAATAGGGACAAATCGTCTCGTTGGCGGCGCCCATGTCGAGAAACACATGCGGATGATCGAATGGCGGCAGCGCCCCGACGCACATGAACTCCTTGGCGCCGACGCGCACTCGCTTGGCGCCGGGCTGATTGTGATAGTGGGGCGTGGAATGTTCGGACATGGCTTGATTGTCTCGGTCTAATGGCCGCTGGGGCCGGGAACCCTCAAGGCGTCCGGTATAGTTCGGCGCGGGCTCGTTGGATAGGGGGAAGCGCAAGCGCGTTGTCTCGACGCCAAGAAAAAGGCGCCGAACCTTGGGAGCTCGGCGCCTCGTAACGTTACTCAATTTTGCTTCGGCGCTTCGATCGCATCAAATTTTTCGTCGAAACCCGCGGCGCTCACATCACGTGGCTGAGCAGGAAGTAGAGCGAGCCGGAAATGAGGATCGCGCAAGGCAGCGTCAACACCCAAGCCATCAACATGTTGCGGATGGTCGCCATTTGCACTCCGGAGCCGTTCGCCGCCATCGCCCCGGCGACGCCGGAAGACAACACATGGGTGGTCGAGACCGGTAGGCCGAAGGCATCGGCGGCGCCGATGGTCGCCATGGCGACCAGCTCAGCCGAGGCGCCCTGGCCATACGTCAGATGCTGCTTGCCGATTTTCTCACCGACGGTAACGACGATGCGCTTCCAACCGATCATCGTGCCAAGACCGAGCGCCAGGGCGACGGCGATCTTCACCCAGATCGGGATGAATTTGGTCGCCTTGTCGATTTGATCCTTGTAAGCGGCGAGCGTTTTTTTGTCGCCCTCGGAGAGATCGGCGGCCTTATCCTTGGCGAGAAAGCGCAGCGCCTCCGAGGCGAGGTAGATGTCGTTGCGCGTATTGCCCGCCGCGGCGAAGGGGATTTTGGCGATCGAGCCGTAACTTTCGATCTGGTGGGAGATACCGCGAATTAGCACGGCCAACGACGGATAGGTGCCCTCGTTGAGTTCATGCTTGGCGACATAATTGGTGACGGCTGGGCGCGGATCGCCAAGCACGGAATAGCCGGCCGCCTTGGCTTCGACGACCTTGGAGGCGGCGGCCGAAGCCTTGGAGAATTCCGCGACATGGTTCGCCGGCAGCGCCCGGTTGAGCGCATAGGATGTGGGCACTGTGCCGATCAGGATCAGCATGATGAGGCCCATGCCCTTTTGGCCGTCGTTCGATCCATGAGCGAAGGAAACGCCGGTGCAGGTGAGGATCAGCAGCCCGCGCACCCACAAGGGGGGCGGCGTTTGGCCCTTGGGCTCGGCGTAAAGCTCGGGCGAGCGCACGACGAATTTCAAAAGCAGCAGTAGCAGCGCCGCGCAGACGAAGCCGACGATGGGCGAGAGCAGTAGCGAATAGCCGATGTCGATGGCCTTGCCCCAGTCGACGCCCGAGGTGCCGTCGCGACCGCGCATCAGCGCGTTGACGGCGCCAACGCCAATGATCGAGCCGATCATCGTATGCGAACTCGAGGCGGGCAGTCCGAGCGCCCATGTGCTCAGGTTCCAAATGATCGCGGCGAGCAGCAACGCGAAAACCATCGCGAAGCCAGCCGAGGAGCCGACTTGCAGGATCAATTCCACCGGCAATAGCGAAACCACGCTGAAAGCGACCGCGCCTGTCGAGACCAGCACGCCGAGGAAGTTGAAGAGCCCCGACCACACGACGGCGACATTGGCTGGCAGCGAATGGGTGTAGATAACGGTGGCGACCGCGTTGGCGGTGTCGTGAAATCCATTCACGAACTCGAAACCGAGCGCGATCAACATGGCGACGCCGAGCAAGACGAACGGTAGATAGGTGACGACCGGCGCGCCAGTTTCCTGAAGGTCGCGATAGATGCTCCAGGCCACGAAGCCAAGGCCCAAGGCGATTAAGGCGAGGAATGTCAGGATGGAGCGGATGGTGGTCGGCTGATCGAGCTTGGGTCCCGCGTGTTGTTGTTGCGAGCCGCCGTCAATGCCGAGATCGGCGCCGGAGGTAACGGAAGTCATGCTGGCACTCCTATTCAGACTGTCAGCATTCAATCGGAGGCGATTAACGATCGTATGACATTAATATGACGGAACGAATTCGCGGCGCTTGGCGCTCAAGGAATAAATCCTTCAAAAACAATCTGGTCGGCCCATCGCGCGGCTACTTCCGCTTGCGCGAGGGAGCGCACCGTCCAAACCGTGACTGGCAATTTGAGCCCGTGCCTGAATAAAGTGACCGCCGCATGCGGCAAGTCCGCGACGTTGAATGATAAGAACTGAGGCCGCGTGCGAGAAAAATGCAGGAAATGGGCGAGTTCGTCGCGTCGCGCCGACGTCAGATCTGGCCATTCGTCGGCCTCGTAGCGCGCCTGCGCCACCATCCCCAGTGGAACCCGGCCCACGCCAAGCGCCGCGCCTTGCCGCCGCAAGAAAGCGATGGGGTCCGGATCGAAACTCTCGATCGCGACGGGGCCGTCGTAGCGGGCGACAAGTTCCGCGACCCGACGCGCCAAGGCAAGGTCGCCGTTGAATCTGCTCTTCAACTCCACGACAAGGGGCGTGCGTCCCGCGAGCGCATCAAGCAATTGCGAGAGCAGGGGCGGATTCTCGTTTGAACCGCGTAACCGCAGCCGCGTCAGCTCCTCCGCGGTTTTCGATTCCAGCCTGCCTCGCGCTTCCGTGAGACGTTCCAAGGTGTCGTCGTGGAAGACGATCACCTCGCCATCGGCGCTCAACTGGACGTCGCATTCGATGGCGTAGTTTCGCGCGATAGCCTCCCGCGCCGCGCCGAGGGAATTCTCGACAATTCCCTTCGACGCCTGGTGAAGTCCGCGATGCGCGATGGGTCTCGCGACAAGCCAGCCGAAGTCGCCACTCATGGCGCTCCGCCCGGCGCGATCACCACAATCAAGTTTTTACGCTCGATCGGCGCGAGCGTTTGGTCGTCGTCCCAACAGGAGGAAAAGATAAGCGCCTTCGATCTGCCTCCCGCTTGCTCCGTGAATCGAAGCAGTTCGATATGGCTGTATTCCCGCAAGTGGGCCGCGTTTGTTACTCTGTCCTCCTCCTTGGGGAATGGCGGGAGCGGATTATCGTAACCAAGAAACGCGGGGATGTTGGCCTTTGCGAACATATTGGGCGTGGTAAGAAGGAGATGGCCACCCGGTTTAACCAGCGTCAGAAGCCACTCGATGACTTCTACGGGGTTGGCGAGTAAGTGCTCAATCACTTCCGCGAAGAGAACGAGATCAAAACTTCCTTGAGGGATTTGCGCGGCGTCGCGGGACGCGCGCAGGGTCAGATCCAGAATATAGCTTTTGTCGACGCCCAAGCCGTCCATCCCATAACGGCCCGCGTCAGCCGCATGAAGTTGAATGCCAGGAAAGAGCGTCTTGTAAAGCCGCGTGTGTTCGCCCACGCCAAATTCAAGAACCATCGGTTTTTCTGTATTGGCGATAAGCTCCGCGGCGTGATTGAAGAGTTCAAGGAACCGCCGCCGATGATATTCCATGTACACTCTTTGATCCTCATAGTGCGTGTTCTGGATCAGAGCGTCTAGAATGCAATTAAACTTGCTGGCCTCGATGCGTTGAACCACGTCGAGGCGCCGGCTAAAATCCAAGCCATCGGTTCCCAGCGCCGCGATGACGCGGTCGTCGTGCTCGATGCAATAGGTCGCGGGAACGGCCGCCGGCAAATCAGCAATGGGAGTAGCGGTTTGGGCGGGAGCGACCGTGACCGGAGCGTGGTCGACAAGGTGTGTGTCGCGATCCTTGCGCCCAAACAGGCGACTCATTTTCTCGAACATTTCGGTTATCCAGTGTCTTTGACGGATTTACGGCTTACTCCAAAATCTCGAATATCCCATCGATTTCGACGGCCGCGTTGAGCGGCAGTTGGGCGACGCCAACCGCGAAGCGCGCATGCTTCCCATGATCGCCGAGGACCGCGGCGAGGAGATCGGACGCGCCGTTGACCACCTGCGGTAGTTGCGCGAAATCGGGAGAGCTATTGACATACCCCCCAAGTCGAACCGCCCGCAGTTTCGCGAGGTCGCCAACGGCGGCGCCCGCTTGCGCCAAGACATTGAGCGCCGCGAGCCGCGCCGCGGCCTGTCCCGCTTCCAAGGTGACGCCCGCGCCAAGCTTGCCCTGATGCGCCGGGTCCACGACGCCGCCGGAAACCGGCAATTGGCCGGAGATGAAAAGCAGTCCACCGACGCGGGTGCATGGAACGTAATTAGCGACAGGCGCGGCGGCGGCCGGCAAAGCGAAGCCTAGGGCCGCGAGCCGCGCGAGCGGCGTGCATGGCGGAGCATCGGTCATGGATTATGCACCTTCCGCTAGTTTTAAATTGCGATTATGTCCGCCAGACCGTAATTTCAACCAAGTCGCGGCGCAATGCTAGAGCAGTCCACCCGCTTTTCCCGAAAGCGCGTTAGTGGCGCGCCGGAGCGATGAAACAAAGGAGAATCCCAAATTGACGCCACGTTTGTTGGTCGGCGCGCCCCTCTTTGTCGCCGCTTTAGTTTTCGCGCGGGGCGTCGCGATAGCTGAACCCGCGATCGTGTTGACCCCGCATCGGGCCGTCTATGAACTGTCTCTGCTCAGAAACTCCGGGACGAGAGCACCCTCCCAGGCGCGCGGGCGAATAGCCTTCGATTTCACCGGATCGAACTGCGAAGGCTACGTCCAAAACTTCCGCCAAATAACTGAATTGCAGCCCGAAGAGGGGTCCGCCCGCGTGTCGGACATGCGGTCCGCCACTTTCGAGGCCGGCGACGGACACGACTATCGCTTCCAGATCACCACGAAGGTGGACGAAGGCAGCGAGGACATCGATGGCAGCGCCCGAAAGACCCAAAATCAGAAATTCTCGGTGGAGCTGACGCGGCCGAAGCGCGAGAGTTCTGGATCTTTCCGGTCCGGTCCTCTTCCCGACGGAGCATATCCGACGCATCCTTGCGAGCGCGCGCAAGAAGGAAACCATTCTGGAAGCCCGCGTCTACGACGGATCGAGCGATGGCACGAAGGTTTTCGAGACGATGACGGTGATCGGCAATCCGACATCGGGACCGACGGGCGAGAAACCGACGCAGATTGCGGCGTTAAACGACATGCGCCGTTGGCCGGTTGTGATTTCCTACTTCGAACAGGACAAAAAGGACGGAGAACCGGCCTATGTGCTGTCGTTCGACCTTTACGAAAATGGCGTCTCGCGCGCGCTGAAACTTGACTACGGCGATTTTGCCCTGAAGGGTGAAATGACGCAGCTCACGCTGCTGCCGATACCAAAATGCGATAAATAGCCAGGCGCTGCACACGGCGCCTAACTTGGTTGCGCGTCGCTTTTCGGCAGGGCGCCGCCCAAGCCGCTCGGCGCCTTTCATATCAGCGATGAGGCTGCTCCGATGATTGTGTCGACCACCAACGAAATCGCCGGTTACCGAATCGTCCAGCACCTTGGCCTCGTGCGTGGCGTCACCGTGCGCTCCCGCTCGGTGGTGGGCAACTTTTTTGGGGGAATACAGTCGATCTTCGGAGGCAGGCTTTCCGTTTACGCCCATCTCGCGGAGGTCTCGCGGCGGGAAGCGTTCGACCGTATGTGCCAGCACGCGGCCGAGGGAGGCGCCAACGCGGTTCTTGCGATGCGTTACGACGCGACGGAAATCTTGCCGGGAGTGACCGAAGTTCTGGCCTATGGCACAGCGGTTTTGGTCGCGCAGGTGTGACCGGACGCCAAGATAGATCGGATTCTAGCCGTTAAAAGCGCGAGGGGCCTTTAGGGCGGCTCGAAAATGTTTTAGAACAGCTCCAATGAGCCTCGTAACCACAACCAATGAACTCGCCGCCGTCTGTGATCGGCTCGCAAAGCACCCCTTTGTGACGGTTGACACGGAGTTTTTGCGCGAAACGACCTTCTGGCCAAAGGTGTGCGTCATTCAGTTAGCCTCGCCAACCGAAGCCGCGGCGATCGATACCCTTGCCGAAGGGCTTGATTTATCACCATTTCTTGCCTTGATGGCGAATGAAGCGGTGGTCAAGGTGTTTCATGCCGCGCGTCAAGATATCGAGATCGTGTGGCGCCTGGCTCGATTGATTCCGAAGCCTTTGTTCGACACGCAAGTGGCCGCGATGGTCTGCGGTTACGGCGAACAGGTTTCCTATGTCGAATTGGTCAAGGGAATCGCTCGCGTCAATCTGGACAAATCATCACGCTTCACCGACTGGTCGCGGCGACCACTCTCTGACGCGCAAATCGACTATGCCATCGCTGATGTGACTTATCTACGTGATATATATGTGCATTTGCGTGCGCGTTTGGAATCCTCGAAGCGACTCGATTGGCTGGTCGACGAGATGCAGACATTAACCTCGCCCGCGACCTATGAGCAGCATCCCGAGGACGCTTGGGAGCGTCTGCGCCATCGCGCCCGCAAGCCGCGCGATATGGCCGTGCTGATGGAACTCGCGGCTTGGCGCGAGACAGAGGCGCAAACTCGAGACGTGCCGCGGTCTCGCGTGCTGAAGGATGATGTGCTGATCGAAATCACCCAGGCGGCCCCGCGCAGCCAGGAGGCGCTGATGAATCTGCGCGCGTTTCCGCGTGGCATGGAGCGCTCCCGGGCCGGCGCGGAAATTGTCGCGGCGGTCGAGCGCGGTCTCGCGCGGGATCCCGCCACGCTGCCTCATATCGAAAGAGAGCGCCGCAATAACAATAATGGGGCGACTATAGAATTGCTGAAGGTTCTCCTGCGGCAAGTCGCGGAGGAGACGAGCGTCGCGGCGAAAATGATCGCCACGGTCGACGACCTCGAGGCTATCGCGGCGGACGACCGCGCCGACGTGGCCGCGTTGCGCGGTTGGCGGCGCGCGATCTTTGGAGAAAAGGCGATAGAACTCAAGCGTGGGCGCCTGGCGCTCGCCGTCGAAAATGGCAAGGTTGTTACTTTTGATTGGCAAGATGCCGCGCCCGCGCCTAGCGAGTGATCAAACGCTGCCGCGAGACCGATTTCTGAATCTAAATCAATATTTAAGCCAATGGTTTCCCCTTTGTTTGCTGATGACCACGCGCGAAATGGACATTGCTGCAAAAAATCACGCAGACTGGCGAATCATGATGAAGAATGATGTTGCGAGTTGATTGGCGAGCACTGGCGATTGAAACTTCGGCGAAGAATTAGGTTTTGGCGATTGACTGTCTAGATCCCACCGCGAAAAGTATGTTGCAGAGCGGAGCCGGCGGCCTTATGTGTATCGCGCGAGTCGGAACCGCGCCGGCGAAGCGATGGGGCGTCGCCAAGTGGTAAGGCAGCGGATTTTGATTCCGCCATACGGAGGTTCGAATCCTCCCGCCCCAGCCAGTATTTTCAATGAGTTACGAAAGTAGACTTTTAGTTCTCAGAAAGCTGGCCACCAAGGGGTTATCAGTTCGGGCGTTTTGCATGCAGCATAAACAACGCCTCTAACTTTCACAGCCTTCGATTCGGTCTATTCGCTTTTTGCTGCGCGGGACGTTGATGGTATGACCAATGAAGCTTTCGTCCGCGTCAAATCTAGTTCGGCGACACGGAGCAAGGCACGCATTTCCGCCGGGTCGAAGCGGTCTTCAGTCAGGACGATCTTGCGCGACGGAAAGCGATGCGCGACATCCTTCGCAGTCGGCTCGACTTGCCGATCGATTCCCCAATAGTCGGGGCGGGCCGCGGCCAGCGCCATCAAACCGCCTGCATTGAAAAGCCTTGCCATGAAATGTTGACTGATCGGCGCAAAATGCTGGTCGGAATGGCGCCCGGCGCCGGCAAGACACGCGCGCCGCCGCTTTGCTGAAAACGCCTGTTTGACGCGAATCGAGCTACGCGCGCACTCTTCATCGACCGCAACATACTGGCGATTCAGGTCGAACACGCCTTCGCCGGCGTAATCAGCCTCGCGAACCCGAGCGGGACCGCAGGCACACCCGTCATCCAATTGTCAGAGCAGTGCATCATTCCAAGAGACGGATTAAGAGATCGGGGGAGTGATTTTGAGCAAGCAGCAGCTGGGCGTTTGTTACTACCCGGAGCATTGGCCGGAAACCCGATGGGCCGAGGATGCGCGCAAGATGGGCGACATCGGTCTGCATTTTGTCCGCATCGGCGAATTCGCTTGGTCACGCCTGGAGCCCCGCGAAGGCCACTATGAGTTCAGCTGGCTAAGGCGCGCCATCGACACGCTGCACAATGCTGGCCTCGCCGTCGTGCTGGGAACGCCGACCGCGACGCCACCGAAATGGCTGGTCGACAAAATGCCGGACATACTGGCCGTGCACGCGAAAGGTCACGCACGTAAATTTGGTTCCCGCCGGCATTATTGCTTTAGTCATGCTGGCTACGCACGCGAATGCGAACGTATCGTCGAAGCATTGGCGTTGGCTTTCGGCGAACATCCCGGCGTAAAGGCCTGGCAGACCGACAATGAATACGGTTGTCATGACACGGTGGAAAGCTATTCGAACGCGGCGCGGAGCGAGTTCCGGCGATGGTGTCGCGATACTTACGGCGAGATAGACACACTGAACACGGCCTGGGGCAATGTATTCTGGTCGATGGAGTTGGCCAGCTTCGAGGACATTGAGCTTCCCAACCTCACGGTTACGGAGGCCAACCCGTCGCATCTCATGGATTTCCAGCGCTTCTCTTCAGATCAGGTCGTCGCCTTCAACCGGCGCCAGGTTGAGATTATCCGGCGCCATTCACCCGGCCGCGCGATACTGCATAACTTCATGGGAGCCTTCACGGCCTTCGATCATTACGCGGTGGGCCAAGACCTCGACGCGGCGGCCTGGGACAGCTATCCACTCGGCTTCCTGGAGCGAAGCTCGCGCGATGAAGCCTTCAAGACACGCCAGATGCGAGTCGGAGACCCGGATTTTCAGGCGTTTCATCACGATCTTTATCGCGCTTGCGGGCGCGGACGCTGGTGGGTGATGGAGCAACAGCCCGGCGCGGTGAATTGGGCTCCGTGGAACCCGACGCCGGCGCCAGGCGCGGTGCGGCTCTGGACCCATGAAGCTTTCGCCGCCGGGGCGGAAGTCGTGAGCTATTTTCGTTGGCGCCAGGCGCCCTTCGCGCAGGAGCAGACGCATGAAGGGCTGCTGCTGCCAAATTCTGAACCAAACGCCGCCTACCATGTTGCCGCGGAGGTTGCTCGGGAACTTTCGACGCTCCCATCCGGCATGCGAACGGAGCGGGCGGCTGTCGCTATCATTTTCGATTATGAAAGCGCCTGGGCCTGGAACATTCAACCGCAAGGCCAGGGCTTTTCGTATTTCGAGCTTGTGTTCGCCTTTTATCGCGGGTTGCGCCGCTTGGGTATTTCCCTGGATATTGTCGAACCTTCGCCCGAGGCCGTGGAGAATCGGAAACTCATTGTGGCGCCCGGTCTGTTTACCGCGTCCTCGGAACTGACCACGGCGCTTGCGCGGAGTGGCGCCAGCCTATTGCTGGGACCGCGATCCGGCTCCAAGACGCGGGACTTCCAAATTCCGCCAAATCTCCCTCCGGGCGCCTTTCGCGCGCTGATCGACATAATGACGCGGCGCGTCGAAAGCCTTCGCCCCGGCGCGACCATCGCGGTCGAAGGCGGCGCCGGATATTTGGAAGGATGGCGCGAATTTCTGACCCTTGGCGAGCGCGCCCGGGCGCAATTGCATTTGGTCGATGGTGAAGTCGTTCTCGCGCGCGAAGGATGCAACTACTACCTCGCGGGGCGTCCCGACGATTTGCTGCTGGAGACTGTGCTGCGCCGCGTCCTGGCATGCGCGAAGGTGGACGTGCTCGATTTGCCGCGAGACATTCGTGTTCGCGACAATGGCGCCACGCGCTTTGTTTTCAACCATGGCGATGCGTCGGTGGATATTTCCTCGATCACGGGCGACGCGCCGCTGTATATGGGAACGCGGAGCCTTCCTCCTTGCGGAGTCGCCGCCTTCGCGCTCCGCGCGGAGTGATGTCAGCCGAATTGCCACCCTGGAGGGCAAGAATGAGCGCGGCGCGGGAGCTTGTTTCAAGGTTCGAAGCGTTTTTCGGTCAGACGCCGCGCCTGTTTGGGGCTCCGGGCCGCGTCAATCTCATTGGCGAACACACCGATTACAACGATGGCTTTGTTCTGCCTGCCGCGATCGATCTCGCGACGATCGCCGCGATCGCGCCGCGCTCCGACAGGAAGCTTTGTGTTCACTCCGCGGCTTTCGCGCGAACCATGGAATTTGACCTCGATGATCCTTCACCCACGCCGCGCGGCGATTGGAGCGATTATGTCCGGGGCGTGGCTCTATTTCTGGAAGACGCCGGTCACGCTCTCGTTGGCGCCGATCTTATGCTGGATGGCGATCTGCCGATGGGCGCGGGTCTGTCGGCTTCCGCTGCTCTGGAGGTGGCGGCCGGTTTCGCGCTGTGTGGTGTTTCAGGCGCGATGATCGACTTGACAGAGCTTGCTCTATGCTGCCAGCGCGCGGAAAACGAATTCGTGGGAATGCGTTGCGGCGTCATGGATCAACTAATTTCTTGCCGCGCGGTCGCCGGCTACGCTCTGCTGCTCGACTGTCGCAGCCTTGAAGCGCGGCGTGCGCGCGTGGACCCATGCGCGCGGCTGGTGATTTGTAATACAATGGTTCATCATGAATTGGCGAGCAGCGCCTACAACGCGCGGCGCGAGGAATGCGAGCGCGCGGTGGCGCTGCTGGCCGGGCCGCTGGATGGCGTCAAGGCGTTGCGCGACGTGTCGCGGGACCAGCTCGCTCGTCACGCCGCGCGCTTGCCGGATCTTATCTTGCGCCGGGCGCGCCATGTGGTCGGCGAAAACGCGCGCGTGTTGCGGGCGGCGAGCGCGTTGGAAACGGGCGATCTCGTGGAATTCGGTCGGCTGATGAATGAGTCGCATCGCAGCCTTCGCGATGATTACGAGGTCAGTTGTCCCGAACTCGATTTGATGGTCGAACTGGCGCGTGAAGTCCCTGGCGTTTACGGCGCGCGAATGACCGGCGGCGGCTTCGGCGGCTGCACCGTCAATTTGGTGGAGGCGGAATGTGTCGAGCGCTTTCGAGCGACTGTCGGCAGGGCCTATGGCGACGCTCGCAAGCTGACGCCGCGAATTTTTTGCTGCGTTCCAAGCGCCGGCGTCGCCGAGATCGGTTTTTGAGCGCGGCCGAGAGCTCGCTCAGCAACAATATGGGAGCCCGGCGATGCATTTTCTTCAGGACTCGCCGCACCGCCGGCTAAACCCTTTGACTGGGGAATGGGTTCTGGTCTCCCCACACCGGGCGGATCGTCCTTGGCGGGGACAGATCGAGAAGCCTGCCGAAGCAATAATCCCTTCGCACGATCCCAACTGCTATCTGTGTCCCGGCTCGGCTCGCGCCAATGGGCAAATCAATCCATTTTATGATCGCGTATACGCCTTCGACAATGACTTCGCCGCGCTGCGCGAAGAGGCATCGACCGAAAGTGTCGACGACGGGCTCATGGTCGCGCGCGGCGAACCCGGCCTTTGCCGAGTGGTCTGCTTTTCGCCCCGCCATGATTTCACTTTATCCCGCATGGCGATCCCCGACATTACGGGCGTGGTGGACTGTTGGCGCGACGAGTTTCGAACCTTGGGCGCGCTCGCGGCCGTGAACTATGTGCAGGTATTCGAGAACCGAGGCGCGATGATGGGCGCGAGCAATCCCCATCCCCATTGCCAGATTTGGGCCTGCAACAGCCTTCCGAACGAGGTCGAAAAGGAGGACCTCGCCCAACGTGACTATTTGGGACGGCGTGGGTCCTGCCTCTTATGCGACTATCTGGCTCGGGAGAAGAATCTTGGCGAGCGCATCATTTGTGAAAACGATGCATTCTGCGTCCTTGTACCGTTCTGGGCGAGCTGGCCATTTGAAACAATGGTGCTCGCCAAACACCATCATGGCGCCTTGGACGATTTCGGTCCCGACGAAAACGCTTTACTGGCCGAAATTCTAAAAAGACTCACCATGCGCTATGACAGTTTATTCGACACGCCGTTTCCCTATACGATGGGCTTGCATCAGCGTCCCACCGACGGCGGAGTTCACGCTCATTGGCATTTTCATGGCCATTTCTATCCGCCGTTGCTGCGCTCGGCCACCGTGCGCAAGTTCATGGTCGGTTTTGAAATGCTGGGGTCGCCGCAGCGCGACATCACGCCCGAAAAAGCCGCCAAGCAATTGCGAGAGACGAACTCCTCCTGAAACGAGTGAGAGTTCTCCCCGCTCTGCCGGGGTGGCGGTAGCAGTTTGACATTTCCTGCAGTACGCTCTTCAGGATGTGCCGGCACGTAGGTTACGTTGCATCTCTTTGTGTTGAGGGCTTCCCGTGCGCGCAGCCCAAGGTCCAAGGAAGAACTTGGGGCAACCCGCCGCCGAAGGAGTTTACCGGCTGCCCGGAACCTGCGAATTGACCAGTGTGTTGGCCGCGTATGCGGCCTTCTCAGCCGCTTTGAGCGGCTCACATTCTAAAGCCCCCGGCTTTGCCGGGGGATACTTACTCGTCGATAGATGCGGGGCGCTGCATCCGGTGGCGCATGCCGCGGATCGCGCGCCGGACTGAGCACTTCGTTCTTTGCGGTTCTGTAACGAAAACATATTGTTATCGTTTTATGTGGTGGGGTTTTATGTGGTGGGGGAAGTAGGACTCGAACCTACGAAGGCATAGCCAGGGGATTTACAGTCCCCCCCCTTTGCCGCTCGGGACATTCCCCCACGGGTCCGAACCCGCAGGCTCGGACAGAGGCCCTTGCGAACGCCAGGCCTCGAGCCTTGCGCTTATCGGAATATCGCGGCCCGCTGTCAAGACGGGCCGTCGGACGCGATGATTGTGTTCCGCGTTAAAAGGTTAAAGGTGTGGTTGTTCCGTTTCGGCGCGGCATAGGAGGCGGGCGGCGTCCGTGGTAGAGGATTGGACAAGCGGTGCGAAGGCGCCGTCTCGATCGATGCCATCCAGCGGAATAAACCTTAAAATGAGCGATCTGCAAATAGATTTGACGCAAGGACCGTCGACGGCGCGCGCCGCCAACGGCGCCGGCGCTGGCCGCGCGCTCACCGCCGTTCTGCGCGGCAAGATCGCGCCGCATCTATTGCGCGATGAATTGCTGTGCGAAATTTTTGCTTCCGTTGTCGCCTCCTCGCCTTCGGCCATCGCGATGACAACCCTGGAGCGCCGCTTCACTTATCGCGAAGTCGATATTTTCGCGACGACCATCGCCAAGGGACTCGTGGCGCGAGCTGTCGGTCCTGGCGATGTCGTCGGGCTTTGGATGGCGCGCGGGCTGGAATTGCTGATCGCGCAAATCGCCATCGCCAAGACTGGCGCGGCCTGGTTGCCCTTCGACGCCGACGCCCCCGTGGAGCGCATCGCAATCTGCCTTAACGACGCCGAGGCAAAGGGACTTTTGACGTCAGCTGCTTTCGCGCACAAATTTCGCGCCGCGCAGGCGCCCGACGCCGAGGGAATAGCGCTGCTGATCGACGACGAGATCGCAACGATGGGCGACTCGCCGTTGCCCGACCCGCGCGCGCGCGGCGCGACTCCGCGCAGCCCGGCATATCTCATCTACACCTCGGGTTCGACGGGCGCACCCAAGGGAATCGTCATCAATCACCGTAATATTTGCCACTATTTACGCTCGGCGAACGAGGTTTACGGAATCGCGTCTTCCGACGTGGTGTTCCAAGGCGCTTCGGTGGCCTTCGATCTCTCGATGGAGGAGATTCGGATTCCCTATCTCGTTGGCGCGACACTGTTCGTGGCGACGCCGGAAATTTTGGGCGAGACCGAGCAGTTGCCCGACATCATGGAGGAGGCCCAAGTCTCCGTGCTCGACACGGTGCCTACATTGCTCGCCGTTTTACCTCGCGACGTGAAAACTCTGCGCAAGATAATCCTGGGCGGCGAGGCCTGCCCACCGGCCATCGTCGAGCGCTGGACACGTGTCGGCCGCACGATTTTCAACAGCTACGGGCCAACGGAAGCCACCGTCGTGGCGACGGTGGCGGAAGTCTGGCCAAGGGAACCCGTAACCATCGGCGGTCCCATCCCCAATTACAGCTGCTACGTCGTCAACGATGCGCTAGAAATCGTGAGCCCTGGCGTCGAGGGCGAATTGCTGATCGGCGGCCCCGGCGTCGCCGTGGGTTATCTCAAGCGCGACGCGCTCACCGCCGAAAAATTCATCGTCAATCCCTTCGCTTCGGATGGATCCGATCCCGTTCTCTATCGATCCGGCGACGCGGTGATCCTGGATGAACTGGGCAATCTGGCCTTTCGCGGCCGCATCGATGATCAAATCAAGATCCGCGGCTTTCGCGTCGAGCTTGGCGAGATCGAAGCCGCGATCTCCCACGCGCCGGGAGTTCGCCACGCCGCGGTCTCGTTGCGCAGCGAAAATGGTCTCGATGAACTCGTCGCCTTCTTGACCACCGACGGTGGGGAAAGGCCCGAGACCCGCGATTTGCGCGCGAAACTGCGCGAGACGCTGCCACACTACATGGTTCCCGCGCGCTACGAATTCGTCGAAACGTTGCCAAAACTTTCCTCCGGCAAGGTGGACCGCAAAGCGTTAAAACGCATTGAGCTCACGACGCCAGCCGGAATCGACGAGGAGCAGGAAACGCCACGCGACGAGACCGAGGCGATCCTTCTGGAGGTGGCCAAGCGCGTGCTACCGCCGGGCGCCATCCCCTTCGACGCCGACTTCTTCACCGATCTTGGCGGACATTCGCTGCTCGCCGCGCGTTTCGTCGGCGCGGTGCGTGAGACGCCGCGCCTCGCGTCGATAACCTTGCAAGACCTTTACGCTCATCGCTCGCTGCGGGCGCTTGGACAGCATCTCACGGGCAAGGCGGAATACGATGCGCCCCAGCGCGATTTGTCATTCGACCCGCCGCCGCTGTTGCGTCGATTTCTTTGCGGTCTGGCGCAAGCCGCCGCGTTGCCGTTCATTCTCGCCGTCGTGACAGCGCAATGGCTCGGCGTCTTCGTCTCCTATCAGCTGATCACCTCCGCGGAAGCGACGCTCGTCGAGGAATCGGTCGCGCTGCTCGGCGTCTACCTTTGCGTGAACGTCGCCACGGTGGCCGTGTCGATCCTCGGGAAATGGCTGGTGATCGGGCGCACCAAGCCGGGGCGCTATCCGCTCTGGGGCGTTTATTACTATCGTTGGTGGCTGTCGCAACGCCTGATCGGCCTGACCCACGCCAAATGGTTTCAGGTTTCGCCGCTGATGAACCTTTATCTCAAGGCACTCGGCGCGAAGGTCGGCGAGAACGCGCTGATCAGCGAATTCGACGCGGGCGCCATTGATCTCGTGTCCATAGGCGAGGGAGCCTCGCTGGGCGCCAAGCTGAAACTCTCAAACGCGCGCGTCGAAGGCAACGAGTTGATTATCGGCGCGATCGAAATCGGCGCCGACACCTATATCGGCACGTCTTGCGTCATCGAGGATGACGTTGTCATCGGCGATGGCGCGGCGCTGGAGGATCTGACATCGGCGACCTCGGGCGCGCGAATGGGCGCCCATGAAATTTGGAACGGGTCGCCGGCGCGCAAAATCGGGATGGTCAATGAAGCCGAATTGGACCCCCAGGCGACGGTTAGCACGCTGCGCCGCCCCGTCATGACCTTTCTCTTCACGTTGCTGGTCTTGGCTATCCCGCCGCTTGGTCTGCTCCCGATCTTTCCGGCCTTTTATCTGTTCGACAAGCTAGACGCCTGGATGGGGATCGCAGAGTCCAATCACATCTATTATCTCGCGGCGATTCCGCTGTTCGCGTGGCCCACCGCCTTTGTGCTCGTGCTGGTGACGGTGGCGTTCATCATTGTCGTTCGCTGGACCCTGATGCCGACGCGCGTGCGGGCCGGAACCTATTCCGTCTGGTCCTGGTTCTATTTGCGAAAGTGGGCGGTCTCGCTCGCCACGGAAGTCACGCTGGAGACGCTCTCGTCGCTGTTCGCGACGCTATATATGCGTAGTTGGTATCGGCTCATGGGCGCGCGCATCGGCAAGGATTCGGAGATTTCGACCAACCTTTCTGGGCGCTACGATATTGTCGAAATTGGCGAGAAGTGCTTCATCGCCGATGAAGTCGTGCTCGGGGACGAAGACGTCCGGCGTGGTTGGATGTATCTGAATTCCGTCAAGACTGGAGATCGCGTCTTTATCGGCAATGATGCGGTGATCCCTCCTGGATCGGAAATTCCCACTGGCGCGTTAATCGGCATAAAATCGAAACCCCCGGCCAATAGCGAGCTTTCGGAAGGCGACACTTGGTTTGGCTCTCCGCCAATCAAGCTGCCGGTAAGACAAAAATTCGACGGGGGCGGCGCGACCTGGACCTACGATCCTCCCGCCTGGAAAAAGCTTTTGCGCGCCGCGTACGAGGCGATCAACGTATCGTTGCCCACGATGCTGTTCATGACGTTTGGCACTTGGGCGGTCGAGAGCTTTGGACAATCGTTGGTCGATGGTGAATACGCGACCGTTGTCGAATTGTTCATCCTCGACTCCGTGCTGATTTCGTTGGGGATGACGCTGGCGGTGGTCGTCGTCAAGTGGGTGACCATGGGCCGCTACGAACCGCAGGTGAAGCCGATGTGGTCGTTTTGGGCGATGCGCACCGAAGCCTGCGCGGTCCTCTATTGGGGGCTTGCCGGGAAGGTGTTGCTCGAGCATTTGCGGGGCACGCCATTTCTGCCGTGGATGCTACGGCTATTTGGAGCCCAAATTGGCAAGGGCGTCTTCATGGATATGACCGACATCACCGAGTTTGACTGCGTGCGCGTTGGAGATTATTGCGCTTTGAACTCGGTGATGGCGCTGCAAACGCATCTATATGAGGATCGCGTCATGAAGGTCGGCCGGGTGCATCTTGGCCGAGGCGTTAGCGTTGGAGCGGGTTCGACGGTGTTGTACGACACGTTCGTCGGTGATTTCGCTCGGCTCGGTCCACTCACGGTGGTGATGAAAGGCGAAAGCATTCCGAGCAATACCGAATGGGTTGGCGCGCCAGCCGAACCAGCCGGAGCGCGCGGCGCTGAAACCCGGATGGCGCGCGCGGCGAAGTGAGCAACTTTAAGGCGCTCCGTTTCGCTATGGCTTGTTTTCCATATTCGGGGTTGCCTGCTCGCAGGCCCAGTCGACCCACCGCGTCGACACGCTAAATCGACAGCTTCAACCGTCGCGCCGCGCCATATTCGCAAGGGGCGGCGAGTTGCGATAGGCTGCAAAATCATAATTGGCGCCCTCGCGCTGAACGCGCGAAACGATGATGCTGAGTAAACGCTGAGGCGGTTGGATAGACGAATATCATGCAGATGCTGGTATTGAAGCGCATCGCGGGTTCCTTGTTGAGAAACTCAAAACTTCCATTCGTCCATATCCATTCCGTGAGCGGCCTGGCGTTGTGATCGGCCCGGGCCCGGCGAAATAAGGAAATTTCAGAATTTACGGTTGCGTTGTCACGTCGGTCGCCCAGTCGTCGGAAAACCTGTCCCAGGTTAATCCATCGATGGCGCGAGCGCCGAGCAAGGACCAAAGCGCTATCTCGACGCCCCGGCGTCCGAAGCCGGGACAATCTTTTTACGATATTCGGCGGTCACGCATGATACCTCGCGCGGTACATTGATGGCGCGGGCTAGTTTGTCCTTGCCGGTTTGGCTCCGGTGATCACGGCCAAACGTTGCGGCGGATAGATTTTCCAGCGACCATCCCGGCCGCTTGGCACAAGGATCGGAGGAAAAGCAGCGACATTTGGGAATTGAACTAGGCTTTTGATTTTGCATCTTAAAGTATCGACTTATCGGTCCGCGGCAATAAAGGGTCCCCCTGCTGGTCGGATCGGTGGCGCCATCCTTCGATGTTTGTCATAGTAGCGCATGCAACGACCCCCGATTGGCAAGGGGTCGTCAAATGAAAACGAAAACAGGGCCGTAAAGGCTTCGGGCGCGGAGGAGACCAAGATGCATCATAAGGTATACGCCGTCCCGGAGGAGTGGGCGACTCAGGCTGGGGTCGACGCCGCAGGCTATGACTTACTTTACGCGCGTTCTCTCGATGACCCGCAGGGCTTTTGGGGAGAGCAAGGCCGCAGATTGAGCTGGATCGTGCCTTATACCAGCGTGAAGCACACGAGCTTCGATGCGCATAATGTTTCCATCAAATGGTACGAGGACGGAACGACCAATGTCGCGATGAACTGCATCGACCGTCATCTGCCCGCTCGCGCCAACCAGATCGCGCTTATCTGGGAGGGCGACGATCCGTCGGTGTCGCGACACGTAACCTATCAAGAATTGCATGACCAAGTCTGCCGCTTCGCCAATGTTTTGAAAAAGCACGGCGCTAAACGCGGTGATCGCGTCACTATCTATTTGCCGATGATTCCCGAAGCGGCGTACGCCATGCTCGCCTGCGCCCGCATTGGCGCGGTCCATTCGGTGGTGTTCGGCGGGTTTTCGCCAGAGGCGCTCGCTGGCCGCATCGAAGATGCGCGGTCGGACATCGTCATTACCGCGGACGAGGGCATGCGCGGCGGCAAGCGCGTACACTTAAAGGCCAATGTCGACGTGGCGTTGGAAAAGGTTGCGGTCAAAACCGTTCTTGTGGTGACGCGAACGGGAGCCGAAGTCGACATGGAAGAGGGGCGCGACTTTCGATACGAAGAAGAGTGGAAAACCGTCGCTTCGTATTGTCCCTTCGCCGAAATGGGGGCGGAAGATCCCCTTTTTATCCTTTACACTTCGGGCTCGACCGGTAAACCCAAGGGCGTGCTGCACACGACCGGCGGCTATCTCGCGCACGCCTCGTTCACGCATCAACTTGTGTTCGATTATCGCGAGGGCGATGTCTATTGGTGTACTGCGGATGTCGGTTGGGTAACGGGGCATAGTTATATTGTCTACGGTCCACTTTCCAATGGCGCGACGACCTTGATGTTCGAGGGTGTGCCGAATTATCCATCGCCATCGCGCTTTTGGGAGATTGTCGATAAGCACAAGGTCAATATTTTATATACGGCGCCCACGGCTATCCGCGCGCTCATGGCCGCGGGCGAAGAGGCGGTGCGAAAGACTTCCCGTGCCTCCCTGCGATTGCTTGGTTCGGTTGGAGAGCCAATCAATCCCGAAGCTTGGGAATGGTATCATCGCGTCGTCGGTGAAGACCGATGTCCCATCGTTGACACCTGGTGGCAGACCGAAACCGGGGGGATACTGATCTCGCCGCTTCCAGGCGCCACGGACTTAAAGCCAGGATCGGCCACGAAGCCCTTTTTCGGCGTTGTGCCCGAAATTGTCGACGCGTTGGGCGAAGTGCTCGAGGGCGCTTGCGAAGGTAATCTCGTTATCGCCGATTCGTGGCCCGGACAGGCTCGCACGCTGTTCGGTGACCACGAGCGCTTTATTCAAACCTATTTCAGCACCTACCCTGGTAAATATTTTACGGGCGATGGCGCGAGACGGGACGAGGACGGATATTATTGGATTACGGGACGTGTTGACGACGTGATCAATGTGTCGGGGCACCGCCTCGGCACGGCGGAAATCGAAAGCGCGCTGGTCGCTCATGAAAAAGTCTGCGAAGCGGCCGTCGTGGGTTATCCGCACGACATCAAGGGACAGGGTATTTATGCCTACGTTACGCTGATGGAGAATGCGGAGCCAAACGAACATTTGCGTAAGGAGCTCATTAGCTGGGTGCGCCGGGAGATCGGCCCGATCGCTTCGCCGGATGCGCTTCAGTTCGCGCCTGGCTTGCCGAAGACGCGTTCGGGCAAAATCATGCGCAGGATCCTGCGCAAGATCGCGGAAGGCGAGTTTGGCGCGCTCGGCGACACCTCCACGCTCGCCGATCCAGCGGTCGTAAGCGATCTGGTCAAGAACCGGAGAAATCAATAGCGGGGGGGCTTTACTTGTCCGAAATCCTCCGTCACCCCCCGTGCTTCCAAAACCTGTCCCAGTTGATCACGCTCATTAAACTGGAGTTGGCGTCTGTCCAGAGCAGGCGGGAATCGCCTTGGTCGCGCCATGGAGAAACACCGGGTAAAACTTCGGGCGACTCGAAGAACTTTTGGTCCCGCGAATAAAGCGCCCAACTGGTTGGCTCACCACCGCAGTCGGCGCCATCCTCGGGCGTTTGAAACCACTTCACCTTGAGATCGAATTTTGCGGCGAGTCCTCTGTGGAGCGGAGCGAGATCGAATTCCTCAAGGTCGAAGTTGACCGCAAGGACGCCATCCGGGGCCAGGTGCTTGAGATAGATTTCAAAAGCTTCGGCGGTCATCAGGTGAAGCGGAGGGGAAGAACCGCGGAAGGCGTCCACGACGAGCACATCAAAGTGTTGTGGGCCGGCTAGGAGTTCGCGTTCCAACATTAGGCGCCCATCTCCATGTATCACTTCGACACTGGCTTCGGTGTCATGCAGGAACGTGAAATGCCGGTTCGCGAGTTCCGTTACGGCGGGATTAAGCTCATAGACGCGAATGGCGTCGCCGCGCTTTCCAAGCGCCGCGACGAGGCCTACTCCTAGTCCAATGTTGCCAATACGGAGTGATGAATCGGCCGACCCCGCTCGATGTTTGCGAACATTGGCGATGGCTCGACTGATGCCAGCCATTGGTCGAAACGCGCAAGGAAGCAGCTGCCTACGCTTGGGAGCCAAGTATTGCGAGCCTTGGGGAATCCCGGTCTGCAGCATGTCTAGCTCCTGAAGCCCGGAAGCATCGTCTCCCGACTTCACGACTTTTACCACGCCATAAAAATTGCGGATGCGATCAACGACATTGCGTTCACTGGAAACCATGGGGATCAAAGCGCGGGCAAAGCCGATGACGAAAACAAATGCGAATATGAATGCGAAGTTACGACGGATCTCGTTTTGAACACGCAGACAGAGCAAGATGGCGACTGAACCGGTCAAGCCGATCGCAATTAGATACTCGAAATAATCCACAAAGATTAACGGCGCGACCAAGGTCACGATGCTTCCTCCCAAGGCGCCTCCCAGCGCCACCATCATGTAGAAACGCGCGAGGCGATCTGCAGGCGGTTGGAGCCGTACCATCTCCCCATGACAAATCATGCATCCGACAAACAGAGTTAGTGACTGCAAGCCAATCCCGATCATGAGAGCCGCGGGGGAATCGGGAGAAAGCCCCCTGAGGCTAAAGAGACACAAGGTACCGAAAATAGCTAGGAACCAATGCCGATCGTATAGCTGTTGGTGACCAAATACGACAATATAGGTGAGAAGATAAAGAGACAGCGGCAAAACCCACAGAAAGGGGACAACAATTGTCCACTCGCTAATATGGTTGGTTGTCGCGAGGAGTAGTATTGAGCCTAGCGCCGCATAGAAGATCCAGCCCATTGTCGTCGCCGCGCTTTCGGCAGGTGGCGTCCCTTCGACAGCGCGGCTCTTTGGCGTGCCCTCGGGCAATGGTGAAAGAAGGACCGTCCCTGAGGCGGCGACGGCCAGAACCGCATATACGGCAAACGCGTAAGACCACCACCGGGTCTGCTCTGGGCTTGACCAAATGCGCTCGAATAAGAAAGGATAACTTAGCAGGCCCAACAAGGAACCAAAATTTGAAAATGCGAAAAATCTGGAAGTCAGCAGCGCGCTGTCGGTGTGAGCCAACCACCGCTGCAATAACGGCGATGTCGTGGAAAGAATCACATAGGGAACGCCCACGGATAAAATTAGCAATGTTACGATGCGGCCAACTGGATTGTCGGAATTCATGGGCTTCATCGCTTCGGAAGGCGTGATTGGCAAGAAAAATAATGCCAGCATAACGATGCCCATTTGCAATATGGCTTGATGGCGGATCGTCAGCGGACGGGTGACCCCATAAGCGTATGCGTAACCAATCAGGAGAGCAGCCTGAAAGAATAGGATGCAGACAGTCCATGTACTCGCGCTACCGCCGAACCACGGCAATATAAACTTCGCCATCAAGGGCTGCACTTGAAAGAGAAGGAAACCCGCGAGGACCATGATAATCGAAAATAGCGACCTAGCGAATATACTCATTGAGCGCACCTTCGTACCGTAACTTTTCCGAATGCATTTAATAAATCATACATTAAGTATAAACAATCTATAATTTCGTTCATTTACGCATACTCCGTGCGCCCGGTTGCGTGTAATTAATACGGGTATTCTTGTCGGCTGTCCTTAAGCCGAATCGCGTTGTCGGTGTGCTTTTTTATCCTTGATTTAATTTTCGTGAAATATTCAATGAAATTTATTTATTTTTGGGAGTAAACACACTGTGCACTCTGCTTTGACTTTGTCCAGAAGCGCCAGCCTCGACCACCGCTTGTCCAGTAGTGATGTCATAAATGAGATGTTCGCCCTTGGTCACTGAATCGCCTTGGGTCAAAACGACATTTCCATTCAAATAGACTTTATTTGCAGCGCGATCGTAGCTGCCGTGATCGCCCGTGCCAATCTGATCCTTGGAAACCATCGTCACTGGCCCATCAGCCTCGATGTGTTTGACTCGATCACTAGAGGTGCCGCCCTCGCTCTTTTGCGGCGAGGTTTTGTTGTCGGTAAGATATATTGTCAGCTTCGATGCTTTTAGGGTCGAAGGGCCGTTCACAACGATAACGCTTCCCGAATAAATCAGCTTCTGCTCCTTGTCAAAAAAATCGAGTTTTCCCGCGTCTATGTTTAATGGGTCGCTTGCGCTCGCGCCCGGAAGAATGCCGCCACCGCGGGACGACTTTGCGTAGGCTGGCGTGATGGCGGCGACAACCAAGGCCGCCACAAACCTTAGTTCACGTATCACATTGTTTTCCTTATGTTGAGCCAAACAGCAGTCTGCTCTTTTCGAACCGGGGACCTAAGCGACTGAGCTAGCCTCTCTACGGCGTCTTAGCTAAAGCCTCGCCCTCGCCATACAGCACTGAATGCACATTGCCAAGGAACGACAACCGCCGCTCCGCTTGAACCACTTCGACGGAGTTTCCAGAGACCTTGCCGCCGTTGAGCTTCAACGTTCCAGGTTGGCTAGATACAAGGCTGCTTATCTTGAAATCCAAGGTTGCCGAGTCCAGCAGGAGTTCGTAACTCTTATCGTCATATATGCGAATGCTTCCGACTAAGTCGGCGCGGTCTTTCTTCGCGTCGTAGATGGCGTTCGCCGCCTTTAACAACACCGGGTGGTCGGCGCCGCCGTCCAAGCGCACGTCAAGCTCGTGAAGTTCGAATAGATCGGGCGCGGACATGTCCTGCACCCCAACTTTGGCTCGCAATTCGTATGGGCGTCCGTCGGGGCGATAGCCAACCAGCTTCGGCGACTCAATGGTGATACGCGACCCCTTGAGCGCGACGCGAGCGAAGCGCAGATCGATCGGCAAAAAACGAATGAACTGGAAGCCGACGACCACGGCGACGGCGGCCAAGATGCCGCTGACGCCCCACACCATGAGCCAACGCAGCCGCGCGACGCGCGATGTATGCCTTAAGGCTTCTGGAAAGGCGTTTTCCCGAGGTGCGCCGACGGATCCGGGTCGGCGGCGTGAGGGAGAAGAAGTTTCGTGCAAAAAGACCTCGAGGGCGTTGGGCATTTCGAATTAAAATAATGATACGCGCCCGCGGTGGCGAATTCGAGGCGCGAAATCTCTTTCAGGTATGGGCGAAAATATCCGTCTCCTGCCAGCCCGCGAGATCAAGCTGGGCTCGCGCCGGCAGAAATTTGAAACAAGCGGATGCAAGGGCTTCGCGCCCCTCGCGTTCAAGCATCGCGTCCAACCGAAGCTTCAGTTCGTGTAGATGCAAGACATCGGCGGCGGCATAATTTCGCTGCGCTTCGGACAGAGTCTCGGCTCCCCAATCAGAGGATTGCTGCTGCTTGGAAATCTCTATCCCGAGTAATTCGCGCACGAGGTCCTTAAGACCATGACGGTCGGTGTATGTGCGTGCTAACTTCGAGGCGATCTTGGTGCAGTACGCAGGAGTCGGCACTGATCCAAAAGTTTGGCCAAGAATAGCCAGGTCAAAGCGCGCAAAATGAAACAGTTTTAATGTATTATGATCATTGAAGAGGCGCTCCAAATTAGGAGCATGCGTTTGACCGCGCGCGATTTGGACGAGATCGGCGTGGCCGTCGCCGCGCGAAAGCTGGACAAGGCATAACCGGTCACGCTGGTGATTTAGCCCAAGCGTCTCGGTGTCGATAGCGACAATGGGTCCAAATTCGATATCGACGGGGAGGTCGCCTTTGTGCAATCGAACGGTCATTCGAGATTTCTTTCCTAGACATGTCCCGCCGGACTTATAGCCGAGCAAAAAACGATTCGCTTAATATTTAAATGCGGCGGCAAAGTTATGAAATGGAGAACAGTCACCACTCCGCCTCTCCGACAATGGCGCTTCATCACGGTGCGCCGCGTGACCGATGTTGCCTGGCGAGGTGGCGCAGCCTGTGGGTGCGCTCAGTCGCGGGTCCAATCGCTAATCATGAACTCACATTGCGCTTGGATCACGCGATGGGGGTCTACGAGGGACGCCCTGTAACTTTATTTTCCGCCGGCGCGAATGGAGTTCCGTGGGTTCGGCTTGAACTCGGCATGCGCTCGTCCCACGAGCGACCTTTATAGGAGATCGGAATGAAGATCAAAATCGTGTCAGGCGCCGCGCTCGCCGCCGCGGCGATCGCTCTGGCCATCAACGGCGTTTCCGTGGGTCCCGCGTTCGCCAAAAAGTCCGGAAAGCCCGTTCACTGCGCGGGGATCAATTCCTGCAAGGGCATGGGCGCCTGCAAGACGGCGACCAACGCCTGCAAGGGGATGAATTCCTGCAAGGGGCAGGGGTGGGTGTCCGCCAAATCGGCGAAGGCCTGCGCGGCCAAGGGCGGAACAGTCGCCGAAATGTGATTCGCGCGGCGCGCGGCCGGAGCACGCATTCATGCATACCGGGCCGCGCCGTGGCGCTCTCTTCATGCAAATCGGGCGGTTATTCGTCCGAGCGGCGTCCGGACGACGGTCGGCGCGCTTGACGATACGCCGCAAAAAATTTGTCGCGCGGTGTCCAACGAAAGAGTAGGCGGCCGAAGAACGATGCGATGCCCGTCAGTAGAACGACCGCGCCGAATTGCCAAATACAAACCGAGGCGGCGGCATCCTGTTTAAACGATAGGCGAAGTCCGGCGGCCGCGAGCGCCGCCGCGGCCAGCGCGGCTAGGCCAGTCGTCGTGAACGGCGCTATTGGAGCGCCCCGCCGCAACATCGAGAAAATCGCTAAGGCCGCCGGAATGCTGATCGCGAAAATCGTTGGAATACAAGCGATATCGGAATGCGATGCCAACCCGGAAAAGCCAAAGGCGGTCACGTCGCGCCAGCATCCCAACCCCAGCGCGCCCATCCAAACTAATAAAAACGGGAGGGGCGCGAAACGCTCCCAAATCGGACGACCGGGGCATGCCGCGCAGAAAGCCGCCGCCGCGGCCGTCAGGCTTGTCAGAAACGCCGCAGCTACTTCCGTCGCGAATCGAGGTTCCAATATCTTGAAGGAAATGTCCGGTCGTAAACCCATGGCGGCCACGACGACCGCGACATAGCAAAGAGAGATCGCGAACCAGACGAGGGAGCGCCAAGTCGGGTGCGCGAGCCGCCGCACCGGCGCGCAGTCCTCGGTCAGCGTCTTGATCAGGTCCTCGTTCAACATGTCGTCAACTTTTCCGCTCCAGCGCCTGCCGCATCGTCTTGATGGCGCGATGAACGCCGACCTTGAGCGAGCCGACGCTTTTTCCGGTCGCCGTCGCGGCCTCGTCCAGCGACAGCCCTTGAATTTTCAGCAAATCAATCGCCGCGCGTTGTCCATCCGGCAGGATCGCGAGGGCTTTGCGAAGCGCCTCGCGATCGTCGCTCGTCTGCTGCTCCGTCTTCGCCTCGTCGCCGATGAAGGTTTCGGGCATGACGTCGACGGTCGTTTCGTTCGCGCCTCGAGCGTATCGGCGACGCGCGGCGTCGGCGACGCGGCGCGTGGCTATCGTCATGAGCCAGGGCGTGAACGGGCGCCGCGGATCGTAGGTTTGGCGCACGGTGTGAACGGACACCAATATCTCCTGAACAACGTCTTCGGCGTCATGGGTGTTCGGCCATTTCCGGATCACGAAGCGATGCAAGACGGGGAAAAGCTCGGATAGGAGGGCGGCGTAAGCCTTGCGATCGCCATTCTGCGCCGAAAGCATCAGGGCGCGCCAGCGGTTTTCCCTGTCATTTGGGGCTAAGGCGTCGTCATTTGCGCTCATGGTCGTGCAATCTAATCGATCGCGGATCGGGACGCCAACAGGGTTCGCTCGCCTTGACGCCGCGCCGGCGATTTTTGCTGTAACCTTTCGATCCGTCGCGGCGAAGTGACCGGGGACGCGCCATTGTCACGCTTCGGCACTATTTTCGCTAGGTTCCGGAAGCGGGCCGATGGGCGACCATGGCGCGTTAACTCGACCGTTGGTGAGACAGGGAGATCAGTATGTCCAAAAGCAAACTTGTATCCGCGCTGGGAATCGCCGGCGCTTTCGCCGCGGCCTTGAGCTCGATCGAGGCCGCCCGCGCCGAGGATGCGCCACAGGAGAAGTGCTACGGCGTCGCCATGAAGGGAAAGAACGATTGCGCCGCCGGCCCAGGCACGAGCTGCGCGGGCACCTCGAAAATCAATTATCAGGGCAATGCATGGAAATATGTCCCCAAGGGCACATGCGTCGCGATCGCCACGCCAAAGGGCAAGGGCAGCCTTACGCCGATCGCTAACTGACAGCAATTTGGAAGCGCTCGCGCCGAGGAGTGCGAGGCGCCTTTCAGGAGGACAAGGGATGGCGACGATTAGACCGCGCTCGGAGCAAGCGTCATTCGTCGCCAGATGCGGCACGGGAAAGCTCCCCGCGCGCGCGGGCGTGGGATTCAAGGGCGAGCATTTCCAGGACATCGACCACGAGACGCCGGATATCGGCTTCTTCGAGGTTCATGCGGAAAACTTCATGGGCGCCGGCGGGCCGCCGCACGCCCGTCTCGCGCGTATTCGTCGCGATTACCCCTTGTCCGTCCATGGCGTCGGCCTGTCGATCGGCGGCTCGCAACCGCTTGATCGCGAGCATCTACGTCGTGTAAAAAATGTGGTCGAGCGTTACGAGCCGGTCGTATTTTCCGAGCATCTCGCCTGGTCGACGCACGGAACGGCTTTCCTGAACGATCTGCTGCCTTTACCCTATAACGATGCGACGCTCGGGCGCGTCGTCGGTCATGTTTTGGAAATTCAGGATATGCTGGGTCATCGCATTTTGCTCGAAAACCCCGCCACTTACATAGAGTTCGTTTCCTCGAGCTATCCGGAGGTCGAGTTCCTGACCGAGATCGCGCGGCGAACCGGCTGCGGACTTCTGCTCGACGTGAACAACGTATACATCCGCTCGGTCAATCACGCCCTCGCGGCGAATGACTATATCGACTCGTTCCCGATCTCTCTTGTCGAGGAAATCCATCTCGCCGGATACGCGGAGCGGACGGACGAAATTGGAGCGCGCCTGCTGATCGACGCGCATTGCGCTCCGGTTTCCGATCCCGTCTGGAGTTTATACGAGCGCGCGTTGGCGCGCCGCGGGCCGGTCGCGACAATGATCGAATGGGACAATGAAATTCCGCCTTGGCGAAGGCTTCTCGAAGAAGCGGTCCACGCGGAAGGGCTATTGGAAAAATGTCGCCGCGCGCGACAGGAACATTCGTCGCGGGAGGCGTTTCATGACGCAGGCGCCTGAATACGACCGATCCGAGTTCGTCGACGCGCTACTCGATCCAGATTTGCCGGCGCCAAATGGTCTCAAGGCGTGGCACGGCGAAACGCCTTCTCGCCGCTTCGCGGTCTATCGAAACAACGTGATCGCGGGGCTGATCGACGCTCTGGGCGAACGCTTTCCCGTATGCTTGCGATTGGTCGGCGAGGAATTCTTTGGCGCGATGGCGGGATGCTTTGTCCGTGTTTCTCCTCCCCTCACGCCGGTGCTACTGGAATATGGCGACTCCTTCGCCGATTTCGTCTCCAATTTCGAGCCGGCGCGCGGACTGCCCTATCTTGCCGATGTCGCGCGCCTTGAATATGCAATGGGGCGCGCCTATCACGCCGCGGACGCGGATTCGCTCTCGCTCGAATTCATGCAAACGCTCGCCGACGATCGATTCGACGACGCGAGGGTTTCCGTTCATCCGTCCCTGCAACTGGTTGAGTCCAAATATCCGATCGTATCAATTTGGCGCGCGCACTCGCCGACCGTCCAAGTCAGCGCGATTGAACTGGATTGCGCACAGGATGCGCTCGTGGCGCGTCCACGCCTCGAAGTCGAAGCGCATATTCTCCCCATTGGTGGAATTGCCTTCATGCGCGCGCTCGGGAAAGGGAAGACATTCTCCGCCGCGTCGAGTTTGGCAAGACGCGTCGCGCCGGACTTCGAAATCATGGACTGCTTTCGCGTGCTTCTTCGCTCGGGCGCGATCGTGGCGCTCCATGTCGAGGGCGAACAATATTGTCACTCATGAGAGTTGGAGGCGTCATGAATACTTTCAGAAAAATCGCGAGCTGGCTGGACGCCATTCCCTACAGCCTCATCGCGCTGTTTCTTCGGGTGGTCGCCGCGCATCCGTTTTTCGTCTCCGGGCAGACGAAGATCGAAGGGCCGACAATCGGGCGCGAGGTTCTGGGACTCGACCTGACGTTCCAGATCCCCACCGCGATAAGGAGCGCGACGTTCACTTTGTTCGCGGACGAATATAAAGTGCCGTTCCTGTCGTCGAAAGTCGCGGCCTACGCGGCGACCGCCGCCGAAACGACGCTGCCGTTGCTACTCGTGCTCGGGTTGTTCACGCGCCTATCGGCGTTGGGCCTTTTGGTGATGACGGCGATCATTCAAATCTTCGTCTACCCCGACGCCTGGTGGACGGTTCACGCCTATTGGGCGGCGCTGCTCACGGTGTTGATCGCGCGTGGACCGGGGGGCGTCTCCCTTGATCACTGGTTTTTTCGCCGATGAGCGCGGCCATTGCTGGCTGGTCGCGGTGAGCCGTTCCGCGGGTCGTTTCGGAAGTTTAACCACGTCGACGGAATAGTCGTCATCTTCAGGACGAGCCGCTTTAATCGTGATCCTTGTCGTGCTTGCGTCGGCCGCGGTGTCCACGGCCGCGGGCTGGTTAATGGGGGCTTGTGTTGATCACGGGGATGGCTTCACGATCGCTGACGAGCACCACGAGAAGATTGGCGATCATGTCCGCCCGCTTTTCAGGGTCCAATCCCGAGCCGAGCGCCTTTTGATCGAGTTCGGCCAGCGCGTTCTCGACGATGCTGACCGCGCCCTTCACGACCAGTCGCCGCGCCGCGACAACGGCGTCCGCCGCCTGTTTGGGCGGCATGGCGCCGGCGATCTCCGAAGCATAGGCAAGGTGCGAGATACGCGCCTCGATCACGGCGATGCCGATCACCTCCATTCGCGAGCGCGGTTCCGTGAGCAGATTGGCGCTAATGGCGTCGCCACCGTCACGCAGACTCAATTTCGATTGCGGATTTTCCTCGGCGTCAACGCGTGTTGCTCCCTGACGCATCGCATCTTCCGCTTCATTCCTGATCGTAGGGATGCGCGCTGGCGAGTCGCCGCAGGGCGGTTTCGCTCTGCGCCTTCACATAGCCTTGATAGTCATGGGCCTCGAGGGTCGCCTTGGCGGCGTTCTCGACGCGCCAGACGATCACTGCGCCGATGTCGACGGGATTGCCGACGGCGTCATTGACCTTGAGCGGCCCTCTTTCGAGCGTCTCCAGCCTGCGCGAGACTTTCTTTTTCGAGTTAAAGGGATTGACCCACACGAAGCCGGGCGCGTGCTCCGTGCCAACATAGTCGCCGAACAGCAGGCGGACGAGACTTTGCTTGGGCTGCAATACGACGAGACCCATCAGCCAAACAAAGCCCACCAGAGCACCGAACGCGCCGGCGAGGATCCTGCATGGCGAGAAAGGATCGAAGCCGCCGACGCCGTACCAGATGGACGCCGCGAGTAGGACGAGTCGCAGCGCCAGCATTAGATAGCCATTGCCGCCATGGAGTGGCCGATCCGAGACCGCGGCGCGCGGAAGTATCGGGGAGGTTGAGTCTCTCATCAAAGCGCCCAGAGTTTGCGATGATTGCCCAAATTGACGCGCGAGAGCGCCAGGGCAAGGCTGAACGGGGGATGTATCGCGCCCATGTTTTTCGCGTCGCCAATTGCCGTCGGCGCGATGATGTGAAACGCTTGAACCGTCGCCAAAAAGCAGCGCGGCTAAATTTTTCCTTCAGATATTGATCGCGAGTTGATCGGAAATCTCAATCCAGGCTTAAACTCTTGGTTGTATGAAGGGTGCATGGACAATTACGGCGAACCATCCTCGATCCGGCGCGACGAAAAATGACGTTCGTTGTCTCGGCAAGAGGGAACTTTTCTTCAAGCGCCGCGTTTTAGTCAGCCTACTTAAAATGGGTCGCGAGCGCGGAAACGCGGCTCGTGCTGCGAGTTCAGTTGCGGGGATGTTATGGCGCTCGTCGAGAAAACGCACTTTGCCTCGAAGCGGAGCTTTTCGGTCGGCTTCACCGTGGGGTCGACGAAGCCGCCGGCGCGGATGGTTCTCAACCTGGGTTCGGCCGTCGCGGCGACCGTGGGTTTTTTTCAATTAATCGGCTCTGGACATCCGATAGTCGCGGTGTGGGCGGCGAGTGCAATTCTAGCTTGGCTGTTTATCGGGGGCGCAAGCAGGGCGGCGCGATCGGATTGAGGTCATGTGCGAATTTGGTTGTCGGCGTTACGAATGATATTCGTTGGCGGAGCGGCTGAGTATTCAAGATTAACCGTGGCGCCTTGTCCATGATACCCTGGTCCCGGTTGGATTCGGCGAGAATCCCCAATGGCGGCGAGCTTCGTCTCATGCGCCGGGGCGCCGAATTCTCGATCATGCTCGGCGACAATGAGCTGATGAACAGCCGCCTTGGAGGTTCCGAGGAAGCGCTCGCCACGCTAGCCTGCGCGAAATTAAGCCCCGGGGCGCGATCCCGTATCTTGATTGGCGGCCTGGGGATGGGGTTCACCTTGCGCGCGGCGCTTGGCGTCCTGAGTCCCGAGGCAAGCATTGTCGTGGCCGAGTTGGTTCCCGCCGTCGTCTCCTGGGCGCGCGGTCCGATGGCGGAAGTCTTCGGCGACATTTTAACCGATCCTCGCGTGAGAATTGTCGAGGCCGATGTCGGCGAAGTGATCCGCGGCGCGCGGGTCCATTTCGACGCGATACTTCTTGACGTCGATAATGGCCCGGACGGCCTGTCGCGCCAGGCGAACGATGCGCTTTACACATCGCGGGGATTGCGATCGGCCTTTGGCGCGCTGCGTCCCGGAGGCGTGCTGTCCGTCTGGTCGTGCGCGCCGGATCGGGTATTCGCGCGCCGCCTACGCGAGGCGGGATTCGTCGTGGAGGAAATCGTGGCGCGCGCCAACGGCGCGCGCAGGGGCGCTCGCCACATCATCTGGCTGGCGACCCGAATCCCGCTCCCTTGACCTTCATTAGCGCGCGTCGTGCGGCCGCGCACGGCGCTTTCGCTCTCGAGGGCGCTATATGCTTCCCACGCCCGGATCGGGCGCGAGCAAGGGGAGCCCACGATGTCGATTATCCTGAAGCTTCTTGGCCTGAACGATTACGAGAGCCTGGTGAACCTGCTGAATGGCGTTCCGCGCGCGTTTTAAGCTTTATCCCGCGAGCGGTTGTTGTTCCAGGAAGTCCAGCGTCACGCCTCCGGCCGTCGGAAGGGCGTGCGCTTCAAGCGCGGCGGCGAGCTTGTCGATCCGGATGAGCGCCAAGCCCTTGTCGCCGTCGCGCGAGCCGGTGACGCCGATCTCGACCCCAAGGGCTTGCACGCTCGTGCCCGGCAACGGCGCCTCGCCGCGGGCCCGGTAGGGCGTCACGCGCTTTCTCGCGAGGTTGCGATGTTTCGTGCGCGAAACCACTTCCTGGCCGACATAACAGCCTTTCGTGAAATCCACTCCCGCGATGAGATCCATGTTCGCCTCGTGCGGGAAAGCGTCTCCGTAAATAAAATCAACGCCGCCCTTCGGCACGATGGCCGCGATTCGCGCCGCCTCGTATGGTTCGCTGGAGGTTGCCGTCTGAACGGCTCCCCGAGGCGCGATGACCCGCCACCCCATCGCCTTTGAGCGCGGATCGCGCGCCGCGGCCAAGGCGGCCGGTTCCGCTTGCGTCTCCGTCAAAACGGCGTAGGCCGCGAGTTCGTGGCTTTTTGACAAAATCGTCACCGCGGCGCGCAACTTGTACATGCCCAGGCGCCTGATCAAATCCGCCTCCAGGTCGGCCGGGCAATCGAGCAGATAGCGGCGTTCCTCGTTCTCGCCGACGGCGAAGACGAGGAAGTCAACCAATATCTTGCCCTGCGGGGTCAGCAGCGCGCCAAAGCGGGCTTCGCCGGGACTGAGTTTGGCGATGTCGTTGGTGACGAGATTGTGAAGAAATTTCGTCGCGTCGGGCCCGCCAACCTCGACGACGCCGCGATCTTCCAACATGATGACAGCCGACATTTGTGTCCTAAGCTCCAACCGCGTCGGCAAAGCTCCGCGGATTGTTATAAGAAGGGCGCGAAAACATTCCCGTCGCCCCGCTCAAGCCCGGCGACGACGTCCAATGATGCGCTACAGATAGGTCTTCTTTTTCGCACTGCAATCGAGGCGCCACGGATGCCCAGGACTTTCGATACGGTTCTCATGAACGGGGCGCTCGTCAATCATGACGGCGAAACGAGGCGCGACATCGGTCTGAAGGACGGCAAAATCGCCGAGATTGGCGATCTCTCGCGGGCCGAAGCGGGGGAGCGCGTCGATTGCGCGGGACTGCACATTCTGCCCGGCGTATTGGACACGCAGGTGCATTTTCGCGAGCCGGGGGCGACGCATAAAGAGGATTTGGAGAGCGGTTCGCGCGCCGCGGTCCTTGGCGGGGTGACCGGGGTGTTTGAAATGCCCAACACAAAGCCGCTGACCACCTCAACCGCGGATATCGCCGACAAGGTGGCGCGGGCCACGGGGCGGATGCATTGCGACTTCGCGTTTTGGGTCGGCGGCACGCATGACAACGCCAAGGACATTCCCGAGTTGGAGCGTCAGCCGGGCGCCGCTGGCATAAAGGTGTTCATGGGCTCCTCGACTGGCTCGCTCCTCGTCGAGGATGACGGGGGGATCGCGGCGATCCTGGCCCGGACGCGCCGGCGCGCGGCCTTTCACAGCGAGGACGAGGCGCGCCTCAAGGAACGCGAACATCTGCGTGTCGCCGGCGATCCCTCCTCGCATCCCGTTTGGCGCGATGAACTCACGGCGCTGCGGGCGACGCAAAGATTGCTGCGCATCGCCCGCGAACAGGGCGCGCTTATCCATGTGTTGCATGTCTCGACGCGGGAGGAGATCGAGCTGCTGGCCGGGCACAAGGATATCGCCAGCGTCGAAGTCACGCCTCACCATCTCACCATGACCGACGCGGATTATCTTCGCCTGGGGACTCTCGCGCAGATGAATCCGCCGGTGCGCGGGGAGGCGCATCGCGAGGGCATTTGGCGCGGGGTGGGGCAGGGGATCGTGGATATCCTCGGTTCCGATCACGCCCCGCATACGCTGGAGGAGAAAGCCAAGCCCTATCCGCAAAGCCCTTCCGGCATGACCGGCGTCCAGACGCTCGTTCCCTTGATGCTTGATCATGTCAACGCGGGGCGGCTCAGCCTGGCGCGCTTCGTCGACCTTACCAGCGCCGGGCCGGCCCGATTGTTCGGGATCGCCGCCAAGGGTCGCGTCGCCGTCGGCTACGACGCGGATCTGACCGTGGTTGATATGAGGCGCCGCGAAACCATTCGCAATGATTGGATCGCCTCGCGTTGCGGTTGGACGCCCTACGATGGCCGGGAGGTCGTGGGCTGGCCGATCGGCGCTTTCGTGCGTGGCGCCAAGGTTATGTGGGAGGGCGAGTTGGCGACGCCAGCGACCGGCGCGCCGATCCGTTTTCACGCGGCGTTGAACGAGGCGCCGCGATCCAGGGGGATAAAATGACCACGCTTTTTCGTCGAGTTCGCCTTGGCGGCGACGCTTTCCTTTATCCTCGCGCCGCCGCTGGCGAGCGCCGCCGCCTTCAAGGCGGCCTACGCCGGCTGCGCGGACAAGGCGCTGTTCAAGAAAGCCCTGACGATTCCCGGCGACAAGGACGGCGGAAAGGCGGGGGCGTTTCTCAAGGGTAGGATCGACGCCGGCGAATGCCTGCTGTTCACGCGCGGACAGCAAGTGTCCGTCGACGAGCGCGACGACCATCTTTGGTGCGTTCGGCGAACCGGGGATCTCGATTGCTACTGGACGATCGACAAGGTGGTCGATCTCAATCCGCCGCTGACCTCCACCGGCGGCGGGGGAAGCGGACAGTCCGGCGGCAAACGGGGCCGACACTAGGATTTAATGTTCCGCGACCGGCTCGCCGACCATCCCCCGCGACCGCCCGAGGGCCAAGGTGAGCAGGAAGCCCGTCGCCGCCATGGCGGCCATGGCCAAATAGCCATGTTCGCCAAAATGGGTATAGAGCGGACCACAGGCGAAGGTCGCGATGCTTAGGCCGGCCGCGTTGGCGGCCGCCAGCCACGACTGCGCCTGCGCGAGTCGGCTCGGACCGCAAAGTCGGGCGAGAAGATAGGCGGGGCCAAGCTGCACCGCCGCGCAGGAGAGGCCGTGCAGGGCCTGCGCGCCGAGGATGCCGATGGTTCCGGGATCGCTCGCCATGATCAGCCAGCGCAAGACCGCCGCCGCGCCGCCGAGCGCGAGATGAGTCACCGCGCGACCCTCGCCGCCAAACCAGCGACCCGCCAACAGAAAGAACGCGACTTCCGTGATAAGACCCGCCGACCAGGCCATCGAAACAAAGGTTTCGTCGTGGCCGGTCGCCTTCCAATGCAGCGATCCGAACGCGAACACCATGGCGTGGCTGCACTGTATAAGCGCCGCCGCGGCGATGACCAGCGCGACCATGCCGGGTCGGCCGAGTCGCCCGGTGGCCGAGCTCGTGGCGGCGTGAATTCCCACGGGCGCGATGCCGCGCAGGGCCAGGAACGCGCAGCCGGCGGTCGCGAGGGATACGGCCGCCAGCAGCCAGGCAAGCGAGGAATTGGGCAGCGCCCGCGCGACAGGACCCGCCGCCACCATGAAAAACAGGATCGAGGCCGATCCCCAGCCCCGCACATGCGAGTAGTGCAGCATGGGACGGCCGCGGTCGCGCCGTCGTTGCGCCACGCCGAGAATGATGCCGTCGGCCAGGATGCCGACCGGCCCTTGCAGGGCGGCGACCAATATCGCCGCCGCCAGAACGCCGACGAACCCGTGCGCGAAACCCATCAGCCCGTATCCGAGGCCGGCGCAAACCGCGAACGCGACGAGGAGGTCGCCGTGACGCCCGTCTCGGTCGCCGCGGCGCGAGGCGATCAGCGTCGATAGAATGCGAACCAGCGGCGTCGAGCCCATGATCAGGCCGATATCGTCGGCGTTAAGGGCGCGCGAATTGAGAAACAGCGGAAAAAATGGCAATTGAATGCCAATTATCGCGTAAATCGCCACCGCCAGCATCGACAGCCGCGATTCCTCGCGGTGGTCCTCGGCCTCCGCCGTTATTGCATTCATAAAAGCGAACTCACTCCATCACCGCCGCCTTGAGTATGCACAGCATGGTGGCCTGCGCCGGCGCCTCGGTGAGATTGCGGATCACATGCCGCTGGTCGCAGCGGTAGCGCAGGGTTTCGCCGGCCTTCACCGACTCCACGGCGCCGCCGACCTCGACGCAAAGTTCGCCCTCGCGCATCGACAGGCTCTCGACCGAGCCGCGCTGATGCGCGTCGGACTCCAGCACGCCGCCGGGCTCCGCGTGAAAATCATAGGCTTGCAGCCATTCCACGGTCTTGATCCAGCCAATGATGGCGAGGCGGCATTTGCCGTCGTCGGAGACCAGCATCGGCGTATCGGCGCGTCCGGTTTTTTCGAGAAAAGGCTCGTCGCGCGCGCTTTGCAGCAGGCCCTCGATCGACGCGTCGAGCGCGTGAGCCAGTCGCCAGATGGTCGCCAGCGTCGGGTTGGTCTCGTTGCGCTCGATTTGGCTGATGATCGACTTCGCGACGCCCGATTGCAGTGAAAGCTCCGACAATGAAAGATTGTAGGACTTGCGCAGACGCAGCACGGTCGCGCCCAAATGGCCCGACAGCGCGAGCGCCCCGGCTTCGAGAATCTTTTGCTTGTCGCGACCCTCGACACCCATGGCGTCCGCCCCCCAGGACGATGTGATAGCCGATTCCGTTCGAAATATCGAACGGGAAAAGAGCGCGCCTCATTTGTTCGAGGCGAGCTCGCCGAGCATGGGCGATGAAGCGAGGCCTCGCCGGCTGTCATGATCCCGCAATGCGAATCTGATGTTTGGAGGGACGCGGCAGGGATCACCGGCGCGCAAGCGCCTCGACGGACACGGATTTTACGATGGAAGAGCCGGCGGCGCGCCATTATCGCACATTGTTCCTCTCCGATCTGCATCTGGGCTCGCGCGGGATGCAGGCCGAATTATTGCTCGATTTTCTACGCCACAACGAAGCGGACACGATTTATCTCGTTGGCGACATCGTCGACGGCTGGCGCTTGAAGAACGGCTGGTATTGGCCGCAGGCGCACAACGACGTCGTGCAAAAGCTGCTGCGCAAGGCGCGCAAGGGCGCGCGGGTGATTTACGTGCCGGGCAATCACGACGAATTCGCCCGCGACTATGTCGGTCTTGTCTTCGGCGGCGTGGAGCTCGTTTACAGCGCGGTGCACGAAACCGCCGACGGCAAGAAAATGCTGATCATGCACGGCGACCAGTTCGACATCGTCGTGCGCAACGCGCGCTGGCTCGCCTTCCTCGGCGACTGGGCCTATGATTGGGCGCTGTGGACCAACACCCATTTCAATGGGTTGCGTCGGTTTTTCGGCTTTGGCTATTGGTCGTTCTCCGCCTGGGCGAAGCTCAAAGTGAAGGACGCCGTGAATTTCATCGGCGATTTCGAACAGACGTTGGCCCAGGAAGCGGTGAAGCGCGGCGTCGATGGCGTGGTGTGCGGCCATATTCACCATGCGACGATCAAGACCATCGACGGCGTGAAATACATAAATACCGGCGACTTCGTCGAAAGCTGCACGGCGGTCGCCGAGCACGCCGACGGAACCTTTGAAATCCTGCACTGGCTCACCACGGCGCAAGAGCGCTCGCAAACAGCATCGGAGCCCCTGCGCCTTAGCGAAAGAGCCGCCGCGTAATGCGTATTTTGATTGCGACGGACGCTTGGCGTCCGCAGGTGAATGGCGTGGTGCGTTCGCTCGAGTCCATGGCGGGGGCCGCCGGCGCGTTCGGCGCGCGGTTCGATTTCGTGACGCCGCGCGATTTCAATTGCATGCCAATGCCGACCTATCCCGAAATCGACCTGGCGCTCGCGACGCCGCGCGGGGTGAGGCGTAAACTCGACGCGGGCTGCGATCATGTCCATATCGCCACCGAGGGCCCGGTGGGGCTCGCGGCGCGCGCCTGCTGCCTGCGCGATCGCCGCTGCTTCACGACGAGCTACCACACCCGATTCCCCGAATATATCCACGCCCGCATGGGCGCGCCGGTGGATTTGACCTATGCGCTGCTGCGCTGGTTTCACAACGCCGGCGGCGGCACGATGGTGTCGACCCCCAGCCTTTCGCGCGAACTCCTCGCGCGCGGCTTCAAGCGCATGTTGCGCTGGTCGCGGGGCGTCGATCACCTGACCTTCAACCCGGCGGCGGCGATCCCACTGGATTTTCCGCGCCCGATCTTTCTTTACGCGGGCAGGCTCGCGGTCGAAAAAAACCTCGACGCGTTTCTCTCGCTCGACCTGCCGGGAACCAAACTTGTGGCCGGCGACGGTCCGGCGCGCCGCCGGCTCGAGGCGCAATATCCAAGCGCGCGATTTGTCGGGGTCAAAACCGCGCCGGAACTCGCGACGCTTTACGCGAGTTGCGACGTCTTCGTGTTTCCCAGCCGCACCGACACTTTTGGCATGGTGCTGCTCGAGGCGATGGCTTGCGGCGCGCCGGTCGCCGCTTTTCCCACGCCAGGGCCGCTCGATGTGGTCGGGACCAGCGGCGCCGGTGTCTTGAACGAGGATTTGCGGTCGGCGGCGCTGGAGGCGCTGGCGATCGACCGCGGGATCGCCCGGGCCCACGCGTTGACCTTCACCTGGGAAAACAGCGCGCGGCAGTTCCTGGACAGCGTCGATCTGGCGCGCGGCGCCCCGCTGTCCGGCGAAGGCTCGCTGTCAGGAGAACAGCGAAAGTTTGTCTTCGAGCGAAAGGCGATCCAGCCGTGACAGCGCGAAAAGCCGGGAATCGCCCGGCGGCGTCGCCGCGATGGGCGGCGTTTCGGCTTCGCCGTTGGTTGACGCGGCGAGCGGCGCGCGCGCGAGACTCGCGATGCGCGCCTCCAGACGCGCGACGGCGTCGACCAGCCGGGCGGTTTCCGCCGAGCGTTGCCGGCGCGCGTATTCCATCAGAAACCAGCGCCCGCGCGCCGTCTCCATGACGGCGGCCTCGATGCGCTCGTAATCCTCGGCGACGATGCCAACTGGTAGAGTCGTGAGCGTCATTTCGCCAAATCCGCTGATTTCCGCGCCGACGAATCGGCGCCGGCGAGAGCGAGATTACGACGGGTTTCGCAACAAGCGGTAAAACTCCGGGGCCTTGCTGGCGAGTCGCCGCGCGCGTTGGGCCGCCGCGAAGGCGCGCTTTTTCATCGAAACGAGTCCACATAACTGCCAAAAGTCTTAAATTAAGAGCGTGTTGGGCTGGCCAAGCTCGCAAGCATGCGACTCGGCCGCGGATTTTGGAGCGCTTCATGCGTATCGCCGGCTTCATGATTCTTGGAATGCTCGCGGGGGTCCTGAGCGGCCTGTCCGGCATTGGCGGCGGCGTCATCATGGTTCCCGCGCTGATCTATCTGTTCGGCTACTCGGTGCATTTGGCGCAGGGAACGACCTTGGCGTTGCTCGTCCCGCCCATCGGAATAATGGCCGCATGGACATATTATCAAAGAGGCTTCGTGGATATTAAGGTCGCGGCGATTATCGCCCTGGGTTTCGTGGGCGGCAGTATTATTGGTTCCCATGCCGCCATCCAGATGTCCGAAACGACCCTTCGCAGGCTATTCGCCGTCGTTTTGGTGGTGGTCGCGCTGGAAATGTTTTTTGAACGCCCCGGCCAGCTTTAGAAATAGCGACAATATACTCTCGGCGATTAGCGCTTTCCGACCGGACGATTTCGTCCGGTCGTTACGAGGTCACTTTAAATCAAAATGTTGGATCGAGCTCCCATCGGGAAGGTCCACCAACTTTCTTGGAGCTTGCCTTGATGGATCGGGGCCCCCGGCGTTGGAAGAGTTGGTCGTTGTCAAGACGAGTTTTCGCTAGGGGACCGTGACGTCGAAATTCGATCCCCGACGCCTCGCCTCACGGCGAGGTCCAGGGATAGGTCCAGGTTTCCGTGAGCGTCCGCGCGCCGGAGCGCAGGAACAGGCGAAGATCGGTTGTTTGGCCCGCCTTGACCGAAACGTCGAACATCGCGCGCAGCCCGTCGATATGGCGATTCGCGACAAGGCCGGTGCGCAGGATCTCGCCGTTGGTGGCGCTGGCGACGACCTCGACCTGAACTCGGATCCGGGACGTAATAGGCCATGTCGCCGCCGGCGAAATCGACCAGAAACCGCCGGGCGTTGACGGCGGTCGACTCCGAGGAGCCGAGCGCCCGCGCCGGCGCGCGGAAGGTGTTGATCGCCCGGCCATTGGGCGAGAGCCGCGGGAGGTCGAGGCAGGCGGTGATGCGATAGGCGTAATCGAACTCTTTTTTCGGCTCCGGCGCCGTCGCCGGCTTCCAGCAGGCGACGATATTGTCGTTGGTTTCGTCCATGGTGGGGAGTTCGATCAGTTCGACTTGCCCATCGCCCCAGCTTCCTCGCGGTTCGACGAAATAGCTCGGCCGCGCCTGATAGCCAAGGTCCAGATCCTGATAGGATTCGAAGGTGCGGTCGCGCTGCATCAGCCCGAAGCCCTTGTTGTCCTTGTCGACGAAGACGTTGGTCTGCGCGACGAGGGGATTGTTGAGCGGGCGCCAAAGCCATTCGCCGGCCCCGGTCTGCACCAACAGTCCATCCGAATCATGGAGTTCGGCGCGGAAACCGTCCTGGATGCGGCGGTCGTTCTCTCCGGTGAGGAACATCGAGGTGAGCGGCGCCAGGCCAAAATTCACATTTTCGCGGCGCGGGAACAAGCTGGCCTGCACGTCCACCACGCTCTCGGCTCCAGGCGTGAGGTCGAAACGATAGGCGCCCGTGACCGCCTCGCCGTCGAGCAGCGCGTAGATCGTCGCGCGATTGGCGTGGGCCGGCGGCGTTTCCACCCAGAATTCGCGAAAGAACGGAAAGCTTTCCTTGTCCGAGCCGACCTCGACGCAAAGGGCCCGGGCCGAAAGCCCGTATTGCTGCTCGCGTCCCAGAAACCGAAAATAACTGGCGCCCAGAAAGGAGATCACCTCGTCGTTCACATCGGGATCGTTGAGGGGAAAATGCAATCGGAAACCGGCGAAGCCAAGATTGACCGGCGGGTCCTTCGGGGATTTGACGCGGCCGTAATCGAATAGCGCCTGCGAATAGGGAATGGGCGAGGCGAGACCGTCGCGAATCATGTTCACGGTGACGGCGCGGCGATAGAGAAAGCCAAGGTGAAAGGCCTCCAATCGGAACGGGCCGCCGTTCTCGCCCAAAAAGGCGTGATCCTTGCGGAATCGGATGTCGCGCCAACTGTCGTAATCGAGCTTGTCGAAGGGCTCGGGCAAGCGCGTCGGCGGGTCCTCGAAGGGAGCGCCGGCGAGTTCGCGGGCGCGTTCGACGACCTCCTCGAAACCAAAGCGGGGTGTTTTAGCGGGCGGGAGAACGGCGCGCGGCGCGTTCTCGGCGCGAACAACGCCTGGCGCCGCGGCGGCCACGATGGCGCCGAGCATCTGGCGTCGGGTGAATTCGGTCATTCGGTCTTCCCAGGCGAGTCCCCGCGACGCGGCGGGGAGTCTTTGTAAAACCACGGCGTTGCGGCAAAAATGCGTTGCGCCGAGGCGTCCGATGCCTAAACGGCTTCGCGCGGACTGGCAAGACGAAGATGGTCGGCGGGCGGCGCGTGGGGTGCTCGGCGATCCGCCGGCTTAGAATGGCTCCTCGGCGATATGCCAAAGCACGCCCGACGGGTCGAAAAGGAAGCCGACCTTCAGTTTCCAGGGCTGCATGGCGGGTGGGCGCGGCGGCTTGACCGCGAATTCGGCCGTCAATTTTTCCCATTCGACGCGGCGCCACCAGGCGTCGGCGTCGCGAACCAGCAACTGAATGGCGCAGCTGTCCGAGATCTCCGCCACCTGAGAATCCCTGAGAATGAAGCTGAATCCCTCCATCTTCAGGAAGGCGACCACCTCGTCCTCGAAGGTCAACTCAAAACCCAGCGCGCGGTAAAAGCGCTTCGAAAGTGAAAAATCCTTGGCGGGAACGAAGGGTCTAAGCGCCAGGATTTGATCGACGGACATTTGGCCTCCGGGGAATGCTTTCATGGGCGCGCGCGCGGCGCGGGCGACGACCTAAAACGCTGGTCGGCAGATGACGAGGGGCTCGCGGTAAAATGACGGCGGGCTTGCGGTAAATTCGCGCTTCCGCCCAAAAAATTCTTGTCATCGGTCAAAATTGTGGTATGTAATGAGTTGCCCAAATCGCACGTGCCTGTGGTCGCGTGTCGGTCGGTGGGGCGCCGGACAAGAGGCCGGTAAACCGCCCGTTAAAAAACCGGCAGCCGGAGGCGAACCGGCGAACTCCGCTTCAACGGGGGATCGCGACTTAAAGCAACGACGGACCGGGCTTTTTCGTCTCTGTCGGCCCTCCAAAGGTCGGCTTACCGAAGAGGCTTGTCTTTCTTGCCGGGCGTGCGGACGGGACTCAATCCCCCTTCCGAACGATGGCCATCCAACCGTCGGACATGCGCGTCACGCGCATTTTCGCGCATATTGGGTTGCCTACGGCGCATCACCGGATCGTTGTCGCGCGTTTCACGCGGGGCGGCGATCTATTGGATCGCTGACTGTAGTCGACGTTCGACGCGTCTCCATCGCGCGCGAGCGAAGGCGGTCGGCTGTCCACCGAAGCCTGTATTTGGCGCGGCCTCGTCCGCGCCCTTCGTTGGGGGATGCCGCGATGACCGATCGTATTCTGGAATTCCTGCGCGCGCGCCGCGACGAGGGGCGCGATATCGGCCCTTGCCTGGTCGTCGACCTCGATGTCGTGCGCGACAATTACCGCGCCTTCGCCAAGGCGCTGCCCGACACCCGCGTCTTCTATGCGGTCAAGGCCAATCCGGCGCCCGAGGTGCTCTCGCTGCTGGCGTCGCTCGGCTCGTGTTTCGACACCGCGTCGGTCGCCGAAGTCGAGATGGCGCTGGCGGCCGGCGCGAGCCCCGACCGCGTCAGCTTTGGCAACACGATCAAGAAGGAGCGCGACGTCGCCAGGGCTTACGCGCTTGGCGTGCGGTTGTTCGCGGTCGACTGCGAGGCGGAGGTCGAGAAAATCGCTCGGGCCGCGCCGGGCTCCAAGGTGTTCTGCCGCATTCTGTGCGACGGCTCGGGCGCCGAGTGGCCGCTGTCCCGCAAGTTTGGCTGCGCGCCCGAGATGGCGCCGCGGGTGCTGGAGCACGCCCACGCGCTTGGCCTTGGCGCCCATGGGGTGTCGTTCCACGTCGGCTCGCAGCAGCGCAATCCGCGCATGTGGGACGGCGCGCTGGCTGCGGCGGCGACCATTTTCCGCGACCTCGCGGAGCGCGGCATTGCGTTGCAGATGGTCAATCTCGGCGGCGGCTTCCCGACCAAATATCTCAACAACGTGCCGGCGGTGAAAGCCTACGGGAACGCCATTTTTCGCGCGCTGTCCAAGCATTTCGGCAACCGCATTCCCGAGACGATCATCGAGCCGGGACGCGGCATGGTCGGCAACGCCGGGATTATCGAGGCGGAAGTGGTGCTGATTTCGAGGAAGGCGGAAGACGAAGCGCTGCGCTGGGTCTATCTCGACATCGGCAAGTTCAACGGCCTCGCCGAAACGACCGACGAAATGATTCGCTATCCGATCCGCACCAATTTCGACGGCGACGCCGCCAGCCCGTGCGTGATCGCCGGACCGAGTTGCGATTCGATCGACGTGCTCTACGAGAAGGAACCGTATGAGCTTCCCATCAGTCTGGAGATTGGCGCCAAGGTGCTGATCGAGGGAACCGGCGCCTATACGACGACCTATTCCTCGGTCTGCTTCAACGGTTTCGCGCCGCTGGAGTCCTTCGTCATCTAGAAGACCCCCTCCCTGTCCCTCCCCCGCTTCGCGGGAGAGGGGACGCCAACGATCAGCATTCTCGATGAAGCGCCGAATCCACTCCCTCTCCCGCGAAGCGGGGGAGGGTTGGGGAGGGGGCCGCCGTAGCCGCACGTCTTCCGATGGAGGCAGTGATGACCTTTCACCTTGCTCCCCGCGTCGCTCCTGGCGCCAAAGTTCCTCCGGGGCTGGTCGCGAGCGCCGCGCCCGCGTCCTTCGTCATCGCCGACGAATCGCCGGACGACGTTTTCGCGCGCGAAAAGCTGCTGGACGCCTGTTTCGGGCCGGCGCGATTCCTCAAGACCTGCGAGCGGCTGCGCGCCGGACGGCTTCCCGCCCGCGGCTTGGCGCTCGCCGCCCGCGACGGCGAGCGGCTTGTCGCGACGCTGCGGTTGTGGCCGGTGCGCGCCGGCGCGGGGCGGGCGGCGCTGCTGCTCGGGCCGCTGGCCGTCGCCAGCGATTATCGCTCGCTCGGGCTGGGCGCCGCGATGATCGAGACCGGTCTGGCGCGGGCCCGGGCGCGCAATCACCGCGCCGTGCTGCTGGTCGGCGACGAGCCTTATTACCGGCGCTTCGGCTTCGAGCGGGCGTTGACCGAGGGCCTCGTCATGCCGGGCTGGGTGGACGAGACGCGATTCCTCGGCAAGGAGCTGGCGCCGGGCGCGTTGCGCGGCGCGCTGGGCCGGGTGAGCGCGGCCGGAACCCTGGCCGCCGCCGTCGCGACCAACGACCGGCTCGGGTTGCTCGGGAAGGCCGCCTAAAAGCTGTCGGGCTCGACCCTGGGCGAGGAATTTTTCTGCTGCATCGCGGATGCGCCATGCTATAGAGCGGCGCGACGCGCCGGCCACGGGGCGCCCCTTGGGGCGCCCTTTTGGACATATGGCTGTCTTTTTGGCGGGCCGCGCGGGCGTGGCGGAACTGGTAGACGCGCCGGATTTAGGTTCCGGTGACGCAAGTCGTGGGGGTTCGAGTCCCTTCGCCCGCACCAAGGCGCGTTCGCCCGTGAAAAGGCTTTGACGCCCGTAACGAGGCTTTGAACGCTTCGACGGCGATGAATTTAGACGATGCTCCGGCGCCGGAAGCCTTTGGAAGGCGGACGCGCCGACCGGAAGTGAAGTTGCAAAAGGCGAATGACATGCAAGTGACGCAAACCCTTTCCGAGGGCCTGAAACAGGAATTCAAGGTGGTGCTGCCGGCCGGCGATCTCGCCGCGAAGCTCGACGCTCAGCTCGCCGAGATGCGCGCCAAGGCGCAGATCAAAGGGTTCCGCCCCGGCAAGGCGCCGATCTCGCACCTCAAGAAGCTCTATGGCAAGAATCTGATGGGCGAGGTTTTGCAGGAGGCCGTCAACGAGGCCAACCGCAAGATCGTCGACGACAACAAGCTGCGCGTCGCCGCCGAGCCGAAACTCGACTTCCCCGGCGGCCAGGACGAGGTCGAGAAGGCGCTGCAAGCGGCCGGCGATTTCTCCTTCGTCGTGACCTTCGAGACGCTGCCCAGCTTCGAGCTGGGAAGCTTCGACGACATCTCGCTGGAGCGCCCGGTCGCCGCCGTGACCGAGGAGGATATCGCCAAAAGCCTTCAGACGCTGGCCGACCGCGCCCGCGAATTCGAGCCGAAGGCCGAGGGCGCCAAGGCCGAGAAGGACGACAAGCTGACCATTGATTTTTCCGGCAAGCTCGACGGCGTCGCCTTCGAGGGCGGAACCGGCGGCGATGTCGATCTGGTGCTCGGCTCTAATTCCTTCATCCCCGGTTTCGAGGACCAACTCGAAGGGGCCGCGGCGGGCGAGCAGCGGCTGGTCAAGGTGCGCTTCCCCGACGACTATTCGGCCAAGCATCTCGCCGGCAAGGACGCCGAATTCGACGTGACGGTCAAATCCGTGTCCGCCCCCAAGGCGCAGGTGATCGACGAGGAATTCGCCAAGAAATACGGCTTCGATTCGCTGGAGGCGCTGAGAACCGCCGTGCGCTCGAACCTGGAGGCGGATTTCGAGAAGGCCTCGCGCGAAAAATTCAAGCGGGCGCTGCTCGACGTGCTGGACGCCAAATACAAGTTCGACCTGCCGCCGAGCCTCGTCGAAAACGAGTTCGCGGGCATTTGGCGGGAATACGAAGCCGAGCGCAAGCGGGCTGGCGCGGCGATTTCCGACGAGGGCAAGAGCGAGGACGAAACCCGCGCCGAATACCGCGCCATAGCCGAGCGCCGCGTGCGGCTGGGACTCGTGCTGGCCGAAATCGGGCAGAAGGCGGGAGTCACCGTCGAGGAGAAGGATCTGACCGACGCGGTGGTCGAGCGGGCCCGCCAATTTCCCGGCCAGGAAAAGGAGGTCTGGGACTTCTACCGCAAGAACGAGCAGGCGCTCGCCTCGCTGCGCGCTCCGATTTACGAGGAGCGGGTGGTCGCTCACCTCGCCGGGATCGTCAAGGTCGACGAGAAGACCGTGACGCGCGACGAGCTGTTCGCCGACGACGACGAGGAAAAGCCCGCGGCGGCGTGACGCCGGGCGATTTCGCGCCTTGCCGGAAGCAAAAAATATGACTAGAGGCTGACGGCGGGCGCCGCGCTTTCGCATCAGGCGAAACGGGCGCCCGGCAGCCGGGACGAGAGGGGCTTTCTCAAGATGCGCGATCCGATCGAGGTCTATAACCAGTATCTCATCCCGCAGGTGATCGAGAACACGTCGCGCGGCGAACGTGGCTTCGACATTTATTCGCGGCTGCTGCGCGAGCGCATCGTGTTCCTGACCGGCCCGGTCGAGGACCACATGGCCTCGGTCATCATGGCGCAATTGCTGTTTCTCGAAGCCGAGAACCCCAAGAAGGAAATCTTCCTTTACATCAACTCGCCAGGCGGCGTGGTCACCTCGGGTCTCGCCATCTACGACACGATGCAGTTCATCAAGCCGAAGGTTTCGACGCTGTGCGTCGGCCAGGCGGCGTCGATGGGTTCGCTCTTGCTGTGCGCCGGCGAGGCCGGCATGCGCTACGCGCTGCCCAACGCCCGCGTCATGCTGCATCAGCCCTCGGGCGGGTTCCAGGGCCAGGCGTCGGACATCCAGCGGCACGCCGAGGACATTTTGAAGATCAAGCGCCGCCTGAACGAAATTTACGAGCGGCACACCGGCAAGGATTACGAGACGATCGAAAGGACGCTCGACCGCGATCATTTCATGACCGCGGACGAGGCCAAGGCGTTCGGCATCATCGACACCGTCCAGTCGAAGCGGGCGGACGACGAACCGGAAACGAAAGTCTAAGCAAGAATCAAAAAAACGGCGCCCGTCGGTTTCCGGGGGAGGGGAGGCGGGCGCGTCGAACGCTTAAGGTTGGGGCGCCCATGTTTCGTAAAATTCTAATCGCCAATCGCGGCGAGATCGCCTGTCGCATCATCAAGACCGCCCGGCGCCTGGGCATCGCCACGGTGGCCGTCTATTCCGACGCCGACGCCGACGCGCTGCATGTCGAAATGGCCGACGAGGCCGTGCATATCGGGCCGCCCGCCGCCGCGCAGTCCTATCTCGTGATCGAGAAGATCATCGACGCCTGCAAGAAGACCGGCGCCGAGGCGGTGCATCCCGGCTATGGCTTCCTGTCCGAGCGCGCCGCTTTCGCCAAGGCGCTGGCCGAGGCCAATATCGTGTTCATCGGCCCGAACCCGCGGGCCATCGAGGCGATGGGCGACAAGATCGAATCCAAGAAATTCGCCTCCAAGGCCAATGTCAGCGTCGTGCCGGGCTATCTCGGCGTCATCAAGGACGGCGAGGAGGCGGTCCGAATCGCCAATGAAATCGGCTATCCCGTCATGCTGAAGGCCTCGGCCGGCGGCGGCGGCAAGGGCATGCGCGTCGCCTACAAGGCCGACGAGGTGGTCGAGGGATTTACGCGCGCCCGCTCCGAGGCGGCGTCGTCGTTCGGCGACGACCGCGTGTTCATCGAGAAATTCATCGTCAATCCGCGCCACATCGAAATTCAGGTGCTTGGCGACAGCTATGGCAACGTGATTCACCTGAACGAGCGTGAATGCTCGATCCAGCGCCGCAATCAGAAGGTGATCGAGGAGGCCCCGTCGCCGCTGCTCGACGAAGCCACCCGCGCCGCGATGGGCGCCCAGGCCGTGGCGCTCGCCAAGGCGGTCGATTACAACTCCGCCGGCACGGTCGAGTTCGTCGCGGGGCAGGACAAGAGCTTCTACTTCCTCGAGATGAACACCCGCCTGCAGGTCGAGCATCCGGTGACCGAACTCATCACCGGGATCGACCTCGTCGAACAGATGATCCGCGTCGCCGCCGGCGAGCCGCTGCAAATCAGGCAGGAAGACGTCAAGATCAAGGGCTGGGCGGTCGAAAGCCGCATTTATGCCGAGGATCCGACGCGCAACTTCCTCCCCTCCATCGGGCGCCTGGTGAGATACCGTCCGCCGGAGGAAAAGCGCGTCGATGGAATCACGGTGCGCAACGACACCGGCGTCACCGAGGGGCGGGAAATCTCGATCCACTACGATCCGATGATCGCCAAGCTGGTGACTCACGCGGCGGACCGGCTCACCGCCATCCAGGCGCAGGCCGACGCGCTCGACCGTTTCATCATCGACGGCATTCGCCACAACATCCCGTTCCTGTCGTCGCTGATGGTCCATCCGCGCTGGCGCTCGGGGGCGCTGTCGACGGGCTTCATCGCCGAGGAATACGCGGGCGGCTTCGCGGCGCCGGAGCCGGCGGGCGAACTGGCGCATGTGCTCGCGGCGGTCGCGACGCTGATCGACCATATCGGCAACGAGCGCAAGCGCGGCATTTCTGGCCAGTTGCGCAACGGCGCGCCGGTGCAATTCGCGCGCGACCGGGTCTGCCTGCTGGGCGACAAACCCTTCTATGTGGCGCTGGAGACGCAAGGCGAGGCGTTGCTGGTTCGCTTCGACGGCGAGTTCGGTCGCGCGCATCGCGTCACGTCCAACTGGAGTCCCGGCGATCTGCTGTTCCACGGCGAGGTCGACGGCCGCTCGGTGTATGTTCAGACCAAGGCGATCCTCAATGGCTTCGAACTGTCGCACCAGGGCGTCAGCGTCGCGGCGCGCGTTTACACCATCCGCGAGGCCGAACTCGCCGCGCTCATGCCCAAGAAGAAGGATTTGGGCGTTTCCAAGCATTTGCTGTGCCCGATGCCGGGCCTCGTCAAGACGATCGACGTGGTCGAGGGCCAGGAGGTCAAGGCCGGCGAGGCGCTCTGCATGGTCGAGGCCATGAAGATGGAAAATGTCCTGCGCGCCGAGCGCGACGCGACGGTGAAAAAGATTTTGGCCAAGGCCGGAGACAGTCTCGCCGTGGACGCGGTGATCATGGAATTCGCATAAAGCACGCCTGATCGCGGGGCGTCCGCTCCGGTTGAAAGGGCTTCGCCGGGTTCCAGCGAAGCCCTTTTGCCTTTTATTGCCCGCCGTCGATTCTTTGGCCGATCAGCGCGATGGCGCGCTCATAGACTTCCGCCGCGTTCCAGGACTGGATCGCCGCGAAATTCTCCTCGCCGGGCTGGTATCCGCCGCCGGCGCGCCAGCCGTGCGCCCGCAGGAAATTCGCGGTCGAGCTCAGCGCGTTGGCCGAGTTGTCGAGACTGCCGCCCGTGCCGTAGTCCAGGATGTTCTTGGGCATGAATTGCGTCTGGCCGATTTCGCCGTGCATGGAGCCATGCGTGCTCGCGGTCATGACGCCGCGATCGATCAGCGCCAGGGCGGCGTTGAGTTGCTCGGTGAAATAAGCCGAGCGTCGGCAGTCGTAGGCGAGCGTCGCCACGGCCGACAGCGCGTTCTGGTTGCCGTGCACGGCGCCAAAGCCGGTCTCCATGCCCCAAATGGCCAGCAGCGGTCCCGGCGGAACGCCGTAACGCTGCTCGATGGACGCAAACAGCGCCGCGTTGGCGTGCTTGAGCTGGCGCCCGCGCGAGATGATGGCGTTGCCGCCGCGCTTGGCTAGAAACTGTTCGAGCGACAGATGAAAGCTCTTCTGACCGCGGTCGGCCGAGATCGTCGCGCTGTTGTAGTTGGTGGTCATCAGCGCGGCGACGGCGTTGGCGCTGGCGCCCTGGCTTCTGGCCTCCTCGGCGAATTCCCGTTTCCACGTTTCGAAGCCGCCAGCCGAAGTGCCGCACCGCGCCGCGTTCGCTTGCGAGGGCAGGCACGCGAACGCGGCGAACGCCGCGACGATCATTGTTTTGAACCGAACGCCTTTAGTCATTTGAAACTCCCTTCCGCATCGATTTCATCGGACGAAATGTCCGGGCGCGTTATTGCCGCCAGGACTTTCCACTATTCCAAGACCGCGCCCATCAAGACTGTCTCGACCCAGGCGCGGAGCGCCCCAAGGATTCGCCCTTTATGCCAAAATCTCGCGCCGATGCACAGTGCGGGCTTTGATCGCGCCGCGCCGCCGCCTTTGACAAGCTTCACCATGCCCGGCATTAGAAACAAAACCGCTTACGCCGGATAAAGCAGTCATGAGAGCCGAACGCTATAATTTCGCCGCGACGGAGCCCAAGTGGCGGAAAATCTGGGAAGACGCCGAGGTTTTCAAAGCCGGCGCGCCGGAAAAACCCAAGTATTACGTGCTGGAGATGTTCCCGTACCCTTCCGGGCGCATCCACATGGGCCATGTGCGTAATTATTCGATGGGCGACGTGATCGCGAGGTTCATGCGCGCCAAGGGCGCCGATGTGCTGCATCCCATGGGCTGGGACGCCTTTGGCCTGCCCGCCGAAAACGCCGCGATGCAGGGCAAGCGCCATCCGGCCGAGTGGACCCACGCCAATATCGCGGCGATGCGCGCGCAGCTGAAGTCGCTCGGATTGTCGCTGGATTGGTCGCGCGAGATCGCGACCTGCGATCCCGCTTACTACGGCCGCCAGCAACAGCTGTTCCTGGATTTTCTCAAGGCCGGCATCGTCGTGCGCAAGCAGTCGAAGGTGAATTGGGACCCGGTGGATCACACCGTGCTCGCCAATGAGCAGGTGATCGACGGGCGCGGTTGGCGCTCCGGCGCGCTCGTCGAGCAGCGCGAGCTGACGCAGTGGTTCTTCAAAATCACCGATTACGCCGAGGAGCTGTTGGCGGGACTCGATTCGCTCGACCGCTGGCCGGACAAGGTGCGGCTGATGCAGCGCAACTGGATCGGCCGCTCGGAGGGGTTGCTGCTGCGCTTCGCGCTCGCCGAGCCCGCCGGGCAAGAGCGGGAAATCGAGGTGTTCACGACGCGCGCCGACACGCTGTTCGGCGCCAAATTCGTCGCGCTCGCCGCGGATCATCCACTCGCGCAAGGCCTCGCCGCTCACAACGCGGCGCTGCGAGCCTTTATCGACGAATGTCATCAGATGGGCACGTCGGTGGCGGCCATCGAGACGGCGGAGAAAAAAGGTTTCGACACCGGTCTCAAGGTCGCGCATCCCTTCGACGCAAACTGGCGGCTGCCGGTTTACGTGGCCAATTTCGTGCTGATGGATTACGGAACCGGCGCGATTTTCGGCTGCCCGGCGCACGACCAGCGCGACCTTGATTTTTCCACCAAATACGGTCTCGGCGCGACGCCGGTGGTTTGCCCGGAAGGCGTCGATCCCGCCAGCCTCGTCGTGTCCGACAGCGCCTTCGACGGCGAGGGACGGCTGTTCAATTCGCGCTTTCTCGACGGGCTCACCGTCGCGGAGGCGAAGGCGGAAGTGGCGAGCCGGCTGGAGCGCGACTTGCTGTTCGGCGCGCCGCGCGGCAAGCGCAAGGTCAATTACAAGCTGCGCGATTGGGGCGTCTCGCGCCAGCGCTATTGGGGCTGTCCCATCCCGATCATCCATTGCGAGGATTGCGGCGCGCTTCCCGTGCCCGCCGCCGACCTTCCGGTGACGCTGCCGGAGGACGTCGGGTTCGATCAGCCCGGCAATCCGCTCGACCGCCACCCCACCTGGAAGCATGTCGCTTGCCCCGCGTGCGGCAAGCCGGCGCGGCGCGAAACCGACACGATGGACACCTTCGTCGATTTGTCCTGGTATTACGCGCGCTTCACCGACCCCCACAACGACGCGGCGCCGGCGAGCGCTGAGGCGATGGCCCGCTGGCTGCCCGTCGATCAATATATCGGCGGCATCGAGCACGCGATCCTGCATTTGCTGTACTCGCGGTTTTTCGCGCGCGCCATGCGCGACTCCGGCCATGGCGCGCTCGCCGAGCCTTTTTCGGGCCTGTTCACGCAGGGCATGGTGGTGCACGAGACCTACAAGGGCCCCGAGGGCTGGCTGTCGCCCGCCGAGGTGCGCATCGAGGCCGGCGAGCAGGGGCGGCGGGCTTTTTCGATCGAGGACAATATCGAGGTCGCCATCGGCGGCATCGAGAAAATGTCGAAATCGAAGAAAAACACCGTCGACCCCGACGACATCATCGCGAGTTACGGCGCCGACACCGCGCGGCTGTTCGTATTGTCGGATTCGCCGCCCGATCGCGATGTGATCTGGTCCGACGAGGGCGCGCAGGGCGCCTGGCGCTTCGTGCAGCGGCTGTGGCGCATCACCGGCGAGCTTGGCCGCGTCGCCGCGCCGGTGGACGCGCCGGAGCCAAGCAAGTTCGTCGGCGACTCGCTAAAACTGCGCCAGGCCACGCATCGCGCCATCGCGCAAGTCACCGAGAACATCGAGCGGTTGCGATTTAACAGCGCCATCGCGCGCATCCGCGAATTCGCCAATGAGCTGACCACCGCGCTGGACGCCGTGACCGAGGCTGGCGTTTCCGCCGATCTCGCCTTCGCCTTCCGCGAGGCGGCGCGGGCGCTGATCGTTCTGGTGGCTCCGATGACCCCGCATGTCGCCGAGGAGTGCTGGGCCGATCTTGGCCACGCGGGACTCGTGGCGCGAGCGTCCTGGCCGGTCGCCGATCCCGCGCTGGTGGTTCAGGAGCTGATTTGCCTGCCCGTGCAGGTCAATGGCAAGAAGCGCGCGGAGATCATGGTGGCGCGCGACGCCGACGAGGCGGCGGTGCGCGCCGAGGCGATGGGGCAGGAAGGCGTGCTCCGCGCGTTGGAGGGGCGTCCGATGAAAAAGTTCATTCTCGTTCCCGGCCGGATCGTCAATATAGTCGTTTGATCGAAGCCGGCGGGGCAACATGGTCGCGATCAGCAAAGGCGCCGCCGAGCGCTTCATCGAGGCGCCGCCGAGTTCGTCTTCTTGTTTTTGGTGCACGGCGCCGACGCCGGTCTCGTGCGCGAGCGCGCGTTGCGCCTGGTCTCCCGCCGCATCGACGACCGCCACGACCCCTTTCAGTTCGTCGAGATGAGCGGCGATCGGGTCGCCGCCGAGCCGCTGGAACTCGTTGACGAGGCCAACACGGTCGGGCTGTTCGGCGGGCGCAGGGCGCTGCTGATCGAGACCGGCGCGAAGTCGGTCGCGCCGGCGCTGGAAATGCTGATCGCCGCCCCGCCGCGCGATTGCAGCGTGATCGTGACCGCCGAGGCGCTGCGCAAGGACGCGCCGCTGCGCAAGCTGGTCGAGAGCGCCAAGCTCGGCGCGGCGATCGAATGTTCGCAGGACAGCGACGCGGATGTCAGCGCGCTGATCGATCGGTTCCTGAGCGCGGAGAAGCTTTCCATATCGGCCGAGGCGCGCGCGTTGCTCCAGGCGGCGCTCGGCGAGGACCGGCTCATGAGCCGCGCCGAATTGCAAAAGCTGGGGCTCTACATGCGCGGACACGGGCGCATCGAAGCGGCGGACGTGACGGAGATCGTCGCCCACGCCTCCAACATGGCGACGGATTCGGTGCTGCTCGACGCCTTCGCCGGGCGCATGCGGGCCGCCGGCGCCGATTTCGACGACGCCTTGGCGCGCGGCGGCGATCCGACGATGCTGATCGTCAATGCGCTGCGCTATGCGCTGGCGCTGCACCGCGGCCGAGTTGGCGGCGGCGTGATGGCGGTCAAGCGCGGCGGCTTTTTTGGCGTTCCCGACGCGACCATCGAGATGCACCTAAAACTCTGGCCGCCGACACGCCTCGCCGCGACCATCGAAAAGCTGCGCGCCGCGCAAACCCGGGCCCGCGCGCATGCCGATGTCGGACGGCTGGAGGCGGCGCGCGCGCTCATGCACATAGCGAGCGCCGCGGGGGCGAGGTAGCTAAGCTTATGACCGAGCGGTCTGTTGAAAGTTCAGGCGTGGATGATACGAAGACTTTTAGAGCAAATTAGTGTCTCCCGTTTCCCGTCTTGCTTCATCCACAGCAGCATCCCACATCCTAGCTCAGAAGCGACTTCTTCCAATGTCTTTCGGTAAAAAGCATGTTCTATGTGATGTCGCTTGTCACCGAATTTTGGGTCCGCCATTTTAAATCCTTCTGAAGTCTCGAATGGCTTTTCGTGCGGACCGGATGGTGGCGTGATTCGCTCAATCCGCAAAACCTTAGTCATTTTTGCCTCGCATGCGCAGGTAGTGTGTCGTTAGCCGCTATTTCTTCCCCGCGACTTTCTTCGCCGGCGCCTTCTTCGCCGCCGTCGTCGCCGGTTTTTTCACGGGTTTCGCGTCCTCGAATGGCGTCCCATCGCTGTCCGCTATTTTCTTCGGTTTCGTCGCTGTCTTTGCCGTGGTCTTGGCGGCGGCCTTCTTGGCGGGGGCTTTCTTGCTCGTTGCCTTCTTCTTGACCGGGCCGCCCTTTTCCTCGATCAGCCGAATGGCTTCCTCGAGGCTCACCTCGTCGATGCCCATGCCCTTGGGTAGGGTGGCGTTGACCTTGCCCAGATTCACATAGGGACCAAAGCGCCCCTCGCGCACGGTGATGACGCCGCCCTCGGGATGCTCGCCGAGCGCCTTTCCGCCGGGGCTCGCGCCGCCGCCGGCGGCCTTGGCGGCGAGCAGCGGAATGGCCTGCTCCAGCGTCACCGCCGCGGCGTCCGTCCCTTTCGGCAAGGTCGCGTTTATCTTGCCCCAATTGACATAGGGCCCGTAACGCCCGGATTTTACCGACACCGCGCCGCCGTCGGGATGGTCGCCGAGCGGGCGCCCGGGTCGTTCGAGGCGCCAAAGCGCCCGCCGCCGCCCTGTTCCTTGGTGACGATGAGGTCGATGGCGCGATTGGCGCCAATCGTCAGCACGTCATCGTCGCGGCCGATGTTGGCGTAGATCTTGCCGTGCTGCACATAGGGCCCGAAACGCCCGATGCCCGCGACGATGGGCTCGCCGGAGGTTGGATGCCTGGCGACCTCGCGCGGCAGCGATAGCAGCGCGATCGCCTGTTGCAGCGTTAGATCGTCCGGCTTGATGGACTTGGGCAGCGACGAGCGCTTGGGTTTCTCGCCGCCCTCGACCTGTTCGCCCTCTTGCACGTAAACGCCAAACCGCCCATCGCGCAGCGTGATTTCGGCGCCGCTCTCGGGGTCTTGCCCAAGAACCTTCACGCCGGGGCGCGCGTTTTCGGCGGCGTCGCCGGTTGGCGGCGATAAAGTTCGGGTGAACCGGCAATCGGGGTAATTGGAGCAGCCGATGAACGCGCCGTATTTGCCGAGCTTGAGCGATAGCCTGCCGCCCTCGCAGGACGGGCAGGCGCGCGGGTCGCCGCCGTCGCCCTTGGCCGGGAAAATGTGCGGCCCCAGCAAATCATTGAGACTGTCGAGCACCTGCGTCGTGCGCAGCTCCTTGGTGCCGTCGACGGCGAGCGAAAAATCCTTCCAGAACGCGCGCAGCACGGTCTTCCAGTCGATCTCGTTGTTTGAGACGAGATCGAGCTTTTCCTCGAGATCGGCGGTGAAATCATATTCCACGTAGCGCGTGAAAAAGCTTTCCAGAAAGGCCACCACCAGCCGGCCCTTGTCCTCCGGCACGAGGCGTTTCTTGTCGATGCGCACATAATCGCGCTCGCCCAGCACCGCGACGGTCGAGGCGTAGGTCGAGGGCCGACCGATCCCCAACTCCTCCATGCGCTTGATCAGCGTCGCCTCGGTGAAGCGCGGCGGCGGCTCGGTGAAATGCTGGGTCGCGTCGATTTTTTCGCGCGTCACGGGTTCGCCCGCCTCCATGCGCGGCAGGCGGCCGCCGTCCTCGTCGGCCTCGTCGTCGCGGCCCTCCTGATAGAGTTCCAGGAATCCGGCGAAGCGCACGACCTGGCCGGTGGCGCGTAGCTCCAGCGCGCGGGCGCCGGCCTTGGCGTCGATGTCGACCGTGGTGCGCTCCAGCTCGGCCGACTCCATCTGGCTGGCGACGGCGCGGTTCCAGATCAGCTCATAGAGCTTGGCCTGTTCGGGTTCGAGATGGCGCGCCATGTCCTTGGGCAGGCGGCTGGCGTCGGTGGGGCGGATCGCTTCATGCGCCTCCTGGGCGTTTTTCGCCTTGGCGGTGTATTTGCGCGGCGCCTTGGGCACGAAGCGCTCGCCATATTGCTTGCCGATCACGCCGCGTATGCTGGCGATGGCTTCCGGCGCCATGTCGACGCCGTCGGTTCGCATATAGGTGATGAGGCCGGCGGTCTCCCCGCCGATGTCGACGCCTTCATAAAGTCGTTGCGCGATGCGCATGGTGTGCGCCGGCGCGAGCCCCAGCTTGCGCGACGCCTCCTGCTGCAAGGTCGAGGTCGTGAACGGCGCGTATGGGTGACGCTTTACGGGCTTGGCCTCGACCGAGCGCACCGTGAACGCGGCGGCGTCGAGCGCCTTTTTGAAGTCCTCGGCCTCCTTGCCCTCGCCGATGTCGAGCCGGGTGATCTTCCGGCCGTCGGCGCCGACGAGCCGAGCGGTGAAGGACTCGCCGACCTTGGTTTTCAAATGCGCGACCAGCGACCAATATTCGCGCGACACGAATTTCTCGATCTCCAGCTCGCGGTCGCAAACGAGGCGCAGCGCCACCGATTGCACGCGCCCGGCCGAACGCGCGCCGGGCAGCTTGCGCCAAAGCACGGGAGAGAGCGTGAAGCCGACGAGATAGTCCAGCGCGCGGCGGGCGAGATAGGCGTCGACGAGCGCCTGATCGATCTGCCGCGGATGCGCCATCGCCTCCCTGATCGCGTCCTTGGTGACGGCGTTGAACACCACGCGCTCGATGGCCTTGTCCTTGAGCACGCGCTTCTTGTTCAAAATGTCGAGCAGATGCCATGAAATGGCCTCGCCCTCGCGATCCGGATCGGTCGCCAGGATGACCTTGTCGGCTTTTTTGACGAGTTCGGCGATGGCCGCGACGCGCTTGGCGCCCTTGGCGTCCATCTCCCAGATCATCGCGAAGTCGTCCTCGGGGTCGACCGAGCCGTCCTTGGGCGGGAGATCGCGGACATGGCCATAGCAAGCGATCACGTTGAAGTCGCGGCCGAGGTATTTATTGATCGTCTGCGCCTTCGCCGCTGACTTAACGATAACGACGTTCATATCAACCCACCCTTGCAAATCCGCCCGCGGTCTTCGACGCGGCCGCGACGAAAACGCTCCGCCAGACACGCCGCCGATCCGTCCCGCGAACCGCGACGACCGGGCGGGAACATGGTGAAGCGGAACCCCGCTGTCAAATAACCGGGAAAAATAACCATTCGAAGCCCGTCTCGGTCGCCTAACCTTTGTCTCGTGGACACGGTCTTGCGGGCCCGGCGTCGCTCCTGTATGAGCAGCGTTCGCGAGAAAGGCGTTCGCCATCGCGTCAGGGGCCTCGTGGCGGAGTGGCTACGCAGAGGACTGCAAATCCTTGTACGGGGGTTCGATTCCCTCCGAGGCCTCCAAATCGGCGTTCGGAACGTCAACGCCCGCTTTAGTCCACGCCAGTGATTTGTATTCCAAGATACCAGGAGAAAGCGTTCGTTTCCTTGGCGTGTTGGAGGCCTTTTCCCGCCGAGAGCAGGATGTGGTAGCGGCTCGAGACATCGTAAATCCCGCCGATGTTGAACCCAGTTGATTGCAAGCCGTTTTGCTCGGACGGAGTTCTGATGGAACAATTCGACGCCCAGCGCGAAGTTGTCGGTCACCTTGCGTTGTGCCGCCCAGCCCACGAACCAATAGTTCTTGTTTGGGGAGCCAGGGTTGATCCAGTAGCCGCCGCCGCCGAACGTCGTCCAGTCGCCGATGCTCCTTTGAACCCAGAGCGGCAGCAAGCTTCTGGTTCGGCCGGCGCCCAGTCCGCGAGAGCTGTCGCCGGTCGGCGCCTCCAGCAAGGGGTAGAAGGCGACCGACGGAGTCAAGTTCGACTCGCCCTGTTCGATGAAACGATACTTCAGACCAAATTCCGAGTCTCCCGGCCCCCAAGCGAGCGACGCGCCATTGGCGTGGTGGAAAGCCCCGCCCGGTTGCAAATGCAATTGGACATTCGGCAAAATGCCATAATTGCAGTCGCATGACGGCGCGGCGCCGTTGAGGCCATGCGCCGCGGACGTTCCCTGCGAAAATGCATAAAACTCCCAACTGCGATAATCGACGGGCTCTGGATCGTCGGTGACAAACGGCGGTCCCGCGGTGGCGGTCGACGCGACGAACAGCAAGGGCGCGAGAATGCGGCTTGGTTTAAAACGGATTGACGTTTTCCTTCGTATCACGCCCGCCGCGGGTCAAGCGACCTACCGCCGCCACGGGATGAACTCTCCCACGTAGCCGGGCCGACGCGCGTCCGGCTTGTTTGGTTAAAAGTGTCCCACGCGTAGTCGACCTTCGATATTCGCCGCGCGGAAAGGTTACGAAAAATACCGGCCCGCGCCAAGACGCGGGCCGAAACGCTTTCAAATCCGCCGATTAGAACGAAACCTTCACGCCGCCATATGTGTATCTGCCGGCTTGCGAGGTGTAGGTGAACGGCGCGCCGGAGGTCGCGGCGATGCCGCCGACGGTAGTGACGGACGGACTGAGATATCCGGTGGCGCCGCCGCCGCCGATGTCCGTCAAGCCACGGTTGTCAAAGATATTCGTGATGCCGAATTTAACTTCGATTTTGTTGTGGACGCCCCATTGCTCGAAGAAATTACCGCGCGCGCCGACCACCAGATCGGTGGTGTCATAGGCGGGGATGTGATTGACCTGCGGATTAGTCAACGCGAAGTTCCCCGGCGTTCCCCACCAATAGGTCTGAGTGCCGCCCGAGCCATACGAGTCGCCAGTCACCTTATGCAGCAGCGAGCCGAAGAACCGGCCGTCGTCATAGATGAAGCCCGCCGCGGCGGTGTAGCTCGGCGCCCCGCCGACGCGCAGACCGGAGAAATCGCCTTGCAGGAAGCGCGCGTCGATGATGGCGCCGCTGGCGTAGAAGGCCAGGCCCTGGATGATCTTATAAGCGCCTTCCGCCTCGAAGCCGCGATAACGGGCCGTGCCGCCGTTGGTGTAATTCGTCAGGCCGGTGGTGGTCGTGTAAGTGATCGGGAAGTTGTTGGCGGTGATTTGATAGACGTCGATGTCTCCGGTAAAATTCTCGGATTTGTAAACGGCGCCGAGCTGGTAGTTCGTCGTCGTCTGCGGGTCGATGTTGCTCTGTCCCGGATTGAAGACATAATAAGCCGACACCGTCGGCGCGAGAAAGCCGCGCGACGCCTGTCCATACACCGAAAGCTCCGGCGTCACCTTGTAGCGCGCGGAGAAGAACGGCAGGCCGGCGCGATAGGTGTTTTCGTAATATTGCGGCGAGATCGTCGTCTGGTTGATGACCGCCGTTTGATTGCGCGTGAAGGATATGAACTTGTAACCGGGCGTGAGGCTCAAATTCTCAAGCGGCTTCCACTCATATTCGACAAACGGCTGCACGTTTTCGATGTGGGAGCCGAGGTTGAGCTTATAGGCGCCCTGATAGGCTCCCTGTAGCGTCTGCGCATAGGCTGGGTAGAGAACGTCGGTCGAATAGTTGATATATTCCTGCAAGCGCCAGTTGTCGCCGCGCTCCCACCAGACGCCGGCGCGCAGCGTGCCGCTGGCGTAGCCGGCGTTGATGTCGCGCGTCGCGTCGAAAATATTGCCCCAGGCGCGATAATTGTTGTTCTTCACATAGCCGGTGATGTCGCCGACCGGCACGTTGAAGCCCAGTTTTTGGGTTCCGCCGCCCAAGAGTGGAATCTTGACCGACGTTATCGTATCCGCGCCACCAATGGCGGTCGCGAGACCTTCGGTCGCGGTATTGGCCGGGTTGTTTTGCAAATCCGGGTACCAATAGGAATAGGTGTAAACCTTGTCGTTAAAATGGAACCCGAAGTAGTCTGCCTTCAGGTTGACATATTCCATGTCGGTTTGTTTTTCGGAATTATTGTATCCGGTGTATTGCGCCGTCAAGGGATTGGGACCGAGCGCGGCGTAGGTGGGGCCGCCGAGAAAATATTGCTGCACGCTGGGCGTATTGCCGCCGTCGTAATGCTCGCGGCCATAATTCGCGAAACCCGTCACCGTGACGTCGCCGAACTGGCGGTCGCCCTTGAGCAGCCATTGATTGGTTTCGACGCTGTTATACTGCAGCGCGCCAGCGGTTTCGGAATGGTTGTATTGCATCAAAAGACGCACGCCGGTGGTTTTGTCGAGACCGGTCTGCACGGTCGCGCTGGAGTTGAGCGTGCTGAAGGCGCCGTAGGACGTTTGGATGTTGCCGCCGAATTTGTCGGACAGCTCGAAGGATTGCAGCGCCAGCGTGCCGCCGAAGGTGGCGTAGCCGACCTGCGAAGCGGCGCCCGGACCGCGGTCGACCGTGACCTTGCCAAGGAAGGCGGCGGGGAAATAGGCCGCCGAGTGATGCGTCGGATCGTTTTCATCCCCGAACGGAATGCCGTCGAAGGTGATGTTGTACTGGCCGTCCTGAAAGCCGCGCCAGCCGCCCTTGGCGTCGCCGAGCGGGCCGTTGGGGTTGTTGGAATAATAGCCCGGCGTGAATTTAACCGCGTCGTTGTAGTCGCCGCTGGGAACGACCACGTCGCGCAGGATCTTGTTGGAAACCACCGAGCCCGGCTGAAAGGCGTTGAGCGATTGCTGCGCCGGCGCGAGCGCGGGCGCGCTGCCGGGAGGCGCGTTCGTGCCAATGGCCGCGTCGGAAGAGATCGGAATCGCGGGTGGCGCGACAGGCGCTGGCGTCGCGACACGCACGGGCGCGGGCCGCCTTACGACGCGCGCGGGCTTATGCGCCGTCGCGTGCGCGTGACCGGAGCTCACGGCGTGCGTCGGAATGGGGGCCGGCCTCGGCTTGTGGCTTACGCCGATATCGATGGCCGGCAAGGACTCTTGAGCCCAGACTTCGCCAAAAGGCAGCGGCGCGCCGACCACTAGCGTTGCAAGACTTAACGCGGTCAGGGATATGCCGCGATACGAGCGAGCGCCAATTTTCATGTCGGTCTCCCAGTCGCCAGTTATTTGGCGTTTTTGCTGGGATCGAGCGGTAAGGCTTCCGTTTAACCAATTAGCAACAAAGTCATGACGGTAAGAAATTCGTCCGAACCGTGGCGAAAATGCCACGGTTCGGATCGATGCGTCGAGCGCAAGGCGGAAATGGTCCGCGCGGCGGCTTTTTTCGGCTTCGCGGCGTCGGCGAAGGGAACCATTGGGCGCGTTTGCGCGTTGGTCTGAAAATGAGCGGTTGAGCTCGCGTCGGGGTGGTGATCGTCGTGCAAATAATTTCGTCTCAAGCGCAAGTCGAATTGGCCGATGAAGGAACGTCTGGCCATCTCTCCCTGTTGTTATGCCTCGGTCTTGTTCTCTGCTCGGCGTGGGCGGTCGTGGTGGTCATGTTAGTGGGCGCCATTATGGGCTGCGGGGTCGTGTTCGGCTGGGCTTGGCGTTATCTTCGCGAATGGGGCGCGCGCGCTAAAAGTCCAGAATCAGCTGACCGTCGTCTTTCGCCTTCGCCTTCTCTTCCTCGAGCGACGACAATGTCGTCCCGAGAAGCCTGATTCCCAAGCGGGCGGGAAAAATGGGGGTCAGCAGCGCGAGGCTGACCCGTCGAAATTCCAACTGGGTCGCGATCGGCGCGGTCGAGGTGTGGCCGCGAGTGACCTGCTGGAAATCGGCGTATTTGACTTTCAACGTCACCGTCCGTCCCGCGAGGCGGGTCGCCTCGGCGCGCCGCCAGACCTTTTCGATGATCGGTCCTAGCGCCTCCCGCGCCGATTCAAGGCTGACGATATCCTCGGAAAACGTGTTTTCCGCGCCGATTGATTTGCGAACGCGGTTGGAGCGCACCGGCCTGTCGTCGATCCCGCGCGCGATCCAGTAATAATAAGCTCCGGACTTGCCGAAACAACGTGCCAGGAACGGGAGCGATTTAGCTCTCAAGTCAAGGCCGGTGACGATGCCGAGACGGTGCATCTTCGCGGTCGTCGCCGGCCCGACGCCGTGAAATCTGGAGATCGGCAAGGTTTCGACGAACCCCGGACCCATCGCCGGCGTGATCACGAACAAACCGTCGGGCTTGCGGTGGTCGGAGGCGAGCTTGGCGAGGAACTTGTTGTAGGAGACGCCGGCTGACGCGGTGAGGCCGGTCTCGGCGCGGATTTTCGCGCGGATGTCTTTGGCGATCTCCGTCGCGGACGCGATCCCCTTAAGGTTTTCGGTGACGTCGAGGTAAGCCTCGTCCAGCGACAGGGGCTCGATGATCGGCGTGTGAGCGGCGAAGATGGCTCGGATCTGTCGCGACACCTGCGTGTAGGCCTCGAAACGCGGCTTCACGAAAATAAGCTCCGGGCATTTCCGTTTGGCGGTGACCGACGGCATCGCGGACCGCACGCCGAATTTTCGCGCCTCGTAGCTTGCCGCCGCGACCACGCCGCGCTCGCGCGATCCTCCAACGGCGACCGGCTTGCCGCGCAGTTCAGGATTGTCGCGCTGCTCGACGGAGGCATAGAACGCGTCCATGTCGACGTGGATGATTTTTCGCGGCCGAGCGACCGCGCCGGCGACGCGCGGATCGCTTTCGTCGGTTACTTTCCTGTCCAACGCTTGATCTGGCGCAAGCATGATTATCCGGCCGCGAGGCCTCTCTCGTCCGACTCCTCACCCGTACGCCCGCTCGATCGCTTTCATTATAATGGCGCGACAAAGCCGCGCAAAGTCCAGTCTTCGGCCCTTCTGGCGTCCGGCCGTCCGCCCATGTCCGCTGATGAAAAACCGTTCGCTTGCTCGACGAATGGTCAGGGCGATTCAGAGGTCGAGACGGCGTACCGCCCAAAAGCGCGGGAGGAGCGCAACGGCGCCAAAATTGCTTAGCTTGGTTGTTGAGTTTTGTTTGGGCGTTAGGCCCTGGCCGCTCGCCGCGGAGGCAAAAACCATGCACCCAGATCATTTCCACATGCTTAGAAACTCATGTTTGGCCGCCGCCTGCGCCATCGGCGCGAAATTGGTGCTCGATCTCGCGCCTTATCTTCTCGTCGCGCTGGATTAGCCGTTCGGCGCGGCTCACCGCTCCGTCAGCCCGCGTGGAAAAATATCCGCTGGTTCTCTTCCTCGTGGATGTGCCACCAGCGCCACGCGAACAGCAGCGTGGCGGACAGGCACGCCGTCCAACCCACGGCGGAGAGACCGAGCAACGGGATCAACAGCGCGTTGCCGCCGATCGCCGGGATCAGGAACAACAGATTGCCCAACCAGATCGCGCGGTCTTGATGGCGCGCGTAGAGCACGTAATTAAGCGCCTCCGAGCTCAAGCGAATCCATACGCCCAGCAGCAGCAGCCACAGGGTCGGGGCGCCGTCGATGAGCGCCGGTCGCTGCGTGTAGACGCCAAGCAGCGGCACGACGACGGCGAAGACCAGCGCCATGATTCCTCCGCCGAGCGCCACCTGTCGCACCGTTTGGCGCGCTTCATGCCGGAAGCGAACGCCGTCGCCGTCGCGATGCGTCGCGATGAGCCGCGGATAGGCGAAGGAAAGGACGCCGCTCTGGATGAGCGTCAACAGCGCGTTGGCGAAGGAAAAGTAGAACGTCAGCACGCCAACGTCGTCGAGGGTGAGATAGTGCTCGACAAAGAAGCGGTCGACGAACTGGCCACCCGTCACGCCGACGCCGCCCAGCCAAATCGGAACGCAGTTGCGAACGCCGCGCTTGAGCCAGTTCCAGTCCACCGGCAATCCTAGCGCCTCGCGCCAGGGCATCGCGCGCCAAAAGAAAATATTCAGGGCGATGGCCGCCACGCCGCCGATCACGCAGGCCACCACAGCGACCTCGGCGGTCCGATAGGCCGGGAAAAACAGGCCGAGAATGACCACCGGGAACACCCACAGGCCCGTGCGAACAAACAGCACGGCGTTGGCCAGGAGTTGCTGATTGAGCGAATTGGCGTTGTCGTAAAGCGCGCTCGCGAATCCCTCAAGGATCGTTAGCGCGACGGTGAGCGCGACGATTTCGGTCGACATGGCGAACACGCCGCGATGGCTGAGTATCGCGGTCAAAACGATCAAACCGAGGTAGTTCACCCCATACAAGAGCGCCTGGTCGCGCATTTTATGCAGCGCGGTCAGCGGCGAGGCGCCGACGATATCCCGCGTCACCACATAGTCGAAGCCCTGGCCCAGCACCACCTTGATGACCGTGACCGCCCCGACGACCAGCCCCCAGACGCCCATGTCGGCGAGCGATAAATATCTTCCCATGTAAAGAGTTAGCAACAACTTCGCCGCCAACGGCAACATGCGCAAAAGCGCGTTCAGCGCGCGCGCCTTGCCATCCGAAATGCCATTCATGGGATGAGCCGATCCGCTTTTACATTCGATTTCCGGCGAATGACCGACCTGTCCAGCCCGCCTTATTGGCCGGGCGTCTCGACGATGGCCACAATTCGCGCCGTTGAACGTAGTTTACCCGCGTGACCAAAGCGTAAAGCTTCGCGCCGCATCCTTGCCGCTCACCGGTGTCCTCGCCGCCTCAAGCTGGACACCCGGCCATCATTCGAGTGAATTGGTTTCGGCCAAGCGGTCGTCACGAGGCGCCAGATGCACGGGAATTCGCCGAAAATATTTCAAATCGACCGCCGCCGCCTGCTCGCCGCGGTCACCGGCTTCGCCGCCATGCCCGCGTGGGCCGGCGCGCCGCCGCTGTCCAGCCTCGGTCTTGACGCCGCGCAATTTGGCGTGCGTCCCGGCGCGGTCGACGACCAAAGCCTGGCTTTGCAACGCGCGATCGACCAGTCGGCGCGGGCCCGCGTTCCGCTCGCGCTCGCGCCCGGCGTTTACCGGGCGGGCGACCTCAAACTGCCCGCCGGCGCGGCGATTCTTGGCGCGCGCGGGGCGACGCGGCTGGTCTTTTCGCGCGGGCCGTCGCTGTTGTCGGCCGAGCGCGCCGACGGCGTTTCGCTTTACGGACTCGTGCTCGATGGGGCGGGGGCGCCCCTCGCGGCGGGCCGCGGCCTCGCGCATTTTCTGGCGAGCAAGGACATCAAAATATCCGAATGCGAGATCACGGCCGCCGGCGGCAATGGCGTCGTGATCGCGCTGTGCGACGGCGAAGTGACGCGCTCGACATTCACCGGCGCCGCCGACAACGCGCTGCATTGCCTCGATTGCCAGGGCATGCGCATCACCGCCAACGTCATCGCCGGGTCCGGCAATGGCGGCATTCGTGTTTGGCAAAGCGTCAAGCGCCGCGACGGCGCCCTGATCGCCGACAATCGCATCGAGGACACCCATGCCCGCAACGGTGGCGACGGGCCGGACGGCAACGCCATTAATGTCTTTCGCGCCGGCGGCGTGATCGTGCGCGGCAACCAAATCCGCGGCGCCGCGTTTTCCGCCATCCGCGGCAACTCCGCCTCGAACATCCAGATCATCGGCAACAACTGCGCGGAGCTGGGCGAGGTGGCGATCTATTCGGAGTTCGACTTCCAGGGATCGGTGATCGGCGAAAACGTGATCGACGGCGCCGGCACGGGCATTTCCGTCACCAATTTCAAGGAGGGCGGCCGGCTGTCGACCGTGCATGGAAATATCGTTCGCAATGTCGGGGCGCGCCGGCCGGGGATGGCGCCCGAGGACGCCGGCGTCGGCATTGGAGTCGAGGCGGATGTCACCGTCACCGGCAATGTCGTGGAAAACGCGCCGACCGCGGGCATTAGCGTGGGTTGGGGACCCTATCTGCGCGACGTGGTCGTGCTCGGCAACGTCGTGCGCGAAACCGGCTTTGGAATCGCCGTGTCGGTGGCGCCCGGCGCCGGCGGCGCGGTGATCGCCAACAATGTGATCGCGCGCGCGCGCCGCGGCGCGATCGTCGGCATGGAATGGCAAAAACCCGTGACCGGCGACCTCGCGCTGCCCGGCGCCGAAACCCGCGCGGCGCTGCGGATCAGCGGCAATCAGGCGGACTGACGGGCTCGCGCGATTTGGCTGGGCCAAGCTGTTGCGTCGTCTCCCATTGCTGCCGGGCCGCCTCCAGTCCCCAAACGAGGCCAAGCATGAGATAGAAGTGACGCCAGTGATCGACGTCGATCTGGAACGCCTGCAGGAAAACCACGAGTAGCGCCGGAAACGCCACCTGCGCTTCCTGGCGAAACGGCGAGCGGCGGAAAATCAGGCGAAAGCCGATGTAGGTCGTCACCCCGACCAGCAGGATGAATAACAGGCCGCCGATCCAGCCCGTGTTGGCGAAGGCGCCGATGTAGGTGTTGTGCGGCTCGATGCCGAAAACCAATCGAAACCTCAGCGGGCCGAATCCCCAAAACCGATCCAGCAGCATCGGGATCGAGCGCGCCTGATTGCCGAAGCGTCCCGTCGGTCCCTCGTCATAATCCTGCGTGACCGAGGCGCGTTGCAGAAAGAAGGCGCGGGTTTCCTCCATCGACAGCAGGACAAGCAGGGTCAGCACGACGAACGCCGCGGCGATGGCGGCGCCCAAGGCGATCCGGCTTTTCATCTTCTTGTTTTCGCTCGTTAAATAGCCGGAGACGACCATCAGCGTTGTCGCGACGACGGTGGCGCCCCAGGCGCCGCGCGAGAAGGAGAGGAGAACGCCCGCGAGCAGCACCAACAGCCCGGCGGTCGTGAGCAGCACCCGGCGCGTGGTCCGCAGAATTAGACATTGCGCGAGATAGACGACGGCCGGCGCCATGAACGCGCCGAACACATTGGGGTCCTTGAACGTGCCCAGGACGCGCAATCCCTCGCGCGTGAAAACCGAGCCAAGCCCAGCGACGTTGAAATAACCGAGCACGCCGCAGGTCGCGGTGATCACCGCCGCGACCGCATAGGCCTTGAAAACGATCTCGACCCGCTCCTTGGTCCGATTCGCCGAGAACAAGGCGAAGAAAAGCGCGGTGACGCCGAGATAGGCGGTGAGATATTGGAAAATCGAGTATTCGGATTCATCCCAGCGCGGGACGAGCGCCAGGAAACCGGTCGTGATGAACGCGAACAGCAGGGCGGCTAGAAACAGATGAACGCGCCGCGCCGTGAAGCCGCCGACAAACCAGATTGGCGCCGCCACGAAAAAAAGCAGATCGTACGGCGCGGGCTCCACGAACACGATCGAGCTGCTGGCGACGAGGAGCGCGACGGCGCCATTGACCAGTTTCTGGTAGTCGAACGCGCGCCCCGGCGTCGCGACGCTCGAAGTCATCGCGGGCGCGTCGGGTGTCGTGGCCAGGTTTGTCATCGCCGCCTCTTCGGCGCCATCGCCTTCGAGCCTCGCTCGCGGGCGCGCGGCGTCCACGCGGAGATCTAGCTCCGCCATGGTTAACTTTGCGTAAGCGCGGGTCCGTCGCGCTCGCGCTCAAGCGACGGGCGCCGAAGTTTATTTCGTCGCGATCACATAGGCGAAGCTCGACACGGCCCGCCAGCCGCGGGCTTGCGCCAGCCGCGTGAAGGCGGCGTCGAGCTGCTTGAGCCCGGGGAATTTATCGAAATAGCCATAGCCCCAGAACGGCAGCACCACGGCGTCGGAGAAGCCGGCGGCCTTCAGCATCGGAACGACCTTGCTCTCGTCGCTGAAGCAGTAGTTGTAATAGGTCGGAAACTTCGGGTCGTCGCCGTGCTCCTTGCGGTCGGGAAACACCGCCTCCAGCATGCGCCGCGACAGTCCTTCCGGCAGCAGGTGATTGAGCACGAAGGGCGGCGCGTACAGCGTCGGGAAGAAGCTGAGCGCGACGCCGCCCGGCGCCAGGCAGGCGTTGATGTTTCGCCACATGGCGGCGACGTCGGGCACATGCTCCATCACCATGCGGCAATAGGCGATGTCATATTGCTCCCTGCCCAGGATCGCCGGCCCCTCGGGCGCGGCGATGTCGCACTGGACCTTGGCGTAGCCCTGTGGCGCAAGCGATAGCTCGTGCGCGGAAATGTCGTTCAGCGTCACGTCGAAACCCAGCGCCGCGACCTCGTCGGGCAGGAACAAAGGATCGCGCCCGCCGCCGATTTCCAGATGCCGCTTGAGATGCCGCTCCTTGGCCAGCGCGATCAGCGTCGGCTTGTAATTTTCCCATGCCCAAATCCAGTCCCTGGGATAGCCGAGATCGGCGACGATATCGCGCACATCGCGAGGGGCTTGCGCGTCGAGTTCGCGGGGCCAGGGCGGAGACAGACATCGCCAATCCTTATCTTGGTGGTGGGAACGTATCGAAGCAGGATCGCGCCCGCGGGAGCAAGGTGCGTCAAGAGAATTAATAAAGTGTCGCGCCGCCGGATTCGGCGAGCAATAAGCAAACGAGCCGTGAAGAAGCCTCGGCCTCGCGCCGCCCACACGCCGGCCGCGCCGGCCATTAATTGGGCATTAATATAAATCGTGGTTTTATCTTGCGCTCCATAGTATAGAGTCTAGGAAAGTCAGATTAATTGTGTTGAAATCCACGGAACCCGCCATGCGCCAACCGACGCCCTCGCTTGTCATTTTCGGCTCCGCCCGAAACGTGACTTGCGCGGTGGTGGACTATTCGCGGCGGCTTCGCGACGCGATAAACGCGCGCCGGCCGGGTTTCGCGACCCTCGAGACGATCGAGCCCGAGCACCCGCTTGGCTTCGTGGGCGCGATTCAAAATGTTCTGCGCGAGGATCGGATCGCGCATTTTCAACTGCCGATCGAAGGCTGGGGCAATAGCCTCGTTCCCGGCTCGGCGCTGATGGCGGCGCGACTCGCGACGCGGCGAGGGCGCATCGCGATCACCCTGCACGAATGGACCTCGCTTAACCCATTGCGCTACCTGTCGATCATCCCGGATATTCTGGCGTCGGACGGCTTCATCTTCGTCTCGCGGCAACAGCGCGAGGCCTTCTTGAACTCGCCGCTGGTCGCGAGCGCCAAGAAGCGGGCGGCGCCGGTCATTCCGATCGGCCCGAACATCATGCCGGTCCGCATCGACCCGGAGCGGGTCGCCGCGGAGCGCGTCAAGACGCGCGGCGCCGGCGCGACGCGGGCCGAAATCGTCATCGGTTTTTTTGGGGTGCTTTACGCCAGCAAGCGGCCCGACCTGCTGCTGCGCGTCGCGCGGGTCCTCAAGGAGCGCGGCGTCGCGGCGCGGCTGCTGATCTGCGGAGATTTCCTGTGGGACAAGCCGAAGGACCGCGAGGCCTTCCTTGCGTTGGCGCGTGAGCTCGACGTGGCCGAACAACTCGATTTTCGCGGCAGAATCGACGACGAGGGCGAGCTCATGGCGACGCTTTCCGCCGCCGACGTGTTCCTGTTGCCGTTCACCGACGGCGTCAGCACCCGCCGCGGCAGCTTTCAGGCGGTCAGCCAGCTCGCCATTCCGCTCGTCTCGACCCTTCCCGAGCGCCCGGACGAGTTCGATTTCTCCCCCTCGCTGAAATCCAAGATCGACAATCCCGCCACCGTGCTTTGTCCCATGGACGCCGCGCCGGAGGCGTTCGCCGACGCGGTTCAAAACGCCTTCGCCCACAAGGAGGAGGCCATCGGGGTCTCGCTCGAAAAAGCCTGGGACGATGCGGCGTTGGCGCATCTCGCCTTTTACGACGGCCTCGCCGCGGAGCGCCGCCGCGTCTGAGTCCAGTCTTTGTCCGAGCCCAGTCTTTGTCTAAGCCCTGGCCTTGACGCGCGGGGTCTCCCCATTCGGCGAAATCATGCTATAGGGCAACCGCTTGGCGGGCGCCGGGCGCCGGCCGCGGCGTCCGTTCGAGCGCCCTAAAACAAACAGGAGCAGATATGAGCCGTGACGCCAAAGTCACCTTCGCGCAAAACAGGCTCGACGCCGCGCGTCGGGAACTCAAGGCCGCCGCCATCGATTTCGACGTGCCGGACGAGAAACTGCTGGAGCTGCGCGCCAACGCCCGCGCCGCCGACCAGGAAATGCGCGCGCTGGACGCCAAGCTGCTGAAAAAGGGGCCGTTGTCGCTGATCAAGTTCTGGTGAGACCCTCCCGCCACGGCGGGAGAGGCGACATGCTCGCTTTAAGTGTGATGCGTGTTCCCAATAAAGCGCCGGGTCCGCTCCCTCTCCCGCGAAGCGGGGGAGGGTTGGGGTGGGGGTCTCTCAAACCACCGTCTTGGCGAAACCCTCGCGGATTTCCGCCTCCTTGAGCTTTCGGCCGATAAACACCAGCTTGGAGCCGCGCTGCTCGTCGTCGCGCCAGTCGCGCTGCAAATCGCCGTCCAAAATCATGTGGACGCCCTGGAACACGAAGCGGCGCGGCTCGTCCTTGAAGGCGATGATGCCCTTGCAGCGCAAAATATCCGGGCCGTCGCGCTGCGTCAGCTCGTTCAGCCACGGCACGAAGCGCTCGGGATCGACCTCGCCCTCGTGGCGGATCGCCACGGACTGCATGTCCTCGTCGTGATAGGCCTTGAGCGGCGCATGCTCCTCGTGGTGGTCGTGCTCGTGGTGATCGTGGCCGCAACCCGGCGCGCATTCGTGATTATGCTCGTGGCCGTGATGATGGTCGACATGCGCGTGATGGTCGTGGTGATCATGGGCGTGATCGTGCGCCTCGGCGTGCAAAAAGTTCGGCTCGATCTCCAAGATGCGGTCGAGATCGAAGGCGTTTTGCTCCAGCACGGCCTTTAGCGGCACGTCGGCCTTCACGGCGCGGTGCAGCTTGGCGTAGGGGTTGATGCCCCGGATGCGCGCCTCGACCTCGGCGAGTTCGGCGGGCGACACCAAATCCGTTTTGTTCAGCACGATGACATCGGCGAAGGCGATCTGGTTCTTGGCCTCCGGCGCGTCTTTTAATCGGTCGAGCAGCCATTTGGCGTCGGCCAGCGTCACCACCGCGTCGAGCCGCGCCGCGCCTTTCACGTCGGCGTCGACGAAAAACGTCTGCGCGACCGGCGCCGGGTCGGCGAGGCCGGTGGTCTCGACGATGATCGCGTCGAATTTGCCGCGCCGCCGCATCAGCCCCTCGATGATGCGGATGAGATCGCCGCGCACGGTGCAGCAGATGCAGCCGTTGTTCATCTCGAAGATTTCCTCGTCGGCGCCGACGACGAGATCATTGTCGATGCCGATTTCGCCGAACTCGTTGACGATGACCGCATAGCGGCGGCCGTGCTGCTCGGTGAGAATGCGGTTCAGCAGCGTCGTCTTGCCGGCGCCGAGATAGCCGGTGATGACGGTGACGGGAATTGTGTCGGTCAAGGTGTGTCTCCAAGAGGGCCGGCGGCCCTTTAATTATATAGGAACTCACAAGCAACAAGCACAACCATCTCGACGCGCTAGCGCTATTGACACTATTATACCCACCTAGTCGGATGCGTTCTCTCGATAGGCGTCACAATATACAAAAGCCTCCAGGATCTAAACCAGCGTCGCACCGTCGATGGTGACTTGCACATATGCTCTGCGATCTCGGCAAGAGTCAGTCCATCTGCGTGAGAATTCAATAGTTGTTTGACTCTGGCGCGATTGCGTGCCCGGTCACAAAATCGATCCCTCGCTTGGAGGGCTCGGCATTGTGCAGGACGAATGGCGTAGACCTTACATGAACAAGCACTGAACACTTCGCCATCAAGCGCGATGCAAGCACCATCATCGCGTCGCATCACACAGCCATGATCATTAAAATCCTCTGGCAGTTGCGGCTCGTGCCAGACTGCACCACCCCACATGCAGCAAGCCCCGCATGACTGACAATCGTATGATTCAGCTTTCACCGATTTCCCTCCCTGCGCTATACCGCAGCACAATAGCTAAGGCGGCTAAGATCAGCCACAACATTTAGTTGCACTAGACGAAAACAGATAAGCATTTTTCTTATACTTCGAACAATTCCGTTCGAAGTATAAGCTAATCAAAGCATGTTCCGCAAAAGACATTTGCCATCAGAGCTTGTCAAAGATGTTTGATTTCGCGTAATTACCCGACCGCATTTTGGCTATTGCCTACCCCCCAGCGCTTCCACCAGCTCTTTTACATTATGCCGGACCATCTCGATATAGGTGGGCGCCGGGCCCTTCGCATCCGACAGCGCGTCGGAATAGAGCGTGCCGCCGACCTTGGCGCCGGTTTGCGCGGCGATGCTTTGGGCGAGGCGCGGATCGGCGATGTTCTCCAAGAACACCGCGCCGACTTTTTCGCGCTTCACCGAGTTCGATGATGCGGGCGATGTCGCGGGCGCTGGCCTCTGCCTGCGTCGACACGCCCTGCGGCGCGATGAATTTCAGGCCATAACGCGCGGAAAAATAACCGAAGGCGTCATGGGTCGAAACGATGCGGCGGCGCTCCGCTGGAATGGCGTTCAGCGCCGCGACAACCTCGCGGTCGAGCCCGTCGAGCTTGGCGAGATAGGCGGCCGCGTTGGCCTCGAACATCTTCGCGCGAGACGGGTCCGCCTTGACCAGCGCGTCGCGGATGTTTTCGACGTAACGCTTGGCGTTCGCGACATCCTGCCAGGCGTGCGGGTCGAGCCCTTCCTCGTTATGGCGCGGCGCGACGCCGGCGCTGACCGTGACGATTTTGGCCTTGGTTTTGGACGCCGCGATGAGCCGGTCGATCCAGCCCTCGAACCCCAAACCATTGACGAAAACCAGCCGCGCCGCGGCCAGCTTGCGCCCGTCGCCCGGCGTCGGCTCATAGACATGGGCGTCGCCGTTGGGGCCGACGATGGTGGACAATTCGATGCCCTCGCCGCCGACCTCGCGGACGAAGTCGCCCAGGATCGAGAAACTCGCGACGACCGGCGGGGCAGGGGGCTGGGCGGCGACCGGCCCGGCGAGGCAAAGCAAAAAGGCCAGCAAAATTCGTCTGTTGAGCATGACGCTACCCCTCGAAATGACGGCGCGGGCGCAGATTGCGGATCAGCCCGCCGGCGCGGCCAAGCGCCAGCGACACGAAATACAAAAACCCCGCCGCCAGAATAATCGCCGGCCCGGCCGGCGCGCCCGAATGAAACGACATGACCAGCCCGAGATAACTCGCCAGCCCGCCAAGTCCCGCCGCGAGCGGCAGCGCCGCCGAGAGATCGCGCGTCCACAGCTTCGCGGCGGCGGCGGGCAGCATGATCAGCCCCACCGCCATCAGCGTGCCGAGCGCCTGAAAACCCGCGACGAGATTGAGCACCACCAGCCCCAAAAACAGAAACGGCGCGTATTCGCCAAAGCCGCTGGCGCGACGCAGGAAAACCGGATCGAGCGTGTCGACGACCAGCGCCCGATAAAAAACCGCCAGGGTTATCAATGTGATGGTCGAGACGCCGGCCAGCAGCAGCAGCGCCGCGTCGTCGAGCGCCAGCGCCGAGCCGAACAGCACATGCAGCAGATCGACGTTCGAACCCTTGAGCGACACGATGGTGACGCCAAGCGCCAGCGACACAAGGTAAAACGCGGCGAGCGAGGCGTCCTCGCGCAGCGCCGAGAACCGCGCCGCCGCCCCCGACGCCAGCGCCACGACCAGCCCCGCGGCCAAGCCGCCCAGCGTCATCGCCGGCAGCGACAGGCCGGCGACGAGATAGCCGACCGCCGCGCCCGGCAGGATGGCGTGCGACAGCGCGTCGCCGGCCAGCGACATCCGCCGCAGCACCAAGAACACGCCGAGCGGACTCCCCGCCAGCGCCAGCGCCACCGCGCCGACCAGGGCGCGGCGCATGAATTGGTAATCGACGAAGGGCGCCGCCAAGAGGTCAAACAGCATCGGCGGGCTCCGCGGCGTCGCGTTCGCAAAGGCGCGCCCTGTCGTCGTAGGCCGCCGCCATCTCCTTGGCTTTGTTGAGGTTTTCCGCCGACAGCGCGGCCGCGGTGTCGCCCCAGAATATGGTCTCGCGCGCCAGCAGCAGCGTGTGCGGAAAGGCCTCCCGCACGATGTCGAACTCGTGCAGCGCGGCGATCACGGTGCGCCCCTCCCGCCGCCATTTGGCGATTAAATCCAATAAATCCAATGTGGTGGCGGCGTCGATCGCGCCGAACGGCTCGTCCAGCAAAATGACCGCGCAATCCTCGACGATGAGCCGGGCGAACAGCGCCCGCTGGAACTGTCCGCCGGACAACGTATCGAGGCCGCGGCTCTCGAATCCGGAAAGACCAACGGCTTCAATGGCCTTGGCGACGCGTTCGTCCTCGCCGCCATCAAATCCCTTGAAAATCCCGGTGCGGCGCAAGCCGCCGAGCGCGATAAAGTCTTGAATGCAAATGGGAAACGAGCGGTCGATCTCGGCCGCCTGCGGCAGATGGGCGAAATCGCCGGCCCGCGCGCCGCCGCGCAGGATGCGTCCGCCCATGGGCGCGAGCAGACCCGCTAACCCTTTGAGAAGCGTGGATTTTCCGCCCCCGTTGGGACCGCAGACCGCGAGCAGGTCGCCGGGCGCGATCTCGCCGGAGACATGATGCGCCGCCGGCCGTCGGTCATAGCCAAGCGTCAGGTTTTCGAGTATGATGGTTGGCGCGGCGCGGCGGGTCAATTCAGCGCCCAGAAAACGCCGGCCCACAAGGGAATCAGCGCGATGGCGACCACCCCTAGTCGCCGCCAGGCGGACATGCCCAGGGCGCGCGTTTTCGCGCATGAAACCGTCGAATCGATGCGCGCGCGCGCATTTTCGCGCATCGCGGGGGCATGGGCGTGTCCGGCGTCGATCATGTGGGTGTTATAGTATAACATTCGGGCGGCCGGCAAGCGGAACAGCGGGGGAAAATTCCCGCCTCCGCCCGTCGCGGTCGCGATTGCCTAATCGCGCGGCAGCCGTCCCGTCAATTTGAACATGCGATCGAAGGTGGCGAGGTGTACGGCCGCCGCCACGGTTCCGACGAGGCCGATGATCGACAGGGGGTAGACGAGCCCCATGACCATGTCCCGCCGCAGCGGCCGCAATTTGTCGAGCATGGCGCCAATGACCGGCGAGTTCTCCAGTCGCGTCTTCATGAAGAAGAATAGCGCGACGATCGGCAGCAAGAGGCCAAGATGTTCGGTAATATAGACATAGGCGACGCGTATCGCATCGGGAAACATCAGGCAGAGCCCCAGCGCCGGCAGGATCAGCGTCGCCGCGAAAACCCACGCCAGCAGGGCGTATAGTCGGAATGGGTTGAGCGAGAACAAGCGAAATATCTTGAAGGATTGATTCGAGCCGACATAAAGCTGGGTCAATAACTCCTTGGTTTCGTCGCCGCCGCGCAACATGCGCCTGATGTTTAGAAACTTCCAATCGCTGGGCGTCGCCGGAAGAATCTGATTGGGCGTTCCAAGGTTCAGCTGTTCCTTTCCGGTCATCACCCGGGAGTCGCACAGGCAATAGCCATCGTACATCAGCGTATAGGCTTCCAAATCGGAAAATGTGTCGAGATCGGTGCGTATCCCCGACAGGCGGTAGACGAGGCCGTCGTCGTTGTTGTTGCTGCGATCCACTGGAATCGGGATTTTTGGATAGTCGTCGTTGCCCTGGAATTCGTCCCGCAAGTGGAAGAACCTGGCGTTATCCTTGGCTTCGAAACACAGCCGGTTGTATCCCTTGGCGCGCACGCGCGTCATCAATATATCGTTGGATCGACGCGCCACGGACAGAATGGCGCTGGACGGCGCGCGTTCGTCCTCCAACTGGCCGGAGGCGTCGCTGCAGACGATGAAGTCGCAGCCGGGATCGGCGTTGACCAGCGCGTCAAATCCCTGGTTATCGTAGACGCCGCCGTCGACCAGTTCGACGACGATCTCCTGTTGGCGGCTGTTCCGGTAGAGGTCGTGAATGGACAGCGGCGTGAATATGCCGGGCACGCAGGCGGAGGCGGCGACCGCGTGCGCCAGCGTCAGGCTTTGTAGCTTTTCCCGCCGCGGTTTTTCAAATTCCGCCGCGAGCGGCGCCGCCCATTTGTCGGGATCGGCGCGAAACTTGGAATAATCGCCGTCGATTTGCAGGCGCCGCAGGCGCGCATTGGTGTCGATCGCCGCGCACAGCGGAGTCGCGCTTCTCTGGGGAACCGGGAACTCGCCGACCCAGGCCGCGGTAAAGCACCATCTATGGCCGGAGTTGATCGATGTCGCGTTGATGTTGATGATCGGTATTTTGTATTTGGCGTTCGGGTCCTTGTTGTAGGCGTCGACGTCGAAGGGCGCCTTGATGTCGGAGAGGCCGACCGCGGCGGCGTTCGGGTGTATCATCAAGTGCTCCAGCGTCAGGCTTTTCAATCCCAGCCGCTCCGCGAACGGCTGGTAGAAATGCTGGTCGTAGAGTTCGGCCATGCGGTCGCTGTCGGAATAATCATCGCTCACCATCATTTTGGCGTTGCTCATGGGGTTGAGCAGCGCCCGGGCGCGAATATTGGTTTGCACGGCGTCGAGGAATTCTTGCTCGATCTCCTTGACGATGGCGATATAGGCTTCCCTCGAGGCCTTGGCGGCGCGATCGCTCGCGTGCCCGCGTCCCTCCAGCAAATCCTTGACCTTCAGGTAATAATAGGCGCCGACGATGGAGCCGCCGGAGACGGTCGACAGCAAGGTCGCGTGCCGCAGCAAATCGAGTTCGGCGAGCCGCGCCAGGACGCCGATGTGGAACAGCGACGCCCTGAATCCGCCGCCCGACAGCGCCAGTCCGAGGGTTTGGGCGTCGGTCAGTTTCCAGGGCTCGGAAAGCGGTTTGTGGTTCCAATCGATTGGAGCGACTTGTGGCGTCGACATGGATGTCTCCTTTTCGCAATCGCTGTTTTCGACGTCTGGCCGGCGTCGCTCAAAACGCACTAACCTCCCGCGATTTTTTGGTTTTGTCCACGCGCGATTGTATTGCGCCGCACGCGCCGCGCGGTCGTCGGTCAGCGGTCGCGCGCCGAAAACATCTTGATGAAGCGGTCGCGGCCTCGCGGAAAGTCGCCGCCGTTCAGCGACGGCGCGTCGAAATAGGCGTGGAAGGCGACGCGCCCGCCGCGCGCCTTCAGCCATTCGCCCATGCGTTCGACGAAATAGGGATTGTCCGGCGCGTTCTTGAGGCCGAGACCCCATTCCGCCAGACTGATTCTCTTGCCGCGGCGGCGGGCGAAGTCGTCGAGCCAGGCGAGGCCATGGGGGGCGTTCAGAACGTCGTCGCGCCAGCGGGCGGCGGGCTCCGCGTCGGTTTTCCTGTCGTAGACGTCGAGCCCGATGGTGTCGACGACATCGTCGCCGGGGTAGGCGAGATCGGCCGGCATGTTGTTGCGGCCCCAATTGGCGCACCAGTCGAAGGTGAAGCCCGGCGACGCCTCCCTGAAAATTTGGACGACGCGACGATAGGCGGCGATGTAATCGGCCTCATGGCCGGCGGCCGACCAGGCGAACCAGTCGCCGTTCATCTCCCAGCCAATCCTGATGATCGCGGTTGGTTGCGAGGCCGCGATGACGCGCGCGCCATGGCGAAACTCCGCGTCGCGCAGGCCGCGGGCGACGTCGCCGAGCGGCGTCCCCTTCATCGTCAGGGGGATCGACCAGATCAATTCGCGCCTCGGATTGTGGCGCGCCCAGTAGGCCGGAAGCCAGTCCAGCGCGCGCATGTCCTCCCATGTGTCCTTGCCGTAATAATCATGGGCGAGCAGCGTCGAGGGCGGCAAATGAAGCGTCTCCTCCCAGGCGCGCAGATTGGTCTCGCGCCCGCCGGCGTCGGCGCCCTCGGGCGTTCTCGCCCAGAGCACGAACATGCCCATGCGCATTCCCTCGGCGGCGGCGGCGGGGAGGGCGAGGCTCAGCGCGAGGACGATCGCGCAATATCGCGGGACGCGGATCATGCCGCCGCGCGCGGGATCGGGCCGCGCCCGTTTCGATGCCTCATGTTCCCATGCCTGTTCGCGCGAGGTGGATTGACCTCGTGGCCCTCGGAGGTCTTAAGACCGCCGCGCGCCGTCGACAATCGCAACGCGGAGTCTTGGCTAATGGGCGCGGCGGTCAGGCGCGCGGCGCGGCGTTCGGGCGCGCGCCTTGCTTGGTGTGAAGAAAATGAATGACTTCGGCGATGGGGCGGAAGAACTCCGGGGGGATCATTTTGTCGACCTGGACATGGTCGTACATGGCGCGCGCCAGCTCCTTGCGCTCGACCACGGGGATGTCGTGCTCCGCCGCGATTTCGCGGATTTTCAGCGCCAGCAAATCCTGTCCCTTGGCGACGACCACCGGGGCGGCGCTCTCGTCGCGCATGTAGCGCAGCGCTATGGCGTAGTGCGTGGGGTTGGCGATGATCATCGTCGCCTTGGGCACCGCGGCCATCATGCGCCGGCGGGCGCGCGTCAGGGCGACGGAGCGCATGCGGCTTTTCACGAAGGGGTCGCCTTCCGACTGCTTGTGCTCGTCCTTCATATCCTGTCGGCTCATTCGAAGGTCGCGCCGCCATTTCATGCGCGACCAGGCGATATCCGCCGCCGCCAACAGGAACGCCGCTATCGAGATCACGCTGGCGAGGTGAATGATGAGCCGGCTGGCGATGACCGGCGTCAGCGCCAGGTCGGAGAGCAGCATGTTTCTCAGCGCGCCGGCGTCGGAGTGAATCGAGAAACTGGCCGCGCCGGCCACGATGAGAATTTTCACCACCGATTTCAACAGCTCGATCAAGCCGGTGACGCCGAAGACGCGGCTCCAGCCCTTGGCTGGGGAGATGCGCGAAAAATCGGGAATGATGCGATCGAAGATGACCGCCGAGGCGCCCTGCGCGAAGGAGGCGGCCAGTCCGCCCACGGCGAACAGCGCGACGATGGGCGTGAGAAACGTCCCCATCTCCTTCAGGACGAACGCCACGATGTTTCGCGCGTCGGCGCCGTTGCGCATTCGGATGTCGCCGACCCCGCCGAGCAGCAGGCGCATCGAGCCGAACAGCGCCTCGCCGCGCGCGTCGATGAGATAGGACATGCACAGCAGGAAGGCGAAGAAGCCGACGATGGTGGTCGCGTCCCGCGAGACCGGGAAATTGCCTTTTTCGAGCGTGTCGGTGATTTTTTTGTCGGAGGCTTCTTCCGTTTTGGACTCGTGGTCCTCGTCGTCCGCCATGCGCGCGCCCTCGCGTGATTAGCCGGCGCCCTCGGCGGTCGCGGTGTCCATTTCGATCGTGCCTTGCTCGCTGAGCTTGAGCACCGTTTCGGCGATGAGCCGTTGCGCCCTGAGGATATCGCGCGGCGGCGGGCGGCTGTCGCTGCTGGAAAGCTCCGCCTCGACCATCCTGCGCGTGCGCGCGCCCAGCGCCGGCAGGATCGCCGCCTTGATCGCCTCCTCGGCGCCGCGCAACGCGAGAATGAGCGTTTCGGTCGCCACCTGATCGAAAAGAATGGCGCGGGCGCGCTCCGAAAGCTTGGGAATATCCTCGAAGGAGAACAGCAGATTCTTGAGCTGCTGCGCGAGCACCGGCTCGGAGGCCTCGATCGTCTGCAGAACGTCCTCGACCTGCTCCCGCTCCATCTGGTTGATGATGCCGGCGACCCGCGCCTTCACCGCCGCCTCGGCGCCGACGGTTCTCGACCCCAAAAGATCCTGTTGCAGGGTCGCCTCGATGATGCGCAGGGCGACGTCGGAAACCGGACGAGACACCAGCATGCGGCGCATGACCGAGTTGCGCAGGTGGCCGTCCAGTTGCGTGATGAGCTTGGCCGCCAGCGCCGCGTCGATCTTGCCGAGGATGACCGCGATGGTCTGTGGATGTTCACCGGAAAGATATCCGGCGAACACGGCGTCGGGAATCGTCGAGAGCCGCTGCCAGAGGAATTGATTGGAGCTGCCGAGCACGTCCGACATGATTTCCGCGACGGCCTCGGCGGGAATCACGCCGGTCAGCAATTGCTCGGCCTTGCTCGCGCCGCCGACGAGATCGGGACCGCTGCCGGAAACCTGTTCGATGAGCTCGGCGATCAGCGGCTCGATGACGGGCGCGCCGACATTGCCGAGCTTGGCCGCGTGCTTGGCCAGGCGCAACAAATCGTCGTGACTGAAATGCTTGAGCACGCGCTGCGCGGCTTCCCGATCGAGAGCCAGGAGCAGCGCGGCCACTTTCTCCGGCCCGCTGAGAGGTCGCGCGGGCTCATGTGAAACAACGATCGGCATTCCAGTCCTTCGAGGCTTCAGTCTTGCTGGCCGCTAATTTGGCGCTCTCGAATTTCAGTCAGCGAGACGCCAAAGCGCGTGCTGTCGCCCTCGACCACGACGACCTCGCCGCGCGCGATGACGCGCCCGTTGACGACGACATCGACGGGATCGCCGATCCGATGATCCAACGGAACGATGGCGCCGCGTCCCAATTTCAGCAGGCTGGAAACCGGCAGCGTCGCCGATCCGACGACGACTTGCACGACGACGGGAATGCGCAGGATCGAATCCATGCGCCGCGATTCCGCGCTGGCTTCGGCCGAAAGCTCGGGCGGTTCCCCGGGCGCTCCCAACTCCATGGCTTCCACGTCGAAACCGTTCTCATGTTCCATGTCCAAGTCGCTCATCATGAACTCCCGTGTCCCGCGTTTCCAATTGAGGCGGCGTCGCGCCGGCGCTTCGGCTTGTCAGGGCCGGGCGGGCCGTTAATCGCCGAGAAGGGCTTGAATGAATTCATCGCTCTCGTCGACGAAGTCCTCGATGCGAACCGTGTAGTGGCCGTCCTTTTGTCCCAACCGACACCAGAACAGCGTTCGGTTCTCGCATTCGAATTTGATCGTGCTGGTCGGCGAAATCGGCAGTTCGATGATCTGTCCGACCTCGAACGCCAAAACATCGGCGAGCGTCAATCCCTTTCGATCCATCGTCGCCGAAAGCTTCACCTCGGTCTGCACGACGATGTCGTGCAGCTTGGCGCTCCAGCGTTCGTCCTGGGCCGCCCCTTGCGTCGCCGGATTGCGCGACAGCGCCGCCCTGTAGGGATCGAGGGCCGAGCGCGGCAGCACGACGATGGCCTGACCGGCGCGGCCAAAGGCTTGCAGCGAGCACGCGCAGATGATGACGATGGAGTTGCGCCGGCCGAGCACCGATACGTCGACGGTCTTTTGCATCGCCTCGGGTTGAAAGGTGACATTGGCGACCTGCGCGAACGAGCTCTGGAGCGAGTTGGCCAAAAAATCCAGAGCGAAGGCGGTGGTCTTGCCTTCGATGCGCGACGCGGATCGCGGCTCCTCGATCGAGGGTTCGGCGAAGCTCGCGCCGAACAATGTTTCGGTCATCGAGTTGACGAACGCCTTGTCGACGGCGAAAATGGCCTTGGCGTCGAGTTCGTTGCTGCGAAACACGCTGGAAAGCTCCAGCATCGCGAAGCTCGTCTGAATTTCGCCGATCCGCCGCGCGGTCATCGTCGTGATCGCGAAGTTGATCGGCATGTTGGCGACGTTGGAAAGCTTTTGCGAAAATTCGACCGCCATTTGCTGAAAGATCGCTCGCAGCGCGGGCAACCGTTCGATCGCGGCGTCGCCGCTGGCGATGAGCGGATCGTTCCGATCGAGCTCCAAATCGGCGTCCGCGCTTTCCGTTGCCGAGTTCATTCCGCCGGGGTCCCGCTGTTCAGCGTTTCGCTCTCGACCTCGTCGATGGTGGGGCGTTCATAGGAGGGTATCGACTTGCGGCCATGTTCAATGGCGACTTGCGGCAAGGCGCCGTTCATGAAGGCGAGCAGCGCCTGCTTGAGGATGAGATAGACATAGCATTCCTTCGTGCGCGCGACCTTGACCTTGAAGGCCAGCGGCGTGACGATTCCATAGGAAACGAAAATTCCCGCGAAGGTGCCGACCATCGCCGCGCCGATCAACCCTCCGAGCAGCTCGGGGGATGAGTTGAGCGCGCCCATGGCGTGAATGACGCCGAGGACCGCGGCGACGATGCCGAGCGCCGGCAGCCCGTCGCCGATCGCCGTCAATGCGTGATAGGGTTTCAGCTTGTCGTATTTGATGGCGGCGATTTCCTCGTCCATCAGGCTCTCAACCTCGAAGGCGCGGACGTTGCCCAAAATGAAGAAGCGGCAATAGTCGCAGATGAAGGCCGTGACTTCCTTGTTTTTCAAAACGTTTGGAAATTTGTTGAAGATCGGGGATTCGGAGGGCGAGTCGATGTGGACCTCGACTTCGTTTCGCGACTTGCTCCGCAATTCGCGCATCAGCGAATGCAGCAATCCCAGCAGATCGAGGTAATCGCGACGCTTTGGGCCTTTTTCGAGCACGGCCTGCGTGATGGCCTTGCCGGTGTCCTGAATGACCTTGACGGGGTTGGCGACAATGAAGGTTCCGAGCGCGGAACCCATGATAATGACGAACTCCCAGGGTTGCCAAAGCACGATGATGTGCCCGCCGAGCGCGGCGAAGCCGCCGAGCATGCAGCCCATTGTCACCAAGAGACCGACGACGAAACTCATATTGGTTTCCCGGTTGTCTAAAAGAAGTTAGTCAATGGTTAGGCAGACTCCCTTACGCGAGCCTGACAAGCGCGGATGTCGAGATTTCAAGGCGATCGCGGTGGTCAGCGGGCGCAGAACGCCTTCGACTCGGGAGTCCAGGAACCAAAATCGCTGGCGATCATCCTGGCGATCACGGCACAGACATAACCGCGTTGCGCGGGCGGATTTCCCGGACCCGCGTGATAGCGCGCGACGGCGGCGGTCCACGAGCCTTGCGCGACTCGCAGATCGTGAAGCAAGCGCGCGGCGTAGCTCACGTTGCTTCTAGGATCGAACATGTGGTCGACGCCGCGAAAGCGCGCGCCGTGATAATGGTGATCGATCTGCATGCAACCGATGTCGATGAACCGCGCGCCGCTGGCCCGCGCTTGCGCGAATTGATCCAACGCCTCGCGCAAGCTTCGATTGAACACCGCTCGCCCATCGATATTCATCGCATAGGCGTTCAGCGCGCCGCGCTGGCCGGTTTCGGTCATCGCGACGGCGTAAAGGATGCCGACCGGCACCGCGTTTTCGCGGGCGGCCCGCAGCATTTCCGCCTCGCAAACATTGCGGGAGTTGAGCCCCCGGGCCTCACAGGTAAACGCCAGCGTCGCCGCCGCCGCGAGACGGAGCACTCGGCTCCACTCCGGTCCGACCCGTCGCGCCGGGAGCGTTCGAGGTTCCGCCTTGGCCGCGTCTTCCATCCCCATGCTCGTTTTGCCGCGGAAAGACATCCGACCCGCCGCCCGATGATCCCGACTGGGAATAACTCTCGCCGCCGCTTGTCGCGGACCGTGGGCTACTCGACACGGCTAGCGCCGGGCTGACCTGCGTGGTCAGGGAATGCACGGCGCCGCCAACCGACTCGAGGGCGTCGCGCAATCGTTGCTGCGAGTCGCGGATCAGCGAAAGCGCGTTTTGCGACGTCACCGCGATATGCAGGGAAACCCCGGAGCTGGAAAACTTCATGCTCACGGTCATCGCGCCATAGGCTTCCGGCGCGAGTTCGATCGTCACCGAGGTGGCGAGCGGCTTTTGGGCCGCGGTCGCGTCCTGGCCTGGAGTCGTTGGCGAGAGCGACGGATTCGCGCCGGCGCCGGCTTGCGGCGTCGCGGCGGCGCCCGCGTTCGTCCACATATTCGACATCAGCCGCGCGAAGGACGAACCAAAGGACCCCGCGTCCATGGCGATTGTTGGGGTTATCCGCGGAGCGGCGCCGGCGTTTTCGGAGACGGCGTCGAGCGCGCCGCCGGGGTTGGATGGACGATCGGCGTCATCCTCGTTGGCCGCCGCATGATCGCGCGCCGCGGCGTCGACCGGCCCGGCTCCACTGGAGAGCGATGCGATGGCCCCGGACCCAGGCGCGCGGTTCGTTCTCGCGGAAGCGGCCGAGGCGCCCCGGTTCATGGACGCTGCTCCAGGCGCGGATGGCTTGGCGGTCGGCGCCGATCCATCGGCGCCGCCGCCGTTCGAGACCGCCGCTTGAGCAACGTTCGAAAGCGCGAGCGCGCTCGTGGCGCCCATGGAAACGACGCGCGGCCCCTGGCGCAAGTCCGGGCGCGGTTTTCCCGGCGCCGGCCGTGAAGCGGCGTGGCCGTGGTTCCCGGATTGGTTGATCGCGCCGTTCGCCTCGCCGGCTTGCGCCGCGTCCTGTCCGCTGGCGTCCATGCCCATTTGACGCGCGGCGATATTCAGGCCGAACATCAAGGGCGAGGAAATCGGCGCGGCCATCGCCGTCGCCTGAATAGAGGGATCGGCATTGGCCGTCGTGGCGAGGGCTGCCGAGTTTTGCCGGTCGTCATGCTTGTCGCCGGAGCCGACGGGCGGGGCGCCTTGCGCCTCGACGCCGCTCAACAGCTCCCCGAACGACTGCGCGGTTGCCATCGACGCGCGCCGGGCGCGCGACGCGGCGTCGCTTATCGGTTCGCGCGGATTCAGGCCCGGCGACGGCAATTGTCGCGGCATGATGAAATTTGTCATTCCCGGAGCGTCTTTTTCAGGAGTTCGTCTGATTTGGAGAGCGCGTTGCGAATGGCGACCGCGAGCGATTGCGACTCGGGCGCGCCTCCGAAGTTGGCGTCGCTTGTATTCGCGGTTTTCATCGAGGCTTCCTGGCTCTTGCTCGCGGCGCGAAGCTGTCGCAGCGCGTCCCGAACGATTTTAGCGAATGCGCCATCGGACTCATTCGAGAATTGAGGGTCCGACATCGGCCGTTCAACGATTGCTTCATCCGGTCCGCCCAGAATCGCCTCGAGCAACTCGCGATAGGTTTTGACCCGTTGCGTCGCCGCCGCGTTGTCGGCCAAGCGTTCCGCCTTGTCGACCTCCTCGCGCGCGAAGTCGACCCTGCCGTTCAAAATCGCCTTTTTGGCGACTTCCAAATGCATTTCAAATTGGCTCGCCCCGTCCATCGCCTCCAATATTTTTTCCAGGCGCTGGAGCTTGGAGGCGTCGACCGTGAGCGCCTCGCCAATCGCGGCGGATTTCAAGACTTCCCAAAAGCGCCGGGCGTAGGGTGATTTTGAATATTTGGCCGCATATGTGCGTCCCAGCCGCAGCAGATTGTCGAACTCGGTCGCCGGATCGAGCGTGAGCAACTCCCGGCGCAGCGCGGCCTCCTCGACCAGCGAATCCGGCGCGACGAGGCGCGCATAGGCGAAACGCGCGCGCGCGCCAATGGCGTCCGTCTTCATCAGCAGTCCACCCTGGACCAGCGACAGATGCCCTCCAAGGTTCGCGGGGAACAGCTTCGCGTCGAGCCCGCCGAGCAATTTCTCGGCGTCCTTGGAGTGGCCTTCCGCATAAGCGAGGCTCCCGGAAACCAGATTGATGCTTTTTTGCGCGAAGGCCCCCGCGTCGACGAGCGTCCGCATGGATTGCGTGGCGCCGCCGCCCAGGAGATAAACCGCCGCCGCCCAACTCGCGCTGTCCTCTTGAAGCTCGTCCGTCGGGATCGACGGCAATCTTTTGTCGATGGCGTCGACTTGCCGCGCGACGTTCTCCCGCCCGTTTTCGACGCCGGTGACCATCTGGTATTGATAAGCGTTGAGTTGGCGGACCATCTCGACAAGCTCGCCGCCCCGCGCGGGAAGCGTCGAGCCTAAAAGCATGACAATGACGATCGCGCGCTCGAGCGCGCGAGATTGCGTCACGGCTGATCTCCGCGCAGCAGAATCTCGATGCGCCTGTTGACGGCGGCGTTGGGATCGTTTGGCGCCTTCAACTGACGGTCCGCGAAGCCGGAAATTTTCTTGACCCTTTGCGGGGCGAGCTTGCCGCGCATCAGCATGTAATAGGCGACGGTGGCGCGATCGGACGAAAGCCGCCAATTGTCGTAGGTCGAGGATTTGAAAGTGCGCGCGTCGGTGTGGCCGCGTATCTCCAATTCGCCGTTCTGCTTGGCGAGCACTTCGCCAACTTTCCCCAAAATCCGAACGAGTTGAGGCTTGGGCTCGATCGAGCCGACGCTGAACATCGAAAAATTCGCGTCGTCGGTCAGGCTTATCAGCAGGCCCTCGTCGACTTGCGCGACCGAAACCGAGGGAACGCCTCCCTTGCCCTGCATTTCGGCGGCGACGATCTTTTCCAGGGCGCCGCGAATGGAGTTCGCGCGCGCGGCTTCGCGCTTGGCGCGGCTGTCGCTGGGAACCGGCGCCACGCTGGCCTTGGCGTGTTCCGCCGCGGCTTTCGGCGGCGGGGGCTTTTTGGCGCCGGCCTCGGCCACGTTGTTGATTTGATCGTCCACCGCGCGCTCCATGCGATCGAACGGGTCTCCCATGCCAGAGCTGGCCGAGGCGGTTGGAGCGGGAGCCGCCTTTGCTGGATTGGGCGGCGGATCACGCTTGGCGATTTCGTCGAGGGTCTTGACGGGCTCCTTGTGCAGGGCCGCTTCGGCGGCGGCGTCCTTCGCGGCGTCCTCCGGCTTGGGCGCGGCGCCCGCGTCCTGGAAGTCGGTCTTCTGCGAGCTTTTGCCCTGGGCGTTTTCAACCGGGTCGTGCAGCCCCTTGGTGTTGGGGCTGGAATCGATGAGCTGAACGGGATTGAAATATTGAACGATCGCCGCCTTCGTTTCCTTCGAGGTCGAATTTATGAGCCACATCACCAGAAAGAAGGCCATCATGGCGGTCATGAAATCGGCGAAGGCGAGTTTCCAGACGCCGCCGTGATGAGCCTCCTCCTTGTCGCCCCTGCGCTTGCGGATAATGATCTGTTCGAAGGCGTCGTCATCTTTCATTGGGGTGTGGTCCTTTCTCGCAGGCGTTCAAGCCACTCTCCCATGCGCGTTTCGAGGAGCGAGGAGCCGATGGCGACGCTGACGTCGACCTGCTCGGACTCCAAGGCCTCGAACACGATATTTTTTTCATGGAGTTTGACGCAAACGATGTCCAACAGGTCGCGCGGACCCTTCAAGCTAATCATCGGATGATCGTGGTTCGCGGCCAGGGAGCGCAGCGCGCCGATGAAGTCGTCGGTCATCGCGTTCAGAACCTGACCGGCGACGAATGGCCGCAGCACTTTCTCGACGCTCGATCCGACTTCCGCCATGCATCCATCCAGCCTGCTGTTGATGCGCGCCGAGAGTTTTTCGCCTTCCGCCTCCCGCCATTTCCGCTTTTCCTCGGCAAGGTTTTTTGCAAACAACTCGCGCTCGCTTTCGAGCAACGCGTCGAATTCGCTTTTGGCTTCGGCACGAATCTTTTCGGCGAGCTCCTCGCGCATCTCGTCGATCAGCGTCTGGCTCGGTTGCGCGAAAATGGGTTCCGGCGCCTCCGGCGCCGCGGGGGGCGCGCTTTGCGTGGGGATTTCCTCGGGATGGTCGAAGTCCGTCAGATAGGAGCTTATTGAACGAAGCCTCATATGGCGCTTTCCGAATGCATCCATTGCTTGAGCAGGTTGGCCACCTGCTCCTCATCGATCGAGATCAACTGTTCGAGCTTGCGCCTGGACGCGTCCAGCGGGCGCACGCCAAAATCTGGAAGCATGCCGGAGCCGTCGAGAGAGGGCAGCGACATGGATTCCATGAGCGGAGAATCCATGAGCGCGGGATCGAGGAGCGGCGCTTCGAACTGGAGTTCCGGCTCGCTGCCCAGCAGGGGCGGGGGCTCGACGCGTTCGCTGGCCGATTCGACCAGCAAGGCGCGCGTGGCGGGCGTCAATCCGAAGATCACGATCAAGGCGGTGATCAACAGCAGGGTCGCGGCGTTGATGATGGAGCCGAGATTATGGCTCAACAATTCTGAGATCCCCGGATTTTCGACGGGAGCCATTTCGTGTTCGTCCGAAACGAAGTCGACCGCCGAAATTTTGAGCGTGTCGCCGCGCTCCTTCTTCAAGCCCGACGCCGAGGTCACGAGTTGTTCGATCTCCTTCAGCTGGCGGTCGAGGTCTTCCTGCTTGGGCGCCTCCTTGCCGGCGGCGGTGAAGGCGGCTCGATTGATCAACACCGCCACCGAAAGATTGTCGATCGCATAGCCGCCGCTGACCGTCGTGATCGATTTCGAGGATACCTCGAAGTTGGTCAGTTCCTCGCTCTTCTTGTTTTCGTCGTTCGATTGCTTGCCATCCCCGGTGGGCGCCTGATTTTGAGGAATGTTGCGCTCCGCGCTGACGCCGTTGGGCGAGGTGTTGTTCTGCGAAACGGAGTTTTCCTTGATCGTGCGCACCGAACGCTCGACGCGCGAGTCCGGATCGTAGATCGTTTCGTTGATTTGCTTGCGGTCGGTGTTGATTCGCGCGCGCACGCTCACCTGAAAGTTCGCGAGCCGCAGATACGGGGTCAGGGTTCTCCGCACATTGTCCTGAATTTCCCTGGAGATGCTTTTTTCCATCGCGAGCGTCTTGCCGGGCACCGCGTCGGTCGGATCGCCATCGGAAGTCGAGAGGATCATGCCGTCGGTATTGAGCACCGTCACCTGATCGATGGTCATGCCGGGCAGGGACGCCGCGACAAGATGTCTGATCGCCTGAGCGGCGCTCGAGTTCGTCCGGTCCTTCGGTTCGGATGACCACGGACGCGGAGGGCGCTTGCTTGGCGCGCCGAAACGAACCTTCGTCCGGCGCGACGATATGAACTCGCGCCGCCTTGACGCCGCGAATGAGTTGAATGGTGCGCGCGAGTTCGCCCTCGAGCGCGCGCACGCGGGTAACCTCCTGCATGAAGGAAGTCAGTCCAAGCGCGCCGACCTTGTCGAACAATTCGTAACCCGCGTTGGCGCTTTGCGGCAGACCGCGCTCGGCGAGCAACATGCGCGCTTGCGCGCTTTGGCCAAACTGCACGGATACGGTGTTGCCCTCGGGATTGATGTCGAAGGGAATAGCCGTTGATTTAAGCACGGCGCCGATGCGGCTCACGTCTTCCCTGTCGAGTCCCGAATACAGGATCTCGAAATTCGGACGGGAGAGGTAGTAGCCGGCGACGCCCATTACGGCGAGGACAAGGACGAATGTGAGCGCGAGCGCGGCGAGTTTCTTGGCGCCGAGCGCCATCAAATTCTGCCACAGAAGATTGAGTTTCTGCATCGGTTTCCGTCAGTTTTCGACGTGATGTCCGACGCGACATTGGAAGCAGAGCCTTGCGCGGGAATTGCTTTGGCAAGAAACCGGTAACTAATATATTTTTACTTGTTAACCCCAAATTAACAAATGACCGCGCCGGATGGGCGCGGTCATTTTAGTCACGGTTGAACGGCCATCAAAGATGGCTATTACTGGAACAGCTTGAGGATCATCTGCGAGTTCTGGTTGGCGATCGACAACGATTGCACGCCGAGCTGCTGCTGGGTCTGCAGCGCTTGCAGGCGCGTCGACGCCTGGTTCATGTCGGCGTCGACGAGCGCGCCGATGCCGGTGGTTAGCGCGCTGTTGAGAGTTTGCAGGAAGCTGTTCTGCGACTCGACGCGCGATTGAGCGGCGCCGAGCGTCGCGGCATAGGTGGTGAGATCGTTGATGACCTGATCGGCGTTGTTCAGCGTGTCGGTGAGCGTGGTGCCGGTGGTGCCGCCCGCGCCGGTGGCGCCGCCGGCGGTCGTGTTGTCGAGAACGGCTTGCGCGGAGGCCTGGGTGGTCAGCGCGGTGAAGGCGGTCGGCAAAAGAGAGCCGGGGCCTTGACTGACGGCGCCGCCGTCCAGAATTCCCGAACCGGCGACGGAGGTCGCTCCGGTGGCCGAGGGATTGCCGATCAACGTCTGCAGTTGGACGCTGATCGTGCCGACCGTGGAGTCGGTCGCCGAGCCGCCCGATGTCAACGAGGTCTGGCCGTCCACATAGGACGCCGTCACGTTGAGCGTCGGAGTGGCCGAGCTCGAATCCTGCGAGCCGTTGAGCAGATTGACGCCGTTGAAGCTCGCCGAATTGACGATGGTGGTGAGCTGCGAGCTCAGCTGGGCGATGCTGGTGGCGATCGCCGCGGTGTCGGCGCCGGGCGCCTCGGCCTGGGTGAGGGCGGTCTTGATGCTGTTCATGACCGTGATCGCGCTGTTCACGGCGGCGGTCGCCACATTGAGCTGCGAGTCGGTCTGGCTCAGATTGCTGCTGAGCTGCGTATAGACGTTCTGGTCGGAGCTCATCGTCTGGGCGATCGACCAGGTGGCCGCGTTGTCGGCGGCGCTGTTCACCATGAGGCCGGTGGAAATCTGCTGCTGCGTCGTCTGCAATGACATCTGAGTCATGCGCAGCGATTGGAGGGCGGTGAGCGCGGAGTTGTTAACGAGAAGGCTGGTCATGACTCGTCGATCCCTTCTTGGGTACTGGAAATGGTGAGGGGACATACCGGAATCGCACCGGTGCGACGGATGGGCGTCATGCCTCGGGTTGGTTCCCGATCCGAAGTAGTGGTCGAAGGAAGGCTCGCCTGGCGACGCCGCATCGATCGACGGCTCGATATTTACACAACATCGATGCCGTAATGGGACCATAGCCGACAGCTGTTTAATAATTCGCTAATCACGTTTCGTGATTAGGAAATAGCCGATGAAATCGGAGCTTGCGATTTCGGATTTTCAGGGGTTTGGATTGCAAATGTCGTGAAAAATGGCCGATGTTTTCGCAAAATGGCATCGCCGCCATGAGGCGGCGCGTCTTCGCGGACCATAACGGCCGGCGCGGGTTGCTATCGCGTTAACCTAAAATTGACAAATGACCGCGCCGGTGAGGCGCGGTCATTTCCGTCAAGGTCGGGCCGTTGTCTAGGAAGGCTGTTACTGGAACAGCTTGAGGATCATCTGCGAGTTCTGGTTGGCGATCGACAGCGATTGCACGCCGAGCTGCTGCTGGGTCTGCAGCGCTTGCAGGCGCGTCGACGCCTGGTTCATGTCGGCGTCGACGAGCGCGCCGATGCCGGTGGTCAGCGCGGTGTTGAGAGTCTGCAGGAAGCTGTTCTGCGACTCGACGCGCGATTGAGCGGCGCCGAGCGTGGCGGCGTAGGTGGTGAGGGCGCCAATGACCGCGTCGGCGTTGTTCAGCGTGTCGGTGAGCGTGGTGCCCGTGGTTCCGCCCGCGCCGGTCAGGCCACCCGCGGTCGTGTTGTCGAGGACCGCTTGCGCGGCCGACTGGGTGGTCAGCGCGGTGAAGGCGGTCGCCGCCAATGAGTCTGTGCCTTGAGCCGCCGTTCCGCCGTCCAGAATTCCCGCGCCGGGCTGCGAGGAAGCCCCGGTGGCCGAGGCATTGCCGATCAGCGTCTGCAAGCCAATGCTGATGGTGCCGACCGCGGAGTTGGTCGCCGAGCCGCCTGACGTCAACGAGGTCTGGCCGTCCACATAGGACGCCGTCACGTTGAGCGTCGGAGCGGTCGCGCTCGAATCCTGAGAGCCGTTGAGCAGATTGACGCCGTTGAAGCTCGCCGAATTGACGATGGTGGTGAGCTGCGAGCTGAGCTGGGCGATGCTGGTGGCGATCGCGGCGGTGTCGGCGCCGGGCGCCTCGGCCTGGGTGAGGGCGGTCTTGATGCTGTTCATGACCGTGATCGCGCTGTTCACGGCGGCGTTCGCCACATTGAGCTGCGAGTTGGTCTGGCTCAGATTGCTGCTGAGCTGCGTGTAGACGTTCTGGTCGGAGCTCATCGTCTGGGCGATCGACCAGGTGGCCGCGTTGTCGGCGGCGCTGCCGACGGCGAGGCCGGTGGAGATCTGGCTCTGCGTCTGCTGCAGCGACTGCTGCGTCATGCGCAGCGACTGGAGGGCGGTGAGCGCGGAGTTGTTAACAAGAAGACTGGTCATGACTCGTCGATCCCTTCTGGGGTACTGATACTGGTGAGGGGACATACCGGAATCGCACCGGTGCGACGGATAGGCGTCATGCCTCGGGTTGGTTCCCGATCCGAAGTACTTGCCGAGCGACGGACTCGCCCGGAGGCGCCGCATCGATCGACAGCTCGACATTCACACAACATCGATGTCGTGACGAGCACAATGCGGAAAGCTGTTTAATAATTCGCCAACGCGCCGCTGGGATGAAGCGCCGAGCGCGATGAACCCCGCGGGTTAGCTTCCTCGTAACCTTGCGCTGCCAAGGTTGGCGCTTTGTGAACGGATGAGGTCGCGACGATGGCCGACGGTTTTGAAAAGGATCTCTGTCTCAAGGCGGTGCGTGTGCGCAACGCGCGTGGTTTGCGCGGACTGCTTTCGATGAGCCAGTCCATCCTGGGAAAGCGTGATCGCGTCACCTACAGCGTCGTCTCCGAAAGCGTGAAGCCGTTGGAGCGCAGGCGCGCCGCGAGGGCCGCCGCGCGTCTGTCCTCGGGTAAAATCGTCGACGAAAACGATCGCTTTCTGACGGAGTGCACGCTGCGCAACAGAACCAACGTGGGCGTCCGCGTGAAGCTGGCGCGGGCGATCGACACGCCAAAAAGAATCCAGCTTTACGACGATCAGGCCTGCAGTCTGCGATGGGCGGAGATTGTCTGGAAAAACGCGGACGAGATCGGTTGCAAATTCTTGCACGCGCCGCGCAAGTCCAATCCACGCCTGCTGCAACAGCTCAAGCAACCCTTCTACGCCATGCAATAGCGCGGGCGCGGCGTCCCGGAGACGCCGCGCCCGCGTTCGCTTACGCGCCTTTCTTCATTTCCACCACATTGTCGCCCCGCGTGGACTTCGCCGGGCGTCCATCGAGTGTAAGTCCCGACGCGTCGGCCGAAACCGCGACGCGCGCGCCATCGGCGATCTCCCCGGCAAGCAGGCGCTCCGCGAGCGCATCCTGCAATTCCTTTTGCATCACGCGCTTTAGCGGCCTCGCGCCATAGGCCGGATCGTAACCGCGCGCCGCCAGCCAGTCGCGCGCCTTGACGTCGGGCTCCAGCACGATCTTGCGATCCTCCAACAGCTTCGCCAACCGCGCGAATTGAATATCCACGATCGCGCCCATGTCCTCGCGGCGCAGCCGATGGAACAGGATGATCTCGTCGACGCGGTTCAAGAACTCCGGACGGAAATGCGCGCGAACCACTTGCATGACCTCCGCCTGCACGGCGGCTGAATCCTCGCCCTCCTTCTGCATCACCAGATATTCGGCGCCGAGATTGGAGGTCATGATGATCAGCGTGTTCTTGAAATCGACCGTCCGCCCTTGCCCGTCGGTCAGGCGCCCGTCGTCGAGAACCTGCAACAACACGTTGAACACATCGGGATGCGCCTTCTCGATTTCGTCGAACAGCAATACCTGATAGGGCCGCCGACGCACGGCCTCGGTCAGCGCGCCGCCCTCCTCGTAGCCGACATAGCCGGGCGGCGCGCCGATAAGCCGCGCCACCGAATGCTTCTCCATGTATTCCGACATGTCGAGCCGAACCATCGCGGTTTCGTCGTCGAACAGGAAGCTCGCCAGCGCCTTGGTCAGCTCGGTCTTGCCGACGCCGGTGGGGCCGAGGAAGATGAAGGAGCCGATGGGGCGATTGGGATCTTGCAGTCCGGCGCGCGCGCGTCGCACCGCCGTCGCGACGGCCGACACCGCCTCCGCCTGTCCCACGACGCGCCGCGACAGCTCCGCCTCCATGTGCAAGAGTTTCTCGCGCTCGCCCTCGAGCATCTTGTCGACGGGCACGCCGGTCCAGCGCGACACGACTTGCGCGATGTGATCGGCCGTCACCGCCTCCTCGACCAATACGTCGCTCTTGCCCTCGCTTGCCGCGAGCTTGCGCTCCAACTCGGGGATGACGCCATAGGTCAGCTCGCCGGCGCGCTGGTATTCGCCGCGCCTTTGCGCCTGCGCCAATTCATTGCGGGCGTTGTCGAGCTGCTCCTTCCACTTCTGCGCCTGTCCGAGCTTGTCCTTTTCGGCGCGCCAGCGCTGCGTGAGCGCGGCGGATTTTTCCTCCAGCCCCGCGAGCTCGCCCTCGAGTCGCGCCAGCCGGTCCTTCGAGGCCGCGTCGGTTTCCTTCTTCAGCGCCTCCTGCTCGATACGCAGTTGGACGATGCGGCGATCGAACTCGTCGAGCTCCTCGGGCTTGGAGTCGATCTGCATGCGCAGACGCGAGCTGGCTTCGTCGATGAGGTCGATCGCCTTGTCCGGCAAAAAGCGGTCGGAGATGTAGCGATTGGACAGTGTCGCGGCGGCGACGATCGCGCTGTCGCTGATGCGAACGCCATGGTGCAGTTCGTATTTTTCCTTGAGCCCGCGCAGGATCGAAACCGTGTCCTCGACCGTCGGCTCGCCGATGAACACCGGCTGGAACCGTCGCGCCAGCGCCGCGTCCTTTTCGACGTGCTTCCTATATTCGTCGAGCGTCGTGGCGCCGACGCAATGCAATTCGCCGCGCGCCAGGGCGGGTTTTAGCAGGTTGGAGGCGTCCATCGCGCCGTCGGCCTTGCCGGCGCCGACCAGCGTGTGCATTTCGTCGATGAACAAAATCACGCCGCCCTCCGCGGCGATGACCTCGTTAAGCACCGCCTTGAGGCGCTCCTCGAATTCGCCGCGATATTTCGCGCCGGCGATCAGCGAGCCCATGTCGAGCGCCAGCAGTTTCTTGTCTTGTAGCGACTCCGGCACGTCGCCATTGACGATGCGCAGCGCGAGGCCCTCGACGATGGCGGTCTTGCCGACGCCCGGTTCGCCGATCAGCACGGGATTATTCTTCGTGCGGCGCGCCAGCACCTGGATGGCGCGGCGGATCTCCTCGTCGCGGCCGATCACCGGATCGAGCTTGCCCTCGCGGGCCGCCTCGGTGAGATCACGTGCGTATTTCTTCAGGGCGTCGTATGAATTTTCGGCCGAGGCGCTATCGGCCTTGCGGCCCTTGCGCAAATCCTCGATCGCCGAGTTCAGCGTTTGCGGCGTCACGCCGGCTTCGCTCAAAACGCGCGCGGCGTCCGTTCCTTTCTCCGACGCCAACGCGAGCAGCAGCCGCTCGACCGTTACGAAGGAATCGCCGGATTTCTGCGCGATCTTTTCGGCGTTGTCGTACAGCCGCGCCGTCGCCGGCGAAAGATAAAGCTGGCCGGCGCCCGAACCCGCGACCTTGGGCAATTTCGCCAGGGCGGCTTCGGTTTTCATCAGGGCTTCGCGCGAGCGGCCGCCCGCTCTGTCGATCAGACCCGCCGACAGCCCCTCCTCGTCGTCGAGCAGCACCTTCAAGATATGTTCGGGGGTGAATTGCTGGTGCCCCTCGCGCGTCGCGAGAGACTGCGCCGATTGGATAAATCCGCGCGCGCGCTCGGTGTATTTTTCGATATTCATGAAATGCTCCCCAAGACCATCGGCGCGCCCCAAGGCGGCGTCTCCCGAGTCAATGTCCAAAGGTCCCTTTCGGCGACCTTAAGCGCGATATGGGCACGGCTTTTTGGATTCGAAGGAGGGCGCCGCGAAGCGCCGCGGCCACGCTCGGCCGAGGGCGTCGATTTGGCGCCGAGCGCCGGCTGCTCTATGATCGCGATCCGCTCCAGCGTTCGAAAGGGTTGTGACGCCGAAATGACAAAATCCGCGAGTTTGACCACCCCGCCGCCCGTTCCCGATGGCGACATCATGCGGAAAAGGCGGGATATCGCGCGCGAATTCATTGGCGGCCAGGAGAAAAGCAATAGCTGGAAGCCGATCATCGGCTCGCGCCCGGTGGAGTTCATGAAGCTGCGCGCCGGCATGTGCCGCTGGCCGATTGGCGATCCCCACCATCTCGAGACCTTCCAATTCTGCGGCTGCGCGGTTTCGGCGGCGGCCATCTATTGCGAGGCGCACGCGCAACTGGCTTCGGTGCCGGGCCACTCAAGGCAGGCGCCGCCGCGCAAGCCCGCGCCGCCGGTCGCCGTCAAGGCCGCGTGACCGGTCGCTAGAATCGCGCGAACGCGGACGCGGCGTAACGTCAAGCTCGGGCGCGCTCGCCGCCGCCGCCGCCGCCGGTGAGCCCGGCGAGCAACACGGCCATCAGCCCGGTGACGAAAATGCCGTCGAAAGTGCCCGCGCCGCCAATCGACAGCACCGGCGCCCCAATTCCCTCGAGCTTGTCGAGATTAAGCAAATCCGCGCCGATCAACACGCCGAGGCTGCCCCCGGCGTAGGCCAGCGGCGCGGCGTTGCGCCAGGAGATGACCGCGGCGACGAGGGCCGCCACCAACGGCGCGACAAAGATCGGCAGGCCGATGCCGACGCCGCGGATGGGCTGAGCGATTTCGTGACAGATCGCGGCGACGATCGCCGTCGCGATCAGGCCGCGTCCCCACAAGCCGTTTTTCGTCAGGAGATAGATCGATAGCAGCGTGGGAATGATGGCGCCGCCGACATTCACGGCGAGGATGACCCGCGGGGAATCGGTCAGCGCCGGAACGATGTAGCGCATGCCGTAATAGGTCACCTCGCGCTGCGTCACCATGATCTCCTCGCCGAGTTCGGCGATGGGAATGTTGACGTAGCTGCCGAGCAACGAGCCGAACAGCAGCAGCAGGGCCGCGCCCGAGCCGATGCCCAGCCGCATGTAGGCGTAACGCAACACGCGGATTTGAATGAGGATGATCAGGGCGCCAAGCGAGAGCGCGAGCAGCGCGAACAGCGGCGGCGCCACTGGCAGGTATTGGACATGGCCATAATGCATGCTCGGTTCCTCCGCCTACGTCTTGAACCTAGCAATCCTTCGGATTTATCGAAATATCCGCGACAATTCCGCCGGCGGCGTCCCGCAGCGAGTAGGTTACGATCGTTTCGTTGTCGCGATACGCCGGCATGACCGTGCAAACGCGTTCGCGCAACTGCGCCTTTAGCTTGTCGAACTCCCGCTGGTCGCTAGAGATCTTTTTAGCGTCGCCGTCGTCGACGATTGTGTAAATATAGTTGAATGCGTTGCCGGGACCGGCGGCGGCCCTGTCCAGCCGAACGCCCTCGCTGACCATCTCGGGAAGCGTGGCGTTGATGCGGGCGGCGTCGCGCTCCATCGTGACGGAGAACGGCTCCCCGCCAAACTCGATGAATTCTCCGGTGGCCTGGTATCTCGCCAGCAGGAAGACGCCGGTGAACGCGGCGACGCCGGCGATGTTCTTAATAACGCTTCTCGCGCTCCACATTCGCGCCCCCATGTTACCGCGCGTTCGCCCCGCGCGGACCCGAAAAGCTTCGCGAGGGCGCAGCTTAATCGAATTTCGCCGCGCGGGGTAGGCGCGGGCGCCGCCGGCGCGCCAGCTCCGCGGCCAAAAGACGCGCGGCGCGAAATTGGCGCGGCGCGCCAACGACTTCGGCTTGGCGCAAGCAAGGCTGTCAATATTGCGTTTACCATATTCGGTTAAACCGGGGGCTGACAATGAAGAGGCCGGCGATGTTTGAGTTCAAACGATTTCAACGCGACTCGCGTGGTTCGGCGATCGAGAATGTCGCGCTGAAGGCTGGCGTCGCGGTGGTTCTGGGCGTTTTCGTCGCCGAAGGTCTGGCGACGATGGCCCAAAAGGGCGAGTTGCCCAAAATCACGCTGGAGTGGCCGGACTCCAAAATGCAGCAATTGGCGCGGTCCGCCCCGCCGGCGCAGTTGCCCGCGAGCGGGACGATTTATCGCAATATCGGCATCGATGGCGTCACGACCTCGTCGATCCCGCGGGTGTACAAGGGGCCGGGCGTGGTTTCGCCGTGTGGCGAGGACAATAAATAGTTCAAGTCGCCGGGTTATTCGCGCGGCCAACGCTTAAACCAAGCCGAAAAGGGCCGGGAGGCCCTTTAGGCATATTCGCATGATTTGCGCGCGAGCACCCTATTTGGTCGTAAAATCGTTGACAATGGTGGCTATCAGGGCCAAGCATGTTGCGGTTTTCGTCCCTGATCGCCATTATTAAACGTAGCGCTCCGAGACGAACCCCGGCGATATAGTCGCCACATTGGCCCGTCGTCCATGGAACGGCGCGCTTCCTTCAGCAATTACGCGCGTTTCACACGGCCGGCGCGCGGCGGGCGTAAAACTCCGACAGCCGCCGTGATCAGGACAATTAATGAAATTCGACGAACTTGGCCTTTCGCAAAAGGTCCTCACGGCCGTTGAGGCTTCCGGATACACGACGCCGACGCCGATCCAGGCTGAGGCGATACCACCGGCCCTGCAGGGCCGCGACATTCTCGGCATCGCGCAGACGGGCACCGGCAAGACCGCCGCCTTCACCCTGCCGATGCTGTGCCGGCTCGAACAGGGCCGCGCCCGGGCGCGCATGCCGCGCACCCTCATCCTCGAGCCGACGCGCGAACTCGCCGCGCAGGTCGAGGAAGCCTTCGTGAAATACGGCGCCAACCACAAGCTCAACGTGGCGTTGCTGATTGGCGGCGTCTCTTTCGCGGATCAGGAAGTCAAGATCATGCGCGGCGCCGATGTGCTCATCGCGACGCCGGGGCGCCTGCTCGATTTCTTCGACCGCGGCAAGCTGCTGCTGACCGGCATCGAGATTCTCGTCATCGACGAGGCCGACCGAATGCTCGACATGGGCTTTATTCCCGACATCGAGCGTGTCTGCAAGCTGGTGCCCTTCACGCGCCAGACGCTGTTTTTCTCGGCAACCATGCCGCCCGAGATCACGCGGCTGACCGAGGCCTTCCTGCACAACCCCGTGCGGGTGGAGGTGGCGCGGGCCGCCAGCACCGCCGCGACCATCCGTCAGGTCATGGTCGCCTCGCATGGTCACGCGGAAAAGCGCGACACCCTGCGCAACCTCATCCGCTCGGCGGAGAACTTCAAGAACGCCATCATCTTCTGCAACCGCAAGCGCGACGTCGCCATATTGCACCGTTCGCTGGAGAAGCACGGCTTTTCCGCCGGCGCGCTGCATGGCGACATGGACCAGTCGGCGCGCATGGCCTCGCTGGAGGCGTTCAAGAACGGCTCCGTCGCGCTGATCGTCTGCTCGGACGTCGCGGCGCGCGGGCTGGATATTCCCGACGTCAGCCATGTCTTCAATTTCGACGTGCCGACCCACAGCGAGGACTATGTTCACCGCATCGGGCGCACCGGGCGCGCCGGCCGTTCCGGCGTCGCGATCACGCTGGTGACTCCGGAAGACAAGAAATATGTCGACCAAATCCAAACCCTGATCGGCGAGGTGGTCGAGTGGGAGGGGCTGAAGCTGTCCGAACTGCCCGCGGCCCTGGAATCGTCGACCGCCCCGGCGCGGCGCGGCGCCCGGCGCGGGGAGCGCGGCGGGCGGGGTCGCTCCGCGACGGCGCCCGAGCGCGAGGCGCCGGTTAAGCAAGAGGCGCCCGTGAAGCCGCGCGCCCCGCGCGAGTCCACGCGTCGCCCCGTCGAGGCGGAGCCGCGCGGCGTCGTCGCGAGCTATTCGGAGCGCCGCGACCGCCGTCCGCGCGCGCATGAGGACGACGGCCCGCCGGTGATCGGCATGGGCGACCACGTGCCCTCCTTCCTGCTGCGCCCCGTCGTTTTCAAAACGGCGAAGCTGGGCGAGGACTAGCGCCCGCCAAAGCGCGATATGACGCAAGACCGCGGCCAATGCGCGCCTTCGATGTTCCCCGCGCCGGGCTCCCGGCCCGTCGAGTGGACGACCTCGGCGGAACTCGTCGGCTATGAGGACGCCGTGGCGCGCATGGAGGCGCGGGCCGACGCCATAGCCGCGGGGGCGTCCTCTGAAATCGTCTGGCTGCTGGAGCATCCGCCGATTTACACGGCGGGTTCCTCGGCCAAGGACGCCGACCTCCTCGATCCGCGTTTTCCGGTGTTTCGCGCCGGTCGCGGCGGCCAGTTCACCTATCACGGCCCCGGCCAGCGCGTTGTTTATGTCATGCTCGATCTCTCGCGCCGGCGCCCCGATGTTCGCGCCTTCGTTTGCGCGCTCGAAGGCTGGCTGATCGCCGCGCTTGGCGATCTCGGCGTGCGCGGCGAGCGGCGCGCCGACCGCGTCGGCGTCTGGGTGGCGCGGCTCGACAAGCGCCGCGGCCCGCTCGGCGAACCGGCGGAGGACAAGATCGCGGCGCTCGGCGTGCGTTTGCGCCGCTGGGTGAGTTTTCACGGCGTCGCGCTAAACGTGACGCCGGACCTTGGGCATTTTTCCGGCATCGCCCCGTGCGGTTTGCGCGAGGCGCATTTTGGCGTCACCAGTCTCGCGGATCTCGGCGCGCCCAGCGCCATGCCGCTCGTCGACGCCGTTTTGCGCCGGCGTTTCGAGGCGGCGTTTGGGCCGACCGTCGACGTGGCGGAAAGCCAAGTGTGAGCGGCGCCCTCGCGCTAGCGGCTTTGGCGGCGGTAATGCGTCGACAACCAATATCCGCGAGGATGGGCCACGAATCGTCACGCCATTAAAGGGGTTTTGAATGCCGATAAGCCAAGGGCGGCACGGCGACCGGTGTTTGTGCTGTCGGTCGGACGCGCTGAGCCGCGAATGGGGCGCGCTGTCCTCGTTTTTCGCGCGTCGCGCCCAACTTCGCGAACCGGAGGTCGCGCCGCTCATGCGCTGCGAGGCCTGCCAGACGCGCTATTTCGATGTTTCCGTGAGCGGCGACGATTTGGGCCGCCTTTACGCGGATTATCGGGGTGAAGCTTATTTCCAGCAGCGACGCCGCTTCGAACCCTGGTACACGCGCGCGATGAATGACGGCATCGGCGGCGAGGCCGAGATGCGCCAACGCCGCGCCGTGCTCGCCGACGCCTTGACCGAGTGCGGGATCGCCAATGATTTCGGAGCCATTCTCGATCACGGCGGCGACCGCGGGCAGATGCTGCTGGATCTGCGCGCCCCGCTGCGGGCGGTTTACGAGATTTCGGGGGTGGTCACGGAGCCCGGCGTCGTGGCTATCGATCAAGCGGCGATGACCGCCCAAAAATGGGATCTCATCTTAAGCTGCCATGTGCTCGAGCATCTGCCCGAACCCAAAGCCTATATCGACGAGCTCGTGGCGCTCGGCCATGCGGGAACGGTGTATTTTTTCGAGGTTCCCGACGAAAAATTCAAGAGTTTCGGCTTCAACGCCTCGTCGGCGCAAAAAAACTGGATCTCCCGCCTCGCCGGACAACCGACCCTCTTCAAGCTGTTCGATTTTTTATCGACGGCGCTGCGGATCAAGCTGCGCCTGGTGCCGCCCTTGCTTTTCGTGGCGCTGCGGGAACATCTCACCTTCTTTTCGACAGAGGGCTTGACGCGTATTTTGGAGGACGGCGGCCTAAGCGTGCTTTCGGTGAAGCCGCGCGCCACCGGTCATATCGGGGTCGTCGCCGTGAAACCGGGCGCCGCCAGCCAGGGCTGACGGTTTGGGCTCGCCTCATCGCGGCTCCTCGCGCCTGATCCGTCCGTCGCGGCGCACGTCGACGGTGACGCGCTTGCCGCGCGAGTTTCTGGCCGCGACGACCATGTGCTTCTTTTCCGGGCGCATCGAGCCATCGTAGGTGTAGCCTTCCTTCTCGATCAGCGCCTTGATTTCAACCTCGCCCAGCGCCACGACGCGCGTTTTGTGGCGCAGCTTGCCATCGAACTCGATGTGAAGCTCATATTCCACGCCCGTCTTGTCCTTGGCGATCACTTCCGCGTGATGCTTCTTCGCGTCGATGATCCTGGCGTCGGAAAAGCCGGCCTTCGCGGCGGCGGCCAGGACGATCGCGCGGCTGTATTCGGCGGCGTGATGTTTTCCGGGTCCGGCTTTTCGAGCCAACGTCCGGCGGCGGCCCCGCGTGGTCAGCGCGGTGGCGTGGATGAAGCCATGCTTGAAGCATCCTTCCACGACGACATCCTTGCCGACGTCGACCAGTTCCTCCTGGTGGGCGCGGGGCCCAAGCTCGACCAGCGCCCGCCCGGTGTCGTCCTGAAGGATGAATTTATCGCCGAATATTTCGGCCACGCGTCCCCGCGTCTTGATCGCGCGCGAGGGAGCGAGTTTCGAAATTGTCATGGATTGCATCGCGAACACCTGCCTTTCGGCGCATCGTCGGGTTTGTCATGGCGCGAACGACGCCGCCAGATCCTCGAAAGTTTCGCTCCGCGCGTTGAAACGCACGCGCCATTCGTTGCATCCGAGCGCCCGCGGCTCCGCGCGCGGTTCCCGGCCGCGAGGCGCGTCGAAATCCCGCGAGGCGAAGACGTGGAGCGCCCGCCGCGCATTCGCCTCGCGCGCCTCGAACACCGACGCTACATAGCGCGCGCCCGACGCGCCGCGCCAAGAATAGAAATTATCGCTCATGCCCGCCGTAGCCGGCGACAACAGGCTTTCGCCCTTGTCCAGCGACGGTTCCGGATCGATGGCGAGCGTGAAGCGGGGGCTGCGCGCGTCCTCCCGGTCGCCATGCCGAATTTTAGGATAACGCCGTCTGTCTAGCGTCCTGAAGCGACTTTGAAACATGCCGGGCATGGAGGTTCTGTTCGCCGGTGAAGAAGATCCGCACATGATCGCCTCCTTCACTTTCGTAAGCTCTCTCCTAGTTGATCGCGCGATCCGCCGATTTGTTCCGATGCGCGCGGTAACGCGGTCTTCACGAACGTGTTGAGTTAAGTCCGCGCTCCCGATTCGGACCCGTTTCGTGGGGGTCGCGTTCCGAAAATCCCAGCGCGGGACGGCGCGTTCGGACGCGTGTTCAGCTTTCGCTAGGCCGCCCGCCGGCGCGTTGCGGCGAAACGAGGATCAGCGCGACGATGAGCGCGACGAAAATACCCGAGGCGACGTAGCGGTCGATCTCCAGCCCGCCCTCGGCGCGCGGTTTGTCCAGCAGATCCCCGAGCGTGGCGCCCAGCGGCCGGGTGAGAACGAAGGCCGCCCAAAACAACAGGGCGCGCGAGAGGCCGGTGAGAAAATAAGCGGCGGCGACTATCGCGAGACCCGCGGCGAACACCGCCGCGCCGCCCTCGAAGCCAAGCCCGTTGGTGTCGGCCATCCAGTCGCCGAGCGCGGTTCCGAGCGTTTGCGAGAACAAAATCGCCGCCCAGTAGAAAACCTCGGTCCTTCGCGTGGCGATCGTGTCGACGGAGATCGAGCCTTCCGACCAGCGCCAGGCGGCCAGGACGGCGATCAGCCCAAGGAACAGCACCGACGATCCGCCGGCATAACCGACGCCGAGCGAGCGATCGGCGAAATCCGCCATCGTCGTGCCCAAGGTCGTCGTCGCGACGATCGTGCCCCAATAAATGAAGGGATGGAACGCCCTGGCGCGCATTTGCGCGGCGACCGCGACCGCGAAAAGGGCGATGAAGATGAAGCTGCCCACCGCATAGCCGAGATTCATCGACATGGTCACGGCGTCGCCGCCGGTCTCGCCCAGTGTCGTCGCGAGCGCCTTGATGACCCAAAACCCGAGCGTGATTCGCGGCGCCTTGCTCGGTCCGGTTTTCGTGACGTCGTTCATATCGCAAGCCATGTTCGCGGGAGGCGGCGCGCGATCTCTCGCCGCTTGACGCGACAATGCGATGAAAACGGCCCGATGTAACGCTTTCTTCACGCGCCCGCCGCGCGAATCCGCCGCTCCCGATTCGGACCCGCTTCGTGCGCGTTCCCTTCCGAAATTCCCAAAATGGGACGGCGGAGGGCTGGCCGCGTTCAGCATCGCGCAAGCTTGCGCCGTCGCCGCTTCGGGCGTGGTCGGTTTTTTTACGTTTTTTGCCCATGCTGCCGGCGTCGACAAACACGGGAACCAAGCCATGGATAAGCGGAACGAGGCGCTGAATCGATTCCGTCCGGCGTTTTTCGCGCTCTGGTTGGCCTTCCTTGTCGGCCCCGGGTTCATTGGGCGGCTCGCGCCGGTATTTCCCGGCCTTGGCTTCGGCATCAACGGCGTTCTCGCCGACGCCGTCGTCGTCGACATCGCGGCGCCGGCGCCCGGAGCGGCCCGGGCGGGCGAGCTCGGCGCCACGGTCGCCTTCACGCTCGCGTGCCGGAACAAGTCCGGCGCCCCCTGCGAGGACATCACGACCACGGTCATGTTGCCCGCCGCCGACGCCGCGCGAATAGCCCCGGGCGACCTTATTCCCGTCACCTATCTGGCGGGAAATCCGCGACAGGCGATGTACGGCATGGTCGAGCGCCATTGGTTCGTCGGCGACACGGTGACGATGGTCCTGATGTTCACGCTCGTTCCGGCGTTCGTTGTCTGGACGCGGCGCGCGCGCGAGCAAATCGCCGCCTATCGCCTCGCCAACGGCCGCGCGCTGTTTCTCGCCTGGGCGCTCTTCGCCGGCCTCGTGGCGATCGGCTGCTTCAAGATGACGGGCCATCTGCTGCGCTGGGAGATCGGCATGACCTACGCCAAGCGCCTCGCGCCGAGCCAGATCACCGAACTCGACATACGAAACGGCGACTACCACGCCAAATACACCGGCGTCATGGAGGACGGCCGCGGTTTCTGGCGCGTGCGCGATTTCGACGCCTCGGAAATCGACGATTTCCGCAAGATGAAGGTCGGCCGGAAATTCGACGTCGTCTATATCGAGGGCAGCCCGAACTACAACCGCCCGGATTGGGTCGAGGCGATCCACGCCCCGGAGCGCAAGATGTGGATCGCCCTGTGGGGCGTCGCCGGCGTCATGGCGGTGAGCGTCGGTCTGCTGGGCTTCCAATGGGTTTTGGGCGGCCCCAAGCCGCCGCCGCGCTTCCGCGGCGCCATCGCGGCGTGATGGGCGGTACGCCGGACAGTTCGGGCGAGCGGTTCGATCCGCCAAACAGGGAGATTCCGACCGCGCCCGCGGCCGGCTACAAGGTGACGCAAGGCGCGAGCGCGAACTGGCTCGCCGAGCCGCCATGACGCCGGTAGCGGGTGTGTCGCGCCGGGCCGCGATACGCTCCAACATCCGATGAACACGCCGCCGCTGGCCCGCGCCGCGCCGTCTCGCGCTTCCCAAGGAAAAAGTGGGGTTCGGCGACGCGTCGCAAACCACACTATTCTCTTTTTCGTGTAGTTTAGAACCCGGCGCGAATAATGAAATCACTGCTGCCGTCGCAGTGCACTTCGCCAATAAGTCCGTGGGTCGCGCCTGCCTTGGGGGAGTGGCCAGACCAAACACAGCCTTTTTTTCCGTCCGACCGGTCAGCGAGCTTCACCGTGTAAAGAGAGTCCTTTACCGAACCGTTAATCGTATAAGCGACGGTATTTCCATTATCCTTCTGCATATCGGCCTTGCCGGAAACATTGTTGTTTGTGTCGACGGTCACGGACCATGTGCCTTGACTGCTTTTGACGCCCGTTTTGCCTTCCTCGGTAACGTTCCATACTTGATTGCCGGCAAATACCGAGGTGCTCGTCGCGACAAGAATCGCGGTGGTTGTGAGAATCACACGTAGCATTTTTTCATCCTCTCCCTTGATGAAACAAATTCATCCCGTAAGATATAAATATGGAGTTGAGCTATTTAAAGACGGTGACGGGTTTTAGTGAGTGATTTGTTTTGTTAAAGGCGTCAATATATTCACAGTGCATTGGTTTTATTGGGTCACGCAAGATATTTTTGTGGATTTTGTTGGCGATTTTACCGGTGGCGTCAGGAAAATTCCTTGAACGCGCTACCCGGGGGACGCCGCTTCCAACCTACTCCACCACCACCCGCACGCCGCGCGAGGCGCCGGGCCTTAGCGCGAGGCGGGCCTGGATTTTGTGGGGGCCGGGTTTGAGCGGCCAGAACACGGTTTGGTCGGCTTGCGCGACGACGAAGGGCTCGCCGTCGACATACCAAACGATTTGCTGGTCGCGCGGGCCGGGAGCGAGTTTTAGCGCCAGCCGGTTCAGCGCGGCGGGTTGCTCCGGGTTGCGCCAGATGTGGGTGTTTTGCCGCGGCGCGGCGATGGCGAGCGGCGGGTCGGCTTCCGCCGCGTCGCGCGCCGCCGTGGGGGCGGGGAGCGCGAGAGCGAGGCGGCGCCTCGCCGGGTTTCACCCATTCGCGGATCGTCGCGGCGCAATTGTCGCGTCCGTCGCGCGTCAAGCACAGGTCGACCGGCTGGCGGTCGGGGGGCGGCGGAAAAATGTCGCCGTCGATGTCGCCGGGCTTGGCGCCGTGCAGCTTCACCAGAATCGCATGGGCGAGGCGGGCGCTCGACGCGGCGCCGCCCAGATCCTTCATCGTGCCGGCGTCGGCGCGGCCAAGCCAAACGCCGATCACGAATTTTTTGGAATAGGCCAGCGTCCAGGCGTCGCGATAGCCTTGGCTGGTGCCGGTCTTCACCGCGACCGCGAACGGATATTCGAGCGGCCCGTTGCGCGCAAAGGTCGGCAGCCGCGCCTGCGGATCGGCGAGAAACGAGGTGACGAGTCGCGCCGTGTCGACCGACAGCACGCGGCGCGGCGGGGGACGGCTTTGCTCTCGCGCGTAAACGAGATCGCCGAGAACGCCGTCGTCGGCCAGCGCGGCATAGGCGCGCAGCAGTTTTTCAAGCTTGGTCGGCAGCGAGCCGATGGCCATCGACACGCCGAACGACTCGGCCGGCGCTTCGAGATCGTGCAGCCCAAGCTCGTGCAGGAAATGGAAATTCGCCTCGACGCCGACCCGGCCGAGCAGCACGGCGGCCGGCACGTTGCGGGAATTGGCCAGCGCCTGGCGCGGCGACATCGGCCCCAGAAACATGCCGTCGGCGTTGTTGATGCCAAAGGCGCCCTCGGGAATGTCCGACAGCACATCGCTGGCCCGCAGCGCGCCGCGCTCCAACGCCAGCGCATAGACGAAAGGCTTGAGCGTCGACCCCGGCGAGCGCGTGACCCGCGTGAAATCAAAGGCGCCGCCGATGTTTCGAGCGGCGCTGGTTGAAGTCGCGCCACTTGATGTTAGGTCGGCAAAGCGCGCCGAGCCGACCTCGGCCAGAATATTGTTGGAACCGCGCTCGGCGACCATGACCGCGACCTGCCGCGCGCCGGCGCCGCGAAAGCCGTTGAGATAGCGCCGCGCCAACCGCGCCACCTCCGCCTCTAGCCCGAGGTCGACGGTGGCGTGGATGCGCGGATCGTAAATCGAGGCGGCGGCGATTTTGCCGTCGCGGACCAGCCGTTCGTATCTCAATGCAAGATGCAGCGTCTCCGGGCGCCGGGGCGGGGCGATCGGCTTCATTTGGGCGAGCTCGGCCCTGGCCATGGCCGCCTGGGCCGGGTCGATGACGCCGATGCGCGATAATGCGTAAAGCGCGCGCAGAGCCCGCTTCGATGCGCGAAAATGCGCGTTCATGCGCGCCAGATTCATGAGGCCGGGGGCCTGCGGCACGGCGGCGAGCAGCGCCGTTTGCGCCCAGGAAAGATCGTCGACCGGTTTGTCGAAATAAAGGCGGGCGGCGTGAGCGACGCCATGGCTGCCGCCGCCATAGGGCGCAAGCCTCAGATAATGCGCCAGAACCGCGTCGTGGCCGTGGCGGGCGATCAGCGCGACGGCGGTCGCCGCCTCGAGAATCTTGCGGCCCAGGCTTCGCGGCCCGGGGTCCTGCATCCGCGCCACCTGCATCGCGATGGTCGAGGCGCCCTCGCGCCGCCCGCTTCGAGCCAGGTTGTGCCAGGCGGCGCGGAAAATAGAAATAAAATCAATGCCATAATGAGAATAGAAGCGCCGGTCCTCCAGAGCCAGCGTCGCCTGAGCAAAGCGCGGCGGGATTTTTTCGAGCGGCCAATAGCCAAAGCCCGCGTCGCCGTCGCGGGCGATCTGGGTGAGGAAAACGCCGTTGCGATCATAGACGATTTCGGTCGCGCGCGGCGCGATAAGTTCAGCGCGAACAAAGGCTTGGCGCGCCAGCCAGACGCCGCCGGCCAGCGCGCCGCAAAGCGCGAGCGCGGCGGCGAAGGCGAGCCCGCGTCTCATTTGGCGATCTCGATCCGCAGCCCGGCGCTGGCCCCGGAAACGCCCTTTTCATACATGGTCTCGACGACGCCGGAGGGCTGCGTAAACGCGCCCACGGTCTGCGCTTTCGCTCGAAACACGAAGCGGTAAACGCCCTTTGGCAACGTGTCGTAGGCATAGAAAACGCGGTCGTCGCCGTAGGAGGTCCAGCTCGGCGCGAGCGTCGGCGCGGCCGAGGGTTGCGCCTCGCGCGGGGCGGTGGCGATGTTGGGGTTCAGGGGTTCGAAGCCGGCCGGCAGCGGCAGCGAGATCGCGACGTGATTGCGATCCCGCGGGTTCGCCAGTTCCACCCGCTCCTCGATCACGTCGCCCTGCTTGAGCGCGATGGCCCCGTCCGCCGCCGGCTCCAGCCTGGAGGCCGGGGCGTCGCCGGGGTTCACGCGCCACAGCGCCGTGGTCAGCGCGAAGCCTTCGGCGCGGGCGGGGGCCTTGGCGCCGGGTTCGGAGGGCTCGAAGCTGGTTTCGACCAGCGCGATGACCGGCGCGTTGGCGGCGTTGTTGATCGGGAACGGAGTGTTTTCGGTGGCGGCGTGGCTCAGCACCGGGGCGCTGGGCGCCGCCCGCCGGCGCCAGCCTTCGGCGAGCGCGCGGATCGCGGCGGCGTCGGCGTCGGTGGTTCCCCAGCCGTCGCCCTCGCCAAGCCGCAGCAGGGCGTCGCGCAGCACCCGGCCGCGCGGATCGTCCGGCGCGGCGAGCGACGCGGCGCGGACCATCTCGGCCAGCGAGCGCTGCTCGGAGGGCGGAATGATCGGACGGCCGCCATCCGCCGCCTGCCCGCCATAAACTTGCAGGCCGTTGCGTTGCAGGAATTTCACGCGCGACCACATCGCGTCGAGCAGCGACGCGACGGCGCGGGAATCCCCCCCACCGGCTTTTGTGGCGGCGCTGGTCATTTCGGCGACGCTGATATTGGGCAGGAAATCGGCCTGCCGAGACAGTTCCGCGACATAGGACGCATCGAGCTTGCCGCCCTCGGCCAGCGCGTTCAGCGCCTCGACGCGCTCGCGCAATTCGTCGCCGGCGAGCAGGCGCGGATAGTCCGAGCGCAGTGAATTTTTCAACACGTTGGCGAGGCGGTCGAGCAGCGTCTTGTCGATGGTTTCGCCCGCCTGGTCGGCCTCCGCGAGGAATGCGTAGGCCCAGGCGGTCAGCGCGACATTGCCGGGCGCGCGCGGCCAAAGGGCGACGAGCCCGTCGCCGTCGATGGCCTGTTCGACCGCTTGCTGGGTGGTCGCGACATTGGCGGAAATCCGCCCCTCCAGCCCCGCCGCCGCGAGGATCGGCGAAAAGCCCTTGAGCGCGAGGCCGGCGCGCGCCAGCGACAGGCGCTGTTCGGTGCAGCCATAGGGATATTCGACCAGCGCGTTCAGCCCGGCGATCAGTTTCACCACGGCGACGTCGCCGGCCACGGTTACGCGGCGCGAAAAACTCTCGGGACGAAAGCCGTCGCTGATCGGCGGGATCGTCACGTTTTGGCCGGCGGGAATCTCGACGACTTCATAGCGCCGGACGGGCGCGCGGTCGGGCTTGATCGGCAGGTCGATCTCGACGGCGTCCCTGGCGTGATCGGCGTCGCGCTCGATCTTGAAGCCGAGCTTGACGCTTTGCACGCCGGCCTTTTGTTCGGGGACGCTGGCGCGGGCGTCGATGCGCGCCGGCTTGTTTTGCGTCCACTCGATCTTTTGGCTCGCGCCGCCCTGGAGATCGAGCCCCTGCGCGACGATGGTCGCCGAGCCCGCGCCGCCGGGCCCCTCGACGACGCGCGCGACCAGCCCGAGATCGAGCGTGTCGCCGGGACGCACGAAACGCGGCAAGGCCGGTTGCGCCACGAGTTCCTGGCGGATCAGCATTTCGCCCGCCCCAAAACCGAAGCGGTCGGCGCCGCTCGCCGCCTTGGCGCGCAGCTTGAACACGGTCAGCGTGTCCGGCAGCTTCACCTTGATTTTAGCGAGCCCGTCGGCGCCGATTTTCACGCTCGGCAGATAGATCGGCGCCGGCGTGAAATTTTTTCGCACGGAGATGTTGTTTTCCGCGCCCCATTCCTCCAACGCCGCGCCGTCGCCGCCGGAAACCTCCTCCAGCGGAATGACGCCGAACGCCATGTTGCGGGTGTCGCGCGCCGCCATTTTGGTGTCGCGCGCCAGAATGAAATTGGCCAGCGGGTCGAGCGGCTGTTCCTTCGCCAGCGACAGCACCGCTTGGTCGACCATCCAGAACGTCGCCTCGCCCGAGAGCGGCTTGCCGGCGTCGTCGGACAGCCGCAGCGCGACCTCCACCTCCTGGCCCGGCCGCGCCTTGCCGGGCGCCTCCAGTTTCACCGTGACGATGTTCTTGACAGGCAGAACCTCGATCCATTTCGTCGCGGCGATGGTGATCGGCTTGCCCTGGTCGAAGCTCGCGGCGGCGGTTGGCGCGCTGTCCTTCAAGCGTCCGCGCATGATCAAAAAGTGCACGGCGAGCCGCGGCCCCTGTTCCTTTTTAAGCGTCAGCGCATAGCGGCCAAAACCATTGGCGATGTCGATGAACTGATAGTCATAGACGCCGCTCGGCTGCTCGACGACGACGAGCGCGCGGGCGTTTTGAAACGGCGATTGCACCAGCAGCGTCGCGCTCTCGCCCGGCGCGTATTTTTCCTTGTCGAGCGTGATGGTCGCGGTGGAGGAGGGTGGGCGCTGGAAGGTGACGGGCGTGTCGCCGCCGACGAAGAAATCGACGCTGACCTGCTGGCGCCGGCCGATGCGGTCATAGGCTTCGAGCTGCACGACATAGACGCCGGCGTCCTTGGCCTCCAGCTCGATTTTTTGCGCCTCCTTGGCGCTCGCCACCTTGCGCTCCAGCAGGGTCTCGTCTTGCACCTGCGTCACATATTTGGCGGCGCCCTGCGCGAAGTCGGAGGCTTGCAGCGTCGAAATCCAATTGCGCTTGATGAAGCGCAGCGTCATCGCGAGCCCTTCGATGGCCGCGCCCTCGCCGTTGATCGCGATGAGTTCGGGCGTCACGGCGCCGGGACGCGCGACATAGCGCGGCGTTTTCACGCCGAGCACGAAGGGCGGCACGGCGATGACGTTTTGCACGTTTCGCACCTCGACGCCGTCGTCGCCGGTGACGGTCGCCTCGATGGAATAACGGCGCGGTTGCGCGGTCGGCTCGATGGTGGTGTCGAAGCTCATGCGCGCGGCGCCGCCGGCGTCGGTGCGCTGATCGCGCTCCAGCACGGCGGTCGATTTAAACTTGGCCTCGCCGGAAAAGCGCGCGTCGGTCGAGAACAGAAAGCCCTCGCGGCCCGGCGGCGTGAACACATGCGGAAACTGCGCGGCGCGCCATTTGACCGGGCGGTCGGCGGCGAGCCCGCCAGCGAAGTAGCGGGCCAGCAGATCGACGCTGAATTCGCCATCGAGCGGAACCATTTTCGGCGCGTTCAGCACGACCTCGAAGGTCGGCAGGCGATAGGCCTCCTTCTTGAACGGAAAGGCGCCGCAGGAGAGATCCGCGGGCGTCGCGGCGGCGGGCGTTTCGGCTTCCTGGTCGGCGGCGGGCTCGGCCTGTCCGCCGTCCTTCGGCGCGTCGGCGGGTTTTTCCGGCGTCGATGGTTTTGGCTTGGCGCCGGCCGGTTCGTATTTGATCTGATAGTTGCCGGTCGCCGGCGTTGGCGCGTCGAATTTGTGATAAAAGGCGCCGCTTGCGTCGGGCGTCACGGGGATGCGCCATTCCTGGTTGCCGGGACCGGTGACGACCAGCGTTCCGCCGTGCTTCGGCAGGCTGAGGGCGCCGCCGCGATAGACGCGCACATAGCCCTTGATGTGGACGGGCTCCTCGGGGCGATAGATCGGCCGCTCGGTGAACAGATGGCAGAGCGTGCGCGGCGCCTCGACCCGCTCTTGCGCGGGGTCGGTGGTCCAGGCGAGCCAATCGACGTCCGGCTTCGACCAGTTTTCCTTGGAGTATTCCGACGGGGCGCTGGCGGGATCGACCACCAGCGTGTCGAGCCCCTTGACGACGACGACGCGGCGCAACTCGGCGTCGGCGCGCTTCGCCAGGGTCCAGGTGAAGAAACCCGAGGCGTCGGTGGTTCCCTGCGCCAGCGTGATGAATTTATCGTCCTTGACGCCCTCGATGCGTAGCTGCGCGCCGGCGACCGGCTGCGCCGTGGCGAGCGAGGTGACGGCGAAGCGCACGCGCCCGGGCTCCTCGATGGCGCTGAGACTGAGATCCGTGACGACGACGCGCAGCCAGTGGCGCGTGGTCTCGCCGGGCTGGCGCAGCCCAACGAGATAGGCGCCGGGTTGTTCCCGACCCTTGATGCGAGAAAAATCCTCGGACAGGTCGAGCCCGAACTTGGCGTCGCCGCCGCCGCGCCGCAGCGGCAGTAGGGCGAGCCGGGAGACGAGCGGCGAGCCGAGCGATTTGATGCGCTCCTTGATCGCGTCGGCCTCGATGTCGGCGCTCTCCGACCAGGTCTTGGGCTCGTTGCCGGGCAGCGGCGGGGCCTCGGCGTCGGTCGTGTCGACGCCGTGCTCCGGGAAGGGCCAGAAGTCACGCGACAGCGGGTCGATGGCGTGAATGCGAATATCGGCGCGCTCGACGCCGCGCCCGCGCAGCGGCAGCAGTTGCGGCCCCAGCCGCTCGACGACGCCCTGACCGGCGTCCCACCGCAAGGCCGGCGCGTCGCGCGAAAAGGCGAAGCGTTGCGCGTAGGCGCTGGCCAGCGGGCGTCCGCGCGCGTCGTGCAACGCGCCGGGCGCGATGTTGAGCTCGTAGATCCGATCCGAGAGGAATTTCGCGGTGATCTTCAGGCGCTGGCGGTCGACCTCGACGGCGAGATCGTCGACCGGCGGCGTGAAGCGCAACGCCTCGCGCGCTCGCAGGATGTCCAGCGGTTCCGGCGCGGCGGAAAATTGCAGCGTCAGCCGGCGCTTGTTGGCGGGCGCGTAGGCCGCGGCGGCGTCGGCGGCGTCGCCGCCCTCGTCCGCGCCGCTCTCCGGAGCGGGCTCCGGCGCCGCGACTGCATTGGAGGCGCAATGCAGGACGTTGTCGAGCTTGTTGTCGTCCCAGCCGCGGCCGCAGGTGGCGTCGCTGATGGCGAAGGGCGTCGCGGTGCGGGCCCGCAGCTCGAAAATCTGCTCGTCGAGGCCGGGCTCTTCGGCGAGCTTGAGCCGCAGGACCGCGACCTGGCCGTCGGCGATGGCCTCGCGAAATTTGACGACATAGCTTTGCTCGGCGGACCGCGAGGCGCGCTCCAGCGGCAGGACGTCGAAATCGCCCGATGACAGCACGCGCGCGCTCCGCGGGGATATCCCCGGCGAGGGGCGGATCTCGACGGCGAGCAGCCGGGCCAGCGCCTTCACGTCGACCGGGGCGGGGAAGGTCAGCGCGATTTGCGTGAGTTCGGCGATGGGGTCGGCGCCGTCGGCCGGGTTGGTCGAGCTTGGCGTCGGCAGCAGCGGCGCCAGCCGGGTCTCGCTGGAGCCCGATTTGACCGTGATCCGCGCCAGCGGCGTCCAGGGCTCGGCCGGGCGGAACTGCAAGGCGCGCGGGCCGAGCCAGCGCCATTCGCCGGCGGGTTCGGGCGCGAGCGTCGCGAATTTCTCGTGCGCGTCCGCGGGACCGCCGTTCCTGGGGCCGGCGTCGTAATCGAAGAAGACGGTGACGGGGTCCCAGTCGCGCAGGAATTTTTCGGGCACGACCCGGGCGCCGTCGGCGCGCCGCGCCTCGTCGAACATCGGCGACGCGGCGGCGGCGGGCGCTCGCGTTTCGGCGCGCGGCGCCGCGATGAAGCAGAGCGACGCCGCCGCGCACAAGGCGAGAAATGTCTTTTTCATTGCAAGCGCCTCGTTGCTAATCGCTACTTGGCCTTTTTGAGGCCGGCCTTTTCCAGAAAATCCGCGACGACCTCGTCCGGCGGGCCCGCTGGCGGCGGCGAGAGGCCGAGCACCGCGAGCCGAACGACGGTCAAGGGCGCGTCGAGCGGCGCGCGCGCCTCGACAAGATAGCGTCCGGCGGGCAGCTTGCGCCACTGCGCCGCGCCCTCGCCGAGCGGCTGGTCGTCGGCGCCGAGCAGCCGCAGCGTCGCGCGATCCGGCTCGGCGCGCAGCCCCAGGCCGATCTCGCCCTCGCGCTTGGTTTCGAACGCGAACAGCGCCGCCGAGCCGGGGGCCAGCGTCACCGGCTCATTGAGGCCCTCATGCGCGTCGACGATCGGGGTGGCGAACAAATCCAGCGCGCCGGTCAGCGGCCCGTCGTGCGGGGAGTAAACATCGAGCGTCGCGTCGCCGGCGCTCATCAGGCGGCGCAACTCGACGCCGTTCGGAAAGGCCCGCAGATCGCGCTGGCCGTTTTGGGTGAAGGCGACGAGAGCCGGCGCGCCGCCGCGCGCGGTCAGCAGCACGGGCTTGTCCTGATGCAGCGTGAAACGCGCCGTCGGACCTTGCAGCGGCGCGCGTCCCGGCAGAGCCGCGGGCTTGGCGGCGACGACCGGCCAGGGGCCTTTTCCGGCGCGCTCCAGCCACAACGCGGCGAGCCCCGGCGGGTGATCGAGGATCGCCACTCCCGGGCCGTCGATCTCGATATTCGCCCCCCTCGCCACCGTTCCATGCGCCGAGACGAAGCGCGCGTCGCCGCCGAGCGCGTTCAGCCGGTCGCCCTTAACGCCATCGACGGGAACAACGATCTGGCCGGCCGCGCCGAAAAAGCCTTTTAGCGCGCGCGTGGGCGAGATGGTTTCGCGGCCTCCGGGCGCCGCCGCGACCGACGCCGGGGCGGGAGAGCCGGACAGATTGACCAGCCAGATGGTCCCGCTTTTTGGCGCCGCCCCATGATAGGTCACGGACAGCGGCGCGGCGCCGCCATAAATCGCGAGAGCCGGAGCGTCTTCCGGCGCGGCGAAGGCCGCGACCTCGGCCGGCAATTCGAGCGACAGCGGCGCGTCGCCGGTCGCCAACGCGACCGGCCGCGCGGTGAAAGGCGCGAGCGTCGCGCGATACAGCGCGCCGCCTTGCTCGAGCGGCGCGACGTCGACGTCGATGGCGCGCAAGCTCAGCCGCATCGGCGCGTCGCCCGAGGCGTTCCACAGGCGCGGCGGCGCGTCGCCGGCGAGCGCCAGCGTCGCGTCGGAGGCGACCGCCATGCCGTGGCCGGCGTCGAGCCCGACCTGGCCGGGTTGCGTGCGCGCCTCGGTCGATCGCGCCAGCCACAGCCGGGTTTTTCCGCGAGGCGGCGGCGCGGCTGGCAATTCGGCGCGCTCGCCACGGCTCAGATCGAGCGCTATGTCCTCGCCGCGCCATTCGAGACTTTTCAACCCGACCGGCGTCTTGCAATCGCCGGGCGCGACGAACCAGAGATTTCGCGACCGCGGGGCCATCGCGCCGGCGCGCGCCTCCCGCAACAATTGCCCCGGCGACGAACCCGCGAACAGCCCCTCCGGCGCGGCGCCGATTTCGACCGCCGCGGCGCCGGGCAGCGCGGCGAGCCCGACGCAAACCGGCGTTGGCGAGGTTTCGACCGGCTCGAGCCCGATGTCGGCGCCGTTTCCTCCGCTCCGCTCGATGGCGCGCGCCGCGACCGCGATCGGCGCGTCGCCGCCGCCGATGCTCCAGACGACGACGCGCCAAGCGGACTTGTCGCCTTCCGGCGCCGGCCAGGCGGCGACGGGCGCGAGGCCGCGCCGCGTTCCCATGACCTTCCAGCCGCCGTTCGGCTCGCGCCGTTCCATCGACAGCGCGATCTCGGAGGAGGATCGCGCCGCGATCAGCGCCAGTTCGCCGGCCGGCGCGGCCGGGAGCGTCAGCGCATGGGCGCCGGCGCCGGTCAGCGTCTTGACGCCGCTCGCGGCGAGAGCGCCCTCGTCCGTTTCGGCGGGCAGCGCGAGGCGCAATTCGACGTCGCGCGCTTTTTCACCATCGCCCTCCGTCGCCGCGTTATCGTCGGCGTTCGCCTGATCATCGCCGCTGGGCGCGGCTTGCGGACTGGCGCCGAGTTTCGACAGCTCCAGCGTATAGGCGCCGGCCGGCAGGCGGCGCGACAGCGCGAGGTTCCAATCGTCGGCGCGACCGGTCAGCGTTTCGACCACTCCACCGCTCGCGTCCTTGAGCACGCCGAGCGTTTCCTGTCCGCCGAAACTCGTGAGATCGACGACCGCGTCCCGCGCCAACGCGAAACCGACTTTCGCGGGGAGATCGACGTTGCGGGGAACGCCGGGTTGCAGTTCAGTCGATTTGAGCGAAATTTCGTAATCGAGCCGGTCGTCGCGGGCGGGGGCGCGCGCCTCGACGCGGTAATCGCCCGCGCCGAGGCGACCGTGAAAGTCGCGCCCTTCGGCGATTTTGCCGACGCTTTCCTTGTCGCGCAGGATTTCTGCGGTCATGCCCTGCGAAATCGACAAGGTGACGTCGGCGTCGCCCTGGAGCGAAAAACGCCATGCATCGGGGTCGCGCGGGGCGTCGCGCGCCGCGGGCTCGCGCCATTGTAGTTTTTGCGGCGTCCCGAACGGCAGCGGGTGCGGACCATGACCCGCGAGTTCCGGCGCGGTGTCGACGCGCCGCAGCCGCGCCGCCATGCGCGCCTCGACATCCTCGGGCGCGACGACGATGCGGTAGGAGCCCTTTTCGAATTTGCGGGTCAGGCGGCGCGTCTTGCCGGGCCTGTCGAGCGGCCAGCCCTCGGAATCCTCCAGTCGCGACCGCCAGTCGCGGCCGACGCCCAGCAGATCGAGCGTGTAGAGTCCGTCCCGCGTGATCTCCAGCGGCACGCTCGCCCCCTTGTCGGGCGCGATGGTCGCCCGCGCGCCGCCCTCGTCGACGATCTTGGGCGTCTCGACCAGCGCCGCCGGCGTCACCGAAAATCCGAGCCGTCCCGCGAAGTCCTTGGCGGTGATCGCGGCGCGATAGGCGCCGGCCCGCAGATAGGTGGAAACCAGGCCGTTGTGGCCGGGGCCGTTGTTCTCGCCGGACGCCAGATTGGTCGAAACCGCCGCGCCGATCTTGATGGCGGTTTGCAAGCGACCCAGTGTTTCCACGCGTTGCAGCCCGCCTTGCGGGACTTCGAAGCGCAGCTCGCGCGTTTCGTCGCGCGCGAGCTCGAAATAGGTCGGCCGTCCCGGGTTGGCGACCAGCGGCGGGCGGGCCGGCGCGGGCTTGGACGCGGGCTTTGGCGCGGGCGGGGACTCGCCTTGCTTTTCCTTGTCGGCGTCCTTGTTGTCGGTTTCCGCCTCCTTCGACCCGGCTTTTTCCTCGGTTTTCGTGGCGGGGTTCGGCACGAACGACAGCCCGAGCGCGCGCGCCTTGCCGCTGGGCGCGATTTTCAGGGTCGTGACGGGGATCGCGTTGTCGATGGTCTCGGGTCCCAGGGCGAGCGCGACATCGGCGCCTTTATCGTCATGCGCGACGATCCGGCCGTTCTTTGGCGCGCGCAGTGGGATCGAGATTGTTTCATTGGCGCCTTGCCAGAGCGGCAGCGGCGCGTTTTCCAGATTGGCGGGCAGCGCGACGACGCGCGGGCCGATCAGCAGCTCCGGCGCGACATTGGCGATGATCAGATAGGAGCCGTCCTTTTCGAGTTGTTGCTGGCCGAAGGAAATCGCGACGCGCGGCGGGGCCTGTATCGGCGCGGCGACCGCGACGCCGGGCGTTCCCAGCGTCACGTCGACAACGCCGGCGGCGTCGCCGGAAGGCTCCAGCACGAGCGTGTAAAAGCCCACAGCGAGGTCGTAGCGGTCCGGCGTTTTGCCGTCGGCGCGCGGCGCCAGCGCGCCAAAAGTAGGCTCGATGCTCGCCTTGGCCTTCACGCCCTTGACGTCGATGGCGACGGGGCCGGCGTCCACGACCTCGAACAGCAGCGTCGTATGTCCGCGCAGGTTGAACTTGCCGCGCCAGGGGCGACCGGTCGCGATGCGCGGCGCGTCGGAGGCGAGCACCCGCGTCTTGCCGTCCTTTTCGACGCGCGCGAACAACACGCTCGCCGGGATTTCGTCGCCGCTTTCCCCCGCGACATCGGCGCCGACCAGATAGGGGCCGGAGCCGTCGAAACCGTAATGCGTGTTCTGGTTCACCGCGCGCAGCTTGAACGACTGTCCCTCGAAGCCGGAAACCTCCAGCCGCGCCGGCTCGGCGCCATCGCTCGGAAGGCTCACGGTCGCCTCCGGATCGCGGCTGGTCTTGACGATCTCCGCCCATCGCGCCGATGATGCGCCGCGCCGGGCGTCCAGTCGCGCCGGGCCGGGTTGGGGTAACTCCAGCCGAAAGGCGTTGTAGCCGGCGGGCGCCATGAACGACGTTGAGCCGAACGCGCCGATGACCCCCTCGAACAGTCCCGCGTCGAGCGAGGTGAGCGCCTCCAGGCGCAACAGGAAGGGTTGCGCGGTCGCGGCGCCCTGCCAGACCAGCGGCTCACCCCCATAGGCGGTGACGAGATAACGGCCCGGCGCGACGGCGCCCTCGAGCCTGATCCGCGTCATGAACTGGCCGGGTTTGGGTTCGACGTTTCGCTTGTCGAACGCAAGATCGACCATCTCGCCATTCGGGCGCCACAGCCGCATGTCGGCGAGGGCGCGGCCTTGTGCCTCGATCGCGACACGGCCCTCGGCGCCGACGTCGAGCGCATAGCTGCGCTGCCGCAAATCGCTGAGTTCGCCGCCCCGCGGCCGCCCCGCGACCAGCATGGGACTTTTGCCTTCCATTTCGACGAAGGGCTCGGCGGAGAGGCGCGCCTTGCCGGTGGCGCCCCTCGCGTTGGACACCCGAATCTTATAGGCGCCCTTGTCGAGCAACGCGTCGATGCGACCGTCGCGCAAGCCCGGCGCGCCCGAGGACTCGGTTGGACCCTCGATCATGTCGACAAGTTCGATGCGGGCGCCGGATGGGCTTTTGACGCGGATGCTGTAGCGGCCCGGCGCCGGAATCGTCAGGATCGCCGAACCGTCGCGTTCTCCGGGGAGCTCCTCCGCCGAAAACCGGCCTGGCGCGGGCCTAAATGCGGCGGCGGGCGTGGGCTCCGGCCGCGAGGCGCCGGCGCCTGGGGTGACGAGCGCCGCGGACAACGCACAAGCAAAAAAGCCAGGAAAAAACCGTTTCATGCTTTCTCCCAACGGCGCCTAACCGAAATTGGGAGCAGCATAATCCACTTTTGTCCGAGAAGGCGAGCATCTCGTGTCTTCGCGCGGCGATTCTTGAACCGCCGCGCAAGCGCCAAAGACGGCGCTCGAAGCGCCTTTCTCCTCACCGCGTATCCGCTGGGCCTAGCCCAGTGTCCGACCCGCGCAATTCATCGCGTGGCCAGACATGGCTCCACGCCCCGAGACTCTCTTCAAACGCGTTGGCGCGCATTCATATCCGCGGCGCCAGGGAATTCGCCTTCCGCCCGACGGCCGGCTTGTCAGTTTTGGCTAACCAAGCCTCCGCCGACGGCGCTACTCAACCCGCTACCCGCGCCACCAATCCCGCCGCCGCCAAGACCGCCGGCCGCGACGCCGCCCACTCCGCCTTCGCTGGCGGTGGCATTCTCAATTTCGGTCCTGTAGGCGGCCATCGTTTGCGGGTCCGCGGCGCCGGCGGCGTTGCCTATCGTGTTCGCGCAGGCCAGCGTGTTCGGGTTCAAGGCCAGAGCTGTTTGCGCGTCGGCCAAGGCTTGTCCAGCCGCGATTTTCTGCTCGACGGTCCCTCTCCGCGCGGCGTCGACGACCGCTCCCGCGATACCCGGGCAGCGGCAAACGTGATCATCCGCCAGCAGGAATCTGATTGCGCTGATCATTCCAGGCCCGCCGGTTGGATAACGGCGGAAGATATCGCGCACCTGAGCGTCAACCTGGCCCATTCCTCCGGGAGCTTCGCAAGCCGCCCTGTAGGGCAGATCGGCGGCCACTCCCAGTCCCGTCGTGATCATTAAGGCGCTAGCGGCGATTATGAAGCGGTTCATTGCCCGATCTCCTAAATAATTAATACTTGTAGGTGCCGCCCAGCGAAACCACGTTGCGCGTGTAGTCGGCTCCGTAGGTGTTCGAGAGCCCCGCGGTAAACGTGTAATCCAGGGTCAGCAGCAGATTTCGACGGAGCTCGTAGTTAATGGTCGTGCCTGCGCTCCAGAGGTGATCGTGACGACCCCCCAGGATATAGCTCACGTCCGAGAAGCCGCCGTGGACCGACGCAGTCCAGTCCCGCGCCATGGCGTAACTGGCGTTGAGCGCGGCGGTGGTGACATGAGCCGCGCTACCGGTGGGATTGCCCGATTGCAACAGTCCGGAGTCTTGATAAGTTTCGTCGAGCGAGGCGCTAAGCGTGATCGCCCGCGTCGGGTACCAGAAGATTCTGCCGCCGTAAACAGGGCTGCCGGGCGAGCCGAACCCGGGCGTGTCATATATCTGCCGCTGGTAGCCCGCGTAGATTTCACCGCGGAACAGGCCGATCCAAGTCGTGCCCAAGCCCCCGACAACTCTGTAGCCGTCCGAATTATATATCGAGTCGTTGAACGAGCGGGTGTTTCCCCCGGCCTCGGTGAAGGCGTAGACGATTGGGGTGATGGCGTAACCAAGCCGGCCCGACCCGGTGAACACCACATTGTCACGATACGTCTGCGAAAATGATTGCGTGTATACTCCGTTCGCGGCGTCCAAGGCATCGTAGGTCGTTCCGGTCACCGTTCCGGCTAGGCCGACAAAGAAGCGATCGAAGGATTTGACGCCGGAAAGGGAGCCGAAAAACGTGTTGTATCGCTGAGGGCTGGCGATTGTCGTGATCGATCCCGTGGGTGAGTAGAGAAACCCGCTGTTGTACATATCCGTATGCCGGGCGTACTCACCTTGAGCGCGCACCGTTAAGTCGCGTTCGACCTCCCAGGTGTGAACAAATCCGGCGATAAGATTAGTCGTGTCGCCCGAGCCATAGGACGGATAGATTCGAAAGTCGCCATCGGCATAGACGGTTGTCTTATGCACCCCCGACGCATAATCGCCCACGAGGCTCGGCACCAACCGAATGCCCGCGGCGTCCGTGCGATTCGTCGAGGTCTGGTAAACATTGTCGTCGTACATGCCGCCCACGAAAAAGCGCGGATAAAACATCCAGCCGCCCAGCGGCAAGCCGGTGTAGTCGCGATTGGGCGCATCGTTGCGCGCGACGGCTCTGGGACGCGGCGACAACAGGCTTATAGTGTCGTCGCCATAACCTTGACCCAACGGCGTCGAAACGCCCAGCGCTTGCGCGCCGTCGACCGAGTTCACCCCGGCGACCTGCGCCTGGGCGGATGTGATGCACGCGAAAACCGCGCCCGCCGCCGCGAAGCGAAGCACTTTGCCCTGTTTGTTCAAGTGATTGAGCGACACTTCGCTGGCCCCCATCTGAAAATTTAGAAAGCTATGTTTTACATAGCATTAACTTATCCGATCTTGTCGCCCACGGGCAATGAAGCAAAGCCGCGCCATGTCGCTTTTTTGAAACATGTTGCACCGCAGACACACCAGTCAGGAAAATGTTTAGATTTCCGGGGCGTATCAAACCGAATGGAAAGCAATCGCGACGCGAATTTCATTGGACGTCGGCGCTTTACCTCCAGCCGCTTACAATATTGCACGCATTGCGTGTATTCCATAAGCTTTATTGTCGAGTGAATCTAGTGCTGGAGAGGCGATTCTCCGACCCGGGCGCGATGGCGATCCAGGACGCGGCCAACGCGGGTTGCTTTTTTCTATGCTCATGACGCCGCCGATACGACGTTCGCGAGTCGATGTCTTTGCCGCCGGACGTATTGCGCCGCGCAATGGAACATTCCATGCGCTCCGTTGCGCGCTAGCTCCAAGACGCGCATATTTGGCGCGGCGAAGCCCAGCGAACGCGCGGCGCGTTAGCCCTTTTGGGTCCGCCATCGCTTCAGCCGGGCGACAAGCAGCGCCGCGGCGATGGCCGCGTAAATCAGGGGCTGTAAAGGCCACGACTTCACGACTAGGATGAAGTGAACGACGGCGGCGATGACCGCCGGATAAACCAGCCGATGCAGTCGAGACCAGGTCCGACCGCCAAGGGCGCGAACCATGGTGTCGTTGGACGTCATGGCGAGTGGAACCAGCAGGACGAAAGCGAGCATGCCAACGATGACATATGGCCGCTTGCGGAGGTCCGCCAAAAGCAACGCGGGATCCAATCCTTGATCGAGAACAACGTAAGCGGCGAGATGGAACGCCGCGTAATAAAACGCAAGCAGTCCGAGCGCGCGCCGAAATCGCAAAAGATCAATCCGGAACGATTGCCGCAATGGCGCCACGGCGAGACTCGCGAGCAAAAAGCGCAGCGCCCACAGCCCGAGCGCGTGCTCCAGTTCCCTAATTGGCTCGGCGCCCAACCGGTCGGTCAAGCCAAGATAAAATGTCCAAACGCCGGGCGTCAGTCCGATGAGATAGACCGCGATTTTGGGAAAACGCCGAAAGGGAGCGCGCGGCGAAGCGAAAAGGCGCGCCACGCTAAAAGAATTCTTTCAGGTCCATGCCCGCGTACAGGCTTGCGACTTGATCGGCGTAGCCGTTGAACAACCGCGTCGGCCTGCGTTTGGCGAACAGGCCGCCTTCGCCGATGCGGCGTTCCGTCGCCTGACTCCAGCGGGGATGATCAACTTCGGGATTGACGTTGGAATAGAAGCCGTATTCGCTCGGAGCCTGCTTGTTCCAGGATGTTTCGGGTTGAGTGTCGACAAGTCGAACGCGCACGATCGACTTGATGCTCTTGAACCCGTATTTCCAAGGCACGACAAGGCGCAATGGCGCGCCATTTTGGTTCGGCAGTGTTTCGCCATAGAGGCCGACGGCGAGCAGGGTGAGGGGATGCATGGCCTCGTCAAGTCGCAAGCCCTCGACGTACGGCCAGTCGAGCAGTCGCAAATAGCCGCGCTGACCCACCATTTCCGATGGCCTGGAGAGACTCTCGAAAGCCACGAATTTCGCGCTTCCGAGCGGTTCGGCGCGCTTTAATACGTCGGCGAGCGGAATTCCGACCCAGGGAATGACCATCGACCATCCCTCGACGCAGCGCATGCGGTAGATTCTCTCCTCCAGCGCGAAGGGTTTTATAAAGTCTTCGAGTTGATATCGCGCGGGCTTGCCGACCAACCCCTCGACGCTGACCGTCCAGGGCTTCACGGTCAGCTTTCCCGCGTTGGCGGCGGGATCGGTCTTGCTGGGTCCAAATTCATAGAAATTATTGTAACCCGTGACGTCGCCGAGAGAGGTCGGCGGTTCGTTCGTTGAAACCACGCTCTTCGCCGCTGTCAAGGCGGCGGATCGCGCGCTCCCGACCGTTAGGGCGGAAAAGCCGGATAGAGCCGCCGCGGCGATGAAGTCGCGCCGCCGTAGATATACGGATCGCGGCGTGATCGCCGAGGCGGCTATGTCTTGGCGGGATTTGATCAGCATGGCGTTCCCCGACCCTCGTTCGATTGGGTGGGGTCGAAAACGCGCCCACCTCAACCCTTATTCGCGACGCGACGGGCAAGCGTTACAGGTCGCTTCTGGGAATTCTCGGCTCTTTTCGTTTATAGATCAACTGGTCGCGGTGTTCCGCATTTCCAGCGTCCGCCGCCGCTCTCGCCGGACTTTCATCGATTACCGTCGAAACGCGGTCTCAATTCGCATCCGCGCGATTCGATCATTTTAACGCGATCCGTCGCGTCCCGCGCCCGCTGGAAAAGTGTTTGCAATGGAAACGCGCGAAAACAAAAAAGAACGCAAAAAACCCGCATCATGAAAATCTGGCGCGAGACATCGGGCTCCCTTGGGTCCCGCATGACGGCGGTAGGGAGCCCGACGCTTGTCGACCTAGGCGGCCCGCGTCAGACCGGGCGCGCCCGCGACGAGGCTGTCCCGAAACGCGACCCACAAGTCATAGGCTTCCTTGGTGGGCGCGAGGTGGCGGCAAAGCGCGCCATGACCCTGCTCGGGATCGCTGTCCAGCTTTATGTGGCCGTCCAGGAAGTGTTTGAACGCCTGCAACAGCGGGCCGTCCCAATGGCGGGCGCGTAAAATGGTCCGAAACACCTTTTCCAGCCCACCGTCCTCGTAAGTCACGAGGCTCATCGCCCTGGTCGCGTCATCCATGGCGCGGATCTTCGCGAGGTAGGTTTCGCCGATATCGACCAGGCGCCGCCGCCGCATCTCCTCGACGGGCTCGAGCCGCAGGGTTCTGCGCATGAATTCGTCGTGGTCGACCTTTTCGCCAACCGCGACGACGCCGGGGCAGGGGGAGAGATTATCCGTGTTTCTCTCGCCGTGATCGAGTTCCTCCAGCCGCTTGTCGTCCGGGTGGAGACCGCGAGCGATGCCGACGTTTTCGCAGAACTGAACGGAGAAGTAGTAGTAGGTCCAGGCGGTGTTGATGACCTCGTCCCGCGTGAGACCGCTCCAATTCAAGTCGCAAATTTCATTGATGACGTCTTGGTATGAACCCGTCGCCTCATCCTTATAAAGAGAAGCCATCCGACGTTCCGCCGTCTTATCAAGTTGAAGCTGTTCGCTGCTCATGAAAACCCCCTCTAAACGCCATCCACCTCGGTCGAAGCCGTTCGCGCGACGCGTCCCGCCGTCGACCAACCTAGGTCCACCCTTGTTCCGAAATGGAACGCGGTTCGACCCATGCCGTAACCGTTTCAAGCTACATGCCGTTTGGCGCGAAAGGGGCCTGTCCTTGGGCGAAAGGTGAGCGGCGGGTTAAGGGAAATGATCAGACCGCGCCGCCATCGCCGGCGGGCGAGTCGGATAAAGCAGCGTTCGAATTGGGTGTTTTTAGACGGTCTCGATCGGCGATTTGCGCTCGGAGTTCGCCGCCAACGGTTCAAGCCTTGACATGAAATGTTGGCGCCAAAGCTCGATCATGAACGGCTGCCAAATTGTCCAACCGAGCGCGAGGTCACCGGCCTCGACGCGGTCGAGCATGCGTTCCCAGACCGGACCAATCCAGTAAGGCGACTGACGAAAACTAATGGAGCCGAGTGTGTCTCGCACGAGAGCGAGAAATCTGGGCGAACGAAACCACAGATCTTGCGGCGGACGAAATCCTTGCTTGTTCCAACGAGTCCGGATCGATTCGGGAAGAATGCCGCGCATGCTCTCCCGCAACAGGCGCTTGGTCTGAATTTCGCCCATCAGCAGATGCGGGGGGAGCGACAACGCGAAATCGGCGATGCGATGATCGCAAAACGGTAACCGAACCTCACGCGAATGCGCCATGGAGTTTCTATCGCCATAGCGAAGCAACGTTGTGAGGAACCGTCCGAAACTATCCTCTGCCAGCGCGCTCGACAGCGGACTGAAACCGGGAAGCCGCGTTCTTTCGTTGAGCGTCATGATTTGCTCCGCGACCGCGGGCTGTAGTCCGTACAGTAGATTGCTGCCTATCCCCAGGCGGTTGGACAAAAAGTGCCGCAGGCGAAACGGCAGGCGATCCCGGAGCGCCCGCGCGGGCGGGTTGAGCGCCAACGGATAGCGCTCGCGAATAGCCGGGAGTTCCCGCGCGATCCGCGCGGTGTCGCCACGCTCGGTCAGACTCTCGAGATACAGCGAAAAATACTGCTCGTAACCGCCCAACAATTCGTCGGAACCCTGGCCATCGAGCAGAACCGTGACATCGCGCTTTTTGGCCAGATCAAATACGCACCATTGGGCGAACTGACTGGAGCTGCCCACCGGCAATTCGTTGAACCAGATGAAATCCGGGAGATCGTCGATGAAGCGATCGACGGTGGGCTCGACGAGATGGTTCTCGACTTGAGTGGCGGCGACCACGTCGAGCGCGTATTTTGTCTCGTCGGCGTATGTGCCGGGGAACTGACCGGTGAAAGTGTGGTAGATCGAGTCCTTGCCGAGCAGTTGCCGGGCGATGCAAACGATAGCGCTTGAATTGAGTTCCGCCGGATAGACATGAACCAACCGGCACGTCGCTGCGCAATCGAATGCGTACCGAATCGATCAGCAACTCCCGGAATTCGCCGAAAATGCGCGCTTCTGAAACGCCGGCGCGCTCGTCGCCGAAGGTTGGCGCGTAGTACCGCCAGATGCGCGGCCGGAGCGCCGGCAGTTCGACTTCAAGCGCCTCGCCCGGGAGCAACTGGCATATATCGTGAAACACCGTTTGACGATCGGCGTCCAAGCCGGTGCTCGGATTGTACGCCGCGCGCAGCAAGCGCATCTCGTCATGGTCGCGGCGCGCTTCGCCGCTTTGTAGCAGCGCCTTGTACTCGGAGGCGAAGACGAATAGACCCTGCTTGGCGTGATACAAGAATGGTTTCTCGCCATAGCGATCTCGCGCGCAAAAAAGTTTGGAGCGCGCTCGATCCCAGATCGCAAAGGCGAACATCCCATTGAGGCGATTGAGGCACGCCACGCCCCAAAACTTGTACGCCTCTAAAATAACCTCGCTGTCGGACGAACTGCGAAATCGCGCGCCAAGCGTTTCGAGTTCCGCGCGCAGTTCAACGTAATTATAAATTTCGCCGTTGAATACGAGTTGGCAGCGCCCGTCGGCGTCGGCCATCGGCTGGCTGGCCGCTTGCGTGAGGTCTATGATCGACAGGCGTCGGTGCCCAAGCCCGACGGCGCCGGATTCCGCGGTTTCCGTCCACACGCCTTCGCCGTCTGGCCCGCGATGCGCCATCGCGGCCAACATCGGCTCCAGGCGCGGCAAACTTCCTTGATGCAGCGCCACGGCGCCGACGATTCCGCACATTTTTAGGCCTGCCCATGTTGTCGACCCGCTCGGATTCACGAGCGCGGATCGTCTCGTCACGCTTCGGTCAAGGCTTCTTGCATTCGAGGTAAACGGATTGCGGGCGCCGCGTTTCGGAGTCGATCAACAGAACCGGGTCTTCGCCCTCGCGGAACGCGACCCGTCGGATATCCGTAAATCCCACATATCCGAGCAAATGTTCGAGTGTTTCGAAATCATATGCAAAGCGATGATCGTACCCGCGGAAAATGCGATTGACGGCCATCATGGGCGTAAATCCGCACCGGGAATCCTCTTCAAGATCGAGCAACCCTTCCGCTTCAAGGTAAGGGAACGGCGTTCGATCGCCCAGCTTCCACTTCTGATACAGATCGAGATACAGGCCGCCATCGGGAAGAATGACTCGCAGTCGTCCACCGGGAACCAGCATCCGAAAAAAATCCCTGGCGACCTCGATGCACTCAGGGAAGGAGATGTGCTCCAGGCAGTGCTCGGTGAAAATCCCGTCAAAACGCGCGTCGGGAAAATGAATGCCCTTCGAGATATCGAGGCAGACATCCATGCCTGGGCGCCACTGCCAGTCGATGTTTACGAAGCGATCGTCAATGTTCGAGCCTGGGCCGACATTTAGATAGCGTTTCGTGGCGGGAACAGCGGCGTATTGGCTTCGCGTATTGCGGGTCAGCGTCGAGACGAATGCTTGCGCTTTTGAAAAGGAGCCCAGTTCGCGCCCCCCAATTCTGAGTTTGAACCAAGGCAACATATTTTCACCTCTCTACAGACCAGGTAACCGGAAAACAGCGTGTTTCATTCGCGGTCATCGACGCCCGATCAATCAATCTTGGCGTCAGAGAGCTTGATCCCCGGGGCGCGTCGCGCCTGCCGAAAGTTGTTCTCTAGAACTGCCGGAGACGACATATATGTAACTCCAATCTCGCCACCATTCCGGTAATTCCTCCCGCCGAGCAAGTTCACGAAGCTCCTCGGTCGCGCGGCTATCCTCTTTAAATCCGTTCCGCGCGAAAAGACCGTCCCAAAACGAATGCGGGCGAAGGTTGATATGATCGTCGGCGAAGACGCCCGGGGGCGCGGCGCTGAAGACTATGACCGCCTCCGCGTTGCGACAAATCGAGTCGACCAGTGTTTCGCTAGACCGTCCAGGTATATGCTCTCCCACCTCGACACAAAACACCAAGGAGAACTTCCTGTTCATAAACAGGGGTTCGCAGACATTGAACTGGAAGCCGATGGCGTCAGCCGGAACTCTTGATATGCCCGCGGAGCTTCCATCGCAACCTACGGCTAAGCAACCTGATTGCGCGAAATATTTCAGATAGTTGCCTTGGCCACAACCAATGTCGAGCACGGATTTTGGATTGTATTTTTCAACGAGGAATTTCCCGATTTTCTCGGCCGCGTTCTCGGTCTTGGCGAAACCCGAGCCGTCGTAAAACGCATCACCGTAAAGTTTGTCGGGTGTAAAACCAAATCTTTGAGAAATGACGAACCCTTTAAACCGAATACCCGCCGACCGTATCTTGCGAAGAACCACGTTCATGGAAACTCTCCATTTTCCTTTATCAGCGCGGGATAATTGCTCGAATAATCCCATGCGAACGCTCGCGCCGAGATGAGACTTCACTTTGCGCCAAAGTTGCGTTGCCGATGTCGGACCGGTTACGGGACGCGCCTGATTTGGGACAACCGAGACCCATGGTTGGAAGCGCAGGCAGATAGCATAGATGCATGTTCCCGCCAACATAGAAACGGCGTAACCTAAAGCTCCGTGCGCTGGAAGCAAAGCAAAGTAAAAGGCTCCAAAAATTAGTGATTGTATTATGTTTAGATACAAAATTGACCACATGCTTGCTGAGCTTATAAGGTATAAATGCAAGGAGTTTATGTAGGCAGACGGTATAGATGATAATATCAATATGAAGAACGCCAGGTAACCAACAGTAAATCCGGATCCGTATACCGACAGTATCTGGCTGGATAAAAGTGAAACCACTATGGAGATTATTGAAACAATAGAAATGTTAATGGCTATATTAGCGCGGTGCAGCGCGGAAACCGAGGATAAGTCGCGGTTGGCCGTGGATCGGGTGAGCATTGGGACGACCACGGAGGATAGCATGCCGGATACGAGCAGCGCCGTCCCACGCCACTGCTGGCCGGCCGTGAGCACCGCGACATCTCCCAGCGCGGCGGCGCCAACGAGGGAAATGCCGTACCAGTTTACGAACCCGATTAGAGCGTTGATGATCACGGACGGCATGCTGAACGTCCACAAGACATCCCGCGCCGCCCAAATTTTAGCGGGGTTGGTGGTGGCGCCGATTCGAGACAGACGGAATTCCTTCAGAGCGAACATCGCGGCGAAGCGCGCGACCCCGCCCAGCGCCAACGCGAGCACCACGGAGTCAAGATCTCCCTTTCGAGCCATCGCGAAGATCAAGACGATGCTTAGAATGGCGGTTGTGCTCTTTATCGTCGCCAGGGCCTTGAAATCTTCCAGCCCTTGCAGGACGCCGTCCTCGATCCCGCCGAGAACGCCAATGACCGCCAGAAAACCGGCGAACATAAGCAAGCCGCTGGAGTTATCGACCCCAACAACCGCGGAACCCAGGAGATCAGGCCTGAGGGATAATATTGTCCATGCGATGAGCGCCATGGCCAGGCTCATCGCCTCGCATAGGCGCACTATGGCTATCGCCTGGCCGGGGTCGGAATGGCGGTGACGCGCGACGGATACAGTAACCGTCAAACCCAGTTGGAGTCCGGCGATCGAAGATAGAAGGCCGACTGTAACGAACAGCAGCCCATAGCGACCGTAATCGTCCATGCCCAAAAGGCGCGCGATGACAAACGTCTGGATCAGGGATACGCCGCGTTCAATAACGGTCGCCAGCATTGTCCAGCCGACGCCCTTCGCGAATGCCCGCATGTCCGGGTGCAAAAATCGAGCGACCATCTCGCGCATGATGCTATCTCCGCCCCGCGCCATGAGAATCAGCTCGCGCGCCGCGCCTCTGGTCGACGTAAAAAACGATATCAGCAAGGTGTCGCCGCACATTTCGTTAGGGGAGGAGACGACCGTTGGCCTCCAACGCCGACTCGTGTCCGCCGCCTCGAACCATCGATTGAGAGATGCGCGCGGACTTCCGCGGCTGCGTGGAGTTCGACGCTATCGTCCCGCGCGATTGGCGCAGGTCGGTGCGTCCACGCGGCCGCACTCGCCACGAAACACGACGCGGATCGCTTCTTAATCGTTTCAATGCGAGGCATGCGGCTCCTTGGATGCGGTGACGAATAAGAAGCCGCCGCGCTTGTTGCCGATCTTCGACATTCTTTCTGCGCCCATCAGTTCGAGCGCGAAGGGATGCGGTTGCCTCGGCAAGGGCATGGCGTCCACATCCTGCCCCAAGCTCTGCACGGCGACCCAATGGAAAAAAATATTGAACAGATCCCGCAGTTGGTCTCTGGAGTGATAACGCGCCGTGAAACCATCGGTCTCGCTCCACAGACACTCGTCGAGTGATCTACCACGCCAAAAGTCAAGCAAGTAACGCCCGAGAATTGTAATATGGGCCGGCATCCCCTCGATGTTGTATACCATCGCCCGAGACTCGCCCGTGGGCTTTAGGACGCGATGTATCTCGCGAACAATCCGGCCAGTCATCGCGGAGTGATGAATGACGCCCCAAGACCAGACAAAATCAAAGGTCGCATCGGGAAATTCGATAATTTGCGCGTCCATCCGGCGCGCATCCGCTTGCAAACCCTTAAGCGCCATCCGGCGCGCCGTCGCGTCAACCGAAGTTTGAGAGATGTCGATAGTTGTTACATCGGCGCCCGCTCGCGCGAGCCGCTCAGTGTGCAGGCCCGTTCCACGGCCAATTTCGAGGACTCGCCGACCTCGAACCGATTCGAAAGGAATTATATGTCCAAACGGACGCTCAGTATGCGCAAACAATCGATGAGCAATAATGAATCTGCGATCAATCTCGTCAAACCATTGCGGCGAGAACCGCTCCGCGGGAATCCTTTCATTCCAGTCGTAAGACATGGTGTTGTCTGTCCACCATTGCTGATTGGACGCCTGTGCTTCGGAAGGCGTCTGTTCTTGCACCCGCTTCTGCATCTTGTCTCCAACTTCCGCCCCAAAGTCCGGCCGCTCGGCATTAAGCCCGGCGACGATGAACGCTCGGGGATCGGGACTCCTCGATTGTCTCCGTGTCGAAAGCCGACGCGATCTACAAATTGAGGAATTCAGCCAATAGCGGCTCCATGCGGCGGCGAAACGCGCTGAAACAAAAATGCTCGCGCCAGTAATCTCGCCCATTCTCTCCGAACTGACGCGCGCGCTCGCGATCCGTGAGCAACGAGATGATGCGCGCCTCGAGGTCTCCGTCTAGCCCAAGGTCCACGTTGTATCCGGTGACGCCATGCAGGTTGATTTCCTGTCCGGCATCGTGGATCGAGGCGATCACTGGCACGCCATGCCTCATGGCTTCGATGTAGACGAGGCCGAATCCTTCCTGTCGACTGGGCATGGCGAAGACATGAGCTTGGGTCCAGAGCTCTTCTATTCGAGATTGCGACAGGAAGCCTGTGAATTCAATATTGTTCGCCGCCAAGGATGCTCGCGCCTGGGCTCGCAATACATCGAGTCCATTGCCGTCTCCGGCGATCAAAAGGCGCGCGTCGGGTATTGCCGCGACGATACGATGCCAGCAGTCAATCAACTCCACGTGGCCCTTACGCATTTCGGACAAATCGACTCGCGACAGGATCATTACGGTCGGAGGAGCGTCGCAAGAGCGGACGTTAGTCGAAACATCGTCCTCTTCTGTCGCCAACCAGCACACCTTGGCCCTTGCCGCCGAAGGCAACAGTTCGGCGGCGCGGCGGCGCGTGAAGTCGCTGATCGACAATAAAAAATTGGCGTCGCGAATCTTTTCGCCATAATCGCCGTGCATTCGATTTGTCCATACGTCCGTGCCAAGCATCCAGATCGCATAGGGTCGGCGCAGCATGGGCAACACGCAGTGCGCGCGAGCGATCCCGACGTGATTGTACACGTAATGGGAGTGGGTGAGGACATTCGCCCAGCATTGAAACACAAACGCCGCGCGGCTTCCGTTCGCTGTCCGCGAGGGCAGGTCGAAGTCTTGGCTGGCCACGCGGTCGCTGAGCGACAGCAAGCTCGCATCAAGCTCAAGATCCCGCGCGAGCCGAGCGAGTAACCTACCAACGCGGGCCGCACCGCCCCGTTCCAGGGAGTACGATTCGGACGCCAACAGCAGCTTTGGCTGATTCTCCGCTTTTGTTCGCTGAACCGTCATCGATCAGCGCATCCCTTTATTCGCTCCAAAAGGGTAAACTTGATCACGTTCATCGCGTCAATCATGTCAGACCAGGGGCGCTTCAATGACGCTCGTCGCCGATTGCGAAAAGGTAGCTTCCCGATTTGGAGCTTGTTTCGTTGCCAAATTGGTCCGTCACCTTTGGTTGAAAGCCGTGTTCAACCAGAGCGCGGCAAAGCACATCGATGTCGCCCGCTTCGCTATGCAGTTCCATGCCGATGTTGTCGACTTTGGAGAGGAACGCGTTGTTTCTCAGAAAAACATCGAATTCTCCACCTTCGATGTCACATTTCAGAAAGTTGATTCGATCCATGCCATAGCGCTGCAGAATCTCATCCATTGTCACTTTATCGTCGCCGGGCTCTGACGACGCGAACGCCGCTATGCGTTGAATCTTTCGCGACTGCAGGCTATTTGCGTCAATCAATCGCGCGAGCACCGGCTGGTAATATATCGATGGCTCCACGCCGACAACCATCTCGGCGTCCAAAATGATTGCTGAAAGCACGCTAAAAAGACCTCGATTCGAGCCCAGGTCCACCACGTTTCTAGCCTTCAACCTAGAATCAAAGGGCGCTAGATATACGTTGCTCGCGAACATCTCCCGCATCATGCCGAAGGTCGGCGTCGGATCGTGGCCCTCCAGCATTTCCGTGATTTCGCCAACAGGCACGACGATCGACTTGCCGCCGATCGTCATGGCGACGTTTCCCGTCATGAGGCGGTCCGCGGGCGCCAGGCTGCGAGTCTCGAAAATCGAAGGACTCATTCGCGCGACGTAGGTCAAATATCGAGCAAAATCCGTGGCGTCGAGAGTTCGACCCAGCTGACCGAGCTCCCGCGCCAATCGAGCAATGGGGTTCATGTGCGCGTCGCCACGGATTTCGCGCCCGCGGGCGTCGATTGTTTCCCGCCGCGGTTGCCCCGAAGTCCCGCTAAGCTTTGCCACAAGTCATGGTGCAGATGAATCTCCTCGGTCACGCCTTTTCTCCAAGGTAATCGCCAGGCTCCGTCCAATCATAACACTCGAACTGAAGACGCGGCGCTTCCGAAAATAACTCATCGACGCCTTCGACGCGTCGCGGTCTAGTCTACGCAAGCAGTCCAATTTCGGCTCTGGAGGAACGAATCGTAAGGCGCGCCCTTAGCTCCAGTCTATGTGGGAGCGCGCGCGCCACCTTCGAATCGCGCATTGTCGACCATGCCATTTATGTGATGTTTTCGATCGACGAAGCAACAAAGCCATAACTCCACCAGAGTGATGGCCAGGATAAGGTACGCCCCGTCGCGGCGCCCCTCCACCGTGTCTTCAAGCAGGCGTTTCACGGCGATTTGATCGAAGAGGCCACGATTCCGAAAACCACGCGAACTCAGAACGTCCTCTATCATGCCGCGCAAGCGCCCCGCAACCCATAGCCGCACCGGAGCGCCAAATCCGGTTTTCTTGCGGGTCAACACGGAGTTTGGCAGCCGCGCGGCGACGGCCTGCTTAAATATCCATTTTTCCTCGGTCAAGGTCGTTTTCATTCGCCAAGGCACGGCGGCGGCGAAATCCACCAATCGTTGGTCCAACAGCGGGACACGCACTTCGACGCCATGCGCCATGCCCGCCTTGTCGGTGTAATTGAGATTGTGGTCGGGTAGGAATCCGCGCATTTCGAGATCAAGCATCCTTTCGACAAGCGGAAGCCCTTTGGAACGCTCGCACGCGGCTTGAAGCCAATCCCCGTCGTCCTCCGCTAAACGCGTCCGCGCGCCTGCGTCGAGGCACTCCATCGCGGCGGATCGTTGATTGAATTCGAAAGACTTGAGCAGAAAGGCCTCGTCGTCGCCATCGAGCATGTATCCTAGCTTATCGAGACGCCGTTTGAATGGGCCCGCGCTCATCGCCGCAGCCCCGCTAATCAAAGCGCCAATGATTCGGGTCGCGGCCTTTGGCGTTCGATCGCGAAGGGCCGCCGCCTTGTGGCGCCGATATCCCGAAAATATATCGTCTCCCCCGACCCCGCCCAGCAACACTTTCACTCCGTCGCCGCGCGCGGCCTCCGCGATCGCGGCGACATATAAAGCGGCGGGATCAGCCTCCGGTTCGTCAAGCATATGGACGAGGTTCGCGAGATCATCTCCGCTTGGAGGTCCCACAATCACAGGAGTGAGCGGAACGCCGAGCCGTCGCGCCACTTCCTCGGCGTGAATGAGGTCGTCGTCAAACCCCTCTTCGGCCAAGCCGTCACCGTCGAAGCCGATGCAGTAGGTCCGCAGCGGCGCATGTCCGGTGGCGACCATCGACGCCACAACCGCGCTGGAATCCACTCCTCCGGAAAGAAATGCGCCAATCGGCACGTCGCTGAGACACTGGTCACCCACAACTTGATCGATCAGTTGACCAAGCCGAGACGCAAGGGCGCTCGGGCTCAAGCTCTGGGTCGCCGTCCGCCGCCGTCCGCTTTGTTGATGCCAGGAGGTGATGCGCAAGCCGTCAGGACCGGCTTGGAAAAAATGCCCCGGGGGTAGCTTGCGAACATTACGCAGCAAGGTGCGCTCACCAGGACTCCAAAGGTAGGTGAGGTAGTCGCCAAGGGCTTTCAAATCCAAAGTGGCGTCAATGCCTGGAACACACATCAACGCTTTCAATTCCGAGGCGAAAGCCACGCCGCCGCCCGGGAACCCCGTGTAGTATAGCGGCTTGACGCCGAAACCGTCGCGCGCGACGAACAGTTCGCGCTTTTCGCGATCCCAGATGGCGAACGCGAATATTCCGTTAAGCTTGTCAAGCATGGCCGTGCCGTGGAGATCGTATAGCGGGCCAATAATCGCGGTGTCCGAGTGGGCGTTGAATTCATATCCACGCCGCAGGAGTTCTTCTCCCAGGTTTTGGAAGTTGTATATTTCGCCATTGAAGATGATTTGGTATCGTCCGCCGCAACTGGACATGGGCTGAGAAGCGGCGGGCGTCGGATCGATTATGGATAAGCGTCGATGCGCAAATCCTATTCCCGCGTCGACGTCTATCCAGAATCCTTCGCCGTCGGGTCCTCGATGCGCGATATTGGCCGCCATTTCTCGTAAAATTTCCAAGGTGCAACCACCGAGGTAGCCCGCGATGCCGCACATGCGCTCAGGCCTTGAGTTCGAGTGGAGGCAAAAGGCGCATGCCGCGCAGCCATTGGCCGCTGAGTTTCAGCATGAAGAAAAGGACGATGCCTTGCGCTATCGTGCCAATAAAACCGACGTACCACTCCGTGACCGACATGCCGATCTTAATGTTCAAGAATAGAAGCGGTAAATATATCCAGTCCTTGCGCGCGATGACGCGGGCGGCGAAATGGGAGGCTACATTTATGAAGGCGCCGATTGGAAACATGAGTATGGGCAATCCGATCCACCCTAAATTCCAATATGCTTCGGCGAAGTAGCCCGCGCTGATTGAATTGCCAAATGTGCCGGTGGCGAGAGTCGCGAGTTCGCCCGCCACTTTGAACTGGGGCTTTTCTGGCCAAAGGAAGCGCGGAATAAAAGAATAAAGCGAATCTCTCAGCGAGTTTCCAGGCAACCCCCGATCGTATTGAGAGATCACGAACGCGGCGGAGTTTGTGTAGCTCATTCTGATGAAACCAGTTTGAAGCCGCTCCGGGGCGCCTTCCTTCTTTTGGTCGAAAAAGTAGCGCGATAATGCTTCCACTCGCTCGGAAAGCGAGGACGCCATATGATTTCGATGCATTATCGAGATCTCGGTCCTGGCGGATGTAACCCACGGCTCGATGAGAAGTCCGTAACTCACCCACATAAACAGGCAGGCTGCGAAAAGTCTCGGTAAAGTAAGGCGAAAGCTTAAAAAGCCTATCATAAACGCTAGCAAGGGATACAACGCGGTCGTTTTGGTCAGTGTCGTTAGACCCATTCCACAATCAATCACGACCAAGACGCAGACGCCCATGACAGCCGTCGAGGAGTTGCCAAGACTCCAAAGCGTCAACAGCGAGATGCCGACCATCTGAAACGCCGTCAGGTTCAATATGAAACCCGGAATGACGTCAGTCGAGAACTCCAGAGATGGTCGAGAAAAATATGTAATAATTTACGGCGGCGCCGATCAAATACATGATCACTCCGATGCGCGCCGCATCGTTTCCGGTTCGTAGTTCGTGGATTCGACGCCCCGAAGCTTGGCCGAATAATCTCTCAAAGATCAGGTTAGCTCCAAGAACGCACGCGACGCCCAGGGCGGTGATTAGGTTAACGCGTTCAATATCCGCGGCCATGAAAATATAAAAAGATTCCAAGTAGAGGCGAGACGTGGAGTTCATAAGCAGAGGCGCGATGGCTCCAACCCCGAAATATGCAATTGTCGCCACGCGAAACCAAAACAGAGGCGCCCAAATCGCCCTCCCGTCAGCCAATCCCATTTGCGCCGCCGTGACGCCAAGCGCCAAGGACAACCAAATAGGCGCCACGATATTCATCGTTTCCTCGGCCCGCCAATTCCACACATCGGCGGCGGCCAAGGTGACCACGAGCAGAAAAACCGCGGGAAACTCCCACCAGTTTGGCTCAATTAATGGATCCGCCACCCTGCCCAGCGGGCTTTCGGAGAGCCCCCACCTTGTCGATTGATAGCTCAATTGTGCTCAACCTCTGCTTAGGGTGAGATGTGCGATCTCGCGATACGCCGTTTCCACCTCTTGCGCGGCTAGGTCCGCCTTGTCAATTCTCGGAGCGAAAGTCAGGAGGCGGGCGCCATGCGGCGCGTCGGTATCCAGCGCGCATTCAAGCGCGGCCGTCACTACCTTCACGTAAGTCGGCCGAAGAATCGACAAGAAGTCGAGGAACATTGGCGCGCCCCATCAATCGGGAATTTCCGCCATGAAGCAATCACAGCCTGTCCTGTCTCGCTTGTCGCTCGCGCTGCTCGCGGGCGCTCTTTGTTTCAGTGGCCCCGCCGGCTTCGAGGACACCAAGGATCCTCGTGGGCCTTGGCTCCGCCAGGAGGGCGGCGCCAGCTTTAGCTTCTACGATTGCGGGGATCTGCTATGCGCCAAGATGATTGGCGCGCGGGGGCCGAGGATCAGGTCGGGATTGGCGCGGTAATCCTTCGCGGCGCGCAAAAGACGGGCGCAAACGATTGGCAGGGCAAGCTTTACAATTCGGACGATGGGAAAATCTATGACGGCGACATAACCGCTAAAGCCAATGGCGAACTGAGCGTTAAAGGGTGCATCATGGGCGTGTTGCGCGGAGGCGAGACATGGAAGCGTATTGGCGCGGCGGCGGAGGTGTCGACCAAGGCGCCCACCGCGGCGGCTGCCGCCTCATCGCGTTAAGCGGAGAAACGCCAGCGCCACGATTTCCATTCGAATGCGCCGCGTCTATTGTCGGGGTGTCGAATCGCGCGACATTTTGAAGGTGGACGCGGCGCGGAAAATTAGCGGATGGCCGGCTCGTTTCAAACGGAGTCCTATCGCGAGGCGTTGCTGTTTTTAGCGACCGCCAGCGTGGTGGCGCCCCTGTTTCACCGTTTGCGCGTAAGCCCGGTGCTGGGATTTCTACTGGCCGGCGCATGCCTTGGCCCCTATGGTCTTGGGCGGGTTGCACAAAAATATTCATTTCTCGCGCCATTTTCGATCGGCGACCTGGATCAGGTCGCGCGCATCGCCGAATTTGGGCTTGTATTCCTACTGTTCATGATTGGACTGGAGTTGTCCTGGGAGCGCCTTGTGCGCATGCGGCGCTTGGCCTTTGGCCTTGGGCTCGCGCAAGTGCTCGTTTCCGGGGCGCTATTGGCGAGCGTCGGGCATTTCTGGTTCGGCCTGCAGCTCGCCCCCGCCATTTTGATGGGCGCCGCGTTGGCGATGTCGTCGACCGCCATCGTGATCGCGGTGCTGGCGGAAACCCGGCATCTCAATAAAATGCCCGGCCGCGTGGCCTTCGCCGTTTTACTGATGCAAGACCTAACCGTGGCCCCGCTTCTGTTTTTCGTCACCATATTGGCGAACGCCAAGGCGGGGCTTGGGGGAGGTGCGATATTTTGGACTTTTTTGCCAGCCCTCGCGGCGTTGGGGGCGCTGATTCTTGGCGGCCGAATGCTGCTCCGACCATTGTTTCAATTCGTGGCCGAGGCGCGGTCCACCGAATTGTTCATGGCAGCTTGTCTTTTGGTTGTGGTCGGCTCTGGGGTGGCCAGCGCCGCTGCGGGATTTTCGATGGGGCTCGGCGCCTTCATCGCGGGCCTGCTGCTCGCCGAAACCGAGTTCCGCCGGGAAATCGAAATCACCATCGAACCCTTCAAGGGGCTCCTGCTCGGCTTGTTTTTCGTTTCGATCGGGGCTGGCCTCGACCTTGGCGTGGTGCTGCGCGATCCGCTCCCGATCGGCCTGCATGCGTTTGAACTCGTCGCGCTCAAGGCCACGGCGATTTTCGCGCTGGCGCGCCTTTTTGGTCTATCCAACGCACTGGCCGGCGAGGCGGCCTTGCTGCTGGCTCCGGGCGGGGAGTTCGCGTTCGTGCTGCTAACGTCCGCGATCGGCGCCGGCGTGCTGCCGGGAGGTCAGGGGGCCGACGCCATGGTCGTTGTGACCTTGTCCATGTTCGCGATTCCGCTGTTGGGAAGACTCGGCGCGAAACTCGCTCGAGCAAGGTCGCCCGCCGAACTCCAAGCCGAGTTCACCCATCTGGCGCCCGAGGGCGATGTCGCCTCCGGCCGCGTTGTCATCATCGGTTTCGGGCGCGTCGGCGCGCTGGTCGGCGATATGCTTAAGCGTCATGACATTCCTTTCGTCGCCATCGACGACGCCGTGGAAATCGTCGCCGCGCGTCGCGACGAGGGCGTTGATATCTATTGGGGTAGCGCCACGCGCCGCGAACTTTTGCTGGCGTGTGGCGTCGCGCGCGCGCGTGCGCTGGTCGTCACCGTGCAAAATCCTCGCGCGGCCGAAGAAATCGTTCGCCTCGCGCACGAGGCGCGCGCCGATTTGACCATCGTGGCCAGGGCGCGCGACGCGAACCACGCGACCAGGCTTTATGAGAGAGGCGCCAGTGACGCCATTCCGGAAACCATCGAGGCGAGCCTGCAACTCGCTGAAACCGTGTTGGTCGATATTGGCGTGCCGATGGGTTTCGTCATCGCCTCGATCCATGAAAAGCGCGACGAATATCGTGAGCTTTTGAGGCCCAAGTTGGAGGCGGCGCGACGGCGCCAGGAGTTGCGCGTCACGACGCGCGCCCGAATAATGGCGCGCCGTCGCCAGAATCCGTCGGTTCAGACCGGCGACGCGGGGTTGACCCTGGGCTCCTCGGAAGAGGAGGACGCTTCCCCGTAAGCACCTTGGAGTTCCGCATTGAGCGGGACTGGAGCGGAGACGAGGCGATTTGACCGGCCTCGCGAGCAAAACGGGGCCGGCCAGAGCCTTGCGCCGCCGTTTCCGCCTGTTACGAGGCGCTAAGTCCTTGGCATTACATAACAAGATCGCCCCAAAGATGTCGCGATTTGCCCCGGCTGGCTTAACCGGTGTATGGCTGAAATCATCCTTCGACCTAGAGCCCGTCCCTTTGAGCCGGGCGCCCCGCAAACGCCTTGATGGCCTGTCCAGAATAGAGAAGCCGCTTTGACCACATCAAAGACCCCCCTTCTAGACAAAATTCCGACACCGGCCGATTTGCGGAAGCTGCCTCCAAACCAGTTGCAGAAAGTGGCGGAGGAACTGCGCCGGGAGACCATCGACGCCGTTTCCGTGACCGGCGGGCATCTCGGGGCCGGTCTCGGCGTAATCGAATTGACGGTCGCTTTACACTATGTGTTTGATACGCCACGCGATCGCATCATCTGGGATGTTGGCCACCAGACCTATCCACACAAAATATTGACCGGCCGTCGCGACCGGATCCGCACTCTGCGCGCGGGCGGCGGACTCTCCGGATTCACTAAGCGCCAGGAGAGCGAATACGACGCTTTCGGCGCCGGCCATTCGTCGACTTCGATATCGGCGGGTCTGGGCATGGCCGTGGCGCGGGATCTCGAGGGCGGCGACAACCATGTCGTGGCGGTGATCGGCGACAGCTCCATGTCGGCGGGCATGGCGTATGAGGCGCTCAATAACGCCGGCGCGCTGGATTCCCGCTTGATCGTCATTCTGAACGATAATGACATGTCCATCGCTCCGCCGACCGGGGCGATGTCGGCGTACCTCGCGAGGCTAGTTTCGGGCGGGGCCTATCGCTCCATTCGCGACGCGGCGAAGCAACTGGCCAGCCATCTGCCCCGCTTCTTCTACGATAAAGCCCGCAAGGCGGAGGAATTCTCTCGAAGCTTTATAACTGGCGGCACGATGTTCGAGGAGCTTGGCTTTTATTACGTGGGGCCGATCGACGGACACAATCTGGACCATCTACTGCCCGTGCTGACGAATGTGCGCGACAAGGATGACGGGCCGGTGCTGGTGCATGTGATCACCCAAAAGGGCAAGGGTTACGCTCCAGCCGAGGCCTCGGACGACAAATACCATGGCGTCAATAAGTTCGACGTCGCCACCGGAAAGCAGATCAAGCCCAAGGCCAACGCGCCGAGCTACACGAGCATATTCGGCAAGAGCCTTGTCGCCGAGGCCGAGCGGGACGAAAAAATTGTGGCGATCACCGCCGCGATGCCGGGAGGAACCGGCTTGGACATTTTCGGCAAGGCGTTCCCGGAACGCACCTTCGACGTCGCGATCGCCGAACAGCACGCCGTCACTTTCGCGGCGGGTCTCGCCGCCGAGGGCTTCAAGCCCTTCTGCGCGCTATACTCAACCTTCCTTCAGCGCGGCTATGATCAAGTCGTGCACGACGTGGCGGTGCAGAATCTTCCGGTGCGTTTCGCCATCGATCGCGCGGGATTGGTCGGCGCCGATGGTCCGACCCACGCCGGCGCCTTTGATCTCGCCTATCTTGGATGCCTGCCGAGCATGGTCATCATGGCCGCCGCCGACGAAGCCGAGTTGACCCACATGGTGACCACAGCCGTCCACTATAATGACGGCCCCATCGCTTTCCGCTATCCGCGTGGCGAGGGCGTTGGAGTTGAATTGCCGGAGCGTGGCGAGGTGCTGGAGATCGGCAAGGGGCGTGTCGTGCGCCAAGGGTCCAGGGTGGCGCTACTCAGCCTCGGCACTCGGCTCGCCGAATCGCTTAAGGCCGCCGAGGAGTTGGAGAACTACGGCGTTTCGACCACTGTCGCCGACGCTCGCTTCGCCAAGCCGATTGATCGCGATCTGGTCCGCAAACTCGCCGCCTCGCACGAGGTTTTGATCACGATAGAGGAGGGCTCGATCGGCGGCTTTGGGACGCAAGTGTTCCAGGCGCTGTCCGACGACGGTCTGCTTGACGGAGCCCGCGGCGTATTTCGCTTCCGAAGCATGACATTGCCCGATTGTTTCATCGATCAGGACAGTTACGAAAAGATGATCGCCAAAGCGGGGCTCGACGCGCCGTCGATCGTCGCGAAAGCGCTGGATGCGCTCGGCGAAACGCGGGGCGAAACGCGCGCGCAGATCGCCTGACGCGCGGTTAGCCCGTCCGCTAATTCTCCCCGTAATGGCTTGAGGGCGGAGAAGCGGCGAGCGCGTCGAGACCCGCTTCCCTGCCGCCGTCGAACGCAGCGCGCGGCGGCGCTTCGCTTGCGTCGCCGTCGTTATCCTCGATCGGAGCCGGACCTTTTGTCATGAGCAGCGGCGAGACGGGCGGAGCGACGTCGATTTCGTGTGGCGTTGGCTTGCAGATATGTTTGCCGCCGCGTCCATGCATAGCCAGATCAACGTGAATGTGGTTGTAGTGGAAGGGGTTGGAGCCCGGAGCCAGCACCGTCGAAAAATGTTGGCACGAGCCGCCGTGAACATCCATCAGGAACGCGCGGGTCGCGAGATCGCCGTGCGTCCAGTCGCGCACGATGGAAATCTGCCGGCCGTCCGCGAGCACGAAGCCGCCAATATCGAGTGCATTTCCGAAAGAATGCTCTGATAAGGGCGCGTTTCTTTGATTGTTCATGCCGCGGCAGGCGTAAGACCCCATCGAGTTGATCTGCGTGACGTTCTGACCGAGGCGCGCCTGCGCGGCCGGTTGCACGACATCCGCCAGCCATTGGTCGAGTTCGGCGACCATCGAACAATCCAGCGTCGCCCGGGCATTGAAGGCGACGGCGCCGCCTTGCAAGGCCGTGACCTTAAAGGGTCGCGTCATTCCGCAAATTCCTGGACCGTCCAACTCATCGGCGATCTGCACATAAGCAGAGGGTTGAACTCTCCGCTGGGCGAGGCAGGCGTTTTCCGCTTGCGTGCGCCACGCGGGCCGTTGCGGTTTCACCGGCGCCGAGCAACCCGAAAGAATCGCCGCCAACAACGCGGGAGACAGGACGAAGAGTAATGGCGATGGGCGACGAGCCATAGCGCGCTCCGAGGGCCCGAAAGGCATGGGCCACGGCGCGAGAATGCTCATCGGCGGTTAACGCAGGGTCGAAAAAATTAGTTAATGGGCTGAAATTTCGAAACCCGCGGCCTTGACGCCGTGGACTTCGCGCGAGTGAAGCGCGTTGCTTGCTTTCACGCGAGGTATCTCGCGTCACTTGGTCGCTTGCGCTTCCAGTCCCAGGACTTGTCGCAATTCGGTTTTCGCGGTCGCCAGTTCCTGCTGGTACCTCGGGTTCACTTCCATGATCGCATGGATCGTATAGGCGAGCAGCTTGCTGGCCGGCACGTCGGTGGAATAATGAACGCCGCAAATCAGTCGATTGTGACCATATTCCTCGGCGCGGGCGAGGATCGCGTCGCGTCGTTCCGGAACCATGTCGATAAGCGTCAGCGCGAGCAAAAAGCCCGATGTCGCGTGGCCGCTGGGATAGGCGTCGTCCTTCGCCTTTGTTTTGCAAACGGGGTGCAGCGTCTTGTCGAGATTGTAAGGTCGCGGTCGATGAAACCCCGTTTTGGCGGCCTCGGTGTTGACACTCTCGTCCCCGCGCACGCGCGTGGCGAAGGCGGCGGTCAAGGGAAGGTCGTCCTTGTTGAACCTTTCACCCATTACATCCTTGAACAAAAAGATGTTTTCGTTCTCGTCATCGAGCTTGGCGCGCGCGACCTCGGCTTGCGTGCGCGTCGCCTCGATTCGATGCAATTCAGCAAGCTCCGCTTTTGTGATGTCGGAATTGGCCGCGGGAGGCGTGGGTAGGATTTGGAATGCGTTGGATTGATCGGGTGAAACGAATGCGGGTTCGCGCGCCATGGCCGGCGCGTTCAAGGACGTCGCCAAAACGACGACGAGGGAGGTGTAACGTATCATGGCGCCATCCTTGGCCGACTAGCGGCTTGCAGAGATTTCAGTTCTTCGGAGAGACGACGAGAATTGCGAATGTCCCAGGCGCGGGCTTGGGCCGGGCGCCCTCTTTTTCCGGGGCCAACATTTTGGCGCTTGGCAGATAGACGGCGCCGGTCGAAGGATCGACCGCGCCGGTTTTCGCGCCGGGGGCGGTTTTCACGACGCCGACTACCGAAATGTCGTCGCGACCACGCAACGCCACCACCGCAAGCGTTCCATCGGCGGCGGGGATGAAGGCGCGGCGCCGCGTGGAGTCGAGTAAAACGCCGTCGGGCCGCTTGCCGATCTTCAGGGAGGAAATTTCGTCGCCGCTCTTGGCGTCGATAACCTTGGCGACCTCGTTCTCGCACGCCGAAATCAGCACCCCGGTTTGCGCGTCGAACGCGAGACCGGTGGGCGCGTCGCAGCCATTCAGCGCAAAAGTCGCGACAACCTTGCGAACGCCAATATCAATGACGGCGATTTCGTTCTTGTCCTCGATATTGACGAACACGCGGCCCGCCCCGTCGTTGTCGGCGACTTCCGGTTTGCCATCGAGCGCGATGGCGCCCATGACGCTCTTGGTCGCGACATTCACCAGCGTCGCGTCGTGGCTCTTGCCGTTGAAAATGACGATCAGTCCGGTTTTCGGTTCGACCACGAGCGCGTCCGGTCCCTGTCCGGTCGCGAAGGTCGCCTCGACTTTTCCGGAAAGCTTGTCGAACAATACGGCGTTGGCCGATTTGCCATTGGCGCTGATCGCGTAAGGCGTTCCGGCTATCGGCGATACGCCGTGAACGCCGGCGCCTTCGACCAGAAGGTCGGTGACTTTCCGCGTGGCGAGATCGACCGCCATGACCCCATTTGAGCGCGCGACGAACAGGCGATTTGTTTGCGGGTCGACCGCGGCGAAGTCCCACCCACCGTCGGCGCCGGCGATGGTGGCGACAATCGCGTATTCGTCACCCGCTAGAGCGTACGCGGGCGGCGTCAGCAAGATCGCCAGTCCGCAAAGAAACTTGCTTAATCGCATTGGACACAATTCCTTCGCGGTCCGGGCGGAGCCAGGCGCTCAATTTTTCCGTTGGTCGCGGCATGCGTCGACGCCGTTCGGCGCTCGCTTGGGGGCTCTTTAATAGCTTTATCATGACGCGCTGATTACACGCGCTGATCGCGCCGCCGGTTCATCTGATAAATGCTGGCGATCCGGCTTGGGGAGGTCGTCACCGAACGTTGCGCGGCTCCGCGCACTCGCGCGTATTTTGGCGCGCGGTTATTCCGCCGCCTTTCCCGCCTCTCGGGCGCCATAGCGCCGCGCCACGTAATCGTCGACGATGCGAATGAACTCCTCGGCGATACCGTCGCCGCGCAGCGTCATCGCTTTTTGTCCGTCGATGAACACGGGCGCCGCGGGGGTTTCGCCGGTTCCTGGCAGGGAAATGCCGATGTCGGCGTGCTTCGACTCGCCGGGGCCGTTGACGATGCAACCCATGACCGCGACATTGAGCGCTTCCACGCCCTGATATTGCTGGCGCCAGACAATCATGTGGTCGCGGATGTGCGCCTGGATATCGCGCGCGAGCTCCTGAAACACGGTCGACGTCGTTCGGCCGCAGCCGGGGCAGGCGGCGACCAACGGCACGAAGGCGCGAAAGCCCATGCTTTGCAAAATCTCTTGCGCCACTTGCACTTCCAGCGCCCGGTCGCCGCCGGGCTCCGGGGTCAACGACACGCGAATGGTGTCGCCGATGCCGTCTTGCAGCAGCACCCCCAGCGCCGCCGAGGAGGCGACGACGCCCTTGGAGCCCATGCCGGCCTCCGTTAGTCCGAGATGCAGGGCGTAATCGCCGCGCGCCGCCAACATTCGGTAAACCGAAATCAAATCCTGCACGGCGGAAACCTTGGCGGAGATCACGATTTTTTCGCGCGGTAGGCCGATCTCCTCGGCGCGTTGGGCGGAATAAAGCGCCGAGCGGACCATCGCCTCGCGCATCACCGCGCGCGCGTCGATCGGCGTCTTGGACGCGGCGTTGATGTCCATGAGGGCGGTCAGCATTTCCTGATCGAGCGAACCCCAATTCGCGCCGATGCGCACCGCCTTGTCGTGCTTGATCGCCAGTTCGACGATGGAAGCGAATTGCCGGTCCTTTTTTTCCTTGAAGCCGACATTGCCCGGATTGATCCGGTATTTGGCCAGCGCTTCACCGCAGGCGGGGTGATCGGCCAAGAGTTTATGGCCGATGTAATGGAAATCGCCGATCAGCGGAACCTCGACGCCTAGCCGGTCGAGTTTTTCGCGAATATGCGGGACGGCCGCCGCCGCTTCGTCGCGGTCGACGGTGATGCGGACGAGTTCGGAGCCCGCGCGCGCGAGCGCCGCGACTTGAGCGACGGTCGCCTCGATATCGGCGGTGTCGGTGTTGGTCATCGACTGCACGACGATGGGCGCCCCGCCCCCGACCGTAACAGCGCCCTTGCCGCTCCCGACGACGACGCCGCGAGAGTGATGGCGTGGCGCCGGCTCGGCGGCGATGGGCGTGGGCAGGGCGTGCTCGGTTCGCGAAATGTCCAGGCTATCGGTCGTCATGGGTCTCGCCGTCGGTTTAGCGTGTGGCGCCGGTGATTATTTTGGGACTTGGTGGGCCGGATTGAGCGCGAGGTCAAGCCGGACCGCGGGTTCTGGGTGGCGTGGCCGCCGCGCGGATCTTGACTAGTTTAGAGTACATTCAATGCTTTCAACAAACTTTCCAATGTCGCGAGGGTCGAGGCGTCGGCGCGGCCGTCGACTTTTCGCGGCCGGAAATGGCGCTGAAACGCCTTGATCACCTCCGTCGTTGCTTCATCGTAATTTCCAGTTGGGACCAGATTATAGCCGTAGGCCCGAAGCTGGCTTTGCAGCGCCGCCACCGCGCCGCGATCCCCAGGCTCGAAGGCGCCTGGCGCGTCCAAGGGCGCCGGCGGGACGTAGTGTCCAACCCCCCTTGAAGCCAGCGCGTCCCAGGGGAAAAACTCGCCCGGATCGATCTTGCGCGTCACGGCGATGTCGGAATGGGCGAGAACACGCTCCCTTGGGATCGCGTTGCGCGCGCAAATATCGCGCGCCAGCGCCGCGACCGCCTCGATTTGGCGCAAGGGATAGGGGCGGGGATCGTCATGGCCGGGGTGTACGATTTCGACTCCAATGGAGGCTGAGTTTATGTCGGTCTCACCCGCCCAAAAGCTCTTGCCGGCGTGCCAGGCGCGCCGCGCCTCCGGCACAAGCTGAAGCACCTCGCCATTCTCATCCACGAAATAATGGGCGGAGACTTCCGCTTCGGGGCCGCGGAGCAAATCGAGCGCGCTCGAAGCCGTTGGCATCCCCGTATAATGCAGTATAAGCATGGAGATCGGCCGCAGCCGCTCGCCATGGTTCGGGGAGGGGACAACGTGGGCGAGAGGATAGTCAGGCGCGAAGGTCATGCCGCGAGCATAGCGTTTTTAGATCCCGTTGTGCGGCGTGGCCGCTATTTTCGCCGCCGCCGAGCGGCGAGGTTCGCCAAACCATGGCTTGCCGGGCGATAATTCGAACGGACCAAATGGAAATCGTTGCACTTTGGCCATCGACCGGCTATACGCGCTATATCCCCAGCATGGATGAGTCCTTGGTTAGCTCGCGCCGTACCGCGCGACACTTCCGACCTGTTTGCTTGTCCATGCCCGCGCCGACAGTTTTTAAGGAGATTCTCATGAGCAACGCACCGCTGATGCCCAAGGCGACCGCCGTCTGGCTCGTGGAGAACACGTCGCTCACCTTCGATCAAATCGCCGACTTCTGCAAATTGCATCCGCTGGAGGTCAAGGGCATCGCCGACGGAGAAGTCGCGGCCGGCATCCGCGGCCACGATCCCATAACCTCCGGGCAGCTTTCGCGCGAGGAGATCGCCAAGGGCGAGGCCGACACGGCGTATCATCTTAATCTTTTCGTTTCCAAGGTGAAGGTGCCGGAGGTCAAGCGCCAGCGCGGGCCGCGCTACACCCCGCTGTCGCGCCGCCAGGACCGCCCCAACGCCATTCTTTGGCTCGTTCGCAATCATCCGGAATTAAAGGATGCCCAGATCATGCGCCTCGTGGGCACCACGAAGACCACGCTGAAGGCGATTCGCGAACGCACGCATTGGAATTCGGCGAGCCTCACGCCGATGGACCCGGTGACGCTGGGACTTTGCTCGCAGATCGATCTCGACTTCGAGGTGACGCGCGCCGCCAAGGATCGCCCCGCGCTCGTCGTGGACCATGGTCCGACCTTGGCGCCGGCCGAAACCACGACACAACCGCACTTCACGCCAGCGGCGACCGAAGAGGGCGTGTTTGGTAAGCGCGCGCCGGCCGCGCCGGAGCCGGACGACCATTTCGACGCGGATCGCGTTTTCGGTCGGCTAAAAGATCTCGATTTTGAACAATAAAGGCGTTGTTGGCGCCCGTTGAAGAAGGCTGTTTCCGTCGTTTCCTCCTTCTTGGCCGAAGACGTGCTTAGGCTGATTTAGCCGCAGGAGAGGCGTTTTGACAGTATCGCCATACGATCGCGATCTCGATCGCAACCCGGCCAATTTCCAGCCGCTCACGCCGATAAGTTTTCTGGCGCGCGCGGCGGCGGTGTTTCCGACCCATACAGCGATCATCCATGGCGAACTGCGTCGCGACTACGCGCAGTTTTTCGCGCGCAGCAAGCGGTTGGCCAGCGCGCTGACCGAGCTGGGGATAAAGCGAGGCGACACCGTGGCGGTGATGCTCGCCAATACCCCGGCGATGCTGGAGTGTCATTACGGCGTGCCGATGACCGGAGCCGTGCTCAATACATTGAACACGCGACTAGACGCCGCGGTGCTGGCCTTCACGCTGGATCACGCGGAGGCCAAGGCGCTGATCGTCGACCGGGAATACTCGGCGGTCATCAAGGAGGCGTTGTCCCTGGCCGAGGCGAAGCCGCTCGTGATCGGCTACGACGATCCGGTTTACGAAGGGCCGGGAGAGTTGCTGAGCGAGATCGATTACGAAGAGTTGGTCGCGTCGGGCGACCCGGACTACGTTTATCCGCCCCTGGCCGATGAGTGGGACGCCATTTCGCTCAACTATACATCTGGCACGACGGGAGATCCCAAGGGCGTCGTCTATCATCATCGGGGCGCTTATCTTTTGGCGCTGGGCAATGTGCTCACGGGGGACATGGGGCGCCATCCGGTGTATTTATGGACACTGCCGATGTTCCACTGCAACGGCTGGTGTTTTCCCTGGGCGCTGTCGGTCGTGGCGGGCACGCATGTTTGTCTGCGCCAAGTGCGCGCCGGACTCATGTACGAACTCATGGCGCGCCATGGGGTGACGCATCTGTGCGGCGCGCCCATCGTGATGTCGACCTTGCTCGAAGCGTCGCCGGCGGAAAAGCGCTCGCTGAGTGTGACCGCGCGGTTCTTCACCGCCGCCGCGCCGCCGCCGCAAGCGGTGCTCGCCGCGATGAAGGAAGCCGGATTCGAGGTGACGCACCTTTATGGACTCACCGAAACTTACGGTCCCGCGGCCGTCAATGAGTGGCGGGACGAGTGGGGCGCGCTCGACGCCTCGGCCCAGGCCGAAAAAAAGGCGCGGCAAGGCGTCGGCTACTGCGTTCTTGACGGGCTGGAGATCATCGACCCGGAAACCATGGTTCCCGTTCCGCGCGACGGCAAGACCATGGGGGAGGCGATGTTTCGCGGCAATATCGTCATGAAGGGGTATCTGAAGAATAAGCAGGCGACGGACGCCGCCTTTCATGGCGGCTGGTTCCATTCGGGCGATCTCGGCGTGATGCACGAGGACGGCTATATTCAGCTCAAGGACCGCTCCAAGGACATCATTATTTCCGGGGGCGAGAATATTTCGTCGATCGAGGTCGAGGACGCGCTGTTCAAGCATCCAAAGGTGCGCGCGGCGGCGGTCGTCGCTCGGCCGGACGTCAAATGGGGGGAGACCCCTTGTGCCTTCGTGGAGTTGAGGGAGGGCGCGACGGCCACGGCCGAGGAGTTGATCGCCTGGAGCCGCGACAATTTAGCGCATTACAAGTGTCCCAGACATGTGGTCTTTGGCGAATTACCGAAGACATCGACGGGGAAGATCAAAAAATTCGTCTTGCGGGAGTTGGCGCGCAAACTCTGAGGGAAGGGCCATGGTCCCCAGATTTGCTTCCCCCTAGCGCCAGCCTGCGAGACTTTTTTTGATCCAGGAATTCGGCGGGGCGCGTTTGCCGCCCCTGGCCGTCGCATTAAAAGAAAACGCCAGCAGTTGCTGTAACAACCGCTGGCGATGTGTTTCAGCGCTCACTTGGTCCGTGGCGCTGGAAAATAGCGTGATTAGAAGAACAGGCCGAGGCAGCCGCCCGCCAGACCGCCGACGACGCCGGCCGATACGGTGTTGGCGAGGCCGCCGAGAGCCCAAGAGGCGATGCCGCCAAGAACAAGCGCGCCGACGCCGGCGAAAATGTAAGTGTTGGTGGTGATTTCAAGTTCCTTGGAAGCCATGGTTTCTCTCCTTTTGTATTTGTTACCGGAGCCGCTCGCCTTATCGTTTTGTCGGCGCGGCGTTTTTGGCTCCTTGCCCCCCGAGGGCGGGTCTTAACGACGGGACGAAGGTTACCACAATGGCTGCGTCTGTCTAGACGGTTATGCGACTATTTGTCGCGCCCCTTTGCGGGGGCGTCTCATGCAAAACCCCAATGATTTCCGTGGTTGGAATAGTTCAAAATTGAAATCGCGCCCGCGGCGGCGCGAATTTTTTTTTCGCGCCGTGGCTCCAACGCGCGTTTCCCTCGCCTTTTTGGCGGGATCGTCGAGGTCCATGTCGCGCCGCGCGCGTTTGGGCGCTATAGACCCTTGCATGACCGACCAAGCATCAACCGAATCGCGCCGCGGCTTTGGCGCCACGCTGGCGCCACTGCGCCCGTTGCTTCCTTACGCGCTCCGCCGGTATAAAACCATCGCCCTGGCGTTTCTAGCGCTGCTCGCGGCCGCTGGCGCCACTCTGATGCTGCCGGTGGCGGTGCGCGGCATGATCGACCACGGATTCTCGCAAGAAAGCGTTGGCGGCGTGAACGCTGGTTTTGGCGCGCTGATCGCAGTGGTCGCGGTTCTCGCGCTGGCCTCGGGCTCTCGCTATTATCTGGTGACGACGCTCGGCGAGCGGGTCGTGGCCGATCTGCGGGGCGATCTCTTTCGCCATCTCACCTCTCTCGACGCGCGTTTTTACGACACCGCGAAGACGGGCGAACTGCTGTCCCGCCTGACTTCCGATACAACTCAGTTGAAGGCGGCGTTCGGTACCTCCGCTTCGGTCGCCCTGCGCAATCTGTTCATGTTCGCGGGCTCGATCGTCATGATGGTCGTGACCAGTCCGAAACTGTCCGGCGTCGCGATGGCGGCGATCCCGCTGATCGTCGCGCCGCTCATCGCCTCGGGGCGGGCGGTGCGCGGCCGCTCGCGCCTCGCGCAGGACGCGCTGGCGGGCGCGTCCGCCTTCGCCGGCGAAAACCTCTCCGCTGTCCGCACCATGCAGGCCTGTGGCGCGCAATTCTCCGTGGCGGCGCGTTTCAAGGCGGCGGCGGATGGCGTCTTCGAGGCCGCGCGCGAGGCGACGCGACTGCGCGCCTTCGTCACGGCCGGCGCCATTTTTCTGGTTTTTTCCAGCGTCGTGGCCGTGTTGTGGCTCGGCGCGCATGACGTGCTGGCGGGGCGGATGACATCCGGCCTGTTGTCGCAATTCGTGCTTTACGCCGTGTTGGGAGCGAGTTCGCTCGGCGAGCTGTCGCAGGTATGGAGCGAAGCGGCGGCGGCGGCCGGCGCGGCCGGGCGGATCGGCGAAATTCTCGCGGTCAAGCCCAGCATCACGGCGCCGGCCAAACCCAAAACACTGGCGGAGCCCGTGCGCGGGCGCTTGGCGTTCGACGGCGTCACCTTCGGATATGGGGCGCCGCCGGCGTCGCGGCGCTCGCCGGCGTCGATCTTGTAGTGGAGCCCGGCGAGAGAGTGGCGCTGGTCGGTCCCTCGGGCGCCGGCAAATCGACGATGTTCCAGCTTTTGCTGCGCTTTTACGATGTCGACAGCGGCGTCGTGTCCATCGACGGGGTGGATGTGCGTGAACTCGACCCCGTCGCGTTGCGTCGCGCGATCGCTCTGGCGCCGCAAGACCCGGTGATATTTGGCGCCAGCATCGCCGAGAATATCGCCTATGGGCGCGAAAACACGCCCCGTCGGGAAATCGAGGCCGCGGCGCGGCGCGCCCAGGCGCACGACTTCATCGCCGCCCTGCCGCAGGGCTACGACACGCAACTCGGGGAGCGAGGAGTCACGCTGTCCGGCGGCCAGCGCCAGCGTCTCGCCATCGCGCGCGCGATTCTGGCCGACGCGCCCGTTTTGCTGCTCGACGAAGCGACCTCCGCGCTCGACGCCCAAAACGAGGCGTTGGTGCAGGCGGCGCTCGAGGACGTGATGGCGGGTCGCACCAGTCTCGTCATCGCGCATCGCCTCGCCACGGTGCTGGAAGCCGACCGGATCATCGTGATGGAGGCCGGGCGCGTCGTCGAGCAGGGAACGCACGCGAGCCTGCTCGAGGCGGGCGGTCTATACGCGAAGCTGGCGCGCTTGCAGTTCGGCGAATAAAAAACCCCGGAAAGCGGGGCTTTCCGGGGTTGATTTGTCGTTCCTTGGCCGTCGCGGCTATCTGGTCAGATGCAACGGCTGGGTGGTCGCCGCGGTCGGCGATGTTGCCGAAGGCCGTGTTGAGACCCGAGGCGTCCGACGCCTGGAACGCGCCCGACGGCGTGCTGGCGCATTGCGACAGGATCGACTGCGAATGCGTCGCCAGCGCTTGCGAGATGTTGGCCGAGAACAGCACGGTGTAGACCGTGATCCCCTGCGCCTTGGCGTTGGCGCAGGCGGCCAGCAGGCGGTTGTCGAGATAGGTGGTCAGATCGGTGGGCGGAGAGGTCGGCGTCGCCACCGGGCCATATTGGTTGATACCGTTGACGGAGCCGAGCCGGAAGCCGCCGAGATAGCCATAGGCGGAATAGTCGGAGATATTGGCGCTCGATGTGCCCGAGCCGTTCGAGTTGCCATTGTCGGCGAGGCCGTTGACGCCGTCGGTCATCAGCACGATCACCTTGGTCGAGTTGCTGTTATAGGCGGCGGGCGGCGTCGCGAGGTTCCAGAAGTTGGTGGTCGGCGACAGCGTCCGCCACGCCCACATGAAGCCCTCGGAAATGACCGTGCCGCCATTATACCAGTAGGTCAGGTTCTGGATCTTGGTGTCGACATCCGACTGCACATTGGTCAGCGGCAGCACCGGATCGGGGCAGCCGGCGTTCGGCCCGGCCGTGGTTATCCCGGATTCGCTGATCGCCGCGTTGGTGGTCCCGTCGTATTTGAAGAGAAGCTGCCCCGCGCCCCATGTGCCGGTGTTGAGGGTCCAGCCCCAACCGGTGAGTGTCGCGGCGGTTGTCGTGCCCGACGCCGTTCCGAGATCGGGGAGGTAGTTGTTATGGAAGCCGCCGGAGCCGTTCACATAGAGGCCTGGCGCCTGATAGGCCCCGGAAACCATGTTGTAATCGGGTTCGTCTGGCCAGAAATAGGGCACGAACAGCGACAGCGCGTCGCTCGAACTCGGCGCCGTGTCGGTCACGTCGTAATCCGTCGTCGCCGGTAGGCCGGCGCCCCAATTGTTGTTCACCCAGGTCTGTTCGGCTTGGGTCGGCCGGGCCTCGACGCAACCCTTCCAGGCGACCGACTGGCCGCTGGTGTTCAGCACGCGCGGGAACAGGTCATAGTGGCTCACCGTGGCGGGATTGGCCAGCCAGTCGCAGCCGCCGGCGTCGTAGCCCGCCGAGGCGTTGCCGCTCATGGTCGTCAGGTAATCGCCGAAGCCCACGGGGAGTTGATACGAATTCAGCACGCCGCCGGTCTTGAGCTTCTTGGACCTCAACGTCGTTGTCGTGATCGGCGGAATGGTGTTGGCGGTGACGCCGAGATTGATCGAGCCGGCATAAGCGCTCGACACGCCGAACAGTTCTTGCGCCAGGTGACGGATCGGGTTCAGGATTTCCTCGATGTCGCGCGCGTCGCCGGCGTCGCCGCTCGAGCTGCCGCCCGGGCCGCTCGACGATCCGCCGCCGCCGCCGCCCGTGCCCCAGTTCCCCACGCAACCGTTATTATAGGCGATCCAACTGCTCACGAACCAGCGGCCGTTGTACATCCAGGACTGCGCCGTCGTGTCGATCATGCTCAAATTCGGCAGGCCGGGATTGACCGCCGCGACATAGGGCACGACGCTGACCCGCACCGCGCCGGTCGTTCCAGCCGCCGCCATGGCGGTGTCGGCGAGGGTTTGCGCGGCGGTGCGCAGCGCCTGAATATTGTTGGCCATCGACCCCGTGTTGTCGAGCGCCAGCGCGATCTCCAGCGGATGCGCGGAGCCGACGCCGATGGTTTGCGCCTGCGACGAGACGGTGATCGGGATGCTGCTGAAATTCGCCAACTGCATCATGGTCATCGCGATATTGCCGGTGATCTGAACCTGATAGGTCCCGACGCTTTCCGTTTCGGTGACGGCGATGTTGCTTAGGCTTTTCGTGTCGCTGAGCGCGCAGGATGTCGCGCCGCAGCCGCCCGAGGCCAGCGAGGTTCCCAGATTGGTGGCGATCGTCGCCGCCGCCAGCGTCAAATGCTGGGCTTGCGTCTGCGCGCCTTGCGAACCCGCCGCCAGCACGGCCGCGTCGGCGGCGTTCTGCAGCCGCGACTTGATCCAGGCGGCGCGCGAATAATCGACGGTGACGCCCAGCATGAGAACCAGCGGAATCAGCGCCAAGCCAAAGATGATCGCGACGGCGCCGGATTTCTCCGACCACATCCGCCGCATCGCGGCCATCGGCGGTTTGCCCGGGATTTTGGAAAGAGGATCGGTGTTCATGGGTCGTTACTCGTGTTTTTTCCGGACGATGCTCCGGGTTCATTCGGGATGGAACAACAAGATTCGTAAATGCATACGTCTGTAGACTACGAAAAATGAGTTAACGGTCCTTTAGAATGTCAACGTTTTCAAAATCGCCCATGAAATGATCGGGCGTTGGCGCGCGTTGGATTTGGGTTGGCCCCGATTGATTGTACTGTTAAGAGCTTGCGCCACCTCATTCGCGGATAAAGTCGTCTCGTTTTCCTCACCGGCGCGACGCGTTCGGCGAAGCGTCCCCGGCTTTCCCAGGCCGCCGCCCCCGCGCGTAAAGGAGTTTGGTTTCATGGTTTCCAAATTTGCTCCCGCGCACGGCGCCGCCGGCGGCATGGGACAGGCGCTCACTTTCGACGACGTCCTGCTGCGGCCGGGGCATTCGCTCGTGGCGCCCTCCATGGTCGACGTGTCGACGCGGCTCACGCGCGACATTGAGTTGCATTTGCCGATCATGTCGGCGGCCATGGACACGGTCACCGAGGCGCGGCTCGCGATCGCCATGGCGCAGGCCGGCGGCATTGGCGTCATTCACCAGAATCTTTCGCCGGCGGACCAAGCCGCGGAGGTGCGCAAGGTCAAGCGTTACGAGAGCGGCATGGTGGTCGATCCGATCACCATCCATCCCGATGAAACACTCGCCGACGCGCTGGCGTTGATGGCGCGCAACGGCATCTCCGGCATTCCCGTGGTCGACCGAGGGCGAGACGGCAAAAGGGGCGCCTCGTCGGCATATTGACCAACCGCGACGTGCGCTTCGCTCAGGACCAGCGCCAACCCATCGCCGAGCTGATGACCAAGACGCTGATCACCGTGCGCGAGGGCGTCGGCCAGGATGAGGCGCAGCGCCTGCTGCATCAGCATCGCATCGAGAAGCTGCTCGTCGTCGACGAGGATTATTGCTGCGTCGGTCTTGTCACCGTCAAGGATATCGAAAAGGCGACTCAACACCCAAACGCCTGCAAGGACGCCGAAGGGCGCTTGCGCGTCGCCGCCGCTTCCACGGTCGGCGACCATGGCTTCGAACGCGCTCAACAGTTGATCGAGGCGGGCGCGGACTGTCTGGTGATCGACACGGCGCACGGCCATTCCCAGGCGGTGCTCGATCAAGTCGAACGCATCAAGAAGTCGAACTATAATGTTTCAATCATCGCGGGCAACATCGCCACCGCCGAAGGCGCCAAGGCGCTGATCGACGCCGGCGCCGACGCGGTCAAGGTGGGCATCGGTCCCGGCTCGATCTGCACGACGCAAATCGTCGCCGGCGTTGGCGTGCCCCAACTCACCGCGATTCTCGAAGTCTTCGAGGAGGCGCGCAAGGCCGGCGTGCCGGTGATCGCCGACGGCGGCGTCAAATATTCGGGCGATCTCGCCAAGGCCATCGCGGCGGGCGCGGCGGTCGTCATGGTGGGCTCGCTGTTCGCCGGCACGGAGGAATCGCCGGGCGAAGTCTTCCTGTATCAGGGCCGGTCGTTCAAGGCCTATCGCGGCATGGGCTCGGTCGGCGCGATGGCGGCCGGTTCGGCGACCCGTTATTTCCAGGGCGACGTCAAGGACCAGCTCAAACTCGTGCCGGAAGGCGTCGAGGGCCAGGTGCCCTATCGTGGGCCGGTGGCGCCGATTCTCTATCAGCTCGCGGGCGGACTACGCTCGGCCATGGGCTATGTCGGCGCGCCGACGATTCCCGAGTTTCAGGAGAAGGCGACCTTCGTGCGCATCACCAACGCGGGCCTTCGCGAGAGTCACGTCCACGATGTGACGATCACGCGCGAAAGCCCGAATTATCCCACCGGGAATTAGGCGAGCTTGGCGCCCGCCGCCGTGAACTGATAGCCGAGGGCGGCGTCCACCAGCAGGTCGTCCGTGCTCACAAGGCCGTTGTCGCCCGGCGCCAGGAAGGCGTCATAGGAGTCGGAGACATTGCCGAGAGCGCCGGCCGGCAGCGTGCCGGATTGGGTCGCCGACGAATAGGACGCCCAGTCGGCCATGTCGCCGCCATGGGCCGAGGAGTCGTTGAAGACGCCCTCGTGCGTCGCGCCGCCGTTCACGGAGAAATATCCGCCATTTCCGGAGAGTTCGAGGACGCCCTTATGCGTCGCCGAATTATAGCTTGCGTAGTCGAAGAGGTCCAAGACCGAATAGGTCGGCTTGCCGTTGATGACCTGGCCTTCCATGCCGACGCGCCCCATGACTTCGCTGATTTCATGCTGAACGACCGCCTGAAGGTCGAACTGGCTCGCCCCGGTCCCGCTGTTCGTTCCGTTGGGATTGGCGGTCATGTTCCATGTATAGCCCGTGCCGCTCAGCGTGCTGAAGCCGATATAGCCGTCGACGCCGGTGTTCGTCCCGCTAATCAGGCCCATGGTTTTGGCCTGCGCGCTGGTGACGAAGAACTGGCTCGAGGTCGGCTCGTTTGAGGCCGTGAAACTGTATCCGTCCTTGATGAGCGCGCCGGTGACGGTCGCGTAGTTCGTCAAATAGCCGTTGCTTTCGCTCTCGCCGAGCGCGCTCGCCGACATCGACGAACCAGCGATTTCGCCATAACCGACATCGATGTTGAGCACGGTCTTGGCGCCGGTGGAGCTGGTGAAATTCGTGACGTAGAACTGCGCGGCGTCGATGACGGCCGTCGTGAAACCGCTCGGCGCCGCGCCGACCGAGGAATCCCAAATGAGGTCGATCTGGAGATTGCCGCCCGGAGCGGTGACCAAGGTCGGAGCCGGCGCCGTCGCGGCATGCGACGTGGAGCCGCTGGCGTGACTGGAGGACGCCGCGCCGGTCACGGGCGCCACCTGGCCCGCGTCGTTGATCAAATACTCCGGGCCAAGCGAGGTCGTGGTGGGATCCGGCGAGTGCGATAGCGATTCTAACGGAAACAGCATGAAATGGCTCCGGTTCTCATCGAAGAGTAAACGATCGGGGGCGCGCGCGACGACGCGTTGCCTAGTTTACCCTCGCAATGGTTACGCGAAGCTCACGTATATTGGTCAAAAACCAGATTTCGTGGATCAAGTCCCGATCACAAAGGGTTGCAACGCTAAATAATTATGAAAACACAGCAAGCATCTTAAACGAAAATGTCGACGATATACATCGTTACTCTATCCGCCGCCGCATTCGCCTCGCTTGGTCAGGAACGGCTTTTTAGTCGCGGTATTGATGTATTTTATATTAATGGCGCCGTTGCCGCGATTGATGCTCCAGTCCCATTGGACATGGGTGGCGGGCCAGGTCTGCCGGAAGGAAATCTGGCTGGCGCTGATCGACAGCGAGCCCTTGACCATCGAGTTGGCGTTCGCCAATTCCGTCGCGCTCGCGCCATAGCGCACGCGACCCTCGCTTATTTTGACGATGAGGTTCTGGGGCGCCGAGCCTTGCGACGACACCACGCAGGACAGACTGATTTCCTCGGCTTCGGCGCGGCTAACCGCGCAAACCACCATCGCGAGCGATAGAATTTTCGCCAGTTTCATGAAGCCCCCCGTTGCTTGAGAATAACATTTTGTCGCGCGCGCGCACAATGGACCCCTTGCCAATGGCGCCGCGAAACCGGGGTAAAGTGTTGTCGATGCTCGCTTCAGTGCATCGCGCCGCGATTTCTTGGCTCCATCGCGGCGGCGGCGAGCGGGCTCGCCTGGTGGTGCAGCATCAGCCAACGGCCGTCGACGCGGCGAAACCAGTTGGTGGCGACCAGCGCCGCGGCCCCCACGGTCTCGATGCAGAGGACGCGACCCTCGTCCCGGCCGAGCAGCGCGGTCTCCCCCGAGTGTCCGATGGAATCCTGGCGCGGATTGCGAAAGATGTCGCCGTAGGACGCGAGCACGGCGCGACGACCAAGCAGCGGCGGCCAACCCGGATGCACGCAGCTGACGCCGTCCCTCGCCCAAAGCTCGGCCATGGCCTCGGCGTCGCGCGCCCGGAACGCTTGATAATAGGCCGAATTCGCGGCGAGCAGTTCTGTTTCCTCGGTCATTTTCCCTAAACTGCGGGATTTTTTGGGGGAAAGCAACGTCGCCGCATCCTTTTGCGCTGATCCTCGCGCGCTATGTTACACTGGTTCTCTGCCCCGGCCTTGAACCGGCGCCGAGCCTTCGGAGATCCAATGTTTATCCAAACCGAATCCACGCCCAACCCGGCGACCCTCAAATTCCTGCCCGGCCAGACGGTTCTGGCGAGCGGCGCGCTCGAATATCGTTCGCGGGAGAGCGCCGCGAAAGCGCCGCTCGCGGAGGCGCTGCTGTCCATCGACGGCGTCGAATCGGTGATGTTCGGACAGGACTTCGTCTCCGTCACCAAGGCGAGTGGGGAGTGGGCGCATCTCAAGCCGGCGGTGCTCGGAATCATCATGGAGCATTTCGCGGCGCGGGCGCCGCTGCTCGTCGGCGGCGACGCGGCGCATGGCGCGGCGCACGGCGATTCGAATGAATTCTTCGAGCCCGAGCACGCCGAGACCGTCGCCAAGATCAAGGAGTTGATCGAGACCCGCGTGCGTCCGGCGGTGGCGAACGACGGCGGCGACATCGTGTTTCGCGGCTTTAAGGACGGCGTCGTCTATCTCAAGATGAAGGGCGCCTGTTCGGGCTGCCCGTCCTCCGCCGCGACGCTGAAAAACGGCATAGAAAACCTGCTGCGCCACTTCCTGCCCGACATACGCGGCGTCGAACAGGCTTAGGATGAACATCCGCGGCGAATCGGAGGGCGGTCGTTGGCGCGCCGAGCGGACCCCCTGTGGATTTTGGGGCCGCATTGCCCCGCGCGGTAAAACCGGCATAATCAAGCCATGAGAATCCTCGCGATCGACACCGCCCTTCCCGCCGTCTCCGCCTGCGTGCTCGACTCCGGCGAGGTCGAGCCGCTGGCGCGCGAAACCCTGCCGATGGAGCGCGGCCACGCCGAGGCGCTGCTGCCGCTGATCGCGCGCGTCATCGGCGCCGTGGACGGCGGGTTCGACGGAATCACCCGCGTCGCCGCCACGGTGGGGCCGGGCTCGTTCACCGGAATTCGCATCGGGCTCGCCGCCGCGCAGGGCATCGCGATCGCCCGCAAAATCGAACTGGTCGGCGTCTCGACGCTCGCCGCGCTCGCCGCCCCGCACATTCTCGAGCCGTTCGAGGGCGTCGTGGCGGCGGTGATCGACGCGCGCAACGGCCAGGTTTACGTAACCGCCTACGGACCCGACGGGCGTAGCGTGCTGCCGGCCCGCCGCATGGGCGCTCACGAGGCGCTGCGCGCGCTCGGCGACGGGCCGCTGCGCCTCGTCGGCTCGGGCGCCGCGCTGCTCGAACCCGAGGCGCGCGCCAGCGGCGTCGAAACGGTCGTCCTCGACACCGCGGCGACGGCCGACATCGTCTTCGTCGCGAGGCTCGGGCTTGTCGCCAACGTCGCCGAGGCTCCGGCGCGTCCCTTCTATCTCAAGGCGCCGGACGCCAAGCCGATCGAGCGGCAGGGCGAGAGCGCCGCGCCGCTGCCCGCGTGAGCGGTTCGCGATGTCGCTGATCAAGGGCTTCTTCGCCAAGCCAACCTTTTCCGTGCGGCCGATCAAGGCCGATCGCGCCGAGGAGTGCGAGCGGCTGCACGCCGCGTCCTTCGCCTTCCCCTGGTCGAGCTCGGACTTCGAAAGCTACCTCACCGACAGCGCGATTCTGGCCGATGGCGCGGTCAACGACACGGCGCCCAACGGTCCGCTGGGCGGCTTCATCATGTCGCGACTAATGCCGCCCGATTCGGAGGTGCTGACCTTCGCCGTCGATCCGGCGCGGCGCGGAACCGGCCTCGGCCGCCTGCTGCTGGAGCGTCACCTGCTCAATCTGGAGCGCGGCGGCGCGCGGCTGATCTTTCTGGAGGTTTCCGACGACAACGCCGCCGCGCTGGCGCTCTACGAGCGCGCCGGGTTCAAGATCATCGGCCGCCGCGAGAATTATTACCAGCGCGCCAACGGCGAGCGCCGCGCCGCGCTGACGATGCGGCTGGAGCTGTAGGGGAAGTCATTCCCGCGGCTTAAGCGCCTCATAATCGAGCGGCTTTCGTTTCGACCGGTAGACGCGCAGGACAAAGAGGCGCGAATCACGCGCTTGGTAAGGGATAAGAAATCCATATTTCGCCTCGACAGCCTCGCGCACGTCGTCGCGTGGCGTCGGGCGTCCGATGCCCGGATTGGCCGCCACCGCCCGGATGCGGGCCTCCAGAGCCGACGTGACATTGGCAAGTCCCGCCGGGCTCAGCGGCTCCAAATATCGGCGCAACTCGTCGAGGTCGCGCTTGGCCTCCTCGGTGAAGATTATGTCCACGGCGTCCTATTTTCGGGCGCGAACATCGGGGTCGGGCGAGGGAAGTTCGTTCAAACTTCCCCAGGATTTCATCCAGCTAAAAATCTGTTCGCCCGAATGGCCGACGCCGCTCTCGGCGCTTGTCACGGCGGCGTCGAGGTCGCGAAGATAGGCGGCGCGATCGCGCAGGTAACAATCGACCGCTTCCTTCACGATGGATGAGCGGCTGCGCTTCGCCAATCGGGCGAGGTGGTCGATTTGCGGCTTCACTTCGTCGGGCAGACGAACTGAGAAGGTCTCGGCCTTGATTGGCATGTCGTGGGCTCGGAGTCGGCTGCTTTTGGTGAACATATTGTATGCGTTCGCGAACTTAAATCAAACCCGACCATTCCTCCGCCGTCACAATCCTGTCGCGCCGGCGCGCCACTCACGGGTTATGCCTTATCTCCGCGCGCTCGCCTTCGTGCTGGCCATGGCCTTCTTCGTCGTTCTCGTCGCGCCGGTTCAAGCCTTGGCGCGCCGCATGAACTGGCCGGTCCAGCGTGCGATCCAAAAATTGTTCTGCCGGACCGTTTGCCGGGTCATTGGCGTCGAGGTGATTCCCCTTGGCGGCCTTCCCGCCGCCGCGCCGCGATTCGTCGTCGCCAATCATGTTTCCTGGACCGACATTCTCGCCATCGCCAGTCTTTATCCCCTGGTTTTTCTGGCCAAGTCGGAAGTCGCGGGCTGGCCGGTGCTGGGCTTTTTGGCGCGGCTGCAGGGCACGGTGTTCGTCGACCGCGGCAATCGCCAGGAGATTCCCCGCGTCAACGCCGCGCTGGCCGGGGTGCTGGCGGCGGGACGCGATGTCGTCGTCTTCGCCGAGGGCACTTCGAGCGACGGGACCAAGCTTTTGAAATTCAACGCCTCCCATTTCGCCATGTTGCGCGATCTGGCCAAGAACGGCGCCGTCGCGGTGATCCCGACCGCCTTCGCCTATTTTCCGCGCGGTGAAGTCGCCAAAAGCCGGAACGGTTTCGACGTCGGCTGGTATGGCGACATGAGTTTTTTGCCCCACCTATGGAGTTTGATGCGGCGCGGCGGCGCGCGATGCCATATAATGTTCGGCGAGGCGCTCGATCCGGCGGCGTTCGCCGACCGCAAGGCGCTGGCCGAGGCGGCTCGCGACGGCGTCTGGCGACTGCTCGACGGAGACTTTCGCGAGAACCAAGGGGCGAGTATGATCCACCGAACCACGACGGCAGGGAGCCCCCGCGATTAGCGACACCGCGACGACACTCGTCCCACCCCGCGCCACGCCGGCGCCCAAGCGGGAATCCGGTTCGGCCGGAAAGCTTCTGGTCAGGTCGTTCGGCTGCCAGATGAACCTCTACGACGCCCAGCGCATGAGCGACCTTCTGGCCGGCGAAGGTTATGGCGCGGCCGAGCGGGAGGAAGACGCCGATCTCGTCATCCTCAACACCTGCCACATTCGCGAACGCGCGGCGGAAAAAATCTATTCCGAACTCGGCAAGCTCGCCGCGCTGAAGCGCGAGCGGGCGGAAGCCGGCCGCGACCTCAAGATCGTCGTCGCCGGCTGCGTCGCCCAGGCCGAGGGCGCGCTGGTGCTGCGCCGGCAAAAGGCCGTCGATCTCGTCGTCGGCCCCCAAAGCTATCAGCATCTTCCGGAGCTGCTGCGCCAGGCGGGCGAGGGCGCGCGGCTGACCGACACCGATTTCGCGGTGGAGGAAAAATTCCTGGAGCTTCCCGCGCCGACGCGCGCGCAAATCATTTCGCGCGGCGTGTCGGCCTTTGTCACCGTGCAGGAGGGCTGCGACAAATTCTGCTCGTTCTGTGTCGTGCCCTATACGCGCGGCGCCGAGGTGTCGCGCGATGTCGCGCAAATCGTCGCGGAGACGCGCCGCCTCGTCGACGCCGGCGTGCGCGAGATCACCTTGATCGGCCAGAACGTCAACGCCTATCGCGGCGCGGATCTTTCCGGAGATCCCTGGCCGTTGGAGCGGCTGCTCGAACATCTCTCCGCCATCGAGGGGCTGGAGCGGCTGCGCTACACCACGAGTCACCCGGTCGACATGGCGCAAGGGCTGATCGACGCGCATGCCGCGTTGCCCAAGCTGATGCCCTTCGTGCATCTGCCGGTGCAATCGGGCTCCGACCGCGTGCTCAAGGCGATGAACCGCCGCCACGGCGCGCGCGATTATCTCGACATCGCGAGGCGGTTGCGCGCGGCGCGGCCCGACATCGCGCTCTCCTCCGATTTCATCGTCGGCTTTCCCGGCGAGACCGACGCCGATTTCGAGGCGACGCTGGCGCTCATTCGCGAGGTCGATTTCGCCTCGACCTTCTCGTTCAAATATTCGCCGCGCCCCGGCACGCCCGGCGCCGAACGCGATGATCAGGTCGACGCCGAGGTCATGCGCGAGCGGCTGACGATCTTGCAGGCGCTGGTCGAGACGCAACGACAGGCCTTCAACGCCGCGACCGTTGGGCGCGTCGTCGATGTGCTGTTTGAAAAGCCCGGGCGCCACGCTGGCCAGATCGCGGGGAAAACCCCCTACATGCAGCCGGTGCATGTCGACGGAACCTTCCACGGCGGGCAAGGGTTGATCGGGTGTGTGACGCCGGTGCGGATCGCCGCCGCCGGCTCCAATTCGCTAAGCGGCGAGATCGTGCGAGCGCGGGAGCTGGAATGACCGATGTGGCGAGATTCGCTCTCAAGGGGCGCTCCGAGCAGGCGGACGAGGATAGCGAAATCACCCTGGCGTTCGACGATAATCGTCATGCGTCGCAACTGTTCGGCCACTTCGATCAGAACCTTGTCAAACTCGAGCGGCGTCTGCGGGTCTCATGCGTCGCCAACGGCAATCACGTCACGTTGAAAGGCCCCGCGGAACGCTGCGAACACGCGCGCCGCGCGCTGGAGTTGCTGTACGGCCGCGTGCAAATCGGCCAGGACGTCGGTCTTGGCGACGTCGACGGCGCCGTCGAGGAGACGGCGCGGCAAAAGAGCCTGTTTCCCGACGAGGCCGGCCGCACGGTGTTCGACCAGATCGGCACGCGCAAGCGCGGCCCCGTGCGGGCCCGCAACCTCGCGCAAGACCTCTATATGCGGGCGCTCAAGCGTTACGAACTCGTGTTCGCCGAGGGGCCGGCCGGCACCGGCAAGACCTGGCTCGCGGTTGGCCACGCGGTGTCGTTGCTGGAGCAGGGCGTCGTCGAGCGGCTGATTCTCTCGCGCCCGGCGGTGGAGGCCGGCGAGCGGCTCGGCTTCCTGCCCGGCGACATGCGCGAAAAGGTCGATCCCTATCTGCGGCCGATCTACGACGGGCTGCACGATTTCATGGACGCCCGCATGGTCGAGCGCGGCATGCAGACCGGCATGATCGAGGTCGCGCCGCTGGCCTTCATGCGCGGCCGCACGCTGACCAAATCCTGCGTGCTGCTCGACGAGGCGCAGAACGCCACCTCGATGCAAATGAAGATGTTCTTGACGCGGCTTGGCGAGGGCTCGCGCATGATCGTCACCGGCGATCCCTCGCAAACCGATCTGCCGCAGGGGCAGACCTCCGGGCTCGGCGAGGCCATCGGCCTGCTCTCGAAGCTCGAGAACATCGGCCATGTCAAATTCGCCGAGGGTGATGTGGTCAGGCACGATCTCGTCCGCCAGATCGTCGGCGCCTATGAGCGAGCCGCGCAGGCGCGCCGCGCGAAATGAATCCAAGCGTCGATATCGTCGTGAACGCCGCCGCCTGGGAGGCGTTGCCGGGCCTCGAAACTCTCGCCGAGCAAGCCGTCGCGCAGGGTCTCGCGGCCAGCGGCGCGACGCTCGCGCCAGACTGCGAGCTTTGCATAAGCTTTTGCGACGACGCGGAAATTCGCGGGCTCAACGCGCGCTGGCGCGATCAGGACAAGCCCACCAACGTGCTTTCCTTCCCCACCCCCGGCGCGCCCGCGACCAAGCCGCTGCTCGGCGACATCGTCATCGCCTTCGAGACCGTGGCGCGCGAGGCGACGGAGCAACACAAAACCCTGGCCGATCACGTGTCGCACATGATCATACATGGCTTTTTGCATCTGATCGGCTATGATCACGAGACCGCCGCCGAGGCCGAAGCCATGGAGTCGGTGGAGCGGCGCGCGATGGAAGCCCTTGGAATAACAGACCCTTACGAGTTTGGGCAGCCGATTGACGGCGACGCTTAAGGGCACGGGACCAGTTCATAGCCATGTCGGCGAAAATTGACAGCGACGAAACCGGGATTCTGGAAGCCGACGGCGCCAGGGAACCCTTAAAAATCAACTTGTTGGAACGATTGCGGGTGATGCTGGGCATAAGCCCCGCCTCGGTGCGCGAGGACATCGAGGACGCGCTCGAGGAAACCACGGGGGATGTGACCCCGCAGGAACGCGCGCTTCTCAAGAATGTTCTTGGATTACATGAACTTAGAGTGGCTGACGCGATGATTCCGCGCGCCGAGATCGTCGCGGTTCCCGCCGGCGCGACATTGCGCGAGGTGCTCAAGGTGTTTCGCGCCAACGGACACTCGCGGCTGCCGGTTTACGGCGAGACGCTGGACGATCCCAAGGGCATGCTGCACATCCGCGACTTCGTCAATTATCTCGCGCAATGCGCTGAAAAGTCACGAGATTCTCAAGAGTTGCAGGAGCCGCGCGTCGCCTCGATCGACTTCGGCGCGCTGCTGGAGACCGCGGATGTTTTACGCCCGGTTTTGTTCGTGCCGCGGTCGATGCCGGCGCTCGATCTTTTGGTGCGGATGCAGGCGACGCGGACCCACATGGCGCTGGTCATCGACGAATATGGCGGCACGGATGGCCTTGTTTCCATTGAGGATATCGTCGAACTGATCGTCGGCGACATCGAGGACGAGCACGATGTCCGCGAGGGGCCGATGATCGAGCGGGCGGCGAATGGCGATTTCGTCGTCGACGCCAAGGCCGATCTCGACGAGGCGGCGCAAGAGCTCGGCGTCGATTTTCGCGAGGCGGACACGCCGCAGGAAGTCACGACTTTTGGCGGACTTGTGGCCTTTTTGGCCGGCCGCGTGCCGATCCGCGGCGAGATCGTCCCGGCCCCGGTCGACGGCTACGAGTTCGAAATTCTCGACGCCGACCCGCGCCGCGTGGCCAAGCTCAGGGTGCGCACGAAACCGAGCACTTTCGCGCAAAACACCCGCGTTTAGGATGCGCGCCGCGCATTTTCGCGCATGTCTTGCTGGGGTGTTTGGGCGGGGAGGACGAGGCCAGCGACTCGCGGCAACTTTCATACCTTAAACGAAGCGCTCCACCCTGTCAAGCAAAAACCGCGCCAAGAATCGCGACGCAAACTGTCGCCGGGACGCCACCCCGTCATTGCGAGGCGGCGAAGCCGACGAAGCAATCCAGGCGTCACGCGCGACTCCTGGATTGCTTCGCTCCGCTCGCAATGACGCCCGCGGGTCACTCATGCGGCTTGCCCTCGCCCGGCTTCTTGGCGGGCGCCGGAGGGCCCAGCGCCGCGAGTTGTCCGTCGAACCAGGCGAGGTCCCGTTGCCACTCCGCCCAATCCGGATGTTCGGCGACTAGCCCCGCGATGATGGCGCGACCCTTTGTCAAGGCGTCGCGGGCTTTTTCGGGTTCCTTGGATTTAACATACACGTCGCCGAGCTTGGCGTGGGAAATCGACAGATCGCGTTGCCAGCCTGCATTGCCGCCATCCGAGGCCGCCAGCCGCTCGGCGATCGCCAGACTGGCGCGAAAGGATTTCAGCGCCTCGGCGAGATTGCCTTGGGCGACCAGGACATTGCCGATTTTTTCGTATGAAACCGACAGATCGCGCTGCCAGTCCGCGTTGCCGCCATCCGAGGCCGCCAGCCGCTCGGCGATCGCCAGACTGGCGCGAAAGGATTTCAGCGCCTCGGCGAGATTGCCTTGGGCGACCAGGACCTCGCCGATTTTTTCGTATGAAACCGACAGATCGCGCTGCCAATCCGCGTTGCCGCCATCCGAGGCCGCCAGCCGCGAGATAATATCTCGCTTCGCCTCATATGATTTCAGCGCTGCGCTCAAATCGCCCCGCGCCAACTGCACATCGCCAATCCGTTCGTTGGAAATGCCGAGATCGTACTGCCACTGAGCGTTGCCGCCATCCGACGCCGCCAGCCGCTCGGCGATCGCCAGACTGGCGCGAAAGGAATTCAGCGCCTCGGCGAGATTGCCTTGGGCGACCAGGACATTGCCGATTTTGTTGTATGAAACCGACAGATCGCGGCGCCAGTCCGCGTTGCCGCCATCCGACGCCGCCAGCCGCTCGGCGATCGCCAGACTGGCGCGAAAGGATTTCAGCGCCTCGGCGAGATTGCCTTGGGCGACCAGGACCTCGCCGATTTTATTGTATGAAACCGACAGATCGCGTTGCCAGCCCGCGTTGCCGCCATCCGACGTCGCCAGCCGCTCCCGGATCGCCAGACTGGCGCGAAAGGATTTCAGCGCCTCGGCGAGATTGCCTTGGGCGACCAGGACATCGCCGATTTTTTCGTATGAAACCGACAGATCGCGTTGCCAGTCCGCGTTGCCGCCATCCGAGGCCGCCAGCCGCTCCATCGCCGCGCGCGCTTCGCCATGGGCTTTGAGCGCTTCGGGCAGATTTCCGCGCGCGACAAGAATGTCGCCGAGACCGGCGCGCGCCCAGAAAAGCTGATGTTCATCGGCGCCCTTGCCGTCCAGCCTCAACAGCGCGCCATAGGATTTCTCGGCGGCGGCGAGGTTTTTGGCTTGCAGTTGCAGCCAGCCGTCCCAAAACAGTCCGTCGGGATTGTCCGGGTCGAGTTGCGCCGACTTGGCGTAGGCCTCGCGCGCCTTCCACGGCTCGCGCAGCAAAGCGATGGCGCCGAGATGGCGATAGGCCGCCGCCGCCTCCGCGTTGCTTCGCCGCGCCTGACGTTCCGACGATTTGGCGACCTCCAGGAACAGCGCTTCCGCCTCGGCGACCTTGTTCTCCCGCAACAGATCGAGCGCTTGTTGGAGACGCGCGTCGCCGGCTTGCGCGCCGCGTTCGGCGGATTGCACCGCGTCGGTCACCGCCTCCATCAATCTCGGCGCCCGCGAAGAACTCTCGGCGACGAGCTTTTCGACCAACGACTTGAGTTCCGCGATTTGCTGTTTCTGTTCGTCGAGCTTGCCGGTGATCTCCTTGCCGTCCGGACCAACCATCACCGTTACAACGGGGGTCGATGGCTCGGGATTCTTGGCGGGCGGTTTGGGAGGACGGACATAATTGAAAACCTTCCAACCGCCCACGCATAAGGCCACCACGACCGCGCCGGCCATTTGCAAAAAGGTTCGGTCGGTCTCGTCCTTCAAAAACCCTAGCAAGGAATCAAACATCCGGCCCTCGATCGCAATGGCGTGGCGATAATGCCGCGTTTTCGCGCGAAGGCAAACGGCGCCCTTTCGGGCGCCGCGCTTTGTTACTCGAAGGCGACTTGCGCCGTGGTGATGGCGCGCGCGAGCGTTCCGCGCGGCAGGTAGCACAGCGCGTTGCTGGCGACCGGCGCCTCCTTGCAGTGCTGGTGCGCGTCGGTCCAGGCGTAGCCGGCGGTCTTCATGCAGGAGACGATGTGTTTGAAGATCGCGTGGTCGGCGTCGCGCTGGCGATTGGCGGGGTGGGCGGTTTCACCCTCCAGCTCGCAGGCCGACGTCTGGATTTGCTGCGCTTTAAAAAACGAGCTGCTGGAGCCGGTGACGGCGATCTCGCCGCCGGCCACCATGATAAGTCCGCCGAGCAGCATGACGACCGCCTGAACGGGATCCTTGCAGAACTTTATGTTGAGGAAGTAGAGGCCGCCGGCGGCGGTCATGGCGCTGCCGATAAACACCAGGACGAGGATCATCTTGCTCTCCATCTGTTGCATGATGCCTCCTTGATGCCCGCGTCTCGCAATTTAGTATGCGACTTAGTCGCGCTTGGTTTCGACCAGCGCGGCGAGCGCCGCGGGGTTGGCGACCTCGATGGCGCCGCGCGACAGGCCGACCCAGCCGGCGCGCTCGAACGCGTTCAGCGCGCGGCCGACCACCTCGCGCGCCGTGCCGAGCTCGGTGGCCAGCGCCTGCTGCGTCACGCCGATGCGATGGTTGGCGTCCATCAGCGCCAGCAGCCGCTCGGCGACGCGAACGTCCATGCGCGTGCAGATCAGCTCCTCGATCTTCGACATCAGCGTCGAGATGCGACTGCTGTAGCCGGCGAACACCAGCGCCCTAAACGCGGCGGAGCGGGCGAGCAGCTCGTTGAACGGCCCGGCGTTCAGCACATAGGCGACGACGTCGGTTTCGGTCACCGCCTCGGCCGCGTAACTCTCGTTGGAGAGCAGCGAGGCGATGGTGAGAATGCAGGTCTCGTTGGCGGCGACCCGGTAGAGCAGGATCTCGCGGCCGTTCTCGGTGAAGCGATGCACGCGGATCGAGCCGGAGACGACCAGCGGAAACCGCGCGCATTCGTCGCCGGGACGAAACACCACCTTGCCCGCCGGCATCGCGACGCGCGTGGCGGCGCGCCGCAGCATGGTCTTCGCCTCGTCGTCGAGCGCGCGCAGGGAGGGGAGTTCGTCGACCCAATTCGCCGTCATGGGGATTTGCTCGTTAGAGAGGAGGCGCATAGTCGGCTGTTATCGCGCGTGGAGCAAGGGACCGCGCGAAGCGCTTGGGAATCCTAAAGGCTCCGCAACTCCGGTCCCGGCTTGCGCGACAGCGCGCGCCAGGTGCCCGCCAGGCCGAGCAGCATGGTCGTGGCCAGCGCGGCGAGGGTGGTCGCCGCGACGGTCGCCGGCGGAAAGACGAAGCTCATCTTCATCAGGCCCTCGACGATCGCATAGGCCGCCGTGGTTCCGGCGAGAACCGCGAAAACGCAGGCGAGGACGCCGAGCAGGCCGAACTCCAGCGCATAGGCGGTCAGGAGCCAGGGGCGGGTCGCGCCCAGCGTTTTCAGCACCACGGCGTCATGCAGGCGGGCGCGCTGGCCGGCGCCGATGGCGCTGCCGAGCGCCAGCAGCGCGGTCGCGATCGCGACGCCGGACGCGACGCGCGCGGCGAGCGCCAGTTGGCCGGCGATTTTGTCGACCGCCTCCAGCGCGTCCTTGACGCGCACCGAGGCGACCATCGGAAAACGCTTGGCGGTTTCGCGCGCCAGCTTCGCGTCGACGGCGTCGGGATTTGGCGCGGCGTAGCCGATCGTGAACAGTTCGGTGTAGGGCGCGCCCGCGAAAGACGTCGGGGAGAACACCATCACGAAATTTATATTGTAGCTGCGCCATTCGACGCGCCGCAGATTGGCGACGCGCGCGGTGATCTCGCGCCCGAGCACATTGACGGTGATCTCGTCGCCGAGCCCGAGCCCCAGCCCCTTCGCCACCTTGGATTCCAGCGACACCAGCCGCTCTTTCGTGTCGGCGTTCCACCAGGCGCCCTCGGCGAGGCGCGCGCCCTCCGGCGGCGCGGCGGCGAAGGTGACGCCGCGGTCGCCGTCGAGCGCCCAGGCGGCGTCGTCGCCGACATGCAGCGTCTCGACCCGCGCGCCCTTCACCGCGACGATCCGCCCGCGCATCATCGGCACATGATTTACGCGCGACGCTGGAACTTGGTCGGAGAGGAAGCGCCCGAAGTTCGCGGACTCGTCCTTGGGCACGTCGATGAAATAAAACCGCGGGATTTCTCCCGAGCCCGAGCGCGCCAGCTCGGCGTGGATCGCGCCCTCGACCAGGGCCAGCGCGACGAGCAGCGTCACGGTCACGCCGATCGACAGGATCAGCGCCGGCGCGAGGCTCCCGGCGCGGGCGATATTGCCTTGCGCGAGGCGCAACCGCGCGTCGCGGGCGCGCGGCGCCACGCGCGCGACCCATGTCGCGGCATGGGCCACGCCGCGCAACAGCAGAAAGGCCGTGAGCACCGCGACGAGGAAATAGGCGGCGAGTTTTTTATCGCTGGCCGAGAGCAGCACGGCCGCGACCAGCGCCAGCATCGCGGCGCCCGCCGCGACGCGGTAGCGCGCCGGGCTTTTTTCTTGGGGTCCGTCCATGTCGCCGCGCAACAGCGCCGCGACTGGCACGCCATGCGCCGCGCCCAGCGGCCCCAGCGAAAACACCAGCGTCACCAGCAGGCCATAAAGCGCGCCGATGGCGAGGCCGGAAAAATCGACGCCGACGACGACCGGCAGTTCGACGATGCGCTGCAAGGCCTCGCCGCCGATGAAGGGGATCGTCGCGCCGATCAGCAGGCCGCCGCCTATCGCCAGCGTCGCCATCAGCAGGACTTGCGTCAGCGCGATGGCGAAGACGCGCGAGGCCGGCGCGCCCAAGGCTTTCAGCACCGCGAAGGCGGCGCGCTTGCGTTCGATCAGCCCGCGCACCGCGTTGGCGACGCCGGCGCCCCCGGCGACCAGCGCGGTGAGCGCGACCAGCGTGAGCAGTTGCGAGAAGCGTTCGAGATTGCGCGAGAACTGCGGCGACACCGCGTCGCGCTTGCGAACGTCCCAGCCGGCCTGGGGAAAGGCCGCGCTCGCCGCGTCGGCGAGGCGCGCCACCGCCTCGTCGCCGGGGTCGCCCGGCAGCGCGAGTCGCGCGATGCGCCGCAGGATGCTGCCGGGTTGCGCGAGGCCGGTGGCGTTAAGCGCGTCGAGCGACATGATGACGCGCGGGCCGTAGCCTATGCCGCCCGAAAGCTTATCGGGCTCGGAGCGTAAGATGGCGCGGATTTCGAAGCGCGCGGCGCCGATGGTCAGCACATCGCCGATCTTGGCGTCGAGGCGGCCGACCAGCAACGGATCGGCGATGAGGCCGAAGAGTTCGCCCCGTCTGTCCAGCGCGCGCGCGACCTCGTCCGGCGGCTCGATCTCCAGCGCGCCAAAGCTCGGATAGACGAGCGGCTGAACCGCCTTGATCTCGATCAGCGCGGGGTCCGAGTCTTCCGACGGCGCGTTTTCGCGCCTCGCCATCGCCCGCATCAGCGCGATTTCGTCGATGCGGCCGCGTTGCTCCAGAAAGGCGCGTTCGCCGGGCTCGAGCTGGCGATGGGCGAGACCGAAGGAGATGTCGCCGCCCAGAATGACGCGCCCCTGCGTCGCGAGGCCGCGCGAGAGCGCCCGCGACAGGCCGTTGACCCCGGAAATCGCCGCGACGCCGATCACGATGCAGGCCAGAAACACGCCAAAGCCGCGCGGGTCGCCAAGCAGATCGCGCAAGGCGAAGCGCGGCGCCAGCGGGAGCCGTTCCAGGAAACCGCGTCGCGCGATGGTCATATCGAATTCCTAGCCTTTAAGTCTCGATTCGCCCCGAGCGCAGCCGCACCACGCGGTCGCAGCGCGCCGCGAGGCTGGCGTCGTGGGTGACCAGGACCAGCGTCGCGCCAGCCCGGGCCTTTTGCTGGAAGATGAGGTCGATAATGGCGGCGCCGGTGTCCGAGTCGAGATTGCCGGTGGGCTCGTCCGCCGCCAGAATGAGCGGTTCGGGGGCCAGCGCCCGCGCCAGCGCGACGCGCTGCTGCTCGCCGCCGGAAAGCTGGCGCGGATAATGCGAAAGGCGCTCGCCCAGCCCCACGGCGGCGAGCTCCTCGGCGGCGCGCGAAAAGGCGTCGGCGCGGCCGGCGAGTTCGAGCGGCGCGGCGACGTTTTCCAGCGCGGTCATGGTCGGGATGAGCTGGAAGGATTGAAAGACGATGCCTATGTTTTCACCACGAAAACGCGCCAGCGCATCCTCGTCGAGCCGCGTGAGGTCGCGCCCGTCGACGCGCACCGCGCCGCTGTCCGGGCGCTCCAGGCCGGCGAGGGTCATCAGGACCGTGGATTTACCAGAACCGGAGGGGCCGACTAGCCCGATGGTCTCGCCGCGCGCTATGTTTAAACTGAGATTCTTGAGAACATGAACCCGCGCCGCGCCGGCGCCAAGCGTTAGGTCGATATCGATGAGTTCGATCACGGATCGCGACACGAAGGGGGCCTCGCCTGAAACGCCCCGCGGCACGGGGCTGGTTGCGCGCCCTTATCGCGCGTTCTCGGCGCGCTTCCAAGCCGCGTCGCTGCTAGGGATTTTGCTCGGCGCGCTGACCCTCGCGCCGGCTAGGTCGGAGCCGCTGCGCGTCGTGGCGTTGGGCGACAGCCTCACGGCCGGCTACATGCTGCCGGCGACGGCGGCTTTCCCCGCCCAGTTGGAGCGGCGGCTGCGGGCCGACGGATTCGATGTCGTCGTCGCCAACGCCGGCGTCTCCGGCGAAGACTCGGCGGCTGGATTGGCGCGCGCCGATTACGCGCTGGGGGAGGGGGCGGACCTCGTCATTCTCGAACTCGGCGCCAACGACATGCTGCGCGGGATCGACCCCAAGCGCACCCGCGCCAATCTTGAGGAAATCATCAAGAAAATAGAGGCCCGCGACGCGGCGATCCTGCTCGCCGGCATGGTCGCCAGCGGCAATTTCGGGCCGGACTACAAGCAGCGGTTCGACGCGGTGTTTCCCGATCTCGCGACGAGCCGCGGACTGCCGCTGTATCCGTTTTTCCTCGCCGGGGTCGCCGGCGAGAAGGGGCTTCTGCTCGCCGACGGGCTGCATCCCAACGCCGATGGCGTGGCGCGCGTCGTGATGGGCATGGCGCCCCTGGTGGAGGAAAGTCTCGCGCGGGTGAAGGCCGCGCGGGATCGGCGCGCCCGGCGATAACGCGGGGCTCATGGCATGGAGGCGCAATATGCCCAGACTGTTCACCGCCCTCGAAATTCCTCCTTCCGTGGCCCAAAACCTCGCGCGGCTGCGTGGCGGCCTCAACGGCGCGCGCTGGATCGACGCCGAATATTATCACATCACGCTGCGCTTCATCGGCGACGTGGATGAGCGCGTCGCCCAGGACGTCGCCCATGCGCTGTACGCGATCCGCCGCCCCGAACTGGCGGTCACGCTGGATGAACTCGCGTCGTTTGGCGGCGACAAGCCGCGCGCCATCGTCGCGCGGGCGCGGCCAGAGCCGGCGCTGATGGAGCTGCAGGCCGAGCAGGAACGGCTGCTGCGCCGGCTGGGCGCGCCGCCGGAGCCGCGCAAATACACGCCGCATGTCACCTTGGCGCGGCTGCGCGCGGCGGCGCCGACGGCGGTGGCCGCCTATCTGGGCGCGCGTGGATATTTTCCGCCGCTCCGCTTCGAGGCGGCGCGCTTCGTGCTCTACTCCTCGCGCGATTCGGTCGGCGGCGGGCCCTATATTGTCGAAGCGGAGTATCCGCTCGGGCAGGTCGCGGAAAAATACGCGGCGGTCGCCCGCTAAACCATGCGGCGTCTCCAATGGCGATGGAGCAAGCCGATGATCGAGCATTTGACCAATTTTTCCGAGGGCGTCGCGGCATTTCTCTGCAAGGGACAAGTCACCAAGGCCGACTACGACGCCGTGCTTGTCCCGGCGGTGACGAAGGAACTGAAGAACCACGAGAAGGTTCGGATCTATTACGAAACCGCGGCGGATTTTTCGGGAATGGACCCCGGCGCCATGTGGGAGGATTTCAAGGTCGGAATGGAGCATCTCACCCGCTGGGAGCGAGTCGCGGTGGTCACCGACGTTGGATGGATCAAGCAGGCCGTGTGGCTATTCGGTTTCCTGATGCCCGCCGCGGTGAAACTGTTTCCGGGATCGCAAGCGGAGCAGGCGCGAGCATGGATTTGCGCCGAGAGTTGACGGCCCGCCTTAACTTTCGCGCGCCGCGCGGGAGGCCGTGCGTGGCGGGCTGGACTTCGACGGCAGGCTTCGGTTCGCCGCGACAAGCGGCGCGAGCGAGGGGTCCCGCGCCACGGCTTCGTCGATCAGCCGGTCGGTCGCGGTCTCCATGCGCGTCTGCAACTCGGTGAAGAACGCGCGGACGCCGAGGCCGGGTTCGATCACCGGCAAAAATTCGATCACCACCGTTCCCGGCCTCACATAAAAGGCTCGCCGCGCCCAGAACAGCCCGGAGTTCAGCGCCACCGGCGCGACCGGCGTGTTCGTCTCGCGATAGATTTGCGCGACGCCGAATTTGTACTCGGGCGGCGCGCCGGCGGGACGCCGCGTGCCCTCGGGAAAAATGAACAGCTGCCGGCCTTGCGCGAAGATTTCCTTGGCCTTGCGCACGAGTTGCGGCAGCAGCTTGCCGCCCTTGGCGCGGTCGATGGCGATTTGCTCGGCCGACAACAGATACCAGCCGAAAAACGGAATAAGGATCAGCTCGCGTTTCAGGATGAAGGAAAAGTCGGGAAACAGGATGGGCAGCACGAAGGTTTCCCAAACCGACTGGTGCTTGCAGGCGACAATGACCTGGCCCTTTGGAATATTCTCCAGCCCGCGAAATTCATGCTTGAGGCCGCAGATGACCTCGAGCCACCACAGGGAGGTGCGGCCCCACTGGCGCCCAAGCTCCAGCGTCGCGCGCCGCGGCATGACGAGCGCCGGCAGCCAAAGAAGCATCCAAAAGCCGAGATTCGCGTAATAAACGATCTGGAACAGCAAGGAGCGCAAGAACAGCATGGGCCAAGCCTGTCGTGCCGAGGGAAGCGCCTTTTACGGCGCCGGACCGGGTGTGAACAAGCGGGCTGCCCTGATTTAGGGAGAGACCGGAATCTCCGGCTTCAGATTCCCGTCTCCGTCGAAGAATGGCGCGAGGTTTTTCGGCATCCAAAGATCTTGCGCGGTGGCGCCGCGCGCGTCGTTGGTGCACAAGAGGCCGATGCTCCCCCATCGCATCACCGCGCTTTCGTGAATCATTTCATTGATGACGGCGGCGGGGTGTCCGCGCGCGTCGACCGGCGTGTACAACTGATCGAAATGCGACGCGCTGATCCGCGCGCCGCCGCGCGCTCCAAGCACCACTCGCCAAGTCGGCCGGATCTTGGCGGCCTCGAAGTAGAACGCCCGGGAATCATGACTGGGCGCGGTCGGATCGAGATTGTCGGGGTCGGGCAAGCGGGACCAGTCGAGCGCCAGTCCGTCCCGCTCCGCTTTTTTCGCCATCCAGACCAGGGGAATATCCGCGAGATCGCGCGTGATGTAGCCGCCGCCGACATCGGAATGCGCGCCGGCGAACCAAACCTGCTCAATATGCGCGCCGGCTGGCGCCTCGCCTGTCCAGAGGGACGGGGTGAAGGCGCTGCGATGCTCCTCGATGGCGAGGGCGTGGCATCCATGCCGCACCACGGAGGGGCCGTCGTCGAGCGGTCGGCAATCCTGTCGCTCTAGGCACGAACGCGGCTCTCCCGGAGGCCGCGGCGCGCCCACCGTGTCCCACACCCCCAGGAATTTGATCTCCGCCTCCAGGTGGCAATCCACGCCGCAAGATTCCATGAAATCGCGCGGCGAGCGAGGACCCAAGCCGCGGTAATATGTCCACGCCTTGTCCAGATCGTCCAGTCGCTGGCGTTTCAATATTCCGCAGGCCGCGATCATGCCGGGTATGCAACGCGCGACATAGGCGCCGCGGGAAAAACCGAAAAGGAAAATTTCGTCTCCAGGCAGGAAGGTCTGGGATAGGAACGCATAGGCCGAGCGAATGTCGTCGTCGATTCCGGGGCCGGTTCCCGGTCCGATCGCGTGTTGGCGACGCGCCGGCGCGGCCGCGCCGCGAATATATAAGACGACCTGCCGCGCTCCGTCGGCGATCTGGATCGCGCGGGCCATGAGCGCCACGTTCGTTTCGGTGAATTGGATGCAGGCGTCGTTCCAAGCGTGATCACAGCAGATGACAATGCGTTTCATCCGACTTCCCGAACCCCATAAGCGAAGGTTGGTCCATGCTTACCATTACCCGCATAAATGGAATAGGCGCCGTCGCGGCCGCCGCGAGGTCGTCTTCGCGGCCGCGTAATAATTCAGACGGGTCCCTGACTCCGGCTCTCCGGAAACGCGGCGCCACGCTTGCTGAGCACGTCGGTGGGCGGCGCGACTTCGGCCGCGGGGTTCGCGCGAAAACGTTCCCATTTGGTCCGCACGATCGCGCGCAGGTATTTGAGGTACTCGCGCGCGAGCAGTCTCATGACGCGCCTATCGCCGCCCCAATCCGCGACCTTCACATGCTCGCTAATGACCGGGAAGGGATAAAGCGTGACGCCGGGCAGCGCGGCGGACAACTCCACCAGCGCGCGCGGCATGTGATAATTCGAGGTGACGACGATAAGAGGTCCCTTGATGTTGAACTCTCGCGCCCACTCGCGCGTCTCCCGCGCGTTGCCGGCCGTGTCGCGCGCGCGATAGCCCAGATCGACGCAACATTCGAACAGGTCCTTCGACATTGGCAGGATTTTTTGCAGATCGGCGCCTTGGGTCGCGCGGTTCACGCCAGTGATCAGCAGCCGACCGGCCTGGCCGCGCGCCAAGAGCTCCGCCGCCTCCAGCACGCGATCCGACCCGCCGGTCAGCGCGACGACGCCCTCGACCTGCGTGGACAATTTGGTTTCCGCGCGCTCCAGCGACGTGGCGAAGCCCACGAAGCCCGCGATGAGCGCGGAAAATACGAAACCGCAAAGGCAAAGCAGCGCCGACAGCGCGAAGAGCGCCGGGCGATACTTCCGCGGTTGCGCATTTTGACCTTCAGATGTCACGCCGAACCGCTCCCGCTGCGCGCTCGCGTACGATGGTGCTCGCACTAAGTTAAAGATTTCGGCGCATAATTGCGATGTGATTTATTGACGCGAAGCGCGCCTGATTCACTCTAACCCTGGTGTTAATTCAATTCGCGCAAGCGGCGGAGCACGATGACGCCGGACATGCGTCCCGCGAGGACAGCGATCGCCGCCGACAAAACGATGATCGCCAGGTAGCCGCGCGCGTCCAGCGACACGCCGCCGAACATCGCCTCGATTTGTTCGCCGCCGGGCGTCGCGATGAATCGTCGGGCCAAAAAACCAGCAAGCGCGAAGAATGCCAGGGCCGCCGCGCCGCCGATCACGGCGCCGCGCAGGCCGAGCGCCAGGAAGCGCCGTTCGAACTCCCGGGCGATAAAGCGGTCGCTGGCCCCGACGAGGTGCAGCACCTCGACGATTTCGCGATTTGTCGCGACCGCCGCTCGGGTGGCCGAGGCGACCGCCACCGCCATGACCGCGACAATCAGCACGAAAATCAAGCCGGCGAGGGCGACCACGGTGTTCGCCATGGCGCCCAGCCGCTCCAGCCACAAACGATGGTCGTCCAATGTCGCGGCGGGAACCTTCGCGGCGAGTTCCTGCTTCAGATTGTCGAGATTGGCGCGCCCTTCGGCGTCGAGCGTGACGACGATCATCCGCGGCGTCGGCAGTTCCGATAGATCGAGCCCTCCGCCGAGCCAGGGCGCGAGCAGCGCCTCGGATTCGGCCCTGGTGTAGGCGCGCGCCTCGCGCACGCCGGGCGTCGCCTTGGTGATCCTGGCGGCCTCCCCGACGTCCGCCTCGATGTCGCGGCCGGACAGGGAGCGCACCTGAACGCTCACCTCGCGCCCGACTTCCGCGCGCCAGTCGGCGCTGGCGTCGGCGACCATCAGCGCCGCGCCGGCGGCCAGCGCCGCCAGAAAGGTCATGATCGCGATCACGATGACCAGCGAGCGCCCGGCGATCGAGTCGGTTGGCGCGAGCGGTTGCTCGCGCGGCGGCGCGATCGCGTCGCCCGGTTCTTGCGTCGCCGGAGTTGTCCAGCCGAACGCCTTGCGCAGCGGGAGTCGCGTCATCGCCGGTTCACTCGAAAATGTGCAGGCGCCCGTCCGCGAGGACCAGGCGGCGGGCGCTGTCATATTGTTCCATGAGACCGAGGTCGTGAGTGGCGATCACCACGGCCGTGCCGGATTTGTGCAATTCGATGAAAAGCCGAAGCAGCCGGCGCGCCAGCGTCGGGTCGACGTTGCCGGTGGGCTCGTCGGCGATCAGCAACTCCGGCCTGGCGATCAGCGCGCGCGCGATCGCGGCGCGTTGCTTCTCGCCGCCCGACAGTACGGTGGGGTGGCTGAATTTCAGTTCGAACAGCCCGACCCAGCGCAAAAGCTCGTACACCTCCGCGCGGTAGCTCGCTTCGTCGCGTCCCAGCACGCGCAGCGGCAGCGCGACGTTTTCATAAAGCGTCAAATGGTCGAGCAGGCGGAAGTCCTGGAACACCACGCCGATGCGTCGCCGCAACTGCGTGATGGCGCTCTTGCCGAGCGTCGCGGCGTCCTCGCCAAACAACGAGATTTTCCCGCGCGACGGCTTTAGCGCCAGCAGGATGAGCTTGAGCAGGCTGGTCTTGCCGGCGCCCGAGGGTCCCGTGAGAAATTGAAACGAGTCCGGCTCGATCGAAAAGGTCAGGTCGCACAGCGTTTCCGGCCCCATTCCGTAGCGCAAGCCGACATTATCGAAGGTCAACACGTGTGGCGCTCCTAGGCGGGATTTTCGAAAAAAAGAAACCCGGTTTTCCGATAAAAACCCTGCTCCTTCACAAGAATTCAAACGAATATTCGTCGACGCGCCGACGAACGCCCGTCGCGAAGGGAATCGCCCGCCGCCGCGCGCGCCAGCTTAGAGCATCGGCGCGCCAAAATCATTTTCGAGTCGCCCGGGAAGACGCGCGCGCCTTTGCGCGCCGTTGGAACGCTCCAAAATCCCGCCCGCCCGAAAACCGGATCACGCTTCATTAACCATGATGTTGGTTAATGGTTATCGACATTTCCCGTTCACACGCGAACCGAGACCGCTTATGCGCGCCGATCCGGACGACCGTTTTTCCCTGGATATGCTTGGCCCGGTAACGCCGAACACCTCCACGCCCTCCTACCATGCGCCCAAATTCAAGATGTTCAAGCCGGCGATCGCGCCAGTCAACGGGCAAGGCGCCGACAAGCGCCCGACGGAGAATGTCTACGCGCTCGAGGAGCCCATGGAGCGCGACGTCGTGTCGATTTCGGTCGAGGCGTCGAGCGAACAGCTGCGCGCGCCGACCTATGACGAGCTTTGGACGCGACCGCGCCACGTCCGCGCCACGTCGCCCCGCGCCGCCACGCCCGCGCTCCCAAAGCGCGCGCCGGGTTTCGCGGCGATTGTCGCGATCGTGATCGGCGCGATGGCGGTCATCGGCCTTCGTGAAAAAATCGTCGCGATCGCGCCGCCCGCCGCCAAGGGTTTCGCGCTCATCGGCCTGCCGGTCAATTTGCCCGGGCTGGAGTTGAAGGACGTGCGTTCGCATATCGAGATGGAAGGCGCCCGCAAGGTGCTGGCCATCGAGGGCGAGATCACCAATCTGCGCCGCGAGGTCAATTCCGTTCCGGCGGTTTCCCTGACCGTGCGCGGCCAGGATGGCCAGGCGAAATACGCCTGGACCACGCGCGCCCCGAAATCTCGCCTCGAGCCGCGCGAGACCGTCGCCTTCCGCGCCCGGCTGGCGTCGCCGCCCGAAGCCGCCGCCGATGTGCTGGTGCGCTTCGCCAGCGCCGAGGAGACGGCGCGGCAAAAGGCGGGGGCGAAGTAGGGAAGGGGAGTCGCGGACGCCTTTTCCTAAAGCCCCGCGTCATCCTCCGGAGTCGGCGAGGCGCCGCCGCGCATGCCAAAGCCGTGTCGCGCCCAAATCTGCTCGTGCAGATAGTACAGCGCGATCTTGGCCAGCATCTCGGTCGCGGTGACGGCGAGCGCGAGGCTGGTGTCGCGCGAAAAACCGAACACCACGATGAAGGTCAGCACGCTGCCCAGCACGCGCCACGACAACGCCTTGACGAGACTGCGACGGCGCGATTGCAACAGCGGCGCGGGCGGCGTTGGCAGCCCCTCCATCGAGGAATAGCTGGCCTCCAGCAGCGCGGGCGCGCCGCGCTCCGAATTTCGCGCGCCGGTCACCATGCCGACCGCGACGGTTTCGTTGGTGATCCGGTCGATCAGAATAAAGCCGCCGGTCTCGCGATTCTCGACATAGGGGTCGCAGACCACGGCCGAGTCGAGCGTCAGTTCGGCTTCGCCAATGGCGTTGAAGGCCAGCGTTTCCTCGGCGGTGAGCAATGGGGCGGGGAGGCCGGACTCGATTTCGATGCGCGCCGTGACGGCGGAGACGCTCGCCGGTGTCGTCTTCGCGCCAATCTTGAGCAGATAGCTCTTGCCGAGCGCCAGCGGTTCGCGCACCAGCCACAACAGCTTGGCCTGCAAGCGGTCGCCGACCTTGGCCGGCGAAACCGGCGAGCACAGCAGATCGCCGCGGGAAATGTCGATTTCCTCGGTCAGCGTCAGCGTTACCGACTGGCCGCACACCGCGCTATCCAAATCGCCATCCGCCGTCACAATGCGCGCGATCCGCGTGTCGCGGCCAAGCGGCAGGATGCGCACGAGATCGCCCGGTTGCACGTTGCCGCCGCAGACGAAGCCGGAAAAACCGCGGAAATCGTGGCTCGGGCGGTTGACCCACTGCACGGGATAGCGGAACGGCGCGATGATCGAACCGTCCTCCAGCGCGATCGTCTCGAGATAGGCGAGCAGCGGCGGCCCGTCGAACCAGGGCGTTTTGGCGCCGGGCCTGACGAGATTGTCGCCATCCTTGGCGACGAGCGGCAGCACATAAATCGTCACGAAGCGCAGGTGTTCGGCGAACGCGCGGAAATCCGCCTCGATCTTGCGAAAGACGTCCTCGCGATTGTCGACGAGATCCATCTTGTTGACCGCGACGACGACGTGACGCACGCCGAGCATCGACACGATCACGCTGTGACGCTGGGTCTGCGCGAGAATTCCCTTTCGCGCGTCGACCAGCAGAACCGCGAGGTCGGCGGTGGAGGCGCCGGTCGCCATGTTGCGGGTGTATTGTTCGTGTCCTGGCGTGTCCGCGACGATGAACTTGCGCTTTTCGGTCGCGAAATAGCGATAGGCGACGTCGATGGTGATGCCTTGCTCGCGCTCCGCGGCGAGCCCGTCGACGAGCAGCGCGAAATCGAGCTCCTCGCCCTGAGTGCCGTGCTTCTTGGAGTCTTCTCCAGCGTCGCCAAGAGATCGTCCTGCGCGAGACCGGCGTCGAACAGCATGCGGCCGATCAAGGTCGATTTGCCGTCGTCGACCGAGCCGCAGGTGATGAATTGCAGCAGCGGTTTTTCCGCGGCGGTTCGCGAGGACGGCGTTTGCGCGATGGCGCCGTGCATTTAAAAATATCCCTCTTGTTTCTTTTGTTCCATCGAGGTGGCGCCGTCGTGATCGATCAGCCGCCCCTGACGTTCGGACGAGCGGCTGACGCGCATCTCCTCGATGATGGCGTCCAACGTCGCCGCCTCGCTCTCGATCGCCCCGGTCAGCGGGTAGCATCCGAGCGTGCGAAAGCGCACCATTTTTTGCTCGACGACTTCTCCGGGCAGTAGTTTCATGCGGTCGTCGTCGACCATGATCAACGAGCCGTCGCGTCGCACCACGGGACGCGGCTTGGCGAAATAGAGCGGCACGACGGGAATGTTTTCGCGCGCGATATAATCCCACACATCGGCCTCGGTCCAATTGGACAGCGGAAAAACGCGCAGGCTTTCGCCCGGACCCTTGCGCGCGTTGTAGAGGCGCCAGAATTCCGGGCGCTGGTTTTTGGGATCCCATCGATGCTGCGCGGTGCGGAAGGACAACACGCGTTCCTTGGCGCGCGATTTTTCCTCGTCGCGCCGCGCGCCACCGAACGCCGCGTCGAAGCGCCATTTGTCGAGCGCCTGCTTCAACCCTTCGGTCTTCATGATTTCGGTATGCAGTTTCGATCCGTGCTTGAACGGATCGATGCCCATTTCGATCCCCTGGGGGTTGATATGGACGAGCAGTTCGACGCCCAGCTCCTTGGCGCGCTGATCGCGAAAGGCGATCATTTCCTTGAACTTCCAAGTCGTGTCGACATGCAGCAGCGGAAACGGCGGCTTCGATGGATAAAAGGCCTTCATCGCAAGATGCAGCATGACCGCCGAATCCTTGCCGATGGAGTAAAGCATCACGGGCCGCTCGCACTCGGCGACGACCTCGCGCATGATATGTATGCTCTCGGCCTCCAGCCGATCGAGATGGCCGAGTTTGCGGATCGCCAGCGAACTCATCACGCGTCCTCGTTTCTTGGCGCGGGGCCAGGGCGCAACACGCCATCCTCGCCAACGTGCAAACCGCACTCCTTCTTGGCGTCTTCCTCCCACCACCAGCGACCGGCGCGCTCGCTTTCGCCGGGCGCTGTCGCTCGCGTGCACGGCGCGCAGCCGATGGAGAGAAAGCCTTGGGCGTGCAGTTCATTCACCGGCACGTCGAACTCCTCGGTCGCTGCGACGATTCTTTCGCGGCTGTAATCGATCAGCGGATTGATCTTCAACAGCTTATGGCCGGCGTCGAATTCGACGAGATTGAACGAGCCGCGCGTGCTGGATTGATCGGCGCGCAGCCCAGTGATCCAACCCGAGGCGCCCGCGAGCAGGCGGCTTAAAGGCTCGACCTTGCGCAAATGGCAACAGGCCTTGCGGTTCGCGACCGATTGGTAAAACGCGTTGACGCCGTGCTCGCGCACCCAGTCCTGCAGGAGGTCGGCTTGCGGATAGACGGCGGCGATGCGGCGGGCGTAACGCGCCTCGGTGCGTTCCCACAACTCGTAGGTTTGCGGAAACAACCGGCCCGTGTCGAGGGTCGCCACTTCGATGTCGAGACCGCGCGTGAAGATCACGTGGGTGATCCATTGGTCCTCGACGCCAAAGCTCGTGGTGAAGACGAGGCGGCCCGGCACGAATTCGCGCACGAGCCGCAGGCGATGATCGAGATCGAGCGGCGCGAGGCGCGGCGCCAGCACATCCGTCAGGGACGGCTTCATGATGTCGCCTTTCTGCGGCGTTCGAGGATCGAACCGCCCGCGCCATAGCCTTGCTGATAGAACGCCCCATAGGCGTCGCGCGCGGCGCGCCACTGCGCTTCGCCTTGTCGAGCGGCGAGATCGGCCGGGATTTCAATGGTGTCGAAACCGCATTGACGCGCGTGCGCGCTCTGGTCGGCGACGAGGCGTCCGCTGGCGCGCAGTTCACCGGTAAAGCCGCCACGCCGCAACAACCGCGCCAGCGAAAAACCACGCCCGTCGGCGAACGCCGGAAAGGCGACGGCGATCAGCGCGAGGCGCGAGAAATAGGGCGTCAGCGTCGCGGGATCGGTCGTGTTGGCGATCATCACGCCGAGCGGCGTGTCGGCGGGCGTCGCGGCGGCCGCTTCGGCGAGGCGTTTTTGCGAAACGACAACCTTGCCGGTCTTGGGCAAATCTTCCTCGTCGGCGAGGTGACGCCATTCGTCCTCGACGAATTCGCCGTTAGATATCAGCGCCATCTTCACCTTCCCGCCGGAGCAAATCCTTGAAGCGCGCGTGACCCAGCCGTCGCCATGTGTCGATGAAACGTTCCTCGGCTTGGCGCTCCCTGAGATAAAAATCGACGATATGCTCGATCACGCCGGGAACCTCGTCCGCGGCGACGCCGGGGCCTAGCAATTCGCCGATCGAGGCCGAAAGGGACGGGTCGCCGCCCAGCGTGATCTGATAGGATTCCCGACCCTTCTTTTCGAGCCCGAGAATGCCGATGGCGCCAATGTGATGGTGACCACAGGCGTTGATGCAGCCGGAAATTTTTATGCCGAGCTTGCCGATCAGGCGTTGACGCTCGGGATCCTTGAAGCGGAGCGAGATCGCCTGCGCGATGGGGATCGAACGCGCCGTCGCCAGCGCGCAATAGTCGAGGCCGGGGCAGGAAATAATATCCGTGACCAGTCCGGCGTTGGCGGTCGCCAATCCCGCGGCGTCAAGCGCTCGCCACAACGCGAAGAGATCGTCTTGCTTCACATGCGGCAGGATGATGTTTTGTTCGTGGCTGACCCGCAATTCGCCAAAGCCGAATGTTTCGCTGGCCTCGGCGAGCGCGCGCATTTGCGCCGAGGTCGCGTCGCCGGGAATACCGCCAATGGGCTTTAGCGACACCGTGACGATCGCGTAGCCGTCGATCTTATGCGGCGCGACATTGATGTCCGCGAACGCCCTAAACATGGGGTTGGCGCGCTTGGCCTCGTCGAGCGCCGGGGACTCGGCCGGTAAATTCTCATAGGGAGGCGGCGCGAAAAAGCCGGCGATCCGCGCGAACTCCTCGACGTCGTGCTTGAACGGCGCGCGGTTCATGGCGGAAAATTCCGCCTCGATTTGCGCCCTGATCTCCTCCAGGCCGGTTTCGTGCACGAGGATTTTGATGCGCGCCTTGTATTTATTGTCGCGGCGTCCGAAGCGGTTGTAGACGCGCAGGATCGCCTCGAGATAAGCAAGCAGATCCTCGCGCGGCAAAAACTCTCGCACGGTCTTGCCGACGAACGGCGAACGCCCAAGTCCGCCGCCGACGATCACCTCGTATCCCGTCTCGCCTTTTTCGTTGCGATGGATGCGCAGACCGATGTCATGCGCCTTGATGGCGGCGCGGTCGCGCGCGGCGCCCGTGACGGCGATCTTGAACTTGCGCGGCAGGAAGCTGAACTCGGCGTGCAGACTCGACCACTGCCGCAGGAACTCGGCTGTCGGGCGGGGGTCTTCGATCTCATCGACCGCGACGCCGGCGAAATGGTCGGCGGTGACGTTGCGAATGCAATTTCCGGAAGTTTGGATGGCGTGCATCTCGACATCGGCGAGCGCCTCCAGAATATCTGGAACGTCAACCAGCTTCGGCCAATTGTACTGCAGGTTTTGGCGCGTGGTGAAATGGCCGTAGCCCTTGTCCCATTTATCGGCGATGTCGGCGAGGACACGCATTTGCCGCGAGGTCAGCGTCCCGTAGGGGATGGCGACGCGCAGCATATAGGCGTGCAGCTGAAGATAGAGCCCGTTCATGAGACGGAACGGGCGGAACTCGTCCTCCGTCATCGCGCCCGTGAGGCGGCGGGCGACCTGGGCGCGAAACTCGGCGACGCGCTCGCGCACGAAGGCGGCGTCGTATGCATCGTAAAGATATGTTGTCGTCGGCGCGTTGGGCCGCGCCGCCTGCCTCGGGTCGTGCGCGGTCATCGTGGTTCTCTCCTCTCCGGCGGCCGCGCCTGCTTGCCCAGGTCGAGCCGAACGCTCGGTCCCTTGATCCGGGCTCGTTCGCGGTAGTGCAGAGGCGTGGGCGCGCCGTCCTCGTCAATCGCCACGTCGGCGAGGTAGACGTCGACGACGCGATTGGCGATCACGTCGATGTTGCCGCGTGCTTCCAATGCCGCCGCCTGCGCGGCGTCGCGCGCGACGCTGGCCTGGCGATGATCGCGCGACCACCCCGAGGCTCCGAGGAATAACGCCTCGCCGTCGCGCAGATCGCTGGCGAATAGAATTCGCGGATGTTTCAGCGCCGCCATCAGACCGCCGCCGCGAGAGCGAGCGTCAAGCCGTCCAACTCGTCCGACCAGATGATCTGGCACGAGAGGCGGGAGTTTTCGAAGATCATCGGCAACTCGTCGAGCTTTTCCAGTTCGTCCTCCCGCGCCGGCGGAATTTTGCTCATCCATTCGGAATCGATGAGAACATGACATTCGGCGCAGGCCAGCGCGCCGCCACAAGTGTTTTCCATTCCCAGCGCGTATTCGCGCAAAATTTCCATGAGCCGCCAGCCTTCGACGGGCTCGATTTCATGGGTGACGCCGGCGCGATCCTTCACGACGACAACAGCGGCGCGATTCGTGAGCCGCGCCTCGACGTTATGCATTCGCCCACTCCATTCTTAACCCTCCGCCCGCGCGAGTGGCGCATTCGCGGGCGCGGTTCAAGAAAGACTTAGCCGTCGCGCGACCGGCCATCGCCCTTGGAGCACCGTTAAATACCTTGCGTCGATGGAATGTCAATTCACTTTTATATCTAGCAAAATATGACCATATCACTCAAAAAATAAGTGAATAGCGTCCGTCGCGTCGTTCCCGGCCGTTCGCACTTGCGAAAGCTGTCGCGACGCCGTTAATCAAAGTTGTCAAGTTTTGAGAAATGGCTCGTGTGCAACCGCCGAGCCAGTGCTATAGGATCGATTCATGACCCGGAAACCTTTCAAAGACCCAAAGCACCACTTGTCGAGAGACGCCGAGACAGCGCGCGAAACGCCGGCCCCTTATCAACCGGTGCAAGAATCGGGACGGCATATGAAACCTTCGGTCATTCTCATTGGCGCGGACAAGGGCGGGGTCGGCAAGACCACGATCGCTCGGGCCGTTCTTGATTATCTGGCGTCGAACAATGTCATCGCCCGCGCCTATGACACCGAGACGCCTCGCGGGACGCTGCAGCGCTTTCACCCCGAGGAGACCGAGATTGTCGATCTGACGTCGACCGCCGACCAGATGAAGATCATCGACACGCTCGAAACCGCCGAAATCAAAGTAAGCGTGATCGATGTGCGAGCCGGCGGACTGACCCTCGCCCTGCAGGCGCTTCACGACATGGGTTTTCTCGAGGCGGTTAAGGAAGGCGAGTTCAATTTCCTCGTGTTTCACGTGCTCGGTTCGTCGATCGCCTCGCTCGAGGAGATTGAGGAAATCGCACCTTATGTCGAGGACGCGCAATATTTTCTGGTCAAGAACCACGTCAACGACACGACTTTCTTCGAGTGGGACCCGGTAACGCACCGCAAATATTTCGAAAAGGTGGAAACGGCCGGCGAACTGACCATCCCCAAACTCAACGAAATCGCATACGAACAGGTCGAGATAGCGGGAACGCCGTACTCGATGTTCGTCGCGGACAAGACGGCGGAAGGCGATCAAGCCGGACACTCATTCGTGCTGCGTGGCTATGTTCGCACATGGCAGAACAAAATCGCGGAAGAGTTCGACCGAGTCGGCCTACTGGGTCTGGTCGCCCCGCTCGCCCCGCGCGCGCCGGCTTTGCCGGGAAAAGGCGGCAAGATCGGCCGGTAGCGGGAGCGAGCGACGCGACGACAAGCAATCCCTGATCGGGGTTGGCGGGATAGATGGCGGCACGAGGCGAAGTTTTTATAGTTTGTTCCTCGAGCGCGCGCGTCGGCGTCTCCACCACGGCGCGTCTTCTCACCGATTATCGCTTGTTTTCTCACGCGCCGGTCGCGGGCTTCGACACCGATCCGCACGAGCCTCGTTACGGGGCGTTGTTCCCCAATCTCGTCCAAACCGTCGATATCGCCGATGTCAAAGGCCAGATCGCGTTGTTCGACGGACTTTTGGCGCAAGACGAAACGACCAGGATCGTCGATGTCTGGCATCGAGGATTTCGGCGTTTTTTTTCGACCGTGCAAGACATAGGCTTTGTGGAAGAAGCTCGTCGCAACGGGATCGAGCCAATTCTGCTCTTTCACGCCGACGCGAGCGAAACCGCGCTGGCGGCCGCGCAATCGCTCAACGCGACATGGCCGGAATTGACGCTGATCGTGGCGCACAACGAAGGCGCCCGCCCTCTGGGTCCAGACGCGGCGGATATTTTGCGGCGCTACCCGGCGAGGCACAAGTTGGTGATGGGGGCGTTGCCCGGCGCGCTGGCCTCGGTTCTCGATGAGCCGTCACTGTCACTGTCGCGCTTTCTGCGCGCTCCCCCGTCGGACATGTCCATTGTGGTTCGCGCGGCGCTCAAAGCCTGGCTAGTGCCAATTTTCACTCAATTCAGTAGCCTCGACTTGCGTCGGCGACTGGAGTCGAGCGACTATCTGCGATGAGCGGTGCATTCGGCGGGCTCGAAATTAGCGGGTTCGCGGAGATGGTGTTGCTCTAGCGTCTTTCCTTTTTGGAGTGGCGTGGAAAGCGCGCCGATTTCGGTTGATTTGGCGCGCTCGCGTCACGGGAGCCCGAACTCAGCGTGTTCGGAAGCGCTGTGGACAGAAAATTCATTAAGCAAAAGAACAATGCGGCGAGACCAAAACCAAATATAAACGTTGCTAGAACAGTCAGGATAAAAGTCGAATGCTGAGCAGGAGCTTCCTTTTCCCGCGGCGCCAACACTCTTTCTGGCGGAAAAAGCCCCGCGGTGATGCGCGTGGGCGGGAACTGTACCGGGTCCCGCTTAAACAGCGTAAATCTGGGCATGGCGAATGCTCCAGCGGCTTGCTTCAAGCGTATTGGCCGCGAGATCCGATCCTTGCCCAGCCACGGCGCCGGCCCGCCAAGCAACGCAATTTCGGCGGGCGTCATGCGCGCGGCCTCGCGCGTTATCGTTCTGGCGATCGCGAGTTATTTTTCGTCTCCACGAAATCCAGGTTTTAGTGTAACGGCGCGGAGAGCGGTTGGTTTCGCTTGGAACATCTTCGGGGCCAATCCTCACCGTCAAGCGACCGGACGAATCAAGTATGTACACGGAATCATAAAATCCCTTTAACCATGCGATGCGCGGAACGAGTTTGTCGGTTCGGCGGCGATAAATCGCGCGATCCGTCGCGCCCGGGTCTTCCCGCTTCTCTCGATGAAGCGGGAAGCGCTAGTTGGACGCGAGCTTCGCAAGAAGCGATTTTGAAAGGGGCCTCGTAATGGACTATCGCAAGCTCGGGCGGACCGAACTCCGAGTGTCGGCGCTATGCATGGGCACCATGACCTTTGGTCAACAGAATACCGAGGCGGAGGGCCACGAGCAGCTAGATTACGCCTTCGCGCATGGCGTCAATTTCATCGATACGGCTGAAATCTATTCGATCCCGCCGCGCCCGGACACCCAAGGTTCGACCGAGCGCATCGTCGGCTCCTGGCTAAGGGCGCGCGGGAACCGCGACAAGGCTATCGTGGCGACCAAAGTCGCGGGGCGCGGCGGAATGACTTGGCTGCGCGAAAATGATGCGTCGACCAGACTAGACAGGCAAAACATTGTTTATGCCGCGGAGCAGTCGCTCAAACGGCTCCAAACCGATTACATCGACCTCTATCAGCTGCATTGGCCCGACCGTTCCGTCTCGCTGTTTGGCGAAGGTGGAACCGCGTGGCGAGCGCCGAGCCCGCGCGAGGAAGTCGCTGTCGAGGAAACGCTCGCGGCGCTGAACGATTTGGTGACGGCCGGCAAGGTCCGACATATCGGACTCTCCAACGAGACGCCCTGGGGCGTCTCGCGGTTTTTGCGCGCCGCGGAATTGGGAGTCGGGCCGCGCGTGGTTTCGATCCAAAATGCTTACCATTTTTTGAATCGCACCTTCGAGATGGGGCTGGCCGAATTCGCCTGGCGAGAGAATGTCGGGCTCCTCGCCTATTCGCCGTTGGCGCAAGGATATTTGACCGGCAAATATCAGAACGGCGCCCGCCCTCCCGGCGCCCGCACGACCCTATTCGCGCGCGGTCAACGATACGAAACGCCCGGCGCGGAGAGAGCGATCGACAAATATCTTAAACTTGGCGGAGAACTTGGTCTCGATCCCGCGCAATTCGCCATCGCCTTTGTGACGTCGCGGCCGTTCGTGACGTCCAATATCATCGGAGCGACCAGCATGGCGCAGCTCAAAACCGATATCGCTTCGGTTGATGTGAAAATCACGCCGGAAATGGAGGCTCGCATCAACGAAATTCATCAACTGCACGGTAACCCAACGCCGTGAACCGGACGTCAGGCGTGTCCCGCGTTGACGGAAAGGCTCGCCAAATCGATGCCGATCGAACGTAACGCGCGCGCATATTTGGCGTCGAGATCGCGGTCGAACACGATGGCCGGATCGGCGGGGCAATGCAGCCAGCCATTGAGCTGGATTTCGCTTTCCAGTTGACCGGCGTCCCAACCGGCATAGCCCAGCGCCAGCAGCGCGCGGTGAGGGCCTTCGCCCACGGCGATGGCGCGCAGAATGTCGATGGTCGCCGTCAGCGAAACGCCTTCGTCGATGGGCAGGGTCGAGTTGTCGATATGGAAATCCGCCGAATGCAAAACGAATCCCCGGTCGGTCTGCACCGGGCCGCCGAACAACACCTGAATGTCCTTGGCCGCGCTCGGTAGCTTGATGCGATCGCCGGGAGCGATCACGCGCAATTGCTCCAGCAAATCGGGAAATCCGCGCACGCTGGCCGGGCGATTCAGCATGATGCCCATTGCGCCGTCAGCCGAATGGGCGCACATGTATATGACCGACCGCGCAAAACGCTCGTCGGCCATTCCGGGCATGGCGAGAAGGAGCTGTCCATCGAGATAGGGACGCCGCGGAGCGTCAGCTTTCTGGTGGGCGCCGCCAGTCGAGGCTTGCTTCTTGCGGTTCGCGCTCATAGCTTCATGCTACGCCTCCTCCGCGTCGCCGACAAGCGACGGCGCGAACGTAAAAGCTAAAATTTTATCAGGGCTTTCCAGATGCTTCCGCGCGGCGTCGTAAAATCTTGGCACGGCTATGCTGTCGCCGCCTTCCTTGTCGCCGGTTCGGCCGAGTCGGCGGTGGCGGCGGAAACGGCTTTCGCCTCGAACTTCGACAAAGCGCAGACTTCATCGGCTCGGCTTGTCGCCGGCGGACGGGATAGCGGCGGTGTATACTTGGCCGGGGTGGAGATCGACCTCGAACCGAAAACGGTTACATATTGGCGCCAGCCCGGCGACGCGGGATCGCCACCCGTGTTTGATTTTTCGAGATCCCAAAATGTCGCGTCGGTCGAGACGCTTTATCCCGCGCCCAAGCACATGAATGAGGCGGGCAGCATCGTCGCTGGTTATGACACCGCGGTGACATTCCCGTTGCGAGTGACTCCGCGCGATCAGAATGCGCCGGTCGTGCTCGATCTAGCCCTGGATTACGCCGCCTGTGGCAAGATCTGTCTGCCTGCGCGGGCGCGGCTCTCGCTGCGGCTGCCAAATGATGGCGCGTCATCCTATCATGACCAGATAGACCGAGCCTTGGCGGTCGTACCAAGAAAGCTCACGACGGCGGAGGCTAAAACTTTGTTCGAGTTAAGGCGGCGCGATGGCCTGCCCAACGTTTGGCGACTAGAGTATCTGGGGCGGGGAAGGGCGCTCGACCTCTTCACCGAGGCGCCCGAGTCGATGTTTTTGGACAGCGTACGAGCGGACGAGGGGCGGGGCTTCGATCTGAAGCTGGTTTCGAGTAGCGGTGGAGCGGTCAAGTTAGGAAGCGCCGTTACGGCAACGGTGACGCTCGTCACCGACCAGGGCGCGTTTGAAGCGCAAGCTCGGCTGGAGTGACGCGGCTATTCTGATCGCATTTGCGACGCCCAACTGTTGTACGCAAAACACAGCTCACCAAAAAAGCTTCGTGAACACTCCGGTTTAGGACTTGCACCCGCGGTTACGGGTTGATTGGCCGGAGTCGGCGCCTATGCTCGCGTCGACAACAATCATGCGAATCGCCGACGGGCGATACATTTTTCTAACAGATGGAGTGTTTCCGATGAAAAGGATCGTCTTCACCGCCACGGCCTTGGCGCTCTGCTCCGGTTCGACCTTCGCCGCCGATCTCCCCTCGCGCAAGGCGCCGCCCGTGTATCTTCCGCCGCCGCCAGTCATGACTTGGCAAGGCTTCTACGCCGGTTTGAACGCTGGCGGAACCTTTGGCGGCGACTCCACGACCCATGTGCTGCTGCCGGCTCAGCCGGGGTTTGATCCCGGCGCGATCGCGCTTGGCGCGACCACGCAGAACAACAGCCCATCCGGCTTCATCGGCGGCGGCCAAATCGGCTATAACTGGCAGTTCAACAGCAGCTTTGTCCTCGGTCTCGAAGCCGACATCCAAGGTATTGCCGGAACGAGCAACAACGGCGGAACTGGAGCCGCCTCCGGGCCAAGCGTGCTGCATCCCGCGAATACGCTAGCCGGCTTCGGCTCCACTAGCCAAAGCCTTGACTATCTAGGCACGGTGCGCGGGCGGGTTGGCTTCCTGTTCACGCCGACTCTGCTCGTTTACGGCACGGGCGGTTTGGCTTATGGACAAACCAATTTAAGTCATGGCAGCTTTGGAACCGAAACCACGCCCGCTGGCGCCGTTGTCGGCTTCTCCTCGTCCTCGGGCACGTACTCCGACACGCGCGAAGGCTGGACGGCCGGCGGTGGCGTGGAATGGATGTTCCACCCGAACTGGAGCGCCAAGGTCGAATATCTATATTACGATCTCGGCACTGTGTATGTGAACGAGCCGACGATAGCTGTTGCTCTTCCGTCTGGCGCCACTGCCAGTCCCACGACCGGGCAGTCCACCGTTCATTTCAACGGCCATGTCGTCCGCGCCGGCCTGAACTATCACTTCAATTGGGGCGCGCCGGTTCCGGTGGTCGCGAAATACTAATTGTTCGAACACCGATCGGCACAGCGCGCCGATCCAAAAAACCCGGTCCTCGCGGCCGGGTTACTTGTTCACGCCAGCATCGCCGCCGGATGTTCGACGAGTAGCCTGAAGGCGGCCAACAGCCTCGCGCCGAGCGCGCCATCGACCGCGCGATGATCGCATGAGAGCGTGACGGTCATCATCGAGGCCACGACGGTCGCGCCATTCTTCGCGACAACGCGGGGCTCTCCGGCGCCCACCGCCAGAATGGTGGATTGCGGCGGATTGATCACCGCCGTGAAATGCTTGACGCCGAACATGCCGAGGTTCGACACCGCACTGACTCCGCCCTCATATTCCACTGGCTTCAGTCGTCGTTCCCTCGCGCGCAGCGAAAGCTCCTTGATCTCGCCGGAGATTTCGCGAAGGCTCTTGCTTTCCGCGTTTCTCACGATGGGAGAAATCAGCCCGCCCGGTATCGCCACGGCGACCGCGATATCGCTGGCCTTGTGGCGCAGCATCGCCTCCGGTGTGTATGTGACATTCGCATCCGGAACGTGTTGCAAGGCGACCGCCAGCGCCTTGACAATAAGGTCGTTGACCGAAACTTTGTAGGTTGGCTTACTCTCGTCGGCGCCGGGCGCGGCGCTATTGATCTCCTCGCGCATGCGCAAGAGCGCGTCGATATCGCAATCGCAAGTCAGATAAAAATGCGGGATGGTTTGCGCGGCCTCCGTGAGGCGGCGAGCGATCGTTTTGCGCATGGAATCATGTGGGATTTCTTCATAGGAATCCAGCACATAAAGATTTTTGACCGCGCCGGCGGAGCGCGCCGCCGCGAGCGTTGACGCGGACTTGGAGCCGCCGGCGGGCGCGGCTAGCACGTCGCGCTCGATTATGCGCCCGTGAGGGCCGGAGCCCTGGAGGGTGCCAATGTCCACTCCCGCCTCCTTGGCGAGTCGGCGCGCCAGCGGCGAGGCGAAGACGAGGACGCTGGAGTCATGCGTCGAAGCGGCTGTCGTCATTGTCGCGCTCTCCCCGAGTTCTCTCACCCGCCAGCCGTCGTGCCCCCGGAGAGCCCAAATAGCGCTCGCGCGAGATCCGCGGCCAGTTCCCTATCGCGCGAGAACGCGACGAGCGCCGTCGCCAACGCCGCGAGCAGCGCGGCGCCAACCATCATCGCGTTTCGGCGGTTCGGCATCATGTTTCGTGCTCGCTGATCATCCCTCTAGCAACCGTCTCGCGATCACCTGAGCCTGAATCTCCGCCGCGCCCTCGAAAATGTTCAAGATGCGCGCGTCGCAGAGCACGCGAGACACCGGGTATTCGAGCGCGAAGCCATTGCCACCGTGGATCTGTAGCGCGTTGTCGGCCGCCGCCCAGGCGACTCTCGCGCCTAGCAGTTTTGACATGCCGGCCTCCAGATCGCAGCGTTTGCCGGCGTCCTTCGCGCGAGCGGCGAAATAGGTGATTTGCCTGGCGACGTGAATTTCAACGGCCATGGAGACAATTTTGTCAAAGACGCGAGGGAAAGCGAACAGCGGCTTGCCAAATTGTACGCGCTCCTTGGCGTATCGCAACCCGAGGTCCAGCGCGCATTGGGCGACGCCAAGCGCCCGAGCGGCGGTCTGGACGCGCGCCGATTCGAAGGTCTCCATCAGCTGCTTGAAGCCATTCCCCTTGGCGCCGCCCAGGAGATTTTCCGCCGGAACCTCGAAATTGTCGAAGCCGATCTCGAACTCCTTCATGCCGCGATAGCCGAGCACCTCGATCTCGCCGCCAGTCATGCCCTTGGCCGGGAACGGGTTCTCATCGGTGCCGCGTGGCTTTTCGGCGAGCAGCATGGAGAGCCCCTTGTAACCCTTCTCATTCGGGTTGGTGCGGACGAGGACCGTCATGACGTCGGCGCGCACGGGGTGGGTGATCCAGGTCTTGTTGCCGGTGACTTTATAAACATCGCCTTCGCGCGTCGCTCGGGTGCGCAGGCCAGCCAGATCCGAACCGTTGTTCGGCTCGGTGAAAACGGCGGTTGGCAGAATTTCACCTGAGGCGATCTTTGGAAGGTATTTTTCCTTCTGCGCCTGGGTGCCGCCGACGAGGATCAGTTCGCCCGCGATCTCGGAGCGGGTGCCGAGCGAACCCACGCCGATATAAGCGCGCGACAATTCCTCGGAAACGACGCACATCGCGATCTTGCCCATGCCCGAGCCGCCGAACTCCTCAGGAATGGTTAGGCCGAAGACGCCGAGATCGGCAAGGCCCGTGATCACTTCAAGCGGAATATACTGATTTTTCGCGTGCCATTCCTGGGCGAACGGCGTCACGTTGTCCGCCGCGAATTTGCGCATCTCCGACCGGATCGCTTCCAACGTGTCGTCGAGTCCGGTGGCGCCGATGGTTTCGGCCGCCTCGTGATGATCGATTAACTGAGCAAGACGAGCGCGGTTCGTCGGCGTGTTGCCTTGTAGAACGAGTCGGGTCATGGCGTCGTCGCGGCGCGCGGCGACTTGCTCGCAAGAGAGGCCAAAATCGGAAAGGCGAACGATCTCGCCCTGGCTCATCGGAATGCCGCCAAAGACCTGGGCCAGAAATTCGCCAAAGCCGATGCGCGTCAGCAACTGTTCGGTTTCGCCGTAAGCGCCGTCTTGCATCAGCCGTTCGGCGTAATGGACCAGTTCATCGAGGCCTTGCTTGTAGGTGGCGAACCAGGACAGGCCGTGCGCGGCGTGCTGGTCGGCTTCGATAAGGTCCGAGGAAAGCTTGCCGTCCTTCTGGACGCGCGCCCGCAGCGAGGCCAACGCATCACCGTAAAGCGCCTCGACGCCGGCGAGCGCCGCGCGGGCGTCGGAAAGCCAGATGGATGCGTCGGCGTGGGTTTGGGTCACTACGTTCATGAGGATAAGCTCTTGGGCGAGGGTGGACGGACTCCGCTCCCTTCATGCCGATATTTGGCTCCGCGCGCAATATGGGCGGTGGACGCCGTTATGGCGCGGAGAATTCGTCGTTAACGCCGGCTCAGACCGGCTCGATGATCACCGGAAGCGCCCCTTTTGGCCGTGTCGTAAGGTTCGGCTCCAGCCGCAGCCGATGGCCGGACACGGTGTTGAACCGGAAGTCGCGCGCCAGTGTCGCAAGAATAGTGACCATTTCCAGCATGTCGAAGCTCATGCCGATGCAAATGCGCGGACCCGCGCCAAAGGGCAAATAAGCACAGCGATGCCGAGCCTTCGCGTTTTCCGTCGCGAACCGGCCGGGGTCGAAGCCGTTCGGATCATCCCACAGTTTTTCGTGGCGATGCAAGCACCAGGTCGCGACATAGATCGGCTCGTTTTTCGAGACCGGGCGATCGCCGAGCGTCGTATCCTCGCGCGGCTGGCGCCCAATGCCCGCCGCCGGCGGGAACAGTCGCATCGCCTCCTGAATCACTTGCCGCGTGAATACGGGCTTTTCCACCTCATCGGGACCGATCTCGCGCGACCCGGCGACCTGTCGCGCTTCTTCGCGCAGGCTTTCCTGGCTGGCCTTGTCCTTGGCCAGCAGCCACAGGCTCCAGCCCAGCGCCACGGCGGAAGTTTCGTGGCCGGCGAAGATGAAGGAATAGAGATTCGCAATCAGTTCCGGATCGGTCATCGTGCGACCGGTCTCCGGATCGCGAGCCGACAGCAGCAGGCCAAGAATGTCGTTGCGAGAGGCTCCGGACGTGCGCCGCGCCGCGACCAGCCTGCTGGTTTCGGCATGCAGACGCCTCGTCGCCGCGCGTGTTTTGAAGTAGCCGGGATGGGGCGTCCACTCAGGCAGGCCCGCGAAGGCGTAAATTCGCCGCCAGGTCACGCTTGCGACAGCGGGAGAAAGGGCTTCCAGGAATTTTTCCGCGTCGAGTGCTTCGGCCTCCTCGCCCAACACGGCTCGGTCAATCACTGAGAGAGTCGTGCGCGACATCGCGCTCATGACGTCGACCGGCGTGGCGGAGTTGACGCGGGCCCATCACGATTCGGCTTGCGCCGCCGCGCATCGCGCGAAAATCGGCGCCAGCGCCCGGATATTCTCGGGACGAAACGCCGGCGCCACCGCGCGCCTTTGCCATTTCCAGTTCGCGTCCTCCGCGAAGAACAGGCTATCCTTGTTGATCGACGAAGACAGTGCGCGGGTGGTCGTAAAGTCTCGCGTGAAGGAACTCGCGCGGGTGATCAGCATTTCCTCGATGAGTTCGGGGTCGGTCAGAAAATGTGTTTTTCCGATTAGCGGCCAGAGACCCGGTAGGGTGGCGAAGCCCTCGCGATAGGCGGCGGGCGGCCAGTTTTCCAGAAAGTTGCTCGCGTTGGCGCGGAAGCTCGGTTTTTCATGCGGCGTAAATGGCATGAAATCGGGATCGTGAAACATCGCGAGCGCTCCATTTAAGCAAGACGATTTTGAATACCATACCAAATAGTATGTATTTGGCAAGGGCCGCTCGCGTGTTACGTTGCCGATTGAGGAATGGAACGGGGCATGAGCAGTCGATATAAAAAAGAAGACTGGCTGTCGCTCGGCAAGCGCTTGTTGGCCGAGGAAGGTCCGCCGGCGCTGACCGTTGAGCGTCTAACCGTGGCGGCGGAACGCACCCGCGGTAGTTTCTACCATCACTTCACGGACCGCGACGCCTTCGTGCGCGCGCTGATGGAGCGCTGGCGAGAGCAAGCAATCGAAGTCGAGGGCAAGCGATACGCGGAGGACGCTTCACCCGAGGCATGGCGCAAACTAATGCGGGATCGGCCATTCGAGATCGATTTTCGTTTTGAGCGCGAAATCCGCCGTCTCGCCGCCAGCGAACCAATCGTTCGTGAAATACTCAAGCAGGTCGACGGCGCCCGCATCGAGGGCCTCGCGTGTCTTATCAGGCAATTACGACCCGAGGTGGAGGACCCGTCATCCTTCGCGTTCGTGCAATATTGCGCCCTGGTCGGCGCGCAATGGTTGCTGGATGACCCCAACGATCCGCGATTGCCCGCGCTTCGCAGGACCGCCAATTCATTGTTCGGCATCGCGGGGAATAGGGAGGAGTGACCGATGTGGCTCCACCCATTTAATTGCTTATCGGGCAGCCTCGCCGCCCACTTCGTCGACGCCATAGACGTCGTCGCGGAAGTGCACGACGCCATCGGCCGAAGCCCAGCCGGTCATGTAAACCCAAATCACCGGCACGGCGTGTGCTAGACGGACCTCCTCTACTTGACCGGCTGCGATCTTGTGGGAGATCGCGGCTTTGTCCAAATGGCCTGGCGCGTCTTCCAGCAGCCAGGCGGCGAGATCCATGACGCCCTGCACGCGGACGCAACCATGCGATAGAAAGCGGTAGTCGCTCGAAAACAAATTTTTCGACGGCGTGTCGTGCATATAAACTGAGTATGGATTGGGCATGGAGATTCGGATCGCGCCCAGGGAGTTTCCCGCGCCGCTATCCTGGCGTAGAGTATAATTTAGCGCCCGCTCGCTGGACCAATCGACGCGGCGCGGGTCGATTTGGTCGCCATGGCCGTCAAGCACGCGGATGCGCGCGCGAGAAAGATAGCCGGGGTCCCTAAGCATCTTTGGCGCGATTTCGTTCTTGATGATCGAACTGGGAACTGTCCATGTCGGATTGATGTTGACGGCGACAATCTTGGCCGAAACCTCGGGCGAATGATGTTCGACGTCGCCGACAATCGCCGTGTAGCGTCGCGCGACGCGATTGTTATCCACCGCGTCCACCGCCGTCGAAGGAATATTGACCACGACATAGCGAGATCCGAACGGGAAATCGACGCCGGCCAGTCGCTGCGCGCTGGAAGCCAGTTGGCGAAAACGCGTCGCGGCGGGAACATCGAGCGCGCGCAGTGTCGCGCCTGAGACTTCGCCTGTCTGTCGCAGCCCCATCCGAAACTGAAAGCGCTTTACAGCGCTCGTTAGCGATTCGTCCCAGGCTGGGCTTGTTCCGGAAAGCGTGTCGTCCTCGGCCGCTAGTCGACGGCGCAACGCGGCGACCGCTGGGCCCTTGGAGCCTGGATGAAGGGCGACGCCCACCTTGGGCCAGCCGCCTGCGTCGACAATCGAGGCGTAACGCTCGGAGGCCTTTGAGGTTGTAAAAAACGTCTCCGGTTGCAGCACGGGCGTCGGGTCATCCGAAAGCGCCGCTTCGCGAGGCGCCGCCGGTTTTGGCCTGGGTTTGGGTTTGAGCTTACGCTTGGGAGCCTCCAAGGCGGCCGCTGGCGAGCCTTCGCCGGTCGCTGTCGGCGCGGAGTTGGGCGGTGGCGAAACAGGGAAGATTGGCTCCAACGGCGGAGGGGCCGCGGGCGCCGCTGGGGGCGGCGTCGTGGCCGGCGTCGCCGCCGCGGGTGAGGCGGAAGGTTTGACGCTCGTGGCCGCGCCCTGCGCCAGTAGGGGGTGCGCCGGCAGGCAGAGCGCCAAGGCCAAAAAAGCGTCGAAAAGTTTGGCGACCAGCTTGCCGCTGGCGATTGAAGATCTCGTCGCTCGCTTGAGTTTCATGGCTTCCGTCCGTGCCCGTATCGTCGCGCGCCTTCGAAAGCGGAATGCCTCCGCTTGGCCTTTAGGCGGAGAATCCGCTCGTTCGCGAATAGTGGCGTTTTCCGCCGCCGCGTGGGAGAGGTCAACTGTTATCCGCGGGACCGTCAAAACGGAGAACGCGGCTTTGCAGAGAGGATATTCATCGTCGATCCGGTTCGCCGTGGCTTATCGCAACGCCGCGCACCGCGTCGATTTGCGCAATTGCGTCGCTTTCGCAATATGGTGAGACTGGTCAAATTTAATGAAAGTCGCGACAACGCGAAAGGTCGATCGAGGATGGATGAACTGCTAGACGGCTCGGCGCAGACTGCGGGCGTGCAAAATCAAACCACGCCCGCCGTCCCAAAAGCGAAAGCTCCGGACTCTCCAAGCCTAGGCGAGGCTGGCGAGCGGGCGGGAGAGCGTCGGTCAAGACGCGCCGATTCGGAAACGATACGCCATGCCTTCGAAACCGGTGAATTCCCTTACCATTCGCGCCTTAGCGAAAAATTCTATCTGCAGCACATGCAGGCGTTGCAGGTCGAACTGCTGAAGGCGCAGAGCTGGATCAAGGAAACCGGCCAGCGCATCGTCGTGCTGTTCGAGGGACGCGACGCCGCCGGCAAGGGCGGCACAATCAAGCGCTTCATGGAGCATCTCAATCCGCGCGCCGCGCGCGTGGTCGCGCTGGAAAAACCTTCCGAGCGTGAGCGCACGCAATGGTATTTTCAGCGCTATATCGAACATCTGCCGGCCGCCGGAGAAATCGTGTTTTTCGACCGATCCTGGTACAACCGAGCCGGCGTCGAGCGGGTGATGAATTTTTGCTCTCCGAATGAATATCTCGACTTCATGAGGCAATGTCCGGACCTGGAACGCATGCTCGTCAATTCCGGCATACGATTATTCAAATACTGGTTTTCGGTCACGCGGGAAGAACAGGTTCGGCGATTTCGTTCTCGCGAGACCGATCCCCTTAAGCAATGGAAGCTCTCGCCGATAGACCGCGCCTCGATCGACAAATGGGACGACTATACCGAAGCCAAGGAAGCGATGTTCTTCTTTACGGACACCGCCGACGCGCCCTGGGTGGTGATCAAGTCAGACGACAAAAAGCGGGCGCGGCTCAACTGCATGCAGCATTTTCTGGTTAGTCTCGATTATCCCAACAAGGATCATCACGTTCTTAACGGCCCGGATCCGTTGATCGTTGGCTCCAGCGCGCATGTGATCGGCCGTGACAAGCACATTGTCGGGAAATCGCTCGACATGGACAAGAAGCGTAAGCGCCCGCGCTAATAAGGCGTTAACGCGATAAAATCACGAATCGCGCATTATGCCCTTGGGCCGTGTCGTGGCGGCGTCGTTCCCGTTTTACCCGGAGCTTCTCATGAGTTCGTCCGCGCCGCCCACTGCTTGCAGGAAATTGGAAAATGAATGGCCTGCGCGCGGGGCTGGCGCAGGTCGAACTGGTCGCCGCCGGCTACGATGGCGCGTTGGGGGAACGGCTTGATCTTTTGATTTGTCCGCCCGCGACGCTTCTGGCCGCCGCCGCCGCCATCGCCGCGCCCGCGCGAATTTTTGTGGGAGGGCAAGATTGTCACGCACAAGCGAGCGGCGCGCACACCGGCGATATTTCGGCTGAAATGCTGGGCGACGCGGGCGCTAGTTTTGTCATCGTCGGGCACAGCGAACGGCGCGCTGAACATGGCGAGAGCGATGCGTCGGTGCGCGCCAAGGCGCTCGCCGCCATGGCCGCCGGCTTGATACCGATCGTCTGCGTCGGCGAAACACGGTCGCAACGTGAAGCGGGCGAAGCCGAGAGTGTGGTCGCCGATCAGATAGCTAATTCCGTGCCGACGGAGATTGGGCCCGAGCGGCTGGTGCTGGCCTATGAACCCGTTTGGGCGATCGGCACGGGTCTGACGCCTACGCCGCGCGACGTGGCGCAAATGCACGGATTTGCCAGGAAGCAACTCGACGCGCTGCTCGGCGCCGGACAGGGCGACCACATACGAATTCTGTATGGCGGCTCGGTCAAACCAGCGAACGCCAGGGAGTTGATGAGCATGGCCGATGTAGACGGCGCGCTCGTGGGAGGCGCGAGCCTGCTTGCCAGCGATTTTCTCGCCATCGCCGCCGCCTATCGGTGAGGCGGGGACCAACCGCGCACCAAAACTTTAGCCGCGATGTTTTCTCCTCGGAGGACAAATGGGCCTTCTGAATTGGTTCCGGAAGCGGCGCGCGATCAAGTTTTATGCGAAGCGGTTGCCGAAATTGTTAATCAGGGATTACGGACGATCGCGCGCCTATACGCCGGCGCAGCTCGGATCGAGCATTGAGCGCCATGCTCTTGACACGAGTTTTTCATGTTACGAGATCGCCATGTTCTCTGGCTGGGAAGGCTTTGATCAGTTTCATGCCGAGTCTGGCGCGAAATGCGATTACGAAGCTATGCGCGCCGAAATCGTGGCCAGCTTGGGCGCTCATGCTGATTTCGCGTCGAACGACGCCGTGTTTGGTTCGTCCGACTGGGATGGCGGTCACGGTTCCAATGTTTCGAGCGGCGGTGGCGAGATCGGCGGCGATGGCCAATAAGCGTTCACCATCCAAAAATGTTCGAAGCCTTGCTCATGCGCTGGGCGCCCGCTATAAGCGCGGCGCTTCAATGTTTTCCATACCTCCAACGAACGAGACGGCGCGCCCATGGCGATCGAACGCACTTTTTCCATCCTCAAGCCCGACGCGACGCGGCGCAACATCACTGGCGTGGTCAATGCCCTGATCGAGAAGGCGGGTCTGCGCATCGTCGCGCAGAAGCGCGTGCACCTGACGCGCGGGCAGGCGGAAACCTTCTACGCCGTGCACAAGGACCGTCCGTTCTTTGGCGAATTGGTCGAGCAGATGTCCGCGGCTCCGGTGGTGGTGCAGGTGCTCGAAGGCGAGAACGCCATAGCGCGTTACCGCGAAGTCATGGGCTCCACTAACCCAGCCAACGCCGCGCCCGGCACGATCCGCAAGGAACACGCGCTGAATGTCGGTGAAAACACTGTGCATGGCTCCGACGCACCCGAAACGGCCGCGGTTGAAATCGCGCAATTCTTCTCCGGTAACGAGATCGTCGGGTAATCGGCATTCGTTTACCAGAAATCAAACGTTTTATGATACCTTGAAACCCGCTTGCGCCAGAGCTAGCGGGTTTTTCTTTTTTGCAGGTTGATTTCACGAAATGAAAAAGAAAGTTTTGGTGCCGGAACAACAGGGCCATATTGACGGAATGTGCGCGATCTATGCCGTGGTGAATGGCTGCAAATTGCTGTTTGAGCATACGGAAACGATGGATAAGCGGCTGTTCAAGGAGCTTTGCCGGGAAAATGCCGAGCTTTTCCCCAAGATCGTTTACGGCGGCACGGAAAGTCCCGGCCTCAGGCGCCTGTTGCGGACCGCGGCGCGGTGGGCGTTGCGCGTGCATCGCCGGGAATTGTCTTTCGCTTTCGTGGCGCGGCGCCGAAAGTTTGATGACGTCAACATGTTTTTTTCGTATTTGCGCGACGCGATGGCGCACGAGTTCGTGCGAGAAAACAGCGGCCATCCTAGGCATCGATAAACCTTGGGATCACTGGACCGCGGTGCGGAGCGTCGGCGCCCAACGCGCGACGTTTTTCGACAGCTGGGGATTTCCCGCCTGGACGGCGTTCGACTATTTCACCTTCGATCCGGCGAAGGCCGGCGAAAAAGACAACCAGAAATCCTTGCTCGCTTATCGCCAGACCCTCGTCCTGAGGGCGCCCGCCCTCGCCCAACCTATACGAACGCGGGAAAATATTCGCTCATGACGCGATCTCGGTAAGCCACGAGATTGGGCTTCGAGACCGCCGCGTCGCGAACGGGCGATTCCCAACTGGGCGAAAGCACGCCGGCCACGAACGCGAAAACAGCCGCGTCGGCGCCGCAAGGGCTTTCGCCGAGGAGATAAGGCTTGTCGCCCAGCAAGGTCGCCAGTGTTTCCACATCCTTGACGCCGAGCGCGGCCGCTTGCGTCGCGTCGTGGCGTCCGATACCTTGCATTTTCAGCATCTTGGCAATTTTTCGCCGCACCAGAAATTTGACCACCGGCCGCATCGGCGCGGGAACTCTTTCGAATATTTTGGCAGGGCCGCGCTCGAAGTTGGCGTCGTCGAGCCATCGCCCCCGTGCCAAAATCCAGTAAAGGTGCTCCTCGCACATTTTTTCGATCGCCCAACCGAGTGCGCGCTGCTCATTGGTCAGATGAGAATCAAAATCGATTCCGCGAGACTTTTCCAGGTGCCATCGGATGAAAGTGGAATCGGCGACGATTGTCCCATCGTCGTCGATGTAGGGCAGCTTCCCCTTGGGCGCCTTGGCGTAGCCATGGCGGTTCTCTTCGTATTCCAACCCGGCGAGCTTCAACAGAAGCATCGCCTTGAGCACGAATGGGCTGATGTCGGGCAGGCCAGGCGCGCTGCGAAAACAATAGAGCGTGATCATGGGGCGCTTTCGAAAGGGAGTGGGCTGAATACGAATAACGCGCTCCATGCCGCTTTCCAAGCGCGCGTCGTGGAGTTTGGCGCCAAAAACCGGATGGCGGTCGACGCTGAGTCCAAAACGTCCGGCGTGGCGAAAAGCAGCAACAATCCGCTGAAATAAAGCGCCCAGCCAAACAGCGTCCTCGCCAGCATGACCGCGCCGAGGTCGGCGATCATGCGCTTCGCTATATTGGCCATTTCGGCGGCCCGCGTCGCCAACACAGAAGCCACGGAGATCATCACCGCCCCAATCAGCTTCGCGATGAACGGGGTGAGCGGCGACACGGACGACCTCCTGAAGGCGCCGTCACGAAATGGCGGTCACACCGCCGCCGAATGGCGAGCGCCGCCGGTTTCCAAATAGGCGTCGAAGGCGGCCGCCGCTAGGCGGACAAAAGGCCGCCCCGCCGGTGTCATCGAAATACGTCGCCCGGAAGCTTCCAGCAATCCCTGTTTGATCAGCGAACCAAGGCCGCGCGCCGCGGCGTCGAAAGTTTCCCGCGTGAACCCATGCGCAAGCGCTTCCTCGCCGTAATCGACGGAAAAATCGCACATCAGTCGTTCGATGATCGAGCCGCGCGCGATGTCCTCCCGCGCAAACACGAGGCCGCGTGTCGTCGCGAATTGTCCGGCTTCAATGGCTCGCCGCCAACCGGCGGTGTCGGCGGCATTGCCGAAGTAGCCCCGCGGCAAGCGGCCAATCGATGAAGCGCCAAAGGGCAATAGCGCGTCCGCGGCGTCCGTGGTGTAGCCTTGGAAATTGCGGCGCATGCGGCCCGACAGCGCGGCTTTTGTCAGCGGATCGTCCTGCAGGGCGAAATGGTCCAGGCCGATCGTCGTATATCCCGCGGTCTCAAGCGTTTCGCGCGCGACCTCGGCTTGAGCGAGACGCTCGAAGGCGCCCGCCAGCGCCGCCGCGTCGATGAGTTTTTGATGCGTCTTGAACCAGGGCACATGGGCGTAGCCGAACACGGCCAGCCGCGCCGGCCTAAGCCCCGCCGCTAGCGCGGCCGTGCGTGCGACATCCTCGCGCGTCTGGTGAGGAAGTCCATACATTAGATCGAAATTCAAGGCGTCGACGCCAAATCGCCGCAGCAGTTCCACCGCCCGTTCCACGGTCTCGAAGGGTTGCACGCGTCCGGCGGCTTCCTGAACATGCGGATTAAAGTCTTGCACGCCGAGACTGGCCCGATTGACGCCGGCGCGCGCCAGCGCCTCGGCCAAGGGCTCGTCCAGCAGTCGGGGATCGAGTTCTATCGCATGTTCCGTGTGAGCGCCGACGTCGAAATGCCGAGCGAGGGATTCGCTGATTTCCAACAACCGCGTGGGTCCCAACATGCCCGGTGTGCCGCCGCCCCAATGAATGCCCACGACGCGCCGCGCTTTTGTCGCCCCGGCCACGAGTTCAATTTCGCGCAGCAACGTCTCTTTATACGAGGTGAGTGGCGTATCCTGCCGCAACGCTTTGGTGTGACATCCGCAATACGTGCAGATTTCCGCGCAGAACGGCACGTGGATATATAGGGAGAGCGTCGCCGCCCGAGAGAGTTCGCCGAGCCAAAGCCTCACGTGCTCCGAACCGACCGCGGAAGAAAAATGCGGCGCGGTCGGGTAGCTCGTGTAGCGCGGCGCGGAGCGCTCGGCGAGCGCCAGGGAAGCGGAGTTCATCATTGCGCCTTGTTTGTTGGCGCTCGTTCAAGGCGAGCGTGATCCACGGGCCGCTCAATCTAATCGAGGCGGCTTGCCGGTCAAAGCGCTCCGCCGATCCGCGTCGCTTTGTCGCGCTCATCCGTCCGCGCCGTCGACGTTCGCGTGACCGGGACATAATTCTATCTCTTGGCCAATGCGGCCAGACAGGGCACAATGCCATCCTGTTTCAATTGGATTCGCGGAGCACGCTTTCGATGTCGGGCATTTCCTCTTCCTTGAAAGACAACATTTCTTCGACGAATGGCGCATGGCGGCGCGGCTTGATACTTGCGGCCGCGCTTCTGACGTGCTCGACCGCGAGCGCCGCGGAGCCCCATATCGGCGAGGTGGCGGGTCGTTACGCGATCTTGCGAGCCGGCGATAAGGAAACGGGCTGCATGTTGACGCTGGAGTCGCGACCCGCGGCGGGTGGCAATAAAGCGCAGCTGGCTCCGGCATGCCGAGACAATGGCATCGTGATCTTCGATCCAATCGCCTGGACTTTGGAACGGGGTCGGCTCGCCTTGACCGCGCGCAAGGGCCACAAAACTTATTTCGACCGTCACGCCGACGGTCTCTGGCGCCGCGACGCCAAGGAAGGCAAGAGCTTAAGTTTGCGCCGACTTTAAAAAAGGCCCCCCGGAGCAGGTCCGGGAGGCCAATACCCGTCGCCACGCGGGCGGGGAGGGAAGGTGGACGACGGGTGTCGCGCGAATCCAAGATGGCTCGGAGTCACGCTACTCGCAAACGCGGACCTGGCGATGGCCGATCAACTGGCCCCAACCGTCAACCACCGGTTGCCGCGTGAAATAGCAGGTTGGACCGACCGGCCCGTAGGCTCCATATCCAGCGGGATAGGCGGGTTGAGAGGCGAGGGCGCCGCCGATGACGAGTTCCGCTCACCAGTCCCGCGGCGGCGGCTGGGCCCCAAAAGTAACCACTCCCATGCCGCCAGCCGTCGGCGGAGGCGGGCGCCGCCGAGATAGCGCCGATCAGCGCCGTCGCGACGATTAGCTTGACAAAATTCGAAGACATGGGCTTTCCCTTTTGACCACAACCGCGATAAACTCGGTGTCCTTTGACTAGCTGGAATGTGGCTAATCTACCGGGCTGGATGTGAACAGGACCTGTATCGCGCGTTCATCTCGTAGACAGGAAAGCTCTGTTAGACGTCACTCGATGCGAAGCGGCCGCGGCGGGGAATCCATCTTGAGCGAAGGTCAATTTATCAGACTGCTGATCGCCGAAGACCAACCCATGATTCGCAAGGCGCTCAAGAGCCTTGTTGAGCTTGAGGCCGATTTCGCGGTCGTGGCGGCGGTAAGCGATGGCGACGAGGCGATCCGCGCCGCCGAGGCCTATTGCCCCGATGTCATATTGATGGACATTAAAATGCGGCGCGTCGACGGTGTCAGCGCCACGCGCGAGATCTTGCGACGCAATTCGCAAATCAAAGTCATCATGCTGACGACTTTCGAGAGCGACGAACTGGTATTTGAAGCGATATTGGCCGGCGCCCAAGCCTATCTCCTCAAGGACGCGGAAGAGAGTGAAATTCTGGCGGCGGTGCGCGCCGCCGCGCTCGGCGAGCCACGACTTTCGCCGCGCATCGCCGAAAAAATCATCGGTGAATTCCGCCGCGTTAAGGCTCCCGAACGCGCCGCCTCCGCGCTAGATGAAGATATGCTCACGGACCGCGAGAAAATTGTATTGGCCGAGGTTGCCGCCGGCAAGGGCAACCGTGAAATCGCGCGAGCACTGAAGCTAGCCGAAGGCACCGTCAAAAATCATGTGAGCGCGATTCTGGCCAAACTGCATCTGCGCAGTCGCACTGAACTCGCGGTGCGGGCGTTGTCGAACTCGATGAACCCGGCCGGTCGCCGAGCATACGAGCCCTCAACGTGGATCTGAGCTTGACGTCTGCGGTCGCCGTTCCTAACTTCCTGACTGACGCGCAAAGGAATGATTGAAATGACCACCCACAAAGTCACCGACGCCAGCTTCGATTCGGACGTGCTGAAAGCCACGGAGCCCGTTGTCGTCGATTTCTGGGCGGAATGGTGTGGACCTTGCCGGCTGATCGGGCCCGCGCTGGAGGAAATCGCCACGGAGCTTGGCGACAAAGTGAAAGTGACCAAGGTCAATGTCGATGAATGCCCCAACGTCGCGGGTAAACTGGGCATCCGGTCGATTCCGACGCTGATCATCTTCAAGGAGGGCAAGGCGATCGCGCAAAAGGTCGGCGCCGCTCCGAAGGGTGAATTGTTGCGTTGGATTTCTGGCGCTATCTGAAGATGCGCCGACCCGGGAAAAGCGAATCGCCGCGGTAGGGGGGCGCGTGAAGCCTCCGCAGTCGCTCTGATTGGATTGCGACCAAAAATCGCCGGCACAGCGGTGGGGGTGCGGATGCGCGCCGAGTGATGCGTGAAGCTTACAATTTTCTCAGCGCAACTTCCGCGATATGGTGATCGGCGCTTTTGGTTAGAATGAGGCTGGCGCGCGGTCGTGTCGGAGCGATGTTCTGGCGCAGGTTCTGAAGATTGATGCGATCCCAGATGTCCACGGCGACGCGGCGCGTCTCCGCTTCGTTGAGATCGGCGTAAATGCGGAAATAGGCGCGCGGATCGCGAAACGAGGTCATGCGCAGGCGCTGAAAGCGTTCAATGTACCATTGCTCCAGCACGGCTTCGTCAGCGTGTAGGTAGACCGAGAAGTCGAAGAAATCCGAAACGAAGGGCACCTCGCGCCCGTCGCGCGGCGGGCGCGGCGCAAGCAAAACATTGACCCCCTCGACGATCAAAATATCGGGGCGGTCCACGACAAGCCTTTCACCCTCCACGACGTCATAGGTCAAATGTGAATAGACCGGCGCCTCGATGTTGCCGCGTCCCGCTTTTACATCCGAGAGAAAACGCAGCAACGCCTTGTTGTCGTAACTTTCTGGAAACCCCTTCTTGTCCATCAACCCTTCGCGTTCCAGCACCTTGTTGGGAAGCAGGAAGCCATCGGTGGTCACGAGTTCGACTTTTGGCGTGTTGGTCCAGCGCGATAGTAGCGCTTTTAAGATCCGCGCCGTGGTCGATTTGCCGACGGCGACCGAACCGGCGACGCCGATGATGTAGGGAACCTTGCCGTCCTCGGCGCCGAGGAAGCGCTGCGTCGCCTTGAACAAACCTTGCGTCGCCGCGACATAAAGAGCGAGGAGGCGAGACAGGGGCAGATAGATTTCAATCACCTCTTCCAGCGAAATCGGATCGTCCAGTGACTTCAGTCGGGCAAGGTCTTCAAGCGTTAGCGTCAACGGCGTGTCGGCGCGCAAACGCGCCCATTCCGCGCGCGTGAAATGCCGGTAGGGCGAGGCGATCTCGCCTTCCCGCGGGCTTAGGGGCGCTCGAGGATTCATTGAGACTCACCGCGAGCAGCCTTTTCCTCAATCCCCGACCTACTGGTGCGGCGTTGCAATTCAACGAGCACATCGGCGAGGCTTATTTCGCGAGCCTCGAGCAGCACGAGCAAGTGATAAAGCACGTCGGCCACCTCGCGGGTCACCGCGGCTTTATCCTCGCCAAGCGCGGCGATCACCGTCTCGACCGCCTCTTCTCCAAACTTCTTGGCTATGCGCGGCACGCCACCTTCGAAAAGACTCCTGGTGTAGGATTTCTCGGCCGTGGCGCTTCGCCGCGACCGGATCAATTCGGCGAGATCCTCAAGCGAAAAGCTCATGCCGTCTCCAATCCGTCGAGCCGCATCGCGAGTCCCGCGCGCGCCATGTGCAGTTTGGCCTGGGGAATCGAATATTCGCCAAAATGAAAAATCGAAGCCGCCAGCACGGCGCTCGCGTGTCCCTCGCGAATGCCCGCGACCAGGTGATCGAGGTTGCCGACGCCGCCCGAGGCTATGACTGGAATTTTCACGGCGTCGGCGACGCCGCGCGTCAGTTCTATGTCGAACCCGCTTTTGGCGCCGTCGCGGTCCATCGAGGTCAACAATATTTCTCCCGCGCCCAGCGTGGCGACCTCGCGCGCGAACTCCATCGCATCCACTCCCGTGGCGCGCCGCCCGCCGTGGGTAAAAATGTCCCAACGGTTCTGCCCAGTCAGTTTGGCGTCGATTGCCACGACAATGCATTGCGAACCAAATTTTTCCGCCGCCTCGCGCACGAAATCGCGGTTCGCGACCGCGGCGGAGTTGATCGACACCTTGTCGGCCCCGGCGAGCAGCAGTTTGCGAATATCGTCCAAGGTGCGGACGCCGCCACCCACTGTCAAGGGCATGAAACAGGCTTCCGCCGTGCGCTGAACGACATCAAGCAGCGTGCCGCGATTTTCGTGGCTCGCGGTGATGTCGAGGAAGCAAAGCTCGTCGGCGCCGGCGGCGTCATAGGCGATGGCGCATTGCACGGGGTCGCCGGCGTCGCGCAAATCGACGAAATTGACGCCTTTCACGACGCGCCCGTCTTTTACGTCAAGGCAGGGAATGACCCGGGATTTCAACATTAAGCGCTTGCCCGCCTTGACCGATCCGCGTTCCTAATCAACGCCAACGCCTTGGTCGGATCGAGCCTGCCGTCGTAAAGCGCTCGACCGGTGATGGCGCCCGCGAGCTTTATGCAATCGAGCTGCATCAGCCGATCGACGTCGTCCAGCGAGGCGAGACCGCCCGAAGCAATGACCGGAATCGTCAGCGCGTTGGCCAGCGCTAGCGTCGCCTCCATGTTGAGGCCCTTCAAAATGCCGTCGCGCGCGATGTCGGTATAAATGATGGCCGCGACGCCCGCGTCCTCGAAGCTGCGGCCAAGATCCAGCGCCGACATCCGCGTCGTGCGCGCCCACCCCTCGACGGCCACCATCCCATCCTTGGCGTCGATGCCGACGGCGATCCGTCCCGGAAAGAGTCGCGCCGCCTCCCGCACCAGCGCGGGATCCTTCACCGCCGCGGTGCCCACGATCACGCGCGTGACGCCTTTCTCGAGCCAGCGCGCGATGGTCCGCATGTCGCGAATGCCGCCGCCCAATTGCACGGGTATTCTCAGCGCCGTCAGGATCGCCTCGACCGCCGCGGCGTTGCGCGGCGCGCCGGCGAAGGCCCCATCGAGGTCGACCACGTGAAGGTATTCAAATCCTTGCCGCTCGAATGCTCGCGCTTGTTCGGCGGGGTCGTCATTGAACACCGTGGCGCTGGCCATGTCGCCTTGGGCGAGGCGCACGCACTGGCCTTCCTTGAGGTCAATAGCGGGAAATAGAATCACGGACGCCACCTCAAGAAATTGGCGATAAGGGCGAGACCGAGCCTTTGGCTCTTCTCGGGATGAAACTGGACGCCGACCACATTCTCACGAGCCACGGCGGCGGTTAGCGCGCCGCCATAGTCGGCGGTCGCCAGCAGATGTTCGGAAGAGTTCGGGTTCAGCTGGAACGAATGCACGAAATAGGCGTGTAGTCCGTTTTCGCCGGTTTTGATGCCCGCGAACAATGGATGCGAGCGCGTAAGATTCAGTGTGTTCCATCCCATGTGCGGAATTTTCAGTGATGGGTCCATTGGTTCGATCGCGCGCACGTCTCCAGCGATCCAGTCCAGTCCACGGGCCTCGCCATGCTCAAGTCCGCGCGTCGCCAATAATTGCATTCCAACGCAGATCCCGAGGAACGGTCTTCCCTTATCGATCACGGCTTCAACCAGAGCCGCATCCATCCCGGAAATATTCGCAAGTCCACCGCGGCAATCCGCGAAGGCTCCGACTCCTGGCAACACGACCCGCTCGGCGCGTCGCACGACGTCGGGGTCGTCGGTCACGCAAATAGCGCCGTGGAAGCCCTCGGTTTCACGAGCGGCGCGCTCAAAGGCCTTTACCGCGGAATGGAGGTTTCCCGAGCCGTAATCGATAATCGCTGTCGTCAAACGCGAGAACTCCTCGCTGGGGACGACTGGCGTCGGTGGCGGTGGTGGCGGCGGAGCGGGGATGGCGCCGCGCCAGTTGTGAAAGAATATCTCCTCGGCTTCCTCGACGTTCTCGCCCACGACGACGGCGTCCTCGCTATAGCCGCGACGCGCCAGCGTCCATGCGACCAGGCGCGAACCCTCCAAACCGAGGACGCAGGCCAAGGCCGCGCTCACCAGCGACAATGCTTCCGCGGAGACGCCCAGCTTGGCGCCCGCGAAGGCGATCGCGACCGCGAGCGCGGTCCAGCAGAGCGCGACAACCCAGGCGCGGTTCCAGGCCAGCCAAAACGGCCCAAAAATCGCGGCGGGCAGCGAAAATCCGTCGCGCAGAAAGATGATTTGGTCGGCCGCCCCCGTTTTGCCGGCGGGGGACGCGGGAACGTGCACGGTGAAAATGGCCATGGGCCGTTCCTTCAATTCGTCAGCGTGCCCTTGGTCGAGGGCACGACGTGTTGGAAGCGGGGATTGAGCGCCACCGCCTTGCCGAACGCGCGCGCAAATCCCTTGAAGGCGCTTTCAGCGATATGGTGGCTGTTGACGCCGCGCAGCGTCTCGATATGCAGTCCAATGCGCGCTTGCACCGCGATGGCCTGAAAAAACTCGCGAACCAGCTCGGAATCGAAATCGCCGATCTTTTGCGATGTGAACTTGACCTCGTAAACGAGAAAAGGCCGGCCGGAAATATCAACCACGACGCGCGTCAAGGCCTCGTCAAGCGGCACGTGAGCATCGCCATAACGGGTTATCCCCTTGCGATCGCCAAGCGCGGCGTCGACCGCCTGACCAAATGCGATGCCCACGTCCTCGACGGTGTGGTGGGCGTCGATATGGAGATCGCCCTTGGCCGAAATGACAAGGTCGAGCGGGGCGTGGCGAGCGATCTGATCCAGCATATGATCGAAGAAGCCCACTCCCGTTGAGACTTGCGCCGAACCGGCGCCATCAAGGTCGACCGCGACCGAAACCTTGGTCTCGGAGGTGTTGCGCTCTATTTTACCGCTGCGCATGAGTTTTCGTGGCTTTCGGAACGAATGAGGCCCGCTCGCGCGGGTGGAAGCCGCCAGCTTGTAGCAATTTCGTTGCCGATTTGCCACCCGTCTCATTAACCGACAATTATTTATAAAGTTGTTGATTTATATTGGGAAAAGTTTTTGGCGCGTTTCACTCGTCGATCAGCTCCGACGCCGCAGCGCGCTTAAGCAGAAATCGACCATGCGTTCGCTCGTCGGCTCTGGCCTTTCCGCGCATTCGACCATAAGGCGGGGATGGCAGTACCGCATGCACGCGGTATGCACCAGTCCGGCCGCCAATTTGGCGTCGCCGGCGAAAAACTCTCCCGATTGCATCCCCGAAAGGATAATTATTTCCAAGGATCGAGCGATATGCTCGACGTGTTCCGCGATGATTGGCCAGTTCTCGTCCAGCGCCGTTTCCACCATATCGTGCAATTTGCGATCGCCGATATAACGCGCGGCGTTCATCGCCTCATTGGTTAAGACCAGTTCACGCAGGCGCTCCCCGGCGGCGCCCGGCCCGAGCGCGATCTTTCTAACGGAGTCCTCGACCTCGCTCATCATTTGGCGAGCAACCGCTTGATGTATCTCCGACTTCGCGCCAAAAAAGCGGTAGATGTTGGCGGGCGACATGCCCAGCGCTCGAGCGATATCGGCGACCGTGGTCTTCTGGAAGCCGATCTCGCGAAACAATCGTTCCGCCGCGGCGATAATCCTTCCGCGCTGCTCGTCGTCTCGCGAGGTCAGTGTCGCCGCCCTGTCTTCGATCATTCCGCGGCCTCGGCGACGAGTGGCGTCGCCGCCGCCGCTGGCGTTTTGTCGAGGCCCTTGTCGAGCGCGCGCCGGAACCACAGCGCGTAAAGCGCTGGCAAAAACAACACTGTCAGGAAGGTCGCGACAAATAGTCCACCCATGATGGTGAGCGCCATCGGCCCCCAAAACGCCGAGCGGCTGAGAGGGATCATAGCTAAAATCGCGGCCATCGCGGTGAGCGCCACGGGCCGAGCGCGACGAACCGTCGCGCCGATGATCGCCTCGCGGTAATTTGCTCCTTGTTCAAGATCCTGGCGAACCTGGTCGACAAGAATAATCGAATTGCGCATGTCCATGCCCGACAGCGCGATGAAGTCCAAGCAACGCAACGAAGCCGAATGGAGCCCCGGCGATGTTGAGCGCCAGCGACGCGCCGATGAGTCCCAAGGGCGCGCTCATCATCACAAGTCCAAGCCGCGCGAAGTTTTGCAATTGAATCATTACAATGGTCAGCATCAAAAGCAGCACGACCGGAAAGACCGCGGCGATCGAGGCGTTGGCCTTGGATGATTCCTCCACCGCTCCGCCAAGTTCGATCCGAAAACCGGTTGGTAGGCGCGTTCGGAGATTCTCTAGTTTCGACCAAAGGCGCATGGACACGTCCGGCGCTTGAACTCCATCTTTCACATCGGAGCGCACGGTCACGGCCATGTCGCGGTTGCGTCGCCAGAAAATCGGCTCTTCGTGTTCATATTCGATTTTGGCGATCTGCGAGACTTGAATCGGTGAACCGCCGTTCGAGTAAATGACCATGTCATCCAGCCGTCCAAGATCGCCGCGCTCGCCCTTCACGGCGCGAGCAATCACGTCGACTTGATCGATGCCGTCGCGCACTGTGGTTATCGTGACGCCGGAAATCAACATGCGCAGGCGCATGGCGACATCCTGCGGGGTGAGCCCGAGCAGCCGGGCGCGATCCTGATCGACGACCAGTCGCAGGCTTGGCGCTTGCTCGTTCCAGTTCAGGTTGGGGTCGATGACGGCGTCGTCCGCGCGCATGAGGTCGCGGACTTCGTAAGCGATCGCGCGAAGCTTGATTGGATCGTCGCCGATGACCCGAAACTGTACCTGGGAATCCGACGGGTGGTCCAAAATTGAACCGATCGACGCGCGCGCGCGCTTGACTGAGGACGCCCGACGCGAGCGCGTCGTCGAGCTTCTTCTTCAAGCGTTCGCGCGCGTCGACGTTCTTGGCGATGACGACAATTTCCGCATAGGCTTCGTTGGGCAGGGCCGGATTGATGCCGAGCCAGAAGCGTGGCGGCCCGTGGCCGACATAACTTGTATAAAACTTGGCGTCCGCGTCGCCTTTTAGCAGATCTTCGGCCTGCTTCGCGGCGTCCAATGACGCGCCGATGGCCGAGCCCTCGGGGAGGCGCAATTGGAAAAACAGTTCGGGGCGCTCCGACAACGGAAAGAATTGTTGCTGCACATGGGTGAAGGCGACCAACGCAAACACAAAGACGCCCCCCGTCGCCGCGACCACGAAGCCGCGATGATCGACGCTCCATGTGATGACTCCGCGTAGCAATAAATAGCCGCGGCTTCTGTAAATCTCGTTCGGATCGTGATGCGGATGTAGTTTGGCGAAGTCGGGGAGCAGCTTAACGCCGAGATATGGCGTGAAAATCACGGCGACGAACCAGGAGGCGATCAGCGCGATCACCAGCACCCAGAACATCGAGCCCGTGTACTCGCCCGTCGAGGAGTTCGCGAAGCCGACCGGCATGAAGCCCGCGGCCGTGATCAGCGTGCCCGTCAGCATCGGGAACGCGGTGGATTCCCATGCGAAAGTAGCGGCTTTTATGCGGCTGACCCCTTGCTCCATCTTCACCATCATCATCTCGACCGCGATGATCGCGTCGTCGACGAGGAGGCCCAGGGCGATGATCAAGGCGCCGAGCGAAATGCGCTGCAGATCGACGCCCAAGATATTCATGAAAATGAAGACCACCGCTAGCACCAGCGGGACGGAGAGCGCGACAACAATTCCGGTGCGCGCGCCGAGGGAAGCGAAGCTCACCAAAAGCACGATGGCCAGCGCCTCGATGAAGGAGCGACTGAATTCGCCGACCGCTTCCTCGACCACCTTGGGTTGGTCGGCGATCTGTTCGATTTCAATTCCGACGGGCGTCCTGGCGCGTACTTCCTCCACCGCGAGGGCGAGATTCTTGCCGAACGTTAAAACATTGCCGCCGCGCGCCATGACCACGCCGACCACGATCGCCGGAACGCCGTTATGTCGCGCGACAAACGTGGGCGGATCCTCGAACCCGCTTGTGATTGTCGCTATGTCGCCAAGGCGCAGAATTTGCCCATTGGCGGCGATTGGCAGCGCCGAAATGGCCTCTGCGCCCGCGAGCGCGCCCGTGACGCGTAGTCGGACTCGAGCCGATGAAGTCTCGAAAACGCCAGCGTCGTCGATTGCGTTCTGCTTGGCCAGCGAATCGAATATCGCCTGCGGCGCCAGGCCGAGATTGGCGAGTTTCGCTTGGCTGAATTCGATGAAAATCTTGCGGCCCTGATTGCCGTAGACGTTCAGCTTCACGGCATCCGGCGTCGCCAGCAGCCGCTGGCGCAAAATCTCGACGACGCCGTCGAGTTGGTGATAGTCGGCTCCCTCGCCGCTGACCGCGTAAAGCACGGAGTCGACGTCGCCGTACTCATCGTTGACGTTTGGTCCCTTGACGCCCGCGGGGAGATCGCCCGCGGCGTCGTTCATCTTCTTGCGCAACAGATAAAACAGCCAGGGCACGAGCGCGGGCGGCGTCGTATCCTTGAATGTGACAGACATCGCCAAAAAACCTGGTTTGGCGTAACTGTCTATCTTGTCGAGATAAGGTAGCTCCTGAATTCTTTTCTCCAGCAGATCCTGGACCTGATCGCGGATTTCGCTGGCGGAGGAGCCCGGCCATGTCGCCGTGACGTTCGCCACTTTAATGGTGAAGGACGGATCTTCGGCGCGACCCAGCTTGAAATATGACATCAGGCCGCCGGCGCAGATGACCAGCATCAGGAACAGCACGAGCGCGGGGCGGTCCACGGCCCATTTGGAAAGGTTCAGCCTCGACATGTCCCGCCGCCCTTCACACTAGTTTCGCGCCGAGGGGCGCTGAGAAGCGCCGTCGGACTCGGAAGGAAGCGTGATGACGCGCACTTTCTGTCCGGCGTCGAGCTTGTGCACGCCCAGCACCACGATGTTTTCCCCTTCCTTGAGTTGGCCGGATACCATCGCGGTGTTGGTTTCGTAACGCACGACCTTCACGGGCGCGAGATCGAGACTTCCCATCCGCTTCGACGCGCCAGAGGGCCGCGCCCGAGCCTTGATTGAACAAGGCGGACAGCGGGACGCTGATCACCGGCGTGGCGTCCGAACTGGCGATCAGCAGCGTCGCGCTCATGCCAAGGGAAATCGCCGCGTCGGCGCCGATAATCGTGAAGCGGGCAACGAAGTTGCGAGTCGCGGGATCGGCGGAGGGACTGAGTTCGCGTAGCTTGGCGCGATACATCTTGCCGGGATTCGACCAGAGGAACAGTCGCGCGTCCCCGGCGCTCGCGGTGCGCGCATAGCCCTCGGGCAGCGCCACCGCGGCCTCCAATTCACCGGCCCGAGCGACTCGCACCGCGGGCGCTCCGGCGGCCACGACCTGGCCTGGTTCTATGGAGGTGGACGTGACCAAGCCGTCCGTGTCGGCGCGCAGCGTGGCGTAATCGAGGCTGTTGCGGGCGAGTTCGACCGCGCGCGCGGCGCGCGTGTTGCGACCGCGGGCCTCCTGCGCGGCCGAGCGCGCCCGATCGAGCGCCGCCTGCGCCGTCCAACCGTCCCTCTTGAGCTTGATCGCGCGCGCTTCGTCGGAGGTCGCCTGCATCAACGCCACGTTGGAGGCGGCGTATTCGGCGTCGGATTGCTCCTTTTGCAACTTGAAGTCGGTGTCGTCGAGCGTCGCGAGCGGTTCTCCCGCCTTGACGCGCTGGCCGACTTCCACGAACCGCTTGATCACCTTGCCGGAGACGCGAAACCCCAGATTCAACTCGACACGCGGACGAATCGACGCGACGAATTCTCGGGTTTGCGATTGCGGGGCATAATGAATCGCGGTGACGAGCACCGGTCGAGCGGAGGCCTGCGATTCGGCGCTTTTGGATTTACCATCGCAGCCGGCGAGCAGGATCGCGAAAGGTGTGAGGCATGCGAAGAGCATCCGAACAATGGAGTTTTGCATGAGAACCGCCGCCCGAGCCCAGATGAGGGCTGTTTGGCATGACTACTGATGAAAATCAATATTCATCAGTCGTCCGAGCGAGCTTGAATTTTGGAATCACTTTTTCATTTTATCGAGGCATTCCGCCAGTCGCGCCAGGGCCGCGTCCATGGGTTCGCGCTTGTTTACCGCCGGGGCGCCTGATTCTTCCTCGCCGACTTGGCGCGGATCGTTCGCCGCCGCCGCGTTCGACGCCTCAACTTGCGGATTTGGCGGCTCGAGGGCTGGCGCGGAACGCTTCCATTCCGGTGGCGGCGCCTGGATCGGTTTCAGGAATTCGGCCCCAATGTCCCGTCCGGACTTCCAAATCACCTTGGCTTCGTATCTGGAGCTTCCCATGCGAATGGAAAATATCGCGGGCAAATTGATTTCGCCGGGAATCGTTAGTCGGGCGCCGTCGCGGGAAACGTCCAGAACTTTACAGTAGACGGGCGCCGCCAAGTCGCCCGGATCAATCCAAATGTCCGCGAAGGATTTTTTCCGTTCCGCATGGCGCTTTTCATCGATCAACTCAGATAAGGCGAAGCCCGCGCGGTTTCGGAAGGTTGTCATGATGACCTTTTGTACAGACGTTTGGAAATGATTGTGCGCGCGAAAGTAAGCTTGGAGCCTTTGCGAATCCGCTAACGCTATTCGTTAAAAACGAGTCAGGGTTAAATGTTTCGTGCAAAGTCATTTATTTGTCTAACCATTTCTCGTCCACGTTCGGTCTAGCTATTCCCGAGCGTCCACTTGTCGCGGGCGCGAGCGCCAACCCGGCGGCGCCATGGAAGGGCAGGCCGTCATCGCCTTGCGCGGGGCCGTCGATGGGCGTCGCGACCGCTTGCCGGGAGGTCCGCTTCAATTTATATGCGCCGGATATGCGGGGAAGTCCCTTGCGAGGGAGCCGCCCAGACACAATCTCATGGAGCGAGGCGAGGCAGGCTCGGAACGGGCTTAAGCTAAGTCGTGACGAATCCGCCTCCTGTCGGACCGCTACGGGGTCCAAGGATTTGAATTTAGGGAAGGACCGAAAAAATGGCTAAGATTATCGGCATCGACCTCGGCACGACCAATTCCTGCGTCGCCGTCATGGATGGGTCGACCCCGAAGGTGATCGAAAACGCGGAGGGCGCGCGCACGACGCCGTCGATCGTCGCTTTCACGGACGACGGCGAGCGTTTGGTCGGCCAGCCCGCCAAGCGGCAAGCGGTGACCAATCCCGAAAAGACTTTTTTCGCGATCAAGCGATTGATCGGCCGCACTTTTGACGATCCGATGACCAAGAAGGACATCGGTTTGGTGCCCTATTCGATCGTCAAGGGCGGCAATGGCGACGCCTGGGTGGCCGCCGCCGGCAAGCAATATTCGCCCTCGCAGATCTCGGCTTTCATCTTGCAGAAGATGAAGGAGACGGCCGAGGCGCATCTGGGGCAGACCGTCACGCAAGCGGTCATCACCGTTCCCGCTTATTTCAATGACGCGCAGCGCCAGGCCACCAAGGACGCCGGCAAGATCGCCGGCCTCGAAGTGCTGCGCATCATCAACGAGCCGACGGCCGCGGCGCTCGCCTACGGCCTCGACAAGAAGCACAGCGGCGCGATCGCGGTTTACGACCTCGGCGGCGGCACCTTCGACGTGTCGATTCTCGAAATCGGCGATGGCGTGTTCGAGGTGAAGTCCACCAATGGCGACACCTTCCTGGGCGGCGAGGATTTCGACAATCGCGTCGTCGAATATCTCGCGAGCGAATTCAAGAAGGAGCAGGGCATTGACCTCACGAAGGACAAGCTCGCGCTGCAGCGCCTGAAGGAAGCCGCGGAAAAGGCCAAGATCGAGCTCTCCGCCGCGACGCAAACCGAGATCAACCTGCCCTACATCACCGCCGACGCCGCGGGTCCGAAGCATCTGACGCTGAAGCTGACGCGCGCCAAGTTCGAGGCGCTGGTCGACGATCTGATCCAGCGCACCATCGAGCCCTGCCGCAAGGCGCTGAAGGACGCTGGCATGTCGCCGGGCGAAATCGGGGAGGTGGTGCTGGTCGGCGGCATGACCCGCATGCCCAAGGTGCAGGAAGTCGTCAAGCAGTTCTTCGGCAAGGAACCGCATAAGGGCGTCAACCCCGACGAGGTGGTGGCGATCGGCGCGGCGGTTCAGGCCGGCGTGCTGCAGGGCGATGTGAAGGACGTTCTGCTGCTCGACGTGACCCCGCTGTCGCTGGGCATCGAGACCTTGGGCGGCGTGTTCACCCGCTTGATCGACCGCAACACGACGATCCCGACCAAGAAGAGCCAGGTGTTCTCGACCGCCGAGGATAATCAGACCGCGGTGACCATCAACGTGTTCCAGGGCGAACGCGAGATGGCGCAGGACAACAAGAGCCTGGGTCGATTCGATCTCGCCGGCATCCCGCCGGCCCCGCGCGGCATGCCGCAAATCGAGGTGACCTTCGACATCGACGCCAACGGCATCGTCAATGTGACCGCGAAGGACAAGGCCACCAACAAGGAGCAGCAGATCCGCATCCAGGCTTCCGGCGGCCTCTCGGATTCCGACATCGACAAAATGGTGCGGGACGCCGAGGCGCACGCCGCCGAGGACAAGGCGCGGCGCGAATTGGTCGACGCCCGGAACCACGGCGAGGCGAGCGTCCATTCGGCGCAAAAGTCGGTGGCGGAATTTGGCGACAAGGTCTCCGCCGCCGACAAGAGCGTCATCGAGGCGGCCATCGCCTCGCTGAAGACCGCGCTCGAAGGCGAGGACGCCGAGCACATCAAGGCGAAGACCGCCGAACTGGCGCAGGCGACCATGAAGCTCGGCGAGGCGATGTACAAGGCGCAGCAGGCGGAAGGCGCCGCGCCCGGCGCCGGCGCGCACGACGCCCACGACAAGGACGACGTGATCGACGCCGAGTTCAAGGATGTCGGCGGCGACGATCACAAGAAGTAAGAGCAACAAAGTATCCCCTCTCCCCGCTTGCGGGGAGAGGGTTAGGGTGAGGGGCGAGATTTTTTACGGTTCTATTTTTTGGAAAAGGAGTTTCTATTGACGAGCAAACCCAAGAAGCTAGCAACGACTATCGACGACGCGTTCCAGCAAGGTCTAGATGATCACGATTTTGGACGCGGGGTGCCGACCGAGCCTGATCCCTCGACAGCGGAGGAGGACGATTGAGCCTTTTATGAAGCGAAGCGGGAGGCTTACGATTCGCGCTCCGACCTCGACGAAGACGGCGAATACATAGGCAACGATTAGAAGAGGCTCAGAGAGCAACCAGAATCTGCCCATCACCTATCCTTCCCCCCGCAAACGGGGAGAAGGCGCTTCATCGCCGATGGATTGGAGTATATTTGATGAAGCCTTCTCTGGCCCTCGAACAACATCGCGAGGCCGTGCGGGCGGCGGTGAGCCGCTGCCGCGCGGCCAATCCACGCGTGTTCGGTTCGGCGCTGCGCGGAGAAGACCGAATAGACAGCGACATCGATATTCTCGTGGACGCGCTTCCAGGAGCGACACTTTTCGACCTCGGCGGCTTGCAGGTGGAACTCGAACAAATCCTGGGCGTGCGCGTCGATCTCCTGACGCCAGGAGACCTGTCTCGGCATTTTCGCGAGCGCGTCTTGGCCGAGGCGACGCCCATATGAACGCCAAGAGTCCGCTCGCGCCCGTCGAACACATGCTCGATTGCGCCAAGCTTGCGATTTCTTACTTAGAGGGCGTGGATAAAAGCGATTTCCTGAGGGACACGCGCACTCAACAGGCTGTCAATATGAATCTACTTATTATCGGCGAGATGGCTTCGCGACTCGCGCAGGAGCATTCTGATTTCGTAAAGAAGCATCTCGAGGTGCCCTGGCGGAACATGGCGGCGATGCGCAACCGCATCGCGCATGGATATTTTGAGCTGGATTTGGATATTGTATGGGACACGGTGCTGACAGCGCCGCCCGAACTGATATACCGCCTGCAACCGATCCGCGACGAGATCGCCGCGACCGGCGGTCCGTGCGAAATTTCTTCGAGCGACGAAATCTGACATGGCCAAGCGCGACTATTACGAGATACTCGGGGTCTCCCGGACCGCGACGGACGTTGAGATGAAAATCGCCTTCCGCAAGTCGGCGATGGAATGCCATCCCGACCGCAACCCCGGCGACAAGGCCGCCGAAACGCAGTTCAAGGAACTCAACGAGGCCTATCAGGCGCTATCGGACCCGCAGAAGCGCGCCGCTTACGACCGCATGGGCCACGCCGCCTTCGAGCAGGGCGGCGCAGGTTTTGGCGGCGAGGGCTTTGGCGCCTCGATGGCAGATATTTTCGAGGATCTGTTTGGCGACGTGATGGGCCGGCGGGGCGGTCGCTCCGGCGGCGGCGGACGCGAGCGCGGCTCCGATCTGCGCTACAACATGGAGATCACGCTCGAGGAGGCATACACCGGCAAGGCCGCCACCCTGAAGCTGCCGACCTCGGCGACCTGCGAGGTCTGCGGCGGCGGCGGGGCCAAGAAGGGCTCCAAGCCCAAGACCTGCGCCACTTGCGCCGGCCAGGGACGCGTCCGCGCGCAGCAGGGCTTTTTCGCGATCGAGCGGACCTGCCCGACCTGCCAGGGGCGCGGCGAGATCATCGAAAACCCCTGTCCGGCTTGTGCCGGTTCCGGCCGCAAGACATTGGAGCGCACGCTTTCCGTCAACGTGCCGGCGGGCGTGGAGGACGGCACCCGCATCCGCCTCGCCGGAGAGGGCGAGGCGGGCCTGCGCGGCGGGCCGCCCGGCGACCTCTATATTTTTCTGTCGGTTAAGCCCCATGCCTTCTTTCAGCGGGACGGCGCGGACTTGTACTGCCGCGTCCCGATCTCGATGGTGCGCGCCGCGATTGGCGGCGATATCACCGTTCACGCCATCGACGGCTCGGAATGCAAGCTGAAAGTGCCGGAAGGCACGCAGAGCGGCCGCCAGTTGAAAGTAAAGAGCAAGGGAATGCCCGTGCTGCGCGGGCGCGAGCAGGGCGACCTGCATGTGCAGATCAGCGTCGAGACGCCGCAAAACCTCACCAAGCGCCAGCGCGAACTGCTGCAGGAGTTCGAGGACGAGTTGTCGCACCACACCCATCCCGAATCGACCGGCTTTTTCGCCAAAATGAAGGAACTGTTCGGAAAGTAGCGCGGCAATCCGTCCGACGCCGGGGGGATTACCAAAACCGCGCGAGAACGCTAGGAAGGAGCGGGGCGCGGCTGTTCAGGGGCGCCTTCACCTTGAACGCGCGCGCTCCTCGCGCGAGAAACCAAGAGGCGACCGTTCCGTGCCGCACCGAAAACCAACCAAGAAAGCCACCTTCGCGGACAATGCGCGATTCCTGCGCCAATGGATTCAGAATCCCGGCGTTGTCGGCGCCGTCGCCCCTTCCGGGCCGGCGCTCGCCAAGGTCATGGCCGGCTATGTCGATCTTTCGCGCCCGGGCCCGATCGTGGAGCTTGGCCCCGGCACGGGTCCGGTGACCAAGGCGTTGCTCGCGCGGGGGATTCCGGCCGAGCGGCTGCTGCTGGTCGAATATGAGACCAAGTTTTGCCACCTGCTGGCCGAGCGCTACCCAACCCTCAAAATCGTGCAGGGCGACGCCTATGGCCTGAAGGCCACGCTCGCCAAGCATGTCGACGGCCAGGTGGCGACCATCGTCTCCAGCCTGCCGCTGCTCATTCGTCCGGAGCGCGACCGCATCGAGTTGTTGCACCAGGCGTTCGATCTCATGGGTCCGGATGGGCTGTTCATCCAGTTCACCTATGGGCTGACGGTTTCGCCGATGCCGATCCACGCTCATGGCGTCGGCGGCGCCTATGTCGGCAAGGGCTCCGCGCCTATTCTGCTTAATATTCCGCCGGCGCGGGTTTGGCGCTACCGCCGCGCCGGTCACGCCGGCGGCCCGGCGGCATGAGCGCGCGCGACCGGTTAATCGTGGCGCTCGACGTCGACGGCGTCGACGCCGCGCGGCTCATGGTCGCGGCGCTGGGCGACAGCGTGACCTTCTACAAGATCGGCCTTGAACTCGCCTACGTCGGCGGCCTCGGCCTCGCCGGGGAGCTGAAGGCGGCGGGCAAGCGGGTCTTTCTCGATCTCAAATTGCACGACATCGGCGTGACCGTGGAGCGCGCCACCCGCCAGATCGCCGGGCTCGGCGTGGATTTTTTGACCATCCACGGCTATCCGCAAACCATGCGCGCGGCGCGCGCGGGAGCGGATGCGGGCGGTTTGAGACTGCTCGCCGTCACCGTGATGACCTCCTACGACGACGCCGATCTGCGGGACGCCGGTTACGCGCTCGGCGTCGGGGAGTTGGTGACGCGGCGCGCCACCCAGGCCCGGGACCTCGGCGTCGACGGGCTGATTCTCTCGCCGCTGGAGCTTGCGGGAATGCGCGCGATCGTCGGTCCGACGATGCTTTTGGTCACGCCTGGCGTGCGCCCCGCCGGGGCCGAGTCGAACGATCAAAAGCGCGTCATGACGCCGGCGCTGGCGATTGGCGCCGGCGCGGATCATCTCGTCGTCGGACGCCCGATCACCCGCGCGGCGGACCCAAAAGCGGCGGCGGAACAAATCGTCGCGGAAATCGCGGCGGCGGCGGGCGCCTGAAGTCGACGCCACTTTAACGCCACGCCCACATCGGAGAGCCGAGCCATGCGCATCGCCAGCTGGAACGTCAATTCGGTGCGGCAAAGGCTGGAGCCGCTGCTCGACTATCTGCGCGATGTCGCGCCCGATGTGCTGTGCCTGCAAGAGTTGAAGTGCCAGGACAACTCGTTTCCGCGCGGCGAGGTCGAGGACGCCGGCTACAATGTTGAAACATTCGGCCAAAAGACTTTTAACGGCGTCGCGCTTCTCTCCAAGGCGCGACTGGAGGACGTTTCGCGTGGGCTGCCGGGCTTCGAGGATGCTCAGTCGCGCTACATCGAGGCGGTGGTCGACGACGGCGCCGGCGGAATGTATCGCGTTGCGTCGGTTTATCTGCCCAACGGCAACCCGCCCGACAGCGAAAAATACAGCTACAAGCTCGCCTTCATGGACGCGCTGACCGCCCGGGCGCGGGCGCTGCTCGCGCTGGAGGAGAAGATCGTCCTCGCCGGCGATTACAACGTCATTCCGGCGCCGGAGGATGTTTATGATCCCAAGGCGTGGGAGGGCGACGCGCTGTTCAAGCCGGAAACGCGCGCGCGGTTTCGCAAGTTGCTCAATCTCGGTTACGCGGAGGCGTTGCGCGCCGTCACCGACGCGCCGGGCCTCTTCACTTTCTGGGATTATCAGGCCGGCGCCTGGCCAAAAAATCAGGGCCTGCGGATCGACCATTTGCTGCTGTCGCCGCAAGCCGCCGACCGCTTGAAAAGCGTCGAGATCGACAAGAAAATGCGGGGCGGCGACAAGCCTTCCGATCACGTGGCGATTCGCGCCGATTTTGGCTAAGTGGATTGAGCGTGAAGCGTTGCTTCGGCTCGCCAGTCGGCGCAACGGTCGCCACCGGCCGGCGTCAAACCTAGGGGACGGTGTAAGATGAAAAAAAACTTGGCATTCATAACAGCACTAATCCTATCGACCGGCGTGGCTATCGGCGCCGCGAACGCCTTCGACCCGCGCCCGTTTGATGGGACGCGGTCGACCTCCAATATTGTATTTGTGAAGGCTACTCACTGTTCGGCGCCAGACGCGATGGAGTATGAGGGAACGGATGAATCGGCGCTGAGCAAGCAGTGCAGGGGTTTCCTCCATCGGTGCGTGAATGAAGCCCTGCCATGCCAAACACGCAAGAAAAACTGCGGCCAGTACGACCGGAAGAAGTGCTGAAACATCGACTTCCTGGGGTCGCCGCGCGATCAATGACCAGTTTCGCCTGGGACTTTTTTGACCGCCGCCGCCCACCGAGGGCTTCGCGTCGCGCGCGGGGCGGATTAAACTTCGGTTAGACAAGGAGAGTCGTTCCATGGCCACGCTCGACGCCGTTCTCGCCACCATCGACACGAATATCGACGCCTCGACGCAAAGACTGTTCGATTTGCTGCGCATTCCCTCGATTTCGACCGATCCGGCCTACACCAGGGAGTGCCAACGCGCCGCCGACTGGCTGGTCGGCGAACTCCAGGGCCTCGGCTACCAGGCCGAATCGCGCCCGACGCCCGGTCATCCGATTGTCGTCGGCCATGCCAACGCCAAGCGCAAGGACGCGCCGCATGTGCTGTTTTATGGCCATTACGACGTGCAGCCGGCCGATCCGCTGGACTTATGGAAAACCGAGCCTTTCGCGCCGCGTCTGCAACAGGGCGACGGAACGCGTGAAATTGTCGCGCGCGGCGCCTCGGACGACAAGGGCCAGCTGATGACCTTCCTCGAGGCCTGCCGCGCCTTCGAGGCCAATGGCGGGCTGCCGTGCAACGTGACATTTTTGTTCGAGGGCGAGGAGGAGACCGGCTCGCCGTCGCTGCCGGACTTTCTTGTCGCCCACAAGGCCGAACTGGCGGAGGCCGCGCTGGCGCTGGTTTGCGACACCGGCATGTGGAACGCCGCCACACCGGCCATAACGATCATGCTGCGTGGCTTGGCGCAGGAGGAGGTCATTCTCCGGGGCGCCAGCCATGACCTGCATTCCGGCATGTTCGGCGGTCCCATCGTCAACCCCATTCACGTGCTGGCCAAGATCATCGCCGAGTTGCACGGCGCCGACGGCAAGGTGGCTCTACCCGGTTTTTACGACGGCGTGCCGGAACTGCCCGAGGACGTGGCGGCGCAATGGCGCGAACTCGACTTCGACGAGGCGGCGTTCCTGCGCGGCGTGGGATTGACGGAGGTCGGCGGCGAGTTCGGGCGCGGCGTCATCGAGCAAATCTGGGCGCGGCCGACCTGCGACGTGAACGGCATACTCGGCGGCTACACCGGCAAGGGCACGAAAACCGTGCTGCCGGCGCGGGCCAGCGCCAAATTCTCGTTCCGCCTTGTTGGAACGCAGAGTCCCAAGAAAACCATTGATGCCTTCCGCGCCTTCGTGCGGGAGCGGCTGCCGGCCGACGTGACGGCGGAGTTTATTTCGCACGGCGCCTCGGGCGCGCTCAATTTGCCCTTCGGCTCCGAGGCGCTGAAGCGGGCGCGGCGGGCGCTGGCCGATGAATGGGGGGTCGAGGCGGCGCTGACCGGCTGTGGCGGCTCGATTCCCATCGTCGGCGCCTTCAAGCGCGACCTCGACATGGACGCGCTGATGATCGGCTTCGCGCTGGAGGACGACCGCATACATTCGCCCAATGAAAAATATTCCCTGACCTCGTTCCACAAGGGAACCCGCTCCTGGGCGCGGGTGCTGGCGGCGCTGGCGGCGTAAGGCCCGCCGCGGGCCGCCGCGCGACATTTTGACCTTGTCCGCGACATCGCGCCCCTCGCATTGTCGCCGTGTTTCGGATATGTAATGTTTCTTACAGAGTTCAGCGATCGCGGGAGGGGAGCCCGAGGTCGCGCGCAGCGCGAAAACGCGCGATGGATTAAGGGCTGCGGCATGGATTATCGGCGCTACTTCGAGGCAGCTGTATTCCGTCTTCGTTCCGAGCGGCGCTATCGGGTTTTCACCCATATCGAACGCGACGTCGAGACCTTCCCCGAGGCGGTCTGGCATCGTCCCGACGGCCAGCCCCAGGACGTCACCATCTGGTGCTCGAACGATTACCTCGGCATGGGCCAGCACCCCGAGGTGATCGCCGCCATGGTCGACACGGCGGCGAGGGTGGGCGCCGGCGCGGGCGGCACCCGCAATATTTCCGGCACCAGCCACGCCATCGTGGAGCTGGAGCGCGAACTCGCCGATCTTCACGGCAAGGAGGCGGCGCTGGTCTTCACCTCCGGCTGGATCTCCAATCTCGCGGCGATCTCGACCATCGCCGATCTGCTGCCCAATTGCCTCATTCTCTCCGACGCCTCGAACCACAATTCGATGATCGAGGGCGTTAAGCGGTCGCGCGCCGAGACCAAAATCTTCCGCCACAACGACCTCGATCATCTCGAGGAACTGCTGATCGCGGCGGGCGATCGGCCGAAACTCATCTTGTTCGAGAGCCTCTATTCGATGAACGGCAATGTCGCGCCGGTCGCCGAAATCGCCGCTCTCGCCGAGCGTTACGACGCGATGACCTATATCGACGAGGTGCACGCGGTCGGCATGTACGGCCCGCGCGGCGGCGGCGTTTGCGAACAGGCCGGCGTCATGGACAAGATCGACGTGATCGAGGGCACGCTGGCCAAGGGCTTTGGCACGCTGGGCGGCTATGTCGCCGGCGACGCCGCGATCATCGACGCCATTCGCGGCTACGCGCCGTCCTTCATCTTCACCACGGCGTTGCCGCCGGCGGTCGCGGCGGCCGCTTGCGCCGCCGTTCGCTTGCTCAAGGCGCGTCCAGACCTGCGCGACGCGCATAAACGCGCATCGGCGATCACCAAACACGCATTGGCGGCGGCTGGTCTCCCGGTGCTGGAAAACAGTTCGCACATCGTCCCGGTCATGGTGCGCGACGCCCAGCTGTGCAAGGCCGCCAGCGACATGCTGCTGGAGCGTCACCACATCTACATCCAGCCGATCAATTACCCAACCGTCGCCAAGGGCTCGGAGCGCCTGCGGATCACGCCGACGCCGCGCCATAGCCATGCCCAGATCGGAGTCCTGGTCGAGGCCATGGTCGACGTTTGGCGGACGTTGGGCATTCCCTTCGTGGAGCCACCGGCCAATCTGCATCTCGACGAACATTCCGCCGAGCGCTGCACTTATCCCGAAATCAAGCTCGCCGCTCAGTAAGTTCAGGCGCTTCAATACAAAACGCTCCCGGTCGAGCCCGACCGCGAGCGTTTTTTTGCGTGGTGAATTGCCGTGCACCACGGGTTGGCGCATCGCTTGCTACGACAAGTCCATCCGCGTCTCCAGTATCGGAAGGTGTCGTCGATGGATGAGCTATATGTGATTTGCCGGACAATCGAGATCGACGACCGCGACGTAAACGGATTTACGTTGATGCGGGTGACGGAGACCGGCGAGCCCAAGCCATGGTCGATCATGATCACCCGCAAGGGCAATCAGTTCTATGGTTATGAAAACGTCTGTCCGCACCAGGGCGAGCGGCTCGACACGACGCCGGGCCAGTTTCTCGACGAGGACGAAAACTTCATCACCTGCGGCAACCACCACGCCCAGTTCGATCCGGACACGGGCGAATGCTTCATCGGTCCTTGCAAGGGCCAGCGCCTGACGCCCATCACGCTGGTCATCGACGATGGCGATGTTTGCCTGAGCGGGGTGCGATTGGCGGAAGAGGACGTCGCCTGAACTCCAAAATACATTGGCGCCAACGGAACGAGAGGACTCTCCGTGACCGATATGTCGGAATTGAAAAAACGCAAGCAGCCTCTCAACCTGGCCATCGTCTACGTGGACCCCGAAGCCTTCGTCGCCAATTTCATGGGATGGCTGGAAATCACCGCCTTCATGTCGGCGCTGCGGGCCGGCGACGCCGTGGTCCCGGCCGATGGAGCGACGCCCAAACTAATGGCCGCGCAATTGAAGGGCGGCGGCGTCGCGGCGGTCGCCACGGATGCGCTGTTCGCCTTCTGCATGACGGCGGCGCTGAACGAGGACAAGGCGGCGGTGGACAAGGTCGAGGCGGCCCTAATCGAAAGCCTGGGCAAGGAGTTTCCGGGATCGGTCGCCCTGTGGAGTTTTCGCGGCGATATCGATTCGCCGGTGACGCTCGACGATTTCGTCGGTCAGGCCGGCAAGAAAATGCTGATCGGCGACAAGCCGCCGCCACCGCTGCGCGCCAAGGAAAACTGGAGCGCCGGCCTGCGCTTCCTGGAGAAGGCGCGCGCCTCCAATTTCGTTCAGGAGATCATGTTTCCGCTGGCGAAGTGGCATCGCGACCGTTGGACGGAAACTTTGGAGAAGGGCGTTTCCTTCCTGCAACATATCGAGGACAATGTTCCGATCTTGCGGGAAACGCTGGAAGAGCCGCGCAACGATCAGGCCTTTGTCGCGAATGTGCTGCTCAAGATGGCTCCCGCCGTGGATATGGAGCTGACCGACGACACGCAGGGGTTTTTGCGATCCCTGGCGCGTCGTAATTAGCTAGAGTCCGCCTCGATCAAGCCATTGTCTTAACGAACCCGCGCCGTGTCAGTTGCGATGCTGGAGATAGTTTTCCAGCATGCCGACGGCGGCGCGGCGGTCCTCCTCGCTGGCGGCGGCGAGAGCCCGATCATGCTGTTCGACGATCCAATGGTCGGCCGGCGCGCCATTGGCCGATTCGCGGGCCAGCGTCAGATACATCAGCCCGAGCGGACGTTGCGCCCCGCCGCCGGCCTTCCCGTCGAACATCAACTGGCCGAGCAGCGCTTGCGCTTGAGGGTGGCCCTTGCGCGCCGCGAGGTCGAGCCAGTTCATGCCCTGGCGGGTGTCCTTCTTGACGCCGACGCCGTCGAGATACATGCGCGCGACATAGTATTGCGCGTCGGCGTTGCGGAAAAATGTCGCGGCGTAGCGAAACAGGTCGAAGGCGCGTTCTGGGTCCGGCGCGAGTTTCGCGCTGGCGATGCCCGCCCGCAAGTATTGGCCGAGCGATACAAAGGCGTTCGACACCATCGACCGCGTGCTGGGGTTGGGATCGTCATCGGCGAACCGCTCGACGATTCTCGAATAGTAGTCGAAAGCCTTGCGGTCGTCGCGGGTGACGCCGTCGCCCACGGCGTACATTCTCGCGAGTTTCCATTGCGCCAGGGATTCGCCTCCGTCGGCGGCGTAGCGCAAGGCTTCGACGGAGGCGCCGGCGTTGCCGGCGTGTTGACTCTCCAAGGCCGCGCGCAAGGCGGCCGGCGGGTCCTTGAACATCGGCAATTGGGCGGTCGGCGAGGTCAGGCGTTGATCGGCGGCGTCGAGCGCCGGAGCCGGGGCGGCGAAGGCGACGAGTAGAATCGCGACAACGAGGCCGCCGAACGCGAGAAACCTGGTTTCACAAGGCCGCTTCATAATACTGTCTTCCTGTGCGCCGCCGCGCACGCGCCAAAACACCCAGAACGCCACGCCCAAGTCTATTTTCGAGCAACAAGCGGCGTTCTCCCGCCGATTGCTCGCCTCGGGAAGTTGTCGCCGCGTCATTGATGACCTTGTGACACACTGACCTTAGCGTGGCGTTTATGGCTGAAAAGGGGCCTAATGCATCAAATGAGTGGATGGGAAATTTATCTTCGAGAGTGTTGCAACAAGGTCACATTTTCGCGCCGCGAAATGGCGCGAGGTTAACGAATTACGCACGGCGCGCGCCGCCGCGTCGCCGTGACGCGCCGCGCGCCAGAGCCATTTCTTTCCGCCGCGGCCGTCATGTGATTAAACTCGGTAATGAACTCCGCCGCGAATCGCATCTCGCGGCCATGTTGCATCTAAAAAGGACGCCGCCATGATCGCCGGGCTTCGCCGATATATCTTGCTCACAACGGTCGCGCCGACCCTTTGGGCCATTTGCGCGCCGGCGCTCGCCGGGGACGCGGCGCATGGCGGCGTTATCGCCAAGCGGTGGTGCGCGGCCTGTCATGTCGTCGCGGCGGACCAGCAATCCGCCAAGGTCGACGCGCCGCCCTTCGCCGATATCGCCTTCCGCCGTCCCGACGACAAGGCGATCGCGCGGTTCCTCATCGATCCGCATCCGAAAATGCCGGACATGAGTCTCTCGCGCCGGGAAATCGACGACATCGTGGCCTATATCCGTAGTCTCGATACGCGTCCGCGCCCGCCCATCGAACCGGGCGTCAAGGATGCCGAGCAGCCCAAGAAGGGTTAGAGTGGCGGCGAGCGCGGCGCGCCGGCTTCAAGTCGACGGGCCTTGAGCCGCCTTCCGCGCGCGGGCGCGAACACGGTCGGGGAATGGTTTACGCGGTCAAGGAATCTTTCCTAACCCTGCAGGGCGAGGGGTGCCATGCTGGGCGCGCCGCGGTGTTCTGCCGCTTTTCCGGATGCAATTTGTGGAGCGGTCGCGAACAGGATCGCGCCGCGGCGGTCTGCCGTTTTTGCGACACCGACTTTGTCGGCGCGGACGGCGAGAACGGCGGCAAATTCGCCGACGCCGAGCAACTGGCGGCGCTGCTGGCGCGGCTTTGGGGCCCCGGGCGCGACCACCGCTTCGTCGTGCTGACCGGCGGCGAGCCGATGCTGCAAATCGACGATGCGCTGATCTCCGCGCTACACCGCGAGGGTTTCGAGGTCGCGGTCGAAACCAACGGGACGTTGCCGGTTCCCGCCTCGCTGGATTGGATTTGCGTTTCGCCCAAGGCCGGCGCGCCGTTGCGCCAGACGCGCGGCGACGAACTCAAGCTGGTGTTTCCCCAGCCGGGGGCCGAGCCCGAGGCTTTCGAGGGCCTCGACTTCGCGCATTTCCTGTTGCAGCCCATGGACGGGCCGGATAATCCGCGCAATAGAAAGGCCGCGATCGACTATTGCCTGAGCCATCCGCGCTGGCGCCTGTCGTTGCAGACGCACAAAATCATCGGGGTGAAGTAGCCGTGGCGAGTTTCGAGGTTTTCCGCGAGTTTTATTTCGAGGCGGCCCACGCGCTTTACGACCCGGAGCATCCCACCGGCGGCAAATACCGCAATCTGCACGGGCATTCCTTCCGTGTGCGGGTTACGCTGCGCGGCGAGCGCCACCAGGACGAGCAATGGGTCATGGACCTCGGCAAGCTCGGCCGCCGCCTCGCCGAGCTGCGCGAAAAGCTCGACCATAGCTTCCTCAACGACCTCGAGGGACTCGGCAAGCCGACGCTGGAGAACCTCTGTCTTTACATATGGAGCGATCTCTCGCCCTTCGCGCCAAACCTATGCGAGGTCGGCGTGTTCCGCGACAGTTGTTTCGAGGGTTGCGTTTACCGGGGGGACTGACCTCGTTTCGCGCGGTCAGCGCCGCAGCAGCCGTTGCAAATAGTCGAGCTCCTCGGCCGGGCGGGCCGGCTGGCTGAGCCGGCGGCGCACCTCCTCCTGCACGCGGCGGGCGCGCTGCGCCGGCGGCAGGCCCAGCGGGTCGTAGCGCGAATGCGAGTCGTAATCGCCCTTTTGGCCCATGGCGCGCCCGAGCGGGTCCTGGTTGGAGCCCGTGCCGTCGCGGCCGGATTTGCCGCCCTCGCGGCGCGCGCCTTGCTCGCCCTCGCCGCCTTGCTCCTCGCCGCGCCGGGCCAGTTCGTCGCCGCCGCGCCGCAGCGCCTGCAGCGCGCGGCCTTGCGCCTCGACGGCCTTGCCGGTCCCGCTCGCGCCCTGGCCGAGCGCCTGTTCGGCGTCCTTCATCGCCTTGTCCGCGTCGCCGAGCTCCGAGGGTTCGGTTTCGCCGGAGCGCCGCAGCGCCTCGCGTTGTCGCTCCAGCCGCTCGCGCAACCCGTGTTGACGGTCGCGCCCGGCCTGACCGCCGCCGCTGGACCTTTCCTCGGGCGAGCCGTTTTTAGGCGCCGCGCCCTGAAAAGTCTCGTCGCGCAATCGCTGCTGATCGCGCGACAGCTGGTCGAGTTCGGAGCGGGCGTTCTCGCGCGCTCGCGAACTCTTGCCCGAGCCCTTGCCGCCTTGCGACGGCTGAAGATTTTCCAGCACGTTGGCGAGTTCGTCGAGCAGCTTTTGGGCGCGCGCGACATCGCCGGACTTGCTGGCCTCGTCCATCTCGTCGAGCAGCTTGTCGAGGTCCTGCTGGCTTACCTCCTGGCCTTCGCCGCCATCGCCCTTCGCCGCGTCGGGATCGTTTTGGCGCGCCGCCTGTTGCGACAGGTCTTGCAGAAATTTAGCCATCGCGTCGCGCAATTCGCTCGTGAGTTGCTCGATTTCCTTATCATCGGCGCCGCGCGCCAGCGCCTCGCGCAATTTGCGTTGCGCCTCGCGCGCGTCGCGCTCGGACTGGGCGACATCGCCGCCCTCGACGCTCAGCGCCATCGCCCAGAGCAATTCGGCGACCTCGCGCAGTTCGTCGTCGCTTCGTGGGCCGTCCAGCCCGCGGCGCGCGGCGCGCAGTCCGAGATGAATCGACGCGGGGGTGTCGAAAAGTTCGGGCGCGATGGACAGCGCGTCTAGCGCCAGCCGGACTTGCGCGCGGTTTTCTGGATCCATCGCCAGGACGCGTCGCTGCTCGGCGAGCGCCCGCGCCAACGGCTTGGTGAAACGACGCTGGGGGAGGGTGATTTCCAGGGGCCGCGAACGCCCGACATTGCCGCCTTCGTCGCGCGCCTCGAGCGTGAGCGTCGCGTTCGCGCCGGCCCAGGGACTGTCGGACAGATCCAGCGTCGCCCGCGTTTCGCCGCGCCCATTGTTTTCCGGCGGCGGCGTCAGCGGCGGTTGTGGCGGCGGATAAAGCGCGCGCCGCGCGCCCGGACGCGATAACAACGCGCGCGCCTCGATCACGCCATAGTCGTCATCGGTTTTATAGCGCAGCGTCATCGTGCCGCGGGAGTTGTTGCGCGGCGCCCCAACGGGTTCGATGCTCGGCGCATGATCGGGAATGGCGGCGAGATCGAAGCCGCGGCCATCCGGCAGGACAAGCCGCGCGGCGCCGGTGAGCTTGAATTTCCGTTCGAAATCGGTGGCCGGGCCGGTCGCCTTGCCAGCGTCCCGCGGCTCGACCATCGGCGCCAGGGCGCCCTCGGTCGTCGCGGCCCCGGCGAAACGCAAATGCAGCACCGAATTGATGGGCGCTTCGCGGGTCTGGCCAATGTCCCGGTCCTCCAACACCAGCGAGGGGCGACCCGTGTAGGGCGGTGGATCGATGTAGGCGTCGAAGCGCGCCGTCTCGAAGGAGGCGCCCGCGCCGCGCCAATCGAACGCCGCGCGCAGCCGCGTGGTTTTGTCGTCGCCGGCGACGAAGGCCATGGCCGTTGCCGCGACCAGCGCCAGCGCGCGCAAGGCGAAGGGATCGCGCCGCGGCAGATCGGGTCGCGGCGGGGCGACCGGCAGCGCCGCGACGGCGCGCTCCAACCGGCGCCGATGCAGCTCCCACAGAGTCGCGGTGGCGGGCTCGGGCGCGTCGCCGGCGAGGCGATCTTCCAGCGATGTCGCGGGTCGTAGCCCGCTGGCGTCCTCGTCATCCAGCCTTTGAAGCGCCAGCCGTCGGCTCGGCGGCCCACGCAAGATTTCCCGCGCCACCAGAAACAGCGCCGCCTGGGCGAACAGCGCGACGCCGAGAATACGCCAGGGCGCGCCGACCTCCAGCCATAGACCGGACCACGACAGCGACAGAAAGGCGAGGACCAGAACGCCGAGGCCGGCGCCAAGCCGCAACAGCCGTTCGGCCAGCAGGATGGTCCTGGACCGCCGCGCCATGATCTCCAACGGCGTGGGAGCGGGGGACTTGTCGTCGGTTCGCGCGGGATCGTTCATCGTCGCTCCAGATGCGCGACTTTATCCGATACAATGGCGATTGTAAGAAGCCCGCGCCAGCTATCGTTCGAAATAGGAGAGCCCCGTGAATCAGCGAGCGACCGGCGCGGATATTGTCTCGGCGCCCTCGCGCGATCTTGGCGCCTTGCCGCCCCAGGTCGCGGCGATTCGCGCAAAAATTCTCGCGGCCTGCGAGAAGGGCGAGTTGGAGGCGCTTCGTATCCCGATCGATTGGAACGAGACGCGCCCGCTGTTCGAGCGCGGAGCGAAGAAGCATCCCGCCGGAGCCGACCCGATCGAGGTGCTGCGGTCGCTGTCGTTCGACCGGAAGGGCTTCGAGATTCTGAACGTCGCGCGCGCGGCGCTGGCGCAGCCTTACGCCAGAATTCAACGTGGACCCGTCACGATCTACGAATGGCCGGCGTTTCCGGCGCCGCCCGCCAACGAGGCCGAGGAGCGGGCTCAATGGAGCTGCGTCCGTTTTTTCGACTTCGCGCGGGCGCGAGAGCGGGGCCGTCCAAAAACGATGCGGCTAGGCTTTGGGGCCGACGGCGTTTGGCATTATTTCTGGAGCGAGGAATAGCTGGGCGCCGGATTGTTAAGTCGCCGAAGTCACTTTCCGACGAATTTATCCGTGACTGGAACGGCGCCCTGGCTCGAGAAGCGCGTCGGCACGCCGCCGCCAGATGTCAGCATGCTCGGTTCCGTCGCGCGGGCCGCCGACCGCACGGCCCCGATCGAGGCGCCCATCACCGAATTTGTCGGCAGTTTGCTGGACGGCGCCGACTGGGTCATCGCCTGAAAATTGGAGTGATCCAAGCGCGCGGGAACGAAGCCGGTTTTCGACGCGGCGGCCTTGGCCGCGGGCTTTGTCGGCGCGGCGGGGTCGGCGCGGGCGGGCGCTGGCGGCGCGTAGGCGAGCGCGTCCTGGTCATTTTCGCGCGTTTTCCCGCGGGGCGTCGTCGGCGGTGTCCCGCCGCGTTTGTCGGCGGTCCCGGCGACGTCGATCAAATTGGCCAGCGCGTTGTCGGCGCGCGCGCGATCGCCGGCGGCGAGGGTCTTGGGCCGCGCCGGCGGCAGCGGCGCGCTGGTCGCGACGGCCGGGGGAGCCATCGCCAGTGGCCGCGCCGGCGGTCGAGGCGCGTCGACCACGCCGGAGGGCGCCGTCGCCGGAGACTCTGGCGGGACGGACGCGATCTCCGCGGGTCGCGCCGGCGGCAGCGGCGCGTTCTCGCGCGAGGCCAGCTCCCGCGGCCGGCGCGGCGGCTCCGGCGCGTTGATCCGAGAGCGCGCGTCGCTTTCGTTGGCTGTTTCCGAGGCCGCGCCCGACAAATCGCCACGCAACAGTTTGGCCGGGTTTTCGGGCTCGACCGAAGCAACCGCGACGCGGGACTCGGCGGGCGCCGCGAGCTCCAGCGGGGTCGGCTTGTCCATGGACGCCGGACGTTGAGGCGGACGCGGCGCGTTGACGGCGACGCCGGCCTTCTCGCGCGCTGGCGGCTCGACCGCGGCCGTCGGCGTCGCGGCGTCGGGAGCCGCCGTCATGACAGTCTCGCCACGCGGCAGATTGGCCTGCGCCCTGGCCAGCGCGGCCGAACGGCGCGTTTGCGCCGGCGTCGGGGCTTCGCCGCCGCCTTCCTCGTCCGACTCGGCGGCGGCGGTTCGCGCCGCCCTGGAGTTGCGCGGCGCGAGATCAGCCCATTGCTTGCGCGTGCTCGGGGCGGGGGCCGGCGCCGCGTCCTCGCCTTCGTCCTCGCCGCCGCCAAACAAAAAGGCGAAGAAGCCTCCCGTGGTCTTGCGCGGCGCCACGACGACGGCGCCATTGTTGCGCGCCTCGATCTCCGCCTTGGCTTCCTCGTAGCGGGCCAGCGGCTGGCCATTGCTCGGCAAATGAACGGTCTTGCCGTCCGGAAACAGTCGCGTCAACTGGTCGTAGCTCATGCGCGGCCAGGCGCGAACGCTGCCCACGTCGAGATGCACGAAGGGCGTGCCGGCGGTCGGATAATAGCCGACGCCGCCGCGTTGCATGCGCATGCCGATCTCGCGAATGCGCGACATCGGCATTCCCGGCATGGTTGTATCCATCGCCTTGCCGAGCATGTGTTGCGAGTATCGCGCCACCGCGCGCGAGCGCGAGCGCAGCATGGCGTTGGTTTGAGGAGAGCGATACGCGGAGACGACCGTGACGACCTCGTTTCCCGCGCCGGCGTTGCGATAGGCTTCCCAGATCACGTCGAACAGGCGCGGATCCATGTTGGTGGGCTCGCTGCGTCGCCAGTCGCGCAGGAACCAGTTGAGCTGTTGCAGCACGGCCGAATCATATTGGCCATTCACGAGATAGGTCGCGGAAATGGATTCACCGGTATGCACATAAAATAGATTGATGGTGCGCGTGTCGCCGTTCGCGACGGCGGTCTCGGTCACCGAGGGCGCCAGCATCGCCAGCGCCGTCGTCAGCGCGCCCACGAGGAGGGTCAGAACCCTGGTTGAATTATGGGGTGCGCGAACGGGGGCGTTTTGCAACAAAATCTCTCGCTCTCATTTCCAGCGCGAGAGCGGCGCGCTTGCGCGCGCCCTTTGTTTCCCGCGGCTGTTGGCCAAGGCGTTCGCGCTAAAAAACGGGGATTCGCGCGACGCCTAACTCGCCCATCCAAAACGCGGACAGGCGCCAAAACCGGCTGGAGCGTCAGCGATTGCGATGCTCGTTCAGGTCCATCGCATTTAGCGATTTCCCGTCGGCGCCTCCGCTTTCCCCCACAACCTGATCAGGCTAAGCCAACATCGTGGCGAAAAATAGCCCAAATTTATCCGTCGCGGGCGACCGCTGATCGTTGACGCGTCGACAACCGGCTCGAAAAGCGCGGGAATATCTTAAAAACGTATGGCCCGCCCCGTCTGCAAGCAGTTTTATCGAGAGCGGCGCTTGATCAGTCTGCAGCAACGTATCCGGCCTTGAGGACAAAGCCTCGGGCCAAGATGGAGATACGCGCGTTCCGGTCCTCATAAGCTTCTCGGCGTCGAGCGCCGTTTTTTAAACCAGGTTTCCGGAACGCCATTCGACTGTTAGGCCATCTCGCTTTCACCACCCGCAAACATCGTCGGCTGATCAGCGCATTATTCGCCGAGCAACCAATGCCTATGCCGCCAGAAGCAAGCCGTTGGCGGTGAATTTTTCACCGCGCCGAAGCACCGCCCAAGCGATCCGCGCCAGCTTGTTCGCCAAGGCCACGATGGCGACATTCTTGTGAACGCGGGCGAGCAAATTCTTGGCCCAACGTATGGCCCGCCCCGTCTGCAAGCAGTTTTATCGAGAGCGGCGCTTGATCAGTCTGCAGCAACGTATCCGGCCTTGAGGACAAAGCCTCGGGCCAAGATGGAGATACGCGCGTTCCGGTCCTCATAAGCTTCTCGGCGTCGAGCGCCGTTTTTTAAACCAGGTTTCCGGAACGCCATTCGACTGTTAGGCCATCTCGCTTTCACCACCCGCAAACATCGTCGGCTGATCAGCGCATTATTCGCCGAGCAACCAATGCCTATGCCGCCAGAAGCAAGCCGTTGGCGGTGAATTTTTCACCGCGCCGAAGCACCGCCCAAGCGATCCGCGCCAGCTTGTTCGCCAAGGCCACGATGGCGACATTCTTGTGAACGCGGGCGAGCAAATTCTTGGCCCAACGTATGGCCCGCCCCGTCTGCAAGCAGTTTTATCGAGAGCGGCGCTTGATCAGTCTGCAGCAACGTATCCGGCCTTGAGGACAAAGCCTCGGGCCAAGATGGAGATACGCGCGTTCCGGTCCTCATAAGCTTCTCGGCGTCGAGCGCCGTTTTTTAAACCAGGTTTCCGGAACGCCATTCGACTGTTAGGCCATCTCGCTTTCACCACCCGCAAACATCGTCGGCTGATCAGCGCATTATTCGCCGAGCAACCAATGCCTATGCCGCCAGAAGCAAGCCGTTGGCGGTGAATTTTTCACCGCGCCGAAGCACCGCCCAAGCGATCCGCGCCAGCTTGTTCGCCAAGGCCACGATGGCGACATTCTTGTGAACGCGGGCGAGCAAATTCTTGGCCCAACGTATGGCCCGCCCCGTCTGCAAGCAGTTTTATCGAGAGCGGCGCTTGATCAGTCTGCAGCAACGTATCCGGCCTTGAGGACAAAGCCTCGGGCCAAGATGGAGATACGCGCGTTCCGGTCCTCATAAGCTTCTCGGCGTCGAGCGCCGTTTTTTAAACCAGGTTTCCGGAACGCCATTCGACTGTTAGGCCATCTCGCTTTCACCACCCGCAAACATCGTCGGCTGATCAGCGCATTATTCGCCGAGCAACCAATGCCTATGCCGCCAGAAGCAAGCCGTTGGCGGTGAATTTTTCACCGCGCCGAAGCACCGCCCAAGCGATCCGCGCCAGCTTGTTCGCCAAGGCCACGATGGCGACATTCTTGTGAACGCGGGCGAGCAAATTCTTGGCCCAACGACCGAGAGCCGCGTCGCGTTCGGCGATGTGCGGAAGCGCCGCCCGTGCTCCATGGATCAACAATTTACGCAAGTATTTGTTGCCCCGTTTGCTGATGCCCAGAAGCCTGGGCTTGCCGCCGGTGGTCGATTGGCGAGGAACAAGCCCCAACCACGCCGCCAGATCACGACCGTGCTCGAAGGTTTCCGCGTTTCCGACAGCGGCGATCAACGCCGAAGCAATCGTCACGCCGACGCCAGGAATCGTGGTCAATCGCCTTGCGTCTTCGCTTTGCTTCGCGAAGGCCGCAAACTCCTTATCGAAGACGGCAATGCGTCGATCGAGTTCCAGCCATTGCCCCCGAACGTCGGCGAGCAGCATTCGTATCCGTGGGCTCAATCGCATCCCCTCTGGCTCTTCCACAAAAGCCGTAAGATATTGTTCAAGCTTCCTTTTGCCTTGCGGAACAATAATTCCTCGTTCCAATAGGATCGCACGCAACTGGTTGATCAAAGCGGTTCGTTCCGCGACCAAACGGTCTCTTGATCTATGGAGCGTCTGTATGTCGAGCTGTTCTTGGGCTTTCACCTCGACGAAACGCATGGTTGGACGCGTCGCGGCTTCGGCGATTCCTTCCGCGTCACGATCATCGTTCTTCTGCGCCTTGACATAGGGCCGTACATATTCGGGCGACATCAGCCGGACATCATGTCCTTGGTTCGCAAACAGGCGGCCAAGGTGATGCGCGCCACAACATGCCTCCATCGCGACGATGCAAGGCGGCAGCTTCGCGGCCAGATTGATCAGCGTCTCTCGCTTTGCGCGCCGACGCAAAACGACCGCGCCAATTTCGTCGAGGCCGACGATGCTGCAAACATTCTTGCCAAGATCAATGCCGAGCACGGAAACCTTCATGATTCGTCCCTCCGGTTTGAGTCTCCGGCGAAGCTACAACGCCGGACGGAGGGGCGGGCCATTCCATAAGCTTCATCCCCTTCTGTAGATGGCGACGTCCGAGCGAACCCTGCGCAGGGCTTCGAAAAACCACAGTTTGCTTTCGCGGTTGTTGAACAACAGACGAATCTGTGGAGCGTGCGTGAGCCGAAGAATCACCACGCCGTCATTGCCCTTGGCCAGCGACGTGACGTTATCGATATCGGTCAGTGACGAGTGAATGCGCCACATGACGAGCTGCGGCGGCAGGAAAGAGAGGCGGCGCGGCGCCGCCACGCCGGCGGCGGAGACGGTCACGCCGAGGTATTCCGCGAACAGCGCCTGAAGCGCGTAGAGGGCTAAAATGGCGGGCAAATAGTGCAGAGGCCTATCCCCCAGCAAAACCGCCCCGAGAACGCCCGCGAAGGCAAGGCCCGCCCAGAAATAACACCACCGCGAGTTTCGAAAGACCGCCAATTTAGGCTGCGCGGCGTCTATTGTTGCTGTCATGCTTTCTTCCATCGCCATCGATGCGCCTCGGAGTTACGCGGGAGAACCGACTGAACGTATAAAGGCAATTTCATACGTCAAAAGGATGAAGTCAGTTCGTGGTTACTTGAGGTTGATGTACGCAAAATACCGCAACCGAAGGTTGCATATAGTAAATGGCTTAAACGTCTAAGCGGAATATCGAGTTGATAGCGGCAACCAACTAGCATGTAAAGAAAAATTGCAGCGGTACTATATTGTTAACGATGCCGGCCGCTATTAATTAGGCATTTAAACTATAATATGAGCTGCCTTGATCAACTGGCTAGCAACGAAGTCGGCGCCGTCGCCGCGTTTTTAACCGCCAGCATTCTCTCGCTGGGCTTCCGCCTCCCGCGACGGTTCGCCAGGAAGAAAGCGGGTTGCGTCGAGGATGGGCCGAGCGCCTGGGATAAGCGTTGATACGGCGGTGGGAATGGGTGTGGCGGGCGCGTCCGGGCGCGACGAGCCAAAGTCCGGGCGATGCGGCGGCAGTGGAATGCTGGGCGCCGGCGCGCCGCTGGACGACGCGGGTTCGCCGCGCGCTCGAGCGAGGTCGGCTAGTCGCGTTTTCGCCGCGCGCGCCTTGGCGTCGCCGGCCAGCCGCGCCAGAGCGGGCGGCGCCGAATCTCGGTCGGGGATCGCGATGACGATGGGCGCGGGCGGCGCGCTTTCGGGCCGAGCCAGCGCGTTGGCGACGGCCATGCGAACATTGCGAGCGATTTCGCTCAAGGGATTGGCGGGGACCGGCGGCGGAGCCGACTTCCTCGTCGCGATTATGACGCGGTTTTCCCCACCGCAGCCGCGCACGCCAAGCGCGATCAACTCGGAGCCGCTCAGCACCTTGTATTGACGGGTCAGCACGCCGAGTCGCGCGCGCACGGCGGCGGGATAGCTGTCGAACAGCTTTTGGGACACGCCAAGGTCAGCTTCGCGCGTCTGCTCATTATAGGCCTGGTGGAACTTCAGCTTCGCATCGGGATAAACGCAGACATTGGGCAAGCTGAGCGCCAGCGTGCAGGCGGATCGGCATTCGTGCAGCCGCACCTCGCGATTTTCGCGGCGGTAGGCCTCGGTCCGGTTTTCGTAATCGCTCACGAGACCACCGACGTCCTTTTGGACGACGACCGGCAGCGGCGACGGCGGCGGCGACAAATAACCCACGATTTTACTCCGTACGCGACGCTCTCGACGCAATCACACGCTGGTGAGGGAAAATTCACCATCACTGGGTGAAGCATCCCTTAAGATGGCGCGCCCCTTGGCGAGCGCTCATTTCGCCATGGGGGAGCAAGGCGTCGCTTTTTTGGCCAAAGCGCGACCCGCTCGCCACAATTGGTTGCGCGGCGGGCTTTTCCTTGCCAAATGGCGTTCGACGGCGACAAGCGGGGCGGGGGAGCGATGAGCGAGGTGGAGGCGACTTCGAATATAATCGCTTATTATCGCGTCGGCGGCGACGCCGGGTCGATCGAGGATCGGGCGCGAAAAATCGCCGTCGAGCAGAGCGTCGAGATGCCGCTCGCCGGCGTCCGCGATCCCGCGATCCTCGCGGATATCGTCGGCAAGGTGCGGTCGATCGAGCCGGCCGCGGGCGGCGGCTTCGACGTGACCATCGAGCTTTGCGCGCGCACGGTGGGCCGGGACGCTGGCCAGTTACTGAATATTCTGTTCGGCAATACGTCGATGCACGACGACATCGCGCTGCGCGACGCCTCGATCCCGCCGTCGCTGCTCTCCGCCATCGGCGGCCCCAACCATGGTCTCGAAGGCCTGCGCAAGCTCGCCGGGCGCCGAGGCGCGCGATGACCTGCTCGGCGCTGAAGCCGCAGGGCATGTGCTCGCGCGACCTCGCCCGGCTCGCGCTGGAATTCGCCAAGGGCGGCGTGGATTTCATCAAGGACGACCACGGCCTCGCCGATCAGGACTACAGCCCGTTCGAGGAGCGCGTCGCGGCCTGCGCGCGCGCGGTGCGGGAGGCGTCGCGCGCCACCGGACGGCGGACCCATTACGTTCCGAGCCTCTGGGGAAGTTTCGAGGAAATCGACCAACGGCTCGACTTCGCGGCTGGCGAGGGGTTGAGCGTCGCGATGCTGGCGCCGGCGATCATTGGCGCGTCGAACTTCGTCGCGCTGAAGCGCAAGCATCCCGAATTCAGTTTTTTCGCCCATCCGAGCTTTACCGGCGGCGCGCGCATCTCGCCTCCGCTTTACGCCAAGCTCTATCGCTTGTTTGGCGCCGACGCGGTGATCTTCGCGACGTTTGGCGGCCGCTTCGGTTACAGCGCCGAAACCTGTCGCGCCATCGCCGACGCGACGCGCGAGCCTCTGGGCGGTTTGCGTTCCGCCGCGCCGGTTCCGGCTGGCGGCTTGACTTTGCGCCGCGTGGCGGAAACTCTCGAATTCTATGGACCGGACACGATGCTGCTGATCGGCGGCGATCTGCTGCTCGCCGAACACGACAAAATCGCCGGGGAGACCGCGGCTTTCGTGCGCGCGGTCGAGGCGTTTTCTCGGGAATGAAAGACATGCCTGGCGATGATGCGCGGATTATTCGCAAGGCCCGGGAGGGCTTTGGCTGGGCGGATGTCGAGCGCCTGGACTACAAGCATGAGGGCAGCGCGCCCTTCAAGGATATTTCGCGCCAGGTCTTGTTTTCCGATCCCGGTCTCGCCGCGCAACTGCGTTATTTCGAGATCGCTCCGGGCGGTTTCTCGACCCTGGAGCGGCACGAGCATATGCATGCCGTGATGATTTTGCGGGGGCGCGGGACGTGTCTCGTCGGCGACCAGACGCGGGCGGTCGAGACCCACGATCTCGTCGCGATACCGTCCTGGAGTTGGCACCAGTTCCGCGCCAGCGCCGGCGAGCCGCTGGGTTTCCTTTGCCTCGTTAACGCGGAGCGGGATCGGCCGCGATTGCCGGATGACGCGGAGTTGGCGTCGCTGCGCGCCATTCCCGGCGTGGTCGATTTTCTCGACGGAAAATAAACGCGCGGACTGGAGCGTCGCTCATGAAAATCAATGGACGCCATTACCGCTCGATCTGGCGCGACCCCGACGGCGCCCGCGTGCACGTCATCGACCAGACGAAGCTGCCCTTCGCCTTCGAAACGCGCGAATTGTCATCGCTGGATGACGCCGCCGCGGCGATCAAGGACATGATCGTGCGCGGCGCGCCGCTGATCGGCGCGACGGGAGCCTATGGCCTCGCGCTCGCCGCGCGCGACAACGCAAGCGATGACGCCATTCGGCGCGCCTATGACGCGCTGATCCAGACGCGTCCGACCGCGGTGAATTTGCGCTGGGCGCTCGACCGGGCGCGCGCCGCGCTGCTCGCGGCGCCATTTGAGCGGCGCGCGACCGCGGCTTTCGCCGAGGCGGCGCTCATCGCCGACGAGGACGCCGCCTGCTGCGAGGCGATCGGCGGCCACGGCGCCGCGCTGATCCGCGCGGCGGCGGCGCGCAAGGGCGGGGCGCGCGTCAACATATTGACCCACTGCAACGCCGGCTGGCTGGCGACGGTCGATTGGGGAACGGCGCTGGCGCCGATCTATAAGGCCGCGCGCGCCGGCGTCGATCTGCATGTCTGGGTCGACGAGACGCGGCCTCGCAATCAGGGAGCGAGTCTCACAGCTTTCGAACTCGCCGGGGAGGGGATCGCGCACACGGTCATCGCCGACAACACGGGCGGCCATCTGATGCAGCACGGGCTCGTCGATTTGTGTATCGTCGGAACCGACCGCACGACGCGCGCCGGCGACGTATGCAACAAGATTGGCACTTATCTCAAGGCGCTCGCCGCGCATGACAATGGCGTGCCGTTTTATGTCGCGCTGCCGAGTTCGACGCTCGACTGGCGCATGAGCGATGGCGTCGCGGAGATTCCCATCGAGGAGCGCGACGGCGACGAAGTGACCTATATCACCGGCCGCGACGACTCCGGCGTCGTAAGGCGCGTGCGCGTGACGCCGGAAGGCTCGCCGGCGCGCAACTTCGGCTTCGACGTCACGCCAGCGCGCTATGTCACCGGTCTCATCACCGAGCGCGGCGTCTGCGCGGCGAATGAAGCGGCGTTGCGCGGCCTGTTTTCGGAGGGAGAGCGCGCCGCATGAGTGACGAACTCGCTTATTCCGACGACTTTATACGCAAGATTTTGGCGGGCTCGAAGGTTATCGCGCTCGTTGGCGCGAGCGCCAATCGCGACCGGCCGAGCCACGCCGTCATGAAATATCTTCAAGGCAAGGGACATCGGGTCGTTCCCGTCAATCCGGGGCTCGCCGGCCAGTCGCTGCTGGGAGAAACCGTGCGTCCGGATCTGGCGTCGATTGATGTCCCCATCGATATGGTCGATATTTTCCGCCGCTCGGATTCCGCCGGCGCGGTCGTCGACGCGGCCATCGCCGTCGGCGCCAAGGCCATATGGATGCAGCTCGGCGTGCGCGACGACACGGCGGCCGAACGCGCGCGCGCCGCCGGTCTCGATGTCGTGATGAACCGCTGTCCCAAAATCGAATATGAGCGGCTCGGCGGCTGAGCGGGGCCAAGCTCGGCCCGCAACGGGACGCTTTTTTTAAGTTAAAAGACAATCCAGGCGCCGGAGGCGATTCGTCGCGCCGCGTTTTCGTAACGACCAAGGCCGGGAGCCGCCATGACGAAGATTCTCGCCACCACGCCGTTTTTCGACCAGCGCCCCGGCACCTCCGGCCTGCGCAAGAAAGTGCCGGTGTTTCAGCAGAAGAATTACGTCGAAAACTTCGTGCAATCGATCTTCGACAGCCTGGAGGGTTTCGCCGGCGAGACGTTGGTTGTCGGCGGCGATGGTCGCTACTTCAACCGCGAGGCGATTCAAATAATTTTGAGGATCGCCGCCGCCAATGGCTTTGGCCGCGCGGTGGTGGGGCGCGGCGGAATTTTATCGACGCCGGCGGTCTCCGCGCTGATTCGCGAACTGAAGGCGTTTGGCGGCGTCGTGTTGTCGGCCAGCCATAATCCCGGCGGGCCGGACGGCGATTTCGGCATCAAATACAATGTCGGCAACGGCGGCCCCGCGCCCGAGAAAATCACCGAGGCGATCTACGCCCGCACGCGCCAGATCGCCTCATACAAGATCGTCGAGACGCCCGATGTGGATCTTGACTCGCTTAAAACCACGCAAGTCGGCGACATGCGCGTCGAGATCGTCGACAGCGTGGCGACCTATCGCGCGCTGATGGAGACGCTGTTCGATTTCGACCGTATCCGCGCGGCTTTTCGCGCGGGCTTCACCATCAAATTCGACGCCATGTCGGCGGTCACCGGCCCCTATGCGCGCGCCATTCTCGAGGACGCGCTCGGCGCCGCCAAGGGCAGCGTCATCAACGGCGTTCCCCTGCCGGATTTTGGCGGCCACCACCCGGACCCCAATCTCGTTCACGCCAAGCATCTCTATGATCTCGCGATGTCGCCGGCCTCGCCCGATCTGTGCGCGGCCTCCGACGGCGACGGCGACCGCAATCTGATCATCGGTCGCTCGCGCTTCGTGACGCCTTCCGACAGCCTCGCCATTCTCGCCGCCAACGCGCGTCTCGCCCCGGGCTACAGGAACGGCGTCGCCGGAATCGCCCGCTCCATGCCGACCAGCGGCGCCGCCGATCTCGTCGCGCGCCGACTTGGCGTGCCGCTGTTCGAGACGCCGACGGGCTGGAAGTTTTTCGGCAATCTGCTCGACGCCGGCCTGGTGACGATTTGCGGCGAGGAGAGCGCCGGCACGGGCTCCAATCACGTGCGAGAGAAGGACGGACTCTGGGCGGTGCTGTTGTGGCTCGACATACTCGCGGCGCGCCAGCAAGGCGTTGACCAGATCGTGCGGGAACACTGGGCGACTTATGGCCGCAACTATTATGCGCGCCACGATTACGAAGAGGTGAGCGGCGATGGCGCCAACGCGCTGATCGAGACGCTGCGCGATCGGCTTCCGACGCTCAAGGGCTCGGTCATGGGCGGCATGGAAATCGCGGACGCCGACGATTTCGCCTATCACGACCCCGTCGACGGCTCCGACTCGGCCAATCAAGGGCTGCGGGTGATGTTCGCGGACGGATCGCGCATCGTTTACCGGCTGTCGGGAACCGGCACCGCTGGCGCGACGTTGCGCGTCTATATCGAGCGCTTCGAACCCGATGTCGCGCGCCAAAACATCGAAACGCGGACGGCGCTGAAGGATCTGATCGATTTTTCGGTGTCGCTGGCCGAGATCGAACGCTTCACGGGCCGCGCCGCGCCGAGCGTCATCACCTGAAGCGCGAAAAAAGGCGAGTTCCATGAACGAATCCGCGCGCCGCGTCCCTTTCGTCGAACATGAATCGCGCTCCGCGATTCTCGCGGAGTTACACGCTCGCCCCTTCGTGCCGCTGGAGACGCCGCGCCGCCTGTATCATTTCGCCTTCGCAACCAATGAGGACGAGGCGCAGGCCGATCGGGAGGAGATCGAAAGGCTGTGCGCGTCGCCCGATTGCGCGGCGGCGGGCGACGCCAAGTTCAAGAGCATGGGTCTCGGCGACTGGGCCTTGCGCTGGGAGCAGCACACCGAATTCACCACTTACACCTGGTCGACGTCGCTGGACGCGTCCGAACCCTTTTCCCACCCTGATCCATTGGGCGCGGGCGAGATAAGTTTTCGGCCGCCGGGGCGGTTGATCGTCGCCGCGCATCTTTGCGTGGTCGGCCGCGAGCACGCCCTGGAAAAACTGGCGGGCCTGTTTAATTCGCAAAGCCTTTGCGTGATTGGCGCGGGCAAGGGCGCGGCCCATGTGTTGACCGACTTCGCCGTGGACCAGGAGAAATTCACACGGCTGATCATTCGCGCGGGCGGTACGCACGCATTGGAAAACGGCCGTTTCGCGCAGCGCGCCCTGGAGGTCGAAACCTATCGCAGCATGGCGCTGCTCGGTCTGCCCGAAGCGCGCCACGCCAGCCCGCGGCTTCGCGCCATGGAGCGCGAGCTTTCCGGCATCGCGCATGCGCTCAGCCGCTTGCAGGATGCGCGGGCCAACGAGGATTTGCTCAAGCGCCTATCCGATTTGCAGGCGGCGAGCGACGCGCTGTCGACCCGCAGCGCCTTTCGTTTCGGCGCGAGCCGCGCCTATCACGCGCTGGTCAAGAACCGCTTGGAGTTGTTGCAGGAGGCCAAGGAAAGCCAATATGTGACAATCTCCAATTTCTTCAGCGCCCGGCTCGATCCGGCGATCGAGACCTGCAACGCCGTCGAGGCGCGACAAGCGCGCGTGTCGACCCAGGTGGAGCGCGCGATCAATCTCATGCGGACTGGCCTCACCTTCGAGCTCGAACGCCAAAACCGTGATCTATTGGGCGACATGAACCGCCGGGCGCGGTTGCAAATGCGACTGCAAGGCATCGTGCAGGGCATCTCGGTCGCGGCGCTCGCCTATTATCTTCTGGGGCTGTCGGCCTTTGTCGCCAAGGGCGCGAAGGACGCGGGATGGCTGCCGGACGGCTTCACCGCCGAGGAGACCACGGCGATGTCGTTGCCCCTCGTGTTTCTGGCCTCCTGGCTTTTCATGGAGCGCGTGCGGCGGCTCTCGCTCAAGGCGGCCAAGGAAGAGCGGGTGGATTAGCGGGCCGCGTCTAATGCGGGCGCGCCGTGGCGTGCCGGTGATGGAGATACATGAAGGAGCCGAGGGCGGCGAGCGCGACGGCTAGCAGCGTGATTAGCAACGTCGCCCGGTCTAGCCATGCCACGAAGGGCACGCCAAGTCCGAGCACGACGCCAACCACGCTGATGCGCCACGCGCCGATTTGCGCGCCCGCCGTGAATGTTCCCAGCGCCAAAATGGTCAGCATCATCAGCGCGAGGGCATTGGCGTTCAGGATGCGGGCCACGTCGGGCACGTAGGCGAGTTGCATCGCGAGCAGCACCGCGCCCCAGTGCAGCGCCTCTATGCGGATGAGCCGCCACAACAGCTTTTGCTGCTGTGAGTCCCGCAAGCGAGTCCATACGCACACCGCGGCGAAGAGAGGAACCAACACCTGCCAGTAGGTCGTCATCGGGTCCAGTGTGATGCTCGCCAAGGCCACTCCGATGAGGGCGAGAATCAGCATGGCGATGTAAGGCCAGTCGCGCAGAAGAAACTCGCGCGCGCTGAAGCGTGACGGCGCATGTGTCTCCAACGGTTGCTCGTTCATTACGTCAACTCCCTGACCAATCGCGATTGTTTCGGCGCGAAAAGACTCCGAGGAAACAAAAGGGAAACGCGATACTCGCTTGTTTCGCGCCGCCTGGCAAATGCTTCGATGGCGTCCGCGCCCCCGGCGGCCTCACTCCGGGTCAAGCGGGCTGACGCTCTTGGGCGCTCCATTGGCGTCGAGGTTGATTTTTTCGATGCGCGCCTCGGCCAGCGCGAGCAGCGCGTCGCAGCGCTTCTTCAAGGCGTCTCCCCGCGTGTAAAGCTCGACCGACTCGTCGAGCGAGGTCGAGGGCTTTTCCAGGGCGGCGACGATCTCCTCCAACTCCTGCATGGCCTTTTCAAAGGGCAGCGTGGCGATGTCGGCGAAAGCTGTGGGCACGGCGGTCTCGCGAGCGGTAATTGCATGGAAAATCCCGCCAGCGAAGGCGGCGTGTTTTGCAGGACGATCCTAAGCGGGAATTGAAGAAAGTGGAAACCGGTTTTTTCGACACAAAAACTCCCGCCAGTCGACACGCCCGCCCCTGCCACTTAGCGCCCGGGTCGTCAGACTTCAATTGGCTCGGTGTGGCCAGCCACGCGAAGAATGGTTGGATATTCCTCGCGCAAGCGTCGCTCGATGGCGTCCACGGCCTCGTGCGCGGCCTCGACGGAGAGGCGGGCGTCGATTCCACAATGATAGTTGACGACAAGGCCGGCGGCGGTTCCGCGCACGCGGACATCATGGATCCGGCTGACCACGCCAAATTCCGCCGCGTGTCGCGTCAGGGCGCCCTCGATGGCGGCGCGCATCAGGGGATCGGCGTCGCGGCCGATCATCACATGCGGCGCCAGCGGTTCGAGGTGGGTGTCGATCTCGATGTCGGCGCCGAATTCGTCGCGAATGGCGTTTTCGAACTGCGTGGCCATCTCATGCGCTCGCCATAGCGGCATGGCCGAATCGAGTTCGAGATCGAGGCTGATCGACAGCCGTTCCTCGATTTGCTGCGTGATGATGCGATGCACCGGCACATGACGCCGCGCCGAGACCAGTAGGATACGCTCGATGACCGTTTCGTCGTCCAGGGCGCGCGACTCCGTCGTCAGCGTTATGCGCGTCCGCGGGGAATGCGCGGCGATCGACGCGGCGACGGCGTCCTTGATGCGTTCCGCCTGTTCGACCCGCAGGGCGCGGGACACCGCGATCGAGGCTTCGCCGATCACGTCCGGACCGACAGTGCGCAAACGCAGGCTTTCCAACGCGATCACGCCGGGAACCGCGTTGATGACGGTTTGCAACCGCGGGACCAGTTCTCGCGGCGCGGCGTCGAGCAGCGTTTCGATGGTGCGCCGACCCAGCCGGTAGCCCGCCACCGCGATGAAAATCGCGACGCCGATGGCGGCCAGCGCATCGCCGCGCGCGAAACCCAGTCGCGTCGCGGCGAGGCCGATCGCAACGAGGATCGACGCGACGAGGTCGCTGGCGAAATGCAAGGCGTCGGCGGCCAGCGCGTCGCTGCGTTCCGTGGCGGCGACATGCGACAGTTGGCGCGAACGCACGAAATCCACCAAGATTGATACGCCCAGCACCGCGAACACCGGCCAGCTGGCGTCGACATCCACGGAAAAGTCGCCGAGGCGGCGGGCGGCCTCCTCGACAACAAACACCGCGAGGCCGAACAGCAATCCGGTTTCGATCAGCGCCGCGAGCGCCTCGAACTTGCCGTGGCCGTAATGGTGCTCGGCGTCGGCGGGCTTCGCCGCTTCGCGCACCGCGTAATAGGTGAGGATCGTCGCGCATGTGTCGACCGCCGCGTGCCCGGACTCGGAAAGCAGCGACAGCGAGCCCGACCACAGGCCGGCGCCTAGTTTGGCGCAGGTCAAAAGGGCGCTGGCGGCGATCGAGGCTTTCGCCACCGTCAGCTTGCGCGAGGAGTTGGCCGCTTCGATATTCTCGGCGTCGCTCATGGGGGTTCCGCGATGGTTCAAGAGACGCCCGTTCGGACCTTGCCGCGTTGCACCTAGCAAACGGTTCGCCGCGGCGCAAATTCCGTCGCGGCGTTATGCGCAATGGCGTGCGCTGGAGCGGATTAGCCGGTAAACTGGCGAACAAATCAACGAGGAGTGTTCGACATGCGCTATCTCCACACGATGATCCGCGTCACGGATTTGGCGCGCTCGCTGGAATTCTTTTGCAATGTGCTGGGGCTGGTGGAAGTCCGTCGCGCCGAGAGCGCCAAGGGCCGATACACGCTGGTCTACCTGGCCGCGCCGGAGGATGTTCCCGCCGCCCGGCGCAGCGACGCGCCAATGGTGGAGTTGACCTATAATTGGGACCCGGAGGACTATTCGGGGGGCCGCAATTTTGGTCATCTGGCGTTTAGCGTGGATGATATTTATGCAACCTGCGCGCGACTCCAGGCGGCCGGCGTGACGATCAACCGGCCGCCGCGTGACGGCCACATGGCTTTCGTGCGCACGCCGGACAATATTTCAATCGAGTTGTTGCAGCACGGGGCGCCCCTGGCTCCAGCCGAGCCTTGGGCGTCGATGCAAAATAACGGCGTCTGGTGAGCGCTTGGACCGCCTTTCTTCGCGACGCAGCACATAAAATCCGATTCTCAGCGGAACCGCGACACAACTTACGCGTTATCCAATGGAGAACTTGGGGGCGGTGGACTGATCGCGCGCGTCTTTATCGTTTTTTGGGCGGCGCGCCGTTTTGGAAAGAATGCGCGTTTTGAGGGGCCCGTGCGCCATGGGACTTGAACGCCGCGCGTGTTTTGCTGGGGCTTGGGATCGTAAAGGCGCTCCGCTGGGTCGGGGATGACGAGTGAGGCGCGTAAAGGTCCGACGGTTCATTGCATGGCTTTTGCTTACCGGCGTGCGCGGGGCCTCGCGAAGCGAAAAGGCCATGCCTCGGGGCGATGCCTCATTGTGGCCAAGGTCTGGCTTATAACGCTTCTTATAACACTTAGAGGCATAATTGTTTTTTGTAAGTCCGGAGGCGGTCGGCGGGTGGAGTTGGAGTGGGGCGGCAAGTCGAGGGACAAAGGAATTCAGCAATAGGGAGGACGTGATGGTGATCGCGGATATGATCCATTCCTGTTCGAACGCTCACGTCGCCCAAGCGGCCGTGAATTGCGTTGGCGGCGCATTCGCCGAGCGCGTCGCCGTCGTCGCGGATCGAAACGGCATGAATGTGGGTCGTTTCGTCGCGATCGTCATGCGCGATTTCGCGCGGCGCGCCAGCCATGAGACGCTGGAAGTGCTGCGTGACCGGATCGTCGGCGCGGATCAGCCGCTCCTGCGCGGGCTTGTTCACATCGTGGAGCCGGCGTTGGAGGACGGCGCGTTGTTTTTCGACGACGAGAGCGCGGTTTTGCAGGGTTCGCCGCATGGCAGCGCGCTACATCGAAGCTTGGCGCGATTGCACTAAACCGCGCGCATTCTTTCGTGAGCGCCGGATTGCGCCTCTTCCTTATGCGAGGGAGGGGCGTTTATCATTGGGCGGGGCCGCCGCCGCGCTTCATGTTTACCTGGAAACATGAGAGAGTTGCGCTCCTCTAAAAGTGAACGCGAAGCGGCGTGGTCATGGGAATAATATTCGATCAGGCTCAACTCATTCACCTCGTCTCGATTTACGGCTACTGGGCGATTTTTTTCGTCGTGTCGCTGGAGAGCGCCGGACTGCCGTTGCCCGGCGAGACGATGCTGGTCGGCGCCGCGATTTACGCCAGCCAGACCGGCGGTCTGGCGATCGAACATGTGATTCTGGCCGCCGCCGCCGGCGCCATCGTCGGCGACAATATCGGCTATTGGGTCGGACGCGAGTTTGGAACCGGCTTTCTGGAACGCCACGGCGGCAGGTTCGGGATAACGGCCGGCAAACTCCGGCTGGGGCAATATCTGTTCATGCGCTGGGGCGGATGGATCGTGTTCCTCGGTCGGTTCATCGCGCTGCTGCGCGTGCTCGCGGCCTTGCTGGCCGGCGTCAACCGACTGGAGCCAAAGCGGTTTTTTGCGTTCAACGCGGCCGGCGGGCTGGTCTGGGCGCATGTTTTCGGGCTTGGCGGCTATTATCTCACCACCGCCTTCAAACGGCTTGAGGGACCGTTCGCTTTCGCGGCCTTTGTCCTTGTTCTGGTGGGGATTGTTCACCTGTCGCAATATTTGCGGGCGAACGAAAAACGCTTGCTGGCCGAGGCGGAAACCGCGATCGGCGCGCGGGAGGCCGAGCCGGCGTCGACTTCGCTTTAGCGCGGCGTTCTAGTTGAATCGCGGGCCGCGGCGCGCGGCGGCCAGCGCGCCCGAAAGATCGCGCGCCAGCGCCGCCTTCTGCTCGGGGCCGAGGAAAGCGCCGATTTCGACGCTCTCGCCGCGCGATACCAGCGCCACCCGCTCCGTGCCGAACTCGTGGTGGGTTTCCTGCTCGAGCCGCACCCAGCTTGGGTTGAAACGCCAGACCTCGCGCTGGCCGCGCGGCGAAACCTTGGCGAAAACCAGCTCGATCGGCGTCACGTCGACGGTTTCATAAGCATCGGCGGAGCGGAAGCTGATCTTGAATGCGATATACAGCCCGAGGACGTCCAGTCCCATGAAGCCCATCACTGGCCAGGCGCCATGGATGACGAACGGCAAGGAGGCTAGAACATTGACGCAACAAAATGCGATTATGATCCACCGGCAGCCTTGCGGCGTCATCGAACGGTAGGGCGTGAGCCGCGTCGCATATATCGGGTCGGTCGCCGGGTCGTCTCGCCGAGTCATAAATCCATCCGCCGGTCGCTTTCCTGGATTATAACGCGCCAATGACCACGCGACAGGCCAAACGAGAAGCAAATCCGCGGCGGGGCGTCGCGAAGGCCGCCAAGGCGCGCCGCATCGTCGAGATTTTCGAGCGTTTCGAGGCGGCCGATCCCCATCCAAGGGGCGAGCTTGTCCACACCAATCTTTACACGCTTCTGGTCGCCGTCGTGCTTTCGGCGCAGGCGACCGATGTCGGGGTGAACAAGGCGACGGCGGCGCTGTTCGCCATCGCCGACACGCCGTCGAAAATGCTGGCGCTCGGCGAGGAGCGGCTGCGCGACCACATCAAGACGATCGGGCTGTTTCGCGCCAAGGCCAAAAACGTCATCGCGCTGTCGAAACTGCTGATCGAGCGCCACGGCGGGGCGGTGCCGCGCGACCGCGCGGCGCTCGAGGCGCTGCCGGGCGTTGGCCGCAAGACCGCCAATGTCGTGCTCAACATCGGCTTTGGCGAGCCGGTGATCGCCGTCGACACCCATATTTTTCGGGTCTCCAATCGCCTGCCGCTGGCCGAGGGCAAGTCGGTCGAGGCGGTCGAGACCGGGCTGGAGAAGCTCGTGCCGGACCGCTTCAAGCTTCACGCGCATCACTGGCTGATTCTGCATGGCCGCTATGTCTGCAAGGCGCGAAAACCCCTGTGCGGGTCATGCCGAATCGCCGATCTCTGCCGCTACGCGGACAAGTCGGTTTGACCCGGCGGCCAGATCGCGCCGCCGCTTGTTTGGCGCGGCGGCTCGGACTATAAGCGCCGACCGGCCGCTCCAGCCCAGCCGCGTTGCAGCCGTGGGGCCAATCGCGGGCGCATCAGGCGCCGTGACTTATAATCTTCGGCTTTTTCCTTGAAATCGCGGGTGTCCATCTCCGCCGAAAATGCTTTAATAAGGCGACATGCCACAGCTCATCCATCACCGGCTCTGCCCACATTCGAGATTCATTCGCCTGATACTCGCCGAATATGGCGTCGAGACGAAGCTGCTCGAGGAGCGCGTCACCGAGCGAAATCCCGAGTTTTTGCGCCTCAACCCGGCGGGCCGCACGCCTGTGTTCATCGACGACGACGGCAGCGTGGTTCCCGGCGCCTCGGTGATCGCCGAATATCTCGACGAAACGCGAGGACGCGCCGCCGGCATGGCGCGCTTGATGCCGGAATCCATCGGCGAGCGGCTGGAGACGCGGCGGCTCGTCGATTGGTTCAATGGCAAATTCTTTGACGAGGTGACCAATTTCCTCGTCACCGAGAAGGTCTACAAGCGGTTCGCCTCGACCGCCGGCGGCGGCGGCGCCCCGGACATGGACCTGGTGCGGGTCGCGCGCGCCAATATTCGCCCGCATTTGCGCTACATCGGCTATCTCACCGGCGTGCGCAAATGGCTCGCCGGGGACCGCCTCACCTACGCCGATTTCGCCGCCGCGGCCCATCTTTCCTGCGCCGACTATCTTGGCGACGCGCCCTGGGAGGAGGACGAAAGCGCCAAGCATTGGTACCAGCGCGTGAAATCCCGCCCGGCTTTCCGTCCCTTGATCGCCGACCGGGCGCCCGGCATGACGCCGGGGCGCTATTACGCCGAACTCGACTTCTGACGATCAAGGACGATATCCGCCAAAGGGCGGTCGAACTCGGCTTCGACGCCTGCCGATTCACCCATCCGGACGCGGCCCCGCTGACCGAAGCGAGGTTGAACGCCTGGCTCGCCGAGGGCGGGCAGGGCGACATGGATTGGATGGCGGAAACGGCGACGCGTCGCGCCAGCCCGCGGGCGCTATGGCCGCAAGTACCGAAGCGTCGTCATGCTGGGCGTCAATTATGGGCCAAAGGGCGATCCGCTCGCGGCGCTAGAAGCGCGGGACCGCGGAGCGATATCCGTTTACGCGCGCGGCCGCGATTATCACGATGTCGTCAAGGGGCGCCTCAAGCACCTCGCCGGATTCATGGTGGCGCGCGTCGCGGGCTCGGGATCGGCCGGACAGGTCAAAGTGTTTGTCGACACGGCGCCGGTCATGGAAAAGCCGCTCGCCGCGGCCGCCGGGATCGGCTGGCAGGGCAAGCACACCAATCTGGTCTCGCGCGAATTCGGCTCCTGGCTTTTCCTCGGCGCGATCTTCACCGATGTCGATTTTCCGCCGGACGCGCCGGAAACCGACCATTGCGGCGCGTGCCGCGCGTGCCTCGACATCTGTCCGACGCGGGCGTTTCCCGCCCCCTATCGTCTCGACGCGCGGCGCTGCGTCTCCTATCTCACCATCGAGCACAAGGGGCCGATTCCCCACGAATTTCGGGAGAAAATCGGCAACCGCGTTTATGGCTGCGACGACTGTCTCGCGGTTTGCCCCTGGAACAAGTTCGCGCAAGCGACGCGCGAGGCGAAGCTCGCCGCCCGCGACGACCTCGCCAATCCCGCCCTGGACCAACTCGTCGAACTCGACGACGCCGGCTTTCGCAAACTGTTCGCGGGCGGACCGATCAAGCGCCTGGGTCACGAGCGGTTCTTGCGCAACGTGCTGATCGCGATCGGCAACAGCGCGGAGCCGCGCTTGGCGCAAAGGGTTCGGGTTCGGCTGGATTCGCCGTCGGCGCTGGCGCGCGGCGCGGCCGTCTGGGCGCTCGCGCGGCTGCTTCCCCGCCGCGAGTTCGACGAACTGGCCAAAAAACACGCGGACGCGGAGCCGGAGCCCGGTGTGAGGGCGGAATGGGCAAAAGAGAACACAGTCCGCTGAAAAATGAATTCGCCATGGAGTTCAATGTTGCAATGCGCAATCAAAGAACGGCAAATGTGACGCAGAAGGTGCGTCATGCGCGACAGGAAGCTTGCTCTTCTTCGATCCGACGATCGAAGCCTACGGCTCGAAAGAGCGTCGCTTTTCCACGGCGACGCGCTCTCGGCTTATGACGGCTGGCTCGCGCCGACGCTGATCGTCTCCGACGGGCCCTACGGCCTTGGCAAGTTTCCCGGCGAGCCGACTTCGCCGGACGCGCTCGCGCAATGGTACGCGCCGCACGCCGCCGCCTGGGCGCGGCTGGCCAAGCCGAGCACGACCCTGTGGTTTTGGAACAGCGAAATCGGCTGGGCCAAGGCGCATCCGGCGCTCGAACTCAACGGCTGGCGCTATCAGGAAACGGTGGTCTGGGACAAGGGAATCGCCCATGTCGCCGGCAATGTGAATTCGCGCACCATTCGCGGCCTGCCCGTCGTCACCGAAATCGCCGTGCGCTACACGCGGGAAGCGGTGTTGACGACCGGCGGCGTCGCCATGACGCCGCAAGAGTGGCTGCGGAAGGAATGGCTGCGCTCCGGCCTGCGGATTGGCCAGGCCAACGCCGCCTGCGGCGTCGCCAACGCCGCGACGCGCAAATATCTCACCAAGGGCCGCGCCTGGTATTGCCCGCCCGGCGAGGCCGTGGCGGCGATGGCGTCGTGGTGCGAGCGCCGCGGCGCCAGGTCCGAGCGCCCGTATTTTTCGATCGACGGCGTCAATCCGCCGACCGCCGCGCAATGGGACGGGCTGCGCGCGAAATGGGCCCATGTCCATGGCCTGACCAATGTCTGGCGCGAAGCCCCGGCGCTGGGCGCCGAGCGGATTCGCGGCGCGCGGCGCGGCGTCGCGCTGCACGCCAATCAAAAGCCGCTGGCGCTGATGGAGCGGCAAATTCTCGCCTCGACCGATAGCGGCGACGTCGTCTGGGAGCCGTTCGGCGGGATGATGTCGGCCAGTCTCGCCGCGCTGCAACTCGGCCGGATCGCCCATGCGGCGGAGATCGACGCCGGCTATTTCCAGGCGGGCGCCGAGCGGCTGCGCGCCGAACTGGCGCGGGCGCGGTATCGAGCCGCCTCATGAGTATTTCCCAGCGCCGCGCCAACGACGATCCCGCCAAGGACGCCGCCCGTCTGCTGACGCGGATCGGCGTGTTCCTGCTGTTCGTGATCTCCCAGCTCGCGCCTATTCTGGCGGGCCAAACCATCTATATTCTGCTGCCGATCGGCGCGGCGCTGCTGCTTTCCGGCGCGGCGGTCTCGCCGGTCGTCCGCGAGAAAACCGGGCCACTGCGCGCGCTGCTGCTCTCGCCTGCCGTGCTCGCCGCGATTTTTCTGGCGGGCGTGGCGGCGCTGTCGCTGAGCTGGACGCCTTTCGCTCATGGCCCGTCCGAGCGATTTCTGAAAAACCTCGGGACGCTGGCGCTGGTCGCCATCGCCGGCGGCTTCCTGCCCCGACGGACGCGGGTCTGCGATCTCAACCTGCTGCCGATCGGCGTCGCCATCGCCGCGATTTTGCTGGCGGGGGCCGCCTCGTTCAACCTGTTCACGCACAAGTCGCCGACGATTGAAGACATCATGGACGGCAGCGCTCTGGCGCGCTCCGGCGTGGGGCTGTCCCTGGTCATGTGGCCCGCGGCGGGGGCGCTGGCCTTGCGCGGCCGATGGTATTTCGCCGGCGCGTTGACGCTCGTGTCGATGGCGGCCTGCGTGCTGTCGGGCGCCCCAACATTATCCCGGTGGTGATCGCCGGCGCGGCTGGTTTCGCGATCTCGTTCGGGCGCGCGGCGCGCGCCGCGAAATGGTTCGGCTCGCTCGCGACGGCGGTGATCGTCCTGGCGCCGATACTCGCGCTGCTCACCCATTTCGCGCTGGGCGCGCGCACGCCGGAATTCGCCCGCGGCCTTGATATCTGGGGCAGCATCGTCGCGCATGGCGGCGTTCGCGCGTTGATCGGGCACGGCTTTGGCTCGGCGTTTTATGGGATTGCCGGCGGCTTTTTGGATCAACGAACGCCGCGCGGGCTGGTGTTTCAGATTTGGTTCGACCTGGGCGCGCTGGGCGCCGGCGGTTTCGCCGCCATGGCCACGCAGGCCTTTGTTCGCATTGGCGGATTGCGACCGGCGCTCGCGCCGTTCCTGTTGGCCGGGCTGGTCGCGGGGCTGGTTGTCTGCATCCTCGGGCCGGCGGCCGAGCAGTTATGGGCGTTCACCCTGGCGGGGCTGGACGCCATCGCTTATGTATTGGTAATCAGGGGACAATTCCGCAAAAAGCGTCCACATATCCCCTCGAGCTGGGATGCGGAGACGGAGTCCGCGGGCGGAGAAAAGACACAATTGTGACCGAAGCTTCCTCCTCGCTCACCGCCAACGTCGCGCCGATCCAGGCGGAGGAGGCGGTGGTCGCCGCCGCTTTTCTCGGGTCCGCCTGCGCGTTTTCGCTCGCGCATGGGGTCATTTTGATGCCCGAATGCGCAAAAACGCGCATTTTCGCGCATGCCGACGGAGCGGTGCTGTGCGCCGCCAGCGATGGGCGCCGAATTCATCACCGGCGGCGACGATGGCCGGCTCGTCGCCACGAGTCCCGACGGGGAGACGACGCTCATCGCCGATGAGGGCGGAAAATGGATCGACGCGGTGGCGACCCGCGCCGACGGAGCGCTGGCCTGGACCGTGGGACGCGTCGCGCGGGCGCGCTCGGCGTCCGGCGAAGTGAAAACCCTCGACCTGCCGTCGACCTCGCGCGGCGTCGCCTTTTTGCCAAAGGGCTTTCGGGTCGCCATCGCTCATTATAATGGCGCGACGCTGTGGTTTCCGGGGGTGAAGGCCAAGCCCGAGACGCTGGAGTGGGCCGGCTCGCATCTCGACGTCACGGCATCCCCGGACGGGCGCTTCGTCATCACCTCGATGCAGGAAAACACCTTGCACGGCTGGCGGTTAGCCGATCACAAGAACATGCGGATGGCCGGTTATCCCGCCAAGACCCGGTCGCTGTCCTGGTCCAAGGACGGCAAATGGCTGGCGACCTCCGGCGCCGACGCCTGCATCCTCTGGCCGTTCGAGGGCAAGGATGGGCCGATGGGCGTTCCGCCGCGCGAATGCGGGGTGCGGGCCGCTGTTCAGGTCACGCGGGTCGCCTTTCACCCGGCCGCCCCGGTTGTCGCGGTGGGTTATGAGGACGGCATGGTGCTGCTGTGCCGCGTCGCGGACGGTTCGGAAATTTTGGTGCGCCGTCCGAGCGAGGGCGCCGAGGCGAAGATTTCGGCGCTGGCCTGGGACGAAAAGGGCGCGCGGCTGGCCTTCGGCGCGGCGGATGGCGGCGCTGGGATTCTGACGCTGCCCGCGGCCTAGCCATGAACGCCCCGCGGCTTCTGTCGATCGCCGGCTCCGATCCTTCCGGCGGCGCCGGCGTCCAGGCCGACCTCAAAACCTTCGCGGCGCTGCGTTGTTACGGCATGGCGGCGATCACCGCGCTGACCGCGCAGAACACCGGCGGCGTCGCCAGGGTTCGCGCCATCGCGCCCGACATGGTCGCGGCGCAAATCGACGCGATTTTTCAGGACATCGCCGTCGACGCGGTGAAAATCGGCATGTTGGCGGAGCCCGCCATCGCGCGGGCCGTGGCCGACGCGCTGCGTCGGGCCGGCGCCCCGACCATCGTGCTCGACCCGGTGCTGGCGGCGACCAAGGGCGCGGCGCTCGGCGACGACGATTTACCGGGCGCGATTCTCAAGCACCTGCTGCCGCTGGCGACCTTGATCACGCCGAACCTCGCGGAGGCGGCGATTTTGACGGGAACCGCCCCGGCCCGCGGCGTGAACGACATGATTTTACAGGCGCGGACTCTGGTTGACCGCGGCGCGCGGGCGGCGCTGGTCAAGGGCGGCCATCTCGACGGCGAGCCGGTTGACGTGCTGTTCGCCGATGGCGCGCCAAGACTGTTTTCGGGCCGGCGTGTCGACACCCCCAACACGCACGGCACCGGCTGCGCGCTGTCCTCGGCGATCGCCGCCAACCTCGCCAAGGGTTTGGCGCTGGGCGAGGCGGTCGCGGCGGCGAAGGCGTGGCTGGAACGGGCGCTGGCGGCGGGAAGCGCGATGCGGCTTGGCGCGGGCGCGGGGCCGCCCCATCACTTTTGGGAGCTATGGCGAGAAGGGCCGGGGCGGGGCGACGCGGGGTGAAAAGCCCATGCCGATCATGACGGGAGGCCCGTCCTTGCGAGGAGCGTGGCGACGAAGCAATCCAGGAGTCACGCGCGGCCCCTGGATTGCTTCGCTCCGCTCGCAATGACGGCGGCAGGGCTTTGATCATTCGGGATTCGCGGGAGCTACCATAATTCGTTGATATGCGTGACCGCGATGTTCGCCACAAGATTATGGATTTATGTGTTAATGCGCTGCCCGCCCGTGGTGATAAAGATGGCGTGCCCATATTGACTAACGGCGGTGTGACGATGGAAGAAACAAACAGAGCCCGCATGTCCAATGCAATCGGAGCGTGGCTAATTAAATTGGAGGGCTTGGAAGGGTGGAGAGAATACCGCCGCATTCGGCTTAGGCACACGCTGAATTTCGACGATCCATTTTTTATGCCTGACGAGTCGCTTGGCGATTTTGTCTTCGCCCCAGAAATAGAACAGCAACACACAATTGTAACGCAATATCTTGGTTTAGAGCAAACGATCGAGGCGCTCAGAGAGTGTGAATTTTACTTTCGTAGATACCCTTTTCGCGATCTTCCAGTTTCCCGCCATGCCCACATCACGAACGTATGCGAGATGTATTTCGGACGCTTCTATGAATTTAAAGAACGTCTAAAAAAATATCTTAATACGATAAAAGCGGTTTGTCCCCACCGCACAATAGATATTAGTAAATTCGTTAAACTATTCGAGGCTGTTTTTGAGCAGGAATTAAGAGCACGAAACAGGGTTCATCATCATGGCCGCTTCGAAGACATTGCGATAGAAAAAATTTTGGTGACAGATATGGCTTCGATAGGCAATACGAAAGATGGTTGGAAGAGGCGACATTACGCTGCATACCGTAGGGCATCAGTTGAATGGTCCGAGCGGGTTCGTGCGCGTAGCGCAAGGATCGATGATTTTCTGGAGGCGACCGCAGAAGTGAGCCTGACCGTTTGCGGCTTTCTAACATCTTGATTTCGGTGCACTTAGCCATGACACCGGTTGCGCGGTTCAGCGTCGTTCCAGTTGCGGGTTCAGACGCATTTTTGAGCCCACCCGCGTCACAAAGGATAATCCCGCGCGGGGTCGACGCCGGCGTCGGTCAGGAATTTGCGTAGCGCCATGATCTCGTCCTTCGAGAGGGCGTGATGGTTGTCGTGAAAGCCATGGGTGGCGCCCATCAGCGTGACGAGCAGATGGCCGTGTCCGCCGTGGGTGATTTCCGCGCCGAGTTCCTCCAGCGTCGACTTCATCATTTTGGGGTCGATATTGTTGTTGATCGGATGCGCGAACAGGGCGTGCAATATGGCGCGATGCTTATGGTTCATTCGATGCGGGCTCCTCGGCGATGATGTTTCGTCCCGCTGATAACACGGCCTATCGCCGTCAGGAACGACCCCAGCCGAAAAACGATTGGAATTTCCGCCTTTCATGGTTTTATGAAACGCGCGCCCCGGCGTCGCGACAATCAAGCGCCGGCCGATGGAAGCCATGCAACTTCAATCCACGATCACCTGTCCGCTCTGTGGCCATCAATCGATGGAGACGATGCCCACGGACGCCTGTCTATTTTTTTACGAGTGCAAGGGCTGCGGCGCGCTGCTCAAGCCGCGGGCGGGAGACTGCTGCGTTTTTTGCTCTTACGGCGACGCGCCGTGCCCGCCGATACAGGAAGCAAAAGCAACCGGCCGCGCCGGATGCTGTTCCGGCGTCTGAAATCCGAAAACAGTCGAAAACGCCGTCTCCCGAAAAAACGAATGGAATTTGTTTGTTGCGCGGTTTTATATAGCGGTATCGCGCGTCGAGGCGTCGCGAGAAAACCCGTTTCCGCCGTCGAATGGACCGTCAATGAAAATCAAACGCGTTCTCGCCGCCTTGATCGCGCTGCTTTGCTGCCTTGAACCGGCCGTCGCCGGTCAGACCCATGTCGCCGCGGCCGCGAATTTCACCGAGGCCGCCAAGGAAATCGCCGCCGGGTTCAAGGCCAGGACGGGTCACGACGCGGTGCTGAGCTTTGGCTCCACGGGACAGCTGTATACCCAGATTACCCAGGGCGCGCCGTTCGAGGTGTTTCTCTCGGCCGACGAGGCGCGCGCCAAGAAGGCCATCGACGAGGGCCTTGGCGTCCCGCAAAGCCTGTTCACCTACGCCGTCGGCAAGCTCGTGCTGTGGAGCAAGGACCCCGCGCTGGTGAAGGGGCCGGAAACCCTGAGCGCCGGCGGCTTCTCCAAACTGGCCTATTGCAACCCGGTCGGCGCGCCTTATGGCGCGGCGGCGGTCGAAACGCTCAAGGCGCTTCACCTTTACGAGAAACTCGAGCCAAGGCTCGTTCAGGGGGAGAATATCGCGCAGGCCTTCCAGTTCGTCGAAACCGGCAACGCCGAACTCGGCTTCGTCGCGCTCTCGCAGGTAATCAAAAACGCCAATGGCTCGCGCTGGATCGTTCCACAAAACCTTTATGCGCCGATCCGGCAGGACGCCGTGCTGCTCAAGAAGGGCGCGGACAACGCGGCGGCGAGCGCCTTCCTCGCCTATCTGAAAGGCCCCGAGGCTCACGCCGTTCTCGAAAAATATGGCTATGGCGCCGATCACGGGAAGCAGTGACGTCGCGACGGGCCTGTCGCCGGAAATATGGACGGCGATCGGCCTGACAATTCAGCTGGCGACGCTGACGACGATCATCCTGCTGATCGTCGGCACGCCGATCGCGTGGTGGCTGGCGCGTTCGCGCGCGTGGTGGAAGGAGGGCGTCGCGGCCGTCATCGCGATGCCGCTGGTGCTGCCGCCGACCGTGCTCGGCTTTTACCTGCTGCTGATCCTGGGGCCGGACGGGCCGGGCGGACGGCTCGCCGGGCTGTGGGGCGCGCGCACGCTGGCCTTCACCTTCGGCGGCCTCGTCATCGGCTCCGTGGTCTATTCCACGCCGTTCGTCGTGCAACCGATCCGCAACGCCTTCGAGGCGATGGGCGACCGGCCGATGGAGGTGGCCGCGACGCTGCGGGCGACGCCATGGCGGGCGTTCTGGACGGTGGCGGTGCCGATGGCGCGGCCGGGATTTCTCACCGGCGCCGTGCTCGGCTTCGCCCACACGGTCGGCGAGTTTGGCATCGTGCTGATGATCGGCGGCAATATTCCCGGCAAGACCAAGGTGTTGTCCGTCGCGGTGTTCGATTACGTCGAGACAGGCGCGTGGCGCGAGGCGAATATTCTGGCCGGCGGCATGGCGGCGTTCGCCTTCGCGGTCATCCTGGCGATGACGCTGATCGAAAAGCGCTTCGCGCTCCGGCGTTTTTGACGGGGCGGCGTTTTTTAGGGCGCGGGCCGATTTGCGTCGGCCATGCCGGTGAATATACCCTGTCGCCGGATCGCGCGGGCGCCGAATCGGCTTTTCTCTCTCCGCGCAACGGGATGCCCATGCGAGTACTCGGCATTGAAACCACCTGCGACGAAACGGCGGTCGCCATCGTCGAGGAGCGGCTGGGCTCCGACGGCGGCGAAATCCTCGCCAACGAGGTGATGAGCCAAATCGCCCGCCACGCGGCCTATGGCGGAGTCGTGCCGGAGATCGCCGCGCGGGCCCACATCGAGGTGCTCGATCGGCTGATTCTGCGCGCGCTCAAGGACGCGCAAGCCGACATGGCCGATATCGACGCCATCGCGGCGGCGGCGGGGCCGGGGCTGATCGGCGGCATATTGGTGGGGCTCACGGCGGGCAAGGCGCTGGCGCTGGCCGCCGGCAAGCCGTTCATCGCCATCAATCATCTTGAGGCGCACGCGCTGACGGCGCGGCTGACCGATGCGATCGAGTTTCCATACATGGCCCTGCTGGTTTCGGGCGGCCACACGCAGCTCGTCGCGGTGCGCGGCGTCGGCGCGTATCAGCGGCTGGGCTCGACCGTCGACGACGCCGCCGGAGAAGCCTTCGACAAGGTCGGCAAGATGCTCGGCCTGCCGTATCCCGGTGGTCCGGAAGTCGAGAAACTGGCGCTCGAGGGCGACGCGTATCGCTTCAGCCTGCCGCGGCCGATGATGGGGCGCGCCAATGCCGATTTTTCGCTCTCCGGCCTCAAGACGGCGGTGCGCCAGGAGATGCTGCGCATCGGCGACGAACCGAACGAGACCGACAAGCGGGATCTCGCCGCGTCGTTCCAGGCGGCGGTTGTCGATGTGATCGTCGATCGCGTGCGCGCCGGGCTGAGGATGTTTTCGGAAGGCAACTCGTCGCATGTTTCGGGGCCGCCGCACGCGCTCGTCATCGGCGGCGGCGTCGGCTGCAATGGGGCCATCCGGCGCGCGCTGACGCGGTTTTGCGCCGAGGCCGGCTTGCGCTTCGTGGCGCCCGCGCCGGAGCTGTGCTCCGACAATGGCGCGATGATCGCGTGGGCGGGACTCGAGCGCTTCAAGCTGGGGCTCGCCGACAATCTCGATTTCGCCGCGCGGCCGCGCTGGCCGCTGGACGCCAACGCCGCCGCCGCGCATCACGGAAAGGCGTGACGCGATGCGCCCGCTGTTCGCCGCCGCCGTCGCGGGCTTCGCGCTGACGCCGCAGGCGCCCGCCACCGGGCTGTTGGCGCAGGAGCCGGTCATCGCGGGAACGCGCGCCTATTACGCGCCGAGCGCGCCGATCGGCGATGTCGACGCGCGGCTGCTCGCCAGCGCCAGGAGCTCGATCGACATGGCCGCCTATGTGCTGACCGACCGCGCGCTGGTTTCGGAGCTGGGCCGCGCGGCGATGCGCGGAGTGCATGTGCGCGTCTATCTCGACGGCGAGCAAATGGGGCGTTCTCAGGGCGCCGTCGCGCAAATCGCCGCGACCCCCAATGTCGAGTTGCGCGCCAAGCGTCGGTCGCGCGATCCGATGCACCTAAAATCCTTCGTGATCGACCGCCGCGTCTTGCGCAGCGGCTCGGCCAATTTCAGCGTTTCCGGCGAGGAGTATCAGGACAACGACCTCTTCGTGATCGAAAGCCCCACGCTGGCGGCGCGATTTACCGACAATTTCGAGCGCCTGTGGGCGCGCGCCGACAATCAGCGGATCGACTCGAAATGAGCCGCGCCCCCGTCATGGTGCTCGGGGCGGGGGCCTGGGGCGTCGCGCTGGCCAATGTCGCGGCGTCCGAGCGCGATCACGTCGCGCTTTGGGGGCATGATCCCGCGCATGTCGCGGCGCTGGCCGCGGAGCGCGAAAACAAGCGGCATTTGCCGGGGCTGCCCTTGACGGCGGGAGTGGCTCCAACCAGCGATCTCGCCGAACTCGCGCGGGCCGAAATCGTGCTCGCCGTCGTCCCGGCGCAGGCGATGCGTTCGATGGCGCGGCGAGCGCGGCCGTTCCTGCGGGCCGGCGCGGCCTTCGTGGTTTGCGCCAAGGGCATCGAGCGCGGCAGCCATAAATTCATGAGCGAGGTGATCGCCGAAGAGGCGCCGCTCGTCGAGGTCGCCGTGCTCTCGGGGCCGAGCTTCGCCGCCGATGTCTGCAAGGGGCTGCCCACGGCGGTCACGCTGGCGTCGAGGCGCGAGGAGACGGCGCGGCGCCTTTCCGAGCAACTGTCGACCCGGACGTTTCGCCTTTATCGCTCGACCGACCTGCGCGGCGTCGAGATTGGCGGCGCGGCCAAGAATGTGCTGGCGATCGCCTGCGGCATGGCGGCGGGCCGGGAGCTTGGAGCCAGCGCGGGCGCGGCGTTGATCGCGCGCGGTTTCGCGGAGTTGGCGCGGCTCGGGTCGGCTTGGGGCGCGCGGCAGGAAACGCTGATGGGCCTCTCCGGCCTCGGCGATCTCGTGCTCACCTGCGGCTCCACGCAATCGCGCAACTTTTCGCTGGGATTGGCGCTCGGGCGCGGCGAGCCGACGCGCGAGGCGAGCCACGGCAAGCTCGCGGAAGGCGCCTACACCGCCTCGGCCCTGGTCGAAATCGCGCGGGAGCGGCGGGTTGAAATGCCGATCGCGGAAGCCGTGGACGCCATTCTCGCGGGCCGCTTGAGCGTCGAGGCGGCCATTGACGCGCTGTTGATGCGCCCGCTACGCGCCGAGGCGTAACGCTCGAGACTGGTTAACGACCCATCATTGTGCGGTTATACTCCAAAAAAAACGAGACCGCCGCGACACGCGAACGGCGCGCCGGAAATCCGGGGGGAGAGCCGATGAAATATAACAATGGCGTTATTCGTAGCCTCGTCGCCGGAGGAATCGCGCTCGCGCTGTGCGCCGTCGCGCCGCCGGCGCGGGCGCGCGGCGCGCTCGGCTATGACCAGGACATGTGCGTGCTTAAGGTCGGGCCGGATTTCCTGTATTTCTCCGGCTATCAGTTCGGCATATCGCAGCGCAAATTCTGCGAGGATATTCCCGCCGTCGGGGATGCGACCTTCGTGTTCGATCTCGCTCAGGACGAATTGCGGCAGATGAAGGTAGACTTGCGCATTTCGCGGGACACGGGCGATGGGGGCGAGGGCGCGGCCGGCGACGGTTCGACGGTCGCTTATCTTCCGCCCCGCGTGTATCCCAAGGGAACCTTCAACTTCGCGCATCGCTTCGACGAACCCGGCAATTACATCGGAACCGTGACGGTCGATGGGACCGGAGACCAGCATTGGGTGGCGCGTTTTCCTTTTTCGGTCGGCGGCCCGCCGGCGCCCAAGACCCCGTTCGTTTTGCTGGCGCTGGCCTGCGGACTCGCCTTGTTGCTGTTTCTCGCCGGCCGCTCGGATAAAAAAACCAGCTGAAGCGGCGCCAAGAAAAATCAGGCCACTTTGCGCGCGAGGCCGGGCGAAGGGGGCCGCGGCGCCAAATCGAGCGTGGCGCGAAAGCCGTCCGCGTCGAAGGTTTCTCGCCACGCGGGCGGCGCGACCCGGTCGGCGCGAGGCGAGAGCAGGTTAGCGGCGACGAAGTCCAGGTCCGCCAAGGGTGGGGCCGCTCGCAATTCCTGTTTTTGCACGAGCCTCTGCATCGGGCGATTATGGGGAAGACAAGTGAGATCGAGCGTGCGCGCGCCGATGTCGCGTGCGGCCTCGACGATGCTGTCGAGCAGTGCCGCGCCCACGCCTTGGCCTCGCCATTGCCTCTCGACGCTAAAGGCCGCCTCGGCGGCTTCCTCGACGCTTTTTTGGCCGCGCCCGTGCAGCTCGCCAGCGGCGCGCAACACGCCATCGACGAAAAAGCCGAAAATCGGATCGCCGTTCGCGAAGCATCGGGCGGCGTATTCGGAAACAGCGTGGTCGCTCTTCGTCATGCCGAAGCGTTCGAAGCGGCTGTCGGCGTCCAACCGGCGCAGATGGTCGCTAAACAACGGCGCGTCGGCGCGTCGCAAGAGGCGAATTTCGGGCGCCGAGAGTTTGGCTGGCATCGAATTTTGTCCCATGTGGCCTCGCTAGGACGTCGCGGCGTCGCGCTCCCGCCGGGAGCGTGAATGCCGCGTTGCAGCATAGTATGTTGCGGCGCACAAGTCCGTCAAGGCGCGAGTGGCCGCCGCCGCAAGTGACGCGAAGTATCGCGCGTGAAGGTCGCGGGCGCGTTAACGGCCCTCAATCGAGCCAAAGAGTCGCGGTCCGGCGCGGGCCGTGGCGACGCGCTCGATGTCGACGAGGACCGGCGTTTCCAGGATTCCGGGTTGTGACGCGCCGGGCAAATCAGTCTAACAACTAAAATATCTGAAGGCCTGGTCTTGTATCCAAGTATTGTCCAAGTGTTTCACGCGATCATCATGTTGACTTGCCCAACGACGCGGCTGAATGTCGATTTCGACGCGGTTCAGTTCGGCCTTTTTTTGAACACATCTCGAATTTATCGCGAATATCTGGCTTTTCACCGTTAGTCCACTATTTTAGTGGAGAGCCGGCGCAAACTCAGACTTACAAACACGCAAGGGAGACCGTTTTGAGAAAAATGTTGATCGCCGTCGCCGCGTTATTGGCTCTCCCGCTGCCCGCGATGGCCGCGAGCTGGACGGGCAAGGCGTCATATTACGGGCTAAAGGGGCGGACCGCGAACGGCGACCGTGTCGGGGGCCTCACGGCGGCGCATCGAACGCTCCCCTTTGGCACGCGAGCGCGCGTGACCAATCTTGGCAATAACCGTTCGGTCGTCGTCGTTATCAACGATCGTGGCCCGTTTACCGGAGGACGCATCATCGATGTCTCGACGAACGCCGCGGACGCGCTGGGCTTTCGCAAGGCGGGCGTCGCCCGCGTCAGGGTCGAGGCCATGCGATAGGGTTCGAAGGGCGGGCGCTTTGATGTTTCGTTAAGCAAAAAACCCGCTCTTCACCGTCCGAGGGCTAGAAAAATGCGTTGGAGCGCCCTCCATTTCGCGCCAATCGCACAAATTTACGACAGGTAAATTGCCAAAATAAAGCTTTTATTCAAAAAAATGCTTATTTTCCAGCGTTAGGCGAGAACAGTTCTTAATTTTGTGGCGAGCCTAAATCCAATCCCTAACAATGCGTTGAAATTACAAAGCGTCTTCGGTTCGGGGGCTTAGTTAAATCTTAAAACGGGTTCTCTATAACAGCATTACTGCGTGTTTGTTCGAGTATGTGAGTAACGACATGACCGAGACGTATCGTCCGCGAGTCAAATATGTCATTGGCCCCGATGGCAGCCCCTTGACCGTCGCGGACTTGCCTCCGCCGACCACTAGACGTTGGGTCATCCGCCGCAAGGCGGAAGTGGTCGCCGCGGTTCGCGGCGGGCTTCTTTCCCTCGAGGAGGCTTGCAGCCGCTACACGCTGACGGTCGACGAGTTCCTGAGTTGGCAGATGTCCATAGACCAGCATGGCCTTGCCGGCTTGCGCACGACGAGACTGCAACAATATCGCGCGTGACGCGGCGGTTGCCGTCGCGATAAAAAGCCGCTCCCGCAAAGGGGGCGGCTTTTTAGTTTTCCCCAGCCGGAGGAAGCGCGCCGGTCTTGCCGCGCAATGCGTCGGCGAGTTTGCCTCGCTCGAAAATCACCACCACAACGAGCGCGAAAAGCAGGGGAATGATGAGGTAAAACAAACGCCAAACCAGAAGCGCCGCCAGCACTTTCACGCGCGCGACATCGGGGGTGAGCTTGATGAACAAGAGTTCGAAAACGCCAAGCCCGCCAGGCGCGTGCGACACCAGCGCCGTCGAAAACGACAAAAGGAAAGCGCCGAGCACAACGAGGTAACCAGGGTTGCCGACTTCCGGAAGCGCGAAATAGATGATCGCGGACGCGCCGATTAATTCCAGGGGCGCGGCGAATAATTGCTGCACCATGACGTCGGGGCGTGGATAGACAATCTCGAAGCGGCCTGCCTTGAACGGCTTGAAATGCATCAAGGAGCCGATGATATAGATCGCCACGCCGGCAAGGCACGCGAGACCGACCCCGCGCGCCGCGTGGGGGTGGGTGAAAATGTCGGGAAGAAAGCCGGACAGCCTCTGCATGAGGTCGGGATCGTAGGTAAGCAGGAGCCCGCCAAGCAGCACATTGCCAAAGCCAAACGTATAAGAGCAGAGCACGACCAGCACGGCGACTTGCGAGGCGGTCAGTCCCTTGGTCGAATAGGCGCGATAGCGCACCATGGCGCCGGAAAACACGCTCGCGCCGATGTTGTGCGAGAGCGCGTATGTCGTGAACGAGCACAGCGAAATGAACGGCCAGGAAATATGCTTCACCCCAAGGTGCAACAGGGCGATGCGGTCGTACCAGGCGAGCGCGAAATAAGCCAGAACAGTCCCCGCGCCCGCCAAAATGTAATTGCGCGTCGAGATCTCTTTTAGCGCGGCCCAGACCTCCTCGCCGACCTCATGGCCCCGAAACTCGTGATAGAGGAGATAAAATGAACCGAGAACGGCGATGACGCCCAGGGCCGGCCAGAGATATTCGAGGTATTTTTTCATGCGGCCCATCGCGCTGTGAAACGAGGTCGCTCGCTCGGATGGCCGCAAGCTGGCCTTTTGAGACTCTCACTCGCACAGCGCCGCGACTCCCGCAAGTCCCCGCTCCCACTTCGACCTCTCGCCACGCCTTGCCTTCTCCTGGCGCCCGCGCCAATCTGAAACTTGAAAGCGTCGCTCTCGAGGACATGTCCATGCAGCTCATAAAACGCATAAAGGGATTGCTGCTCGCGCCCGATGCGGAATGGTCCATTATCGAAGCCGAGGACAAGAGCATCGCCGAGCTTTATCGCGGCTATATCGCTGTTCTCGCGCTGATCCCGCCTTTCGCCAGTTTTTTGGGCGGTCATTTTTTCGGCTTTGGGCGCGGTCCCGGCGAAGTCGCGAGCCTCTCCCTGGGAGTCGGCCTCTTGCGCGCTTTCGTGCAATACTCGCTGAGTCTGCCGCTGCTGTATCTCGTGGCCTTTGTGATTTCGAGCATCGCGCCGCATTTTGACGGCAAGGCCGATGACAAGCGCGCGCTGACGCTCGCCGCTTATTCCTACACGCCGGCCTGGCTCGCCGCGGTCGCCGGACTGGTTCCAGCCCTGCGCTGGCTAGACATTTTGGGCTTTTACGGCATCTATGTATTTTATCACGGCCTGACGCGAATGATGAAATGTCCGAGGGATCATGCCGATGTCTTCACGCTGACGGCCTTGGTCCTGACGGTCGCGACTGGCGTGCTGCACGCCTGGATGGTGCATATGGTGATCGCGCCATGGCGGACGTTGTAGGCGCGGTGTTTTCGGACGAAACCGGAATCTTCGACTCACTCCTTCCAGCGCGCGGCTGCGTCGTCGTCGCTGCCCTTGGCGGCCACCCAGCCGCCCTCGCGCCCGTCGACCCGGTGTTCCTTTTTCCAGAACGGCGCCCGGGTCTTCAAGTAATCCATCAAGAATTCCGCCGCCGCGAAAGCTTCGCCGCGATGACTAGCGGCGGCGGCCACCAGGACGATTTTTTCGCCTGGACGAACAAGTCCGTGCCGATGCAGGATGGTGAGCCCGCGCAGGGGCCAGCGCGCCAAGGCTTCCCTAGCGATCGCGCCGATCTCGCGCTCGGCCATGCCTGGGTAATGTTCAATTTCGAGCGCCGCCAAGGTTCCCGCTTCGTCCCGGCACAGCCCCGTGAAGCAAACAAGGGCGCCAATATCGGATCGGCCCATTAGCAACAAGTCTTGCTCGCGCGCCGCGTCGAAGGGCTCGGCGCAAAGACGCACAGTGGCTATCGTGACATCGCTGTTGCGCATGGGTTCATTGGTCGAACGGGGATTTATCGAAAAACCGCGGGGCGCCATGTCGCTACACGCCTAACCCCCGGTCATCGGCGGGAAGAATGCAACCTCATGCGCCCCGCGAATGGCCGAATCCGGTCGCGCGTGGTTTTTGTCGATCGCGGCGCGGATTGTCCCGGCGTTGGCGAAAGCCGCCGCGTAACCCTCGCCGCGCTTCGAAAGCCAACCGATCAGCTCCGCTATGGTGCCAATTTCGGCGGGTGGAGCGATATCTTCCTCGCCCAAGCCGATCCGCTCCCGCACCGAGGCGAAATACACGGCTTTCATGCTTCCTCGTCCTCGCCGAAATGCGGCCAGCCGGCCACGAGATAATCGCCGGCGGTGTAAAGCGTCAGCACCGCCGCGATCCAAATCAGCACGTCGCCGATGACGACCGTGCCCGGCAGCACCACTTCGCCCGCTGGTCCGGCGATGAAAAAGCCCAGCGCGAACATTTGCACCGTCGTTTTCCATTTGGCGATGACGCTAACCGGCAGCGGCACCTTTAGATCGGCGAGATATTCACGCAGTCCCGAGACCAAAAACTCCCGGCACAAGATGATGATCGCCGCCCAGATGGTCCAGCCGACCAGCGTTTGGTTGGCGGCGACGGCCAGCAGCGTGGTCGCCACCAAGAGCTTATCGGCGATGGGATCCAGCATTTGGCCGAGCGGTGACTGCTGTTTCCATATACGCGCGAGATAGCCGTCGAAGAAATCCGTGACGCAGGCCACGGTGTAGACCCCGAGCGCCGCCCAGCGCATCCAATGCACATCGGGAGCTTGCAGCAGCAGCGCGACGACCGGAACGGCGACCAACCGCCCGTACGTGAGCAAATTGGGCAAGGCCAAGGCATGGCGCAGCTTCCGCCGCCGGGGTAGGGCCGTTTCTGTCATCATCGGTACAGGGAATATGAAGCGCCGCTGCTTTGTCAATAGAAGAAAACCGTTCCCGCCGGCGCATTTGACGATATCAGGCGTCGCCGCGGCGTTTAGCGGATGGATTCCAACGAAAGCGTCACGCGCGCCGCCATGGCCCCGAGGGCCCGGCGGTGCTATTTGCAGTGCATGGCTTTCGGCGCTTCACCGCGCCGCGGCCGCTTTTTTCGCTCGATGTCATAAAGCGCGGCGATGCTGAAACGTCTGTTCGAGTCTTATCTGTTGCTGTCGCGCTGGCTGCTGGCGCCGCTCTTGGTCATCATGACCTTCGCGCTTTTCGCGCTGGTGTTGAAGGCCGGCAAAAAGGTGGTCGGACTTTTCGGACTGCTCGTTGGCGCGCAGGACGAGCATTTAATTCTCGCGATCCTGAGCCTTGTGGACACAACGCTGACCGGCGCGCTCGTGGTGCTCGTCACCATTTCCGTTTATGAAAATTTCGTGTCGCCGGTGTCGCCGAAAGATCATGCGGGCTGGCCGGACTGGATGGGCAATATCGATTTTTCGCATCTCAAGTTAAAGCTGATGAGCACCATCATCGCGATTTCCACGATCAAACTGCTCGAAGTCTACCTGGACACTCCGGAACTCTCCAATCGCGACCTGTTTTTTTATATCGCCATTCAAGCGACCTTCGTTTTTTCAACCCTTGCGTTGGCTCTGGCGGAGCGTTTGTCTGGTCATGACACGCGGGGCGACGACTGATCGCCCGAATGGCTTTAACCGTGGTCCAAGGCGATTCTCGGTTCGTCGCTCAGGGAGGCGAAGACCGGCTTTTTGCGTTGCAGCTTGCTCATGAGCAGGTAGATGACCGGCGTGGTGTAGAGCGTCAACGCCTGGCTCAAAAGCAGTCCACCGACGATCGTCACGCCGAGCGGGCGGCGCATCTCCGCGCCGACGCCCGTCGCGAAGGCGAGCGGCAGCGCGCCGAACAGGGCCGCGAGGGTGGTCATCAAGATCGGTCGGAAGCGTTCCCTCGCCGCTTCGATGGCGGCGTCGTGGACGCTCAATCCGAGTTCGCGTTGCGCGTGAAGCGCGAAGTCCACGAGCATGATGCCGTTTTTCTTGACGATGCCGATAAGCAGGAGAATCCCGACAAAGGCGATGACGGTGAACTGCATGCCGAAGCCCTCCAGCGCCAGCAGAGCGCCGAGGCCAGCGGAAGGCAGGGTCGAGATGATCGTGATCGGATGAATATAGCTTTCATAGAGAACGCCGAGAATAATATAGACGGCGAGCAGGGCGCCGAGGATGGCGATCGCCATGCCATTGGAGGTCTTGCGAAAATCCGCGGCGTCGCCAGCGAAGGCCGCGCGCACGCTTTGCGGCTTGGGCATTTCCGCGACGGCTTGCTCGATCGCCGTCGTGCCTTCCTCCAGCGAAACCTTGGGGGCCAGATTGAAGGTGATGGTGATGGCTGGAATGACTCCCTGATGGTTGACGATCAGCGGCATGGTGCCGCGCTCGATATGAGCCAGCGCCGTCAGGGGAACCTGCCGACCATTTTGGCTGGTGACATAAATGCCCGAGAGATCGCGAATATCCCGTTGGCGCGACAGCGGGACTTCCACGACGACGCGATAATTGTTGCGCTGGGTGTAAATAATCGAGTCCTGACGTTGTCCGAATGAACTGTTGAGCGCCGCGTCCAGAGTGGCGATTTGGACGCCCATGCGCGCCGCCGCGTTTCGATCGATGACAACATTGGCTTTAAGGCCGCCTCGCTGCTGGTCCGACGTGACATCCTTCAGTTGTGGCAGCTTTTGCAGTCGTTCGAGAATTTTCGGGAACCATTCCTGCAGTTCGGAAAGCGAAGGATCCGAGAGAGTATATTGATACATCGCCTTGCTTTGGCGTCCTCCGACGCGCAAGTCCTGCGACGGCTGCATGAATACGCTCAGCCCGGCGATCTTGGCGAATTTAGGTCGCAACCGATCAATGACCTGGAAGCTTGTGACGTCTCGCTGATTGGAAGGTTTCAACGCGACATAGAGGCGGCCTTGATTCGATGAATAGGCCTGATTGCTCGAACCGATGAAGGAGCCGACGTTGGCGACGGCGGGGTCCTTGGCGAGAACGTCCATGGCCAGGCGTTGAAGGCGCGACATTTCCGCGAAGGACACATCGGCCGAGGCTTCGGTGATGCCATTGAGCAACCCGATATCGTCCTGCGGCAGGCTACCCTTGGGAATCGCGCCATAAAGATAAACCGTGCCGCCGATGGCGGCCATGATGGCGATAAGCGACAGCCAGGGATGGTCGATGAATGGCAGGAGGCTGCGCGTGTAAGCCCCAATGACCTTGGAAAGACCGCTGTCGAACATTCGATCCAGTCGGCTGGGGGTCTTGTGCTTGGGCGCGGGCAGCCAGGCGCACAGCATCGGCGTCACGGTTAGCGAAACGATGGTGGAGATGATGATCGCGAAAGTGAGGGTATAGGCGAATTCGCGCAGCAGGCGCCCGGCGATGCCGGGCATGAACAGCAAGGGAATGAACACAGCGATCAGCGACAGGCTGATCGACACGACGGTGAAGGAGATCTGCTTCGCGCCAGTCAGCGCCGCCGTCATGCGCTCCGTGCCACGTTCGACCTGGGTTTCGACATGTTCGATCATGACGATGGCGTCATCGACCACGAAGCCGACGGAGATGGTGAGCGCCATCAACGACAGATTGTCGATCGAGAATCCGGCGATCCACATGGCGGCGCTGGAGCCGACCAGTGAAAGCGGCACGGTCAATCCCGCCGCGAGCACCGGCGACAGGCGTCGCAGAAAGATAAAGACCACCATCATCACCAGGCACACCGAGATGAACAAGGTGCGTTGAATGTCGGCGATGCTGGAGCGGATCGTCTGCGTGCGATCCGACAGAACGGCAATATCAATTCCCCGCGGAACCCATTGCTGCAATTTCGGCAGGAGCGCCTTCACATTGTCGACGGTCTCGATGACATTGGAGCCCGGCTGCTTAAAAATGACGAGTATCACGGCGGGCTTGCCGTTATACCATCCGGCGGCCATGCGGTTGAGCACGCCGCGATCCACCTTCCCGATGTCGCCGAGCCGCACGACCGCGCCGTTTTTCGAGGCGACCACGATTTGGCTGTAATCAGCCGGGGTGTTGAGCTGATCGGTTGTGGCGATCGTCACGCCCAGTCCGTCGCCGCTGAAGGCGCCGACCGGAGAATCCACGTTCGCATTGGTGATGGCGGTCGCGACCTGGTCGAGACCAAGGCCCATCGTCGCGAGCCGCGCGGGATCGAGTTGCACGCGGATCGCCGGTTGCGTGGCCCCCGCGACGATGACATTGCCGACGCCCGCGACCTGGGATATCCGCTGCGCGATAACCGTGTCCGTCGCGTCGAAGATCGCGCTCGTCGGCATCGAATCCGAGGTGAGCGCCAGCACGATCACCGGCGCGCCGGAGGAGTTGGCCTTGCGAAAGACCGGCAGGGTCGCCAAATCCGCCGGCAGGTCGGTCGTGGCGGCGTTGATCGCGGCCTGCACGTCGCGCGCCGCGGCGTCGACATTCCGGTCGAGATCGAATTGCGCGACGATCGAGGTGGCCCCGAGCGAACTCGACGATGTCAGCTCCGTCAGGCTGGAGATATTGGCGAGGCGACGCTCCAACGGCGCGGCGACGGTCGCCGCCATGGTTTCGGGATCGGCGCCAGGGCGCGACGCCGAGATCGAGATCGTTGGGAAATCGACGGCCGGCAGGCTGGCGACCGGCAAGAAGAAATACGCCACGGCGCCCACCAGAAACAGGCCCAGCGCCAGCAGCGTCGTCCCGACCGGACGCCTGATGAACGGCTCGGAGATACTCACTCCGCCGCCTCCTTGCGCTCCGGAAACCTCTCGGTTGGAGTGGTCGCCGGAGCTGGATTCGGCGCTTGATCGCGCGCCGCGCCGCTCAGCTTCGATCGCAGTCGTTCCACCGCGAGATAGATCACGGGCGTCGTGTAGAGAGTGAGCATTTGCGACAACAACAAACCGCCGATGATCGATATGCCGAGCGGAATGCGCAGCTCGCTGCCGGCGCCATGCGAAAGCGCCAGCGGCAATGCGCCGAACAGCGCCGCGAGGGTCGTCATCATGATCGGACGGAAGCGCAAATGACAAGCTCGCACGATCGACTGCTCTGGAGATAACCCCTCCAGCCGCTCCGCCTCCAGCGCGAAATCAATCATCATTATCGCGTTTTTCTTGACGATGCCCATGAGCAGCACGATGCCGATCAGCGCGACAATCGACATGTCCAGGCGAAACAGAATGAGCGACAACAGCGCGCCGACGCCGGCCGAGGGCAGGGTGGTGAGCACGGTGAACGGATGCGCGAAACTTTCGTAGAGGACGCCCAACACCAGATAGATCGCGATAACCGCCGCGAGTATGAGATAGGGCTCGCTGGCCAGCGATTTGCCGAATTCGGCGGCGTCGCCGCTAAAGGAGCCGACGATGCTCGAGGGCATTCCCTCATCACGCTCGATTCGCGCGATCGCCTCCAGGGCTTCGCCCAGCGAGGCGCCGGGCGCGAGATCGAAACTGATGGTCGCGGCGGGAAACTGCTCCTGATGCGCGACCGAGAGCGGCGCCGAAACGTTGGTGATATGCACGAAGGTTCCCAGCGGCGTCTGTGGTCCGCCCCCTGGCGGCCCGACATAAATCTTCTCCAGGGCCTTTGGGTCCCGTTGATATTGTTCCGCCGCTTCGAGAATGACGCGATATTGGTTGGATTGGGTATAGATCGTCGAAATCTGGCGTTGCCCGAACGCGTCGTTGAGAATGTCGTCGACATTCTGCATGGAGATGCCAAGCCTGCCCATGCTTTCGCGGTCGACCCGCGCGAGGCTGCGCAGCCCCCCGTCCTGCGTCTCGGCGGCGACATTACGCAAGATGGGCTCGCGGCGCATCGCGTCGAACAGTTTGTCCGACCACTCGATCAACGCCGCGTTATCGCCAGTGGTGAGCGTGTATTGATATTGCGAACGGCTGGCGCGCGTCGTGATCTGAATGTCCTGCACGGGCTCGATGTAGAGCTTGGCGCCGGCCAATTTTTCGGCCGCCGCCTTGAGCCGATCGCCGATGACGTCGGCGCTGTCGGCTCGCTGGTCCCGATCGCGTAGAGTGATCGAAAAATGCCCGACGTTGGTCGTTGGGTTGAGCGGGCCGACGCCCAACACCGAGGTCACGCCGGTGACCTCCTTGTCGTCCTGGAAAACGCGAGAGACGTCGGACTGAAGCCGCTTCATCGCGTCGAACGAAATGTCCGGAGCCGCTTCCAGCACCGCAGTCAGGAGGCCCGTGTCCTGGCGCGGCAGAAAGCCCTTAGGGATGAAGATGTATAGCGCGATGGTGAGGGCAAGCGTGGCGCCAGTAAGCGCCAGCATGAAGCGCTTGCGCTTCAGCGCCCATTGCAGCGTCGCGGCATAGAGTTGGTCGAGCCAGGACGAGGGCGTCTCGTCATGTTCGCGTCCGCCGTGCCTGGATATTTTCAGCAACTGGCTGCAAAGCATCGGCGTCAGGGTCAGGGACACGACCGCCGAGACGACGACGGCCATCGAGAGGGTGAGCGCGAATTCGCGGAACATGCGCCCGACGATTCCCGTCATGAACAACAGCGGAATGAACACGGCGATGAGCGAAACGGTGAGCGACACGACCGTGAAGCCGATTTCACTGGCGCCGTCCAGCGCGGCTCGCGTCGGCGACTTGCCCTTTTCGATGTTGCGGACGATGTTTTCGATCATCACGATGGCGTCGTCGACGACAAAGCCCGTGCCAATCGTGAGCGCCATCAGGGACAGGTTGTCGAGTGAAAAGCCCGCGGCCCACATCGTGGCGAACGTCGCGATAATGGACAAAGGCAGACTGATGCCGGCGATGATCGTCGCGCGCATGCTGCGCAGGAACAAAAACACGACCATGACCACTAGAGCGGTGGCGATCACCAAAGTGAATTCGACGTCGGCGATGGATGCGCGAATGGTGTCGGTGCGGTCGTTGACGATATCGAGAGCCATGCCAGAGGGCAGGAGGCTCCGCAATCGCGGCAACTCCTTCTTCAAAAGCTCGACCGTATTGATAATATTGGCGCCTGGCTGGCGCACGATATCGAGGACAACCGCCAACTCGCCATTGTGCCAGCCGCCGACCCTGCTGTTCTCCAAGCCATCGACGACCTTCGCCACGTCACTCAGGATGATCGGCCGGCCGTTGCTCCATTTGACGACGATATTCCTATACTCCTTCGCGACCAAAAGCTGGTCGTTGGCGTCAAGCGTGTAAGATTGCCGCGCGCCGTCGATCGATCCCTTCGCGCCAGCGACATTGGAGCCCGCGATGGCGAGGCGGAGATCATCCATGCTGAGGGAGTTCGCGGCGAGCCTCGCGAGATCGGCCTGGATGCGTATGGCGGGTCGCACGCCGCCCTCGACCATGACCCGGCCGACGCCGGTCACCTCGGAAAGCCGGGGCGCGATTTGCGTGTCGGCCAGATCGCTCATCTCGCGCAGGGTCGATGTCTTCGACCGCAAGGTCAAGGTGACGATCGGCGTGTCGGCTGGATTCACCTTCGCATAGACGGGCGGATACGGCAGGTTGCGCGGAAGCGTCGACGCCGCGGCGTTGATGGCGGATTGCACGTCCTGCGCCGCCGCGTCGATGTCACGATCGAGTTCGAACTGCAAAGTGATCTGCGAGAACCCGAACGCGCTTTGCGACGACATCGTCTGCAGCGACGGTATTTGCCCAAATTGTCGTTCCAGCGACGCCGTCACCAACGACGCGATCGTGTCGGGATTGGCGCCGGGAAGCTGCGTTGTCACCTGGATGGTCGGGAAATCAACCTGCGGCAACGGCGAAATGGACAATCTCGCGAAACCCATCAGGCCAGCGAGAAGCACGGCGAACCCGAGCAGCGTCGTTGCGACCGGTCGATTGATGAATGGCGCCGAGATGCTCATGTTCTAGGTCATTTTCCTCGCGCCCCGCTGGACGAGGCTTCGCTGGATGGCGTGGAGGGAGTCTGGCCGTCGCCCAATGTTTTGTCGCGACGGCCGCGATGCCGCCCCCCCTTCGTGGCGAGCGGTCCATCATCCGGGGCCGTCGCCTCGTCGTTTTGCGTGGACTTGTCTTCCGAGGCGGCTTCCTGGTCCTTCACGACCCGCACCTTGGCGCCGTTCGAGAGACGCGCGAAACCGCGGGTTATGATCGTCTCGCCCTTCGTCACGCCCCGCGTCACCACGGCGACGTTCTCGTCCTGTTGCCCTATCGTCACGTTTTTCAGCATGGCGACATCGCCTTCGCCGAGTACGTACACGAAAGCGCCGTTTGGTCCGCGTTGCACGGCCGGACTCGGCACCACCGTCGCTTGTTTGATGGTGTCGACGACGAGCCGCACATTCACGAACTGACCCGGCCACAGGCGCAGCGCCGGATTGGCGAATATCGCCTTTATCCGGGCCGTCCCGGTCGTTTGGTCGATTTCGTTGTCAATGACCGAAACCTGGCCCTTTTCAATCATCGTGGAGTTGTCGGGGCCGAGCGCGCTGACTTGCGAGACGCCCTTTTTCTGCGCGTCTTGAACCGCCGGCAGGGCTTGCTGCGGAATCGTGAAAAGGACGTAGATCGGCTTCAGTTGCGTGACGGTGAGAATCTGTCCGGCGCCGCTCTGCGCGTTCGCGTGCAAAATGTTGCCGACGTCAACCGCGCGAATGCCGGCGCGCCCCTCGATCGGCGAGCGAATTGTGCAATAATCCAGAGTGGTCTTGGCGCTGTCGATCGCGGCCTTGTCGGCTCGAACCTGCGCTTCGAGTTGGGCCACCAAATATTTCTGGGTGTCGTATTGCTGCTGCGAGCCATAGTGGCCAACGGTGAGCCTCTTGTAGCGGATTAGGTCGAGCCGCGCGTTGGACAGTGTCGCCTCGTCCTGCGCCTTTTTCGCGACTGCTTGATCGTAAGCCGCTTGGTAGAGGTAGGGTTCGATCGTTGCGACGACGTCGCCTTTCCTCACATCGTCCCCCTCCTTGAATGGGAGGCTGGTGAGACGTCCATCGACCTGCGTCTGAATGTTCGCCGTGTTCAGCGCCTGCACGGTTCCCACCGCGTCGATGGTGACGGGCACGTCCTCGACGCGCGCCGGCGCCGCGCCCACTGGGATGGCTGTTTGATCGTGCGCGCCGTGTTTTCCCGCGCCGGACGCCTGGTCCGACGCGCGCGGCGCGAAGGGCCAGGAACGCCATGCCGCGAACCCCAGGCCGAGCAAAACGATAAGCCCTAAAAACACGAGTCGCGGACTAGCGAAAAACTTCATGGCCAAGGGCCCTTGTCGGCTAAGTAGACTTGGTTGGCTCGGGCGATCTCCGCTTCGGCCGTCGTCGGCTCCCATCCTCCGCCAAGCGCTTGATACAAGCTTGTCGCGGCCTGAAAATGCGCCAGCCGCACCTGCTCGAGCGTGTCCTGGTTTTGGAACCAGGCGATTTCCGTGGTCGATAAAGTTACAATGTCGATTGTTCCCTCGCGCAATCGAGCCTCCGCCGCGGTCAGGGCGCGTCGGGCCGCCGCCACCGCATCGCCCTGGAGCTTCAGTTGTTGCTCGGTTTCCTTTATCGCGATCAGCGCGTTTTCCGTATCCGACAGGGCCGTCAGCGCCTGCTTGCGGTAGTCCGCCGCGAGCTCCATGTACTTGCCCTTTTGTAGCATGAACTGGCCTTGCAGATTGTAACCGTCGAACAGCGGTTGCGCCGAATTGGCCAAAACTTCCCAGGCGATGGCTTCGGGCCGGGCCAGATTCTTCAAAACGATGCTCTGCACCCCGTATTGCCCGGTTAGCGTGATCGAGGGAAAGAAGGCGGCTCGCGCCTGCAAAACCGAAAATTCCTGCGAGACGAGCTTGGCTTCCGCCTCGGCCACGTCGGGCCGGCGCAGCAGCACTTCCGACGGCAATCCTGGCTCGACGCGCGGAAAGCGCAACTTGGTTAGGGAGGCGCCCTTCGTGTCGAAGCTCTCCGGGTCCCGCCCGAGCAACACCGCGAGCAAATTCTTTTGCTGGCGCAGGGTCGTTTCCAAAGGCGGAATCGAAGCTTTTTGCGTATCGAGAACCGTTTCCTGCTGCGAAGTGTCCAGCACCGTGGCCGTGCCGACCTCGAGTCTGGTCTTGATCGCCTCGAAGACCTCGGTGGCGAGCTTGACGTTGTCACGCGCGATGCGAAGCCGGTCCTGCGCGGTAAGAACCTGGAAATAAGCGTTCAGGACCGAGGCGATGGTCGCGATCTCCACGACATCGCGGTCGAAACGACTTGCGTTGGCTAGCAGCCGCGAAGCTTGCGAGGCGTCCCGGTTCTTGCCCCAGAAGTCAATTTCATAGCTGGCGTTGAGGCCCAGCGAATAAAGATTGGTGCGCGTCGCCGAGAAATCGCTCTGACCCTGCGGCACGTTTTCGGTGAGGCGCGTGCCGGGGACCTGGGTGCGGCTAAAGGAGTTATTGTTGGTCAGCGTGGGCCAAAGCGGCGCGCTGGCGACGCGCGCGGTCGCGTCCGCCTGGGCGATGCGTCCCACGGCGGCGCCGATGTCGTTGTTGTTTTCGAGCGCCTCATCGACCACGTTCAGCAGCTCCCGAGAGCCGAATCGCGCCGTGAAGTCGTGGGCCGAACCGATGGACGGCGCCGACTTCGGCCGCGCTTCGCGAAAGCGTCGCGGAGGCGGCGTGCCAGCCTGGGGCTTGACCCAATCCAGATCGCACCCGCCTAACGCCGTGACCAGCGCGAGGGTGACGAAGAAATCGAAACGCTCACGAATCCAAGGCAAGATCGACACGACCAGTTTTTCCGGTTTCCCCAATGGGAACATGCGCTTCGCGCGCCTATTCCACAAATTTGATAGAAAGATTTATACAGCCCTCCCACATGGCGTCGTGCTCGCCCCGGTTTCGCTCCTTCGTTTGAAGGCGCGCCGAAGTCACATTGTCCTGCTTAGACGGCGGAAAGGTGACGAAGGTGGGCGTTGGCGTCAATACGAGCGGAAAACCGCATGGCGCGCCTCGCGCCCCGGCAAGCCCGCATTAAGGGATGAGCTTGCAAATAACAAGCGCCGCTAGCGTGAGCGTTGCTTTTTCACGCGATGGTCCTCCGCGGCGAGAAGCCGCGAACGACCGTTTTGCGCGCATCTTGATTAAAAGCCGATCCGGGGAGCCCCGGGCTACGCGGCGGAGCGCCGATGCTTAACCCTTATGCTCCATGCCGCCCTTTCCGCCGCCCCAACCGCGGCCTTCGCCGCCGCCGAAATGGCGTCCGTGATGCTCGGCGAATGCGCGCAACATCGCCCCGAAGCGGCGTTTTTGTCCCTCGTCGAGGCTATCGTACAAGGGCTTGGCGGCGTCCGCGAATTTAACCAAACCGGCGGCGCGGTCTTGCATCGCCTTGGCGCGGCGCTGCATGAATTCGATCACATTGCGGTGACCTTCGAGCTCCTTGCGCTTTTCCGCCCATTCGGCCATGCGCGCGGCTCGTTCCTTCGCTCTCTCGCGCATGGCGGCCTCAAGCGCCGGCCAGTTTTTTTCCTGCGCCGCGGTCAGTTTCAGGCCGGCCTTGAGGCCGGCGATGCGCGCGTCGGTGAAAGCGGCGCGGTCCTCTTCCGAGAATCGCGAAGCAGCGCCCGATTCCGCCGGCGCCGCGAAAGCATTGGGGGCCAGCGCGGGCATGCACAGGACCGTCGCGACCGCCGCGATCAGTAGATGCTTCTTCATGGAGTGCTTTCCTCGTTTCGAAATTCAAGACGAGCGCCGCGATGTTCGCGCGCTCCTATCCGCCGTTTTAACCGTCGACCGCCTTGGGACGTCCCGGTGACGGCTCCTTCGACGCTTGAAGCCTCGCAGCCTAATGTTTCCGCGATATGTCGGCGCGTTCGCGAACTATTTCCAGATTGTATCCGTCGCTTGGCGGCCGCGGCGCGGCTATCGCTCGGCGTCGCCGTAATCGCGTTGGCCCATGATCGCCGAGCCGACGCGCACATGGGTGGCGCCGAGCTGAATCGCCAGTTCAAAATCCGAGCTCATGCCCATCGACAGCGTGGCGAGGTTGTTGCGCGCGGCGATGGCGGCCAGCAGCGCGAAATGCGGCGAGGCCTGTTGGTCGGCGGGCGGCACGCACATCAGGCCGTCGATCCGTAGCCCGTGGGTGTCGCGGCAAAGCGCGATAAAGGCGTCGGCCGCGCCCGGCGCCACTCCCGCCTTTTGCGGCTCCTCGCCGGTGTTGACCTGCGCCAAAAGGCGCGGATGCTTGTTTTGCGCGCGCATTTCGTCGGCCAGCGCCCGCGCGATCTTCTCGCGGTCGACGCTTTCGATCACGTCGAATGTCTCGACCGCCTCCTTGACCTTGTTGGATTGCAACGGACCGATGAGATGCAATTCGATATCGGGATAGCGCGCGCGCAATGGCGGCCATTTCATTTTGGCCTCCTGCACGCGGTTTTCGCCGAACACGCGCTGGCCCGCTTCGAGCAGGGGCAGGACGTCCTCGGCGGGAAAAGTCTTGGTCACGCAAACGAGGGCGACGTCGCCGGGATTGCGTCCGCAATCGCGCGCCGCGCGCTCGATCGCTCGCCTGGTCGCGTTTAGTCTGTCGATGATGGTCATGACGTCCGGATGATTGGCTGAACGGCGACGGAGGGATGGTCCGCGCTTATCTTCGCACACAAACGCTCAGCCAATCCAGATAGGCGGCGTTGCCCTCGGCGATGTCGATCTTGAGAATTTCCGGCGTGTCGTAGTCGTGGATGTGGGAAATCAACGATTGCAACGCCGCGAAATCGTCGCCGCGGATTTTGAGGTGCACCGCGACTTCCCTGTCGTCGCGCAACTCTTCCTTCCAGATATAAAGGCTTTGAATTGGAAAAAGCTGGACACAGGCGGCGAGTCGTGCCTCCAGCGCCGCCGTGGCGATTTCGCGCGCCTTGGCCTCGTTGGCGACGGTGGTGATGGCTATGCTGAACGGGCTGCTCACGCTCTTGCTCCGCTTCGCGCCGCGGGCGTCTTGGAACGCGCCGCCGGCTTCTATAGACTCTAAACCGTGCAAGCCTAACGACAAGGACCGGGAATGGCGAGGTTCTCCAGCGACGACGACGGCGCCCGCGCGCGGGAGCGGCTGGACGGGCGGGTCGCGTTCACGGCGGCGGCCTTCGCGCTCGCCTATGCCTTCGTGGCTCTGCTCGACCGCGTCGGCGCGCCGCTCACCTTCGTCGAGGCGGTCTCGCCCTATTTCACCATCGCCGCGCTCGCGGCGCTCGGCGCGCTGCTCCACTCGATGCGGGTGACGATTTATTACGCCGCCGGTCGGGCGATCCCCTTCGAATATGTGGGCTTCGCGTCGGCGACGCTGGTTGCCGGCGTCATTTTGCCCTTCGCGACGCAATTCGCGGCGCGATCCTGGCTCCTTGGCGTCGCGGCTGGCGTTTTCATCGGCGTGGCGGTCATCGGGGTTTATATTGGGCCGATCCTTCGAAAAGCCGGGGCTTTTTCGTTCTTTGGACTGCTCGCCGCGCGCTTTCCCGGTCTTGCGCCGCGTCTTGGCGTGATCGCCACCGCCTGCGTCTCGGCGGCGCTGATCGCCGTGGCGGGAGAGCAATTGGCGGTGGATGTTCTGGCGGGTCTCGTCGGCGGACGCGGCTTCGCGGCGGCGGTCATCGGACTCGCGGTCTTGCTGATCGCCGGTCCGGGAGGTCTGTTCGGAACGATTTGGACCGCCTGCGCGGCGGGCGCGGTGGCGCTGGTCGGCTTTGGCTGGCCGGTCGCCGTTCTAATGAAGCGGGGCGTTTCGCGCGTCGGCGGCGAGGAGGTCGCCGCGCGTCTCGCCGACTGGGGGGCCGTCGCCGGCTCCGGCGGGTTTTTCGGCGAGCTTGTCGTCGCGCTCGCGGTGGCGCTCGGCATGGTCACGCTGGCTCCGCTCCTCGCCCCGGCCATCGCGACGCGCGACCCGTTGGACGCCGGCCGCGCCGGGTTGGCCGCGATCGGTTGGACGCTGGCCTTCGCCTGTCTCATCGCCATAGGAGTCTCGGGCGCGGCGACGTCGCTCGCGCGGCAATCGGTCGGCCAGGTGCCGGAGCGTCTGCCCGACGCGGTTTACGCGGTCAGCGCGCACGGCCTCGTCACCATTTGCGGCGAGGCGGCGTCCAGTCCCACGAGCGCGCATCGGGCCTGCGCGCGCCGGGCGACGACCGCCGGGGCGCCATTGCGCGCCTCGGATCTCGGCGCGAGCGGCGCGCTCCTGCTCACGAGCCTGCCGAGTCTGGAGCAAATGGGCGCCGCCGTCTCGGGCTTGCTCGCCTCGGCGCAAATCGCCCTGGCCCTGGCCCTGGCCGCGGCTGGCCTGCAAGCCTTTGGCACGGCGCTCGGCCATGAGGCCATTTATCGCTTGCGGGGCGAGAGCGATTTGACCAGTCGGCGGCTCGTCACCACGCGTCTCGCGCTCTGGGGCGTCGCGACGCTCGGAGCGGCGTCGAGCGCCTTCGGACTTTACGATCCGCGCGCGTTGATCGGACTCGCGCTCGCATTGTCGGCGGCGACAGCGACGCCGGTCCTGGCCCTGGCGCTTTGGCCGCGCGCCGACGACCGCGCCGCGTTGTTGGCGCTGCTCGCCGGACTACTCGGCTTGACCGCGGCGGCGATCGTGTCCGCCGCCCTCCACGCCGCCGACGGCCTGGCGATTTCGGCCTTGGCCGGGGCTATGTCGGGCCTTGCGGCCGGCGTGGTTTCGGCGAGGTCGCGCCCCGCCGGCTCCATTCACGCACGCGCCTTCGTCGCTCGCCTGCTGCGCGGCGACGGGGAGGTGATGGGGCCGGAAAAGGGGGCCTGATCGCGGATCAAGCTCCAGCCACGCTCTAATCAATAGGGCCGTTCAACAGGATTCGTGGAGCGGACTTGGCGTCCTTGGCCGCCTCGACGCGCAGGAAATACACTTTGCCGGGCGTCAAGCGCGCCAAATCCTTGCCGAGCGGCACCGGGATGCATTGCTTGAACGCCTCGGCGATCAGAGGCTCGATCCGAGTTCGCTCCTGTTTGCCGGCGTCGAGTTTGAGCCATGCGACGCGCGGTTCGCCAATGAGACCGCCGTCGCGATTAAGCGAAAAATGCAAGGTGACTTCCGAGTTTTCCGCGCCGGTCGGCATATGGAGGCACCGCGCGAAGTGCTCCCGCACGTCGCGCATGTTTTCGGCGGGCTTTTCCAGCTCCTTGGCCGCCGCGAAACGCACGGTGACCAGAACGGCGAGGCAGGTGATGACGCGACGCATGACGCTCTCCTATAATCATGGACGCGATCGCTCCATCCGCATGGTTCTCGCGCGCGACGATTTCCATGCGGGAGCAAGCGCGGCGGTCGCCGAACGAGGATTCCCAATGAAGATTTTCCGCTCATTCACGACGTATCTCGCCATCTCGGCGTGTCCCGCGGCGTTCGCGCAATCCGCCAATTACGCCAGTGTCGAAGCCGTCGCCGGGAGCACCCGGCAAATCGGCTATTACGCCACGGCCAGCAAGGAATGCGCGCCTGTCCCGCCGCCGACGGTCCGCGTCGTGACGCCGCCCAAGCACGGGATATTGAGCATAAGGCGAGGCGCGGTGACGACGAGCCAGATCGCCAATTGCCCGAATCTGCGGACGCCGGCGCAGGTCGCTTTCTATCTGGGGAACGCCGATTACGCGGGCGCCGACGAAGTTTCCTATGAGGTCACCAGCGCCAATGGCGAAGTCGCCGTCTACAACATTTCGATCGTCGTCAAGCCCGCTCCCAAGCCCGCGCCCAAGAGCCCCGGGCAAGCCTTGTAGGTCCCGTTCGGAACGGTTCACTTCGCGAACACCGCGTTTAAATTGGCGAGGCCCGACTCGAATTGGCCGCCGATCATCTTATCGAAATTCATGACCAGATTCATCGCCTTGGCGATGAGCGTGTTGCGGCCGGACATGGTCCAGGTGACCTTGGTGCGCGCGTCCGGCTCCGGCGCGAGGCGGAACGACACGTCGTTGGACGCCTTGAAGGGCTTGCGAAAATCCAGCTTGATGGCGACGCTTTCGGACGGCCGGCTGTCGAGGATCGTCATGCGGCCGGCGCCGATCTTGTTGTTTCCCGACCAGTCCAACGACGCGCCGGCCCCCGCTTCCGGACCCTCGAAACGGTTTGTCGCGTTGGGATCGAGCCTCGCCCACGGCGACCACGCCCGCCACTTGTGCAAGTTGTTGATGTGGCTAAACACTTCGTCCGGCGGCGCGTCAATGACCGCCGAGCGCGCGACGACAAAATTATTGGGTTGCATCACGATCGCGGCGGCGAGCGCCGCCATCGCGAAATAGAGGATTACGAGTAGAAAACCCGCCATGACACGCCTCCCCCGTGATCTGTTCAAGTGAGACTCTAGCGCGTTCGCCGGTCAAGGGGAATTGGCCGCGCGTGGCGGTCCGTTCGAGAGAATTGTCGACATGGGCCTAATTTGATTCTCATCAATAAGTGAATGTTTACGAATGCGGCGATAGGCTGACTCTTCGATCACTAAACGGGTTTGCCTTCATGAAAATTCATCAATTCACCGCATCCATTATGCGTGGGGCCAAGGCTTTTCGATTCGCCAATAAAGGCGCCGTCGCGATTATCTTCGGCCTGGCATTAATCCCGATTATGTTGATGTTGGGGGTCACCGTCGATTACACCAACCTCGCGAGTATTCGAACCCGGGCGCAATCCGCCGTCGACGCGGCGGCGCTCGCGGGCGTGCGCGCCGCCGCCCAGACCCTCCAGGGCGGCGGCACGGTCGCCGCCGCGCAAACCGCCGGAGACGCCGCCGCGCAAGCGATGTTCACCAACAACATGTCGGGAGCGACAACCGTTTCCTTCGCCGCCGGAGGCTCGGTCACGGCCGGAGGCGCGACATACGCTCCCAGCGCGACGTTGCAGGCCGCGACTTCGTTCATGAGTTCTGGCGGGCGTGCCGTCATTGCAGTTCACCGTGAACGCGACCGCGAACACCGGCGGCGGCAAGCAATATATCGACATTTACGTGCTGGTCGACGCATCGCAGTCCATGGGCATCGGCGCGTCGACGACCGACCAGACCAATATGAACAGCGACCCCAAGATCGGCTGCGTGCTGGCCTGCCATAATGGGAGCGTCAACAACCCCGCTTTCTTCGACGCGGTCGCCTATGCGCGATCCGCCGGATATCAGCTGCGGTTCGATGTGGTGCGCAACGCCCTGAACAGCATCGCCACGCAGGCTCAGTCCACCATGGCTTCCACCGGAGCGGTCATCCGTTTCGGAATTTACTCGTTCGCGACGAATTTCAAGACGGAGATCGGCATCACCTCGAACTACGGCAACACCTCGACCTCCGGTTCGATCCTTTACGCGATCAACAACATGGACATCGCCGATAACGACGCGGGCACGTCCTTGTATTACGCGCTGAACCAGCTCAAGCCGCTGATCGGCCCCATCGGCGACGGATCGAGCGCGGCGAGTCCGCAGGTGTTCGTGCTGGTGATGACCGACGGCGTCGGCAACGCCAACGACAATCAGGCGCCCACGCCGGCGCAGCTCGCGGCGGGCGCGGCGTATAACTGGACTTTTTCGTCGACGATTTATCCGGCCTTCGACGGGACAGCCTGCTGGTCGACGCTGCCGCCGGGCAACGGAACCGCCGTCAACGCGCCCCTGTCGACGCCCAACAATCCGCCCTGCGTGCCGGACCCTTATGTCGCGCCCAGCCACACCGGCAACGGGCAAATGGAGCTCAATGGGGTCGATCCCTCCTGGTGTTCGCCGATCAAGGCGCTGGACCCTAGATTGACCCTGATGACGCTCAACACGAGCTACGTTCTGGACAATGATCCGACCGACTGGCGCACGTCCTATATTCAGCAGATGCTGATACCCTCGATTCCGGGCAATTTGCAGAACTGCGCCTCGACTCCCTCCAATGCCTTTGTCGCCAACAGCGCGGCGGACATCCAGACGGCCGTCGCCGCCATGTTCAGTCAGGCGACGAAGCAAGTCACGCCGATCGCGCTGACCAAATAAACCGCCGGCGCGGCGACGTCGCGCCTCATCTCGACGCCACGCGCGTCTCGACATGCGTCGCGGCGTGAGCGCCGTGTTGGCGATGGCCGCCGATGTGACCGATCGTATAGAACGAGAAGGAGAGCGCCAGGGCAAGGGCGCTTAGCGCCGCGCAGGCGTCGGACGTGACCAAGCCGCCGACCTTTTTCGTGTGGCGGCGCGTCGAAGCCAGGATCGCTGGCTTCACATCATGCGTCGAAACGGAGTGGCTCGCCGCGTGATGGATCGGGCTGTTGAGGGTCGCGAACATTTTTCTTCTCCGCCGGCTGTCTTCATGGCTCGTTAACCAGTGTCGCCAACCTAGCCATGGGTTCGGACGTCGTCCGTGCGCCGGCGCACTATCGATTTGCGGGCGCGCGCGCATTCGCGGCCGCCGCTGGATCGCTTCGCCCTGACTTGCGGCGGCTGCATAAATCCGATATTCCGGATGCATGGATGAAAATGAAGCCATCGCGGCGCTCGCCGCGCTCGCCCAGTCCACGCGGCTCGATGCGTTCCGCCTGCTGGTGGCGCGCGAGCCGCAAGGCGTCGCGGCTGGCGAGTTGGCGCGCCTCATGGCCGTGCCGCAAAACACCATGTCGGCGCATCTCGCCATTCTCGCGCGCGCTGGGCTGGTGAGCGGCGCGCGCCACGGCCGCTCCATCGTTTACCGCGCCAATCTCGCCCGCCCGCGCGAAATCGCGTTGTTTCTGCTGAAGGACTGCTGCGGCGGTCGTCCCGATGTTTGCGCGCCGCTCGTCGCGGACCTCGCCCCCTGCTGCTCTCCAAAGGTTTCGCGTCGATGACTGACCGCGTGTTCAATGTGTTGTTTCTCTGCACCGGCAACACCGCCCGCTCGATCCTCGCGGAGAGCATTTTGCGCAAGGATGGCGCGGGACGCTTCAACGCCTTTTCGGCGGGAAGCCACCCCAAGGGCGTGGTCAACCCGCTCGCCCTGAAAACGCTCAAGGCGCTCGGATACCCCGTCGAAGGCTTGCGCTCGAAGAACTGGGACGAGTTCGCCGCGCCAGGCGCGCCGAACATGGATTTCGTGTTCACGGTTTGCGACAACGCGGCGGGCGAGGCCTGCCCGTTCTGGCCGGGCCGCCCGACGACCGCCCATTGGGGAATCGAAGACCCGGCGGCGGCGCAAGGAACGGATGTCGAAAAGGAGCGCGCCTTCGCCCTGGCGTTTCGATATTTACGCAACCGAATTTCTCAATTCACGGCGTTGCCGATCAGTCGTCTCGACAAGCTGTCGATGACCAATCGCCTGCGTGAAATCGGCGAGCTCGACGGCGCCAGCCACGCCACGCAACAAATGGATCGATCATGAGCGAGGCAACGACGGCGCCCGGCGCCGCGGACGCCGGCGCCCCAACCATGGGCCCGTTCGAACGCTACCTGACCTTGTGGGTCGCGCTCTGCATCGTCGCGGGAATCGCCCTCGGGCAATTCCTCCCGGCCGTGTTCCGCGCCATCGGCGCGGCGACGGTGGCGGAAGTGAATTTGCCGGTCGCCGCGCTGGTCTGGCTGATGATCGTTCCCATGCTGCTGAAGATCGACCTCGCGGCGCTTGGACAGGTGGGGGAGCATTGGCGCGGCATCGCCGTGACGGTCGGCGTCAACTGGCTGGTGAAGCCTTTTTCGATGGCGCTGCTCGGCTGGCTGTTCGTCGCGCACCTGTTCCGACCGTTTTTGCCCGCCGATCAAATCGACGCTTATATCGCCGGGTTGATCCTGCTGGCGGCGGCGCCCTGCACGGCGATGGTGTTCGTGTGGTCGAACCTCGTGGAGGGCGAACCGCATTTCACCCTGTCGCAAGTCGCGCTCAACGATTCCATCATGATCGTGGCCTTCGCGCCGATCGTCGCGCTGTTGCTCGGCCTGTCCTCCATCACCGTGCCGTGGAGCACGCTGCTGCTCTCGGTCGTGCTGTACATCGTCGTGCCGGTGATCGCCGCGCAATCCTGGCGGCGCGCCTTGCTGGCGCGAGGCGGCAAGGCGGCCCTCGACAAGCTGCTTCACGCGCTGGCGCCGCTGTCGCTTTCGGCGCTGCTGCTGACGCTCGTGCTGCTGTTCGGCCTGCAAGGCGAACAGATCATTCGTCAGCCGCTGGTCATCGGCCTGCTGGCGGTTCCCATCCTCATACAGGTCTATTTCAACGCGGGGCTGGCCTATCTGCTCAATCGCCGCCTCGGCGTCGAATGGCGCGTGGCGGGACCGTCGGCGCTGATCGGGGCCAGCAATTTCTTCGAACTCGCCGTGGCCACGGCCATCGCGCTGTTCGGATTCCAGTCCGGCGCGGCGCTGGCGACGGTCGTCGGCGTGCTCGTCGAGGTTCCGGTCATGCTGTCGGTCGTCCACATCGTCCGCCGCTCGCGGGGCTGGTACGAGCGCGCGAGCGCGGTATAGGGCGGCGAAACCGCCGAGCAACGCAACGCCTTGCATCGCCTCGCTAGCGATGCTCCCAGGACTCATATTGGTTTGGCGCGCCCGGGCGGCGCGTGTCGATATTGCCCGCATTGTCGAGATAGACCGGTTCCGCCAGGGGCGGATGATAGGCGGGTGCTTCCGGCGCCGAAGAGCTCCTATTCGCGCCGCCGCAAGCGGAAAGCGCCGCCGAAAGACATAAAGCCAAAAATATTTTTTCCATTCGACCTTCCTCGACAAACGGCTTTCCCGGCCATGTCAATCCGATCGCCATCCGTCGATGAATGATCCATGAACAATGGGCGCCAAGACGATGCGGTTAAACCTTTGATTAAGTCGCGGCTTCGGACCTCGCAAATTTCGGCGTGACGTTCGCGGCTCCTTGCTCGAACGGCGCTGGCGCGATCCCGTCAATGAACGTCCGCCGCGTGAATGGAGTGTCTTCCTAGGGTGCGACAACGTGACCAAAATCCAATTGCGTGACAGACTTAGGTCGCGCCGGCGCGCGCGCGGAGGACACTGCGATGTTGCGAAAGACATTGACCTTTGTAATCGCGGCGATTTTCGTCATGACAATGTGGGCGCGGCCTATCTTCGCCGCGCCGGCGAGCCCGCCGACTCCGGCGGGGATGATCGACCTCGGCCCCCAACCGCTCGATGTCACGGAAATAAATTCGCTCATGGCGTGGATCGCCGCCCAGACCGGGGCGCTTCGCTTGCCGTTTTGTTGGAAGCAGAGCTACGGAAATGGCGCGGGCGAACCTTATGCCTGCAAGGCGGGCTTTGAGAGAAACGGACTGCTTTGCTATCCGAAATGTCGCGCCGGTTTTGTCGGGAACGGGCCCGTGTGCTGGGAGACCTGTCCGGCCGGCTTCCGCGACGACGGAGCCTTCTGCGGCAAGCCGGCGGCCTACACGAGAGGCGCGGGCTACGTGGCTTGGGAGGGCGACCAATGCAAGAAGGACCACCCCGAGGGTTGCGAGGAAAACGGGCTTCTGTGGTATCCAAAATGCAAGCCTAACTTCCACGCCGTTGGTTGCTGCGTTTGCTCTCCGGATTGCCCGGCGGGCACAACCGACATTGGCGTCTCGTGTCAAAAACAGAGCTACGGCAGGGGCGCGGGAGAACCGCTGGCGATGGGCGATTGCGGGCCCGGGCTGCAAAAGGACCCGAGTGGAGCGCTCTGCTATCCGACCTGCAAGACCAACTTCAAGATGGTCGGGCCCGTCTGCTGGCAGAATTGTCCCAACCAACTTTCATGGGACTGTGGCGCGGCGTGTTCGACGGATCAATCGCAATGCGCCAAGGCGGTGTCGAACATGGTGGTCTCGCCCATCATGTTGGCGATTAGCTTGATTCCCTATGTCGGCGAAGTGAAGGGCGTGGCGCAAGGGGCGGAGACCGCCGCGAAAGTGGCGGAAACCGCCGAGGAAGCCGCGAAAGGCGGCGAGGCGTTGTCGGGGGCCGCGAAGTTTGGCGAGGGCGCGGGGGGACTGTCGAAAGGGGCCACGGCCACGGCGCGGTTGAAGGCCGCTTATCAGTCGGTGAAGGGCGCCGTGGCGGGCCTCAAGGGCAATATCACCGAGGCCGTCGGCGGCGCGGAGAATTTGGCCAAGCTAACCGACGGCGCCCGGTTCGCCGGCAAGGTGTATGTGGCGAGCAACGCGGTGACCAAGGAGATAGACCTTTTCTCCAAGGAGTTCGCCGACAATTTCGCCGCGTTGACCAGCCCCGCCATCGCCGCGCGGATCGATCGGGCCTTTGGAAAGGAAGGAGCCTACCAAGTCAAGCGGCAGTGGGGAATCCGGCATCTCATCCTGATGTTGAACGCCGATGGATTCGCGACGGTGAAGGATAACATCAGCCTCGCGTCCGCCGCCGATCCCACCGGGATTTTGAGCGTCGTCAGCGCCTACGACAACCCAATCTGCGGCAACGACGCCCCGTTTCCAACCCTGCATCCGCTATACACCAACTGAAGAAGACGCGGACCGGCGGCGCGCTCGGCCAATGCGCCGGGCGCGCTCCGCGCCGCTAACGCCGACCATGGTCGGATCGCGCCGCTGAAGAGCGAGGCGATCCTCTCGCGCGCATGGCGCCGCGGCGGGGGTCGAGAGGCGCATTTTCGCCCGATATGGCGGGCGCTTCCACGTATTCCAAAAGTCTCGAACTCCACCGCGCGTCTCGCGCCCTTTTTTCAAAGAGTTGGTATTCAGGATTGAGATTTTAGCACGAAATCCATGGCGTTTGCGGTTGCTCCAGGCCCGCGGCGATCCGCTGTCCGTGTTCGCCGATGCTAGAGCTTTGTTCCGACAGGAAAAATTCCGAGGCTTTCGCTCGAAAAACCAGTGACGCCCCAGCGAGAAAAACGCCGGGCGCGCCTTTCCTTTCTCCGGCCGCGCCCTACGTTCGATGCGCTAGAGCCTCCCCGGTTTGCAATTGTACAATCGGATGATGACAGCGTTATGACAGTCCGGGGCGTGGACGCGAGCGGGCATTTTTCCAAGCAAGAATGCCCCAAACAAGGGGGAGTCATGATGACGGCGCGCACGATCAAGGCCGCCATGGCGGCGGCGTTTTTCTCGGCCATCGCGGCGCTGGCGGCGGTCGGCCCGGTTCAAGCCGGCCAATCGCCCTTTAACGAGTGCCGAAAATGGGCCGACACCGGCGAGGACATGCGGTGCTTCGATTGCTATCAGCTTCATATGACCAGCGTCGGCGAGCGATGGGTGAATACCTGTTCCAGCCATGAGCGCGGTGGATCGGACTGGTGACGGGCGTCTGAGGCGACGTTGCGTCGCGACGCCGGCTAGGAGCAACGAGGCCGCCGCGCCGTGGCCTTTCGCGCGGATCAACGTGGATCACATGACAAACAGCTTGTCCGGCAACTCGTCCCGGCCGGTTGGCGGAACATGCCGCGCCAGTAGCCGCGCCGATTCCGCGATCGCCGCGACATAACCGTCGGCGACGCGTCCGGCCCGCATGTTTTCCCGCAACAAATCCAGCGCGGCGCGCCACTCGCCGTCGTCTATTTTTTCGGCGACGCCGACGTCGGCGATGATCCGCCCGTAGCGCTCGGCCAGCGAGGCGAAGATCAGCACGCCGCAGTGATTGGCGGTACGCCCGACGCCCCGCGTGAAAAACTGTTCTCGCGCGGCGCGGTGGGCGCGGGCGCGCTGGATGCGGCGCGGCGTCAACAAATTATGCAGCGGCGAGAGCTGGAACAGCAACGCCGCGACGATGAACACGGCGATTTGCGCCGCGAAGATTTCGCGCACCGGCAAATGGGTGAACAGGATCAGCGGCCACGGCGTCGCCAGCGCGACAAAGCTCGCCCACAGCGCCGGCACATAGGAGTAATCCGACGACCGCCGCGCCAGCACGCAGACGATTTCGGCGCCGGTGATTTGTTCCGCCGCGCGGATCGCCTCGGCGACGCGGTCATAATCCTCCCGAGTGAGATGCATCACCAATCCCCCGAGGCGCCGCCGCCGCCCGACGATCCGCCGCCGCCGGAAAAGCCGCCGCCGTCGCCTCCAAAACCGCCGCCCCCGAAGCCGCCGCCCCCGAAGCCGCCGCCGCCAAAGCCGCCGCCTGGCGGAAAGAATATCATCGGCCCGCCACCGCCGCCGCCGCGCGCGTTGCGCGACATGTAGATCATGATAAACATGAATAATATGAACAGGATGACGGGAGCGAGCTGGTCGATCAACTCCGACATGTTTTGCGCCGCCGCGCGCTTGGTCCATTCGCTCGTGTCGCTCGACAGCGTCTCGACTATCGCGTCGACGCCGCGCTCGATCCCGCCGCTGTAATCGCCGGCCTTGAACCGTGGCGCGACCGCCGCCCGGATGATGACGCTGGACACCGCGTCGGTCAAAACGCCCTCGAGGCCATAGCCGACCTCGATGCGCATCTTGCGTTCGTTGGGCGCGATCAGGAACAACACGCCATTGTTTTTCTTGGCTGTTCCGAGTTTCCAGGCGCGGAACAGCCCGTTGGCGTAGCTCTCGATGTCGGCGCCTTCCAGCGAGTTCACCGTCGCGACGACAAGCTGGATGCTAGATTTATCCTCTAAATTCCGTAGCTTATCCTCGATGGCGGACTTGCCTTGCGCCGAGATGATATTGGCCTGATCGGTCACCCTGCCGGTGAGCGGGGGAAAATTGAAGGCCAAGGCGAGGCTCGCCAGCAGGCACAGCGCGACGGCGAGGGAAATCCCCTTAACAACTTGAATTGGCTTCATTTACTGGGGCCCCGCCGCGCAACGCTCGCAATGACCGGCGATTTCGACGACGCGACTGCGCGGCGCGAAACCGGCGGCCCCGGCCAGAGCCGCGAGTTCGCGGGCGAGCCCGGGCGACGTCGCTTCCTTTACTTCACCGCATTGTTCGCAAATGAGAAACACCACCGGCTCCTCGGCGCCATGGGCGTGGCCGCAGACGATGAAGGCGTTTTGCGAGGCGAGGCGATGGGCGAGGCCGTTGTCGAGCAGGTAGCCGAGCGCGCGGTAAACCGAGATCGGCGCGGGGCGTTTTCCCTTTGCGTCCCGCATCATATCGATCATTTCATAGGCGCCGACCGGGCGATTGGCGCGGGTCAGAATGTCGAGCGCCTGTCGTCGCGCCGGAGTCAGGCCGCGTCCCGCGGCGGGTCGAAAATGGGGTTTTGGCTCGATGCTCATGCGCGCATTTTAGAGCATTTTACCCCTGTTTGGATGCGCGCGCGCGCAAAAACGCGCATTTCCGTCAAAAGTGAAAATTCAGCCCAAGGCCGCCACCAAATTGCGAGCTGCTCGGATTGGGATTTCGGATTATTTATGTGGACCGGCTCCGGCGACTCTTCGTTCACTTTCATTTTTGGCGAAATCGTGACGTCGCCGGATCGAACCGAGCCCTCCTTGGCCGGCGTCGACCGCGCCGAGGGCAGCGGCAACGCCGCCGGATCGTCCGCGCCAAAGCAAACCGGATCGTCCTTCCATTGGGCGCGCGGGCAGGGGAGGGCCTCGGCGGCTTTCGCGGCCGGCGGCTTCGCCTTGACATGCTTTGGCTTTTTGGCGGCGTCGGTCGACGGCGCCTGAGCCGCCGCCAGCGAGGGCGCCAAAACCGCCACGGCGGCCAATAGCATAAAAGCTCTAATTCTCACGCCGCCCCTCGCTCGCAGGTTTTTTCGATACGCCCGCATTTAGGCGAATTTACGCCGCGCCCCCAAACCGTTTGGCCCGCCCGCGACGTCGTGAAATACTGTCCGCGAAAATTTTTAACGCCGGCGCGCCAAAAATGTCGGTGACGGTTTTTCTATCCACGATTTCGGATGAATTTCGCGCCTACCGCGATGTGTTGCGGGACGATCTCGAACGGCGCAATGTTCACGTTAAGGCGCGGGAGCATTTCAAGGATCTGGGCGGCGAGACGCTCGACAAGCTCGATGTTTGCATCGCCCCGCCGACAAGGGCGCGGCGCGCGTGAAACACTTGTCGCCTGGCCGTGTTTGAACAGCGCCGCAAGTCTTGACGCTCAACAAAACCTTGTGATTCCTGGATTGCCGCGTCGGCTTCGCCTCCTCGCGATGACGGATTGGCTGGCGCTTGGCCTCGCGCGCAACGTCATGGCCGGGCTTGTCCCGGCCATCCACGCCGTGACGTTTTGGTTCGGTCGAGGTTGGCGGCGGCGCGGCCTTCGTCCAGCGATGTCGGGCGGCTTGGCGTGGATGGCCGGGACAAGCCCGGCCATGACGGGGAGGCGGCCGCTTGTGATTCCTGGGTTGCCGCGTCGGCTTCGCCTCCTCGCAATGAGGGATTGGCTGGCGCTTGGCCTCGCGCGCAACGTCATGGCCGGGCTTGTCCCGGCCATCCACGCCGGGACGTTTTGGTTCGGTCGAGGTTGGCGGCGGCGCGGCCTTCGTCCAGCGATGTCGGGCGGCTTGGCGTGGATGGCCGGGACAAGCCCGGCCATGACGGGGAGGGTTGGGGCGGCGCGCGTCGCCTCGACGCAAATAAATGTCGACTGAAAACAAGGTGTTGCGACTTATTGGCGCGGGCGGCACAATGCCTCCATCCGATTCGTCTGGAGGCTTTTCGTGCGCCACGCCGTCATTCTCGCCGCGATGCTGGCCGCCGCGCCGGCCCTGGCGCAAACCCCGCCGCGCGTAAATCAATTTCCGCAAAGCGCGGGTTGCGCGGATTTTCGGCATAATCCGGATGGCTCGTGGAGCGTGCTGCATCCCGCCAACATCAACGGCGTGCTGGTCGCCCCGGGGGCGGTGTATCGCGCCGGCCAGTTCCACCAGGGCATCGATATCGCCCTGCGGCTCGCCTCGCGCTGTCCATGACGGAAGCGCGGCCTTTAAGAAGCATTAGTATCTAGCTCGTAGAACAATTCCATGCGTGTAATGACCGTTCCAGCCAGGCAATCCGAGGCCGATGCGATCGATAAACGGTCGCATCCGCGCTTTAGCGCCAATATCAAGGGCGCCTTGATGTTTGAAGGCAACAGCGGAAAAAGCCAATCCATTCGCTGCACGATCACCGATCTGTCGGAAACCGGCGCGCGCATCACCACCGCCGGCAATGTATACATCCCCGAGAAAATCGTGCTCTTCGAAAGTCTTCGCGGCAATATCTACCACGGCGAGGTGCGCTGGCGCTCGGGCGCCGACGCGGGCATTCGCTTCCTCGATATCGTCTCGCGCGCGCTGCACAAGGAGCTGATGTCGAAGATCGTCCCCGCCGCCAGCTAGGCCGCCGGAATGGACTTGCCGAGCGTCGCGACGCCATCGTCGCCGGCGACGAGGATCGTGGTCGCCAGACCGATGAACAGCCCATGTTCGACGACGCCCGGAATGGCGTTGAGCCGGACCGCCAGCGCCTGCGGATCGGGCAGGGCCTTGAACGCGCAATCCAGTATGTAATTGCCGCCGTCGCTGATGAACGGCGCGCCGTCCCTGCCGAGCCGGGGGAGGGCCTCGCCAAAAAGCCCGAGGCCCCGCGCCGCCGCCTCGACATGCAGCCGCGTCGCCCGGGCGCCGAACCGGTCGATCTCGACGGGGAGGGGATAGGCGCCAAGGGTGTTCACGCGCTTGGAGGCGTCGGCGATGACGATCATTTTCGCCGAGGCCGCCGCGACGATTTTCTCGCGCAGCAGCGCGCCGCCGCCGCCCTTTATCAATCGCAGCGCGGCGTCGAATTCATCGGCGCCGTCGACGGTGAGATCGAGCCGCGGCTTGTCGTCGAGCGTCGCGAGTGTGAGGCCGAGCCGTTCGGCCTGGAGCCGCGTCGCCTCCGAGGTCGGCACGCAAGGCCCGTCGTGCCCGGCCGCGCCGAGCAGATCGACGAAACGCGCCGCCGTCGACCCGGTGCCCAGACCCAGCTTCATGTTCGGCCGCACGAAGGCCAGCGCCGCGGCGGCGGCGGCGCGCTTAAGAGCGTCGGTCACTTGGCCGGCGCCGTGCAGACGACGGAGCTCTCGTTGAAGACGAAGCAGATCGACATCTGGCCGGTGAGCATGTCGACGCGAAACACCCCGGCCTCGCCGGTGTGGCGCGAGGCGACCAGCGCGAATTGGCCAGGCGGGCCGGCTTTCGCGCCCTCGCCGGAGGGGTAGCACAGCGTCACGCCATAGGGGGCGCCGTCCTTGAGGCCGTATTGGCAGGCGCCGACCTCGCCGGTGGTCTTGTCGAGCCGGAACACGCGGTTGAGATCGGTCTGCGGCGCGGCGAGGAATTCGTAGGTCGCGGCGCGCGCGGCGGTGGCGGACAGCGCGAGGGCAAGCGCCAGGGCGCAAGCCGGTGTAAGCGAACGTTGAGTTCTCATGAGGCATCGGATCGGCTCCCGGTCACGAATTGATTGATGCGATGTTACACCGCATTGCGGCGACCTCTGGACGCTAAATCCTCGACGCGGGCGCAGCCGATTTTTGAGCGAAGGCGTGGCTTGGTATGTGGTATTATAATACCTCACTCGCCAACCCGCTCGTTTTGTTGGCGCTCCCGCGCGCTCTGGGGCGTCAATTTGTTTGACATCGGCCGCCGCGTCGCTTATCCCCACGGCAGCGTCGAAGGACGCGGCGCGGACGACGCGCCAAGAAATCACATTCCACGGAATCACACGCCCATGTTTGGCAAGACCTATTCGGCGAAACCCGCCGACATCGAAAAGAAATGGGTGCTGATCGACGCCAAGGGGCTCGTCGTCGGGCGCCTCGCCTCGATCATCGCGCTGCGCCTTCGCGGCAAGCACAAGGCCAGCTTCACCCCGCACATGGACGACGGCGACAACATCATCGTCGTCAACGCCGACAAGGTGGTGCTGACCGGCCGCAAGCGCGAGCAGAAGGTCTATCATCACCACACCGGCTTTCCCGGCGGCATCAAGGAGCGGTCGGCCAAGATGATTCTCGAAGGGCGCTTTCCCGAGCGCGTGCTCGAGAAGGCGGTGGAGCGCATGTTGCCGCGCGGGCCGCTCGGCCGCGTGCAACTCGGCAATCTGCGCGTCTATAAGGGCGCCGAACACCCGCACGCCGCGCAAAATCCCGCCCCGCTCGACGTCGCCGCGCTGAACTCCAAAAATTCCCGGAGCGCCTGATCATGGCCGAGACCACACTCTCCTCCCTCGCCGACCTCAATCAGTCGGCCGCCGTGGCGCCCGAGGCGCCGAAATATGTGCAAAAGCTCGACAAGCAGGGCCGCGCCTACGCCACCGGCAAGCGCAAGAACGCCATCGCCCGCGTTTGGATCAGGCCCGGCACCGGCAAGATCTCCGTCAACGGGCGCGACGTCGCGGTTTATTTCGCGCGTCCGGTGTTGCGCATGATCATCCAGCAGCCGCTGGTCGTCGCCAAGCGCGCCGGCCAATATGATCTGACGGTCACGGTCGCCGGCGGCGGCCTGTCCGGTCAGGCCGGCGCGGTGCGTCACGGCCTGTCGAAGGCGCTGACCGCCTACGAGCCCGATCTGCGCACCCCGCTGAAGCGCGAAGGCTTCCTGACCCGCGACTCGCGCGTCGTCGAGCGCAAGAAATACGGCAAGCGGAAAGCCCGCCGCAGCTTCCAGTTCTCGAAGCGCTAAGCGCCTCGACACGGTATGCGAAAGGGCGGCTCGTTGGGCCGCCCTTTTTTATTTTCCACGGGGATCAATCATGGCCAGGATCTTCATCGATGGCGACTTCGGCACGACCGGACTGGAAATCCGCGAGCGGCTCGCCGGGCGGATCGATTTGGAAATCGTCTCGATCGCGAGAGAATTGCGCAAGGACCAGGGCGCCAAGCGCGAACTGCTGGCCGGCGTCGATATCGCGATCCTTTGCCTGCCCGACGACGCAGCGCGCGAGACGGTGGCGCTCTGCGACGAGCTCGGGCCGCGCGCGCCGCGCGTGCTCGACGCCTCGACCGCGCATCGCGTCGCGCCCGGCTGGGTCTATGGCTTCGCCGAACTCGTCGCGGGACAGGCCGAGGCCATCGCCGCGGCGCCCCGCGTGGCCAATCCCGGCTGTTACGCGACGGGCGCCATCGCGCTGTTGCGCCCGCTGGTCGACGCGGGGCTGGTCGCCGCCGACATGGCGCCGAGCATCAACGCGGTGTCCGGCTACTCCGGCGGCGGCCGCCAGATGATCGAGGCTTATGAGCGCGGCGACGCGCCGCCTTTCGAGCTTTACGCGCTGACGCTCGAACATAAGCATATACCGGAGATCACCGCTTACGCGCGTCTCTCGGCCGCGCCGTTGTTCGTCCCCTCGGTCGGCAACTTCCGCCAGGGCATGCTGGTGTCGATCCCGCTGTCGCTGGACGCCTTGCCGGGCCGGCCCAAGGCGGCCGATTTACGGGCGGCGCTGGCGAGCCATTACAAGGGCGCGAGCCATGTTCGCGCGCCGTCGCCGCCAACGGGCGCGCGGCTGGACGCGACCGCCCTGAACGGAACCGACGACATGGAGCTTTATGTGTTCGCCAACGAAGCCAGGCGCCAGGCGGCGCTCGTCGCGCGGCTGGACAATCTCGGCAAGGGCGCCTCGGGCGCCGCGGTGCAAAATCTGGCGTTGATGCTCGGCGGCGCGAAGGCGCGCGTCAGTTGAGCGGGGGCGTGAGATAGCCGAGGCAATTGACGCCATTCGTCGCGCTGGTCGTCAGATCCTGAATGTGATTGAACAGCACCGGCGAGGGGTTGGTGTTGGTGTAGGTGTTGCGGACCGGCGAGTAATTGGTGCGATTCATCGTGATGGAGCCGATCGGCCCCCAGGTGGACTGCAGATTGACGTTCGGCAAGTTGAAGGTGTTCAGATTGTAGGTGTACGACACGTCGGCGACGATCACCGGGCCAAGCGTCGGGGTCAGGCCCGGGATATTGTTGGCGTTGGTGAAGCTCGTGGGCATGCTGGTCGGGGTGATCGGCGGGTTGTCCGACGCGCTCAGATAGGTGTTCAGCGTGCAGCCCTGACCGCTGCGCAACGTTCCGCCATTATAGGAAACGGTCCAATTCACGCTGGCCTTGTAGACGCCGGAGATGAGCTGGATATTGACCTCGCTGATGGTGATCTGGAGCGACGTCGGGTCGAGCGGCGCGAGCAACGCGACGGCGGCGGCGAAAATCTGCGTCATGGTCGAATTGCAGATCGCCGCCTGGCCGCCGCCGACCGAGCAGGTGTTGGCGGCTGTCGCCGTGCCGCCGCCGGTCAGTTGCTGCCCGGTCAGATCGGACATCGCATGCGCGATGAGATCGATTTTGCGCGAGGCGCTGAGGCCTCTGGCGAGTTCGACGATGCCGAGATAGATCGCCAGCATGATCGGCAGAATGAACGCGAATTCGACCGCCGCGATTCCGGCCTTGTTCGCCTCGAAAGCCGCCGCCGCGCGAACGCCCTTGGCGAAAAGCCGCTGCATGCGCGTCATGATCACGGCTCCACGCGAAAAGCGTAGACTCCGAGCAACATCGTCACGAGCTGTCCGTTGAGGGTGGTTTGCCCGGAGGTGATTGTCGACATCGAGCCGCCGAGCGGTGTGCCGCCGATGATCGCGGCCATCTGACTCATCGGATACATGACGCGCACGACCGCGATGCTGCCGGCCGCCGGCATGTTGATCACCGTGGAGGAGGAGTTGTTCGCGTTGTTATAGAAGTTGCCCGTGTCGAGCGACGCCGCGGTGGTTCCCGTGCCGGTCCAGTTCGCCACGCTTTGTATGTCGACCTGCAAATTCGAGCAGTTCAGGACCAGCTGCACCCCGGGACAGACATAGCTCGTGATAAAGCCGCCGTAGGTCATGCCGCTGGCCGCCGTCTGCGTGAGAATGGCGCGACTGGCGACCTGAGTGGCTTCTTGCAGGATGGCGCCTTCGAAATAAACCAGGCCCGTTTGAAAAATCGCGCAAAGCATTCCCAGAAACGGCACGCCGATCATCGCGAATTCGACCATCGTCGTGCCGCCCCGATCCGCGAGGAACGCGGTCCCGGAGCGGCTGCGTCTGGATTTCGTGAAAAACCTCAATGTGTCAAATCGCGCGCGCTTCATGCTGCATGTCCACTGCTCGAATGCGATGGCGGACGGCGCCATGCCGACATTAAAAATTATTTTGCACGTAAAAAACTTGCGGACGCGTTACCGCGATAGGATCATTTTTAGACATTCGCTGGATATTGCGGTTGCCTTGATCGATCAGTGCTTGCCGATCGTCAGCGTGCCCTCATGCAGCTTGATCGCGCTGATGGTGTCGCCCATGAAGGCGTGATCGTCGCCAAGATCGACCGCCGCCATGCAATCGGGAGCGCAGGAATAGGACTCGCGATGCGGACCGCGATACACGACGAGCTTGTCGTTGGGATGGATCACGGTGATCATCGACTTGCCGACCTGCGCGCCCGTCGCGTCCAAAACAATGAGGTTGGTCGTGCCGAAGCTCTTGCCGGTGATGACCATGAGCTGGTTGTTTCTAAGCATGGTCACGTCGGCGATGAGCGGATTGCCGATCACGAGCGTCGAGGCTCCGGGCGGAAATCTCTGACGACCCGCGCATAGTCGAGCTCGACTTGAATCGTCTTTTCACGCGCCCTCGAGGGAACGATCGCAACGCCAAGCAAAAGCGTGGCGGCGCATCCCAGGCCCAAGAGCCTCTTATATAGCGACGAAGAAAACTTCATTCGGCTCACCATCATATATTGCGCGCGAATTCCCGGGAGGATATCCGCCTTGAAGCGAGGGCGACTAAACACCCCTAACGACGACTTAAAACAGCTAATGGTGAATCTTTGCTAAAGGCTTGGCGAGAATGTTCACAGGCGGGGCTTTTTTCGCGACGCAAGCGGGTTTCATCGCCCCGCCGCGCCGATCTCGCGCGATATCGTTAACAAATTTGTTCGGCCTGTTCGCGGCGTCGCTCGACACGTCAATGACAACCAAATTATCCAATTTACCAATAACATACACGATCCCGCGGGGGCGACGGGTCGCGGCGGGGCGAACACCGTCGCGCGGTCTTCGCGGTCGTCATTCGTCCAACTCGATTGGGCGCGCGGCAATTGAATGATTTAATCAAGAGCTTCGAAAGATTTTGTGTGGATATTCAAAATTGTTCCGGCGGCGAGACATTCCCTCCAGCCGGCGACACTGAAAACGAACATCGGAGCACGGACATGAACAAGTTTTTCGCCAAGTTTATGCAGGACGAGTCGGGCGCCACGGCCATTGAGTATGGCCTCATCGCCTCCTTGATCTCGATCGCGGCCATCGCCGCCTTCACCTCGGTCGGCACCAAGCTGAGCTCGACCTTCGGCTACGTCGCCGGCCAGCTCACCAGCTAAGATCGCGGCGGCCACAACGGCCATCGTCACCATGCGAAGCGGCGCCGGGCTCGGCGCCGCTTAAGCAAGGCGCGGAACTAACGGACAATGAATGACCGGAGTTGCGGCATGAAAAAACTTATCCTTCGTTTCGCGGTGGATGATTCGGGCGCCACGGCCATTGAGTATGGCCTCATCGCGTCCTTGATCTCGATAGCGGCCATCGCCGCCTTTACGTCGGTCGGCACCAAGCTGAGCTCCACGTTCGGTTATGTCGCCGGCCAGTTGAAAAACTAAACCCCGGCGGCCCGCGTCGCCGCGGTTCCATCCGGCGCCGCCATCCCCAAGCGTATTGTCGCGCGCCGGCCGCCGGGTTAACGCGCGATAAACATCCGCCGTTTAATCTGTCGGTCATGCCCCAAGGGGCCGAGCCTCGTTTCCCGACACAGGAAAAGGTAAATGTTTGACTCCCTGGCGTTGCTTGTTTTCCCCTTGCTGATGCTGTTCGCGGCGCTTGCCGACCTCTTCACGATGACCATTCCGAACCGCATCTCCTTGATACTGATCGCGGGGTATTTCGGGTTAGCGCTGTATCTGGGAACGCCGCTGGCGACGATCGGCATGCATCTGAGTTGCGGCCTCGCCATGCTGCTGCTGACCTTCGTTATGTTTCACATGCGCTGGATCGGCGGCGGCGACGCGAAGCTCGCGGCCGCGACGGCGCTTTGGCTCGGCTGGCCGTCGCTATTCGAATATGGGCTGATCGCTTCGCTCATCGGCGGCGTGCTGACGGTCGCGCTGCTCACGCTGCGTCATTACGATTTGCCCGAGAGGATTCTCTCGGTGGGCTTCATCGCGAAGCTGGCCGAGAAGAACGGCGGCGTTCCCTATGGCATCGCCCTCGCGCTCGCCGGACTGCTGGTTTATCCACAAACGAGCGTTTGGATGGGTCTTTCACACATTTAGTTCGCTCATTCGCGCATGGCGCGAATATCGTGACGCCGCCCGATCGCTTCGGGCGGCGTTTTTCGTTTCGGCGCCTTCGCGTTAAGTTTTGGCGCTTTTTTCCGTCGCGGGATTTCGCTTGCAAAGCCGCGGGTAGCAAGGGGTTTTCGTTCAATCGTACAATTAGAAGCATTCAGTTAACCCTAATTTGATGTTTATCCCGTTCAATTGCATTCGACCTCGATTAGGCGAGGCGTATGGAAATTTGAAAATGAACAAGGCACAGATCGCCGTATTAGGAATTGCCGTTCTCGCGGGCGGTGGCGCGTTCATGATCATGAGCCGTCCATCCGGCGCGCCGCCCCCGAAGCTTCCCGCCGTCATGGCTCCGATTATTCCCTCGACGACCGATATGGTGCTCGTGGCGAAGCATGACCTTCCCTACGGCACGGCGCTAAAGGATGTGGATTTCGATTGGGTTGAGTGGCCGAAGTCCGCCATCCCCAAGGGCGTCGTGACCAAGGGCGACGCGCCAAACGCGCAGGACGAGCTCAAGGGCTCATTCGTCCGCGCTCCCATAACCGGCGGAGAGCCGATCCGGCGCGAGAGGCTGGTGAAGGGCGCGACCCCGGGCATGATGTCGACGCTGCTGACCACCGGCAAGCGCGCCATCGCCATCGACGTTTCGGTGAACAGCACGGCGGGCGGCTTCATTCTGCCGAACGACCGCGTCGATATCCTCAAGCTCTATCGCGATCCCGAACTGACGAAGGATCGCGGCGCCGACGTGATGGCGTCGGAACTCGTGGTCGCCAATGTTCGCGTTCTCGCGATGGGCCAGACCGTCGAAACGAAAAACGGCGAGGCGGTCGTCACGGGCGCGACCGCGACCCTGGAGCTTGATCCGCGCCAGGCGGAAATCGTCCTGCTGGCGCAACGGTCGGGGTCGCTTTCGCTGGAACTGCGTCCGCTGGTCGATGCTCGTCCCAAGGACGATGGCGTCGACGCTTCAATCACGCCTGGCGACGGCTCGATGACCATCGTGCGCTACGGCGTCACGACCAGTCTGCGAGCGAGATAACAACGCGAGAGCGTGGAATTCCATGATGAAATCGCAAATTCCCACCAACAATAGCCACGGAGCGCCACGCATGAGCCTCTTGATGCAAAAAGGGATCGGCGCGGCCCTGGCCGCGACGCTCGGCGCCGCGGTGATCTTCGCCCCGGCCAACGCGCAGGAACGCTTCGAGGATCACTCGGGCGGGGCGGCGCAAAAAGCGCACAGCATTCAGATGGGCGTCGGCAAATCGGTCGTGCTCGATCTGCCCCGCGACGCGGCCGAGGTTGTCGTGGGCAATCCGGCGATCGCCAACGCCATCGTGCGCACGCCGCGCAAGATATACGTGATGGGCGCCGCGCAGGGTCAGACCACGGTGTTCGCGGTCGATAGCGACGGACGCCAGTTCGCCAAATATGAAATCAGCATCGGTCGCGACGTCGGCGAGCTGGGGCCGCTGTTGAAGGCGGCGGTGCCCCGATCCGAGATCGTTGCCCGCACCGTTAACGATTCAATCATCCTGACGGGCTTCGTGACCTCGCCGGCCGACGCGCAGCGCGCGGTCGACATCGCCAAGGGCTTCGCGGCCAAGAAGGCCGAGGGCGCCGACGGCGGCGGGGCGGGCTCCGTCATCAACGGGCTGATCATCCGCGGCGAGGATCAGGTGATGCTGAAGGTCACCGTCGCCGAGGTTTCGCGCACCGTGCTCAAGCAGCTCGGCGTCTCGACGAATCCGGCGAGCGGAGCGGAAACCTTGCTTTCGGGCGGCTGGGGCTCGCTGACCAACAACAACCCCTTCGCCATCAACCCGACGCTCAGCAACGCGACGCTGACCGCGAAGGGGCCTGGCGGCACGTCCGCGACGCTTCAGGCGTTCGAGCGCTACAGCGTGGCGCGCATCCTGGCGGAGCCGACGGTGACGGCGGTTTCGGGCGAAGTCGCCAAAATGATGGTGGGCGGCGAAATCGCGGTTCCCGGTCCCGGAGGCTGCACGATCTCGACGACGACCGGCGCCAATCTTTGCACGCCTAGCATCGCGTTCAAGCAGTATGGCGTATCGCTGGCCTTTACTCCGGTCGTGCAGTCCGAAGGGCGCATTCTCATCCATGTCGGCACCGAAGTGACGGAAGTCGACCCCACCACCACCTATTCGTATCTGGGCGTCTCCGTGCCGGGCTTCAGGACGCGCAAGAGCGAAACGACGGTCGAGCTGCCCTCCGGCGGATCCATCGCCACCGCGGGCCTGATCCAGCAAAACAACAGCCAGGCCATCAACGGCTTGCCGGGACTGATGAACCTGCCGGTGTTGGGCGCCCTGTTCCGCTCGCGCGACTATCAACGCCTGGAAACCGAACTGCTGATCGTCGTCACCCCCTACATCGTCAAGCCAATTCCGGCGAAGGATGTTTCTCGTCCCGACGACAACTTCACCGACGCAAGCGATCCGCAATCATGGCTGCTCGGACGCATCAATCGTCTCTACGCGACCCGCAACAACCCCGATCTGAACAAGAATTACAAAGGCCGTATCGGCTTCATTCACGACTAAACCCTAGGCCGAGAGGATGGCGCTAATGTCCAATCAATCCAAAGCCGCGTCGACAGCGCTCGGCGCCGACGCCGCGATGAAAAAATTCCCGATGTTGCGTCCGGCGGCGCGCGCGCTGTCGCTTGCCCTTCTGTTGCCATTGGGCGCCTGCGGCATCAACAAGGCCGCGCTGCCGCCCGAGGTCGCTTACGACTATCGCGATCGGCATCCCATCGTGTTGGCCGAGGCTTCGCATACGATCGACCTGTTTCCGTCGTTGACGCGGGGACGGCTGGATTCCGAAAACGAGCTGCGCATCCGCGAGTTCCTCGCGCGCTATCGGTCGTTCGGTCAGGGACAGATCACCGTGCTCGCGCCGACCGGCGGCCGCGACAGCCGGGCGATGCGCGCCGGCCTGGACGAAGTCCGTCGCGCTCTCGTGGCGGCCGGCGTCGGGCGGGCGCTCTATATCGGCACCTATCCCGTCGCCGACCCGAATCTCGCCGCGCCGATTCGCCTGTCCTTCATGGGCATAAAGGCGAAAGTGAAGGGACCCTGCGGCGAATGGCCCGACGATCTGGCGTCCGGCACCTCGCTGAACGGCTGGCAGAACTCGACGTATTGGAACTTCGGTTGTTCCAATCAGTCGACATTGGCGGCGCAAATCGCCGATCCGCGCGACCTGGTTCAGCCTCGCGGCGAAACGCCCGGCGATGTCGAAACGCGCATGCGCGCGATTCAAAAAGTCCGCTCGGGTGGCGATCCGGGAACCACTTGGGCGGCCAAAGCGCAATCTGTTGGAGGTAACTGATGAGCGACCTAACCGTCGAACACGGCAGCGCGTCGGTCGATCACACGGCGCAAATCGCGCAAGTTCCGCGCATCTCGATACAGGCGTTTTGCGAAACCACGCAAGTGGCCGAAGCCATCGACAACGCGGCGCTGGATCGCCGCATGTTGAAGGCCCACATGAAAGTGCACATGGGCGGGGCGTCCGCCGCCATCGAAGCTTTTCGCTCCGCGCCGACCCCCAATCTCATCGTCATCGAAACGACGAGCCAGCGCGGCGAATTGATCGCGAGCCTCGACGAGTTGGCCGAGTTTTGCGACGCCGGCACCAAGGTGATCGTGATTGGCCACGAGAACGACATTTCGCTGTATCGCGCCCTGACCGCGCGTGGCGTCAGCGACTACATCGTGGCGCCCTTCGAGGTGCTCGGCTTCATCAAGCATGTGTCGCACCTCTATAACGGCCCCAACGCCGAGGCGCTTGGCCGGGTCATCGCGGTGGTGGGCGCCAAGGGCGGCGTCGGCGCCTCGAATGTCTCCCACAATCTCGCGTGGTCCATTTCGCGCGTGCTCGAGATACAAAGCGTCGTCGCCGATCTCGATCTCGCGTTCGGCACGGCCGGACTGGATTTCAACCAGGACCCGCCACAGGGCATCGCCGAGGTGGTGTTCTCGCCGGAACGCGTCGACGCCAATCTCATCGATCGCCTGCTGTCGAAATGCAGCGATACGCTCAGTCTGCTCGCGGCGCCGGCGACGGTCGATCGGCTCTATGATCTGCAAGAGTTCGCCTTCGACCCGCTGCTGGACATCCTGCGCGCCTCGACGCCGTGCACCGTGCTCGACACGCCGCATCAGTGGACGGGCTGGACTCGTCACATCCTCACTGGCGCCGACGACGTGGTGCTGGTCGCCAGTCCCGATCTCGCCAATCTACGCAACGCCAAGACTCTGCTCGACGCCCTGCGCGCGGCGCGTCCGAACGATCGACCTCCGAAATTGTTGCTCAACTATGTCGGGGTGCCGCGTCGGCCGGAAATCACCATCCCGGAATTCGCCAAGGCGATCGAGGTGGAGCCCTGCGCGATCATTCCCTTCGAGCCAAAACTATTCGGGACGGCCGCCAACAACGGCCAAATGTTGGCGGAGATCGATCCCGCGTCGAAAATTGTCGAGACCTTCGACAATCTGGCGCGCCTTCTCGTCGGCCGCTCGCATATTCGAAAGTCCAAGAAGGGCCTCCTGGGGCCGCTGTTCGAACGTCTCGGGCGCAAGAAGAGCGGTTGACGACAAAGGCAGCGCCGTCGAAGGAAATCTTAGGGATAAAACGCAATGTTCGGAAAGCGTACAGAGGTTGGCGATCAAGGCGCGGCGCGCGCTAAAAAGGCGCAGCCCGCTCCCGCCCCCGCCGCGAAGACGCCGCCCGCGTTCCCGGCTCAACGCCCGCAAGTGGCGACGCCGGTGGTCGCGGCCGTTGAGACGAAGAAATCCGAAGAATATTACATCACCAAAAGCGTGATCTTCGGCGCGTTGATCGAAGCCATCGACCTCGCGCAATTGTCCAAGCTCGATCCGGAAAACGCCCGGGAAGAGATTCGCGATATCGTGAACGAGATCATCTCGATCAAGAATGTCGTGATGTCGATTTCCGAGCAGGAGGAGCTGCTCGACGATATCTGCAACGACGTCCTCGGCTACGGTCCACTCGAACCCTTGCTGATGCGCGACGACATCGCCGACATCATGGTCAACGGCTCGATGAAAACGTACATCGAAGTGGGCGGAAAAATCCAGCTCACCAACATTCGTTTTCGCGACAACGCGCAGTTGATGAATATTTGTCAGCGCATCGTGAGCCAGGTTGGCCGACGCGTCGATGACTCCTCGCCAATCTGCGACGCGCGCCTGCTCGACGGCTCCCGCGTCAACGTCATCGCGCCGCCGCTCGCGATCGACGGGCCCGCGTTGACCATTCGTAAATTTAAAAAGGACAAGCTCACCCTGGATCAATTGCAGCGTTTCGGCGCGATTTCGCCCGAGGGCGCCGAGGTGCTCAAGATCATCGGCCGCGTGCGCTGCAATGTGCTGATTTCCGGAGGCACGGGTTCGGGAAAAACGACGCTGCTCAACTGTCTCACCAACTACATCGAGCATGACGAACGCGTCATCACCTGCGAGGACGCGGCGGAACTTCAGTTGCAGCAGGATCACGTCGTCCGACTCGAAACACGTCCGCCCAACCTCGAGGGGCAGGGCGCCGTCACGATGCGCGAATTGGTGAAAAACTGCCTGCGCATGCGACCGGAACGCATCATCGTCGGCGAAGTCCGCGGACCCGAGGCGTTCGATTTGCTGCAGGCCATGAACACGGGCCACGACGGCTCGATGGGCACGCTCCACGCCAACTCGCCGCGCGAGGCCCTCGGCCGTCTTGAATCGATGATCACCATGGGCGGGTTCTCGCTTCCCTCGAAAACCATCCGCGACATGATCGTTTCGTCGATCGACGTGATCATACAGGCCGCGCGTCTTCGCGACGGTTCGCGCCGCATCACGCACATCACCGAGGTGCTCGGCACCGAGGGCGATGTCGTGACGATGCAGGATTTGTTCGTGTACGAGATCCTGGGAGAGGACGCCAACGGCAAGATCGTCGGTCGGCATCGCTCGACCGGCATCGGACGACCGCGCTTTTGGGAGCGCGCGCGCTACTACGGCGACGAAGAGCGGCTGGCGGCGGCTCTCGACGCTTCGGAAATTCGCGAAACGTAAGCAGCTCGGAACCGGCGCGCCGCCGCTCCGCTTGAGGAGTTTTCGGCGGCGGCCATGTCCGGCTGAACTGGTCCTTGGTTTTATTCGATAACGCGGCGTCTGGAGGCGCATCCCGATGGAGAACAATGCCGCACTTGTCGCGGGTCTGATCACTGTCGTTGTCGCGGCCCTAATGTATGTGGTCGCGTATCCTTATCTCTCCGGAGACATCAAGGCGCAAAAGCGCGCGGCGGCGCTCATGACGACCACCAAGGAGCGCGGCAACGGTCCACGCGGCGCCTCCGGAGATCCGGCCAAGCGTCGCAAGGCCATCGCCGACACGCTCAAGGAGCTCGAAACCCAGAGCAAGAAAAAGAACGTCACGATCGAGCAGCGCATCGCGCAGGCGGGCTTGAAAATGACGCCGACCAGTTATTACATCGCCTGCTTGATGTGCGGCGCGGTGTTCGCGGTTGGGCTCCATATCATCAACGGCGACCTGTGGGTCACGATCGGCGGCGCGGTGGTTGGACTTATCGGCTTGCCGAGTTGGATCCTCTCCTTCCTGCGCAACAGGCGCATCACCAAATTCGTCAGCGAATTTCCGGGCGCCATCGACGTTATCGTGCGCGGCATTCGCGCCGGCTTGCCGGTGACCGATTGCTTTCGGGTCATCGCCAGTGAATCGCCGGAACCCGTGCGAAGCGAGTTCCGGCAAATCGTCGAAGGTCAGACGATCGGCCTCACCGTTGGCGAGGCGACGGAACGTTTCGCGGAGCGCATGCCGATTCCGGAATCGTCGTTCTTTTCGATCGTGGTCAACATCACCCAGAAATCGGGCGGCAATCTTTCGGAGTCGCTGTCCAATCTCTCCACCGTGCTTCGCGACCGCAAAAAGATGAAGGCGAAGATCGTCGCGATGTCGCAAGAGGCCAAGGCGTCGGCGGGCATCATCGGCAGCCTCCCCTTTGTCGTCGGCGGGGCGGTGTATTTCATCCGGCCAAATTACATCATGCTGCTGTTCATAACGAGCACCGGCAAGATCATCGTCGGCTGTTGCCTGGCCTGGATGCTTATCGGGGTCTTGATCATGCGCAAGATGATCAACTTCGATTTTTAGCGGGCGCGCCGCTTTTGGGTTGCTGGTTTGGAGCGCGCGCGAGGCGCTCCGGATGGAAGAACGAGAGCAAGAAACCGTCGGCGAAGCGATCGCGCTTCCCACCGCTTGCTCGACGGGGACGAAGGAAAGTTAGCGCAATGAACTCGGACGATATCGTCGCTATTGGCTCCGATCCTCATATCGTGAGCAGCGGGCTCGTGGCGGTCTGCGTCATCGCCACCGTCTATTCGATCGCGATGCCTTTGTTGAACACCGACACGCTTGATAAGCGCATGAAATCCGTCGCGTCGGAGCGCGATCGGATCAGGGCGCGCGAGCGCGCCATGGCCGCCAAGAGCAAGTCGACGGGCAGCCTGCGCCACGAGCACAAGCAATATATGAAGGACGTCGTCGAGCGATTGTCGTTGTCGCGATGGCTGAACACCGACGACGCCAAGATGAGATTGGCGAGCGCCGGCTTTCGTGGACCTCAGGCGGAAACGGCGTTCCTGTTTTTCCGCGCGGTGACTCCAATCGCCTTCTTTTTCGCCGCGTTCTTCTATTTGCGCGTGATCAACGATTTCGACCTGAGCTGGCCGCTGCAAGCGGCGGTCGTGATCGCGGCCGCTTATATCGGCATCAAGGCGCCCGAGGTGTATCTCACCAACACCATTCAGAAGCGGCAGCTTTCGATGAAACGGGCCTTTCCCGATTCGCTCGATCTGATGCTCATCTGCGTCGAATCCGGCATGTCCATCGAGCACGCCTTTCGCAAGGTCAGCCAGGAGGTGGGCGTGCAGTCTCCGGAGCTTGCCGAGGAGTTCGCGCTGGCCACGGCGGAACTGTCCTTTCTGCCGGATCGACGCACGGCCTATCTCAACCTGAGCTCCCGTACCGGTCTCGAGGGCGTGAAGCAGATTTGCACGGTGCTGATCCAGGCCGAGAAATACGGCACGCCGCTCGGGCAGGCGCTGCGCGTCACCGCGCAGGAAAGCCGCGACACGCGCATGATGGAAGCGGAAAAAGTGGCGGCGGGCCTGCCGCCCAAACTCACCGTGCCGATGATCTTGTTCTTCCTGCCCGTGCTGCTCGTCGTCGTCATGGCGCCGGCGGTCATGCAGGTCATGGCGCTCGGGATTTAATTCCCGGCCCACGCTCATCGAAACAAGCGACCAAACTAAAAATCCCATGGGCCGCCGCCCATGGGATTTTTGAATTTAAACGCGAAGGTTTTTGGCGGACTGGTGGAGGCGTCGTCAACGTTGGCCGGCGTCCGCCGCGGCGCTCAGCTTGCGGCGGGGAGCGGGGCCCGTGTCTCGCTGCGGCGCGGCGATGTCGCGCCAGGTGTTCGATTGCGAGATCATCTGGCGGATCGACGCGATGTTGGCGGCGGCCTCGATCGGCGGGAGATCGCGGCGCGACCATTCCTCGGCTTGCGCGAATTTGCCTTCGAGAGCCAACACCAGCGAGAGATTTTGGCGCACGCGCGTGTCGGCGGTGGGTTGATTCGCGGCGAGCAGCAGCGTTTCCTCGGCGCGCGGCAATTGTCGCGACAGCGCGTAGGAAAGGCCCATGTTGGAGAGGACGGTCGGGTCGTTCGGGCGGATTTTGAGCGCCTCGCGATAATATTCGCGGGCGCCGTCGTGGTTGCCGAGTTCGTCGGCGATGGTGCCCTGCGTCGAGACCACCGACCAGTCCGGCCGCTCCGGCGTATGGGCGCGCGTCAGAATATCGGCGGCCTCGGTAAGCCGTCCCGCGTCGGCGAGCGCCTTGCCATAGGCCGAGAGCACCTGCATGTCCTGCGGATTCTGGATCGCGGCGCCCTGCATCACGGCGACGGCCTGGGTGTTTTGATCGAGACCGTGCAGCGCGCGGGCGTAGGTCATCGCGACGACCTTGTCCTTGGGGTTCGCGTCGTATCGGCGCCCCATTCGTCGGCGAACCGTCGCAGCGCGCCTTCCTCGGTCGGAATCGTGGCGGGCGGCTGGGTCTTTCCAATGGAGCCAGTCACGTCGTTGAGCTGCCTCGAACAACCGGAGAGACCGATAACGACCGCGAGCGCGAGGGCGCTGACCACGCGGCTGTTGCGCTTCGCGTTGGCGTGCGCGAAGGGAAGAAAAGCGGGGAAGCGGATCGCGGCCTTGGTCACGGGGATTTCTCGTTTTTAAGGAGCATTGCGACGATCAGCAATAAAGCGTTAACCCTAACGGCTGCTTAACGTGAGGCGATCGACGTCCCGTTTCGGGGCGCCGGCGACGCAAGGAGACGAAATGGCTGTCGATGTCGGCCTGGAGCAGTGGTCGCGAGAGGCGATCCCGATTGATTTTGTCGACGCCGCGGAGTGGGAGGCCTATGCGGCGCGACTGCCGGCGCCCACGCTCGCCTTCGCGCGGGCCAGCGGTTTCGAGCCCAAGCCCGGCAAGCTGCTGCTCGCGCCCGGCGCCGACGGCGCGGCGGCGCGCGTGCTGTTCGCGGTCGCGGCGCAAGACGCGGAAAAACGCGACCCGTTCCTCGCCGGCAAGCTGGCGACCGAGTTGCCCCCGGGTCTCTATCGCTTCGACCGCGGCCCGGCCGACCCGACGGCGGCGGCCCTCGCGTTTTTATTGGCGCGCTATCGCTTTTCCCGCTACGTCGAGCCGAAATCCGAGCGCGCGCGCCTTTGCGCGCCGCAAGGAGTCGACGCGGCCCGCCTCGCGCGGATCGCCGGCGCCATCGCCATGGGGCGCGATCTCGTCAACACGCCGACCAACGACATGGGCCCCGAGACGCTCGCCAGCGCCGCGCTGGAGCTCGCGGACCGCCATTGCGCGAAAACGCGGGTCATCGTCGGCGAAGCGCTGCTCACCGAGAACTTTCCGCTCGTCCATGCGGTCGGGCGCGCCAGCGCGCGGGCGCCGCGTCTCGTCGATTTCGTCCATGGTCCGCTCGACGCGCTGAAGGTGACGCTGGTCGGCAAGGGCGTTTGTTTCGACACCGGCGGTCTCGACATCAAGCCGTCGGGCGCGATGCTCCTGATGAAAAAGGACATGGGCGGCGCGGCGGTGGCCTTGTCGCTGGCCTCGATGCTGCTCGATGGCGCCGTTCCCGTGCGCTTGCGCGTCATTCTGCCGATTGTCGAGAATTCGGTGTCGGCCGACGCCTTTCGGCCGGGCGACGTTTATCCGTCGCGCAAGGGGCTTTCGGTCGAAATCGGCAACACCGACGCCGAGGGGCGGCTGGTGCTCGCCGACGCGCTGGCGCTGGCTTGCGAGGACGAGCCGGATCTGCTGTTCGATTTCGCGACGCTGACCGGCGCCGCCCGCGTCGCGCTCGGGCCGGAGATTCCGCCGTTTTACACCGGCTGCGACAGGCTGGCGCGAGACATCGCCCGGCACGCCGAGGCGACCAACGATCCCGCCTGGCGGTTGCCGCTGTGGGACGCTTACGACAGCGGCCTCGACGGCAAGATTTCCGATGTCGTCAACGTGACCAGCCACGCCTTCGCCGGCTCGATCACGGCGGCGCTGTTCCTGCGCCGGTTTGTCGTCGACCCCAAGCGCTGGGCGCATTTCGACGTCTATTGCTGGAACGGCGCGACCAAGCCGGCCCGGCCGGAAGGCGGGGAAATCCAGATCGCGCGGCTGCTTTACGATCTCGTCGAGGCGCGCGTCGCGGAGAGGAGCAAGCCGTGAGCGAAACTTTTGACAGGCGGCTCACGCCGGCGCGGCCCGACCTCGCCGCCAAATATCTCGAAGGCCGGGTCGAGGCCGCGCGTTTCGTCGAGGGCGTCGTCATGCAGGTCAAGGAGGGCGTCGTCGACCTAAAGCGCGAACCGCGCCCCGACGCCGGCCTCGACACCCAGGCGCTCTATGGCGAACTCGTCACGGTTTACGACGAGGAGGAGGGCTGGGCCTGGGCGCAACTGGCGCGCGACAAATATGTCGGCTGGATCGCCGCCAACACGCTGTGGAGCCGCATTTACGCGCCGACCCATCGGGTGAGCGTGCCGCGCACCTTCGTTTACCCGCGCGCCGGCATCAAGGACCCGCCGCTGCTCGCGGCGCCGCTTGGCGCGGAGTTCGCCATCGTCGACCGGCGCGACAATTTCGCGGTGACCAGCGAGGGCGGCTTCGTTTTCGCCGCGCATCTCGCGGCCATTGATGCGCCGGCGAGGGATTTTGTCGCGGCGGCCGAGTTGCTGATCGGCGCGCCCTATCTGTGGGGCGGGCGCAGCTCGATGGGGATCGACTGCTCCGGCCTCGTGCAAAACGCGCTGCTGCTCGCCGGCGTCGTCGCCCCGCGCGACACCGATCTGCAACAGGCCGCGCTCGGGCGCCTCGTCGGCGAGAGCGAGCCGTTGCGGCGCGGCGATCTGGTGTTCTGGAAGGGCCATATCGGCATCATGCGCGACGCGCGAACCCTGCTGCACGCCAACGCCACCCATATGCTGGTGAGCAGCGAGCCGCTCGACGTCGCGCGGGCGCGCAATCTTCAAGCGGGAGCCGGCGACGTGACCGCGATCAAGCGGCTGAACCTCGAGGCGGGGAGGGAGGCGTGACGCAAGAGCTTTATCTCGAGGATCTCGCGGTCGGCCAGATTTTTCGGGCCGGACCGCTGCTGGTGGAGGAGGAGGAGGCGCTAAGCTTCGCCCGCCGCTACGATCCGCAATATTTCCACACCGATCCGGAGGCGGCCAAATCCAGCTTCTTTGGCGGGCTCGCGGCCAGCGGTTGGCTCACCGCGGCGCTGACCATGCGAATGCTCGTCCAGGGCGGCGCGCCCTTGGCCAAGGGGCTGATCGGCGCCGGCGCGGAGATCGCGTGGCCGCGCCCGGTGCGGCCCGGCGACACTCTGCGGATCGAGACCGAGGTGATGAAAATAACGGCGTCCGCGTCCCGCCCGGAGCGCGGCAGCGTGATCTGCAAGACCACGACCTATAATCAAAGGGATGAAGTCGTGCAGCTCCTCACCGCGAGGATGCTCGCCTTCGCGCGCGATGGCCGCGCGCGAAATTAGCCGTGCATTCCCTGCCTGGCGATGGGCTGGTTGGGATCGAGATAGAGCGCGCGCTGAAACGATTCCTGCGCCTTCCGGCGGTCGCCGTTGTGGTCGTAGGCGACTCCAAGCCAGGCCCAGGCCGCGGCGCTCTTGCTGTCGACATTCAGCGCCGCGTTGAAATCCTCGATCGCCTTGTCGTATTTGCCGAGGTTCACGAGGCTTTCGCCGCGCGCCATGTAGGGCGCCGCCGCGAAGGGGTCGCGGTCTATGGCGTTGTCGAAATCGGTCACGGCGCGGACGTTGTCGCCGAGCTTCTGGTGGATGAGCCCGCGCGCGTGGAACGCCTGCGCGTTCTCGGGATTGAGCCTGATGGCCGTGTCGAGATCGGCGCGCGCCTGGTCGAGATTGCCCTGCGAGCGCAAAAGGTTGGCGCGGCCGATATAGGCCGGCGCATGGTTCGGATTGGCCGAGATGGCGCGGTCGAAATCGACTCTCGCGAGATCGTTGCGGTTGGTCTGGCGATAGGCCAGCGCGCGATTGGTGTAGGCGACGAAATTATTGGGATCGATGCGAATCGCCTGCGTGAAGTCGTCCACCGCCTCCTGGAAGCGGCCGATGCGGGCGTAGGCCGTGCCGCGCGTGTCGTAAGCCTCGGGGCTCGAAGGGTTGCGTCGAACCACGTCGGACAGCGACTCGATATTGGCCTGCGCCGCGCGGGGATCGGTTTGCGTCACCTCGGCGATGCCGCGCCCAGGCGTTTCGATCACCTGATCGGTCAAGCAGCCGCCGAGCGCGAGGCTGGTCAGCGCCATCGCGCCGAATCCCGCTGCGCGACCCCGCGGGAGTCGGCCCCGCGCCGCCGGGTGGGTTTCGCCCATGCCGTCAGTTCCTCTCCGAGCCGAGTTTGTGCCTGCAAAGCGAGTACGCATACGCGAAAAACAAAGGTGACGGCGCCGTCGTGGCGATTATGCGACTATTCGCGACCGTCGGATCAACCGCGGGCGGCGCCGAAAGCCGGCTTCGGCTTCATGGGCAGCAGACCTTCGCGTTGCAACTTCTTGCGCGCCAGCTTGCGGGCCCGGCGGACCGCCTCGGCCTTTTCGCGGGCGCGCTTCTCGGAAGGCTTCTCATAATGGCCGCGCAATTTCATTTCACGAAAAATACCTTCGCGCTGCATTTTCTTTTTCAGCGCCTTAAGAGCTTGGTCGACATTGTTGTCGCGAACGAGAACTTGCACGAAGCGATCCTATGGTTGAGGGCCCCCGCTTTGCGCGCGGCGGACGTGAGAGAAGAAAATAGACGGCCGGGCGCTCAAGGGAGCACCTGACCCGTGAGGCGCGGGATATCAGAATAGCGTCCCGCTGTCCACGGGCAACGGCGCGATTTGACCACCGGGCCGCGCCGTCCGTTCGTTTGCGGCGATCCGTCGGCTGGGACGCCGATCGGCGTTTCCCGTCGGGCGCGACCATGGGGGGCGCCCGACTTGTTGTCGAACGACTCGTAAGTAGTGGGCGTGTTTACACTGAAACCGCCCGCCTTTTAATCGGATACCGAAATATTTTCAACGGCTAAGCTGAAAGCGACAAAAAATATTAACCATGTCGCCCCCACGATGAGGTTCGGAACGGGGCATTTCTCATGTCCCGCGGGCGGACCACCGCCTTCCAGGCCCGGATCGCCCCGGGCCCTCCTTGCATGAAGCTCGGAACCTTTTCGGATTTTCTCGCGACAGCGAGCGACCGCATTCAACCAGCGCGCGCAAGGTGGAGATTATGGCCGTTTCAAAAAATGATTCCGTCGCGATGGACGAGCGTCTTTCGTTCATGGACATCGACGACAAGACCCGCGCCGCGCTTCGCGAGCTGAGGCCGGTCATCGCGACGTCGCTGGGCCCGGCGCTGGAGACGTTTTACAAAAAGCTGCGGGCGACGCCGCAAACGCGCGTTTTTTTCCCGGAGGAACAGCTCATCTCCAAGGCCAAGGGCGCGCAGGAGCGCCACTGGAAGGTCATCGCCGACGCCGAGTTCAGCGAAGCCTACGCTCACGCGGTCCGCGCCATCGGCAAGACCCATGCGCGGCTTGGACTGGAGCCGCGCTGGTATATCGGCGGCTACGCGCTTTTGATCGAGCGGCTGATTTACGCCGTGGTTCTGGATCGCTGGCCGGGCATGCTGTATCGCGCCAAGGACCGGGCCACCGATATGTCGCTGGCCCTGTCCAGCCTGGTCAAGGCGGTGTTTCTCGACATGGATCTGTCCATCTCGATCTACCTCGAGGAACTCGAGGAGAGACGCCGCGAGGCCGACGACGCCTGTCAGCTCATCCAGCGCAATCAATCCAACGCGCTCGATATGTTCGCGGCGGCGCTGGAAAAATTGTCGAACGGCGATTTGCAAACGCGCCTCGAAGGCAAGCTTCCGCCCGAATTCGAGAAACTTGGAGCCGATTTCAACGGGGCCGTCGAGAAATTGCAGGAGGCGTTCGGCAAGGTCGCGGAATCGACCAGCGCGATCTTTGGCGCCGCCAACGAAATCGCCCAGGCGTCCGACGACATGTCCAGACGCACGGAAACTCAGGCGGCGAGCCTTGAGGAGACCACCGCCGCGGTCAAGGAAATCTCCGGAGCGGTCAACGCCACGGCGGTCAACACCCAGCACGCCACCAAGGTGGTTTCGGCGACCAAATCCGAGGCGCAGGACAGCGGCAAGGTGGTGAGCCGCGCGGTCGAGGCGATGGGACGGATCGAGAAATCCTCCGGCGGCATCAGCCAGATCATCGGCGTTATCGACGAAATCGCCTTCCAGACCAATCTTCTCGCGCTGAACGCCGGCGTCGAGGCGGCGCGGGCCGGGGAAGCCGGCAAGGGTTTCGCGGTCGTCGCCCAGGAAGTGCGGGCGCTTGCCCAGCGTTCCGCCGAGGCCGCCAGGGAAATCAAGGGACTCATTTCCGCCTCCTCCTCGGAAGTGGCGGAGGGCGTCGATCTGGTCTCGCAAGCCGGCAAGGCGTTGGAGCGAATCGTGGCGCAGGTCGCCGAGATCGACCAGGTCGTGGGCGAGATCGCCACCGGCGCCGCCGAGCAGGCGAACGGATTGTCGGAGATCAGCCAGGCGGTCGGCCAGATGGATCAGATGACGCAGCAAAACGCCGCCATGGTCGAGGAGACGACGGCGGCGAGCCAAAGCCTGCGCGGCGAAACGGCCGCCCTGGCCGAGGCGGTGTCCCGCTTCAAGGTCAATGACTCGCCGCGCAACGCCCTGGTCGGCCGCGCGGCGCCGCGCGAGCGCGCCAAAGTCTCGGCGTCCAACTATTACGGGGCGACATCGAACGCCGGTTCGGCGCCGGCGACGGCGAGCCGCGGCGGCGCGGTTCGCAAGCTGAAAACCCAGCCGGCGGCGGACGGTTGGGAGGAATTCTGACCGCCCCCCGCATTATTTCCCGGCGCGCGAATCTGTTGACAGGGGCGCGGCGCCGGGGTAGGAAACGGTGTTTCGGCGCGGCGGTTTCGCCGCGTTTTTGTTTTCGCGCCTTAACGGGCGACGTGAACGGCCGAAGCCAAAACCGTCCGCGCGAGACGGTCAACGACCAAGAAGCCGGCCGGCGCAACGTCGTCAGAGCCGGAGCGACCAAAGGATGAAGTGAATGTTCGCGGTTATCAAGACCGGCGGGAAGCAATATAGCGTCGCCGCTGGAGACACCATCACCGTCATGGCGCTGGCCGGCGTCGCCGGCGACGCGGTGACGTTCGAGGAAGTGCTGCTCGTCTCCAAGGACGGCGCGGCCACGATCGGCGCCCCGACCGTCGCCGGAGCCAAGGTCGTCGGGCAAATCGCCGAGCAGGCTCGCGGCCCGAAGTCCATCGCCTTCAAGAAGCGCCGCCGCCAGAATTCCAAGCGCAAGCGCGGCCATCGGCAGGACTTGACCAAGGTCAAGATCACCGCGATCGAGGGCTAGAAATTCGCGCATGGCGCGTGCGAAACGCGCATCGACCATGCTCATACGCGCATAAACGCGCATTCAACGCCAGCGGCGCGCCAGCGTCCGCGAAAAAGTTCGGAGCAACACGATGGCTCACAAAAAAGCAGGCGGTTCGTCCCGCAACGGCCGCGATTCGGACGGCCGGCGCCTCGGCGTCAAAAAGTTCGGCGGCGAGTCGGTGATCGGCGGCAATATTATTGTACGGCAGCGCGGCACCAAGTGGCACCCCGGCCGCAACGTCGGCATGGGCAAGGACCACACCCTGTTCGCGCTCGTCGACGGCAAGGTGCTGTTCAAGACCACCAGCGGCCGCGCCAGCGTCACGGTCGTCCCGGCGGCGGTCGCCGCCGAATAAGGCGCGAGGATCTTAAAACGAGACCCTCCGCCGGCCCGAATGCCCCCGGCGGAAGAGGGTTAACCGCGATTGGCGGAAACTCTGGCTTAACGAGCGAAGCTCCAGGCGAACGTCCGGAAAAGGCCGCATTGGGCCGATAGGAAAAGCGGGCCGTCCGCTTTTTTCGCCCCGTCCGGGCGCCGGTCTGGTCGATCGCTTGGAGTTGAACGATGTTTCCGGAAATAACGCGCGACGACATCTTCCGGCTCGAGACGGAGCGCCTGTGGCTGCGCTGGCCGCGCGCCGCCGACGCGGAGGCCATGGCGCGCTTTGCCGGGGACCCGGAGGTCGCGCTAAAAACCGCCAATATTCCATACCCCTACGAGCGCCATCACGCCGATTCGCACATATTGGCGACGCGCGTGAAAAACGCCTCCGGCGAGGGCCTTGGCCTCGCCATCGCGCTGAAGCGCCAACCCAATGACTTGATTGGCTTCATCGGCGTGGAGGGTTCGGCCAACCGCGGCGCGGCGCGATTCGGCTACTGGCTCGCCAAGCCCTTTTGGGGGCAGGGCTTCATGGGCGAGGCCGGCGCGGTTTTCGTCGATCTCGTCTTCAGCCTAACCTCGGTCAGCGAGATCGTCTCGGCGGCGCTCCCGACCAATCCGGAGTCGCTGCGGGTGCTGGAAAAGCTGGGCTTCGTCCATGCGGCGCGCGGGCTTTACGACGCGCCGGCGCGGGGCGGCCCGGTCGAGGTGGAATATGCGCGGCTGCCGCGCGGCGCGGTTCGCACCGCCTTTGGCGAGCGTCGCCGCAAATTGACCTCAACATGAGCAACCTGACCTCAACATGAGTCCGAGCCGATGAAATTTTTAGACCAGGCCAAGGTTTACGTGCGCTCCGGCGACGGCGGGGCCGGCTGCGTTTCGTTCCGGCGCGAAAAATTCATTGAATTCGGCGGCCCCGACGGCGGCGACGGCGGCCGCGGCGGCGACGTGGTGGCCGAATGCGTCGACGGCCTCAACACCTTGATCGATTATCGCTATCAGCAGCATTTCAAGGCCAAGACCGGCATGCACGGCATGGGCAAGAACCGCGCCGGCGGGCGCGGCGCCGACGCCGTGCTCAAGGTGCCGGTCGGCACGCAAATCTTCGAGGACGACGAGGAGACGCTGATCGCCGATCTGACCCACGTCGGCGAGCGCGTGGTGCTCTGCAAGGGCGGCAATGGCGGCTTCGGCAACGCCTATTTCACGACCTCGGTCAATCGCGCGCCGCGCCGCGCCAATCCGGGGCAGGTCGGCATCGAGCGGACCATCGTGCTGCGCCTGAAGCTGATCGCCGACGCCGGCCTGATCGGCTTGCCGAACGCCGGAAAATCGACGTTCCTCGCCAGCGTCACGGCGGCGCGTCCAAAAATCGCCGATTATCCCTTCACGACGCTGCACCCCGGACTGGGCGTCGTGCGCCGCGACGAGCGCGAGTTCGTGCTGGCCGATATTCCCGGGCTGATCGAGGGCGCGCACGAGGGACACGGTCTCGGCGATCGTTTTCTCGGCCATGTCGAGCGTTGCCGGGTGCTGCTGCATCTCGTCGACGCCAGCGGCGAGCACGCCGGGCGCGATTACAAGACGGTGCGCCGCGAACTCGCGGCCTATGGCGCGGAGCTCGACTCGAAGCTGGAGATCGTCGCCCTGACGAAAACCGACGCCGTGGACGCCGATTATCTCAAAAAGCAGCGCGAACGCCTAAAACGCGCGATGATTTCGGCCGGACCGGCGGACCGGCCCACGCGCGCCGCGCCGCTGTTGCTGTCCGCCGTGACCGGGACCGGCGTGACCGAGGCGCTGCGGGCGCTGCTCGCGGTCATCGACGAGAACCGCCGCGAGGAACAGGCGCCCTTGGCGGCGGAGGAGTGGCGACCTTAGGGCCGAGCCACTTGACGGAGCCCCGCGGGAGTCGTCATTGAAGCCGTCATTGCGAGCGAAGCGAAGCAATCCCCGGGGCCGCGCGTAATTCCTGGATTGCTTCGTCGCTTACGCTCCTCGCAATGACGAACGGGAGGCGCCGGGGGGCAGGGAATTGGCCAATAGACTCTATTACGGCGACAATCTCGCGGTCCTGCGCGAGAGCATCGCGGACGAAAGCGTCGATCTGATTTATCTCGACCCGCCGTTTAATTCGAACGCCTCGTATAATGTGCTGTTCAACGCGCCCTCTGGCGAGCGGTCGGCGGCGCAAATCGAAGCTTTCGACGACACATGGCATTGGAACGAATCCGCCGAGCGCGCCTTCGACGAGGTGCTGACCGGCAAGCATTCCGACGCGGCGATCATGCTGAAGGCGATGCGTTCGGCGCTTGGCGAAAACGACATGATGGCCTATCTCGCCATGATGGCAGTGCGATTGCTGGAATTGCACCGAGTCTTGAAGCCGACGGGTTCGCTGTATCTACATTGCGATCCGACAGCGAGCCATTATTTGAAAACATTACTTGATGCTGTTTTCGGCGCGAAACAATTTCGCACGGAAATAGTTTGGCGCCGCAACTATGCTCACAACGATGCAAAGCAAGGTCGCAGGCAGTATGGCAGCGTCCACGATATAATATTTTTCTATTCGAAGTCAGATAGTTGGAGTTGGAATTGGCTTTATTCGAAATATGACCCGGAGTATGTGGGTTCATTTTATCGACATGTCGATCCATCTAGCGGGCGTAAATATAGAGAGGGAGACCTGACGGCGGCTAAGCCTGGGGGTGACGTGGGCTATGCCTGGAAAATCAAGAGGAAAATTGGCGAAGTAGATCGCTGGATCGCGGACATAGAAGAAGAATACAGGACGCCGAAGACTGGGTGGGAGGTACACTGAAGTATTTCCATATAAGGGGCGCTATTGGGCATACTCCAAAGACAATATGGTCAGAATGTGGAAGGAAGGGAAAATTATTCATAGAAGAACAGGCATTCCTGTCTTCATGCGCTTCCTGGAAGAGCAGCTTGGCGTCCCCTTGCAGAATCTATGGACGGACATCAATCCATTAACAGGTGGTGAGCGCGAACGATTGGGCTATCCCACACAAAAGCCCTTGGCTCTCATGGAAAGGATCATTTCCGCCTCTTCAAACGAAGGCGACGTTATACTTGATCCGTTCTGCGGCTGCGGCACCACCGTCCACGCGGCGCAAAAACTTGGTCGCCAGTGGATCGGCATCGACATCACGCACCTCGCCGTCGCGTTGATCGAGCATCGCCTGAAGGCCGCGTTCCCCGGCATCGCCTATGAGGTTCACGGCGTTCCCAAGGACGCCGCTGGCGCGCGCGACCTCGCGGGGCGCGACAAGCACGAATTTCAAAAGTGGATCGTCGCGAGAATCGAGGGCCAGCCCTACAAGAGCGGCAAGAAGGGCATGGACCGGGGAATCGACGGATTCCTGCACTTTCGCGACGCGGACAAGAAGCCCCAAACCGCCATTATTTCCGTAAAAGGCGGCGGGATGAAATCCGGCGATATTCGCGACCTCAAGGGGACGATGGAGCGCGAGGGCGCGGCGCTCGGCATATTTCTCACCCTCAATCCGCCGACGCGCGAGATGGAGAAGGAGGCGGCCTCGGCCGGTTTTTACGAGACCGGCGGGCGAAAATTTCCGCGCCTTCAAATCCTGACCGCCGAGCAGGTCATCGACAATCGCCGCCCGCAAGTTCCCTTCGGCTTCACCGAAAGCCTGAAAAAGGCGGCGCGCGAGCCCGACGAGCGCCAGGGCAGCCTCATCTAGCTCCCGGCGACCCTGGGACGCGCCGAAAGTGTTTGACGCGCCGAAAGTGCTTGACGCGCATTGACCGGACGCCCGGGAAATACTAGCTTTAACGAACGATGCAGACGCGGCTTCCGAGGACACTGGAATTGGGATCGACGACAGCCACGCTGCTCGTCGCCTATATGCTTGTCCTGCAGGGGCTCGTTGTCGGCATCGCGCTAGGCCCGCAGAGCGGGCGCGCCGGACTTGTGGCGAACGCCATTTGCGCGACCAAGGGCGAAACCGTCCCGGGTGGCGAGCCCGCCTTGCCCGGCCGCTCTCGCTCTCACGCGGACCACTGCTGCGTCGTGCATTGTTCCGGCGCGGGCGTCCCTCCCGGCTCCGCCTGGGAGGAGCCGCCGGCGCGCGTGGCGCATCGCGAAGTCGCCTGGTCGGGCGCGGCGATGGACGCCTTTTCTCCCAGGCCGACCTTGCCGGTCGGCTCCAGGGCGCCGCCGATTTCCATCATTTGAAGAAGGCCAACAGGCCTCGGTGCGTTGCGTCGTGCATTCCAGGTGGATGTGAAGGCGTTGTCGTATTTTGGAATCCCTCGCGAGATCCGGTATTCCCATGCGCTTGCTAGCCAAGGCGCGGGCGCGGGTCGCGAATGATGGCATTCCATCAATTTGGTGGATCATGAAACTCGCTCATCAGACTAAACGCCCGGACTCGGGCTCCGGCGGCGCGCCTCGTCGCCGCGCGGCCACGCGGGGGCCCGTCGCGCCATCGCCGGACGCCGTCTCGCCGCCGCGGCATAACGCGATCGCGCCTCATGCCGTCGAGGTTCTCGAGAGCTACTTCGGGGCCGATGGCCGACCAATCAAGCGCAAGAGTCTTGGCGCCGCGCGGGTCGCGCGCAGCTATGACGAGCGCGGCAATCAGGTCGAGGAAGCCTATTACAACACGGACGGCAAGCCGACCGCGCGAAAAGGGCTGGGAGCGGCGCGCATTCACTGGCGTTACGACGAAAGCGGCAAAAAGGTCGAGGCGGAGTTCTTCGGCGCGGACGGCGCATTGCTGTCGCGCGAGGACAGTTCGCGGCGCGAACTGGAACTGGCGCCGGTCTGACGCGGCGCGGCGCCTTGGCGCCGCTCCTCCCCCCGGGCGTTAATTCACGCGGGCGATCAGAAAACCGTCCCAGCCCTTGGAGCCGACGGTTTGCAGCGCGGTCGCCGTGACGCGCTTGTCTCGCGCCACGGCGTCGAACAGCGCCCTGTTGCCGATCGCCATCGGGTCCTTGTTGGTGGGATCGGCGACGGCTCCGGCGCGAATGACGTTGTCGACGACGATCAGGCCGCCCGGACGGGCGAGTTCCAGCGCCCAATTGAAGTAATTGGCGTTGTTCTCCTTGTCGGCGTCGATGAAGCACAGATCGACGGGACCGAAGCCTTCCGCCTTCAGCTTCGGCAAGAGATCGAGCGCCGCGCCGACCCTTATGTCGACGAACTCGCTCAGGCCCTCGGCGGCGATGTTGGCCCGCGCCGTCGCGGCGTGCCGGGGCTCGAACTCGAGCGTGACGACCTTGCCGCCCGGTCCCAGCGCCCGCGCCAGCCAGACCGTGGAAAAGCCGCCGAGCGTGCCGATTTCCAGCACGCGGCGCGCCTGGAGCGTGAGCGCCAGCAGATACAGGAATTTTCCCTGGGCGGGCGAGACGTCGATGCGCGGCAGGCCGGCGGCGGCGTTGGCGCGCAGGGTCGCGCCCTGGGCCTCGTCGGCGGCGATGAGATGGTCCTCGATGTATCGGTCGGAAACGGTCCAGGCGTCGTCTTGCATGATCGCACCTCTCGGGGAGGGGGCCGCCGCGCCACGGCTCAGCGGGCTCTTATGATCCGCTCGAAGTCGTAATAATGGTCGACAACGGGCAGATCGTCGTCGCTGTCGCGCCGCCGGCTCTCGCGTTTGGCGCGTCCGCGTGGCGGCGCGAATTCATCGCCGCCGTCGCGCCCCCGGCTCTCGTCGCCATCGCGCCATCGGCTCTCGCTTTTGGCGTGTCGGCGTCTTGGCGGCGCGTCGTCGTCGCCAAGGCTGGCGAGGTTGGTCGCGTCGCCGCTGATCTGGATGGGCGATGCGCCGTATTGCTCAACCCATTCATAGAGTTCGCGCGCATGTTCGACGGACAGGCGCACGCAGCCGTGCGAGGCCGGCCGGCCGAGCCCGCGCTGATTGGTTCCGTGGATCGCGAGGCCCCGCGAGAAGAATATAGCGTAGGGCATCGGCGCCTGGTCGTATTCGTCGGATAGATGATCGGCGTCCATGCGCTGCACGATGTAAGTGCCGGTCGGCGTCTCGAACCCCGGCCGCCCGCTGGAGATTTTCCAGGTGATCGGCGGCTCGTTGTTCTTCACGACGGTGAGGCGCTGTCGATCGAGATCGACGCGAATTTCGACCTTCGCCAGGGCGGGATCGAGCCCGACGCCCAGGAGGATGAAGAGAAGCAGGGGGATGCCAAAAAGTTTACGCGCCATGGCGTATCATAAACACGCAACGGCGTGAAAATCCAGAGGGCGCCCGGCGCCGCGCCCGGCACGAAATTTGATCGAGAGGCTCGGGCCCGCCGCCAACGGCGGGAGTTGTCCCGAAAACAAGCGCCTCGACGACCCGAAACAGGACCGCGACAGGAACGCTCACCATGACGGCGCCGATTTGGATCGAGAAATCCGCGGCCGCGCTCGCGGAAGCCGCCTCCTTTTCACGCGCCAAGACGACGCTGGCGCGCGCCGACGGCGAGCGGGTCGCGCGGGATGTTTACGCCTTGGGCGTGCTGCACGTCGACGAGTTGGACGAGACCTACGGCGCGTGGAGCGATCTGGCGCGGCGCGCGCTCGAGCCCAACGCCTTTTTCGAGCCCGGCTTCGCGCTGTCCCTGGCGCGGCATTCCCCGGGGGGATCGCGCCCGCGCTTCGTCGCGGTCTGGCGCGAGGCGGAGGGCGCGCGGCGGCTCGACGGGCTGTTTCCGCTGGCGCGCGAGAGAAGCTGGCCGAGCGGCGGCGGGTTCGCCAGGCTCTGGCTCGACAAGCAGATGGCGCTCGCGGCGCCGCTGGTCGATCGCGACCGCGCCGAAGAGGTCATCGCGCAATTTCTGGACTGGCTCGCGAAAACCCGCGCGGTGGGCGTCGTGTTTCCGCGCCTCGTCGAAAACGGGCCGCTGCACCAAGCGCTCGTCGCGGCGGCGGGCCGCTCCGGTCGAAGCGTCGCGGCGCTGGACAGGTTCGAGCGCGCCATGCTGTCGCCGGGGTCCGATCGCGACGAGCTGTGGACGCGCGGCGCCTCGAAAAAGGCGCTTAAGGATTTGCATCGCCGCGGGCGCCGCCTCGCCGAGCAGGGCTCGCTCGCATTCTCCGTCGTTTCCTCGCCGCGCGACGTGCGCGACGCGCTGGAGCAATTTCTCACATTGGAGGCGTCCGGCTGGAAGGGCGCGAGCGGCGCCCTGCTGTCGGACCCGGCGCTGTCCGCCTTCGTCCGCGGCGCGACGCGCATGTTGGCGCGCGAGAACAAATGCCGCGTCGCCAGCCTGAGGCTGGCGGGTCGTCCGCTGGCGATGGGCGTGCTGATCGAGAGCCAGGTTCCCGAGAGTCCGGCTCCAGAGGGTCAATCCCCCGAGCGGCGGGGCCGCGCCTATTTCTGGAAGATCGCCTTCGACGAGACGTTTCGCGCCCAGGCGCCGGGCATTCATCTGCTTTATGAGCTGACGCGCGCCCAGGCGGCGCGCGGCGACATCGACATGACCGACTCCTGCGCGATCGCCAATCATCCGATGATCGACCGCTTTTGGCCCGATCGCGTCGCGATTTGCGATTTGGCGGTGCAAACGCGCGGCGCGGGCGCCTTCGAGGCCGCGCGCCGCGTCGAGGCGCTGCGCCTCGGCCTGCGCGCCTGGGCGAAGCGCGTCGTCAAACGCCTGCTGGGCCGCAAGGACAGCTAGACCGACATTTATTCGAAGGCGCCGGCGCCGCGTAAAGAAGCGGTAAATGTCGACAACAATAAGTGTATTCTTGGTCTGATTCGATTAGCCGTGATCGTTTAGATCTAGGATACGAACTGTCGAAGCCGCGTTCCCGAGCGGCTTTGAAGGCATGACGCCGCCAGTTCGCGCCGGTGCGAACCCGACATTCCCCTTTCCATTCTCCCGCGACATCGCGCGCTCGCCGCCGCGACGGGTCGTCCTCGCCGTTCGCGCCCGCGCGAGCGCGTTGTTGTCGTCGATTTTCAGCAAGGGTGACGCTGCATGGTCTCGAAAAGGAAAGCCGCCATTGGCTACGCGCTCGTCCTTTGCGTTGGCGCGGTGCTCGCCGTGGGTGTTCACTTCAACGCGCGCAAGGAATATGCGCTGGCGAAAGAGCATTTCATCGATCATTCCCACGCCGAGGCGCTCGCCGCCGCGCGCCAAGTCGACGTTGCGATGAAATCCATCTACGAGAATCTGCGGACGATAAGTTATCTGCCGGGCGTGCGGAACGTCGATCGCCACGGCGGCAATCTCAGCGGCGAGGCGCGGGAGACGATCCGCCACATATACAACAATCTCGCGGCCAATGTCGCGGTGTCCGAGGTCTATATCGTTCCCGTCGATCTCGACCCCGACAAGTTGGACCCCGTGACCGGCAAGCCGGAAACGCCGATCCTGATGTTCGACAAGTTCATCGCGCATCCGCAATCCCGGACGCCGAACGCCGCTGGGAAATTGGCGGAGCTGCGCGGCGCGATCGTCGAGGACGCGCCCGAGGAAATCGAAATCTTCGAATATCGACGCATGCGCGAGCAATTCGCCTGGCTCAAGGCGCATTATCCCGACAACAAAGGTTTCGCCGATCTCGATACTCCCGTCATTGGCGCACCCGAAGTCATCACCTGCGACAATACGCAATTTCGCGGAACGGGGCTCGACGCCGACCGCACGGGCGTGATCTTTTCGGCGCCGTTCTTTGGTCCCGACGACCGGCTCAAGGGCAGCGTCTCGGCGATCATCCTGAACAGCGCGCTGCGCGCCATGCTGCCCGCGCATAATTTTTCGCTGGTGAACACGGGATACGATTATTTCTCGCAGCCGAGCATGGATGGCCAGGAGCGGGCTTCGGCGGCCTTCGCGGCGCGGGGCCAGCCGGACCCGACGCTGATATATTCGGAAGTCCTCCCGCTGGCGTTCAACGATCCCCACAGCCCATGGAAGCTCTGGGTCGGCTATCCCGACTCCGCCTTCATCTATGGGGCCGAGTTGCATGCGATCGGCTCGACGCTTTTGTCCGGTTATTTCATCGTGATCCTGTCGACCTTCGCCGGGTTGATCGGCTGGACGCTGTTGCTGCGAAGCCTGGCGCTGGTGGTGGCCAACGCCGCCGCCAACAGCCTGGAGGACCGGGTCGCCGAGCGCACGGCGAAAATTCATTATCTCGCCACCCACGACACGCTGACCGGGCTGCCCAATCGCGTGATGCTGAGCGAGGCGTTGGAAACGGCGCTGGCGCGCACCCGCCGCGGCGGCATCGTGGCCGTGCACATGCTCGATCTCGACAACTTCAAGGCGGTGAACGATACGCTGGGCCATCCCGTCGGCGACAAGTTGCTCAAACTGGTCGCCGAGCGGTTGGCGGGGCAATTGCGAGAATGCGACACGGTCGCGCGCATGGGCGGCGACGAGTTCGTCATCCTAGAGAGCGACGTGGCGAAACCGAGCGATGGCGTCGCGCTGGCCGAGCGGCTCATCGAGGTCGTCTCGCACCCTTACGAGATCGACGGCCATCAGGTGAACGTCGGAACAAGCATCGGCATCGCCGTGGGTCCGCAGGATGGAATTTCGCCCGAGGATCTCCTGCGCAACGCCGATCTGGCGCTGTACCGCGCCAAGAGCGACGGACGGGGGACATTCCGCTTCTTCGAGCCGGACATGGACGCGCAAATGCGGGCGCGCGGCGAGATGGAGCGCGATTTGCGAAAGGCGCTCGCCGACAATGAACTGGAGCTCCACTATCAGCCGATATACAATCTGGAGGCCAATGAACTGAATGGTTTCGAGGCGCTTTTGCGCTGGCATCATCCCGAGAAGGGCTTGATCTCCCCGAACGACTTCATTCCCCTCGCCGAGGAAACGCGCCTCATCGTGCCGATTGGCGAATGGGTGATCAGGCAGGCCTGCGCGACGATCGCCAAGCTGCCCGGCGAGCATGGAATCGCCGTCAATCTTTCGGTCGCCCAGTTTCGCAGTCCGTCGCTCGTCGACATCGTGGAGACTCGCTGAAGACTTCGGGTTTGAAGCCCGCGCTGCTCGAACTCGAGATCACCGAAAGTCTGCTGATGGACGGTTCGGAAAGCACGCTGGCGACCTTGCATCGGTTGCGTAATCTTGGCGTGCGCATCGCGATGGACGATTTCGGCACCGGTTATTCGTCGCTGAGCTATTTGCAGAGCTTCCCGTTCGACAGGATCAAGATCGACAAATCCTTCGTGAACGGCATCGGCGGCGACAGCCAGTCGCTGAGCATCGTGCGGGCCATCGCGGCGCTGGCCAACGGCCTGGGCATCGCGACCACCGCGGAGGGCGTCGAAACAAATTCGCAGCGCGACATGGTGAAAATGGAGGGCTGCACGGAAATGCAGGGCTTCCTGATGAGCAAGCCGCTCACGCTCGACGAAGTGGAGGCGTTCCTGCTGGCGAAGTCGGCGAAGCTCGCGAACGCGGCCTGACCCGGGCCGCGCGCGGCGAAAATCGCGCGGGGCCGTTCGCCGCCGGGTTTTTCGCCGCTCTTTCGCCGCGGTCTCGCGCGACGTATGAGAAGGAGAAGCCCCGAATTCTCCGAGCGAGACCCAAGCAGCAACCATGTCCGACCCAAGCCAAGGCCTTTACCTGACCACGCCCGTCCTCGCCAAGGCGGAGCCCTTCCTGCCGGAACTGCGCGCGGCGCTGGCGAGCGCCGACGTCGCGAGCCTGCTGTTGCGGCTGGGGCCGCTCGACGCCGCCGCGGCCGTTCGGCTCATTCGCGCCATCGCGGAGCCCGCTCAAGCGAAGGGCGTGGCGTTGGTGATCGACGGGGCGCCCGAGCTGGTGGTCGAGTCGGGCGCCGACGGCGCGCAGATCGGCGCGGTCGGCGCGCCGCTGGAGGCGGCGATCAAGCGCCTTTCGCCCAGCCATATTGTCGGCGCCGGCGGGATCGTGACGCGCCATGACGCGATGAGCGCCGGCGAGGCGGGCGCCGACTACGTACTGTTCGGCGATGTCGGCGAACCGCCAGACCCCGCGCTTGTGCTGGAGCGGGTGAATTGGTGGGCGGAGATTTTCAACACGCCTTGCGTCGCGCTCGCCGAAAGCCTGGAACGAGTGGGGCCGCTCGCCGCCGCGGGGGCGGATTTCATCATGCTCGGAGATTGCGTGTGGCGCGATCCGCGCGGCCCCGCCGCCGCGATCATCGATGCGCGGCGGGCCATCGCGGAGCAGGGCGCATGAAGCGGTTGACGATCGCAGGTCTCTCGCTCCTGTTGCTGGCGGCGGGCGCCGCGTCTCCGGCTTGGAGCGCTTCCGTCGCCAAGAACGCGCCGACGTCCCCGGCTCCCGCGCCGCCGCCGCCGGATATCGCCTTTGGCGCCTATCAGCGCGGCGACTACGCGCTGGCGATGCGAGAGGCCAAGAAGCGCATCGCCGGAAACCCGAAGGACGCGGCGGCGCTGGCGCTGATCGGCCGGCTTCACGCCGAGGGCAAGGGCGTGACGCGCGACCGCAAGCAGGCGCTGGAGTGGTTTCATCGCGCGGCCGATCTTGGCGCGGCGCAAGGGGAGTATCTTTATGGCGCCGCGCTGCTCGGCGGACTCCCCCGGTCCCAAGGAGCGGGAAGTCGCCCGCGCCTATCTGGAAAAGGCGGCGGCGCAAAAACAGGCGGCCGCGCTCAATCTCCTCGGCGAGATGTCGCTCGACAATAACGGCGTCTTCGCGGATTTCGAACGAGCGGCGGATTATTTCCGCCGCGCCGCCGAGCTCGGCGACACCGATGCGAAATACGCGCTGGGCGAGCTCTACAAACATGGCAAGGGAGTCGCCAAGGACGATGGCGAGGCGGCCAACTGGTTCAAATCCGCCGCCGCCGACAACCACACCGCCGCCATGGTCGAGCTGGCCATTCTCCAGTTCAACGGCTCCGGCGTCGAGCGCGACATCAGCGGCGCCGCGAAGCTGTTTCGCAGGGCGGCGGAGCAGGGGAACGCGGTCGCGCAGAATCGCCTCGCCTACATTTTGGCGGAAGGGCGCGGCGTCGAGAAAAACCTCGCGGAAGCCGCGCAATGGCGCGACCGCGCGCGCCAGGCGGGGCTGCTCGACGCTCGGCTCGATCTGTTGTTGAACGAATTGGGCGCGGCCAAGACCTCGGGCGCGGCCAAGACCTCCGCGGCGGCCAAGACCTCCGCGGCGGCCAAGACCTCCGCCACGCCCAAGACCGCGCCGCGCTGATCCATGAAGACTCTGTCGCCGCGTGTCGCCAACGTGTTTTTGCGCCGGCGCGTCAAACCGCTGCTGGCGGGGGCGATGTCGCTTCGCGAGGCGCGGCGCGCGTTCGATATGCGATTGCCGCATGCTCAGCCGGCCAACGGTTTTGGCGCCCAGCCGGTGGGCGGCGTCGCCGGCGAATGGGCGAGGGCGGGCGAGGGGCCGACTTTGCTCTATTTGCATGGCGGCGCGTTTTTCGCCGGCTCGCCCCGCCATTACCGGCCCATCACTTGCGCCTTCGCGGCGCGCGGCTTCAATGTTTTCACGCCGGCCTACCGTCTGGCGCCGCGCCATCCCTTTCCAGCGGCGCTGGACGACGTTCTCGCGGTGTTCGCGGCCCTGGCGGAGCGCGATGGCGGGCTCGTCGTCGCCGGCGACTCGGCGGGGGGCGGTCTCGCGCTGTCAATGATGATCGCGCGACGCGACGCGGGCCTGTCGCTTCCCGCCGCGGCGGCGCTGTTTTCGCCCTGGACCGACCTGGCGGTCGAAGGCGCCTCGGCGCGGCTCAATGAAACGACCGACCCGCTGTTTTCCCGCGCCATGCTGCGGATCGCCGCGCGGGCCTATCTTGGGCATGAGAACCCGAGCAATCCGCTGGCCTCGCCGCTGTTTGGCGATCTGCGCGGATTGCCGCCGCTGTTGCTGCACGCGAGCTCCGAGGAATTGCTGCGCGACGACTCGGTTCGTCTGGCGGCGCGGGCCGCGGAAGCTGGCGTGCGGGCGCGCGTCGAAATCTGGCCGCGAACGCCGCATTGCTGGCAACTGGCCGCCGAGATGATGCATGAGGCGCGAGAGTCGCTGGAGCAAGCGGCCGCTTTCTTGCGCGAGGCGTTGCATCAAGGCGCGGGCGGGGTTTGATCAGTCCACAAGTATACGATAAGTATTACGCTTATTTACTATTAACGTCGATGAGCCCGGCGCGAACATAGCGTTAATGACGTCTTGCCGATAGCGTGCTTGCATCGCGAGGCCTTCCGCCCGCGGCTTCGACACAATTTGCGGCAGGCATTCACATGAGGACGATAGGCGCTCTCCTGGACCAGCGAAAGGGCTTTGGCCCTGGATTCCATTACATGCGGGTCTCCCTGGCGATTTTAGTCGTGGCGTGGCACGCGCACTATGTCGCCTACGGCAACACGGTCGGCAGCACGAATTTCGAAAAGGCGTGGATCGTCTGGTTTCCCAGTTACGCCGTCATCGTGATGTTTTTCGCGCTCGGCGGATTTCTCATCGCCGGCAGCGCGACGCGGTTGAACGTGAGGGAGTTTTTCATCAACCGCTTCTTGCGGATCATGCCGGCGCTCGGCGTCGAGGTGTTGTTGTCGATGTTGATTATCGGGCCGATATTCACGGTTTTACCGCTTTCCGCATATTTTTCCGATCTTCACACCTATGCATATCTGACGAACATTTTTGGAGTGGTGAACTATTTCCTTCCTGGCGTTTTCGTGGATAACCCCGCGCCAGAGGTCAATAATGCGCTTTGGACGATACCGTTCGAATATTTCGGCTATGCGACGACGGCGATGTTCGTGGCGATTGGTTTCACGCGGCGCCCGGTGTTGATACTGGCGACCACGGCGGTGTTCATCTCCGTGGGCTTCATTCTGCTCTACTCGGGTTTCGCCCCGCCGGAGCAATATATTCCGGTGGCCGGGGAGCACCACGGCCTGTGGACCAAGCTGTTCAGTCCCGCGATTTTCCTTGGGCGTGGCTCGCGTTTGATCGTCGCCTTCATGCTGGGAATCGCGGCCTACGCCTACCGCGCCCGGATTCCCCATGACTTCCGCTTGTTCCTGCTTTGCTCGGTTCTGTGCCTGGTTATCGCCATCGCGGGGCCGGCGCCGTGGCTTTCGCAGCCCCTGCTGAGCGCGATCGCCTGCCCGGCGCTGATCTACATGACGATTTTTCTGGGCGTTTGCGACGCGCCGCGGATTCCCCTGCTGTGGCGCGGCGACTATTCCTATGGCGTTTACCTCTATGGATTCCCGATTCAGCAATCGGTGAAAAGCCTTCTGCCCGCAGCCGACCTGCCGGCTCAATTGCTCGTCGCCATGCCGCTGATACTACTGCTGGCCATCTTCTCCTGGCATTATATCGAGGAGCCCGTCCTTAAAGCGCGTCGCCGTTTCGCGCTCGGCAAGGAGGCGTCCACGACGAGCGCGGCCAAGCCGGCTTTGAACCTGCGACAGGCGGCTTGACGGCGCATTGTGGGGCGCCCACCGATGCGCGGGCGCTCGGTTCACCCCCATGGCCCGGAGCGCGGCGGTTCGGACGGCGCGGGCCCAACTCCCGGCGGCAGGAAGGATGGCGCCGGCGCTTCCTGGGCTTCAACCGGGAGCGGCGTCGGACTATCGCGTCCGCCGGCGAATTCGATCAGCGCCTCGATGCGCGCCTCGATCGAGGGGTGCGTGGCGAACCAGCCGCCCTCGGGCAATAGCGCCGGGCTCTCGATGAAAAACGCTTGCATTCGCGAGGGTATCGCGGGAATCGCGGCGTTCGCGGAAATTTTGCGTAGCGCGGAGATCATCGCGTCGGGATTCTTGGTGAGTTCGACCGAGCCCGCGTCGGCGAGATATTCACGCGATCGCGACAAGGCGAAGCGGATCAACACGGAAACGCCAAAGCTGACGGCGATGATCGCCAAGGCGATCACGATGGCGATAATGGCGCCGCCGCCGCCCTCGCGATCCTCGCGCGAGTTGTCGCGCCGCGGGGAGAAACCGAACGGAAAGTTCCAGTTGCGGAAGACGAGATCCGCCGCGAAGGCGAATATGCCCGCGAAGATCGTCGCGATGACCATCATTTGCGTGTCGCGATTGCGGATGTGCGTGAGTTCATGGCCGAGCACGGACTCGACCTCCGCGTCGGTCAGATGATCGAGCAATCCGCGCGTGACGGATATGCTGTAATTGCCCTCGCGCAGGCCGCTGGCGAAGGCGTTGAGCGCGCCATCCTCGATGATCTTCAGCCGCGGCATGGGAATGCCGCGCGAAATGCACAGATTCTCCAAAAGATTGTATAGGCGCGGCGCTTGCGCGCGCTCCACGTCCTCCGAACCCGTGGCGTAGTCGATGAAGTTCTGGTGAAACAAAAACGCGATGCAAAACCACAGGCCCGCCGCGCCAAAGGCGATTGGCCAGCCCTGGCGAACGTCGAAGATGGCGCGCGCGACGATAAGATCGAGCCGGCCGTCCTCCCCCATGGCCTCGAACAGAAGGGCGAAGGAAAACATCAGCGCGACAAGCAGGAGCACAAACCCCGCCAGCAGCAGCGCCGACCGCAACCGGTTCGATTGAATATGCGAATAGAGCCCATAGGCCTTGAACATCGTAGCCGACCCTATTTGCTGACCGCGCCGCGTATCGAACGGTTTAGAATTGCACCTTCGGCGTTTCCTGAACGGCCTTGCGCTCGCCTTCCTCGAGATTGAAAAAATCCACGGGCTTGAAATTGAACCGCTGCGCGATCAGCACGCCGGGAAAACCCTGTGTCGCGGCGTTATATTCGGCCGCGGTGTTGTTGAGAAAGCGACGCGCCGCCGCGATCTTGTTTTCAATGTCGGAAAGTTCTTGCTGCAATTGCTGGAAATTGGCGTTGGCCTTGAGGTCGGGATAGGCTTCGGACACCGCGATCAATCGTCCCAGTGCCCCGCTCAGCGCCGATTCGGCGGCCGATTGCGCGGCTGGCCCTTGCGCGGCGACGGCGAGATTGCGCGCCTTGGTCACTTCCTCGAGCGTGTCCTTCTCGTGCGCGGCATAGCCTTTCACCGTCTCGACGAGATTGGGAATGAGATCGTGGCGCTGCTTGAGCTGCACGTCGATATCGGAGAACGCCTGCCCATAGCGTTGGCGCATGGACACAAGGCCGTTATAGGCCGACACCAGCCAGACGCCGACAGCGGCGACAACGCCAAGAAATATGATCAACATCGCTTCTCTCCTTGCGTCCGCGGCGCCTGGCCGGAGCAACATTCGATTCTCAACACAGAATACGCGCCTTTCACCCCCGGGGGAAGGCGCGGGCGCGGATGGGCCCCGGTCGGAAACGGCAGCAGGCGCGAGCGCTTCCGCGCGCCGCTTTTCGATCATTCGGTTGTGAGATAATATTGCGATTAAATATACTTAGGGAGAGGTGCGCGCATGCCGATTTTCAAACTGCCTTTATCCGGCGACGTCGTTCAGTCGATCAATCCGTGGACGTCCTTGTTCAGCCCGAGTGGCGGGCAGTATGGGCTGATCAACATAAATCTCGGCAATTCGAGCGAGCCGAAGGTTGAGGAAGAGGTGTTGTCGGACGTAGGCACCTATGGGAAGCAACTCGGTCGAATCGGCGACGCGCTCATCGTGTTATTGAAGCATTTGCCGCCGCGCGACGCATCGCTGAATCACGAAGAGAAGGCCGCGATCGAGGCGCTGCGCGAAATGCTGGACGAGATCGCGGACAAAAAGGAAAAATACGGTAGGTCAGCGATGCGTCCTTGAGCGCGGCGACGCGCCTGTCGATGCGCCGTTGCCTTGACGCGGCGCGTCGCCTAGTCTCTCCGGCGCGCGAACGTGACGAGTTCGCCGGGCCGCGTGGCGACCAGCGTTTTGAAGGCGCATTTCGAAGGACGAACATGACCGAAGACGCCCCGGGCTCCGCGACCTTGCGCAGGCTGAACGCCACGTTCATCGAAGTGGCGATTCACCTCGGCCTTATAGGAATTCTCTTCTATTGGACGTTCGTCCTCGTGCGTCCGTTCCTACCGATCATGGTGTGGAGCATCGTGCTGACGGTCGCGCTGTACCCGGTTTTCAATTGGCTCGCGACCATGCTCGGAGATCGCCGTGGATTGGCGGCGATTATCGTAACCATTCTGGCGCTGTTGATTCTCATAGGCCCGGTAACGTGGCTCGGCGTTGGGCTGGTCGAAAGCATGCCGGGACTGATCGCGCGCATAGAGAGCGGCGGATTGACGATTCCGCCGCCGGCCGAAAGCATCCGGGATTGGCCGCTCGTTGGTCAACAGATTTACGATTACTGGATGCTCGCATCGACCAACATCAGCGGCGTGCTGACCTCGTTGCTGCCGGAGCTGAAAGCCATTGGCGGATTTTTGATCGAAGCGGTGAGCAAGGCCGGGGCGGGCACTTTGGTGTTTCTCGTCTCGCTGATCATCACGGGGTTTTTATTCACGCGCGGACCGGCCCTCGTCGCGGCGGCGAAGACGCTGGCGCGCCGCGTCGATCCCGCTTTTGGCGAAACATTCGTCGATCTCGCCGGCGCGACGATTAGAGCCGTTTCACGTGGAGTCATCGGCATTTCCCTGCTGCAGGCCATTATCGGCGGCGCGGGGATGTCACTGGCGGGCGTGCCATTCGCGAGCCTTCTGACGCTCGCCATTCTGTTGCTTGGCATCATCCAAATCGGTCCGCTGGTGGTCGTCGTCCCGCTCACGATCTGGGGATGGATGAGCTTGTCGACCGCTCACGCCCTGGCGTTCACCATCTGCATGACGGCCGTCTATGTCGTCGAGGCGTTGCTGAAGCCGTTCTTGCTGGCGCGCGGTCTGACCACGCCGACGCTCGTGATCTTCGTCGGCGTGATCGGGGGCATTCTCGCCCACGGAATTCCTGGTTTGTTCGCGGGACCGATCGTTTTGGCGGTGGCTTGGGAAGTCGCGAAGGCTTGGACCTATGAGCGCGGGCAGTCCCTGCCGGCGCGGGAAATGCAGCCCTGATCCCATGGTCCTGGCGACGCGAATCCTCTAGGCCGGGCTTTCCTCGAGCTCGCGGCTAGGCGGCTCGCTCAGATCCTCGCAAGCCTCGTTTTGGTCCTCGGAAGATGTCGAGGACGCGCGCGGTTCGGGCGTCTCCTTTCTCCAAACGCCGTCCGCGTCGGGTGCGAAACCCGCGTCGCGATATACATTTCGCGCGGCGACGTTGCGCGAGGTCGGGTTGATACGCGCAAAGACAAGCCGGCGACTCGCGGCAAGGTCCTCGAGGATCGCCTCGATAAAGCGATGTTCGACGCCAAGCCCGATGACGCGGCAGCTCATGGCAAGGCCCAGAATCTCGGCGCGATCCTCGGCCAGCGCCACGACCGCGGCGAGGACAAGCCCGTGATCGGCGAAACGATCGCGAACCGTCATCGTGTAAATGGCGCCGGCGTCTTCCGCGAGCAGTTCATTCAGTTCGGCCGCCGAGAATTTTCTTCCCGTCGTATTGAACTGGGTGGTGCGCTGAAAGAGCTCGCGAACACGCTCCACGCACGCGCCGGCTGGTGATTTTTCGAAAGCACATTGAATGTCGAGCGACGCGATGAAGGCGGTCTCATCCAAGGCCTCCGCTTGCAGACGCGCTCGACCCAACCGCGCCTTGACGAGATCGGTGCGCGCCTCGGCTTCGCGCGTGACGCGCGGCGGTTGCAGGCGCGGATCGGCGAGCAGTCGGCGGCGCAGCGAAAACAACTCCTCGCCCCAAACTTCGATTTCCGGCAATTGATGTCGAACGCGCTCGCGCTCGATCGGATGATCGTCAATGAACAGGAATGCATCGAGCGCGAAGCCAAGTTCATCGGCGATGGAGCGGATGTTGTCGGACTTGTCGTTCCAATTGACTCGCCAGGTGACAAAATCGTCGGGCGTCAAAAGCCGCTCGCGCGGGTAATGATCCGCGTATTTCCATAGTTCGCGCACCACGGTTTCATCGTTCTTGCTGACCGCGACAAGAACAAGGCCGCGTCGTTTCAAGCACTTCAGCGCCTCGTGGATGCCAAAAAACAGGCCAATGTGCGAGTAGGGCCCGCTCGTTTCGGGAGTCCATGCGAATGGACTTCCGGTTTCCGCGAGCACGCCGGGCCACAACACGCCGTCGAGATCGACGATGACGCATTTCTTGGCCGCGTGTCCCGTTACGCTGACGATCGCTTCGATGTGGGCGCGCGCCGCGATTTCCTCACGCCGATAGGGGTCGCCGCCAACCATCGCCGCGAGTGGCGCGGGATCGGGAAAAAGATCATGCACCGCCGCCTTCTCGCTTTCCGGACGTTGCAACATCCATCCCGCCGAGCCGAAATGCGTGAAGGACGTCAGGCCGTCATCGAGCAGAATTTGCGAGCCGGCGGCGGCGAAGGCCGCCGCGATATCGACGACATGCACATCGTCGAAGCTTTCCGCCAATTGCGCCAACGCGAGATTGGCCCGCCGGAAGCGGTTGCGGTGCCCGTTCAAGCCGCGCTCGGCGATGCCCAGCGGTTGCACCGTGGGTTCCGGGAGATTGTCGATAAGTATCGGCGCGGAGCTCAAGGCGCGCAGCTTTTCGATCAACAGGCGCGCTTCCGCGATATAGAGCGTGAAGGGTTCCGCCTCGCGCTCCAAGGCGCCGCTGATCGCGATGGCGCCGCGCGAGCGCAACGCGCCGATCAGAATCAGATCATGCTTGTGCTCGCCAACAAAGCGCGAGTCGTCGGGGAAGGTCGCGGCGACGCGCGCGTCGAGGCCCCATCTTTCGCCTTCGCGCGAGAGAAAATCAGCCTCCATCTGCAGGTCGCAATCGCCAAGCAGCACGAGGTCGAGCCGTCGTCGCTCTCCCGAAAACGCGGCGACGCCGCGCGTCGCCGTCACCGCCCAATAATCCGCGCCGCCTTCTTGCTCTTGGCGACGGAAGCGCTCGAGCATTTCCCCGGGGTCGCGCCCACTGGTCTCTCGCAACCGCGTCGCGGTCGCCTCGAGCTCCTCCCGCGGCGCGAGTTGCGTCAATACATCGCGTTCGAGCAGCGACGCCACGCAGCCCGCCAAGGTTTCAATGTCATAGCCCGAAAGTCGCATGAGTTCGGGCAACTCCACCGGCAGCTGACGCGGCTCCTCGAACCAGGCGATGATGCGTTCGACCTCGCGATCGACGCCGAGACGCAAATGCGTCAATGCATGGAGGGCGAGATACCTATCGTCACCGACAGGGACGACGTGCAGAAACCGCGAGCGTCGCAGAATCATGGGCTTTTTCCGTGGTTGTCGCCACTGCGATTTACGCCGCGGCCAGCCTGCGGGCCTCGCCCTCGGCATTGTGGAGGAATGTCAGCAGGACATAGCGGCTGCCCTTGAGCACGGGGGTCGCCTCATGAAGCAGGCTGGCGGAAAAGACCACGCCCGCGCCGCGCGCCGGCTTGAAGCAATGCGAGTTGTATTCGGGAAAGAGCAGGTGGCCGCCTTCGTATTCCTCGGTGTTCAAGTTGATCGACAGGGCGAATTGCCGAAACGCGACGCCCGGCGCGGCATTGTCGCGGTGACGCAGAAAGCAGCCGCCGTCATCGTCATAGCGCGCGATCAGGATGCGATCCGTGTAGGCGGCGTCGAATTGAAACGCGCGTTTGATTTCTGGCGCGCAGGTCCGCGACAGGGTTTCCACGATTGAATCGTGGAAGGGATCCTCCGGCCGCAGCACGAAATCTTCTCGCTTTTTCTTGGCCGGGTCGACCTTGTGAAAGGCGTTTCCATAAGCGTCCATGCTCGCCATGCCGCCGACGATGTGCGGATTGCTTTCGAAATGATCGATGAGGTCACGGCAGAAGCCGGCGGCGAAGATATTGGGAACGACGAGGATCGGCGCCGGGCATTCGGCCGCGGCTTCGCTCGACGGCAGACAGGCGAGGGCGGCCCGGGCCGTCGCATCGGGGTCGCCGGCCGCGATTGGCGTGATCACGCGCGCGTTGCGGTCGACGACATGGACGCGCGGCGCGCCGCCGCTAAATCCCCATTGCCTGAAAATGCCTGGAAGGCAAAACACCGTACGCGCGAGTGATACAGGCGTCTCCGCATGGTCGAGGACATAGGGGCCATGGGCGTCGATCAGCATGATGACATCGGTTTCGCGCCGCGCGAATTCCAATGCGAGCGCCTCGAAGGCGGCGACATAAGGCGCGGCGACCGCGGGCGGCGCCGATCCGACCAGGAGCACGACGGCGGAGCGACCGGCCTGCGAGTTGAAGGAATAGAAGGCCTTGTCCTTCGTCATGCCGAAGGTGAAGGGCGCGCGATCTCCGGTTTTCGGCGCGCTGGGACCATCATGGGCCACGATCATGCTCGTGGTGTCTCCGTTACGTAAGTATTCGACCGCGCCGAGGAGACCATTCGGAGCTTGTTCAGGGCTGGCCGCTGGCTGGGGGCGATGCGCGTTTTTCCCTAAAGCGGCCGGGAATTCGCCTCAATCTAGTCCCGACAAGGCCGCGATGCGTTGTTTAACTGGTCGAAGCGGCGACACGTTAAGCAATTCTTGCGGTTAGTCTCACCTTCTTGCGACTTGGATAACGTTAGTTAAGTCGTAAGGCTTGCGTGAGAAAGTCATTCACAGGTTCCGGGGGATGGAATGATAGAGGGTATCCGCGTGTCGAGTCAGTTCCTTGCGTTTAACCGCCACCATTTTTCGTTAACACAGCTTTCCCGGACCGTACCGGGCGCCAGCGTCCTAGCGCTGAGCATATTGATGGGAGCGTGGGCGCTTAGCGAGCCCGCGGATATCGCCTCCAAATTCGTCGACGCCCCGGATGCCGCGAGCGCGGCGAGGATCGCCGAGGGGCCCGTTGTCGACGAAACGCGCGTCGTGACTGAAGCGGCGGGGGTCGCGCCCACGGCCGGGATTCCCAATCCTTATGGCGCGATGCTGCGTGACCTCAGATCTCGCTCGCGCGTCGCGTCGGCTTCGCCCGCGTCGGTCGCCGAGCCGGAAACGCGGCCAGAGCCCATGGGCGTCGCGCCGACCGGTTCACCGCCGGCGATCGAGCCCTCCAAGCCCGTCGCGGCGCTTCCCGCCGCGCGGAGCGACCAACCCAAGGCGCCAGCCGCGAGTCTCATGATTGCTGAAAAAGCGCCCGAGAGCGCGCCCTTGCCGCCCCGTCGTCCCGCCGAACTGCGCGGCGATGTCCGCGGATTGGCGAGCGCGCAGGGTCGTCAGGCGCCAGTTCGTCTGGCGGCGCCGCGCGTCGCGCCACAAGCAGCGCCACAGGTTACGGCGTCACAGGTCGCGCCGCGGGTTGCCACCCCACAAGCGGCCCCACAGGTCGCGGCGCCAGAGGTCGTCCGGCGAGAACAGCCGATGGTGGCCCAACGAACCCGTCCGCTATCGAGACGCGAGGCGAGGCGCGAGGCGAGAAGAATGGCGCTCGCAACGCCTCCGGCGGATAATCGCTCCTTTTTCGAGAAACTATTCGGCCTGTCGCAACCGACGGGACCCGCGCTTGGATACGCTTCCGCGGAAAGCGGCGTGACGTCGGCCGCGCGCAGCATCGCCTCGGCTTCCAGCCCGGCGGCTCGCAACAATGGCGGCGGCGGTTATGCATCGGCTCGATATGATCGGTACACCGCCATTTATGACATTTCGGCGCATACCGTTTACCTGCCCAATGGCGCCCGACTGGAGGCGCATTCCGGCCTTGGCCAGCAGTTGGACGATCCGCGTTCCGTGCATATCCGCATGCGCGGAGCCACGCCTCCGCATCTTTATGAGCTGACCCCGCGGGAAAGCCTGTTCCATGGCGTGCAGGCGTTGCGCCTCAATCCGATCGGCGGCGGGGGCATTTACGGAAGGGGAGGTCTACTCGCCCACACCTATATGCTGGGTCCGAACGGCGACTCCAACGGTTGCGTTTCCTTCAGAAACTACCAAGCCTTCCTGCAGGCCTATCAAAATGGCGAAATCAGGCGGCTCGCTGTTGTCGCAAGCCTCAATTGATCGCTTTCCGGGGAGCGTATCGGGACAGAAACATGGAGACCGCGCCGCGAACATGGGCGCGGATCTCCGCTTCCCCGACGGGAGTCGTCGGGTGGACGATCAAATTCATGATGCGGTAATTCGCGATCACCGCGCCAACAAACAGTTTGGCGGCTTGGTTGGGGTGACGGCAGCGTAATTCGCCGCGAACGGTCGCGGCGCGCAAATAGTCAGCCAACCGATTGAGCGTCCGGCCAGGGCCGTTTTCATAAAGTATGACGCCGAGCTCCGGCGACTTCGGCGCTTCCGCTATAACGAGGCGGAGTAGCGGCACGGCCTCGCCTTGTGTCATCAATTCAAGCAGTCCGCGGCCAAGCGAGAATAGCACCCGCCTTGGCGGTCCCACGCGCGACAACGCGCTTTCCGGACCCGAAACGAGCGCGGCGCGGCGGCGGATGACCTCGGCGAAAAGCGTCTCCTTATTGGCGAAATGCCTGTAGAGCGTTTCCTTGGAGGCGCCGGCGCGCGATGCGATCAACTGCATCGTGCTTTCGGTGAAGCCATGCTCGAGAAATACCGCCTCGGCCACGCGCACGAGTTCCTCGCGCCGTCGCGGCCCGCGCGGGATGCGCCGCGCTGCGCGCTCTTCGCAAATCATAGGCGCTTGTCCCCAGTTCATTTCCCCCGCCCACATTGACTCTATCGGCGTCCACCTTATAAACGAACCCGCAAGTTCTGTTAAGCGTCGCAATTCGATGACGTCGGCTTGGCACAGGACGCCGCTGAGATAACGTCGCCTCCTTTGTGAGGCGCGAGGTTCGATGTCGGACGACGGCGGAGCGAAACAGTGACTCGGAAACTCGATTTGATGAGTGTAACCAAAAGCGAGCGACGCCGCGCGAGAAGGGAGCCGCTCGTCCGATGACCGACAACGCGCCGGCCATTGACGAGGGCTCCCTTGACCCGGGCGCCAAGGCGGCGAGCAAGAAGCGCCCAACGGTGCTGATCGTCGGCTTGATCGTCATCGTGCTGCTGATCGCGGGCGGCGTGTACCATTGGTTTGCCAATCGATACATCGAGAGCACCGACGACGCTTATACCGATGGTCGATCGGTGGTCATCGCGCCGCGAGTTTCGGGGAACGTCGTGTCGCTTGACGTCAACGACAACCAGTTCGTCAAGAAAGGCCAGCCACTCATTCACATTGATCGCAGACAATATGAGATCGACCGCGAACAGGCCGAAGGCGCGTTGGAGACGGCCAGGAATCAGTCATCCGGGCTGCGGCTGGGCGCCGAAATCGCCCGCAAGAACTTTCCCGCCCAGCTAAGCCAGGCTCAAGCGCAACTCGCGACCGCGAAGGCCAGTCTAGTCAAGGCCCAGGCGGACTATGAGCGACAGCGAAGCCTCTCCAGTCAGGCCACCACGCGGCAAGAGGTGGACGCGGCCAGCGCCGCCCTCAAGGAAGCGCGAGCGCAGGTGATGCTCGCGACCGCGCAAGTCGTGCAGAACTCTCCGGTTCCGCAGCGGATCGGGGAAAGCGACGCTCAGATCGGCCAGTCCAAGGGACAAATAGAGCAAGCTCAGGCGCGTCTGGATCAGGCCAATCTCAATCTGTCTTGGACCGTGGTGGAGGCCCCGCAGGACGGTTGGATCACCAAGCGCAACGTGGAAATGGGCAATTATGTCGTTCCGGGTCAGCAAATCTTCGTGATTGTCTCGCCCGAGATTTGGATCACCGCCAATTTCAAGGAGAACCAGCTCGCCAACATGCGCAAGGGGCAGTCCGTCAAAATCAGGGTCGACGCCTATCCCGCTCTTGATCTGCGCGGGCACGTGGACAGCATTCAGCTCGGCTCCGGCTCCAAATTTTCCGCGTTTCCCGTGGAGAACGCCACCGGTAATTTCGTCAAGGTGGTGCAGCGCGTGCCGGTGAAAATCGTGATCGACAGTGGTCTGGACCCAAAAATTCCTTTGCCGCTGGGCATATCCGTCGTTCCGGAAGTCACCGTGAAATGAGCGCCGCGACGATCGCGCCCTCGCCCGCCGCTGCCTGGAAGCCAGCCTATAACCCCTGGCTTATCGCGGTCTCGGTCACGCTCGCGGCGTTCATGGAGATACTCGACACCACCATTGTGAATGTCGCGCTGCCGCATATCGCCGGCAGTCTTTCGGCGAGCGCCGACGAAGCGACTTGGGCGTTGACCTCATATCTGGTCGCGAACGGCATTGTCCTGACGATCTCGGGCTGGCTTGGCGATTTGTTGGGGCGCAAGCGCTATTTTCTAATTTGCATCGGCATGTTCACCGTCTGCTCGTTTTTATGCGGCGTCGCGGACAGTCTCGCCCAGCTGATCGTTTTCCGCCTCGCGCAAGGGTTTTTTGGCGGGGGAATGCAGCCCAACCAGCAATCCATAATCCTCGACACATTTCCGCCGGCCAAGCGCGGCGCGGCCTTCGGCGTCGCGGCGATCGCCACCATCGTGGCCCCGGTGCTCGGTCCCACGCTCGGCGGATACATCACGGACACCACGAGTTGGCGGTGGATTTTCTTTCTCAACGTGCCCGTTGGAATGGTCGCCGTTTTTCTTGTTTCCGTCGTGGTCGAAGATCCGCCCTGGGAGAAAAACAAGAAGAAGCGCGGCATGGATTTTATTGGGCTCTCCTTGATCACTCTTGGGCTCGGCTGCCTCGAGGTCATGATGGATCGCGGCGAGGACGCCGGCTGGTTTGAATCAAACTTTATCCGGCTGATGGCGTTGTTGGCGTTTCTCGGCATTCTCGGCGCGATCGGATGGCTGACGATCGCCAAGAAGCCAATCGTTCACCTGAGCGTCTTCGGGGATCGCAACTTCGCCGCCGGCTGCGCGATGATCTCGGCGATGGGCGGAATCCTTTACGCGAGCGCCGTGATCATTCCGCAATTCGCGCAGCAAGTGCTATCCTACACCGCGACTTGGGCCGGACTGATTCTTTCGCCCGGCGGCGTCGCCGTCATCTGCTTAATTCCTTTTGTCGGAATAATGATGAAACGGGTGCAGACGCGTTATTTGATCGCGTTCGGTTTCGTCATCATGGGATTCGCATTGCTGTGGTCGAGCAAGCTGACGCCCGACATCGATTTCACGACGCTGATGCTTATGCGCATGTCGCAAACGGCGGCGCTCGCCTTCATGTTCGTTCCAATAACCACCGTGACCTTCCTGACGCTGCCGCGCGAACTCAACGGCGATGGCACCGCGCTGTTCGCGATGTTCCGCAACGTCTTCGGTTCGATTGGCATTTCGCTGGCGACGGCGCAAGTCACCCAACGCTCGCAGCTTCATCAGACCTATCTTTCGCAGTGGGAAACTCCATTGCGCGCGCCTTTTCAGGCGCTGATCGCGAGTTACGAAAATACGTTGCGGTCGCTGGGCCGCGCGGGCGGCGCTGTGCACGATCTCGCGATTGGGCGCGCCTACCAGGTCTTTCTGAAGCAGGCGATCATCATGGCCTATTCCGACATTTTCTTTGTTTGCGCCGTGGCGTCATTCCTGATGGTGCCGCTATGCTTCCTGGTTTCGCCAAAAAAGGCCGCCGTCTCGCCTGGAGCCGCGCATTGATCTCCAAGCGGCCCAAAAATGCGTGGGCGACGAGCGTCATCGTCTGGACTTTCGCCGCGGCGATGCTCGCCGGCTGCAATGTGGGGCCGGATTTCGCGCCGCCCGATCCGGGGCTTCCGGACTCCGCCTTCACCGAAGGCGGCTTTCGTGGAGCCGCCACGTCCGCGCCGCCAAATCCGGCATGGTGGAAAGCATTCCACGACCCGAAGCTTACCGAACTCGCGCGCCGCGCCGCGGATTGCAATCTCGACCTTCGGACCGCGACGGTTCGCTTGGCGCAAAGCCGCTTTCAGCGCGGCGTCGCGGCCGCGGCGCAATTGCCGGCGGTCAACGCCAGCGCCAAATATCAATATGAGCAATTCAGCCAAAACGGTTTGGCCAGCCTGCTCAGCCAGTTGAATCCCTCTTCCGTGGGGACGAACACGGCGATTCCCGCGTTCAGCGAATACACCATTGGACTCGACGCTTCCTGGGAGCTGGACCTCTGGGGTCATGTTCATCGACAGGTTGAATCCGCCGACGCGCAGTTCGACCAATCGGCCGAGCAGCGTCGAGACGCGCTTGTCTCCACGCTCGCGGAGCTGGCGCGCGATTATATTCAGCTGCGCGGCGTTCAAACGCAGATCAAGATCGCCAATGAAAATTTGCGAATCAACGAGGAGGTTCGAGACGTCGCCGACGAGCGGCAAAGGAAAGGCGTACGGACCGGATTTGATGTGGAGGCGGCCAGCGCGCAAGTCGAAAGCGTCCGGGCGCGTCTTCCCACTCTGGTGAGCCAGGAGTTGGAGCTCATGAACGCCATTGGCTTGCTGCTCGACCAGCCGCCCGAACTCGCTACGCCGGGAGCTCGGCGCGCGTCGGCCGGAGTCGCTGACGCCGCCGGGCGTGCCGTCGGTTGGCGTCCCCGCCGACCTGGCGCGTCGCCGGCCCGATATCCGCGCCGCCGAGGCGCGGCTACATTCGGCGACGGCCGAAATTGGGGTCGCCGTCGCGGCCTTCTATCCAACGGTCAAGCTCAACGGCACGGTTGGGCTCGATGCGCTCGACCTCAAGAATTTGTGGAAGGGCAGTTCGGTGCAATACACCGCCGGACCCTCCATCACCTTGCCGATTTTCGACGCCGGTCGCTTGAAAAGCATGCTGGAGTTGCGCAAGGCGCAGCAAGTGGAAGCCGCGATCGGTTATCAAAAAACCGTGCTGCAGGCTTGGCACGAAGTTGTCAACGCGCTCGCCACTTATCGCGGAGAGCAGCAACGCCGGGCCAGGCTGAAATCGCAATCCGAGCACGCGCGCGCGGCGTTTTCGATCGCCTCCGCCCGCCACAAGGGCGGAGTCGGCGACTTCCTGTCGGTGTTGGACGCCGAACGCACCCTGTTGCAGGTTGCTCAGGAATACGAGACAAGCACGACCAACGTCTCGCTCGACCTCGTCGCGCTATACAAGGCGTTAGGTGGCGGATGGGAAGCGGCGTTTCCGGAGCCATAGCGCCGCGGACAACGGCGAGGCGTTGAGTGTCGCGCTCACCTATTCTTGACGTAAGCGCGGACAAGACGTTTCAGCGCCATCAGTCCGGCCACGGCGGGCCCACGCGTGAAATCACCGCTAGGCGCCCCGCCCGAGAAGCCCGCGCCAAAATCCGTCACGACCGCTATTCCGGTGAAGGGAACGCCAAAGCGCCGGGCCAGAATGGCTTCGGGCGCCAAGGAGACCGCGAGGAGATCCGCGCCCAGAATCTTGGCCGCCCTGACTTCCGCCGGGGTTTCGAAGCTGGGACCGGAGAACCACATCAGTACGCCTTCGTGCACGCTCACGCCCGCGGCGGTCGCCGAAACCTTAACTCGCCGCAGCAGCCGCTTGTCATAGGCGTCATTCATGTTGATGAAATTGTTCCCGCCCGTGGCCCCGATCAGGGGATTGAGCCCCTTGAAGTCGATATGGTCGGTGACCGCCACGAGGCTGCTGGGAACGAGGTTGGCGTTTGTCGAAGTCGCGAAAGTCGTCGACATGATGCTGCGAACGCCAAGATACGACAGGCTCTCGATCGCGCTCGCCATTTGACTGGGATCGCCGGATTCATGAAAGTTGGCGCGCCCCTTCAGCACGATGGTGGGCACGCCTTCGATCGCGCAGATCAGAAGCTGACCATCCGGCAACGCCGCCGAGCGCGGAAACCCAGGCAATTCGGCATAGGGCAGCGACACGGCGTTTTCGGCGAGATCGGCCACGCTGTAAAAATTGCGGCCGAGGATGATCGCCGCCTCCGTGAGGCCAAGTGTGTTTCGGCTCTTGATTATTTCTGCCGCGTCTCGAGCGGAGTTGGTCATAATTACATCCCGGCGACAGCGCGAATCGATGGTGATGCGCTAGTGTCGCAGGTGCATCCTTGCCGAGCAAGCAACGCGCGGGTGATTTAGCCCATGCCGCTCACTCCGGACTCTGTTCTTTTTTCCAACGGTTCCCGGTTTTTTGATGCGACGCGAACGAGCTCGCGCCCGTTTTGCTTGAGTTTGCGTCACGCCGCCCTTGAATCAATCAAATGTGTACTTCTAAATTCGCGATCCTGGCCCCGGCGCCGCGTTTTTGTCGGCGCTCCGACGCCGTCCGCAGTCTTCTCGCCGCTCGCGGCCAACCCTCGCGAAATACTTAGGCCTTTCGCCAAATGTTGCACCAGCCGGCTGGGCTAATCTTGCCCTGTACTGAATTGCAGCCATTCGGTGGGACAAAAACACGGCAATTATCGCAGCGCTGGCCTTTCTTCGGCGTGGGTTGATAGGCGACGTCGCCTTGCGTCAGCTTGCCTTCGGCGTCGACCTTGGCATATTGCGATCGAGACTGCGGTCGCCAGATGATGCACCAACCGGAGGGACTTATCTCGCCGTCAACGGAGAGGCAATGGTTCGGCGGATCCCAAACGCGGCAGTTGTCGCAGCGTTGCTTGCCCTTGGGGGTCTGCTGGTAATTCACGTCCACCATGCCCAGCTTTTCAACGGCGCGGGCGAGACTGGCCAAGCCGAGCGCCGCCGCCGCGACCGCTAAAAAGCCTAATACCCCGCGTCGATGTGGTTTGGCTTCACCGCAGCCCGCTTCGTCGCGACAGCCCATGGCCGTCCCCCTATTTTTGACGGTCGGCTAGTCGCCGAGCCGAACTTTGGCTCAGATTATACTGCGTCCGCGCGGCGAAAACCGCGCGAATTGTCGCGCGACGAAGCAGCGCGGCGCTTGACCTCGCCCGCGCGCGCGCCTACGAGTTTGCGCGCCAGCCGGCCGGATGACCGCTGTCTCAAAAGCAGAGGAAAGTCCGGGCTCCACGGAGACGCGGCGCCGGATAACGTCCGGCGGGGGCGACCCCAGGGAAAGCGCCACAGAAAGCAAACCGCCGCGCATATCGCGGTAAGGGTGAAAGGGTGCGGTAAGAGCGCACCGCTCACGCGGCAACGCGGGAGGCAAGGCAAGCCCCGCCGGGAGCAAGACCGAATAGGGGCGACAGAAGGCGAAAGCCTTCATCCCGTCTCCGGGCCGTCGCCCGGGTTGGTCGCACGAGGCGGCCGGTAACGGCCGTCCCAGAGGAATGGTCATCGCGCGGCCGGGGGAAACCTCGCGCCGCCATACAGAACCCGGCTTATAGGCCGGCTGGCGCTTTTCGTTGGAATCGTGATTTGGGAAGAATGCGCTGGCTTGAGACCTGGCGGCGCACTGAACTCGGCGATCACGATTAATTCGCGTGATTGAGCCCCCGATGCGCATCATGCTGATCGTCGAAGAAGCTGTCCAGGACTTAAGGCCGCGGACATGTTCCGCTTGGGTGATTAAGATTGGTCCGATGGTTCGATCTCCGGCCGTGAAGCAACGCGGCCAAGAAACAAGGCTGCTTCGGATCGCCCGATGCGGGCCTGCCGACGAAGGGTCGTATAATAACCGACGTCCCAACACGGGCGATCACCGCGAGTCGCCGCTCGCCTCGCCCCGGCGACCATGGAATTTTCGAGGCGCCGTAAACGCTCCCTTAACACTAACAAAGCCTAATGCGACTTGGTTGCCGAATTGGCGCGACGGCGGCCGTCCGTTGTCCGTCGCCATCCCGGGTCCACGCCGTTGCAGACCGTTTCGCCGTCCTCGAGCACATTTCGCGCCACGGTTGGGGGATGCGGCGCATCGACTTTTTTTCGTTCGGTTTTCCGGAGTTCGCGGGGCCAATTCATGATGAACCAACCCACCGGGGAGCTCCTTCACGCGCCCGTGCTGTTGGATGAGTCGATAGCCGCGCTCGCGCCTAGAGAGGGCGGGCGCTACCTTGATGCGACTTTTGGCAAGGGTGGTTACTCTCGGGCGTTGCTCAAAACGTCCGGCGTTCGCGTGCTCGCGCTCGACCGCGACCCGCGCGCGGTGCAAGGCGGCGCTGGCGTCGTATCCGAAAGTTCGGGGCGCCTGACTTTGGTCGAAGCGCGATTTTCGTCGCTGGATCGCGTCGCCTCGAATGAAGACTTTTTGCCCCTCGACGGCGTCGTTCTCGATATCGGCGTCTCGTCCATGCAGTTGGACGATTCGGCGCGCGGTTTTTCGTTCCGCGGGGATGGTCCCTTGGACATGCGAATGGAAGGCAAGGGGCGCACCGCGGCGGAGATCGTCAACGAGACCGATGAAGAAACCCTGGCCGACATTCTCTATTACTACGGCGAGGAACGCGCATCTCGGCGCATCGCCCGAGCCATCGTCCACGACCGCGAGCAGGCGCCGTTTGTCACCACGCGCCAACTGGCGTCGATGATCGAGCGCGTCGCCCCCGGGACGCCCGGCGGGATTCATCCCGCCACGAGATCCTTTCAGGCCTTGCGTATCGCCGTCAATGACGAACTGTCCGAGCTTGTCGCGGCGCTGCTCGCCGCCGAGCGCGCGCTGGTCGTCGGCGGGCGGTTGGTGGTCGTGACTTTCCATTCGCTCGAGGACCGCTTGGTGAAGCTGTTTTTTTCCGAACGGGTGGGGAGGGGGGAGACCGGTTCGCGACGATTGCCGGGAGAATTGGAGCCCGTTCCCGCGACATTTGTTCACGAAGGACGTCAGCCGGTCACGCCATCGTTGGCCGAAATCACCGCGAATCCGCGAGCCCGCTCCGCGAAGTTGCGCCACGCCGTCCGCACGGACGCGCCACCAAGAACCGCTGGCGCGATCGAGCACAAATTGCAAAGGCTCGCGAGTCTTCCCGTTCGCGTGAAAGGGAGAGGCTGAACAATGCTGCGCTTTCTCAATATCGCCGCTATTTTTGCCTTGGTGGGCTCCGCCATCTACGCTTATTCGATCAAGTATCAGACGAGTTATCGCTCCGAACAGATCGCCAAAACCAAGCTGGAAATAAAGGCGGAGCATGACGCCATCGCCGTGCTCCGCGCGGAATGGTCGTTCATGACGCGCCCGGAGCGTATCCAGCAACTAGCCGACGGCTATCTCGATCTGCAACCCTTGGCCGTTGACAAAATCGTGAGCGCGCGCGCGCTGCCCGAACGCCCCCCGCGCGTCGACGCCATCGCGGACAAGATCGATGCGCTCGGACTTGGCGTCGCCAGCACGCCCGCCGCCGATCTAGGGACCGCCCCGACGACGCCAAGGGCGGTTTCGCAATCGTCGCCCACGACGAGCGCCTCCGTGAAGATGAGCGGAACAGGACGGCAAAGATGAAGATGGAAACAGGGCCCAATTTCGATGCGCCGCCACCGGAAGGCGAGACCGCGGATGCGCGGAAAAAACCCGCCGGCGAGCGTCTGCGCGGTTATGCGCGGCTATTATTTTCAACAAATCTTTCCACCAGCACCTCGCGCATGCGTATCGTCGCCCTGATGTTCGTGGCTCTTTACGGCGTCATCGGCGGCAGGCTGGTCCATCTGGGTTTTAGACCGGACCCCGCCAATTTGCGGCGCGCCGCGGCGGAGTCGGTGGCCGCCGCGCGTCCCGATCTTCTTGACCGTAACGGAGAGATTCTGGCTACCGACGTCAAGACCATGTCTGTTTTCGCGGAGCCCCGCCGTCTTATCGACAAGGACGAGGCGACGGAACTGCTCACGGCGGCGCTGCCGCAGGTCGACGCGCGCGACCTGCGTGAGCGGCTCGCCTCGCGAAAGGGTTTTGTTTGGGTCAAGCGTGAGGTGACGCCACATCAGCGAGACGAGGTGTTCCATCTCGGCTTGCCCGGAGTCGGCCTCATCGCCGAAAACAAGCGCGTTTATCCCAACGGGCCGATCGGCGCGCACGTGCTGGGCTTCGCCAATGTGGACAATATTGGCATCGCCGGGATGGAAAAATTCATCGATGGGGAGGGACTCGCCGATCTGCATGGCGCCGGCTTTAGCATGACTCCGGAGGAGTTGGCGCCGATTACCCTTTCGCTCGACATCAAGGCGACGCACGCGCTGCGCGATGAACTGGCCAAGGGCGTCGAGCACTTCAAGGCGCTGGCCGGCGCCAGCGCGATCATGGACGTGAACACTGGCGAAGTGATCGCCATGGCGTCCCTGCCGGATTACGACCCCAACAACCCGCCCGATATTCACGATGTCAATCTGATCAACCGCCTCAATGTCGGCGTCTACGAAATGGGCTCGACAATGAAGGCGCTGACCATCGCGATGGCGCTCGACAGCGGAAAGGTCAATCTAAATTCTCGGTTTGACGTGCGCACGCCTCTTACTTCGGGGCGCTTCAGGATTCACGATTATCATCCCGAGAACCATCCTCTCACTGTTCCGGAGGTCTTCACCTTCTCGTCCAATGTCGGCACCGCGCGCATGGCGCTGGGCCAGGGCGTTGAAAAGCACAAGGCGTTCTTGCGGAAGATGGGCCAGCTCACGCGCATGCGCACGGAGCTGCCCGAGAGCGCCATGCCCATAGTGCCGCAAAACTGGGGCGAATTGAACACCATGACCATCGCCTTTGGCCACGGCCTCGCGGTCGCGCCGCTACAGGCGATGATGGCGGTCGCCGCGCTGGTGAACGGCGGTTATCTCATAACGCCGACCTTTATAAAGCGCACCGAGGCCGACGCCAAAAAGGACGCTCCGGTAGTCGTCAAGCCGGAAACGAGCGAGGCGCTGCGTTATCTGATGCGGATCAACGCCGAAATCGGCACCGCCAAGAAGGTCAATGTGGCCGGCTATTTCGTTGGCGGCAAGACCGGCACCGCGGAGAAGGTCATTCATGGCCACTACGCCAAGAATCGCCTCTTTACGACTTTCATGGCCATCGCGCCGTCCGACAAGCCCAAATATCTGTTCATGACGCTGATGGACGAACCGAAAGGCCTTCCGGAAACCGGAGGATTCGCCACCGCTGCATACAACTCCGGCTCGGTTACAGGAAAAATCATCGAACGAGTTGGGCCGTTGCTCGGCTTGCCGCCGCGCTTCGAGACGCCGACCCAGCCTTTCCCGTTGCTGGCGAGGCTTGGTTTTGGCTTCGCGAACGTGCCGGCGACGGGCGGTGGAGGCCATTGATGCGGCTCGCCGAACTGCTCGAAGGCGTCCAATTGGCCGCGGACTTGGGCGAATTGGAAATCACCGGCGTTAGCGCCGACAGTCGGTACGGTGGAGCCGGGTTTCGCGTTTTTCGCGATTCAGGGCTTTGCCGGCGATGGATTGAATTTCGTTAGCGACGCGAAGGCGCGTGGCGCGCGTGCCGTCGTCGCTGGGCGCGAGACGGCATGCGAACTTCCCCTTGTTGTCGCCGCGGACGCGCGCGGCGCGCTGGCCAAGGCCGCGGCGAAAATTTATCCGCGCCAACCCGAGCTGATCGCCGCCGTCACCGGAACCAGCGGAAAGACTTCGGTCGTGGCGTTCCTGCGTCAGCTCTGGCAGGCGCTTGGCCACGAAGCGGCGTCGCTCGGCACCGTCGGAGTCGTCGATTCGTCCGGCTCGCATTACGGCGCCTTGACGACCCCAGGGCCGGTCGAATTGCATCGCGCGTTGGATGACCTTGCGCGGCGCGGCGTGACCCATCTCGCCATGGAGGCCTCGTCGCTTGGGATAGATCAACGCCGTCTCGATGGGGTCCGGCTTTCTCTTGCCGCCTTCACCAATTTTTCGCGAGATCATCTCGATCTTCATCTCGATCTGGAGGACTATTTTCGGGCGAAAATGCGCCTTTTCGATACTCTCCTGCAACCTGGCCAGACGGCGGTGTTCGACGCCGACAGCGATGTCGCGTCGAAAGTTCGCGATGTTCTGAAAACGCGGGGCCTCGCGGCTTTTGGCGTTGGCGCGAAGGGTGAAGAGATCACTTTGCTGGGGGCGACGCCGAGCGCGTTGACGACAAGTTTGCGGCTAGTCCACTTGGGCTCGGAATACCGCGTGGAGTTGCCTCTCGCCGGCGCTTTTCAAACCGCCAACGCGCTCGTGGCGGCTGGCCTCGCCATCGCTAGTGGAGACGAACCCGCCGCCGTGTTCGCCGCGCTGGAAAAATTGAAAGGCGCGCCCGGACGATTGGAGTGTGTCGGCGGGCGCTTCGGCGCGCCAATTTTTGTCGATTACGCGCATAAGCCGGATGCTCTCGACAAGGTTCTCGCGACGCTGCGCCCGCTGGTCAAGGGTCGCTTGATCCTGGTCTTTGGCTGTGGGGGCGACCGCGATCGGGGCAAGCGCCCGCTGATGGGCGAAATCGCGGCGCGCGGCGCCGACATTGTAATCGTGACGGACGACAATCCTCGCTCTGAAGACCCGCAAGCGATCCGCGCCGCCATTGTCGTCGGCGCCATGCTGGCGGGCGGCGCGACGATGCACGAAATCGGCGATCGCCGCGCGGCGATCGAGGCCGGCGTGAGGATGTTGCGCGAGGGCGACGCGCTGGTCGTCGCCGGCAAGGGTCACGAAACCGGCCAGATCGTGGGGCAAACGACGTTGCCGTTCTCGGATCACGAAGTCATAGCGGCCGCCTTGGCGGCGGCTCCACTGGAAAATGCGTCATGAACAAGGAACCCCTATGGTCCGGCCTTGGCCTCGTCGGCGCGTTGAACGCGCGTATTAGCGGCGGCGGACTTCCGCGCGAAGCGCAAGGCGTCTCCATCGACACGCGCACATTGGCGCCCGGCGATCTCTTCGTGGCGATCAAGGGCGACACGCGCGATGGCCATGAGTTTGTTGCGACGGCGTTCGAAAAGGGCGCGGCCGCCGCTGTCGTGGACGAAGCCCATGCGCGCGATCTCGCCGCGCTGGGTCCACTCTATGTCGTCAAGGACGTGCAGCTCGCGCTCGAGCGGCTTGGCGCCTATGCCCGCCAACGCAGCGGAGCCTATGTCGCGGGGATCACCGGCTCGGTCGGCAAGACCTCGACCAAGGACATGGCGCGCGTGGTGTTCTCGCGGTTCGGCGCGACGCATGCGTCGAGCGCCTCCTACAACAATCAATGGGGCGTCCCGTTGTCGCTCGCGCGCATGCCGATGGCGACGCGCTACGCCTTTTTCGAGATCGGCATGAATCACGCGGGCGAGATCGCCGCGCTCGTTCAGCAGGTGAAGCCGCATGTGGCCGTCGTGACCCGCGTGGCTCCCGTGCATCTGGAGCATTTCGCCTCGGTCGAGGCCATCGCCGACGCAAAGGCGGAAATCTTTGGCGGCCTCGCGGAGGGGGGTGTCGCGATCATCAACCGCGACGACGAGACCTTCGAGCGCCTTGCGGAGGGCGCGCGCGCGGCCAACGCCGGGCATATATTCAGCTTCGGCTCGGGGGAGGGGGCCGACGCGCGACTCATCTCCTACGACACGCAAGACTCGATGGGCGTGGCGAGCGCCGAAATCCTGGGCCGACGCATAAACTATAAGATCAACGCGCCGGGCCGCCACATAGCGCAAAACGCTCTGGCGGTGCTGCTCATTGCCCATGTGTTCGATGTCGATATCGAACAGGCGGCCGCGGCGCTGGAAGATTTCATGCCGTCGACCGGACGCGGTCGTCGCGAGGCGCTCGAACGGGGCGGCGGCAAGATCACGCTGATCGACGAGAGCTACAACGCCAATCCGACATCGATGCGCGCCGCTTTCGAATTGCTCGCGACGACGCCGCCCGGACCGGGCGGCCGACGCATCGCCGTGCTTGGCGACATGCTGGAGCTCGGGCCGCGTTCGGGCGAACTGCATGCCGAGCTCGGCGAAGACCTCGCGGGCGCGGGCGTCGATTTGGTGTTCACGGCGGGCTCCAACATGGCCCGCGCCTATTACGCCGCGCCCGAAACGATGCGCGGCGCGCATCGTCCAACCGCCGCCGAGCTTCTGGAGCCATTTTTGGCCGCGCTGCGTCCCGGTGACGTGGTGATGATCAAGGGATCGAACGGGTCTCGCATGAGCGCGATCGTCGCCGCGTTGCGCGACAGCTCCAACCACGCCGCGAACGTCGGCTCGGGGACTTAAAGCAATGCTGATGCTGCTCGCGGACCTTTCCTATCTGTTCACTCCGCTCAATGTCTTTCGATACATCACCTTTCGGGCCGCCTGCGCGGCGGCGACGGCGCTGTTTTTCGTGTTTTTCTTTGGTCCGGGCGTGATCTCCGCGCTGCGCATCAAGCAAGGCAAGGGCCAACCCATCCGCGAGGACGGACCCGCGTCGCATCTCATCACCAAAAAGGGCACGCCGACGATGGGCGGCCTGATGATCCTTTCCGGGCTCGTCGCCAGCACGCTGCTGTGGGCCAATCTCAAGAATCATTATGTCTGGACGGTGCTCCTCGTAACGGTTTCGTTCGGAGCGATTGGCTTTTACGACGACTATCTCAAAGTCACGAAGCAGTCGCACAAGGGCTTTTCCGGGTGGTTGAGACTGCTGCTGGAGTTCGGCATCGCCGCGATCGCCTGCTACGCGCTGACCTTCGTCGGCGGCGAGGACATGGAAAAGCTCGCCCTGCCGATGCTCAAGGGGTTCGTGATGAACATGGGCTGGTTTTTCCTGCCCTTCGGAGCCTTCGTGATCGTGGCGGCGGGCAATTGCGTCAATCTGACCGATGGGTTGGACGGTCTCGCGATCGTGCCCTCGATGATCGCTTCGGGAACCTTCGCGATCTTCGCCTATCTCGTCGGCAACTCGGTGTTCTCTTATTACCTCGGCGTCAATCACGTCGCGGGCGTCGGCGAACTCGCCATCGTCTGTTCGTCGCTGATCGGCGCGGGGCTGGGGTTCTTGTGGTTCAACGCGCCTCCCGCTCAGATCTTCATGGGAGATACTGGGTCGCTCGCGTTGGGCGGGCTGCTTGGCGCCGTCGCCGTTTGCGTGAAGCAGGAATTCGTCCTGGCCATCGTTGGCGGATTGTTCGTGCTGGAAGGCGCGTCGGTGATCATCCAGGTCGGTTATTTCAAGCTGACGGGGCGTCGCATTTTCCTGATGGCGCCGATCCATCATCACTTTGAACAAAAGGGATGGAAGGAGCCGCAGATCGTGATCCGCTTCTGGATCATCGCCTTCGTGCTCGCCCTCATTGGCCTTTCGACCCTGAAGCTGAGGTGAAGATGACGCCGGTTAGCACATTCAACGGCAGGAATGTCGCGCTGTTTGGTCTCGGGGGCTCGGGCCTCGCGACCGCCAAGGCGCTCGTCGCCGGCGGAGCCAACGTCACCGCTTGGGACGACGGCGAAGCGGGCCGCGCCAAGGCGCTGGCCGAGAAAATCCATATCGAGGATTTAAGAGGCGCGGATTGGACGAGCTTCGACGCGCTCATACTCACGCCCGGCGCGCCGCTCACTCATCCGGTCCCGCATTGGACCGTGGAACGCGCCAAGTCGCTCGGCATCGAGGTGATCGGCGACATCGAGTTGTTTTGCCGCGAGCGCGCGGCTCGGGCGGCCGGCTCGCCCTTTGTCGCGATAACCGGCACCAATGGCAAATCGACGACCACCGCGCTGATCGCGCATATTTTGAAAGAGGCGGGTCGAGAGGTGATGCTCGGTGGAAACATCGGCACGCCGATACTGGAGCTGGACGCGCCGAGCGACAGCCGCATTCACGTTATCGAATGTTCGTCGTTTCAAATCGATCTCGCGCCATCGCTGGCGCCGACGATCGGCATTTTGATCAACCTGACGCCGGACCATCTCGACAGGCACGGCACGATGGAAAATTACGCCGCCGTCAAGGAGCGACTGGTGATCAACGCGGAAATCGCGCTGGTTGGCGTCGACGATGAATATTGCCATGCCATCGGCGCCCGTCTAACGCAAGGCGCGCGCCCCGACCAGCGCGTCGTGCCGGTTTCGGCCGCGCGAGTCCTCGACTGGGGCTTCTACCTCGAAGGCGACAACATCCTCTTTCGCGAGTTGGAGCATGCGCCGGATGAAGCGGAATTGTTGAGTTCGCTCAAGGGCGCGCGGGCGCTGCGCGGCGCCCATAACGCCCAAAACGCGGTGTTCGCGGCCGCCGCCTGCTGGGAGTTGGGACTCGAGGACGAAGAGATCGCGCGTGGGCTGGCCAGCTTTCCGGGGCTGCCGCACCGCATGGAGGAAGTCGCCAGACTGGGCCCCGTGCTGTTTGTCAACGACAGCAAGGCGACCAACGCCGACGCCGCCTCGAAGGCGCTCGCGAGCTACATCAACATTTACTGGATTCTCGGCGGCAAGGCCAAGGAGGGCGGCATCGAGTCGCTGCGGCCGTTGTTCCCGGTCATCGTCAAGGCCTATCTGATCGGCGAGTCGAGCGACCAGTTCGCCAAGACGCTGGAGGGCGCCCTGCCGTTCGAGCGCTGCGGCACGTTGGAGGTCGCGACGGAAAGCGCGGCGCGCGACGCGGCGGAGAGCAAGACATCCGCGCCGGTCGTGCTGCTTTCGCCAGCTTGCGCCTCCTACGATCAATTCGCCAATTTTGAAGCGCGCGGCGACGCGTTTCGCGAAATCGCCAAGAATCTCGCCTCAGCTTCGGGAGACGCCTCATGATTTCGCGCGCCCACCGTTCGCCGTTATCCGACTGGGCCTGGACCATCGATCGCTGGCTGGTCGTCGCCTTCGCCATGTTGATTATCGCGGGGCTGGTGTTCTCGATGGCGGGCAGCCCTCCGGTCGCGGAGCGACTGCATCTGGCCACGTTCCATTTCGTCAATCGACAAGCGCTGTTTCTGCTGCCGGCGCTGTGCGTGATGTTCGGCGTGTCGCTTTTGTCGCCGCGCCACGTCCGCCGCGTCGCGCTCGTGTTGTTCGTGGCGTCGTTGTCGCTGGTCGTGGCGACGCTGTTCTTTGGCCAGGAGGTCAAGGGCGCGCGGCGTTGGATCTTCGGGATTCAGCCTTCGGAGTTCTTGAAGCCCGCCTTCGTGATATTGGTCGCCTGGGCCTTTTCGGAAGGCGCGCGCCGCAATGATGTCCCGGCCAACAAGATCGCGCTGGCGCTTTTCCCGCTGACCGTCGGCCCGCTGGTGTTGCAGCCGGATTTTGGCCAGACCATGCTGATCTCGATGGTCTGGGCGATCCTGTTCTTCATGGCGGGATTGCATTGGTTGTGGGTCGTCGGCATCGGCGGGGTCGCCGCGTCCTCCACGTTGCTCGCGTATAAATTCGTGCCGCACGTGCACGCGCGCATTCAAGCGTTCCTGGAGCCGCCGCCGCCTATGACCGCGGGAGTGCCCACCAATTTCCAATCCGAGACCGCGCTCGAAAGTTTCATCTCCGGCTCCTGGCTTGGCAAGGGGCCGGGAGAAGGCACCATCAAGCGCATCCTGCCGGATTCGCATACCGACTATATCTTCGCGGTGATCGGCGAGGAGTTTGGGGTGTTGGTCTGCATCGCCTTGGCGGCGCTGTTCGGCTTTATCGTCGTTCGCAGCCTACTGCTGGCCGCCAAGAATGAAGACCCGTTTTGCCGCTTCGCGACGGCGGGCCTCGCGATGTTGTTTGGGCTGCAAGCCTGCATCAACATGATGGTCAACCTGCAACTCATGCCGGCGAAGGGCATGACGCTGCCCTTCGTTTCCTATGGCGGCTCCTCGTTGATATCGCTCGCGTTGAGCACGGGCTTTTTACTGGCGGTGACGCGCCGTCGTCCACGCGCGCGCGCATCCATCCGACCGGAAACCGGCGAAATGGCGCGACAGCCGCTCGACGTCTCGGCGGAAGGCGCGCCGGCATGAGCCAGGGTCCCGTCCTGCTCGCCGCCGGCGGAACCGGCGGTCATCTTTTTCCCGCCGAAGCGCTCGCGCATGCTCTCAAGGAGCGCGGCGTCGATGTAGAGCTTGTGACCGACGAGCGCGCGCTGCGCTATGGCGACAGCTTTCCGGCGCGCGCCATGCACACGATCCATTCGGCGACGCCGCGGGGCGGCTCGATCCTGTCGCGCGTCGCCGCCGTCGCGCAACTCGGACTCGGCGTCGTCGACGCGTTGCGCCTGATTCAGCGAATCAAGCCCAGCATCGTGATTGGCTTTGGCGGCTATCCGACCGTGCCGCCGTTGGTCGCGGCATGGCTGCTGCGCGTGCCGACCTTGCTGCATGAGGCGAATGGCGTCATGGGCAAGGCCAACCGTTTCATGGCCTCGAGAGTCGACGCGATCGCGGCGGGGTTCCCGCTGGGCGACGCATCGCCTGCTTGGCGCTCGAAGATCACGGTCACCGGCAATCCCGTTCGTCCCAATGTGCTGGCGGCGATGAACGAGCCCTATCCCGACGCCGACGGGCGGCTGCGCCTGCTGGTCACGGGGGGCTCGCAAGGCGCGCGCGTCATGTCGGACGTGGTTCCCGCCGCGGTGGCGTCGATGCCGCCGGAACTGCGTGAAAAGATCGTCGTCGCGCAGCAGGCCCGCCAGGAGGACATCGCCCGCGTCACCAGTGAATATCAACGCGCCGGCGTGACGGCCGAAGTCGCGGCGTTTTTTGCGGATCTGCCGTCGCGCATCGCCGCGGCGCAAGTCGTCATCGCGCGTTCGGGGGCGTCGACCGTTTCCGAACTCGCCGCCATCGGTCGCGCCTCGATACTGGTGCCGCTGCCGCATGCGCTGGATCAGGATCAGGCGGCCAACGCCGCCGTGTTGGCCGCCGCCGGAGCGGCGGAGGTGGTGCGTCAGGAAGATTTCACGCCGCGTTTTCTGAGCGAACGGCTGGCGGGTCTCGTCGAGGATCCAGATTTGCTGAAAGCGCGGGCGGAAAGGGCCAGGGCCGCCGGCGTCGCCGACGCCGCGCAACGACTGGCCGATCTCGTGATCAGGGTCGCGCAAGAAAAAACACAACTTAGGGAGACATAGATGAAGCTGCCGCGCGAACTCGGCCCCATCCATTTCGTCGGCATTGGCGGCATCGGCATGTCCGGCATAGCCGAGGTGCTGATCAACCAGGGTTATACGGTTCAGGGCTCGGACGCCTCCGAAAACGCCAATGTGAAGCGCCTCGCCGACAAGGGCGCCCATGTGCATATCGGTCACGACGCCAAATCGCTGGGCGACGCCGCCGTCGTCGTGGTTTCGACGGCCATCAAGCGCGACAATCCCGAGCTCGTCGCCGCGCGGGAACGCCGGTTGCCCGTCGTGCGGCGCGCGGAAATGCTCGCCGAATTGATGCGGCTCAAGCAATGCGTCGCCATCGCCGGCACCCACGGCAAGACCACGACGACGTCGCTCGTCGCCACGCTGCTCGACGCCGGCGGGCTCGATCCAACGGTGATCAACGGCGGCATCATCAACGCCTATGGCACCAACGCGCGGCTCGGCGCCGGCGATTGGATGGTGGTCGAGGCGGACGAGAGCGACGGCACCTTTCTCAAACTGCCCGCCGACGTCGCCGTCATCACCAACATCGATCCGGAACATCTCGATCATTTCCACACCTTCGACGCGATCAAGGAAGCTTTTCGTCAGTTCATCGAAAATCTGCCGTTTTACGGCTTCGCGGTCATGTGTCTCGATCATGCCACGGTGCAGGAGCTGGTCGGCCGCATCGAGGATCGTCGCGTCATCACCTATGGCGAAAACCCGCAGGCCGACGTGCGGCTGCTCGACGTCAACCTGGAAGGCGGCGTCTGCCGTTTCAACGTGCTGCTGCGCGATCGCAAGACGGCTCAAGCGACCTATCTCGAAAACCTTCTGCTGCCCATGCCGGGGCATCACAACGCGTTGAACGCCACCGCGGCGATCGCGGTCGCCAATCAGCTCGGGCTTTCTCCCGAGCAAATCCGCAAGGCGCTGGCTGGTTTTGGCGGGGTGAAGCGACGCTTCACCAAAACCGGCGAATGGAACGGCGTCACCATCTTCGACGATTACGCGCATCATCCGGTGGAGATCGCGGCGGTGCTGCGCGCCGCCCGCGCCTCGACCAAGGGAAAAGTCGTCGCGGTCATGCAGCCGCACCGCTTCACCCGGCTGCAGTCCCTGTTCGATCAGTTCGCCACCTGCTTCAACGACGCGGACGCGGTGATCATCGCCGACGTGTACGCCGCCGGAGAACAAAAGATCGAAGGCGTGGATCGCGATGCGCTGGTCGCGGCGATCAAGGCCCATGGTCATCGCCGGGCGGCGGGTCTGCCCGCGCCCGAGGTGCTGCCGGCGATGATCCGCGAAATCGTTTCGCCGGGCGATTACGTGGTGTTGCTGGGCGCCGGAAATATCACGCAGTGGGCCTATGCGCTCCCTGAACAGCTCGCTTCGGGAGGGGTCGGCGCGTGACCTTTCCGGATATCAGCGCCAAAATCCCGCCCAACATCCGCGGGGCGCTGGCCATCAACGAGCCGCTGGCGCCTTACACGTGGTTTCGGGTCGGCGGCCCCGCGCAGATTTTGTTCATGCCGGCGGACGTGGACGACCTCGCATATTTTCTGCAAAATCTGGCGACCGACATTCCCGTCACGGTGATTGGACTGGGCTCCAATCTCATCGTGCGCGACGGCGGCGTGCCGGGTGTCGTCATCCGTCTGTCGGCCAAGGGTTTTGGCGAAATCGCCGTTCTCGACGGTCATCGCCTGAGCGTCGGCGCGGCGGTTCCGGACGTCAAGGCGGCGCGCGCGGCCGCCGAGGCCGGCATCGAGGGCCTCATCTTTTTTCGCGGGATTCCCGGCGCGCTTGGCGGCGCCCTGCGGATGAACGCCGGCGCCTATGGCGGCGAAACCAAGGACGCGCTCATCGAGGCGCACGGCGTGACGCGGCGCGGCGAACGGGTTGTTTTCAGCAACGCCGACATGGGATTTTCCTATCGCCACAGCGGCGCGCCGGAAGATGTCATTTTCACGCGCGCGGTGTTTCAGGGGCGGCCCGGCGATTCCGCGACGATCCTCGCCGAGATGGAGCGCATCGCCCGCGCCCGCGAATCCTCGCAGCCCATTCGCGAGAAGACCGGCGGCTCGACCTTCAAGAATCCACCGGGACAAAAGGCGTGGCAATTGATCGACGCGGCCGGATGCCGCGGGCTGATCGTCGGCGACGCGCAGGTGAGCGAGATGCATTGCAATTTTCTGATCAACCGCGGCGCGGCCAGCGCCGCCGATATCGAGGCGCTCGGCGAGGAAGTGCGGGCGCGCGTGCTGGCGCATGCCGGGGTCGAGCTTTCCTGGGAAATCAAGCGCATCGGGGAGCGCGCGTGACCATCGCCTGCAACGGGGAACTCGAGGCTTCGCGCGCCGGCTCGACGCACGACAAGGATTTGCGCTTTCTCGCCAGCCCTTTGTTGACGGCGGCGCTGGTCGGCGTCGCGGTCGTTCAGCAGGCGCTTGGCCATATCGACTCGGATGTTTCGTGGTTTCTGACGCTGGCCGAAAAATACCTCAACGGCAACCTTGCCGCCGACTCCATGGTCGATCCCAACCCGCCGATCGCCTTCTTGTCGCTGGTTCCCGCGTTCCCCCTCGCGCGTCTTCTGCATGTGCGCGTCGAAGCCGCGCTGGTCGCGCTGGTTTTTGTTTTCGCCTTGCTGTCGATTGGATTGAGCGCGCATATCTTGCGGTTTGGCGCGGAGCGCAGCGCGCGGGATCGCGGCTTGCTGCTCAATTGCGCGATCTATGTGTTGCTCGTCACGCCGGCGCTCGTCTTCGCGCAGCGCGAGCATCTGGCGCTGCTCGCCATGGCCCCGATGCTCGCGGCGCTCGCGGTCGATCGCGGCGGCCGGCATTTGCCGAACGCCGCGCGATTGGTCGCGGGCCTTGGATGCGCCATCGCGATCACCTTCAAGCCGTTTTTCGCGCTCGCCATCATCCTGCCGGCTCTCATGATAGCCTGGCGGGAACGCTCGCCGCGTGTTTTGTTGACGCTGGAAATGCTGACGACGGGGATCGCCTCCATCGCCGCGGCGGTAGTCGTTGGCGTGTTGTTCCCGACCTACGCGACGCGGATCGTTTCCTTTGGCGTCGATGTCTATGGCGCGGCGCACGAGAGCCTGATCAACTTTCTCGCCAAAACCCTCGCGCCCTATTATGTCGCCAGCGCCATCGGTCTCCTTGTCGTCGCGCGCGGCGTTCCGGCGCGCATCGAGGCGCGCACCGCCTTTCTGGCGTCCCTCGGGTTTTTCCTTTGCTTTGTCGCGCAGCGAAAGGGCTGGATAAATCACGCCTATCCGGCGATGGCCTTGTTGTTCGTGGCGTGGTTGCTGCACGCGCTGGACGAGGCGCGCCATGGGCGGGGCGAGGCGCATCCGCTGGTTCGCTTGTTCTTTCTGCCGCTGTTGATCGCTTCGCCCTTTTGTTTTGGCGGCGCCGGGCAATGGTCCGACCGGGAGGAATATCCCGGCCTGTTGGCCGCCGTGGCCAGCAACGCGCCGCCGCGACCCCGCGTGATCGCGCTAGCCTTCGATTGCAACGTGGGCCACCCGCTCACCCGGCGCTTGAATGGCGAATGGGTTGGCCATCCCTGTTCGCTGTGGACCACGTCGTTCGTCGACCAGTTGCTGGAGAGCGGCGCCGACGGCGACTACCGCGCGCGCCTCGCCGCATATCGGCGCGAGGATTTGACGGTTTTCGCCAGTGATGTCGAAGTCGGGCGGCCCGATGTAATTATTGTGGAAACCGCGTATTTGCGCGAGTGGTCGAAGCGACAACCGGAAATCGCGGGAGTGCTCGATTCTTTCGAAAAGGCCGCTGCCGCCGGCGATGTCGAGGTCTGGACGCGTCGGGCGAACCCAGCCCGATAGCTCGGCGCCTCGCCCACGCCCGCTCCTTTCGAACAGGGATGAAACGATGAAACATGTCGCGGTGCTCATGGGCGGTCTGTCCGCCGAACGCCCCATTTCGCTGCGCTCCGGCGAAGCCTGCGCCAAGGCGCTCGAGCGGGAGGGCTTTCGCGTCACCCGCGTCGATGTCGGGCAGGGCGCCGCCGAGCAGCTCGCCGCTCTCAAGCCGGATGTCGCCTTCAATGCGCTGCACGGGCGGTTTGGCGAGGACGGGGTTATCCAGGGCGTCCTGGAGCTGCTGCGCATCCCCTATACGCATTCCGGCGTGCTGGCCTCGGCCGCCGCGATGCACAAGGAGGTCGCCAAGACCATCATGGCGGCGGCTGGCGTGCCCGTGCCGCGCGGCCGGGTGGTGCAAAGGCGCGAGGCCGCCAAGGCCCATGTCATGGCGCCGCCCTATGTGCTCAAGCCGGTTTCGGAAGGCTCGTCGTTTGGCGTGTTCATCGTCGACGAGGGGCGGGAGCATCCGCCCCAGGAGCTGACCCGCGCCGATTGGGCCCATGGCGAGCTGATGTTGGCCGAACAGTTCATCGCCGGCCGGGAACTGACCTGCGCGGTCATGGGCGATCGCCCGCTCGGCGTGATCGAAATCCTGGCGGCGGACGGCGGCTGGTACGATTACCAGGCCAAATACGCCAAGGGCGGCTCCAAACACATTCTTCCGGCGGATTTTAAACTGAATATTTACCAAAAAGTTCAACAGTTAGCACTCGAGGCCCACCAAGCTCTCGGGTGCCGCGGCGTTAGCCGCGCCGACTTTCGATACGACGACCGCCCCGGAGGTACGGGCGATCTCGTCGTGTTGGAGGTTAATACCCAGCCCGGGATGACGGAGACCTCGCTCGTGCCAGAAATGGCGGCCCATGCAGGCTTTTCGTTCGGTGAGCTGGTTCGATGGATGGTGGAAGACGCTTCCTGCGATCGTTAACAGAGCAGTTTCACTCGCTGCTTACGCCAGCCTTTCCACGCGCCGCGGGAGCCTTTGGCTCGGACTTTCCGACCGACGACAGATTTCGGGCGCGACCCGCGCCCAACCCCCGCGCGGCGAATCAGGCGCGCGCCGCCGCCAATCGCCGCGTTCAAAAGCTGCTCGGTCGCCTGGCGAGAGTGTTCGCGGCGCCGGGATTTGGAAGTCTCGCGCTGCTGGCGCTCCTCGCCGCGGCGGGCGGCGCGGGCTTCGTTCATGGCGGCGGCTACCGCGAAATGGTGATCCGCGACGGCGAGCCCCGCGACATCATTGCCCGCGCGCTCGGCTTCCCGATCGACGCCGTGACGATCTCCGGCGAGGCGCGACTTAGGGAAAACGAGATTCTGGCGGCGGCTCACGTCGATCCGCGCGGCTCCCTGTTGTTCCTCGACGCCGCCGAAGTCAGAAGCCGGCTGCTCGCGCTGCCGCTGGTCAAGAGCGCGCGCGTGCTCAAATTCTATCCGGATCGACTGGTGATCGCCATCAACGAGCGCGAGCCCGGCGGGTTGTGGCAGCGCGACGGCAAAATCGCGGTCGTGTCCTCGGACGGCATGGTTATCGACGAACTCAACGACGAACGCTTCCTGGGCCTGCCCTTCGTGGTGGGCGAGGGCGCCGACAAGCGCCTGCCGCAGTATCTCGCGATCCGCGCCGACCTCGGCGATCTCGCCGCGCGGGTGAAGGCGGGCGTTTTCGTCGCGGGCCGGCGGTGGTCGCTGGTGATGACCAACGGCGTGGAGATCAAGCTGCCGGAGCGCGATCCGGGCTCGGCGATCGGCGTGCTGATTCGCCTGCAGCGCGAAGCCCGCATTCTCGACAAGGATATTCTGTCAATCGACCTGCGCCTGCCTGACCGCGTGGCCGTTCGCCTGACGGAGGGAGGCGCGCAGACACTTGCGTCGGCGTCGCCGCGTAAACCGGTAAAGAGTGGCGGTCACACATGAAGAATCAAAAAATCACCTCGCGCATGAAGCAGCTCTCGCCCAATCGCGCCGCGACCGTGGCGACGCTGGATGTCGGCTCGTCGAAGATCGCCTGTCTCATCGCCCGCCTCACCCCGACCTCGGGCGCCGCGCACGAGGATTGGCGCACGCATCGGGTCCGCATCCTCGGCATCGGCCACCAGCGTTCGCGCGGCGTGAAGAACGGGCTTGTCGTCGACATGGACGAGGCCGAAAACGCGATCCGCCAGACCGTCGACGCCGCCGAGCGCATGGCCGGCGTCCAGATCGACCGCGTCATCGTCACCGCCTCCGGGGGACGCCTCGCGTCGCGGCATTTCACCGCCAAGACCGCCATTGGCGGGCGCGAGGTCGCCGAATCCGACGTGCATCGGGTGCTTGAAGCCTCGGCGACGCATCCGACGACGCGCGGCCGCGTCGTCATGCATTCCCTGCCGACCGGCTTTTCGCTGGATGGCGTCGACGGCGTTCGCGAACCCAAGAACATGCTCGGCGAGGAGCTCGGCGTCGATCTTCACGTCGCGACCTGCGATCAGGCGGCGACGCGCAATCTTTCGCTCGCCGTCGAGCGCGGTCATCTCTCCGTCGAGGCGATCGTCGCGGCGCCTTACGCCGCCGGACTTTGCGTGCTGGAGCCGGACGAAGCCGAAATGGGCGTCGTGGTGATTGACATGGGCGCCGGCTCCACGTCGCTCGCGGTGTTCGCCGGCGGGGCGCTGACGCATGTCGACGCGGTGACGCTCGGCGGTCTGCACGTCACCATGGACATCGCGCGCGGCCTCAACGCGCGGCTGTCGGACGCGGAACGCCTGAAGACCGTGCACGGCGCGGCCATCGCGTCGCCCTCGGACGAGCGCGAGATCGTCACCTTCGGCCATGTCGGGGAGAGCGGCGAACATCCGGCGCAGGTTCCAAAATCGCATCTGGTTCGCATCATCCGTCCGCGCATCCAGGAAACCATGGAGTTCCTGCGCGACCGGCTCGCGCAGTCCGGCCTCGGGGCTGGACATGGACGCCGCGTGGTGCTGACCGGCGGCGCCTGCCAGTTGACCGGCTTGCCGGAGGAGGCGCGGCGCATTCTGGGCGGCCAGGTGCGCGTCGGCCGTCCGCTGGGCGTCGACGGGCTGGAAAGCGCCTCGAGCCCGGTGTTCGCCACGGCGGCCGGCCTGCTTGTGTACCCGCAGGTCGCCGGCCGCGAGTATTTCGAACCTCACCGCGAGCAACGGCTGGCGATGGGTTCAAACGGCTATTTTTCCCGAATGGGAAGGTGGCTGACGGAAAGCTTTTGAACGAGTTCCAGGCAAGCGGGTCCGCCGTGTCGACGAGAGACGGCTCCCCGCGAGAGTAAATCGACGCTGTAGCGCACCCCGTGCATCGAAAGGCCCAGTTATGACCATCAATCTTAAAGCTCCCGAACTGAGGGAATTAAAGCCCCGCATCATGGTTTGCGGCGTGGGCGGCGGCGGCTGCAACGCCGTCAACAACATGATCACCTCGGGACTTTCTGGGGTCGATTTTCTCGTGGCCAACACCGATGCGCAGGCGCTCGCCTCCTCGCGCGCGGAACGCATCATTCAGATGGGCCTGCAGGTCACTGAGGGCCTTGGCGCCGGCGCGCAGCCGGAAATCGGCCGCGCCGCGGCCGACGAGGCGCGCGAGGAAATCCGCGAGCATCTCACCGGCGCGCATATGTGCTTCGTCACCGCCGGCATGGGCGGCGGCACGGGCACGGGCGCGGCGCCGGTGATCGCCATGATCGCGCGCGAAATGGGCATACTGACGGTTGGCGTGGTGACCAAGCCCTTCCACTTCGAGGGTCAGCGCCGCCAGCGCATCGCCGAGAGCGGCATCACCGAATTGCAGAAATGCGTCGACACGCTGATCGTCATCCCCAACCAGAATCTGTTCCGCATCGCCACCGAGAAGACGACCTTCGCCGACGCCTTCGCCATGGCCGATCAGGTGCTCTATTCGGGCGTCGCCTCGGTCACCGATCTGATGGTCAAGGAAGGCCTGATCAACCTCGACTTCGCCGACGTGCGCTCGATCATGCGCGGCATGGGCAAGGCGATGATGGGCACCGGCGAGGCCACCGGCGAGCGCCGCGCCATCCTCTCGGCCGAGGCCGCCATCGCCAATCCGCTGCTCGACGAAGTGTCGATGAAGGGCGCGCGCGGCTTGCTGATCTCCATCACCGGCGGCAACGACCTGACGCTGTATGAAGTGGACGAGGCGGCCAGCCGCATTCGCCAGGAAGTGGACGAGGAGGCCAACATCATCCTCGGCGCGACCTTCGATTCCTCGCTCGAGGGCGTGATCCGCGTCTCCGTCGTCGCCACCGGCATCGATCCGGCGGCGATCACCGTGCAGGACACGGGCCTCATCGAGGCCCGCGCCAGCGAGGAGGCGTTCGAGCGCCTGCGCTCGCAAGCGGCGGCCCAGCAGTCCCGCCCGCGCGAGACGATCCGCGTCGAAACGGCGCGCGAGCCGGCCCCGGCGCCCGTCGCGGCCAACTTTTTCGCCGCCGAAACCGCGCCGGCTCCCGCCGCGCCGGTCCACGCGGCCGCCGAGCCGTCGGCTCCCGAGTATTATAACGAGCCGTCGTATCAGGAGGCGCAATACGCCGAGCCCGCGCGCGAGCGGAGCACGCATGGCGTCTATATCGAGCCGGCTCCCAGTCGTCCGGTTTATTCCGAGACGCAGCGTCGCTTCACCGACGAGGACGCCAGCTCCGGCCGGCCAGCCTATCCGGCCGAAACGCCGTACAACGCGCCCTATGTCCCGCCGGCCCCCGAACAGCCGGCGCGCGCCCGGCCCATGCCGCAGATCGACGATTTCCCGCGGCCGGCCCAGGAGCAATTGCGTCAGGCGCGCGGCGAGATCAGCTCGGCCGACCAGCGCCGCAAGTCGATCTTCGAGCGTCTGGCCTCCTTCGGGGCCAGCCGTCAGGAGGACGCGCTGCAATCGATCGCGCCGCAGGGTCAACCCCAGCCCCAGCGCCAACACGCGCCGCAGGCTCAGCAGCCCTCGCCCGCCCACGCCGAATACGCCAAGCGTCCCAGCGCGCCGCCCGCGGCCGCGCCGCGGGGCGGTCTCGACCAGCATGGCCGGCTGGCCCCGCAGCCGCGCGGCGTCGAGGAGGATCATCTGGAAATTCCGGCGTTCCTGCGCCGCCAAGGCAATCACTGAGGCCAAGCGAACACGAAAAACAAAGGCCCGCCTCGCGCGGGCCTTTTTTATGTCGCGCGACGCAGCACACAGCGCCGACGCGCGCGCTCAAGCCGTCGCGATATAATCCCGCAGCGCCTTGTGTTCGCCCTCGATCATCTCGATCCGGTATTTGACCACGTCGCCGATCGAGACGAGCCCGACCAGCCGTCCGCGATCGACGACGGGGAGATGTCTAAATCTCTGGTTCGTCATGGTTTCCATGGTGGCGTCGACGGTGTCGTCCTCGGAGGCCACCTTGGGAAATTTCGTCATGTGATGCTCGACCGATTCGGACAGAACTCCGGCGCCGCGGTTGGCGATCGCCGCCACGATGTCCCGCTCGGAAACAATTCCGATAATCGCCTCGCCTTCGTCGACGACGACGATCGCGCCAATTCCGCGCCGCGTCAGTTCCACCGAGATTTCCTGCAACGTCTTGTCCTGCCGCGTCGTCACGACGTCGCGGCCCTTCCTGGCCAATATGCGCGCTATGCTCATTCGGCTTTCTCCGCGTGTGGGGGGATTGAAGGCATACCGGGGGCTTAACGCTTCAGGGACCGAAATGTTCCACCATTAAGCGCAAGTATAGAGAGAAAAATCAGCACCGCTCCGGCGCGAGCGCGGCCGCGGCTCGCGTCGCGCCCCGCGCGGCGGTTGCGCCGGCGGCCGGGTATGCTGTAACAAATCGTCGCAAAGCGTGATTGGAGCGAAAGCCGGCGCCGGCCTATGTTGCCGTTCGCCAAGGTAGCGCGCCTTTCGTCGTCATGGGCGCCACAGGGAATCGCCGGAGAGTCATGAAGTCGGGCCTGGACACGATATCGCGCCAAACGAGCTTGCGGAAATCCGTCGTCATTCGCGGACGCGGCGTGCATGGCGACATGCCCGCGCGGCTCGCGCTCTCGCCCGCCGAGGCGGGAACCGGCGTTGTTTTTCTCCTCGCCAACGCCGAAAACTCGGTCGCCGCGCACTGGTCGAAGGTCGGCTCCACGCGGTTGCGCACCGAAATCGTCGACGGCGCGGCGCGGGTTTCCACGATCGAACATCTGATGGCGGCGTTGGCCGGCATGGGCGTCGACAACGCGTTGGTCGAGCTCGACGCGGGCGAGGTTCCCGCCATGGACGGCTCGGCGGCGCCATTCGTGGAAGCGATTCGGGCGGCCGGCGTGAGGCGCCTGGACGCCGCGCGGCGCGTCATCAAGGTCGTCGAGCCCGTGCGGGTTAGCGACGGCGCCGGCTGGGCGGAGCTCCTGCCGACCCGACACGCCCGGCTCGACCTTGACGTCGAGGTCGTCTTTCCCGGCGCCGCCGGGCGGCAACGACATGGTCTGGCGCTCACGTCGCGAATTTTCGCGCGGGAAATCGCCCCGGCCCGCAGCTTCGGCTTCGTGAGCGACGCCGAGCGACTGTGGCGGCAGGGGCTGGCGCTCGGCGCCTCGCTCGATAACTGCATCATCCTCGACGGCGACCGCGTGCTCAACCCGCAAGGGCTGCGTTACCCCGACGAAATGGCGCGCCATAAAATTCTCGACGCGGTCGGGGATCTCGCGCTGGCGGGCGCGCCCATTCATGGAGCCTTCCGCTCCTATCGCGGCGGGCACGGGCTCAATCTCGCCTTGGTCGAACGGCTGATGACAAGTCCCGGGGCTTTCACGATTTCCGGCGGCGAGACGCGCGGCGAAATCGGGTCGATCGGGCGGCGCCTTGGCTTATCGCCATAATCTTGCCCGAACAAACTCGTTCCTAACCGGCTAAGTCACCGCCGCGTGGCGCTTCGCGCCGCTTTGGGCTAAAGCTTCGTCGAAATTTTGCGGGCGCCTTTGCGCTCGAACGCCGTGAGAGGCAGCTGGGATGATGGTTTTATTTCGTTCGATCCGGATTATTGTCCCGCCGCTGGTGTTTCTGGCGGCGGCGTCGAGCGGCGCGTCCGCCGATCCCCTCGATTCGATCACAAATCTGTTTGGCGGCGGTCCGGAAAAATACAAGACCGAAATCACCCCGGTCATTCCGGCCGAGGACCTCTACAATCAGGGTCTCGTGTATTTGAAGCGAAAGGATTTCGAAAACGCCGCCAAGAAATTCGGCGAGCTCGAAAAGCAGTTTCCGTTCTCGCAGTGGTCGCGCAAGGGTCTGTTGATGACCACCTTCGCGCAATACGAGAAACCCGCCTATGACGACGCGGTGGCTTCGGCGACTCGCTATGTCGGACTCTATCCGACGTCGCCGGACACGCCTTACATGTATTATCTAGGCGGCATGTCTTACTATAATCAGATCACCAATGTGATGCAGGACCAAGCAAACGCGGAGAAATCGCTGGCGTTTTTCTCCGCGCTGGTCGAAAAATTCCCAAATTCCGAATATGCGATCGACGCCAGGATCAAGATGCAGGTGGCGCGCGACCAACTCGCCGCGAAGGAAATGCAGATCGGGCGCTTTTACTTGACGCGCAAGAATTTTCCGGCGGCGATCAATCGCTTTCACGACGTGCTCGGCAAATATCAGACCACCCGCCATTCCGAGGAGGCGCTGTATCGCCTCACGGAGGCCTATTTTTCGATGGGCGTGACCGACGAAGCCCAGACCGCCGCCGCCATTCTCGGCCATAACTACCCGGATTCGCAATGGTATAGCGACGCGGTCTCGCTCCTCAAGACCGGCGGCCTCGCGCCGCTCGAACATACCGATTCCTGGCTCTCCAAGATCGGCAAGACGCTTCACGTGGCCGGGGGCGGCTGATCGCCTTCGCCGCGCCTCAAAAAAGCCATGCCAGCGCCGCGAGCAGCCATAAACCCGCCGCGGCGCGGCGGTAGAGAGTAAGAGCGCGCCAGATGTCGTCGCGGGTGGCGGCGGCGCGTCCGTCGCCGAAGGTCGCGCCCTCGACCTCGGCGCCGTCGTAGGAGCGATCGCCGCCCAGTTTCAGGTCGAGCGCCCCGGCCATCGCGGCCTCGGGAAAGCCGGCGTTGGGCGATGCGTGTTTATGCGCGTCGCGCATCATAATTTTGAGCGCCATGCGCGAAAATGCGCGCGAACGCACCGCGGCTCCCAGCGCCAGAAGCCCCCCGGCGAGGCGCGACGCCGGCAAATTAAGCAGATCGTCGAGCTTCGCCGCGGCGAACCCGAACTCGCGGTGGCGCGGGGTGTAATGGCCGATCATGCTGTCGGCGGTGTTGACGGCCTTGTAAACCAAGGCCCCGGGCAGCCCGAAAACCGCCAGCCATAGCGCGGGCGCGACGACTCCATCGGAAAAATTCTCGGCGAGACTCTCAATCGCGGCGCGGGCGACGCCGGCCTCGTCCAGGCGCGACACGTCGCGACCGACGATCTGGCCCACCGCCGCGCGGCCCTCCTCGATCGAAATATCCAACGCCCGCGCGACGTTGGCGACATGTTCATAGAGGCTGCGCTGCGCCAGCAGGCAAGAGGCGACGGCGGCCAGCGGCAGCAGGCCAAGCGGCAGCGCCATGAGCGTCCGCTGAAGCATGAAAGCGCCGCTGGAACAAAGACATATCAGAATGAACAACGCCAGCGCGCCGTTGCGTCTGCGTTGCAGCGGCGCGCCGTGATTGAACGCCGCGTCGAGCCGGTCGATGGCGGCGCCGATCCAGATCACCGGGTGGCCGAGGCGCGCCAGCAGCGCCGGCGGATAGCCGAACGTCGCCTCGATGATAAGCGCCAGCAAAGTCAATGACATTGGGGCGGCGCCGGCGGGATGTCAGCGGCCGTAGGTCGCGATGATGCTCGCCTTGGCCAGCGCCTTGGTGCTCACGTTGAAGCCAACGAAGGCCGTTCGGGCGCTGGCCGGCAGACCCACCTTTTCCTCGGGAAGCGCGTAAACCGTGAAATTATAGTGATGCGGGCCGCTTCCCGGCGGCGGGCAGGGGCCGCCCCAGCCGGGCGCGCCGAAATCGGTGTCGAACTGTCTCGAACCGGCGGGCAGTTGCTTTCCGTCGGCGGTTCCCGCCCCTCGCGGCAGGGCGCGCGCCGTCGCGGGAATGTCCGTGACGATCCAATGCCAGAAGCCGGCGCCGCCGGTCGGCGCGTCCGGGTCGTGCACCAGCACGGCGAAGCTTTTGGTTCCGGCGGGCGGATCGGTCCATTCGAGGGCTGGAGATATATTCTCGCCCTTGCAACCGAAGGAATTGTACACGAATTTTTCGCCGATCGGCGCCCCGGCGGAAATATCCGGGCTTTTCAACTCGAAGGCGCGGGCTGGAAAGGCGAGAACAATCGCCAGGGCTAAGGAAGCGAGGCCGCGTTTCATCTTAAACTCCCGCCTAAAGAAAACGATCACCGACAAAACCTAAACCATTTAGCCGACAATGTCGCCTGTCCCCCAACAAGGCCAGCAAGCGAATTCTTTTTGATGACTGGCCATTTCCGTGAATCCGTTTCGAGCTACATAAGCTTCGAAACGGCGTCGGTTGACCGATCGCCAAAGGGAGTATCCCGCCATGACTCATTTTGTGGCACATGAGCATAAGGACTGGCTAAAAATATTAATTAATAGAATAGTTGAAGTAGCATGGGATTTTGTGCTGCTTTTCACATTCGTATTTGGAGTAGCGGTGATCTGCGTATTTATAATAAGCCTTGCAATAAACTTTGGAATTTTAGAACCTCCGCGGCTATATTGTCACTACATGGCTCAAAGCGTGCCGATGGAAGGATTTTGTAAGTGAACTGAGTTGGAGACGACAAATTGTTTTTCCGCTCATGAAGCACGGTGCGGCTCGGCGAACGTCGACCCGCCCCATGGTTTTTTCTCGCGCAACCCAAAGGCTCAGCGATCGACAGGCTCAAGTTAGGTAAACTCTTGAAGCAATTGACAAACGATTCTCCAAGAGCTTACCCGTCTTTTGCGCTGGAGAGACGCGCCGACGCCGGTTGGTCGGCGCTTTAGAAGAACAGACCGAGCGCGCCTCCCGCGAGAGCCCCGATGATGCCCGCGGAAATAGCGCCAATCGAGCCGCTATTCAGTAACGCGCCGCCCAGGCCGCCGAGCATGATCGCGCCGGCCGCGGCGAAAATATAGACTTTCGGTGTAAGCGTGAGTTCCTTTTCCATCGCTGCTTTCCCTTCGTTTTCATAACGTCCGATGTCTCCCCACGCGCCGCGATATATCTCGATGCGGCGCCTGGCGTTGATGGGCGGCGTTTCGCGGCGGAGACAGACTCCACGTTGGACTTTGGCTCCTCAAAGGAATGGAACGTAAGGCGACCTAGCCAAGCATCCTCGTGAGTTGATGTATGACGATCACGAAAAAACCAATGATTGCGCCGAGCGCCGCGACGCCCTTGGCGAGTTCAGCGGAATTATGAGCGGCTTTCATTTGATTTCCTCCATTGTCCGCGGTCACGTTGGATCGCGTTACGAGATAATTTGCTCCTAATTTCGCCATGGCAATCGAGTCGATCCGCGACAAAATCACGCGGACTCGCTAAGTATTTGGTTTATGGTGGAAATATTGCCCAAGTACGCGCCTGGGACAAATTGTCGCACTCTTGCTTTATACTATAAGAATACCGCTTTTTATTATAAGAATACGAGGCGTGGCGCGTCAAATGCTGTGACCGAGAACTTCGATTTTCCTCGCCAATTTCAGCCGCGCCTCGACGAACGGCCAATCTCGAATGAACAGCGAGTTATTCGCTTTCGGTCCAACCGGCTCCCGGGCGAGGCGACGGCCGAACGGGTCGTAGTAAACCCGCTCGAACCGCGCGCCGACCATCATTCGCTCGATCTCGGGCGAGACCGTCTCGAGTTCGACAACCTTGAGGCTTGGCTTGCGAAGCAAATCTTGAGCGCCGCCAAGCGCTTGTTCCTCATAGCCTTCCACGTCCATCTTGATCATGGTCGGCTCGGCGTCGCCCACGACGTCGTCGAGGCGTTCCTGACGGACGACGCGAACCTGCTGGTCGTTGTCGGAGGCGACCTTGTTGATGCAATCGAGATGAGCGGGAAAGGCCGTGAAGCGCACTTCACCCTTCTCGGGTCCCAGCGCGAATTCATGCACCGTGACGAGATCGCCCAGATTGTTCACCGCGACGTTACGCCTGAGCTTGGCCGCGGTATTGGGGTCCGGCTCGAAGGACCAGGTCTTGGCGCGGCAAACGCCAGACGCCAAAATCGTGTAACTGCCGATGTTTGCTCCAACGTCCAGAAACAAATCGCCTTCCCGCAGAAAATGCAGCGGCACCATCATGTCCGCGAACTCGTGCAAACCCGCGTAAATATTGCCGGTGGCGCCGGTCATGCCGGCGCGGACCGCGAGCTTTTGTCCGTCGATCCAGGGAAACAGAATCTCGTCGTGAAGCCGGCTTTTCACCTGCCAGGAGGCAAATCTCGCCCAAGCGCGCAATGGCGCGTCGCGCGTAAGCGGATGCGTTGAGAAAAAATGCGAAAGGCTCGTCACGGATTGCAGCATTCAAAACCTCCGGGCATTTCCCGACGAACCGTCATGAGCGAGCGCCCGGCGATCCCCGCGCGGGGATTTCACTCTCGAAACGCCTCAAGAATCGCGCGTTCGGCCCTCATACAAAGCCCGGAACCTCCGGACAAGCCGCGTCGGCGATAAATTACGAGGGAACCGCGCGGCCAGCCGCGATCACGAGGGCTTTTCGGAGAGTTCGAGGCGCGCGTTGAGCTGCTTGATTTCCGCCTCGGCGCGCACCTGCTTGGTGATGTCATATTGGACGCCGAGAAAATAGACGACGCCTCCATCGTTGTCGAACAAGGGTTTGATCACCAGCTTGTTGTAAAAAAGCTCGCCGTGCTTGCGATAATTGCGCAGCGTCACCTCGATCGGCGACCTGGAGCGGATGGCGAGCCGCAATTGCTCGAGTTGCGGCTGATCGCGGTCGTCGCCCTGCAGAAACCGGCAATTGCGGCCGACGATTTCCTCCTTGCCGTAGCCGGTCATGTCGACGAACGCCTTGTTGGCGTAAACGATCGGCGAATCGTCGAGATCGGGATCGGCGAGCGTGACGCCGTTGACGCATGAATCGAGAATTTGCGTTAGCACGCGCGGGATGATGCCTGAATCCTTTTGCACGATGAACATGGACGTCATTCCTCAAAAGCGGAAACGCGAGGCGGGGCGGGCGCGCCGACGCTCGCGGCGGGCTCGCTCGTCGAGAGAAGCTGCTGAATGTTTTCAAGCGTTTGGTTTGCGCCTTCCTGGAGCGCCGCGCGGATCAGCTTTTGGAACGGACGCATCGTCAGCTCGATTTCCAGCAGATCGAAGGTGAAGACGATCCGGCTCGACGCCTCGGTTTCCCCAACGAAATCATAGGAGGAGCGATAAGGTTCCGTGAGCCCCTTGAGCGCGAGGCGCCGCGGAGGCTCGAATTCCGAAAGCTCGAACCTTGATTCGCTGCGGATGCCGCGATCGAACGTGATCTGCCGCGCGGTGGCGCCGATCTCGCCATTCCCGCCGGACAAGACTTCGACCTCGACCACCTGAGGGTGCCATCGCCGGCAATTCTCGAAAAAATGAGCGCCCACGAAGTCGAACGCGACCTCGACGGAACGGCGCAGCACGCCTTCCGCCCTGGCGGAGATCGGCGCGGGCGCGGCGAAATTGAACATGGCGTCTCCCGATGCGTCTTGAACGCTTTGCCGTTCGTTGGAGTCTCGCGGACGGCGATGACCCGCCGGCGGGCGCTTCCCTTGACCGCTTTTTTAGGGGGATTGATCCAACGTCGTGGCGTCATCGTAACCGATAGATCGCGCGACCGGATCGTTCGTCAAGCGCGCCGACGGCCCGACCCTTGTCGGTTGACTTCCCTCGCGCGGACGCCATTTTCGAGGCAGCGGCCGCTAAGAGCGCGCGCGGAGATGGAAATGAGCACGAGTTCCGGGATCGAAAACTATTTGTTCGCGCTATCGATCGGCCTGTTTTTTCTGCTTCTCGTGATCGAGAAACTGCGGCCTTACAAAAGAATCTCGAATTCCACGCTCATGCGGTCGTTCACCACCAATACGTCCGTGTTCGTAATAAATAATATCATGATGAGCGTATTCTCGGTGTCGAGCCTGTTGGTGGTCGCCGAAAACTACTCACATCACGGGCTGCTCGCGCATATGGGCGATGGTCCGGCCAAGTGGATCTTGAGTTTCATTTTGTTCGATTTCGCGGTTTATGTCTGGCACTACATCGAGCACAACAACGAGTTTTTATGGAGATTTCACAAGATCCATCATTGCGACAAGAGCTTTCATGTGACGACCGGGCTGCGCGTTCACGTGCTCGACCAGTTCTTCGAGGTCGTCTTCAAATGTCTGTGCACGGTGTTGATTGGCGTGCCCGCGCAAGTCGTGGTGGTGTGCGAAGTGATCAGGATGATGTTTTTCCTGTTCCATCACGCGAATGTCAGTTTTCCCGGCGAGAGGATCGTCTCGTATTTCGTGATCACGCCGTCGCTGCATCGCGCCCATCATTCGACGCTGCGCGAGGAGCATGACAGCAATTACGCGATCGTGCTGTCGATTTGGGACATTCTGTTTGACACCCGCAAGGAGCTTGTCCCTCAAAAGATAGGGCTCGATCTGATCGAGGCGGAGAATGTCTTGCAGCTGTTTAGCCTGGCTTTTGTCACGGAACGCCGCATGGCGCGGTTCATAAACCTGCTGCCGCGCCGCAAGGCCTGAACGCGGGTCGGCGATCCCCCCCCCCATTTTCGCCCTGCCTTGCGCGCCAAACCCGCTTATAACGGGGCCATGAGCGCGTCCCCACCCGACAAACCCCTGCGCCGGGGCTGGACCACCGGCGCCTGCGCGACCGCCGCGGCGCGCGCCGCGTTCGTGGCGCTGCATCGCGGCGAGGCTCCCGATCCCGTCGAGATCGCGCTGCCGTCCGGGCGCCGCGTCGCGTTCGCGCTGCGCGGCCACGAACGCGGGGCCGACTTCGCCCTCGTGGGAGTCGTCAAGGACGCCGGCGACGATCCCGACGTCACCCATGGCGCGACGATCCTCGCCAGGGTTCGCGCCGCGCCCGCCGGCGCCGGCGTGAGTTTTCGAGCGGGGGAGGGGGTGGGCGTCGTGACGCGGCCCGGCCTGCCGCTCGCGGTTGGCGAACCGGCGATCAATCCAGTTCCGCGCGCGATGATGCGCGACAACATAGCCGAGGCGGCCAAGGAGCTTGGCGTCGGCGCCGATGCGCTGGTCGAGATTTCGATTCCCGGCGGGGAGGAGATGGCCAAGCATACGCTCAACGGGCGCCTTGGAATCGTCGGCGGACTGTCGGTGCTGGGCACAACGGGAATTGTCGTTCCCTATTCCTGCGCCGCGTGGATCGACAGCATTCATCGCGGCGTCGACGTGGCGCGCGCCTGCGGCCTCGACCATATCGCCGCGACCACCGGCTCCACCTCCGAGGCCGCCGTGCGCGCGATATACGAATTACCCGACGCGGCGCTGGTCGAGATGGGCGATTTCGCGGGCGGACTTCTCGAAATATCTGCACAAAAATCCGGTGGCGCGGGTGACGATCGGCGGCGGTTTCGCCAAGTTGACGAAGCTCGCGCAGGGGCGGCTCGATTTGCACTCCGGCCGATCACGCGTCGATCTTCCCGAACTCGGACGCATGGCGGTTCACGCGGGCGGCGACGCGACGTTGGCCGAGCGCATCGGCGCCGCCAACAGCGCGCTCGAGGCGCTCCGCCTCGCCCAGGACGCAGGCGTCGATCTGCCGGGCGAGGTCGCGCGGCGCGCCCTCGAGTTGGCGGCGCGGGCGCTGAACAACGAGCGCGTGGAGTTGGAGGTTTTAGTGTTCGACCGCGACGGCGCGCTTTTGGCGCGCGGCGGTTTTCGCAAGGCGGCGCGATGAACGAAAACCGTTTCGTCACCCTCGTGCTGGGCGGCGCGCGCTCCGGCAAGAGCGCCCATGCCGAGCGGCGCATCCAGGCGCATCCCGGGCCGTGGACCTATATCGCCACGGCGCAAGCCTTCGACACGGAAATGCGCGCGCGCATCGCGGCGCATCGAGACAGACGCGGCGCGGGTTGGGTCACGATGGAGGCGCCGCACGAACTGGCGCGCGCGATTTCAGACGCCTCCACCGACCGGCCGCTGCTCGTGGATTGCCTGACGCTGTGGCTGTCGAACCGGCTGTTGGCGGGGGCGGATCTCGCGGCCGACTCGGCGGGGTCGAGGCGGCGCTGCGCGCCCGCCGCGCCCTGACCTGCGTTGTGTCCTCGGAGGTCGGTCTGTCGATCGTTCCGGAGAACGCCCTTGCTCGCGCCTTTCGGGACGCGGCCGGCGAACTGCATCAGTCCGTCGCGCGACTTGCCGGCGAGGTCGTGCTGACGGTGGCGGGCTATCCGGTGACGGTTAAGGGCGCGGCCAGCGGATAGGCGTTTTCCCGCCGCGATTTTGGCGGCCATGATCCGCGCATCAAGAAAATCGGGCGGAAACGATTCGTCATGAACCGCTCCCGCCCCTCGCCTGATCACGCCTGGTCCATGTCATAGGCCCACCGGCGCGGAGGGACCTCCCTTGGGGACGCTTTGTCAATTGGCGCAAGTCACGCCGTGCTTGACCTTGACGTGTCCGCTTTCATCCGTGGTTCTGGTCACCACGAGCGTGCAGTCTTCGTCGTCCGCGTCGAAGGCGCGGCCTACTCTTATGGCCGGTCCACGCCCCAATGGCCGCAATCCCTTGACGGACTCGCCCAGCACCCGATCCGTCCCCGTTGCGGCGACGGCGGCGATTGACTCCTTGCCGCTCGACGCCGAAGGCGTCGCCGCGACCGCCGCGCACAGGCTGGCGATCGCCGTTACGGCGAGTACAATACGCGACGTTTTGTTAGCGAATGGGTTATCCCGCGATACAGCCATCTCTTGCCCCTCTCGGAAGGCAGTTTGGGACTTACCTGAGGCCATCTCCGCGAAGCGCGGCGTCGGTCCAGGCTTCCTCTTATCGAGATGGAAACGCCGCGACCTGAACATTGGTTGCATGGTTAATAAAATTTTTACTCGGGGCGCCCTTGACCTAAAACCTATCGCTTCAAAAGCGTGATCAGGCTCGACGTGTCCCAGCGCTTGCCGCCGAGTTTTTCGATTTGCGCATAAAACTGATCGACAAGCGCCGCGACCGGCAGTTGCGCGCCGTTGCGCCGGGCTTCGCCGAGACAGATGGCGAGATCCTTGCGCATCCACTCCACCGCGAAGCCGTGATCGAACTCGCCGGCGAGCATGGTGGCGGTGCGGTTTTCCATCTGCCAGGATTGCGCGGCGCCATTTTTCAGCAAGTCGATGACCGCCTCCGCGTCGAGGCCGGCGGCGACCGCGAAATGCAGCGCCTCCGACAGGCTTTGGATGAGCCCGGCGATCGCGATCTGATTGACCATTTTGGTCAATTGGCCGGCGCCGCTCGGTCCCATCAGCCGACAGGCCCGCGCGTAGGCCGCCATCAGCGGCTCCGCCTTGGCGAAATCCTCGCCGCCGCCGCCGCACATGACCGTCAACGCGCCTTTTTCGGCGCCGGCCTGGCCGCCGGAAACCGGCGCGTCGACGAAACCAAGGCCCGACTCCCGCGCTAGCTCGAAAAGCTCGCGCGCGACCTTCGCCGAGGCCGTCGTGTGATCGACGAACACGGCGCCGCGTTTCATGCCGCCAAGGGCGCCGGTCTCGCCCAGCGCGATGGCGCGCAGGTCGTCGTCATTGCCGACGCAGGCGAACACGAAATCGGCGCCCTTGGCCGCCGCGCGTGGGGTCGGCGCGGCTTGGCCGCCAAATTCGTCCGCGAAGCGTCGGGCTTTCGCCTGATTGCGGTTATAGACCGTCACCGCGTGGCCCGCCCGCGCGAGGTGACCGGCGATCGGGTAGCCCATGACGCCAAGACCGAGGAATGCGACGTCACGGCTGGCGGTCATGCGAAAATCCTGTTTCGGGAGGGCGACGCGTCAGCCGCCGGTGGTGCTCATATGGCGAGCGACCGCCGGCGCGGACGCGCGGTCGATGAGAAAATCATGCCCCTTCGGCTTGCGGGCGATCGCCGTTTCGATCGCGGCGTGCAAGGCGTCGTCGGCGAGGCTTTCTCGAAGCGGCGCGCGCAAATCGGCGGCGTCCTCCCGGCCAAGGCACATATAAAGCGTGCCGGTGCACGTCACCCGCACGCGATTGCAACTCTCGCAAAAATTATGGGTCATCGGGGTGATGAAGCCAATCCGTCCACCCGTTTCCCTGGCGCGCATGTACCGCGCCGGGCCGCCGCTGCGGTAGTCGATGTCGTCGAGGGTGAAGCTTTCCGCCAGCCGCTCCCGCACCTCGGTCAATGGCAGATATTGGTCGACGCGGGCGGGGCCGTCGAGTTCTCCGAGCGGCATGACCTCGATGAAGGTCATGTCCATGCCGCGGCCGTGAGCGAACCGGGTGAGTTCGGCCACCTCGTCCTCGTTGACGCCGCGCAGCGCCACGGCGTTGAGCTTGACCGCGAGCCCCGCCGCGCGCGCCGCCTCCATCCCGTCCAGCACCCGGGCCAGATCGCCGGTGCGGGTAATCGCGCGGAATTTATCGGGGTCCAAGGTGTCGAGCGACAAATTCAGGCGCCGCACGCCGAGATCGGCGAGCTCGCGGGCGAACCCCGCCAGCCGCGAGCCGTTGGTGGTCAGCGTCAGCTCATCGAGCGCGCCGCTGACAAGATGGCGCGACAGGGAGCGAAACAGACCCATCACGCCATGCCGCACCAGCGGCTCGCCGCCGGTAATGCGCAGCTTCCTGGTTCCGCGCGCGATGAAGGCGCCGCAGAGCCGGTCGAGTTCCTCCAGCGTCAGCAGATCCCGGCGCGGCAGGAATTGCATGTGTTCGGACATGCAATAGACGCAGCGGAAGTCGCAGCGATCCGTCACCGAGACGCGCAGATAAGAGATCGCCCGGCCAAACGGGTCGACGAGCGGCCCCGCCTTGGCCTCGGGTAGGGACTGTTGCGGACGAATGTTCATGACGGCCGCCAATAACACGCCTTGGGGAAGCGGCGCTATCCCCGACGTGGAAACTCATATAATGGCCCATGAACCCCGGGGCGAGGCTTCGCCGCGCCCACCGGGGAGTTTTTGGAGCTGAGCATGACAAGCGACGACGCATGGCCCACCGAAATTCGCCTGGAGACCGACGGCGGCGCGCTGCGTGTCAGTTTCGAGGATGGCGCGAGCTATACTTTAAGCGCGGAATATCTGCGGGTTCGCAGCCCGAGCGCCGAGGTGCAGGGCCACTCGGCCGCCACGCGCAAGACTGTCGGGGGAAAGCGCAAGGTCAAGATTCTCGACGTGGCGCCGGTCGGAAATTACGCGGTGCGGCTCGATTTCGACGACATGCACAACACCGGCATTTTTACTTGGCGCTATCTGCGCGAACTGGGCGCGACCGCCAGCGAAAACTTCGAGGCCTATTTGGAGGAACTGGCCTCCAAGGGGTTGGACCGCGATCACGCCGGCGAGAAATAGTTTGAAACAATTGAAGCGGCCGGCGTCGGCCGACCGCCATGACCATTTGTTCGCGGCGACCGCCCTTTAGCGCTGGACGACGACGCGGGTGCCGATCTTGACGCGGTCATACAGATCCGTGACGTCGTCATTGGTCATGCGAATGCAGCCGGAGGACACCGCCTGTCCGATGGATTCCGGCTCGTTGGAGCCATGGATGCGATAGAGCGTTCCGGACAGATACATGGCGCGCGCGCCGAGCGGATTGTTGATTCCGCCTTCCATGTGGCGCGGCAGGTCCGGGCGGCGCTTGATCATTTGCGCTGGGGGAGTCCAGTCCGGCCATTCGCGCTTTGAGGCGATGTAGCGCGAGCCCGACCATTCGAAACCCGGACGGCCGACCCCGACGCCATAGCGAAGGGCCTGCCCATTGCCGAGCACATAATACAGCCGCCGCTCGCCGGTCGAGATGATCACCGTGCCGGGCGAATAAGGCCCTTGGTAGGAAACGACCTCGCGCGGAATGGCGCTGGCCCTTGGGCGTCCCTCGGATGTCGGCGCGGGGCTCGGATCGAACAGGCTCGAAAAAAGTCCCGCGTCCCGAGCCGCCGCGAATTCTGGAACGAAAAGAATGGCGCACAACGCGCCAATTAGAATGGACAGACGTCGCATATATCCCCTCGAGATTACGACAACGAGAAAGTGGTGGAGAATTTGCCGCCCTGAAGCGCCCCACGACCAATACGGGTTGTCTCGCGGACTAAGCGGGCGCGCAACCGCCCGCGGCGGCGTTTTGGGCCAAATGTCAACTTTGTTGACCCACTGTTGCAAGAATGCAACAGATTGCCCCTGGTTCCGGCTCTAGGAGCGAAGCGGCGGCGCGCGGCCGCCACTTGACGATCGCCGAGGACTATTTGGCGCGGCGGCGACGCTGCTGACCAAGGCCCATCTGCTTGGCGAGATTGGAGCGCGCCTTGGCGTAATTGGGCGCGACCATCGGATAGTCGGCGGGAAGACTCCATTTCTCGCGGTATTCCTCGGGCGAAAGGCTATACTGCGTGCGCAAATGCCGCTTCAAGGATTTGAACTTCTTTCCGTCCTCCAGGCAGATGATGTAATCGCTGGTGACGGATTTCTTGATCGCGACGGCGGGCTTAAGCGCTTCCGCCGGAGCCGCGACAAGGCCGCCGCCGGAATGCACCCGAATAAGCGCGCCGTAAACTTCGTTTATCAGGCTTGGCAGATCGGCGGCCGGAACGGAATTGTTGCTGACGTAAGCGGACACTATTTCGGCCGCGAGTTCGATATTGTTGTCTTGTGTCATCGTGTCGCTCATCGCTTTCTCTTGGCTTGGATAGCTTGAAAGTTCCCGCGGTCGCGCCTTCCTCCAAGCGCATGGCCGAAAATACACGTCGGGGGAAAGATGCCGATCACCGATTCGGCCGTTAACTCGTTAAAATTTACATCCTTATTGTGCAATTCACAACTAATAAAAGCCTAATTTGGATTGATGGCCCCAAATATTGTTGAGGTCACCGTATCTCGATGCATACAGCGGATATCGTCCAATACCGCGAGTTGTGAAGATGTGGGTCGACACGGAGATTCAACGCCGCGTAAAACGGAAAGGCGATCTTACTGGCGCTTTGCCGTGGAGCCCGCTTCTAAAAATACGTGGCGAAGCGTTTCCTCGATGAAAGATCAAGGAGATTTGGCGTTTTCCCAAAGGACTGAGATTGCGATGACTTCGCTTTAGCGACGCTCACGCCATCGCGCATGGGTTCTTCAGTTTACAAATTGCGCGAAATCGATGGAATGTTCGAGTGTTGAAGCAAATCGCTCCAAACCGGCGCGAAACGAGAAGCGGGCGGCCGCGTCGGCGGCTTCTCATTACTGGATCGTCGCGCCGCGCTGGCTGTCTGTTCGGCTAATTCGCGCGTGAGCGCGCGCCGGCGGCGTGGGCGGGGAGGGGGACAAAGCGCCGCCCCGGCCAACTGGTCAGTGAACAACACCCGCGGCCGGCGCGTCGCGGGTGCTTGGCTTTCGAGGTCGCCGGGTTCAGCCTTCCTCGTCGGTATTGATGTCGCCGTCGATCAAACCGGCGACGTCATCCTCCTCGCCTTCCTCTTCCTCCAGAAAGGTGTCGTCCGCTTCTTCCGCGTCGATCTCGACATCGTCGTCGATTTCAATGGCGTCCGGTTTATTTTCGCCTTCCTCGACCTCGGACAGGGAGATCACCTCGGCCTCATCTTTTTCGACTTCCACTTCCGCGTCCGCTGGGCGCGCGGCGGCGCGCGCGAGCGGCGCGGCGTGGAACACCGTCCCGCATTTTGGACAAAGAATGGGATCCTTGTTCAGGTCGTAAAACTTTGTCGCGCAGGACTGACATTGGCGCTTGGCGCCGAGTTCGGGTTTGGCCACGGTCCTATAATCCTCGACATGCAGCAGCTGAAAGCGCCCGCCTGGGAATGAAGCTCATCGGGCGCTCCGGTTAGTGGGCTCGCTCGCCACTGTCAAATGGGAAATCTCGGCGAGGAACGGTTTAACGCTTTCGCCGCGGCGCCAAATCTGCCGATTGGCTCGGGGCGGGGGTGTCGGCGAAGACTCTTGACGGACTGCTATTGCCAAGCGCCACGAGGATTGGCATATCGGGAGCGACGCGGGTGTAGCTCAATGGTAGAGCAGCAGCCTTCCAAGCTGAATACGAGGGTTCGATTCCCTTCACCCGCTCCAGGTTTTTTCAAACAGACTCGGATTTCGCCGATAATCGGTCGTTTCTCGGCGCGGTTTCGATCGCGGCCGCGCGCCGCCGCACCGATGGCGACCGGACAGCGCTCTCGGGCGCGAAATTCAGTGGCGAGGCGATTTCCGCGATGCAACTTCAGTGCGCCGGAACCTTCGAGGGAGCTCCATCCGCCCCGGTGAAGGGAAATAGGCCGGACTGGAAACATTGAGCCATGTGGCTGGCCTTGGCGATGGCTTGTTCGGCCTGCGTGGGCGGCAGCGTTTCCTTCGCGGCTTCGACGAATAATTCGAGCCAGCGTTTGAAATGAGCGGGCTCGATGGGCAAGTTGACATGGGCGGCGAACGGATGGCCTTCATAACGCTCGGTCTGTAACAGCGAGCGCGACCAGAAGTTCTGGACAATCTGGATGTGGCCGTCGAGATTGGCGATCGAGTTTGAAAAGATTGGACCGAGCAGCGGATCGGCGCCGCCTTTCGCATAAAAGGACCGCACGAATTCGCCGATCGCCGCTTCGATCGCCGCGCGAGCGGTTTCGTCTTGGACCTTTGGAAAATCGAACTGCATCCGCTCCTCCCGTGATAGGTAAAACTAAAGCGCGCGCACGCGCATCAAGGGCAAGTTCGAGGCTCGTTCGCCGGAACCGCCGATCGCCCCGAAGGCTGTTTGTTCGGTCACAGCCACTGTTCAAACGAAGCCGGGCCCCGACCGTGGCTTTCCATCTCGACCGCGAAAGCGACGCCGCGCGCGATCAGCTGGTTTCGATGAGTGATGCCCGCGACCGGCGCGGCGCTCGACGTCGCGATGTCGACGACCGCCGTTCCAGTCACGACCGCTTGTCCTCGCCGAATCAATCCTCTGATTCGCCCGGAGACGGAAGAACGGATCGCGCTTCGCCCGACGACGCCCAAAACCTCGCCGGTCTCGATGCGTCCGCCGATGGTTTGCGTTGTCTGAAACACTCCAGAGGTGGGAGCGAATAGCTGGCAGGTTTCCTCGAACGCCGCGTTGGTCGGCCGCCCGTTCGACGGAGCGGCGCCCTTGTGAAAAATCGCCCCGGGATCCGGTCCTTCGGTCGCGATCACCACATCGCAGTTCTCGCCCGCGAAAAAGACGCCGCCGACGCCGATCGTCAGATCGGCGTGATCCTTCACATGGTCGGGCGGCGAACTGTCGTCCGGCGCCACGGCGACGACGACATCCCAGGGCCAGCGCTCCGTGACGTCGGCGAATCGTTGCGTCAAGACCGGGATGAATTGCCGCGTGCGCAAGCCGAGCAAGAATTCGCTGCTCAAATCAGCGCGCCGCGCCTCGACCCCGTCGAGCGTCGCGGCGCCGTCGAACCAGGCGTCCGAGAACGCCATTCTGCGCCGCAGCGTTCGCGGCGGCGGCCCCTGGTGAATGGCGACCGCGCGGTCCTCGGCGAATAGACGCCGCGCGATCGCCGAGGCGATCTCGCCGATGCCACACACTAAAACGCAGGTTTCCTCGCTCATGTTCTCAATCTTCGATCAAAAGTGACTGGCGCGCGGCTTCAAAACAACAGGTAGACATTACCACCTTCGTGCGGAAGCAAAAACGCCGCGGCGGCGCGCAAGCACATTTCATGCCCCAAGCGCGGCGGACGATTCTCGCGCCCGTTCGCCCTTGATGATTTCACGATTGTTTTGAGCCGCGTCCGCCACCGCGCTAGCGATCGCCCTTGATCGCTCGTCCGTCCCGGTCCACCGCGCGGCGCGGCCACGCGGGTCGATCTCCAGCACCTTGACTCCCGCCGGGATCCGCGAACCATCGCGAATCAGTCCGCGCACGACTCCATCGATCGGCGCGCGCGTCGGCAATCCGTCGAGCCGTCCAACGACAAAACCCTTGAAGACGCGGCTGCCGATCTCGACCGCGGTGTGCCAGAGTCCTCCACGGGACGAGTAGAGGAATTTTTCCTCGCCGACGCCGCCAAGGCGCTGCGGAGTATGGTCGGCGGCCGCGGGGGCGCCGCGCTTGATGAGCCGCCCGGAGCCCGCCGGTTGTGTCTCGACGGCCAAGTCGCAGTTCGCTCCCGCCGAGAAGCTTGGCCCCAGTCCGATCGTCAGCGGCGCTATGTGGCGTAAGTCCGGAGTAGTCCGATACTTTTGCATTCGAGCGTCGACAAGGACGTCGGGGGTGCGCAATGCGATGAGATCATGCGTTTGGAGAGGCGTGACGATCACGCCGGCGCCGTTTCGAATCAAATTCAGCAGCGCCATCGCGTCTTCCGCCAATGAAGCCCCAATATCGTCGATGACGACGGCGTCTCCAAACAAGACATCATGAAAAGCCATCTTGCGACGAATGACGGGGGGGAAGGGGTCGTGGCCGAGAACCACCGTCCAACCCCGCTGGCGCATTTCCACCGCCGTGGCGGAGGCGATTTCATTGACGCCGAGAATGAGCGCATAGCGCCGTATAACCGTGTGTAATGAAGCGCTCATGTTCTCCATCGGGAATTCCTCGATCTTGCTAATTTTCATCGGACGGGGCCAAGAAGCAAGCCGCGCGCCACTTTTTTGGCATCACGGGATTGATTAAAAACAAACTGTTATGCCAACTGATTAGCGTCGCCGAGGGAGCGCGGCGTCCGCTTGTTCGCTATATAACAATTTTATCATTGTCGGGATTATAAAAGTAATATGTGTTGTATGGCCGACGCTCCAAGTCTTTATGCTCTCTTGGTTGAATTGACGCTTCCGTATTACGGTGTTTCGTTTCGAGGTGATTGTCGCGCCTCCGCTCGCCTCGGAGGGTTAGTCGGTCGAACCGATCGGCTCCTTCTACCGGATGGACGCCAAAAAATCGACAAGCCGTTGCTCCACTGGTGTTAAGAGGCTAACAATTTCCTCGGCGCCCGCGAAACGGACGGCGCGCTGGTCTTGACCGAGGCGATCGCCAATAATGACCGATCTGTATGCGGTGCTGGGAGTGTCGCGCGACGCGGATCTTGCGACCATTAGACGCGCGTTTCGCAAAAAGGTTCGCGGCGCTCATCCGGACGGCGGCGGATCCGTGGATGTTTTCAACGAGCTTAAAACGGCGTACGACGTTCTCTCCGATCCGATCCGTCGCGCCCGCTACGATGAAAGCGGGGAGGTCGGTGATCCCGCGGCCGATCCGCATCGCGCGAAGATCATCGAGATATTGTCCGCCGCGCTTGACGTGACATTGGTTAAACTTGGCAAGGTCCGGAATGCTCGCATAGAATTCGAGCATTTTGGCCCATATCTCCCATACATTATTGGAAAAGCGCGCGGAATGGAGCGCCCAGCGGACTCATTTCGAAAAGGCGATCGGGGATGCTCGCCTGCTCAAGGATCGGTTCCGCGTCAAAGAGGGCGAAAATCTCATGGAGACCGTTGTCGAGGGTCGTATCACCGCTTGCCAAAAGCGGATCGAGCTGCTCGCCGATCGCATCGGATTAATCGATGAAGCCGTGGAGATCGTTAGGGAGACTCGCTTTGAATCCCCCCTCGAAATCACCAACGATCATGATCATCAAACCGAACTCACCGACGATCAAAAGCGCATTTTTTCTCTGCTGGACAGGTCCAGCTTGATCGGATTCAATTAGAAGGATCGAGTTCTCCTCCGCCATAACGGCCCACCACGACGTCGGTTCGCGGCGGCGGGTCGCGCGGGTTTTGGCGCCGAGATAATCATCACGGCGGCGCGGTCCCGCGCTCCCGCGCGTCGGGGCCTCGCGATTCGCTCGGGGGGATTGTCAGTCACTCTTAAGGGCGCGACTCGACGCCCCTCGCGCTTGAGGAACCAGCCGATGTCGCAAAAAGAATTCGATCTTATCGTGATCGGCGCGGGTTCGGGCGGGGTTCGCGCGGCCCGCGTGGCGGCCAATCATGGCGCCCGCGTCGCCCTCGCCGAGGAGTTCAGGGTCGGCGGCACCTGCGTCATACGCGGTTGCGTGCCGAAAAAGCTTTATGTTCTGGCAAGCCGCTTCCGCGACGCTTTCACCGACGCGGCGGGCTTTGGATGGGATGTCCCGGCGCCCAGCTTCGATTGGGGCCGCCTCGTCACCGCTAAGGAAAAGGAAATCACGCGGCTGGAGGGTCTTTACGTCCAAAACCTAGCGAGGGCGGGCGTGGAGTTGATCCGCCAACGCGCCGTGGTGGAAGACGGCGCAACGGTGCGTCTCGCCGATGGCGACGTCGCGCGCGCCAAGACAATTCTCGTCGCGACGGGCGGCGCTCCGGTTATGGAGCCGCGAATTCCCGGCATCGAACATGCCGTCAGTTCCAACGAGATTTTCGATCTCCCGACCTTTCCCCGCAGATTGCTGGTGATCGGCTCGGGCTATATCGCGGTGGAGTTCGCCTGCGTTTTCGCGCGGCTGGGCGCGGAGACGCATATGACTTATCGCGCCGATTTGCCGCTGCGCGGGTTCGATCGCGATTTGCGTGAACGGCTGGCGGCGGCGATATCGCGCGGCGGCGTCGTTCTCCACGCCGCCGCGCCGCCGACTGAATTAAGGAAATGCCCTGGCGGCGTTTCGGCGATCCTCGCCAATGGCGAGACGATCGAGGTCGACGTCGTGCTGGCGGCGACTGGTCGCCGTCCGGCCACCAGGGACCTTGGTTTGGAACGGGCAGGTGTGAAACTGCGGGAGAGCGGCGCGGTGATCGTCGACTCCTTGTCACGCACCAGCGTGGCGTCGATCTACGCCGTCGGCGATGTGACGGATCGCGTCAACCTGACGCCCGTGGCGATTCGCGAGGGCCAGGCATTCGCCGACAGGCTCTTCGGCGGACTCGACGAGACGGTTAATTACGAGTGCGTTCCGAGCGCGGTGTTTTCGACGCCGGAAATCGGGACGGTGGGTCTCACCGAGCAAGCGGCGGCGGCGCGCTTTAAGGAAACGCGGGTCTTCGAGACGGCTTTCCGTCCGATGGTGGCGACGCTATCGGGTCGCGGCGAGCAGGTCTATATGAAGTTGCTGGTGGACAGCGCCAGCGATCGCGTCGTCGGCGCGCATATTTTGGGACCGGAGGCTGGCGAGATGGCGCAACTTGTCGCCGTCGCCATGCGGATGGGGGCCGCCAAGGCCGATTTCGACGCCACCATGGCGTTACATCCGACCCTGGCCGAGGAACTCGTGACCATGCGCGCGCCGACCCGCGTCTCGCGGCCTGAATTATTCGCTTCAGATTGAAATCGAACTCGCTTCGCGCGAAATCGGACGCCAAGTCGTCGCCGATGATCAGCGCGGGTCTCGAATAGGGTTGGCATACAACCTATTGTTGTTCAATCCTGTTTTCTCGCCAATCATAATCCCCCCCTTTCCGGGGGTGCGCGGCGTCGCTCGTCGATTTATGTTTGAGAGCACCGGCTCCAGCAAGATGCTGTCTGCTTCCAAGACAAGAATTTATGGGAATTTCCACAATGCCAAAAATTCCAGGTGGCGGCGCGAGAGACGCTCCTCTCGAGCCCCAAGTAATTTTACAGCAGGAAAGCAGCTTGTCGGCGCCACTTTTCGAAGGCGAACCCAACATGAAGATGAACGAAGCAGCGACGTTATTGCTTTGGGAAGCTTATAGCCTCGTCGACGATGCGGTCGCTCAACGATTTATCGCGATGGCGCTCGAGCAACTGGCGCGGGGCTTTCCGGTCTATGACTCGGGAGAGCGGAGCGGCCAGCCCCCTCTTAAGTGACGGCTGGCGAGAAGCGGGGAAGCGCGGCGGCAAGATAGCGTCGCGCCGCGCCCGTGTGAGCTTCGGTGAGCCGTGAGAAGCCATAGGCGATCGCGACGCAAGTACTCATCACCACCGCTAGAACCGCCCAATGCGCTGGCGTCGCCAATCGCGTGGCCCACTCCGGACCCATGATCGAGTCCGTGATCGAACGCAGCAAAATAAGCAGCGGCATGTGTATGCTATAAAGCGAGAAGGAAAAGTCCGCCAAGAACTTATGGAATCGTGGCCGTAGCGCGTCCCAACCTTCCGCCGGCGAGTAGCGCACGCTCAGCATCAGATTGGCGAGCAGCATGGAACTGAGCAGGTCGGCGGCGTCCTGAAGCCAGGGATGCGCGGCGAGGATCGGCCCACGCACCAGTAAGCGAATAGGGATAAGCGCCGCGAAATAAATTGCGAGAGCGCCCCAGCGCGAGGCGACCAGGGGACGGGCTGGCAGACTGGCCAGTGCGCCTATGATCCAAAGCGCGAAGCCGAAGCGAAACCATGGCGCGTTAGCCATCGACAGAAACACCGCGACGCCGGCGATAAAGCCGCCATAGCGGAACCAGTTGGGATAATTGCGCGCCAGCGGCGCCACGAGCAGTGGGAAGGTGATGTAATACCAAAACTCGCAAGCAAGCGACCACAGCGGACTGTTGGTTCCATAGGTGACGGTGTGAATTTCCTGAAAATTTAAGTACATTGCCCACGAACACGCTGGCCGTGTAATGGCCCGCGAATAGTTGCGAGTTATAGAAGTCGGTATTGGGCAGAAAGGCGCGCCCAAGGCCGTCGACTGTGAATGTCAAAACCAGCGCGGGCACGGTGACGACATAAATGCGCGCGAAGCGGTGAATCGCATATTCGCGCAAGAAATCCTTCCCCTTGCGGATGCTGGCGAGCACGGATCCCCCGACCAGATAGCCAGACATCACGAAAAAGCCGAGAACGGCCTGGTGACCGAACTCGAAACTAGCGGCGAACCACCAAACGTAGATCTGCGGCGCATGATGCGCCACCATGATGTCGTGCAGGCTGACGAAAAGATTGGTGGAATGGGCGGCAAGGACCAACAGGGCGCCGATCCAACGATAGGCCTCCAGCATTTGTGACAAGAGAACCGGCATCAAGACCTCGGGCGGGGAGCTGATTCCCGCTTATAGCGTCTTGGCGGGCGCCGAGCCAGCATGGACCCGTCGCTCTCGACAATTCTGGGCGTCGCACAATGAAGGAATCCGGCTTACTCTCGCAAGTTCGCGATTTATGGGGCAGGGCGTTCATGTCGCTGAAAAGGCCGCCTCGCCAACACGCAAATTTGTCGCCATGAGGCGGCGCTTCCTATATAAGCGCCTGACGGACGCCGCGCGGTCAAGAATATTCGCGGGGGCAGTATGGAGTTAGGAAACTTGGAACGTTGGACGCCCAGCAGTTGGAGACACAAGCCGATCGAGCAGACGCCGGTCTATCGTGACTCCGCGGCGCTGGCGGCGGTTGAACGCCAACTCGCTGGTTTTCCGCCGCTTGTCTTCGCCGGCGAGGCGCGCAACCTGACCCGCGCGCTCGCCGATGTCGCCGCGGGCAAGGCTTTCCTGCTTCAGGGCGGCGATTGCGCCGAGGCGTTCGACGAGCACTGCGCGGACAATATCCGAGATTTCTTCCGTGTTTTCCTACAGATGGCCGTGGTGTTAAGTTTCGCCGCCGCCTCGCCAGTGGTAAAAGTCGGGCGCATCGCCGGCCAGTTCGCCAAACCACGCTCCTCGCCCACCGAAAAGAAGGGCGATCAGGAGTTGCCGAGCTATCGCGGCGACATCATCAACGACATCGAATTCAGCGAGAAGGCGCGCATCCCCGATCCCGAGCGCCAATTGCAGGCCTATCGCCAGTCGGCCGCGACGCTGAATTCTACTGCGCGCCTTCGCCAATGGCGGCTTCGCCAATCTCGAAAACGCGCACCGCTGGATGCTTGGCTTCGTCAAAAACAGTCCGCAGTCCGAGCGCTACCAAAAACTGGCGGACCATATAACTGAAACGCTGGGCTTCATGCGCGCGATAGGGCTTGATCCCGAGCACCATCCGGAACTGCGCCAGACTGACTTCTATACCTCGCACGAAGCGCTATTGCTTGGCTATGAGCAAGCATTGACCCGCATCAACTCGACGACGGGCGATTATTACGCGACTTCGGGCCACATGCTCTGGGCGGGCGACCGCACTCGCCAACCCGGTGGCGCGCATATCGACTATCTGCGCGGCGTAAAAAACCCTCTGGGGCTCAAATGCGGCCCTAGCCTCACGCCCGACGGACTGCTGCAACTGATCGACATACTAAATCCCGATAACGCGCCCGGCCGGCTCACGTTAATCTGCCGCTTTGGCGCCGATAAAGTCGAGGAAAAACTCCCGGCCTTGATCCGCGCCGTGACGCGCGAAGGGCGCAGCGTCATTTGGTCGTGCGACCCCATGCACGGCAACACGATTAGCGCCAGTGGGTATAAAACTCGGCCGTTTGATCGCATCATGACGGAAATCAGGGGCTTTTTCGCCGTGCATCAGGCGGAAGGCACGTATGCTGGCGGTATCCATCTTGAAATGACCGGCAAGGATGTGACCGAATGCACCGGCGGGGCTCGGGCTATCTCCGAACATGACTTGCGCGACCGCTATCATACATACTGCGATCCCCGGCTTAACGCCGAGCAAGCCATAGAGGTGGCGTTCCTTGTCGCCGAGCTGCTGAAGAGCGAGCGTTTGGCGCGCGGGGCCAAGGAACAAGCAGCGGCGGAATAGGGAGAAGCCCTCTTTCCGCCGCGGCGCGGCCTACTGCTCCATCTCCATCCGTCTAAAAGTCCTCACGGGACGCATCTACGTCCGTAATAGGCGGGCTGGCTATAATAATAGGGAGAGTAGTAGTCGTCATAACCGTAGTCATAGGGCCAATAACCATAGTCAACCGGCCAATAGTCCCAACCGCCGCCATAATAACCGCCGTATCCCCGACCAAAGCGGCCAAGTCCGCCATGGCCGAATCCACCTCTGTGGAAGCCGCCGCCGAAGCCGGCTCCATGGAAGCCGCCGAAACCGCCATGGAAGCCGCCAAAACCGCCGTGGAAGCCGCCAAAGCCGCCATGGAAGCCGCCGCCGCGGAACGCCATCGCAGTGGTGGGAAGCGCCAACACGGCGCCCAGCGCAAGAACCATCGACAATTTGCGTAGCATCGTAAACTCCTCGCACGTGCCTCGCGCGGGATCTGTCCGACCCCTGCGTCGTTTTCCCCGCCTCCCGCATCTTCAGCTAGATTGGCATCCCGCATTGTGTAGGGCCCCGGTGCAAATTCATGTTTCCGGGCTATGTCTGTCGGCGGGCGCGCCAAAGCGCCTGCCGCTGTCGAATCGCAAAAAACCAATTAATATTCAATAGTTAGAGAACGAAATACCGTATTGCCGCCACTTCGACTACTTGCCTCGAGTCGGCGAAATTGAGTGAATCTCGTCAAGCGTGACGGCGGGTGAAGGCTTTTCTTGACCCGCCGCCACGGTGTTTCAATCGACTAGCGACGGCAGACCCGCGTCGCGCGCCAGTACCGCAGGCCATGATGCCAAATCGAGCGGTTCACGTTATGGCACCTTGAGTAATAGTGATGCCTGTGGGCGTAGTGGCGGTAATAAACGGGTCGACCAGCGTAGTCTGGGGGATAGTCGGGATAATAATAGGCGTCGCCATAATAGGGGCCCAAATCATACAACGGCCAATAACCGCCCCAGTAACCACCCCAGCCGCCCCCACCCCAGCCACGACCGAAGCCGCCGCCATGGAAACCCCCTCCATGAAAGCCGCCGCCACCAAAACCGCCGCCGCCACGTCCACCTCGCGCCAGCGCCGTCGCCGGAAAAGCGAGCGCGGCTCCGAGCGCCACGATAATCGTTAACTTGCGCAACATGATATTATCTCCCTGTTGCCTAAGACGCGGCTCCGCGATTCCCGCAGACCTTCCCTCCGCGCGCCCGTCATCCTCAAACTATGCCGTCGACGCCCGGTTCGTAAGGGCGCCAGCGGAGATTTCCGGCTACATGATGAATTTGTCGCGGGTCGACGCGGAGTGGGAACTGGCAATCTCGCCCAAGCTCGCTTTTCACCGCGCCGTCGTGGTCTCTTCTTCCACGCGCACGGTCATTTCGTTGCCGTGCCAGATGAAATCGTCGAACAAGCAGGCGTCGACAAACATCACCGGAAGCATCACGTCGCGCGCCACCAAGGAAAATGGCGTTCGCCAGTTCAGTGTCCAGCCGCAAATGCGCGCGAGCAGCATTTCCGCGCAATACAGCGACGCCAGGATTATTCCCGCCGCTAACACCGCGTCGCCCTCGAATTGCAAAGTCGCATAAGCGCCCAGAAACACCGGCGCGAAACTTCCGTTCATGAATTCGGGCGCGAAATAGCCGGGAAACGTCACCCGCCGCAGCCGAGCCCAACGCACGTGACGTGAATACACCTCGCGCGCGGTTCGTGGCCCCAACGGTTGTTCGAATGGCATGTCGACGAGTTCGAACCGCCAGGCCCTGGGCGCGAATGATCTTTGTCGAGGCCGCGTCCTCGGCGATTTCCGCGGCGAGCGCGCGTATGCCGCCAGCGCGGTCCAAGACCTCGCGCCGCCACATCATGTTCTTGCCTTGTGCGAAACCGATGCCGATCGCCTCCGCGCCATATTGCCAGCGCGCCTGAAATGTATTGAGAATGGCGCATTCAACATTGGCCCAAAAGCCTTCCGGACGCGAACCTATGGGCATGGAAACGACCAGCGCCGTGTCGTCGCGGAACGCCGCCAACATCGTTTGGAGATAGTCGCGCGGCGGCAGCGCGTTGGAATCGGCCAGCACGACGTAGCGATGCTTGGCCGCGTCCCAGCCTTTGACACAATTATTGAGCTTGGGATTGGCGCTGACGTAATCATCACCGGTCAGCAGTCGAGCATGAACGCCGGGATATTCGGCGATGAGGCGTTCCACCAACGGGATGATCGGATCATGAGGCGCCTGCACGCAGAACAACAGTTCGTAATCAGGATAATCCAGTTCGAACGAGGCGCGCAACGTCTCCTCACTGAACGTTTCCAGCCCGCGCAGCGGACGCACCAACGACACCGGCGGCGCTTTCGAGGGCGCCCGCAGTTCTCGTGGCCGCGCCCGGCATTTCCGGGCCGTCACATATATCGCGGAAAAATTCAATGCCAAAAGCGCGGCGCACCAAGTGGCGCAAATATAGGCGACAACGGTCATATTGATCTCTCTTGACGCATCTTGCTTAGGCGCGGCGTTGCTCGGCGTCGGGCTTCCGTGTCGCGCCAAGGCGCGATCGCGCGATGACGCGGTTTCGTTCGGCGGAGGCGACGCGAATGCCCGGACGCGGCAGGCTTAATATTCCGCCTGACATTTGCGCGCTATCTTGGCACAAGGGAGGCAGGCTGAAACTCGCGTCTCGCCGGAGACTCTCCCAAACCTTGGTTTGAAGTTCGCTCATGACAACTCCAATCGTCCGTTTCGCGCCCTCTCCAACCGGCCGCATTCATATCGGCAACGCGCGGGTGGCGCTTTTCAATCATCTTTTCGCGTCGCGGCACCATGGAAGATTCGTGCTTCGTTTCGATGACACCGACTTCTCCAGGTCCACAGCGGCCTTCGCGCGGGAAATAGAGGTCGATCTTGCCTGGCTGGGGGTTTCTCCCGACTATACGCTGCGCCAGTCGGATCGCGCCGAACTCTATAAATCGGCCGCCGACCGGCTGATCGAGTTGGGACGACTTTATCCCTGTTACGAAACCGCGGAGGAGTTGGAAAAACGTCGAAAGATGCTGCAGGCAAGAGGTCTACCGCCGATCTATGACCGCGCCGCGCTGCAGGCGTCGCAGGACGCGCGGTCTCGCTGGGAGGCGGAGGGGCGGCGTCCGCATTGGCGCTTTTTGCTCGATCACAAGTTGGTATCCTGGACGGATGCCATTCGCGGGGAGGCGCGGATCGACTGCGCCTCATTGTCGGATCCCGTGCTGATTCGCGAAGACGGGAGTTTTCTGTATACGCTGCCCTCGGTCGTCGATGACATCGATCTCAAAATCACGCACATCATTCGCGGTGAGGATCACGTCACTAATACCGCGGTGCAATTGCAACTTTTCGCGGCGCTGGCGCCGGAGCGTCCCGCGCCTGTCTTCGCGCACCATAATCTCTTGGTGTCGAGCGCCGGCGAGGGACTTTCGAAGCGCACGGGCTCGCTATCCATCGCCTCGCTGCGCGAGGAGGGCTTCGAACCGCTGGCCGTCGCCGCTTTGGCGACGCTGACGGGCTCCTCGGAGGCGGTGCGGGCGGTGCGCTCCCTGAACGAACTCGCCGCGCGTTTCGACCTTTCTCACGTTTCACGCAATCCGGCGCGTTTCGACCCGGTCGATCTGGCGACGCTGACTCATCGCACGCTGGCGATGCTCAATTTCGATGACGTGCGCGACAGGCTGGCCGCGCACGAAATCGTGGGTTTCAAAGCGGAACCTTTTTGGCTCGCCGTGCGCGGCAACCTAACGCGTTTCGACGAAGTGCTGGAGTGGTGGCGCGTGGTCGAAGGAGAAATCGAACCTCAACGTGAAGACGAGGAATTCCTGCGCGCGGCGGCGGAGTTATTGCCGGCGGAGCCATGGGACGGCGCCACCTGGGGCGCGTGGACCACGGCGATCAAGGGCGCGACCGGTCGCAAGGGTCGCGGTCTGTTCCATCCATTACGGTTGGCTCTAACTGGCGCGGAAAACGGTCCAGAACTCGCGGCGATGCTGCCGTTAATCGGCCACGCGCGCGCCGCCGCGCGGTTGACGTCCCCCAACTAGGGCGTCGCGTCCTTTTGCCGTCGGACAATTCCGCGGGTAATATTCAAGCACGGAATGTCTCGGGAGAAAGTTTCATGGCTCATTCGTCGTTTTCCACACGCCGCGAGGTGATTTTTGCGTTCGCGCTCAGCCTCGCGGCTTTGCTTTTCGCCAGCCCGGTCTTGGCGCAAGCGCCTCAGACCGCGACGCCGACGCCGAAGTCGCCTTCCGTGGTCGCTCCCACTCCCAAGGCGGCGCCGGCGAAGCCGGCCGTGACCGGGTTGCTGGACATCAATTCGGCGAGTTCCGAGGAACTCGATGCGCTTCCCGGCATTGGCGCCGCCAGGACGGCGGCGATCATCAAGGGGCGGCCCTACAAGGGCAAGGACGAACTGGTGCAAAAGAATATTCTGCCCCAAGCCGTTTACGACAAAATCAAGGACAAGATCATCGCTAAACAGAAGTGAGCCGAGAAGCGTCTAAATCGCGTTGGAGCGGTCATTGACGCGCATGTTCAACGAACGACTGCCAATTGACGAGATATTGGCGGAACTTCAGGGCAAGCTTCTAGAGCGAAGAAATTTGGTGGTTGTGGCGCCGCCCGGCGCCGGCAAAACCACGCGCGTTCCGCTGGCGCTGCTCCACGCGCCCTGGCGCGGCGACAACAAAATCATCCTGTTGGAGCCGCGTCGACTGGCGGCGCGCGCGGCCGCCGCGCGAATGGCGGTGTCGCTGGGCGAGGCCGTTGGCGAGACCGTCGGGCTGCGCATGCGTCTTGACTCGAGAATTTCGGCCAGGACGCGCATCGAAGTTGTCACCGAGGGCGTTTTCGCCCGAATGATTCTCGATGATCCGGAGCTTTCTGGCGTCGCCGGTGTCCTGTTCGACGAGTTTCACGAGCGCTCGCTCGACGCCGATCTCGGCCTCGCGCTGGCTTTGGACGTTCAGGGCGCGCTACGAGAGGATCTGCGCCTTGTCGTCATGTCGGCGACATTGGATGGCGCGCGTGTCGGGGCGCTCATGGGCGACGACACACCCGTCGTGGAAAGCGCGGGTCGCGCCTTTCCGGTGGAGACGCGCTATCTCGGCCGCGATCCAAATCTTCGCATGGAGGATGAGGTCGTTCGCGCCACGCGGCGAGCGTTGGTGGAAGAGCAGGGCTCCATCCTTGTTTTTCTCCCCGGGCAGGGTGAAATCAACCGCGTCGCCGCGTTGCTCGCCCAGCGCGGGCTTCCCACCCATGTCGATCTCGCGCCGCTTTACGGCGCGTTGGGTCGCGCCGAACAGGACCACGCCGTCGCCAAGGCATCGCCGGGGCGTCGCAAGATCGTGCTCGCCACCTCGGTCGCCGAGACCTCGCTGACCATCGATGGCGTGCGTGTTGTCATCGACTGCGGTCTGTCGCGCGTTCCGGTGTTCGAACCAAATCTCGGACTGACGCGGCTCGAAACGATTCGCGCCTCGCGCACCAACGTTGATCAACGGCGAGGCCGGGCGGGGCGCGTGGAGTCCGGAGTATGCTATCGCCTATGGGAGGAGTTGGCGACCAGCGCGCTGCCGGCTTATTCCGCTCCCGAAATGCTCTCCGCCGATCTGTCGAGCCTCGTTCTTGACCTCGCTCACTGGGGCGCGACCGACGCTTCCAAACTCGCCTTTCTCGATCTCCCGCCGCGCGCCGCCTGGGCAGAGGCCGCTTCGCTCGATCGCGATCTTGGCGCGCTGGACTCCGACGGCAGGTTGACGGCAAAGGGCAAGGCGATGCGCGCGCTGCCGCTGGCTCCGCGTCTCGCCTCAATGATTATTGAGGCCGCGGGGCATGGCGAGGCGCCGCGCGCGGCGCTGTTGGCGATGCTATTGAGCGAACGCGGCCTTGGTGGGATGGACGCCGATCTCTCGAACAGGTTGGAGCGATTGCGCGCCGACAGGGACAAGCGCGGCGCTGACGCACGGCGCCTTGCCGCGAACTGGTCGCGGCAAGCGGAGGCGGCACAGCAAGTTCGCGAGAAGACGCATCTTTCCGATGGAGCTCTGGTGGCGCTCGCCTTTCCCGAGCGCGTCGCCAAGGCGCGCGGCGGCGGGGGTTTCACCATGGTCAACGGCCGCGCGGCGTCGCTGCCCCCGGAACACCCCCTCGCGCGGGAGAATTTCCTCGCGGTGGCGGAAATCGCCGGCCGCGCCGCGCAGGCGCGAATTCTCGCGGCGTGCGCTCTTACGCTTGAAGAGGTGGAGCAACTCGCCGCGGACCGTGTCGAGATACGCGACGAAACCTCATTTGAGCCGCCACGCGGCGCGCTACGGCGGCGACGGTTCCGCCAGCTGGGCGCCATCCGACTCGCCGAGCAAAATCTCTCCGTTGAGCCGACCCTGGAAAACGCGCGGACTCTCGCGCACGGAATCGCGGTCCTCGGCGTCGAACGGTTGCCCTGGAGCAAAGCGCAGATGCAATTACGCGATCGCGTGGCGTTTCTGCGCCGCAGCCTTTCGTCCACGACGGGCCAGTCTTCGAAGCGCGATCACGAAGGCGAGGAATGGCCAGATCTTGGCGACGCAGTGTTGGAGCAAAACGCGGCGGATTGGCTCGCGCCGTTTATCATTGGCCGCGCGAGCCTTGCCTCGATCACGACACCCGACCTAGATGCCGCGCTGGCGAGTTTTTTGCCCCACGACTTCGCGCGAAAGCTTGACGCTGAAGCGCCGGCGTTTTTTGACACGCCCGCCGGATCGCGCGTCGCCCTCGACTACGCCGCGCCGAATGGACCACTGCTATCGGTGCGCGTGCAGGAACTTTACGGACTCTCCAAACACCCAACGCTGGCGCGCGGGCGCGCGCCGGTTACGCTGGAGCTTTTATCGCCGGCTCACCGCCCGATCCAGACAACCCGGGACCTTCCCGGCTTCTGGGCGGGCTCCTGGATCGAGGTGAAAAAGGAGATGAAGGGCCGCTATCCTCGCCACCTCTGGCCCGACGATCCAGCCCATGCCCAGCCCACGATGCGTGCAAAGCCGCGGGTCTGATTGGTATATCAGGAGGGTTGGCTGTGTAATAACTCAGCAGCGTCTTTGCTTAAAATCAACTGCTTTGATTGGTCCCGGAGCAATAGCAATGAATTTCAGAAAATGTATATTTTTACGACTGTATCCGCGAATCCTTTCGGTTAATGATTCTGGACAAATATTTAATTAGTGGCGACACATTTTACTAATATTTAATCAATAAATGGCGCCACGTACTAGATAAAATCCCATATATGCACCCCAAACGAATATCGCCAAAGAAGCGACAAAAATCATAAATGCGCACATGTCGAATATTTCGGCTACATCGAGAAGCAGGACCTTTTTCGAGGCGGAACCGTCATATATTTTTCTCGCTTTATAATCAAAGGCACATGAAAGCAATGAAACGGCAGAACCAAATGTAAAGCATAAAATAAGGCTAGAAAATCTGACGACAGTATCGATAAATTTGTGTTGATCTATAATAGTGAAAACAACAGTCATAATAGCTGCTAAAATAGCTGCATTTATATTAACGATGATGCTCAATTTTGGCATGGCTGGAATGCGATAGCTTGTTTGCTCAATTGCTGACAGATACATTGATTGTCCGTCATGCGCTGAATTATGTGCGCTTACGCTCTGTTCCATCTTTCTCTCCATTTGCTTTGTTGTAAGTTTAGGCGTTTATTTTACGCATATTAACCGTTTATTGTATATTTAGGATAGCACTTAAGATTAATAACACAAATATCAACATATTTGAGTGGTTAGTAATCGCTTTATAACGCTTGTTGGGCTCGCGTTGACATCCGCATAACGGGAGGCCATTGACCGCCTATCGCCGCGGATAGCTCTTCGGTTAGATTGCGCCTTGCATGCGCCCCACCGTTCTCGATCCGCTATTCGGCCGTGCCGAGGTTCTGCCTGGCGTCGGGCCCAAAACCGCGGTCCTGCTCAATCGCCTCCTGGCTAAGCCCGGCTTTGACGCGCGGCTGGTCGATCTGCTTTTTCACGCGCCAATCAATGTCGTCGACCGCCGGGCGCGGCCGACTCTGGCGCAAGCGCCTCTCGATACGATGGTGCTGATCAAGGTTCGCGTCGCGCAACATCGCCGGCCCGACGGACGAAACGCGAAAGGGCCGTTCAAGGGTACTGATCGAGGACGAAACCGGTGATGCGGAGCTGGTGTTTTTCCTGGCAAATTTCGATTGGATCGAAAGAAGCCTGCCGATCGGAGCGACGCGCTGGGTGTCGGGGCGGCTGGAGCTTTACGACGGGCATCGCCAAATGGTGCATCCCGACCGCGTTCTCGACGAGGCCGGGTTCGCCAAATTGCCCATGGTCGAGCCAGTGTATGCACTCACCGAGGGTTTGCAACAGCGCTACCTGCAAAAGGCGATTGACGGGGCGCTGGAGCGCTTGCCCAAGATGCCGGAATGGCAAAACCCGTCGGTGCTCGCGGCCAATGGGTTTGCTGGGTTCGCCGATAGTTTGCGCCTGTTACATCATCCTCTCGAGCCGCGTGACATCGCGCTCATCGGTCCCGCTCGCCAGCGTCTCGCGCTCGACGAATTGCTGGCCCAGCAACTGGCCCTACGACTGATGCGGGCGAAACTTAGGCGCGTGCCGGGCCGCGAACACAAATGCGCCGGCCGGCTAGCAAGCTTGATGGAGGCGAGCCTGCCGTTCGCGCTTACCGGCGCGCAGCGCCGGGCGCTGACCGAAATTCGCGCCGATCTCAACGCGGACCAGCGCATGTTACGCTTGGTGCAAGGGGACGTTGGTTCCGGCAAGACCGTCGTCGCCGCCCTCGCGATGGCGCATGTCGCCGAAGCTGGACGCCAGGCTGCGTTGATGGCTCCGACCGAAATTCTCGCACGCCAACATTTCGACCGGCTCGAGCCGATATTCGCCGCCGTCGGGCTAGCCGCCGTGTTGCTCACCGGTCGCGCGAAGCCCTCGGAGCGCGCGGCGTTGCGTGCGCGGATCGCCACTGGCGAGGCGCGCATTATCATTGGCACGCACGCACTGATCACAAGTGATCTCGCGTTCCAGGATCTCGGCCTCGCCGTGGTCGATGAGCAGCATCGCTTCGGCGTCACCCAGCGCTTGGCGCTGGGCGCCAAGGGGGAGGCGGCGGATGTGTTGGTGATGACCGCCACGCCGATTCCGCGTTCGCTGGCGCTAACGTTGTTTGGTGACATGGACATCTCGATCCTCGACGAAAAGCCGCCGGGACGCATGCCCATCAAGACGCGCGCGCTACCGCAATCGCGGATTGGCGAAGTGGTCGAGGGACTGAAGCGCGCATTGGAGCGGGGCGCGCGCGCTTACTGGGTGTGTCCGCTGGTCGAGGAGAATGAGGAACTGGATCTTGCCGCCGCGGGAGATCGCTTCGAGGATTTGACGCGCATTTTTGGACCACGCGTCGGCCTCGTTCATGGCAGGATGAAGGGGCCCGACAGAGACGCCGCGATGGATGCGTTTCAAAAGGGCGACACGCGCGTGCTTGTCGCCACCACGGTGATCGAGGTTGGTGTCGATGTGCCGGAGGCGACGATCATGATCATTGAGCACGCGGAACGTTTCGGCCTAGCGCAACTGCATCAATTGCGCGGTCGCGTCGGACGCGGAATGGGCGAATCCTCGTGCTTGTTGCTGTATAAGGGGCCGCTCGGAGAGACCGCTGGAGCCCGGTTGACCACGCTCCGCCAGACCGAGGACGGCTTTCGCATCGCCGAGGAGGATCTGCGCTTGCGCGGAGAGGGGGAGCTACTCGGCCTGCGCCAGGCCGGGTTGCCGGGCTTTCGTCTCGCCGATATCGTTATTCACGCGCGGCTGCTCGCCACGGCGCGTGATGACGCTGAATTAATCCTGCGGCGCGATCCCGATCTCAGCAGCGAGCGCGGCCAAGCGCTACGCGTGCTGCTTCACCTCTTTGAGCGCGACGAAGCAGTGAAGCTATTGAGGGCGGGTTGAGAATTGTCTCGACGAGCGCCGTCGCAATCTTAATGAAATGACTGAAATTTAAGAAATAATTTAGCGATATTTGAGACTATGCGCTTGGTGGACTGGAAGCAACTGCTCCAGAGGCATGATGCCGCCTCCTCCTCCCGGCCCGCCGGATGTCTTCCAAGCCTTCCCGTCAGAGAGCCAAGGATGTCCGCAATGGCAGCGTCCCCGCGCATCGCGCAATCGCAGTTGAAGTATTTCTTCTTTAAGAGTCTGTCCCGTTCGTCGGCGCTGCTGTTTGGCTTCATCACGCTTGTCACCGTGTCTTGCTCGGCGATCAGTTATGTGCTGATCGAGCAGACCAGCGCGGCGACTATCGCGAACGAAGAAGTAGACGAAAGGAACGCCAATCTTTTGACGGAATTGGTAGCGTCGCAAAAGCAAATCGCCATCGACGTCATTCAGGTTCAGCAGTTTTTATCCGATTACTCAGCGACGCGAGGCGCCCCAGGTCAAGACGACGGTCTCGAAAACGCCGCCAAATTCGCCGAAAAGTTTCCCCAGGATGTCGCCGCCGCGCAAACGGTCGCGGCGGATTTCGGCAGCCCGGATCTCGTCGCGGCGTTATCGCGCATCGGGGAGGCCTTTCCTGATTATTACAAGCGCGGCGTCGAAATGGCCAAGATTTACGCCGCCAAAGGGCCAGAACTAGGCAACAAGCTGATGCCGCAGTTCGACGAGGCCAGCGACGCGATACAAAAGAACATGGATGAAACGAAGGCGGCGCTCGATGCCGGTAAGCGGCGGCACGCGGCCGAGAGAAGCGAGAACAAGGCGAAAGTGGACCGGCTTCGCGGCCGCGAGGCCATGGTCGCCGTCGCCAATGTCGTGGTTACCGCCGTGGTTTGCCTGTTCGGAGTCTTCGCGGCGCATAAATGGGTGACCCAACCCTTGAGCTGGATCACATTCACCTTCGGCAGGCTCGTTCAAAACGACATTCAATACGAGGTATACGAGGCCGGCCGCGCCGACGAAATCGGCCAACTAGGCACGACGTACGGTGAATTCCGTAAGATCGCCATCGAGCGAATCGAGGGCCGCAAAAAGATCGAAGCGCAGCAGGCCGAGGCCGACGCTGAGCGCAACAGGAACGACGCTGATCGCGCCGCGGTCGCGGCCGAGCAAAACCGCATCCTGCAATTACTCGCGGATGGACTCGCGAAAATCGCCTCTTACGATCTGCGCTGGCGAATGACCGAAGACGTTCCGCCGGCCTATCGTCGACTCCAGACTGACTTCAACTCGGCGATGAAGCAACTGGAAGCCGCCCTCGCCGAGGTGATGACAAGCGCCGACGTCATCGGCGCCGGCGCGAATCAAATTGCGGGGGCCGCCGAAGATTTGTCGAAACGGACTGAACACCAGGCCGCAACCCTGGAAGAAACCACGGCGGCGTTGGGAGAGATCACCAACACGGTCAAGCGCAGCGCTGAAGGCGCGACGCACGCGGCGCAAATCGTCGGAGCGACCAAGTCCGATGCCGCCAGGAGCGGAGAGGTTGCCCGCAAAGCCGTCGACGCCATCGGACGCATCGAGAAGTCCTCGCAAGGAATTAGCCAAATTATCGGCGTTATCGATGAGATCGCTTTCCAGACCAATCTTCTCGCGCTGAACGCCGGCGTCGAAGCGGCGCGCGCTGGAGAAGCCGGCAAGGGCTTCGCCGTCGTGGCCCAGGAAGTGCGTGCGCTCGCGCAACGTTCCGCGGAGGCCGCCAAGGAAATCAAAGGGCTCATCGCCGTGTCGTCATCAGAAGTCGCGCAGGGGGTCGATCTTGTTGGACAAACCGTGACCGCGCTCGAAAAAATCGTCGCTCAAGTCATGGAGATCGACCGTGTCGTCCGGCAGATCGCCGATGGCTCGAAGGCGCAGGCGACGAGTCTGGCGGAGGTGAATATCGCGGTCGGCGACATGGATCAAAACACACAACGCAATGCGGCCATGGTCGAGGAAACCACGGCGGCGAGCAACGAGTTGCGGTCTGAGACCGAGGAGCTTAAGCGTGCGGTGGGCAATTTCCAAATCGCAAATAAATATTCCGGTGGTTCGCTCACCACCACCACCACCGGGAGGACGGCGGCCACGCCCGCGGTCAAGCAAACAGCTCGCGCCGCGGTCGGCGCCCCCGCGCGCAAGTCCGCCGCCCAGCGTCAGGAAGACGATTGGGAGGAGTTCTAAACCGGCGCGGCGTTAGTCGTCATCGTCTTCCTCAAGTTTTCATCGATCTTATCGAGGAAGCCGGTCGTCGACAGCCATTTCTGGCGGTGGCCAATGAGTAACGCGAGATCCTTGGTCATGAACCCGGCTTCCACCGTCGAGACGCAGACCTGCTCCATCGTCGCGGCGAACCGCGCGAGTTCGGTGTTGTCGTCAAGCTTGGCGCGGTGCGCGAGGCCGCGCGTCCATGCGAAGATTGATGCGATGGAGTTCGTCGAGGTTGCGTGGCCTTTTTGATGTTCGCGGTAATGGCGGGTCACCGTGCCATGCGCGGCCTCGGCTTCCACGGTCTTGCCATCCGGCGTCATCAACACCGATGTCATCAGCCCGAGCGAGCCGAAGCCCTGCGCGACCGTGTCCGATTGCACGTCGCCATCATAGTTCTTGCAGGCCCAGACATAGCCGCCCGACCATTTCATCGCGGAGGCGACCATGTCGTCGATCAAGCGATGCTCGTAGGTCAGGCCAAGGGACGCGAATCTATCCTTGAACTCGGAGTCGAAGACCTCCTGGAACAGATCCTTGAAACGACCGTCATAAGCTTTCAAAATCGTGTTCTTGGTCGAGAGATATACCGGAAACTTGCGCGTCAACGCGTAGTTGAACGTCGCCAGCGCGAATTCGCGGATGGAGTCGTCGAGATTGTACATAGCCATCGCGACGCCGGCGCCCGGGAAGGAGAACACTTCCTTCTCGATCACCGCGCCATCGTCGCCGGTGAATGTCATTGTCAGTCGGCCCTTGCCGGGAACCTTGAAATCCGTGGCGCGATACTGATCGCCATAGGCATGGCGACCGATCACGATCGGCGCGGTCCAGCCCGGCACGAGCCGCGGCACGTTGCGCGCGATGATCGGCTCGCGAAAAATCACGCCGCCCAAAATATTGCGGATCGTGCCGTTGGGCGATTTCCACATTTCCTTGAGGCCGAATTCTTTGACGCGCGCTTCGTCGGGGGTGATGGTAGCGCATTTGACGCCGACGCCGTATTGTTTGATCGCGTGGGCGGCTTCGGTCGTCACTTTGTCGGCGGTGGCGTCGCGGTTTTCAATCGACAGATCGTAGTATTTGAGATCGATGTCGAGATAGGGGTGGATCAGTTTTTCCTTGATATAGGCCCAAATAATGCGAGTCATCTCGTCGCCGTCGAGTTCGACGATTGGATTCGCAACCTTGATTTTCGCCATTGTTCTTGCCCCTCGCGCAACAAGGCCCTATATCACTGCCTCGAGGCGCGGCAAAGCCCAAGGAAAAGGCTCCTTGCCACTTTCAATATCCGAATTGCTCGCGCAAGATGCGCTCCTCGAGCGAGTGGCCGGGATCGTGCAGAAGAACCAAGCTGGTTTCGTGGTCCATCTCCACGTCGACGCTCACGACATCGCGGAATTCATCATGGTCGGCAACCACGGAGACAGGGCGCTTTTGCGCCTCCAGCACCTCGAATCGGATTTTTGCGCGGTCAGGAAGCAAGGCGCCGTGCCAGCGACGGGGACGAAAGGCGGATATTGGCGTGAGCGCCATTAACGGTGCGTTGAGCGGAAGGATCGGTCCATGCGCCGAGAGATTATAGGCGGTCGAGCCGGCGGGCGTCGCCACCAGAACGCCGTCCGCCACGAGTTCCTCCATAGCCTCGGCGCCGTTGACGAGGATTCGTAGCTTGGCGATCTGCGCGGTCTGACGCAGCAGCGACACGTCGTTGATCGCGTGGACACGGAACTCGCCACCGCGATGGTCGACGGCGTGCATCAACAGCGGATGGATGATCGAGCGCTTCGCGGTCGAGATGCGCCTTCGTAGCCCGCTTTCGCGATATGTGTTCATGAGGAAACCGACCGAGCCGCGGTTCATGCCATAGATCGGTTTGCCATCGCCAAGAAATCGATGCAGCGTGCGCAGCATCAATCCGTCGCCGCCGAGGGCGACGATGCAATCGGCCTCTTCCGGCGCGACCGCGCCATATTTGGCGACCAAGCGTTCGCGCGCCTCTTCCGCCTCGGGAGATCCAGAGGACAAAAAGGCGAGCGTCTTGGTGGGATTCGGCTCTTCGCCGATAGCGCCTTCGTCGATGCACGCGCCCATCGTCGACTCTATGCTCCAAGCGCGCTCCCGAGGCGGGATACGACGTCCGGGACTGAATACACCGCCGGCGGGTGGAAGAAAACGGGTACGGCGATGGCGGACCCCGCGGGAGCCGGTTTGGCGCGCAATTCAGCGTGGCGGCGGCGCTCCTTGCTCAAGACCCGAAGCGCGCCGAAATTCGGCCACGAAAACGTCGAGCTCCGGCGGCGCGAGATCGGAAACAGCCTCATAACCGCGTTCGCCATCCGACCATGCGACAACAGCATAACCGTTCAGCGCGCGCCGTCGTGGAACGCCCGGAAGATCGACAGTCGCGGCGAGCAATTCGGTCACGGAAATCAGGTGCTCGCGGCGCTTATAAACTAGTGTCGGGGCCCCGGCGTCTGCTACGATGTCGATGCGCGCGCCCAACAAGGGGAACCCCGCTCCGGCGAGATCGACGACGACGACCGAGACCGGCAGTTTGGCCGCCAGCCAAGGTTTGACGGTGTGCCGGTCGGCCGAGATCACATCCACGGGCTGGCCCGAAATCTGCCCGCGCATATGCGAGGACACGATTGCTTGCGTCACGGTGTCGGGCGCGCCCCTTGTAGCGGCGAGGTTTTGCAACCCGAGCGTTATCGCTACCGTCGCCACCAAGGCGGCCCCGAAGCTGTTCCAAGAAGGGCCGTCGCGCCAACGGCGCGGCATCGGCTCGACACGCGCGGCTGGGGCTACTTCGGTCATTTTCAAAGCGCGCGCGCGCAGCGCCGCTGGCGCTTCCTCGCGCGGAGCCCTCGCACGCAAGGTCTCGCGCAACGCGAGGAGGCGCGCTTGTTCGGCGGCCAATCGCGGATCGGCGGCGATTCTTCGCTCCATTTCCAATGCGCCAGCGGCGTCGAGTTCGCCGTCGATCGCGGCATGCAGTAGCAAGCGGTCTTCTTGATCGTTCATGACGCCGCTCCGAGCCTTTCGATGAGCAGCGCGCGCGCCCGCGCCAGACGTGACATAACTGTGCCGATGGGAACGCTGGTCGCCTCCGAAATCTCGCGGTAGGAAAGACCGTTGATCTCGCGCATCACCAATGTTTCCTTGAAGGCTAGCGGCAGGGCGTCGATGGCCGCGTGGACGCTGGCGCTATCGGCCGCCTCGATCAGCGCCGTCTCGGGGGAGGGCGAGGTGTTCGCTCGCATGGCTTCCGCGCGCGATTCCGCGTCCTCGGCGTCGCCGGCGAGAATAAGCGCGCGCGGTCGATTCTTGGCAAACCAACTGTAAGCCGCGTTGCGCGTGATCGTGAGCAGCCAGGCGCGGGGGCGCTCCACTGACGCGCCGCTGTCCAACGCCTTCAACGCGCGCATGCACGCCTCCTGCGCGATGTCCTCGGCGTCGGTCGCGTCGCCGGCCAGCCACCGCGCCAAGGAATAAGCGTCGTCGAGGTGCGGCACAACGGTTTCGGTGAAGAGCCGCCGCGCTGTTTCGCTCGTCACGTTTTACCGCCGGTCTTCTAGGGCGTCACAGTGATCTTGCCCTTCATCATGGGATGCAGGCCGCAGAAATAAACGACTTCGCCCGGCTTGTCGAAAACGAACGAAAAACTATCGTCGGTGTCAAGCGCGTTCGAATGGAATTTGACCGTTTCTCCCACGACATTATGCGGAATGTCGTCGTGATTGACGAACACCACTTTCGTTCCCGCTTTTACTGTCGCCGCCGCCGGCGTGAAGGAGAAATTATCGATCGCAATGGTTACGTCGCCTCCGGCCGATGATGGCGTGGCCACGAAGATGAGGGCGACGCAAACCGCCAGCGGGAAAAATTGGTTTTTCATCGTCCGCGCTCCTCATCCAGCCAGCGTGGAATCGACGATGGCAAGCGGTTGCTTGCCATGCGCGAGTTTGACGCTGGAGAGGCCCAGCATCGCGCGCAATTCTTCGGCGGGAACCAGTTTCGGCCCGGGCGCGGGCGCCGTCCCCGGCGCCGGCTGCGGGAAGGCCGTCGAGCGCGCGGCGTGGAAGGTCATATGGCCTTCGACCTTTTGCATGATCTGATGAATATGGCCGTTGAGCACGGTCACCGAGCCAAAGCGCGCGAGCAGCTTTAGCGCCTCGGCGCTGTCTTGCGTGCCCCAGCCCCATTCGGCCGCTATGGTCCAAAGCGGAATATGCGCGAAGACGACGATCGGCGTCGACGCGCTCCTTCTCTTGAGATCGGTGGTCAGCCACGCGAGTTGGTCGGTTCCAAGATTGCCCATGCCGCCGGCCTTGAGATCGAAGACATTGACCAGTCCGAGGAAATGCGCGCCACCGTGGTCGAAGGAATACCAGCCCTTGCCCGAGGAGAGCTTGCCGTAACGGGCGAGATAGGCCATGCCGTTGTTTTCGTCGATGACGTCATGCTCGCCCGGCACATAATGCGTCTCCAGGCGCGCCGCGCCGATCAATTCATCGGCGTCGTCAAACTCCTTTGGCTTGGAAAGATGCGTGATGTCGCCCGTGTGAATCAGAAACGCTGGCTTTACCGGCATTTCGCCGATTTTGGCGATGGCCTGTTTCAGCGTGGCGTTCGCATCGGGATTGGCGGGCTTGTTGAAGCCGATGTGGCTATCGGAAATCTGCGCGAAGGAGAAGCCCGCGGTCGTCGCCTCCGCTGATCCCGTGAAAGTGGCCATCGGCACGCCGCCGCTAAGAGTCCAAACAAGGCCGGAACCCGCCCAGGCCATGCACTCGATCGTGCGTCTGCGGTCGATGGAAAAATCGTCGCGTGTCATTTTCACCTCCTCGCGCCGGCGAAGCGCCGGCGTGAGTGGAAGACTCCCAGGCAAGCAGCTTTATTCCCGAAACGGGAACTTTTATCGCACGTGGAACATTCATGATTGGTCGGCTGAAGGCGCTCTTTTAATTATCGAGGCGGAGGCAGCGCCTATAGGGAGCATGAAAAAATAACAATCCGAGCCTATGCCATCCAGCTAGTATCCGCTTTATTCTCAATGAATTGCGAGCCGCTGCGCGACTCGCGCTTCAATGAGGGCGGTTACTAGTCGCATTGGCGGCCTCCGGATATATTTGCGCGGGCGTTATCGCACCCGGGAGCAACAATGGAAACCACGCGCGGGCGGAGGCGTATCATGCAGCAACCATCTTCGATGCCGGCGCGTCGGAGTTCGCGCGGCGAACCAGGCAGGTTTCTGTGATTTACATCGTGGCGAAGGCAAGCAAGCGCTCGCGTCAGGACGCGTGTGAGGCGCATTGTAAGAAGGCCCATCGGCGATGCTACAGGCGATGGAACAAAGTGGGAACACCTGAAGCTCACGGTGGACAAGGTTGCGAGGAACAGCAGACGACATGCCTGTGAGCATGTGCGCAGCAAGTGGCGGAAACGGCGCGGCGGCGTGGCCGTTTTGTAGTGGTGTCCGCGCCCTCGAAGGTGTCGTTCATCTTCCGGGCGGAATCTGATAAGCTTGATCACGGATTAGCTGCGAAAGGCGGTTTGCTGATTCACGCCATGAAATTGTCCTGATGTTCGGCGCGATCCGAGGGCTTTGCATAACATCCTTGATCGTCGCGGCAAGGTTTTCGCTGTCGAGCAAATCGAAGTAACGCGGGCCTTCGCCGCCGACCTCCCGAAATACGGGAATGTCGCTGGCAATGACGGGCACGCCCCTCAAGGCGGCTTCCACCAGCGGCAGACCAAAACCTTCCGCAATCGAGCAGTTCACGGCGCCGCGCGCATTTTCATAAAGGCACCGCAGGTCCGCGTCCTCAGCGTCGTCGAACCATAACAAGCGACGACCGAACTCGCGGTGTTGACGCAAGCGCCGTTGCAGCGCCCGAGTATTCCAACCGGGACGGCCCACGATCACATAGCGGATTTCGTGCCCCGCCGCCCACAACCGCTCGAACGCATCGATTGCAACCGGGTAGGCCTTGCGCGGTTCCAGTGTGCCCACGCTCAAAAAATAAATAGGCCCATTCGCGATCCTCGCGGCGAAACTGCTTGGCTTGTCCAAAATAATATCGAAATCAGCGCCGAGGGGCCACCACCCGATTGGTGGACGCGAGGCGGCGTCCGGCATGTTTTCGCAAAGACTAAGCGCTGAGGCCTGTGAAATCGCGACTGCCGCGTCGGCGCGCGCCACGATGTTCTCGCGCCAAGCTTTAAACAGATCGACCACGATGGGACGAAAGAGCGAGGGGTAAACGAGGGGAAGGATATCGTAAACAGCGACAACCGTTTTCCCACCGCGTGCTTTCATGAGATCCATGATTGGCGGATAATCCGCGACGTGGTTCCAGCAAGCGTCGAGCAAAAGTAAAATATCACCAGGGCCTGGCTTTACTTTGAGGGGCAGCGCCTGATGTCGATAATAGCTAAAAATCTCACCCGCGTCGATTACAACGGGCAGTCCGATGCCCGTTTCGACGCAGTTGCGAGCGATCTCCCTCACGACGCGCTGGATGCCGGTCTTGAATCCCGCATTGACCGTGTGCGTCATGTCGATGAGTAGGCGCGCGTTCGCTTGCGGCGCCGGGATATTCCCCGTTAAAGCGACACCAAGCCGGGCCTTGGATTGGGGCGTTCGTTGTTTTCCGAACTGCATCAGTATCTTAACAAGCCGTTGGGCCGTCCAATTAAGTTCGCGCAGGCGATCGTAAACATATTGGCTATAGGGATCGACCTGATGGCGATTGATCTCTTCGAGCTCACGGCTCAGCGCGTCCAGCATGTAGGCGGATATTTTGGATGTTTCCGTGTCGCTATCGCTCATGACGCCTTTCTCTATCAGCGCGACGCGGCTGGAAGCCGAATCGGTTCGGGATTGTACGCGGGCTTCGTCTTAACGTCGCGACTTGCTCGCGACACCACGAGGGGTTAGGCGATTAGCATGAGCAAACTTTCGCCGATTCTTGTCTTCGATCTGGACGGCACTCTTGCCGATACCGCGCCCGATCTCATCGGAACGCTCAACGTGCTGCTCACCCGTGAGGGCCTTCCATCGCTGGCTTTGGACATGGCGCGTCCGCTGGTGGGCGCCGGAGCGCGGGCGCTGGTCGACCGCGGATTTGCGGCCGCGGGAACGTCGCCAACAAAGGAGCGTGTTGACCAACTCGTCGCCGATTTTCTTGCGCATTACGAGGCGCATATCGCCGACCAAACGAGGTTCTTTCCTGGTGCGCAAGTATCGTTGGAGCGATTTCAACGTGCGGGATTTCAACTCGCGGTTTGCACCAACAAGCCTGAGCGGCTGGCGCGGTTGCTGCTTGAACGACTTGGGGAAGGGGAACGTTTCGCGGTAATTTGTGGACGTGAGACCTTTGCAATGTCGAAACCAGATGGCCGAGTGTTGCATGAGACGATCTGGCTCGCGAAGGGCGACCCCAAGCGCGCGCTGATGGTGGGAGATTCGAAAACCGACATCGACACGGCGCGCAACGCTGGCGTGCCAGTGGTGGCGGTTGATTTCGGTTATAGCGATCCGCCGGTAGGCCGGTTGTCCCCGGACATAGTCATCTCGCATTTCGATGAACTGTGGGAAGCCGCCGCCGCGTTGTTGGTTTAGCGATCGCGCTCGTCCCTTTAACGCGAATCGGCGGCGACTCATGCGAAACCGCTCTCCAGTCAATGTGGCGCCGGCTCAAGGTACAATCTCGCGATCGGCCGGCCATTTGAGCTGCCAAGCGAGGTGAATGTCCTTCGCCTCGTTTGGCTGCAACTCAAAACTCCAGGCAAGCACACCGCGCTTGTCACCCACCTGCTTTTCCGTCGGCGGCGTCGTCTGAGCGAGAGTTTCCACCGAGATGGCCGTGTTTTCCGAGAAGGGAACCTTGTCGAGAACAAGGACGCTAATTGGGAAACCGTGGAGATTTTTGACGCTGGTTGCAAATTCACGCGTCTCGACCTTGGTTTGGCCGAACCACGTGGGCTCGTTTTCCTTACGCTTGACTGGTGTGCGAGCAATTTTGACGCGGTCGTCGGCGCCAAAGCCAAAATCCGCGGCATCGCCCGGGGCGACAAAGCCGATTCGACTAGTTCCCACAAAAACGCCGTCGCGCTCCACAGTGAGCTGACCCGGCAGCAAGGGCGCATCTTCTTCATTGACGATATGCGCCTGCAAATAGGCCGACGGATCGAGCTCGGGCGCGGCGCGCACGACAAGCTTCGGTTCCAGTCGGCGCGAGGACAGCGGGAACGTCTTAGCGGTACCGTCGCCTGGGGCGCTCGCGGAACCCGCTATCTTGAAGGTCGCGGAGTAAGCGGTGGCTTCGAGTTCGGCCGTTTCCTCGCGCGCGGGCGCGTCGGCATGAACGGTTTTGAGGCTTGGGGTAGGGCCCTGCGGCGGCGCGGCGGCGGAGCCTGACATCTCGTTTCTTGCGCGCGACATCGCCATCGGGGTGGGCATGGCGTCGGCGAAGGCGACGCGCTGGGGAATCACTTCCGGAGCCGTCGCGCCGCGCCGCGCGCGGGCGCTAGATACAGACAGCTCGATTTCGCGCCAATCCTCGCCCGTTGCTTGCGTAATCACGGCGGCGCGCAGCAGCTCCAACTTGGGTTTTCTGTCTTTGTCGCCGGTGTCTAGTCGCGCTTCGTAAACTGGCGTCCAACGCGCGGCGGCGGTTTGATAGGAAAGTATGATCCTTGCTGGGCCGCCAGTTTTCGATTCCACACCGACTATAATGTCACTCGTCAGCCAGGTTTTGGGCTCGCCTTGGCCGCTTTCAAGCCCCTTGATTTCCTCGTCAATCAACCGTGCCCTGGCTATTGCAAGTCGAAGTTCCTCGCCGGCCTTCGCATGGGCGGCGGCGATCGCGTCAAATGCCGCGGTCCATTCGGAAACGGCGAGCGAGCGAGCGTCGCCTGACAGCTTTTCCGGGCTTGCCTGGGAGTAACGCAGGATCATCGCCTGTTTGGCCTTCAGCGATTCCATAGTCACGTCGACCGCTCCCCGCGCGGCTCGAAGGTCATTCAGTCGCGCCACGATAGCTGTGTCGACATGCTCGCGTATGGCGGGTGTGGCGCGCTCCTCAACCGCGCCGATAATTAGGGGCGTTCGCGCCTCGCCGGAAACTCGCAAGGACTGCGGGATAATTGCGGATGTCGCGCCCTTGATCACCAATGACGAAGCTCCGACGGGCAAGTCGATGTTCGCCTCCCGGGTGATGGTCGCGGCGTCGGGCTGCACAACGGCGGAAACGATAGTGGATATGGCCTCGATATTTGCCGCTACCGCGCTCTGGCCAGAAATTATCGCAAGCCCGCTGGCCGTCGCCGCCGCGAAAAATGTCGTCAAGCGCATGTAGGCTCCCCGAAAGTTCGTGCGTTTTATCAAGCCTTTCGGTTGAGGCTTTTTCGCGGCGACGGGGCTGGAACGCTTGGACCGCTTTCGCACAAACCGCTATGCCTGACTTCATGCTGGTGATCCAGGACGTTGACGGGGGCTTTGGGCGGCGTCTATTCCTGGCGCGCGGCCTGATCGGAAGGGCGATGGAATGTCGGATCAAGAGAAGTCGCCGGGCGCGGTGGCCCAGCCAATCATGGGCCTGGAGCGCCAAATACTGCTATGGGCGTTGGCCGTGGCGGTGATGCTGACGCTCCTTTATTCGGTAAGCTCCATTTTAACGCCTTTCGTCGCGGGCACCGTCCTGGGCTATTTGCTGAATCCGGTGGCGGATCGCCTTAAGGATGCGGGATTGTCGCGTTCAGGCGCGGCGTTCCTGTTGTTGGGAGTGTTCATTTTGGTCGTGGGCTTGGCCGGCTTGCTTCTGGTCCCGGTTCTCGCGCGACAGCTCGAGGGTTTCGTCACCAGCTTGCCCGGATATTTGGCGACCTTGCAGGGACTTTTCTCCGAATGGAGCGACAAGCTGACCGCTGACTACAAGGCGCTACTAAGGGAGCATGGTTTGGAAGCTTCGATGCCGTCGTTGGACCTGCAAAAATACGTCAACGGTCTGATTAGTGACAATGCCGCGAACATTGGAGAGTTCACGCGCTCGTTGCTGTCTCGCGGCATCGCCTTGATCAATATCGTCTCGGTGCTGGTGGTTACTCCGGTCGTTGCGTTCTACATGTTGCTCGACTGGGAAGCGATGGTCGCTATTCTCGATGGGCTCTCGCCCCCGCGCTACCGCGAGGAAGTACGCCAATTGGCGCGCGAGATCGACCAGGCGATGGCGGGATTTCTCCGCGGGCAATCGGCGGTCTGTCTGTTTCTCGGATCCTGGTATGCTTTAGGTCTTTCGTTAATTGGCTTGAATTTCGGTTTTTTAATCGGTGTGATCGCTGGATGCCTTAGTCTAATTCCCTTTGTTGGTTCGATCACCGCTTTTGTATTGTCGATCAGCTTGGCGCTGGTACAGGGGTGGCCGGATTGGCGCCTGCCGCTTGAAGCCATAATCGTCGTCAGCGTCGGGCTGTTTCTTGATGGAAATGTGTTGTCGCCGCGATTAGTCGGCGCCTCGGTGGGCCTGCATCCGGTTTGGCTGATGTTCGCGCTATTCGCTTTCGGCGCGCTATTCGGGTTTGTCGGCATGATCATCGCGGTTCCGGTCGCTGCCGCTATGGGCGTGGTCCTCCGATTTCTCGTGCGGCGATATCGCGCTAGTGATTTCTTCTGCCGTCCTGTCGACGTGTTGCCAACGGAAAAGGCCTGAACCACGATGGTCTTTGGCAGGGATGACAACGAACCAGAGAAGCGTTCGCCAACGCAACTTGCATTAGATCTGCCGGTTAGTCCCAGCTTTGGACGTGAGGATTTTTTGCCCGCGCCGTCAAACATCGCGGCTTTGACGATGATAGACCAGTGGCCCAACTGGCCGGATCGCCTCCTGCTGCTGCTTGGCCCTCCGGGGAGCGGCAAGAGTCACCTCGCGGCGATCTGGGCTCGCCGCACGGGCGCGCTGACTGTGTTCCGGCGAAAGCTACTTTCACTCTCGTGTCTCGCGATGCAAAAGCCCTCGGCGTTGCTGATTGACGGAGTGGACGGCATTCGGGACGAAATCGCGCTGTTTCATTGTTTGAATTTTTCTCAGGAGACGGGCGCCTTTGTAATGCTCACGGCGCGCCGCGCGCCGCGCGCGGAAACAGTTCAATTGCCCGATCTCTTGTCACGCTTACGTCGCGCGGCGATTGTTGAAATCGGATCTCCAGATGACGACTTAATGCGCGCTGTTTTAATAAAACATTTTCGTGACAGGCAATTATTCGCTGATCCAGAATTGATCGACTATATTGCGATCCGGCTGCGGCGCTCATTGGGAGCCGCGCGATCGTTTGTTCGCGAGCTAGATCGAGAAGCGCTGGCGCGCCGAAGACGAGTGACCCGGCCGTTGGCGTCGGAGTTGCTCGCGCGATCGGGCCTCTAAAAAATCCGCTGTGTCGGAGGCGGGTATGTGGCAAGATGCAAATCAAATCGACGGAGAATTTGCGTGACCAGGGAAAAGCCCAATCCGACACAGCTCACCGAAGTCGCGGCGATCGAAACGCCGAGTGATATCATGGCGCATCCCGAACAATTAATGGTCTCCCCGAAACGCTTCGTGAACCGCGAATTGTCATGGCTCGAGTTTAATCGCCGCGTACTTGAAGAGGCTTCGAATCGTAATCATCCATTATTGGAGCAACTGCGGTTTTTGTCTATCTCGGCGAACAATCTCGACGAGTTTTTCATGGTGCGAGTTGCAGGACTCCGTGGACAGGCGCGATCGGAGTTTGTCGCGTTGTCGCAGGATGGACTGAGCCCGGCGGAACAACTCGCATGTATTAAGGAACGTGTCATCGAACTGACCGATCAACAGATGCGCCGTTGGCGCGAGTTGCGTCACGATATTGAGGAAGTTGGCATCGTCATCGTCGAACCGGCGGATCTCTCCAAGCCGGACCGCGATTGGCTGGAAGATCATTTTCTGACTCACATTTTCCCTGTCTTAACGCCGCTCGCTGTCGATCCCGCGCATCCTTTTCCTTTTATTCCCAATCTAGGCTTCACTCTTGCTTTGGAACTCGTGCATCCCGGCGATCGCAAAATTTTGCAGGCGCTAGTTCGCTTGCCGCAAAAAATTGAACGCTTCGTGCGCCTGCCGGGCTCGTCGGTCGCTCCAGGGGCGATCACATCAGGGCGAGAGCGCTTCATGCGCCTCGAAGCGCTCATTGCGCTGCATGCGCACCGACTGTTTCCGGGATACATACTGCGCGGACAGGGGCTATTCCGCGTTATTCGTGATAGCGATCTGGAAGTTGAGGAAGAGGCCGAGGATCTCGGTACGCTTGTTCGAAACCGCCTTGAAGCGTCGGCGTCGCGGCTCGGTGATCCGGTTGGAGGTTGCCGCCGACATGCCGGTGACTCTCCGAGCCCTGGTCGCCGCGGAACTAGACGTCGATGACGAGGAAGTGTTTCAGCTTGACGGAATGCTCGCGCTCAACGATCTCTCCGAACTCGTCGCGCTCGATCGGCCCGATCTCAAGTTCAAGCCTTACAATCCACGCTTTCCCGAACGCGTGCGCGACAATGGCGGCGACTGTTTCGTGGCGATAAAGCAGAAGGACTTAGTGGTTCATCATCCTTATGAATCCTTCGATGTGGTCGTGCAATATTTACAACAAGCCGCGCGCGATCCGAATGTGGTGGCGATCAAACAAACACTTTACCGAACGTCTTCCAACAGTCCAATCGTGCGCGCGCTCGTCGAGGCCGCCGAGGCGGGTAAATCTGTAACGGCGTTGGTTGAACTGAAGGCTCGCTTCGATGAAGAAGCCAACATTCGTTGGGCGCGCGATCTCGAGCGAGCGGGCGCGCAGGTGGTCTTTGGCTTTCTTGAACTGAAAACCCATGGCAAATTGTCGATGGTGGTGCGGCGAGAGGGAGCGGGGCTGGCTACGTATTGCCATATTGGCACGGGAAATTATCATCCGGTGACAGCTCGTATTTACACGGATATTTCCTTATTCACCGCCGACGCGGCGATTGGCCGCGACGTGTCGCGTATCTTTAATTTCATCACCGGCTATGCGGAACCTGCGGGGCTGGAGCGAATGTCCGTGTCGCCAATATCGCTCAAGAAGAAATTGCTCGAACATATCGACCAAGAAATCAGTTTCGCCAAGGCTGGCAAGCCCGCGACGATTTGGGGCAAATGCAACGCGCTGGTTGACCCTGAAATCATCGATGCTTTTTACCTGGCTTCGCAGGCTGGCGTTTCGATCGAACTCGTGGTGCGCGGCATATGTTGCCTAAGGCCGGGCGTTCCCGGTCTGTCCGAGAACATCCGCGTGAAATCGATCGTCGGGCGTTTTCTTGAGCACGCGCGCGTTTATGCGTTCGGCGGCGGTTACGCGCTGCCGCATCCTCGCGCCTATGTCTATATTTCTTCCGCTGATCTCATGCCGCGCAATCTCGACCGGCGCGTTGAGACGTTGATGCCGATCACCAACCAGACGGTGCATCAGCAGGTGCTTGACCAGATCATGATGGCCAATCTCATCGACAACGAACAGAGCTATCGGGTGTTGCCGGATGGATCGTCCTCGCGCATCACTCCGCCCCCGGGCGAGGAGCGCTTCAACGCTCATAAATACTTCATGACAAACCCGAGTCTTTCTGGCCGCGGGAAGTCTCTTAAGGAATGGCGCCCGCGCTCCCTGCTTAAGCGTCGGGACGATGACTGAGGCGAACTCGATTAGCTGTTCAAAAAAGGCGGATTCCGCCGCTTTTACGGAAAATTTAGCGCGGCCGGTCGCGATAATAGATATCGGATCAAACTCTGTGCGACTTGTCGCATATGAAGGGCTTTCGCGCGCGTTGACGCCTATTTTCAATGAAAAGGCGATGTGCGCGCTCGGCAAGGGCGTCTTCACCAGCGGCCGACTTGCCGTGGAGGGAGTCGACAAGGCGCTGAAGGCGTTGCGACGCTTTCGGGCCCTTTGCAATACGATGGAAGTCGATGACGTCACGGTAATCGCCACGGCGGCGGCGCGGGACGCGGCGAATGGCCCCGCGTTTCTGAACGCGGCTCATGAAGCGATTGGCTACGATATCACTCTACTTTCAGGCGGACGCGAGGCGGAACTGTCGGCGCTAGGTGTTATATCGGCCATTCGAGCGCCCGACGGCGTTGTCGGCGATCTGGGCGGCGGTTCGCTTGAGCTCATCGATGTCGTCGGCGACACATATTCCAAAGGCGTGACGCTGCCGCTCGGAGGTCTCGCCCTCATGGACGCCTCGAAGCGCTCAACCCGCGATGCGAGCCGAATTGCGCGCAAGGCCATCGCCGACGCGAGCCCTCTCGCGCAACTGCGCGGGCGCGCATTTTACGCGGTGGGCGGAACCTGGCGCGCACTCGCGAAATTACACATGCGCCAACGCGATTATCCCCTCGATGTGATGCATAATTATCGCATCCAAACCAGCGACGCCGCTGAATTCGCGGAGTTGGTCGAACGCATGGACAGCGAGGCCATAACCGATATTGGCGTAGTTTCGGCGGCGCGGCGCCCGCTGCTCGCCTATGGCGCCATCGTCCTCGACGAGATTATCCGTCGCGCGAAACCCAAGGAGATCGTGATCTCGGCCGCCGGAGTGCGCGAGGGACTGCTTTATGAGCGCTTGTCCGCCGCCAATCGCGCCTTCGATCCCCTACTATGCGCCGCCCGCGCCCAGAGCGCTTTAATGGCGCGCGCACCAGCCTATGGCGACGAGTTGATTGCATGGAGCGACACATTCATGGCGTCCTGTGGGCAGGACGAGACTTTCGAGGAGAGGCGTTTGCGCCACGCCGCCTGCCTTTTGTCGGATGTCGCGTGGCGCGCCCATCCCGATTACCGCGCGCAACAGGCTACAAACATTGTAACTTATGGCGCATTTATTGGCGTTGATCATCCGAGTCGCGCATTTCTCGCGCTGGCGGTGGTGTTCCGCCACCAGGGACCGGAAGGCGAACAGGAGTTCACGGCGCTACGAGGACTTTTGACGACGCGACAACTGATCCGCGCGCGCCTACTCGGCTCGGCGATGCGAGTCGCCTATCTGCTCTCGGCCTCGATGCCGGGCGTCCTCGCACAGACGCCGTTACGCGGTCATCGCGGGCGCTTGGTGCTGACGCTGCCGGTCGCGAGGTCGGATCTTGCAAGCGAGCGCTTGCTCAATCGCGTCAAAGCCTTGGCGCGGCTGCTCGGACTTGAGGCGGCGGTCGAAACGTCGGATTGAGGCTCTTCCCCACATCCGTCATCCAGGCTTAGTTTATGGCAGAGAGAGTTGGTGTCGACCCCGGGGTTGGATTCCACAGCGGAATGAAGAAACGGCTCCACACGCGGGTTTCGACGCCGCCCAAATTCCGTTGAACGATATCGCGTGTGACATAAAATTGGGCGGTGAAGGGGCCGAAATTGTAGCCCACGAGGCCGCCAAGCGCGAATTGAGTGCTCGGATGCGGGTTGGCGACCTGATTCACCTCGTTAGAGCCAAAGCCCACGGGACCCATTTCCCATTGGCCAATGGTCTTAGTGGCGGTGAGGTCATAGATGAAATTATTGTTAGCCGAGGGCGCATGGTAGGCATAGTTCCAGCCCTGAAACTGGTAAGCGAGATTTGCGGCGAGTTTCCACCCGTCGGAGTAATAGGCGAGATTCAAACCTTCGTGGGCCACCCAGGCGTCGGTCGATACTCCATGAGCGCCCCCATTTTCCGGAATATAGGTCTGGCTAAGCGCGCTGGCGTAAAAGCCATTGCCCAGGTCGAAGGCCCACACACCCACGAACAGCGAATTGAAGATCCCATGGTAGGAGGGCGGGCTTGGTCTGCCCGTGCTGCTGGGATAACCCGCGAACGCCTCCGGGAGGGTCGCGGCGAATTCCAGTCGGCCGCCTAGCGGCGTCCAGGGCGATGACCACGCAATCACGGAAACATTGTATAGCAAGGTTTCCGTGACGCCGGGGCCGCCGCCATTGCGACGGACTCCATAAGACGGCGAGTTCCAGAAATAGACCCCCTCGGCGACTGGAACGGCATAGGCCTGCCCGATGCTGTCGCCCGGCGGCGTCCCTCCCGCGAGAGCGACGCAATGCGAGGCCGCGAGCGTCAACCCCGCGACCGCGGTTCGCAGGGACTTGTGCGGATTCAATAAGGCCCTCATCGGCACGTTTCCATAACCGCGTCACTATGGCGATCGGGCGAATATGACACCCCGCAAGACGAAGCGATAGTAGCGGCGCGCGTTTCGCCTGCGGCGGTTCAGCTTCGGTTCATTTCGCGCGAACCAGTTTGACGGTCTCGCTCAAACTTTTTCAAGCATGAGGCTTTCCGATGAGCCGCGCGATCCGTCTGAAGGCGATCTTGCTTCTCCCAACGCTCGCGGCCGCCTGCGCCGGACCGTATGACCAGCCCGGATATTATGACGTGTCCACCGGAAATTATTACTATTCCGATGAGAGCGGCGGCTATGTTCGCGGCCAACGGTATCTCCACGGGGCGCGCGACGACGACCGAGGACCGCGCCCCAACGCCCCGCCGCCGCGTGACGATGATCACTACCGGCGTCGCGACGACGATGGCGGCTGGGGCGGTTCGACGGCTCCACGTGCCGACAACTATTCGCCACCGGCGCACCTCGACAGACATCCAGCGCCTGGCTATCCGACGCCGCGCGACGACCACCACCTCCCGCGCCGTGACGACGACAATCGCGGCTTGGGCGTTTCAGCGGCGCCGCGCTCCGACGCCTATTCGCCTCAGTCTCGCGTCGACGCGCACCCGACGCCATCCTACACGCCGCTGGCGCATGTGGAGACGCGTCCAACGCCGTCTCACTCCCCGCCTTCGACCTCACCCTACTCGCCGCCGTCGCATTCGGAACCCCAACACAGCGCGACCGCGGCGACGGTGTCCAGCTCTAGTTCAACCTCGCATAGCTGTTCCGATCCCAGAAAGACCCCGCCATGCTGAAAGCGCCTCCCGCGTCTTGACAGTTCCCCGGCGCATCGGCCAAGACTCGCGTGCCGGGAAGGCAATCATCTCGATCATGTGAGAATCATGCGAATTTTTGTGACGGGCGCCGCCGGCTTTATCGGCTTTCACCTAACGAAGCGATTAATTGAAGCCGGCCATCATGTGGATGGTTACGACGGCATGACCGCTTACTATGGATTGGAGTTAAAACAGGCTCGGCTAGCGATACTGAATAAATTAAGCGGCTTTGGTTTCCACTTGGCGATGCTTGAAGATATGGAGGCGCTCACGCAAGCTATCCAGTCGGCCGCGCCCGATGTGATCGTGCATCTCGCGGCTCAGGCTGGGGTGCGTTATAGCCTGGAAAATCCGCGCGCCTATGTCGAATCCAATCTGGTCGGAGGGTTCAATGTTTTGGAAGCGGCGCGCTCGCATCCGGTGCGTCACCTACTCATGGCGTCCACGAGTTCGATCTACGGCGCGAATACGCGCATGCCATTTCGCGAGGACGACAAGGCCGACCTGCCGCTCACGCTATATGCCGCGACCAAGAAGGCCAACGAGGCGATGGCGCATTCCTATGCGCATTTGTGGCGCATTCCGACCACGATGTTCCGTTTTTTCACGGTCTATGGACCTTGGGGCCGGCCCGACATGGCGCCGCTCAAATTTGTCGAAGCGATTGAAAGCGGGCGCGTCATCGATATTTACAATCACGGACAAATGGCGCGCGACTTCACCTTCATCGACGATTTGGTGGAAGCAATTCGACGCTTAATTGATGTTCCGCCCGCGATGGGAGATGGCGAGCCGTCGACCTCGCCAGTCGCGCCTTACCGCGTCGTCAATATTGGCCGCGGCGAAACCGTTGACTTGCTCGATTTCATCGACACGATTGAGCGAAAGCTCGGCAAGAAGGCTGTCCGCAATTACGTCGAGATGCAAAAAGGCGATGCGGCAAGGACTTTGGCCGACAGCGATGTTTTAGCGCGTCTGACGGGCTATCGTCCGGCCACGGGCGTCGAAGAGGGCGTGACCGCCCTCGTGGAATGGTATCGGGAGTATCACGCGAACTGAAGCGACAAGCGGCCGCCGCCGCCTCCGGGTTTCTCCAGGCCCAAGCTGATCGCTGCGGCTCACCAGCAAATGATAGCTTGGTTTCTTTGGCGAAGCGGAACTTTCCGATAAGTCGGTTTCCGCTTTTTCGAAATCCCGCTCAGAGTGGGATGTTGTCGTGCTTCTTCCACGGATTTTCCAGTTTCTTGTGGCGGAGGAGGGCGAGCGCGCGCGCGATGCGTTTGCGAGTCGCATGCGGAGTGATCACCTCGTCGATATAGCCACGCTCGGCGGCGACGAAGGGCGACAGAAAGCGATCCTCATATTCCTTGGTGCGTAGCGCGATCTTTTCGGGATCGCCGATGTCCGACCGAAAAATGATTTCGACCGCGCCCTTCGCGCCCATTACCGCGATCTGCGCCGAGGGCCACGCGTAGTTCACGTCGCCACGCAGATGCTTGGAGGCCATGACGTCATAGGCGCCGCCGAACGCCTTGCGGGTGATGAGCGTCACTTTCGGCACGGTTGCTTCGGCATAGGCGAACAAAAGCTTTGCGCCGTGCTTGATGAGGCCGCCATACTCCTGCGCCGTGCCCGGCAGGAAACCCGGGACGTCCACGAGCGTCACAATCGGTATGTTGAAGCAGTCGCAAAAGCGTACGAAGCGCGCCGCCTTCTTGGACGCGTCGATGTCGAGCACGCCAGCCAGCACCATTGGCTGGTTGGCGACAAAACCAACCGTGCGGCCCTCGATACGGCCAAAGCCCACAACAATGTTCTTGGCGTGCGAGTCTTGAATTTCGAAGAAATCGCCTTCGTCGACGATCTTCAAGATCAATTCCTTGATGTCATAAGGTTTATTGGGATTATCCGGAATAAGCGTGTCGAGCGAGAGATCGAGACGGTCCGGATCGTCGAAGCTTGGCCAATCCGGCGCCTCATCGGTGTTGGAAGAGGGCAGGAAGTCGATCAGCCGGCGCATTTGCAGTAGCGCTTCGACATCATTGTCATAGGCGCGGTCGGCGATGGAGCTCTTGGTAGTGTGGACCGAGGCGCCGCCAAGCTCCTCCGAGGTCACCGTTTCGTTGGTGACGGTTTTCACCACGTCCGGGCCCGTGACGAACATGTAGCTGGTGTCGCGAACCATGAAGATAAAGTCGGTCATCGCCGGCGAGTACACGTCGCCGCCGGCGCATGGGCCCATGATCACCGAAATCTGTGGAATGACCCCCGACGCCAGAACATTGCGCTGGAACACCTCGCCATACCCACCGAGCGCCGCCACGCCCTCCTGGATGCGAGCGCCGCCGGCGTCGAACAGGCCGATAATGGGAGCGCGATTCTTAAGCGCCATATCTTGAAGCTTGGTGATTTTTTGGGCGTGGGTCTCGGACAGCGATCCGCCGAAAACCGTGAAATCCTTGGCGAACACGAAAACCGGTCGGCCATTCACCGTGCCCCAGCCCGTAACGACGCCGTCACCGGGAATTTTCTCGCCGCCGTCCATGCCAAAATCCGCGCAACGATGCTGCACGAACATATCAAACTCCTCGAAGGAGCCGTGATCGAGCAACAGCTCGATGCGTTCACGGGCCGTGAGCTTGCCGCGGCCGTGTTGCGCTTCGATGCGCTTGTGCCCGCCGCCAAGCCGCGCGAGCCCGCGTCGTCTTTCGAGGTCGTCGAGGATATGCTTCATGGACGTTTCGCCTTGAGTTTTTACGCCTGATTGCCGGCTTTTATGAAGGTATTCCTGGAGATTGCAAATCGAAAAAATCGGCGAACGCCCGACCGCAGCCATTCGTCCGTAAGATCGCGGAACCCAAGGAGTTTAGCGGCCTGGACTCTTAAAGTTTGCGTACCCCCAGTCGCCAGCGCGCGATCTCGCCTGGCGTTAGCACGTGGATGACGTCGGGAGAGGTTTGTTCGGCGAGGTTGATAATGCCGCTGCCGACACCCATCCGCGCCGTATAGCGCGCCAACTTATCCCGCATGTCCCCGTCATCGAGATAACGCTCGCGCACGAACCCGCCATCGGACAAACTGAAATTTGTAGTATAATTGAACATGCGGTGGACTCCGACCTTGCTTTGCGGCGGAATTACTCGCTTTCGTCCGCCCATGAGCGCATAAACGCAGGCCGAATAGCACTTACCGGAGAAAAGATCCCCGGTCAGAGTGCTTTCCGCTCCGGGGCGCGCGACGATCACGGCCATGCCGAGTTTGCGAATGGTCTGACCTAACTCCATCGCGGCCACGACACGGCCGCCCGGCGAATCGAGCAGCAAGATTCCGCGCACCGTCCCGAATTGGACGTTCTCATGGACAAAGCGCAAGAAATTTTCCGCGCTTCCCTCGTCGATTTCGCCGGAAGCCGCGATCAACCGCGGGCAATTCGCGCGGCAATGACCTCCACCAAGCGTCACCATCTGGAACGACATCGGCTCGGCGCGAGCGGGCGCCTGGCGGGCTGAGCAGAGGGAAAGAATGAACGCCAACGCCAATAGGTGGAAAGTTGTGGTAGCGCGTTGCATGTGCGTCTTGCTCCCGCGTCTGGCTCCGCGACGACCGATCCTAATGCGTCGCGGGCGCGTGGTGAAGAGGGATCCGAGAATTACGACGCAGGCATCGTTGGGCGACCATTGGTGGGCGGTGACGGGCTCGAACCGCCGACCCTCTCGGTGTAAACGAGATGCTCTACCAACTGAGCTAACCGCCCGACGCGCGCGTCCACTCCGTGGGACGCGCCAACAGGCTTACGAGATCGCTTAGCCCCGATGCAAGCCCAACATGAACGAATTCTCCGCCGAGAGCTAGCGCCCTCGGCGGAGAATGGCCTTGTGACCGCAACGCACGCGCCACCCTATGGCGGCGCTCATTTTTTGTTGAGCGCGGCTTTCAGGGTCGCGCCAGATTTAAATCGCGCGCTCTTCGATGCGGGGATCTTAATCTCCTCGCCAGTCGCGGGGTTGCGGCCCTTGCCGGCGGCGCGCTTCTTGACCGAAAAAGTGCCAAATCCCACCAGACGCACTTCCTCGCCTTTTTTTAGCGCCTTGGTGATACCCTCGATCACCGCGTCGAGCGCCGCGGCGGAGGCGGCCTTTGACGTGTCGGTCGCGGCGGCGATGTGCTCGACCAATTCCAATTTATTGACCATGGCCTGTTCCTTCTTCTTCGCACCGATTGTCGGGCCGATAAGGCCTCCATGCCTGCTGGAACAAACAAGGTGGAATCGAATCGACGACCTCCGGTGTTCGCGGAAACTGAGCCCGAATCGCAGCAAATGCAAGGGCTACGGCGCGATGAACGGCAAAAATGCCAGGATTACCGGGGGATTATCGGCCGGCGGTTTCGGAAAACAGGCCGCCGCCGAACATTGGTGCGTACTCGCGATCTTGGAAAGAAGTGCAATTGGTGGATGATCCGAATTAAAAATTTTTGGCGCGACGATCCTCCGATCACCAGAGTTCGCAAAAATGAAACGAGCCCCGCCGCGCTGGGACGGCGCGTCGGGGCTCGTTCAAAGTAGTGCTAGCGCTGGATTAGTGAGCGCGCACCCCGGCCGTTTCGTCATCGGTCGCGGTCGGTGGCGTCAACGCCGCCGGCGGTTCGTTCCAAGTAATAGGCGTCGGCTGTGATAACAGGGCGTGCGCCAGAACTTCCTCCATTCGCGCGACCGGCACGATCTCCAATTCGTTCTTAACCGACTGCGGAATATCCGCGAGATCCTTGGCGTTTTCCTCCGGGATCAGCACCTTCTTCAAGCCGCCGCGCAACGCGGCAAGGAGCTTCTCCTTAAGTCCGCCGATAGGCAGCACGCGCCCGCGCAAGGTGATCTCTCCGGTCATCGCGATATGCCGATGCACGGGAATGCCCGTCATCACGGAGACGATGGCGGTGGCCATCGCAACGCCAGCCGAGGGGCCGTCCTTGGGGGTCGCGCCTTCCGGCACGTGCACATGGATGTCGCGGCGATCGAATAGTGGCGGCTCCAATCCGAAGTCGACAGCTCTCGACCGCACATATGACGCCGCCGCGGAGATTGACTCCTTCATCACGTCACGCAGATTGCCGGTAACGGTCATGCGCCCCTTGCCGGGCATCATGACCCCTTCGATGGTCAGCAGTTCGCCGCCCACTTCCGTCCAAGCGAGTCCCGTGACCACGCCGACCTGATCCTCCAATTCCGCCTCGCCATAGCGATATTTGGGAACTCCAAGATAGTCCGAAATATTGGCGTCGGTGACGACAACCTGCTTGCCCTTCTTGGCGAGCAGGATCTCCTTCACCGCCTTGCGCGCGAGATTTGATAGTTCCCGCTCCAAATTGCGCACGCCGGCCTCGCGGGTATAGCGTCGGATAAGCGTTTTTAGCGCGCCTTCCTCGATCTGCCACTCCTTGGCCGACAATCCATGTTTTTTAACCGCGTTGGGGATCAGGTGCTTGCGTGCGATCTCCGCCTTTTCATCCTCGGTGTAGCCCGCGATGCGTATGATCTCCATGCGGTCCATCAGCGGCGCGGGAATGTTCAGCGTATTTGCCGTCGTCACAAACATCACATTCGAGAGGTCATAGTCGACTTCTAGATAATGGTCGTTGAACGAGGCGTTCTGCTCGGGATCCAGCACCTCCAGCAGCGCGGACGAAGGGTCCCCCCGGAAATCCATTCCCATCTTGTCGATTTCGTCGAGCAGAAACAGGGGATTGGCGGTCTTCGCCTTTCGCATCGACTGGATAATCTTGCCCGGCATCGATCCGATATATGTGCGCCGATGACCGCGAATTTCCGCTTCGTCTCGCACGCCGCCGAGCGACATCCGCACGAATTCGCGTCCTGTCGCCCTAGCGATGGATTTGCCAAGCGACGTCTTTCCGACGCCGGGGGGGCCGACAAGGCACAGAATCGGTCCGGCCAGCCTGTTGGCGCGGGTCTGCACCGCCAGATATTCGAGGATACGCTCCTTGACCTTATCCAGACCGAAGTGATCCGCGTCGAGCACTTCCTGCGCCTGCACCAGATCCTTTTTGACCTTGGAGCGCTTTCCCCAAGGGATCGACAAAATCCAGTCGAGGTAATTGCGCACCACCGTGGCTTCGGCCGACATCGGAGACATCTGGCGCAGCTTCTTCAATTCGCCGGTGGCCTTGTCGCGCGCCTCCTTCGAGAGCTTGGTGTTCTTGATCCGCTCCTCGATCTCGGCGAGATCGTCCTTACCCTCTTCGTCGCCGAGTTCCTTCTGGATCGCCTTCATCTGCTCGTTGAGGTAATATTCGCGCTGTGTCTTCTCCATTTGGCGCTTGACGCGCGTGCGGATGCGCTTCTCGACTTGCAGAACGGAGATTTCACTCTCCATCAAGGAGAGGCATTTTTCCAATCGCCGCGCGACATTAATGGTCTCCAACACATCCTGTTTATCAGAGATCTTCACGGAAATATGTGAGGCCACCGTGTCGGCGAGCTTGGAGAAGTCCTCGATCTGGGTTACCGCTCCGACGATTTCCGATGATACGCGCTTGTTGAGCTTCACATAACTTTCGAATTCGGAAATGACCGAGCGACCCAACGCCTCGACCTCGACGGGGGAGACGATTTCGTCGACCAGCGCCTCGGCGTCAGCCTCGTAAAAATCATCCGAACGAGTGTATCGCCGCACCTTGGCCCGACTCTGTCCCTCCACCAGGACTTTCACGGTGCCGTCGGGCAGTTTCAGCAACTGCAAAACGGTTGCGAGCGTGCCGATCGAATAGATCGCATCGGTGGCCGGATCATCGTCGCTGGCGTTATTCTGCGTCGCGAGCAGGATTGGACGGTCGGACTTGGTTACTTCCTCCAATGCGCGAATCGACTTGTCGCGAGCGACAAAGAGCGGCACGATCATGTGGGGAAACACGACGATATCGCGCAGGGGCAGGACCGGGAAACTCTCGATCGTTCCTGGCGCGATGGCGCCGCGCTTTTCGCTCGTCATTAGTTCTTCCTTAAGGTTATCGTCACCACGGAGGACACGCCGCGACGAAGCAAGTCTCGGGCCGACCGCCCATTAACGCCTTTTGTCCCGCGCCATGAGCAAATCGGAGTATCGCCATACGACTCGACTTCGAAGCCTTAACTTCATACAAGAAATGGGCGCGGCGTACAATGTTTCAAGACTTCGGCCGGAGATTGAAGGCGCGGTTCGCCTTCCCTGGGCCATTTAGCCGCGGTTGTGAAAGAAACACGTCCTGCTCTTGGGGATAGCTGGAGCCTGATTCCTTCACCTCATCTCACCAAATCGATCACGCTCGCCGTTTACAAGCCCAAAATACTGTATTGGACGCTCGACGCGGGCGTCAAATTGCCACGCAGACCCCGCGTCACGACTTTAAGCACTACTGGCGCCGGCCTTTTCGTTACGCTCGGCATAGATGTAGAGCGGTCTTGCCTTGCCTTCGACAACCTCGGGACCAATCACAACATTTTCGACCCCTTCGAGCCCCGGCAAATCGAACATCGTGTCAAGCAGAATGCCTTCCATGATCGAGCGCAGGCCGCGAGCGCCGGTGCGGCGTTCTATCGCCTTGCGCGCCACCGAGGACAGCGCTTCGTCCTGGAAGGTCAATTCTGTGTTCTCCATCTCGAACAACCGCTGATACTGCTTTACCAAAGCGTTCTTGGGCTCGGTGAGAATGCGCTTCAGCGCCTCTTCGTCCAGATCCTCGAGCGTGGCGATGACCGGCAGGCGGCCGACGAATTCCGGAATCAGGCCGAACTTCAGCAGATCCTCGGGTTGCACCTGACGGAAAATATCACCCGTGCGGCGTTCGTCGGGTGCTTGCACCGTCGCTCCAAAGCCGATCGACGTGCTGCGACCTCTGGCGGATATGATCTTTTCAAGTCCGGCGAAGGCGCCGCCGCAAATGAACAGAATGTTGGTGGTGTCGACCTGCAGGAATTCCTGCTGCGGATGCTTGCGCCCTCCCTGCGGCGGCACGGAGGCGACGGTGCCTTCCATGATCTTGAGCAGCGCCTGCTGCACGCCCTCGCCGGAAACGTCGCGGGTGATCGAGGGATTATCGGATTTGCGCGAGATTTTGTCGATCTCGTCAACGTAAACGATGCCTCGTTGCGCGCGTTCGACATTGTAGTCGGAAGCCTGCAACAGCTTCAGGATGATGTTTTCGACGTCCTCGCCGACATAGCCGGCCTCCGTCAGCGTGGTGGCGTCAGCCATGGTGAAGGGCACGTCGAGAATGCGCGCCAACGTCTGCGCCAACATGGTCTTGCCGACCCCGGTCGGACCGATCAGCAGGATGTTCGACTTCGCCAATTCCACGTCGCCGTGTTTCGTGGCGTGGTTGAGCCGCTTGTAATGATTGTGCACGGCCACCGACAATACGCGTTTGGCCTGCGCCTGCCCGATCACGTAATCGTCCAGCACCTTGCATATTTCGCGCGGAGTGGGAATGCCGTCGCGTTGCTTTACCAGCGCGGTCTTGTTCTCCTCGCGGATGATGTCCATGCACAATTCGACGCATTCATCGCAAATGAACACCGTCGGGCCGGCGATCAGCTTGCGCACTTCATGCTGACTCTTACCGCAAAAAGAGCAGTATAGAGTGTTCTTCGAGTCGCTGCTGCCGACCTTGCTCATGTTTTTCTCCCGATCAATCGGCCCGCTTGGCGATTCGAACCAGCCATAAGCGATACACGCGCCAACCTAATAAAAGGTGGAAGTTTCACGTTGTCGTTTACGGACGCGAACAGCGCTCACCCTCCCACCCAATGTATATGCGCCTGTCAAGATTGCAACCGCGACAGCGCCCGCCCTGAGGAAGCAAGAACCGCGCCCGCGAGGAAAAACGCGCCAAAACTCATTTTCCCAGGATTTTCGGCACGCGCGCCAGCCGCAGGCGATAGGCGTCGTGCAATCCGCTGCCCAGCAGCGGTCTCAGATAATAGCGGAAGGCGTCCGTGACGTCGGCGCCGCAAGAGCTGATGAACTCGTCCGGCATCACCTTGGTTTTAGCCGCTATTTCTTCCAGCGCGGTCAGGCGATAGTCAACCGAATAAAGCCCGGTGCGGTGGATCGTCACGCTGCCGTCCTGGTCGCCCCAGATGGCGTATTGCACCGCCTTCTCGCCGACCTCTCGCGCCTCGCGCTGGTCCACATCGGACACGCAGCCAACGAAACTGCGCTGTAAATAGCCAAAGGTGTCGGCTCGCACACGCTTGAAGCCAAGCTTGACCTTGACGAGATCGGTCAGTTCGTCGGCCAGCGCGCCCCCGCCCAAATGCACGTTGCCATGGTCGTCGCGCTCGACCTTCTTGGCCAGCTTCTCGGCGATCGGCGTATGGTTTTCGTCGCAAACGCCCTCGGAAACCGCGACGACGCAGCGCCCGAGGCGCTCCATCGTGGACTTCACTCCGGCGAGGAATTGATCGACGAGGAAGGGGCGTTCGGGCATGTAAATGAGGTGCGGCCCGTCGTCCGGAAACTTCTTGCCGAGCGCCGAGGCGGCGGTCAGAAAGCCGGCGTGTCGCCCCATCACCACGCCGATATAGACGCCCGGCAGCGCCCAATTATCGAGATTGGCGCCGGCGAACGCCTGCGCGACAAAACGCGCGGCGGAAGGAAAGCCCGGCGTGTGGTCGTTGACCATTAGATCATTGTCGATGGTCTTCGGGATATGGACGGCGCGCAACGGATAGCCGTGCGCCTTGGCCTCCTGCGAAACGATGCGGACCGTGTCGGAACTGTCGTTGCCGCCAATATAAAAGAAACAACCGATCTTGTGCGCCTTCAAGACCTTGAAAATCTCCTGGCAGTATTTGATGTCCGGCTTGTCGCGTGTCGAGCCGAGCGCGGAGGAGGGCGTGCCGGCGACAAGTTCGAGATTATGGGTCGTTTCCTGAGTGAGATCGGCGAAATTCTCGTCGACGATGCCGCGCACGCCGTGAAAGGCGCCATAGACGCGCTCGACCTCGCGAAACTTGCGCGATTCCAGCACCGCGCCGACCAGCGACTGGTTTATGACGGCGGTCGGGCCGCCACCTTGCGCGACGAGAACCTTTGAGAAATCAATGTCGGACACGCGAATCTCCGCGAAGCTGTGGGCGATGCCCTCGCCCTCGGCGGGGGACGGAACGAGCGGGGAGCGCGCTAGACCAGCGCGCCGTGGCAATGCTTGTATTTTTTGCCTGAACCGCAGGGGCAGGAACTCGTTGCGGCCGACCTTGCCCCAGGTTGCTGGATTTTGCGGGTCGCGCGGCTGGGCGGGCGGCGTCTCGGCCGGAGCGATGGAAAAGTCGACCGCGGCGAGTTTGTCGTTGAGATCGGCGAGAATCGCATGATCGCCCATGCCGCCGCCAAGCGCCTCCGGCGCGGGATGGGACATTTGCAATGGCGGCAACTCCAGCGGCGCGGAGGGCGGCGCCTCGAAGGAGACATCGACCCACATCAACTGCTGCGTCACGCGCTCGTCCCAATGCTCCATCAATGTCTTGAATAGATCGTAGGCCTCGGATTTGTATTCGTTCAACGGATCGCGTTGCGCCATGCCGCGCCAGCCGACGACCTGCCGCAGATGGTCCATCGCGATGAGATGGTCGCGCCATAAATAATCGAGCGATTGCAGCACGATCTGCTTTTCGATCATGCGCATCAGCGTTGGCGTGTTTTTCTCTACCTTGGCGGCGTACGCTTCGTTGGCGGCGGAAAGCAGACGCTCCTGGATTTCCTCGTCGGCGATGCCTTCCTCGCCGGCCCAGGCGGCGATCGGCGGATCGATATTGAGCTTCGCCCTCGTCTCTTCCACTAGCCCGGGCACGTCCCAGGCCTCGGCGTAGGCATCGTGGGGAATATGGCGCGCCACCATCGCGGCGACGACTTCCTCGCGCATGTCGTCGATATGGTCCTCGACGCTTTCCTCCGACATGATTTCGCGGCGGCGCTCGAAAATCACCTTGCGCTGGTCGTTCATCACATTGTCGAACTTCAGCACGTTCTTACGCATGTCGAAGTTGCGCGCCTCGACCTTCTGCTGCGCCTTCTCCAGCGCCTTGTTGATCCAGGGGTGGACGATCGCCTCGCCCTCCTGCAGTCCAAGCTTCACCAACATCGAATCCATGCGCTCGGAGCCGAAGATGCGCATCAAATCGTCTTGCAGCGACAAATAGAACTTGGAGCGGCCGGGATCGCCCTGGCGGCCCGAGCGCCCGCGCAACTGATTGTCGATGCGACGGCTTTCGTGGCGTTCCGTGCCGATGATGTAAAGGCCGCCAGCGGCGATCGCCTGCTCCTTGAACCGCGCGACCTCGGCCCTGATTTCGGATTCCTTCGCCGCGAGCGCGTCGCCCTCCAGCCCCGCGCATTCCTGCGCGACGCGCATCTCGACGTTGCCGCCAAGCTGAATGTCGGTGCCGCGGCCCGCCATGTTGGTCGCGACCGTGATCGCGCCGGGCACGCCGGCTTCCGCGACGATATAGGCTTCGAGCTCGTGGAAACGGGCGTTGAGCACCGCGAAAAGCTTCGACGGCTTTCCGGCGCGAGCCGCGAGATAAAGCTTGGGCAGCGCCTTTGGGTCGGCGAAATCGATTTGGGTGTACCCGAGCTTTGTCAAATATTGCGCCAGTTGTTCCGATTTCTCGATCGAGGTCGTGCCGACGAGCAGGGGTTGCAGACTGGCGCTCGCGGCCTCGATTTCCTCGGCGATCGCCTTTAGTTTCTCGCCGGCGGTGCGGTAGACTTCATCGTCCTCGTCGATGCGCTGAACCGGGCGGTGCGTCGGGATTTCAACGACATCCAGCTTGTAGATTTCAGCGAATTCGAGCGCCTCGGTCGCCGCGGTGCCGGTCATGCCCGCGAGCTTGCCATAAAGGCGAAAGTAGTTTTGGAAGGTGATCGAGGCCAGCGTCACGTTTTCCGGCTGAACCTGCACGTGCTCCTTGGCTTCCAGCGCTTGATGCAACCCTTCCGAGTAGCGGCGCCCGGGCATCATGCGTCCGGTGAACTCGTCGATGATGACGATCTCGCCCTTTCGCACGATATAATCCTTGTCGCGGTGGAACAGCTTATGAGCGCGCAAGGCCTGGTTGACATGGTGGACGATGGTGACGTTTTGCGCCTCGTAGAGCGCGCCCTCGGTCAGCACGCCTGCCGCGCTCAACAGTTCTTCCACATGCTCGTTGCCGGCGTCGGTCAGGCTGATCGACCGCTGTTTTTCGTCGAGATCGTAATCCTCCGGCGTCAGCGACGGCATCATTTTGTCGATGGTGTTATAAAGATCGGACTTGTCGTCGATAGGGCCTGAAATAATGAGCGGCGTGCGCGCCTCGTCGATCAGGATCGAGTCCACTTCGTCGACGATGGCGAAGGAATGTCCGCGCTGCGACATGTGCGGCAGTTCGTATTTCATATTATCGCGCAAATAGTCGAAACCGAACTCGTTGTTGGTGCCGTAGGTGATGTCGCTGGCGTAGGCGGCCGAGCGGTCCTCGTCCGAAATGTCGTGAACGATGACGCCAACGGTCATGCCGAGGAATTTGTATATCTGCCCCATCCACTCCGCGTCGCGCTTCGCGAGATAGTCGTTGACGGTCACGACATGCACCCCTCCGCCCGCGAGGGCGTTGAGATAGACCGCGAGCGTCGCGACGAGCGTCTTGCCCTCGCCGGTCCGCATTTCCGCTATCGCGCCCTCATGCAGCACCATGCCGCCGATGAGCTGCACGTCGAAATGGCGTTGGCCGAGCGTTCGCTTGGCGGCTTCGCGCACCGTCGCGAAAGCGGGAACGAGTAAATCGTCCAGGGTCTTGCCGGCGGCGAGCTGCTCGCGAAACTCCTGCGTGCGGGCGCGCAGTTCGTCGTCCGAAAGCGCGGCGACTTGCGGCTCCAGCGCATTGATCGCCTTGACTTTCGGCTGATAGGTTTTCAGGCGGCGTTCGTTGGCTGAGCCGAAAATCTTCCTGGCGAGGGCGCCGAGCATTCGTGGACCTTTCTGACTGGATCGTCGCGAACCGCTCAAAGAGCGGCGCGCCGCTTCGCCGAAACTTTTGAGAACTGGCGCTTCTTCAAGCGCCGTGGAGGCGACGACCAGCCTCTATCCCCCGCGGGAGCCCACGGATTTCGACGCAAATTTCCCCGCGGAGAGATAAGAGCCGCCTCAATCCTTGTCAATGAAAGGAAAATTGTGGGGAAAATTGGAAGCGCTCCCGACGTCGCGCCGGCGTAGACGCCTAGCCCGAACATCACGCGAGCTCGTAGCCTCGCGCCGCTCGCTCCAGCGATCCGTCAGTCGTCTTTTGGCATATTGTTGTCTAATTTAGACTGCACCTCTTCCATGACCCGTGCAAGGAAAAATTCCGCTTCCTCCACCGAAGCCGCCGCTCGTGCCGTTAAGATCTCGCCGTCGGCGCGGAAAATAACGATCAGCGGCGGATATTCGCTCGAAGGGGGATCATAGACAACTCCCTCCAGATAAGACATTCGATTCTCCCGACGTTTGTCGTGAACAGGTGTTCTAGCGCGAGGGCGATGGCAAGCCAGTGCATGAAGACATCTATATGCGGCGAAATAAACACAAAGCGCTAATTCATTAGTCGGAAAACTCGTTAAATTCCGGTTTTTTTCGACGGCGACGGCTTCACCATGCATTATTTGTCTCGGGTCAAGAGCGAGCCATGAGAGGCGCGCGTGCCCGCCATGCGAGTCCATCGACACGAATGCTTCTTGTTGGGATGGCAGCCTGGAGGATCGTCCGACCGCAACTCCTGGGCTCCCGGTTCATGATATCGCCACGCCTCATCCTCTTTCTCACTGGGGCCTGCCTAAGCCTCGCCATTGGACTCGACGGCGCCCTGGGCGCGGAGCGCAAGGATTCCGAAGCCTTGCGAGTTGCGGTGTATGAAATGCCGCCCTACGCCAGCGCCGGTCCCGACGGCGCTTTTTCCGGCGTCAGCGTGGAGCTTTGGCGCCGGGTCGCGGAGGAGTTGGGGAGCCAATATCGACTGACGTCGGTTTCGCGCATGGACGATGTCATCGCGGGTCTGGAGCGCGGGCGCTTCGACGCGGCCATCGGCGCCATCACCATTACGCCCGAACGGGCGGCGCGCGTCGATTTTTCCTATCCGGCGCATCGCTCGGGCGTCGCCGTCGCCGTGCCGCGATCGGTCGGGCCGATCCCAGCGATTTTCGCCTATGGGCTGGTCGCCATCGAGTTGAGTTCGCTCATCCTCACAATGCTGGCGCTGTTGCTGCTGATCGGGATCGCGATGTGGTTCATCGAACGACCGAGCCGCGCGGCCGAGGCTTCCGACTCTTCGGTCGTCTCGCTGCGAGACGGCATCTACTGGGCCGTGGTCACGATGACCACGGTGGGCTATGGCGACAAGACGCCCAAAACCCCGGTCGGTCAATTCCTGGCGATTGTCTGGATGCTGACAAGCGTGGCGCTGGTTTCGCTGTTGTCCGCGAGCCTCGTCTCTCGCCTTACCGCGGAGCGGGTCGAAAGCGGCGTCCTCTTCGCCGAAAGCGATCTCGCGGGAAAGAAATTGGCGGCCGTCGCCTCGTCATCCGGAGCGGAATATTTGGAGCGACTGCGTCTCGGCTACGCGAAATTCGACAGCTTGCAAGACGCGCTTGCCTCCCTCGCCGACGGCAAGACCGACGCCGTGGTGAACAGCGTGGGCGGTTTGCGTTACCTGGTGAACGCGCGCTTCGCCAAAACCTTGCGCGTGCCCAAGGAGTTGCTTGCTCCCGCCTATATGGCGATCGCCTTGCCCGAGCACGGCTTGTTGAAAAAGCGGGTCGATCGCGCCCTGATGAGAATTACCTCCAGCCCCGAGTGGCGCTCACTTGAGGGCAGGTATTTCGGGGAGTGAACTGAAAATCGCGGCGCGTTGGCTCGCGGGCGGGGGCAGGACGCGTTCGCCATGAACGAGCGCGCGCCTTTCCTACGCCAAGCTTCGCACGAGCTTGCGTATTTGAGATGGGTGATGGCCCGATCGCCCCTGCGGATCGCGGCCGGTCTCGGAGCCCATTTTCGATCCTTCCCAAAACTCGGAGTTGCGCAGTCCGTCGAGAAAATCGTGGCCCGCCCAGGTGAGCCCGCGAAATCGAATGGACGTCACCGTGCTGGGTTCAATCGTGGCGAAGTCGATAAATCCCGCGCTGCGAAGCAGCGCGAAGTGGAAATTAATCTGGTCGGTCGTATAGCCGGGAATCTCGATCCCGCCCGGACCGAGCTTGATGAACGCGCCCGTTCCCCAGGGTATGGGAACTTCCTCAAGTTTGACCAGCAACTCCCGGATGAGATCCATTTCTCGCTTCAATTGCCCACTCCACGCACGCGCATACTAAAGCGTTTCTCGCGTTTTTCCGCCGTCATGTCGCGACGGCGGCACGCGTCCAAATTAGGAATTTGGAATGTAATCAGGGAAGCTTGTGAATGTACAAAGAAACTTGCTTTACAAGACGCCAATGGAGAGATGGTTTTGATTTTCAAGGGTTTCCTCGCCCACGACGGCGCGCGACAACCGAAGCGCCGCGGCGCCCGCCTTTCGCGCCGCGCATGCTTTCGTGCGTCGATCACGCAAGCCGGAAAGCTAAGGGGCCTCGTTAATCGGGCGAAACGGCAAGGGCATTTTTCCCTGCTCCAGCAGCCGCGAAAACAGCTTCAGTCCGATCGCCTCATTGCCGTTGGGGTGCACCAGCACGATCGAACCGGAACGGGGGCGGGGACCAAGGGCCAGCCAGCTGTCGGCGCCGAGCGCGACCAGATGGCGCTCGCGCAGCTTTTCCATCAGCCCGGCGTCGGAAACCAGCCCGGGAAAGCGGAAGAACGCCGACGGCGTCAGCCCATTGGCGATCATCAGCTTTTCCGTCTCGAAAATCTCGGCGTCCATGTCGACGCCGGGCGTCAGCAAATAGGTCTGCGCGTCGGGCCGATTCCTTGCGTAAGGATGATGGTAGGAGTGATTGACCCAGGTGATGCTAAGCTCGTGGCTCGAATCTTTTTGCTTTAGCCATTGAAGATCGTCGGCGTGGCGCGCCATCCACAGGCCCGACACGGAAAGGGCGATGGGCGTCGCCGCGCCCTGTTTGGAGAGCGCCTCCAGAAACCCGCGGTCGAGCGGGCGGCGGCTTGGGCACAAATCGCCGGTGACGAAGGCGCCCGCGCCCTTGCCGTGCAGAAGGCCGATGTTCTCCAATACCTTGGGCGTCGAAGGGTCGGATGGCGGCTGTTGCAAGGCTTGCGAAAACCGCGTCGAAGCCTGCGCCGCGTCCGTCGTATCCGCGCAACGCCAGCAGCGCGCCCGTTCGAGGCTGGTGGAGAGGGTCGAGGGATCGACGGTCAGCAGCAGCGCCTCCGCGCCCGAGACCATGCGCCGGGTCGCGAGTTTCCGCGCGCCGGAGTTGTTGACGCAGGCCTGGAAGATCGGGCGATAGTCGCTGGGTCGCGCGGCGATTTTGAGCGGCGCGTCGCAAGGCGCGTCCAGGGCGCGCGCGGGGCCCGCGCAGGTCGCCAGCATTGCGGCGATGGCTGGAGCCGTTCGGGAAAATTTGGTTTTCATGCGAGACAACTACCATGGGCGACGACGATGCGCGGGGGCGCGCGACAAATATGGTTACATTCGATCTCGGCGCGAACGAGGCGCCGGATCTCGCCGCAAAGCTGGGCCTTGAGATCGCCGCGCGGTTTGGCGAGCGCGCCGAGCGGCCGCTGTCGATTGTCGCGCGCGACGCGAGTGGCGCGAGCATCGCCGGGCTCAATGGCGTTTCGCATTGGCGCTGGTTGTACGTTCGGCATTTTTACGTCGATCCCGAGCGGCGCGGCCGGGGGCTTGGCCGTCGCCTGCTGGCGCGGGCGGAGCAAGCGGCGCGGGAGCGCGGCTGCGTCGGAGTCTATCTCGACACTTTCGAAGAGAGCGCCGCCGTCTTTTACGAGCGGTGCGGTTTCGTTCGCCATGGCCGGATCGAGAATTTTCCGGTGGGCGCGGCGCGAATCTTTCTCAGCAAGCCCCTGTGACGATCGTCGCGATCTCCGCCACGATCGCCTCCAGACCGCGGGCCGCGTCGATGCGCCGCCAGCCGATCTCGCCCGGTTCGGCCCGCATTTGCGCCAGCAGCACCTCGCGCGTCGCGTCCGAGGGGTCGTCGCGCCGCGCCTCGACGCGCGCCAGCCGCGTCTCCAACGCGGCGTCGAGCCAGAAACCGAAAAACGGCGCGCCCGCCTCCCGCGCCACCCGCTCGATCTCGGCGCGGCTTTCCGCCCTGTCGAACACCGCGTCGACCGAAACGGGCCAGCCGGCCAACGCGACGCGCCCCGCCGCCTCGATCATTTCGTGGTAGACGCGCGCCGAGACTTCGCTCGCATAGGCTTCGCTCGGCAGGCGCCGCGTCGGTTCGGCGCCGTGCAGCCTTTTGCGGATACGGTCGCTGTTCAGCGCGCGGGCGCCGGGGGCGGGGCCGAGTTTCGGCGCCACCGCCGCCGCGACGCTGGATTTTCCCGAGCCGCTGTAGCCGCCGATCGCCACGACGCAAGACGCGCCGTCTCGCGCCAGGCCGCGCGCGAGATCGAAATAGCGGCGCGCCTCGATCTTGTCGCGCCGCGACGCCGCGACATGCGCGCGGATCGTCGCGCGCAGCGCCATGAATAACGGCGTCAGCGGCAGTCCGTCGCTCTCGTCGCGCCAATCGAAATAGCGGTTGAGCGCGATGTTGGCGAGCCCGGCCTCGTCCGCCCGGCAAAGGTCCATCAGCAGAAAGGCGAGATCGTAGAGCACGTCCACCGAGGCGAGTTCGTCGGAAAACTCAAGGCAATCGAAGGGAGTGGGCTCCCCGTCCAACATGCAGATGTTGCTCAGCGTCAGATCGCCATGGCAATGGCGCGTCTTGCCCCGCGCGTGTCGGGCGTCGAGCAGCGCGGCGTTCCGCGTCAGCAGCGCGCGCAGCATGGCGTTATGCGCATCGATTTCATCCGCCGACGCCGGCGGCGCGTCGCGCAGACTCGCCTCGCACAGCGTCTCGAACTCGTCGCATCGCCTCGCTGCCGCCGATGTCGCGGACCACCTGGGCGTTGTCGTGAAAGCGCGCGATTGTTCGCGCCAGCGCCTCGACGATCGACGGCGCGAGGCCGCCCCGCGCCGCCAGACGGTCGAGCAGCGCGTCCGCGTCGAAGCGGCGCATTTCCACGATGGCGTCGACGAGCGTTCCCGCGCCGTCCAGCGCCAGCCCGCCGTCCGCCGCGCGCGTGACGCGGCGCGCGCCGAGGTAAAGCGCCGGCGCCGTGCGCCTGTTGAGCGCGACCTCGCGCTCGCACATGGCGAGACGTTTGTCCGGCGATGAAAAATCGAGATAGGGCAGGGCGACGGCGCGCTTGAGTTTGAACGCGCGGGTTTTTCCCAGAACGATGCGCGAAATGTGGGTCGAAACGATCTCGCCGCCGCCATCGAGCGCGGCAAGAAAGCTCAAGATCTCGTCCTGCGCGTCGTCAGCCATCGGGGTCTTCCTCGCGCGCCGCCGGCGTCCCGCCGATCAACGGCCAGACTCTATCCTTGAAATGCCATTGTCTTGCAACAGCGCGGCGATTGCCTCGCGCGGCGTCACATGCGAACTTCGCCCCCGGATCAAGGGGGCCAAAATGACTCATGCGCGCCGCTGGATGCTCGCCGTTTCGATCGTCGGTCTCGCCATTTCGCTCACCGCCCGCGCCGAGCCCGGCGCGCCCAGCTTCGATTGCGCCAAGGCGTCCGCCGCCGACGAGCGCGCGATCTGCGAGGACAGCCGCCTTTCCGAGATGGATCAAGCCATGACCATCGCGTTTGGCCAGGTGAAGAAGGAAAGCAAAGGGGAGGCCAAGGGAATCGCCAAGGAGACGTTGGCCAACCGGCGCGCCTGCGGTTCGGACCGGCTGTGCATTCTCGATCAGCAGGCGGATGCGATATCGTCCTTCCAGGACATGGGGTCGAGCGTGCCCGTTCCGCCTTGGGTGGGCGCCTATCGGCTGCAGTTCGCGAAGGAGAATCCGGGGCGGGTCGGCCCGGATTTGCCCAAGGCCATCGGCCATTGCACCTTCACGAAAATCGCCTACATCTCCACGCGTTTTGGAGATGAGCTGAAGCGACCGGCCAGCGAGCTCGACAGCAACGGCACGGCCGTGACTTTCGCCAACAAGGCTTATCTGGTCTCTTATAGCTTCGTGGAGGCGGTCGCCAATTCGCATATCGGCGACGAAGTGCTGCTCTGTCTCGTCTCCATTCCAAAAAACTGTCCACCGGGGGACAATAGGGGGCGGGAATACTCCGCGACGAATGTGAAAACCAAGCAATCCTGGATATTGCCGGACTCGCAACACATGTGCGGCGGCGCGTGAAGGAGGCCGCGCTAGCTCGGGCGGAAGGGGCCACCAAAAGGCCGCCCGCCGCGAAGCCCGCCCGGCTTAGCCCGTCGTCGTCGTTCCCGAATCCGTCGTGTTTGTCGAGGAAGTCGAAGCGGTCGCCGTCGAATTGACCGTCGCCGCCGAGGACGAACTCGCCGCGCTGGAGGTGGAACTCGCTGCGCTGGACGAGGCGTCGCTCGTCGTTGCGCTCGCGCTGGTTCGCGAGCCGCCATGATGATGGTGGTGGTGACGCCCTTCGGCTCCGCCGACCGCCGATTGCCCATCGGCGCCGCCCAGGGCCGATTGCGCGTCGCCGACCAGGGTTTGCGCCGCGGCTTGCGCGTTGGTCGCGTTGCCCGATTGCGCCGCGGCGATCAGGGATTCGAGGTCGCCGACGATTTGCGCGGGCGGATTTGTCGAGGACGAAGTCGTGGACGCGGCCCCGGCCGTGGTCGTCGCGGTCGCGGCGCTCGTCGTCGCGCTCGTGGCGCTTGGCGTGGTCGCCGCGCTCGCCGTGCCCAGCATGTTTTGCAGGTCGGTCTGGAACGCCGTCGCGGCGCTCTCCATCCCCGTCGAATTGCCCGAGGCGACCGAGTTCAAAAGATTGGTCAAATCCTGAACGAAGGCGTTTCGCGACGTGGCGGCGCTGGACGACGACGAATAAAGCGCTTGTTTATCGGAAGTGTATTGCTGCAGCGCCGATTGCGCGCCGGTGAGACTGCCGGCCTGGACGGAGTTCATCATCGAGGTCAGATCGCTGGCCAACGGATTTTGCGTGGAGCCGCTCGACGCGGTCAACGCGCTGCTGGAACTCGAGCCCAGATTTTGCGTGTCTTGCTGATAAATGGCGAGTTGCTGTTGCGCGCCGGCGATGTTGCCGGTCTGAATATTGTTCTCCATCAGTTTAAGCGCGCCGCGGCGCTGTTGCTGGAGCAATTCCATCGCGGAATTATTGGAGCTAACGGAATTAACGGCCATTTGGCGATCCCCGAGGTTGCCGAGCGAATGCGATTCGGATTTGCGGGCGCCTCGCAAATCCCCAATGGGCGATAGCGGACTATTCTTGTGGGGGCCTTGCGCCGCGAAACCGCGGCGCGAGGACGAGCGCGGCGGGCTTCGCGTTCGCGAGGCCGGCGCGTTTTGGCGGGAGGGTGAAGGCTTGTTGGCGGGTCGCCGTGAAATTACGGCCGCGCGAAACATCGGCCGATGGCATGGGAATGGGGAGCAAGGATCTCGTGGTTCACGGCGCATGGTTGTGGTGCGAAAATCAAGAATTATGCAACACGCGGAATTATCCGCGAAATGAGGCGAAAACGCTATTTTTGTCGCTTTCCGGAAAGGTGAAAAGGAGGCCGCGAACGATTATGGCTTGAGGTCCTGGATCAATTCAGGCGGCGCGGGTTCGCGACAACCCCGGACTCAAGCGCCCAAGGGCCATCGCGGTGTGTTGGCGAGCCGAGCGCGCCTGGCTGGAAATCCTCAAGGCGCTATCGCTACAGAGTTGCCACGGCGAACCGTCCCCGTCGAAATCACTTTGGCGTAAACGCCTATCGAGGGAAGCGGCTTGCCCGCGAAAGGAACATGCACCTTGTTGTGAACGACGCCCTTATGAAGGATGCCGAGGTCTTTCGGCAGATCGCCTTGCGCCAGGGTGGGCATCACGCAACGAGGACAAGGGTCGGTGATTTGCAACTGAACCTCTTCGCCGATTCGAACGATCTTCCCAACCCAATCGTTTTCGACGAATCCCTCCCGCCCAGCGGTGTCGATCACGATATTTGGCCGAAAGCGCCTGACCTCGAATCGGCCTTGAGGGTAGAGCGAACGCAGTCGATCGATCGTCCCGGTGGTCAGAATGTGCAGGGTGGCATAGTCGAAAAACGTCCCGACGGGCGCATCCCCCGCGACGGCTTCCTGGCTCACCTCGTTGGCTTCTCCCTCGTGTTCCGGCCAGTATTGTTCGAGGCTTGGAGCCCGAGGGGCGGAGCGGCTTAGGCTGACGGGGCGCGATAACGCCGAGGATAGTCCCGCATCCACATCGGGCTCGTCACTGCGAATGATCCGTCCCGAAGGCAGGGTGATCCAAACCGGAGGCAGCGAAGCGGTTCGGAGGGGAGATGCGTAGGCGGCTCGATAAGCAAAGAAGTCCGGCCATTTTTTTGGGTTCTTCGCACTGACGACCTTGCCTGTTTCCTTGTCGATCAACGCGAACGAGCGGTCGCCAAGAACGCCCGATTCGGTAATGACGGAGGCATTCAGTTCCTCGCCCATCATGGACTTGACCGGGTATCTTCAGAGAGTGGAGACGGAGATCGAGGATGACAGAGACATGGTTTTATCCTTCTGATTGGTTTGTTTGCCGTCGCATCTTTCAGAACCGAAGTCGCCTTTTCGGACCGAGATTGGAAAAAGCGCCTCGCGCGAGCTTGCTCGGCGAGGCGGTCCGGAGGAGCCGGGAGCAATGGCTTTTCTTCTGGAGGGGACAAGGTTCGGATTATTTCAGGGCGGCGAGATCAGCCCCGAAATTTATGTGATACGGGTGACCATCGATGACGAAGGCTGGAACGGATTTTACTCCGGCGGCTTCGGCCTCGGCGATCCTGCTTTTTGCCTGACCGAGGTGGACGATCTCGACCTCATACTGTTTTGGATCGAGCTTTTCGGCGAACCGACGTTCGGCGTCGACGCAGATTGGGCACCCGGCGTGATAGAAAACCGCTTTGCTTGTCATGACGTTTTCACTCCTTTTCTTGCTCGCTTTCTTTAGCGAGCGGCGGCTTGCTTGGACAAACCGCCTTTCGCCTCGACGCGCTCGAAGGCGCGTTGAGCTAGCGACACGCAAGGCTCATGGCGTCGCATCTCGCGCGTCTTCCGTGAGGTCGGAAAACTCCTTCAAGTAGTTGCTCCAAACGACATCCTGATCCGCTTCCGGCAGCGCTTCATGCTCGTCGCAGTCGATCCGCAACCCCTCGGCTCCGAAGGCCGCGTCAACATAGGCGCAATGGTGTGGCGCGCGCTTGTCCTCGTGAGCGTTGGGACGGAAATATCGACATGTGACGCACATGCGTTGCGGCGCGATCGCGCCCGTTATTTGCAAGGCCCGAATTGTCTTGATGACGAGCCCCAACATCTCCGTTTGCTCGCGGATCGTCAGCATTTCGAGGGCGCGCTCGGTCGCCGTGATGACGAGTCCGATTCCGCGCACGATATCGCGACCGGCCCGCGTGACGCGGACGGTCACGGCGCGCGTGTCCTCGGGATCGGGGGCCTTCGTCAACAGCGCTTTGCGAAGCAAAGCGGCGATTGAATCCGTCGCGGTGGGCTGTGTTACGCCAAGCTGGTTGGCGATTTTTCCGACCCGCGCTCCTTTTTCTCCACGGCCAGCGATAAAGGTGAGCACATGCGCCTGTGTTGGATTGAGCCCTGCCGTCCCCGCGATCGCCCATTGATCGGCTCGCATGACGACGCAGATTCGATCGAGACCGTCACGGAGTTGTCGCGTTAGTTGTTGGGTCGGTGATGGCGAAGTGGTCATGGCATAATGATAGGAGTCCTATGTAAATGAGTCAAGCGTGAAATGCGCCGGAGCAGTCACGCAAATCTCAAGAATTTCGTTCCAAACCCAAGTAGATGAAAAATAAATGTATTTCTGGCGCAAAAGTCCGATGCGCGACTGACGGCCGATTTTGGCTTGGTCGGGGTGGGACGAACGCCCCGTCTCGGCGCAACGACTTGAAACCAATCGATCGCCGAGAAGCCGGCGGCGGTGACAGGCCCACGCGCGCGGGCTAAGATCCATGCCTCGCGGCGACTCGGTTTCGAGGGGTTCTTGCAAGACATTGCGCGCACAGTGGTTGGCGACGACGCCGGGCGGGGCCGCCTTTGGGCTCCCGGGGCGTTGGCGCTGCGGTTGCGCGCGCTGGTCGAGGCGGCGGTCGAGCGGGAAATCGCGCTGCGCCGGCCTTTTTTGTGGACGCCGGTGGCGACCGGCGCGGGAGCGCTGCTCTATTTCCTCGCCGATCACGAGCCCTCGCTGCCCTTCGCGCTGGCGTTGTTCGCCGTTTTCGCCCTCGGCGCCTGGCGCCTGCGCGAAAACATTCGATTCTTCATACCCTTGCTGCTTCTCGCCTGCGTTTCCGGAGGCTTCTTTTCCGCCTGCTGGCGCGCCGCGCGGGTCGACGCGCCGATTCTCCCCGCGTCGGCGTCGGCTTCCTAACCGGCTTCGTGGAGGAAGTGGATTTGCGCCGCGCCGGGGCGCGATTCGTTTTGCGAATAGCCAGCGCCGAGGGATTTCCCGGCGAGGCCGCGCCGGCCCGCGCCCGCCTGACGATCCGCGGCGAACCCAATTTCAAGGCCGGCGATTTCATCGCGCTGAAGGCCCGCCTGCTGCCGCCCGCTCACGCTTCCATTCCCGGCGGCTACAACTTCGCCCGCGACGCCTATTTTTTGGGGCTTGGCGCGGTCGGCAGCACGCTCGGACGGGTCGAGGTCATGCCGCCGCCCGATGCCGCGCCCTTGTCGCTGCGCTTCTACGCCGCCGTCGACCGGGCCCGCAACGCGCTGGCGGCCCGCGTGTACGACGTGCTGCAAGGCGACACCGGCGCCATCGCCGCCGCCATGGTGACCGGCAAGCGCGACTATTTATCCAACGAAGCCAAGGACTTGATCCGCCGCGCCGGGATTTTCCACGTCGTCACCATCTCCGGCGTGCAGATGAGTTTGGTCGCCGGGATTTTCTTTGTCGGCCTGCGCCGGATGTTCGCGCTGTCGCGAACGCTCGCGCTCAAATATCCGATCAAGAAATGGGCGGCGGCGCTGGCGATACTCGGCGCGATTTTTTACGACATCGGGACGGGGTCGCGCGTCGGCACGGAGCGGGCGTTGGTGATGACGGCGGTGATGTTGATCGCCGTTTTGTTCGACCGGCCGGCCATGTCGATGCGAAACCTCGCCTGGGCGGCGTTCTTCGTTTTGGCGTTCGAACCGGAAGCTTTGCTGGGAGCGAGTTTTCAACTTTCGTTCGCCGCCGTCGCGGCGCTGATCGCCGTCTTCGAAGCCCGGGATATCGGCGGAATGAAAATGCGCGCCGCGCATGAAATTTTGCCCGCCAATGCGTCGTCGATGCGCGTTTATGCGCGCCTCGCGCATGCCTTGCCGACGGGACCGGCCACCGCCTTCATCAGCACGATCTGCGCGACCTCCGCCACCGCCGCCTTCATGGCCAATGATTTCCATGAGCTTAGCCCCTACGTGCTCATCGGCAATCCCTTGACCCTGGCGATAATCGAGTTTTTCGCGGTGCCCTGCGCGCTCCTGGGAACCGTGTTGTATCCGCTCGGCCTTGACGGTCTCGTGTGGCGATATCTTGGGGTCGGCATTGAGTTCATTACTCAGATCGCCAAGTGGATCGCCAGCGCGCCAGGCGCCGGTATTCCAGTGAAAACCTTCGCTCCCTGGACAATTTTTTTCCTCGCCCTTGGGTTGCTGTCGATTGTGCTTTGGCGCGGCTGGCTGTTGCGGGCGTCGGCAATTCCGTTTCTGTTGATCGGACTGATTGGCGTCTCGACGCACACGGATTTTGACCTCGCCGTGGCTCCTGACGGCGAGGCGGCCGCAGTGCGGCGGGCCGGCGGCGGTCTCGCGTTGGTGGGACGTAAGCCCGACTCTTTCGCGGCGGAGCAGTGGCTGCGTTCCGACGCGGACGCGCGGCTCCCTCGCGACGCGGTCGGAGGCGTAGCTTGCGACGATCTCGGTTGCGTCGCGCGCGCCGCCGACGGACGCATGGTGGCTTTGGTCGAGAAGCGCGCGGCGCTGATCGAGGACTGCTCGCGCGCCGCGATCATCGTGACGCCGCTCGTCGCGCCGCGGGGCTGCGGCGCGCCGATCGTCATTGATCGGCGAAAGCTTGAGGAGACCGGCGCCGTGACACTGCGCTTTTTGGCGGAAGGCGTCGAGTGGACGACGGCGCGGTCGCGTGGCGAGAATCGTCCCTGGTCGCGACCGCCCCGCCCGCGAACGGCTTCCGCGCCCGGCGAACAGCGGGAGCGAGCGGGCGACGCCCCGGAGCCAGCGGTCGACGGCGAGCCTTGATCGGAATAGGCCGCGCATTACTAGTATTTTCGAAGCAAACTGATCAGCTTGCCCTGGATGCGGACGCGGTCCGGTCCGAAAATCCGGGTTTCGTAGGCGGGGTTGGCCGCCTCCAGCGCGATGGAGGCGCCACGCTTGCGAAGGCGCTTCAGTGTCGCCTCTTCGTCGTCGATCAGAGCGACGACGATATCGCCAGTATCCGCCTGATCCTGCTTTTTGATCACGACCGTGTCGCCGTCGAGAATGCCCGCTTCGATCATCGAATCACCGCGCACTTCAAGCGCGAAATGCTCGCCGCTCGATAGCAGGTCGGGCGGCAGGCTGATGGTGTGGCTGCGCGACTGGATCGCGGAAATGGGCGTGCCCGCGGCGATACGGCCCATCACGGGGATCGCGACCTGCTGTTCGTCCGCCTCCTCCTGGCGCTCATGCAGCGGTCGCACGCGGCCCAAATTGCCTTCAATGACGCTTGGCGAGAATTTACGGGCGCGATTGCCGCCGCCGGTGGGGGTGGACGACTCCGGCAGGCGCAGCACTTCCAACGCGCGGGCGCGATTGGGTAGCCGTCGAATGAAGCCGCGCTCCTCGAGCGCGAGAATCAATCGATGAATTCCGGATTTGGAGCGCAGATCAAGCGCCTCCTTCATTTCGTCGAACGATGGGGGAACGCCGGTCTCCTTCAGCCGTTCGTGAATGAAACGCAAAAGATCACTTTGTTTTTTCGTCAGCATAGCCAAAATCCCCCGAGAGCCGCCGCCGGTGAAGCCCACTGCGCATAGGCGAGATAGTCGCCTTGGCTCATAAACAAATCATGAACAGGAGCATAATCGTTCTTGCTGCGTTCCGCAATATGCAGTTTAAGTTCGTTGAGGTCTGTAGTGTAGCGGACAGAATTATTTGCAAATCGCGGACAGAATTATTTGACCGTTCAGCCGCATTTAAGTGCTTGTTTTATCATGATATGAAGGTTCCTCAAACGAGAAATCAGATTGAGGAACTTAGCCGCGAAACCGGCGCGGACGAAAAATCCATAATTTCCGGGACGATGGAGCGTTTCGATTGAGGAACCGCGCGACGCAAAAGCGCCGATTGAGGAACCTTTTGAGGAACCTAATCCTCGAATGTGATGATGTCCGTGAACTCAGCGGGAGTCATAAAGGTTCCTTCGTAAGCGTGTTGTGTCAATGTTATAAGCTTATTGTCACTGAGGTCGCCGTTAACCGCTTTCGCAATTCTCGCGGTAATCATGTCGTATATATCAATCTCGTTTTGGATAATGCCGTGCACGAGACCATTTAATTCATGTGGTGACGCCATGTTGAATACAACGGACGCGGCTCGCAAAAACGATATGCGCGTAAGTATTCCTACAACACGGTGATATTCTAAGTCACCATCTAGGCTAGGCTCGAATTTAATATTGCTGAGCGCCTCAATATGCTCTCGCTTTTTGTATGGAATTTCATTGCGTCGCCGCCAACTCGCAATGGTGCTTTTGCCAACCCCGATGCGTAACGCTAAATCTTCATCCTTCGGCGTTCCAAGAGCCTCCTTTACTCGATCAATAAAGATAGCTGCGCTGTTTTTAAGCATGGGGCTTGACTTGGCTTCGCTATGCAATCTAGATTGCAATCCGACGCCAATCGGATGCAATCCCATGCAATTCAACACGCCTTCTCCCGAACTTCTCATTCGAGTTCGCGCCGCCTTTGTAGAGCAAGGCAGTTCATTTGCGAAATGGTGCCTCGAAAACAAAATCTCGCGGCAATGGGCCGCGGCGGCGCTAACCGGGCGCAGGGATGGCCCGCGCGCGCGCGAACTGCGGGCAAAAATCATAAAGGCGGCGACGGCGGTTAAGGCGGCCTGACATGGAAAGCCGTTGGATCGGATCGGAAGATTTTGCGGAGATTTACGGGATAACAGCCCGCGCCGCTCGCAAGGCTTTGCGCGCCGCGAAGAACGGCAAGCCCTACCGTGGAAAGCTCATAAACGTAAGGGAAGTTCCGGGCCGCGGCGGACGCGCGGGCGTTCAATATCAGGTCCGCGCCGATAGCCTTCCGGCCGACCTTCAAGAGCGTTTGAAAGCCTCTTCAACGGCCTCTTCAAGCCCTTCGAAAGGTTCTTTCACTGCGCTCGAACGGGCGGCGCTGGACAACCTTATCGCGGATATTGTCAAGCATCCGGCCCGGACCGACGCGCGGACGAAAGCCGTCAAGGCCGCGTCGGAAAAGACCATCCTTTGGCCCAAGACTGGCCAATTCGTCCAGTTGAGCCAAGCGAAGCTCCGCCGCTTGGCCAAGAGATACGAGGCGGAAGGACTCGCGGGGCTCACGCGCCGCCAGCGCGGCGACAAGGGCGCGGAGCGGATTATCGTCTCGGCGCGATATGACGCTGAATTTGGCGGCAAGCTGGACTTGAACGCCGCGGCCGCGCGCCTTCGCGACTATATCCGCGCGCAACACAAGAACCACGAAAGCCTAGAAAACATAAGGTTCAAGGCCGCGCGCGTTCTCGCCAAGATCACGCGCGAAATGGGCTTTGAGCCGGCGCCGGGCGTCTGCGAAATCCCTCACAACATCGTCAAGGCCGAAGGGGTGTTTCGCCAAGTCGGCGTCTTCAAGCGCGACCGCAAGGCTTGGCAGGATCGCGCGCCAAGCATTCGGCGCTCGCGGGTGGGAATGCTTCCCTGTGAGGTGGTTGTCGGCGACGTTCACCCGCTCGATTTCCTCTTGCCGGAAGTCGAGGGTTTCCAGCGTTACGCCAAGGCGATTTGCTGGCTGGACGTGGCGACCAATCGCATATGGCTGAGCATCCATGTCCTGCCGAAGGGCAAGGGCATTACAAACGCCCATGTCATCAACAGCTTTATTGAAATGGTGACGCATTGGGGCCTTCCGTCGACGCTCTATCTCGACAACGGCTCCGAATATAATTGGGCGGACTTTATCGAAGACGCGATGAAGCTCGCGAGTCTCGCGGGCGACAAAACGATCGTCCGCGCCAAGCCCTACAATGCGCGCGCCAAGCCAATCGAGGGCATTTTCGGCGTTCTGGAAACACATCATTTCGCCAAGCTGCCGGGGTGGGTTGGCGGCAACCGCATGAAATCGAAGACCGCGAACATCGGGCGGGCGCCTGATCCATTTCCGGGAACGTTCGAACAGTTTTTCGCCGCGATCAACGCCGCTGTCGCGCTCTACCACAACCGCCCGCATGGCAAGCGAACCGCGCTCGCCGGCCGCTCGCCGTTCGAAGCCTATAACCAAGCCATCGCCGCCGGCTGGCATAAAACCCATGTCGAGGAAGACGCGTTTTTCGCGGCGTTTTCGGTCGAAAAGCCGTGCACGGTCAACCGCGGCTTTATTCAACACGCGGGGCGCGCCTGGACTTGCGAAGGGCTGCAATCCTATCTCCCGGCGCGCTGTATCGCGCTCATTCCGAAATTTGAGCATTGGGACCGGTTGCCTATCAAAGACTTGAGCGGGCGCCCGCTTGGTTTCGCCGAACCGGTCAATCCTCGATCCTATCTCGACACGGAAGGCGCGAAGGCGAGTTCCAAGGCGCAAAAGCTGCGGCTTGTCGCCGTGCGCGAGCTGGACGCGTCCGCGCCGACAATCGACCCGCTCGCCGAAACGTTGGACCTCGCGCGCGAGTTGCCGAAGGCGTCGACCGCGCCGATCGGCGCGCTGGTCACGGCGTCGGACGACGCGCGCGCCATCGCGAAAGGCGTCAAGGAAAGCCCCAAGGCCAAGCGCGAGCGCGAAGACGCCGAACGCAAGCGCGAGGCGGAGACCATGCGCGCCTTGCACGCCGAATTCATGGAAAAATCAAGAGCCTTGGAGGCGAAGAAGATATGAAACAAACGCGCGTCAGCAAAACATCGATCTTTGTCGGCGTTCAAGAGGGCTTCGAATATGCCGCCATGATGGGACACGCCAGCCTCATCACCGGCATGCCCGGCATTGGCAAGACGACGGCGCTTGAGGAAATCGCGCGGCTCAACCCGCGAGCCACGCTAATCCGCGTCGCGGCGCCACAAAGCACGCCGCGCGCCGCGCTGAATTTGATCGGGGAAGCCTTGCAAATCGGGGGCTACGGCAAGAGCGCGAGTCTCCTTTGGGAAATATTCGAAAGTCACTTTTCGTATCGCGGCAACAATTACATCCTTATCTTCGACGAAGCGCAGAACCTGCCTCTGTCGATCCTCAAGGAAATGGTGGACCTGCCCTCGCGCTATCAAATTCCCGTCATCATTTGCGGCAATGGCGAGCTGTTGAAGCGCCGGCGCGTGTCCAGCGCGGCCTTCGACCAGATTGAAAGCCGCATAGCCAAGCGGGTCATTCTCACCGCGCCGACGCGGGAAGACTTCGAAATGATCGCCGTCGATTTCGACGCGTTCGGCAAGGACGCGCAAGCCGCTTGCATCGCCTATGGCTCTTGGTGGGCGAAGCACCGGGAAGTCGCCCACCTTTGTGCGCACGCTATTCGGGACGATGCGCATCATAGACATGCCCGCCGCCATCGAGGCCAAGTTCGGCCCGGATATCAAGCCGAGCAAGTCGGCGGTAGCGCGATATATGGCGTTCTTGCGGGGCGGTCCCGGCTTGGGCCAAAAGCCTTCGCGGGCGCGGCCAAAAAACCGATCCATCTCAAAAGCGGGGACTCGGCGCCAGGACCTTTCGCGCGGAGGGGCGAGTTTTCGCGAGCCGCCCGAACGTCCCGATTGAGACGAATGGGCCCAGCGACGGCGCTTGAGCGACCACGAGGGCCCGTCTGCGCGGGGCTAATCCCGGAATTAACGATCAAATAGCGCCGTCCAAGATCAATTAATTATGTCTAGTTCACGGGTTGCCGTCGGAGTCGCCGTGAAGCGCCGTCGCGCTTCGGATTTCCCGCGGCAAATTCGCGCCAAACGTCTTTTATAGATCTTACAATAGGCTGGAAAGGAACAAACTTCGCGACTAAACGCAAGCTGTTCCAAGGCAAATGCCTCAGGCGCGATGATGGATGTGACACTTGCGCGCAGCGGGGCAAACGCCGGCTTATGATTGATGTATGTCAATCAATAAGTTCGTTGTGCATCGTACAATGCGAATACAGTTCGCGAGTACGAGAAGCGTGATTCGTTAGGTCGCGCGTCGACAATCGCGCGTCTCGCATGTGCACGCACGAATGCACACAAATGCATGGGGACTTGAGATCATGGAGCGACTGCCTCTCATTCCGAAACGGCGAAGCTTTAGCGAAATATCGCTCACGGCGATATTCTTGCTTCTGGCGATCGCCACGGCCTTTATCGCCACGCGGGCCTACACTCCCGCTTACGCCTTCCACATGATTCTATTCTCCCTCGGGTCCGTTCTGGCCGTCATGGCGATCAACATGCGCTACAACGCCCGGCCGAGCGCCCCGCCGCCGCTCGTGATCGATGGCAAGCCCAATTACAATTATGGCCCGATTAAATTCGCGTCGCTGGCGTCGTTGTTCTGGGGCACGGCCGGGTTCATCGTTGGGCTGTATCTGGCGCTTGAGCTGGCGTTTCCCGCGCTGAACTTCGATTTGCCCTGGACCAATTTCGGGCGTTTGCGGCCACTGCACACGTCGGCGGTGATTTTCGCCTTCGGCGGCAACGCGCTGCTCGCGACTTCCTTTTATGTCTTGCAGCGCACGTCGCGGGCGCGGATCGCCGGCGATCTCGCTCCCTGGTTCGTGGTGCTGGGTTACAACTTCTTCATCCTGATCGCCGGCACGGGCTATCTTCTTGGCATCACGCGCAGCCACGAATACGCGGAGCCGGAATGGTACGCGATTTTGTGGCTCGTGATCGTTTGGGTCACCTATCTGCTGGTTTATCTCGTGACTCTGGCGCGGCGCGCGGAACCGCACATCTACGTGGCCAACTGGTTCTATCTTTCCTTCATCGTGACCGTTGCGGTGCTGGTGCTTGGCAACAACACGGAAATTCCGATTTCGGTGTTTTCATCGCAGTCGGTGATTGTCTGGTCGGGCGTTCAGGACGCGATGATCCAATGGTGGTATGGGCATAACGCCGTGGGCTTCTTCCTGACGGCGGGCTTTCTGGGCATGGTCTATTATTTCGTGCCCAAGCGCGCCGAGCGGCCGATCTATTCCTACCGCCTGTCGATCGTGCATTTCTGGGCGTTGATCTTCCTGTACATCTGGGCGGGGCCGCATCATCTGCACTATTCGGCGTTGCCGGATTGGGCGCAGACGCTCGGCATGGTGTTCTCGGTCATGCTGTGGATGCCTTCCTGGGGCGGCATGATCAATGGCTTGATGACGCTGTCCGGCGCATGGGACAAGCTGCGCACCGATCCCGTGCTGCGCATGATGGTCGTGTCGCTGGCGTTCTATGGGATGTCGACGTTCGAGGGCCCGCTGATGTCCATCAAGGCGGTCAATTCGCTCAGCCATTTCACCGACTGGGGCATCGGTCACGTGCATTCGGGAAGTCTCGGCTGGGTCGGCTTCATTTCCTTCGGCGCGCTTTATTGCCTGATCCCGTGGGTCTGGAACAAGAAGCTCTATTCGCTGAAGCTGGTGAACTGGCACTTCTGGATTTCAACCATCGGCATCGTTTTCTACATCTCGGCGATGTGGGTGGCGGGCATCATGCAGGGTCTGATGTGGCGCGCCTACACGCCGCAGGGGTTCCTCGAATATTCCTTCGTCGAGACGACGGAAGCGCTGCATCCCGAATATCTGATCCGCGCGGCGGGCGGCGCGCTCTTTGTGGTCGGAATGCTGATCATGCTGGTCAATATCTACAAGACCATCGCGGCGCCGGAGGTTGACGAAGTGCTCGACGCCGCCGTGGCGCCCATCCCGGCAGAGTGAGGACAAAATCCATGTCGAACACGACCCAACATGCTCCCTCGGGACTAGGCAAGCTGCTGGAGACCAACTCCATTTACTTGTTGCTTGGCATCCTTCTGATGATTTCGGTGGGCGGCATCGTCGAAATCGTGCCGTTGTTCTACCTGAAGAACACCATCGAACGGGTGGAAGGCGTGCGTCCATACACGCCGCTCGAACTCGCGGGGTTCAATATCTATGTGCGCGAGGGGTGTTACACCTGCCACTCGCAGATGATCCGGCCGCTGCGCGACGAGGTGGAGCGTTATGGCCATTATTCGCTCGCCGCGGAGAGCATGTACGATCACCCGCACCAATGGGGCTCGAAGCGCAATGGTCCCGACCTCGCGCGTATCGGCGGCAAGTATTCCAACGATTGGCAACGCGATCATTTGCGTGATCCGCGCGCCGTGGTGCCTTCGTCGATCATGCCGGGATATGCATTCTTGTCGAAGACGCCGGTGAATGGCGCGCATCTGGCCGAGCAAATGCGGTTGTTGCGGGTCGTCGGCGTGCCCTATGGCGACGAGCAGATCGACAACGTCGCCGCCGATCTTGCCGCGCAGACCGCCTCGGACGATTCCGGCGGCGCGGATTTGCGGAAGCGCTATCCCAACGCGGTGCTCGGCGACGTCGCCGGCAAGTCCGCTCCCACCGAGGAGGACGCGCTGATCGCCTATCTGCAGCATCTCGGCGTTTCCGTCGACTTCAAGCTTTACGACGACAAGGCCAACATCAGATAGGCGGCCCAGGTCGGTTGGTGGCGCGCCCACTCCGGAGGAGGAACCATGATGACGGGAGCTGTTTCCAGTTACGAAGCGTGGCAGGAGTTCGCCGCGTCTTGGGGCCTTGCTTATTTCGGTCTGATCTTCATCGCCGCGCTCGTCTATGCGCTATGGCCGTCGCGCCGCGCGTATTTCGACGAGGCTGGCAAAATTCCCTTGCGGGAGGATTGATATAATGTCCGCGGACAATCTGCACGACAGCAAAATTCGCATTGACGATCATAGTGGCACCGCCACCACCGGACACGAGTGGGACGGGATCGAGGAACTCAACACGCCGCTGCCGCGGTGGTGGGTTTGGACCTTTGTCGCGACCGTGGTTTGGTCGCTTGCTTATTGCGTGATCTATCCGGCGTGGCCCATGTTGCGCGGCGCGACCGAAGGCGTGATCGGCTGGCACTCGCGGACGGCGGTTGTTCAGGATCTCGCCGAATTGCAAGCGACGCGAGCGCCGATCCTCGCCAAAATCAAGGGGGCGCCGCTCGAATCGATCGAGCAAAATCCGGAACTGCTGTCCGCCGCGCGCATGGTGGGTCGGGTGGCTTTTCTCAACAACTGCGCTGCTTGCCACGGCGCTGGCGCGCAGGGAGCAAAGGGCTATCCGAACCTAAACACCGACGCCTGGATGTGGGGCGGCACTCTCGCGGACATACGAACCACGATCGAGCATGGCGTGCGCTGGGACGCCGACGCGAAGACCCGGACGGGCTCCATGCCGGCCTTTGGGCGCGACGGCATTCTCGCTCCCGAGCAGGTTTCCGACGTCGCCGATTACGTCCGCACCATGGCCGATCTTCCCGACGCCCTGGCGCCCGAGGCCAAGGGCGAAAAGCTCTTCAACGACAACTGCGCCGCTTGTCACGGCGTCGAAGGCAAGGGCAACGCGTCGATTGGCGCGCCCAACCTCTTCGACGCTATTTGGCTTTATGGTTCGGATAAGGCGACGATCGTCGATCGCATCAAACAGGGCGGCGGCGGCGTGATGCCGGCCTGGAAGGGTCGCATCGATGACACGACGATCAAGGCGCTGACCGTGTACGTGCACTCGCTCGGCGGCGGCCAATAACATATCTCGCGCCCGCCTCGCACCGAGGCGGGCGCGATCAATTCAACTTGAAAAGGGGTTTGGCGTGTCCACCTCGGAAACCACGACGGGCGGCGGCGCGGACGGGGCGCTTTATGCGTCGGCGCGCAAGATTTACCCCAAAAAGGTCGACGGCGAGTTTCGTCGTATCAAATGGGGAATCCAGCTCTTCACGCTGAGTATATACTACCTGTTGCCTTTCGTGCGGTGGCACCGCGGCGCGGGAGAGCCTTCGCAGGCGGTTCTAGTCGATTTGGAGCACCGTCGTTTCTATTTTTTCTTCATCGAGATCTGGCCGCAGGAAGTTTATTACATCACAGGCCTATTGATCGTCGCCGCGCTGACGTTGTTCCTCATGAACGCGGTGGCGGGCCGCATCTGGTGCGGCTACATGTGTCCGCAGACGGTCTGGACCGATTTGTTCATGATGACCGAACGCTGGATCGAAGGCGACGCGCGCGAGCGCATTCAAAAGGACGCGGGGCCGTGGACCGCGCGAAAAATTCGGGAAAAAATCGCCAAGCATTCCCTATGGTTGCTGATCGCCTGGTGGACCGGCGGAGCCTGGGTGATCTATTTCGAGGACGCGCCGACGCTGGTTTACAAGCTCGCCACTTTCGCGCCCGGCTGTGGTCCGGCTTATATGTGGATCGGCATTTTCACCTTCACGACCTATGTGCTCGCTGGAGTGATGCGCGAGCAGACTTGCCTTTACATGTGTCCCTGGCCGCGGATTCAGGCGGCGCTGACCGACGAATACGCGCTCAATGTCACTTATCGTTACGATCGGGGCGAGCCGCGCGAATCCCTAAAACACGCGACGTTGCTGCGCGCCCAGGGCAAGCCGGCGGGCGACTGCGTCGATTGCGGCCAGTGTGTCGCGGTCTGCCCGACTGGTGTCGACATTCGACAGGGCGCCTCGCTCGGTTGCATCCAATGCGGTTTGTGCATCGACGCTTGCGACAACGTCATGGAGAAGATCGGCCGTCCAACGCGGCTCATCGCCTATGACACCGAAATGAACATCAAGAGCCGCCAATGCGGCAAGCCATCCGTGTATAAGCCGATACGGGTGCGCACCGTCATATACTCGGCGATTATTCTCGCCATCGGCGGGTTCATGCTGTTCACGCTGGCGACGCGTGGAAACATGCGGTTGAATGTGTTGCATGACCGAAACCCGCTCACGGTGACGCTGAAGGATGGCGGGGTGCGCAATGCTTACACAGTTCGCATTTCCAACATGCAGGGGCGGATTCGCCAGTTCGCGCTGGAAGTCGATGGCGCGCAAGGCGCGCTCGTCGACATCGTCGGCGGGACCGCCGACGCGCAAGGGCGCCATGTCATCGAGGTCGACGTCGATCAGACGAGGGAAGCACGGGTGTTGGTGACCATGCGCGGCGCCCATGGAGAGTCTCCGCTTCCACTGACGTTCACCGCGCGTGAAATCGATGGCGAGGCCAGCATTTCCGCGAAGGATGTGTTTCTTTGGCGTTAGGTTCCGCTCAGGAGGAAATACCCATGTCATCACGCGATCTCACCGCGAAAGGGAGCGAAATGGGACGGCCGCTTACAGGCTGGAGGGTGCTGGGCATCCTGACGATGTTTTTCGGGGTGATCGCCGCCGTCAACGCCGTGCTCGTCTATTCCGCGCTCTCGACCTTCAGCGGCGAGGTCGTGTCTCAACCCTATGAGCGAGGGATCGCCTACAACCACGACATCGCCAGCGCGCGTGAACAGGCGACCCGAGGCTGGAAGGTCGACGCTTCGCTGGAACGACTGGCCTCTGGAGAAACCAAGCTGATGGTCGAGGCGCGCGACGCCAATGGCGCCGCGATTACCGACGCGCGGCTTTTGGCGAATCTGGAATCGCCGACCAACAAGCGACAGGACGTCGTCGCCAGTCTGCAAGAGATAAGTCCCGGCCACTTCGAGGCCCTCGTCGCCCTGGCGCCAGGCGCGAGGGATCTGGTGCTGACCGCGTCGCGGGACGGGCGCGAGCTGTTTCGCTCCCGCAATCGCCTGTTGATCGAGTGAGCCTTTCATGAGCGCGCCCGCTCTCGATTTCGAGGCGTTTATCAGGCTCGGAAGTGACGGTTTGTTTCGCTTCGACGCGGCGATCGAGGGCATGACGTGCGCCGCGTGCATCGGCGAAATTGAATCGGCGCTACGAAACCTGCCGGGCCTCGTCGTCGCGCGCGTGAATTACACCAATCGGCGCCTATCGCTGGAATGGCGTGAACGGGATTTCGAGCTTGGCGGCGTGTTCGAGCGTTTGCGGCGAATGGGCTATCGCCTGAACCCTTTCGATCTCGCTAGCGGCGAACGGGCGGAGCGGGAGCTGTCGAAGCGTCTCTTGCGCTGCTTCGCCATCGCCGCCTTCGCCGCGACGAATATCATGCTGCTGTCCGTCGCCGTTTGGGTAGGCGAAGGCTCCGACATCGACGCCCCGACCCGCGACATATTCCATGGTCTTTCCGCGCTAATCGCGCTGCCGGCGGCGGCTTTCGCTGGCCAACCCTTCTTCGAAAGCGCCTTCCAAGCCTTGCGCGCGAAACGTCTCAACATGGACGTTCCCATCTCTCTTGGCGTCGTTCTCGCCCTGGCGATGTCCGTTTATGAGACGCTCGCGCATGCGGAGCATGCCTATTTCGACAGCGCGATCATGCTGTTGACTTTTCTATTGCTCGGACGATACCTCGATGCCGCCATGCGCCGCAAAACCCGCGGCGTCGTCGCCAATCTCGCGGCCTTGCGCGCGCCGCTCGCCCGCCGCCTCGACGCGGAGGGATCGGAGACGACGATCGCGGCTGCCGTATTGCAACGGGGCGATCGCGTGCTCGTCCGGCCGGGCGAACTGCTACCGGCGGACGGCGTCGTCGTCGCCGGCGCTTCAACGCTAGACGAAAGTTCCCTCACCGGTGAAACCGCGCGTCGGCCTGTCACCGGAGGCGAGCGGGTTTACGCGGGCAGCCTCAACCACGAGGGCGCTTTACAAATCGAAGTGGAAGCGTCGACCGGCGGCGGCGCGCTGCTGGATGAGATCGAACGGCTGCTTGAGAACGCAACCGCCGCGCGCTCGCGCTATGTGCGGCTCGCGGATCGAGTTTCTGGAGTTTATGCGCCCGTCGTGCATGTGGCGGCGCTCGCCACGGGGCTGATCTGGCTTGTGAGCGGCGCGTCGGCGCACGATGCGCTGGTTGCGTCCATCGCCGTGCTGATTGTCACCTGTCCTTGCGCTCTCGCGCTCGCCGTGCCGGCGACGCAGGTGGTCGCGAGCGGCGCGTTGTTCCGCGCCGGCGTGTTGCTCAACTCCGCCGACGCTCTTGAACGCTTCGCGCAAATCGACACCGTGGTGTTCGACAAGACCGGCACGCTGACCTCGCCGCGTTCGAGCCTTGTCAACGCGCAAGACATTTCTCCAAAAATCGTCAAACTCGCGGCGGGTCTGGCGCGGGCCAGCAGCCATCCGCTGGCGCTCGCGGTCGCGCGGGCGCATCCCGAGGCCATTTTGATTCCCGGCGTGACCGAAGAGCGCGGGCAGGGGGTCAAGGCTCTGATCGACGGCATGGAAGCGCGGCTTGGCTCCCCGGGCTTTTGCGGAGTTGAGCGAGAAGTCGCCGCCATGGGCGCGCTGGCGTCCGACGTTTCGATCGTGGCCTTTCGTTTCGGCGAGAGTTATGCGCTGTTCCAGTTGCGACAGGCATTGAAAAGCGACGCCGCGACAACGGTCGCCGCGCTTGCTCGGCGGGGGCTGGAGATTGAGATTCTATCGGGTGACCGTCCTGAAGCCGTCAGGCCGATCGCCGAGGCGCTGAATGTCGCGGATTGGCGCGGCGGCCTCAACCCAACCGAGAAGGTGGCGCGAATCGCCGCCTTGCGCGCGGCCGGTCGCAAGGTGCTGATGATCGGCGATGGCCTCAACGACGCGCCCGCCTTGGCCAGCGCTCATGCGTCCATGTCACCGGTCGAGGCGTCGCGTGTGACGCAGGCGGCGGCCGACGCCGTGTTTTTGGGCGATCATTTGGCGCCTGTATTCGTGACGATCGAGACCAGCGATCGGGCGCGACGCGTCATGCGTCAAAACCTCGCGCTCTCGGCGATTTATAATATTTGCGCGACGCCGCTCGCCATGCTTGGATTTTTGACGCCATTGGTCGCGGCCGCCGCCATGTCGGGCTCCTCGATGCTTGTGACGATCAACGCTCTTCGAATAGGAAAACCGTCGTCCAAATCCCCCGAGGCCGCGTCATGACCGTTCTGCTGTTTCTCGTGCCGCTGGCGCTGGCCTTGGGTTTTGTTGGCCTGCTGGGCTTTTTGTGGTCGCTCAATTCGGGACAATACGATGATCTCGAAGGCGCCGCGCAACGCGTGCTTTCCGACGACGACCTCGGAGAAAAGCATTGAGCGCCGACGATTTGCCGATGCGGCCGGGTGAACTCGCCTGCTTTTGCCGCTCCGCGGATATTCTCGACGATGCGCTCGACGCCGACAACCCATGGCGTCTGGCGGCCGGATTTGGGGTCGCGGCGCTAGGACAAGCCTTGGTGCTATCAGTGTTGCCGGAAGCCAGTCGGTTGCTCGCGCCGACCTCGGCTCGGCTCGGCTGGCCCTATGCCCTAATGTTGATCGGCGCGGCGCTCGCCACATTTCCGGCGGCCTTCCTGATCGACGCTTTTGGGCGACGCTCCGCCTTCGCGCTGGGGTCCAGCCTTGGAGCGGCGGGCGGCCTGTTGGCGGCCTTCGCCAGCTCGCGCGGCAACTTTCCCGCTCTGTGCCTTGGCGCATTTTGGCTGGGTCTCGCTCAGGGTTTCAGCCTTTTCTATCGGCATGTCGCGGCGCGCGGCCTAGCTCGCGCGGGCCTTGTCGTCATGGCTGGGGGAGCCGCGGCGGCGTGCTTTGCTCCGGCGGTCGTTTGGATCACCCAGTTGTTCGGCGATGGCGTGGGGCCAATTCTCATAGCGGCGGCGGCGCTCCACGCGCTGGCGCTGTGGTCGTCGACGCGCTTGCCGCACGCGATCGCGCCGAGGGAAACTCAGGCGCGGTTGCGGATCATGTTGTCATCGCGATTTTTCGCGGCGACCCTCGCCGGGGCGGTTGCGTGGTTTCTCATGTCGGCGGGGATGTTGCGCTCGCCCTTGTCGCTGTCGCTTTGCGGAGCGTCTCGCGGCTTTATTGGCGCGGCGCTGGCGTGGCATTTGCTCGCCATGTATGGACCCGCGGCGCTGGTCGCGCGCTGGCCGCACCTGGCGCCGCCGCGCGTGGCGATCGTGGGAGGCTTGACGATGCTTGCGATCGCGCTGGGAGTCGCGCTCTGGGCGCCGTCGGTCGTTTTTGCCACGGCAGCCCTTATGGCCATTGGCGTCGGATGGTCGCTAACGAACGTGGGCGCGATGCGTCTGCTACACGACAACGAGCGCCCACCGCGCTTCGCGCTCGCGCTACATGACCTTTGCCTCTTGAGCGCGGCGGCGGGGGGCGCGCTGGCGTTTTGACGCAAGCGCGTGGATCGGGCGCGTCGCTTGGCCCGATGAGCGGGAACGAGGCGGCCGGGCCGGGCGCAATCCCTTATTTTCCCGCAGCCGCTTCCCGGCGCTCGAGCGCGGCGAGCGCCGCTTTCGCGACGTCATGAGCGTGTTTTTCGGTTCCGCCAATGACGCCTTTTTGCACCGGAAGGAGTTTCCCCGCGGCATGGATCTCCCATTGCCACATCGCGCCGCGTCCCGTGCCGCCACGCGAGCGCAGGGCTATCGAGTATTTTGTTTCCGTTTCGATGCTGTTTGTCATGGCGGCTTTATCGCACGCGAGCAGGGCTCGCGCCATGGTCATGGCCCTTCACGAGAGAAACGCGATTGCCGCGTTCATCGTCCGGTCAGATACCGTGTGGTCTTGTGTGACCAATGCTGAATTCGATCGATGGGAGGCTATCATCGCCCTAGGATCAGACCCCCAGGCCGCCGTTATGGCGTTTAACCGTTTTGGTCTCGGCGCCAAGCCCGGCGATCTTGCGCTGGCTGCGGGCGATCCACGCGGCTTCTTAATCGAAGAACTGCATGCTCCGGACGCCGGACGAATCCCCGCCGACGATCTGCCGCCAACGGCGCAAGCTCTGCAATTGCTTTTCGCGGATCAGCAGGAAAAGCGCATCGCGCGGGAAACCGCGGCCGCGATGGCGACACCCGCCATGGCGAATGCGAACGCCACTCCGATGGATGCTAAATCCGTGAACGCCAAATCCGTGGACGCAAAATCCATGGAGGCCAAGCCGCAACCGCAGGCGCCGCCAGTCGAGCAGAAGCTGTTTCGCGCGGAGGCGATGGCGCATTTTTCCGCGCAATTGAGGGCCGGAGCTGGCTTTGTCGAGCGGTTGGTGGCTTTCTGGTCTAATCATTTCGCGGTTTCGGTCGCCAAGGGTCAATTTATTCGCGTGACCGCCGGCCCCTTCGAGCGCGAGGCGATCCGGCCGCATGTGCTTGGCAAATTCGCGGATCTTTTAATCGCCGCCGAATCCCATCCCGCGATGATTTTTTATCTCGACAATCAGCGCTCAATTGGACCCCAATCCAAGGCTGGTCGTTTTGACGGCAAGGGACTCAACGAGAATCTCGCTCGCGAGATTCTCGAATTGCACACCCTCGGCGTGGATGGCGGTTATGCTCAGACCGATGTCACGATGCTGGCGCGCGTCCTCACGGGGTGGAGCTTCACCGAAGCCGGCGGCGAACTTGGCGAACCGGGATCGTTTCTTTTCAAAAGCAACTGGCACGAACCCGGCGCGCATTCCTTGCTTGGCAAAAGCTACGCGCGGTCTGGTCGCTCGCAGGGCGAGGCGGCGCTTGTGGATCTCGCGCGCCATCCAGCAACGGCGCGCCATATCGCCACGAAACTGGCGCGTCATTTCGTCTCCGATGCGCCGCCGCCCGATCTCGTCGACGCCCTCGCCAAGGTCTTTCAAGACACCGATGGCGATCTCGCCTCGGTCGGCACGGAGTTGATCAGGCATGACCACTCTTGGAGCGCGCCGCCGACCAAGATTCGAAGTCCCGGCGAATTCGTGATCGCGGCTAAGCGCGCGACCGGAACGGCGTCGAATGACCCAGGGCAAATACTCGGCGTCTTGAATTCGCTGGGAACGCCGCTGTGGCAACCCGCGGGGCCGAATGGGTATAGCGACTCCGCCGCTGTTTGGGGTTCGCCCGAACAGATGAAACTGCGGCTCGATGTTTCCTGGCAGATGGCGCAGGGCGCGCGCGATGTCGGCGCGCCGCTCGGCGTGCTCGACACCGTTTGCGGCCTCGCGGCGTCGCGCGAGACGCGCGAGGCGTTGCTCCACGCCGAATCGCGTCCGCAGGCGCTGGCGTTGCTCTTCATGTCCCCCGAATTCCAAAGGAGATAGGCATGGGGCTTTCCAATGTCGCGCCGAGCATCTCGCGCCGCGTCGCGGTTCAGGGCTTGTCCGTTTGTTTCGCCGCCGCCTTCGCGCCAAGACCGCTGAGCGCGGCCGGCGCGCGAGATCCGCGCGTCGTGGTGATAATTTTGCGCGGCGCGCTCGATGGGTTGACGGCGGTCGCGCCGATCGGCGATCCGGATTACGCGCTGCTCCACGGCGCGTTGGCGCTGCCGCCGAACGGCGATCGCGCCGGACTTTCGCTCGACGGGTTTTTCGCCCTGAATCCGGCGATGCCGGCATTCGCTCGAATGTACAAGGAGAAACGGGCGCTCGTGGCGCACGCGGTCGCCACTAATTATCGCGATCGCTCGCATTTCGACGGGCAGGACGTGCTGGAGAGCGGTTTTCCCGGGCCCAACCGCACGGAAAGCGGTTGGCTCAACCGGGCGGTGGCCTTGCTGCCGGGTGCGAACGGCGCGCCCATTCGGGGGCTGGGTGTCGGCGTCACCGCGCCTCTGGTGATGCGCGGTCCGGCGCCCGTGCTGGGGTGGGCGCCGCAGGGATTGCCCAACGCGGGCGATGCGCTCGCCATGCGCGTCCTTGATCTCTATGCCCATCGCGATCCCGCCCTTGGCGCGGCGCTACGCGCGGGTCTCGATACCGAAAAATTGGCGACCCAGGGCGGCATGAACGACGAGGCTCGAAAGAATAAAGGCGGCATGGACCAACCGGGCGGCATGCGCCAGGCGGCGGCCGGCGCGGCGAGATTGTTGGCGGCTCCCGACGGTCCGCGCGTGGCGGCGCTGGCTTTCGACGGATTCGATACGCATCAGAACGAGGGCGCGGGGACGGGTCAATTGGCGACGCGGCTCTCGGGGCTCGATGGCGCGTTCGAGGAGTTCGAAACGGGACTTGGCGAACGCTGGAAGGACACGACTATCGTGGCGATTACCGAATTCGGCCGCACGGCTCGGATCAACGGCACCAATGGCTCCGACCACGGGATGGCGACCGCGGCTTTCCTCGCCGGGGGCGCGATCGCTGGCGGACGCGTCCTCGCCGATTGGCCGGGCCTGAAGCCAAGTCAACTTTATCAGGGGCGCGACCTGGCGCCGACCATGGATTTGCGCGGGGTTTTAAAGGGGCTTCTAGCCGATCAACTTGGCATCTCCGAGCGGGCCTTGAACGAAAAAGTTTTCCCGGAGTCCGTTGGAGCGGCGCCGACCCGAGGGTTGGTGGAGGGTTAATTTTCGGGGCGACCGCGCTCCGGTCGTCCCGGAAGAAGCAGGTGGGCGAGGCTGCGGTGACTTGAAGTCGCGTCGACTTTTCCCGTTCGAATTAGCGGGCGCTTGGGCCAGTTGGAAAACTCGGGCGAAACTTCTATAGTGAACGCGTACGAGAGTGGGCGCTGTTGAACTGCATGGTGCGCGGCAAGGTCGCCGGTTCGGAGCGCGCCAAGCGATGCAAGAGGCGGCGGCGTTTGATGTCGTTATGCACGGATGGAAAAATTTCGCGGGCGTAGTTCAGTGGTAGAACGACAGCTTCCCAAGCTGTATGTCGTGGGTTCGATTCCCATCGCCCGCTCCAATAAAATCAGATGATTATGTACACATTTTCGGCTGCTGGCCTTGAGCGCCGCAACTTCGGTAAGCGTGCGGTAAGCAGAAATCGGAAATTCGAGGAAATGCACGGCGCCCGATTTTGTTGCACCGGGGCGCGCCTGTGACCATCGCCCCCAAATAATTGCCGATCTTCAATCCCAAGGCGTTGTTGGGGCGTGGCTAACCTGCTGCAATTCAGATTGCCTGCGTTCGATGCCCATTGCCTTCAGGGCGTTGGGTGTCGCGCGAGAGGCGCTGATCGCCGCCATTGCGGGGGCATGGAACGGCGGGGGTGGGGCGAGGATCGCGAACAAGCCGGCATGCATGATTAGGACGCTATTCGAGGCTGAGCGAACTCGCTCTGAGCAGGGCCGGACGGGCAAGGATGACCGAGGCCGTATGAAAACACGATTCTTTTAATGCGCTTTTTAGCGGCGGTAACGCCCATAGACTCTTTCGAGACTAGCTAGTTTTTGCATGCGACGTGGTGATTTCTTGTCCCGATCGCCGGCCCCATGGAGCCCCTCGAACGCCAGCGCCAGCACCCTTGCTCGACCCTGAGAAGTCCACAAAGCCGCGGACGAGTTGGCGACCAAGAGCCGTTTGGCCAAGGGAAGCAACCATTTGAGGGCGAACGCGGCGGCGTGCCCACGCGGCGTGAGTGGAGCAAGATGCGATAGGAGTGGGATCGCCGCATTTGCGCGCGCGCATTTATAAGGGTCGGCTGGAGGCAGAAAATCGAAGCTTGCGAAACCTTCCGACTTGAGCTGGTTCAGCAATTGATGGGTTAACGCGTGACCCGGGGCCGCCGACGCGAAGCGCGGATCGTAGCAACCTAAAAGCGAACGATAAACGCCGCCGCTTGCGAGGCCAATGTCGATCGCGGCGACGGTCGATCCCACTCGAAGCGCATGCGCGCGCAGCGTTCCTTCCCGAGCCAGTTTCTCAAGAAAAGTCGCGGTGACGGGATTGGACAATCCCATGCTTACGAGGCCCTTTCCGCGCAGCCACTGGCGCTTCAGCGCTAGCGCCTCGCGCAAGAGCTCGAGCCGTTCCGAGGGCGTGGCCGCCTGCGTGACTCTCTGCCTCTCCAAAGCTCGCCAAGCGGCGCGCCCGACGGCGCTCGCTTTTCGTTTGGCCTGGGTTGAACGGACGGGCTCGAAAGTCGACGAAGGGAGCCGACAACAATTTCGACTCGGATATGGCGGAGAAACCGCATCCCGCGAGCGCGCCGTTCGCGCGCAGGCGGGTCAGCGCGATGAGATCGACGTGACGCCAACGTTCCAACTCCGCCTCGACCGCGGCGCGCCAACGCGGTCGGCTTGGGTTCGGCAGCGCCAGCGCGTCGCCATATTGTGTCATCGGTTCGCCCAGCCAGCGTATCACGCGCGCGCCCAGCATCGTGTCGATTTGCAGTGGCCACAGCATCACGAGACGCCCGCTTTCTCTCAGGCAGACAACACGAAAGCCTGTTTGCGCGCCGCGAGCCTCGGACGCCGCGATCCAATTTCGGCACCAGCAATGGGATTGAAAGCCAGTGGCTTCTGGCGTCGTCTCTTCAAGTCGCGACCATTCCTCGGCCAAGGCGTCGATCATCTCCAGGGACGTGGCGATGCTTAAAGCCACTTCGGGAGTTGGACCGTGTTCGGCGAATTGCATGGCCACAGGCTATTTCGCCAGCGTCCGAGGCGGGATATTCTCAAAGCCGCCCGCGTGGTTCCCGTTGACGCGGAAATCGACCTTGAGCGGCAATGTTCTCCCGCGCGCCAGACCAACCAGTAGCTTATGCCCTCCCGCGAGCGCGAATTTAGCGAAAAAGCCGAAACCCCGAGTTTCGCGCGACAACCGCGCGTCGCCGACCAGCGGGCGCATCAAACCGTTTGCGTAATCCACCGCGTAGCCCGCGCGGAACTCGTCGGTCCAGTGCTCGGTCGTGAAGGAGACATTGACGCAATCGTCGTTAACCACTCGATGAGGACAGTTGCGCGGCCAAGTCGCCATGTCGCCGGCCTCCAGCACGAAGCTCTCCGCCGCGTCGTCGAAGGCGCGCGCGTAGGGCAGGTCCGTATCCAAGGACCGCTTCAAAACAATATCTTCGATGGCGCGCTGAGGCAGAAAGGGTGGACAAGCGGGATAAATCCAAACGCGCTTTCGCCCGCTAATTTGCCAGAGGCTTTGTCCGGGAACATCGGCGTGATAGGCGACATTCATGCGCGGGGAGGAGATCAATATGCTCATCGAGCGCCGATAGGTATGAAAACCAGGCACGCGCCGCGCCAACTCCTCGAAAGCTGAGTCGAGCATCGAGCGATAGCGTTTATCGACATCCTGTACGCGTTGGAGATGCACCCATAGCCGACCCTTGGCCACCGCCTCCATCACCTCTTCGCCCGAGAGCCCGGACATATCGCCCTCGCGCCACGTATGCGGGTCCTCGGCGCCCGGCGGCATGGTGTTGACATGGTAGTTTTCGCGTGGCGTCGCCTCGATCAATCGCGCCAGCGCCTGATCGGAAAACAGCGGGCTATCGGCTAGAGCGTGCTTCAAAACCAGCGGTCGCCGGCCAAACTGCGCCGAGCCGTTCGCGGGCCAATGGTTGAAGATGGCGGTCATTGAGATTTCGCCGGATTCCTTGGCCAGCATTAAGCCGGCATCGATTCATAATCGGCTTAGTCATTGGCAAACAAAAGTGAAACTCAATATTAGGGTTTATGGACGGCGCGAGCGAGTTTTGCGGCGCTACACATTCCGGCTCGGCTGCTTTATAGGAAGGCGAACTCCGCCAACCCCTAGGCAGCTTCAATGTTCGAGTCCCTCAAAGCCTTTCTGAGCGATCTCGCGGGCGAAGCGCCGCGCGAGACGCCCTTCGAGGCCGCCGACTATCAACTCGCCGCCGCTGCTCTCATGGTTCACCTCGCTTCCGTCGATGGCGAGTTCGACGCGCGGGAACGGGCGCGCTTGCAAGAAATAGTCGAGACTCGCTTCAATCTGAACAAGGGTCAAGCCAGAGAGCTAATCGCACATGCGGCGGAAAGCGAACGCGATTCCGTCGATCTCTTTCGCTTCACCAGCGTTTTGAAGCGCACGCTCGACGAAGACGGGCGCCTGCAAGTCGTCGCGATGCTTTGGAACATGGCCTATGCCGACGGAACGCTGAATGAATTTGAAGAGAACGTTGTCTGGCGGGTTGCGGAGTTGCTTGGCGTTTCGGCGCGGGCGCGCGTGAGCCTGCGGCGGGAGGCCAAGGCCGAGGCCGACGACCGCGCTCGGCAAGAATCCGCGACTCCTTCACCGCCGGGACCGTGGTCGAAAGGCTGAAACACGACGACTGAAGGAGCCATTGATGAATTCTTCCGAAAATGCCCGCAAGGCGACGATCGTCACGGGCGCGTCCGAGGGAATTGGCGCCGAACTGGCCCGCGTTTTCGCCGAGAAGGGGCATGAGGTCGTGCTGGTGGCGCGCCGGGGCGATTATCTCGAGCGGTTGAGCAGGGAAATCGCGGCGACCGGCGCGCCGAAACCTCTTGTCGTCACGCTGGACCTTTGCGAGTCCGGCGCCGCGGACGCGCTGGAAAGCGCGTTGCGCGAGGCGAATCTGACGGTGGAAATCCTAGTGAATAACGCGGGTTTTGGCTTGATTGGCTCCACCATGGCCCTTGATCCGGCGCAGCAACTCGGGATGGTCGATCTCAATGTTCGCGCGCTGACGCAGCTCACGTTGAGGTTCCAAAAGGAGATCGCGGCGGCGCGCGGGGGAATACTGAACGTCGCGTCGATCGCCTCGTTCATGCCGGGGCCGAATTTTGCGATATACTATGCCACCAAGGCCTATGTGCGCTCGTTCAGCGAGGCGCTGGCGCAAGAGCTGGCGCCTCTGGGCGTGAAGGTTTCCTGCCTTTGTCCGGGGCCGGTCGAGACGGGTTTTCAGGCGCGCGCCGGATTTGGGTTCACCGGGGCGATGTCGTCAATGAAGCCGGCTTTGGTTCCGGCCTCCGAGGTCGCGCGACAGGGTTACGAAGGATTGGTGACCGGGCGCCGCGTTGTCGTGCCCGGCGCGATGAACAAGATCATGCTCGCCCTTATCCGGCTTACGCCGCGCGCGGTGCTGATGCCGCTGCTCGCCCATGCGCAAGGGTCTCGTTGAGACAAAAAAGCGGCGCCCGACGGCGCCGCTTTTTGTGCGGAGTTGGCGGGTTTACGCTTCCGCCGACTTGACCTTCAAAACTTGGCGACCGCGATACATGCCGGTCTTCAGATCGACATGGTGCGGACGGCGCAACTCGCCTGAGTCCTTGTCCTCGATATAGGTCGGCGCGGCGAGCGCGTCGGCGGAGCGGCGGAACCCGCGCTTCATCCGCGAGGTTTTTCTTTTCGGAACGGCCATTTATCTCTTCTCCAACGGGCGCCGAGGCCCAAAGGGCGCGGTCAGCAAAAAAAGTGAGTAAGGGGCCTTACAACAGTTTTCCAATTCTGGCTAGCCTTGGCTGGCGCTGGGAGAGCGGTTGGACCGCGAGAGCCTGTGATGCGACGCGTTCCGGCGGCGAGAGGAATATGAGCGCAAAGGTTCGTCTGCCGCTTATCGCCGTGGTCTTGGCGTTTTCGAGCCTCGCGTGGGGTCAGGAGCATGAAGCGGGCGCCGCCGTCGATTCGGAGCACATCTTCGGATTCACCGAGGGCGCCGACATCGGCGACAGGGGCGAGCAAGAACTGGAAAGCGTGACCACCGGACGTTTGGGCAAGCAGGGCGGTTTCGCGGATCTGACCACTGAAACGTCGTATCGTTACGGCGTCGAACGTTCCTTCCGCGCCTCGGTCGGAATAGTGACGGATTACTATAGCGTCCACGACACGGCGGGTTATCTAAACCGAACCGGATTACGCCAGAGCGGGTTGACAAGCGAATTCCGCTGGCAATTCTCGGAGCATGACAGCGCTCCGGTCGGGCTGACTTTGTCCTTCGCTCCAACTTGGCGACGCATCAACGATCCGACGCCGGGGCAGGGACAGAGTTATGTGCTGCCGATCAGTTTGTTAGCCGATCACGTAATTATCCCGAACCAACTTTTCGCCGCCGTCAACGTCAGCGTCACGCCAACCTTCAGCAATGTCGCGGGCGCTTGGCAAACTGCTCGACCACTTGAGGTTTCGGCGGCCCTCGCCGCCGCGATGGGCGATCACGTTTTTGTTGGAGGCGAAGTCCGTTGGGCCGCGCAGAACCTTGCCGCGCCGTTCGGCGATCGCGCCCTGTTCTTGGGGCCCAGCGTTTACTTAAAACTCAGGGACAATCTGACGGTTAAAGCCGCCTGGTCCGCTCAAGTCCCCGATTTGTTCACGAGCCGAATGGATCTCTTGAACTATGAACGCCACCAATTCATTCTGCAGTTCGCTTACGGCTTTTGAGCGTTCCGCTCACCCGCGCGTCTGCTCTTTCAGCCAGGCTTCCCATTGCTCCTGGGTGCCGTGGAATGTGTTCTGGTCAACAAAGCCGGGGACGCCGGGCACGCTGCCGTCGGAACGATATTGCCAAAAGGTCCATTTGCGGTCGCCGTAGCGCACCTTTGGGTGATACTTGGTCGAGCGCACCCAGATCGGATATTCCGCCAGCGCGTTCGAATCCAAAATCGCCTGGTAGAAATCAACCGAGGAATAGATGATCGGCTTCTTGCCGTAGTGACGCTCCATTTCCTCGAGCATCTTGCGCATGTCGGCGAGCACTTCCTCGCGGTAAAGCGTGCGCTTGCAGGTGCGGGAAGTTGGCGTGGCCTCGACGTCGAGCACCGGCGGCAGCGCATCCGGCTCGACCGGCACGATACTCTTGAAATTGCCGATTTCCTCCTGCGGCTGGCGGCACCAGTAGACGAAATGATAGGCCCCGCGCGGGATTCCCGCCGCCCTGGCGCCTTCCCAGTTGCGCAGGAATTTCGCGTCGGCGGCGTCGCCACCTTCGCTGGCCTTAATAAATGCGAAGGCGACGCCGGCATCCTTCACCGCCTGCCAATCGATATTGCCCTGATATTTGGAAACGTCGATGCCATGCACCGCATATTCGGCGCTACGCGTCGCGGGATATTGATGCAGATCCGATTCCGGCACCGCATAGGCGAGGAAATCGGGGTCTTTCTTCGCATGCGTCAGTGGCGCGCTGGTCGAAAATCTGGCGGGTCGCGTGGAATAGCCCGGATCGAGCCCGCCGCCGCAACCGGCAAGTAGGGAGGAAACGGCGAGTAGCGCGGCCGTTGCGACGCGCATGGGCGTACGAGAGGTCAAAGGGCACATGGGCACAGTCTATCCCCTATGCGGTAACGAAAACTTAACGCGCGCGCGGCGCCGTTCCCGATTCAAGACAGATGGAACCACAAAGTGGCGATAGAAAGAAACGCGCCGTAACCCACGACATCGGTCACGGTTGTGACGAAGGCCGATGAGGAGACGGCGGGATCGATCCGCCATCGGTCCAGCAAGAGTGGCACTAAGACGCCGCCAAGCGCCCCAGCAATTAGATTGGTGAACATCGCTAGAGCCATGACTGGCGCTATGCCTATGTTTTGAAACCAGTTCGCCGCGACGACGCCGGTAATGAGGCCGAACCCGAGCCCATTCACCGCGCCCGCCAGCAGCTCGCGAAGGACGACGCGCGTCGCATTGGCGCGCGAAAGCTCGCGAGTCGCCAACGCGCGCACCACCACCGTCATGGTTTGCGTGGCCGAATTGCCGCCTTGGCTGGCGACGATGGGCGCCAGCACGGCGAGCGCGACCATTTGTTGCAGTTGATTCTCGAACAAGCGCAAAACCGAGGAGGCGACAAAAGCGGTTCCGAGATTGACCAGAAGCCACAAAAAGCGGCTTTTCGCGGTTTGCCAGTAATCGTCCGACAGCTCTTCCTGCGGATTGACGCCGCCGAGCGCCTTGATTTCCTCGGAGGCCGCTTCCTGCAGCACGTCGACGATATCGTCGATTGTAATGACGCCGACGAGCCGGTCCGCCTCGTCGACAACCGGAACGGACACCAGATTGTATCGCTCGAAAAGCCGCGCGACCTCCGCGCCGTCCTCGGTGGCGGCCACCCGACGGCGATCCGCCTGCATGATCTCGTCCAGTCGCCGATTCGGCCGCGCGCGCACCAGGGCGTCGAGAAACACGGTGCCCAGCAGCCGATAGCCGGGATCGACGACGAAAATCTCGAAGAAGCTGTCGGGCAGATTATCTGGATCCGTTTCTCGAAAGAAATCCAGCACTTGCCCCGTCGTCCAAAAAGTCGGGACGGCGATGAGCGTCGTCTGCATCAACCTCCCGGCGCTGTCCTCGGGGTAATTCAACGAGCGCCGCAGCACCACGCGCTCGTGCGCCGGCAACGCCTCCAGGACCTCGGCTTGCTCCTTGGGCTCCAGCGCCTCCAGAATGGCGACGGCGTCGTCGCTCTCCAAGTCGCGCATGCCCTCGGCGAGGGTTTCGACCGGAAGCTCCTCCAAAATGTCTTCGCGAACGGTCTCGCCGACCTCGGTGAGCGCGGCGAAATCGAAGTCCGCGCCCATCAGTTCGATCAGTCGGGGGCGCGTCTCGTGATCGAGCAGCTCCAACAGCGCGCCAACATCGGCTTCGTGCAGCCCGCCGACGAGCTCATGCGCGTGCGCGGCGTCGCCGCCCGCGACCGCCTGTTCGACGCTCGCCACGAAATCCGCGCGCGGCGCGCCGGCCGCGTCACGGAAAATCTCCAGGCTGGTCTCCAATTCTTCACGATCGAGCGCCATATCGGATTCCATCCGCCATCCTCGGGGTGCATAACCCGACCTGGCTCGAACTCAAAACGGTAATGTCCCGATGATTCCTCCCGCTCGTCTTGGTTTTCTCGCCGCGATCGCCGCGCTGGCCTGCGCTCCCGCCGCCGCCGCGCCACAAGCTGCCTGCGGTCCCGAGAAACTGGGGGAATCGCGCGAGATCGCCATCGGCGGTGATACGCGGCCGCTCGGCCTTCAAACCTACCCGAGGACATTGGCGTTGGCGGACCACGAGGTGGTGCTGACGTTCGACGACGGCCCCGCGCCGACGACCGCGCAAGTGCTGGAAGCGTTGAAGCAGCAGTGCGTCCACGCCACTTTTTTCGTCATTGGCCGCAACGCCGGCGCGATGCCGGACGTGGTCAAACGCGAGGTTTTGGAGGGGCATAGCATCGGCTATCACTCCAACACCCATCCGGCGCGCACCCTGCGCCTGATGCCGCTGGAGGCCGCCAAGGCGGACATTGACGCGGGAATCGCCATTGTCGACAAGGCGGCCCATGGCAACGAGGCGCCCGGCGCGCGCACGCCGTTTTTCCGTTTCCCGGGCTTCGCCGATTTGCCGGCGCTGCTCGAATACCTTCATGGGCGCGGCATGACGGTGTTTGGTTCAGACGTATGGGCTTCGGACTGGCGCGCGATGACGCCGCAAGCTGAACTTGCGCTGATCATGGGGCGGCTGGAGAAGGCTGGAAAGGGAATCGTCCTGTTTCACGACTCGAAGGCCAGCACCGCCAAAATGCTTCCGGATTTCTTGCGCGCGCTGAAAGCCAAGGGGTTCAAGGTCGCCCATATGGTCGCCGGGGCAGGCCCGACTCCGATCGAGGAGGCGGCGCCCGGATGGAAATCCACCACCGAGCCGATCATCGCCAAGACGCTGGGCGGACACGGCCCCGTCAGCGAGCATGGCGACGCCGAGCCGGAGGCGCGGTGAGGATCGGAGCTGAACTTCACCACTACGGGATTGGGGGCTTTTTCGCCGCGCCATGAAGGCGTCGATAGGTTGCGTCGAAGACAGTGTTGGACGCCGAGGTCCACTGGCTGTCCGCGCCAATGGTGTTTCTACTCTCGTGAATGCGCAGCGCGCGCAATTCCCGCTCGGCCGCTTCCTCTTTGCTCATTTGAGCGAGTTCGAAATCGGAGTCGGCGGGGATTGCGATAAATTGAGCCATCGGCTCGCCCGGCCTGAAAATATGCGTGCGACCTTCCGCTGGCGATTTGAAGACCATGAACGACATCATCGGCCACCAATTGCGCAATAACGCCGGCACCGCGATTGGAACGGTGTCGGTCGGGTCCGTATAAAAGCGCGGGTGCGGCTCGATCTTGATCGCCAATCCGTCTTCGAGCTTGAAGTCGAGAAGTAATTGGTATGTGTAAAAATGCTCGCCAAAAGTTCGGAAGGGCGGCCATAACCGGTCGTCTTCGGGGGGTGGGCCAAAATCGCCTTCGAACACGAGAGCGCCGTCCTTGGTGCTCACGCGTAGTTCGTTATCGTAGGGATAAAATATTTCGAGGCCATACTGCGCGGCTTCCGAAAATGGCACGCAATGCCAGGCGTGTTCATGGGAGCCGTCCGCCCTGGGTTCCGCCTTCCCAGCCCATCCCGGGATTTGCAGCTTGGTTCGACGCGGCCGCAGCCTCGCCTCGACCATTCGATACTTGATCGTATGCATGCGCCGTTCAATCAAAGTGCGCCAGTCCGAGACTGGTGCGGTCGAGAGGACTCGAACCTCCACTGGTTGCCCAACTAGCACCTCAAGCTAGCGCGTCTACCAATTCCGCCACGACCGCACGGGCGTTTCGCGAAACGCCGGCGGTCAGGCTCTAACAAATCGGCCCCCATATGACAAGCGGTCCTCTCGCGTGACTATCCCGCGAGTTGCGCCGGGTAGCCGGCGTCGCTGATCGCCTTGGCGATGGCGGCGGGATCTCGAGGCTCCGGCGTCACTGTCACTTTTCCGGTCGAAAGGTCGGCGTTCACCTCGGCGCCAGGCTGCGCGGCCTGCACCGCCTTGGTGACATGCTTGACGCAGTTGCCGCAGGTCATGTCCTTCACATCGAAAATCGTGCTCATTTTGCTCTCCTTGGGCGGTGGCGTTGGCGCGGGTGTCGAATTGGTCGTTTCGCTTGATATCTCCAGCGGTAGAAACCGGCGTAGCCTCAAGGCGTTCGATAGAACAAACACACTAGAGAGCGCCATCGCTCCGGCTCCGAGCATCGGCGACAGCAACGCGCCATTGATCGGATAGAGCGCGCCGGCGGCGACCGGAATCAGCACGATGTTATAGGCGAAGGCCCAGAACAGGTTTTGTGAGATGTTGCGCATGGTGGCGCGCGAAATCGCCAAGGCGGTCGGCGTCTTGGCGAGATCCCCCGACATCAGCACCACGTCGGCGGCCTCGATCGCGACGTCGGTTCCGGTGCCGATGGCAATTCCGGCGTCGGCGGCGGCGAGCGCCGGCGCGTCGTTGACGCCGTCGCCCACGAAAGCGATTTTTTGCGCCCCCTTCAACCGCTCCAGCGCCGCGACCTTGCCGCCCGGCAACACGCCCGCGATCACTTCGTCGATCCCGACCCGCGCCGCGATGGCGCGCGCCGAAGCCTCGGTGTCGCCGGTGATCATCGCGCTTTTAACGCCCATGGCGTGCAACGCCTTGATCGCGGCGGCGCTGGTCGGCTTCACCGCGTCGGAAACGCTCAAGACCGCCGCCAGCCGGCCGTCGATCGCCGCGAACAGCGGCGTTTTGCCTTCGGCGGCGAGGCGCGCCGCGTCTCGCGCGAGTTCGTTAACGTCGACCCCGAGCGAGACCATGAATCGCTCGGCCCCAACGGCGACCTTCTTGCCCTCGACGAGCCCGCTCGCGCCCATTCCGGGCGCCGAAACAAACTCCGTGCAGGGAGCGGGAACCAGCTCCTTTACCTGGGCGCCTTCGACCAAGGCGCGCGCGACGGGATGTTCGGATAGCGCCTCGATGCTGGCGACGAGTCGCAAGGTTTGGCTTTCGTCAAAGCCCGACGCGGCGACGAGATCGTTCAATCGCGGCCTGCCAACCGTCAGCGTGCCCGTTTTGTCGAAGGCGATCAGTGTCACGTCGCGCAACGTTTGCAACGCCTCGCCCTTGCGGAATAGGACGCCCAGCTCCGCCGCGCGACCCGTGCCGGTCATGATCGCGGCGGGCGTCGCCAGCCCCATTGCGCAGGGGCAGGCGATGATCAGCACGCTGACGGCGTTGACCAGCGCATATGTGAGCCGCGGCTCGGGGCCGACCACCATCCAAACCACGAAGGTGAGCGCGGCAATGCCCAGAACCGCGGGCACGAACACGCCGGTAACGCGATCGACCAGCGCCTGGATGGGCAACTTGGCGCCTTGCGCCTGTTCGACCATGCGGATCACGCCGGACAAAAATGTGTCGGCGCCGACGCGGCTGGCGCGAAACGTAAAGGCGCCGGTCGCATTGATGGCGCCCCCGGTGACGCTCGCCCCCTCGGTCTTGTGCACGGGCGTCGGTTCGCCGGTGATCATCGATTCGTCGACATAGGACTCGCCGCGCGCGACTACGCCGTCGGTTGGGATTTTCTCGCCAGGCCGCACCAGAATCATGTCGCCGACCCGCAGTTCCTCGGTCGGGACGTCCATGCTTTGTCCATCGCGTTCGACGTGGGCGATGCGCGGTTGCAATTTCGCCAGGGCTCGAATGGCGTCCGACGTCTGACCCTTGGCGCGCGCCTCCAGGGTGCGACCGAACAGGATCAGCGTGACGATGACGCAGGCGGATTCGTAATAAACATTGGCCGCGCCCGCCGGCAGCAATCCGGGAGCGAACGTCGCGACCACGGAATAGAGATAGGCGCTGCTGGTGCCCATCGCGACAAGCGAATTCATGTCGGGCGCGCCGCGCGCCAGGGCGGCGAATCCCTTGGCGTAGAATGTTCGGCCTGGGCCGGCGAGCAGCAGGCTGGTCAGAACGAAGGAGACATACTGGACGGTCTCGTGCCCGATCCGCGCCATGATCCAATCGTGCAGGGCGGGGATCAGATGACCGCCCATCTCCAACGCGAACACCGGCGCCGTCAGGGCGGCGGCGATCATCAGTCGGCGCGACAGCGCGCGGGATTCCTCGGCGCGCGCGTCGCCTTGAGCCGAGGCGCCCACGATCTCGGCGGGCTCGTAGCCGGCCGCGACGATGGCGCGGCGCAGGCTCTCGATCGTCGCGGGTCCCTTGAGCGCGCGCACGCTGGCGCGTTCCGTGGCGAGATTGACGCTTGCTTCCAACACGCCGGGCGTCGCGCGAAGCGCCTGTTCGACATGGCTGACGCAGGACGCGCAGGTCATCCCGCGCACGCCTAGCTCCAGCATTTCGACCACTGGCTCGTAACCGGCGTCGGTCACGGCCCGCGCGAGGCTGGAGGCTTTCGCGCCGGGCGACAACGTCACGTCGACGCGCTCGGACGCGAGATTCACGCGCGCCGCCTCGACGCCCTCGGTCGCCGCCAAGGCTTTCTCGACGTGAGCAACGCAAGAGGCGCAACTCATCCCGCGCACCTCGAAGGCGAGTGGAGGGTTGGCCTCAACGGCCGATGGCAAGGCTTCCGACATTGATCGATTCCAATCTGGCGGCGCCGTCACAACCAGCGCGGCGTTCGCGCCTCGAAAGCCTCGAACGCGGCCCCGAATTTCGCGCGAAGATGCCGCTCCTCGGGTTCGACCGCCAGTTTCGTCAAAGCGAGGAACAAGAGCGGCGTCAGCGCGAGAATGGCGGGCGAGCGCAGCAGCAGGCCGCAACCCAGCGCGAGCGCCAGTTCCGAAATATAAATCGGGTTGCGCGAATAGCGATAAGGCCCGCTCGTAACGAGCCTCATCACGGCGCGATGTGGCAGGATCGTCGTATCGTGGCGGCGCAGCGTCAGCGCGCACCAAACGTCGTTCGCGAGCCCCAGCGCGACGAGCACGGCGCCCGCCAATTCCGCGGGCCACCCAGGAATCTCCGGAGCCGCGAACACTGCATCGAGCCCGCGCCCCGCGACGATGACGGCGATAAACAGCAACGGAGGCCAAGCGATGCGGGAAGGTGGCCGCTCGGCTTCGCTGGAGAGAGTCATGCGAGGCTCCTTGTAACAAAGCTTTAGATTGGCTCTAGCGACCGAAATTGCAAGGGTTCGCGCCAACGATGGCGGTGATCAGGCAGCATGCCGCCGCACCCAGGCGACATATTTATCCATCCAGCCTTGGAGGAAGGCCCTGCTGCCGGCGCCGATCTCCCCCGCCTCGTTGAACAACCCCTCCTTGGCCTGGATAAAGGCTTCGGGTTCGCCAAGAGTCGGCATGTCGAGATACGCCAGAACATTGCGCAGATGCTGTTGCGCCGCGGCCGTGCCGATCGCTCCGATGGAGACGCCCAGGACGCCGGCGGGTTTCCCCGCGAAAGCGCTTTGGCCATAAGGGCGGGAAGCGTGATCGATGGCGTTCTTGAGCACGCCGGGAATCGAACGATTATACTCGGGTGTGACAAACAGCACTCCGTGCGAGGCGATGATTTCGGACTTTAAGCGCGTCACCGCCTCGGCCTGGTTGGCGTCGTCGTCCTGGTTGTATAGCGGCAAATCGTCGATCCGCGCTTGATTGAACGAAAATTCCGGCGGCGCCAGCTTGGCGATTGCCGAGGCGAGCTTTTTATTGAAGGAATCTCGCCGAAGGCTGCCGACGACGACGGATATTGGATATTGGCTCACTCCGGCCCCTCCCGCGTTGTGTAAAGCTTGACGAATAGCGCCGCGAGCGCGTCAAAAATCTTAGATGCTTCGGACCCGACGGCCTTCAAGTGTGAAAACGCGCGCGGAGGCGGCGGCGCGCCGACCGAATCTCGTGCTTTGACCTCGCCCTTCAGGGCGGATAAAGCGAAGACCCGCGCCTTTCCTCCTAACGCTCCACCCGAAATGCCGCCGCCGCATCCAGACATTCTCGCGTTCCACGAAGCCGACCTCGCCGCCCTGCGGGAACGGGATCGCTTGCGCGAGCTGGCGGGGCGAGGCGGGCTCGACTTCGCCTCCAATGATTATCTCGGCCTCGCTGAATCGCGGGAATATCGCGAGGCGGCTGGCGCGGCGCTCGCTCGGGGGGTTCCCCTAGGCGCCGGCGGCTCCCGGCTGTTGCGCGGCAATCATCCCGAGCACGAGGCGCTGGAGGAAGACGCGGCGCGGTTTTTCGGGGCTTCCAGCGCTCTGTTTTTTGGCGCGGGGTTTTCGGCGAACGAGGCGCTGCTCGCGACCCTGCCGCAACGCTCCGATCTCATCCTCCATGATGAACTCATCCATGCCAGCGCGCACGAGGGCATTCGCCTGTCTCGCGCTGAAAGCCGCGCGGTCGCGCACAACGACGCGGACGCCTTCGAGGACGCGATCAGGGCGCGCCAGGGAACGGGTCGAGTTTGGATCGTCGTTGAGAGCCTATACAGCATGGACGGCGACATCGCGCCGCTCGACGCGCTGGCCGATATCGCCGCGCGCCACGGGGCTTTCCTGCTGATCGACGAGGCGCACGCCACCGGCGTGCTGGGGCCGGGCGGGCGCGGCCTCGCGCATCGCCTGGAGGGGCGGGACAATATCATTACCCTGCACACCTGCGGCAAGGCGCTCGGCCTCTCCGGCGCGCTCGTTTGCCTGCCGCGGGTATTGCGGGAGTTTCTGATCAACCGTTGCCGAAACTTCATTTTCGCGACCGCGCCCTCGCCTCTGCTCGCCGCCACGATTCGCGCCGCGCTGACGATCGTGGAGGGCGCCGACGACCGCCGCGCCGCGCTGGCGGCGCGCGTGAGCGGAGCCGGCGAGGCGCTGCGTCGGCTGGCGAACGTCACGCCGTCTGGAACGCATATTCAGCCGGTTATCGTCGGCTCGGACAGAAGGGCGCTCCTGTTGGCGCAACGCCTGCAAACGCAGGGCTACGACATTCGGGCGATACGTCCGCCCACCGTGCCCGTGGGCTCGGCGCGACTGCGCCTTTCCTTGACGCTGAATGTGAACGAGGCGCAAACGCACGCGTTGATCGGGCTTCTGGCGCGAGAACTGGCGGAGCTGCCCAATTGAGCGTTCAGTTTGTGATCGTTGGAACCGACACCGGCGTGGGGAAGACGGTTTTCTCGGCGGCGTTGTCCGGCGCGCTAAACGCCTATTATTGGAAACCCGTGCAAGCGGGGCTCGATGACGAAACCGACTCGCAATGCGTCCTGCGCCTTTCTGGCCTTGCTCCAGAGCGCGTCCTGCCGGAAGCGTTTCGCCTCAAAACTCCGGCGTCGCCGCATTTCGCTGCCCGCGTCGACGGCGTCGCGATTGATCCCGCGCGGCTCGATCCTCCGGACACGATGGAGCCGCTCGTCATCGAGACCGCGGGCGGCGTGATGACGCCGCTAACCATCGAGACGCCGACGATCGACGTATTGGCGCGCTGGCGCCTTCCGGTGATCGTTGTCGCGCGCACGTCGTTAGGCACGATCAACCACAGTCTGTTGACCATCGAGGCGTTGCGGGCGAGAGACATCCCGATGCGCGGTCTCGCCTTCGTCGGCGACGCGAACGAGGACTCGCAGGCGGCGATCGTCAGACTGGGCGGCGTCGCCGCGCTCGGGCGATTGCCGCGACTTCATCCGCTAAACCGCGAGACCCTGCGAGCCGCCTTCGCCGCGGCTTTCGACATCGCGGCTTTCCAATAGGGTGCGGGACGCATGACAAAAGTGACCGAGTCGCCGATTTGGCGTCCATATACGCAGCACGCCTTGATCCCGGACGCGATCAGCATCGCGCGCGCCGAGGGGTGCTGGCTGGAGGCGGGCGACGGCGCGCGTTTTCTGGACGCTATTTCGTCCTGGTGGGTGATCACTCATGGTCATCGCCGGCCGGAGATCGTCCAGGCGATCAAGGATCAGGCGGAACGGCTCGATCAGGTCATTTTCGCTGGTTTCACCCACGAGCCCGCCGAGCGGCTGGCGCGGCGGCTGGTGGAGATCACGCCCGCGGGTCTAGACCACGTGTTTTATTCCGACAGCGGCTCCACCTGCGTCGAGGTGGCGATAAAAATGGCGCTCGGCTACTGGCGCAACCGCGGCGAGGCGCGCACGCGCATTATCGCGCTGGAGCACGGCTATCATGGCGACACCATAGGCGCGATGTCGGCGGGCGCGCCCTCGCCGTTCAACGCCAGCTACGAGCCGCTGCTGTTCGAGGTCGCGCGCGTTCCCTTTCCCGCGGAAGGGCAGGAACAACGCTGTTTCGACGCGCTGGAGGCGGCGTGCGCCGCCGGCGCGGCCGCGTTTGTCGTCGAACCGCTGATTTTGGGCGCGGGCGGCATGCTCATTTATTCCGCGGCGACCTTGCGCGAAATGAAAAACATTTGCGCGCGGCGCGGCGTGTTGTTCATCGCCGACGAGGTGATGACCGGATTTGGCCGCACGGGGACTCTGTTCGCCTGCGAACAAGCCGGCGTCGTCCCGGACATCGCCTGCTACGCCAAGGGCCTCACCGGCGGCGCGCTGCCGCTCGCCGTGACCATGTGCGCCAGGGAAATCTTCGAGGCGCATTTGTCGAGTGACCGCGCCCGCGCCTTTTTCCATTCGAGCTCCTTCACCGCCAATCCAATCGCCTGCGCGGCGGCGCTCGCCAATCTCGAAATTTGGGACAAGAGCGGCCCGCGCGAGGCGGTGGCGAAGCTTTGCGGGATGCAGGAGGAGCGGCTGGCGCGTTTCCAGCGCGACCCGCGCTTTGTGAACGCGCGTCGTCTTGGAACCATCACGGCGCTCGATCTCGCGACGCCGCAACGCGGCTACCTCGCGACGATCGGACTCGATTTGCTGCGGTTTTTCAATGCCCGCGGCCTCGTGCTGCGCCCGCTTGGGCAAACGATTTACGTGTTGCCGCCTTATTGCATCGAGGCGGGAGAACTCGATCTCGTTTACGCGGCGATCGACGAGGCGGGAACGGCGTTTCGCGGATGAGCCCAGGCGGCCGCGCGTTTACGCGACCAAATCGGCATTCACCAGGCGCCGCGCATTATAGCGTCGCGCAGAATGGAGACCGTATACACGATGGTGGGTTCGCCAAAGTGACCCACGTCATCCATGTAAACAGCGCCGCCGGAACGGATGACAAAATCATGCGCGTATCGCGCCGTGGCGCACGGCGTTTCCGGCGCCCCGCATCCCGGCGCGTCATGTCCGCCCAGAATGGAAACCCATGCGCGCGGCCTGGACCCAGCGGCGCAAGCGGGCGCCGGCGCGACGGCCAAAGCCGTCGCGAGCGCGACCAAGGCCGCGAGCATTTGATTTCGCATCCAGCGGTCCTTCCTTCGAAGCGCGGTGATTAGAAACCATTATTTCGGCGTTACCTCGCTATCGCAACTTTCGGCGTGTTTGCCGGTTTCTCGCGCCAGATATTCGTCGCGCAACACCCGGCGCAGTATTTTCCCCACCGGGCTCTTCGGCAAGCTTTCGCGGAATTCGAAGTGCCTCGGCCGCTTGTAGCCGGTTAAGTTATCGTGAACGAAGGCGCGCAATTCATTTTCGGTGGGGCGCTCGTCGCGCGAGACGATGAACGCGACCGGCAGCTCTCCCGAATGTCGGTCTGGCGCGCCGATCACCGCGACTTCCTTGACCTTGGGATGGTGCGCCAGAACATTTTCGATTTCGTTCGGATAAACGTTGAACCCCGACACAAGGATCATCTCCTTGAGCCGATCGACGATCTTGACCTGACCGTCGGGCAGCATGACCGCGACATCGCCGGTGCGAAAGAAACCGTCCTCGGTCGTCACTTGCGCGGTTTCCTCCGGCTTCATCCAATAGCCCGTCATCACTTGCGGACCCTTGACGCACAGTTCGCCGCGTTCGCCAAACGGCGCGGGCGAACCGTCCTCGAGCCGGATGGATATGTGCGTGGACGGGTAGGGATAGCCGATCGAGCCGGAAAACTCGGCGAGGTCGGGAAGGTTCGAGGTGACGATCGGCGAGGTCTCCGACAGTCCGTACCCCTCGACGATCGCCTTGCCGGTGATCGCCTTCCATTTGCGCGCCACGGCGTCCTGCGTCGCCATGCCGCCGGAGATGCAAAACACCAAACGGGAAAAGTCGAGGCTAGCGAACGCCTTGTTGTCGGCGAGCGCCGCGTACAGCGTGTTCACCCCCGAGAACATCGTGAACGGCGATTTTCGCAGGATATTGACGAAACCGGCGATATCGCGCGGATTGGCGATCATCAGGCAGCAGCCGCCGATCCTCGTGACAAGAAGGCAGCAGGCGGTGAGGCCGAAGATATGATAAAGCGGCAGCGCCGTGACCATGACGTGCGTGTCGTCGAGCAGCGGCTTTATCCAGGCGATCGCTTGCGCGACATTGCTGGCGACATTGCGATGCAACAGCGCGGCGCCCTTGGCGACGCCCGTGGTGCCTCCCGTATATTGCAGGAAAGCCATGTCGTCGCGCGTCACGTCGACCGGAACGAAGGGGCGGCGGCGCCCCACCCGCATGACCTCGGAGAAGTTGATCGCGCCAGGCAGTTCATAAGGCCGGACCGCGCGCTTGATCCAGCGCGACACCGCGTTGACGAGCATGCCCTTGAAGCCGATGAGATCGCCGGGCGCGGTGACGATGGCCTGCTCGACGCGCATGTTCGGCCATGCGTCGGCGACCGTGCGCGCGAAGTTTTCCAGCACGAAAATGAAGCGCGCCTCGGCGTCGTTAAGCTGGTGTTCGAGTTCGTGCGACGTATAGAGCGGATTGACGTTGACCACCACGCCGCCGGCCAGCAAAATTCCAAACACCAGCGCCGGATAGGTCGCCACATTTGGAGACATGATCGCGACGCGCTGGCCCTTTTCCAACCCGCGCGACTGAAGCCACGACGCAACGGCTTTCGCGACCACGTCGAGACGCGCGTAAGTCAGGCTTACGCCGAAACTTTCCACCGCGCGGCGATCGGCGAAGGCCGCCACGCTGTCGTGAAACATCGCGTTGAGGGTCGAATAGCTGGTTTCGTCGATGTCGGCGGGCGCATAAGCTGGATAGGACGCCAGCCAGGGACGCGAGGCATACGGATCGTTCGCCGTGTCGGAGCCAGTCATCGAGCGTCTCGCTTTTCGCGCGCCAGCGCCAAGGTCGATATCGAATCATTTATTGCAAAGATAGCGTAAGTTTCGAACCGAACAGTATTTAGGCGACGGACTTTGGCGCCGCGGCGCACAAGGAAACGCGGCTCAGGTGGGATGGTTGAGACCCGCGCCGGCCAGCAGCGCGACGCCCAGTCCAAGGACCAGGGCCGCCGCGAGCAGTTCGAGGCCGCGCCCCGCGAGAGACGCCCGGCGGTCGCCCGGGCCGCTCCAACGTCGGGCGGTTTCCCGGGCGAAAACAGCGGTGGCCGCCAAGGCGCCCGTGGTGATGGCCGTGCCGGCGGACATCAACAGCACGGCGCTCGCGCCAGCCCAGAACATGCCCTGCGCCAGGGTGAACACGAGAATCGAGTATGGCGCCCGAACAGGGGCGCAGCCCCGCCGCGACGACCGCCCCCAGCGCGCCCGACCAGAAAAAGCCGCGCTCCAGCGTCGCCGGGTCGGCGGCGCGCAGGTGGCCGCAACTCGCGGAATGAATGTGCGCGGAGTCGACCGCCTCGCAGTAAAAACCGCCGCCGCTCATCACGGCGATGGGCGGCGGCCGCAGGGCCGCCCAAAAGGCCGCGCCTTTTTTCCAGACGAGAACAGCGCCCAGCGACGCGATGGCTCCATAGCTGGCGAGCTCGATGACGTTCGCCGCTCCCTGCATTTGCAGGGCGGTGGCGCCCAGCAGCTTGGCCGCGGCCCACACCAGCGCGATCGCGACGCAGCCCTGGAGCAGGGCGGCCAGGGCGGCGAGAACCATTCCGCGCCGCAGCGCGGTTTCGCTGGCGATCATGTATGAGGCCAGCACCGCCTTGCCATGACCGGGCCCGGCGGCGTGGAACACGCCATAGGCGAAACTCGCTCCGGCCAGGGTCCAAAAGGCCGAATCGCTGGTTTTCAGCGCCTTCGCCGCGGCCTGCAACTCCATGTGAAACTTGCTTTGCCAAGCGAGAATCGTCCCCGTTAGGCCGGTGGCGACCCCGGCGGATTCGCCGCCGGCGATGGCGAACGGGTTGCGTCCGGTCTGGGCGCTGGCCACGCAATCGAGCGCCAATAGGGCGAGCAGCACGGCGATCGAAAGGCGAACAAGTTTCAGCGTCATGGGCACGCCACGATGACTCTCGTCGCGAGCTTCACGCCAAAATCCGCGCCGGGCGAAAAATTCTGAAAAAACGCCTCGCTCAGTTTCTTGCTTTCGTCGGCGACCAGCGGCTTGGGCTCCATGGCGCTGACCGAGCAACCGCTCGGCGCCTTGGCGAGGGTGACCGGATTTTGCTTCTCGAACCCGAAGGAGACGAAATAGGTTGGGTCATAGACTTGAAATGAAAATGGTTTTCGCGCCGCGACGGGCGTTTCGAGAGGCAGCAGAAAGCGCAGCGTCACGATTTTTTTTTCGTTCGACTCCAGCGTGACCTCGGTCGGCTCCAGGAACTTCAACTTCGCGCCGCCCTGTCTGGCGAATGTGAAGAACTCGAATTCAGCCAGTGATTCGACATTGGTCTTGGCGAGCGGCGCCAGTTCCTCGCGGGTCGGCGGCTTGCCGTCCTTGCCCAATCCCTGCACCGCGAAGGCGGAATACATCTCGTCGAACTCCCAGGCGTGGCGCACGCCGATTATCTTGCCGTTGGGGGCGAACACGACCTCGCTGCGGACCGCGACCCATACATGCGGATGCGCGCGCGCCGGCGGGCTCGCCGTCAGCAGCAGGGCGGCGACCGCGAGTATTCGGATCGCGAGGAACCGGGAGTTTGAACAAAATCGAGGAGTCATCGACACCGGATGGCTATGCCGCGAAGAGGGCGAAAAGAGGGCGCGCCCGGCCCCTTTACCCCGCGCCGCTATGGTAGCATAAGCGTCATTGAAACGGTTAGCCCGGTGGACAAGGTGCGGACAAAGTTTCGCCGGGCGGACATAGTACGGAGGCGCGCCATTTTTATAAAGCCCCAAGCCGAATCGGCATCCACACATTAACGCGCGCGCTAACGCGCGATCGCGCGGGGAGGAGTCCGCCTTGAACGACACTGGGTTTCACCCGACCAGAATTCATCGGACCGGGGAGCGTGCGTATCGCGCGGCAATATGGCGATTCAGTTAGCTCCAAATCAATGGCGATTGGAGGCTGGCATGCGGGAGAGTTCTCGGAATGGCGGATAGTCTCGCGGGCGCCTCGATGAACGACGCCTTAAGCTTGTCGACGCTCGCGGACAAATACGATCTCGACAAAACGCGCGTGCTGATGACCGGAACGCAGGCGGTCGCGCGCCTGCTGCTCATGCAAAAGGAGATGGACCGCCGCGCCGGCCTCAACACCGCCGGGCTGGTGACGGGTTATCGCGGTTCGCCGCTTGGCGGCGTCGACGCGCAGATGCATCGCGCCAAACCCTATTTCGACAAGAACGACATACTGTTCATGCCGGGTTTGAACGAGGACCTCGCCGCGACCGCGATCTGGGGCGCGCAGCAGGCGGAGATGCGCGGCGAGGGCAAATACGACGGCGTCTTCTCGCTCTGGTATGGCAAGGGGCCGGGCGTGGATCGCAGCGGCGACGTGCTGCGCCACGTCAATCTCGCCGGCTCGTCGCGCCATGGCGGCGCCGTCGCGCTGATGGGCGACGACCACACCGCCGAATCCTCCACCACCGCGCATCAATCCGACTTCCATTTCGTCGATGTGATGATGCCCATTCTGTCGCCCGCCGGCGTCCAGGAGATTTTGGAGTACGGGCTGCATGGGTTCGCCCTGTCCCGATACGCGGGCGTCTGGGTTGGCCTCAAATGTCTCAAGGACACGGTCGAGTCCACGGCTTCGGTCGACGCGTCGCTCGATCGCGTGAAAATCGTCGCGCCGAGCGATTACACGATGCCGCCGGACGGATTGAACATAAGGGCGGCCGATCCGGTGCTGGCGCAGGAGGCGCGCCTACAGGAAAGCAAGCTCGACGCGACGCTCGCCTATATCCGCGCCAATCGCCTCAACAGGATCATCACCTCGGGCGGCCCGAACGCCAGGATCGGCGTCATCGCCGTCGGCAAGTCGTATCTCGACGTCCGGCAGGCGATGGACGATCTCGGCATCGACGAGGTTCGCGCCAACGATCTCGGGCTGCGGCTTTACAAGATCGCCTGTCCCTGGCCGCTGGAGCCGCGCGGCTTGCGCGATTTCGCGGCCGGACTCGATCTCATCATCGTCGTCGAGGAAAAGCGCTCGCTGATCGAGACGCAGTTGCGCGAGCAGCTTTATGGCGCGCCCAATCAGCCGGTCTGCATCGGAAAAAAGGACGAGAACGGCGCCTGGCTGTTCCCGGTCAAGGGCGCGCTGGACGCCAACGATGTCGCCATCGCGATAGGCCGCCGACTGCTGAACATTCACCGCGATGACGATCTGGAGGGGCGCGTCGCGCGGCTGGAGCTGTTGCAGCGAAAGCGCGCCGCGATCACCGAGGTCACGGTCCGCGTTCCGCATTTTTGCGCGGGCTGTCCGCATAGCACGTCGACGCATGTGCCCGGCGGCGCGCGCGCCTATACCGGCATCGGCTGCCATTACATGGCGCAATGGATGGGCCGCTCCACGGAGGGCTACACCCACATGGGCGGCGAGGGCGCCAACTGGATCGGCGAGGCGCCGTTCTCGACCCGCGCGCATGTGTTCCAAAATCTCGGCGACGGCACCTACAATCACTCGGGCTCGCTCGCCATCCGTTTCGCGGTGGCGACGAACACCCACATCACCTTCAAGATTTTGTTCAACGGCGTCGTGGCGATGACCGGCGGCCAAAAGCACGAGGGCGGTCTCAACGTCGAAATGATCGCCCATCAGGTCGCCGCCGAGGGCGTTCGAAAAATCGCGCTGGTCACCGACGAGCCGCACAAATACGCCGCGACCATCGCCTGGCCGCCCGGCCTCGAAATCCACCATCGCAACGTGCTCAACGAGGTGCAGCGCGATCTCGCGCAAACCGAGGGCGTCACGGTGCTGATTTACGATCAGACCTGCGCCGCCGAAAAGCGCCGCCTGCGCAAGCGCGGCCAATATCCCGATCCCGACGCGCGCGTCATCATCAACGAGCTGGTTTGCGAGGGCTGCGGCGACTGCGGCACCGCGTCGAACTGCGTCGCCGTGCAGCCGCTGGAGACCGAATTCGGGCGCAAGCGCCGCATCGACCAATCGGCGTGCAACAAGGATTTTTCCTGCCTCGAGGGCTTTTGCCCGAGCTTCGTCACCGTGCATGGCGCGCGCATGAAAATGGCGCCGCTGCCGAGCGCGAGGGACGCGGCGGCGCAGCCCGCTCTGCCCGAGCCGAGGCTCGCCGAAATCGGCGCGACGCCCTACGGCGTGTTGGTCGCGGGACTGGGCGGCACGGGGGTCGTGACCATCTCCGCGCTGCTGGGGCTGGCCGCGCACCTAGAGGGCAAGGGCGTCGGCGTCATCGACATGGCCGGTCTCGCGCAAAAGGGCGGGGCGGTCTATTGCCATGTGAAAATCGGCCGCGCGCCGGCCGATGTCCACGCCATTCGCATCGCCGCCGGCGAGGCGGATTTGATGCTGGGTTGCGACCTCGTGGTCGCCGGCGCCAAGCTGGTGCTGGCGGCGATAGACCCGCGGCGCACCGCGGTCGTCGTCAACAGCGCCGAGGTTTTCCCCGGCGACATCGAACGCAATCCCGACTTCGTGCTGCCGGCCGAGGAAATAAAGCAGGCCATCGCCGCCGTCAGCGGCGAGCGCATCGACTTCCTGGATGTGACGGCGTTGGCGCTGGCGCTGCTCGGCGATTCCATCGCCGCCAATATTTTCATGCTCGGATACGCCTGGCAAAAGGGTTACCTGCCGCTCACCGACACATCGATTTTGCGGGCCATCGAACTCAACGGTGAATCCGTGCCGATGAACCATCAGGCGTTCATCTGGGGCCGGCGCGCCGCTCACGATCTCGCCAGCGTCGAAACCGTCGCGCGGTCGCTGCGCTCGAAAAGCGAGACGCGGGAGAAGTCGAGGACGCTGGAGGAAATCATCGCGCGGCGCGCCGATTTTCTCACCGATTATCAGAACGCCGCCTATGCCCGTCGCTACCTCGCCCGCGTCGAGCAAATCCGCGCGGTCGAGGCGGCGCGCGTCGGAGAGTCGCGCGAACTGACGGAGGCGGTGGCGCGCTATCTCTTCAAGGTCATGTCGGCCAAGGACGAGTTCGAGGTCGCGCGGCTTTACACCAACGGCGCCTTCGAGCGGCAGCTCGCCGAGAATTTCGAGGGCGATCTACGCATCGAACTGCATCTGTCGCCCAACATTCCGCTGCTTCAGCGCAAGACCGACTTTGGCGGCTCGCGCAAATGGACGTTTGGACCCTGGATGTTTTCGGTGATGAAAGTCCTGGCGCGGCTCAAATGGCTGCGCGGCTCGTGGTTCGACATCACGCGGCTCAACCACGACCGCGTCGCCGAGCGCAAGATATTGACCGATTACGAGGCGCTGATCGACGAAATGATCGCGCGGCTGACGCCGGAAAATCACGCGACCGCCGTGGCTCTGGCGTGCGTTCCCGAGAAAATCCGCGGCTTTGGCCATATCAAGGCGCGCCATATCGCCGCCGCGCAAATCGAGGAGGCGCGCCTGCTCGAACAGTTCCGCGCCGCCCGAGCGCCCAGAAAGGCCGCCGCCGAGTGACGCCGGCGCGGTTGGAAAAAGCGCCGTCCCGCCTGCTGCTGCTCGGCGGAACCAGCGAAGCGCGCCGGCTCGCGGCGCGTCTCGCCGGCGCGCCCGGCGTCGAGACGCTGATGTCGCTGGCGGGACGCACCAGCGCGCCGCTCGATGTCGGCGTGCCGACGCGGGTCGGCGGTTTCGGCGGCGTCGACGGGCTGGTTCAATTCTTGAGCGAATCCCGCATCGATCGCGTGATCGACGCGACGCATCCGTTCGCCGCGCGCATTTCGGCCAACGCCAGCAAGGCCTGCGCCGCGCTTGGCCTGCCGCTCGCCGTGTTTTCGCGCCCACCGTGGCGCGCGCAAGCGGGCGACCGGTGGATCGAGGTCGCCGACAACGAGAGGGCGGCGAAGGCGCTCGGACAAGAGCCGTGTCGCGTGTTCCTGACCATCGGCCGGCTTGGGGTCGGCGCCTTTCGCGCCAGCCCGGCCCATGAGTATCTCATCCGCTCCATCGAGCCCCCTGATCCGGCGGACTTGCCGCCGCGCTCGACGGTCATCCTCGAGCGTGGGCCGTTCAACCTCGACGACGAAATCGCGCTGATGCGCGAGCGCCGCGTCGATGTCGTCGTGACCAAGAACAGCGGCGGCGCCTTGACCTACGCCAAGATCGCGGCGGCGCGCGCGCTGGGCCTTGAAGTCGTCGTCGTCTCGCCGCCGCCGCTTGGCGACGTTCCGCGGCTCGCCGATCTTGAGGCCGCCGCGGCGTTCGCCGGAGCAAACCCCGCGCCATGACCAAAATCCTGATGATTCAGGGCACCGGTTCGGACGTCGGCAAATCGCTGGTCGTCGCGGGGCTGGCCCGGGCCTACGCCAATCGCGGCGTCCGGGTCGCGCCGTTCAAGCCGCAGAACATGTCGAACAACGCCGCCGTCACCGCCGAGGGCGGCGAGATCGGCCGCGCGCAGGCGCTTCAGGCCCGCGCCGCGCGGCTCGCCCCCGGCGTCGACATGAACCCGGTGCTGCTCAAGCCGCAGGGCGCGGCGGGCTCGCAAATCATCGTCCAGGGAGAGATCGTCGGGCAGGCGCTGGCCCGCGAATACCAAGGCTGGAAGCCGCGGCTGATGCCGCGCGTGCTGGAGAGCTTTAACCGCCTGCGGGCGCGCGCCGATCTCATTTTGATCGAGGGCGCGGGCAGCGGGGCGGAGGTCAATCTGCGCGCCGCCGACATCGCCAACATGGGTTTCGCGCGGGCGGTGGACGCGCCGGTGGTGCTCGTCGCCGATATCGACCGGGGCGGAGTGATCGCCCAGCTGGTCGGCTGCCACGCCGTGATCGAACCCGCCGACGCCGCGCTAATAAAAGGCTTCATCGTCAACAAGTTCCGCGGCGATCCCACGCTATTCGACGACGGCATGAGTTTTGTCGCCGCGCGCACCGGCTGGCGGCCGCTGGGACTCCTGCCGTTTTTCGAGGCCGCCGCGCGGCTTCCCGCCGAGGACGCCTTCGGCTTGTGCGGCGCCGGCTCTGGCGGGGAGGGCGCCGTCAAGATCGCCGTCCCGCTGCTGCCCAATATCGCCAATTTCGACGATCTCGACCCGCTGAAGGCAGAGCCGGGGGTTTCCGTTGTGTTCGTTCCGCCGGGGACGCCGTTGCCGGGCGACGCGCGATTGATCATCCTGCCGGGGTCGAAGGCGACCATCGCCGACCTTATGGCGTTTCGCGCCGAAGGCTGGCATATCGACCTCACCGCCCATGCGCGCCGGGGCGGGCGCGTGCTGGGCGTGTGCGGAGGCTATCAAATGTTGGGACGAAGCATCTCCGACCCGCTTGGCGTCGAAGGGCCCGCCGGCGAGACGCGGGGGCTCGGACTGCTCGACGTCGCGACCGTGCTCGGCGCGCGCAAGAAACTCGGATTGACCAGCGGCGCCAGCGTCGCCGACGGCGCTCCGTTCGAAGGCTATGAAATGCACATGGGCGAAACCAGTGGCCCGGATCGCGCGCGGCCCGTGCTGCGGCTCGGCGACGGTCGGTTCGACGGCGCCGTCTCGCGCGATGGGCTGGTCAGCGGCGTCTATGTGCACGGCCTGTTCGCCAACGACGCGCAGCGCGCCGCCTGGCTGCGTGGACTCGGCGCCGAGCCTTCCACGCTGCGCTACGAAGCGCGGATCGAGGAAACGCTGGACGCCCTCGCCGCGCATTGCGCCGCCCACGTCGATCTCGACGGCCTGCTGGAGCTGGCGCGATGACGCCGCTCCCGAACATCGCGCGCCGAGAGCGCGCGCTTCCCGCCGCGCCGCCCATCGAGCACGGCGGCGGGCTCGACGCGGCGCGTCGGCGCTATCCCGCGGCGCCGCGGCCGTGGATCGATCTTTCGACCGGCGTCAGCCCGCGCGCTTTTCCGCTGCCCGCCATCCCGGCGGAGGCTTTTACGCGACTACCCGATGAGGCCGCGCGGCTTACGCTCGAAGCCGCGGCGGCCAGGGCTTACCGCGCCTGTGAAAATTGCGAGGTCGTGGCCGGGGCGGGGACGCAGGCGTTCATCCAACGCCTGCCGGGGCTGTTTCCCGCGCGCCGCGTCGCCACGCTCGGTTTCACTTACGCCGAGCACGCCGCGAGCTGGCGCGCCTCGGGGGCTCAGGTCACCGCGGTTGAATCGTTGGACGGGCTGGCGACGATGGACGCCGCCGTCGTGGTCAACCCCAACAATCCCGATGGCCGCCTGACCGCGCCGGAACAACTCGCCGCCCTGGCGCGGCGCATGGCGGCGCATGGCGGCGTGCTGATCGTCGACGAGGCGTTTATCGATTTCACGCCGCGGGCCAGCGTCGCGACTCTGGCCGGCGGCAATCTCATCGTGCTGCGCTCCTTCGGCAAATCCTATGGCCTGCCGGGGCTTCGGCTGGGGTTCGCGCTGTGCGACCCGTCCATCGCCGAGCGGCTTCGCGCCGCGCTGGGTCCCTGGAGCGTCGGCGGTCCGGCGCTCGCGGTCGGCGCCGCCGCGCTGGCCGACGCCGCGTGGCTCGACGAAAGCAAGCTGCTCGTTCAATCCTCGGCCCGCCGCCTCGACGCCATGCTGGAGGCCGCGGGTTTTCGCATCGTCGGCGGCGCGGCCCTGTTCCGCCTCGCCGAACACGCCGCCGCCGCGCATTGGCGCGAGCGCCTGTGCGAAGCCGGAATTTTGACCCGGCGCTTCGCCGAGCGCCCGGCTTGGCTGCGCTTTGGACTCCCCGGCGCGGCGGAAGAATGGCGGCGTCTGGCGCGGGCGCTGGGTGTTTCCGCCGATGACTGAGGAAGCGCTCACCGACGCCGAGGCGGCCATCGCGCCCGCCGGCCGGTTTTCCCAGGCCGAGCGCGACGCCGTGTACCGCGCGATCCACGAGCGCCGCGACGTGCGCAACGAGTTTCTGGGCGCCGAGGTGCCACGCGACACCATCATGCGGATTCTCGACGCGGCGCATCACGCGCCCTCGGTCGGCTTCATGCAGCCGTGGAATTTCATCCTCGTGCGCGACCGCGAGATCAGAGCCAGGGTCAGCGCGGCTTTCGCGCAAGGCATTGATCTAGAAGAACAAGTCATCGCGACGGAAAAGCGTTCGCTCTATCGAAACTTGAAGCTCGAGGGCATACTCAAGGCGCCCCTGAATATATGCGTCACCTGCGATCGCGCCCGCCACGGGACGACGGGGCTCGGGCGATCGCTGCAACCCAACACGGATTTGCTCAGCACCGCCTGCGCGGTCCAAAACCTGTGGCTCGCGGCGCGGGTGGAGGGCGTCGGCGTCGGCTGGGTCAGCATCTTGCGCGAGAGTGATTTGCGGCAAATCCTACGGATTCCCGAGGATATCGCCATCGTCGCCTATCTCTGCGTCGGCTATATCGACCGCGCCTACACGCGACCCGAGCTGGAGGTCAAGCGATGGGCGAAGCGCCTTGATTTGGACGATCTTGTGTTCGACGATCAATGGGGCGTCCGCTCCGCGGAGCGGTAACCACGGGCGCGGTTGAACCGCGGCGCGTCTCGAATATATGACGAAGAGAAAAAGGCGGTTTGGCGCTTGTCGATAAAATGCTAATGAGAAATGATCGTAATGACGACGAGATTGCAAACCGTCGACATTCGATTTTAAGTCTCTTCGGGGTTTTGAGTTGCCCTACGTCGACGGGTGGGTAAACGTCTTTCTGGAAAATTTGAATTGTGCTTCTGGAGTGAGACATGGCCGTGCGGAATATCGAGCAGCTATTCGACAGAGCTTCAATACTCGCCAATCGCACGATGCTGACCGTCGCCGAAGCGCCCGAGCACGAGGACGAACTGCTGGGTCTGCTGGAGAGCGCGTTGATGCGCGGATTCAGCAATCATGTCCAACTCACTGAAATACATATTCCTTTTGAACGCTTCCCCTTCATGGATTCAAAATTCTGGCACATCCCGGTCGAGGACAGCGGCGACGCCGGCGTCCTGCGCTTTTTCTTCGACACCCAGCAACACGGCGCGGGTTCGTTCGGCCATTCCTGACGCCGCGGCGTCCCGTTTTGGGAATTCCGGGACGCGGCGTGAACGGAACCGGCCCGAATCGAGACCGCGCGACAGACGCGACGCAATCGTCTCCGACCCCTTAAAATCATGCGCGCGGCGCGCATTTTCGCGCATCAAACCCGAAAATCCATGCGCGGGCGCGCATTTTCGCGCATGCGGCGCCGCGACGACTCTCGCGGCGAACGCGCCGCTCGATGAGGGGCAAAAACCACATCGATAATGGCGCGGAAAGCGCGTTTTGTAAAGTCGCGCCGGGCGGGGTCGCGTCGCTAACATGCACATATGTTGATATTTACGCATCGATTTACATCGAGGCGCGATGTTTTTCTCTCGCGGTCCTTTTCGATCGATGGATCGCTGCTAGCTAATCCCATGCGCGCCAAGGTGGACTTGTGAAAGTCGCCACGAGGCCATCTGGCCGAAACCGATGGGAGCGCATAATGGAAAGACGTGAATTCCTGAACGCATTAACGGTGTCCGCGATCGCCACGCTCGTCGCGCCGCGGATCGCGTTCGCCTCGACCGGAGATCAGATCAGCAGCGCCATGTCCGCGATTAACAAGGCGCTTCCCTATGGCGAGGAGCCGGCTCACAGCTCGTCGTTCGTTCAACACATCGACAACGCGATCGACCACGCCATGATGGCGGAACGGGCGCACGCGAACTCGCATGTGAAGACGGCCATCCGTTATCTGCGTCGCGCCCGAAAAATCGCCTACGGGACGCACATGCTCAAATATTCCCGCAAGGGCGCCGCATTGGCGAAGAAAGCGCTGGCGCAACTTCAGTCGGCCGAATAAACGGCGGCCCTGGCCCAGGCGTTTGACGGAGCGCATCGCTGGGGGCGCTCCGCGACCAGCGTTAATTTTTGAGCTGGCCGCCGACGTAGCCGAAGGTTCCGCTCAGCTTGGTCCCGACCGAGGTGAAGGCCGCGATCGCGGCGATGGAGATTAGCGAGGCGATCAGCCCGTATTCGATAGCCGTCGCGCCAGAGTCGTCATCCAAAAACCTCGAGAAAATCGTTCCCAGCTTCGTCATGAGCTTGTATCCCGCGTTCAAAAAGGCATCTACACGATAAGTTTAGATTACGGCGGCGGTATTAAGGAATGATTGCCGACACGATTAAAGCGCGGGTGGAGATCGAGCGGCTTCACGGCGAATCCAGAACCTCACGGACTTTCCAAGCCAGTTGCCACAAGGTGAAGGGCTTGGAAATGAGCTTCACGCCCGCGTCGAGTATGCCGCCGTGAATAATGGCGTTGCGCGTGTATCCAGTCGTGAACAGGATTTTGATTTCGGGTTTTCGGCGCGCGACTTCGTCGGCGAGTTTTTTTCCGTTGACGTCGGGCATGACGACATCGGTGAAAAGCAACTTGATATGCGGGTGTTCATCGATAATCCGCAGCGCGTCGGCGGCGTTGCTGGCTTGCAAGACCGTGTATCCAAGCTCGTTGAGGTTCACGACGCTCATTCCCAGGACAGTCGCTTCGTCTTCCACGACGAGTATCACTTCGTCCTTGTTTCCATGTGGAATTTCACTCGTTGATTTTTGAATTGCGGCGAATTTTCCAGCATCGGCGACAAATCTCGGCAAATAAAGCTTGAATGTTGTTCCCTGGCCGATCTCCGAATAGATTTTTACATGGCCGCCCGATTGCTTGACGAAGCCATAAACCTGGGACAGGCCGAGACCCGTGCCCTCGCCGGCCTTTTTTGTGGTGAAGAACGGCTCGAACGCCTTTTCCATGACCTCCGGGGACATGCCCTCGCCAGTATCGGTGACGGCGATCATCACATATTGTCCCGCCGAGACCTCGCTGTGTTCCGCGGCATACGCCTCGTCGAGCGACGCATTGGCGGTTTCCATGGTCAACCGCCCGCCGTTCGGCATGGCGTCGCGGGCGTTGACGGCCAGATTGATGATGGCCGCCTCAAGCTGGTTGGGGTCGGCGAAGGCCAGCCACAAACCGCCGCCCAGAACGGTTTCCAGACGCACGTGCTCGCCAAGCGATCCATGCAGAATGTCCGATATGCCCTTGATGAATTTATTGCCGTCGATGGGTTGCGGGTCTAGCGGTTGCTGGCGGGAAAAAGCCAGCAGGCGATTGACGAGAACCGCGGCGCGTTCGGCGCTTTTCACGACTTCGTCCATGAATATCTGAACATTCGTCTCGCCGCGCTCCAGACGACGCTTTATTAAATTCATTCCGCCAATGATCACTGTCAGTTTATTATTGAAATCATGCGCCATTCCGCCGGACAATTGGCCGATCAACTCCAGCTTTTGCGAGTGCCTGAGCTGTTCCTCGACCTGTTTGCGCTTGGAAATCTCCTCGATGACCTTGTCGAGCGATCGACGGAGCGCATCGCGCGCCTCCATAATATCGTTTAGATGTTTTTTGTTCACGTCGATGACAAGAACAGCCAGTATCAATATTCCTATTGTCATAATAATATTTATTGTTTGTAGATAAGCTCCCACTTTTGAAATTTCCGTCTGCCGCGCGTGTAATGTATCGCTTTCGAGGCTTAGCATGTCGTTGATGTCTGACCTAATGACATCCATTTGATGCTTGCCCTTGTCGGTGCTGACAATAGCCATGGACTCGCTGAGGTGGCCAGCGCGCCGCAGCATAATTGTTTCGGAAAGTTCAGCCAGTTTATCGTTAATGTGCGTTTTAAGGAGGCTTAGATTTTCCGTTTGATTACTTTGAAACGCTAACTTTTCTCCCAAAACAGTGAGCTGTTCCCGTATGGAAACCAGGCCGTTGTCATAGGGTTGCAGGTAGGATTGGTTTTCCGTCAAAAGATAACCACGCTGCCCGGTTTCCGCGTCCTGCACGGCGGAAAGCAGGGAGGTAAGCCGCAGGTTGACATCAAAGGCGTGGATGATGTCGCGTCGATCGCTCCTGCCCAGTTCGACGAACCACATCGAAGCAATGGAATTCGCGGCCAACAGGACGAAGCCGAGCACCAGGAGCGCGGTGGTCGACCGCCCGCCGCCACGCGGATCGTTGGACGCCATCATGGAACTCTCGGGACCCGCGCATTCGATGGTTCGGCCTCGCGCTCCCCGGCCGGGCGCATGACGGCGCGGGAAGTCGAGCGGAAGGACTCCAGCCTATCGCGCTCTGATGTGGTGGACAACCTTGCCGCGATCGACACTCTCGAAAATGGGCGCGCCCATGGGCAAAAGCCGCGAGCGGCGGCGCGCGTGGCGCGCGCGCCGCTGGCGACGCTTATCTTCCGATTATTGCGGGTCGGCGGGCGCGTCGGGCGTGGTCGCCGCCGGCTTGGCCACCCCGCCGGCTTTCGGCGAACCGGTCGCGGGCTTGGCCTTTTGGGGCGCGGGCTTGGCGCTTTGGGGCGCGGCCTTGGCGTCGCGCGTCCAGGTTTCGCTTTGGCACAGGACGCTCATGAGGCAGCCGGTGAGGGTGAATTGATTGGGCTTGTCGAGCGTGACCGTGCCGCCGTAAATCTTGCCGTTTTCTGGATTGAACAGATCGCCCTTCCATTCGTTGGGCGCGGTCTTGGCGGCGTGCCTTATGATGATCTCGGCGGGCGCGCCGTTCGCCTGCGGCATGGTTTCCCGGGCGCAAAGCTTGCCGTCGCAATCGTAGAACTCAAGTTTTTCGGTGGGATGGCCGCCGCGCACCCACACGCCGTGAATCGCCTCGCCGGCGCATGCGGGCGAAAACAGCAACAGGGCGATCGCGGCGGCGCCAACTAGTCTCATCATCATTTGCTATTCCTATCACAAGTGTCAACAAAAGCGAATGGCCCGCTAGGCCGCTGTTCCCTTGAAGGTTTTTGGAGCGGGGGGCGGACCCAGAAAGGCGGGAACGACGAGAAAGGCGGCGAGCAGCGTGAAGAACAGCGATATCGCCAGGAGCTCGCCCATGCTGGCGGTGCCCGGATGACTGGAAAAAAACAGGCTGCCGAACGCCGTGCCCGTGGTCAGCGCGCTAAAGAATATGGCCCGCGTCAGGCTCGACGACAGCACGTCGACGATCCCCTTGCGCCAGGCGATCACGTAATAAATGTGGAAGGCGACGCCGACCGCGAACATCAGGGGCAGGGCGATGATATTGGCGAAATTGAGCGACAGGCCCAGCAGATCCATGGCTTCGAGGCTGAGGATGCCGGCGAGCACCAGCGGCCCCAGCGTCAAGGCGACGTGAATCCCGTTGCGAAGCGCGACCGACAGGATGGCGAAGATCGCGACGAACGAATAGAGCCCGGCCAGCTCGAAGGCGCGCACCACGGTTTTGCCGGCCTCCGACACGACGATCGGCGGGCCGCTGGCGGTCGGCGCCAACGCCAGGACTTCCTGGGCGAAAGCGGTCATGACCTCGCGGTCGTTGCTGTCGCCCTTCGGCGAGACCTCGACGCGATAGAGGCCGGCGGGCGAAATCCAGTCGCTCGCGAGATCGGCGGGAAGCGCGCCAATGCTGACGCGCTTGGCGCCGAGCGCCCGCCGGATGTCGCCGAGCGTGCGTTCGAAGTCCGTGAACACGGCGGCGCGCGCCGCCTCCAGCGTCGTGGCGTCGGAGTGGGCCAGCGCATCGAGATTCCTGGCGAAACGGGTCACGGCGTCGGGCGGAACGCGCCCGGCGCGCTTGACCAGCGTCTTGGCGGCGACGGTCAGGGATTTGATGGTCTCGGCGAGGCTGGGCGCCGGCTTGATTTTTGGGGCGAGCACGCCCTGCATCTCCCGCGCCGCGTCCTCGACCAGCGCCAGCTTTTCATCCTGGTCGGTCGGCATGAGCGTGTCCACCGTCACGACATGATCGACTTGCGGCAGCGCCAGGAGCTTTTGGGTCAGGTCGCGCGACGCCTCCAACGAGGGCGCGAGGATCTCGATGGTGTTCGGCGCGGTTTTCGGCGATTTGGCGAGGTCCAGAAAAGTGGCGACCGACTCGACCTGCTGGTTACGCAAATCCATGGGGTTCGAGTCAAAGCTCAAGTCGATCAGAAACGGCGAGAGGAGCAGGGTGATCGCCGCGGCGGAGACGATCACCAGCTTGCGATGATCGAGTATCCAGTGATCGACGTGCGCGAGAACGGCGGTCTCGACGGGCAGCTTCTCGACGCGGGGATTGAGCAGCTTGATGGTCGCCGGCAGGAAGGTCAGCGTGGCGACATAGGCGATGATCATGCCGAAGCCGGCGATTAATCCGAGCTCCGACACGCCGCGAAAATCGGTCGGCAGGAAGCAGAAAAACCCCGCCAGCAGCGAGACCGCCGCCAGCGTCAGCGAACCGCCGATGCCGCGCGTCGCGGCGAGCAGCGACTCGTCGAGATGATCGCCCAGCGTTTGCGTCTTGTAGCGCTCCTCGCGATAGCGCGTGGCGAACTGAATGCCGAAATCCACGCCAAGGCCGATGAACAGCGCCGCGAAGGCGACCGAGATCAGGTTGAAGCGGCCGATCAGGATGATGCCCATCGCCGCGGTGAGCGCGAGGCCGGCGATGAGCGTGGTGAGCACGGCGAGAATGAGCTTGGGCGAGCGCAGCGCCGCGAACAGGATCAGCGTCACGACGAGCAGCGTCAGCGAAAGGTTGAGCTCCATGTTTTCGGAAATCGTGCCGAATTCGTCGTCGGCCAGCGGCGCTTGTCCGGTGAGCCGCAGCACGGCGCCGTGGTCCTTGGAAATATTCAAATCCGCGGCGGTCTTGCGCACCATGTCGATGGCGTCGGCGCCCGGCTGCAACGCCGCGTAGTCGATGATCGGCTTGATGAGGAGGATTTGCCGCTTGTCCGGGGCGGGAGCGGGGTCCGCCGCGGCTTGTTGCCCGCCGCCCGACAGCAGCTTTTCCCAGGAGACCATGGCCGGCTGGCCGGCCAGCACCCGTTCGAGCGCGCCCGATATTTCATCCAGTCCGGAGGTGAACATCGCCAGGCCGCGCTGGCTGCCGGCGATCTCCCGCTGATTGGTCAGCATCGCGGCGGAAAGGCCGCGCAGCGTGGGGTCTTGCGCGAGGGATTGCAATATGTCGCGCTCGCCGGTCAGCGTGCCCACGATATGCTTGACCTCGGGCGCGCCCAGATACAGCAGGCCGTTGTCGCGAAAAAACGCATTGTCCTCGGGTCGCCACGCGCGCGAAATCAACGGCGCGCCTTGCAGGGCCGCGTTGAGGCGCTTGGCCGCGTCCTCGGCGTCCTCGGGCGTGTCGCCGTCGATCACGGCGACGATCAAATCGTCAAGTTGGGGAAAGGCCTTGTAGAGCGCCGCTTCGTTCTGGCGCCAGGGAATTTTCGCGGAAAAAAGATGGTTGGTGTCGGTGTCGATGGCGAAATGCGTCGCGGTGAAATAGGCGCCGCCGATGGTCAGCGACAAGATCGTCAACACCACGAACCAGGGCCAACGCAGACAAAACCCCACCATTCTTTCAAGCATTAAGCTTTTCCTCGAACACGCGACGCAACAAAAAAATCGGCGTTTTCCGGTCGAAATCGACGGGGCCGAATTCGTTCTTATACAAGCGCGTAGGCGGGTGTCCAAGGCAAGCGGAGACTTTTTTAAGCAATTCAGTTATTGCGCGCGGGCAGGGCGCCAGCGCGTTGGTTTTCGTTTTTAAGAGTTGGCGCGCGGCAACCGCTTCGCCGTGAATGACTTTTAGGAAAGCCGAGAGCGGCGCCGACGGACGCGCCACGAGAGCAAACTTTTTGAGTTGAACCGATTGCTTGTCGACCGGACGTTTCCGTCCGGTCGGTGAGCGCGCTAGCGCGCGTCGGCGTCGTCGAGCGACGCCTTCTTGGTCTTGGCGACAACCTTCGCGCCATGCGCGGGCGGCGTCTTGTCGGCGGCCTTGCCGAGCGATTTGCTCACCGACTTGTCGATCTTTTTCGGCCGCTCGGCGGAGCCCGCGTCGTCGTCGTCGGTAGTCGCGGGCTTGTGCAGGCCCATCCAGGCGTTGCTCGGCGCCTTGCTCGTCGGCTCGCTGGCGAGGGCGGCGGCCTTGACCGGCGGCTCCGGCGCGGCGTCCTTGCCGTTGGCGGCGACGGCGGTCTCCCCGGAGAGCTGTCTTGGCTGCTTGGCCGCGACGAGCGTTTTGGCCGCGGCGGACGTCTTGGCCGCGGCGAGTTGCGTCGCCGGCTTGTTCCTCGCGCCCTTGACGGCCCGCTCCTCCATGACGATTTCGGTCGGCGGCACCAGCGCCTCGGGGCGGCTGACCTCGGCGACGCGGGCGGTGAAGGCGGGATGCTGGCCGCCGTCCTGATAGACGAGACGCACCGGCTTGACCCCGCTGGCCGCGAGTTCGGCGATTTTCGCGTCGTCCCTGGCCTGCTTCTCGGCGACGAGCGCGGCGACTTCCGGATCGTGTTTAAGCGGCGGGCAGGCGCCCTCTGGGTCGAGACGCTGGCCGTTGGCGGACTTCGCGTTGAACACGTAATGCTTGCCGCAGACGCCGACCTCGGGTTCGCGCTTCGACACCTCGAAATGGTCGTTGCCTTCCTTGAGCTGTTTCCAAAAGGCGATGTTGGGATCGAGGCGGTGCCTGGCGAGATTCTCCGGCGTCATGTGGAACGGATAGGATTGCATTTGCACGGCGTTCTGGCCGCTGTTCAGCGACGTGCGGACGATCGCGTAAATCTCGGCGATCTGCTGATCGGTCATCGAGAAGCAACCCATCGACGAACAGACGCCATGCACCATGATGGTGCCGCCGGTGTGGCCGAGCGCGCGGTCGTACGCGTTGGGATAACCGACGTTGAACGACAGGTAATAGCTTGAATTGGGGTTCAGCTGGCCAGGATTGATCGTGTAGAATCCCTCGGGAACCTGCCGGTCGCCTTCCTTGGTCTTGGGGCCGAGCTGGCCCGACCAGCGGCACATCGGATAGGTTTTGAGGTGGACATAGCTCCCGTCGGGACGCATCTTCCACACTTCGAGCTCGGCTTCCTTCTTATAGGCGCGGATTAGCGTCGGCGCTTCCTTGGTGACGCCGACCTTCTCCATCAACGCCAGTGTTTCCGAGGGAATCGGCGCCAGCGAGCGATGCGAGACCGTATCCTCGCAAGCTCCAAGAGCGAAAGCGGTCGCGACCACGCCGATGCGCGCCAGGACCTTGAAGGATAGACGCAAGGACATCTCGAAGTTCAGCTCCGCATCTTGAAGTTCATGTCGCCGCGCGCGCCCGCGCGCTTCTTGTGACGCTGTTTCAACTCCAAAAGTAACACGAACTTTACCCTGGGCCGCCAATTCCACGGACCAAGGTAACCAAAAGATTGAGACGGAACCATGGACGCGGCCGGCGGCGCATCGTCGCGGCGGCCCGACTGAAGCTATCTCTCTGAATTGCGCTAGATTTTTCGACCAATGGCCAGGAACTTGTCGGCGCGCATATTGGTGATTTGCTCGCGCGACATCGTTCCCAGACTGGCCAGCTCATAGCGAATCGCCTCGCCGACCGACGCGATGGCGGCCTTGGGGTCGCGGTGGGCGCCGCCGGTCGGCTCCGACACGATGACGTCGATAATGCCGAATTTGAGCAAATCCTGGGCGGTGATCTTCATGCTGGTGGCGGCGTCCTGCGCCTTGCCGGCGTCGCGCCAGAGAATCGACGCCGAGGCCTCGGGCGAGGCGACCGTATAGACCGCGTGCTCCAGCATCAGCACCTTGTTGCAGGCGGCGATGGCGATGGCGCCGCCGGAGCCGCCCTCGCCGACGACGACGGCCAGATTGGGGACGCCGAGCGCCAGCGAGACGTCGGTGGAGCGGGCGATGGCCTCCGCCTGGCCGCGCTCCTCGGCGTCGATGCCGGGAAAGGCGCCGGCCGTGTCGACCAGCGAGATCACCGGCAGTCCGAAGCGGTCGGCGAGCTCCATCAGCCGCGCCGCCTTGCGGTAGCCCTCCGGCCGCGCCATGCCGAAATTATGCACGAGCCGGCTTTGGGTGTCCGAGCCTTTTTCCTGGCCCATGACGCAGACCGGCTGACCGCGGAAACGTCCGAAGCCGCCAACGATGGCGTGATCCTCCGCAAAGGCGCGGTCGCCGGCCAGCGGCGTGAAATCCGTGACGAGCTGGCGCACGTAGTCGGAAAAATGCGGGCGCTCCTGGTGGCGCGCGACCTGGATTTTTTGCCAGGGGGTCAGCGCGCCGTAAAGATCGGCGAGCGCCTTGGCCGCCTTGGCTTCAAGCTTGTTCAACTCGTCGGCGATGGAGACCGCGTCGCCCTTGCTCGCGAGTTGGCGCAGCTCCTCGACCTTGGTTTCCAACTCGGCGACCGGCTTTTCAAAGTCGAGATAGGAGCGCATGGGGAAATCGGGCTTCCTTGGGATGGAACGGGGGCGTCGCCGCGGCCGGCGGAAACTGGCCGCATCAAACCGGGAAGTCAAGGCGGGCGCGGGCTTGGCGCCGGGCGCGAATCGCCGCCGGTTGCCTCGCCGCCGCCGGCCAGCATATAGTTGGCGCCTGGTGGCGTCGGAGAGCGATTAATGAGTGATGTTTCGAGACCAATGTTAAGTATTCCCCGCGTCAACACGATGATCGCGGGATATCTGCTCAGCGTATTGGCCGCCGCCGCGACGGGTTCCCTGCTGTTTGCATTCTATTCCATCGTCGAGGTCTTTATTTCCGACGCGAGCGCGTCGCAAGCATCGATCGGATTTGGACTATTGGCGCTGATATTTGTTTATGCGTGCGTCATTACCTTGGTGGGCGGTCTGCCGCCGTTTCTGGCGATGATCGCCCTGACAAACTGGCTGAAATCGCGCCGGGCGGGCGCCTACGCGCTGATCTGCGGCGGGGGCTGTCTGATTGAATTTCTGGCGATCGTCGCCAGCGCGGCGAGCGGCGGCAATTTCTTCGCCTTCATGGCGCGCTCGCCCTCGCTCGGGGCGCTGTGGTTCGGCCTGTGCGGCGCGGTCGGCGGCCTCGCCTACTGGTTTTTCGCGCGAGGGCGCCCGCCGATCTCGACCTGGAGCGTCGATTAGCGTTCGGGGTCGATCCGATAGGTTTGATGGCACCCGACGCAGGCGTCCAGATTTTTGGCGAGTCGCGCGTTCACGGCGGGGACCGCCTCGCCGCGTTCGGCCGCGGCGGCGAGTTCCCCATAGCTCGCGTGCATCGCCATTCCCGCTTGTTTGAAGTCGAGGGGCAGCTTCGCCATGAGGCCGAGCGGCATTTGCTTGCCCCCGTGACCGCTGGCGGCGCGCGCCGCCGTCGCGGCCTTGGCGAGATCTCCGTCGGCGAGCGCTTGCGTGATCCCTTGTAGCGAAACCAGCATCCCGCGCATTTCCGTCAGCACGAAATCGCGCTCGGCGGGCGCGAGAAGGATCGCCACGCGGCCATCCGACGCGGGCGCGGTGTTCCCGCGCATGAAAAGCACCCCCGCGGCGACGGCGGTCAGGGCCCAAAGCAAGAGCGCGGCGATGGCGAATTTATTGGACATGGCGATGCTCTTTCCCAACAATCGGGACGGGTCAATCCTCACATGATACCCGGACATGGCGAGGCGGGCCAGGGCATGGGTGGCGCGTCATGGCCGGGCTTGTCCCGGCCGTGACGGCAAGGGAGCGTTCATTCTCGCCAGGCTGGGTATATCGCGACACCCAGCGCCGACGGGGCCTGGGTCGAAGTTTTCCAGGGCAAGTTTCAAGGTTTCGCCATCGCCGAGTTCGGGGCTACAAGCCTTGGCCGCAAGTCATAAACAGCGAAGCGACCGAAAATGTCCCAATTCCGTCTCGAACCCACCAGCCGTTTCCTGTTCTCCAGCGACGGCCTGCGGCTCCATTATCTCGATTATCCCGGCGGCGGCGCGGGCGCGCCGGTCGTGTGCATACCCGGACTGACGCGACCGGCCGACGATTTCGACCGCCTGGCGCGCGCCCTGGCCGGCGCGGGACGGCGGGTGCTGGCGCTGGACTATCGCGGGCGCGGCGAATCGCAATGGGACCCGGATTGGACGCACTACGATCTCGATGTCGAGCGGGACGACATTTTGCGCGCGCTCGGGCATGCCGGGGTCGAGAGCGCGGCGTTCGTTGGAACCTCGCGCGGCGGCCTGCACACGATGCGCCTCGCGCAAGGCCAGCCCGGCCTCGTGCGCGCCGCCGTGCTCAACGACATCGGCCCGTCGATCAACCTCGCGGGGCTGCTCGCGATAAAGCGATACGTCGGCAAGCTGCCGCCGCTCGGCTCGATGGAGGACGCGGTCGGCCTGATGCGCCTGACCGCGGGAAAAACCTTCGAGGCGGTCAGTCCCGACGAATGGGAGATCTACGCGCGCCAAACCTTTGTCGAAAGGGACGGCCGGATCGCCCTGCGCTACGACCCCGCGCTGATGCACACGCTCGACGAGGTGACGCCGGACATGGAGCCGTATGATTTTTGGGACGGGTTCGAGGCCCTGGCGCGGCGTCCCATATTGGCGCTACGCGGCGCGAACTCGGATCTCTTGACGCCGGAAATTTTGGCGGACATGGCGCGCAAGGCTCCGGCGATGCAGCAATACACCGTCGCCGGGCAGGGGCACGCGCCGCTGCTGCTGGACGTCCCGACGATCGCGCGCGTCGTGGAGTTTATTCAGGCCGCTTCGTCCGACAGCGGATGAAGATCGCGGACCATGGCCCGCATGCGCTCGTCGAGCACATGGGTGTAAATCTGCGTCGTGGAAATATCGGCGTGGCCGAGCAGTTCCTGCACGACGCGCAGATCGGCGCCGTTTTGCAGCAGATGGCTGGCGAAGGCGTGGCGCAGCGCGTGCGGATGGATGTCGCTCGTCATGATTCCCGCCGCGACCGCCGCGGTTTTCAGATCGCGGGCGAAGGATTGGCGGGTCATGTGGCCGCTCTCGCCGTCGGATGGAAATAGAAACGGCGAGGCGGCGAGCGCCGGGGACTTGGCCTCCAGCAGGGCGCGATAGGCCGACAGGGCGTCTTTCGCGCGCGTCGTCAGCGGCACGATTCGTTCGCGGCCGCCCTTGCCCTTGATGGCGATGAACGGATCGCGGGCGCGCGCCGCGCTTTTTGGCAGGGACACCAGTTCGCTGACGCGCAGCCCGGTGGCGTAGAGCGTCTCCAGCAGCGCATGCATGCGCGCCGCGCGCATGCGCTCGCCGAGCGGCCGGGTTTCGTCGCCGAGCCCCTCGCGCGAGACGCGCAGCAGGCCGTCGACCTCGGCGATCGACAACACGCCGGGCGCGTTCCTGACCCGGCGCGGCCCCTCCAGCCCCGTGGCCGGATCATCGGCGCGATGGCGGTCGACATACAGAAACTTGTGGAACTGGCGCAGCGCCGACACGCGCCGCGCGCGCGTCGCGCTCGACAGGCCGCGCGTCCGCAGCGCCTCGAGATAATCGCGCAGGCTGTCCGTCGACGCCAGGGCGGGCTCGTCATGGGCGCGCGCCAGATGCTCGATGTAGTCGAGAAGATCGCGCCGATAGGCGTCTTGCGTGTTGCGCGCCGCGCCGCGCTCCGCGGCCAGCATTTCGAGGAAACAATCGAGCTGGCGCAAGGCGCGGGGCGGGGCGGTCATGTCGCGCCTATTTGTTGAGCCGCGCGGCGGGAATGGTCTGGGTCATTTCGCGCGGTTGCGGCGTCACGAGATTGACCAGCGCGAACATCGCGGCATAACCCAGCGCGGCGATGATCGACGCGGTGACGAGGAAACGAATGAGACTTGGCAAGGAATTGGCCTTCTGAAGGTAAGGAGAGCCTCGCGCAAGCTATCGCGCGAAGCCGAACCGATTGCAAGCCGCAAGGCCGCGTCAGCGCACTTCGACGCGCGTGCCGACGTGGACCCGCGCATAAAGGTCGGTCACATCCTCGTTCATCATGCGGATGCAACCCGACGACACGTTCTGGCCGATGGTCGAGGGCTCGTTGGTGCCGTGAATGCGGTACATCGAGGAGCCGAGATACAGCGCCCGCGCGCCGAGCGGATTTTGCGGGCCGCCCGGCATGTAGCGCGGCAGGTCGGGGCGACGGACCAGCATTTCCGGAGGCGGCGTCCAGGCGGGCCACTCGGCCTTGCGGCTGATGGTCTTCTTGCCGGACCATTCGAAGCCCGGCCGGCCGACGCCGATGCCGTAGCGGATCGCCCGGCCGCCTTTTTGCACGAAATAGAGGTGCTTGTCGCTCGTGTCCACGACGATCGTTCCCGGCGCCGCGCCGGTGTAATCGACCTCGGCGCGCATGAATTCGGGGTCGAGCTGGCGACCGACGTCAAGCCCGCCCGGCTGGGCCGAGGCGAGGCGCTGGCGCGCCGGCTCGGGCGGCGCGGCATTGCCGTGGTCGCCGGAAAACAACATCTCCAGTAAGCCGCCGCCAAGCGCGCCATTGCCGGGCTGGTCCACGGAGGCTTGCTGAACTCGCGCCGTGTCGGTTTCGGGCCCGCCGCCGGCGGTGACGCCTGAAATGACCGAGGGCGTGGCTTGCGCCGGGCCGAGCAGGGCGACGGAAAGCGTCGCGACGGCCGCGAAACCGAAGGGCGACGAAAACGGCTTATGAAGCATGGGCGATACCACTGGTTTGGCGCGCCTTGCAAATAAACCGGCGCCGCGCTTTGAACACATCCATGAAGATAGCTCGTAAATTTTTATCGTAAATCTAAAGCATTCGGCGTGGTTATCGTTTCGCAAACTGGTTATTATACTTGGTGATGGCTTCGACAATATTTGTAGTGAACGACGGGTTAAGACGACGAGAGGGGATCAAGCCGGATAAGCCTCAAGGGACGTTCAAAGATTCCTGTAGTGATTAAAGTTTTCGGCGTTTAAGCCTCGGTAGAGCGCCGCCAAGTAGAGATCCACATCCGCGGTTAAAAGCGTGTGGGTTTCGTCGATCAATTCCAGAAGCGCGGAATCCGTGAGACCGAGTCGAGTGAATTCAGGGCGAGCCGCCGCCCTCTCGCTTGGAATGAAGTATTCTTCGGTTTCGACCGCTTTAATGAGCGCGGCGAGAACAGAATAAATTTCGGTGCGCGCTGGCTCCGCGATATACCCCGCGAGATTGGAGGTTTCCGTGAGCGTGTTTGGCGTGAGAATAATTTTTCGCGCGCGAGACAATATGTTCAACAGTAGTGCAAAATCTTCGTCCGTGTAAGCTCGGAGCCGCTTGTGTTTGCGAATATAATCCGCCGATGCCAGCCCAACTATCCACAATAGCAAGAGATTGGTGTCGACGATGATCGTCACCGGACCCATTCGCGGTTTTGCACGGCTACGATGGAGCCGGTTTTGTCAGAGATACGGACAATCTTGTATGATCTTCGCGGGGGTATAGGCTTAGCGCCCATGAAAGCTGAAGCGCCAATCGCTTCTTTTTCGGCCGCCTTTTCCCACGGTCGCGAAAAACCGACGGTGACGCGCCATTCCGCCCTGCCTTCGTCGAGCGAGACTTCTTCTAGCCCGAGGTCCAATATGTTTTCCGAAGCGAAGAGGTCGCCAATATAGGACTTTGCGGTGGCGACCGCCTGTTTGACGTCCATTTACTTCGTCCTCCTTAGAAGTCGCTAAATTAGCAATTATTTGTCTTGCGATCTCGCTTAAAAATGCGTCTCCGACACATCTTCCTCGGGTTTGATTTCGTGGCGCATCATCAGCGGCACCTGGGTGAGCACGAACAGGATGGTCAGCGGCATGATGCCGAAGACCTTGAAATTCACCCAGACATCGGTGGTGACGACGCGGCGCACGACCTCGTTCGTGCCGGCGAGGAAAAAGAAGAAAAAGCCCCAGCGCCAGGTGAGCTTGCGCCAACCCGCGTCGTCGAGATGGATGGCCGATTCGAACACGATCGGCAGCAGCAGCCGGTCGAACCGCAACGCGCCGATCAGCGCCGCCCCAAACAACGTGTAAAGGATGGTGACCTTCAGCTTGATGAAGGTTTCGTCCTGCAACAAGAAGGTTAGTCCGCCGAAGATCAACACGAGCACAGCGGTCACCACCGGCATCACCGGCATGCGGCGGGTGATGCTCCAGGCGACGCCGAGGGCGACCAGCACCCCGACCATCAGCGCGCCGGTGGCGGCGAAAATGCCGTATTTGCTATTGGCGAAAAAGAACAACGCCAAGGGCCCAAACTCCAGCGCCAGCTTGAGGCCGGGATTCACGCGCTTGGGTTTCGAGGCGGGCGTTTGAGCTGGCTGGGTTTCCTGTTTGATCACGCCGTTTTGCGTCATTTCGCTATCTTCTCCGCCGATTGGGCGGGGTCGGAGTCCTCGGGGGCCAGCCCCGCGATGGCGCGTGCGAAGTCTCGCGCGGTGAAGGTTTCGAGGTCGTCGGCGCTTTCGCCGACGCCGACGAAGTGGATCGGCAGGCCGTATTTCTCGGCGATGGCGACGAGGATGCCGCCGCGCGCCGTGCCGTCCAGCTTGGTCATGACGAGGCCGGTGACGCCGGCGATCTTGCCGAATACATCGACCTGCGTCAGCGCGTTTTGGCCGACGGTGGCGTCGAGCACCAGAAGCGCCGCATGTGGAGCCTCCGAGTCCGCCTTTTTCATGACGCGGACGATCTTTTCGAGCTCCGCCATCAGTTCCGTGCGGTTTTGCAGCCGCCCGGCGGTGTCCATTAGCAGGATGTCGGCGTTTTGCGCGCGCGCGGTCTGGATCGCGTCGAAGGCGAGGCCGGCCGCGTCGGCGCCTTCCTTGCCCGCCACGACGCTGGCGCCGAGCCGCTCGCCCCAAACCCGCAATTGCTCCACGGCGGCGGCGCGGAACGTGTCGCCGGCCCCCAGGACCACGCTTTTGCCCTCGCCGCGCCACTTGGAGGCGAGCTTGGCGATGGTCGTCGTCTTGCCCGAACCGTTGACGCCGACGACCAGCACCACGAAGGGGCGCTTCGATTCGTCGATCTCCAGGGGCAGGGCGACCTGATCGAGAATGCGCTCGACCTCCTGGGCGAGAATGCCGCGCACTTCGTCGGGTTCGATGTTTCGCTCGTAACGCGCCGCGCCGACCGCCTTGGTGATGCGGGCGGACGCGGCGACGCCAAGGTCGGCGCGCAGCAGCACGTCCTCCAGCTCGTCGAGCGTCAGCGAATCGAGCTTGCGCTTGGTGAAAATCTCGGCGATGCCCTTGGAGATCGCCTGCGAGGATCGGAACAGGCCGCCAAACAGCCGCTCGCGCCAGGAGCGCTTGGGCGGCTCGCCGGCGGTCGCCTCGCTGGGCGGCGCTTCGCTCGAGGGAGGGCTCGCGCCGCGGCCGAACAGGCGCGCGAAAACGCCCCGCTTTTCCTTGTGCTCGTTGGTGTCCTGGCCCATGAACTCCTCTTGCGCGGCGAACGCCTAAACCACACGAACGCGACGAACCGGAGAGGAGGTCATTTCGCGCCGGACTACGCTTCGCGGCCGAATGCGTTATATATCATCCGCCTGCTTGCGCCAGCGGCGCGCCCACTTTCCTCCCAAGCGAGCCATCATCCTTGCCTTTCTCCATTCTGACGCCGCTCATCGTCGCCACGGCCTTGTTCATGGAAAATCTGGATGGAACCGTGCTGGCGACGGCGTTGCCGGCGATGGCCGTCGACCTGCATGAAGACCCGGTGGCGCTGAAGCTGGCGCTCACCTCTTATCTCCTGGCCCTGGCGGTATTCATCCCGCTGTCCGGCTGGGCGGCGGACAAGTTCGGCGCGCGCAAGGTTTTCCGCGCCGCGATCCTGGTGTTCACGCTGGGGTCGATCCTGTGCGGGTTTTCCACGACGCTCGTCGCCGTCGTGGCGGCGCGCATTGTGCAAGGTGTTGGCGGCGCGATGATGGTGCCGGTTGGCAGGCTGGTGATTTTGCGCACGGCGCCCCGCTCGGAGCTGGTGCGGGCGATGGCGTGGCTGACGATACCGGCGCTGATCGGCCCGCTGATAGGTCCGCCGCTCGGCGGTTTCATCGTTACATATTTTCACTGGCGCTACATCTTTTGGATCAACGTGCCGATCGGCGCGCTCGGCATTCTCCTGACCAGCCGCTACATCCCCGATTTGCGCGAGGTCGACGCCGGACCGCTCGACGGGGTTGGAGCCGTGCTGTCGGGGCTCGGCCTCGCCTGTCTCGTCTCCGGGTTCAGCATCGCCGGCGAGGGCGCCGCGCCGCCGCTCGTCGTCGCGGCGTTGATCGCCCTTGGCGCCGCGGTATTGTTCGCCTATGCGCGCCATGCGCGCGTCGCGCCGGCGCCCATTCTCGATTTGCGCCTGCTCGCCATTCCGACCTTTCGCGCCGCGCTGTTGGGCGGCTTTCTGTTTCGCATCGGCATTGGCGCCATTCCCTTCCTGTTGCCGCTGCTGCTGCAAGCCGGCTTCCATTTGAGCGCCTTCCAATCGGGATCGCTGACATTCGTCGCGGCGGCCGGAGCGATGGCGATGAAAACCACGGCGCAGCCCATCTTGCGCGCTTTCAGCTTTCGCTTGGTGCTGATCGTCAACGCGCTCGCGTGCACCGGATTCCTGATCGTCAACGCCTGGTTCACGCCGTCGACGCCGCACTGGATCATCATGGGCGTGCTGCTCGTCGGCGGCTTTTTCCGGTCGCTCGAATTCACCGCGCTCAACGCGATCGGTTTCGCCGAGATCGATCAGCCCCAGATGAGCCGCGCCACCAGCTTTTCCAGCGTCGGCCAGCAATTGTCGCAATCCTTTGGCGTCGCCATCGCCGCCGCCGCGCTGGAGGTCACGCGCGCCTTGCACGGCGGCGGCCCGCTGGCGACGGCGGATTTCGCTCCGGCGTTTTTCGCGGTGGCGGTCGTGTCGGCGGCGTCGGCCCTGTTCTTCTGGCCGCTCGCGCCGACCGCCGGCGACGATCTCGCGGGGCGGCAATTGGCGACCGCGGAGGGAGCGGCGTAGGCCGTTACGCCGCCGTCCCGCGAAATCCCGTCGCCAGCACGTAAAGCTCCGCCGAGCCGGCCCGGCTCGCCGAGGGTTTGACGTGACGCACGATCGCGAAGTCGCGTTTCAGCCGGGCGAGCAACTGGTTCTCGGTGCCGCCTTGCAGCACCTTGGCGACGAAAAAGCCGCCGGGCGAAAGCACCTCCTTGGCGAAATCCGCCGCGAGCTCCGCCAGGGCGACGATCTTCAGATGGTCGGTGGCCTTGTGGCCGGTGGCGTTGGCGGCCATGTCGGACATGACGCCGTCGGCGAGACCGCCGAGCATCGCCTTGATGAACTCCGGCGCGTCATCGTCATTGAAATCCTTGACCGCGAATTCGACCCCGGTAATCGGCTCCATGTCCAGCAAATCGACGCCGACGACTTTACCCTTGCCCTCGACGGCCTTGACGCGGTCGGCGGCGATTTGCGACCAGCCGCCCGGCGCCGCGCCAAGATCGACGATGCGCATCCCCGGCTTCAGAAGATGATAGCGCTCATCCATTTCCAGCAATTTGTAAGCAGCGCGCGAGCGGAAGCCGTCGCGCTTGGCTTGCGCGACATAAGGGTCGTTGAGCTGGCGCTGCAACCAGAGCGTCGAGGACAGCGAGCGTTTGCGCGCCGTCTTGACCCGCACCTTGAGCGAGCGTCCGCCGGCGCGGCCGTCGCCGCCCGTCGTGCTCATGCCATCACCTTTTCGCGCGGTGTAAACAGGCCGTTGTCGCCCGGCTCCATGGCGAAGTGGCGGCTGTGAAACGCGGCGAGGGCGCCGCGGTGGCCGATGGAGACGATGCTCGCCCTTGGCAGGCGTTGCTTCAACATCGTGTAGATATTTTCCTCCAATGCTTCGTCCAGCGCCGAGGTGGCTTCGTCGAGAAACAGCCAATCCGGCTTGGCGAGCAGCGCCCGCGCGATGGCGATGCGCTGCTGTTCGCCGCCCGAAAGGCGCTGCGCCCAATTGCTCTCCTCGTCGAGCCGGCCCTGGAGCGCCGGAAGATGCACCGCGCCCAGCGCGGCTTCGATTTCCTCGCGCGGGAAAGCGTCGGCTTCGCCCGGGTAGGTGAGGGCGCCCTGGAGCGAGCCAATCGGGATATAGGGCCTTTGCGGCAATAGCATCGAGGTAGCGCCCTTGGGCGTGCCGATGGTTCCCTCGTAATAGGGCCAAATGCCGGCGATGGCGCGAAACAGCGTCGATTTGCCGGAACCCGAAGGCCCCGACAGCAAGACGGATTGGCCGGCGGCGAGGCGGATGCGCCGCGCGTCGACGATGTGACGCCCGTCCGGCAGCGAGAGCTCGATATCGAGCGTGAGGTCCTGACCCGCGACGGGTTGCGCGGCCGATCGCGCCAGCAACTGGTCGGCGCGATCCGTGGCGTCGTCGAAGGACGCCAGACGATCGAGCACGGACCGGTAGTCGGCGAGATAAGTGTAGTAGTTGACCACGAAATTCAGCGCGGCTTCGACCTCTCCAAACGCGTCCAGCGTCTGCCTGACGACGCCGAGCTTGATCTGGCCGATGAGGACGAACGGCGCGACGATGGCCAGCGGGAAGATCGCCGACACCTGGTGGTAGGTGGAGGTGAAGGTGACGAGCTTCTTGCCCATCGTGATGATGGCGAGATAGTTGGTGACGATCGCGCCAAACCGCCGCGCCAGCGAGGCGCGTTCGGTCGTCTCGCCGTTCAGCAACGCGATCTGCTCGCCATATTCGCGCATGCGCGCCAGGGCGAAACGAAAGTCCGCCTCGCGGCGCTGGCGTTCGAACATCAGCCCGGTCAGCGGGCGGCCGATCCAATGGGTGATGAGCGTGCCGCCGATCGCGTAAATCAGGGCCACCCAGAACAGCCAGCCGGGAATGACGACGCCCTTGGCGACGGGAAACGCGAGCTGCGCGGAAATGCCCCACAAGACGATGGAATAGGAAACGATCGAGCTCAGCGTTGAGATCAGCAGGATCGTGAAGGAATAGATGCCGTATCCCTCGCTGCCGCCATCGATGAAGCGGTTCACGTCCTCGGCGATGCGCTGATCGGGGTTGTCCGCCGCGCCGCCGGTGAGCGCCATGGCGTAGTGGCGATGCTCGCCAAGCCAGCGGTCGACGTAATGCTTGGTGAGCCAGCGGCGCCAGCGCAGGATGAGATAGGATTTCAGCACATATTCGGTGACCGCCGTGGCCACGAAGATGAACGCCAGGGGCGTGAAGCCAAAAAACAGCTTGGCCCAGAACACCCCGGCGTTCATTTCCTGGAGGGCGTTGTAATAGTCGCGGCGTATGAAGGTGAGCGCGACGGAGATGCCGACCATGCCCTGGTTGAACAGCACGAGGATGACGATGGTGATGACCGCGATGAGCGGTTCCGACGCCGTGAACGCCGGAAACGGCCAAACCCGCATTTCGCTCGCCGCGTCGCTGTCGAAATAAAGATCGGCGATGCGCGTCATTTCCTGAACGATGGCGCTGCGCGAGACGACGTGGACCAGGATGGAGAACACCGCGACCGTGAGCGCCATCGTGTCCGGCAGGGAGTAGTCCTTCAAGGCTTCCGGCCACTGGTCTTCAAGTTCGATGAGCCGCAGCAGACCGAAAACAATCGTTTCGGTCGAGAAGATGCCGACGAATATTTTCAAAAACGTCGATATTTCCGACGAGCGCCAAGTCGTGTAAGCGCAGATCAACGCGCCCGCCGCGAGAAGCAGAGTCTCCGCGTCGTCCTTGTGCGCGCCCGCGGCGAGGGCGAGGCCCGCGAAAATCGCGACCGCGACGGCTAACTTCCGCATATTGATCTCCAAACCGTCCCCTTTGACGCCGCGCCGGCGTCGCCCGTCGTCAGGACCAACTCCGCGAGCCCCAGGCGCGCGAATCGACGTTCTCCCTCGAGAGAAGCTACTTGTTCTCTAAAGCAGCTTCTTGGAAAAGGAGAAAGGCGTCTCGCGCAACAATTCCCCGCGGGGAGTAGCGCGCCAACCAGTGCGCGGCAATCTGGCTTTCATCAAAGCGGATTTACGGCGATTTTCCGGCCCCGCCAGCCGAACGGCGACGCCCCGGCTGGGCTCCAGGCTCCACGAGTTCGAGCGAAAAGCGACGGGAGTGTCGAGGCATTCCGCTTGGAGCTAGCGTATTGCGGCGAATTGACGGGATGTCGCCGACATATCGGCCGCCTTGCGCCCCCATATTCAAGTAGAGTTTCTGGATTACTCGGATTCTTCTGGAATGGGATCGCCGTTGATATGCGCCACGAGAACCGGGGACGCCTTGAACGTCAGCACCTTGCGCGGGGTGATCGGCGCCTCCACGCCCGTCTTGGGGTTGCGTCCCATGCGCCCGCGTTTTCCGCGGACGTTGAACGTTCCAAACGAGCGCAACTTCACTTGTTCGCCGCGCACGAGCGCTTCGCAAATCTCTTCAAAAGCCGAATCGAGAATTTTTTTGGCGTCGGCGCGCGAAAGAGAAGGGCAACAGCCGTAGACCGCCTCCCGCAACGCGGCGCGCGTTAACGCGCTTCCCGAATTTCCGTTTTTCATCGCCATGTTTCGAAGTCGTGCAGGGTGTGAAATGAAATGTGTTTGTCAGAGCTTTGTGACACGGTGATCCCCCCGATCGCGTCGCGCCGTCAATGGTTGAATAAGAACGATCGCGACCAAGGCAAGCTTCGCGATGGCTTCAGCCTAATAATAAACGAGAAAAAAGCAAGCCCTTGGCTTCGGTTGGACGGCGGTTTTCTTCCTTGCATACGTCACTAACACGTATCCGTCGCTCGCGGCGCGCGATCCGCTATTCCCGGGCGCGGCCGCGCCGCCGCTCGCGACGAACAATAAGAAATCGTGAACACTTCTTGTTCATTCGGCCCCCGGCGCGCGGCGCGAAACTCTCAGCCGGGCAGTTTCACCTTATGCTTGGAAACCGGAATCATCGAGCGTATTTTGCGGATGCGTTCGAGATCGATATGCGTCGAGACAAGTCCAGGCCCCTCGGAAGACTTGGCGACGACATGGCCCCATGGGTCGGCGATCAGCGAATTGCCATAGGTGAAGCGCGTTTCATGGCCCGCCTTGTGCGCGCCGGTCTGGGCCGGCGCGCAGAGATAAGCCTGCACCTCGATGGCTCGGGCCCGGCACAGCACCTCCCAGTGATCCTTCCCGGTGACGAGCGTGAACGCCGAGGGAAGCGCGATCATGTCCGCGCCTTTTTCCGCGAGCGCCTGAAACAGGTATGGGAAGCGCAGATCGTAACATATGGCGCAGCCGATCGTGACGCCCTCGCAGTCGTAGGTCACGACATCGGCGCCGGGCTTGAAAGCCGCGCTCTCGTGATATTTGGCGCCATCGGGCGCGGTGATGTCGAACATATGTATCTTGCGATAGCGCGCGACTTCCTTGCCGTCGCGATCGAACGCCACGCTCGTGTTGTGAATGCGTTCGTCTCCCGGAATCTTCTCCAGGATCGAGCCGGCGTGAATGAAAACGCGGTGCTCGCGCGCGAGGTTCTGGCACATCGTGTAGGCGGGGCCGCCCGGCAAATCCTCGGCAGCCGCCATCTTTTCGGCGCGCGTGCCGCCGATGAAATCGAAACATTCGGGCAGACAAATCCAGTCGGGATGCTCTTGCGCGACCGCCTGTTCGATGAGCGCCTTGGCGCTCGCCAGATTGGCGGCCTTGTCGTTTATCGAGTTCATCTGGACCAGAGTGACTTTCATGCGCGGGGCTCAAGGGGTTCGAGGTCGGCGCCCGCGGTGTCGCGAGCGCGTTGATTTCAAACCGTCATATTAGACGCTTGTCCCGTCTCATGCTAGGCGGCGCCTATCGTGCGCCGCAACATGCGCCGGCGCCCGAGCCTCCGCGTCGGCTACAGGGCTTGCACGTGCGCGGCGTAGCCCGCCTCGTCGAGCAGCCCCACGAGCTCCGCCGCGTCGGAAAGCCGCAATTTCACGAACCAGCCCTTGTCGAGCGGGTCCTCGTTGACGACCGCCGGCGCGTCCACGATCGCGTCGTTGACCGCGACGACTTCGCCCGACACGGGCGAAAACACCTCGCTCGCGGCCTTCACGCTTTCGATGGTGGCGAGCCGTTCGCCCTTGGCGATCCTCGCGCCGATCTCCGGCAGTTCGATGAAGACGATGTCGCCGAGTTGCGACTGCGCGTAATCGGTGACGCCGACCACGCCGGTGTCGCCCTCGACGCGGATATATTCATGATCCTCGGTGAAATGCGTGTCGGTCATGAGCGCTCCTTTTTAGACATGAACATAGCGATGCGGCACGAAGGGGAGTTTCGTCACGACGAGTTCGACCGCCTTGCCGCGCAATTGCGCCTGAAGCGCCGTTCCCGGCTCCGCCAGCTCGCGCTCGACGTAACCCATGGCGATGGGCCGCGCCAGGCTCGGCGAAAAGCCGCCCGATGTCACGCGCCCAACCTCGCGCCCGTCGCCGGCGAGGATCGTCGCGCCCTCCCGCAACGGCGCCTTGCCTTGCGGCGCGAGGCCGACGCGCCGCCGCGCCGGTCCCTGGTCCAGCGCGGCGCGAATGCGCGCGAAGCCGGGAAAACCGCCCTCCACGCGCCGCCGCTTGCCGATGGAGAACGTCAGATCCCGCCTCGACGGGATCGGTGGTTTCGTCGATGTCGTGACCGTAAAGGCACAGGCCCGCCTCCAGGCGCAACGAATCGCGCGCGCCAAGCCCGATCGGCGCGACGTCGGGATGATCGAGCAGTTTCATGGCGAAGTCCTCGACGATCGCGGCGGGCAACGAGATTTCGAAGCCATCCTCGCCGGTGTAGCCCGATCGTGTGACATAAACGCCCGCGCCCTGATAATCGAAGGCGCGCCAGTCCATGAATTTCAGCTCTTCGACGCCGGGAAGCAGAACTTTCAGCGCGTCGACGGCGCGGGGGCCCTGCAAGGCCAGCATCGCGCGCGTTTCCTGAACATGCAGCGCGATTTGCGGAAGCCTTTCCGCGATCAGCGCGAAATCCCCTGCCTTCGTGGCGGCGTTGACGACGAGAAACAGGCGCTCGTCGCGGCCGGGCAGGCGTGTCGCCATCAGATCGTCGAGTATGCCGCCGGCCTCGTTCAGCAATTGCGTGTAGCGCGTGCGCTCCGGCGCGAGCTCTTCGAGATCGGCCGCCGTTAGTTGCTCCAGCAGGCGCGCCGCCCCCGCGCCGGCGAGAATGGTCTGGCCCATGTGCGAAACATCGAACAGGCCGGCCTTTTCGCGCGTGTGCAGATGTTCGGCGACAATGCCGGCGGAGTAATGCAGCGGCATGTCGTGGCCGGCGAAGGGAACCATGCGCGCCCCAAGCCGGCGATGCAGGGCGTCGAGAGGGACCCGCGCGGGCGAGGCATGCGATTCAGCGGAATTGCTCAAGGGGCGCTCCAGAACGAGGGCGGGACGGCGCGGCGCCGGGGCATCGATTCCGCGCGCCCCCTCTGTCCGGGATACCTGAGAGATTCCCCGCGCCCACCGTTCATCGCGGGGTCGCGAGTTTCGCCCTTCGGTGGGCGCCTGGCGAATCGATCGCCGCGCCGCTTTCCAGAGTTTCGTCTATTTCGCGCGGTCCGTTTGCCTGAGCGTTTCCGGGGCGGTTTCGCCTTCGGCTCCGGCCTCGGGGGCCGGCATCTCCCGCGAGAAATAACCAATTACTCCCAAATAAATGCGCCTCGTCGCCGCTCCCGTCAAGCCGAGCGGCCGCCGCTTCGCTCTTACGTCTGGCCCGCCTTGAGTTGATAGAAGACGTGATGGCCGATCACGTCCATCTTGGTCAGGCTGCGCGCCCAGCGCGGCTTGACGTAATTGGCGTGATAATGGGTCGAGCGGCCGACGTCGGTGATGTAGGTGTGTCCGTCCATGACCTCGTTGGCGATGCGCGACGCGGTGGCCCAGGCGTCGCGCTCGGTGACGCGCAGCGATTTGCCCTCGCAGGCGAAGGAGAATTGGCACCCCTTGTAATGATGGCGGTTCTGATAAACGACGCCGCATACATTATTGGGATAGAGGCCGCTGGAGACGCGGTTGAGCACCACTTGCGCCACGGCGGCTTGTCCGGCTTCCGGTTCGCTGCGCGCCTCGAAATACACGGCCTCGGCGAGGCAGCGTTTTTCGCGGCTGAGATTGTCCTGATCGATCATTGACGCGTAATCGGGTCGCCGCTGAGTCTTCGGGGCCGCGGCGTTTTGCAACGCCAGCGTCACGCTGGGGAAGGAGCCGACCTGGATCGGCACGGCGTCCGGCTGGGCCGGCGTCGACGAGGCGAGCGCCACCGCGCGGGGAACCAGCGGCGTCGCCCCGTGATCGGCGCGTTCGCGCGCCTCGGGCGCCGTTGGCGTGGAGGCGGAGCCGGCCTGGGCGGGCAGGGCGGCGGCGCTGGCCTTTTGCGTCGTCGTCGTCTGCGCCGCCTCGCTTGGCGCATAGGTTTCGCCGGGTTCGATCATGCCGGGCGGCGCCACGCGCGGCGCCAGCGCCACTTGCGTCGCCGCGCCGAATATACGGAAGGCCAGGCCCGACGCGCCGGTTGCTTCGCCGCCGCGCAGCCGGGTTTCGAAGGAGGGGCGCATGGCGATGGCCGGGTCGCCCTTGTGCGAGCGGTCGATCTCGGGGAAAATCGTGGCGTTGGGTTTTATTTCGATATGCGGTTCGCGTTCGTCGGGCGACATATGCAAATCGAGCGGGGCGCCTTCGGTCAGCCTCGCCAGTTGCACCAGCGGACGATCCGGAGCGAGCGCCAGATTTCCCGACAGCGCCGTGGCGAGCGAGGCCGCGTCGGTTGGCGAGTTGAGGCGCGTCGTCAACGGCGCGACGTTCCAGCCCCCGACGGCGTCTTGACCGGCGGAGGCCGTGAACGAGACCACAACTCCAACGCCAAGGCACCAGGGCGCGATAACGCCGACCGCCCAACTCGTATTCGATCGAGGACTCATGCGCGCGACTCAATTTTGACGCCAGAACTCGTCCCGGGACCTTGACGCGCGGGGCGCGGGAGAGCCTGGGGGCGGACACGTCATGGTTATCGCGCATTAGGCTTGCGGGTCTGTTACCCGCCCCGGCGACTGAGTGTTTCAGAATGGCGCGGGGCGCGCGCGTCAGTCGCCGATGATGTGCAGGGCGATTTCGCGGCGATGCGGCCGGTGTCGATGCTCGAAAAGAAACACGCCCTGCCAGGCTCCAAGCATAAGTTCGCCGCCTATAAGCGGGATCGAGAGGTGCGTCTGGGTCAGCGCCGCGCGAATATGCGCCGGCATGTCGTCGGCGCCCTCGCTGTCGTGCTCATAAAGCGCCGGGTCCTCTGGCGCGACGCACGCGAAAAATTTTTCGAGATCGCGTTGCGCGGATGGGTCGGCGTTCTCCTGCGCGAGCAGCGACGCCGAGGTGTGCCGACAAAAAACCGTCAGCAAGCCGGTTTGCATGCGCTGCTCGCGGACGAAAGGGGCGATCAACGCGTCGAGTGGATAAAGTCCCTGGCCGCGGGTGTCGACGTGCAGCGTTCGGACCGCCTGACGCATTGGGTTTTCCGCCATGTGCTTTAGGGAACGCGGGCGCGCGACTTTTTCCGGGGGATGACCGCGTCGCGGTTTCGACAGCCAACCCCTTGGCCAACCCTTTGGCTCGCCCAAATTTAACTTGCTTTAACCGAACGAGCCATTAAGATACTAAACTAATAGACTAACAAATCTGAACACGGCGCCCGGTGAGCGCCATGGCGCCTGGGAAGCTAACGATGCGACATCAAAACCTGCGCGCTTTCATTCTGGCCGCTTCGCTTTTGGGAACGACTCTTGTGGGAGGTGTCGCCCGCGCGGACCAAACGCTACTCAATGTCTCCTACGATCCCACTCGCGAATTATACAAAGCGATCAATCCGGCCTTTGCCGCCGACTGGAAGGCCAAGACCGGCGAAACCGCGCGGATCCAATCCTCGCATAACGGCTCGGGCGCGCAGGCGCGCGCGGTGATCGACGGCCTCAAGGCCGATGTCGTGACGCTGGGACTCGCCGCCGACATTGACGCGATCGCCGCGAAGACGGGGAAAATCCCCGCCGATTGGCAAAAACGCCTGCCGAACAATTCCACGCCCTACGCCTCGACCATCATCTTCCTGGTTCGCAAGGGCAATCCCAAGGGAATCAAGGACTGGGACGATCTCGCCAAGCCGGGCGTCAACGTCGTCACGCCGAACCCCAAGACCTCGGGCGGCGCGCGCTGGAATTATCTCGCCGCCTGGGGCCATGGGTTGAAAAAATTCGACGGCGACGAGGCCAAGACCAAGGATTTCGTGAAAGCGATCTACAAGAACGCGCCGGTGCTCGACACGGGCGCGCGCGGCGCGACGATCAGCTTCGTTCAGCGCGGCCTCGGCGACGTGCTGATCGCCTGGGAGAACGAGGCATTCCTGGCCTTGCGGGAATTTGGCGACGACCAATTCGACATCGTGGCGCCGCCGCGCTCCATTCTCGCCGAGCCGCCCGTCGCCCTGGTCGATGGCGTCGTCGACGCCAAGGGCACGCGCAAGGCGGCGCAAGCCTATCTCGAATTTCTATATACGCCGGCGGCGCAAGCGATCATCGCGAAGCATTTTTATCGTCCCGCGCATCCCGAATTCGCGGCCAAGGAAGACATCGCGCGGCTGCCGAAGATCGAACTTTTCACGGTCGATAAAGTGTTCGGCGGTTGGGCGAACGCGCAGAAGAAGCATTTCGCCGACGGCGGCGTGTTCGACGAGATCCAGAAGCAAGAGCCCGCCAAGTGAGCGCGACGCAAGTAGTCGCGCGCCCAAAGCCATGGCGCTTCGTCGCGCCGAGCGTGCTTCCAGGCTTTTCGCTCACCTTTGGTTACACGCTGACCTATCTTGGGTTGATCGTGCTGTTTCCGCTGTCGGTGCTGGTGTGGCGCGCGTCCAGCCTCGGGTTTGCGGGCCTTTACGACGTCGCGACCGAGCCGCGCGTCGCGGCGGGCTTGCGGACGACATTCTCGATTTCCTTCGCGGCGGCGGTCATCGACGTGGTGTTCGGCCTCGTCGTCGCCTGGGTGCTGACGCGCTATGAATTTCCCGGCCGCCGTCTGCTCGACGCGGTCGTCGATTTGCCGTTCGCGCTGCCGACGGCGGTGGCAGGCATTTCGCTGGCCTCGCTCTATGCGCCGAACGGCATATTCGGCGCGCCGCTGGCCGCGCTCGGCGTCAAGGTGGCGTTCACGCGGCTAGGCATTCTGGTCGCGCTGATCTTCGTCGGCCTGCCCTTCATCGTGCGCACGGCGCAGCCGATCATCGCGGAGCTCGAGGTCGAACTGGAGGAAGCCGCGGCGACGCTGGGCGCGACGCGGGCGCAAACCGTGTGGCGCGTGCTGCTGCCGCCGCTGGCGCCGGCGCTGCTGACCGGCTTCGCGCTGGCCTTCGCGCGCGCGGTCGGCGAATATGGCTCGGTGATCTTCATCGCCGGCAATATCGCCTATGTCTCGGAAATCGCGCCGTTGCTGATCGTGGTGAAGCTGGAGCAATATGATTACGCCGGCGCGACCGGCATCGCGACCATCATGCTGGCGATCTCCTTTGGCGCGCTGCTCGCCATCAATCTCATTCAGGCCTGGAGCCGCCGGAGATTCGGTCATGTCTGACTCGCCGGCGCCCCGCGCGGGCGGGCGCGCGAATGTGAGGACGGAGGCGCCGGCGACGCGGCTGGCGCTCATCCTCGTCGCGGTGGTCTTTCTGGCGCTGTTCCTGCTCGCGCCGCTCGGCGTCGTGTTCTCGCAGGCGCTGCAAAAGGGCTTCGGCGCCTTCGCGGCGGCGCTGCAAGACGACGACGCGGTCGCGGCGATCGAGTTGACGCTGTTCGTCGCGGCGATCGCCGTGCCGGTCAATTTGGTATTCGGCCTTGCCGCGTCCTGGTCGATCGCCAAATTCTCTTTCCCTGGCAAGAGCTTGCTGATCACGCTGATCGATCTGCCGTTTTCGGTGTCGCCGGTGGTCTCGGGACTTGTCTACGTCTTGGTGTTTGGCTCGAACGGCGTGTTCGGCGGCTGGCTGAACGACCATGATCTTCAAATCATCTTCGCGGTTCCCGGCATCGTGCTGGCGACGATGTTCGTGACCTTCCCCTTCATCGCGCGCGAGCTTATTCCGCTAATGCAGGAGCAGGGAGCGGTGGAGGAAGAAGCCGCCCTGACGCTGGGCGCCTCCGGCCTTCATGCTTTCGTCTCGGTGACGCTGCCGAACATCAAATGGGGCCTACTCTACGGCGTGCTGCTGTGCAACGCGCGGGCGATGGGCGAGTTCGGCGCCGTCGCCGTCGTGTCCGGACATATTCGCGGGCTGACCAATACAATCCCTCTACAGGTGGAGATCCTGTACAATGAGTATAATTCCGTCGCGGCTTTCGCCCTCGCGGCGCTTCTGGCCAGCCTGGCTCTCGTCACTCTTGGCCTCAAGACCCTCCTCGAATGGAAACACGCCGACGCGCTCAAGGGACATGGCGGACGCCGCCACTGACGCCGCCGTCGATGAGGCGCACGGCTTTGGCATCCGCATCGAGGGCGTCGAACAGGATTTCGGCGCCTATCCCGCCTTGCGCGACGTCTCGCTCGACATCGCGCCGGGCGAACTCGTCGCGCTGCTCGGTCCCTCCGGCTCCGGCAAGACGACGCTGCTGCGGGTCATCGCCGGGTTGAACACGCCCGACCGCGGCGCCGTGTATTTTGGCGACGTCAACGCGACGCAGCTCTCCGTGCGGGAGCGGCGGGTCGGCTTCGTTTTCCAAAACTACGCGTTGTTCAAGCATATGACCGTGGCCGACAATATCGCCTTCGGCCTCAACGCGCGTCCGCGAGCATCGCGTCCGTCGCGCGCCGAGATCGCCGCGCGCGTGACGAAACTGCTGGAGCTGGTGCAACTCGATGGGCTCGGCGGACGCTATCCGGCGCAGCTTTCGGGCGGCCAGCGCCAGCGCGTGGCGCTCGCCCGCGCGCTCGCCATCGAGCCGCGCGTGCTGCTGCTCGACGAGCCGTTCGGCGCGCTTGACGCCCGCGTGCGAAAGGATTTGCGCCGCTGGCTGCGCGAAATCCATCAGAAAACCAGGCTCACCACGGTTTTCGTCACTCATGACCAGGACGAGGCGATGGAACTCGCCGATCGCGTCGTCGTTCTGAACCAGGGCCGCATCGAGCAGGTCGGCGCGCCCGAGGAGCTTTACGACAGCCCCGCCTCGCCGTTTGTCATTTCCTTCGTCGGCGAGGCCGTGGCGCTGCCGGTCAAGGTCGTCGACGGCCATGTCGAATTCGGCGGTCGCGAGCTGCATGTCGACACCCATGGTCTGCGCGACGGCGCGGCGCGGGTGTTCTTCCGCCCGGCGGATATCGCCATCGGCGGGCAGGGCGGGGAACTCGAGGGCCGGGTCGAGGCGGTGCGCCGCACCGCCGGCGGCGTCCGCGCCACCATCGCCATCGACGGCTACAACCAGAAGCTGGAGATCGACTCCGCGCTGTCCGAGGGGCCGGAGCTTGGCGGCAAGGTGCCGCTCTCCCTGTCGAACGCCCGGATTTTCCCGTCCGACTCCATCAGCGACAGCGATTTTTCCGAGGCGGGAGACGGAATTTGATTAATATTTCCGCCCATGGTCACTTTTTGGTCATGTTTTAAAGCGATACAGTATGCAGAGCCCACGGCGCGCGCGTTGAGTAAGCGAGCCCATGGTTCAAAGCGCCGGGCCGGATGTACGCCCGGCGTTTTCTTTTTAAAGGGTCGTTCAGCCGAAATTGGCGAGAGCTGGAAACGTTTGCAGCAGCCAGAATGACATGCTCTGCACGCCGCCGGTCAGAAACGCGATCCCGGTCAACACCAGCAGGGCGCCGACCACTTTCTCCACCTTGAGAAAGTGGCGCTTGAAGCGCGCGATGAAGCCGAGAAACGGCTCCATCGTCAACGCCGCCGCCAGAAACGGCACGCCGAGCCCCATCGAGTAGGCCGCCAGCAACTCCGCGCCGCGCCACACCGTCTCCTCGGTGCTGGCGATGGCGAGGATCGCCGCCAAAATTGGGCCGATGCAGGGCGTCCAGCCAAAGGCGAAGGCGAGGCCCATGACATAGGCGCCGAGCAGGCCCATGGGCTTTTCCACGGTGGCGCGCTTCTCGCGATAGAGCAGCGGGATCTTGAGGAATCCCAAGAAGTGCACGCCCATCAGGATAATGATGGCGCCGGCCGCGTAGGACAGGATTTCCATATTGGCGCGCAGCGCCTGGCCGAAAAAGCTGGCGGTCGCCCCGAGCGCGGTGAACACCGTGCCGAAGCCGAAAACGAAAAACAGCGCCGCCAGGAAAATGTCGCGCCGCGCCGCCGCCCGGCTTTCGCTGGAAAGATCCTCGAGCGTCACGCCGGCTATGAAGGTCAGATAGGGCGGAACCAGCGGCAAAACGCAGGGAGACAGAAAAGACAACAGCCCCGCCGCCGCCGCCGCCGGAAAAGTCACATCCGCCGCCATGTATCGCCCCCGCCGCTTTGATTTCGCGACTTGTGCCACACAGGGCGCGCCCGGGCAAACGGCGGACCGGTTCGCTGGACCGGAAAGCGGCGACGCCGCTCCTTGCGCCGCCCGCTCGAGACGAGCCCGTCGTCGCCGGGGATGATCTCACCAGTTGCCGAATCCAAGGCCCAAAAACGGCAGGAAGGCCAGATCCGCCGCGGTATCGACCGCCGCCGCGCCAACGCCAAGCGGGGCCGCGACGAAGGGATCGTAGCCGCCGTAATAATAACCCGGGTAGGCTCCATAATTATAGGCATAGGGTTGGCAGTAGCGCCGGCGCCAATAGTGCCGGTAATGGACCTGCTCGACGAGCGAGCCCGAGCGCAATGTCGACTGGTCGCCCATGCCGACGACCCCGGCGCTGGCCGGGCTCGCCGCGAACGAAGACGCGACCAGGGCGCCAATGGCCACGGCGGCGGCCGAATATATCAAATGACGCATCGCAAACCTCCTCCAACCTTCCAGATGATCGAGCAAGGTCCACCGAGGTTTTCGATGTTTCGCTCGAAACAACTAGCTCAGCTAGATCGAACACGGCGATCATCAAGGGCGAGTCAGGGGAAACCCGCGGATTGCTCAATTATCGGCCCCCGCGGAACAGGGCGCGATCCTTCTCCCACTGGTGGGAGAAGGTGGCCCGGCGCAGCCGGGTCGGATGAGGGTTCTCGCGACCGGGCCGAATCTCTCCACACCGCCTCTTGACACCCAATTTATTTCTTCTACAGTTTTGAACAAATGAATCGAGAGGCGCAATAAATGGCTCGTGTCGACGATCTCACCCTAATCGAGCAGGCGACAATGCTCGCGATCATGCGGCAGCATCCCAACGCCTACGGCGTGTCGATCCGCGACGAAATCAAGCAGCGCACCGCGAAGGATTACTCCTTCGGGTCGATCTACGCGGTGCTCGAACGGCTGGAGGATCGCGGCTTCATCAAATCCCGCGAGGGCGAGGCGACCGCCGTGCGCGGCGGCCGCAAGAAACTCTACTTCACCATCACCGGCTCCGGCCAACTGGCGCTGCGGGCGTCGCTCGCGGCGGTCGAGGCCATGCGCGCGGGCGTGGATTTGGAGGGGGCCTGGGCATGAGCATGATCGCTTTTCTTCACGACCAATCTTATGCGGCCAGCTCCATAGAGGGGGTTATCGTGGGCATAACTGCGGCGTTTGTTTTTGAAAAAGTCGAGCGTAATTCGTCATTTGAAAGGTTAGCCAATAAAATGGCATATATACTTGAGAAGGGGCCTTATATTTATAAGAAAATGACGATGTCAGAATATTTTTTAAGTCGTATCCGTATAATTTATCGTCTTATTTTCTTTGATTGGAGATCGCAATTTCCGAGCGGTCCACATGCAGAGCTTCAAGAGCCGCCCCGGCTAGCCGAATTTCTGGTGGGTTTGTTCGTGAAAAAGCGCCATCGTAATGACATCCTAGGTGGCCTCGCCGAAGACTTTAACAACGACCTCGCCGCCGGCATGTCCCTCCGCCGCGCCAAGCGGCGCTACTGGGCCGCCGCGCTGAATTCCATCGGCCCGCAGGCGCTCGCGGCGCTCAAGCGGATCGGCTTCGTTGGGGTCGTCTTCGACTATGCCCGGCGGTGGATGGGGTGATCGGCCACGTTCCCCGCGAGCGGGACAGAAGGGCGCGCCCTCGCCGTCATTGCGAGGAGCGCAGCGACGCGGCAATCCAGAGCCGGCCCAGTCCCCCTGGATTGCTTCGCTTCGCTCGCAATGACGGTGGAATTGCCGGTGAAATTTCGGCCCGCTCGCCAAAACCCTCATCCGACCCCGCCGCGCGGGGCCACCTTCTCCCGCGGGCGGGAGAAGGGCGGGCGACGCAAGATTTGACAAAGCCGCCCTAAAACCGCTCCGCCCGATACGGCGCGGGGTCGGTGAACGGCGTTTCGCCCGTCATCATCTCGGCCAGCAGCCTTCCGCACGCGGGGCCGAGCGTAAACCCATGATGCTGGTGGCCGAAATCGAACCACACCCCCTCGTGGCGCGGGGCCTTGCCGACGATCGGCAGCATGTCGGGCAGACACGGCCGGCAGCCCATCCACGGCTTGGCGTCGAGCCGTTCCCCGAGCGGAAACAGCCGTTTGGCGATGGGCTCGGCCTGGTCGATCTGCACGGGCGTCGGCGGCGCGTCGCGGCGCGCGAATTCCGCGCCGCTGGTTAGCCTTATGCCGCGACTCATCGGCGCCAGCACATAGCCGTTGTCGGCGTCGAGCACGGGGCGTCCCAACACCGCGCCCTCGCGCGGCGCGTAGTGCATGTGGTAGCCGCGCTTGACCGCCAGCGGAAAATCATAGCCAAGCTCGCGGAAAATCAAATCGGACCAAGGGCCGAGCGCGACGACGAGATCGCGGGCGTCGACGCGGCCCTCGTGGGTGTCGATGCTCCAGCGCCCGTCGGTCGCCTCTTGCAGTGAATGGGCGTCGCCGGTGAAAAACCGACCGCCGCGCTTGATGAAAAGATCGGCGTAGGCTTGCGCGAGACGGCTCGGGTCGTCGACCGAGGCCGCGTCGAGGTAATGCACGCCGCCGACGCCGCCGACGAGATGCGGCTCGCGCGCCGCGAGCGCCTCGGCGTCCAGCGTCTCGATATTCAGGCCGAACGCGCGCAGCTTTTCCGCCTCGGCGGCGCCGGCGGCCATCGTCCCGGCGGAGCGGTAAAGCTTGATCCAGCCGGTCTTTCGCAACAAATCGCCCGCGCCGGTCGCCTCGATCAGCGCCTCATGCTCCAGCAGGCACCGCTCGATCAGCGGTCGCGTCGCCGCGCAATGTTTCGCCGCGCGCTCCGGCGCGCTCTCCAGGAAATAACGCCACAGCCACGGCGCGACGCCGGGGAGGGCGGAAAGGTGATAATGGGCTTCCGGCAACAGGTTAAGCGCGTAAAGCGCCAGCTTTTTCGGGTCGCGCGGAAAGAGATAGGGGTATAGCGAGGCCCGCTCGATGAGGCCGGCGTTGCCGAAGCTGGTTTCCAGCCCCGCCGCGCCATGGCGGTCGACCAATACGACGTCCCGCCCGCGCGCCTGCAAATGCAGCGCGGCGGAAACGCCGACCATGCCGGCGCCGAGAACCACGACATCCGCGATTTGCATTAGCTTCCCTCCGCCGCCGGGGTTTTTTCATCATATATGGTCGTGACCCTTGAGCGGCGCCATGTCGTCCGCGTTTCGATATTCGCGCTTCGATCGGCTATGCTCGCGGCGAGGGGTGGTGAGTCGCTTAGCATGGACAAGCCGACATTCTACGAATTCTTCGCGGGCGGCGGCATGGCGCGGGCTGGACTCGGCTCCTCATGGAAGTGCTTGTTCGCGAACGATTTCGACCGCAAGAAGGGCGAGACCTATCGGGCCAATTGGGGTGGGGGCGAACTCCTTGTCTCCGATGTGCGAACGCTTGAGACCAAGCAATTGCCGGGCCACGCCGACCTTATTTGGGCCTCTTTTCCCTGCCAGGATCTTTCGCTGGCCGGCTCGGGCGCCGGGCTGGCGGGCGAGCGCAGCGGGACTTTCTGGCCGTTTTTCAAGCTTGTGACCCGGCTTCGCGCCGAGGGCCGCGGCCCTAAAATGCTGGTTCTGGAGAACGTCTGCGGCGCGCTAACCTCGCACGGCGGCAAGGATTTTTCCGCCATTTGCGAGGCGCTGGCCGCCGAGGGGTATCGGTTCGGCGCCATGGTCATCGACGCGGCGATGTTCTTGCCGCATTCGCGTCCGAGACTGTTCATCGTCGCGGTTCGCGGCGAGGTCGAAATTCCCGCCGAGCTGACGGGGGAGGGGCCCGCGGCGCCCTTCGCGAGGCCCGGATTGCTCGCCGCTCACATGCGCCTGCGCGCAAAAACGCGCATGGAATGGGTCTGGTGGCGCCTCCCCGCGCATCCAGCGCGCAATTTCGGGCTGGCCGACTTGATCGAAGTCAAGCCCCGAGGAGTTCGCCTGGCACTCGCCCGAGGAGACCCACTCGCTGATCGCCAAAATGAGCGAACTCAACCTGGCGAAAATCACGCAAGCGAAAAACGCCGGCCGCAAAATGGTCGGAACGCTTTACCGCCGCACCCGCTTTAATGCCCACGGCGAAAAAGTCCAACGGGCCGAGGCGCGCTTCGACGACATCGCGGGGTGCCTACGAACGCCGTCGGGCGGATCGAGCCGACAATTCGTGCTGATCGTCGAAAATCATCGGGTGCGCTCGCGGTTGATTTCGGCGCGCGAGACGGCGCGGCTGATGGGGTTGCCCGACGACTATATTTTGCCGGAAAACTATAACGAGGCCTATCACTTAACGGGCGATGGCGTCGTGGTTCCCGCCGTGCGGCACATCGCGGCTCATCTGCTGGAGCCGCTGGCGCGCGGCGGGGCGCTGCGCGTGGCGGCGTGAGCGGCGAGGACCCCGCGCAACGCTCGGCCACGATGCGGGCGGTGAAATCGCGCGACACGACGCCGGAGCTGGCCACGCGGGCGCTGCTGCGGCGCTTCGCGCCTCATTACCGGTTGCATCGCAAGGATTTGCCGGGCAACCCCGACATCGCCTATATCGGCGCGCGGCGGGCGATTTTCGTTCACGGCTGTTTTTGGCACGGTCACGATTGCCCGCGCGGCGCGCGTCAGCCAAAGGCCAACGCCGATTACTGGCGGCAAAAGATCGCCAAAAACCGCGCCCGCGACGAGATCAATGCCGAGCGGCTTCAGGCGCTCGGCTGGCGTTCGCTGGTTGTTTGGGAGTGCGAAACCAAGGACTTGGCCGGACTGGAGGCGCGGCTGCGGGCGTTCCTGGCGTGATCGCGCGAAAATTAACTTTTGTCGCGACGCAACCTTATGCGTCCGAAGCGGTTTTGAAAAAGGAAGTTAACGGGCGAAAGGAAATGCCATGACGTGGGATAGTTTCGCGCAGCCAGGGCAGGCGACCGCGGCTCCGATGCTGATGGCGACAAGCTTGAGCGCCAGGGTGATGGAGTTTGGGACGGCCAATCTGGAGGCCGCCATGGAATTCGCCGGAGAATTGTCGAAGGTGAAAACCCCGACGGAATTCGCCATGGCGATCGGCAATCAATCGCAACGTCAAATGAAGGCGATGACGGAACAGCTGGCGGAGCTTTCCAAGCTGTTCGGCGCTCCGCTTCCAGAACAGAGTTCGGAAAGGGCGGAGCGTTCCGAGAACGTCGGGCTCGGCGATTAGAATTCGAATTTTTCGGCGGCGGCTGGGGCGCGGGGCGGGTCCACTTCGTCTCGCGGCGTTTCGCGCGCCAAATCGCTCAAGCGGCGGATTTCCATTCTACAGATATCGCGCGCTCGCCAATCCCATTGGCGTTCATAGGCGAGGCGCAGCCGCCGCCGCCAGGACTCCAGTTCGCGCCTCAGCCGATGCGAGCGCGAATTGCTTTCGAACGGAATGACTTTCGCGTTTAACATCCATACCACCCCGCGCGGCGCCCGCGCCCGGTTTGTCGGCGTTTTCTCAACACATGGAGCGCGAAAGCCGCGGCGACAACAGGGGGAGCGGCGGGCGGCGGCGAACGATGTTGGCTTTTTTCCGCCGCGCGGCTGTTTCCTGAACGTCGCGGACTAATTACCCCGATAGGGTCGTTTCCAATCTTTCGCGCCGTTGCGTAGACCCGCGGCGTCGGTTTGCATGGGGCTCGCAATGGATAAAAAGCTAATGGGCGCCTTAGGCGCGATTTCCGCTTTGACCGCCGTGACCGCGACGGATGGCGCCTTGGCGCGGGAGGCGGCGGAATTGCTCGCGCCTCGCTCCTATACCGAGTTGCTGCGGCCGATAACCAACGCGGGGCCGCTTTTGACCGCGGCGGACGAACTGATCGCGGCGAGGGCGCGCGCCAAGGCGGAAGCCGAGCCAAATGCGCAACTGGCGCAATGGGGATGGGGAGGGCGTCGCCACCATCACCACCACCATCACAATTGGTTGCGCCGTCGGTGGCATCACCATCATCATCACCACCACCACCGCTTTTGAACCACCAAGCGCATTGGGAGGTTGGTATAAGGAGACCCGGGAGGCGCGCCCGCGTCGGCCCGCGAATGCGCGGCGGCGGGCCGCTTCGCGGCGCCAGCCATGATGTGGCAATATTTTTCGCGTGCGAGACAATTTGAAGCAAGGATATAATGGTATTTCCGATTCGCGGCGGACAATAATTCACGGGTGGCGCGGGAGCGGCGGTCACGCGCGGTGAAGGGTTTTGAGTCTTTGGAGCGCGCCGGCACCGGCGGGGCGCCCGCGAGTTGGCGGGGTGTTCCGTGTGGAGCGGCGTCGACGAAAATTCTGGAGACGACCGTTGAAGCATGCTGTCGCCGCGAACTCCGTCCGAAATCCCAGTCTCACCACTGGTCGCAAAATCTTGATCATGGGCCTGCCCGGCGCGGGGAAGACGACGCTGGCGCGGGTGCTGGCCTCGAAGTTGGCCGCGGTGCTGTTCAACGCCGACGCGGTTCGGGAAAACATCAACCGAGGGCTGGGCTTTTCCGTCGAGGATCGCATCGAACATGCGAGACGCATGGGTTGGCTGTGCGATCGCGTGGTGGAGGCCGGGCACGTCGCGATCGCCGATTTCGTGTGCCCGACGCCGGAAACGCGCGCGGCCTTTGGAAGCGCCTTCGTGGTGTTCGTCGACAGAATCCAGGAAGGCCGCTTCGAGGATACGAACCGGCTCTTTGTTCCGCCATCGAGCTACGATGCGCGCGTCCAAGCGATCGGCGAAGTGGAGTATTGGGCGGACATGATCGTTTCGCGAGTTGGGCGGAAGTCGCCGGCGTCTCCCACGGCTCGACCGTCGGTTTCGCATCGAGCGGGATGAGAATCCGCAAGCCCGCCGCCCGCCCGCCATCCGCGAAACCCAAGGATTAGTCTTGACCAAGAAGCCGCTCGCGCGAAACAGCCTCGGCGCGCCCTATTTCATCGTGGAACGAGGTAAATCCTCGCGGCGCGTGCTTTTGAACACGATTCCGAAGTCCGGAACCTATATGGTCGCTCGGCTGTTGGAGGAGCTCGGGCTCGCCAACACCCACATTCATTTCGTGAACGAGGGTTATTACGATTTCCGCGACGAAGCCATGGAGGCGATCGTCGCCGACCCCGACCGTTTTTATGAACCCGCCGCCCTGGGCCCGATGCTGGACTGCGTACTGCCGGGACAATTCGCCGTCGCCCATATCGAATACCGGGCGGATTTGCCCGCCCTCGACGATTTCGCGCATCTGTTCTGCATCCGCGACATTCGCGACGCCCTGATATCGCAGATGCGGTTCGTGTCGCGCATTCAAACGCAATCGGAAGCGACGCGAAGCTGGAGCGGGATCGAGGACGAGCGTCTAAGATTCGCCGAGTTTCTGCGATGCGTCGGTCGGGATTTCGTCAATTACGCGCGCGGGTTTTTGCCCTGGCTCGAAAATGCCCGGGTTGTCGTTTGCCGCTTCGAAACTTTGTCCGGCGATCACGGCGTCGATGAACAGCGCGAATTGCTGGGCGCGATCGCCGAGACCGTCGGTTCGGGCCCGATCGGCGATCCGCTACAACTGTTTTTGACGCGCGTGCACCAGCAAAGCACGCGCACTTTTTCCGGCTCGCGCTCTTCTAGGGACCGGTATTTCAGTCCGCGGGCGGAGGAGCTATGCGCCGAATGCGGCGTCGGCGAGCTGAACGCGGCGCTGGGTTACACGTGAGTGGCGCGCGGCGCTCCCAATGACCACCGTGCGGGGTGTTAGTCCTTGGCGCGCTCCACATAGGCGCCGTCCTCGGTCTGGATGACGACGCGCGTGCCCGGCTGGATGTGCGGGGGCACCATGACCCGCGCGCCGTTGCTGAGCTTGGCGGGTTTATAGGACGAGGACGCGGTCTGGCCCTTCATGGCCGGCTCGGTTTCTGTGATCTCCAGCGTCACGCGCGCGGGGAGCTGGATGGCCACGGCGTTGCCGTTGAACATCGAGAGGATGCAGACCATGTTTTCCTGCAACCATTGCGCCTGGTCGCCGACCACGTCCTTCGAGACGGTGACCTGCTCGAAATTCTCCTGATTCATGAAGGTGTAGCCGTCGTCGTCGCCATAGAGATAGGTGAAGTCCTGATCCTCGACGAAGGCGCGCTCGACCTGCTCGGTGGTCTTGTAGCGGTCGGTGGTCTTCACGCCGTCGGAAATGCGGCGCATGTCGATCTGCGTCGTCGGCGTGCCCTTGCCGGGAAAAAAGCTTTCCGCGCTGAGCACGACATAAAGGTTGCCGTCGTCGCGTTCGATAATATTGCCCTTGCGGATATTGCTGGCGATAACTTTCACGGTTCTGTTTCCTCATGGGATCGTACGACGCGATCCGTTTCGGATCGCTTTTGGAATCATTGGACGCGATCCGTCGCCGGTCGCTATTCCGATTGCTGGCGCTGGCCCGTCTGGTCTATGAACGGGCGTTGAATTCGTGAGCGGCTTCAAACCACACTTCGCCCGCTCCGGCAAATGTTCGCCCCCAAAAATTTGGATGGCCCTAGGATGACGCGCGCTTCGCCCTGGTGGGCCAAGGATGTTTACGCCGACCGCAGGCCGTTTCTTCAGGCGCGGACGGCGATCGCCGCGGCGATTCGCCATTTTTTCGCGCGAGAGCGTTTTGTCGAGGTGGAGACCGCCGCGCTTCAGTTTTCCGGCGGCAACGAGACGCATGTTTCGCCGTTTGGCGTCGAATTGATCGGGCAGGGCGGCGACAGGAGCCGGCTTTACCTGCATTCCTCGCCGGAATTTGCTTGCAAGAAACTGCTGGCGGCGGGCGAGGAGCGCATTTTCACGCTCGCCCGCGTGTTTCGCAACCGCGAGCGCACGCCGCTGCACCATCCCGAATTCACGATGCTCGAATGGTATCGCGCCCATGAGCCGCCGTCGCGGCTGATCGAGGATTGCGCGGGGTTGCTGATCGTCGCGGCGCGGGCGGCGGGAACGGACAGCTTCGTCTGGCGCGACCGCGAGGCCGAGGCTTTCGAGGAGCCGGAGGTTCTGACGGTTTGCGAGGCGTTCGACCGCCACGCCGGCATCGATCTCGCGCCAATGCTGGGCGACCGGGACGCGCTGGCCAAGGCCGCCGCGCGGGTCGGCGCGACCGTCGCGCCCGACGACAATTGGTCGGATCTGTTCAGCAAGATCTTGTCCGAAAAGGTCGAGCATCGGCTGGGGCGGGGGCGCGCGACGATTCTGATCGACTACCCGGCGTCCGAGGCCGCGCTGGCGCGCGTCAAGCCGGACGATCCGCGTTTCGCAGAGCGGTTCGAGCTTTATGTCTGCGGCGTCGAGATCGCCAATGGCTTTGGCGAATTGACCGACGCCGCCGAGCAGCGCCACCGGTTCGAGGCGGCGGCCGCCGCGCGGGCGAGGCTTTACGGCGAGGCCAGCCCCATCGACGAGGATTTTTTGGAGGCGCTCGCGGCCATGCCGCCGGCGAGCGGCGTGGCGCTCGGGTTCGATCGGCTGGTTATGCTCGCCGCCGGCGCGACGCGCATCGAGCAGGTGCTGTGGACGCCGGTGGCGGAGCGCGGGACGCCGCCGTGAGGCGAGGTCATCGCGCGAAATGATGGAGACGCGGTAATGAAGATTGTCGTGATTGGCGCCTCGCGTGGCGTTGGACTCGAGGTCTTGGAACTGGCGCTGGAGAGAGGCCACGAAGCGACGGCGCTGCTGCGCGACCCCGACAAGTTGGAGCTGGAGCACCCGCGCTTGCGCAAGATGCGCGGCGATGTCGCGAAGCTCGAGGATGTTCAAGCCGCGGTGAGCGGACAGGACGCCATCTGCACCTGCGTCGGCGTCGGTCCGACCCGCGAGCCGGTCGAGGTGTTTTCGCGCGGCGCGCGCAACGTGCTCGCCGCCCTTCAAGACGCGCCGACCACCAAGTTCGTCGCCGTGACCGGCGTCGGCGCCGGCGACAGCCGCGGGCACGGCGGTTTCTTCTACGACAGGATTTTCCAGCCCCTGCTGCTTGCGACGATTTACGCGGACAAGGACCGCGAGGAAGCGCTGATCAAGGCGTCGGGCGCGGATTGGCTGATCGTTCGCCCGGGCTTTTTGACTCACGGCCCGCGCACCGGAAAATATCGCGCGATCACCCAACTCGCCGGCGTGACGGCGGGCAGGATTTCGCGCGCCGATGTCGCTGATTTCATTTTGAATCAGTTGGAGGCGCCCAGCCTGTTCAAGCAAACGCCGCTGCTGACCTATTGACCGAGATCAGCGCGGCGCGTTCTTCGACATGACCGGCAAGACGCTCCTCTCCGTCGACGATCTGGGGCGCGCGGGGCTGCTCGCGCCCTCGGACGCGCTGCGGGCGGTCGAGGCGCGTTATGGCGTCGCGGTGACCGCGCAAATCGCCGGGCTGATCGACCGCGACGACCCAGACGACCCCATCGCCCGGCAGTTCCTGCCGGACGCGCGCGAGCTCGAGGCGCAAGAGGTTGAACGGGCCGATCCCATTGGCGACGACGCGCACAGCCCGACGCCGGGCCTCGTGCATCGCTATCCCGACCGTGTGCTGTTGAAGCTGCTGTCGGTCTGCCCGGTGTACTGCCGTTTCTGCTTTCGCCGGGAGACCGTGGGAAGCGGCAAGGGCGGGGTGCTGCCGGACGCCGCGCTGGCGGCGGCCTTGGACTATGTCGCCGCGCGGCCAAAAATTTTCGAGGTGATCCTTACCGGCGGCGATCCGCTGGCGGCGTCGGCTCGCCGGCTCGCCGAGGTGTCGGCTCGCCTTTCGCAAATCCCCCATGTCGCGCTGCTGCGCGTCCATACGCGCGCGCCGACCGCCGCGCCGCATCTTGTCACGCCGGAGCGGATCGAGGCGCTGCGCGCCAGCGGCAAGACGCTGTATGTGGCGTTGCACGTCAATCACGCGCGCGAGCTGAACGGGCCGGCGCGCGAGGCGATCGAGCGCCTGCGCGGCGCCGGCGCCGTTCTGCTGGCCCAAACCGTGCTGCTTAGGGGCGTCAACGACGACGCCGACACGCTGGAGGCGCTGATGCGGGCTCTCGCGGCGCTGGGCGTCCGGCCCTATTACCTGCACCATCCCGACCTCGCGATGGGCACGGCGCATTTCCGCCCGTCGCTGGCGCGCGGGCGCGAGATATACAGGGAGTTGGCGCAACGGGTCGGCGGCCACGCGCTGCCGCGCTACGTGCTCGATCCGCCCGGCGGCCACGGCAAAATCCCCGTTGATGAACCGCATGTGTTTCGCGACGCCGGGGGGCGCTGGCGGACGGTGGATCGGCTGGGCGTGGAGCACTTTTATGATGAGGGCGCCTAGACCCGCGCCTTTGTCTCGCCGCGCTCATGGCGCGCGATAGTCCCGACCGATTCGCCTCTAGCCGGAAATCCCGCCGTTGCGTAAAAAACTGTCTTGCTTCGTCGCCGTGCTCGCCGCGGTCGGATTTTCCCTCGTGGCGCGGGCGCAGGCGCCAACCATCGCGATCGAGAAGGCCTTGCCGCGCGCCGAGCGCGGGCGGCCCGATCAGCAGCCGTCGCGCCTCGACAGGCACATCCAGCGCCTCGATCGCGCCCGGGCGGCGCTCGACGAGGCCGAGGCGGCGCTGGCGCGGCCGAGCCTCAGCGAAAGCGAACTGCGACAATTGCGGGATCGCATCGAGGCGTTGCCACTCAGATCTGCAGGATACGATCGACCGACTGACCCCGCGGTTGCAGGCGGTCGGGGCGCGGCTTGACGAACTCGGCGCGTCGCCCTCCGACGACAAGCCGGACGCCGCGCCGTCGCGAGTCGCGCCGGTGGCGCCCAAGCCACCGCCCGCGCCAGCGCCGCGGGTCTCTCGAAGCCGCCGATGGACGGAGCGACCCCCGCCGCCAAAACGGGGAAGGCGAAATCGCTCGCCTCGCCCGCGCCGCCCGCTCCGGCGCCCGAGGCCGCCGCGCCCGCCGCCGACTTGGACGCGGCCGCCGCTCCGTCCAAGTCCGCGACCGCCGACGTCAGCGCCGAAGCGGCGGAGCAGCGCAAGCTCTATGACGAAACCGACGCGACGCTGAAACGGGCCCGCGCGTTGCTGATCGAGGCGCGGCAAACTCTGGTTACGATCATCGCCCGCCAACGCGCGCTCTTCGCCAAGACGCTGTTTTTACGCAGCCGCGGCCTGTTCTCGCCGGCCATGTGGAAGGAGGGCTTGGCCGAGGCGCCGCGCGCCGCGGGCGCCGCCGCGACGTTTCTCGAGGAGCGCGCCGCGATCACCGCGAGCCGCGTGAAAAGCGCCAATGGGGCGGAACTGTCCGGCGTGATCGCGCTGTTCGCGCTCGGCGTCCCGTTGTTGCTGTTTTTGGCGCGCCGCGTTTTGGCGCGACCGACCGACGGCCCCGCGCCCTCGCCGTTCAAGAAATCGGCGAGCGCCGCCTGGAGCGCGCTGGTGATCGCCGCCGTTCCGTTTATCGTGATCCTGGCCTTGAACGCCGTGCTGGATGGCTTCGACCTCGTTGACGCCACGCTGGAGCCGCTAGTGGCGCGCCTGTTCGACGGTGTCGGGCGCATCGCGGTGACCTATGCGCTCGCCCGCGCATTATTGGCGCCTGGCGAGCCGAGATGGCGTCTTGTCGGCCCCGAAGATCCGCTGGCGGGGCGCCTGTCGCGGCTCGTCGTCGCGGTCGTCGCGATCATGGCGGGCGTCAGGCTATGCGAACAGATCGAGGAAACGGTGCAAGCCGCGCTTTCCGTCGCGATTCTGACCCGCGGCGTCGGGGCGCTGGCTTGCGCCGCCCTCGTCGCCGCGACGCCGCGCGGTTTTCCGCGCGAGGGCGTCGGGCGGGCGAACGCGGGGCGCGATTGGCTGTCGCTGGCCAGTTTGATGGGATACGCGGCGGTGGCCGCGGTGCTCGTCGCCTGCGCGCTGGGCTACATCACCTTCGCCAATTTTTTCATCGTGCAAAGCGTCTGGACGCTGGCCGTGGCCGGCGTTCTTTACATCGCGGTGACCCTGCTGCGGACGGGCATCGAACGCGCCTTCTCGCCGGCCGGACGGCTCGGACGCGTGGCGGCGAACGCGCTCGGGGTGGAGCGGCGGTCGCTGCAACCCTTCGCGATTTTGCTGTCGGGCGCAATGACGCTGGTTTGCTTCGGCGTCGCCGCGCTACTGGTGCTGGCGCCGTTCGGCGTGGAGTTCGGGCGATTTCCTCGCCGATCTGCAATCGTCGTTTTCGGCGCTTAAAATCGCCGATGTCACGATCTCGCCATCGGGCGCGTTCTCCGCCGTCGTGTTGTTCGCGGTCACGCTGGCGGCGGCGCAGGGTTTGCGCCGCTGGCTCGACGGCAGCTTCCTGCCCTCGACGCGGCTCGACATGGGCCTACGCAACTCCATCGGCTCCAGCGTCGGCTACGCCGGGTTCATCCTGGCCGCCTCGGTCGCGCTGGCCCGGGTTGGGCTTGGATTCGAAAAGCTGGCGCTGATCGCGGGCGGGTTGTCGCTCGGCGTCGGCCTCGGACTTCAGTCGGTCGTCAATAATTTCGTGTCGGGACTCATACTGTTGTGGGAACGCGCCATCCGCGTCGGCGACTGGGTCGTGATGGGCGACGATCAGGGCTATGTGAAGCGCATCAATGTGCGCTCGACCGAGATCGAGACCTTCGACCGCGCCACGATGATCGTGCCCAATTCCAATCTCGTCACCGGGGTCGTCAAGAACTGGCTGCGCGACAACAAGGTCGGGCGCATCAAGATCGCGCTGGCGCCGCATTCCGGCGTCGATCCCGAGAAAATCCGCGACATAATGCTGGCGGCGGCGCGAGCTCAGGAAGGCGTGCTGCGCATTCCCGCGCCGCAGGTGATGTTCGTCGGCATGGAAGCCGCGCAGTTTCGCTTCGAGCTGTGGTGCTTCGTCGAGGATGTCGAACAGGCGACCCGCGTGCGCAGCGACCTGCATTTCGACTTGCATAAACGGCTCGCCGACGCGGGCGTCAACATGGCCGCGGCGGCGGCGGCCCCGACCATCGTGCAAGTGCGGGGACTGGAGAAATACGCCGAACCGACGGCGGACAACGACGCGAAGCCCGCGGCGAACGTCGCGGGGGCGTAACTCTTTGTAAACGCAAACGGGTCACAAAGGCGCGATGTCGGTGTTTTCTTCCAAGCGTCTATCATCCCTCGTCTTTTTCGTCGCGCTCGCGGGTTGCGGCGCGCCGCCGCCCGAGCGCGAGCCGCCGCCGCCGGCCCCGCGCGCCTCGGAACCGAGCATTTATCGCTCGCTGTCGCGCGCTGGCGCCGTGGTCGACGCGGAGGCCGCGCGCGACATGATCTCGCAGCATCGGCGCAACCAGGGACTTGAAGCGCTGGCGCTCGATGAAAGACTTCAGCAAATCGCGCAAGAACGCGCGCGGGCGATGGCGCGGCGCGGCGCGATCGAAACGCGTTCCTCCGGCGGCCTCGCGGCGCGTCTTTCAGCGGCTGGATTGAGTAGCGGCGGGGCGGTCGAAAATCTTTCGGCCGGTTACGACACGCTCGCCGAGGCGTTTTCCGGCTGGCGCCAATCGCCCGCGCATAATGCGCGCATGCTGGACGCGCGCGCGCGGCGGATGGGTCTCGCGGCGGTCTATGCGCCGGGCTCGAAATTCAAGGTCTTTTGGGCGCTGGTCATGACTGAATGAGGGCGTCAAACTGTTCAGGCGCGGGCGCGACGCTTGCGTTTTTTGCCGCCGCCGTCGCATCGCCCCGGGAGTCGGTCTGGGAGGGGGAATAATCCTCGATCCGCATATAGCGAACGCCCGTGAAAAAGAGAATTTGCGCGCCTTTCGCCGGCGCGGTTCGTCGCGGCGCTCGCGCGCGCGCTTGCAAGGAAATAATCTGCGCCATGTCCACATCGCTCCGTGAAATCGCCGACAAATCACCAGGCGGCCGTCACAAGCCCATTAGGGAATGGCGAGAGTTAATGTTGCGTCAACAACCGGCTTATACAATGGCATAATCTTTTAGCGTTGAGTGATGGAGCGTGGCGGCGATGCATTGCGATCAAGAGGCGCGACACACGGCGATACGGGAATTGTTGCGCAAGATCGTCGATCAATTCATGGCGCGCGAGGAGCATGGACCGACGGAACTGCGACAGTTCGAACGGCTCGCGGGCGATTTGATCGATGTGAGCGATGGAGACAGCGTCGCGTTGATCGCCGAGGCGCTTTGCAAACATGCCGAAACCCCGCCCGGCATCATCCGCCGTCTGTTCGACCAAGGCGGCGCCAGCGCGCGCATCGCCTTTGAATTCGCGGTCCACGCGCCCGTCGCCGACATCATCGCCAACGCGCGTCATGGTTCCGCGGAACTCGCCGCGGCGATCGCGCGCCGGGCCGATCCGCCTCGCGAAGCCGTTGGCGCGCTCGCGGCGCGCGACGAGATCGAGGTGTTGCGCGCGCTCGCCGCCAATCGCGCCGCCCATCTCGACGCCCCCGCCGTGCGCGCCCTGGGGCAGGTGGCGCGCGATGATCAGCCGCTGGCGCGGCTGCTGCTTGATCGCGAGGATATCGACATTGATCCCGAGCCCTTGTTTCTCGCGGCGACGCGAGAGGAGCGATCCGAAATCGTCATGGCGGCGTGCCAATCGGCGCTCATCCTTGGACCTGGGGAGACTTTGCCCCAGCGCGACGATAATCTGGCCGCCGAACTCGACGCCCTCGGCGTGGCGCGCGATCGCGACGCGATGATCGACCGTGTCGCCGACGCGCTGGACGCCCGGAAAAGTCGCGTGCGCAAAATTTTCATCGACGAAGGCGGGGAGGCGATGGCCTTAACCTTCGTCGCGCTCGGACTCGACCTCGACGCGTCGACGCGTCTCCTGTTGTGCAGCGACTTGGCGTGCGCTGGAAGCTTTCCGCGCATTCGCGCGCTGCGCGGCCTGATGAGTTCGACGCCGCGGCGGGCCGCGTTGCGCATCGTCGCCGCCATCAACGGCTCCGGCTCGCCCGACCGCGACGCGGCGCGGCGTTCGTCGGGGCGCGAGGACTCGCAAGCTGGCGCATGGCGGCGCGGCGCGGGCCGCTTGGCGCCGGTGGTCCAACGCCAAGCCAAAATCGAGCAATCCGCCTGAGGGGGAGGGGAGCGCGCCGCTGCTCTCAGGACGCGAGGTCGATGAAGGCGCGGCCTTGCCGGTCCTCTATCTCGACGATCCAAATGTCCGGATCAAAGGTGATCTCGCGGGCCAGGCGCGCCTCGACCTCGATCGGATCGCTCCACGGCGCGGCGTGCGTTTTCATGAACAGCCGCGCCACGCCTTCCGGCAACTCCTCGCTCTGCGGAGCGGGGCCATACAGCGCGGCGGCGCCGTCCAATCGATCGACCTTCACGAAAATCGCTCCGGCCTCCGCCGCGCCGCGCCGCCGCAGCATCGCCACGGCTCCCCGCGCCTCGACCCGACGGATCAGGGCGGCGACGAAAATATCCGATCGCAGACGCATCGCGCGAGGTTAGGCGCGCGTCATCGGAACGCGACGCCGGAGCGCGCGCCGAGCAGACGTAGGATTTTGGGCGTCAACTCGCCCTTGACCGGCAGACCGCTGGAGCGCTCGAATTTTTCGATCGCCTGGCGGGTCGTGCCGCCGTAGACGCCATCCTGATGCAGGGAGTAACCGAGCTTGGCCAGCGCCCGCTGCGCGAACACCACCGTATTGTTCTTGGCGTCCTTGCCGGCGGCGGTGGCTTCGCTTTTTTGCGGCGCGCCTCCGGAAAGCAGACGCCCGATGGCGTCGAATGGGCTTTTGGCCGCCTTCGTTGTTTCGAGCTTGGCGGTCTCGGGCTTTCGGGGCTCGACGCTGGCCATTCCAAGCGTGCTCGGACGCGGTTGGGGCAGGGGCGCCGCCGCCTGGCTTGACGGGACGCTCGCGGACTCGTCCGGCGCCGCGTGAAGCGCGATTGTGGAGCCCCCGCGCCGACCGTCTTGCAGGAACAGCGCGTTGACCGGCACGCCGATCGCGACGACGCCGGCGAACGTCAACAGCAGAAAGCCGGGCAGACTTTTTCTGGCGGCGAAAGCGCGTCGCCAAAGCGGGGTCGGGCCGCCCTTGCCGGTTTTGCCGCGTCGCCGCGCGCTGGCGCGCTCGTCGCGGGAGGACATGTCGAGATTGGAGACGGCGAAAGCTTCACGCAATTTTCTTCACCTTGTCTTGGTCGTGTCCGATGTCCTCGCCGGGGGATGTGGCGTGGCGACGCGCGATGGTTTCGATTTTCGTGACGGCGCAAACCCGGTCGAGGGGGCGCCCATCCGCGGGCAGGCGCACGGTGACGGTGGTGCCTTGCTTTGGCGCGCTTTCGACGGACATCGAACCGCCATGCAGGCCAACCAGGCCGCGCACCACCGAGAGGCCGAGGCCGGTTCCCTCATGGCTGCGATCATGCGACGAACTGGCCTGGAAAAAGGCTTCGCCGAGGCGCGCCAGATCTTCCGCGCCGATGCCGATGCCTGTGTCGGAAACCGATAGCGCGACGGAGTTTCCCTCGGGGCGCACGCGCACGGTCACCTGGCCGCGCGCCGGGGTGAACTTCACCGCGTTGGACAGAAGGTTGATGAGTATTTGCTTGCAGGCGCGCTTATCGGCGATGACTTCGTCCATGTCGTCGCGACAGTCGCGCACCAGCGTGACGCCGCCCTGGTCGGCCTTGATCTGGATCATGTCGCAGCATTGCTCGACCAGCGTGGGCACGGAAAAGGGTTCGGGGAAAATCTGCATGGAGCCCGACTCGATCTTCGACATATCGAGGATCATGCTCACGACTTCGTGGAGATGGTGCCCGGAATCGCGAATGATATTCGCGTATTCGCGGCGCTTTTCCGGCTCTTGCGGTTCAAGCTCCTCGCTCGAAAGCATTTCGGAAAATCCGATGATGGCGTTTAGCGGCGTGCGCAGTTCATGACTGACATTGGCCAGGAAGCGAGTTTTTCCGGCCATGGCCAGTTCGCTTTGGCGACGCGCTTCGGCGATCTCCGCCTCGGCCCGTTGCGCCGCCGTGATATCGCGCAAGATGCAGACCACCGGAGATTGGTTCTCGACGGCGTCGGCGGACGCCATATCGATGCGACAGGTGCGCGCGTCGAAATAGTTGAATACCGGCTCGCGATAGCCCGCGGCGTTCTCCGTGTCGTCGACATGCAGGCGCAGGACCGCGTGCGCGGGCGTATCCGCTGAAATCGCGTCGGACACGAGCTTCAGGAAGGCCGGACGATCGGCGACATGCACGCGCCGGAAAAAGCCTCGCCCGAAAAGGTCCCGGGTTTCGAGACCATAGGCCTTGTGCATGTCGCCGACGATCGAGGAGACGGCGCCGGTGCGATCGAAACGAAGCACAATATCGCCGAGCGCGTCGGTCAGCAGGCGCAAATCGCGCGCGTTGCGCTTGTCCGCCTGGACGCGCGCATGGGCGACGAAATCGGCGCCGGCGGCGAGCGCGGCCATGTACATCATCAGCGGCGTGACGCACAACGCGACTTCCGCGCGCGCGGCGATAGCGGCGGGCGCTCCGGGATCGCGGGCGACCTCAATGGCGATCAGCGCGAGAATCGCGCCGGTCACCGCGGCGACCATGCCAACCTCCAGGGTAAGCGCCGCCTCGATCAAGGCGATGGTCAAAAGGGTGATGGAAACGGCTTCATAGCCCTGAGTCGACGCGCCGACGCTCGCCGCGAGCGCCGCCCAGCCGAAGATCGACAGGCATTCGGCGGCGCGCAAATTGCCGCTTTGCTTCAGCACGACGATCGAGGCGAGGGGCGTTAGCGCCAGAATGAACTGCACCGCGCGCGAAGGCTCGGGAAGCCCGTAAAGCAGCAGGCAAAGCGGCGAAAAAGTCAAAACGCTCACGCCGACCACGAGGCGCGCGGCGACAAAAATCGCTGTCGCGCCAATTCGATCGGATCGTCGCTGACGCTCGCGTGGGTCAGAAGATCCAGCCATTCGGGCGCGGAAGATGTGAGGGAGGATGAATTACGCAAGGCGACGCTCCTTAATTGATCGAAGCTTTTCAAATCGATCTTAAGTGACCGCTAAGCGAGCATCCCGGAAACGCTATTACGCGCTTCGTCGCGTTTTGTTCTTCACTCATGGTTTGCAAGTTGTTTCCGTGTTGGCGAAGCCGCGGAGGCGGTGAAATTCACGATTGCGAAAGGAAAGGCCGGCAAAGCTCGCGGGCATGCGGGACACGGCGGCGGAGCTTTTGATATGAGCTTTCTACTTAAAAGCGCGCTAGTCATAGCGCTTGTGTATTTCCTTTTACACAAGGACGAATTCATCGCCGCGCCGAAGCCGCCGCCAAACTTTGGGCGGTCGGCCGCGCGGGGCGAGCACGCATCGGCCGGCGCTGGCGAAGATGTGATGACGGCGCTGCAACGCGCCGCCGCCGCCAAGCTCGTGGGGGCGGCGCGCGAACGATGTCTCGCGAGTCCGCGGGACTGTCTTTCAATGTTGAAGGCGATCGGCGCCGAATCTTCCAAGCATGGCGCCGACATGCATTGATCGCTCGACAACACGGGCGAATCGGCGCCAGAAACGCGACATCGGCGAGTCGAAGGCGCGCGCAAAACTCTCTGGCCTCGAATCAACAAAGCGAATATGTATCATTTTTAAACAGCTGTTCGGCATCCGCTTGACGGACCGAATAATAGGTTTTCGCGCCCTAGCATGTTGGGGCGTTTCACAGGAGGCAGCCTTGTCGGACGATTTTCAGACACCCGCGGACCCGGCCGCGCATGCCGTTACCGCACCGACCGCTGACGTTGGCGAACTGCGGGAGCAGTTAAAGGCGGTGACGGCCGAGCGTGATCGACACCTTTTTGAAAAATCGGAGATCGTCGAGAAGGCCAATGTCATCTCGCGCGAGCGCGACGAGTTGCGCCAGCGTCTCGCCACCGCGACCACCGAGCGCGATCGCCTTGCCTCGGAAGCTTCCAGCGCCGCGCGCGCCGCCAAGGAGGCCGCCGATGAAATCGCTCGACTACGCCGCGCGGTCGAAAGCGCGCCTTCCGCCGACCCGGCCGAGGCGCTGTGGTCGCTGATCACGCAAAAAACAAAGCAGGGCGTGGCTTTCCTGCGCGGGAAAATTCCCGAGAATTCTCCGGCGTTGCCCTGGTTCGACAAAACAATCGAAATCGTGACGCGGGTGGGTTGCCTCGCCGTGAAGGCCGGCGTCGCCTTCGGGCAATGGGCGCGGGCCGAGGGACTGCCCCGCGCCAAGGAGCTGGCCGCCAAGCTCGCGACGGAAGTGGAGGCGCGCCTCGCCAAGAAATGAGGCGTCTCTCCAGCTAACGCCAAAACGCGCGCGAAAATACGCATTCGCGCGCGTTTCTTGTTGGCTTGAACGATTTCGGGCGCATTATGGCGCATGGGACCTCGGCGCCCTTCCCTTGGCGCGCGGGCGCTGCTATCCGAGCGGCCATGACCAGCCACAACATCGACAACATCCGCAATTTTTCCATTGTCGCGCACATCGATCACGGCAAATCCACGCTCGCCGACCGATTGATCCAGCAGACCGGTACCGTCGCGGACCGCGATATGGTCGAGCAGGTGCTCGACTCCATGGACATCGAGCGCGAGCGCGGCATCACCATCAAGGCGCAGACGGTGCGTCTCGACTACAAGGCGAAGGACGGAAAGTCCTATATCCTCAATCTGATGGATACGCCTGGCCATGTCGACTTCGCCTATGAGGTGTCGCGCTCGCTGCACGCCTGCGAGGGATCGCTCCTCGTTGTCGACGCGAGCCAGGGCGTCGAGGCGCAGACGCTAGCCAACGTCTATCAGGCGCTCGACGCGGGCCATGAAATCGTCCCGGTTCTCAACAAGATAGACCTGCCAGCCGCCGAGCCGGACCGCATCAAGCAGCAAATCGAGGACGTCATCGGCCTTGACGCTTCCGACGCCGTGCTGATCTCGGCCAAGACCGGCCTGGGCATAGCCGATGTCCTCGAGGCCATCGTCACCCGCCTGCCGCCGCCCAGGGGCGACGAAAGCGCGCCGTTGAAAGCTGGACTCGTGGACAGCTGGTATGACGCCTATCTCGGGGTCGTCGTGCTCGTGCGCGTGTTCGACGGCTCGTTGAAGAAGGGACAGAAAATCAAGATGATGGGCACGGACGCCCATTATGAGGTCGACAAGATCGGCGTGTTCAAGCCCAAGATGCAGGATGTGACGCAACTCGGCCCCGGCGAGATTGGCTTCATCACCGCCCAGATCAAGCAGGTGGCGGACACGCGGGTCGGCGACACGATCACCGACGAAAAAAAAGGCTGCGCCGAGGCGTTGCCGGGTTACAAGCCCGCGCAGCCCGTGGTGTTTTGCGGCCTGTTCCCCGTGGACGCGGCGGATTTCGAGGATTTGCGCGCCGCGATCGGCAAGCTCAGGCTCAATGACGCCAGCTTTTCCTTCGAAATGGAGTCTTCGGCGGCGCTCGGGTTTGGCTTTCGCTGCGGCTTTCTGGGCCTGCTGCACCTGGAGATTATCCAGGAGCGCCTGCGAAGGGAGTTTAATCTCGACCTGATCGCGACGGCCCCCTCCGTCGTTTACAAAATCAAGCTGACAAACGGCGAGGAGATCGAGCTTCATAACCCCGCCGACATGCCGGATGTCGTCAAGATCGAGGAAATTCAGGAGCCTTGGATCAGGGCGACGATCATGACGCCAGACGATTATCTCGGCGCCGTTCTAAAGCTCTGCCAAGATCGTCGAGGCATCCAAGCCGATTTGAATTATGTCGGCAAGCGGGCGATGGCGATTTACGATCTGCCGCTCAATGAAGTGGTGTTCGATTTTTACGACCGGCTTAAGTCTATTTCCAAGGGCTACGCGAGCTTCGATTATCACATCACCGACTACCGCGCCGGCGATCTCGTGAAAATGAGCATTCTCGTGAACGCCGAGCCGGTCGACGCGCTGTCGATGCTTGTGCATCGCACAAGGGCCGAGGGGCGCGGGCGCCAAATGGTGGAGAAGCTCAAGGAGTTGATTCCGCCACACATGTTCCAGGTGCCCATCCAGGCGGCCATCGGCGGCAAGATCATCGCGCGCGAAACGGTGAGGGCGTTCCGCAAGGACGTTACCGCCAAGTGCTATGGCGGCGACGCCACGCGCAAGAGAAAGCTGCTGGAGAAGCAAAAAGAAGGTAAAAAGAAGATGCGCCAGTTCGGGCGCGTCGAGATACCTCAGGAAGCGTTCATCGCGGCGCTCAAAATGGAAGAGTAGGGCTATTTCTTCGTTAGAGTCGCCTTTTACAAGGGGTCCGCTGGCGCGGCTCCCTTTTAACGCGCGCTTGGATCCACTCAACCGTCTCTTTATCACCTTCCCTTGGCGTCTTGTTTTATACCGCGTTGCGGGATGGATTGTCGCAGCCCTTCGGGTTGGGCTGGTTTGATTGGGGGCTGGGTCGGGTTTTTGGGTTTGGGCTGGGGCGGATGGATAAGCAAAAGCTTTAGTTTTGCATTTTATTGCGGGGTGGCGGTTGCGCGTTTGGATGTTGTCGATCTCGGAATTTGGGTAGGGTTTATCCCACCCGAATAGACCAATAGACCCCTTCAATAGATTGTCATGTCCCATCCTATTGAGTATTGCCTTTAGTGTCGCGAACATAAATTGTTAGCCCACGCTAAGCAGGTTCCATCGAGCCCTTTTTAAGGGGCTCGGAGGTCGCCTGGTTAGGCGGCGACATCGGTGTTCGTCCGAAAAAAAGAACAACAACGACGGCGGCGTCGGGGCCTGGGCTCCAATCGGGGTATCCATCTCCAATCCACGCAAAGCCGCGGGAAGACGAGGGCGGTTGGGCGTCGTCAGGCGCCACAAACGTTATATGACGAAGAGGGCGAACAAGTTCCGCGCTGGGAGGCGGGGCGTTACCGATCGCGCGCAAATCCCTGGGAGCAAACTGGAGGAATGGAAATGAGTTCAACCACTGACACAGCCGCTAGCGCGGCTGCTGGCACGGATACGGTTGTCGATCTGCGTGGGATGTGGATTGGCCTGGTGGTGCTGGATGTTTTTTATCTGATCGTGCGTATTTACGAGCAGATTTTTGGCTGGCGCGCCGGTCTCGACTCCTTCGCGCCGGAGTTCCAGACCTATTGGCTGTCGATTCTGTGGTCGGAAATTCCGCTTGAGCTGGTTTCGGGCATTGGCCTCGCCGGCTATTTGTGGAAGACCCGCGACCGCAACGTCGACGCGGTGACGCCGCGCGAGGAAATGCGCCGGCTGGTCGTTCTGGTTCAATGGCTGACGGTTTACGGCATCGCCATTTACTGGGGCGCTTCGTTCTTCACGGAGCAGGACGGCACCTGGCACATGACGGTGATTCGCGACACGGACTTCACGCCGTCGCACATCATCGAGTTCTACATGAGCTACCCGATCTACTCGGTGATCGCGGTTGGCGCGTTCTTCTATGCGAAGACCCGCATTCCGTATTTCGCTCATGGCTACTCGATCGCGTTCCTGATCGTGGCGGTTGGTCCGTTCATGATCATCCCGAACGTGGGCTTGAACGAGTGGGGCCACACCTTCTGGTTCATGGAAGAGCTGTTCGTCGCTCCGCTGCATTGGGGCTTCGTGTTCTTCGGCTGGATGGCTCTTGGCGTGTTCGGCGTGGTTCTTCAGATCCTCGCCCGCATTCACGCGCTGGTCGGCAAGGAAGGCGTTTCGCTTCTGACGTAACGCTCGAAGGGGGCCGCGCGAAAACCGCGCGGCCCCAACGGCTCCGATCCTTTTAACACCACCGCTTCGCAAGGCCACGCTAGGCGCGATCGTTTCGCGAGACGCATGGTTCATGCCGAAAACAAGGCGGCTCCCGCGAGGGAGGATGTTTGGGCGAGGTTCGCCGAAAGGTCTGGTTTTCCGTGGATCGCGGGCCTCCACCTAAAATCCGGCGAGAAGAAGTCGGGAAGTATCGTCAAGGACACCAAGGAGAAGAAAGATGTCTTCATCATCGAAGAGCGGGGGAGCGGTCGGTCCGTTTCATTCCGTCGCCGAGGCGGCGGGATGCGTTCAGACCGTCGACTGGTTGCTTCTGACACTATTGTTTTTCGCCGTTCTCGGCGGCTATCACGTCCACTTCATGCTGACGGCGGGCGATTGGGACTTCTGGGTCGACTGGAAGGATCGTCGTATGTGGCCGACGGTTCTGCCGATCCTGGGCGTTACGTTCTGCGCGGCCTGCCAGGCGTTTTTCTGGGTTAACTTCCGCCTTCCGTTTGGCGCGGTTTTCGCGGCTCTCGGCCTGCTGATCGGCGAGTGGATCAACCGCTACGTGAACTTCTGGGGTTGGACCTATTTCCCGATCTCGCTGGTCGCTCCGTCGGCGTTCATCGTTCCGGCGATCTGGCTCGACGTGATCCTGCTTCTTTCGGGCAGCTATGTGATCACGGCGGTTGTCGGCGGCTTGGGTTGGGGTCTGCTGTTCTATCCGAACAACTGGCCGTCGATCGCTGCGTTCCACCAAGCGACGGAACAGCATGGCCAGCTTATGTCGGTCGCCGATCTGATCGGCCTGCACTTCGTCCGCACGTCGATGCCGGAATACATCCGCATGGTCGAGCGCGGCACGCTGCGCACCTTCGGTAAGGACGTCGTGCCGGTGGCCGCGTTCTTCTCGGGCTTCGTCTCGATGATGGTGTATTTCCTGTGGTGGTTCATGGGCCGTTGGTATTCGACGACCAAGATGATCGACAAGATCTAATCACGGATCGAACAGGACAAGGCCTTGGGGGCGGCGCGGATTTCCGCTAGAAGCCGAGGAGCCGCCCTCGACAAGCGATAAGGGCTCTTGAAGAAACGAGAGCCTGAGTACAAGCCGCGGATCGAGGCGCGAGGCGACGCCTGGCGCTTTCCGCGAAGAGGAAGAAAACTGGGAGGTTTGTTCATGAGAAACCTAGTCAAGCTCGCCGCCATGGGCGCGGCGGCTGTTATAGCGACGCTGGGAGCCATCGCTCCGGCGGCGGCGCACGGCGAAAAGTCGCAGCAGGCGTTTCTGCGCATGCGCACGCTGAACTGGTATGACGTGGCTTGGTCGAAGACCACGGTCAACGTCAACGAAGACATGATCCTGTCGGGCAAGTTCCATGTGTTCTCGGCTTGGCCGCAGGCGGTGGCGAATCCGAAGTCGTCGTTCTTGAACGCCGGCGAGCCGGGTCCGGTTCTCGTGCGCACGGCTCAGTTCATCGGCGAGAACTTCGCTCCTCGCTCGGTGTCGCTGGTTCCGGGCAACGACTATGCGTTCCAGATCAACCTGCGCGGTCGCCGCGCCGGTCGCTGGCACGTTCACGCCCAGGTTAACGTCGAGGGCGGCGGACCGATCATTGGCCCCGGCCAGTGGATCGAGATCAAGGGCGACATGAAGGACTTCACCGATCCGGTGACGCTCCTCGACGGCACCACGATCGACCTCGAGCATTACGGCATCGACCGCATTTATGCGTGGCACATGCCCTGGCTGGTCGTCGGCGCGGCGTGGGTGTTCTTCTGGTTCGTGCGCAAGGGCATCATCTCGTCCTATCTGACGGTCGCCGAAGGTCGTGAAGACGAGGCCGTGACGGACGAGGACCGCCGCATTGGCGCGATCGTCCTGGCGTTGACGATCCTCGCGACGATCGTTGGTTACGCCGTGACGAACAGCACCTTCCCGCGCACCATCCCGCTTCAGGCTGGTCTGCAGAAGCCGCTGACTCCGATCACGACGGAAGGCACGGTTGGTATTGGCAAGGAGCAGGTGACGGCCGATCTTCAGGGCGGCGTCTACAAGGTTCCTGGCCGTGAGATGAGCCTGAGCGTCAAGGTCAAGAACAACACGTCCGAGCCCCTGCGTCTCGGCGAGTACACCGCGGCGGGTCTGCGTTTCTTGAACCCCGACGTGTTCACGACGAAGCCCGAGTTCCCCGACTATCTGTTGGCGGATCGCGGCCTTTCGACCGACGCCGCTCCGATCGCGCCGGGCGAGACGAAGGAAATCCAGGTTAAGATTCAGGACGCCCGTTGGGATATCGAGCGTCTGTCGGATTCTGGCTTACGACACCGACAGCCAGGTCGGCGGCCTGTTCTTCTTCTTCTCGCCGAGCGGCCGTCGCTTCGCGGCGGAAATCGGCGGACCGGTCATTCCGAAGTTCGTCGCGGGCGACATGCCCTGATCGAACTCTGATCCGATCCTAAAAATAACCCCGGCCGGACCAAATGTCCGGCCGGGTCCGTTTTAATACACAAAACCAATATCAAGACTGCCTGGGACGATACTTTATCGGGTAAAAGCGTGAGCGCTCTGGAGTCGAACGACCTTGCCGTAACAGCGATGAAGGCACGAGCTTCGCGTCTACGGAAAAAATTTGGCAATCTCAGTATTATGCGCGGCGAATGGCCGCAAATAACGCCTTCTCTTTTTCCTCGAAAAACATTTGGTTTTGAGCAAAGATAGTTTTTAACTTGTGACGGGCGCGGTCGCGTCGACGCGAATGAAGAACGGGACTCTTGCAGTCGATCCGCTGTCGGTATCGTGTGAGAATCGAAGGAAAAAAAATGAAAATTCGTGGCATTCTGTCGTCGGTCGTGGGTGCGTTCATTCTGATCACTGCCTCTTTTGCAGCTCGCGCGGATGGCGGGGCTGGTCCCGAAGCGATGAGCATGGGCAATATGTGCATGGTCATGTTTGGTTACGACATGATTCACATAACCTCTTATCTTCCGGGGCAGTCACGAAGCGAGTATTGCGAGGAGATTCCCTCAACCGGCAAGGTAATCATGGTTTTTGATATCGAAAATCCTAAGTTTCGTGATATGCCAATCGAAATTAGAATTATTCGCGATCCCCTAACTCCGGTCGATGTAAACTCTGATCTTGATTCTTTAACTGAAGTGCATTTTCCAGCCAAGCTTTATAAAACGGGAACTCTCAGTTTCGAGCACGAATATTCGAAAAATGGTCATTACATGGGTCTTGTCACGCTGACAAAGGACAACGGCGAGAAAGAAACCCAGAGTTTCAAATTTTCGGTCGGGGCGACGTTCATGCAGTGGGTGCCGTTTATTTTGGGTGGCGTGCTCATCGGCCTCATGGTGTTGGCATACTGGAAACACAGTCACCCGACGAAAGCGGTTTTGGTGAAGCCCACGACTTAAAAGCCAGTGTACAACGCCTGACTACACAACATCAATCAAGGGAGCGTTCTCAGATGCGGGGCATGAATCGGCGATTTGGTTCCAAGTTTTCGTTGCTGATCGGATTGGCGCTGGTCCTGTCGTTATGCGGCGGCGGTCCATCGAGCGCGCATTCGTTTCTCGTTGACGCGACGCCTTCTTCGAAGGATCATGTCTCCGTTTCTCCCAAGACGATCAAGCTTCGCTTTGGGGGCGGCGTGGAGCCGGCCTATTCGAAGCTGACGATCGAGACGCCCGAGGGCAAGGTGCTCGCGCAAGGCGCCGTGGGCAAGCCGGATACGCCGCGCGAACTAAGCCTCGATGCGCCCGACCTTCCCCCCGCGCGTTACATCGTCCGCTATCGTGTACTCTCCACCGACGGGCATATCGTGGAAGGGAATTTCGAATTCACGGTGGACCCAAAGTAGTCGCCGGGGGCGGGCGCGAACACGAGGTCTAACCTTGCTCGTCAATCGACGGCGCGAGGGTCATCGAAAAGCCGCGGCGATGGGGCATATGCTCGAACGCACTTCGTTCGGGCGGAACGACGTCGCTAGCCTCGCCGCCGGCGTCAACATCGGAAGTTCGGTAAGATGGAACTGGCGTTTCTGCGATTCTTCGAGAGCGTTCCGGCGGCGCTCGCGGTTGGTTTGCTGTTGCTGCCGCGCCTGATCGACGAAGACGGTTCGAGGTTCAAGCCGGCGATCGTGCTGTTCGCATCCACGCGGGCGCTGCTGGGCTTCTTTCTGATCGCGGGCATCGCGCGCGAGATCCTCCCCGCCGAACGTCAGGTCGATTTCGCCGCGCTTGTCACTTTTTGCTCGACGACGGTGGTGGGAAAGGCCTGGGTCGTCACCCAGCTGATCGCCTTGACTTTCGCGGGTCTTTCAATCGCGCGCTTGGCGGCGACGTCGGATTGGCTCGACAAGGTGGCGCTCGGTTTTGGCGGCCTGGTTTTGGCCGTCACCTCGGTTACCGGTCACGCGATTGACGACAGCTTCACGTTGTTCACGCAGGCAAGTTTTCTTCTTCACACCTTTGCCGGCCTCACTTGGATCGGCGGCCTTTTGGGGCTGGTCTATTGGATGTTCACCGGGCGCGACAAGCCTCCGGAAGTCGCGGCGCGTTTGGCCGAACGCTGGTCGCTGATCGCCAAGATCGCCGTCGCGGCGGTGGTGGCGAGCGGCCTCGTCATCGCTTGGGAAAACGTGGGCAGCTTCGCCAATCTCTTGGCGACGCCCTACGGGCGTTGGCTGACGGTCAAGTTGGCCTTGTTCAGCGCGGCTATGCTGGCGGCGTTGGCGTTGGCGCTGTACATCAATCGTCAGCCCGCGGAAAAGTTCGACGTGACTTGGTATGGCCGTGTCGGCCTTGGCGAGTCCGTCGCGGCGGTGGGGCTGTTGTTCATCGCGGGCTATATCTCGGTCAGCACGCCGGCCGCGCATGAAACCGATCTTTATTGGCCCTTGCCGTTCCGTCTCTCCTGGGCCGCGACCTGGGGCTATTGGGGTCTTAAGGTGCCGATGTGGAGCGCGCCCTGGTGGCTCGGCATCGGCGGCGTAGTGCTGCCGCTCCTCGGCGGACTGGTGTGGTTTATTCCCAAATCGCGTCCCTGGCGCCGCGTGGCGACACCCATCATTGTGGGCGCGGGCGTCTTGAGCGCTACCGCGTCGTTTGGAACGCAGGCCTATCCCGACACCTACAATGATCCGACCGTCGATTACACGGCCGAGTCGATCGCGCGCGCCCAAAAGAACTTCGCCGAAAACTGTGTAGCCTGCCACGGCGTCGGCGGTGAGGGCAATGGCGAGATGGCGAAGGGTCTCTCGGTCGCGCCGGCCGATTTGACCGCGCCGCATGTCGGCACGCACACGATCGGCGATATTTTCCACTGGCTCACCTTCGGCGGCCAGAGCGGCGTGATGCCCAGCTTCAAGGACACGCTCGACACCGACGAACGTTGGGACATGATCAATTTTCTGCTGCTGCTGTCGAGCACCAACCAGTCGCGCTTCATGGGGCCGGGGGGGATGATCCAGTGGCTTGTCGCCCCGGATTTTTCGATCGACGATCCCGACGACAAGATCAATCTTCTGTCGAATCTGCGCCGCGCGCCGACGCTACTCTCCTTCGCGCGCTGTAACGCGCCGGGGGGCGATGAAAAGGCGCTCGAGCAGAGCTTGGCGCTGGCGCATGACACGGTGAAGGCGGCGGGCGCTCATCAGGTGACCGTGTATCAGGGCGGCTGCCCGGAGAGCGTCATGGGATGGAAGTCCGTGCATCCAAAGGCGGTTGAAAGCGCCTATTCGATGATCAATCGCTACCCCAACGAGACGCCGTCGCTGGAGATCGCCGAGGCGCATTTCCTCATCGACAGCTCCGGTTATGTGCGGGCTCGGTTCCGGCATTTCGAGCCGGGCGACAATATGGTGGCGCGGTTGCGCGAGCAAATCGCCACGATGGCGAAGGAGCCGTACGTGGAGATCAGCCTCCATTCGCACTGACGCGGGTGGAGTTCGAGAGCGGCGCCAAGGCGAAACCTCCGGCGACGCGAGCAAAGGGAGAAAACGGATGACGATCAAGCGGCGTGATCTATTGTTGTCTGGCGGGGCTTTGCTGTGGGGCGCGGCGGCGGGTGGACTTGTCCCCTCGAGCCTGGCGCAAGCTCACGAATACGAGCTCGGCAAGCTGATCGTCGAGCATCCCTGGGTCCGCGCGCCGCTCGATGGCGACAACAAGGCCTACTTTTACGCTTTCATCCACAATACTGGCGACGCCGGCGACCGGCTCATCGGCATAAAGGCCGAAAAATTCGGCAAGGTTGAGTTTCATGCCGACGCCCGGGAAGAAGGGCCGTCGAAGGGCATCGCGATAACCCCCAAGCAGACCACGACGCTGGCCCCGGGCGGCGCCTATGTGCTGCTGCTCGACATTAAGAAGCATCTCGAAGTGGGCTGGGGACTTGAGATGACCTTGACCTTCGAGAAAGCCGGTGAAGTCGTGATCGACGCCGCCATCGAGGCCCCCGACGCCGCCCACGCGCACGACGCCGACGCTCAGGCGAGATGGGAAAAGGCGCACAACAAGGACACCGCAGGACCCGCCGGCGGCGCTCCGGTCAAAAAATGATAAAAAATCCCGCCCGAATTCCGTTTTCGGGCGGGCCTACGCCTACAGGGGGTAACTTAAGCTACGCGAACTCACGAAACGATTGTGCTTAGCGATCACCGATCGAAACCAACCGACCTGAAAAACCGGAGTCCTCGATCGCCGTAGCTTGCCGCACGGATTTTTGCCCACTGATTGGTGACGCAAATCCCAACACGAAAGCAGCCAAGCCCATGGCCGTGATCAACAGAACCGACATACGTAATTGCCGGCGCGCGCTTTCGGGATCGAAACTTCTCGTGAATGCCGGCTCAATTTGATTGTCAAATTTATCCGCAAGTGACATCTCGACCCCCTGGAGCTCTGATCGCTCGCCATCTCCCACGAACCGTCACAAAATCCCGGCTCAGCCTTTGGCGTCGACCTATTCAGAAGCTAAACTCAAACACCCCCCAAAAAGTTGCATCGAATTTTCAAATTTTAATCATTGCTTAACTTTTCCTGAACCCGAAAGACGAATCGCGGTGGTAATCGCGCCATGGAGTTCGCCGACTGGCTTCGGTGCGCCGCACAATGGAACGATGCAAGCTGCTTCATGCTCGATGAGCCAATCGTCGGTCTCAATGTCGCGCGCCCGTAAATCTTAAGCAGAACCGGCAACAAAACGCCTTAGGATTTTCATTGCTACGGGAACGCGTGGCTTTTATGTTCGAATCTGGCTGTGTGCGCCGCACATAGCGCGCTCGTCGACGTGTCCGAAACGCGACGGGCCGGCCGTGCACTCAAGGGAATTTCGACATGAGCTTTCTCGCCAACGCGCTGTCTCGCGTAAAACCCTCCGCGACGATCGCGGTGACGCAGAAGGCGCGCGATCTCAAGGCGCAGGGCAGGGAGGTCATCAGCCTGTCCGTGGGGGAGCCGGATTTCGATACGCCGAGACATATCCGCGAAGCCGGGAAGGCCGCCATCGATCGCGGCGAGACTCGCTATACGCCGGTGCTCGGCATCCCGCCGCTTCGCGAGGCGGTCGCGAAAAAGTTCAAGCGCGAGAACGGCCTGGACTACAAAGTCTCGGACACGATCGTCGCGACCGGCGGCAAGCATATTTTGTTTAATGCGTTCCTGGCGACGCTCAACCCTGGCGACGAGGTCATTATTCCCGCGCCTTATTGGGTGAGCTATCCGGAAATGGTGGCGATCTGCGGCGGAACCGCGGTGACGGTCGAGACGCGCATGGAGGAGGGCTTCAAACTTCAGCCGGAAGTGCTGGAACGCGCGATCACGCCGAAAACCAAATGGCTGGTGCTCAATTCTCCGTCAAACCCCTCGGGCGCCGCCTATGGCTTCGACGAGATGAAGAAGATCACGGATGTGCTTTTGCGCTATTCCCAGGTGCATGTGCTGACCGATGACATCTATGAACATCTTGTCTATGGCGGGTTCAAATTCGTCACTCCCGCGCAGGTCGAGCCCAACTTATTCGATAGAACACTGACGATGAACGGCGTTTCCAAGGCCTACGCCATGACGGGATGGCGCATTGGATACGCCGCGGGTCCGAGCGCGCTGATCAAGGCGATGGATCTGTTGCAGGGACAGCAGACCTCCGGGGCGTGTTCGATCGCCCAATGGGCGGCGGTCGAGGCGTTGGAAGGTCCGCAGGACCACCTTCCGACGTTCCGCAAGGCGTTCGAGGAGCGGCGAGATCTCGTTGTCTCGATGCTCAACCAGGCGAAATATCTGGATTGCCCGACGCCCGAGGGCGCGTTTTACGTATTCCCGTCCTGCGCCAGGGCGATCGGGCGCAAAACCCGGGAAGGCCGCGTGATCTTAAACGACGCCGATTTCGTCACGGCGTTGCTGGAGGCCGAAGGGGTCGCCGTCGTCCAGGGGTCGGCCTTTGGCACGGGTCCCAATTTCCGTGTCTCCTACGCCGCCTCGAACACCATGCTGGAAGACGCCTGCGGCAAGATCCAGCGTTTTTGCGCCAGCCTGAACTGATCCGCCCTCCGGTTCGGCCGGTTAACGCGAAATTAGCGCTTCACGAGCTTTAGTTAATGGTCGACGGCGTCCATGCGATTCCACATAAGGGCTCGCATGGCGCCGCCGTGTCGACGCGGATTCCAACGACACGGTGTTCTCGACTTCGCCAGGAAGCCGCAAGACGCGATCGGTCAAACTTTTATTGGGGCGACGACGATGACTTACGAAACCGGTCCGATTATGTCGGTCGCGCGTGTCGCCTCCAGCTCTCCCATCGCGCCGCGGCGTCGTTCTCGAAGGGCGTTTTTCGGCAACTTCCTGGATGAACGTGGTTTGGGGCTGGCGATCGGCGTGATCGCCCTCGTCGCGCTCTGGTATCTGCGCCATGGGTACGCTGGCGTCGTGCAGGGCTCGATCATTTACATGGGACGCGGGCTCGCCGATCTCGACCCGGGCGGCGTCGGCGCTGATTTTTTCTTTCGCCTCGACGGACAATCCTCCTTCAGCGTCTTTTCGAAAATCGTGGACGCGTTGCTCCCCATTTTCGGCCTCGCTCATTCCGCCATGTTGCTCACGGTGGTCGGGCTCGCGGCGTGGCTGGCGGCGATGGCGGCTCTCGCCGGACAACTCGCGAGCGGGCGGCTAAAGTGGGCCATTCTGGTCTGCGTCGCCGTGTCGAGCGGCGTCTATGGCGGCATGTCGCTTCAATACGCGGAGGCTTTCGCCACGCCGCGACCTTTCGCGGAGGCCGGCGTTCTCGCCGCGCTCGCGGCCTTGCTAGCGGGCTCCAAACCGCGGGCCATCGCTTTTATTCTGCTTGCGGCGCTGTTTCATCCAATCATGGCGTTGGCCGGAGCGGGAGCGCTCTATGCTTACGTTTGTCTTGAAGATCGCCGCTGGATTTATCTTGGCGTCGTCGGCGCTCTCTGCGCGGTGGCCGCAGCTGCCGCGGGGCTGCCGCTGGCGAGCCGTCTGCTGGAGCACTTCGACTGGAATTGGTCCATTCTTTTGCGGCTGTGCGCCTCGTTCCTGTTTCCGACGATGTGGAAACCCGCGGTCTGGGCGCCGATCGTCGTTTACACGGCGACGCTGGGTTTCGCCGCGACAGCCGTTGCGCCGCCGGTCAAGCGTCTGTTCTGGTCGGTGATGATCGCCAGCCTGGGATGGCTATGCCTCAACGTGCTGCTTGGCGATGTCTATCCGTTGGTGCTGATCACCCAGGCGCAGCCATGGCGCGCGATTTGGCTGCTGACGTTGTTCGGCACAATCGCGATGTGCTTTTGCGTTCCGCGCCTTTGGGCGGAAGGAGGCGCGAGCCATACCGCGCTGGCGCTGTTCGCCCTCGCGTGGATTGGCGCCGAATCCATGCAAAGCGCCATGCTCGCGCTCGCGGCGATCGCGATCTACAAATTCCACGATCAGTTCACGCCGCGGCTCCTCAAACCCGTGGCCTATTGCTTCGCGGTCATCGCGATCCTGACGGTGTTGGGCGAGCAGGGCGCCTATATCTATAGCCTCGTCGAGGCGTCGCGGACGGCGCCGGCGGGCGCCTTTGATCTGGCGGCGGCGCTCACGTCGAGCGTCATGCTGCGCGCGCCCTTGACCGCCCTGGCGCTGGCTTGGGCGGTGTCCAACTATCGGGTTCCCCGCTTCGTCGCGCTTGGCGGAACCGCGGCGCTGGTCCTTGTCGCGGCCGCGACATGGAACGGCGGCTCGGAATATTACCGGGCGCTTTCATCCAACCGGCACCCCCCCGAACTGGAGCGCATGGTCGAGGCGCACCCCGGCGAGGTGTTATGGCTTGGCGAAAGCCAGGCGCCCTGGGTGTGGCTGGGACGCCCCAATTGGGTCTCTCTCACGCATGGCGCCGCCAGCGTGTTTTCGCGACCGCTCGCCATGACTTGGCGCGACCGCGCGCTGGCGTTGCTCGACGTCGATTGGATCAAGTCGAGCACATTCGCGCCCTGGCTGCAAAAAAGCGCTCAGGAAAATCCGTTTCCGGAGTTCACCCGCGAGAAAATCCATGCGATCTGCGGCAGAGCGGACGCGCCGGCGTGGATTCTCGGCAATGTGGAATCGCGCGAGGCGTTGCCGCCGGACGTCGTGGCGCAATTCTGGCGGTCGCCGCCAAAATACATCGAGCGGATGGAGGACGATCGCAAGGTATGGCGCGAAATCCGCGACGTCGCGGTGATCGACTGCTCGCTGTATCGGGCTGAGTAGGGACGGTATATCCCCTCGAGGCGCGGCGATTAGGAAACCGACTCCCCATGAACATGCACGTCTTGGCCGGAATGTTTAGCGAGGATTTCGACGGCGCGCTTTTCGTCCGCGACGCTCCATGTCCGCACCCACAACAGCAAGCCTCCGTGCTTCAATTGTTCTTCCAGATATCGCGCGTGATGATCGCCAACGAGTTTCGCCAAGCCCACGCCGACCAAGCCATAAGCTCCCGCCCCAAGGGCGACGCTGGCGATCAGGGCAGCCAATGTCCCTCCCGAGGCCAGGATGGCGCCGCCGGCGGCGCCCACGTAAACCAAGCCGCCGATCAGCGCCCCTTCGGCTTCGCCAATGGATTCAGTCGATACGTAGCAGGTCCGGGGGACAGTCGTGTCGTCCTCAAGCTCGGCGACTTTTCGATATTTGTGCCCAAGCTTTTCCTCCACCGCATGCTCGGACGCCAGCAAACTCAGTTCGGCCCGGTCAAAGCCGGAACTCGTCAATTCGTCGATCGCCTCCAGCAGCGTCTCCGCCGACTTGAATACGCCGACCGCCTCCCGGATCGTCTTGCCTGCCTCATTGGCCGTCATCGCTTGCCTCCCACTAACTTGGCGCGCCAATCATCCGGCGCGCGGGAAATTTCTTCTGTCTTGCATTGAGGATATAAGCAGCGGCGATGGTCGAGTTAGTGTGGCAATTCGTCCCTTTCAATTCGGCCGACGCGATGGATTGCCTGCCGGGAGGACGTTAATTTAGCGTGCGCCACACCGATCGGAAGCGCAGTTGCGCTGGTGTTGGCATGCTCGGTCTGTCCGTCGTCAAGTTGATACGCATTAAAGGTAACGCGGTTCATGTCGGGCAGTTGGATATACTTGATGAGACGCCAGTTTTAGATATCAAGCCATACGCGCCCCAGTTCGATCACCGGCCCGATGCCAGGATAGGCTGGTTCGAGAGTGCGGAAGGGAAAGTATCGAACTTGCTCTCCGATAAGCGGTTTGGATGAATCGTGGGCAGTGGCGGCATTCTTGATTCTTGACGTCCCTCGGCGACATTTTCGCGACCGCGCTGAATCATCGCGTCAAAGCGCTTCGCCTCACGCCGTCTCGACGAAGCTCTCCATCACCATCTTGCGGCCCGCCTTGTCGAAGTCGACCGTGAGCTTGGAGCCATCGGCGCTCGCCACCGTGCCCGGGCCAAATTTGAGGTGCAGCACGCGCGCGCCCGGCGGGAAGCGCGCCGTGGAGCTGGATTTCGCCAGCACCTCCCCCTCGATGGTGGGAGGCGCCCGGTTGGCGCGGGTTGGACCGCCGCGCGGCGTTTCATCCTTGCGCGCATCCCGCGCGCGTTGCCAACCGGGCGTCGAATAGCTGGAGCCATAGGTGTCCATGTTGGCGAAGCGCGAGACGCCATAGGCGCCATATTGCGAGGCGCCCTTCGACTCGACCACTTCGACATGCGCCGCCGGCAGATTGTCAATGAAGCGCGACGGGCTTGTCGTCTGCCACAGCCCATGGATGCGCCGGTTGGTGGCGAAGTAAATCCGCGCCCGTCGTTTCGCGCGGGTGACGCCGACATAGGCGAGGCGACGTTCCTCCTCCAGTCCGGCGCGGCCATTTTCGTCGAGCGAGCGCTGATGGGGAAACAGCCCTTCCTCCCAGCCCGGAAGAAACACGGTTTCGAACTCCAGCCCCTTCGCGCCATGCAGCGTCATGATCGACACGCGCCGCGCGCCGGCCGCCTCGTCGGTCTCCATCACCAGAGAGACATGCTCCAGAAATCCCGCGAGATCGGGAAACTGCTCCATGGCGCGCACGAGTTCCTTGAGGTTTTCCAGCCGGCCCGCCGCCTCCGGCGTTTTGTCCTGTCGCCACATTTCCGTATAGCCGAACTCGTCCAAAACCATTTCGGCGAGTTCGTGCTGCGGCTTGGCGTCGATCAGCGAGCGCCAGCGCTCGAAATCGCCGAGCAGCGCGCGCAGCGTCGCGCGGGGTTTCGCCTTGATCTCCTCGCTTTCGACCAGGGTTCGCGCCGCCTGCATGATCGGAATGTTTTCGCGCCGCCCCAATTCATGCAGCAATTGCAGCGTGGCGTCGCCGAGCCCGCGCTTGGGCGTGTTGACGATGCGCTCGAAGGCGAGATCGTCGGCGGGCTGCGCGACGCAGCGCAGATAGGCGAGCGCGTCGCGAATTTCGGCGCGTTCGTAAAAACGCGGGCCGCCGATGACGCGATAGGGCAGGCCGAGCGTGATGAAGCGCTCTTCGAATTCGCGCATCTGGAACGAGGCGCGCACCAGAATGGCGATCTCGTCGAGATCGTGGCCACGCCGCTGCAACTGCTCGATTTCCTCGCCGACCGCGCGCGCTTCCTCCTCGCTGTCCCAAACACCGGTGACGCTGGGCTTTTCGCCGTCGCCGCCGTCGGTGAACAGCGTCTTGCCGAGCCGCCCCTCGTTATGGGCGATAAGGTGCGAGGCGGCGGCGAGAATATGTCCCGTGGAGCGATAATTGCGCTCTAACCGGATGACCTTCGCGCCCGGAAAATCCTTTTCGAAGCGCAGGATGTTTTCGACTTCGGCGCCGCGCCAGCCATAGACGCTCTGGTCGTCGTCGCCGACGCAGCAGACATTCCGCCGGCCTTGCGCGATGAGGCGCAGCCACAGATATTGCGCGGTGTTGGTGTCCTGATACTCGTCGACCAGAATATATTTGAAGCGCCGCTGATATTCGGCGAGCACGTCGGGGTTGTCGCGAAACAGCCGCAGCGCCTCTAGCAATAGATCGCCGAAATCGACGGCGTTGAGAATCTTGAGCCGCTCCTGATAGAGCGCGTAAAGCGCCGCGCCCTTGCCGTCGGCGAAACCTTGCGCGTCGCCGGCCGGGACTTGCGCCGCCGTCAGGCCGCGGTTTTTCCAGCCGTCGATGCGCGCGGCCAGCGCGCGCGCCGGCCAGCGCTTGTCGTCGACATTTTCGGCCTTCAGCACCTGCTTCAGCAGTCGGATCTGGTCGTCCGTGTCGAGAATGGTGAAATTGGATTTGAGCCCGACCAGTTCCGCGTGGCGACGCAGGATCTTGGCGCTGATCGCGTGAAAGGTGCCGAGCCATTGCATCGCCTCGGCGCCCTGGCCGACCAGCGTCTCGACGCGCTCGCGCATCTCGCGCGACGCCTTGTTGGTGAAGGTGACCGCCAGAATTTCCCACGCCCGGGCGTGGCCGAGGCTGAGGATATGGGCGATGCGGGTGGTGAGCACGCGCGTCTTGCCGGTGCCGGCGCCGGCCAGCACCAGCACGGGCCCCTCGAGCGCCTCGACGGCGGCCCGCTGCTCGGGATTGAGCACGTCGAGATAACGCCCGCCGCGCGCCAGCGCGCTGGCTTGCGCGGCGAGACCGCCGGGCGTCGGCTGGCGAGCGGGTTCCATTGGCGGCGGCGACACGGCGTGCTCCAGGTGATTCCGCGAGAGTATATAGGAGAACGGATCACGAATCATATTTTGGGAGGTGGCTCCGCGCTCCACGCCCGCTCCAACGCAAACACCCGCAGCGCCGATGACAAATTCGCCGCGCCGCGTTCGGCGTCGACGCGCGCCACCAGCGCGGCCAGCGAGCAGCCTTCCGCCGCCGCGATGCGCTTGAGCGCGTCCCAAAAGGCCGCCTCCAGCGACACGCTGGTGCGGTGGCCGGCGATAACGAGCGAGTGTTTCTTGACGCCGGCGGGCGCGCTCATGCCCTAAGCGTTGTCCGGGCGAGCGTCGCCCGGCTCCAATCGATGCGCCTCGAGGCGCTCCCGCTCCAGCCTGGCCTCGGCCTCGGTCAACTGGCATTCGGCTTTGGCGCGGCCGAACACGACGCGGTTGGCGGCGGCTTTCGCGGCGCGGTCGCGCTTGTCGCGATCCTTGCGCGCGCGGCGAAGATTGATCACCTCACCCATGGGCAAGACCCTAGGTTTTCTTGCGGAACGCGTCGATGGAGATGATCTTGTCGCCAGCGTCCGCCGCCGGCGCGGCCTGGGGTTCCGGCGTCGCGGGCTCCTCCTTCACGGGAGCGGGCTTCGCCGGCGCCGGGGCGGGGGGCTCGATCGCCTGTTCCGGCCGCACGAGGCTCGGGCCGGGCCGGCGGGCTGGCGGCGCCTTGGCCTCCTCGCGGTCGTCCTCGACATCGAACTTGATGCCGAACTCGACGGAAGGGTCGGAAAACACCGTCACCGCCTCGTAGGGAATGTAGAGCGTTTCCGGCACGGAGCGGAACGACAGCGTAACGCCAAAACCGGTTTCGTCCGCCATCAGCCCGGAAAATTGATGTTGCAGGATGATGGTCATTTCCCGCGGCCATTGCTCGGCGAGGCGGCGCGAAATCTTGACCCCTGGCGCGTCGGTTTGAAAACTGATCGTGAAATGATGGTCGCCGGGAAGATCTCCAAGCGCGGCGACTTCCTTCAGGACGCTGCGCATGACGCCGCGCATGGCGTCCTGGACCAGTAGATCGTATCGAATGAGAGATGTGGTCATGACGGAGTAAGATTTTCCGGCCGCGCCGCGGGAAGATACGCCGGCGTGCGCCGGAATGAAGTGGAGGCTTCTGTTGCCAGGCGCCTCCGGGCCCCGCCTAGAAGTGCAAACCCCTAGGACTTGATTCCCAGGACTGCAACCGCATTACGCGGCGACAGCCACCGGAGCATAGTTGTCATTGGCAACTATAAGTTTTGACCCGATAACGGCGGTATCATGCCGAGCGAAAAATCTCCCTTTACGCCCTCGTCAATCCTATTTCGCCCCCGCCCCAAGCCGCGCTTTCGCTAAAAAAAGTCGGCCTCGGGTGGAGGCGCCGGGTACCGCCCCCGGGTCCGATAGGTTTATTACGAAGTTCATTTATCGCCATAGCCGACGCGAGCGCCGGCAAAATGAATATACGCGCTCCCATGACAATCGGAAAGGGGCGAGGGCGCCCGCCCACAAAAAACTATAAGTATATAATGGTTGAATTTCGCGGCGCGTTTACGCGCGCCCGTCCCTACGGGTTCGTTTTCGTCTTCGTGCAAATGGGCTCGACGGGAATACAGGCGATGCCGACCATCGAGCAGCCGGCCGAATTGTCGGGCTGCTTCTTGCAGACGATGCAGCCGTCGGTCCATTCGAGGCAGTTCGGCTTGTCGTCGGCGAAGGCGGCGACGGCCTTGGGCGGTTGCGGCGCCTTGGCTCGAACCGGCGCGAAACCAGCGACTAAGAGCGACAGCGAGGCCGCGAGAATCCCAAACCTCATGTCGCCCACTCCATTTGCCCGTCACGCGAAGCCGGCGGCCTCCAACTGGAGATGCGCCCGGTTCTGTAATCCGGCGTCGTCGCCGGCGACGATTTGCGCGGCGTTGTCGGCCAGCGCGTCGCATAGGGTCTCGACCCAGGGCTCCTCCGACTTGGCGAAATCGGACAGAACATAGCCGTGAACGCGCGCCTTGTCGCCGGGGTGGCCGATGCCGAGGCGAAATCGCTTATAGCCCGCGCCCATGTGCGCGGTGATCGAGCGCAGGCCGTTGTGGCCGGCGTCGCCGCCGCCGATTTTTATCCGCAATTTGGCGGGCGGAAGGTCGAGTTCGTCATGGAAAACGACGATTTCGTTCAGGGCGATTTTATGAAAGCGCGCGGCCTCGCCGACCGAGCGGCCGGACTTGTTCATATAGGTCCGCGGTTGCAACGTGAGCACGCGCTCGCCGCCTATCGTGCCTTCGCGCAAAAAACCCTGGAATTTGGCGCGGGGCGGGGAAAAGCCGTGCTTGCGGGCGATGGCGTCGACGGCCATGAAGCCGATGTTGTGGCGGTTTTTGGCGTATTCCCGGCCGGGATTGCCAAGTCCGACAAAGAGCAGCATCGGGATGACTTCAGGCGATCCCGGGCGTCGAGCGCCGGGGAGCCCCCTCCCGCGTGGCGCGGGAGGGGAAGTTTATTACTTCTTGCCGGCGGGAGCCTTCGCGGCCGGGGCGGCCTTGCCGGCCGGCGCGGCGGCCGGAGCGGCCGTCTCTTCCGCCACGAGCGGCGGCGTGATGCTGGCGACGGTGAAGTTCTTGTCCGGATTGGTCGGCTTGCTGCCCTGCGGCAGCGGAATCGCCGAAATATGCAGCGAATCGTTGAAGTCGAGACCGGTCAGATCGGCGGTGATGACCTCGGGAATATCGTCGGCGGGCACCCAAAGCTCGATCGAGTGATAGACGATGTTCAGCGAGCCGCCGCGCTTGAGGCCGGGAGCGGCTTCATGATTGATGAAATGCACGGGCACTTCGAGGCGCAGGCGCGAGCCGGGCTTCAGCCGCAGGAAGTCGACATGGATCGGGTGATCCTTGACGACGTCGAGCTGATAATCGCGCGGAATGGCGCGCTCGGTCTTGCCGTCGACGTCGAGTTCGAAGATCGTCGTGAGAAAATGTCCCGCGAAGATGAGCTTGGTCACGGCCCTGGTGTCGAGCGAGAGCGGCGTCGGCGCCTCTCCGCCACCATAGAGCACGGCGGGCGTGCGGCCTTCACGGCGTGTGCCTCGGGCGGCCCCCTTGCCTGTCCCGCTGCGAACCGTGGCCGCGAGTTTTTTGGTCTCGGCCATTGTCTTTGTCCTTGTCTAAACAGAAAAGCGCGCCCTTCGCCTCCAGGGGTGTCGGAAACACGGCGCGCCGGGGCAGTCTATAGGGGAGCGGGCGGGGCGAGGCAAGGAGGGGCGGGGGTGCGGCCGGGGGCGGAGGTGACGGCGCGACCTTGCGGTCCTGCGTGGTTCAACTAGACTAGAGTGCGACTCCTAAGCGCGAGGGCTCAGTGCACCGACTGCCCACAATAGAGACCGTTTTGGTCCTCTCGATAGGATTAGCAGGTTGCCAGCAGACTTCCCCTCGCATAGACACCTTTCCAATAATAGATGATACGAGTTTCCGTAATTGCGTGGATCGAGAAGCAAAACCAGCGGTTGCCCGCGCAATCGAAAAGAAAGGCGGGGACACCATTTTCGGATACCCTACTGTTATCGAGAACGACATTATTTCAATATGTAACCCACAAATGAGGCCAGAAACTGTGCAAGATAATGTTTTTTCTAAAAATAATAATTATCTATATTTAAACGCCACAATAGAATCACACTTAAAGGCGGCAACTAACGAAAAATACATAATGATATGCTAGAAGAACGAAAAAAGAGGCACTAGATGCTCCGAGGCTAAAGGCTGAAAAGGGGGAAGAGGACAAAGCTGGCAACGTTTACATTGTATGTTTGATCCAGCACGCGAAAATATTAGCCATCAATTCTAACGAACCTGCAGAAGTGATTGTGCAGGCAACGTTTCCGTCGTGTTTAAGGGAAAGACAATCTATGCTCGATGTCCATCGGCGGCACAATACCTATTTCTCAGAAGGGGCAATGAAGGTCGTGGATGAAGAGGCTAAGAAGCATCTATTGCTCGAAGTCATCAAGACCCGCACTCGGCCCGCTACGCCGTCAGAGCCGCCGCCAACGAAGCACGAGACGCCAATTTAAAAAAAAGGCAGCTAGGGTAGTGAATTCGCATGTTCCGATATTGCCAATAAGTCACGGATAATCCCGGACAATCCCACAAGTCCCGCAGGTCTCTTGCGCTTAGCACTCCTCTGCGTCAGACAGGTTCAGCCTGCGGTAAAGTTCCCTATCTCCTAATCACATGGCGCGCGCCAAGCAGGCACGGGCGTCATTTCAACATAAGGTAAGCTACATGACACATTACCACCTTCGACCTGAGAATCCGCAGGAGACCACCGCACCGACCGTAGACGCGGGCAGTCGGCACGAAGCACTTTCAATTTTCGGTGAGCAGCTTGGCATTAAGCTCACTTTAGAGCCATCTGAGGTTGCCGTTGCTTCCTATAAGCTAGATGAGTGGGAGGGAAACGACGCCCGCGTGGTAGCCCCCACCATTCCCGTTTTTGCGACCTCACTCTGATAGGAGAACCGCACGACTTCCGGCACCGCGCGATGCGTAATTCGACAATTTCGTTCCAACCTCAACCGATTGAAATATCGAACTCTTTGACGTGCAAAAGTCCGGAGTAAAACTGATGCGTTATTTTGCAGCTTGGACAGGGCCAGTAGGAACGCCTTCTTCGCGTCAAAAGCGGCGCGACTGCAGCCGCGTTCCACCCATGTCGCGGGTGTCCGGCGTTGGATTTTGACCACGAAAGAGCCTCGCAAGTAGGAGTTCAGTGGCCAAACGGCTTATCGCTCAAAACTTCGACCCTTCATTTTCTCGACGACAAAGGCTTCCGCCCGCCGCCAGGCCTCGTCGGAATTGCCGCGAAACGTCAGAAACCGGTCGTCGAGCAGTTTGTCCGCCTCGACGTCGACAAGCTCCACGCTGGCCCATTGCACCAGCGTGCTCATTTTATGCACGCCGCCATAGAGAATGAGCCGCGCGCCGGCGCGTTTGGCCGCCGCGACGACTTCGTCCGGCGCCAGCGCGCGGGCGGTGCAGGGCGGCGTCGGGCACTCCAGCGCGACCACCCGATAGGTGGGATCGGCGGCGAGATCGGCGCGCAGACGCCGCGCGAACTCCAGTGTGCGTTGTTGATGCTCGCGGGTCTGGTCGCGGGCTTCGCCGGAACTGTCGGCGTAATCGAAGTCCATGACCGCGATGGCGACGGGCGCGCCCGCCCGCGCCGGTTCCGCGCCCGCGCCCGGCGCGACCGCCAGCGTCGCGGCGAGGGAGAGGAGCCGCGCGAGGCGCGGAAGGTTTCGTGTTGTTTCTTGGCGCGACATAACCTCTCCATTCTTCTTAACTAACCGAAGACAAGTCCAGGGCCGAGGCCGCCGGCCGTATTGCCAGCGCCGCCGCGACGGCTTAGGAAACCCGTTCGGCAAATCACTGACCGGCTTTTCGCCACGATGATCGATTCAAATGACAAATCCGGGGGCTCCGCTCCCAAAAAAAATAAGGCGGCGCAAGCCGAAGCCTTGCGCGAAAATTTGCGACGACGCAAGGCGCCTGGCCGCGCATTTTCGCGCATGAAGACCGAGGATACATGCGCGTCCGCGCAAAAACGGGCGCCGGGGAACGAGACCAAATGGACAAGATAAAAATCATCGGCGGAAACAAGCTTAACGGCGTGATTCCGATCTCCGGCGCCAAGAACGCCGCGCTGCCGCTGATGATCGCCTCGCTGCTGACAAAAGAAACGCTGACGCTCGAAAACATGCCGCTGCTCGCCGACGTGACGCAGCTCGAGCGCATCCTCGGCAACCACGGCGTCGATTTCACCATCGCCGGCAAGCGCGCCGGGGAGACCGCCGACTCCGGCCGCACCGTCCATTTCACGGCGCGGGAAATCGTCGACACGACAGCGCCTTACGAGCTGGTGTCGCGGATGCGCGCTAGTTTTTGGGTGCTCGCGCCGTTGCTCGCCCGCATGGGCGAGGCGCGGGTGTCGCTGCCGGGCGGCTGCGCCATCGGCACGCGGCCGGTCGATCTGTTGCTGATGGCGATGGAGAGGCTCGGCGCCAAGATCGACATCGAAAGCGGCTATGTCGTCGCCAGCGCCAAGGGCGGGCTGCGCGGCGCGGAAATCGATTTCCCCAAGGTCACGGTCGGCGGCACCCACACGGCGCTGATGGCGGCGGCGTTGGCGCGTGGAACCACGGTGCTACGCAACGCCGCGCGGGAGCCGGAAGTCGTCGATCTCGCCGAGTGCCTCAACAAGATGGGCGCGCGCATTTCGGGGGCGGGGGAGTCCACGGTCGAAATCGAGGGCGTGGCGGAGTTGCATGGCGCGCGTCACGCCGTGATGCCGGACCGCATCGAGGCCGGCACCTACGCCATGGCGGTGGCGATGACCGGCGGCGACGTGCTGCTCGCCGGCGCCCGGGCCCATCTGCTGCAAGCGGCGCTCGACGCGCTGACGGCGGCCGGCGCGCAGGTCAGCGAGAGCGCGGAGGGGGTTCGCGTGGCCCGCAATGGCGCGGGCATTTCGGCCGTCGACGTGATCACGGCGCCGTTTCCGGCCTTCCCGACCGATCTACAAGCGCAGTTCATGGCGCTGATGACGCGGGCCTCCGGCGTCTCCCGCATCACCGAAACCATCTTTGAAAACCGCTTCATGCATGTGCAGGAGCTGGCGCGGCTCGGCGCCCACATCAAGCTCGACGGCGACAGCGCCATCGTGACCGGCGCCGGCCACCTCGAGGGCGCGCCGGTCATGGCGACCGATCTGCGCGCCTCGGTGTCGCTGGTCATCGCGGCGCTGGCGGCGAGCGGGGAAACCACGATCAATCGCGTCTATCACCTCGACCGCGGCTTCGAGCGCCTGGAGCACAAGCTGCGCGGCTGCGGCGCGGACATCGAGCGGATCAGCGGCCACGGGTGAGTTCGCGCGCCCGCGCTCCCACTCGCTGGACCTCGCCTATTCGACGTGGACATTGACGCGGATCGTGCGCTGCTCGCCGTCGCCGAAGGCAAGGTGGAAGGCGAAGGAATTGTCGCCGACGAAACCGGGACGGGTTGTGTACACAACCGACGTGCCGGCGGTGGGCCGTCCGTTGCAATAGGGGAATTTGCGGTCGTCGCCGTAGTAGACCTCGCCCGCCCGGCTGCCGATGGCGATGTGGCCGCCTAGAGGCGCGGACAGCACGCGCGCCTTGGCCTGCCCGACCTTGGCGCAGTTTGAAGCCGTGCTGACGAACGGCCCAAGCCTCATCAAATCGCCGGGTTTGATCGAGGCTTGCAGCGTCTGGTAACGCGCGCCCGTCAATTCGAGATCCCCGTTCGTCGGCGCGCAAGCCGCGAGCGAGACGGAAGCAAGGCAAACCGCGACAAATCTTCTCAACATGAAATCTCCGCCGCCAAGGCGAGTGAAGGCGCGGCGACGACGGTATTTGCATCGCCTATTCGCGCCGCGGCCATTAGCCCGAGCTCGGAAAGGAATGTCAACAAAAGCCGCGGTCGCGCTCGCGGCGCCCGCCAAGCAACCGCGGCCCTTGGTCCGCCGCGCGGTCCAGCTGGGCTCGCCGAGCGATCAGGCGCGGCGGGGGATCAGCGAGATGATGAAAAACAGCAACGTCAGGATCGCGAGCACCGCGATAATCCATTCCGTCACCGTCGCGCCGCCGGGGTGACTGAAAACATCCACCATGGCGTTCTTGAGCGTGTCCCATCCGCAATGAGAAATTTCACCGAGCGTTTGCTCCGCGACCGGCTTTTCGCAAGGCGTCATCATTCAACTCCGATTGGTTTTATGAAAAAAACTCGCGACCCCTGGGAGTCGTTGCACGCGCCTTTGTTAATTCTCGTTGCCGGCCGCCATGGGCGGCGACGGCGAAACCGCGCGAAAAGCCGCGAGGCTATAGCGCGGCGGCACGATGGCGCAAGCTTTTGTGGCGCCGCCAGACAAGCGAGGCGACCACCGTGCCGACAAAGGTCAGGATGGCGGCCGCCGCCAAAAAAGCGAACAGCACCCCGGCGGCGCGGGCGCCAAGGTTCTTCGCCGCGTCTTCTCCCCGTTTCATCAGGCTTTTGAGCCGATCCCGGGAAAGGCCCGGGAGCGTCGGAGTAACGAGGCGCGATTTGATCGTAAGGCTGTTCATTGACATCGGTCTTGTGAGTCGCCTCACCCTCTGGCTAGAGCCTCCAGGGGAAGAGCCGTCATCATGGCGCGGGGCGTATGAATGTAGCCTGAAAAACCACCGCTTTTGCGACTATTTTCATCCACCGCCCGCCGGTCGGCGAAGGCCTATCCTGTTAAAACTACTCATCCAACCTCGCGTAAGTTCCGGAACAGCCGAGTTTCTTATTTTGCCTCGCGTAGCAAAATCCAAGCGAGGAACAAATGAATCTAGACACCGCCATCGCCGCGCACGCCGAATGGAAAACAAAGTTCCGCGCGGCGATCGTCAATCAGTCGCAAATGGACGCGGCGTCGATCTCCAAGGATAATTGCTGTCCGCTCGGACAATGGCTGCATGGCGACGCGAGGACGAAATATGGGCAGTTGGCGGCGTTCAAGGAATGCCTCGGCGCTCACGCGATTTTTCATCGCGAGGCGGGCAAGGTCGCGCAGCTGATCAATGTCCGTCGATATTCGGAGGCTGAAACCGCGCTGGCCGGCGGGATGCCCTATCAAATGGCCTCCAACACGGCCGGCGGCGCGATCATCCGGCTGAAAAAGGAAGCGGGCCTTTAAGCCGCGAAACGAACGCGAGCGGCTGCTTTGTTCACGGCTGCTTGGCTCACGGCTGTTTGGCGATCACGTCGGCGCGCGCCAATTCCTCGCGCGGCTCGGCGGAGACAAAGTCGCGGAACTTGGCGCGGTAAACCACCAAATTCTCCATGACGCGCTGAACATAGTTGCGCGTCTCCTGGATCGGAATGCGCTCGATCCAGTCGATGGGATCGACGTCCGCGTGGCGCGGGTCGCCATAGGCGTCGATCCATTCCTTCACCCTGTGTCCTCCGGCGTTGTAGGCGGCGAAGGACAAGAGATGCGAACCCTTGAGCTGGCCGAGCAGGATGCCAAGATGCGCCGCGCCGAGCTGGGCGTTGTAGGCGGGTTCATCCAGCATGCGGCGCGAATCATAGGATACGCCGGCGTGGGCGGCGGTCATTCGCGCCGTGGAGTCGATCATCTGCATCAGGCCCATGGCCCGCGCGCTCGAGACGGCGCGTGTGTCGAAGGCGCTTTCCTGCCGCGCGATGGCGTAGACGATGGCGCGCGAGGCGGACCCCGGAAGGGTCGCGAAGCGTGGCACGCCATAACCGGGGAAGGCGAGGTCGTCGAGCGCGACGCCGCGATGCGCGGCGAGCCGGCCCATCGCCAGCGAGAGATGAGCGTCGCCGGCGCGCTGCACGACTTCGCCGAGCGCCGCGAGCTGCGCCTCGTCGGCGAGGTTTTTCATCGCGTCCGTGGCTAGCGTGATGGCGGCTTCCTTTTCGCCGACGGCGAGCAGCAGCTCCACGGCCCGAACGGAGTCGTGGCGCGCCTCGCCCGTCGCCGGGGTCGGCGCGACGCTGAGCGGCGAGGCGGCGGAGCCGAGCTTGGCGAGCGCCAGTTGCCCATAGAAGGTCGTCGGAAATTTCGCCGCTTCGGCGTAATAGGCGTGCGCGTTGCGGTCTTCCTCGGCTGTCGCCCGCGCCTCCGCCGCTCGCGCCCGCCAATAGGCCGCCCGCGATTTCTGGATCGGCGTTTCCGCGATTTGCGACAGCAGATCGAAATGACGCTCGGCGCCGGGCAGGTCGCCTAGGAAGCGCAGCGCGATCCAGCCGGCGGTAAACTCGGCGTCGACCTTGGCGTTGACGCCGCGCGCCGAATGCTGGGCGCAGATCGCATAGGCGCGCTGAGAATCGCCGATGTCGAGCAGCTTCCGCGCCAGCAGGCGTCGCTCCGTCCACCAGGCGTCGCCATCGATGACCCGCTCGGGCTCGCGCGGCGCGGTAAGCAGCAGCGCCGCGGCTTCCGCGAACTTCTGTTGCTTTCGTAGCAAATGCACGCGCGCGAACAGCAGGCCGGGGTCGTTTCGCAGGGCGGGCGGCACGGTGGCGAACAGCTTGTCGTTGCCGTAATCGCTGTTGGCGGCGGCGCGCGCGCGAGCCAGCAGCAGCACGTCCTTGCCGGCAAGATCCGCGGCGCGCAGGGCCGCCGCGTTCTTCTCGGCGTAGAGCAGGCGATCCGCGCGATATTTGTGGTCGGCGGGGGTCAGGAAGTCGATGAACTCCCTGCGGATGACCGCCTCGATCAACTCGTTGAAATCCGCCTCGCGCCAGACCTCGCGGACCAGCGCGCCAGCCGCGCCGAAGTCGCCGGCCTGCGCCAGGGAGCGGGCCAGGGCGATCTTTCCCGCCGGCGTCGTCGGCTTCGCCTCGGCGAAGAATTCCCTGAGGGTCGCGTCGGAATTGTGGTCGCCATACAGCGCCTCCTCGGCGTGGCGGCGCAACCAATCGCGCGCCGGCCAGTCCGCGTGGTCGGCCATGAAGCGCGCCAGCCGCGCGAAGCCGGCCTCGCGAGGATGCGCCCGCAGCCCCGCCCATTGCGCGCTGGTCGCGGCGAGCGGCGTCCGCAATGTCGCGGCGAGGGCGTCGCCGCCATTGAAATCGCCGGCCTTGTAGGCCGCCAGCGCCAGCGCGAAGGCCGGCGCGTCGGCTCCGAGCAGTTGCGCCGCATCGGGCAGGGCGGGCGCGATCGCCGCCTCTTCCCGGTTGGTCCACGCCTTTTCCAACTCATAGGTCAGCAGGGGCGAGTTCGGGCGATGCAAAAAGCGCGTTTTCGCGCATCGAGGGGGGTGTTTCGCGCGCGTCTCGCGCGCTTTCGGGCGCCGTCGCCTCCATCGGCTCCGGGGCCAGTCGCCATTCGCCGGATCTGATCGTCGCCGCGATCAGCGCGCGGACGTTTTCACCCGGGTTGACGTCGCCGCGGGTCCAGCGCCAGCCATGCATCTCCGGTCCAAGCCGCCCCGCGGCGGCGGCGACCAGAAAAACAGCCACGCTCGCCGCGCCGAGCCTTGAGATGCGGAAAGGCCGGGTAAAATTCATGAGCCCGCGTTCCCTGGAGCCAAAATGCGATTCTGCCCCCATTTTCATTTACGAAACGTTAACCATCGACGCGCCGTCGCGCCTTTGAATTTGGCTCCGCGCCAGACCCGGCGATAGCTTCGATCGAATTCGACCGAAGGCCTTTCCTGGACGGCTGGCAACGTCTATGACAGCGAGTTCCAGTGATGGGCTAGGAATGCGGCGGCGTTGAGGCGCTAGGGAAAGCGTTAACCTGATGAGCAAAATGTCGATTTTTCATGGGTCGTTCACGGCGATGGTGACGCCGTTCCAGGGCGGCATGGTCGATTTCGACCAATTGCGGGCTCTGGTCGATTGGCAAATCGACAGTGGCACGCACGGGTTGGTTCCCGTCGGGACGACCGGCGAAAGCCCGACGCTTTCCCATGAGGAGCATGGCGCCGTCATCACCGCGACCATCAAGGCGGCGCGCGGGCGGGTGCCGGTGATCGCCGGGGCGGGCTCGAACAACACGCGGGAGGCGGTGGCGCTCGCCGGCCACGCCGAGCGGGCCGGCGCCGACGGACTGCTGGTGGTGACGCCCTATTACAACAAGCCCAATCAGGAAGGGCTTTATCTCCACTTCAAGGCGATCAACGATTCCGTTTCGATTCCGATCATCATTTATAACATCCCGCCGCGCTCGGTGATCGACATGAGCGTCGACACCATGAAGCGGTTGTCCGAGCTAAAGAATATTATCGGCGTCAAGGACGCGACCGGCAACGTCGGCCGCATCTCGCTGCAACGCGAGGCGATGGGGCCGGATTTCATTCAGTTTTCCGGCGACGACATCACCGCGCTGTCCTGCATGGCGGCCGGCGCGCATGGATGCATTTCGGTGGTTTCCAACATAGCGCCGAAGCTATGCGCCGATCTGCAGAACGCGGCGCTCGCCGGCGATTTCAAGAAGGCGCTGGAAATACAGGACAAGCTCGTGCCCCTGCAGGTCGCCACCTTTCTGGAGGCGGGCGTCACCGGCGCGAAATACGGGCTGTCGCTGCTCGGCAAGGCCATCGAGGAGGTGCGGCTGCCGCTGGTTCCGTCGACGCAGGCCACCAAGGACCGCATTCGCGCCGCCATGCTCCACGCCGGCGTGCTGGAGCGGTAAGGACAGTCCGTGGCGCAAAAACCAGATCCGAATTTCAAGGTTGTCTCGGACAACCGCAAGGCGCGTTACAATTACGAAATCGGGGAAACCTTCGACGCGGGCCTTCAGCTCGTGGGAACCGAGGTCAAATCGCTGCGGACCGGCAAGGCGACGATCGCCGAGAGCTACGTCCATGTTGACCGGAGCGGCGAGGCCTGGCTGGTCAACGCCACGATCCCCGAATACATGGCCGGCAACCGCTTCAATCACGAGCCCAAGCGGCTCCGCAAGCTCCTGCTGAAACAGCGGGAGCTGGCGAAGCTGGCGCAGGGGGTGGAGCGCGAGGGCATGTCGATCGTGCCGCTAAAGCTCTATTTCAACGCGCGCGGGCGGGCCAAGATGCAGATCGCCCTGGGGCGCGGCAAGAAACTTCACGACAAGCGCGAGGTCGAGAAAAAACGCGACTGGAGCCGCGAAAAGGGCCGGCTGATGCGCGAGAAGGGGTGAGCGAGAGGGGTAGCTCGTCCTGGGCGCAAGCGCGTTGTCGTGGTCGGGCTCGTCCCGGCCATCGACGCCAAGCCGCCCAAGCCGCGCTAAGGAAAACCGCTTCGCCCCGCGGCCCCCGGCGGCGATGCGCCTAAACCCCAATAAGCTCGAATGTCCCGGCGTGGATGGCCGGGACAGGCCCGGCCATGACGGGCGAGGAAGCCAACAGAAAGACGGGCGAGGAAGCCAACGGAAAAAATCGCCGCTTCCACGCGCGGGGGAGCGGCGGCTTTGTTATTCGTGGCTTTCGAAAGCCTTACTCTTCGCCTTCGCCCTCGTCGTGGCCCGGACCGGCGGCGTGCGGCATCGGGCGGCGCTCCTGGAAGCGCTGCATCCGCTCGGCGCGCTCGCCGGGGTCGCGGCCGATCTTGCCGACGAGGTGGATCAGATCGATGAACTCATCCGCCTGGCGGCGCAATTCGTCGGCGATCATCGGCGGCTGCGTGGTGATCGTCGAAATCACGGAGACTCGCACGCCCTTGCGCTGGACGGCCTCGACCAGCGAACGGAAATCGCCGTCGCCGGAAAAGAGGACCATGTGGTCGATGTGCTCGGCCATTTCCATCGCGTCGACCGCGAGCTCGATGTCCATGTTGCCCTTCACCTTGCGGCGACCGAGCGAGTCGACGAACTCCTTGGTCGGCTTGGTGACGACGGCGTAGCCGTTATAGTCCAGCCAGTCGATCAACGGGCGAATCGAGGAATATTCCTGGTCCTCGATCAGCGCGGTGTAGTAAAAGGCGCGGATAAGCGTGCCCTTGCTTTGGAATTCACGTAGAAGGCGCTTGTAATCGATGTCGAAACCAAGCGATTTGGCTGTCGCATAGAGGTTCGCGCCGTCAATGAATAATGCAATACGTTCCTGGTCTGCCATTTTAGACTGACGGTTGTTTCACGGGTTAATAATCAAGGCGCCGCAATCGACCGCCGAATCCGCGTATACGCGAAAGGGGCTTCTAAGTCACGCGCCCGGCCTATAACGCCACGGCAGCTTCTCTATAGCTTCTCACTAAGGCTAGCGGACACTCATTGTCGGTTCATGCTTAGTTTTCTTTGTTGAGAAGACGTCGCTGGCCGACTCGCCTAAGCGGGACGGCCTTTCTGCGCCATTAAATCGCGCCTGGAGACGATTACGTCAAGTGGCTTCTCGCTTTTGACTGCAATTTCCGCAGAAAAATCAATAGTTGTCATTCACGAAAGTCGTTAAGCGATATATCTCGCGATGCGAAGAAAACCGCCGCTGCCGCGTCATTCGCCGCGGCGCGCCATTGCTCGCGGGAACAAGATGTAGTAGCACGTCCTTTCGTTCATGAAAATAAGGAGCAGGCCGAAGATGGCGCGCGTCACCGTCGAGGATTGCGTCGACAAAATCGAAAACCGCTTCGATCTCGTATTGCTGGCCGCGCACCGCGCCCGGTTGATTTCGTCCGGCCAGAACCTGCTCGTGGACCGCGACAAGGACAAAAATCCGGTTGTCGCGCTGCGGGAAATCGCGGAAAGCGCCATCGCGCCGGCCGATTTGCAGGAGGATTTCATCCATTCGCTGCAACGCCACGTCGAAGTCGACGAGCCCGAGGCGGAAACCGTGCCCGCGCTGACGCCGGTCGGCGTGGAGGCGGGCGGCGGCGACGCGCAATTCGACCGCATGACCGAGGAAGATCTCCTGCGCGGCCTCGAAGGCCTTGTTCCGCCGGTGGAAATCGACGACGAAGGGGAGTGAGGCCCGACGCGGGGCGCCTATAATCGCCGCTGGCCGCGACGGCGGCGATGCCTTACCATCGGGCGCGACCGGCGGGCGGCCGCGTCCCGGGAGCGAGTTCCAGGACAGGATAGGCGGTTTCGATCGGAGATTCGCTGTAACCCGTTCAATCCAGCGGTTTCATATTCGAAGGACCCATTCGGTCAATGAGCGCTCCGGAACCCTCTCCGCGCGGCTGCGGGTAGAACTTGGATGATGCGGCAGTATGAACTCGTCGAGCGAGTTCGCAAATACAACCCCAATGTCGACGAGGATCTTCTCAACCGCGCCTATGTTTACGCGATGCAGGCGCACGGGGCGCAAAAGCGCGCCTCCGGCGACCCGTATTTCTCGCATCCCCTCGAAGTCGCGGCGATTCTGACCGATCTGAAGCTCGACGACGCGACCATCGTCGCCGCCGTGCTGCACGACACGATCGAGGACACCACCACCACCCTGGAAGAGATCGACCGGCTGTTCGGCCCGCAAATTGGCAAGCTGGTCGATGGCCTGACCAAGATCGACAAGCTCGATCTTGTCTCCAAGCAGGCGCGGCAGGGCGAGAATTTCCGCAAGCTGCTGCTCGCCGTCGCCGAGGATGTGCGGGTGCTGCTGGTCAAGCTCGCCGACCGGCTGCACAACATGCGCACGCTGCATTTCGTGCCGGTCGAGAAGCGCGCCCGCATCGCCCAGGAAACGCTGGACATTTACGCGCCGCTGGCCGCCCGCATCGGCATGCAGAAGCTGCGGGAGGAGCTCGAGAGTCTGGCGTTCCGCCATCTCATGCCGGACGCTTATCTGACGATCGAGACGCGCCTGCACGAGCTGCGCGCCAAGAACGGCCGCAACATCAAGCGCATCGAGGACGAGCTGGCGCAGGAGTTTTCCGCGCGGGGCATCGAGGCGGCCGTCACCGGGCGACAGAAGTCGCCCTATTCGGTGTGGCGGAAGATGGAGCGCAAATCCGTCTCCTTCGAGCAATTGTCGGATATTTTCGGCTTTCGCATCATCGTCGGCGAAGTCATGGATTGCTATCGCGCGCTCGGCGTCGCGCACACGAAATGGCCGAGCGTGCCCGGGCGGTTCAAGGACTATATCTCGACTCCCAAGCAAAACGACTACCGCTCGATCCATACGACGGTGATCGGGCCGGGACACCAGCGCGTCGAGTTGCAAATTAGAACCGCGCAAATGCACGAGATCGCCCGGTTCGGCATAGCGGCGCACGCGCTTTACAAGGACGCGACCGGGCAGGAGGGGCGCGACGATCTCGCCAAGGAAAGCCGCGCCTATCGCTGGCTGCAGGAGACGCTGGAGCTTCTGGCCCACGGCGACAGCCCCGAGGAGTTTCTCGAACACACGCGGCTGGAGCTGTTTCAGGACCAGGTGTTCTGTTTCACGCCGAAGGGCGCGCTGATCGCCCTGCCGCGCGGCGCGACGCCGATCGACTTCGCCTACGCGGTGCACACCAAGCTCGGTAATTCGGCGGTGGGCGCCAAGATCAACGGGCGCGTCTCGCCGGTTCTGTCGCATCTGCAAAATGGCGACGAGGTCGAGATCGTGCGCGCCGAGGGGCATATTCCGCCGGCGGCCTGGGAGGCGGCGGTGGCCACCGGCAAGGCCCGCGCGGCGATACGCCGGGCGACCCGCGAGGCGGTGCGCCGCCAATACGCGGGGCTGGGCCGGCAGATCGTCGAGCGCGCCTTCGCCCGCGCCAATCGTCCTTATGGCGACGACAAGCTGAAGGGCGTGCTGGCGCGGCTGGCCAGACCCAGCGTCGACGACGTGCTGGCGGCGGTCGGGCGGGGGGAAATTTATTCCGGCGATGTGGTGAAGGCGGTTTATCCGGACTTCAGCGAGGAGCGCAAGGCCCTGCAAAAGCCGCCGGAGCCGGGCGAGCCCGGCTGGTTCGACGTCAAGACCAACGCCAATCTGATGTTCAAGGTCCCCGGCGCCAAGGAAGGGGCGGCGATCCCGATCCGCGGGCTGCGCGGCGACGTTCCCGTGCGCTTCGCGGAGAAGGGCGGGGCGGTTCCGGGCGACCGCATCGTCGGCATTTTGACCCCGGGCGAGGGCATCACGATTTATCCAATCCAGTCGCCGTCGCTGACCAATTACGACGATCAGCCGGACCGCTGGCTCGACGTGCGCTGGGATCTCGACGGGGAAAGCCGCGAGCTGTTTCCGGCGCGCCTCGTCGCCACCGCCCTCAACGAGCCGGGCACGCTGGGCGCGCTGGCGACCCTCATCGGCGAAACCGGGGCCAATATCGACAACATCGGCTTCACCGCCCATTCTCCCGATTTTCGCGAGATGACCTTCGACCTAGAAGTGTCGGACCTGAAGCATTTGAGCGACATCATGGCGCGGCTGCGGGCCAGTCCATTGGTCAGCAAGGTTGAGCGGGTGGTTGGGTGAGGAAATTGATCTGACTCCACTTCGCCTCGGCGTGAACATCGACCATGTCGCGACGATCCGCAACGCGCGCGGCGGGCCGCGGCCCGACCCGCTTCGCGCGGCCTTGTTGGCGATTGAAGCCGGGGCCGACGGAATCACCGCGCATTTGCGCGAGGATCGGCGCCATGTCCAGGACGCCGACATGGCCCGGCTCAAGGCCTCGATCGACAAGCCGCTCAATTTCGAAATGGCCGCCACCGGGCAAATGCTGGACATAGCGACGGCGATCGCGCCGCATGCGGCCTGCCTCGTGCCGGAAAAGCGCACGGAGCGCACCACGGAGGGCGGGCTCGACGTTGTCGGCGGGCAGGGATATCTCGCGCCCTTCGTCGATCAACTGCGCCGCGCCGGGATTCGCGTGTCGCTGTTCATCGAGCCGAGCGAGGAGGCGATCCGCGCCGCCAGCGCCATTCTCGCGCCCGTCGTCGAGCTGCACACCGGCGCCTGGTGCCACGCGGTCGAGGTCGGCGACGAGGCGCTGGCCGAACGCGAGTTCTCGCGCGTCAAAAACGCCGCCGCCTTCGCCGCGTCGCTGGGGCTGGAAGTCCACGCCGGGCACGGGCTCGACTTCGACACGGCGCGCCGCGTCGCCGCGCTGCCGGAAATCGTCGAACTCAACATCGGCCATTTTCTTATTGGCGAGGCGGTGTTCGTCGGGCTTGGGCAAGCGATCCGCCTGATGCGCGCGGCGATGGATGAGGGACGCGCCGGCGCCGGCGCGCGATGATCATCGGCTTTGGCGCGGATTTGTGCGACATCCGCCGCATCGCGGACGCGCTGGAGCGCCACGGCGAGCGCTTCGCGGCGCGGTTGTTCACGCCGCTGGAGCGGGAGCATTGCGACGGCAAGGCGGCGCGGGCCGCCAGTTACGCCAAGCGTTTCGCCGCCAAGGAGGCCTGCGCCAAGGCGCTTGGCGTCGGCATCAACCATGGCGTCGGCTGGCTCGACATGGGCGTCGTCAATCTGTCATCGGGACAGCCGACGCTGGAATTGACCGGCGGCGCGGCGGCCCACCTGCGAAAAATCACGCCGCCGGGCATGGCCGCGCGGGTTCATCTGACGCTGACCGACGAGGAGCCCTACGCGCAGGCGATGGTTCTCATCGAGGCGGGGCCGTGTTAGAGCGGGGCGCGGACGAGTCGGGACGCGATGCGATAAAGCGCAATCCTAGGGAGCATGGCGAGTTGAGCAAGAACGTCGGGGTCGCCCAACCCAGCGAAGAAGGCGGACTGCTGGAGACGATCAAGGTCATCGTCCAGGCGCTCGCGATAGCGCTTATCATCCGCACGCTGCTGTTCCAGCCATTCAATATCCCCTCGGGATCGATGATCCCGACCTTGCTGATCGGCGACTATGTGTTCGTGTCGAAATACTCCTACGGCTATTCCAATTATTCGATTCCGTTCGGCCCCAACTGGTTTTCCGGCCGCATACTGGGCGCGGAGCCCAAGCGCGGCGACGTCGTCGTCTTCAAGCTGCCGCGCGACAACGAAACCGACTACATCAAGCGCGTCATCGGCTTGCCCGGCGACCGCATCCAGATGATCGAGGGGCGGCTGTATATCAACAACGTCGTCGTTCCCCGCGAGCCGCTCGCCAAGTCGCATACCGAGGGGCGGGACGGGCGCGACACGGAAGTGCCGACCTACAAGGAGACGCTGCCGGGCGGGGTCGAGCACACGATCATCGAGATCGAGGGCGACAGCGGCATCAACGACAACACCGATCTGTTCGTCGTGCCGCCAGGGCATTTTTTCATGATGGGCGACAATCGCGACAACTCCACCGATTCGCGCATCGCGCCGGAACTGGGCGGCGTCGGTTACGTCCCCTATGTTAATTTGGTTGGTCGCGCCGAGCGCATCTTCTTTTCGGTGAAAAAGGACGAGTCGCCGCTGGCTTTCTGGCGCTGGCCGTGGAGCGTGCGCTGGGAGAGATTGCTGAAATCGGCGCACTAACCGCGGCGGCGGGGCCCGCTTTTTGTGAAAATCCAGCATGAAAGACCGGTGGGCGAGGCGTGGGCGACGATCTGTCGAGTTTAGAGGCGAGGATCGGTCATCGTTTTACCGATAAAGGCTTGTTGAGGCGCGCGTTGACGCATGTCAGCTCCGCCTCGTCGCGCGCGGATTTCATACGAGAGACTGGAGTTTCTGGGCGACCGCGTGCTTGGCCTCGGCGTCGCGCACATGCTGATCGGCGCCTATGGACAGGAAAGCGAGGGCCTGCTGTCGCGACGCCTCGCCGCCCTGGTCCGCAAGGAGACCTGCGCGGAAGTGGCGCGGGAGTGGGACGTCGGGCCGCTCATCCGATTGGGCGAAGGCGAGGCGATGTCCGGCGGTCGCGAAAAGAACGCGATTCTCGGCGATATCTGCGAGGCGATCATCGGCGCGGTGTTCCTCGACGGCGGCGCCGAGGCGGCCGAGCGGCTGGTGCGCGCCGCGTTTCGGGATCGGATGGTCACGCCGGGACGCAATCTTCAGGACGCCAAGACGATGCTGCAGGAATGGGCGCAGGGACGCCGGTTGCCGGCGCCGAGCTACCGTTTGTCGGGGCGCAGCGGCCCCGATCACGCGCCCGCCTTCGTCGTGACGGTGGATGTCGAGGGTTTTCCCGGGGCGCGAGGCGCCGGCGCCTCCAAGCGCGCGGCGGAACAGGACGCCGCTCAGGCGTTTTTGACGCGCGAGGGCATAGATGTGAACAGGGGTGGGGGCGCATGAGCGACGAGGATTTAACGACGCGCGGCCGGCGCTGCGGCTTCGTCGCGCTGATCGGCGCCCCGAACGCCGGCAAATCGACGCTGCTCAACCAGTTGGTCGGGGCCAAGGTGTCGATCGTCTCGCGCAAGGCGCAGACGACGCGCGCGCAGGTGCGCGGCATCTTCATCGAGGGCGACGCGCAGATCGTGCTGGTCGACACGCCCGGCATCTTCACGCCAAAACGACGGCTCGACCGCGCGATGGTGGCGAGCGCGCTGTCGGGCGCTGGCGACGCCGACGTGGCCGCGCTGTTGATCGACGCGCGCAAGGGCGTTTGCGAGGAGACGCTGGCCATTTTGACGCAACTCGAGCAGTTGCGCGCGCCCAAGCTGCTGGTGCTCAACAAGATCGACCTCGTTCCGCGCGACAGCCTGCTGGCGCTGACCGCCGAGCTTAACGAAAAGGCCAAATTCGACGAGACCTTCATGATTTCGGCGTTGAACGGCGACGGCGTCGGCAGATTGCGCCAGCGCCTCGCCGCGCTGATGCCGCCAAGTCCCTGGCTTTATCCCGAGGATCAGTTGTCCGACGCGCCGCTGCGCATGCTCGCCTCGGAAATCACCCGGGAAAAGCTGTTCGAGCGCCTACACGACGAGCTTCCCTATCAATCGACGGTCGAGACCTTTTCCTGGACCAACCAGAAGGACGGCTCGGCGCGTATCGAGCAGACCATCTTCGTGGCGCGCGACGGGCAAAAGAAGATCGTCATCGGCGAGGGCGGTCGCACGATCAAGGCGATCGGACAGGCGGCGCGAGTCGAAATCGCCGAGGCCGCCGAGCAGAAGGTGCATTTGTTTCTTTTCGTGAAGGTCCGCGAGAATTGGGCCGACGATCCCGAGCGTTATCGTGAAATGCGGCTTGAGTTTCCTAGGGACGAGTAGGCGCGAAGCGAGTACAATATTTCTTTGCCGCGCGCTTGGATTCGTCTAGGCGACCGCAGCGGCACGCATGAGATGAGGTCCGGAAAGATGTCGTTAAATCCGCAAAAGAGTTTGACCGTTTATCGCTATTTGACCGGGCCGGACGACGTGTCCTTTTGTCATCGCGTCACGCAGGCGCTCAGCATGGGCTGGTGCTTGTACGGATCGCCGACGATGACCTTCGACGCCGCCAAGGGCAAGGTGATCTGCGGTCAGGCCTTGACCAAGGATGTCGACGACGCCGAATACAAAGCGGACATGAAACTCTCCGAAGTCTGAGCCAGCCATGCAATGGCGCGATGAAGGCTTGGTGATTGGGGCGCGGCGGCATGGCGAGGCCGCCGTCATTCTTGAACTGATGACCAGGGAGCATGGCCGCCACCTCGGCCTCGTGCGCGGCGGCGCCGGACGCGCTTTGCGCGCCGTGCTGCAACTTGGCAATCAGGTCGAGGCCAATTGGCGGGCGCGGCTGGACTGCCAACTCGGGACCTATGTCGTCGAGCCGCTGCAATCGCGCGCGGCGCGGCTCATCGACCACGGGTATGCGCTGCACGGCGTCGCTTTCCTGTGCGGCTTGTTGCGGCTGCTGCCGGAGCGCGATCCGCACGCCGAATTGTTCGAGATGGCGCGGCTTATCGCGGATCGGCTCGCCGCCCTGGACGAGGCGCCGGCGCTGCTGGCGCGGTTCGAAATCGCGATGCTGGGCGCGTTGGGCTTTGGCCTCGATCTTGGCGCCTGCGCGCTGACGGGTGTCCATGACGATCTCGCCTACGTGTCGCCGAAATCCGGACGGGCGGTTTCGCGGGACGCCGGCGAGCCCTGGCGCGAGCGCCTGCTGCGTTACCCCGCTTTTCTCCGCAACGAGGATCTCGCCAAGCGGCCCGACGCCGGGGAACTCGACGCGGCGTTTCGGCTCACCGGGCATTTTTTGAATCGCGATGTTTTCGCGCCGCGCGGCGCGCCGATGCCGCCGGCGCGCGGATTTTATCTCAAGGCGGTGGCGGCGCGGGCGGCCTGACGCCCCGATCAGGGCGATTTCGCCGGCCCTTCCTGGAGCGGGAGCAGCGACGCCGCCGCGCCGGAGCGGCGAATCAGCGCCTTGGCGTCCGGCGCGAAATTGAGGTCGTCCCAGGCGCCGGTCAGATCGAAACCGATTTCCAGCGCCTTTTCGCGCGGCGCGCCGTTCGAATCCGCTTCAATGGCTTCCGCCCGCAACGCGAGGCTGCGGTCGACCATGCGCGTGGCGCCCGGAAAGCTAGCGCGAAACCCGGCCCGAAGGCCTGGCCGTCGTCGATTTCCGCGACGCCATCGGCGATTTTGACCGTCCCCGAGGCCTTTTCGACGCTGGAGCGCCCCGCGCGGCTCTCAAGCGCGCTGGACAATGGCCGCTTGTCGAGCCGGCTCAACGCCCGCTCGAAATCAATGCCGGCGATGGCGCCCTGAGTCAAAACGAAATTCCCCCGTCCGCCCAGGTTGAGCATGAGATTGGCCACGCTGTCGCCGCGGGAGTCGAGGGTGATATTGGAATCGAGCAGGCCGCCGATGTCCTCGCGCGCGTTGGCGTCCCAGAGCAGGGCGCCGGCGTCGATCCCAGCGGTTTGCGCGCTCGCGTGCAAATCGAGATCGCCCTGGCCGGTGAGCGCAAGCGTCGCATGCGCCTTCACCGCGCCCTTGTAGGCTTTCGCCCTGGCAAGGGTCAGCTCCAGCCGGCCGGAGCGCAGTCCGAGAGTCAACTCCGCGTCGTCAATGGCGAGCCGCGCCAGCCGGGCATGCGCCGCGATCAGTCCCACGTCGGCGTCGACGCCTGAAAAATCCGGAATGTCGAAACTGTCGCGGCTCCATTGCCCGTCGCCGCCCGAAAGCGTGGGCAGATACGCCAACATGGGTTTGAGCGATAGGAAATTGCTGGAGAGCGTGGCCCGCGCGCCGAGACGACCGTCCTCTCGACGCAGTTCGAGGGCGCCCTCGAAGGCATTGCCGTCGGCGGACAAGCGTAACTGGGACAATTGCAATTCGTCGAGACCCAGGCTCGCGGTCGCCGCCAGTTTGAAATCGTCGAATGGCCCGGGCAGCGGCGGTGATCGGTCGAACATGGCGAGCGCCTGTCGCAACGACGGAGCCGAGGCACTCAAACGTCCGGTGAAACGCGGATTCACGTCGTTGCGCGCCAGTCCCTCGGCTTCGACCATGAGGGTGGGGCTGTTCAACCTGAAGGTCAGCGGCGTCGGATCGCCATGCTGGATCGCTCCGGGCCTCGCGACCCACAACAGTGCTCGTAGGCGCTCGCCGCGCCAGTCGAACGCGCCTTGCAGGGTCGTGGGCGCCGCGAGACCATTCCATTCCAACGTCGCGTCGAGATGTTCGAGGACCGCGACGGAATTCTCGCCACCAAGCTTGACGCTCGCGTCCACAAGGTCGACGGCGCGCAGCGACCCCTCGGTCGCCGGCCTCGGCTTCGATTCGGTGGGCGGCGCCGCCGCGCGCCGCCAAAGCCCCGGCGCCTTGGCGAGATCGATCGTCACACGCGGCCGCGACAAGGATATGCGCGCCAGCTCCAGGCGTCCTCCGAGCAGCGCGGCCAGGCGCGCCTCGCCGGAGAGCCCTTCGACTTCCGCGATCGCGGCGCCGGTAGGTTCGGCCAGAACAATCCCTTCGACGACAATGCGCGGACGCGGCAGCAGCGAAAAAGCGGTGCGTCCCTTTATCGCCACGTAAAGTCCGGAATAATCGTGGACTTGTTGCGCGACCGCGTCGATCAGCGCTTTTTTCGAAAAGGTCCAGGGCGCGAAGCCGATCCCCGCCAAGGCGGCGACGCCAACACAGAGCGCGCCCACGATACCCGCCCGGACGCGTCGACGGTCCGCCGGGGAGCGGCGCTGTTGGTTCGTGTCGTCGGCGGGAATATTGCGCGGGGGCGGACCGGCGTTGCGAGTCATTCTTGCTTCTTGGAAGGCGTGGCGCGCTCATCCCGCGGTTCACGGGAGGCGACAGCCCGCGTTCGCTGGGCTATCCGCGCAGTCTCGCAATCAAGGGCGGCGACAACAAGGCGCCGCTTTTGATCAATGAATGGGCGCGAGGTCAAGCTCCGAGCGTCTTTGGCGCCGGTCGCGACGCTCGCGGTGACGTTCCGTCGCCAGCATCACCCGTCCACGCGGCGTTTTCACGACCCGGTCGATCGCCGCCAGCGCGCCGCGCTTGGCGACGGGCACATCGCGGCTTTCCGCCAGCGACAGGAAGTCTGTGCTTTTGTATGGGTAGGCTCCGCCCTTGAAGACGCGCACGCCGCTGTTCGTCACGACGGTGTCGCCGGCCCGCAGTGTCGGGTCGTTGAGGACGGCTTTGTTGTCGACGGGGGCGCCGGCCGTCGAGTGGCAGCCGCAAGCCGCGGGCTTTGCGTCCGAACTCTTTATTTTGGCCATGAGCTGCGAATAAAGCTCGTCGCCATGCGCCTCTTTCGCCTCGTCGATGTTTTCCGAACCGTTGGGGATCACGAAAAGCTTGGTTTCCGAGTCGGGGCAAAGCGAATTGCAAATCGCCTGATGCGTCGCGATGTCGGATTTGTGGTTGAGATTGGCGACAGGGAAGAAATAGCCGTCGCAGGTGCGCACGCAGACCGACCGCCGCGCGAGCGGCGTGGGGCTGGCCAGCGGCGCGGCCTCGGGCCGCGCGGCTTCAGGCGCCTCGGAATTATAGGCTTCATGGATGACGCGGTGATGTTTCTCCCGCGCAACGGGATGATAGGCTTCGCGCTCGACGGGAGCCTGGATTTCGCGCGCGGCGCGATGGGCGGAGCGTCGAGCGGCGAAACGCGCGACCGGATGTTCCGCCGGCGCCCAGCTCCGGGCGTAGTAATCGTGATGGCGCGCGCGGCGCGCGTGTCTGACGACATGGAAGGGATGATGGGCGTAGTGGCGGGCGTGGCCGCGGCGGCCGGCGCGCCAGCCGTGTTCTCGCGGAGCATAGTAGAGGGGCTGCGCCACGTGCTGATGGCGCGGCTGCTCGATGCCAAACAATTCCTCGAAAAAACCGCCCTCGGCAAGGCTGTCCGGCATGCCGAACGCGAGAAGCCCCCCAAAAACGAGGACAATCGCGGCGCCCGCCGTGACCGCCCCACGCGCATGAGGACGAAGTCGCGAATCCGCATGGAAGGCGGCAAGACGACTGAACAGGGACGTGACAGCCATCGGCGTTAACTCACTTTAAGGGAACGCTACATTAACTAATTATTAATTACATCAGGATCGGCGTGACCGCAAGGCGCTTGCGCAAGTCAACTATCGCGATGGCTTAGAAACGGAGTTAATTCGATTAACGGTCGATTTAATCGCTTTCATTACGCTTCGAGGACAAGACATCCCTTAGCGTTTGAAGGATTTCTTCGATATAGAATGGCTTTTCAACGATGGGGCGGTCCAGGAACGCTTCCGGCAATCCGGCCCGACCACAACCCGTTGTGAAAACAAAAGGCGTCGCCCGCGCGCTCAAAACCTCGGCCACGGGATCTATCGTTCGATCGCCAATATTAACGTCGAGCAGCGCCAGGTCGATCAACTCGCTCGCCGCGAGGCGCAGGGCGTTATCCATGGTCCTCGCCGACCCGGCGATGACGAGACCCTGCTCGACCAACATTTCCTCAAGCGCCAACGCGATGAAAGGATTGTCCTCGACAATCAAAATACGCAACCCGCGCAACGGGTTGATGGAGTTGCTCGCCTCCATCGCGCCACCGCCGGACAGGACATTCGCGCCGGGTTGTTCCTGACTTTGCATATCGCATGGTGCGGCGGATGCGACATTTTGTCTAGCGCCGCCGGAGTGTTTTCCCGGGCGCTTCGACTAAGCCATTGCCTAGTGTTCAGTCTGTCGGGTCGGGGCCGGGTCTTGCGATCCTGGTCGCCGCCCAGATCGCCACGGCCAGCCAGCTTAGAATCGTCAGCGACCCACCGATGGGCGCCGCGTAAGTGAACAGCTTGCCGGAGCCGAGGACGCGCAACGCCAAATCCGCGGCGAACAGGGTGACGCCGGCTTGCAGCGCGAAGGTCGCCTGGGCGAGGCGATTCGCGGCCGGCGTCGAGGCGGCCAGGGCGGCGAGCGCCAGGCCCGCGCCGGCGTGCACCATCAGAAACAGGCTCGCGGTCGCCAGTTTGGCGCTTCCGTCGACATGAGCCGCGGCGGCGGCGAGCGACACGCCGGCCGCGCCTTGCAGGGCGGCGATCATCATGATTAGGGAAACCTCGCGGCGCAAACCGTTCTCCATGGCCGCCCTTGCCGGCGCGCCCATCGCGCCGCTCAATAGGCGTTGTCTCCCCTTAGCAGAACGAAGGGCGTCAAAGCCAAAATATAGATGTCACGGATCAGAGACCAGTTTTCGATGTAGTCGAGGTCAAACTCGACGCGTTTCTGGATTTTTTCCGGCGTATCGGTTTCTCCGCGCCAACCATTGACCTGCGCCCAGCCGGTCAACCCCGGCTTGACGCGGTGGCGAGCGAAATAGCCGTCGACCACGTCGTCGTACAGGTGGTCGGCGGCGCGCGCCTGGAGCGCGTGCGGACGCGGCCCGACGAGCGACAGGTTTCCCTGGAACACCACGTTGAGCAACTGCGGCAGTTCGTCGAGCGAGGTCTTTCGAATGAAACGCCCCACGCGCGTGACGCGCGGATCGTTTTTGGTGACAAGCTTTTTGGCTTCGATGTCGAGTTGATCGACGTACATCGAACGGAATTTGTATATCTCGATCTTCTCGTTGTTGAATCCGTATCGGATTTGCCTGAACAGCACCGGCCCGCGCGAATCCATTTTTACCGCGAGGGCGACGGCGAGCATCGCCGGCGACAGGGCGATGAGCATCAAGGCGCCGACGACTTTGTCGAAAACACCCTTCACCAGCACGTCCCAATCGGCGATCGGCTTGTCGAAAACGTCGAACACCGGCACGTCGCCAATATAGGAATAAGAGTGTGGACGCAGGCGCAGCTTGTTCGAATGCGCCGCGAGTCTGATGTCGACAGGCAGCACCCAAAGTTTGTGCAGCATGTGCAAGAGGCGCTCTTCGGCGGATATCGGCAGGGTGAATATGATGAGATCGAGCCGAGCGTGCCGAGCGAATTCGAGAAGATCGTCGACATCCCCCAGCTTCGGGAAACCCGCGACCACATCGGGCGAGCGCGCGTCGGAGCGATCGTCGAAGACGCCGACGATGCGCAAATCGCCATCTTCCTGGGCGGCCAGCGCCCGCAACACCGGCTCGGCCACCACGCCGCCGCCAACAATCGCCGTGCGGCGGTCGAGTTTGCCGCGCCGCGTGAGGCCGCGCACGACCGCCGCCAGCGTGAAACGCTCGACCATCAACGCGGCGAGCCCGAAAAAATACCAGCTGGCGAACCAAACCCGCGAAAAATTGTCGTCGAGCTTTAGAAAGAACACCACCGCCAGCGCGAAGACGAAGACGGCGCTCCAGCCGCCAAGGATCATCAGGCCGCGCCGCGCCGGCGCGCGAAAAGCCGACACGGTGTAGAGACCGAACGTCTGCAGCGAGATAACCGCCAGCGACGCCATGCCTAGAATGACGGACGTGTAAACGGCGTCATGACCCAACACTGGCGCGACATGGAACTCGTGCACGGCGAAACCGACACCGGCGAGCAAGCCGAACTCGATCGGACGCACAAATCCGACCAACACGATTGGCGAATAGGCCTTGCTGGGTGGGCCGTCGTGAGCGATCTCGGCGAGTGGCGCGACGGGTAAACGACCGTCGGTTCGCGGCGCGCCGTCATTGTCGTTCGACTGGCTGGCGCCGGCTGCGAAAGGGGACATGGTCACGGCTCCTGTTCATGCGAGGCGATGTTCCTCGCGCCGCGCGATAAATCCGCCGAAGCGCGATAAGTCCGCCACGAAATTCGCGTCGACCAAGGTCGCGAGAACGCGTCAGAAGATGCGCTCTCTCACCGTGATCGTGTCGCCGGGTCGCAAAACAGCGTCCATCGGCACGCGACCGGTGATGGGGCGCCCTTGGATCACGCGCGTGAGGTCGACTTCGTCGTGATAACCACGCGGGCTGAAACCGCCGGCGATGGCGACGGCGGTGCGCGCGGTCATGCCTTCGACGTAAGGGAACTGTCCGGCCGCCATGACTTCGCCGAGCACGAAGAACGGCCTGAACGACTCCACCTCGACGGAGACGCGCGGCTCGCGCACGAAGCCGGCGCGCAAGCGCGCGGCGATCTCGCGTTCGACGGTGGCGGGATCACAGCCCATCACCGGCACCGAACCGATCAACGGCATGGAGATGCGGCCCGCTCCATCCACCGCGTAGGAGTTAGACAAGGAGTTCCTGCCCGTAAACAATGACGCGCAACCGATCGCCGGCGGCGAGCATGTAGCGGTCCATCGGAGGCGCCGCCATGAGTTCGGGCCGATAATCCCCGGGCGCCGCGCAGCCAGTCAAGAGCCCGGCTAGGAGGATACAGAGCGGCAAAGCGGAGTGTCTTGTCATTTCCGATCCAGACCTGATTACAATTGGCTTACTTCGCGGTGATCTCGATCCGATTTTTATGCGCGCGTGGTTAATAAAAGCTCACTGAAACCATCATCCATCGTCAACTTTACGATGGTTAACCTCGCGGCAACCATCAGCGACTAGTTTCCATGGCGATGTGAACGGAGTCTCAACGATGCACGTGGACGAGCGGAATGGCGGCGAAAGCGGCGTGACCGGTGAGATTGACCTCTCGCACATCGCGCGGTCGATTTCCGCGAAGCGATGGTGGGTGATCGGACCGACCCTCGCAATGCTCGTGGGTTCGGCGATCGTCGTGAACGTTCTCAAGCCGCGCTACACCGCCGAGGCTCGCGTTCTCCTCGAAAACCAAGAGAATTTCGTGCCTCGCGCCGACAAGACCGAACAGCGCGCCCTTGACATCCTGCCCGACGCCGAGGCGGTGCAAAGCCAAATTCAACTGCTGACCTCGCGAGATCTGGCGCGACGGGCGATCAAAATGCTCGATTTGGCGGGCAACGATGAGTTCGATCCTCTGGCGCATGGCGTCGGCCCCATAACGCGCGTGGGCATGATGCTGGGACTAACTCGCGATCCGACGCGAACGTCTCCCGAGGATCGTATTCTCGAAACCTTCGGCGAGAAGCTTAGCGTCTTGTCTCCGACAAAGACGCGCGTGCTTTCGATCGAATTCACCTCGCGCAACCCCGATCTCGCGGCCAAGGGCGCCAATGCGGTCGCGGCCGCCTATCTGGAGTTCCAACAGGACGCCAAGCGCGAAAGCGCGCGCGGCGCCGCGGCTTCGCTGGCCGAGTTGGTGACGCAATTGCGCGGCAAAACCGCGGAGGCCGAGGCGAGCGCCGAACAATTTCGAATGAAGTCCGGATTGCTGGTTGGCTCGAATAACACGACCATCAACGCGCAGCACCTCAGCGAACTCAATGCGCAATTGTCGGTTTCGCGCAGCGCGCAGGCCGAGGCGCAAGCCAAGGCGCGCCTGCTGCGCGACATGCTGCGCCAAAATCGCATTGGCGATATTCCCGACGTCGCCAACAACGAGGTCATCAGGCGATTGTTGGAACAGCGCGTGACGCTGCGCGCGCAACTCGCGCTCGAATCTCGCACCCTGCTGCCGGGACATCCGCGCATCAAGGAGCTTCAGGCGCAGCTCCAGGATCTCGACATGCAGGGGCGGGCGGCCGCCGAGCGCATTGTCCGCACGCTGGAGAACGACGCCCGCATCGCCGGAGCGCGGGTCGAGAATCTGAGCAAGGTGCTCGACGCCCAAAAGACCGTGGTTGGCGCCGCCGACGCCGACGATGTGCGACTTCGCGATCTCGAGCGCACGGCGCGTCTTTACAGGGAGCAACTGGAGAGCGCCACGGCGAAATATCAGGAGGCCATGGCGCGTGAGAATTTGCACGCCACGCCCGCCGACGCCCGCATTTTTCAACGCGCGTTGGCCCCGCAGTTGCCGACCTTCCCCAAAAAGATTCCGATCATCTCGTTCGCGACGCTGTCGGGGTTAATTCTTTCAATCGGCTCCATACTCGCCGGCGAACTGTTTTCCGGCCGGCCGCGCGTCGTGGGGGCGACGCCCGCGAGGCCGGCGGCGCCAGCGCCCGCCACGGCCGTCGCGGAAGCCGATGACGCCGCCGAACGGGGCGCGGCCGAGCATGGGGAGAGCGCGGCGGCCCGATCAGAACCATCCTTCGCGCCGGTGTTGTCGAACTTCGCGGAGAGCGACTCTCCTCGCTCCGAGGAGAAGGAGGTTCTGTCGAAGGCGGGCGCGGTTGGGAAGATCGACTCCGGACGTATCTCCTCGCCATGCGTGAAGGTGCTGATTTGTCGAGGCGACAACAGCGCGGCGGCCACGACGACCGCGCTCACCGTCGCGCGCGGTCTGGCCCGTCGGGGCAGCGCCGTGCTTGTCGCGACGGATGCCGACGACAAGTCCTACGACCGATTCCTGGCGGATTGTCCGGAGCACCCGAAGGGTTGGCGCGACTTGCTTCGCGGCGAAGCCGAGTTTGGCGAAATCATCATGCGCGACGCGGAATCGCGTTTACAGATAATACCGGCCGGCGGTGGAGCGGGCTTGCCTCGATACGACCTGGAGATGGTGGTCGAGGCGCTGGCGCATACTTATGATTTCGTGGTGTTCGCCACCTCGGCGATCGAGGAGGCGAAGCGGGTGGGGCCACTGTGCGACGCGATACTGGTTCGCGACGCCGACCCCGCGGCACAGACGCTTGTCGATGAACTCTCCCACGTATGCGCCGACGTTTCGCTGATCGAGGACGCCAAGGAGGAGCTCGTCGCGGTGTAGCGGCGCTAACCGCTCATGCTCCGCTGAACAGCCGCGCGCTGACGAGCAGTCGTGACAACCAGGGCGAATGCTTGACCAGCCGCTTGGCGGCAAGCGCGGCTTTGAATGCCGGCGCCGCGAGCGCGCCGCGCCAAGTGACCGGCAGGATCAAATCAAAAAGCTCGATTGTCTCGTCGCAAACGGCTTCCTTGTAGCGCGCTTCGCCGACGCCAAGGTCGAAATATGCGAATCCGCGCGAAATAAGGTCGCGCATCAGCGCGCGCAGCAATAGATCGCCGGGGGAGCAGCGGGCGATTTCGTCGTCAAGGTCGAAGGAGTTGGCGAGCGCGGAAAAGCGGCCGGCATGAGCAAGGCCAACATATGTCGCGATGATTCTTCCCGACAGGCTAAGCGCGTGAATCTCAATCGCGTTGTTGGCGAGGGCGCGTTCCAAAAAGGCGCGCATGTCCGGATCATCGAAGACGCCATCGACGCCCTTTCTGGCGAGCCGGGTCGATTTTTGCGCGATCAACGCCGCGATAATTTCGCGCGCTCGAGCGCCGCTGGCGCGATGCTCGGCGACGAGTTCGCCCAGTTGCGCGAGGTGCAGCTCCTTTTTGCGCAATTTTTTCCGCGAGGCCTTGGAGAGTTGCGCGGCAAGCGCGTCCACATCGCGGGGCAGGGCCGTTCCATAGGCGAAGCTGGGGCTCGGGCTGGCGCCGCCGCCGATCAGCGGATTTTCGCGGGCGCCGAAACGGCATGGCTGGTTGAGCAAAAAATACAGATCGGGACAAAGGGCGCTTTCACGTGCGGCGCGCGCCAATAAAGCACGCGCATCGAGCGATACGTTTGGTCGAAGCAGGCCAATGTTGAAATTACTTTCTCTTCCGCACAGGAAAACCGCGATGCGCAGCCCGCCGACTTTGCGCGTCGCCAGTGGAAATAGCGCGAGCGGCGCTCCCCGACGATCCCGCGCCACCACGATCATGGGTTCGAGTCCGCTTGATCGTCCGATCGTTTCGATCCAGGCGGCGACATAATCATAGTTTTGATAAGGGCTGACAGCGGCGCTTTCGAAAAGGGCCCGCCACTCGTCGCGCGAGTCGGCCAGGCGATCGAAAACATCCATTAAGGGCTTTTCGGGCAAGGCGAACATTTCCAATTCAGTGTCCATCCCGCTCACGAATCCTTCAGCCTTGGCGGATAACCTTTCAATAGCAAGAAATCGTCAATGAGAACTGGCCACCCACCGATTCAATATCGGCGTCATCCGAGGCGAGGGAAATGTCGACCTGGCGGGAAAAAGCGATAGATGCCGGCATGGGATTGTTTCGGGCGAGCGGCGCGCATCGGCTGGCCGAGCCCTATACGCGGGGACTTGGCGCGATTTTGACGTTTCATCGCGTTCGCGACCGTTTTCAGCAAGGTTTTGAACCCAACCAGGGGCTGGAGATCTCGATCGAATTCCTCGACGCCTTGCTGTGTCATCTGCGGCGGCGCGGCTACCGCATTCTGTCGCTGGATGACGCGTTGACTGAATTGCAGGGGCAAGCTGATGGTCGCGAGCCCTTCATCGTGCTGACATTCGACGACGGCTACCGCGATTTAAGCGAACACGCGTTACCCGTGCTGGAACGTCACCGCGCGCCTTTTGTCTCTTATGTGACGCCCGGATTCGCGGATGGCGCGGCGCGCGTATGGTGGGTGGAGCTGGAAGAGTCGATTCGTCGCCTCGACTTCGTCGACGTGATCGCGCTGGGTCGCCGTTTCAAGGCGTCGTGCGCCAGCGCGGCGGATAAATTGGCGGCCTTCACCGATCTTTACTGGTTGCTGAGGGACGGTTCCGAGGAAGAGTTGTTGCGCGTTGCTCTGTTGCTTTGCGTGGAGGCCGGCGTGGAACCCCGCGGGCTGACGACAAATCTTTGCCTGGATTGGCGCGGGCTGGAGGCGATCGCAAGACACGAACTCGCCAGTATCGGCGCCCATTCCATGTCGCATCCGCGCCTCGCCAAGCTCGATGCGCGCGCGGCGGCGCTGGAAATGATCGATAGTCGCGCCGCCATCGCGCGCGAACTTGGAATTGACGCGCGCCATTTCTGTTATCCGGTTGGCGATCGAGCTTCGGCGGGAAAGCGCGAATTCGACCTCGCGCGAGATCTGGGCTTCGCAAGCGCCGTGACCACTCGACCAGGGATGATTTTCCCCGAACATCGCGATCACCCGCACGCCTTGCCGCGGCTGTCGATCAACGGTCGGCATCAAAATCTCGAAGCGGTCGACATTCTGCTCACGGGTGCGCCCTTCGCGCTGATGAATCGCGGGCGCAAGGTGCTCGCGGCATGACCATTCACGGAGCGCGATAATTTCCTTCGATCCGTTCGATTCCGCCCCTGATCAACTCGGCGTTTCGAAAACGCGGGGCGTTGCTCTGTCGTTGATCGGGACGTGCGTCGCGACCTTCACGGCAACTTTGGCGCCGCTCGTTGTCCTGCAAGCGCGCGACCGCGCGGAGCTCGCGCCCATGCGCATCAACTACGTGCGGATGCTGCGTTGGGCGAGCGAGGGCGAATACGTCCTCGAGCGGGCGGCCGCGCAGGAAGGGCGAACCTCGCTGGAGCACGCCGCTCACCTGCAAACGGAGATCGCTTTCGCGATGATGATCGCGGCTTGCGTCTACTTTCTATGGCGGGGCTACTCAAACCCGCGCCTGAGCGGCTGGTCGGATTTTTTCTGGATCGCTGGCGTTGGCCTGATATTTTTTACGCCAAGGCTCGCGCCGGGCCTCACGCCGCAACGCGTGGATCATTTGTTAAGCTCCTGGGTCGAATTCGCGGACCCGCGTCGCGGCGAAAACCTCGAGCATATCGTTCCGCCCATGGCCTCGTTGACCGCCCGCGCCCTGGGGGCGGCGTTTGCCGCGGGCTTTTTCGCTTTGTGCGCGCATGACATCGCCCATCGATTACGGCAGGCGCTTTGGGAGTTTGGCCTGCTCGCGGAAGACGAGCGCATGTCGCTCGGCGCCCGGCGATCCAACGCGGGTCGCTTCAAAACGGTCCGAGACGGGTTTGGCGCCGCGAACCCCGACGAGAGCGAAGCGGAACACTTTGACCACGGCGGCTTTGGTCATCGCAATTCCGCGCGTCCCGTCCCCGCGAGTCCGAAGGCGGAAGCTTGCGCCACGTTGGGTGTTTGGCCCGGCGCCAGCCGGGCCGAGATCGAGCGGGCTTATCGCACGAAGATGAAACGCGCGCACCCCGACCATGGCGGCTCCGCGGCTCAGGCCGCCGCGTTGAATCTGGCGCGCGAACTGCTATTGCCGCACGAGATGTCGTGACGCCCGGGCGCCACGGTTAACTTAAATTAATTTGTCTCGCAATGCGCGGCCGCTCCCTTATATTTGAGCCGGAATCGCATTCCTCGAAGGAAGGAGGGAGGCGCTCGCGGGCGTAAACTGGAGCATTCAATGACGCCGATGGCCATGGCGATCTGCATCGCCATATTACTCTCGACCGGGTTCGGCGTTTATCTCCGCGGGCGACAACTCGCCGCTGTCAAGCTGAATCGCGACGCCGCGCCACGCGATTTTGCAAAAGAGGTGACGCTCGAAGAGCACCGCCGCGCCGCCGATTACACTTTGGCCCGCACTCGATTTTCGATTTTCGAACAGACGTGTGACGGAATCATTTCCCTGGCCTGGCTGTTGTTCTGGCTGGCTCCACTTTACGGCGTCATCGCGGGACGGTTTGAGCCTTCTCTCACTCGAAGCGTGGCGCTTGTCGTGGCCTTCGCCGCGCTCGCCGAGGTGCTGGCGTTGCCATGTTCACTTGCCGAAACTTTTTGGCTCGAAGCGCGATTCGGCTTCAACCGACAGAGTTTGACAAGCTTTCTCGCCGACTGGTTGAAGGCGGGGGCGCTACAAATGGTCATCGGAACGCCGCTGCTCTATGCAATGTTCGCCGTGCTCCGGGCGGCGCCGGACTGGTGGTGGCTTTATGCTTTTGTCGGCTTCATGGTTTTCATGATTGCGATGATGGCCGTTTACCCCACCTTCATTGCGCCGCTTTTCAACAAGTTTTCGCCCTTGCCGAATGACGACCTGCGGCGGCGGCTGGAGGCGCTGCTACGAAAGTGCGGATTCGAATCGCGGGGGCTGTACACGATGGACGCCTCCACGCGGTCGGCGCGGGGCAACGCTTATTTCACCGGCTTCGGCAAGGCCAAGCGCATTGTATTGTTCGACACGCTGCTCGCCAAACACACGCCGGAGGAGATCGAATCGATCCTCGCCCATGAACTTGGGCATTTCAAGTTCGGCCACATCAGGCAGATGTTGGCCTTGACGGCGGGGCTCGCCTTCATAGGCTTCGCGGTGCTGCATTGGGCGTTGGGACCACAGGGATTGGCGTCGGTTTTTCTGCTGCCGAATGACCCGGGCCTGGGACTGGTCGTCGCGATGCTCGCGAAAGAACCGGTGCTGCATGTTTTGTCGCCCCTGCTGGCATGGCGCTCCAGGCGAGCCGAATTCGAGGCCGACGACTTCGCCAAGGCGATGGTTGGCGAGGAGCCGATGATATCCGCTCTCACGCGGTTGGCGCGCGACAATCTGGCCACGCTGACGCCAGATAAAGTATATGCGTTGTTCTACTACTCGCATCCGCCCGTTCGCGCGCGGGTTGCGCATCTGCGCGGCGACGCGTAGGTCTCGCGCGAGAATCCTCGCCGAGGCGCGTGTTCTTGTCTCGGACGCGGCCTCGCTTTCCGTCTGATCGCGAGATTCACGATGTTCTCGACAACAAACGACGCTTTTCTTGGCGTCGAAAGTTCATTGCTTGGCCGCCGTTGGCAGGCGCGTCTGGACCGCGCTGGCGAGGCGACGGCGGACATGATCACCCAGGCGCACGGTTTTGATCATGTTCTGGCTCGGGTGCTGGCCGGTAGGGGGGTCACGGCGGACGAAGCGGTCGCCTATCTAAATCCGACCTTGCGCGAACTCATGCCGGATCCGCTGACGTTGCGTGACATGGATCGAGCGATCGAGCATCTTGTCGCGGCGATCGAGGCGAACGCGCCAATCGCCATCTTTGGCGATTACGATGTCGACGGCGCCTGTTCGGCGGCGCTGCTCGCGCAATATCTGATCGCCGCCGGAGCGCCGCCGCCCCTTATTCATATCCCCGACCGGATTATGGAGGGCTACGGTCCGAATATTCCAGCCATTCGCGATTTCGCCAGCCGAGGCATCCGGTTGCTCGTCACGGTGGACTGCGGCACGACCAGCGTCGAGGCCCTAACCGAGGCGAGAGCGCTGGGTATCGAGACCATTGTGCTGGACCATCATCAAGCGCCGGAAAATTTGCCGCCAGCGGTCGTCGTCAATCCCAATCGTCAGGACGATCTGTCCGGGCTGGGGCAATTGTGCGCCGCGAGCGTGGTGTTTTTGACGCTTGTCGCGTTGAATCGCGAGTTGCGCGGACGGGGACATTGGGGCGCGGCGCGGCCGGAACCCGACCTGCTGGCTGGGCTCGATCTCGTCGCGCTGGCGACGGTGGCCGACGTCGCCGCGCTTACTGGCTTGAATCGCGCGCTCGTGACGAAGGGCCTTGTCGTCATGCGCGAGCGCCGCCGGGTGGGACTTCGCGCGCTCATGGACACCGCTCGAATGGATGGGCCACCAAAGCCCTACGATTTAGGCTTCCTTCTGGGACCGCGCATCAACGCTGGCGGACGGATTGGCGACGCGGCGCTCGGCGCGCGCTTGCTCATGGTCGAGGATCCGATCGAAGCCATGCGGATCGCGCGCGAGCTTGATAGCTTAAACGGCCAACGACAGGCCATCGAGAAGGTTGCGCTTGAGCTGGCGGAGGCGACGGCGGAGCAGGAATTCCGCGCTTCGAATAACCTTGCCTGCTTGGTGGTTGGTAGCGAGGATTGGCATCCGGGGGTCGTTGGATTGATCGCATCGAGGTTAAAGGAAAGGTTTAGGATTCCTGCCTTTGCCTTTGCATTTAATGATAAAAATGGAACAGGCTCTGGTAGAAGTTTAATGGGCGTCGACCTCGGCGTCGCGGTTCGGCGCGCGCTGGAGGCCGGGGTCGTGCTCAAAGGTGGCGGCCATGCGATGGCCGCCGGAGTCACGCTCGACCGGGACCGACTAAAAGAGTTCGCCGACTTCATGAACCAAACGCTGGCACACGAAGTCGAAGCGGGTCGAAGGGATGATATTCTGCGTATCGACGCGGCGCTGACGGGACGCGCCGTCTCGCTAAATCTTGTGCGTGGGGTGGCTATGGCTGGTCCGTTCGGGCAGGGGAATAGCGAGCCAATATTTTGTCTTCCCCACCATAAAGTTGCCCATGCCGCGGTAGTCGGAGTCAATCATGTTCGCGCGAAGCTGCGGGCCGGGGACGGCGCCGAGGTCGACGCCATTTGCTTTCGCGCGCTCGAAACGCCTTTGGGCGAGGCCCTTTTGCGCGCGCGCGGCGCCGGCTTCCACGTTGCGACGCGACTTTCCGCTGGGGCGTTCCGCGGGGTTGAAAGACTTGAAGCGCGGATCGTCGATCTCGCGCCCGCTTAAGGTTGAGGCGGAGCCACTCTCCCCGCGCCCCTGACCAGGCCGCACTTTTGTCGCAATTGAAGGGCCTTTAGACCGCTCAAGCTTGGTTAGCGCTGGCCTTGGTGAACGTTTAATAGTGTTAACGTCGGCGTAATGAAATTAGGACAGTCTGCGCCAGTGAGCGTGGGCGGGGTGATGACGGCGCGTCCATATGTTTCGGGCGAAGCCTTCGTATGCGCCCACTTGCAAGGACCTTACGATGGGATTGGTTGACGCCGAGATGCTTGTGACCGAGTCCATAAATCTCAAGGACCCTGCTTCCGATAATCTGTTGCGCAAGTTGCGAAAAGGTTCCCTTCTGCTGACACTGGCGTTGGCGGGATGCGCCAGCCCGGAAACTCCACTGCAGCGTTATGTGAGCAGCGACGATCACGTGGTCGACCCGCGCTATGGTGTGCGCCCCAGCCCGCGCGTCGTCGCCGAAGGCGACGAGGTTCCGCAGGGCGGCGGCCGATATCACGTCGGCAAACCATATAAAATCGCGGGCAAGACCTACGTGCCAAGCGAGAAGCCCTACACCGTGGTTGGCTCCGCTTCCTGGTACCGCGCCGATTTTCACGGCCGCAGAACAGCCAACGGTGAAATTTTCGATCGCGCATCGTTCAGCGCCGCGCATCCGACCATGCCTTTGCCCAGTTATGCGCGCGTCACCAATCTACGCAATGCGCATTCGATTGTCGTGCGCGTCAACGATCGGGGGCCCTATCACGGCGGTCGCGTGATGGATGTTTCGGAACGGGTCGCGGATGCGTTGGATTTTCGGTCCAGCGGCACTGCGAACGTCAAGATCGAGTGGCTAGGTCGGGCCGAACTTTCGGGTTCCGATAACTCCAAGCTGCTGGCGTCCCTGCGCACGGACGGACAACCGGCGATGCTGGAGGGGCTGCAGTCGCCGGTTATGGTCGCGGAACGTCAGGCGCCCATGCGCACGGCTTTTAATTCTTCTCGGTCGTCAGATTCCGATATCGACGAGGGCGGATCTCGCGCGGTGACTTCCAAGGCGGTTCGCCATGTCGATCGAAATGAAATGAACGCCTTGGCTGGAGCCACCGGCGGAGCGTCCGCGCGCATGGAAACCGATCTGGCCGCCGTCGGTTCGATCCATTCGTCCGAGGCCGCCGCGCCTTTGCCGCCAACCCGACCGTTCGATATCGACGCGCGGCCGAGCAAACCGACCCCGCTCAAGGAGGCATTCAATTAAGAACGGCGCTGTATTGTGAATTTTGTCGTCCCGGGCCCTCGAACTTCAATTGGTATGCTGGCCGCGTCCGATTATCACTTTCACAACAAATAGCGCGAATATACCATGTAATAGTACACGCCATCCGGAGTTGAAAGCGATGGCTGCCAAGCGGTCGCCGAACGGGACAGGGTTCGTGACTGAAAATCTCAAAAGCGGATTGCTCATGGAATTTTCCCGGCATGTCGCCATCGCGGCTTTATTCGCGGTGATCGCGGTCGGGGCGGCGCGCGCGCAGGGCTTCCAGACCAGTTTTCCCAACGCAATTTTGGTCGACGCGGGTTCGGGCGCCGTTCTCTTCGAGAAGGCTCCAGACGAGACCGTGACGCCAGCATCCACGGTCAAGATCATGACCGCCGAACTGGTGTTTCGCGAACTCCTGGAGGGGCGCCTGAAGCTCGACGACGAGTTCGTCGTTTCGGAACATGCTTGGCGCGACGGCGGGACGCGGGCCGGTGGTTCGTCTATGTTTCTGCAAGTTAATTCGCGCGTTCGGGTCGAGGATCTGATTCGGGGTCTCGTGATCGACTCCGGCAACGACGCGGCGATCACGCTCGCCGAAGGCGTCGCTGGCGCCGAGGAAGCCTTCGTGATGCGGATGAACAAGCGCGCCACCGAGCTTGGGCTTACCAAATCGACTTTCGGAAATCCGTGGGGGAAGGCCGGCCCGGACCAAAAAGTCACGCCGCGCGAGATGACCCGATTGGCCGCTTATGTGATCAAGACCTATCCCGACTACTATCGCTATTTTAGCGAGAAGGAGTTCCTCTGGAACAAGATCAAGCAGCCAAACCGCAATCCGCTACTGACGATGAATATCGGAGTGGATGGACTCAAGACCGGCAACATTGACGAGAAGAGCGGATTTAGCATCGTCGCTTCCGCGGTTGAAGAAGGACGCCGCCTCATCCTCGCGGCCTATGGCGCGCGCACCGCAAAGGAACGCGCCGAAGAGTCGCGCAAGCTGCTGCAGTGGGGTTTCCGCAACTTCGAGGAGAAGGCTCTTTTCAACGCAGGCGAAACGATCGGTTCGGCGCAAGTCTATGGTGGCGCGAAAAGCAGCGTGGCGCTTGTCGCCGAACAGGAAGTGAAAGCGCTGCTGCAGCGCGGCGGCACGGAAAAGCTCTCGGGCAGGATCATTTACGAGGGGCCATTGGTCGCGCCGGTCGAGGCCGGGGCCAAGGTTGGCCGACTCGAAATCAAACGCGCTGGAATGGTTGTGCTTAATATGCCTCTGGTGACTGGCGAAAGCGTTGAGGAGGGCCCATTATACAAGCGCGCCTTCGATGCGGCTTATGAATATGTCGCGGGCTCGATCCATGCCCGCTTCGCCAAAAAACCGTGAGCTTCCGCCAATGAGCATGCCGGCGTCCGCTTCAAGGGGCCGCCTGATCACTTTCGAAGGCTGCGAGGGCGCGGGCAAATCGACGCAGCTCGGTCTGTTGGCCGACCGATTGAAGCGGGCCGGCGTGGAAACCGTCACAACGCGCGAGCCCGGAGGTTCGCCGCATGCCGAGCGGTTAAGGGATTTCCTGCTTTCGGGACGCGGAGCTTCGCTTGGCCCTCTTGGAGAAGCGGTGCTGTTCACCGCCGCCCGCATCGATCACATCGACAGCTTGATCGCTCCGGCGCTTGAAAAAGGCGTCTTCGTGCTTTGCGACCGATTCATTGATTCGACGCGCGCGTATCAGGGCGCGATGGGCAAGGCCGATCCACGCATGATCGCGCTACTCGAAAAAGTCGCGCTCGGCGACCTCAAGCCCGACCTCACTGTCGTGCTCGACCTGCCGGCCCGCGACGGGCTGGCGCGAGCGGCGCGGCGGCGCGGGGCGCTGGCCCAGCCCGATCGTTTCGAAAGCGAGGACCTCGCCTATCACGAGGGACTGCGGCGGGCGTTCCTCGACATCGCCGCCAAGGAGTTGGGTCGCTGCTGCGTCGTCGATTTGCTGGCGCCGCCCGAGGAGATCGCCGAGGCGATCTGGGGGCTGGTCGAGGCGCGCTTTCTGAGCCCGGAATCCCGGACAAAATGAGCAAGGACGCCTCCTCCTCGCTGGAAAGCGACCGCTTTGAAGCCGCGCCGCATCCGCGGGAAACCCTGACGTTTTTTGGCAATGCGGTCGCCGAGCGCGCGCTGCTCGACGCCTACCGCCACAACAAGATGTCGCAAGCCTGGATTTTGGCTGGACCCGAGGGAGTCGGCAAGGCGACGCTGGCGTGGCGGCTCGCGCGCTTTTTGCTCGCCCACCCCGAGCCGGCGACGGAGGAAGTTCAGGGAGCGCACTCGCTTTTCGTGCCCGGCGAGGCGCCGGCGGCGCGACGGATTGCCTCTATGGCGCTTGCCGATATTTTTTCCTTGCGCCGAAGCTGGAACGAAAAGACCAAGAAATTCTATACCGAGATTCGTATCGACGAGGTGCGGGCGGTCATCCACGCCTTTCATCGCGGCTCAGGCACGGGCGGCTGGCGCGTCGCCATCGTCGATTGCGCCGACGATCTCAACCGCTCGAGCGCCAACGCGCTGCTCAAGCTGATCGAGGAACCGCCCGAGCGCGCGCTGTTTTTGTTGATCGCGCATCAACCGGGACGGCTTTTGCCGACCATCCGCTCGCGTTGCCGCCGGCTGATGCTCGAGCCGCTGGCGCCGCCGGACATAATGCGAGCCGTGTGCGCGCTGGGCGGCGCGTACGCGTCCTCGCCCGACGAAACGATAAATGAAGCGGCGACCCACGCGCACGGCTCGGTGCGCGAGGCGTTGCGGTTGCTGGATGGCGACGCCATCGCCTTCGACCGCACCTTGCGCGCCATGTTCGACCGTCTGCCGCAGATCGAGTGGAGCGCCGTGCACGCGCTCGCTGATCGCCTCACGGGGCGCGACAACGAGGCCGCCTACGCGACCTTCATGCGCGCGCTGCATGGGTTCCTCGATGCGCGCGCGCGGACGCTGGCGGGGGAGGGCGCCCAAAGGCTGATCGGCTACGCCAACGCCTGGGAGGAGATCGGCCAGGCGGCGCGGGAGACGGAAGTCTTTAATTTCGACAAAAAAGCGCTGGTGCTTGGAATTTTCGAGCGGCTTGAGCGGGCGGCGCGGGGGTAGGGGCTTGACGGCAGATCCCTCGATCGGCTTTCCACCCGTCTCGCGCGCCGATGCGCGCGTTTTGATCCTCGGTTCGCTGCCGGGACAGGCGTCGCTGGCCGCCCGGCAATATTACGCGCAGCCACGCAACGCGTTTTGGCCTTTGATGGGGCGGTTGTTCGGCGCCGGCGCCGAACTGCCTTACGACGAACGGCTGCGCCGCCTCACGGAGAGCGGCGTCGCGCTGTGGGATGTTTGCGCCAGCGCGCGGCGCCCCGGCAGCCTCGACACGAATATCGAGGCCTTGAGCGTCACTCCGAACGATTTCGCGTCGTTTTTCAAAGCGCATCCGCGCATTGGTCTCATTTGCTTTAACGGCGCCGCTTCCGAGCGGCTTTTCGAGCGTCACGCGGCCTCGGCGCTGAACGCGGCAATACCCAGGCTGCGGCTTCCCTCGACCAGCCCCGCTCATGCTGCTCTTTCCCTTGAGCGCAAATTCGAAGCCTGGCGCGCGGCGCTCGCCCCGGCGGCTGAAACTCCGCTTTCCCGCGCCGCGAAACCACGGTAAACCCGGCGCATGTCGCAGCGCCCCACTTATATGATCACCACCGCCATTCCTTACGCGAATGGCGCGCCCCATATCGGCCACGCCTATGAGCGCATCGCCGTCGACGCGTTCGCGCGCTGGAAGCGGCTCGACGGTTTTGATGTGCTGTTCGTCACCGGCATGGACGAGCACGGCCAAAAAATGCAGCGCACCGCCGAGCGCGAAAACCTCACACCACAACAACTCGCCGACCGCACCGCCGCGCAGTTCGAGCGCATGGGCGAGGCGCTGAACGCGCGCGCCGACGACATTATCCGCACGACGCAGGCGCGCCATAAGGAGGCGGCGCTAGAGATCTGGCGGCGAATGGAGCAAAATGGCGACATTTATCTTTCCAAATACGCCGGCTGGTATTCCGTTCGCGACGAGGCCTATTACGACGAGGGCGAGCTCAGCGAACGCGACGGCAAAAAATATGCGCCGACGGGAACGCCGGTCGAGTGGGTCGAGGAGGAGAGCTGGTTTTTCAAGCTTTCCGCCTATGGCGAGAAGCTGCTGGCGCATTACGACGCGAACCCCGGCTTCGTCACGCCCGAGCATTATAAAAACGAGATCGTCGCCTTTGTTAAGCGCGGGCTCGCGGATCTCTCGATTTCCCGCACCACCTTCAATTGGGGCGTCGAGGTTCCACGAAGCCCGCATACCAGCGCCGGCCATGTCATGTATGTCTGGGTCGACGCGCTCACCAATTACATCACCGCGACGGGTTATTTGACGGGGCAGGGCGAGCGCGTCCGCTTCTGGCCCGCCGACGCCCATGTCATTGGCAAGGACATCACGCGCTTTCACGCGATTTTCTGGCCGGCTTTCCTGATGTCGGCGGGGCGCCCTTGCCCAAGCAAATCGTTGTGCACGGCTTCCTGTTCAGCCGCGGCGAGAAAATGTCGAAGTCGGTTGGCAATGTCGTCGATCCCATCGAACTCGCCGATCGCTATGGCGTGGATCAACTGCGCTATTTTTTTCTGCGCGAAATACCCTTCGGCCAGGACGGCAATTATTCGCACGAGGCGATTGTCAACCGCATCAACGCCGATCTCGCCAACGACCTCGGCAATCTCGCGCAGCGTTCGCTGTCGATGGTCAACAAGAATTGCGGCGGCGTCGTTCCGCGCATGGGCGCGGTGCTGGACGAAGACGCCAAAATTCTCAACGAGGCCGGCGGCGTCATCGACATCGCGCGGCGGTCGATGGACGCCTACCAACCCCATCTGGCGCTCGCCGAGATTTTTCGCGTCGTGGCCGAGGCGAACCGCTACTTCGCGGGACAGGAACCCTGGGCGAAAAAGAAGAGCGATGTTTCGCGCATGGAGACCATTCTGTATGTGACAGCGGAAACGTTGCGCCGGCTGGCCATCCCGCTGCAGCCGTTTATTCCGGCGGGCGCCGGCGCCCTGCTCGATCTGCTCGGCGTCGCCCCGGACGCGCGCGACTTCTTCCACGTCAGCGCCGACCATGCGCTGGTTTCGGGCGCCAAGCTGCCGGCGCCAACGCCGGTGTTTCCGAGGATTCTGGAGGAGGGGGCGGCGTAAAACCCGTCCCTTGAAGTGACCGCCGCGTCATCTTTGTCAGTTGTGCACCCTTGGTCCAAATTGGCTCGCGGTCCGCGGCGCGCGCGCTGTCGTTGCTCGGCTGTTTTGTCATCGATAACTATTTGTTTTGAAATTATTGAGATCGGGGAGCTTTTCCGTGCTCGCTCGAGATCCATTTTAATTCGGGCCGATAAAGGGACGAGAGGACGATCGAGCCGTCCACCGACCGACGCTCTCGACTCCCAGCGGTGGAAAACGCGGCAATTCGCGAGCCTCGGGTGATTACAGCCAATCCCCAGACCATAGGGGCGTGCCAATGCAAACCTACAACCTGAAATTGCCAGCGGAGGAAGTCGTCCAGTTGTTGCACGCGGAATTGAAGTGCGCGCGCGGCGACTCCGAACTAAGCATGGCGACGAAGAAAGAATACGTAATCGATGAAGATTTCGATCTCAGTGCTCAAGACCTTTATGATCGGGGGGAATTGGAACTCCTGACCTCGGAAGCGACCTTGAGCGTGGAGCCAAGGGTTGAAAGCGGATCCTGGATGCTTCAAATTATCGTGGAGAGAGAAATCGGTCCCATTCGGGCCTCCGAAGAGCGCCAGATGGCGTTCGCGAATTTAACGCTTGACGAGTTCGAGGACGAACTGCGCCGCGCCGGGCGAAAGCGGGTTGTGGTGCGTCTGCTTGTTCCAAAGCCCGAAATGAGAATGGAGTTCCGGCGGTGGTTGGCTGAAATGCGGTCTCGCCATCCTTGGAATGGGGCGAACGCGCCACGGGACGGCGTGGCCGCGCCCAGGGAGCGGGCGGCCCATGTCATGTCGACGTCCGCGAGCGAGGAAACCGGCGACGGAGCCGCCACGCAAACCTATTGGACGAAAGAGGCGGTGGGGGTCTTCGCCAATCCCGATGCTCTCGAAGCGGCGGTGGACGAACTTGAGGTGTCCGGTTTCGACAGAGCCGCGATTTCGGTGCTCGCGACGGATTCAAGAGCGAGGGACCAACTGGATCGCTTTTATCGGTCGATCAGTGAAGTTGAAGACAGCGGAGTCGTGGCGCGCGGTAATTTCGTGGACAGCGAATCATTCGCGGAAGGCGAAGCGGCGTTGGTCGGCGTGCCTCTCTATATCGGCGGTTTCGCGGGGGGAGCCGCCGTGGCCGCGGCGGGCGGGTCGCTTGCCTTCGAGATCGCCGCGACGATTTCCGGTGGAGTTATCGGCGCGGCGCTTGGCGCGCTCTTGGCTGGGCTGATCGCGCGTCGTCATTGGGCGAATGCGCGGGAACAAATGAAGCGAGGCGGCGTCGTGCTCTGGGTCGCGGTCAACGGTCGCGAACAGGAGAAGCGGGCAATCGCGGCCTTGACCAAGGTGGGAGCCCGCGATGTCCATATCCATGAGATTGAACGTGAATGGAGCATCAAGGAAATTCCCTTCGCCGAAAGTCAGCCCGACCCGTTTCTAGAGAATCAATTTCGGGTGAGAAGGGCATGAATAGCGCGGGTAATTGCGGGCGAGTACCGAAGCGAGTAAATGATGTTTGGGTCACGAATGCGGAGGGCGTCGCGTCCGGCGCCCTTCGCTGCGTCAGCGCTCCTCCGCTATTCCTTTCGCCACGGTCCCGTTGTAAAACCACGACCATGCTCATCGACACCCATTGCCACCTCGATTTCCCCGATTTCGCGCCGGAACAGTCCGAGATCGTCGCCAGGGCCCGGGCCCGCGGGGTCGGGCGGATGGTCACCATCTGCACCCATGTGACCAAATTCGCCTCCATCGCCGCGATCGCCGATCGCTATGAAGACGTGTTCTGCACGGTGGGCACGCATCCCAACCACGCGCTTGACGAGCCGGAGGCCAGCGCCGCCGAACTCGTCGAACTGGCGCGCCACCCCAAATGCTTGGCTTTCGGCGAGGCGGGACTCGATTATCACCACAACCACGCGCCGAGGGATACGGCGGCGCGGGTGTTTCGCAATCACATCGCCGCCGCGCGCCTCGCCAGGCTGCCGCTGGTCATTCACACGCGCGACGCCGACGCGGACTGCGCGAAAATCCTGCGCGAGGAAATGGGGCAGGGGGCTTTCACCGCCCTGCTCCATTGCTTTACCGCCTCTCAAGCCCTGGCCGACACGGCCATCGAGCTGGGCCTCTATATTTCCTTTTCCGGCGTCGTGACCTTCAAGAACTCGCAAGCGCTGCGCGAGATCGCCGCGAGCCTGCCGCTGGAGCGCATATTGGTCGAGACCGACGCGCCGTTCCTGGCTCCGACGCCGCATCGCGGCAAGCGCAATGAACCGGCCTTCGTCGCGGACACCGCGCGCGTGTTGGCGCAAGTCAAGGGCATGGACGAAGCCGATTTCGCCAACGCCACGACCGCCAACGCGCTGCGGCTGTTTTCCAAAATGCCGCCGCTACGCGTGTCGGAACTGGCGGCTTGACGTTCGAGGTCACGATTCTCGGTTGCGGCTCCTCGGGCGGCGTGCCGCGCGTCGGGCAGGGCTGGGGAAAATGCGATCCCGCCAACCCCAGGAACCGACGGCGGCGCTGTTCGCTGCTGCTGAGCAAGGGAAATGGCGCCGATGTCACCAATGTGCTGGTCGACACGTCGCCGGATCTGCGCGAGCAGCTCCTCGACGCGAACGTGAAACGGCTCGACGCCATTCTCTATACGCATCCGCACGCCGACCACACACACGGCGTCGACGATGTGCGCGGCCTCGTCATCATGAGCGGCCGGCGGATCCCGGCTTACATGGACGAACCGACGGCGCGCGCCGTGACGGTCAAATTCGACTATATTTTCGCGACGCCTCCGGGGAGTTTTTATCCACCACTCCTGATCGAGCATCGTCTGCGGCTCGGTGTCCCGGTGTCGCTGGAGGGGCCGGGTGGGCCTATCCGCGCCACGCCGTTTCGTCTGGATCACGGAGACATGGACGCGCTTGGCTTTCGCATCGACGGTCCGTACGGCGCCTTGGCCTATACGCCCGATCTCAACGCGATTCCGGCCGAAAGCATTGAATATCTCGAAGGACTTGATCTTTGGATCATCGACGCCTTGCGCCATCAGCGGCATGGCTCGCATTTTTCGGTCAGCCAGGCTTTCGAATGGATCGAGCGCCTAAAACCACGCCGCGCGGTGCTGACCGATCTGCATGTCGATCTCGATTACGCGGCGCTGGCGGCCATGTGCCCGGAAAATGTGACGCCGGCCTTCGACGGGATGAGGATCAGCCTTTGAGCCTTTCTTCGCCAAGAATTTAAGCCGTTCGTTAGTCACGCGAGACAATTGTGGGCCGACGCGGCGCGTTCGCATGATACCGTCGATTTTCCCGCAACGAGCGTCGCTTGGGCCGCTGGGTCATTTAGTTCCATAATACTGATTATGCGAATCAGATTTGCAACCGCAACATTCGAGCGAGACAGACAGGGAGAACTGTTGGCGATCCGCCCTTGAAGATGCCGCGAGTTTTGGGAGGCGCCGACAGCCGATGGCCGTTTGGCCTCACTCGCATGCGCACCCATAAAACGATCGAGGCGGTCGTGATCGCCGATGCATGAAGCATCGGCTTGCGGTCGTGATCGTCACGAGCGATTTATTCCGCTTCGACAAGGCCGTCTCTTCGGCTTGCTTGAGTTTGGGGATGTCCGGCCTCGTCCGCGCGGCCGGGGCCACGCGGGTAAAGCGCTGGCTTTTCCATGGACGCCAATTTTCCATGAAAAACTCTGGCCAAATGGCGGGGTTTTCTGTTAGAACCATGAGGGCGCGGGACTATATGGCATTCAACTGGCACATCCCCTCACATAGCAGCTGGCGGACATTCACCGTGGGCGGGTTTATGCGCGGGCATTTTGCGTATGACATAGCGGTCTTGCCGTTTTTGGCGGAGACGAGCAGGTAACATGAGCAAAGGTAAGGATTTTCGGGGGCCCAGGAAGCGTGGGTTCGATGACGACGGCCCCTACAATTATGATGCCCAGCGGCCTAGCCGGCCAGCCCGGTCGCCCTTTGGAGGCGGCGGTGGATTCGCCGACGCCGCTCCGGCGGCAATGTCATCCAACGAGCCCGCCATCGACGCGGTCGTCAAGTGGTTCAAAACCGACAAGGGCTTCGGCTTCGTCGAACTGGGCAACGGCACTGGCGACGCGTTCTTGCACATTGGCGCTGTCCAGGCGGCGGGATACGAAACGCTTCCGCCCGGAGCCAAGCTGAAAGTCCAGGTCACGAATTCGGTAAAGGGCCAACAGGTCGCCCGGGTTATGGAGGTCGACCTCGCCGGCGCGTCCGAACGCGCCCCCCGCCCCGCGGCGGCGGTTTTGGCGGCGGCGGCTTTGATAGCCCGCGTCCGCGCCGGGCGGCTCCCGATCCGTCCACCGCCGTCACAGTGGCGGGCAAGGTGAAGTGGTTCGACGAAACCAAGGGGTTTGGCTTCGTGCAATCCGATGACGGGGGCAAGGACGTTTTCGTCCATATTTCCATCCTGTCGCCCTCGGGCGTCAGCCGCCTCGCCGAGGGCCAGCCGGTGACGATGCAAGTCGTCGACACGCAAAAGGGCCGCGAGGCGCTGTCGATCACCATCGACTAGTCTTTTGGCCCAAAGATAGCGCCGCGCCGCTCCGCCCGGAGCGCGCGGCGTTTTTTCTCCCGCCGCGCCGCATTTCCAGATTCCTCGAAGCTGAAGCGCCCATGAGCATCGCGCGGTTGATCGACATCATGGCGGCCCTGCGGACGCCGGAAACCGGGTGCTCCTGGGATTTGGAGCAGGATTTCGCCTCCATCGCGCCCTATGCGATCGAGGAGGCTTATGAAGTCGTCGACGCGATCGAGCGCGGCGATTTCGACGACCTTCGCGACGAATTGGGCGACCTTCTGCTGCAGGTCGTGTTTCACGCGCGCATGGCGGAGGAGGCTGGGCTGTTCGCGTTCGACAACGTCGTCGCGGCGATCTGCGACAAGCTGATCCGCCGCCACCCGCATGTTTTTGGCGAGGCGACCGAACTCAGCTCCCACGCCGTCGCTGTTCAGTGGAGCGAGATCAAGGCGAAGGAGAAAGCCGCGCGAGCCGTGGCGGGGCGGGAACCCGCGCGCGAGAGCGTGCTGGATGGTGTGCCAACGCCCCTGCCCGCGCTAACACGCGCGATAAAGCTGCAGGAAAAAGCCGCCAAGGTCGGCTTCGACTGGGCCGACGCGCGTCTGGTGCTGGACAAGCTGCGCGAGGAGACGCTGGAGGTCGAGGCCGAACTCTCCAGCGAAGCGGGCGCCCCACCGACCAAGGCGTTGACCGAGGAAATCGGCGATCTGCTGTTCGTCGTCGCCAATCTCGCGCGCCACGCCAAGGTCGATCCCGAACAGGCGCTACGCGGCGCCAACGCCAAATTCGAGCGGAGATTCCACCACATAGAGGCGCGCCTCGCGCAAACGGGTCGAGCGCCGCCAGCGGCGACGCTCGACGAGATGGAAGAGTTGTGGGTGGAGGCCAAGGGGCTGGAAAAGCCTTAGCGGCGCTCCACGCAAGCGCCGCGCCGGCGCATCACTCTCGTCCGCGCGACGATGTTTTGAGGCGAATGCCGCCCGCGCTTACTCCGCGACCCGCGCCATCGGAAACCGCCGCGCCAGTTCGCCAAACCTTTCCGGCGCGACGCGCAGCAGCAACCGTACGTCACCTTCCGGCAAGGGTTCGCGTTCCAAAACCTCGGCGTGGCTATAGGCCCAGGCGAGCCCTTCGCCGTCGGCGCGGTCGAGGGTCAGCGCCAGCGTCACGCGGCCGGTGGCCAGCAGGGCTTCGACGCGCGACAGCAGTTCGTCGATCCCCTCCCCGGTCAATGCCGAGACCATCATCGGGCCGCCGTCGTCGTGGCGCGCCGAAAGACGCATTCCCTCCAGTCGCTCGGGGTCCAGCGCGTCGATCTTGTTCCATACCTCGATGGTCGGCTTGCGGTTTTCTCCAGCCAGGTCGAGCTCCTCGATGATCTTCTCGACATCGCTCCCCTGCGCCTCCCAATCCTCATGCGAGACATCGCGCACGTGCAGCACCACGTCGGCCTGCGTCACTTCCTCCAGCGTGGCGCGGAAGGCCGAGATCAGCATGGTCGGCAGATCGGAGATGAAGCCCACGGTGTCGGACAGCAGCGCCCTGCCCCCGTGCGGCAATCGGATTTCGCGCAGGGTCGGGTCGAGCGTGGCGAACAGCAGGTTCTCGGCGAAGACGCTCGCCTTGGTGAGCCGGTTGAACAGCGTCGACTTGCCGGCGTTGGTGTAGCCGACCAGCGCGATGACCGGATAGGGCACGTCGCGCCGCGTCTTGCGGTGCAGGCCGCGGGTGCGCTTGACCTTATCGAGTTCGGCCTCGATGCGGCGCATCCGCTCCTCGATCAGGCGGCGGTCGGTTTCGATCTGCGTTTCGCCGGGACCGCCAAGGAAGCCGAAGCCGCCGCGCTGGCGTTCGAGATGGGTCCAACTGCGCACCAGCCGCGATTTTTGATATTCGAGATGCGCCAGCTCCACTTGGAGCGCGCCCTCCTTGGTCCGGGCGCGACGTCCGAAAATCTCGAGGATCAGCCCGGTGCGGTCGATGACCTTGGCGTTCCACGCTTTTTCGAGGTTGCGCTGCTGCACCGGCGACAGCGCGCAATCCATCGACACGAGATCGACCTCGCGCTCCTTGATGAGTTCGCCGATTTCCTCGACCTTGCCCTTGCCGAGATAGGTGGCCGGCCGCACCTCGCCGAGCGAAACGCCGATCTCGCCGACGATGTCGAGGTCGATCGCCAAGGCGAGCCCGACCGCCTCCGCGAGACGCGCCTCCGGATCGCGGATGGACATGTCCTGGGAGCGCCGCGTCGAATAGGGCCCCACGACCAGGGCGCGCGTTTTCTCGCCCTGGCTCGTCGCGGGCGCATCAAGGCGCCCTGTTTTATTATCGTTCAACCGGTCTCATGCCTTTCCGGGGCGGGCCGCCTTGGTGGGAACGCCCGCGCTACCGCTTTTCGTTATTCCCCTCGCCCTCCTCGCCCGGTTCGAACATATGAATCGGGTGTCCCGGCATGATCGTGGAGATGGCGTGCTTATACACGAGCTGTGAGTGTCCGTCCCGTCGCAGCAACAGGCAGAAATTGTCGAACCATGTCACGATGCCCTGGAGTTTCACGCCGTTAACAAGGAATATAGTGAGGGGGACCTTGTTTTTCCGGACAAAATTCAAAAAAGTATCCTGGAGGTTTTGCGCGCGCTCCGACATTCGCCGTTCCCGTTCTTTTCGTTGAGCGGCGCCAAACATCACCGCCTCGAGGTCGTTCCCTCGATTCCAAGTCATAATCTCGCATTAGAGCGCGACTACCGCGAAGGCGCAAGCTACAACTGTAAATCGGCGTTTTGGATCGAGGAGCGCGCGGCGTGTCCGACCATGAAGACTGGACGAAATCCTGTCCCACCGTCGCGATGCTCGACGATGCGACACGGGCGAGTCTGGCGAGCCTCGCGCGTCCGGTGACCGCGCCGGCGGGAACGCGTCTGTTTCGCGAGGGGGCGCCTTGCGACGCTTATCTGATCCTGATTTCCGGGTGCATCCGGGTGCAAAAGACCGGGCTCAGCGGTCGCGAAATCATCCTCTATCGCGTGGGTCCCGGTGAAACCTGCATTGTGACCACGGCCTGCTTGATGTGCGGGATCGATTACGACGCCGAGGGGGTGGCCGAAACCGATATTCACGCGCGCGCCCTGCCCGTCGCCCAGTTTCGAGCCTTGCTGGGACGCTCGGAAATGTTTCGCGACTTCGTGTTCAGAACCTATGGAACGCGCATTTCCGGTCTGCTGGCGCTCATCGAGGAAGTGGCGTTCGGCAGCATTGACCATCGTCTCGCCGCCAGCCTGCTCGACTACGCGAAAGGCAAGCCGGAAGCGGCCGCCACGCATCAGGAATTGGCCGTGGAGCTCGGCACCGCGCGAGAGGTCGTCAGCCGCCGGCTCAAGGAATTCGAGCGCAAGGGCTGGATCAGAACGGGGCGCGGCGTCGTCCACCTGCTCGACGAAGCGGAATTAAGGGCCCTGGCGCGCAACGAGCCCGCTCGGTGATTATGTCACTGACTCCGGCCCAGCGACGTGGTGGGAATATTCGGGATTCATCAGTTGAAACCGGAGGTCCAAGATGGAAAAGAACGTGGGCGGCATCGACAGAATAGTGCGTATCGTGCTGGGGCTGGCGCTGATTGGCGCGACCCTGATGCACATTCTGCCGGTCTGGGGTTATGTCGGCGTTGTGCTGGTCGCCACGGCGGCGATCGGCTGGTGCCCGGCCTATATCCCGTTTGGCTTCAAGACCTGCAAGAAAGACGCGTAGCCGCGCCACGGCGCCGCTCCGAGCGAGGCGATCCGCCATGCGCGCGTCGCCTTGCGCGGATGTTCACTCGATTTCCAGCGATTTCAGCTTCCGGTGCAGCGCCGAGCGCTCCATGCCAATGAACTCCGCCGTGCGCGAAATATTGCTGGAGAAGCGGCTGAGCTGGGCGATCAGATATTCGCGCTCGAACACCTCGCGCGCCTCCCGCAACGGCAGGCTCATCAGTTTCTCGCCGCGCACCCCGGCCGGCGTCGCCGGCACCAGTTCGCCGACATCGGCCGGCAGCATCTCCGCGGTGATCTCCGACGCGGCGTCGCCCGGAGACAGGATCATCAACCGTTCGACATTGTTGCGCAATTGCCTGATATTGCCGGGCCAGTCGTGCATTTGCAGCACGGCCATCGCGTCGTCGGCGATGCGCCGCCGCGGAATGCCGGTGGCGACCGACATTGTCTCCATGAAATAGTTGATGAGCTCCGGAATGTCCTCGCGCCGTTCGACCAGGGAGGGCACGCGCAGCGTCGCCACCGCCAGCCGATGGAACAAATCCTCGCGCAGCGCCCCCTCCTCTATCGCGAAGCCGAGGTCGCGGGCCGTTGACGAAATGATCCGCACATCCACCTCGACCCGCTTGGAGCCGCCGACGCGCAGAAAGGTCTGATCGACGAGAACGCGCAGGATCTTGGCCTGGGTGTCCTTGGGCATGTCGGCGATTTCGTCGAAAAACAGCGTGCCGCCATGCGCTTCCTCCAGCGCGCCGATCCTGTGCGCCCCGCCCCCATCCTCGCGGCCAAAAAGCTCGACCTCCATGTTTTCGGGGGTGATCGTCGCGGAATTGATGACGACGAACGGGGCGGCCGCCCGCTGCGACGCCTGATGGATGCAGCGCGCCGCCAGCTCCTTGCCGACGCCGGGGGAACCGGTGATCAGCACCCGCGAATTGACTGGCGCCATCTTGGCCACCGTCTGTTGCAACTGGACCGCCGCCAGCGAGCCGCCGACGATGCGATCGTGCGCGCCGGAGCGCATGCGCAGCGCCGAGACCTCGCGCCGCAACTGGTAGGCTTCGAGCGCGCGGTCGGCGACCAGCACGAGCCGGTCGGCCTTGAACGGCTTTTCGATGAAGTCATAGGCGCCCATGCGGATGGCGGTGACCGCCGTCTCGATGTTGCCGTGGCCGGAGATCATGACGATTGGCAAGGAGCGGTGCATCTTCTGCACGGCTTCCAGCACCTGCAGCCCGTCCAGTCGGGAGCCCTGCAGCCAGATGTCGAGAAACACCAGATGCGGTCGCCGCGTGGCGATGGCGGCCAGCGCCTCGTCCGCGTCCTTGGCGGTGCGGGTCTTGTGACCCTCGTCGCTCAAAATGCCCGCGACGAGTTCGCGAATGTCCGCTTCGTCGTCGACGATGAGAATGTCGCTCGCCATTACGCTCCACTCTTTTCAATTTGCTCGGTCGTCTCGTTTCGTGGCTTCGGCGCCGCGTCGTCCGCGCGCGTCGGCGCGATCGGCAGCAGCATCCGCACGCATGCGCCCTTTCCGTGAGGCGCGTCCAGCAGCTCCAGCCTCCCGCCGTGATCCTCGATGATTTTGGCGACGATGGGCAGGCCGAGCCCGGTCCCCTCCGCGCGCGTCGTCATGTAAGGCTCGAGCAGAAGCTGGCGATTGACGGCGGGAAACCCCTTGCCGTTGTCGATCACGTCCAGTTCGGCCCATTCCTCGCGCCGACGCAAGGATATTTTAACGGCGCCCTTTTCCCGCGCATCGAACTCGTCGCGCGCGGCGATCCCCTCGATCGCGTTTTTTACGACATTTTGCAGGGCCTGCGACAGCAGCCTGCGGTCGAACAGCGCCTGCAGCGGCGGGTGCGGCAAATCTTCCACGATGTCCACGTCGGCGTTGCCGACGCGCATCAGAAAGGCCACCTGTCGCGCGCATTCGCACAGATCGTCGCGTTCCAGCCGCGCCTTGGGCATGCGCGCGAAGGACGAGAATTCGTCCACCATGCGCTTGATGTCGTCGACCTGGCGCACGATCGTGTCGGTGCATTGGTCGAAAATGTCGCGGTCCACCGTGATCAGCTTGCCATATTTGCGCTTCAGGCGCTCCGCCGACAACTGGATCGGCGTGAGCGGATTTTTAATCTCGTGGGCGATCCGCCGCGCCACGTCGGCCCAGGCCGAACTGCGTTGCGCCGTGACGAGATCGGTGATGTCGTCCAGCGTCACGACGAAATTGGGGTGGCCCTCGACTCCCCGCGCCGAGGTCACGCGGATATTGTAGGTGCGCTCGCTGACGCCGCGCTTGATCGTCAACTGGCTTTGCAGGGCGCGCGGAAAGGCTTCGGCGGCGTCCTTGAGGATCGGCGCGATTTCCGGCATCGCGTCCTGAACCCGCGCCGTCCCGGCTTTTTTCGCGTCGATGCGCAGCAGTTCCTCGGCCGAGCGATTATAAACATTGATCGCGCCGGCGGCGTCGACGCCGACCACCGCCGCCGGCACGCCCGCCAGCACCGCCTCGGTGAATTCGCGGCGCTCGTCGTTGATGCGATTGGCTTCGAGCAGGCGGTTTTTCTGGAGGTCCAACTCGGTCGTCATCTTGTTGAACACGTCGCCGAGCCGCGCCAGATCGCCGTGCGACCTGTCCACGTCGACGCGCACGTCGAGGTTGCCGGCCGAAACCTGATCGGTGGCGGCGATCAGCGTGCGGATCGGCGCCACCAGCCGGTTGGCGAAGTCGAGCCCGACCCAGACCGCCGACAGCAGCATGATCGTGGTGAGCAACGCATACATCGTGAAGAAGGCGCGCTTCACGGCGGCGCCAAACGCCTCGAAGGCGTCGTAATTGTTGATGAGGATTTCCGCCTGTTGCGGAAACTCGACGGCGAAGGGATCAATCGCGCGCGTGACGTAAAGGAAGGTGTCGGGAAACGAGTTCGAGCGCCCGCAGCGCGACGAAGGTTTTGTCGTCGTCGATCAGCAGGCACAGCCGCTCGCCGCGGCGCGCGTTCTCGAATTCGGAGGCCGGCGGCGTGATGATGATGGCGGCGGACGCCTTGGAGATGTCGACGCGGTCGAGGATTTCCCCGCTGGGTTTGATCAGCGCCGCCGCCGAAAAATCCAGAAACCTCGCGCGCGAGTCGAAAAACTCGTGGAACTTCGAGCGGTCGAGCATGAAGGTCAGGGCGCGGTCGAGATCATAGGCGGAAAGCGCCGCTTCCTGCAGCAGCGCGCCGCATTGCGTCTCGCGAAACACCCGCGCCGCCTCGGCGGTGTTGTGCACGAAGCCCTTGACGTTGGACATGAAGGCGGGATTTAGCGCGCGCTCGAGGCTGACCGAACCGACCACCGCCAGCACCAGGGCGGGAGCCAGCGCGACGACCGAGAAAAACCCCACGGCGCGCACGTGCAGCCGCGCCGCCGCCTCTCCGGCGCGCCAGGCCTTGTAGAGCGTCCGCGATTGGCGGAACACCATGCCGGCGAGCAACACCAGCGCGGCGCCGTCGACGCCATACAGCGCGAACAGCGTGTCGCTGGTCGGCGCGATCGGGCCGAACTCCGCCATGACCAGGAAAGTCGCGAGCGCGCAGGCGACCGCCGCGACGACGATCGCCGGACCGAACCATCGCCGCGGCGGCGCGGCGTCGCGCGCCCCCGACTTGTCGCCGATGGGTTCCCCGGAAATGGACATGGGACTGTATAAGCTGGCCAGCCGGCGCTCGCAATCGCCGGCGCGCGGCCTATCTTGGCAGGCGCACCAGCCTGATGTCGAGGTCGTTGACCTTCTTGCGCAGGGTGTTGCGATTGAGGCCCAACAGTTCCGCCGCCTTGATCTGGTTGCCGCGCGTCGCCGTCAGGGCCGCCGCGATCAGCGGCACCTCGACCTCGCGGATGACGCGGTGATAGAGGCCCGGTGGCGGCAATGCGTCGCCGCTGTCGCGAAACAATCGCGCCAGGTGCTGCTCCACCGAGGTCGACAGCGTCATTCCGCTTTCCAGCTCATGATCCGGTCCGGGCCGCGCCGAGGTGGGCCGATCGATGGAGAGCGGCGCATCCTGCTGGAGTTCGGCCTCGATGATCTGCTCGGACACCACCTCCTGGGGATGCAGCGCGGTCAGGCGACGGATCAAATTCTCCAGTTCGCGGATGTTGCCTGGCCAGAGGTAGCGCTTCATCCGGTCGAGCGCCGGTTGCTCGATATATTTTTGCGGCAGGCCCTCGGCGACCGCCGCCTTGAAGAAATGATGCACGAGGTCGGGGATGTCCTCGGCGCGTTCGCGCAGCGGCGGCAGCCGCAGCGGCACGACGTTCAGGCGGAAATACAGATCCTCGCGGAACAACCCCTGCTGGATCAATATCCGCAGATCCTTGTTCGTCGCGGCGACGATGCGAACGTTGGTCTTGATCGGCGTGCGGCCGCCCACCGTCGTATATTCGCCCTGCTGCAACACCCGCAGCAAGCGCGTTTGCGCCTCCATCGGCATGTCGCCGATTTCGTCGAGGAACAGCGTGCCGCCCTCGGCCTGTTCGAAGCGTCCCGCCGAGCGTTGAGCGGCGCCCGTGAAGGCCCCCTTCTCGTGGCCAAACAGCTCGCTTTCGATCAAATCGCGTGGAATGGCCGCCATGTTGATGGCGACGAACGGCCCTTTCTTGCGCTTGCCGTAATCGTGCAGCGCGCGCGCCACCAGCTCCTTGCCCGTGCCGGACTCGCCGTTGATCAACACGGTGAGGTCGGTCTGCATCAGGCGGGCGAGCGAGCGATAGATTTCCTGCATCGCCGGCGAGCGCCCGACCAGGGGCATGCCCTCCATTTCCTCGGCGTGCGCGAGGTCTTCCTTCTTGCGCGGCTCCGCCATGGCCCGGCCGACGATGCCCACGAGCTCCTTGAGGTCGAACGGCTTGGGCAGATAGTCGTAGGCGCCCCGCTCCGAGGCGCGTATCGCCGTCATGAAGGTGTTTTGCGCGCTCATGACGATGATCGGCAGTTCCGGCCGCAGCTTTTTGATGCGCGGCAGCAATTCGAAGGCGTTTTCGTCGGGCATGACCACGTCGGTCACCACCAGATCGCCCTCGCCCGATTGGACCCAGCGCCACAGGGTCGCCGCGGTTCCGGTCGTGCGCACCTCATAGCCCGCGCGCGAAAGGGCCTGGGCCACGACCGTGCGGATCGCGGCGTCGTCGTCGGCGACCAGTATCTCGCCACGAGTCATATACATTGTCTCCAACCTTGACCGGGTTTCCGTCGCGTTGGCGGCGAACCAGGCCGCGCCTCGAACGCGCGCGAATTGAATGTGGGTGAAACGATTGGGCGCGCCGACGAAGCGTCCCGGAAGGATCGGCGGGGCCCGAGCGCGCTCAAGAATACATGGGCATAAGTATTCGAAATGTCGTTCTCCTCGGATGAGAGTCGCATTCGATGACGCCACCGTGGTCGTTGACGATCTTGGCCACTAGTGCAAGTCCAAGGCCAGTTCCGGAGGCCTTCGTGGTGACGAAGGGCTCGAACAAATGTTGGGCGATGTCGTCGGAAATGCCGGGTCCGTTGTCGCACACGCGGATTTCCAGCGGCAGGCCGACCGTGCGCTTGCTGCCCTGCGGGCGCAGGCTGACGCCGGGGCGGAACCCGGTGGACAGCTCGATTTCCCCGTCCACCGCGTCGCCGATGGCCTCGGCGGCGTTCTTGACGAGATTGAGCAGCGCCTGAATGAGTTGATCGCGATTGCCGGCCAGCGCGGGAAGCGAGGGATCGTAGTGTTCGGTGAAGCGGACGTGCCGCGCGAAACCATTGCGGGCCACCTGCTTCACATGGTCGAGCACGGAATGGATGTTCACCTTGTCGCGTTGCAGCGGCGTTTGATCGGAGAACACCTCCATGCGGTCGACGAGGCGCACGATGCGGTCCGTCTCGTCGCAGATCAGCCGGGTGAGCGCCCGGTCCTCGTCGCTAAGGCCGGACTCCAGCAATTGCGCGGCGCCGCGAATTCCCGACAGCGGATTTTTGATTTCATGCGCCAGCATCGCGGCGAGGCCGGAAACCGAGCGCGCCGCGCTTTGGTGGGTCAGTTGTCTGTCTATTTTATCGGCAATTGTACGTTCTTGCAGCACAACCAGAACGCCGCCTTCAATTTGGGCAAGCGGCGCGCAATGCACATCGACGCTGCGCTCGCCGCCGGCGCCGGCCCATCCAAGATCGACCTTGTATTCGTTGATCGCGGCGCCGCGCTCGCGCACCTGGTCGATCAGCGTCGGCAGCGACGAGCCGAACGGCAGCAGCCGCTTCAGCGTCTGACCGATGAGCAGCGGCTTGCCGATTTCGAAGAACGCCTCGGCGGCGGCGTTGGCGTCGACGATCACGCCATCGAGACGCAACGCGATGATAATGTGCGGCAGCGTCTCCAGAATGCAGGAGCGATCGTCGTCGCCGATCACCCTTAGTCTCGCGCCAAACGGCGGCGCGCAGGATTTTTCCGTGAGTTCGCGCTTGGCTTTCATGCGGCTGCCTCTTGATCTTGGGTTGCGAACAGGCGTTGGATCAGAATGCGAACCTCTCGCGGTTCGTTGGCGACGACGAGGGCGCGGCGATCTTCAATCGCCGTCACGCCCGCGTGGTCGGCATAGGCGGCGAGGTGCTTTCGCGCGTGTCGTAGGCCCGGCCCCCGCCCCATCGCCATTAGCAGCGCCTCGAAATGCTCCAGCGCCAGCGCGCCGCGTTGCTCGCGGGACGGCGGCGCGCGCGAACGGCCGGTGGCGAGATAATGGGCGATGTCGCCGATCAGCCACGGACGGCCGATCGCCGCGCGCCCGACCATGACGGCGTCGGCGCCCGACATCCGCAGCATCTCGCGCGCCGCTTGTGGACTGTCGCAGTCGCCATTGGCGACCACGGGAATGCGCACCGCGTCCTTGACGGCCCGGATCGCCGCCCAATCCGCCGAGCCGTTGTAGAATTGCTGGCGCGTGCGGCCGTGCACGGTGACCAGCGCGGCGCCCTCGGCCTCGGCCCGCCGCGCCAGCTCCGGCGCGTTGCGCGAGGCGTCGTCCCAGCCCAGCCGCATCTTCACGCTCACGGGAATATCGACCGCGCCCTTGACCGCGGCGATCAGTCGGCTGGCCTGGTCCAAATCTCGCATCAGCGCCGAGCCGGCCAGGCCCCCGGTGACCCTCTTGCAGGGGCAGCCCATGTTGATGTCGATCCACCGCGCGCCGGCCTCCGCGGCGTGACGGGCGGCCAGCGCGATTTCCTCCCGGTCGCGCCCGGCGATCTGGATCGCGCGCGGAGCCCCTTCGCCCGCGCTGGAGGCCAGCCGCAGCCGCGTCTCCCGATCCCCCCGGGAGACGCCGGCGGCGGTGACCATCTCGCTAAACGTCGCGCCGGCCCCAAACCGCTCGGCGAGACCCCGCATCGCCGCGTCGGTGACCCCGGCCATCGGCGCCAGAAAGGCGCGGCCATGAACCGACAGCCCGCCGACCAGCAGCGGGGCGTCGCCTATAGTTTTAGCATTTTGCATCGTGCCTAGAGTATAAGCAGTTATTCGCTTCCTGGCAAATTTTGTCGGGAGGTCGCGCAACCGTCGCCGCGGTCGATCCAAGCGTTGACGCCGCCGCCAAAACGCGACACATCGGCGGCATGACCTTATCCTCCTCCCTCGCCATTCTCACCGTCGCCGGCGGACGCGGTTTTCGCGCCGGCGAGGGAATCCCAAAGCAATACCGTGACTTGCTCGGCGAAACCGTGCTCGCCCGCACGCTCGGCGCGCTGCATGTCGCCGCGCCCCAGGCCGTGCTGCTGACCGTGATCCACGCCGACGACCGCGCCCTTTACGACGCCAGCATCGCGGCGCTTTCGCCGGCGGCGCGGGATCGGCTGTTGCCGCCCGCCCTCGGCGGCGCCTCGCGCCAGGACAGCGTCCGCAACGGGCTGGAGGCGTTGCAAGCACTTGAAAAACCGCCAAAAACCGTGCTGATCCACGACGCCGCCCGGCCCTTCGCCCATCCCGCGCTGATCGCCCGGGCCATCGACGCCGCGCTCGATCACGGCGCCGCCGCGCCAGGCGTGCCGCTCAGCGACACGATCAAGCGGATCGACGCCGCCAGCCGGGTCGTCGACACGCCCGACCGCGCCAGCCTGCGCGCCGTGCAGACTCCGCAAGCCTTTGACTTTGAACTCATTCTTAAGGCGCATCGCGCCGCCGCGGTCGAGGCGCTCGACTTCACCGACGACGCGATGATCGTCGAAAATTCCGGTCATCCCGTCCACATATTCGCCGGCGATCCCGGCAATTTCAAACTCACCACGGCGGAGGATTTTTTGCGCGCGGAATCCTTGTTGCTCAATAGCTTACCGGACATTCGCACCGGCCAGGGCTATGACGTCCACGCCTTCGCGGCGGGCGACCATGTCTGGCTTGGCGGCGTTCGCGTTCCCCACACCCACGGGCTCGCCGGACACTCCGACGCCGACGTGCTGGCTCACGCGGTCACCGACGCCATTTTGGGCGCCATCGCCGACGGCGACATCGGCTCGCATTTTCCGCCCTCCGATCCCCGGTGGAAGGGCGCTAAGTCCTCGATTTTTCTGGAACATTCGGTTTCTCTGGTTCGGCGGCGCGGCGGCGCCATCGCCCATATCGACGCCACAATCGTCTGCGAAGCTCCGAAAATCGGGCCGCACCGGGAGGCGATCCGCGAAAGCCTGGCCAAGATCATGGGAATCGAGTTGTCGCGCGTCGCGGTGAAGGCGACAACCTCGGAAAAGCTTGGGTTTACCGGGCGCCAGGAGGGCATGGCGGCCCTCGCCCTCGCCACCGTCCGGCTACCGGGCTAGGCAATGCGCGACGCGCATTTTCGCGCATTGGCGCGCAAACTGCTCGAAATTTCATGCGCGAACGCGCATGTCGTGGCGACCGCCAAATCCTGCACCGGCGGCCTCGTCGCCGCCGCGATCACCGACCTCCCCGGCGCCTCGGAAATTTTTGACCGCGGCTTCGTCACCTATTCCAATGCAGCTAAAGTTGAGATTCTGGGCGTCGCCCAAAACACGCTCGACGCGCATGGCGCCGTCAGCCGCGAGACCGCCATCGAGATGGCGGCGGGGGCGCTGAAAAATTCGGGCGCCACGATCGCGGTCTCCGTCACTGGCGTCGCCGGCCCCGGCGGCGGCACCGCGGAAAAACCGGTCGGCCTCGTGCATTTCGCCTGCGCGCGGCGCGATGGCGTCGTTGCCGCCGAGCAGCGTTTCGGCCCGCTGACGCGCGACGAGATTCGCGCGGCGTCCGTGGCCAAGGCCTTGGAAATGCTGGTGGAAGCCGCTCAGCGGCGGCCATAGACCTGGGTCGCGCGCTTCACGAACGCGTCGGCGTATTTGTGAAAGGCGGCGTCGAACATCGCGCCCATCAGCATCCCCATGGCGACGCTCTTGAATTCATAGGCGAGGAAAAAATCGACGACCGAGCGCGGCTCGCCGGCCGGCCCCGGCGCGTCGTCGCGGAAAGACCAGCGATTATCGAGGTTTCTGAATGGGCCGTCGATATATTCGACGAGAATTTCGAGCTTTGGCGCGTTGCAGGTGACGCGGCTGGTGTAGCGCTCGCAGATCGCCCGAAACCCCACCTGCATTTCCGCGACGATGACCTCGACTCCCTCGCCCATCGCGGTGCGCCGCCGCACCCGCATCCCCTCGCACAGCGGCACGAATTTGGGATAGGCGTCGACGTCGGAAACCAGCGCGAACATTTCGGCGGCGGTGTAATTGACCGGGCGGCGGTTGCGAAAGCTCTTCATGAGAAAATCTCATAGAGCAATTTTTTTGACGGCGTTAGAGGCGGCTTCCAAAAAATTCGGGCAAGCGAAACATGCGGATATTCACGGGTAAACTGATCGGGAACGACTTTGATTGTCGCGGAACAATTTAGTCCTGGTGTCATCGCCGTCGTCGCCCCATACTGAAGCAATGGCGAAAGACCACCCCTTCACGGTCCATATTTTAGGGGACCTACCGAGCGAACGTCGTTTCCGCTGGACGGTTCGCGAAAGTGTGCAAATCCACGTCCGCTCCCCGCGATCCCACGCGACGCGCCGCGAGGCCGAGGCGGGAAAGACGATGCTGAGATGCGCCAAAACATGGCTCGCCAAGTAACGCGCGGGGGCTGCTGCGAGGTTTCCCTCAATGTGAAGCAATGGACGCGGCTATGAACACCGAGGCATTGCCGAGGCGCCGCCACCGTGGAATACTTTTATATTGAATTTCAAAGAGTAAATCCGCGAGTGAGTATTTATTGATACTTGATCTAAACGATCCTCTTGTCGCGCCCGTGCTTTCGCCTCGCCGCTCGTCTCCGCGAGACCGGCGAAAAACGATAATTTTTTCTTTTTTCATCGCGCCCCGGACCCGAACCAACCCGCGCCGAGTTTTACTTTCATGGCCACGCGTAAAGTGGCTGAAGCCTTGGAGGCTATAATGACAAGTTTTCGTTCGTCCGCCATCGTGGCGGCCGCGTTTTTGTCCACCACCGCGATCGCCTTCGCGGCGGACAGCGCGGCGGCCAAATTGACCGACGCGCAGATCGCGCAAATCGCCGTGACGGCGGGAACGGTGGACATCGACAACGCGAAAGTCGCCGTCGAGCGCGCTCAATCCAAGAGCGTTCGGGAATTCGCGCGAGACATGATCAAGGATCATACCGCCATCAACAACCAGGCCTTGGCCCTGGTCAAGAAGCTGGGCGTCACGCCCGAGGACAGCGACGCCAGCCAGACCCTGGCCAAGCAGGGCGTCGAAAAGCGCGACGAACTGTCGAAACTCTCCGGCGCGGCTTTCGACCGCGCTTACGCCGACAATGAGGTCGCTTATCACAAATCCGTCGACAACACGCTCGCCAAGCAACTTATTCCCGACGCCAGCAACCCTCAGCTGAAGAGTTTCCTCAAAACCGGCCTGAGGATTTTCCGCGGGCATGAGCATCACGCCGAACACATGCTCAAGCAAGTCGAACGTTTGTCGAGCATTTAAGGCGCGCCGGAGCGGGCGAACGCCTCGTCGTTCGCCCGCCTCGCGCCATCGGCGCCGCGGACCGGCGACGGCTTGCGTTCCCTCCCCTCGCGCTCCAGATAGCTAGCCGCCGCGCGTTTTTCACACGGGCGCGACAATGCTCGGCGCATGATGGTCACATCGGCGCCACGCGGCGCCGGATAGGTTTCGACAAGGGAGAAATAAAAATGGCGACCAAGAGCGATTTTACCGCCGACGAATGGAAGACCCTGCTGGAAAGCCCGCTGCTGGCAGGATTCGCGATCAGCGCCGCCGACCCCAGCGGCTTTTTCGGAACGATCAAGGAAGGCTGGGCCGAGGCCAAGGAGCTGGCCGCCGCGCGCACCGGGGCCAGCGATGAATTGATCAAGGCCGTCGCGGAGGATCTGCTCACCACCGAGGGACGCGCCGCCGCCCGCGAGGGCGTGAAGACCGTCACCACGGGCGCCAAGCTCAGCGAGTTCACGGGCAAGGCGCTGGCCGAACTCAAGCGCGCGGCGGCGATCCTCGACGCCAAGGCGCCCGCCGACGCGGTCGCCTTCAAGACCTGGCTCGGGCATATCTCGCAGCTTGTCGCCGAAGCCAGCGCCGAGGGCGGTTTCTTGGGGTTTGGCGGCGTTCAGGTCAGCGACGCGGAAAAGGCGACGCTCGCCGAGATTCACGGCGTGCTGGGCGTCTGACGAACTAGCTTCGCGCGCCGCCCGTCGCGATGGCGGCGGCGCGCTTTTGCCGCAGACGCTCGAAATCGGCGCCGGCGTGGTGCGACGAGCGGGTCAAGGGCGACGCCGCCACCATCGCGAAGCCCTTGGCGTAGGCAAGCGTTTCGTAAGCCTTGAACGCCTCGGGCGTCACGAACTCCACGACCTCGTGATGCTTGCGGGTCGGCTGCAAATATTGGCCGAGCGTGAGGAAATCCACGTCCGCGGTGCGGAGATCGTCCATCACCTGCGCGACCTCGCTCCGCTTTTCGCCAAGCCCGACCATCATCCCGGATTTCGTGAAGATCGCGGGATCGAGCTCCTTGACCCGCTGCAACAGCCGCAGCGAGTGGAAATAGCGCGCGCCGGGCCGCACGCCGGGATAGAGGCCGGGCACGGTCTCCAGATTGTGGTTGAACACATCCGGCCGCGACGCGACCACCAGCTCCAGCGCCCCGGTCTTCCGCAGGAAATCCGGGGTCAGAATCTCGATGGTCGTCCCCGGGCAATGGGCGCGGATCGCCTCGACCGTAAGCGCGAAATGCGCGGCGCCGCCGTCGGGAAGATCGTCGCGGTCGACCGAGGTGACCACCACATGCTTGAGCCCGAGATCGGCGGTGGCGAGGCCGACCCGCTCCGGTTCGGTCGGATCGAGCGGCCCCGGCAGGCCGGTCGCGACGTTGCAGAAGGCGCAGGCGCGCGTGCACACCTCGCCCATGATCATGAAGGTCGCGTGCTTTTGCTCCCAGCATTCGCCGATATTGGGACAGGCCGCCTCCTGACAGACGGTCGAAAGCCCCCTGCCCTTCAGCAGCGCGCTGGTCTCGCGCCACGGCGCCGAGCCCGGCGCCTTGACCCGTATCCACTCCGGCTTGCGGAGCACGGGGCTATCGGGCCGATGCGCCTTCTCGGGATGGCGCGAGACGCCGGCGCGAGGATCGTCGTGCAGCAGATCGAGGGTTTTCGGCATGGGATTTCCGGGTCGCGCGGTCGCCCTCATAGGTAAGCCGCGGCGGGCGGCGGGGCAATGGTTTCCGGCGAAGGACGCGACGCCGCCTCTGATCGAAAAACCACATCATTATGGTTAATAAATCACACACTTAAGGGCGCTCCGGGCCGCCGGAATCCGTGGATGTTATAAAACCACATGGTTGAGCGCGCCGCGGTCCGCGCCGCGGACGCTTCCGGCGCGGCTTTATGGTAAATATCTATGAATCATTGTTTTCAGTGCGTTAAGGAGTGGGGTTAATAGCCAGGCGCCGCGCCGCCCGTAATTGCGAGCCGAAGGCGAAGCAATCCAGGAGTCGCGCGCGGCCCCTGGATTGCTTCGTCGGCTTCGCCTCCTCGCAATGACGGCCGTTGGACCCCGCCCCGCCTCAGACGTGCTCCACCGCGATGACGCCGGGAATCGCCTTCAGCGCGCCGGCGACCTCGACGCCAACCGGATAGCCGCCGGGCAGCTTAATCTCGATTTCCTCGCCCGCCGCGTCGCGCAGCACGACGAGGCAGACCTCGCCCTCCCCCTTGGCCGAGAGCCTGGCCTTGATGCCGTCGAGCGGCGCGGCGTCGCGCACGAAGATGCGGAGGCCCTTTTGCGCCCGGGCGGCGGCGGCGGCGAGCGGCTCGGCGGCGATGATGCGCGCCCGCACCTCGTCGCCGTCGATGCCACCGGACAGCGAGACCAGCACCGCCGCACCTTTTTCCAACAGGTCGCGATATTGGTCGAGCCCCTCCTGGAACATGACGGCCTCATATTGGCCGCTGTCGTCGGACAACATCACGATGCCCATTTTGGAGCCAGACTTGGTGCGCCGCTCCGCGCGGTCGAGCACGATCGCCGCCAGCCGACCGGCGGCCGCGCCGCGCTTGACCGCCCCGACGAATTCGCTCCATCGCGACAGCCGCAGCCGCTTCATCACGCCGCGATAAGCGTCGAGCGGGTGTCCGGACAGAAAGAACCCGGCGGCTTCGAACTCGCGTTGCAGCAGTTCGGCGGCGGTCCAGGACGGCGTCTTCGGCAGCATCAACGCCTCGCCCTGCTCCTCGCCGAACAGCGCGTTCTGGCCCATGTGCCGCTCGTCCGCGTGGCGGTTGGCGCTGGCGAGGATCGTTTCGGCGCCCTTGAACACCCGGGCGCGATCCGGTTCGAGCTCGTCGAAGGCGCCGCAGCAGGCCAAATTCTCCAGCACCTTTTTGTTGACCTCGCGCGGATTGGTGCGTTGGGCGAAGTCGGCAAGGCTCCTGAAGGGTTTGGCGCCGCGAGAGGCGACGATGGAGGCGGCCTGCCCGTCGCCGACGCCCTTGATCGCGCCCAGCGCATAGCGGATCGCCAACTTGCCGTCCTTGCCCGGCGCCACGTCGAAATCGACGCCCGAGCGGCAAATCGACGGCGGCTCGACGTCGATGCCGATCCGCCGCGCCTCGACGCGAAACTCCGCGAGCTTGTCGGTGTTGCTCTTATCGAAGGTCATCGACGCCGCGATGAATTCGGTCGGGAAATGCGCCTTGAACCAGGCGGTCTGATAGGCGATCAGCGCATAGGCGGCGGCGTGGCTCTTGTTGAAGCCGTAATCGGCGAATTTCGCCAGCAGGTCGAAGATCTCGTTGGCCTTGTCGCGCGTCAGGCCACGCTCAAGCGCGCCGCGGACAAAACGGTCGCGCTGCGCGTCCATTTCCGCCTTGATCTTCTTGCCCATGGCGCGGCGCAGATTGTCGGCCTCGCCGAGCGAATAGCCGGAAAGCTCCTGGGCGATCTGCATCACCTGTTCCTGATAGATGATGACGCCGAACGTCTCCTTTAAAATCGGCTCGATGCGCGGATGCAGGTAATCGGGCTCCTCGTCGCCGAGCTTGACGGCGCAATAGGTGGGAATGTTGGCCATCGGGCCGGGCCGATACAGGGCGACCAGCGCGATGATGTCCTCGAAGCGGTCGGCGTGCATTTCGACCAGCGCCTTGCGCATCCCGGCGCTTTCCAACTGGAAGACCCCGACCGTCTCGCCGCGGCCGAGCATTTCGTATGTTGGCGCGTCGTCGAGCCGAACCTTGGCGAGGTCGAAATCGGGGACGCGGCGGCGCGCCAGCTCCGAGGCGGTGGCGAGCACGGTCAGCGTCTTGAGGCCCAAAAAGTCGAATTTGATCAGGCCCGCCGGCTCCACCCATTTCATATTGAACTGGGTCACGGGCATGTCGGATTTGGGATCACGGTAGAGCGGCGTCACCTCGTCGAGCGGTTGATCGGCGATAACAATGCCGGCGGCGTGCGTGGAGGCGTTGGAATAGAGCCCCTCCAGCGCGCCGGCGATCTTGAACAGCCGGGCGACGCGCTCGTCCTGCTCCACCGCCTCGCGCAGCTTGGCCTCGCTGGCCAGCGCTTCCTTGAGCGTGACCGGCTTGGCCGGATTTTGCGGGACGAGCTTGGCGAGCTTGTCCACCTGCCCCAGCGGCATTTCCAGCACCCGGCCGACGCCGCGCAGCACGCCCCGCGCCAGAAACGAGCCGAAAGTGATGATCTGCGCGACGCGGTCGGCGCCATAGCGCTCGCGCACATAGTCGATGACCTCGCCGCGCCGCGTCTGGCAGAAGTCGATGTCGAAGTCGGGCATCGACACGCGCTCGGGGTTGAGGAAGCGTTCGAAAAACAGCCCGAAGCGCAGCGGATCGAGATCGGTGATGGTCAACGCGTAGGCGACCAGCGAGCCGGCGCCCGAGCCGCGGCCCGGCCCGACCGGAATCCCCTTCGATTTGGCGTATTTGATGAAGTCCGCGACGATCAGGAAGTAGCCGGGGAACCGCATCTTCGAGATGACGTTCAGTTCGAAGTCGAGCCGCTCCGAATAGTTTTCGCGCGTCAGGCCGGGCGCCGGGCCATGCGCGGCGAGTCGCGCCTCCAGCCCCTCGCCGGCCTGCCGGCGCAGTTCGATCGCCTCGATCTCGTCGAGTTCGAGCGTGACGCCGGGCGGCGCCTCGCGGATGAAGCGCGGCATGATCGGCGTGCGGGTGCGCGGCCGAAACGCGCAGCGGCGGGCGATCTCGACGCTGTTTTGCGTCGCCTCGGGTAAATCCGCGAACAGCGCGAGCATTTCCGCGCGGGTGCGGAAATAATGGGTGGGCGTGAGGCGCCGGCGCTCGGCGACACTGGTCACCGTCCCCTCGGCGACGCAAAGCAGCGCGTCATGCGCCTCGAAATCGTCGGGCGCGGCGAAAAACGGCTCGTTGGCGGCGACCAGCGGCAAGCCGCGGCGAAACGCGAAATCGAGCAGTTGCTCCTCGACGGGGCGCTCCTGCGCGAGTCCATGGCGCTGGAGTTCGACATAGAGTCGGTCGCCGAAAATCGGTTCGAGCGCCTCGAGCCGCGCCAGCGCCGCCTCGACGCGCGCCTGCCCCAGCAAAGCGTCGAGCGCGCCGTCGGGGCCGCCGGTCAGCGCGATGAGGTCGGCGCCGTCGCTGGCAAGATCGGCCAGCGTGACGCGGGGCGATTCGCCGGGCTCGGCGCCCAGATAGGCGCGCGAGCACAGCCGCATGAGGTTGCGCCAGCCGGTCTCGCTCTTGGCCAGCAGCACCAGATTTCCGCGCGCGCCCTCCGGATTCCCCTGCCCGCCGTTTTTGTTGTCGCCGAAATCCACGGTCAGTTGCGCGCCGGGAATCGCCTGAATGCCGGCCTTCTCGGCTTTTTGCGAGAACTCCAGCGCCGCGAACAGATTATTGGTGTCGGTGACGGCGAGCGCCGGTTGCGCGTCCCGCTCGGCGAGTTCGATCACCCGGCCAAGCGTCAGCGCCCCTTCGCGCAGCGAAAAGGCGGTGTGAACGTGAAGATGGATAAAGCCGGGATCCGCGATCATGCGTCGATCCTAGCGCATCGGCGGGGGCTTTCGCGAGTCGGTTACAGTCTGCCGTAGACGACTCGCGTTCCGCAGAGGATGTCGTGCAGGGCCTTGCGCTCGTCGCTCCAGAACACCATCAGAAAGCCGATGAACAGCGGCAGCGCCGAAACGATATAGGCGACATCCCGCAGCACGGCGAAGGCGGCGTCGACCCGCTGGCCATTTGTCCGGATCAGGTAAATGCCGCAAATTCGCTTGCCGGGCGTCGCCTGCCAGGGACCGGCCGAGAAATAGGCGTAATAGGCGAGCGCGATCGCGGTGCCCGCGACGTTGACGGCCAGATTATGCGCATCCAGCCATTCCTCGGTCAGAGGCTGGCCGAATAGCGTGACGGAGACAATGGCGAAGATGACCGCCGCGATGGTCACCAACCCCAAGGTCAGCACGTAATCGATGGCGTAAGCGGCGGCCCTGATCCAAAAGCTGGCGAATTTTGCCTCGCCCGCCGCGGCGGCCGGCCGCGGCCGACCCACGGCGGCGGCGGGCGCCCCGGCCGGAAAAAAACCCGAAAACGGCGGGTGTTGTTCAATCGGAATCCAGTTTGGCTCGCCAACGATGTTGACGTTGGCGTCGCGCTTCACAACGCCGCCTTCGATCATATCCTTGAGCTTTTCGCCGCTGATCGGACCGATGACGCCGCCGCCGTCGTGTAAATAATAATGCTGTTGAAGCGGATCGATGGAGGAACCTGGAGTAGGACTGGAACCGTGAATGTCCGCCACTGGATGTTTCTCCAAATCGCGCCGCGGTTCTCAAGCTAGCGCTTGGAGGATATAGGGCGGCGCGCGCCGAGTGTCGACCCCGCGAACCGGCGGCGCTTCCCCCAACGCTCCGGCCACGTATATTCCAGCACAATTCACATTAATGAGATATGGCTTTGTGAACAATATATTATAATTCACGGCGCACGTAATTTGTGAACCATGATTCGCATGAGGCGTTGACCGTCAAGAAAAATCCCGGCCAAGAGAGTCTCGACCGGGATTGCGTGTGATGCGCCGCGACTTGATGTCCCCATCCATGCCTCACGCGAGACAAGCGGAACGCGTGGGACCTCGCGCCGCGGGCAAGGCCAAGCGCAAAAAACGCCGCGCCCGCCCTCAAAATTGTCAAATCGACTTAGGACGCCGGCGTGAACGCCTTGGCGGCGGTTTCGATCGGCTTGAAAGCTTCCTTCGCAAGAGCGGTATACAGTTCGCCGATCTTGGTCGCCTCGGCGATGAAATCCTCGTAGCTCGCCTTGGCGAACTCGGACTGAAGCGCGACGGCTTCGTCCATCTTCTTCACGGCGACCAGCTTTTCAGCGAGCTCGCGGCTCTTCTCGAAGGACTTCTTCGAATAGTCGGTCGTCTCGGTGGCGATTCCCTGCAGGCCCTTGCTGATGGCGGCCGTCGCGGCGGAAACGGCTTCGAACTGGTCCTTGCCGAACTGCTGAACGCTTTCAAAATTCGCGACCATTGGAGCTATATCCTTGTATTTGCGGCGTAATCCTTGCAAGAAACCCGCCCCTTGGCGGAGGACCGGCGCACGCTGTTCACAAGGGGGTTATATCGCAGCGCACAATAAAAAGTCAAGCCGCATATTGCACCGCAAGATACAGCCGTGAAAATTTCGCGGAAAATAGCTTCTCGGCGTTTAACCGGCGGGTAACCGAGTTCTCGTAACGTCATGACCTGTGATGTTTTGGTGACGCCGCTTGTTCGGGGCGCGTCCGACGAACATGGTGTTGATCAGTTGACGGACGAGTAAAAATGACGATTTCCGTGCCCGGCGTGCGCTCATGGCGTATTAATCCCGTCTCCCTCGCGCTTCTGATCGGCGTTGCGCTCACGGTGGCGTTCGCAACATACTCCGAGGCGCGCGGCCGCCACCATCATGGACATCACGGGCATCACCGTCACGCCATAAGATTCCATCACCGCAGCGCGCGACACGCTCATTTCCGCCGCCGCCATTTCGCGCGATCGGGCGGTGGCCATATGACGAGCCCGCATGGCGTCGCCGCCATCGTCGTCGACGCCAACAGCGGCCGCGCGATCTACGCGCTCAACGAAAATCAGCCGCGGCATCCGGCTTCCGTGACCAAGGTCATGACTCTCTATTTGCTGTTCGAACAGCTCGAAAAGGGTCGCCTGCGTCTCGATTCGCCCTTGATGATCTCGCAGCGCGCCGCGGCGCAGGCGCCCTCGAAACTGGGCCTCCGGCCCGGCGAGACGATCGCGGTTGAAAACGCCATCAAGGCGGTCGTGACCAAGTCGGCCAACGACATCGCGGTGGCGATCGCCGAAAACATCGGCGGCGACGAGGACAGCTTCGCCGAGATGATGACCAGCAAGGCTCATGCGCTGGGCATGCACGGCACGCATTTCGCCAACGCCTCCGGTCTGCCCAACGCGGCGCAGATCACCACCGCGCACGACCTCGCCGTGCTGGGCCGGGCGATTCAGGATCGTTTCCCGACCTACTATCGGTATTTCTCAACCCACTCCTTCGCATATCTCGGCGCCGTGCATCGCAACCACAACCACCTGCTCGGCCGCGTCGAGGGCATGGACGGCATCAAGACCGGCTACACCGCCGCCTCTGGCTTCAATCTGCTGACCTCGGTGCGCCGCGACGGCCATCACATCGTCGCCGTCGTGCTTGGCGGCGCGACCGCCGGCGCCCGCGACCGCCTGATGGAGAATCTGATCGAGGACCACATCGCCGAGGGCTCCACCACGCGCACCGCCCGGGCCATCACCGAGGAGGCGCCGGCCGAGCGCGTCGCCGCGGTCGAACCGCCACAAGCCGCGCCGGTTGTCGACACGGAGACGAGCGACAACGCCGCGGCGAGCGAGGACGAGGTCGAGCAACCGGCTTCGCGCGCTCGCAAGGTCGCTTCGGTCGACGCGGACGACGACACCACGCAGTCCATAAAAAAAGCGCGCCCCGCCTATGTGTCGGGCGGCAAGAAGCGGGCCGAGGCCGCGCCGGAGCCGAAAACGCGCGCCGGGCGCAGGGCTCGCGCCGCCGAGGCCGCCCGCGTCGCCGCGGTCGACGGCTCCACCTCTCAGGTCGTCGGCAAGTCCGCGCGGCGCGACAGCGCGGCGGCGACGACCCCTTCCGCTCTCAAGCAGCATGACGCCGAACGCACGCAACTCGCGAAATCTGACAACGCGCGTCCCGCCAAGAGCGGCTGGATGATCCAGCTCGGCGCCACCGACGAGCCCGGCAAGGCCACGGAATTGTTGAGCCGCGCCCGCTCCCAGGGCCACGCGATGCTGGCGGGGGCGAAGCCTTTCACCGAAACGGTGCGCAAGGGCAACGAGACGCTGTATCGCGCGCGTTTCGCCGGTCTTGAGGAGCAATCCGCCGAGTCCGCCTGCAAGACTCTGAAACGTTCGGGCTTTTCCTGCTTCGCCACCAAAAACTAAAGGCCCGCCATCATGTCTCTCGCCACTGAAAACACCGGCTTCGGTCGCGCGCGCGGATGGTTCGGCGCCGCGCGCGGCAACCGCGCCGCTCGCGCCTCATCCATGGTGACGCCGCATCAGGACATCCTTGGCCTCGTTCACGCGCGCCGCGAGATCCGTCGTTCCGCCATGGTCTGGGTGCAGCTTCTTCATGAGATCGCGATGCGCCCGCGCTATTTCGCTCACCGGCGCGCCTTTCTTGAGACCCAGTATCTCGTACGCCTCGTCTTCGGAAATCGTGCCCGGGCGTCTGGGCTGGGAGCTCGAAGCACCGCTCCGCGCGTTCGCGTCACCGTCTCCTGCGCCACGCCATCCGGGAAAGCGGCGGTCGAAATACGCCTCTAGCAGTCGCGCGCCCTCGGGATCGTCGGTGAGGCAAAGCCGATACAATTCGAGAAGGCGCGGCCGCGTGAGCTGATCGAGTTGCAGACCTTCGTTGGGGCCGGCGAGAATGACGCCGCGAATGGCGCCGCTGCCCCGGTCCAGCTCCATTTCGATCATCGCCGAGCGCACGCGCGAGACTCCCGTCGCGCCCCAACCGGCGGACCGGAAGCCGCCGAACGAATGGGACCGGATTCCCAGCATCCACAGGCCCAGGCCGCCGACCGCCAGGCCAGGGCCGAGAGCGCCGCGCAGCACCATGAATCCGCCCAGCGCCAGCGCCGTGACGCCCGCCCAGCCCTTCAGCAGCCGCGCCAGCAGCGCCGGCGAGGCCCGCGTGTAGGCCTTCAGCGTGTAGTAGGTCAGCACCACCACGAAAATTCCGACGATAATGGGCATGAACGCCTTTCCTCGCTATGGATTTTCTCGCCGAGTCCACTTGCGCCGCGACAATCGCCGTTCGTTTCGACGAAGCGAGAATCCCTAAATCTGCGACAGCAATAAGCGCGCGGCCTCCTCGCCGCGCCGCGCTCGTTTTTCCAGTTCGAGGCGTCCGCCGGCGGCATAGGCCGCCGCGGCTTTCAGCAGTTCCGCCAGGCGTCGCGGCGCGCTGGTGTCGAAGGCCGCGTAGGCGCCTCCGGTCAAGCGCGCGATCTCGCGATAGCCGATTTGCACGGTGGCGTTCGCGCCTTCCTGGAACATGAAGAACTTGACGCCGAGCAAGCCGAGCTCGCCGGCCAGCGCGCCGAGCTCGTCGATACTCTCCTCCAGCGCGTCGCCGATGAAAATCACCGCGCCCACCCGCCCAACGCGCGTTTCGTCGCGCACATGGCGTAGAACCTTGGCGATCTGCGTGCGGCCGGCGCGGCAGTCGATTTTCGACATGAGCGCGGCGAGCCCCTTCCCGCCCGACACGAATTTCGAGGCGCGACACTCCGAATGGCCACGAAAATAGACGAGCTGCACGTCGAGGCCGCCGACGGTCGCCGCGGCGTCGAACATTTCGCCCTGGATCGACTGGGCGAGGTCCCAGGTGGGCTGGCGGCTCATGGTGGCGTCGAGCGCGAACACCAGACGGCCCCGCCCGCTCGCCTCTGGCGCGAGGTCGCGGGCTTCCCGCAGAAAGGCGTCGACCGAGCCGCCCGTCGCCTTGCCGCCCTGTCGCGCTATGTTGGGTTTTTCGCTCACGGCCATTCACGTCGTCAGTTGGAGCCGCTATAGCAAATCGGGCATGGGCGCCGTTATTGCAATAGCCCCGCGTGGATGCCGCGCAGGATAATGCGGTTCGCGCGCGTCGGCGAGACTTATTCGCGGCGCCTCGCCCGCTCAAATCGAGGATCGCCAAGATGACGCCCGAGCCAGAGGCGCGCTTCAAGCCGCGAATTGCGGCGCTCCGCGCGCGGTCCAGCGAGGCGACGCAGGAATTGATGGCGTCCTTCGCGCTCGGTCTGCGGCGTCGCGGCTTTTCGGTCGCGGGCGTCACTCAGGTTCGCGTGCTGGACGAAGCCACCGGGCGGCGGCGGATCGCGCTGCGCGATCTGCGCGACGACAGGCTATACGCCATCGCCCAGGATCTGGGCCCGGGTTCGGTCGCCTGCAATCTCGACTCGAGCGAACTCGCGCTCGCCTGCGACGCGATAGAGCGCGCGGCGCGCGGCGGCGTCGATCTGATCGTACTCAGCAAATTCGCCAAGCAGGAGGCCTCGCGCGGCGGCCTTTGCGACGCCTTTCGCCGCGCCATGGAGGCGAAAACGCCGGTCGTCGCCGCGATACATCCGGATTTCCTCGCGGAATGGGCGGCTTTCGCCGGGCCCGTCGCGGAATTCGTCGAGTTCGATCAGCACGCCTTGGAGGATTGGTGGCGCCGCGCGCGGTCGGAATAGCAACCGCCCTCACCGCACCGGCGGCGCGTACATCAGTCCGCCCTTCGACCATGGCGCGTTTTGCCGGCGCTCCATCGCCAAGGGCGAGCCCTGGCCGAGGTTGCGCTCGAACACCTCGCCATAATTGCCGACCTGCTTGATGACGCGATAGGCCCAATCGGCGGAAAGTCCCAGCCCCGCGCCAAAGTCTCCGTCGACTCCGAGCAAGCGGCGAATGTCGGAGTTTTCCGATTGCAAGGCGTCGTCGGCGTTGGCGGAGCCGATATTCAACTCCTCGGCGTCGAGCATCGCGAAATGCGTCCAGCGCACGATGTTGAACCATTGGTCGTCGCCCTGACGAACGATCGGCCCCACCGGGCTCTTGGTGATGAGTTCCGGCAGCACCGTGTGATCTCCCGGCTGCGCCAGTCCGGATCGCGCGACGTGAAGCGCCGCGATGTCGTCGGACAACAGATCGCATTGGCCAGCGTCATAGGCTTTCGCCGCCTCGTCCAGCGACGCGAACAGCAATAGCTTGTAATCGGCGGCCTGGGCGCGGAAGAACTCCGCCAGATCGAGCTCCAGCGAGGTGCCTCGTTGCAGGCAAACCGTCGCATTGGCCAGTTCCCGGGGCTTTTGCTCCAGCGGCTTGCGGCGCGCCAGAAAACCCTGGCCGCCGTAAAAGGTGATGGTCGTGTAAAGCAATTGCTGGCTGGCGTCGCGCGCTTCGGTCCATGGCGCGCCGCGCGGCAAGACGTCGACGGCGCCCGATCGCAGCGCGCCGAGCCGCTCCCGGGCGGTCAGCGGCGTCACCTGGATTTTGCGCGGATCGTCGAAGACCGCGGTCGCCAGGGCGCGGCAGAAATCCACGTCGAAGCCAACCCATTCTCCCGCCTCGTTCCGCCGCGCGAAGCCCGGCGCGGGCGCGGACACGCCGCACGCCACGGCGCCGCGTTTTTCGATTACCCGCAAGGTCGAGCCCTTCGCCTCGGGCGGCTCCAACCCGCGCGAGGGCGCCGCGCCGGCTAGAAGAACGACCAAACCAAGGAAAATATTGCGCGGGATCATGTCGAACTCGGCTTGGTCGCGAGGGTGGTTTAGGGTGAGGAAAGCGAAGCGGGCGTGACGGAACGATCGGGGACGGCGATGGGCGATAATAAAAAGGAAACAAGGCGGAAAATGAGTAGCCGCACGCTTCTCGCGCACGCCGGACGCAAACCCTTCGATCAACACGGCTTTATAAACACCCCGATCTACCGTGGATCAACCGTGCTGTTTCCGTCCGCCGAGGATTTCGAAACCCATCGGCAGCCTTACACATATGGCACCAAGGGCACGCCAACCATTCGCGCGCTCGAACAGGCGTGGAGCGAAATCGCCGGCGCCGAGCTGACCGTTTTGGCTCCATCGGGCCTCGCGGCCATCACGCTGGCGCTGATGACCGCGACCAAGAGCGGCGACCATGTGCTGATTAGCGATTCGGCCTATCAGCCGACGCGCATTTTCTGCGACGGCGTGTTGAAGCGGTTTGGCGTCGAAACGCAATATTACGATCCGCGGCTTGGCGCCGGCGTCGCCGCGCTGATGAGGCCGACGACGACCGCGATACTCGCGGAATCGCCAGGCTCGCTGAGCATGGAGGTGCAGGACGTCCCGGCCATCGCCGCGGCGGCGCGGGCACGCGGCGCCTGCTTGATCCTCGACAACACCTGGGCGACGCCGCTGTTCTTTCCGCCGCACGCGCATGGAGTCGATCTCAATGTCGAGGCCGGCACCAAATATCTTTCCGGCCACGCCGATCTGTTGCTCGGGCTGGTGTCCGCCAACAAGGACTGGGCGAAACGCCTGCGCGCCACCTTCGACGCCTTCGCGATGTGCGCGGGGCCGGAGGACGCTTTCCTCGCGCTGCGCGGATTGCGCACGATGGAGCTGCGGATGCGCGAACAGGAACGCGCCGGGCTGGTCCTCGCGCAATGGCTCGCGGATCGGCCGGAGGTTGCGCGCGTGCTGCATCCCGCCCTGCCCTCGCATCCCGACCACGCGCTGTGGAAACGCGATTTTTCCGGCGCCGCCGGATTGTTCTCGGTCATACTAAAGCCGGTTCCCAAATCCGCCGTCACGGCGTTTCTCGAACTCGCTGGAGCTGTTCGGCGTCGGCTATTCCTGGGGCGGCTTCGAGAGCCTCGTCATTCCCTTCGACTGCCGACACGCCCGCACCGCGACGGAATGGACGCCGGGCGGCCCGGCCCTGCGCTTTTCGGTCGGGCTGGAGGACATCGCGGATTTGCGCGCGGATCTCGAGGCGGGGTTCGCGCGGATGCGCGACGTTTGAGGAGCCAGGCGCGTTCCGTTAATGTCGACCCACGATCGCGCTCGCCGCGACACTGATTGTTATGTCCGCGCGTTTACCGTTGGCGGCGTTCGGCAATTCAAGGAGGCCATCGTGAAAACCATTTCTTCCCGCGCGAATCCATTGGTCCTTGGCGTGCTCGCGATGTTCGCCATCTCTTTCGTTTATGTCGAACTCCAGCCGGAGTACGCGCCCATCGCGACCGATTCGGAGTCCGCGCTATCGCGCTGATCGACACGCGCGCCCCGCCCGATCATCGACCTATGGCTGACATAGCTTCCCCTTGCCGAACGCGAGGATCAACGCCTTCAACTCGCCTTCCAAAACTTCCTGGGCGGCGTCGGTGTAGGTGAACCACTGCGTCACCCGCTGGCCCTGTTCGCGCCAGTGCTTGGCTTGGCTTTGCACCTGCATCGGAAACACATCGACCCGGGCAAGGATCGCCGCGCCGTTCTTGAGACGCTTGTGATAGTGGAACGCGCCGATCTTGGTCTTTTCGATCTTGCCGACGAGGCCCGCCTCCTCATGCGCCTCGATCTGCGCGGCCGCGTGGGGTTTGCGGCCCTTCATCGGCCAGCCCTTGGGGATGATCCAGCGACGCGTGTCTCGAGACGAGACCAGCATGATCTCGACCTCCCCGCCGACTTGGCGCCACGGCAAGGCGGCGTATTGCTGGCGTGGTTCGCCGGCGGCGGCGGCCTTCTTGGCCAGATTGGGATATTTTTTCATCCCAGATACCTCGCCAGAGCGTAAAACAGCGCCGCGATCAGCGCCGCCATTGGCATGGTGACGACCCAGGCGATCACGATATCGCGCGCGACGATCCAGCGCACCGCCGATACACGCCGCGCCGCGCCGACGCCGACAATCGCGCCGGTGATCGTGTGCGTCGTCGACACGGGCACGCCCAGCGCCGTCGCCAGAAACAGCGTGATCGCGCCGCCCGTCTCCGCGCAAAAACCCTGCATCGGCGTCAACCGGGTGATCTTGGAGCCCATGGTGTGCACGATGCGCCAACCGCCGAACAATGTCCCGAGCCCCATCGCGGTCTGGCAGGCGAGCACCACCCACATCGGCACGCTGAATTCGGCGGCCCCGCGCGCGTGGCTGTAAAGCAGCACGGAGATGATGCCCATGGTCTTTTGCGCATCGTTGCCCCCGTGGCCAAGCGAATAAAGAGACGCTGAAACAAATTGCAGCCAACGAAACGTTGCGTCGACCTTGAGCGGCGTCTGGCGCACGAATAACCAGGAAACCGCCAGAATCAGCGCCAACGCCAGTCCGAAGCCCAACGCCGGCGAGAGCACGATCGCCGATGACGTCTTGATCAGGCCGCTCCATACAATTCCCGCGCCACCCGCCTTGGCGCCGCCGGCGCCGACCAACCCGCCGATCAAGGCGTGCGAGCTCGACGATGGAATGCCCAGCGCCCAGGTCAGCAGGTTCCAGCTGATCGCGCCCATCAACGCGCCGAAGATGACAAAATCGTCGATGATCTCCGGCGCCACGATGCCGGAGCCCACGGTTTTCGCGACATGCAGGCCAAAGAACATGAAGGCGATGAAATTGAAGAAGGCGGCCCACACCACCGCGTATTGGGGTCGCAGCACGCGGGTCGAAACAATCGTCGCGATGGAGTTCGCGGCGTCGTGCAACCCGTTCAAGAAATCAAAAGCCAGGGCGACGGTGACAAGCCCGACGAGCGCGATCGAAACGTCCGGCAATTTCGGGCCCTCGAAGCGCTAGAGATGCTCGATGACGATGCCGCTGACGCGGTTCGCCACGTCCTCGAACCCGTCGACGATCTTTTCGAGATGATCGTAGAGTTCGGCGCCGACGATGTAGCTCATTGGGTCGGTGGTGCGATGGGCATGGAACAAAGCCTTCAGCCCCTGATCGTGAATGGAGTCGGCCTCGTCCTCGATTTTGGAAATCTCCTCGCTGAACGCATTGAGCTTGGCGGCGTTCGGCCCCATCGTCCGCAGCAGCGGCACGGCGCTTCGCGTTAGCTCAGCGGCCTGAACGATGATGTCGCCCATGCGACGCATCGGCGGCTCGAAGTCGCGCGTCTCGAACATCTGGGTCGCCTTGGCCGTTTGGTGCATTTGGTCGATGGCGTCGTCCATCGACGTGATGAGATCTCGAATGTCGCCGCGGTCGAAGGGCGTGATGAACGTGCGGCGGATCGCCAGCAACACCTCGCGGGCGATGTCATCGGCTTGATTCTCGAACCGCTTGATCTCGGCCGCTTGTGTCGCGACGCCCTCCCCGCCTTCGAGCAGCGCGCGCAACGCGCGGGCGCCGAGCACCAGGGTCTCCGCATGGCTTTCGAACAGATCGAAGAAGCGCTCTTCCTTGGGCATGAGCGCCTGAAACCATTTCAGCATTCGCGGCCTCTCTGGGCGGCGGGTTGTCACAAAATTGTCACAAAACCAGCTGGCGTCCGCTTAATGCATTGGGGAGCGCCTGTAAAGCCGCGCCCGCCCTCGAAAAAGCTCTAGGGCGCGTCAATTGCGCGCGGCCAAGGCGGACCGGAAATTTCAAAATGTCGGATAGCCCGAGCGGACGCGCGCTATCGAGACCAGGCGCGCCCGCTTGAGAAGAGTCCAGCTTACTTGTCGGCGAATACCGCCCGATGGATTATCCCGCCGAGAAATCCGCCGCCGAGCGGCGCCGCCCAGAACACCCAAAGCTGCCGCAAGGCCCATCCGCCGACAAACAGCGCCTGCCCGGTCGAACGCGCGGGATTGACCGACGTGTTGTCGATCGGAATCGAAATGAGATGGATCAACGTCAGCGCCAGGCCAATGGCGATTGGCGCGAAGCCCGCGGGAACGCGGCTTTCGGTCGAACCCAGGATGACCAACAGAAAGAACGCGGTCAAAATGGTTTCGATCAACACGGCGGATTGCAGCGTATAGCCATCCGGCGAGTGTTCCTCGAACCCGTTGGCGGCAAAGCCTCCCGCGACGGAAAAGTCTAACTTGCCCGACGCAATAAGGAAGAGCGCCCCGGCGGCGGCCACCGCTCCCGCGACTTGAGCGACGATATAGAAAGCAAGATCCTTCCAAGAGAATCGGCCCGCCGCGGCGAGGCCCAGCGACACCGCCGGGTTGAAATGACCGCCCGAGACCGGTCCGAAGGCGTAGGCGCCGGTCAGCACCGTCAGGCCAAAGGCCAAGGCCACTCCGACGAAGCCGATGCCCAATTGTGGAAATGCCGCCGAAATCAGCGCGCTGCCGCAGCCGCCAAACACCAGCCAAAAGGTTCCGAAAAACTCCGCGGCCAGCCTGCGGCCCAGGTTGTATTGCATAATAGACCTCCATTTTTTGCATTTTTTTTGAGGAATAGCGCCCGCGACGAATCGATCAGGCGCGAAGCGCCAGAAACACAAAAGTTTAAGACAATTGGCGACGAAAGTTGAGGGCGCGGCGTAAGAAAATACTGCTTCGCGCGGCTTGGCGACCCCGCCAGGATTCGAACCTGGGACCTACTGCTTCGAAGGCAGTTGCTCTATCCAGCTGAGCTACGGAGCCGAAATGAAACGACGCGCCGGCGCCTCATCGCGCCGATCCTATATTGTCTGGCGGAACCTGGCGACCCCGGCAGGATTCGAACCTGCGACCTACTGCTTAGAAGGCAGTTGCTCTATCCAGCTGAGCTACGGGGTCTGTTTCGTGCGCCTGGTCAATGCGTCCAGAGACCGAGACGGTTGGTCTTGAAATTGTCGGCGTAGGACGCGATTCGCCGCCAACCGGTCGCGGGCTTCGGCTCCTCGACGCGGTAGGCAATCCCGTTCCGCTCGCAATAGGCGATCGCCTCTTCCTTGGAGCCGAAGCTGAGTTTTATTTGCGATTTCATATCCGATGACGACGTCCAGCCCATGAGCGGGTCGACGGAGCGCGCGGATTCGGATTCAAAACGCAGTTTCCAGCTTCGATTCGCACCCGGCGCCGACTGCGTGGCGCTCGCGGCGGGACAATAAATGCGTGCGGTCATGTGGCCTCTCGCGGTTGACTGTTGTCGTTCCACCCAGCGGCCGCGCCAACGGCCGAGATTTCCCTGGTTTGGTCGGGGCAGCAGGATTCGAACCTGCGACCTGAAGTACCCAAAACTTCCGCGCTACCGGGCTGCGCTATACCCCGCCGAGCGGCCGCGCGACGCGCGAACCACTTCAATGGTCTTCGCTAACACGCTCGCGCTTCCCTCACAAGCGATGCGATGGAGCCGCCGGAAAATTCCGGATTATCGGGAATAAAGGCGGATTAGGGCGCGAAGCCCGAGTGATGAACGAGATCGCCGACCGCGAGTCCGATGGAGCGCGCGGCGCCGGCGTTGAGTTCTATCACCGCGTGGGCCGGCGGCCCGGACGAAATGAGCGCCTCCGACATCGGAGTCGCGTCGCGCGCCACGCCCGTGACGCGGCCGTTGCGAGAGACGAAGACCATATCCAAGGGAATATAAGTGTTTTTCATCCACATGCTGATCCGCTGCTCGCCTGGGAACAGAAACAGCATGCCATGGTCGTCCGGCATCGAGCGTCGGTACATCAGCCCGATTTCACGCTGTGGCGCCGTGCGCGCCACTTCAACCTGGAATTCATGCGGACCGGTCGCGGTGACAATCTCCAACGACTCGACGGCGGCGGCCACGTCCGCCTGCTCCGCGCGAGCCGCCCCCGACATTGCAAAAGGCGCGACCAGAGGCGCGGCCAGCAACACCAACCGCAAGACACGAAAAATATCCGACACGGAAGTTGCTCCGCTCATGACGTTCGCGCCCCGCTCGCCAGCGCTCCTCGCCAAATCGTCTTCAAGAGTCGACTCCGCGAGCAGCGCCCCGACGCCGACCCTAAAGCCGCGCGGGCGACCCCGGCGCGACACGCTGTCTTTAGTGCGACACCGGCCCCTTGGCGTCGAGCGGCCGCACTTCGGCGGCCATAAGCCCCTTGGGGCCGTCGCCATAGCGCACCAACACGCTGTCGCCTGGCTTCAACTCCGCCAGTCCGAAACGGCGAACCGTCTCCATGTGCAGGAATATGTCCTCGGTGCCCTCGCCTCGCGTCAGGAAACCGAATCCCTTGATCCGGTTAAACCATTTCACGATGGCGATTTCATATCCGCCCGTGGGAGTCACCTGCGTGTGCGTGCGCCCCGCCGCCGATTGCGAGGGATGCACCGCCGTCGATTCGTCCATGGCGACGATGCGAAACACTTGGAGGCCCTTTGAGCGCATCTGTGCTTCGCAGACGACGCGGGCGCCTTCCTGAGCCGTTTGAAAACCGCAACGGCGCAATGTCGTCACATGTAAAAGGATATCTCCCGAGCCGTCGTCCGGCACTATGAAGCCGTAGCCCTTGGCGACGTCGAACCATTTGATCGCGCCCGCCACTTCAATGAGATCCAGTCCGGCCTCGTCGCCTTCCGCGCCCGAGGTCGAAACGTCCAACTCATCCTGAAAACCTGATTTTGCTCCCAACTGACCAACCCCCCTTGCTGATCCAGAGCGCCGCGATTCGAGACATGGCGCCAAGCCTCGAGCGAATCGACGCGGCGTCGATGAATCACTTTGGTAAAGATACCATCCGGCGCGTTTCATCCAACCGCGTTTTTTGCTTATTCGACGTTTGTTGTGGAAACCGCGCGCGAAATTTGCGCGGCGGGCGTCGTTACGCTAAACGCCTTGGCCAGCAAGGCGGCGGAATGCATTGGGCTTTGACCTCGCGCCGCTCAAAAAGCCGCGGATCGCGAATATCGCCGACGCCGCCAAGGCGAAACCGAAGCTGGGCGGCGCCCGCGTTTCGCCCGAATGATTTGCTAACAAATGTAAACGCCCGAGAACCAGCTGGAGATAGTCATGACCGTCCCGTCGAACGCCGCGCCGCCACTCTCGAACGAGGGTGTTCAGAACCGCGACGGCTACTCGTCGACCGACATGATCGCGCTTTCCCGCTCGCGCGAGAGCGAGCGCTTCGCGTTGCACTCCAAGCACCTCAATGAAATGTGGGTGCGCGTGCTCAAGACGATCGGCTACGACGTCGGGTTCACGCGCGGCGTCGGATCCTATCTCTATGATCGCGCCGGCGACCGCTATCTCGATTTGCTCAGCGGCTGGGGCGTGTTCGCGCTGGGCCGCAATCACCCAAAAATACGCGACGCGTTGATCAATGTGATCGCCGGCGATTTGCCCAATCTCGTTCAGCTCGACGTGTCGGTGTTGGCGGGCGTGCTGGCCGAGATGCTGCTCAAGCGCGCGCCTTGGCTCGACAAGGCGTTCTTCGCCAACTCGGCGCCGAATCCATCGAGGCGGCGATCAAGTTCGCGCGTTACGCCACCGGGCGTCCCGCCATCGCGCACTGCGCGCACTCATTCCATGGTCTCACCTGTGGCGCGTTGTCGATGAATGGCGACGCCATCTTCAAGCAGGGCTTCGGGCCGCTCATTCCCGACGCTCGCGAGGTTCCGTTCGACGATCTGCCCGCGCTCGAGGAGACGCTGCGGCGTCGCGACGTCGCGGCGTTTTTCGTCGAGCCCATCCAGGGCAAGGGCGTCAATATTCCCCACGACGACTATCTCAAGGGCGTGGCGGCGCTGTGCGCGAAATACGGAACCTTGTTCGTCGCCGACGAAATCCAAACCGGCGTCGGTCGCACCGGATCGTTTCTGGCGATCGATCATTACGGCGTCGAACCCGACATGGTGGTGCTGGCCAAGGCGCTGTCCGGCGGCCACGTTCCCGTTGGAGTCGTGCTGACGCGCAAATGGATCTTCGACAAGGTGTTCGACCGCATGGACCGCGCCGTCGTGCACGGCTCCACGTTCTCCAAGAACGATCTCGCCATGGCGGCCGGGATCGCGACACTGAACGTGCTCGAGGAAGAGAAGGCGATTGAAAACGCGCGGGCGAAGGGCGAGCGCCTGCTCGCGTCGTTCCGCAAGATGGCCGAGGGTTATGAGCTCATTTCCGACGTTCGCGGCAAGGGCGCGATGATCGGCATTGAATTCGGGCCGCCCAAATCGCTGATGCTGAAGGCCACCTGGAACTTGCTCGAGACGGCCAATTCGGGTCTCTTCGGCCAGCTTATCTGCATTCCGCTGTTCAAGGACCACAAGGTTCTGACCCAGGTCGCCGGACACGGCAATCCGACGATCAAGCTCTTGCCGCCGCTGAACATCACCGACGCGGATTGCGACTGGATCGAGTCCTCGTTCGACGCGGTGATCGCCGACGCGCACAAGGCGCCCTCGGCGGTCTGGTCGCTCGGCAAGACGCTGGCCGAGCACGCGATCAAGGCGCGGCTCGGCGGCTAAGCCGCTCCAATCGCGTTAATCATTTCTTAATTCACTCCGCCGCGCGCGGCCTCCGCGCGTGGTTAATGGATCGTTAATTGCCCAATCGCTTCGAGGCGCCCCTCGGGCGTCCCGCATTCGCTCGATTCCTCTCGCTCGCGCCGGGAACCGGGTCAATTCGACACGAAAGGGCAAGAATATGCGTTTCAATTCGAAACTGAGGAAGATGTGTTTGGCCGGCGTGGCGATCGTCGCGACGCTCTCCGCCGGAGAAGCGCTGGCTGGCGGACGCGGCGGCGGCGGACACGGCGGGTTTGGCGGCGGACACGGTGGTTTCGGCGGATTCGGCGGCGGACATTCGCTGACCGGCGGTCACTGGGCCGGCGGCAGCGGACTCGGCGCCGGACTCGGCCAGCATTGGGTCGGCGGCCCAGCCGGCGGCGGATTGCGCTACGGCGGTTACGCCGGTTACGGCGGCCAGCATGGCTACGGCGGCCACGCCGGCTACAACGGCCATCATGGCTATGGCGGTCGTGGCGGCTACGGCGGTTATGGTGGTTATGGCGGTTATGGCGGCGGCTACGGCGGCTATGGCGGCGACTATTGGGGCGGCTATTACGGCGGCGGCGGGGTTTATTACGGCGACGCGGGCTATGGTTATGGCGACGATTACGCCTATGGCCGGCCGGCGGCCTATAGCGCCGCGACCTATGCGCCGACCTATTACACGCCGACCTACGGCCAGACCTACGAGCAAAGCTATCAGGTTCCGACCACGGTTTACCAGCCGACCGTTCGCACCAGCTATGTGCCGGTGACGACCTATCGGGCCTATCAGCACATTCAATATCTGCCCACGACGCAGTATCGCACCGTGCATCGGCGCTGCCATTGCACCACCGATTATTAAGAAGGCCGACGCGGAAACGCCCTGGGCCGTCACCGACGACCCAGGGCGTTTCGATTTCATTTCCTTCGCGCGACCGGGACTTGGCTTCCGTCCGCGCCGAGGATCAGCCTTTCGGCTGGACTTCGAGCGCGTAAGCCTCGATCAGCTGGCGGGAAATCGCGCCCGGCGTGAATTTATAGGGACCGGCCTCCGCGACCGGGGTCACTTCCGCGCCGGTGCCGCAGATGAAGCACTCGTCGAAACCGGTCAGCTCCTCCGGCATGATCCGCCGTTCGACCACCGCGATCGAGCGCCGCTTGGCCAGGTCGATCACCGTGCGGCGCGTGATGCCGTCCAGGAAACAATCGGCGATCGGCGTGTGCAGCACGCCGTCCTTGACAAAGAATATGTTGGCGCCGGTGCATTCGGCGACGCGGCCCTGCCAATCGTACATCAACGCGTCGGCGTAACCGCGCCGCTCCGCCCGATGCTTCGAAATGGTGCAGATCATGTAAAGTCCGGCGGCCTTGGCCATGCATGGCGCGGTCTTGGGGTCGGGACGCCGGTACTCCGCGATGTCGAGGCGAATGCCCGCCATCTTGATCTCGACGTCGAACATGCTGGGCCATTCCCAGACCGCTATGGCGACGTTGATCGTTGAATTTTGCGCGGCCACCGCCATCATCTCGCTGCCGCGCCAGGCCACGGGCCGCACATAGCAGTTCTTCAGCCCGTTGGCCTTGAGCGTCGCGTCCTTGGCGGCGTCGATCTCCTCGAGGCTGTAGGGAATCTCGAAATCGAGCACGCGCGCCGAGTTGTGGAAACGCTGGGAGTGCTCGCGCGACTTGAAAATCGCGCCGTTATAGGCGCGCTCCCCTTCGAAAACGCAGGACCCGTAATGCAGCCCATGCGAGAGCACGTGCAGCTTCGCGTCGCGCCACGGAACAAGCGCGCCATTGAACCAGATTTGGCCGTCGCGTTGATCGAAGGGCAAAACCGACATTTCACGTCTCCGGGAAGCGCGCTTGGGGGCGTGATCGTCCCCGCGCAACGCATTGATGCACTAGCCAGCGCTCGGAAATATGTCAATATAGCTGACATAATTCGCGCGCCTTGCGGCAACGCCCGGCTCTCGCCGCGCCGCCGCCGTCATGTTGGCGCTTTCCCGTGGATCCTCGCGCCCCACGACCCTTGGAAGGATAGAGCGAGACTTACGTGAAAAACGAGGCGCCGTCCGAAAAATCCGACGCCGCCAAAACCTGGCGCGCGAGGGACAAATCGCGGCCAGGCGAGCGCCCGGGCGACGATGCGATCTTCGATATGATGGAGCTGTTTTTTTTCGCCTATCGCGATTTCGTGAAGGACGCGGACCGGCTGCTGGAGAACTACAAATTCGGCCGCGCGCACCACCGGGTGCTGCATTTCGTCCACCGCCGTCCCGGTCTGCCCGTCGCGGCGCTGCTCGACATTCTCAAAATCACCAAGCAAAGCCTCAACCGCGTCCTCAAACCGCTTCTGGACGGCGGCTTTATCGAAGCGCGGGAGGGCGCGAGCGACAGACGCCAAAGGTTGCTGTTCCCAAGCCCGAAGGGCGCGGCGCTGGCGCGGGAACTGGCCAGCCTGCAGTCGGCCCGATTCGTGCGCGTGCTCGGGGGGCTTGGCCCCGAGGCGCGCGGCTCCGCGACGCAATTCCTGCTGGCGATGATCGACGAACAGGACCGCGCGAGCGTCGCGGCGGGACTTGCGGGGCCGCCGACCGCCAGCGTGGAGCCGACGTGACTCCCGACATGCTCGATATCGACGCGGCGCATATCCTCGTGGTCGACGACGATAAACGGATTCGCGGCCTGTTGTCCCGCTATCTGATTGGCGAGGGCTATCGCGTCAGCGCCGCCGCCAACGCCGCCGAGGCGACGGCGCGGCTGCGCGACATCGTGTTCGACCTGATCGTTCTCGATGTGATGATGCCCGGCGAAAACGGCGTGCGTTTCGCGCAACGGCTGCGGGCCGGCGAGCCGCCGCTGAGCGAGACGCCCATATTGATGCTCACCGCGCTGTCGGAGACCAAGCAGCGCGTCGAGGAACTCGAGGCCGGCGTCGACGATTATCTCGCCAAGCCATTCGACCCGCGCGAACTCGCCTTGCGCATCGCCAGCCTGATGCGCCGCGCGCGCGCCGCGGCGCGGGGCCCCGCGCCCCGACGCCTCGCGCGGTTCGGCGAGTTCCAGTTCGACGCCGCCAAGGGCTTGCTGCTGCGCGGCGGAGAGCCCGTCCATCTCACCACGCGCGAACGCGAGCTGCTGGGGTTGCTGGCGGACGGCGGCGTGGTCTCGCGTCGCGCGCTGGCGCCGCGGCTGGAGGGCGAATTCGAGGCGAACGAGCGCAGCGTCGACGTTGAAATCGCCCGGTTGCGTCGGAAGATTGACGGCGCCGCGCATTGCCTCCAAACAGTGCGCGGACAAGGTTATCGCCTGATCGTGGAGGCCGAGGGCCGCGATCCGATCGAACACGGGACAATGTCATGAGCATCGCATTTCTCGACGCATTCGCCGCGCCGCGCCGCGCCTGGCGCGGATTCGCCGGGTGGCTGCACGATCGCATGCCCAAGGGACTCTACGCCCGCGCCCTGCTGATCCTGATCCTGCCGATCATTCTGCTGCAGTCAGCGGTGGCCTATGTCTACATGGAGCGGCACTGGGAGGCGATCACCGATCGCCTGTCGGCGGCCGTCGCGCGCGACGTCGCGGCGGTGACCGACGTTTACGCCAGCTTTCCCCAGGATACCGGGCACGATATTCTCTCGCGCATCGCCGCCGTGGATCTCAACATGCAGGTGACCGTGCTCGGCAAGCAGGATTTGCCGGCGCCGACGCCCAAGCCGTTTTTCTCGCTGCTTGACCACACGCTCACCCGCGAGCTGTCGCGCCGCCTGAAAAAGCCCTTCTGGATCAATACCGCCAATACCGCCAACCTCGTCGAGATCAGGGTTCAGCTCGACGACGCCACCCTGCAGATCCTGACCACCCGCACCCAGGCCTACGCCTCCAATTCCCACATCTTCTTCATCTGGACGACGGTGGCCTCGGTGGTCATCCTGGCCATCGCCACCTCGTTCCTGCGCAACCAGATCCGGCCGATCCTGCGGCTGGCGCGGGCCGCCGAGGAATTCGGCAAGGGCCGCGACGTGGCCTTCAGCCCGCGCGGGGCGCGCGAGGTGCGTCAGGCCGGGGCCGCTTTCGTCGAGATGAAGAAACGCGTCGAGCGGGCCATCGAGCAGCGCACGACCATGCTCAACGCGGTGAGCCACGACCTGCGAACGATCATCACCCGCTTCAGGCTGTCGCTGGCGCTCATGCCGGCGACCAACGAAGCGAGCGAAATGCGCAAGGACGTCGAGGAGATGGAGCATATGGTCGAAGCCTACCTCGCCTTCGCGCGGGGCGATGGCGGCGAGGTTCCGGTCAAAACCGACATGCGCGCGATTTTCAAGGATCTACAGGTCGACACGCAAAAGCTCGGCATCGACGCGCGGCTGGCGGTCAGCGGCGATCCGGTCATTGTCGCCCGGCCGGCGGCGATCAAGCGCCTGCTCGCCAATCTGGTCGGCAACGCCCAACGCTATGGCAAGCGCATCGATCTGACCGCGATCAACGACGGCGCCACGATGACCATCCATATCGACGACAACGGGCCGGGCATTCCCGTCGATCGCCTCGAGGACGCCTTCCGGCCGTTTTACCGCCTCGACGAGTCGCGCAACCAGGATCACGGCAATTCCGGCCTCGGCCTCGCCATCGCCCGCGATATCGCCCGCTCCCACGGCGGCGAACTCACCCTGGCGCGCAGCGAACTCGGGGGATTGCGCGCGACGGTGACGCTGCCGGTATAGAGCCTCGCCTCACGCGCTGGCGTGAGGGTGCTCGTGCTCGTCGTCGAGATCGTGTCGACCGTGGCCGTGGCCGCGCCGCTGGCGGAAGCCGTCGAGCAGCCGATTGGCCAGCGCGCGGAAGGGCTCGGTCGCGCGCGCGAGGTCCTCGGCGCGGTCGACGTATTTTTCGCCGCGATCAAGCTCGCGGTCCAGCGCGGTGAGCGCGTGCGAATGCTCGCCGGCCCGGTCCTCGCGCCAAGCCTCCAGCACCCGCTTCCAGGCGTGGGCCAAGCCCTGCAACTTGAGCGCGCCGACCGGCCCCTCGCTGTCGATGTCCGCCGCCTCCAGCATGAAGCGCATGGAGTTGACGACCTCGCGATTGAGCGCCGCCGCGCCCAGCGGGTCCTTCGACGACCACTCGGAGATGCTGGCGATCGCGTCGCGATAGGGCTCCATGGCCTCCAGACGCTTGGCGAGCACCTGATAAAGCCGCTCGCGCGAAGGCTGAGTGTCGTGTTCGCTGGAGAGATTGTCGAGCACCGCGCGATCGATGCGGCGCAGGAAAGCCCCGAGCACCGCGCCCTTCGATGGGAAGGCGTCGCGGAAGTCGGCGAGCGAAACCCCCGCCTCGCGGGCGATGTCCGAAATGGTCGTATCCGCGAAACCGCGCCGCGCCGTAAAGCGCATCAAGGCGTCCACGATCGCGTCGCGCGGAGCGCCTCCGGTTTTCTTGGCGCTTTTGTGCGCTTCGCCTGATTGATTAGTCTCGCCGCTCGTCATAACGCCGCTCCCATGGCTGCTTGCGCTGTTCTATGTAAGGTCGCGCGGCGTTAGGGCCAAGCCGAAAGCGGAAAAATACGGCCGCGATAACCCATCCTCAGCCCGAGAGCTCGGCGGCGCGTCGGCGCGCCGCGGCCACCGCCCGGGTCAACAGCGGTTCGAGACCATGGGCCGTCATCAGCACATCGAGCGCCGCGGCCGTCGTGCCGCCGGGCGACGTCACGTTTTCGCGCAGTCGACCAGGAGCCGTGTCGGGCGAGCGGCGCATCAACTCCCCCGCCCCCTCGACGGTGGCGCGCGCCAACCGCGCGGCGAGATCCTCCGGCAGGCCCTCGGCCACTCCCGCCGCCGCGAGACATTCGGCGAGATAAAACACATAAGCGGGCCCGGAGCCCGACACCGCCGTCACCGCGTCGATCCAATCCTCGCGTTCGATCCATTCGACGGAACCGACGGCGGACAGCAGCGACCCCGCCAGCTCCCGCTGCTCCCGCGAGGCGCCCGCGCCGGCGAACGCCCCGGTGACGCCGCGCCCCACGGCCGCCGGCGTATTGGGCATGGCGCGCACGATGGCCGGCGCCGGCAGTCGCGCGGCGAGATCGACGACGCGCTTGCCGGCGAGGATCGACAACAGCAGCGTTTGCGCCCCGATCAGCGGCTTTAGCGCGGGCGCGGCGGAATCCAGCATTTGCGGCTTGATCGCCAGCACCAGCGCGTCGACCGGCGCGCCGGCGCTCTCGCCGCCGCCAACCAGCTCGAATTTGCGAGAGCGGCACAGCTCGGCGACTTCGGGCGTCGGATTGGGCTCGATGACGACCACGCGGCCCAGTTGTTCGCTCCGCGCCAGCCCCGCCAGCAGCGCCGCGCCCATTTTGCCGGCGCCGGCCAGGGCGATGGAGGGCGCGCTCACGCCTCGCCCTTGGTTTCGAAGGTGGCGGCTTCCAGCGCGTCCTTGGCGCTCTTGCCGGCCCACAGGACGAATTGGAACGCCTGATAATAGCGTTCGCAGGTGGTCAATGCGTTGTTGAGCAGCGCCGAACATTGCGGGCCGGACGGCTGGTCGCCGCCGACCAGCAGCAGCCCGTGGCGGTGCATCACGACGCCCTCCTTGCGCCACAGATCGAAATGGCCAACCCAAAGCTGCTCGTTGATCGCCGCGATCAGCGTGGCGATCTCGGCGCGCTGGCGATCGGCCACCTTGAGGTCGAAGGCGCAACTGACGTGCAGCGTTTCCAGGTCGGCGAGCCAGGTGAAGGCGACGTGATAATCAGTCCAGCGGCCAGCCACGGAGATCGAGATTTCGTCTTCATTGTCGCGATCGAAGGACCAGTCGTTGGTGGCGGCGAGTTGTTCGACCACGTCAACTGGATGCTTGGCTCGATCCGTTTCTTTTTCAACTGCGATCAGCATGAGCTAACCTTTTTTGAGTGTCCTTGGAACACGGCTTCATACAGGGCGCCTTGGGCGCCGCGCGCCAATGCTTGGGAGCGCGAACCAAACTTGATGCGACTCGAACCCGAATCATCCGACTATACTCGATCCGACTGAAATCCGAGCGCATTTCCGTTGCTCATTATTTGCCGACCGTTGTGTCCCGCGATTGAGGCGACAGTGAGAGATTCGCGACCCCCGGTCTAGAGTCGCCGTGGCGCGGTCCACAGCGAACACGTCGAATCGCCGTGAAAAGCTTGGGATAACTCTTTTGGCGAACGTCGAAAAAGTAATTTGATCGAGCCAACGGCCCGAGCGCCGCCCCCTGCCGCCGCCCTTGGATTCAAATTCAAAAAAATGGGCGCGGCTCGCGAACGAACCGCGCCCCAGTTTCACCTATCGGAGTGGCGAGCAAGAAAGTGGCGCTATTGCTGCGTCATCAAAACCGGCGAGCCGACGCTCACCCGGTCGAACAGATCGGTCACGTCCTCGTTGAGCATGCGGATGCAGCCATAGGAGGCCGCCGTCCCGACGGAGGCGCGCATCCTGTTGGTGGTGCCATGGATCGCCACCTGATAGCGATCGAGCGTCAAGGCGCGCACGCCCATCGGATTATGCGGCGAGCCGCCCCTGATGAAGTTCGGCAGCTCCGGGTGATCCGCCTTCACGATGGACGGCGGCGACCAGTCCGGATTGACATATTTGCCGGAGACCGACGCTAGGCCCGACCATTCCTTGCCGGATTTGGGCACGGCGACGGGATAGCTGATGGCGACGCCCTCCCTCACCACCAAGAATAGCCGGCGCTGCCGCGCGCTGATGACGATCGTGCCCGGCTCGACCGCCGGGGAAAACGCCACCACCCCACGAGCGGCGGCCTCTTGGGGAAGCGCGGCGGAGCCTAGACAGAGCACGGCGCCGGCGGCCAGAAGGTTTAACACGCGCCTGGAGGCGGCGCGCCGAAACAAAAACGACAGGCCCATGGGCTTTACCCTTACGCTTAACAGATACACTTGGCTTCACTTGGCCAAATAGAAGTAGACAATTCCCATTCTACCGTTCGCCACGATTTTGTCTAAGATTCAACTCAGGCTCGGTTAGGGGATAACCTTAAGTTTTCGTTAAGTTCCTCGGTTTCGACCTGGGCGCCTTGCCAGGACGCCGCGTTAAGGTTCATGAAGGCTTAATGAGCGCCTCCCCGCCCCTCATCTTCGATCGCGCCCTGGCGCGCGCCCGGCTCCGCAAGGCGCTCCAGCGCGGCGCGCCGGATTTCCTGATGCAACGCGCCGCCGAGGATCTCGAGGACCGTCTCGCGGCGATCCGCCGCGATTTTCCGCGGGCGCTCGATCTGGGGACGCCGACCGGGCATTTCGCGCGAGTGCTGGCCGCCGGGGGGCGCCCGCCGCCGCTGCGCGCCGCGGGGATTTTCGCGCCCGAAGAAACCGGCGCGCGGCTCGCCGCCGACAAGGAGGCCCTGCCCTTCGCGGCGGAAGCCTTTGATTTGATTGTGTCGGGCCTGGCGCTGCAATGGGTGAACGATCTCCCCGGCGTGTTCGCGCAAATCCGCCGCTGCCTCGCGCCCGACGGGCTGTTCCTCGCCTGTCTCGTCGGCGGCGCCAGCCTCGCCGAATTGCGTGGCGCGCTGGCCCAAGCCGAGGACGAGCTTTTGGGCGGCGCCAGCCCGCGCGTCTCGCCGTTCGTCGACGTTCGAGATCTCGGCGGACTGTTGCAGCGGGCCGGCTTCGCGCTGCCGGTGACCGACGCCGACGCCTTCACCTTGCGCTATGATTCAATGTTCGCGCTGTGCGACGAGCTGCGCGCCATGGGGGCCGCCAACGCGCTGACCGCCCGCTCGCGCAAGCCATTGGGCCGACAGGTTTTTTTCCGCGCCGCGCAAATCTACGCCGAGAAGTTTTCCGACCCCGACGGGCGGGTGCGCGCCAGCTTCGAAATCGTCTGGCTGTCCGGCTGGGCGCCCCACGAAAGCCAGCAAAAGCCGGCAAAACCGGGCTCGGCGACGATGCGGCTGGCGGACGCGCTGAAGCCCGGCGGCGGCGCGAAATAGGCTCACGCTCGCCGCGCCACCTCGCTGATTTCGCGGGCCGCGACGGCGGCGCCGTCCTCGTTGGCGATGGCCGCGGCGGCCTCCGCGGCGCGGCGCGCGTAATCAGGAACATCCATCAAAATCAACAGCTCCCGCGCCAGTCCTTCCGCCGTGATCTTGCGCCCGTCGATGACGCGGGCGAGCCCGAGCCGCGCCAGACGCGCCGCGTTATCGGGTTGATCCGTGACGAAAGGTGTGACAAGCTGAGGCTTGCCGGCTCTGAGCGCCTGACCCGCGGTGCCGATGCCGCCATGATGAACCACGATTTTCGCTCGTGGAAAAAGCGCGTCATGGCGCACGTAAGGGGCGATAAACATGCGCGCCCGCGCATTTTCGCGCATCGCCGCCACATCGTCGCCATGCGCCAACAACACCCCCCGAAGTCCGAGCCGGGTCGCCGCCTCCATGCCGGCGCGATAGTATTCCGCGCCATTTTGGCACAGAATACTGCCCAGCGTGAACACGACCGGCGGCGGCCCGCTTTCCAAAAATTCCTCCAGCTCGCGGGTCTCGCCTTCAACCGCGGGCGGGCCGCCGTCAAAAAATGTCTGGCCGGCGATCAGCAGGTCGGGCGAGTGATCCGGCCGCGGCGGCGCCAGCAGCCTTGAGTGCAGCGCGATTGTCTTCACGCCCCGCTTCGCGCCCGAAAAGAGGTCGAAACCTCCGCGGCGCGGCAAGCCAAGCTCGCGGCGAAACTCCGCCAGCGGCGCCGCCCAACGCGCCGCGGCCCAGGCGAAACCCCGCAGGAGCAAGCGGTTATAGGCCACGGCGATCGGACGGCGCGGCGCGGCGATAAAGGGCGCGCGCGTCCCCAGCGGCGGATCGTGGGCCGAATACAGCATCATCGGCGACAGCGTGACGACGAACAGCGGCAGGCCGCGTTTTTCCGCCGCGGCGTGGGCGGCGAAGGCGATGGAATGGGCGACCACCGCGACGGCGCCCTCGCACGCCGCGTAAAGCTGATCGTGGGCCTCGCGCAGATAGGGAAAGATCAGTTTTTGGAACAGGAAGCCCTCGTCGGCGATCATGCGCCGGGCGATTTCGGCCATGTCCATGCCGAGCCGCGCCATCGCCTCGTCGATATCGGGACGAATGGCGATAAACCCAAGCCCCCGCGCGACAATCAGGTCGCGATAGCTTCGCGATGTCGCGACGACGACCGCGAACCCCTCGCGCCGCAGCGCCTCGCCCAGCGCGATGAAGGGATAGAGATCGCCCAGCGATCCGAAGGTGACGAGGAGAATCTTGGGCGAAGCCGCGCGCATTCGTGGACACCGAGGGATTGGAACCTAAAGCGTGGCGTACAGCCGCAAGTTGGTGAAATTGCGAAGGCGTGGCGAAACCGCGCGGCGGCCCGGGCTTGCGACGGCTTAATCCGCGGGCGCGTCTGAAGGTGTTGAATACCATGATATTCGCGCCGCCCATGGAACCCATGCAAGCGTGATCCAGTTAAAACCAGGGAGTTTCACGCGTGGAGAGGAAGCGGTCATGCGTTATGATTTCAGGTCGGCCCTCGCGGGTATTTTGTGCGTGGCGGCGGCGGCGACCGCCGTTCCCGCTCCGGTTTCGGCGGGTCCCGTCGCGGTGATTCCGGCGTCGGCGGTGAGCCCCCAAGCCCCGGTCGACAACGCCGCCTATTACTGGCGGCGGGTCTATTATCGCCCCCATCACCGCCATCATCACTATCGCCATTACCGGCACTACCGGCACTATCGCCATTACCGGCGCTATCGGCATTACCGATATGGCTACGACCCCGGCGCGGCGATCTTCGGCGGCGTGCTTGGCGCGTTGGCCGGCGGCGCGCTCGGCTATCCCTATTACGACTATGGTTATCCCTACGACTATGGCTACGGCTATCCGGTTTACGGCGGCGGATACTATGGCGGCTACGGCGGCCGTCGGTTCGGCGGCTGGGGCCATCGGGGTTTCGGCGGCGGCTTCCACGGCTTCCACGGCGGCGGCTTCCACGGTGGCGGAGGGTTCCACGGGGGTGGGTTCCGTCACCGGTGAACGCGTTGCGCGGTCATTTGCGCTGGGACGCAGTTCCCAGCGTGATAAGGGATTGCAATTATTAAATTATCCACGGCGGGTAGTAAACATTTAAAAGCGGTGGTCGCAACCTTACAGCGGAGTTGGCCATCGGAGCGTTTGAAAGTGAACCTCATACTCGATTAGACTGTTTGCTCAATCGTTGCGGATTGCGAGCGGACGAATGGATTTTAAGACAATTGAAGATCGGGTGAGATCGTGGACCGTCGGACTCTTTGTGGAAGCCATTTCAGGCATTTCGAGCGACATAGAACGCTTTGAAATCGTCGCGTGGTTGGTTTCTTGCCGCTCGATCGTCGAATCCGAGCGAACATTTTGGCAGAAGCTATCAGACCTTTACGGCGCAATGAACATGCGACGGGTTGTCGAGAGGCTGGCTGGCACTTTGGTCGAAGCCTTCGAGAAATACAAAAGTTCAGATCTGCCACTCGCCGTCAAAATTTCCGTCCCGGTCACTCTCGCCGCCGTGCCGCTGATCGGGGGTCAGGGCGCGGGCCTTGCGGCCTTCGGCGGCGGGATCGGCGTTCCCGTAATTCTCTTGGTGTTTCTCGGCTCCGCCGGAATCACCTCGGTGATCGAAGCAGTTGTTGGCTCGAAAGACACCGCTGCTTATATGGCGGCGCTCGCGGAGTTTCTGACCGCTGATGAAGTATTGAAGACCATTAAGGAGGCTGTTGAAAGCGGAAAGCAAGGAAAACCAATTGAACCTGTGCGAGCGGAGACCCCAACGGAAGCACTCGCCCTGCGCGAGACTTTGCTAAACATGGACCCGTTCGACTTCGAACGGCATGTTATGCATTTTTTTCGATCCAGCGGGATGATAGCAGCTGTTACGAAGCGGTCGAATGACAATGGATATGATGGGTTCGCAAGGCATCCAAACGGATTAATTGTCGTGCAATGCAAAAGATATTCTTCCGACAATCCTGTCGGACGTCCGGCTTTGCAGCAATTTAAAGGTGTAATAGAAGAAACTCGCGCCTTTAAGGGATATATGGTAACAACGTCTCGCTTTACACTAGACGCGTCCAAATCGGCCGAAATGTCTGATAAGATCGCTCTCGTATCAATGGAGGAACTTGTCGCCTGGCATGAAGTGGGACCTACCTTTTAGCAAACACTTTTCGCGCATGTAATGTCGCCCGCAATTCCCTCTCCATGTTATAGTGCTGGCCCCCGCGAACCCGAGGTCCAAATGTCCGTTTCCACAGCGCCGCTCCCGCCGGCGCCGGTTGACTCCGCCCCAAAGCCCTCGCTCGCCGGCCTCACCCGCGCCGAGCTGGCGGTGGCCTTGCGCCGGCTGGAGCTACCCGAGCGCGAGGTTCGGATGCGGGTTTCGCAGCTTTGGCACTGGATTTATTTCCGCGGGGCCGACGAGTTCGCGTCGATGCTCAACATCTCCAAGGCGATGCGCGAGCGGCTGGACGGCGATTTTTCGCTGGAATTGCCGGAGATCGCCGAGGAGCGGGTTTCGAGCGACGGCACGCGCAAATGGCTGCTGCGCCTCGCGCCGACCCGCGACAGCGACAAGCCGGCCGAGATCGAGTGCGTCTATATTCCCGAGAGCGACCGCGGCACACTGTGCGTCTCCTCGCAGGTCGGCTGCACCTTAAATTGCAGCTTTTGCCACACCGGCACGCAAAAACTGGTCCGTAATCTGACCGCGCAAGAGATCGTCGGCCAGATACTCGTGGCGCGGCGCAGGCTGGGGGATTTTCCGGGGCTTGAACGGCCGACCGACGGGCTCGTGCCGGCGGGCGAAGGCGTGCGCGCGGTGTCGAACATCGTGTTCATGGGCATGGGAGAGCCGCTCTACAATCTCGAAAACGTGACCGCCGCCGTCGATGCGATGGCCGATGGCGACGGGCTGTCGGTCTCGAAGCGCCGCATCACCGTATCGACCTCCGGCGTCGTGCCGCAAATCGAGCGGCTCGGCGCGGAATGCGGGCCGATGCTGGCGATCTCCCTGCACGCGGTGCGCGACGATCTGCGCGACGAACTGGTGCCGCTCAACAAGAAATATCCGATCAAGGAGCTGCTGCGGGCGTGCCGCGACTATCCCGGCGCCTCCAACGCGCGGCGCATCACGTTTGAGTATGTGATGCTGAAGGGCGTCAACGACAGCCCCGCCGAGGCGCGCGAGCTGGTGCGGCTGCTGAAGGGCGTGCCGGCCAAGATCAATCTGATTCCGTTCAACCCCTGGCCCGGCGCGCCCTACGAATGCTCGGCGTGGGAGACGATCGAGCGTTTTTCCGACATCGTGTTCAACGCCGGCTACGCCAGCCCGGTCCGCACCCCGCGCGGCAGGGATATTCTGGCGGCCTGCGGGCAGCTCAAGAGCGAGACGGAGAAGCTGCGGGCACGGGCGCGGCTGGCGGTGGATTAGCCGCGAAACCAATCGGTTATCGAGCCGACGATATCGAGCGCGCTTTCCGCGAGATTGCGGGAGTCGCCTCCCGCGCGCGAAAAACCCCACCCCGCCAGTCCCGCCAGCCCCAGCGAAATCAGCGCGCTCCATGTCGCGAGGCTGAGGCGAAAGACCAGCAGCGCCGGTTCGTCGCAGCGCACCGGTTTGACCCGCTTCAATTGCGCGAGGAAATCGTCGGGCGCCAGAACGCCGGTGAGCGCGCCGGAGCATTCGGTCGGGCCGGGCCAGAGGTGGAACTCGACGCCGGAGTGATAGACGGCGATCCCCGCCCCGGCCAAAAACGTCAGCGTCAGCAAGGCGAGGCCGAGCCGCGCCAGACCCGCCCTGCCCCACTGCGCGGTGAGCGCCGTGAGCGCGGCGAGCGGCATGCCCACGTAATAGGGAATGCGCCCGAGCAGGCAGAGTTCGCAGGGGATGTAGCCCATGGACTCCAGCGTCCAGGCGCCGGCGATGGTTGCCGTCGCGACGAGCAGCACGAGCAACGCAATCGCCCGCGCGGGATTGTTCCGCGCGATCGCCGCCAGCCGCGTCAAAACAGTTTCACGGCGACCACGAAGCCGCCGACCACGACCGCCGCGAGCGAGCCCATGAACAGGCCGAAATGGCTCTCCAGCTTCTCGCGGATGGGATCGCCGAAGTGATTGAGCGCGGCGGCGAGCAAAAAGAAGCGCGCGCCGCGGGTAATGGTCGCCAGCAGCATGAACAGCGGGAAATTATAGCCGAACAGCCCGGAAAAGATGGTCACGAGCTTGAACGGAATGGGCGTCAGCCCCTTGACCAGGATGAAGATCGCGCCCCATTTGGCGTAGAACTCGCGCATCGCGTCCATCTTCGACTCATAGCCGTAAAGATGGATCAGCCATTGGCCGACGGTGTCGTAGAACAGCGCGCCGAGCGCATAGCCGAGCGCCCCGCCGAGCACCGAGCAGACCGTGCAAATGGCGGCGTAGCGCCAGGCCTTCTTGGGCTCGGCCAGCGACATCGGCACCAGAATCGTGTCGGGCGGCACCGGAAAGAACGAGCTTTCCGCGAAGGCGATGGCGCCCAGCGCCCACGGGGCGCGAGGGCTCGCCGAAAGCCGCATGGTCCAGTCATAGAGTTTTTTGAACATGATCCACCGTTAGCACCGGCCCCGTCCCAAGGATAGGGCGACGCGCGAGAGGATAATGACGAGTTGACGTTGACGATGGGTTGACGGGGGCTTTTTCAAAGCTAATATCCGCGCCGCGCGCCGGAATCACGCCGGCCCGCGCCCCTGTGGCGGAATTGGTAGACGCGCTCGACTCAAAATCGAGTTCCGCAAGGAGTGCTGGTTCGACTCCGGCCAGGGGCACCACCTAACCCATTGAAACATAAGCAAAACTCTTCAAAAGCGGCCCTTAAGCGCCTGTTTTTGCTATCATCTCAACCTTATGAAGTGTTCATTCCTGTGCAAGGGTTTCCAGCGATTTGCACCTGTTGCCAGCGCCATGGGTGGGGCCTAGGGTGGGGCCACATCGAAAAACGGCGTGGGCGCGGGTGAGGCCAGCGAAATGGCGAAACTAACAGTGAAGGGCCTTGAGCGGCTCGGGCCAGGGCGGCATGCGGACGGCGACGGCCTTTATATCCAAGTGAAGCCGAGCGGCGCGCGCGCGTGGCTCTATAGATATAAGACCGGCCCAAAGCTGACGATGCTCGGCCTTGGTCCATACCCAACGATAAGCCTCGCCGATGCTCGCAAGAGGGCTCAAGAATGCCGAGACCAGCGCGCGGCGGGTGTCGATCCTCTCGCGCATAAGCGCGCGGCCCCACCGCTTGCCGACGTCGCGGCCCCACCCGAATCACCCGCTGGCAAGACCTTTGCCGATGTCGCGGTCGAATATATCCAAGCCCACAAGGCCGGGTGGAAATCCGCCAAGACGCTTTATATCTGGCGCCACTCCCTTGAGAATTACGCGGCCAAGGCGTTCGGCGCCGTCGCGGTCGACAAGATCGACAAGCCGATGATCGTGGGCCTGCTGCGCCCCATCTGGAATGAGAAGCCGGAAACGGCGTCGAGGGTCCGCCGCCACGTCGAGGCCGTCTTGAACTTCGCCAGGGCTCACGATTATCGGAGCGGCGACAACCCTGCCGCATGGCGCGGCGCGCTTCAATATGCCTTCGTCGAGCAGGGGAAGGTCCGCGCCGTCAAGCATCACCCCGCCCTGCCCTATGCCGAGCTTCCCATGTTCCTGAAGCTCTTGCGCGAGAGGGCCGGTGTCGGCGCGCTGGCGTTCGAGTTCGCGATCTTGACGGCTTGCCGCACGTCCGAGGTCTTGGGTGCGGAATGGCAAGAGGTCGATTTTGTTTCGCGCCTATGGAGCATTCCGGGCGCCAGGATGAAAGCCAGCAAACCCCACGTCGTCCCGCTGTCCGATCGCGCTCTTGAGGTGCTGAAGGCCGCCGCCGACTTCCGGCGCGGCGCCGACTCCTTTATCTGGCCCGGTGATCGTCCCGGCAAGCCGGTCTCGAATATGACCTTCCTGATGCTGCTAAGGCGCATGGGCCGGCGCGACCTTACCGGCCACGGCTTCCGTAGCACCTTCAGGGATTGGGTATCGGAGACGACGGATTTTCCGGGCGAGGTCGCCGAGATGGCGCTCGCGCATGCAGTGGCGAACAAGGTCGAAGCGGCCTATCGCCGCGGCGATTTACTCGCTAAAAGACGGGAATTGATGGATAGTTGGGCGGCGTATTGCTGCGCGGAGAGCCGTATCGGCAAATAAACTTGACGTTGGCGGAACGATCGACGAACCGCCATTCCGACGAACAACGGCCGCCCGGTTCCTATCAAGTGGCGGTGTTCTTAGCTAAGGTACTTCTTTTGATGCGGACCCCTGCGCCATCAAGATGGAGCGGGAAAGTTTCGATAAAGCCAAATTGGTTGTTTGGTAGAGCTTTTCTGATGTCGTAAGCAAACATGGTGTGGTGATAGGGTCCATCGGCTTGGACTTTGTATGAGATACACCCAACGACTACAGGCATTACAACAATTCCATTATCAGGGCGAGTTTTAATAACGAATTTTTCTGTTGGCATAACTTTATTAATAGGCATATCATAGATAAGAGGTGAGAAATCATCAGGGAATATAGTCATGCTGGCATGAGTATCCCCTCGGCTCCACGCTTCCGCAACAGAGCATTGGAATAACTGTCCTTTGAGCAACTCAGATTTTTCTGGACTGAAATTGTCCATTGGGAGAATATCAATAGCAATTCCGATGCTATATGCAGGAGATTTCCCGATATTTACTACTTCTGCTGAGACGTCAAAGCTCACTCTTTGATCGGAAATATTGAAGTCGCCAACTCTGGTTATTTTCTCTCGGAGCCACGGCCTTCGCTCGGCTTGCATCTCATCTAATTGTTTCCGCATAAGGGAAGCCTGCCAAGCAGAGACGGACGTGTAAGCAATGACGGCGACTACCCCGGCAACGGTAGCCCAAAAAATCCCGGGATCGTTGGTCCATCGGAGATTCATGGGTTCGTCACGTTCGTTGTTAGGTGGCATTAATTGTGGTGTTGCACTTGGTGGTGGCCGGATCACCAACGAACTTTTTTGATCAGCTTCCGGCTCGTGGCGCTCAGACGCGGCGCTACCTTTTGTAGGTTCATTACTTTGCCTTACCGGCTCTCTTAAAACGATAGCGGCAACAATTATCGAACCCAAGCATGTAGAGGTTGCCATCAAGAGGATCAAACAAAGGCTCATAGGACACGTCCTATGGTGAGCCCGCCTCGATATGAACGGTTTTGCATCCAGTTGCACCAAGGCATTGGATCAGAAACGCGGCGGTGATCCGCCTCGGCTGATCTTATAGTTCAGCTTGCGCTCAGAATCTTGAACGCCAAGTTCAGCAAGTCTCTCAGCCAAGTTCGCATCGGTCAATCCGAAGGTGTTACGGCGCAAACGCCGCAACGTCTAAACGGACTTGCGAGCGAGGGCAGCGGCGGGGTGCGCGCATTTGCTGCGTGCTGGTATTGCGTCGATCGGCACCGCAAAAGACCAACGCCAGCGTCGGCGATGCCTCGCCTACAGAATTGACAGAAAATGCTAAAGCCTCCTAACCCCACAATCCTCAAATGGCGACGCACGGCCTTCAGGCGAGCCGACGGCGCGCTCGAAAGCCTTGAAGTCGGTTGGTCCCTCGCACTCGACGGGGTTGCAAACTCAATTCGGGCGCCTTGATTACATCATAGGCGCGGCTGCTGGCTTAAGCAGGTGCCGCGACAAAACGTCAATCGCTCTCGGCGCAATCATTCTGCTTCATCGGGAATGGGCGCGCCATTCATGACGGCCAAAAGCATGGGCGACGCTTTGAAGACTAAAACCTTGCGGGGGGCGATTGGTGCTTCGTCGCCCGTTTTGGGATTGCGGCCAGGGCGGGCGCCCTTCGCACGAATCACGAAACTGCCGAAAGAGCGCAGTTTCACAGGCTCACCCCGTTCAACCGCCTCAACCATCTCATCGAAAACCTCCTCTAGAATTCTGCCCGCCTCCGCGCGCGACAATCCCACACAGCAAGTGTAGATGGCTTCGCGTAGGGTCGCGCGCGTCAACGTGCCGTTGTTTCTCCGCTTATTTCTGGAGCCGCGAGAAAGCACAATTTCATTTGAAGCTGTTGATTGCATTGACATTCTCGTCTCCATTTTGCTGGCGATAAACTGGAAACTGCACCATAAAATAAGACGATAAGCCGGATCGCGCGATTTTTAGGTTCCGCGACCAATTTTAAGCGAAGGCTTCAGCTTTTTGGCGGCCCTAAAGAACTCGAACTTTTCATCTCGATTTTTTAAACGTATATCTATACGACCTACAGTTGTTATCATTCGAACTTTCCCCCCTGAGAGGGAGTTAATTCGTTCTATATCTTCCCATCGAAACGTTTCGCGCCAAAATACCAACCAATTGTAATCTTCTGCCAACTGCCTTGGCGCTGAAATTCCATTTTTGTTTAATCTAATTCCGAATGCCTCTGCAACTAAACTCTGAAAACTGAATATTAGAAACAATGGCTGATACATAGTAAATATAGAAAATTCTTCGTTCATATAAATTGACATTTGTTTATATACAACGATCAAAAGTACGAGAAAAACTATAAAGAACCATTTTAAATTACCAGAATAAGACATAAATGCTACTCGATGAGCCGCTGGCGCCACGCGCCTATCCAAAACGCTCATGAAGGTTCTCCCTTGAATGCGCTTTTGGCGCTCCCATGCACCAAATGCGCTCGCTCGAAACCGAAAAGGACAACCTTTGGTTGCAGATAAACCATCAAGCTGTCAACCAACATCAGCGATAATCGATCAAGTCGGCGATCACTGGCCCGCTCCACAACCCGGGCGCCCTTTCTCCCTTCGCCCGCTCCCAAGCCAGCCGCATGCACACGGACCATGGAAGGCGCCCGGATATGCGGAACGCGCTAACGCGCGTTTCGCCCTGATCGCGTCGAGCGCGTCACGCTTTAGGCAGGCGCATTTCTCTGCCAAACCGAGTTCAAATGGAGCCGCGCGGCCTTCAAGCGAGCCGACGGCGCGCTTGTATCGGGTGCGCGGCCCTCCGCATGACGGGCGACGACTTTAGGCGTCCAGGTTGGCTGCGCGTCGTTCAACAGAGCGGGCCGAGAAAACGCCCATTAACCTTGGAATATTTCCAATCAATCTCAAAATGCAGGCATTGAATTGATGTTGTGCAGACCATCAACTTTCGTCCGTGAATTTAAGTGGTTGTCAACACCGCGCGGTTACGCTGCCGTCTCGCTTCGTGCCGCTTGGAAGCGCCCCAACTCAGTCAAGGTCAACAGCTTCCCTTGACGGACTCACAAATCAGCCTAATGTCGCCACGCGCCTAAAAAAGTGACGCAATGTCATGGATTTACGCAGTTCGCGGGAGATTGAATTGACGGAAAATTGGCGCTGCATATATGACCAGTATGTCTTGGAGTTGTTGGCCGAAGGGGAGCGGCGACACTCCGAGATGGAGCAGCAAATTCGCGTTCTGAATGCGTTTGCGGAAGCAACGGTCATCAAGCTTTCCGATCTTGAAAATGAGGTCGAACGCCTTCGCGAAGTGTGTAAAAAGACTAACGTCGGATGTGAATAAAGCCAATTTTAAACATAAATTCCAGGGTTTGGACTCCCAAGGCATAAACTATAAATAACCGTGGTTAAGTGAGTCGGACTATGCGATAACCACTAATATTAATTCTGCCAAATTTACGTTAAGAATTTGTTTGCATTTTAATAAAATCCTTACTGTGACATTATAGATTTGTCGAAATGGATTCGATGCTCAAGAGTGTCCCCGTTTACCGATTGCGCCGATGGTTAGGCGTGGGGTTGGAGAATCCGCCATGTCAAAATCCACGACTCCCATCGACATGCATGTCGGTGGCCGCATCCGCATTGCGCGAGAGACGCGAGGCATGACCGTCCAGCAACTCAGTCAAGCGCTCGGCGTCACGGTTGCACAATTGCAAGAATATGAAGAAGGCTCCCGCCGCGTCGGCGCCACAAGCTTGCTGAAGCTCTCGCAAATTCTGCAGACGTCGCCACCGTTCTTTTTTGAAGGGCTCTCGACGCGCCAAACTTCCGAAGGCAAGGGGGCTGACGAGCCGACGCAAGAGTTGAGCGACTACCTCAAACTGACGCGGATATTCATGAGCATCGAGGATGCTGGCGCGCGCAAAAAAATCATTGATTTCGCAGCGTCGATCGCCACGGCCAACAAGAAGCATTGACGCGCTCTTCAAGGGCAACGCGGACCGCGTGCGCCTTCGCACAGCCTGATTGCTGCCTATCGGCTTTAACACTCCACATGTCGTCTCGGCATGTGCAAAAGGAGCGTTCCAATGACCGCGACCTGTCTTCTACTCTTCGTCGTCGGGTTAAGCGCGATGTGCGCTGCGGGTTTTGTTCCGTGATTTCGAAGAAAGTCGCAAGCTTTCATGCAGGATGCGCACAAATATATATGGCGACAGAAAGCAAGCGAGCGCCGTTCGGAATTACGTAGTAAAACTAACATCTTAAATTTACCAAAATCGACGAATATAAATCCCACCGTGAATATCAAAGGACGGAGAAAGCTCATGTCGACATCCACGAATATTGATGCGCATGTCGGTGACCGTATCCGCGCCAGGCGAGAGGCGCTTGGAATGACTGCGGAGCAATTGAGCGCGGCGCTCGGCGTTGCGGTGCAACAAATGGAAGCCCACGAGGCCGGCTCCCGTCGCGTCGGCGCCGCCAGCTTGCTGAAGCTGTCAAAAATCCTGCAATCGCCGCCAGCGTTCTTTTTCGAAGGGCTCTCGACGGAGCGGGCTTCTGGTGGCGAGGAATGCCATGAACATCCGCAATCCCTGAATGGAGCTCTCCGTCTGCTAAGACTATTCATGGGTATCAAGGACGCGGCTGCGCGGAAAAAGATCATCGATTTTGCGATGGTGATCGCCCGGGAACAGGCGCCCGCCAAGAATTCGGCAACGCGCCCCCGCCTGTTGAGTTGCTTGGTCGTGCGCTCAAGAGCGGCGTGCTCCACGACCCGTGCACCCGCTCCCCCTTCGACCTTGCCCATGCCAGCCTTAAGCAAGCCTCTTGTGTCCTGAGCGCCGATCGTCCAGCAAGATCAATCGTCGCTCGCGCCGGTGAGGGGCCTCGCCGGCAAGACATAGGTCGCGCGACTGTTGACGCAGGCGCGCGACCAATTCAGGTTGTGGGATTAGGTTTCGGCCGGCGAAAAGAACCATCCGCCGCGCGCGTCGAGCGGCGGGTTGCGGCCGGTAGCAGCCCGATAGGCCGGCGCGAGCTTGCGCCATAGCGGCGAGTTGAGGCCCGCCCATATACGCGGCGAAGGGCGCGACGGGCTCGACGGCGGCGCGTCAGGGGAATTACTCGCGGTCGTCGAGCGCGTCGAGCCCGTCGCGAGCGTCGAGATGTCCGCCTCTTCGGCGAGCGCCTGCCCATCGGCGACAAGCATCTCGTAAGTGCTGGCGCATCGGCCGCCGCCTTTGCCGACGCGAATCAAACCGGCTCTTGCGAGCGCCTCTAGCAGCCTTTGAATGGTGCGCTCGCATAGCGCCAGCACCTTGGCGAGTGTTGGGATTGAGGGGAAACAGGCGCGCGTCGCTGCGTTGAAATGCTTGGCGAGGATCACGGCCAAGCGCACGGCGTTTGCGGGAATGCGAGCGGACGAAGCGGCAATAAGCCAGCGTTCTTTTAGCGCTCTGAAGCCTGGTCTATGTGGATTTTTGCCCGGAATCCGGGTATAAGAATTTAGCATTTTCGAGCCACTTCCGATGGTTCGAGGATGTTAGGCCATCGTCTCCCTTGCCGGGGAGGCGGTGGCCGCTTCGTTTAAATGACTCTCATGCTTTCCTTACTTCGTCAAGTTCAAAAATACTGCCGCTCGCGGCTGTTATATTTTAATGTTCTATTCATACAAAGAGCGCTCGGCGTCGAGTGTCACCGCTCCGGTGACAGTGCTGTCACGGTGCATCAAAACGAAAAAAGGGCCGCCTCCTTCGCAGGAAGCGGCCCAAGTCTGTGTCCAATGCTCGCCGCCGGACATGACGCCCCGGCGCTCGGCGGGCGAGCTTATTTCCGCGCTTGAACTGCACGCTTCAACGGATGCGCCGGGGAAACTTTAATCATGGTTGGCCGCCGTGGCGGCAACGGGATTGCGTCGGCGGGTTCGAGCGCCGCGAAATGGGGAAGCTCGCCGGCCGTCGTCGGCGCCGCCGGTTGCTCTTGCGTCATGATCGGCGCCGGCTCGACGACGGCCGTGGCCAGCCCAATGGGCTCGACGGTCGCGGTGGGCTCGAATGTCGAGCTTCGGTCATAGGCATGCACGGCGAAGAGCAGCGCCACGGCGACAACCGCGCCGGCGATAGTCTTCGCGCGAGCCTTCGCACAGCCCGCGCCGCCCGCGAGCAATTCCAGGGCGCGCGATCGGCGAGAACGATGCGCCGTTGCCTGTGTCGGCGCTGTATCCACCGGCGGCGGCTCGACAGGCTCGACGACATGCGCAAAAATCTTCCCGCGCGGCGCCGGCGGGTCGAATGTGTTCAACGGCGCGTCGACGAAGGGCGCGACGTTCGCCACGTCCGCCGAGACAGGCGAAGGCGGTGGCGGTTCCGGCAGGATCGGCGCGACGCGCGGCAGGCTCGACGGCGAGACGCGCGGGCGGTGTTGGAACCGCGGCGCCAAAATTAAGCTCATTGTTCGGACCTTCCAAGTTGAACAAGATGACAACAAACACGCGACACGCCGTCCGGCTCGATTTTCGTCACTTCGAAAAGCTCGCCGTCACAGCATCTTTCGACCCTATCGCCGTGCGCGAGCGCCCAAGGGAGCGCCGCATGAGAGAACGAAACGACGGGCTTCCTGGTCTCCACAAGCCCGCCGCCCTCCCCTCTGTTTTGCGCGATGTTGCCAGTGCGAAGCGCCATTTCCGAGCGCCAACCAAAGACGCCCAATAGCTCGACGGCGTGCTCGCGTTGGGGCCGCGCCTGCGCGTTCGGGCGCCGCTCGCATGGGATAAGCAGGATGGTTTCGCCGAACGTCTGGTCGATCGTCGCCGAGACGGTTTGCATTCCCGCGCGCCAGTTTGTCGAGTTGATAAAGGACATGGGCTAGCCTCCGAATTTTGTGTTGATACCGGAGAATCCGGAGCCGCCGATCGGCGAGGCGGGCGCGCTTTTTCCGCCGCTCATTGTTCCGCCGACTTTTCCCGAAAGCGGCAAGCGAACTTCACGGGCCTCTTCGAGCTTGGCGAGCAGGAGCGGCGAGGCGGTGACGGTAATCGACTGCGATATTTTGGCCTCGCCCTTCACTTCGCCTTGAACGGCGACGTCGGTTTTGATTTCTTGGTGGCCGAAATACTTGAGCACGTCTGGCGATAACGCGGGCGCGGCGTTCTTAGCGCCCGCCGCCGCGGCGGCTTTGAGAGCTTCCTGCATGTTGTCGATAGCGGGTTTTGCGGCTTGCGGCGCTACTTCGGTTTTGATCGCGAAAGATTTTTCGCTGATCTTGATCGCGTCGAGCGCGGATGTATCCGGCTTCAACCGAACGCTTTGATCCTTCACCTTCAAGGCGTCGAGCGCGGCCGTGTCCGGCTTCAAGGCGATGTGCTGCTCTCTCGCCCTTACTGCGTCGAGAGCGCTCGTATCGGCCTTGAACACGACGCTTTTTTCGTCCTTGGCCTTGATCGCGTCGAGCGCGGATAGGTCCGCCTTCACGCCCATGTCGCGCATCCGCGCAAGAGAGTCTTGGGCCTTGGGAAGTTCCGGCGCTATTCCCAAAACGGCCCGCTTGAACCAATCCTTAAGATTCGCGTCGTGATGCTCGAACGGCTTATCGCCTTGAAGCGCCTTCGGTTCCAATTCGCTCGACTTCGGGAGATAGCCCGCCTCTTGCGCCTGCTTCAACGCGAAAGGTATCGCGCCGGCCGCCGCGCCCACGCCAACAGCAACGCCAGCGACAGGCGCCGCCGCCGCGATCGTTGCAGCTATCCCGCCCGTCGCCGCCGCTGGCGCAATGGTCGCGGCGCCGCCGGCGACTTCAGCCGTGGTTGCGCCAGCAACAGCGCCCGCCGCGCCGCCCGAAAGCAGCCGCTTGGCGATAAGCGCCGACAGGCCAAGGCTCGCGATGTTCCCAAGCGCCGCGGCCAACCCGGCGCCGAGCGCGAGGATTTGTTTACCACCGTCGCCGAGCGCGTCGGCGTAGCCAGTCGCCTTGGTCGCAAGATCGCTCAACGCCGAGATGACGCCTGTGTTGGCGCGAACAAAATCGTTGCGGGTCGCCTCGTAAGTCGCCTCGGTTCGCGCGAGCGCCGCGTCGACGCCTTGCATGCGGCCTTCGGCAATACGGTCCATCGTCCCGCCGCTGTTCTTCAGGTCGTCGACGTTCTTCAGTTCGGTCTCAAGGTTCATAATCACGGCGGCGAGCTTAGAGCCCTGCTTCGCGCCAAAGAACGCCATGGCCTGTTGTTTCGACATGTGCGAAATCATGTCGTCGAGCAGCTTGTCGCCGTGCAATTCGCCTTGGCTTGAGTTCGAAAACCTTTTGTGCTTGCTTGGCGATTTGCTTCAGGTCGGCGGCGCTTACGTGTTTGTGGCCTGCCTTGCCAACGTCCTTTGGGCCTTCATCATTCCAGGCTTCAACAGCGGCCCTCGCCAGGGCGCGACGGTCCGCGATAAGGCCGCCGTCTATAGCTTTTTGAATGCGCGCGGTCGCCGCCTCGGAAAGCTTTTTTCCAAGGTTCTCTTCAAGCGCCAAATTGAGATTCTTGGCGTTGAGTTGCTTGCTCGCGTCGAGATAGTCCGCATATTTGAGCCCGGCCGCCTGAAGTGCAACATGGCCCTCATTCGTCGGTCGCAGCATGTGGGCGGCGAGTTGCTTCAGTATGTTGCCGGCGTCGTCGCCTGCGATATTCTCACGCTTGAGCAGCATGCCAATAGCGGCAGTTTGCTCGGGTGAAACGCGCGCCGTGGTCGTCGACGCCGCGGCATATTTCCACAATCCTTCGATGTCGTGATCGGTCATCGCGCCATGCTTCGACATGATCGCGGCCATGTCACCAAAGCGCGTCGTGACGGCCTTCGCGTCGGCGACAGTGCGGATATGTTGGCCCGTCCCGAATATGACGCCTTCGAAAATCTTCGATGCGTTTTCCGCCGTGGTTCCCAACGCTATTGCGAGTTTCGCCGATTGCTCGACAAGCTCCATGCTGATTTCAGGCGAGTAATCACGCTTCATAAACGCGCCTTGCGCGGCGACCGTTTCTTCAGGCTTCACGCCATATTTGCGCGCTAGGTCGCCTTGCTGCTTATAGATCGCGTTAACCTGATCTTCACTTAGGTTTTTCGCGGCCTTCAGCGCCAGCACTTCTTTTTCAATCGGCCGGTATCCCTCAATCGCGGTTTCAGCGGCATGGGGGAATTTATAGGCGGCGTAAGCCGCGCCGGCGGTCGCGGCGCCCTTCAGCGCCGAGCCGATTTCTCGCAAGACGGCAAGATGTTTGTGGGCCGCCGACGTCGCGTGATCGTATGAGCCTGCAAGCTTGTTTGTCGACGCCTTGTCGAGTTCATTAGCAACTTGTTTAGATAGTTGCGCGATGGCGCGAAGTGTGGCGCTGGCCTTATCTTCCGCTTGAATCCGCGCTGTGATTGTGGGGTCGTTCGCCACGCTTCAAAGCCTTTCGTTGCAAAAAGAAAGCACGCTCACGCGTGCTTCTCTTTGTTGTAATCGCCCAACATTTTGAGCCAGGATAGCAGGCGCGAGATTCTCATGTTCTCAACGTCGCGAGGTGAAATGTGAAACTCGCAAACGAGAAGAGACATTACCTTTCTCACGCTGGCGTAGGGTGGTCTCCCGCGAGCCCCATAATCAACGGGGTCGCTTGGTCGCGAACGTTCCGATAATCCGACGCATCCAAGTCGCCTAGAAGGATGATGTCGACGCCGCTCATATCCGCTAGGAAATTAAGCATTGAGTTGTTGCTGTAGTCGATTTCAACAGAATCCTTGACGTGGCGAACTTTGAAAGGTTCTCCAAATTTTGCGAACGCGCGCGCTTTCGGTGCCTTCAATTCCAACTCTTTGACGAGACCTTTGTGAGTGAGAAGCTTCCCACTCAACGGGACCTTGAGAGACTTTTGCATGTTGTTTTATCCTTTGGATTGCTTGGGGTTTAGGCGCTGCGCATATTGCGAATGGCTTCGATATTGGCGCCGGCGGTCGCGAGCGCGGCCATGATGCTCGTCTGCGGCGAGCGTTGTTTGATACTTAAAGCTTGGTTAAGGCGCTTGGCTTCGGCGCGAGCGCGTGCGTCACCTTGCGCGGCGCGGGTGGATAAGGCGGCGACGCGGATTTCAACGCGGCGAGTGACGATCTTCTCGGCGTCAATGTTGGTGGTCATGGTCGGTCGTTCCTTCGTTTCGGTTTGTTCGGTGGGAAGTGAAGCGAGCAGCGCCTTGGCGCGATGCACTGGCAGGCTGTTCGCGGTATGCAATTCGGCGGTGCGCGCCGCCGCCTTCGGGCGCGCGGTCGCTTCGTCGAGCGTGGCGATGGTTGCGGCGTATTGGTCGCGCATCGTCTCGACGATCGATTGCAGGGGTTCTGGCACGCTGATCGGCGAGACGTCGGCGTGGATCACATAGCCGCGCCGAATTGCGACGGCGTTCGATACCGTCTCGCCGGTGGGCAAAACGGCCATGTCGGCGTGGCGCGGGTCAGGCGTGGCGAAGAGTTGCGTTCTCATTAATATGCGCCCCCATAGCCGCCGTATCCGCCGCCGTATCCGTAAGGCCCGTAGCCTGGCTTGCGGAGCCCGCCAGCGCGGATAGCCCGGCCGCCGCGTGAGTTGCTTTCGCAAATCATTTCGAGCCGGCGGATTTCCTGTTGCAAGAATTTCGCGTCGCCTTTCGCGTAAGTTTGCCAGCGCTCGCCGTCTCGCACTTGGGCGGTTTGGTTGCCCGCGAGCAATGCGTAATACGCCGCCTTGAGTTGCGGAAGCACGGCGCATTCGTTGCCGGCGCCGATCGAAGTGGGCGGGCCAGACTGTTGCGGGAAGCAACCCTGTTGCAACGGTTGTCGATTGAATTGTTGCGTCATTGAGTTATCCTAGTATGTGCGCCCAAACCCATTCGTGAACTTGCTCTTCACGGGCGATGGCGCGCTCGGCGTTTTCGGTTGGAAGATCGCGCCATTGCGACGGCGTTTTGTCTGATTTGCGAAGGTTGCATTTGACGCATGAGCATACGAGATTGATCGCGGCGTGCGGTCCGCCTTGCGCCAGCGGAACGACGTGATCCGCGTGCGCTTCGCCATGCAAAAGCGTCTCGCCGCAGTAGTAGCACCAGCCCCCATAGACGCGGATTTCGCCGTTGATTAGGTTGGCGTCTTGAGTGGAGATGACGCCGCGCTTGCGAGCGCGACGGAGGAGGCAGGCCGCGCGAGAGTAACCCGGGTTTTCGGCGAGCCAGCGCGCCTTGTATGCCTCCGACTTGTCAACATTTTCGGCGCACCAACGCGCATTACTTGCCTTCGCCTTGTCGGCGGTTTCGGCGTAGTATCGCGCTCTGTAGGCTTTCGCCTCGTCTAGGTGTTCGGCGCGATAATACGCCGCGCGCGCCTTCACTTTGTCGGCGTTTTCAGCGTAATATTTGGCTTGAGACTTCTTCACCTTGTCGCTGTTTTCGCCGTAGTGTTTTGCGGAGGCCACCTTTGCACAATCTATGCAAATTTGGCCGCTAACCCGTCGCTCCGCAACATGTCCCCGCTTGCACGGATTTCCCGTGAAGTAGCGCTTCAACCCCCGCGCCTTCGCGTCGGCGCGAGAGATTATCTCTCGCGCTCCGTCAAACAGGTGATCTAAGTTTTCATGTTTGCGCATTGCGCCTCCACTAGGCCAAAGCTTCCCAATCTTGATCGCGTTGTGCTGGCGCGATGTAAGGTTCCAGTCGCGAAAGTGCGGCGCGCGCCTGCCGTTGCCGCGCGGGCTTTTGCGCAGGCGTCGGTTTTTGCTCGGCGATGTTTTCGTCTTTGGTTTGCGTGGTCGTGGCGCCAGGGAAGAACGGATGATCGAGGCCGAACTTCGCCAATACGGCGCGCTCTTCAATTAGAGTTGCGACATGCGCCTAGAAATCCTTCCCGTCTTCAGCGAGAATTTCTGTGAACGATGCGAGTCCGTTTTCGAGCTTTAGAAGCTGCCATTCGGTGGTTTTCTTGGGATCGGGCGAGACAACGCCCTTGCCCAAAAACTTCGCGTTGCAGTATGCGGCCTTCGCCTCATAGAAGCTCTTGGCGCCGGCCGGAATTTCGATAAGTCCGCGCTCGATTTGCTCTTCTAAGAACGCCTCGAAAACCGCTTTGTAAAACCGTTCGACGATATCCTTACGGCGACGCAAGTTGATTTCATGAGGAAGCGCCGTCGCGAGCCGAGACGCGCTGAAGCTCGTTTGGCTATAGTCGCCGGACAAATCTTCAACCGCCGAGCCCGCCGCCTTCGCGGCCTTGCGAACGAGCGATTTATTGAACGCGTCGAAAGTGTTGTTCGGAGTTTCGCTCCTATGGAATTTCAACGCATCGCCGGGCGCGAGATGGTTTATCGTTCCAACTTGGGGCGTGATCCTGGCTTTGCCGTAAATTTCTTCCCTCTCGGATAGCCAGGTATCCGTGTTGCCCGCGTGTTCGTTCACCTGAAGCCCGTCGAGCGCGACGCGAGTTGGCAACGCGCTTTCAACTGTGATCGCGAACTGATTTTCGAGCATCGCTTTACCAAGCGCGAACTCGCCAAGCGTCTCGGATTCATGCGCAGGCGTCAGGCCGCCGACAAGCGGCGACAACCCGTGGATTTGCCGCGGGTCCACAAAATCGCCGATAATGTGCAAGACCTTCGGGCGGCCCCAACTCGTGAACGCGGGAATATATTTCGCAAACGGCGCTGGCGCGAAAGAGCCGAGCGCGACGTTTCGCACCATATATCCGACAACGCGTCCCGCCTGATCGAAGCCCACGCCTTGATAAACGTTTACGCCTTGCTCGGTCCGCGTGACGCTGCGATCGAGTTGCATCGAGTTCGAGCACGTTCACTTTCGTAAACGTTTCGGAGTCTCGAAACTTGCGCCACTCAAGCGCGGCCAGGGCCTCGCCGTTCAAGAGCGCATGGCGAAAGGTGCAACTCGCCATTTGATGCAAGTCGAAACGCCCGGCGAAATCAACCTCGCGGGGGTTACTTGCCCAACGCGCCCAACGCGTTTCGATCGCGTGCGATAGGAGGCGCGCCTCTTCGGGCGATATGCCAAGCTCGGCGGCGTCAGGCTTGCTCGACAGTGTTAAGCCTGTGCCGATGGCTTGCGTCGTCAGATTGAGCAACAGCGTCGCAATGAGCGGATTGCTTGTCGCGAGTTCATTGCTGACGGTCGACGCGACGGCGGCGTCACGCGCGACGCGACCCCCGTTTTGGCTGTAGAAAACGCCGCCGCCACTATTCCAGCCGAACGCGCCGACTCCGATGTTTGACCTTGCCCATGCGAGGCGCTGGTCCGAGCCGTTGGTTGCATTCTGGAAACCGCCGGGCGCCGGAACGCCGCCCGGTCCGCCGTGGTGGTTGGCGCTGATTTGAGGCGTGAAGGAACCGGAGAGCGGCCCCGTGGGCGCGACGATTGCTGTTGATGGTGGGATGGTAGCGGCGGGCGCCGGCAAGGCTGCTCGTGCGGCCCTGGCGCGGCCCTTGGGTTTGCTTGTTTCGGTCATCATTTATCGCGCCTTAATTTTGAGCCCACGCGCGGCCGCCTGCTCGGCGGTGATATATCCGCGAGCGTAATTGTTTGCCGCGCCGGCCTGCCGCAACTCTGCGAGGCGCGCCTCTTTTGGCGAGCCCGGCGCGACGCCGCCGAGCGGCGAAGTGAGGCCGGTGGCGCCTTCGCGGTCCATAGCTTCGACGAACACGCTTTCGACGGGCAAATCTTTCAACATATCCTTCGCCATGTCGGCGGACATGCCGCTGTAGAGCGCCAGCTTCAGCGCGCTCTTGGGGTGTCTTTTTCCTTCGGGACTCTCGACGATGGCGGCAATGCGGGCGCGCTCGGCGACAAGGATTTCATTGGCGTTGATGGTCATTGTTTACCTCTTGTTAAGCTGCTTGTTGATTGAGTTTTGCGAAGCGATCGGCAAGCGACGGCTTGTTCTCTTTTGCTTGTCGACCGGCGCCGCGCATCCCTTGACGAGCCCACTTGCGGCGGTTGCAAGAACCAGAATGTCGAGCGCCTCATTGCGAGTCGCCGGGTCTTTTTCCCAATGTGTCCGCGCGTAACCTTTGACATAGCGAACCGTCAGGCGCTCACTTGCGAGTTGGTCGAAAAATTCGGCGTCGAGATGCGCGGGAAGATGAATCGCATTGGCGCCGCCGTCGCGGATCGTGAGCGCCTTCATGATGTTGAGTTTCAAGTTGTCCACGCCGATCACAAGGCCGCGCATCAATCCGCGAACCTTCGCGCCTTCCTTGACAGCAACCTTGTCCCATCCGGCGCGCCCAAACGTCGGCCATATGCGCCGTTGCCTCGCGCGCTGGCTGGCGCAAAATCTCGCCACCACTTCGGTGTTGAATCCCGCGTCGCAAAAGGTGGCGCTTATGGGAAGTTCGCGCTTGTCTTCAAGTTTGAAGGTTGTTCCGATAACGTCGCCTAAAGCGCGCCACGGCGCATCGCCGGACGTGTCGCCGGGCAAGACAACACGATCAAGAATCCATCGCTCGTTATTCGCCGCCGTTCCGAGAAACATGACTTCGAGGCGGTTGCCTTGAACGTCGACTCCGCAAGTTATGTGCTCGATCGCCTTGGGGTATGGCGACGCGATCGGCTCGGCGCGGGAAGCCAATTCGCCCGCGTCGTTTTCAACTTCGGAACTCGCTTCGAATGGAAGGCCCCAAACGAGGTTGGCGACAGACTTTCGCTCTTCAAGACTCTTCGCGTCGTCTACTTGAGCGGCAACTTTCGCAAGTGACGAAAACTCGCTTGCGAGTTCGTTTATGTGCATGCTGACGACGCCCGGCTCGCCCTTTTTCCTGGGGCGCCATTCGCCGCTTTCGACCATGCGCAGGCGCTCGGATTTATCGGCGAGCGCGCCGCAATGTGGACAGGATAGGCGCGCGTCTTCGGGCTTTCCAGGTTCGAACTGAAGGCGCGACTCGCTTATGGGTTCCCATTCTCCGCAATGTTTGCAGCGAATGAAAAGCAGGCGCTTGTCGCCTCGCTCATAGTTGGCGGCGATGCGCGAGGTTTGGGCGAACGTTGGCGTCGACGCGAGCAGTAAAAGCGATTTGCGGAAAGTGTGCAGGCGGCGCCGAACAAGGTCTTCGGGCCTGCCCTCGCCGGAAGACACGACGGGCGTTGCTCTGTCCAATTCGTCGAAGAGCGCGACGCGGATCGACTTGCCGGCGAGCGCACTGGCCTTGAATGACGAGTTCGAGCGCTATGCTTCCGCCGGCATAGGTTTTGAGGTTTTTGTTATCCGTTGCGCCGATAATGTTGCGAAGCGCTGCGCTCGCCGCAATCAGCGGGTCCAAGGTTTCGCGCGTATAAGCGGAAACGTCGTTTTCGTCGGGACGAATGACCATGATCGGCCCGCCCTCCCCGCACACGGCCCATCCGAGAATGGCGTGAAGCGCGGTCGTCTTGCCGACTTGCGCGGATGTCATAAGCACAAGCTCGCGCGTTGCCGGTTCGGCCGCTGCGTCGCACATTCCTTTTTGCGCGGTGGTTAATCGGAGCTTACCGGCGCGGGCGTTCGAACTCACGCGGTAGGTTTAGATTCTCTTCCGCCCACGCACTCGGGAGCATTCGCTTAGGCGGCCGTAGTGCCTCAAGCATCGGGAAGAGAACGGCCGCCGCGTTGTTCATGGCGTGGCCTCGCTCAACAGATAGTTGTCGACGTCGGCAAGATCGGTGAGCGCGTCGGCTATCCGGTCTTCGATGATTGTCGAGATTTCATCCGCGGAACGTCCGACGCATTTTGTTGATATGCGCGAGCCGAGTCCGAGCAAACCGTTTCGCATTAAACTTGCAAAGTCGGTAGCGGCGGAAACGACGGCTTGTTTGGTGACAAGCCGGCCTTCCTTTTGCGCGACTTCGAGTTCGATCTTGCGAGCCCTGGCGATTTCAGCACTGGCGCGCGCGGCGGCGAGCGCTTCGATTCCGGAGCCCGAATAATCCGAACCGCGGCCGGCAAGATGGTTGCCGCTCGCCATGTTGGAATCTGTAAAGGCGGTGAGCGCTTTCATCGCCTGCTCGGCGTCATACAAGCGATAGGTGTCGCGCTTGATACCGGCCATCTTCAAAACGTCGCGAGCGCGGTCTCTTGATAGGTTCGCCATCTCGGCGAGAGTTGTAATGTTGAGCCGTTCGCTCATTCGGAACCTCGATTTTTGGCGAGCGCCTGCCCATTGGGGGTTTTTGCGTGTCACGTGACGCCCGGGCTCGGTTGCCATTGGCAAAAAAGCGAGCGTTTTCAATGAAAAAGGCGCGGGCAGCGCGCCGCAAGGCGTTTCGGGTGGTCGCTGGAAGGACCCGTTGACAAAAATCAAGGATGCAGGGGCGGCAGCGCACCCCTGATTTATCGAGATATATCAACAGGTTGGAATAGCCCCATAGGATCGGGCGAAGTCCACACGCCTTACTCGCCGACCGTCGCCGGGTTGGCCCCAACGGCGCCGTCAAGCGCGGCTTGCACCTCGCGCGACACGTTGGCCGATAGCTCTCGGTTTGCCGTCATCGTCCAAACCCGACGCGGCGCGGCGTCGCCTTGGCGCATCGCGGTCACGGGCATTTCCGCGTAGACGGCTTTAAAGTCTCGCTTGCCCGGCCCGGTTCGGACCATGAGAACTTGTCCGCCGTTGGCCTTCATGACGAACGCCTTCGGGATATTGAGCGAAGACGAGCCGCCACCCGTCGCGCGGAAACTTGAGCCAGTGAACGCGCCGCGGTTCCACGACATGCCGGGCACAAAGACGCCTGTTGGCAATATGCCGAGCTTCTTCTTCTTTATGGTCCAGCTTGCCGATATGTTCGCCTGCGTCGAGCCCTTCACGGACGGAACGGCGTCGCGGAAATCGCCCACGGGGCGGCCGATGTCGGCGCTCATCGTCTTGATTGCGTCCTTTCGAGCAGCGCGCGCCGTGCGATCGACGGCACGGCGCAACCCATTCACGACTTCACGCGCCGAGCCTTCCATGCGCTCCACGAATTGATCGACGTCCAGCCGAACGTTTAGCTCGACGCCGTTCATCGTCGCCGGCTCAAATATTCGAATTCGTCAACGTCAATGCGCGGGCGCGGCATGTCGAGCAGCTTGCGCAGGTCACGCCCATGTGTGGCGTCTGCGGCGCGAAGAACTTTCTCGAATATCGGCGCGGCCTTCTCGCCGATCGCGGCGGTTTCGTTCGCGATCTCAAGCGCCGTGGCGCGCGCTTCGGCGGCGAACGTGAAATGCTTCAACGCTTCCGGTGGGAAGTTTTTAAGTGTGGCGTTCATGGCGCGGCCTCACGAAAAAGAGATGATAAAGTTGTCGCCCGCCCAAAGCGCCGGACCTTCCCACGTCAAGACATTGCCGGCGACCGTGAAATACCCCGAACTCACGTCGCGCCAAATCATGCCGCCGCGGTGATTTCCATATCCAACGAAGACGCTCGACGGCGAGGTCGGCGCGCTCGGCAGGGTGAAGGTCGTTTGCCCATCGGCGACCGTCGCTTTGAATTGCACGGCGAAGCTCGGCAGGGGTTCGGCTGCGCCAAGAGTTGCCGGAAAAGATACCGGATTGACGCGCGGGTCGTTCAAGTTAACGGCGAGGCCATTCGGGTCGATCGGCGCCGGCGACGGCGCGACCACGACGGGGGTCTGTCCGACCTGCGAAAAGTTCGGGCCGCCCGGAGCGGAGATTGAGCCAGTGCCGGCGCCACCGGGCTGGCCAAAAAGTAGGTTTGCCATTTTCGTTTCCTTTTCATAGGTGCGCCAAGGTCGGCGCGGATGGTCGATTGCACAGCCCCATGTCGCGCGAGCGGTGGGCGCTGGCGTGTTTTGTCGGTGTGGGGTGGTAGGGTGGTAGCTGTTTTCGGTTATAACGTGCCGGCGCCCCTGTTAAGCGCCGTTTCGGCGGTCCGGTCGTTTCGGCGGTCCGGTCTAGGCGTGCAACTCATAGAGGTTGGTTCCCATTGCGGCCATTGCGGGTCGTGGTCTGAAAATTATCCCCAAAGTGCGACCCGTGCCGCCCCCTCCCCGGTTTCACCTACCGGGGAGGGGTGCGACCCGCAATGGGCAAAAAACACACCCGCAATGGCAAAACCCGCAATGGCCGCAATGGTCGTAACTTGCTGTTTTCTAATGGCCAACAATTGCGGGTGACCATTGCGGGTTTTCATTGCGGGTTGAGGTCAAAAAGCATTGCGGGTCGCAATGGTCGACCCGCAATGGTCACCCGCAATGGTTTCACAATAGAAAACAACGACTTATGGGAATCACGCGTTTTGCTCCAACCCGCAATGCTTTCGCCTTACAAAACAACAGCTTATGAAAAAAGCCCGGAAAACCGGGCTTTTCGTCTTTTCCGCCTATTCGGACCCTTCGTCGGTGTCGTGGGCCTCCACCGCGAACCAGCGCCGCAAAGCTCGGTTCGTTTCCTGCGTCTGGTCGAGATAAGCGCCGCGGAGTTTCTCAAGTGAGTTTTTCACGGCGTCCTTGCCGAGCGTGCCGTCGACGCGGCCCCACTTGCGATTATAGGCCTCAAGCACGGCCGTCTGCGTCATGGGCTCCCCCGCCGCTTGCACAAGCTCCAGGATGCGCCCTTCACGCTCCCTAAGGGGTGCGGGCTCGTCAGGTATCCGACCTTCGTCAGGCCCCTCGCCAAGGTCCGCCGCTTCGTCGTTACAAGCCAGCCCCTCGCCCGTCGTCGCCGCCGTCGCGCCGTCGAGCACCATAACCGCCGACTTTATCTCGGCGCCGTCCGCGTCCCTTCCGAGCGGCACGTCGACAAGTCTGAAAGTTCGATCGGGCGCAAAGTCCAGGTCGCGCTGTTTTTTGACTTCGATCTTGCCCCTGCCCTTGGCGCCGATCACCTCAAGTTCGGTGTCGGTCGCCGCGCGCAAGAGAGAATGGCCGCGCGCGCCGCGAACGGCGTCTTTGCCCGCGTGATGAATCAACATCAAATGGGCACTCGTGTTCGATCGTATCCGATCGCTGTTCGCGACAAGAGCGCCCATGTCGACTGAAGAGTTTTCGTCACGTCCCGCCATCGCCCTCGAAAGCGTGTCGATCACGATTAGCGCCGCCTTCATGCCGAAAGCGGCCTCTTGTGTTTTGACAAGGCGGGAGATTTCGGCCGCGTCGGCGGCGTTCGAACACAGGTCGATCGGCGACCGCACAAGCGCGAAAAGCACGTTTGCGGAATCCTCGCCGCAATAATGCTTTCGCAGCGCGGCGACGCGGCGCTTGATCCTCTGCCCACCTTCGGCCGCGAGGTAAATTACGAGCCCTTGGGAAACCCGCCGACCGTCCCATGCGCGGCCCGCCGCGACGTGAAAAGCAAGATCGAGCGCGACGAAGGTCTTACCGGCGTTGCTGGCGCCGTAAAGCACACTCATGCTGCCTTCGTCGAGCAGGCCAGCGACAAGTGGTTTTTCCGCGTCGTCTAGCGCGGTTCGAGCAGCGTCGTCGAACGACTCGACACGGAATTTCGACCGCTTCGCGCTCGCGCCGTTCGGCGGCGGAACGTCGTCGTCGTCTTCGTCATCAATGACCGCGCCGAACTGCGACGCGTCGCTTCGAACCGCCGAGCCGGCCTTCACAAATTCGCGCGCTAGATCGCGAACATTGTAAAGTCCCTTGCCTCGTGACGTGTCGTCGAGCGTTCCGGCGCCGTCAAAGCCCGTGATGATAGAGGCGTAGTCGACGACGCTAAACTTGGAGCCATAGGCGCGGCGCAAGCAGCGCGCGAGCGCGAAACGGTCTTCGCTATGGTCGCCTGAGGGGTTGTGCCAAAGTTCGGCAAACGTTGCATCGTTGGCCAGCAACGTGTTTAGGTCATAGCCGATCGACGGGTCTGATATGTCGTCGAAGTCGAGCCAATCCGACGCGCGCAACTTTTCGATTTCCTTCGCGACGCGCGCTTCGTCCAAGCTCGTCACATTCGACGCGCGAGATGCGCCTTCGCGCAAAACCTTTGCAACCGGCGCCGGCAACATGGGGATCGAGCCGCTCTTGAACGCTTCGATCAAATCGGGCGCGCCATCGGCCGAAATGTATCGTGCGCCGTCTTCACGAATCGAACCGGGCGCAACGCATTGGCCGCCCGCGCCGCGGACGTCCGTTCCTGTGTCGGCGAACGCGCCGGCGGCGTTTCCCAATGGAGCATGGGGATCGTTCCGAAACCAAACGTGCTCGCCCCCGCTCTGCGTTTTCGTGACTGGCGCGAGGGCGTGACGGCCGCCGTTTTGTGCTTCCCATTGGGCGAGCAAGGCCGGTCCGTTCTTATGCTGATCGGCGTCGAGCGCGATCAAACCGGAGGGTCCACACGATATCGACGGAACGGCGTCAGGAAATTCACGCCAAAGTTTCTTGACGGTCGCGGTGTCGATAGTCGCGCCGAGATGCGTGGGCGCGCGCCCACGCTTCCCTTGAAATTCGCTTACGGCCGCCGCGCGATCGTCGGCGCCGATGTTGGAGTCGAGATGTTGCCAACGCGGGATCAATGGGACCTTACCGCTCGACGGAAAAATCGGAATGCCGGCGGCGGCGAGGCGAAGCGCGAGTGTTTTGTTATGTCGGCGGCGCGTCGGAACGTCGAGCGCGTCAGCCTTCAGGATTGCTTGTGTCATGATTCAACTTTCAAGTGTTCGGCGCTTACAAGTAGCGCGCATTGCGGTCGGATTTCACGACGTCCAGGCAACGAGAAAACTCGGTCGGAAACATCTGACGAAAGGTTCGGATCAATCGTTGATTCGAGGTAGGCTGATCGTCTCCGCGCGCCTCTCGCGACAGGCGCTCGCGCTTGTCGACAACGGCGGCGACGGCGGCCTTTTTCATCCGCAACGCCACGATTGCGCGACGCAGCCATTCGGGATCGGTCGCCGCATCCGTGCGGCCGTCTTCGATTTGCGAGGTCAATATCGCGACACTGACGCGTAGCTCTGTTAAAGCGTCGTCGCACGCTGCGACGGTCTGCAAATCCGCGACGATGCGCCCATCCTGCAAACGTAGATTCTGCGGCTCAATACTTTTCTGGCGGTCTTGTGTCATAGGCGTTGCTCCCCATTCTCGGCGGGCGATTGCGTTTCGAAACGTGCAAGCATGGCCGCGATCTCGCGGTCGATCTCGGCGGCGTCCGCCGGGTCGCCGGCCTTGAGGTTCGGGCGTGTGTCGAGCGCGTAAGCGTCGCCATCGTCCGCGCCGTCGCCAGTCTCGCCGGCAGTTGGCGCGCCTATGCGCGAGACCAGCGCGAGCAGGCGCTCTTTTTCGAGCCAGTCGAAAAAATTGATGGTGCCATCGGCGCGTAACAAGGATTCATCTGGCGCGCCTGTTGGGCTGAAATTCCAAAAGCGATCGACATATCCTTCCGGCTGCGTATCAGGCGCACATTGCGTGGCGGCAACCAACGGCTCGACATGACCATCCCACTCTTGCGTGTTTCGCCAACCAACGACTTCCGCCAACTCAATCGTAACGCTATCCCGTAACGTACGCTTGAAGACAGCCCACGTCTTCGATGTAACAGGGATTACGTTCATTTGACGGTAAAGCGCGTTCTCGATGTCCGTTGAGCCGGCGCCGCCGTTGTCGTTTATCGCCTCGACAATCTCTTCACGAAGCTCTTTGATCGCTTCGACCAATGCCTCGCCGTCGCCTGCCGCGTGAACGGCCTCTTGAGCCGCTTTGGTCTTTACCCAATGAGTTGAGCCGTCGCGAAGGTAAACGTCCGCCGTGTTCTCGCCCGGGCAGATTCGATAACCTATGATCTCTGACGCGGCGAATTGCGATGACGCTAACTTTTCACCGTCTCGGTCCAACCCGCCCGTCGAAGGGAAGAATTTTTTACCCATATCTCGCATCTCCATCATCATCGGCCCGGCCTCGCGCCGGGCGCTCATTTCAATTCAGGCGGCGCCATAGATCAATGCGCGCGCCAGCGCGGTGCGATGTTCAATTTCTCCCTTGAAGCAGGCCAACTCGCGCGGCGTGGTTCGAGGATCGGCCTTGGCTTCGCGCCATAAGCTCTCAAGATCGACAAGCGCAATCGCGCGGAGCATGCGGGGAAGCTCGACTTCCAGCCAAAAATTCGAGACGCGCGCGATCATGCCGCCCTCTTCGTCTTGGCGGACATACGGCGCTCGATTGCATCCGAAACGTGGTCCCAACCGGCCTGAAGCGATAGGTCCAGGCCAAGCAAGATCGAATCGGGTGGATTGCCGGCCTGCGAGCGCACCTGCGACAAGAAAATCGCGCGCTCGTCTTCGGGCGGGAATCGGCCCTCAACGGCGCGGTGGATCGCGAGCGCGAGCACGTTGCGCTTGTCGTCGATCTTGAGACCGAATCGAGCCGCGCCGAAAAGATCGCTCCCGCTGTAACGCATCGCCGAGGCAATGCCCGGGTCGACCGTGCCGGCCGGCGCGTTCGTCAGGGCGTGCCGCTGGCGCGCCGTCAGGCTTTCGCCCCGCGCGACCTTGGCGAGGATTTCATTGCAGCGAATTTCCATTTGTTCGTCCTTACGTTACTGTTTGCGTTCGAGTTTTTCGATCGTTCCGGCGCCGACAATCTCGCCGTTTTTCACGCGCTCGATGGTCGATCGGCGCCAACGCGTGACGCCGCCGAGCGCGACGCCCGGAAGGCGGCCATCTGCGGCGTAATTGCGAATCGTGCGGGGTGTGACGCCGAGCAGCTTGGCCGCCTCGACGGCATTTAGAAGAGGATCGGACATAGCAAAGCCGTCCACGGGCGCGGCGCTCATGCGCAACTCCTTGGTTTCGTTAGGTTATATGGGGAATTTTGTCAATGTGCCCGCGCGAAACCGCCGTCCGGGCACAGCTCTGACAGCTATGGTTTAAACTCAACTCAGTAGCACGTCAAGAAAAACGTGAAGTTTTTTTCCACATTTTTCCGCAAGTCGCGCAAACAGGGTGCGAGCAGGCCGATTCGGGTGTGGTCATTGCGCCACTCCCAAGATTTGCCAATCGCCATCCGTCGCCGGCGCATCCTTCAAGGCCTCAACTACACTGAGTCGCCAACGCGGACGCCCGGCGAGGCGGATCGCCGGCAAGAACCCCTCGCGGCGATAACGGTCGACGGTCGGCTTAGACACGCCAAGCTCGATCGCGACTTCGGCCCTAGTTAGGAGCGGGTCCGCGGAGTGGTAATTTTTGGTTGTCTGGTCTGTCATGAAGTTAGCCCCTGCCCTGCGAAGTAATCACTGGTAAGAAGATGTCATCACGCCTGTTAAAACGCAAGATGTTATTCGGCACTTGCAAAAAACTACTATATATCTGTGAAAAGTAGTGGCTATAGGGGAAAACAGGGCCAATCAGGGAAAACTCGACCAAACACGCCGGGGGTGGGGCCAAAGGTGGGGCTGAGTTCGGTTCCGGATATTCACAAAGACATAACATATTGTTATTACTGTATATTAAATTATGTTTGATGCTGGCAAGGGGCACCAAATCGCTGTCCAGCAGCGTCCATAACTCACTGAAAAACAAAGACTTAGACTCGGATGGGCGTCCCGCGGCGTCCGGGGCGGTTTGTCGGTGTCCGCGAAATTCATTGTGGTATATTTGTCGGTATGTCGCCGCTCGCGACAAGGGTTTCAGCCGACGCGGCTCCCTGTCTGGATATTGTGCTAAAGCAAGGAACCAGCGAGGACACCCGATGAGCGAACAATTGGACCAGCAGCATAAGCGCCGCGTTTTAATTGTGGAGGACGAGCCAATCGTTTCGATGTCCCTGGAAATGATTTTGGAAATCGCCGGGTTCGAAGTGGCCGGGGTCGCGACGACCCTTCAGGAAGCGCTCTCCAAGGTGGACGAGCCGCGCTTCGATGTCGCCGTGGTCGACGTGAATTTGCGGGGCGCGTTTTCAGGGCCGTTCGCCGAGGCGCTGCGAAAAGCCGGGATACCGTTTGTCGTGGTGACTGGATATGACCACGAGCGATACAGGGAAAAATTCCCTCCGGATACGCGCTTCCTTCAAAAGCCATACCGCGGCGAAGCGCTAACCGAAGCTCTGAGCGCCGCTATGTCCTAGCCTCGACTTTGGCGGCGACGATCCGATCGAGCGGCGCCACGAACTCCCAGACGCAGCCAGTAGGTGGAAACTCAAGTCGCACCCGGGCGCCGAGCGAGCGTTCAACCATCGTTACAGTGACCGCGTTGCCGAAGCCTCGCCGTTGAACGGTCGGCGGCGGCGGTCCGCCAGATTCCCGCCAACGCAGCTCTAGATTCTCCCCGCTGACACGCCATTCAATGGCAAGCCGACCGGAATCCCTGGAGAGCGCGCCATATTTGGCGGCGTTGGTCGCGAGTTCATGCAGCGCCATTCCCAAGGTTTGCGCCGCGTCGGACGAAAGGTGCAGGGACGGGCCAGCAACCCGGACGCGTCCGCCCGCCGCGCCGTAGCATCCAAGGTAGGTGTCGATAAGCTTGTTGAGGTCGACGCCCAACCATTTTGCCTGCACCAGCAAGTTATAACACTCGGCCAGCGAGTTTATCCTCTTGCAAAAGTTTTCGACATAATTTTCAGAATTGCCGTGCGCGCTTAAATTCGCGATCGCCTGGACGACCGCGAGCATGTTTTTAGCGCGATGATCGACTTCATTCATCAGAAACTGAATGCGCGTCTCCGCTTGCTTGCGCTCGGCGATGTCCCTCGCGATCGTTACAATCGCCTTGGTGTTTTCCGCGACGAACCTCACGGGCGACATGCCGATGGAAATGTCGCGATGCTCTCCTGTCCTTGTCAGGCACACGGCGTCGAACATCGCTATGTCGCCTTGAAGCACCCGATTCATCTTTTCGCGCATGACCTTGTGTTGTTCGGTTGGAAGGAGCGTTAAAATATTGGCGCCTATCGCCTCTTGGGCCCGGTAACCGAAGAGGCGTTCGGCGGTTGCGTTCCAGCTCGAAATCGTCCCGTCGGGTTGCAAGGTGTAGATCGCGTCCGGGGAGGAATGGACAATCGCCTCGTAATAGAGACGCAGTTCCTGCCGGCTGAGGTTCGTTACAACCAGGCAATGGACGTTTTCCTCATCGACGGTGAGGACGGACGAGGAAACATAGACATTCAGAATTTCGCCGTCCGAGCTCCGGAGTTGTATTTCCTCGCCCTTGACAGTTCGGACGAGAAAGTCCGAGATTTGCTCGCGGTTCGGCGGTGTTGGAAAAAACTCCGAGAGAAACGCGCCGATCAAGCGCGCGCGAGGCCGCCCGATCATCTCGGCGAAAGCGGAATTGCAATAAAGAATGAGACCGGTCGACGATAGCGTCAGCGCGCCTTGGGACATTCCCTCGACCAACAATCTGTAGGGGTCGGCCGCTCCCTTCAAGGTGTAAACCGCCGGATTGGCCGCGCCGTTGACCACGATGGCGTCGACTTCGCCGGCGCGAATGGCGCGCAACAACTCCTCCGCCTCGGCCAATCGGCCGCGAAGATCCTCCAGTTCCGTCGACGCGCCCAAGGCTCAGCCTACCTTCAGTCTGGCGAGCTGCCTGGCGTCGGACATGTCGCCAAACAGCAGGAGCACCGGGACGGGGTGCGAGCGGACCAGGGTTGGAGCGACAACGACGTTCGCCGGCTGGGCTCGCTCGGGATGTTCGTAAAGATCGACGATCTCAAGTTGGAAATCGCCGGCCTCGCGCTCGCAAAACGCCCGCACATTCGCCACGGCGCGCATCGACTTCGGCGTGATGCCGGTGATGAATAGCGTCAGCTCGTAGCGGGGCTTCTCCATGGCCTCAGCCGGACTCGCGCGGACGAATATCCAGCCCAATGAGGACGCGTTGCTCATTGGAGAGGTCGCCAATAATCTTCTTTATAGGCTCGGGGAGCCGGCGAACGAGCGTCGGGATCGCGAGAATCTGATCGCCTTCGGCGAGTTGCGGCCGTTCCATGAGATCGATGACCTCGATCGAGTAACGTCCCGCGAGATGCTCGGAGCAAATCCGAGTGAGGTTCTTGATTGCCCGGACGGACTTATCCGTATGACCCGCGACGTATAAACGCAGGTCCCATCTTTCCGGCGATGTCGCGACGTCGCTCATCTGGTCCCCGCTTCCTTCGGCTGAACACTCACGATTTTGTCCGTCAACCGCACGCCCATCCGCGTTATCTCCATGGTGCGTCTTTTCGTCGAATGGGCCATGCCCCGAGACTTGACGATGGAAAGCCGCCGAACCACTTCATCGTCGATGTTGTTGTTTTGAACTAGAAGCCAAGTATCCATGATCGACGAGACATCCAGTTCGGTCCGTTCCAGTTCGGTCTGCAAAGTGGTGAACAGCGCCGTCACGCCCAAGGTTTTGAGGTGATCGATCAATCGCAATAGCATGGCTTGCGTCTGATGCCGCGTGCCGCTCGACAGGAGCGCCGAAAGCGGATCGACGATCGCCACGTCCGGGTGGAAATTATCAATTTCCTTTTGCATGGCGGCGAGATGCGGTTCAAGACCTCGAAGGCTTGGCCGCGTGGAGCAACAGCGCAGCAACCCGCTGTCGAGCCATGGCTGAAGATCGATCCCCAGCGATCTCATGTTGCGTGTCAGTTGGCTCGGGCTTTCCTCGAAGGAAAAGAAAATGCATTTCTCGCCGCGCCGACAGGCGGCGTCGGCGAAATGCGCGGCGACGCTGGTTTTGCCGGTGCCCGCCGCGCCGCCCACCAAAATGCTTGAACCCTTGTAGTAACCCTTGCCCTCGAGCATTTCATCAAGGTCCGGCAAGCCGGTCGACACCCGCTCGGTCGAGGCGATTTGACCCAGTCCAAGCGAAGTGATCGGCAGCACGGTGATGCCGTCTCGATCGATCAGGAACGGATATTCGTTGGTGCCGTGGAATGTGCCGCGATATTTGACGACGCGCAGACGCCGTGTCGAGGATTGTTCGACAACGCGATGGTCGAGCACGATCACGCAGTCCGACACATATTCTTCCACGCCATGGCGCGTCATGCGGTTATCGCCCCGCTCGGCCGTGATGACCGTGGACAATCCCCGTTCCTTCAGCCAGTTGAACAGCCGGCCCAGCTCCGAACGCACGATGGCGCTGTTTGGAATGCCCGCGAACAGAGTGTCGATGCTATCGAGCACGACCCGTTTCGCGCCAATCCGGCCGATCGCGTGGCCAAGCCGCACGAACAATCCTTCCAGATCATAGTCGCCGGTTTCCAGAATCGCCTGTCGATCGAGCGCGACGTGATCCAAGGCGATTAGGTTTCTAGCCTCCAAGTCCTCCAAATCGAAGCCGAGCGTGGCGACATTGGTGGCGAGATCGACAATACGTTCATCGAAAGACATAAACACGCCGGGTTCGCCGAGATCGCGCGCGCCCTTGACGAGGAACGTCATCGCCAGCAGCGTCTTGCCGCAGCCCGGCCCGCCACAAACCAGCGTCGGCCGCCCGGCGGGCAGTCCGCCGCCGGTCAAATCATCCAGCCCCTTGATTCCGCTGGATACTTTTTTCAGTTCTTGCATGACGACGCCTAAGAATTAAATCAGCCAGCATATTTAGAGGCGCCTTGTCCGCCTGCCTAGGTTTTATTGAGGTCCAGCCAATATGCAAAGTCTGGCGAGGGTCGCGCGCGCCTGCCCGCGCGCTATCGGTTTTCCACTTATTTCAAATCGACATTTTAACTCGATCAATCATGCTTCGGGAATATCGCTTTTCATTCAAACGGGTGCGCGATCGGCGGCTCTCAGCGTCCACTGGCGCCGCTCCGCCAATTTTCGCTCCGAGATGTCTTCGGCCATGACAACGGAATAATCGTCGTCGCGCGCCCATGGGTGGCGGCGGTCCTTGCGACGCAGGCGCTTCTCGATGGAAAAGGACGCGGCGTGGCGGGCGCGTAGCGCCTCCAGATGCGCGGCTTCGGTTTCCAGATCGTCCGGATGCGTGAAGTCGCGCGCAAGCTTCGACTCGAGTTCGCGCGCCTCATGGTCGACGATGCCGCGAAAGTGGTCGTTGGCGCGCAATCAGCGGCCCCGGGGTCGGTTCGGCGACGCCAATGGGCGCATGTTCATAAACAGCGCGAAAGCGCGCGTCCGACGCCTGGCGCTCCACCTCCGCGACGATGCGCTCCGTGATTTCGGCGTGGGCAATGACCGCGCCCATCCGCTCGTTCGGATCGAGCGGCGACACGGTCATCAAACGCCAACGCGGCTCGCCGGGCGCGTCACAGGCATGCTCCAGCCGGAATTCCGGCGGGCGCCCGTCCAAAACCGCTTCGATGCCGGTCAGAGCGCTCCGCGCGAGACGACCTTGCGTCGCGGTGGCGCGTAAAATGGAGAGATTGTTCGTTCCGACCGCCATGCGCGGATCGCCCTTGGCGCCGTTGGCGTCGCTAAAAACCTTCAAATCCTGATTGACCAGAACGATGACGCCCCGCGCATCCACGATGGCCACGCGCGCGGGGAACGCCTCCAATCCCTCGCGGCGCAAGAAATTGTCAGGGAGAAACGCGCCCATTTTCCCGTTCCCGCGCGGAGCGGTTTCCGCTTCGCGCATGCCCGCCCCAGGCGAAACGGCGCGCCCAAGCTTCAAAGGCCTTAAGCCAGACCCATGCGTCGCCGCGAACCGACGCAAGGCGCTCCCGTACCGTCAGTTTTTTTGGCTTTTGACGACCCGAAAGGCAAGAAGGGGAGAATGCGAGCGGCTCGCCGACTGGCGAGGCGTCATCCCGCGCGCCGGCGCCGAGCCCCCGGAGCGAACGGCGTCAGATACTTGTCTTGGTCGGCGATCGCCTGATCGTCGAGAATGGCGCGCATGCGCGCGCAGACTTCCCGGGCCGCCGGGTCGCCCGCCTGAGCAAAACGGCGGAAGGTCTCCAGCACGTCGCGCGCCGCGCGTTGCAATATCACGAAACTCGTATCGTCCTCTGGACAAAAACAGATCTCGGCGGCGTCGATCGGCGCGACGTTCGCGTCGCGGCCTCGCAGGATATTCCCGACCCGTGTCGGATCGGCCTCGAAGAACTCTTGCACAACCTCGCGCAACGGACGCGGCGCGGGTTTGGCGGCGTTATCGGAGCGAGGGTCCAGCGCTTTCACGCACAGTCGCCGAACGGTTTCGGGCCGGCTGGGCATATCGGACTGATCGCGACGATAGGCGTCGATCTCGGCGAGTTCGCCAGGTTGCATGCGCACGCCAATCAACTGGCCGATTCCACTGGTTTTCGAGGCGTCGTTCATCCCACGCGGACCTGTTTGGGGAGGGCGCGTTCGCGCGAGCGAAGCGGCGCCCCCGGATGATTCGTGATAACACGATAACATGTTATCGTGTTATCACCGGCTCGAAATGCGATTGGCCGCGAACAAAAAAACTCCGCGCGAAACGTCGCGCGGAGCGCCTCGAAGGCGAAAGGCGGAAAGGACCACGCAACGAAAAGAAAGAGGATCTTTCAATTCACCGCATTCGCGCATTAAACGCACGCGCTCGCGAATTTTGACCGTCCTTACGCAACTCGACACATACGCAACATCTCCGCGCCCTTAAGGCGTATTTCATGCAAAACTCGATTTAGTCGAAGGTCGCGCCAAGCGCGGCGCCCAACAATCCGCAAATGACGCCAGCGAACAGCACGCCCATCTCGCCAATCAGGACGTAGCCAATCGCCCCGCCAAGCGCCAAGCCAAGGCCGCCGCCCACGATTTTTCCAATCCATTTTTCCGGCTTCTCGCCGACCGCGGCGTCGATGTTCTTCGATACGTTCTCGGTCATCCAAGTTTTCCGTCAGCCATGACGATGCTTGCCGCATCGAAGCGGATTCCTAGCAAGTTCATGTGAGGGTGGAATGAGGGTTCGATGAATATTCAACGAGTAATTCTTGAACGTTCGACGCCGCGTTCTTAAACAGTTGATGACGTTCTGACCGAGCCGCAATGCGTTAAATTTGAATGCTCCGAGATTTCCGGTCGCGCTTCAATAAACCGAAGCCAAGGTTTCATAATCCAGATTTCTTCGTCCGGGCGCGGCCGAAACCCGCGCCGGCCCCGCCATTTCGCGTGAGGAGACGCCGAAGGCCCGGGCGGGCGAGTTCGGGGCGACGGCCGCTCGCAACCCCTCTTGCAACGGCGCCGGCGAGGCCCGATCTTAGCGAAGGGACCAATCTCGGCCCGGTGGAACAGCGCCCGTGACCTATCCCCTGCCCGTTCCGACGCATCGTTTGAGTAAAACCGACGTCGCCGCGCTGGAAGGCGCGGTCGCCGCGCTGGAAAAGAACAGTTTCGCCAGAAGGTTGGCGCATCTCGCGGGCCGTCAAGTGGGTTTCGCCGGCCGCATGGTCCCGCCCAAACTCCAGCAGGCGGGCGCGGTCGCGGCTCGACGGGCGCTGTTCGGCGCGATGCGGGTGGCCGTCGCCAGTCTCAAGGGCAAACCCCTCGCCGATACGCGCGCCCGGCATCGCCAGATGGCTTTCATTTCGGGCGCGATCGGCGGCGCGTTGGGGCTCGCCAGCCTGCCAATCGAACTGCCGCTTTCGACGACGATCATGCTGCGCGCCATCGCCGACATCGCCCGCGCCGAGGGCGAGGATCTCGCCGACCCGCAAGCCGCGATGGCTTGCCTCGAGGTTTTCGCGCTCGGCGGCCACGGCGAGGACGAGAAAATCATGGAAGGCGGTTATCTCGCGCTGCGCGGATTGTTCGCCAAATCCGTTTCGGAAGCCGCGGCCTACGTCGCGCAAACCGGCGTCGCATCCGAGTCGGCCCCCGCGTTGGTCCGGTTCCTCACCATGATTTCGGCGCGGTTTGGGCTGGTCGTTTCGCAAAAGACCGCGGCGCAGGCGGCGCCGGTGATCGGCGCCATCAGCGGCGCCGTGATCAATGTCGCCTTCACGGAACATTTCCAGACGCTGGCGCGCGGGCATTTCACCGTGCGGCGGTTGGAGCGCATTTATGGAGCGCACGAGGTGCGCGCCGAATATGGCCGCATCGCCCGCGCGGCGGGCTTTTGGCCCGAGGCGGCGGCGGGAGCGGCCTGAGACGACTCACCTCATGGCCCGTGTCGCGGTCAGCAAGTTGCCGACCTGTTCCGTTTCGCTCATGTTGTGCTCGTTTTCCTCCAGCACCACCGCGTCGGCGCGCAGGAAACTTTCCGGCAATTGGGCGAGCTCGGCCGGAAGTCGAAGGCCGTTGCCGATTTCTCCAGGCCGCGTGACGTAGCGGGAGAGCGTGAATCCGCCGCCTTCGTCGCGCATGTGGAACCAGTAATCGATCGTCGGCGGACAAGGCGCTTGCGCGGCGACGACAATCAACTCGCGCATGAAACTGTCACCGGCCATCAGGATGCGCGGCGCGCGCGGGCAGCCGCCGCCCTTCCCGCGACCCTCGATCACGGCGTTCGGATAATGATCGTCCGGCCAAAAAAGATTGAGCAGATCCAGCAGATCGCGATCCGTTCCCTTGGCGAAATCGTCCTCGGCCCAGACGAAGTCGAATCGACCAACCGGCGAGCCGGACGGCTGACCGTCGAGAATTCGCGTGATATCGCGCAACGCGAGGGCCGCGCCAAGTAAATTCCAGTGCGTTCCTCCGCGCGGAAAGAGGTCGATCGGATAGCGCGGCGCCTCGGCGTCCATCAATCGCGCGCCATCCACGTAGGGCGCGCCGCGTTGTTCCAAGGCCGCGCGAAACGGCTCCACCTTTGCCCGCGCCGCGCCCGAACGCCCAAGCGCCGGACAGCGGCGCCCCGCCGGCAAAAATTGTGGCAGATGAGCGGGTTTCGAGGGCGACACGAGATAAACGAAGCCCTTGCCGCGCGCTTTCGCGGCGGCGGCGATTTCCGCGATGGCCCCCGCCCACCGATCGAGACCCGCGTTGTCCGGCGCGTCGGCCCCCCTCGCGCAAAACTCGTCGACATATTCCCAGCCAAAAAGCTGCCCCTCGCGGCCGATCGCGATGTTCGACGCGCCGGAGACGCCAAACAGCGAATACATCGCCTGGTTTTTCACCCGCACGGAAATGGGAAACACTGGCGACGTCCGGCCAATATTGGTCGAGACCGCGCGCTGCGTATCGCCCGCGAGAAAGGCGTCGAGCGTCCAGGGCGTGGGCTTTGCCGCGGCAAGGCCGTTCAACGGTTGGGAACTGCGGATGCGCAGCTTGGGCCAGTCGCGCTCGACGGCGTAATTCCAAAGATTGGCGAGAAACAAAAAGCCGATGAAGCCGGCGCAGGCGAAAATGGGAAGACGTGCGACGGCGCCTCGGGTCATGGCTAAAACCTGAAATAAATGAAAGGCTTGAATGGATCGGCGAGCCCCTTCGCCAGCGCCGCGACAAACAGCAGCGCCAGCAGCGTGTTGGCGATGAGGGCGTGGCGCCGGACAAGTCCCGTCCAGCTAAATCCGTCGATCGACAGCACGGCCCGCTGCGCGACGATGACGCCGGCGCCGACCAACGCCAGCAGCCAATAATAGGACGGGATCATCGGTTCTCCTGGAGCCCGCGCGTGCGGGCTCGCCATGAGCGCCAGCAGGTCGCCGGCCTGGCGCGCCGACGCCGTCGCGCGAAAAATCGTCCAGCCGACCATGACGATGAAAAACGTCGCGAAATTGGCGACCCAGGCCGGCAGCCGCCCGAGCGCGCGCGCCAGGAACAACCGATCCAGCACCAGGAACAAGCCGTTATAGGCGCCCCAGATGATGTAGTTCCAGGCCGCGCCGTGCCAAAGTCCCGAGGCGAGAAAGCACAGCCACAGATTAAAATGCGTGCGGAGCGCTCCCCCGCGGTTCCCGCCGAGCGGAAAATAGAGATACTCGCGAATCCAACTGGTCAGCGACATATGCCAACGCCGCCAGAACTCGGTGATCGTCGTCGCGATATAGGGCTCGTTGAAATTCTCCAACAGGCGAAAGCCGAACATGCGCGCGAGGCCGATCGCCATGTCCGAATAGCCGGAAAAGTCGAAGTAAATCTGAAAGGTGAAAAAAATCACGCCCGCCCATGCCTCGATAAAACCGAGCTCCGCCGGATCGCGCGCGAAGACCAGATCGGCGCCGCCGGCGAACGCGTCGGCAAGCAGCACCTTTTTCACGACGCCCAGCATGAAGCGGGAAAAACCCGCGACGAAATCGTCGACGTGGGCGGGCGGACACTCTTCCATCTGCCCGGCGATGTCGTGATATTTGATAATCGGACCGGCCAGCAGTTTTGGAAAGAAGAACACGTAAAGCGCGTAAAGCGAGACGCTACGCGCCGGCGCCGTTACGCCGCGATAGACATCGACAAGATAAGTGATCTTTTCGAAGACGATGAACGACACGCCAACCGGCAGCGCGATCTTGGGAATGCTTACCGCTCCGAGGTGGAGCGCGGCGAGCGCCGCATCGAGATTACTCGCGAGGAAACCGGCATATTTGTAATAGACGAGCATGGCGAGATTGGCGCAAACGCCCAGGGTCAGCCAGCTCGATCGCGCCGCGGCTCCTTTCGCGGCTGAGAAAATCCTTTGCGCGACAATGAGATCGAGCGCGACCGAAGCGCCGGCCACGAATACGAAGACCGGTTCGCTCCAGGCGTAAAACGCGACGCTGGCGAGTAGCAATACACCCGCGCGCAACGCCCGCCGCGCGCCAACGCCAAGGTATAAAAGGTAAATCGCCGGCGCGAACACAAATAAAAACACCGGCTCGTAAAATAGCATCCCGGTCCTTTGGCGAGAAGCGAAGGGCGGGCGCTCTTACCATGGCGGGCTCGAGCGCGGCAAGCAAACCGCCCTTGCGCCTTTCATCCCTTGCCGGTAACAACCGGCCCATGTCCGACGCCTTCTCCCCCAAATCCGAGTTTCTCGCCACGCTCATCGCGCGCGGATTCGTGCATCAATGCACCGATTTCGATGCGCTTGACGCAAAATCGCGCATCGGCGGCCTCTCGGCCTATATCGGATTCGATTGCACCGCCCCGTCCCTGCACATCGGCTCGCTTTTGCCGATCATGCTGCTCGCCTGGTTGCAACGCACCGGCGGCAAACCCCTGCCGCTCGTCGGCGGCGGCACCACCCGGGTCGGCGACCCTTCCGGCAAGGACGAAAGCCGCAAACTGCTGACCATCGGGCAGATTAACACCAATAAGGCTTCGATCAAGTCGGTTTTCGAGAAATTCCTGCGCTTTGGCGACGGCGCGACCGACGCGCTGCTGCTCGACAATGCCGACTGGCTTAGCGATTTGAATTATATCGAGTTTCTGCGCGACGTCGGCCGGCATTTCTCGGTCAACCGCATGTTGACGATGGACAGCGTGAAGCTGCGCCTGGAGCGCGAGCACGAGCTGTCGTTCATCGAATTCAACTATATGTGCCTGCAAGCCTATGATTTCGCTCAGATCAACAAGCGCCACGGCGCCGTGCTGCAAATGGGCGGCTCCGACCAATGGGGCAATATCGTCATGGGCGTCGATCTCGGCCGGCGCATGGGCTGCCCGCAGCTCTATGGGCTGACCTCGCCGCTGCTGACGACCGCCTCCGGCGCGAAGATGGGCAAGACGGCGGCGGGCGCGGTCTGGCTCAACGCCGATCTGCTATCTCCCTATGATTATTGGCAGTATTGGCGCAACAGCGAGGACGCCGACGTCGAGCGCTTTCTAAAGCTGTTCACCTTCCTGCCGCTGGACGAGATCGCGCGGCTCGCCGCGCTGCAAGGCGCCGAGATCAACGAGGCCAAGAAGACGCTGGCCACCGAGGCGACCGCGCTGGTGCACGGGCGCGAGGCGGCCGAGCAAGCCGCCGCCACCGCCAAGACGACTTTCGAGGAAGGCGCTCTGGCGTTGTCCTTGCCGAAGGTCAAGGTGGAGGCGTCGGAGGTCGCGGCGGGGCTCGGTGTGCTGACCGCCTTCGTCAAGGCCGGCCTCGTCGCCTCGACCGGCGAGGCGCGGCGGCAGGTCAAGGGCGGCGGACTGCGCGTCAACGACGCGCCGGTCACCGACGAGCGCGCGACGCTCGGTGACAAGGATTTCGAGGCGGACGGCGTGGCCAAACTGTCGCTCGGCAAGAAAAAGCACGTGCTGCTGGAGCGGGGGTAACTCCTTAACGCCCCTGCCCCTGCGGTTGCGCGGTGCCGTCCATGACGCCCATGATCTTGCGAAGCGGCCCCGGCGTGAGCAGCGAAGCCGGAGAAACACTGACGGTCGGCGAGCTTATCCTGCCGGTGACCCGGTAGTTCAGCGCGATCACCCCCTCGTGAGCGCCGCCGGCGATCAACGGACCGAGCAATGGAATATTGGTGACGAGATTGTTCAGGCCATACAGCGGCGCATAGGAGCCGCTGACATCCAGCGCGTCGCGCGCGGGATCGGCGTAACCTTCGAACAGCAGGCCCATTTCCGGCCCCGACATGATGCCGTCGTTCATCGATAATCTGCCGCCGCCCCAGGTAAAATCGGTTTGCAGCCGCGCGACCCGCACCGAGTCGGGATCGAAGCTCAGGCCGCCCTTGTCGTTAACGCGATGGGCGCCCTGCGTCATCAATTGGCGCATGGCCGGTTCGTTCTTGAGATAAAAATCGCGGACATTCAGCGAGCCGTCGGCGCGGCCCTGCCCGTTCAGCCGCACGTGGGCGGTGAGCGCTCCCGAATCCATGCGGTCGTAAAGATCGAGAAAGGAAAACAACGATCCGCCGTCGGAAGTGGAAACATCCAACCTTTGCGCGCCGTTCGGGTCGCGCAGCAGCGCGACGGCGAGCGGCTCCCGGCCAAAACCGCCGGTGAGAGTGAAAAGCCGCGGCTTGTCCCCCCGACGTTCCCATTTCAATTCCACATTGGACAGCAATTGCTTATTAAAACCGGAGACCAGCGCGGATTTTAGATCGAGGTCGATGTTGTCGAAGGATATCGGCCCCTTGCCGGCGGCGTGGCCGCCATGTTCGGCGTTGTTCCCGGTTAGCCCGGTCAGGAAGGGACGCGCGTCGACATTGGCCCCGCGCACGGTCAGCCGCAACGCCTCGGCGCCGCGTTGCGCCTCCAAACGGGCGTCGTCCCCTGGCGACAGGGTGAAGCGCGAGAATTTGGCGGATCGGAAACCGCCATCGCGCGCCAGTTCGACCACTCCGGCGAGTTGCGTCGCGCCCGCGTCGAGGGTGAAATGATCGAGCGTCGTCCCCTCGGCCCGCTTGATCGCGATGAACTGCGCCTTGGCGGGTTTGCCCGCCGGCTTCGCGACGCCTGGGGCGAGATTGTCCAGCGACGCGCGGGTCAGGTCGAGTTCGATCGGCGTATTGGTCTCGGATATCGGCAGCGTCGTCTTCACCAGGGCGGTGATCGGCCCCACGACGCCCGGAAGGGCGTAGCCCGCCCTGGCGCGCGCCGCCTCGTCCAGCACGACCGAAAACTGGGCCTTCGTCTCGGCTTTCGCGTCGCCGGCGCGGCGAATGTCGAGATTGGCCGGCGCGCCGAACAGCCGCCCCGTTCCGGTGACGCGCAGCCCGGCGCGGTCGTGAATAATATTAAGCGCGCCATTTTCGAGTTTTTCGGCCCCTAGAAAGCGGTCGATCGAAAGATTGGCGGTGTTCGCGTCGAGCGACGCACTCACATGGTCGCCGCGCGCCTCGGGGCCGATCTCCAGATTGATCTTAACCCGGCCGTCGATTTGCCCCTTGAGTTGGGCCGGATCGAGCGGCAGGTTCGCATAGGGCGCGAGGCTCGGAATCGCGAGAACCTCGGTCACCGCTTCGACGGTTCCGGCCATCCGAAAGTCGAGGGTCGCCGGCGCCGGGTGCGCGGCGGTGTCGTCGACGACGAAGCCGCCCTCGGAGAGCGCGAGACGGCGTTCGCGCGGCGTGTCCATCACGGCGCTGGATCCGCTGAAGGCGAGAGTGCGCCCGGTCAGGCGCATGTGCGTCGACAGATTTCGCACGGGCGGCAGACCCGGAATCAGATTCGTCAAGGTCACATTGATCAGATCGGCCTCGGCGTGGATCGCCGCGTCGGGCGGCGGCCGCTCGTAGCGCATGGCGATCATGTCCGCTTGCGTGAAATCGGCCTTGAACTCGCCTCGCCGAATGGAGCCGGCGGGCGCGTGTTCGAAAAGCCATTGGCGCACCGGTGGCGCGGCATGGGTGGGCAAAAGCCGCGCCAGCGCTTCCATGCCGGTGTTTTCCGCCGCCAGCCCATAGGCGACGTGGGGTCCGCTCGCCCAGTCGATCGCCGCCGACCCCGTAAGATGAACCTCGGGTCCGACGACTTCGAGTTGGTCCACGGCGAGCTTTTTCTGGCTAAGCGAAAACCACGCCCGCAACGAGGAGCGCTCGAGCGTCAGGGGGAGCTGACCGGCGCGCTCGGGCGAGAAAACGGCTGGCTTGGCGAGTTGCAGCGAGCCGACCCACGGATCGCCGTCGACCGGAGCGGCGTTCGAAGACAGCAGCGCGCTAGGCGGCGCCAGTTCGCCCTCGAGGGTCATGTCCAGACCGGCGGTTCGGATCTTGATTGGCGAGATCAGGAAATGCCGGTTTTGCGAATCCCAACGCGCGGCGCCGGACAGGGATTGAATCAAGACAGGCTCATGATCGGGCTCGTCCAGCCGAAAATATCCAGCGCCGAGCGCAACCTCGCCGCTCGCCTCGACAACCCGATCATTCTCGCCGAGCGCGAAACGCAGGCTCGCCGAAAGCGGCGCGTCGGTGTCGAACGGCAATTCCCGCGCCCCCGCGAGCAGTGCTATTTCGTCGAGCGAAAAATCCGCCGCCTTTATCTCGACGCCGCGCCGTGCCCCGGGCGCGCCCTTCGCGCTCGCGACGATCGCCCAGCGGCGCGTCGCGCCGGTCGCGGCGAGACCGAAGCTCATGGCTCCCGAGCCCTTGTCGAGGCCGAGCGTCAGATCCTTGTAGGTGATGACGCGGTCCAAGGCGCGGTCGTCGATGACCAGCCGGCCATGTTGGACGCCGACCCGTTCGACGGCGCCGATGGCGCTGTTTGGGCTGGTGACAAGATCGGTCAGCACGCGCAACGCGGCCCCTGCCCGCGCCAGCAGGCGGTCGCCGCCCTTCGAATCGCCGGCTTCGATGGATTCGGTTGGCGCGGCGGCGCGCGTGTCGAGCGAGACAGCCTCCTGCGGCGCGGCGCCCGCCGAAATGGTCACGTGGCCGTCCGCCGTCAGGGCGAGGCGCAGCTCCAGATCCAATATCTCCAGGCGACGGGGCTTTAGCCGCCCCGCCAGCAGGGAGGACAAATCCAGGGAGAGTTCCGCCCGCGGCGCGGCGACGATCTCCCGGCCTTCCGATTGAACGGTCAGTCCCTGGGCCATGAGAGTCGGCCCGCGGTCGGTGTTGGCGAGCGCGACGCCGGAAAGCCCGAAGGTGTAACGATGCGCGTAAAGCTCGTCGAGCGACTGGACGATGGTGGGGGCAAGCCAATCAAAGGCGATCGGTCCGCGCGCCAGGACGGACAGGAATCCGCCGACGGAGATGCTCAAGATCACGAGGACGCCGAGCCCAAGAAAAAGCGCGCCGCGCATCAAGCCGCGCATCGCGCCGCCCGCGAGACCGCCCGCTCCTGGCGCTCGCAAGGGTACGTCGCTGGTCAAGTCGACGCCATTCGCCAGGGATTCCGCGTCACCGCTTCGGCCGTCCGTCAATCGTCCCCGCTCTTGCCCTGGGTCAACACTCAGCATGCGCTTTCGCGCCAATCACGCCATTGGCCGCCGCGCGCAAATAAACGTTAGGCGATGCTTTGGCCAAAACAATGACCTCGAAGTCTTTTAGCGCCGTCGATACGCGCGGCTCGAAATTGATCCTGCCGTTTGCCTGGAACGGCGCTTGCTTTGCCCGCGAGCCCTGGCGCAAACTAATGCGAAGCATAAATTCCCGCGCCAAGAAAGGAAAGACGGATGACGGACGCGAAGAGCCCACCGCAAGCCGCGCCCGCGCCAAAGCAAACCGCCGCGCCCGCGTTGAAGGAAGGCGATGCCGCGCCGCGCTTCAAGCTGCCCGGCACCGGCGGCGAGACGCTGTCGCTCGCCGCGCTCAAGGGCGGGAAGCTGGTGCTTTACTTCTATCCCAAGGACGATACCACGGGCTGCACCAAGGAAGCGATCGAGTTCAACGCGTTGCGCGACGAATTCGCCAAGGCGGGCGCGGCGGTCATCGGGGTTTCGCCGGACGCGGTCAAGGCGCACGACAAGTTCCGCGCCAAATACGAGCTGGCGATCCCGCTGGCCTCCGACGAGACCAAGGCGACGCTTGGCGCCTATGGCGTTTGGGTTGAAAAAAGCATGTATGGCCGCAAATACATGGGCGTCGAACGCTCCACGTTTCTGATCGGTCGCGACGGCCGCATCGTCAGGATCTGGCGCAAGGTCAAGGTTCCCGGCCACGCCGAGGCGGTGCTCGCGGCGGCGCGGGCGTTTTGACCCGCCCGCGCCGCGGGTTGGTTAGTGGGCGGCGGGCGCCGGGGACGCTGGCGTGGCGGGGACCGCGGTCGCCGCCTTTTTGGCGATCATTTTCGTCACCTCGTCGAGCCCCTTGGTCGCCGGCGCCAGATCCGGTTTTAGCTTTAACGCCGCCTCGTAGTCCTGCTTGGCGTGGTCCAGATCTTTTTTGGCGCGCCAGGCATTGGCGCGGTTGAGATAGGCCGCGGCGTAATTTGGATTGAGTTTGATCGCTTCGCTGAAGTCCACGATCGCGTGATCGAAATCCCGCTTGGCGTGATAGGCGAGGCCGTGATCGTTGTAAGCTTGCGCGTTCTTGGGTTCGCGCTTGATCGCGTCGCCAAAATCCGCGAGCGCGTGGTCGTAGTCAGCCTTGGATTGATAGAGGGCGCCGCGGGCGATGAGCGGGGCGGCCGACTTCCTGTCGTATTTAATCGCCTCGCCCAAGTCGGCGAGCGCTTTGTCGGCGTCGCCCTTCTGGCGCCAGGCCAGGGCGCGCGCGTCATAGGCCGCGCCATTCTTGGGGCTCAGCTTGATCGCCTGATCGTAATCGGCGATGGCGTGGTCGTAATCGCCCTTCAGGTAATAGATTTCGCCGCGGCCAAGATTAGCTTCCACGTTCCTCGGGTTCGCGCCGAGCACGACGGCATATTCGGCGAGCGCGTGGTCGAAATCGCCCTTGCCGCGATAAGCGACGGCGCGCGCGCTGACGATCGTCGCCGATTTCGGGTCGAAACTCAGCGCGCTGGTGTAATCGGCGATGGCGCGATCCCAATCCTGCTTGGCCGCGTAGGCTCCGGCGCGGTTGAAATAGGCGGCGATTTTATTGTGCCGTGATTCGCCGCCGATGTGCTCGATGACGCTCGTGCAGCCGGCGATGCGCTTTTCGGGGGCGGCGCTCCGGCAGCCGGGCCAGCCGCCGCCGCGGGCGTTCGCCCCCGAATCGCCCAGCGTCGAAAGCGCCGCGATGAGCGCGACAGCGAGAATCAGGTGGTGTTTTGTCGCCATTTTCATTGTTTTTCCTCCCGCAACAGGATTACGCGTGGCCTCTTCACTAGCCTCGTCCGGAACGGACGTCGCGACGACGACAATACAATGACGCAAACGATAGAAAAAGTAGGTTTCCCGCGCACTAAGGACTGGATGGCGACCGGTCCCTCGCGACGGCCGACCGTCGCGCGCGGCGGTGGCCGAACGCGAGCGAAATCGATGCGCGGCGTCGTCAAAATGTCGAAAATCCTTGCAATCGCCGTCGCGCCCCATGTTAAAAGGCGGTTCAAGCAAGATTTTTGTAAAGCGCGACGCGCTTTTTCCGTCAATCCAAAAAATCGAACGATCTCGGCGGACCATCGGCGCCGTCGCCGAAAATTGGCCTGGAACATCCCCAGAGGAGGCAAATGCCCGAAGTCATCTTCACAGGTCCCGCCGGCAGGCTGGAAGGTCGATTCCATCAGTCCGCGAACTCGCGGCGCGCCGATCGCCATTGTGCTGCATCCGCACCCGCAGTTTGGCGGGACAATGAACAATCAGATTGTCTACCACCTCTATTACGCCTTCGCGGAACGTGGTTTTTCGGTGCTGCGCTTCAACTTCCGGGGAGTCGGCCGCAGCCAGGGCGCGTTCGATCACGGCGCCGGCGAGCTGTCGGACGCCGCCGCCGCCCTCGATTGGGCTCAGGCGGTCAATCCGGAAGCGCGCGCCTGCTGGATCGCCGGAGTCTCGTTCGGTTCATGGATTGGCATGCAACTGTTGATGCGGCGGCCGGAAATCGAAGGATTCGTGTCGGTGGCGCCGCCGGCCAACCGCTTCGATTACTCGTTTTTGGCCCCCTGCCCGTCGTCGGGCCTGTTTATCCACGGCGATCTTGATCGCGTGGCGCCCTTGAAGGAAGTGACCGGTCTGATCGAAAAGCTGAAAACGCAGAAGGGCATCGCCATCGAGCACGCCGTGGTGAAAGGCGCGAACCACTTCTTCGAGAACAAGATCGAGCCGCTGATCGCCGAAGTCGACGCCTATCTCGACAAGCGCCTCGGCAACCCGCCGCGCATCGCGATTCCCGCGCGCGGGGATTGATTCCGCCGCCGTTCAGCCCGTCTGAGTCAGCGCCGGCACTATCCTGTCCTCGATGGCGTCGCGGTCGAGTGGTCCGAGAATCGCCACTTCGATTCGCGGTCCCGGGGCGATGACGAAGGTCGCCGGCACGCCGCGCGCCCCAAGCGCGCGTTGCAAAAAACCGCGATCATCGGCGCCGACGGCGCGGTAGGGATTACCGCGTTCGGTCAAAAACGCGCGCGCGTTTTCGGCGTCGTCCTTCACGTCGGCGCCAAATATCGGCGCGAGGTCGCGGGCCGCGAGATCGACGAGCAGCGCGTGTTCCTCGCGGCAGGTCGGGCACCAGCTCCCCCAAAAATTCAGGATCGACCGGCGGCTCGCGAGGTCCGCGCTGGAAAATCCCGGCACCGGCCGCCCATCCGGACGCGTAAGGCCGGAAACCGCCGCGAGTTCGAACGAGGCGAGCGTGAAGGGGTTGAAGAGGCGCGCGCCGATGTCCTTGCGCGTCCAAAGGATGGCCGCCAGGCCCGCCCCGACGCCTAGCCCCGCGACGCCGATCGCCGTGTGCAAGACGTCGCGTCGCGAGGCGCGCGCCCCATGTTGCGGCGCCACATTGTTCCGGTCTTCCCGCATCTTTCGGTTCCTTTCCGAGCCGCCAGCGACGGCCCAATCCATCGCCAAATCGTTAATCGGCGGCTGGTCTCGCCCGTGCCAGCACTCCGCCGATCATGGGAGCGGGAACGCCAGTCGTCGTCGGAAAGGTCAAGGGCAACCCTTCCAGCACACGCGCCGCGAGAAATCCAAAAGCTTGGGCTTCGAGATAATCGGCTGACCAGCCGACCACGTCGGCCGTCGTGACCTTGCAAGGCAGTCGCAGCGCGAGTTCCCTTACCAGAATTGGATTGCGGGCGCCGCCGCCGCACACGATCAATAACTGTGGCTCCCTCGGCAGATGGGGAAAGAGCCGCAGGACCGACGCAGCCGTGAAAGCCGTGAGCGTAGCGGCTGCATCCTCGGTTGAGAGATTACTTATTGTATTAAGAGAGAAAGCATTTCTATCCAATGATTTAGGTGGCTGAACTTCAAAAAATGGATGAGATAGCAGGCGCAGCAAAATCGCCTCGTTGACTCGCCCTCTCGCCGCCGTATGCCCGTGGCGGTCGATCGGCGCGCCCGTGCGTTGAAGCATGAGATCGTCGATGAGCGCATTGCCGGGACCGGTGTCGCAGGCGATCGGCTCCTCGCCGTCGGCGACATAGGTGACATTGGCGACGCCGCCGATGTTGAGCAACGCGACCTCGCCGCGCAGGCCGCCCGCCACAACCAGGGCGCGATGAAACACTGGCACGATCGGCGCGCCCTCCCCTCCGGCGGCGATGTCGGCGGCGCGAAAATCATAGGCGACATCGACGCCAAGCCGCGTCGCTAGCGCCGGCCCGTCGCCAATTTGGATCGTCAACCGCTGCTTTGGGCGGTGCAGCACGGTTTGCCCGTGAAAGCCGATGACGGAGATGCTCGAAGCGTCGATCGCGTTGTCGCGCAGGAAGGCCTCGACGGCCTCGGCGTGCCTGTCGGTGACCATCCGCTCGGCGAAGGCGAGCACGCCGGGGCGCGCGTCGCGGTCTTCGAGCGTGGCGGCTTCGGCCAGCGCGCCACGCAATAGCCCCCTGTCGGCGTCGGAATAGGGATAGGCGCCGGCGGGACCGAAAGAGAGAGCGGATTCGCCGTCGGTTTCAACCAGGGCGACATCGACTCCGTCCATGGAGGTGCCGGACATCAGTCCAATCGTGCGATATAATGGCAACAGAATACTCCCTTGCGATAAGAGTCGCCATTATAACGGCCCCGGGCGAACAGGCGTATTCGCCTGGTTCGCGCCACGCGACAGCGCCCGGACGCCCGCCGGCGGGCGACTCTCACTTCGACATGCAGTCCTTGATGTCGCTTTCCCGCTTCATTCGCTCGAATGTGTCGACGCAAAAGCGCTCCAGGTCGGGTCGCAGTTTCGGGTCGGCGGCGTTGGCGCGTATGCTGACGGCGCCCTCGAGCAGCTCCTTCTGCGCCGCGTGGACGCGGTCCTTGGTCAGCAGCGACGAGCACGCTTCGTAACGCTTCAACAGCGCGTCGCACTGTGGAACGCCCGTGGGGTCGACCGCGAAAGCGGGAGAGGCGGCGAGAAGAACGAAACCAGCGGCGGCGAGAATTTTCACGGAAGCGCGTTCCTTCGAAAGTTAAGAGGGAGCCCGCGCGGAACATAATGAAATCTCGAAAAAATAAAAATGGGCGACGGGCCTTTCTTTGGACCCGCCGCCCCATTCTCCGGCGCTGGTTGTCTCGCGAACGCCGGAGCATGACCCATGCGCGGCGCTGTTACAGCCCCGCGAGGTAGCTTGTGGGATCGACCGGCTGCGACCCCTTGCGCAGTTCAAAGTGCAGTTGGGGCGAACCGACATTGCCGGATTGACCGGATCTGGCGATCGTCTGGCCCCGGGTCACCTGGTCGCCCCGCTTGACGCTAATGTCGCCATTATGGGCGTAGGCGGTTACAAATCCGTTGGGATGACGGATCAGCACGAGATTTCCGTAGCCCTTGAGTTCGCTTCCGGCATAAGCGACGACGCCAGCCTCCGCCGCCTTGACCTGCGTGCCCTCGGGCAACGCGATGTTGATCCCGTCGTTGCCGCCGCTGGCGAAGCCCTGGATAACGCGGCCACGAGCCGGCCACCGGAATTCGGGATGCGCCGAGTCCGACACTTTCGCTTCCTGGGTCGGCGGGATTGACGACGTTGTGTCGGACTTATCGACGATCCTCTCGACTTTGCGGTCGGCGACCGGCGGCGGCTCGGCGGCCGCGGGCCGCTGCGTTTCGCGCTTTTCGACCTGGGCGGGATGAGAACTCCAGCGCCGGCGTCTTCACGGGCTCCCGCGCGGGTTCCGTCTTGGAGATTCGAAACTGCGGTTCCGGTTTGGCGACTTTTGCCTTGGCGACCGGCTTGGCCGCGTCCTTGGCCTTGGCGTCAACCTTCGCGACGGGTTTTTCGTCCTCGTCGTCGTCGGACTTGACCGCGACCTTGACCTTTTTCCCGACGGCCTTGGGCTTCGCTTCGGCAACCTTGCGTGGAGCCGCCTTTTCCTCCTGGTCATCCTCGACCTTGGCGGCTTTGGCCGGCTTGCTCGGGGTCTTTTCCGCGATCTTCACCTTCTGCTTGGCGGACGTGGGCGCCTCCGCCCGCGCTTCGGGCGTCGCGGCCAAATGTGTCGGCGCGGGTTCGACGCGCGCGGTTTTGGCGGCGGGCGCGACATGGGTCGGCTGCGCGCCGGCGGCGGTGGCGCGATAGACGGGAATCACCAGATGCGTTCCTGCCTGCACCTGCGACGCGCTGGCGAAGCCGTTCACCTTCAGCAGAACATCGGCGGGAACGCCGTAGCGGTTGGCGAGCATGGCGGAATTTTCACCCTGCCCCACGGTGATGGGCGTGCCGCCATCGATGCTCCAATGATTATAGGAGCCGGTCGAAACCTTGGCCGTGGCGGGCGCGGGTTGGGTCGCTGCGGCGACGGAGCCGGAGCTTTGGGCGGATGGCGCGCGCGACGGCGGCGCCAGCGGCTGCGATCGGATGGGCGCGTTGCTGGGCGCGCCGGAGATCGAGCCCGTCGAGCCGCGATCGATTCGATTTGCGCGACTGGCCGCGTTCGGGGGGCGCCCGAAAGGATCGGAGAACGGATCGGCTGAAAAACGGCTCGCGTCCGAGCAGCCGGCGAGCAAGGCCGCGGTTCCCACCGCCAGCATCGAGTCGCACCGCGACCCTAGAAAGACCAACTCCATGCATTTTTGCCATGACCTAACCCACTCAAACGCTTACTCAACGCCCTTTTGTAACCGGCAACGGGTTAAGGGAGCGTTTAAGATGAATCGAGACGCAACCTAAAATATGAAATTACGCGAATGACGACTCACAGCGCGAGCGCGCGGCCCGCGCACGCGGCACCAAGTCGGCAGGGGCCTTTGTCGGTCTCGCTGAAGTGCTGGCCGTTGGCGGAGCGCTCCATCCGAATGAGCCGCGATTGTCGGCGTCCGGAGCCAACGCGCGGCGCGAACCGGCCGAACACCATGACTCCGCCGGGCGCGAGCAGGTCCAGCACCGCCTTCGGCGGTTCATCAACCGACAGATGGATGATAATCCGGTCGAACCGGCCCATCGACCGCGCCGGCGCGAGCCCATCGTCGCAAAGCACCAGCGCGTTGCCGACGGCGAGCGTCGCTAGGCGGCTCGCGGCCTCGATGGCGAGCGTCTCGAAACGCTCGATCGACATCACCTCCTTGGCCAGACGCGACAAAACCGCCGCGCTGTAGCCGGAGCCCGCGCCGATTTCCAGCGCGCGGTGTTCCGGCCGCGCGCCCAGCAGATCGAGGCGCCAAGCGAGATCGGCGGGCGCCGGCATGGTTTGGCCACAGCCGATCGGCAGGGCCATGTTGCGGTTGGCGAGATCGCGAAAGCGATGCGGCGCGAACAGTTCGCGGGGAACGCGCTCGAAGGCGTTCATGACGGCCACGTCGCGCACGGAGGCGCGGCGCAACTGCAACGCCAGCGCGGCGCGCGCCTCGAGCGGCGGCGGCTCTCCCCCGAAAGCCGCGCTCATGACGCGGCCTCGAAGATATTCGCCAGCGAAGTCACGGTCGGATGATCGGTGAAATCGAGCTTGATGGGCGTGATCGAAATCTTGTTTTGTTCCAGCGCCTCGAGATCGGTGCCCGGCCCCGGCGTGAAGTCGCCGCGCTGAAAGGAAATCCAGTGATAGGGGTTGCCGCGGCCGTCCTTGCGATCCTCGATGCGCATCAGATCGGTGCTGCGCCGCCCCTGCACGGTGATGGCGACGCCGCGCGCCTCCGACGCCGAACAGTGCGGGAAATTGATGTTCATCAGCACGTTCGCGGGAATCCCGGCGGCGATCAGCTTACGCAAGGTGGCGACGGCGTAAGTTTCGGCGCAACTCCAGTCGATCGTGTGGCGCCCCGCGAAAAAATCATAGACCTGCGACAATGCGATCGAGGGAATGCCCAGAATGGTCCCTTCCATCGCGGCGGCGATGGTGCCCGAATAAGTCACGTCCTCGGCGACGTTCTGGCCACAGTTGACGCCGGACAGCACGAGATCAGGCGGGCGATCCAGCAGCCTGTGCACGCCCATGATGACGCAGTCGGTGGGCGTGCCCTTGATCGCGAAGTGGCGCGGGGAAATCTCGCGCATCCGCAGCGGGTCGCTGAGCGACAGCGAATGGGCGACGCCGGATTGGTCGCTTTCCGGCGCGACGACGAAGACGTCGTCGGACATCTCGCGCGCGATCTTTTCGGCGAGGGCCAGTCCCGGCGCGTGAATGCCATCGTCGTTGGTGACGAGTATGCGCATCGGTTTGTCCACCATTTCTCGCGGCCAGGCCTGTGGTCGGTCGGAAAACCGCCTAAGCCCGCGTTATCCGATCGACGCCGCCCATGTAGGGCCGCAAGACCCGAGGCACGGTGATCGAGCCGTCGGCTTCCTGATAGTTCTCCAGCACGGCGACCAGCGCGCGGCCCACCGCGACGCCGGAGCCATTGAGCGTGTGCACGAAGCGCGGGCCGCCCTCCCTGGGGCGATATCGCGCGTTCATGCGCCGCGCCTGGAAGTCGCCACACACCGAACAGGAGGAAATCTCGCGGTATTTCCCCTGCCCCGGCAGCCATACTTCGAGATCGTAAGTCTTTTGCGACGCAAAGCCCATGTCGCCGGTGCACAGCGTCACCTTGCGGTAGGGAAGCTCCAGCAGTTGCAGGACTTTTTCGGCGCAGCCGGTCATGCGCTCGTGTTCGGCGAGCGACTGCTCCGGCGTCGTGATCGACACCAGTTCGACCTTGAAAAACTGGTGCTGGCGAATCATCCCGCGCGTGTCGCGCCCGGCCGCCCCGGCCTCGGCGCGGAAACAATAGGTGCCGGCGGTGAGGCGCAGGGGGAGTTGCGATTCGTCGACAATGGATTCGCGCACGAGGTTTGTTAGGGGGACTTCGGCGGTGGGAATGAGCCACAAGAGTTCGGTTTCGGGTTCAGCGTCTAAACGGTCTCCCGCAATGGAGAGCACCGAACCCTCGCCTGTTTCCTGCAATTTTTTGGCAATTGCGCGGTTCACTCGCTCATTAATATCAATTTCTTTTGAAGCACTGAACTGATCCTCCCTAAACTTCGGCAATTGCGCGGTGCCGTACATCGCGTCGTCGCGCACCAGGAGCGGCGGATTAACCTCCTGGTAACCATGCTCGTCGGTGTGCAGATCGAGCATGAATTGCGCCAGCGCCCTCTCCAGCCGCGCCAGCCTGCCCTTGTTGACGACGAAGCGCGCGCCGGAGAGCTTTGTCGCGGTTTCGAAGTCCATGAGCCCCAGGGCTTCGCCAAGATCGAAATGCTCCTTGGGCGTGAAATCGAATTTTTTCGGCTCGCCCCAGCGCAAGACCTCGACATTGTCGTGCTCGTCCTTGCCGTCCGGGACGCTTTCCAGCGGCGCGTTGGGGATTTCCGCCAGCGCCGCGTCGAGCGCGGCTTTCGCTTCGCGCTCGGCGGCCTCCATCGCCGGCCAATCCGCCTTGATCGTGGCGACTTCGGCCTTCAGGGCGTCGGCCTTGGCCGCGTCCTTTTGCTGCATCGCGACGCCAATCTCCTTGGAGGCGGCGTTACGGCGCTCTTGCGCCGCCTGCAATTTGGAGATCGCCGCGCGACGCGCATCGTCGAGCGCGAGCAAGGTTTGCGCGAGGGGCTCCAGCCCCCGCCGCGCGCGGCTCTTGTCGAAGGCTTCGGCGTTGTCGCGAATCCATTTGATGTCGTACATGAATCAGTCCGGCGTTCGAAAAAGGGTCGGGCGAACTTGTCGTCCAAGCGCGTGGGCCGGTCAACCCAGGCGCCAAAGCGTTTTCGAGCGAAGTGGACACCGGTTCGCGTGAAGAAAACGCTCGAAAAAAGTTTAAACCTTGCCGCTCGTCGTCGCCTGGGCCGCCGCGCGCTTCTTTTCGATCGTCCGCACGGAAAAAATCGACGCCTCGTAGAGCAGTATCCCGGGCACGGCCAAGGCTAGCTGGCTGAATACGTCGGGCGGCGTCAACACCGCCGCGACGATGAACACCAGCACGATCGCGTAACGGCGCTTTTCGGCCAGGAATTGCGATGAAACGATGCCGATTTGGCCAAGCAAGGTCAGCACCACCGGCAGTTGAAAAACGATGCCGAAGGCCAGCACCAGCGTCATGATCAATGATAAATATTCGGAAACGCGCGGCAAAAGCTCGATCTGCGCGCGGCCGGGCTCGTTGGCCTGCTGCATGCCGATGAAAAACCGCAGCAGATTGGGCGTCACGACGAAATAGACCAGCAGCGCGCCGGCCGCGAAAAAGATCGGCGTCGCGAAGAGATAAGGCCGAAACACCGCGCGCTCGTTCTTATAGAGGCCGGGCGCGACGAAGGCGTAAAGCTGGCTGAACACCACGGGACAGGACAAGAACGCGGCCGCGAACAGCGCGACCTTCATCTGCGTGAAAAAATATTCCTGCGGCGCCGTGTAGATGAGCTTCGCCTCTGGTCCCGCGACATGCGTATAGGGCAAGACCAGAATATTATAAATGTCCTTGGCGAAGTAAAAAGAGATCAAAAACATGACGAGGAACGCCAGCAGCGCCCGGATCAGCCGCTCGCGCAGCTCCATCAGATGTTCGATCAGCGGCGCCTTGGTGGCCTCGATATCGGCGTCGGTCATGCGCCCGGCTCGGTTTTATTTCGCGGCCCATCCGTCAGTTGCGCGGGCCGCTCGACGGCGTCGGTGATTTGCTTGCGAGCGTGCTCCATTGGATCGAACGCGCTGTTCAATCCGACGCCTTTCACCGCCGAGTCGACCTCCCGTTCCAAATCCTTTTTCAGGTCCTGCAGTTCCGTCTCGCGCATCGCGTCCATGAACTGGCCTTGAAATTCCGCGGCCATGCGCCGCATCTTGGCGGTCAACTGGCCGAGTTGCCGCAACACGCGCGGCAAATCCTTGGATGGGATCGCGATGAGCGCGACAATGCCGATCACGATCAGCTTGCCAGCGTCGAAATCGAACATTTTTTCTATCCGCGCATGGAGTTGCTTGGCGATATGCGTCCGCGGCGCGCGGCCGTTGGATCAAGCTTCACGATTTCTTCGGGTCGCTCGCCTTGTCGATGGCGACATGCTCCCGGGGCAGTTGCTCAACCGCCTTTTGCGACTCCTCGCCGGCCGTGGTCGTTTCGTCGTCCGCCATGCCCTTCTTGAAAGCCTTGATGCCCTTGGCGACGTCGGTCATGACATCGGAAATCTTGAACTTGCCGCCAAACAGCACGAAAACCACGCCGCCGACAATGATCCAATGCCAGATGGATAGACCACCCATGGCGCAACCTCCAAAACAAGCGCGGATTGCGATTGCAGCCCGTTATTTCAGCCGGAAATTAGGACGCCGTCGGCGTAAAAACAAGGACAATCCGCGATTTCGCCTATCGGGAGGATCGAGGGATGGGTCCGCTGCTCCCGGCGGCTAATAGGTCTTGGTCAAATAATCGACGATTGCCCTGGCGTCGGCGTCGCCGACCGGGGCATGGTAGGATTTGATCATCTTGTTGACCTCGCCCTCCCAAAACGCCTTGCCGCGTCCGGGCGGCTGCGTGTTGATGTAGTCGACCGAATGGCACGACATGCAATTGTCGCGCGCCGTTTCGACGCCGGGCCCCGGTGGCAGCGTGGCGGTCTCCTCGGGTAGCCGGTAGGTCAAGGGCTTCGCGATACTCGCTCCCGCCGTGGGCGAGAGCAACGCGAAAATGGCCAGGGAGCGCGCCCAAACTCGCATAGCGACTTTCTCCACTCAAACCGCGACCACGCGCGCCGTCTCGACGACGTTGCGCAGATAGCCGGGAGGATTCCACAAGGGCGTCATGGGCTGGGATTGGCCTATGCGATTGATGGCGCGCACCTTCAGTTCGTGCGCGCCAGCCGGTAAGCGCAATTCGATTTGCCATTCGCGGAAGGAATAACGTCCCAAATCGGCGCCAAGGTGCGCCTCCGTCCAGTTTTGGCCTCCGTCATGAGACAGGAGAACGTCGGCGATCCCGTGGCCGCCATCGAAGGCTATTCCCCGCGCCAGCGTCGGGGCGTCGGCCTTAATTCTGGAGCCATCGGCGAGATTGGTGATGAAGGAGCGGACGTTGAAGCGGCGAATGGGCACGGTGGTCGTCGCCGGTCGCCCCGGCTCGACGCAGGCGCAGTCATTATCTGGCATGCGATAGGCTTTCGCTATCCAATAGCCTTCGAAAGCATGGTCGATGACGGAAATCTGGCTCAAATGCTTGACCCAGTACGTGCCGAAAAATCCGGGAACAACCAGTCGCAGAGGGTAGCCGTTGAGCCACGGCAGATCTTCTCCGTTCATGGCGTAGGCGATCATGACCTCCCCATCCCGGGCGTGGTCCAGGTCAAGCGCCTTCACGAAGTCGGGCGTTTCGGGCATGGCCGGCTCGTCGAGCCCGTCGAACGTAACCTGACGGCTTCCGGCCTGGACGCCGGCGCGGTCGAGGATGGCTTTTAGCGGAACGCCGCGCCAACGCGCGTTGCCCATCGCGCCGTGGCCAAGCTGACCTCCCGCGACGCGAGGCTCGACAAACCCGCGACTGTTTCCCGAGCATTGGTGGACGGCGATGATTTCAACGGGATCGAAACCGGTCTTCAAATCGTCCAGCGACAGCGACAGTGGGCGCTCGACCTTGCCGCTCACCTCAAGTCGAAACGATTGAGGGTCGATGGACAGCGGAACGCCACTCAAATGATACCGCACGAAAAAAGCGTCGTTTGGGGTAATCACGCCCTCGTTGAACACCGAAAATGGCGTTTCCAACTGCGGCGGGCGCGCGGTGAGTTGAATAAGCGGTCTTTTGCCGGGGTAGCGCGCGAGAGGCCGCTCGCCATTGGCGAAAGGCAAGGCGATCATTTCTTGCGCGCGCGCGCCGGAAGGCGAAATCAACTTCGTCATGGCCATCCCGGCCAGCGCGCGACCCGCTCCTTCGATGAAAAAACGTCGGTGCATCGTCATTTCCCTGATATGGGCGCGCCGTCTCGCGTGGCAATGGAGACTCCGGCGTCTATTCTACTTCGTCGTCCGGCGGCTCAGTCGAAGTTTCGTCATCCGGAAACTCAAGCTCCAACAGGGTCGGAACGTCTTCCTCCAGCGGTTCCTCGTCCTCGGCGAGCGCGGAATCATCGGAGGGTTGCGGGATTCGGAAATCCTTTGGCAAGCGCCCGTCGAAGAGGCCCGCGCCCTTGAGTTCGTCGAGTCCCGGCAGATCGCCGATTTGCTCCAGGCCAAAATGCATCAGGAAATTCTCGGTCGTGCCGTAGGTGATCGGCCGACCCGGCGCCCGGCGGCGCCCGCGCAGGCGCACCCAGCCCGTCTCCAACAACACGTCGAGCGTGCCCTTTGAAATGGCGACGCCGCGCACTTCCTCGATTTCCGCGCGGGTCACGGGCTGATGGTAGGCGACGATCGCCAATGTTTCCAGCGCGGCGCGCGACAGCTTCTTTTCCTCGAGCCGTTGACGCGACAAAACATATGCGAGATCCGGCGCCGTGCGGAAAAACCACTTTTTCCCGGCGCGCGCGAGGTTGACGCCGCGCGGCGCGAAATCCGCTCGCAGCCGCTCCAACGCCGCCGCGACCGGGCAGCCCGCGGGCAATCGGCGGGCGATCTCGGTCTCGTCGACCGGCTCGCCCGAAGCAAACAGCAGCGCTTCGACGATCCGCATGGCCTCTCGCAATTCGTCTTCGGCTCGCCCAAGGGCCTCGTCGTTCGACATGTCGAACAGTTCAATGGTTTTCGCGGCTTGCGCCAATGCGCTCCTCCTTATTCGCGGTCCGATGGCGTGTCGCCATCGTCACTGGCCCGCGGCGTCGACGGCGAGATTCGCTTTCTGGCGCCGCACCCATATCGGCGAAAACGCCCGATCCTGACGGATTTGAAAGCGCCCCTCCCGAACCATTTCCAACGACGCCGAGAAAGCCGAGGCCCGCACGGTCCGCGCGGTCGTCGGATCCACGCAAAATTGAATCAGGAAATCGTCGAGCACGGTCCATTCGAGCGCCGCTCCGGCCAGTCGCTCCAGCGCCACTCGCGCTTCCGCGAGGGACCAGACGCTGCGCTGACGCAGCGTTACCTTGGAAACCACGCCCCTTTGCCGGCGCCGCGCATAGGCTGAAAGCAGATCGAAAAGACTGGCGCGAAAATTCGTGGAGGCGGTGGTCTCGATGCTCTCGCCCGAACCGCGTAGAAACACGTCGCGCCCAAGCCGCGCCCGCTCCTTCAGCGCGTCGGCGGCGCGGCGAATCGCCTCCAGGCGACGCAGTCGTTCCGCTAGCGCGGTGGCGAGATCCGCCGCCGACGGCTCCTCGCCCTTAGGCGGTTCGGGTAGCAGCAAACGCGATTTGAGATAGGCCAGCCATGCGGCCATCACGAGGTAGTCGGCGGCGAGCTCTAGCCGCACACGCCGGGCCGCCTCGATGAATTCGAGATATTGCTCGGCGAGCGCCAGAATGGAAATCCGCGCGAGATCAACCTTTTGGCGGCGAGCCAGCTCCAACAGGAGATCGAGCGGGCCTTCAAAACCGTCGACATCCACCAGAAACGCGGGCTCGTTGTCGCTCCGCTCCGGCTCATCCGCTTTATCGAACGCCAACTCCCGCGCCATGCCCCTGCAATTCTCCGCCCGGGTTTTCTATCCTCCGGAGGGGCGGAGATTGGGCCTTTTATGCGGTCATCGCAAGCGCATCGTCGAATTCCCGCGCCCCATCCACAGCATTAAAGGCCTGGACAGAAGCGAGCGCCGCCAGCGCGGCGTCCGCCCGCGCCCGGGCGCGCCCGGCGAGCGCCGGCGCTCCCTCGGCCACGGCGCGGGCCTCGCCCAGATCACCGTTGCAGTGGAGCACGATATCGCAACCGGCGGCGATGGCGCCTTCCGCCCGGTGACGGAAGTCGCCCTGGAGCGCCTTCATGGATAAATCGTCGGTGAGCAGCAGCCCGTCGAAGCCGATGACGCCCCGGATGATCTCGCCGACGATGGTCTTGGACAAGGTGCCGGGCGCGTCGGGATCAATCGACGAATAAACGACATGCGCCGTCATGGCGACGGGCAGATCCGCGTTGGCGATGAACGGCGGGAAATCGACGCGCTCGAGTTCGGACCGGGATGCATCGACCACCGGCAGCTCCATGTGGCTGTCGGCGCGAGCGCGCCCATGGCCGGGGATATGCTTCATCACGGGCAGAACGCCGCCGTCGAGCAGCCCGCGCGCCGCCGCGCGCCCGAAGCGCCCGACCATTTCCGGGTCACGGCTATAGGCCCGGTCGCCGATGATGTCGTGCGCTCCGGGTTGCGGCGCGTCGAGAACGGGTAGGCAGTCGATGGTGATGCCGACCTCGCGCAGATCGTGAGCGATCAGCCGCGCGCCAAGCCAGGCGAGACGCTCGGCGCCCGCGCCATCCGCGGCGGCGCGCTCGAAGGTCGCCGCGCTCGGGTAGCCGCGCCAATGCGGCGGGGCGAGACGCTGCACGCGGCCGCCCTCCTGATCGACGAGAACAGGCGCCTCGGGGCGGCCAAGCGCCTCGCGCACCGAATCGACGAGCGCATGGACCTGGGCGCGCGATTCAATGTTGCGCCGGAACAAAATAACGCCCCACGGCTGCGTTTGCCGAAAAAAGACGCGCTCGTCCGGCGTCAATTGCGTCCCGGCCACGCCGCAGATAAAGGCGTTGGTCATCGATCCGTCTCCAAAATACTTGAGCCCGACGCTTTGGCGGCGTCAATTTCCCGCGGTGAAGCAATTGCCGCCGCTGGCTTTTACGTTGGAGCACACGCCCGCCGCCGATTCCTTGCTCATGCCGCCGACACGCACCCGGTAAACCGTTTTATCGCCGACCTTCGCCATCTTGAAAGTCGGTCGATGTCCACCAAGCTGCGCGCCGTATTTGGAGGCGACTTTATTTGCGAGCGCGCGCGCCTCGGCCTCGGTCGTGGCGGCTCCAAATTGTACGGCGAAGCCGCCCTTTTCGCCTTGATGCGCGGGCGGCGTCTTCGCGCCAGCGTCGTCCTTGGCGGAGGCGACTTTTACGGCGGCTTTGGGCTTGGCTGTCTTTTCCAAGCGCGGCGTCGCCGTTGGCTTCACCGGGCTCGCGGGCGTGGTCGACACGTGTTTCGCCGTTTCATGCGTCCCGGCGCCCGCGGCCTTGGCGATCGCCGGCGGCACATAGGCGTTTGGGATAACACTGCCGTCGGCTCGCACCGATACGGTTTTAATCTTCTTGGGTTGTTGCCCGACGAGCGGCGCGGCCCCGCCATCGGCGTCGGCGCGATCCACTCCGTTTTCGACCGAGCGCGGCTGGACTTGCGGTTCGATGGCCTGCTCTTGATGCGACACGACGCGCTTGACCGGCGCGCTTTCATTGCGATCCAAAACCGCGGCGTCGGGCTTGTCGATACTCGCGCCCTCTTCCGCGGCTGGCGGAACCTTGGCGGGGCCGTCCGGCGCGGCGATGGTCGCGATTTCGCGCTTGCCCATGACTCCGCTTCGTTGCGCGAACCCCCACCCCAATCCGCTGGCCGCGACGACGGCGATGGCCGCCACGGCGTGCCAGGGGCGCAAGCGCTTCGCGTGGCCCCGCGGCGGCGCTTCGTGGTCCGGGTTGGCGCCGTCGTCTTCAAGATAAGCGGATTGAGCGTCGTCCCAGTCGCGGTGATCGTCGGCGGGATGAGCTTGCGGCGCGGGCCGCGAGGAATAGGGGTTCGCGTTAAAATCGGCTCCGGCGTAAGTCATCTCCCGTTCGTGGGGAGCGCCCGCGACATTCGCGTGAGAATGGGCGGCGCCCTGAACGGCGCGGAGGCCGGGTCGGCCTTGAGCATGGTCCTCATGAATCCCTCCCCGCATCTCCGCCGCCAGGGAGTTGTCGACAAACAGATCCCGCGTGTCTTCGACTGGCGGGCGGCTCCGTTGGGCCGGCGGCGCCTCGGCGGCGAACATCTGGTCATAGCGATGAGCGGTCTGGGAATGTTCCGGCCCCTGAATCACCCGAGCAAGCTCGGTGAGGGGATTTTTGTCCGGGTCACGGGGCGGCTCCGCGCCACGCAGGCGTTTCTCGAAATCGTTGATGTCGATCGCCGCGCCTCTGACTGTCGATCCACGCATGGGCTACCTCGCCTGTTCCGGTTAGCGTGAGAGATGCGGTCGCTGGCCGCCCGCTCGACTTCCCATTATCGCGGCAAGACGAGGATCAGCGCATTTCGTCGGGCGCGCTCACACCGAGAAGCTTCAGGCCCGACGCCAGCACGGCGACTAAACAAACGACCAACGCGACGCGAGCGTTCGTTAAATCTCTCTCAAGAGAATTAACAAACCGTAATTGTGGCCGATCTTTGCCCCTGTTCCAGTGGGCGTGGAAGACGCTCGCGAGCTCGGTACAGATAAAATGCAACGCGATGCGGCTCGTGCGTCGCCGCCGCCGCCTCTATCAAACGCGGATATTGAGCGATGACGCGAGCGAGCGCGATTTCGCTGTCGTCTTGCAGCAGATCGAGCGGCGCGCGCCGCAGCGCGGCGGCGCTCACGTCGAGATCGGGAAATGCCGCGAGCGCCTGGCGCAGCGCCGACTTTCCGCGCGCGTGAGCATATTGCACATAAAAAACGGCGTTGTCCTTCGATTGTTCGAGCACCTTGGCGAGGTCGAACTCGAGCGGCGCGTCGTTCTTTCGATAGAGCATCATGAAGCGCACGGCGTCGACGCCGACCTCGTCGACAACCTCGCGCAAGGTCACGAAATCGCCCGAGCGCTTCGACATCTTGACCGGCTCGCCATCGCGCATCAGCTTCACCAGCTGGCACAGCTTCACATCCAGTTCGACCTTGCGGCCGGAAAGCGCGGCGACGGCCGCCGTCATGCGCTTCACGTAACCGCCGTGATCCGCGCCCCAGATATCGATCAGCGTCGCGTAACCGCGATCGATCTTATTCTTGTGGTAGGCGATATCGGACGCGAAATAGGTGTTGGAGCCATCGGATTTCTTGAGCGGTCGATCCACGTCATCGCCCCAGTCGCTGGAGCGGAACAAGGTCTGTTCCCGATCTTCCCAATCCTCCGATGGCTGACCCTTGGGCGGCGGCAGTCGTCCCTCGTAAACCAGCCCGGCGGCCCGCAACGCCGCGATCTGGCGATCAATCTCGCACACGCCGTTGACCTTCGCGTGGAGCGAGCGTTCGGAGAAGAACACTTCATGGGTGATGCCGAGCGCCGCGAGATCATCGCGGATCAGCGCCATCATCGCCGCGATGGCGATGTCGCGCACGGGCGCGAGCCACTCCGACTCCTCCTTGCCGAGCAGCGCCCGACCGTGCGCCTTGGCGATTTGTTGGCCGGCGGCCTTCAAATAGTCGCCGGGATAAAGTCCATCGGGGATCGTGATGGTTTCGCCGAGCGCCTCGCGATAGCGCAGAAACGCCGAACGGGCGAGCACGTCGACCTGCGCGCCGGCATCGTTGATATAATATTCGCGCGTCGCCTCGCAGCCGGTGAACTCCAGCAGATTGGCGAGCGCGTCGCCAAAAACCGCGCCGCGGCCATGGCCGACATGCATGGGCCCGGTTGGATTGGCCGAAACATACTCAACGTTGACCTTGCCGGTCAGCTTCCCCGCCCTCCCCTGGCTTCCGCCTGCCGTCGCGGGCGCGGCGTGGCGGCCAAAATCCTCCGGAGCGTTGAGCACGCTTCGTAATACGTCGCGATACACCGAAGGTTTCAACCGGATATTGATGAACCCCGGTCCGGCGACTTCCGCCTCGGCGACTCCCTCGCCTTGCGCCAGCGCCGTGGCGATTTCGACCGCGAGCTGGCGCGGATTGGGAAAATGCGGCTTGGCTTCCCTGGCGAAAACCATCGCGGCGTTGCAGGCCAAATCCCCCATCGCGGCGTCCTTGGGCGGCTCGACGACGAAACGCGCGGGGTCCAGCGCGGGAAGACGAAGGGAGGCCGTGATCTGGTCCAGGATTTCGGCGATGCGATCGTGGAAGAGTTGAAAGATGTTCATATGTGTTGAGATGCTCATCGCGGCCCGTGGACGTTCTGAAGGAGCGCGCGTCACAAGCGCCGGGCTATCCGCCGACGAAAAAGGATTCGCCGAGTCTAGCAGACCCGGCGAGCTAAAACACTTCTTCGAGACGCGCGGTTAAAACATTGCGCCGACGCGTCTCTTCTCGTCAACCGGGATCTACCTGTTTGCAAGCCGCTTTTTAGGTCACCCAAAAGCCGTTGGCGGTGTGTTGCGCCGTGAGCTGGACATTTTCCGTCGATGTCGCGAAATCGACTAGCAGTTGGTCGCGGGCCATTCCCGCGTTGGCCTGGGCTTCCCAATAGGCGAGTCCCGCGGCGTCGGGCGCGCGTCCCAGCACATTGCCGTAAAGGGCGGTCACAAAGGCGTCGTTGCTTGGGTTGGCCCCGTAATTCGCCGCGAATTCCGGCGCGGCGAGGAATTGGTCGGCGAGCTGCAGCGCCGTCAACTGATGCGCGTCGGCCTGGCCGGCCCAATATTCGAAGCCAGAGTAATCGGGCATGCGGTTAAATGCCGCCTGGTAGAGCATATAGACGAGATGATCCTCGTTGCTCGTGAGATTTGTGACCTGTGTGACGACCTGAACGCCAAGGTCGGCGACAAAGACGGACGACAGTGGATTGCTCAGAATGTCGGTGATCGTCGCCCCGTTCGGCAGGTTCAGCGCGGTCATCTGAAGATCGGAGATATTGTCGCCGACCTGCACCGTATAAGCGAATTCCAGCTGATTGCTCCCCGATCCCCCCACATAGGACGCGATTTGGTTGTCGTTTAGCGACAGCGTCGGCACGCCGCTCACAAACTCCACCTCGTTGGTGTTCAGCGCGATGGTGACCACATGACCGATGCCAACTTCCGAAGAGCTGTCGTCGGTCGTCACCCTAACGCTGGACGTCGTGTTGACAAGACCGCCGGCGCCGCCGCTCATCGCGCTGTTAATGTTAAAGCCCAGCACGTTCAGCAGGGCGACGTCGTTCGGCGAAACCGTGTAGGCCTGCCCCGGGACGGTGAAGGCGTCGAAGGAGTCGTTCGGCACGGTGTTGGACCAATCGCCCAAATCGCTGGTGTTGGAGAAAGTGCCGAGATTGGTCGCGCCGCCGTCGATCGAAAAATAGGAGGAGCTCCCGGTATTTGTCTGGATGACCCCCGGCGAGGCGTATTGGAATAAATCCATCACCGTCATCGGCGAGCCCGGATTCAGTCCGCTGTCGCGGCCGAGGGCATGAGTCAACTCGTGTAGCGCGTCGCCAAGAAAATCATATTGCCCCGCGATGGCTTGATTGGTGGTGCTGAAGTTCCACGGGGCGGTGTTCGAGAAGCCGACGGCGCCGTCGATTTCGGTCCCGTTCGCGGGGAGGATGCCCCAGGCTTTTTCTTCCGCCGTCGAAACAAAGAAGCCAGCGCCGTTGCTGATGTCGGTGGGGGGTAGATTGGCGTAGGCCGCCGCGTCCACGGCCGAGCTCGAATGGGCGAGCAGATCGGCTTTCAACTGCGCGTAAGAGAACATGTCCCCGTTCGGCCCGCCCTCGCCCGCCGCGCCGCCGAGAGGCGTGCCGCCAACCTCGCCCCAGCCGACTTGAATATTCACGGTAATGTTGTTGGTGATTAAATTATCGAGATATTGCGCGGCGTAGTTCATGGCGGCGACAAAGCCAATCGGCGCGTTCGCCGTGCTGGAATCATAAATGAGATTGATTTGCATCGCTTGGACTCCATCGCGAGGCGCGGCGCGGCCGCCCTTCACGGATCGTGAAATTTGAGTGCGCGGTAACGCGCGCGAACCTTAGGCGGATAGCCGACTGGTTCGCGTTTTCTTGGCATTGCGAATGTGCTGCGAAATGATTGCCGCCAAGTAAATTCTCAAGTTAATAGTGAACTGAATTTCATAGCGCCAGATAAGCGGAAATACACAATTTCGTATCGAATTCCCGGCGACGCGCTGTTTGTCGACGGCCGCACACCTTTTTTTAACCATAATCCGGTTGACTGGGCGAAGCGCCGGCAACTCATCGGAACTGGCTGTCGCCTCGCCAAACCATTGGGATTATTGATGAAACATCACCTGCTTCGCGCCAGCTCGATCGCCATTATTCTCGCTTGCGGACCCGCCTTCGGCCTCGGGTCGGTGATCACCGGAGCGACTCCCGCACCGGACCAGACGCTGTTCCCCGACGTAAGCCTTCGGCCCACCCTTTCGCCGCCCTCCTTTGGCTCGTCGCTGTTTTCCGGCGCGCCGTCCTCTTGGACCGGACCCTATTTCGGCGTGAACGCGGGCATTATCGTTGATGGAGGGCCCGGCGTGGACATTGCCGCGTTCCCGATCCAAACAGGCGCGAGCCCTTCGGACATCGTGCCGCTGAGCGGGCATTTGCCGACAAGCGGCGAGAGTTTCCTTGGTGGCGGCCAGTTCGGTTATAATTTTCAATTCCAGAATAATATCGTCGCTGGACTTGAAGCGGATATAGAAGGCTCCACGGCCCAGAGTTCTTTTGCCAGCCCGGGCGCCGCGCCCACGCTCAATCCGCCCGGCACATTCACTAACGTCAGCGCCATCGGCGCGACAAAAAGCCTTCAATATCTGGGCACGGTGCGCGCAAGGCTGGGCTTTCTCTTCACGCCCAGCATTCTCGCCTATACCACGGGCGGCTTGGCGTATGGTCAGGTTGGCCTAACGTCGTCGAGCGCCGAAAACACCATTTTCAACGCCACGGGCCAGTCCGTGGTCAGCGCCCTCGGGGGCGCGAGTTATTCCGCCGTGCGCGCCGGCTGGACCGTCGGCGGCGGGCTCGAAGCCCTCATCTCGCGGAATTGGAGCGCCAAGGCGGAATATCTTTATTACGACCTCGGCGCCGTCTCACAAAACACCTTGTTTATCAATACTTTGAATAATGCCCCCGGCACGCTTGGCGCGAATATAGGTTCGCAATCCTCGACACACTTCAATGGGCATGTCGTGCGACTCGGGATAAACTATCATCTCACCAGCGCCCCGGCGCCGATCGTCGCGAAATACTGAGTACGATCGAAAGGGGCATCACGCGGCGCGCGGGGCGTGCTTTTCTCCGCCGCCAAAGTGCTCGAGATAGCGCGAGTCCATCCGCGCGATCGGCATGACGACGAAAACATCGACCGTATTGAACTTGCGGTCGATCACGGCGCCGTCGCCAAACATCGCGCCAAGCCGCAAATAGCCTTTCACCAGCGGCGGCAGCGCGCCGAGCGCGCGGCGGGCGTCGATGGCGTCGCGGGCGAGAATATCCATCGGCGTGTGGCGCCCCTCGCGCGCGCGCGCGCTCCACTCGCTTTCCGCCCGCGCGTGGTGCGCCAGATAGCTTAGAGCGCTCGCGTGAGCCAAGGCGTTGGCGCCCTCGAAACTGGCGCAACCGATCATGACGTCGATGTCGTGGCGGCGCAGGTAAACGAGGATGCCGCGCCACAAAAGATCGATGGTGCGCTTTCCGCGATATTCCGCGAGCACGCAGGAACGGCCCAGCTCAAGAAAGCGCTTTTCGGGATGGCGCGCCAGCAACTGGGAAATGTCGTACTCCTGCGCGGAGTAGAAGCCGCACTTCGCGCGCGCGATGTCTCCGCGCAACAGGCGATAGGCGCCGACGATCTTGGGTTTGATCTTGCCGAAGCGCGTGCGCGCCGCGTGATCGATAACGATCAGATGGTCGCAATACTTGTCGAAGCGGTCGGCGTCGCGTCGCGTGAGCGCGGTCCGGGCGTCGGCGACCGCGCCGCGTTCTTGGTAAAAGACCTTGTAGCGCAATCGCTGCGCCTTGCGGATCTCCTTTTTCGTCCTCGCGAGGCGCGCCTCGAGCGAACCCGCGCGCGCGAGCGACTCTTCAAGCGGGCCTACCGGCTTTTTCGATTTGAGTTTGAAAGCGGGAAAGGCGCCGGCGACGATGTTTCGGCCCGCGTCCAGATTGAAAGCCCACATGGCCGACGGTTCTCCACGCGCGCTGGAACTGATGCGCCAAGTTCAGGCGACGATAGATCACTATGTCGCTAAGGTTTTGTGACAGGCCGTCCGGGGCTATTTGCCAACGAGCGAGCCGCCGCGGCGCTCCAGTGTCGGACCGAACTGTTGCAGCGCGCGAATCGTTTCCGCCAGCTTCGTGAACTCGACTGGCTTCGTCAGCAAGGCGTCGACGCCGGCGGCCTTCGCGGCGCGCGCGTCTTCCTCCAGCGCGCTCGCGGTGAGGGCGAGAATGGGCGTGCGCCGCGCGCCGGCCCGCGCCTCGAGGAGACGGATGCGTCGTGTCGCTTCGAGACCGTCAAGTAGCGGCATGAACAAATCCATCAAAATGACGCCGAACGGGGCTCTGGCGCCGTCGATCGCGGCGCCGGCGATTTCCAGCACGCGCGCGCCATTTTCAGCTCTCGTCACGAGCGCGCCCAAGGCGCCGAGGTGGCGCGTCACGATAAGGGCGTTGATATCGTTGTCCTCGGCGAGCAAAACCTGCATTCCCGACAGCACGGGTTCCGCCGCCGCCGCCGCGGCGGGCGCCTCGTCGCGAACCGCCGGCGCAAGGCGTTCGATCAACGAGGCCGCCCGCACCGGCTTGACCAGCCAGCCGTCGAACTGGTGCAACGCCGCCTCGCCGAACGCGCGCCGTTCGAGTGGCGAAAACAACAAGAATACCCGCCCCGCGCGCGCCGTCCGCGCGGCCCGCGCCAAAGCCTCGGTCGCGCTTTCGCCAAGGGCGCAATCGACGATCACCGCGTCGAATTCGGATCCGCGCTCGTCGGCGAGGCGCGCGAGCCCTTCCGCCGCTCCACCGGCAATCTCGGTGTCGCCGCCGGCTTCGCGCAGATATGTCGCCAGAAACGGGGCCTCGAAATGCGTCCGCGCGACGATGAGCGCCCGTTGACCGGAAAGCGGACGAGGTCCTTCAAGGCTCGCGTCAATTGGCTCGGCGGAGGAAGGCAGCGTGAACGCGAAGGTCGTGCCGAGCGGCGAAGAGGCGGCGATCGTCAATCGGCCGCCCATCTGCTCGACGAGGCGACGAGAAATGGCGAGTCCCAACCCGGTCCCGCCGTGCCGGCGCGTCGCCGAGGCGTCGCCCTGCTCGAACTCCTCGAAGATCGCATCTCGCGCGGTGAGAGGAATTCCGGGGCCAGTGTCCTGGACCTCGAAGTACAGCAGTCCGTCCTCGCCACACCGGACGGATACGCCAACGCCGCCTTTTTCCGTGAAGTTCACCGCGTTGCCCGCGAGATTAATGAGCACCTGGCGCAATCGCGCCGCGTCGCCAACCACGCGCGACGGGCAGTCCCCCGCCACGGAACTGGCGATCTCCAGCGTCTTCCCCTGCGCGCGCGGAGCCAATAACTCGACGACGCTTTCGACCAGTGGCGCGAGTTCGAACGGCTCGACGCGCAGTTCCAGCTTGCCAGCCTCGATCTTGGAAAAATCCAGAATGTCGTCGATAAGTCGCGCCAGCGAGCGCGCGCAGTCGCCAATCAACTCGACGTAACTCGCCTGCTCCGCCTCCAGCCTGGTCATCCCAAGCAATTGCGCGAGGCCGAGAATGCCGTTCAGGGGCGTGCGAATTTCGTGGCTAACCGTCGCAAGAAAGCGCGATTTGGCCTGGCTCGCCGCCTCCGCTTTATCGCGGGCGGCCGCCGCCGCGCGCAACTCCCAAATTTCATCGCGCAGCCCTTCGATCTCGGCTTCGACCCGACCGCGCTTCATTGAACCGAGCAGCGCCGCGCCCGCCGCGAAGACGCCGACTCCCAATCCCACGGCGGTGATCTGGAATATCCCGAAATCCATGGGGCTATCCTTAAGCGCTCAGGCCGCGCGCCGCGCGCCGGTCAAGCCCGAGCGATAGGCGAGCGCCTCGGCAAGATGTCGACGCGAGACGGAGTCGGCGCCCTCGAGGTCCGCGATCGTGCGGGCCAGCTTGAGCACGCGATGAAATCCGCGCGCCGACAGCGCGAAACGTTCCGAGGCCTCTCGAATCAACGCCGTTCCTCCACTGTCGAGTTTCACGACGGTCTCGACCAACTGGGCCGGCGCGCTCGCATTGGTCGTCACGTCGGACCTATCCAGAGCCCGGTAGCGAGCCCGCTGCATCTCCCGCGCCGCCGCGACCCGCGCCGCCACCTCGGCGGAGCCCTCGGTCGGCGGCGGCAACACGAGGTCGGCCGCGGTGAGCGCCGGCACCTCGATTTGCAGATCGAATCGGTCGAGCAAGGGACCGGAGAGCCGCGCCTGATATTGCGCGGCGCAGCGTTCGTTGGGTTGGCGCTTGCAGGCGAAGCCCGGGCTGGAGGCGTGGCCGCAGCGGCAAGGATTCATCGCCGCGATGAGCTGGAAGCGGGCGGGATAAATCGCGCGGTGATTGGCGCGCACGATCGAAACTTCGCCGGTTTCCAGCGGCTGGCGCAGGCTGTCGAGAGCCTGGGATTGGAACTCGGGCAGTTCGTCGAGGAACAGCACGCCATTGTGAGCGAGCGATATTTCTCCCGGCCTGGCTTGCGTTCCGCCACCCACCAGCGCCGGCATCGATGCGGAATGGTGCGGCGCGCGAAAAGGCCTCCGGTCGGTGAGTTCGCCGCCCGCGAGTTGTCCGGCCACGGAATGAATCATCGAAACTTCGAGCAATTCACGGGGAGTCAACGGCGGCAGAATCGACGGCATCCGCGCCGCCAGCATGGATTTGCCGGCGCCGGGCGGACCATTCATCAAGAGATTGTGGCCGCCCGCCGCCGCGATTTCCAGCGCCCGCTTGGCGCTTTCCTGCCCCTTCACGTCGGCGAGATCGGGCAAGTCTCGCGCCAAGGCGCGCACGGCCGGAACCGGCCGCGACAACACCTGTGTTCCCTTCAGATGATTCACCAGTTGAATCAGCGAACGCGGGGCTAGCACCTCCATGTCCTCGGAGGCCCATGCCGCTTCCGGCCCGCAAGCGGCCGGGCAGATCAGCCCATGGCCGCGCGTGTTGGCGGCCACCGCCGCTGGCAGGACTCCGGCGACCGGCGTCAGCGTGCCGTCGAGCGCCAGTTCGCCGAGAACGGTGAAGCCATCCAGCGAGTCGGATGGGATCGCGCCGATCGCCGCCATGATGCCAAGCGCGATCGGCAAATCGTAATGGCTGCCCTCCTTGGGCATGTCCGCCGGCGCGAGATTGACGGTGATCCGCTTGGCGGGCAACGCGAGCCCGGAGGCGTTGAGCGCGGCGCGCACCCGCTCCCGCAATTCGCCGACGGCCTTGTCCGCGAGACCAACGAGGCCAAACACCACCGAGCCGCTGGATATGTGGACCTGCACGTCGACGGGCCGGGCCTCGATTCCCTCGAAAGCGACGGTTGCGACCCTGACGACCATTATCCGCTCCCGCAATTCAAGCAATAAATGTCGACGGCGAACCTAACCCGAGCCGCGCCGGGCAGGCAAGAACAATATGCGAACGCCATGGGCCGCTGATTTGGCGGGTCATAGTTGTCGAAGCGCGGCGGCGGCCGCGAAGGGGCACAACGCCAGCGCGGCGAGGCTGATCGCGCACAGGATCGCGAAAGGCGTCAGAAACGGAACCGTGCCTCCGGCGGCCGCTGTCGCCGCCGAAACGCCGAAAATCAGCACGGGAATGGTGAGCGGCAGAACCAGCAGCGCCAGAAGCAAGCCGCCGCGCCGCAACGTGACCGTCGCGGCCGCGCCAATGGCGCCGATAAGCGTCAGCGCCGGCGTGCCGGCGATGAGGCTCGCCACAATTCCGAGCAGCGCCGCGCCGTCTTGCTGCAACATAAGGCCGAACAAGGGCGACGCGAGCGTCAGCGGCAGGCCGGCGGTGGTCCAGTGCGCGGCGCATTTGGCCAGCACCGCGAGCTCCAGCGGCGTGTGCGAGAGGTGGAACTGATCAAGCGAGCCGTCCTCGGCGTCGGCCTGGAATAGCCGGTCGAGTCCGAGCAGGCTGGCGAGCAGCGCGGAAATCCACAGCATCGCCGGCCCGATTCGAGCCAGCAGTTCGGAATCGGGCCCGACCGCGAACGGCGTGATGGTCACCAGCGTCAGGAAAAACACCACGCCCATCGAGCCCGAGCCGCCGATGCGCTGGGCGACGCGGATTTCCCGCAGGTAAACGCGTAGAAAAGCGGATTTCATGACGCGTCGCCCGTCGTTCTTTTTCCCAGGAGCAATTCGCGCGTTTCGTCGATCCCGAGCGGCTCGTGCGTCGCCGCGACGATCATGCCGCCGCGCGCGCAATGGTCGCACATCGCCTGCGCGAATTTCAGGCGCGACGCGGCGTCGAGACCGGTAAGCGGTTCGTCGAGCAGCCACAGCGGCCGGAACGCGACCATGAGCCGCGCCAACGCGACTCGCCGCTTCTGCCCCGCGGAAAGGATCGCGACCGGCGCGGCGGCGATATGCGCGAGTTCGACGACCGCCAACGCCGCCGCGACCGGCAGGCTGCGCGTCGAAAAGTTCGGCGTCAGGTCTCCGGGCGCGAGGTAATCCGCCCAAAAGGCGAGATTTTCGGCGACCGTCAATTGGGCCTTCAGCCCATCGGCGTGAGCGAGATAATGCGTTTGAAGCGCGATCTCCTCCTCCCCCGCCCCTTCCAGCGCGACGACGCCCGAGCACGGCAGAAGGCCGGCCAGCGCCCGCAGCAGCGTCGATTTTCCGGCGCCGTTGGGTCCGGCGACCTTGAGCGTCTCGCCGCCCGCGAGGTTGAAGCCGACGTTGTCGACAACCCTGCGCTCCCCCCGGTCGACGCGAAGCCCCTCCACCCGCAAATGAAGCGCGGACTGAAACTCGGCGTGGGGCCTGTGCGAGCTGGTCATCTTCTCCGCCATAAAGCCTCGCGAGCCAAAGCGCCAGCGAGCAGGTGGCCGCAATTAAAACGCCGGAGCAAACCTTGCTCCGGGCGGCGCGGCGCGCGATCCTCGCGGCCATGAGCGAAATGATTCTCCTGAGCAACGCCAGTGGCGACAGCGCGCGGGTCGACACTTTCGGCGCGGAGCTAACGGCGTGGCGCGCCGGCGGCGTCGATCTTGTTTGGGCCAAGGACCCCAAAATCTGGGACCAAAGCGCGCCGATACTGTTTCCGGTCGTGGGCTGGACGCGCGACGGCACGACGCGTGTCGCGGGCAAATCCTACCCGCTTGCTCTGCACGGCTTCGCCTGGAGAAAGCAATTTTCCGTCGCGGACCGCCGCGAGGATTTCGTGCGGCTGGAGCTCGCCGCCGACGCGGAGACGCGCGCGCTCTACCCATTCGATTTTCGGCTGGAGGTCGAATTTCGACTGTCGCCCGGCGGATTGGAGAACGCGCTCATAGTCACCAACAACGGCGAGGAGCCCCTGCCCTATGCGTGCGGGCTGCACCCGGCGATCCGCTGGCCGCTCGCCGACTCCACGGCTCAACATGGCGTCGTGTTCGAGAAGCCCGAGCGGGCCGAGGTTCCGGTCATCGCCCCCGGCGGGCTTTTTTCACGTCGCGCGCGGCCCGTCCCGCTCGACGGGCGATTTCTGCCCTTGACGCGGGAGCTGATGGCTCATGACGCGCTGGTTTTCCTAAACGCCAACAGCAAAAGCATCGCCTTCGACAATGGCGCGGGCGCGCGTCTTGTCGCGGAGTTCGAGGATTTCCCGCACATCGCTTTTTGGTCGTTGCCGCCGGCGCCCTATCTTTGCATCGAGCCTTGGACCGGCCATGGCGACCCCGAGGACTTTTTCGGCGAACTGGCTGAAAAGCCGTCGATGCGGCGTTTGGCGCCCGGGGCGACGGCGCGCCACGCCGCCACTTTTCGCTTTGAAAGAACGGGCGCGACGACTTAAAGCCTTCCCGCCGGAACAGTCATTGCTTGTCGGCGTTCCGTTGGCCACGCCAACCATCTCTCTTTTCGAGGAACCCCGAAATGACCATCGCCGCCAATGTGATCGACGCCATCGGCGGAACTCCCTTGATCGAGCTGCGCGCGGCGTCGAAGGCGACGGGCTGTCGAATTCTCGGCAAGGCGGAATTCATGAATCCCGGCGGTTCGGTGAAGGACCGCGCCGCGCTGTATATCGTGCGGGACGCCATCGCGCGCGGAACATTGAAGCCCGGCGGGCTCATCGTCGAGGGCACCGCGGGAAATACCGGCATCGGCCTCGCCCTTGTCGCCAACGCCTTGGGCTATTCGACCGTCATCGTGATCCCGGAAACCCAATCCCAGGAAAAAAAGGACACCTTGCGGCTTCAGGGCGCGCGACTGGTCGAGGTTCCCGCCGTGCCCTACGCCAATCCGAACAATTACGTGAAGCTTTCAGGGCGCCTCGCCGAGCGACTGGCCAAGGAGCATCCCGAGGGGGCGATCTGGGCCAACCAGTTCGACAATGTCGCCAATCGCGAGGCGCATATAGAGACAACCGGCCCGGAAATTTCGACGAGCTCGCCGGTGACGTCGACGGTTTCATCTGCGCCTGCGGCACGGGCGGCACGCTGGCCGGCGTCGGGCTCGCTCTTAAGGCGCGCGACCAGAAAATCAGTATCGGACTCGCCGATCCCATGGGGGCGGCTCTCTATTCCTATTACACCAGCGGCGAACTCAAGGCCTCGGGAAGCTCGATCACCGAGGGCATCGGCCAGGGCCGCGTCACGCAAAATCTGGTCGGCGCGCCGGTCGATTTCGCCTGCCAGATCAACGATGAAGAGGCGCTGCCGATCGTTTTCGATCTCGCCGAAAACGAGGGCCTGCTGCTTGGCGGCTCATCCGGCATAAATGTCGCCGGCGCTATTCGACTCGCGCGCGAAATGGGCCCAGGCCACACCATCGTGACGATTTTGTGCGACGGCGGCGGGCGCTACGCGTCCAAATTGTTCAATCCGGCGTTTTTACGCGAACAAAAGTTGCCAACGCCCGCCTGGCTGGAGAAAACGACTACGATCGACCCCGGCTTCGCATAGGGTCCACTTCAGCCGTGCAGGCCGGGCGCCTCGCAGCCCATGCGCTCGACATATTCGGTGTAGCCGCCGCCGTAATCGTGCACGCCCTCCGGCGTCAGCTCCAGCACTCGGTTGGACAAGGCGGCCAGAAAACGCCGGTCATGCGAGACGAACAGCATCGCGCCCTCATAGCGGGACAGCGCGGTGATGAGCATTTCCTTCGTCGCCATGTCCAGATGGTTGGTGGGCTCGTCGAGCACGAGAAAGTTCGGTGGATCGTAAAGCATCTTCGCCATGACCAGCCGGGCCTTCTCGCCGCCCGACAGGACCCGGCATTTCTTCTCCACGTCGTCGCCGGAGAAGCCGAAGCAGCCAGCCAGCGTGCGCAGCGACCCCTGGCCCGCCTGCGGAAATGAGTCCTCCAGCGATTGGAACACGGTGCGTTCGCCGTCCAGCAATTCCATGGCGTGCTGGGCGAAATAGCCCATCTTCACGCCGACGCCGAGGCTCACCGCGCCACTGTCAGGCGCGCTCGCACCCGTCACCAGCTTCAGCAAAGTGGATTTGCCGGCGCCATTGACGCCCATGACGCACCAGCGCTCCCCGCGGCGCACCTGGAAATCCAGATCCTCGTATATGCTCCTGTCGCCGTAACGCTTGCAAACGCGCTTCAGCGTCGCGACGTCCTCGCCCGAGCGCGGCGCCGGCGGGAACTCGAACAATATGGTCTGACGGCGCTTGGGCGGCTCGACCCGGTCGATCTTCTCCAGCTTCTTGACCCGGCTTTGCACTTGCGAGGCGTGCGAGGCGCGCGCCTTGAAGCGCTCGATGAACTTGATTTCCTTGGCGAGCATCGCCTGTTGACGCTCGAATTGAGCTTGCTGCTGCTTCTCGTTCAGCGCGCGTTGCTGCTCGTAGAACTCGTAATCGCCCGAATAGGTGTTGAGCGAGCCGCCGTCGATCTCCACCACCTTGGCCACGATGCGGTTCATGAACTCGCGGTCATGCGAGGTCATCAGCAGCGCGCCCTCGTAGTTCTTGAGAAACTGCTCCAGCCAGATGAGGCTTTCGAGGTCCAGATGGTTGCTCGGCTCGTCGAGCAGCATGACATCGGGGCGCATGAGCAGGATGCGGGCCAGCGCCACGCGCATTTTCCAGCCGCCGGACAGCGCCCCGACGTCGCCGTCCATCATCTCCTGGCTGAAACTCAGACCCGCCAGCACCTCGCGCGCCCTTCCCTCGAGCGCGTAACCGTCCAGTTCCTCGAATCGCCCCTGAACCTCGCCATAGCGCTCGACGATTGTCTCGATGTCGCCGAGCTGTTCGGGATCGCCCATGGCGACCTCCAGCTCTTTTAGCTCGGCGGCGACGGCGCTGACCGGGCCGGCCCCGTCCATGACTTCGGACACGGCGCTGCGGCCCCGCATTTCCCCGACATCCTGGCTGAAATAGCCGATGGTCACGCCCTGATCGATGGAGACTTGTCCCTCGTCGGGCTCGTCCTCGCCCGCGATCATGCGAAAAACCGTCGTCTTGCCGGCCCCGTTGGGACCAACCAGCCCGACCTTCTCGCCCCGAAGGAGCCCCGCCGAGGCCTCGATGAAGAGGATTTGGCTGCCATTCTGCTTACTGATGTTTTCGAGACGAATCATGTGCGCGCGCGACCGGTGGAAAAACTCACCGCGCCCTTACGCGATGCGCGACGTGAGAGGAAGGGGCTCCGGACGGTCGAAAAGCGGCTCCTGGCATTGCCGTGTCACGAATAGGTGTTTAACTCCACGGATGGACGCCGCCACTTCGCACCACTTCAGTTTCGCCACGCTTTGGGAACATCTGCGCCAGGATCGCCGCTATCTGGCGGGGATCGGGCTCGGATTCTCCTCGGGCGTGCCCTTCCAGCTCATCTATTACACCCAGTCCGATTGGTGGACGCAGTCGGGCGTGGCGCTGCACACCATCGGCCTGATGAGCGAATTGACGATCGCCTACAAATTCAAATTCCTGTGGGCGCCGTTCCTCGACCGCTATGATCCGCCGCTGTTCGCCGCATGGCTTGGACGCCGCCGGGCATGGATCGTCTGCTCGCAAATTCTTTGCATGATGGCGCTGGCCGGGATCGCCCTTGGCGACCCCGCGCATTTTCTGGCGTGGACGGTGGCCTTTTCGCTGGCGCTGGGTTTCGTGGGCGCGACGCAGGACATCACCATCGACGGGTGGCGCATCAATATCGCGCCCAAGGGCAAGCAGCCGCTGATGACCGCCTTCACCGAGATCGGCTATCGGTTCGGCGGGCTCGCGTCGGGCGCGGGCGCGCTGATGGCCGCGGAATATTATGGTTGGCGCGTGGCCTATCTGATGATGGCGGCGCTCCTGCTCATCGGCGCGGCGGCGGCGTTGCTGAGCCCGGAGCCCGAACTCGACCTGCTGCCCCATCGCGAGCACCCTGGTTTCATCGAGACGATCTGGACGCCGATCAAGGATCTTTGGACCCGATTGGGCCGCCTCGCGCCGCCGGTGCTCGTGCTGATCGCCGGCTTTCGCATGCCGGGCTATCTCACCGCGGCGATGTCGATGCCGCTGTTCAAGCATCTCAATCTGTCCGAGCACGAAATCGTGCTTGTCACCAAAAGCTTCGGCTTCATCATCGCGCTGCTCGCGACGCTGTTTTCGGCCTTCATCGTGCGCAAGATCGGCATTTTGCGCGCTGTTGTCCTGGGCACGGCGGCGGGTTCGGCGTCTCATCTCGCACTCGCCTGGCTCGCCGCGCATGGCAATGAATTTTGGGCCTTTTGCCTCGCCGTCGGCATCGAAGGCTTTGCCTACGCCTTCGCGCAGATGGTGCTGATCACCTTCATGTCGCTGATCGTTTCAAAGGAAAACGCCGCCAGCGAGTTCGCCTTGCTCACCTCGCTTTGCGCGCTGCCCGGCAGCCTGCTCTCCGGCGCGTCCGGCTTCGTCGTCGAGCATGTCGGTTTCGTCAATTATTTCATCTGCACGGCGCTGATCGGCATACCCGTCGCGCTTCTGGCGTGGTGGCTGGCGACACAAGGCCTGCCGGCGCTGGAGGAAGAAAGAGCGCCGGTATCCGATTAACGGCCGCGATGGTGGCGATGGCGCCGCCGATGACCGCCGCCGCGAACTCCCCAACTTGAAGCGATCGCGGGTCCCGCCGTCGCGCCAACCACTCCACCGGCGACGAGACCCACGGGACCGGCGACCACCGCGCCCGACACGGCGCCCAGCGCGCCGTCGACGGCCCGTTCCGGCGTGCAAGCCGCGAGGGCGGCGCCGATCGCGACAACCGCCGCGACGATGGCCATGTTTTTCATCATATCTCCAGGGTTGAGTCTCGGCATGGAGGCCAGTTTAGCCCAATCCGCGGGCTCGGCCCCAGCCGTCAGGTCCGCGTCTCCCGCGGTCGGCTGATGACGCGAAAGTTCATCGGTCGGCCCGCCACGGCGGCGCCGAGTGCGTCCGTTATGCCGACGGGCAGGCAATGATCAAACCCCGCGAGAACGCTCGCGACAAAGTCCCGGCGGGCGTTCGCGTCGCCGAGCAGCCTCGCGTGAGCAATTCTCGGCTTGCCCAATAGCGAACCATTGCGTTTGATGCTGAAAACAACGGTGATTTCCGAACCCGGCGCGCCGGCCGGCGCGTTCACGCACTGGCCGAGCGCCGCATACAGTTCGCGCAGCGAGTTCGCGGGAGCGCACCTTGCCGAGGAGGAAATCGCCAGCAGCAGCGCCGCCGCTCCGGTGAACAATACCGCCTTCGACATTGATCCACTCGCGCCCGCCATGGGTCCGCAACCTCGCGCGCCTTCGAAATCGACGTTGATCTTAAGGCGACCCATACCACATTCTTGGGAATGCCGGCCCGGGAAACGCCGAAGCCAAATCGGAGAATGCAAAATGCCCAAGGGACTCGTGAAGCTCATGGTGATGGGGACGATAGGCATCTTCATCGGCGCGGCGCTCGCCGGCTACGCCTTTAATTGACGACGAGACATCGGTTCCGCATCGCCGCTTGGGCGACATCGCCAAAAGCGGCCCGTCACGAGGCGTGGCGGACCGACTTCGGCGTCATCGCCCGCGCGCGGCGTCCGCGCCCCTGGCCATCGCTACTTCAGAGGCGAAATATTGAGGCGTGGATCGTTGCGCGGGTCGACATATTGGATGTCCCAAGGCCCGCTGGCGTTGATTTGAACGACCGAGTCTTCATCGACGAAGACATAATGGATAACGCCCGCCGGCATCGACGAAAAACCGCCGCTCGGTAGGGATTCGACGGTCGCGCGATCCGCCGCGGGACCCATGCCCAACCCGAACTTGCCGGAAATGACCGTGATGATTTCGGGCTTGGAATGCATGTGCGGCGGAATTTGATAACCCCTCGGCGCCTTGAGCCGAAGCGCGAACATGCCGTCCTTGGACGGGTCGCCATACAAGACCGCCGCCTCCGCTCCGGCGGGCAACGAGCTGGGCGCGGCGCCCCATTTGATATTCCCCGGCAGGAAAACCTGATGCGCGCCAACTGTTTCGGCAAACGCGGCCACGCCGCCGAAAGCGGCGACTCCGATCACCAGGATTGCGAATGTTCGTTGCATGAGCTCCTCCCACACCGTGATTGAGCCCCGATCCAAATAACGTCGCGTTCAGCCGTATCAATGCTCGGCAAACCATGGGCCGGTGGAGGAAATGGCGCCAAAAAAGGGCGATTGGCGCACCCGAAGGGATTCGAACCCCTGGCCTCTGCCTTCGGAGGGCGAAAATTGAGCTCTGATAATGATTGCTTGAGTTTGCGCCAGCTTGCAAAATTCATGAAAAACAAAGCCTTCGCCTTTGCGGCGTTTGTTCGCGTTTGCGCGAGTTTGTAAAAAAGTGGTAGCTATTTGGTTGCTAGCTACTAGAGGCGGCCAGACGCATGGGCGAGACCAGAATCAGCATTAGGGAGATTAAGCAGCTTGGCCCTGGCGAAATAATTTGGGACTCCGCCGTCCCGTCTTTCGGCGCCCGTCGCCAAAAGGGAACCAGCATCGCCTACGTCTTAAAATTTCGCACGGCGGATGGTCGTCAACGCTGGCAAACGATCGGCCGCCATGGCGCACCCTGGACGCCAGATACGGCGCGCAACGAGGCGCGCCGGTTGCTTGGCGATGTCGCCAGAGGAGAAGACCCGGCCGGGGATAAATCCGCCAAGCGGCGCGCCGCCACGGTAGCGGACTTGTGCAACGCCTATCTCGTCGACGCCGAAGCTGGTCGCCTGCTCACGCGCCGCGGCGAAGGCAAGAAAGCCAGCACGATCGCGACCGATCGCGGGCGCGTCGAGAGGCATATCAAGCCCCTACTCGGCGGCTTGAAGGTCGCGGCCGTGACGCGCGACGATATCGAGGGATTTTTGCACGATGTGGCGGCCGGAAAGACGACGGCGCGCATCAAGACCGGGAAACCGCGCGGCGTCGCCAATGTGCGCGGCGGTCGCGGAACGGCGAGCCGCACGACGGGGCTTTTGGGAGCGATTTTCACTTATGCCGTTCGGGCGCGGATGCGGCCTGATAATCCCGTGCATGGGGTGACGCGATTCGCCGATGGTCGGCGCGAGCGTCGATTGTCGGATGACGAGTTTGCGGCCTTGGGCGCGGGGCTGGCAAAGGCGGAGGGCGAGATTTGGCCGCCGGCCATAGTCGTCGCGCGTTTCCTTGCATTCACGGGCTGGCGCCGTGGCGAAGTCTTGGGACTCGAATGGGCTTCCGTCGACATGGAGCGCCGCACGGCGACGCTCGCCGACACCAAGACCGGGCAAAGCATTCGGCCGTTGTCTCTTGCCGCCTGCGGACTTTTGCGGGTGGTCCATCGATCCGGCACGCTCGTTTTTCCAGCCACGCGCGGCGACGGCCCCATGAACGGCTTTCCGAAGTTTTGGGCGCGCGTCGCCGAGCTCGGCGCCCTACCCTCAGACGTGACGCCGCACACGCTGCGTCATTCCTTCGCGTCGATCGCTGGCGACCTAGGATATTCAGAATCGACCATTGGCGCTTTGATAGGCCACAAGGGGCGATCGATCACATCGCGTTATGTGCACGCAGCCGACGCCGTGCTGCTCGCTGCGGCGGACGCTGTGGCCGATAAAATTTCCGCGCTTATGGGGGGGCAATAAATGAGCAACCCGCCGGTCATGGAGTTGGCCAATAATCCATTGTTCGACGCCACACGCTTAGACTTAGCCTCGTTTGAATCCTATATGCTTTTTCCGGATTCCGAAGAGGATCGAAGACAGGCGTATAATGCTAGCTTTATAGAATATTCGATACAAAATCCAAGCATTGTTGGAGACGAACACCTAGCTGAATTGCTTTATATATCTTCGAAAACATTACCAATATTTGCGATTCAAGAGCGCGTAAACGAAAGATTTATACATGGAATGATAATTGGCGAGGTTCTTCAGCGTCAAATTGAGCTAAATTGTATTGGTGATATGTCAGTGACAAAGGGAGAGCTGATACGAGACGCCGTTAAAAAATTCAACAAAACAAAAGATGGCGGTTTCCTTAGAATATCTCCTAAGACAATCAATACTTACATATGGCCTCGATTCCACTCCGTTGCCCATTTTTGGGCTGCTTGCGTCGCTGCGAATATACTAAATGACAATCCGAATGGCGCCTTCCCCTGTCGCCTCGACGTGCTCCCGAAATTTCTTGCGGACGCCGAGGCTTATCGGATCAAGGGGGAAGCCATTCGCCCAAGGCAGGCGAGTGGCACGATATTGAATTCGGAAGAGACATTGCGGTTGCCACAATGGCTTCACGTAACGCCAAGTGACCTAGCGTTTGAGCCTTGCGCGGTCGACAAGAAAACCGTTCCCGATCACTCGGGAAAGGATTAACGCAAAAATATGGTTATGTTGAGTGTCACTTCAATCGCGCAAACACGCAAAGGAGTGGCAATCATGAGCAGCACCCCCATCGATCCCAACGCGAAATTAACCCGTCAGGCGACGGCCGACGCGCTGACAGCGGCCGGCTATCCTCTGACAAAGAAAGCCCTCGACACTATGGCGACGCGCGGCGGCGGCCCGTTCTACCGATTGTTTGGGCGAAAGCCGCTTTATCGTTGGGGCGACGCTTTGCAATGGGCGGAAAACCGCATGAGCAAGCCCATACGCACCACAAGAGAAGCGAAGGCGGCTTGATCCATGGCGCGCAAAAAGAGAAGGCCGCCCAACTCGATAGGAGTTGAGCGGCCTCGAAATTTGATCAGCTCGGCAGCGATCGATTTCCAAAATAAAGCATCGGATTTCCCTTTGCAAGACGTTCGCGCGGCTTGGCTCGCGCGCCGTTTTCGCTTGTCGACGCTTTCGGCAATCGCCGTCGCCCATCTGCTCGGATGGGGGCATACATGAGCCAGATCGTTGCCACGACTATTGGTAGCGCTGAGGTAAAAAATCTCAAGCACTCCGTTTCCGCCGCCGAGCGTCGGGCGGCCCAACACGGCACCCGCGTGAGGAAGCGGCGTCTTGCCATCAAGGCGCGCCGGGAGCGCATGGACGCGCCGCCGCGCGAATTCATCGCCACGTCGATGAATCAATATCGCCGTCTCTATCGGCCGAAAATTTGGGCGCGCATGAGCGCGGATGAGCGTCGCCGCGCTTGGGGATTTTACAAGTCTTTGAGAGATACGACGCCAATCCAAGACCCGCCATCAACGCGCGAGCTGGTGCGACTTTGCGGCGCGACCAACGTCGTTTTTATCGCCGATTGGTTCGCTTGGCGGAGACGCGCTAGATGAGCAACGGCGTTGAGGAGGCGATAAATAACGCGATTAGGGTAGACCCAGGCGCCGAAAAGGACGAGCCAGAAAAGAAGCGCAAGCCGCGCTCTCGCGGTGGGGGCGGCGACGGGTCGCCTCCGTCTGGCTCAGACGGAGAGCGCCGGCTGATTCAGTATCGCGCATCCAAGCCTGACGTCGCCGCGGACGACGCGGAGGATGCGCTGATCGCATCTGGGCTTCCGGTGTTCCATCGCGGCGGAGAGCTGGTCGAGCCCTGTGTCGAGCGAACACTCGGCTATGGTGGCGAGGAAATGCGGACCGTGATGCTTCGGAAGATCAGCGAGCCGCGTCTGATCGATTTATTGGCCCAATCGAGCCGATGGGAACGGTTCGATCAGCGTGAGCAGAAATATGTCCCCGTAGCGCCGCCGAGAATAGCCGCGCAAATACTGTTGGAGCGTTGCGGCAAGTGGCGATTCCCACCCGTCGCTGGCGTGATCGAGCATTTCGCGATGCGCCGCGACGGCTCGCTTATAGTCACGCCCGGATACGATGAACGCACGCAGCTTTATTTAGCGGTGGACCCGCGAATTATTCCTCCTGGCATAGCTGCTTATCCTTCGTGGGCGGAGGCGGAGCAAGCCGCGAAAGTGCTCGACGAGCTGCTCGACGAGTTTCCCTTCGCGGATCCTGACGTCGATCGCGCCGTGGCTTTGTCGGTGCTGATGACGCCAATCTTGCGCACCGCGATGGATATCGCCCCACTTCATTGTGTGAGCGCGCCAACCTATGGCTCTGGAAAAAGCTTTCTCGTAACTCTTGCATCTACCATTTCCACCAGCCGCCCTCCTGCGATGATTACCGCGAGCGGCGATCCTGAAGAAACTGAAAAGCGTATTGATTCCGCTCTTTTGGGCGGAAAAAACTTAATCGTGCTCGACAACGCCAATGGCGAGCTTGGTGGGGACAAACTGGCGATCGCGATCGACCAGCGTTGCGTCAGCGTGCGGGTGCTAGGGGCGTCGCGCACGGTCGAAATTCAAAACCAAGCTTGCCTATTCGCGACGGGCGTTAATCTCGCCGTTCGCGGCGACATTGTTCGCCGCGCGCTGATGGTGACGCTCAATCCAAAAGAGGAGCGCCCTGAAGGGCGTGTGTTCTCGCGCAATCCGTTGGAGGAGATTCTCGCCGATCGCGGCAAGTATATCACCGCGGTGTTGACGATCGCGCGCGCTTACATCGCGGCCGGCGAACCTGAGGTTGAATACGCGCGCGTCGCGTCATTTGCCGCTTGGTCGAGATTCGTTCAAAGGCCGCTTGTCTGGCTCGGTTATACCGACCCGGCGAAGTCGATGCTAACGGGAGAAGAGCAGGACAGCGAGCGCATGGCGATCGCGGAGGTTATAGGCGCTTGGCCGACCGATTCAGACCGCTCGCGCGCCACTGTTAACGCCCTTGTGGGCCACGCCAACGCGGATAGCGCGCTCAAACAGGCGCTGCTCGCCATTGCTGGTAATCGCGACCAGACCATCAATCCACTGCGCCTGAGTAAATGGTTGCGCCGCCATGCCGGCCGTGTCGTCGACGGCGCGAAGATCGTCCGGGATGGCGAGGATTCCAAGCGAAAGTCGCCGCGTTGGCGCGTCGTTTCGGTTTGCTAGAGAGGGCGCGGCGAGGATGGCAGGGAACGGAATACGGGGCGGGGGTTCGGGGGTTGGCGGGGGTTTTTACTCCTAATACATGAGAAATGGCAGTGACAAGTACAGATGAAAGGGGGGGAACGACCCCCGTCATCCCCCCTTACCCCTGCCAAGCGATGGCCGGCCGGCGATGGGGCCAGGGGGGGGGTATTTATCGGCGGTGCCCCATTGCCCGCAATCGGGCCATAACCCACGCGCAAAAAAGATTTACTGGAACCAAGGCTTTGAATTATCAGAGGTTTTTCAATGCTTTGGCGATCTTTTCAAACGCAAAGGGATCATCGAGGATGGATGCAACCCCCAAGGGTAAAAGCGGGCGCGGCGGGCGTAGGGCGGGCGCGGGCCGCAAGCGAGATCCAAACAAAATGCCGAAGGCCCCTCCCAAGCAACGCGGCGGGTCGGGGCGCGGCGGCTGGCGCCCCGGGGCCGGGCGCAAGGTCGGCTCGAAGACGCGTTCCACCGCTTCGCGTTCCTTCCCGGGCCAGATCGAGATGTTCCCTGACGCGAGGGTCTGGGAAGCGGCGGCGTCCGAGGCCGGCGAGAGCCAGCCTGACCGTCCCGGATAGGAGCGCGCCACTTCCCGCAATCCGGCACAACCCAAGCTGCGGATTTTACATGGAAAAATGCCGGCAACATTTCAGCGTCGGCGGCGCAAAGACCGTCGCGCCCGAAGAGACCCTCGCCGGCGGCCCGCCGATCGCGGCGGCGTCGACCTCGCTCGAAGCCATGAACGTCTTCGCCGCGCCGAGCTCGACAAGCAAGCCGCCGATCGCGGCGGCTTCAAAAGACACCGCCGACGCGCTGTGTCCAGCGGTCGCGTTCCTATACAACATCGCCGCCCTGCTTCCAGAGTTCGAAGCCGGCGCCTTCAAATGTTTTGTCGATTGTTTGGAACGAGGCGAGCCCTTCGAGAAGGCATTCGGCTTGCCGAGCGACTGGCGCCCGCGCGAGCGCAATCGACGCATTCGATCGCTTGCCTCGAAAGGAATATCGTCGAAGAGGCTCGCCGAGCTATTGCGCCACCCAATAGGGCCATTCGCCGAAGAGGCGCTCAAGATTTTAAAATTGAATAACGGACGCGCGCTCAGCGAAAGGCAGGTGCGGAATATTCTTAACTGATCGGAAATTTTAGCCGTTGAAATTTCCGCCGCGTCTCGGGCATCGTGAGACATGAGCAATCAAAACGAACAATTCCTTTCGCAATTACGCATCTCGCCCATTGGCGCCCAAATCGTGGCCGATGCGGAAAATTCCCGTCTTGCAAGAAGGCGTAAGGCGCTGGAAAGCTTGGCGGCGGTCAAAGAGACCGAAAAAAAATTCCTGGCAGAAAAAGCCGCGGTGGATGCGGAATTCGCCGATGCGAAGCGCGTCTATGATGACGCGGAAGCCGCGCTTCAGCAGGCGGCCTCCGCCCTATATGTCGTCACGCGCAAAAGCGAAAAGCTTTGTCGCGATTACGAGCTCGCCGAAAACGAAGCTCGATGCGCCGTGTTGCGTGAGCGCAACCCCAAAATTCAAGAGCTCCTGTTTGAGCCCTTGCGCCGCGCGGTTGAAAAAGCACGAGCTATTTCTCCAGAATCCGAAACGAAATTTAAAAAGGGCGCAATCACTTGGAGCTGCGCACCCGTTATTGAAGGACATTTGGCGTCTCATCCAACTATCATGGCCACAATCACCTTTTTCGAGCAAGCCGTAAACCGGGCGGGTGAATATCTGCTGAACGTTGATGACACAGACGCCGAGCTTGCCCGGATTCGCGAGGCTATCCTTGAAGCGGCGCCCGCGGTTCGTCTCGTCCCCATAGAGCTTCATCGAGATGGGTCGCGCCTCGCGCACGATCGGGAAATTTCCGCCGCCATCGCAAGCGCGGCGGCGCTTGCAAAGAGCGGTTTTGTTGTGCCGTCGAAGGCGCGCGGCGCCGCGATAGGTGAAATAAAATGAAGGCATTTTCCCGACTTGTTCCACAAAGAAAACTTGAGGCCGACGCCGCTGGTCGCGTTAACGCGATATTCGCCACAAGCGAGGTCGCGCTCGACGAACATCGGCTGCTGCCTGGGTGCTTCGTGGCCAACTGGAAAGGCCGCGGCGAAAACGGGCTGACAGGATACGAGAAGATCGGGCGTCCTCTCCTGCGAGCTCACGCGCTCGATGAGAACGCCGTGGGGCGCGTCGAGAACTTGCGCGAAACCACGGACGGAAAGTTGATGGGCGCCGCCGTCTTCGCGCCGACGGCGACCGGGCAGGAACTCGCGACGCTTTACGAGTCGGGATTTCAGTCGAGCTTTTCAATTAGTTGGTTGCCGGTCGAATTCTCCTATTCCACCGACAAGACGCGCGGTCCGGGCGCGATCGATTTCAAGCGGGCGAAACTGCTCGAAATATCTTGCGTTCCAGTGCCGAGCGACATGGGCGCGACGGTCCAGCGCGCGCAGGATGGCGACCTAAAGGGCGCCGCCATCTCGTTGGGCATAAGTCTCGCGATTAGAGAAATTGAGCCGCATGTCGCCGATATCGCCATTCGCGAAGCGGGCCGCGCCTTACAGGCGGATAGTTTCGTCCGCGGCGTCGCGGAGCGCGCGACGTTTTTCGCGATCGCGCATAACACGTTCGCCGGTTTGAGGCGCGGTCAAAAATGACGAATTCGCGCAACGTGACCTTTGCCGATTGGCGCGACGCCGCGTTGAATGGCTACATCGCGGGGGGATTGCGGCCGGACGAAGCCGCGGCCATCGTCACCGCCGCCGTTGATGACGTTGAGACGCTTGCGACGCGAAAACCAAGCCGCGATTTTTTGCCGACATTCGTCGCCGCGCTGGATCTGGAGTTCGCGAACTATTTTCGGCGCCGTGGCGCCAGGTTGAGATGCGCGTGTCCGCCATGAGCGGCGCGCGTTGAATGGGGTGGTTCACAAACGCGGACAAAAGGCGCGGGCTCGATACCGACATGGGCCGCCCGCGCCTTGATAATTCAAAGGAATGCCCGTGTCGGACGAAAATGCGGTAAAGATCGTCTTTGGCGGCGATACGGCTGGACTCGACGCCGCCGCGTCGGTCGCCAAGGCGCAGCTCAATGCGCTCAACGCCGAGGTGCGCCGCCTCGCCAGTGAAATCGCCTCGGCGAGCGGCGCGGCCAATGACAACCTGGTCGCATCGCTCAAGAACGCCGCCGCCGGCGCGGCGAGCGCCAAGCGCGAACTGGCGTCGCTGACCAAGGCTAAATCCGATATCGGCGGCCTCGTCGAGTCGACTGGCAAGGCTAGCGCCGGCTTCAAGCAAATGGCGACCTCCGCCGCCGACGCCGCCTATAATTTCGGGCCGTGGACTGGCCAACACACCGACCTGGCCAAGGCGGCGATCATCGGCGTCGCCGACGCGCTCGGCGTCGCGGCGCTGGCCTTCGGCGCGATCGGCGCGGCGGCGGCGGTAGCCATGGCCGGGGTCGGCGCGGCCGCCATCCACATGGGCGAGACCGCCGAGAAGGCGTCGTCCCAATTCGATCTTGAGGGGGCTTCTCTCACTCGTCTGCAGGCCGTGGGGCTGGTGACAGGCCAGACCTATTAGCAGCTCACCAAAGCCATGGAGGGCGTGAACAAGGCGGCTGAAAAGGGCGACAAGGGCCTGAAATCCGCCGCTGAGGCCATAGGCGTGCCGTTCGAGGCGCTAAAATCAAAAGACCCGGTTGGCCTGTTGCATCGGTTGCAAGCGGCATATGATTCGAACGTCGATTTGGCGAATCGTTACGCCGCGTTTCAGAAAATTCTCGGCGATTCATTCGAGCGGCTCTATCCGCTCATGCAACAGGGCGTCGCCGGTCTTGATTCGATCTATACCGCCGCCGATCGGTCTGGCGCATCGATATCAGGGTCGCTCCAATCCGCCCTGGCTGGAACGATAGCGGCGTCGCGCGAGCTTTCCTCTGCTTTCGTCGAACTTTCGCAAAGCGTCAACGGTGCGTTTTTGGCGCTCTACGAACATTTCAAGCCGGCGATCGACGGCGCGATTCAGGGCTTTAGCGATCTAGTCCACAATATTGCGGCGGCGGTGCAACAGTTTACCGGGGCGGCGCGCGAGGCCAGCGCGACTTCGCTGGCGCTCGACGCCATCGCCATCGCCGGAAAGGCGGTGGTCACCGCGTTGACCCTGCTGACGAGCGCGTTCGAAGTCACGGCGATGACCGCCGTCGAGGCGGTGACGCAGATCGCCGACATCTTTCGTGGTCTCGCCAATGTCGTGATGGCGGTGTTCAAGGACATCGCCGCCGCCGCGCAAGCCGCGCTGAGCTATCTCGGCGACACCGCCCGCGCCGTCGTCAACAGCGTGATCGACTTCTTTGGCGCGATGGGCCGCGCCGTGGTGGAAGTTTTCAATTACATCAGCCGCGCCGCGTCGGCGGTGTTCGGCGCCATCAAGAGCGAGGCCGGCGAGGCGGCGGCCGCCGTGGCGCGCTCCTTCCAGGCGATCACCGCCGGCATGAACCTCGCCAACACCGAGGCGGCGTGGAAGGGCATGACCAGCTCCATGTCGAAGGACTGGAGCGCCTATAACGCCGGTCTCGTCAACGTCGCGCATCAGACGCAGCGTACGCTTGCGACGATATGGGGCGAGGGCGCGAAGGGCGCCGCCGCTGAGGGGGCGCGCGCCACGCCGAAACTGAAGGACGACGAAGCCGCCGACAAAGGCAAGAAGAGCAAGAAGGCCAGATCTCCGAAAGAAGGCCGCGACGAGGACCTCGACGCCGAAATCAAGGAGCTCGAAGGCGAGGTCGAAGCCGCCAAGGCCGCCTTCGACGAGAAGGTCGCGCTCTACGATCACCTCGTCAAAATGCATCAGATGAGCGAGGGCGAAAAGCTCAAGGCGACCAAGGACGCCGCTAATGTCGAATATCAGACGCAGCTCGCGCTATTGCAAGAGATCGCCAAGCTCGAGGAGAGCAAGCCGCAAAAGCACGCGGAGGCGCTCAATAAAATTCAAAAGCTGGAAGCCGAGCACGTCAAGCAAATCACCGCGCTCGACTACAAGGCGGCCGAGGACCAGCAAAAGGTTTACGACGGCATCGCCAAGAGCATCAGCGCCAGCATGTCGTCGACGATCATGGGGCTGTTGCAGCATACCGAAAAATTCAGCGGCGCCGTGCGCAAGATGGCGGTCGACGTGGTTGGCGCCATCGTCAAGATGGGAACCGATTGGGTCGCGCAAATCGCCGTCAGCGTCGCCAAGAGCGTCGCGACGCATGTGCTCGGCGAACAGATGATGACGGCGGCGACCAGCGCCGGCGTGCTCGAACGTCTGACGCTGGCTAGCGGCGCGGCGGCGCAGGGCGTCGCGGTGCAGGTCGCCGCCGCGATCAAGAGCATCACGACCAGCTCGGCGGTGGCGGGGGCCGGCGCGGCGGCGGAAACCGCGCCCTTCGTCGGGCCCGCGTCTGTTGGCGTCGGCTCTGGCGTCATGGCGTCAGTGATGGGTATGGCCGGCTCGATCGCGGCTTTCGACGTGGGCGCCTGGAAAATCGACCAAGACCAGTTGGCCATTGTCCACAAGGACGAAATGGTGATGACCGCGAGCCAGGGCGCGGCGTTCCGCAACGTTATAATGAGCGCCGCCGCCGGCGCCGGCGGCAAGGGCGGCGGCGCCACGATCAACGCGTCGCCCTCTATCACGGTGAACGCGATGGATTCGCGCTCGGTCTCGCGCATGTTTCGTTCGAACGGCGGCGTCATGCTTAAGGAAATCGCCCGCGCGGTGCAGCGCGGGGCTCATCTTGGGGTGACATAAATGGGCGCCGAATCAGCGACCGATCATGATTTTAACGCCTTTTGTGGCGCCGCGCGGGGCGTTTGCGGAATTTGGGGTTCTGTCCCGAAGCCGCGGACAAGGTTATCGCGTCGGCGCGCGAAAAGTTCATGCCGATTCTTGAAGACCATAAGGTTATTGAGATTCCGGCTGAATTATTGCCGCTCGCCAAGACGCTGCAACACGTTTGGAGCACACGCCTAGCAGCGCTTTTTCAACAAATCATCTTGCTCGAAGGCGAGCTTTATTTGGAGCGTTATGGCAACATACCGCCGTCGCATGGCGCATTCCCTCGCCGGTCTTTTGAAATAATCGAGGGCGGCAAAGCGCCGGCCGCGCGCGACGAATGAGGCGCTCGACGCGCGTCGAGCTCGACGTCAAGATCGAACGCATCGAGCGCGGCGGCGTCCTGGCGCTGGCGCATGTCGAAATCCTGATTTCCGGCGTCCCGATAACCTTGCAGGGTTTCAAGTTGCGGCGCGGATTCGATGGGGTTGTTTTCGTCGAGTTGCCGATGTTCGAGCATCTCGACGGCTCGCGCTTCCCCTGCATCGGCCTGCATGACGATCTTGCTCGCGGCGTCGTCGACGAAATAATCGCCGCCTGGAGGCGCGAAGGCGGTTAATCCTCGATTGAGTTGAGGCGCCCGCTTTTCGCGCCGCTGCTATTCGTCGTTCTCGGCGTTCAAGTCCTCAAGCGGGATTGAAACGGCCGTGGCGCTCGCCGAGCTTTTTCGAAGCCTGACACCCGCGCCGCCGCCATTCTCGGCGATGAACTCGACGCCGGCTTGTTCGAGCGCGGCGCGGATGGCGGAAATTGTGCGTTCCTTTAGCAGCTCGCCGCGTTCTAGCCGAGCGATCGTGTCGGGAGACACGTTAGCGATTTCGGCCAATTCCCGAACCCCGAACCCGAGCGCGACCCGAGCCATTTTGCATTGAACAGCTATCATTTCGGAACCGCGTTACGATTTTGATTGACCAAAGCATTATCTGCGATTATCGTATCACCGTTACGAAATCAGAGCAAGCGGCGGAAACGCTGAAACCTTTAGTTTCAGCGATAGGGCGCCGCTTGCCAAAATGGAGCGTTCCGATGGACTGGAAAATCCAAGCCGAGCTGATTTTTCTCGCGCCCTTCGCTGTGCTGCTTTTGGTTGGCGTGGCGATCGAGGCCGGACGGATGCGCGCCATCGCCAAAGGTCGGGGCGGTCAATGAGCGGCTTGTGGTTCCGAATCTATGACGAGGCGCTCGACGATCCGCGATTGCAGCGGCTTCCGGCGTCGTTGTTCCGCGTCTGGTTCAATCTGCTTTGCGCCGCGTCGCGCAACGGCGGGACGCTTCCCGATCTTCCGGAGCTCGCGTTCATGCTGCGCACGCGTCCCGGCGCCCTGTCTCGTCGGCTTGAGGCGTTGAAGGCGGCGGGACTCATCGAGGAAATGGACGGAGCGCTTCGGCCTCGCGAATGGGACAAGCGGCAATTCGTCGAGCGGCCCGCCGATCCAACCGCGGCCGACCGAATGCGGCGAATGCGAGAGCGCGCCGTCGAGCGTAACGGGGCGATGGCTCCGACCGTAACGAACGCGACCGTAGAAGGAGAAGAAGAGAAAGACACAGACACACAAACCGTGCCGGCGGCGCGCGAGAACGAGCTCGACGCCTTCGGCGAATTTTGGCGGGCCTTCCCGCGTCGCGACGGCGACAACGCCAAGAAACCTGCCCTGGAGGCGTTTCAAAAGGCTATCGCGGCGGGAGTCGACCCGGGGCGCATCATCGCCGGGGCCAAAGCCTACGCCAGCGCCGTGGCGGGTCGGGAACGGCGATACATCGCCAGCGCGGCCCGCTGGCTATCCGAGGCGCGCTGGAGCGGCGATACGCCCTCGCTAGGGAACGCCGCGCCCACGGCCGTCGCTGGCGTTTGGATTTCAAGCACGTCGCCAGAATGGACTGCCTGGGCGGACCATTGGCGCACGACCAAGGGAAAGAGCCCGCCGATCGACGGAAACAACGGTTGGCGCTTCCCTACGAGACTTCCCCCCTCACCGCTCGAAAACGCGGCGTGATCACCAAGTGAAAGGATGAAAATGAAAATGCGATCCAACATCCAAAAGAATATCGACGCGAGCGTCAAAGAGCTTCGCGAACAGCTTCATTCCCCGGCGCGATTCGATAACCTTGGAGACCTCGATCATCACCTTGAAAAAACAGCGCGGCTCGCCCGCGCATTGTGGGAATTTGTCTGTAATCCTGAAGCTTGCCTCGATGAAGACCGAACCCGAGCCGCGGCCGAGGAGCTTGCCGGCGAGGTTTCCGACCATGCGAGCGCGGCGCGGTTTGTCTATCAAAGGGAGAAAATCACGGGCAGAGCCAATCTGGAGACCGAAAATGACCAGTGAAATCGTCGCGGCCGATTTTCAGGATGAACTTGAGTCCATCAAATCAAGGGCAAGGCTGCTTGAACTCGCGCTGCTCGGCGGCGGTGGCGGCATGAGTTTGAGCGAGGGCGTCTACCGCGATGCGCTGATTCAAGGCGCCCAGGATATCGCCGAAGGTCTGGATCGGCTGGCGGAGCTGACGCCAAAGTGACACCCGCTTTGTCGAGTAGTCGAGCGAGTCGAATTACGACCGATTCTCTATCTGGCGCGCGAAACCGCCTTTCGCGCGCCGGCGCCGTGGTAGCTATGTGGTAGCTATCGAAAAAACGCTGGTGCCTAAAATCTTACACAACTCTTTGAAAATATTGGCGCACCCGAAGGGATTCGAACCCCTGGCCTCTGCCTTCGGAGGGCAGCGCTCTATCCAGCTGAGCTACGGGTGCCGTGTCGCGCCGGCGCGTGTCGCTTTTTACATGAGGCGGCCGCTTCCTGCAAACGCCATGGTCGGCGTTTCCCTGCTTTTCGCGGTTCCATCCGGTCGGCCGCGAACGGACTTCCGCTTTTTTCTCCGCTCGACATACATAAAACGCCTTGGGCGCTAGTCGCTTCTCAAGCTGTTAAAAGAAGCGTATATGCGACCGCCGAAACACGCGGGCCTCAAAAGCGCGCGGTCCGATTCCACCGTTTGACGACAACAGGGGCGCGTCGCTCGACTTCGGGAAAGACGCGATACGGGTGCTTGGCGAATTTCCATGCGATGCGCGACCCCACCCCGGCTTTCCCGCGCGCCGGGTAGTCGGGGCCGCGATGACCGCCCGGGAAATCAGCGCTAGGCGCGCCCGCTCGCCCGCGGGCGACTCCCTCCCGAAAATTCAACACAGGATCGCCGAATGACCGAGCCCACCGGAGCCACCGACGCGCGATCCGACAAGACCGTCGCCGACGCGCCGGCCGCCGTTCAAGTCAACGCGCCCGAGTCTCCGGCCACCCCGCGCCACGCCGCGCTTCCCGCGATGATCGTGGGTTCGATCGGCGTGGTCTATGGCGATATCGGCACCAGCCCGCTTTATGCGCTGCGCGAATCGCTCTCGCACGCCGCCAAGGCGGATATCCTGACCGAGGAAGCGGTGATCGGCGCGACCTCGTTGCTGCTGTACGCGCTGATATTCACGGTCACCGCCAAATACGTGCTGTTCCTCATGCGCGCCGACAACCGCGGCGAGGGCGGCATTCTCTCGCTCATGGCGCTGGCGCAGCACGCGCTGGGCCGACGCGCCCATGTGGTGTTCCTGCTTGGCGTCGGGGGCGCCGCGCTGTTCTCGGGCGACGCGATCATCACGCCGGCGATCTCCGTCCTTTCAGCGGTAGAGGGCATCGATCTCATCACCCACCGATTGAACGAATTCGTGATCCCGATCACCATCGGGATTCTCATCACGCTGTTCTGGGTGCAAAGCGCGGGCACGGCCAAGGTCGCCGCCCTGTTCGGCCCGATCATGATCGTGTTCTTCCTGGTGATCGGCGTGCTCGGGGCGATGCACATTCCCGACGCGCCACAGATTTTGCGGGCGTTCGACCTTCGCGCCGGCGTCGACTTTCTGTTCGAACACGGCTGGCTCGGCTTCGCCGTGCTCGGCTCGGTGTTTCTGGGCGTCACCGGCGCCGAGGCGCTTTACGCGGACATGGGGCATTTCGGCCGACTGCCCATTCAGGTCGCCTGGACCTTCTTCGTTTTGCCGGCCTTGCTGCTCAATTACCTCGGCCAGGGCGCGCTGATTCTTTCGAACCCGGAGGCCATCGAAAACCCGTTCTTCCTGCTGGCGCCCGAATGGCTGCTGTTGCCGCTGGTCATTCTTTCGACCGTGGCGACGGTGATCGCCAGCCAGGCCGTGGTGACGGGCGCCTTCTCGCTGGTGCGGCAGGCCATTCAACTCGGCCTGCTGCCGCGCCTCGAAATCACCCACACCTCGGAGACGCAGGAGGGCCAGATTTACATCGGCCGCGTCAATCGGCTGCTGCTGATCGGCGTGCTGATTCTGGTGCTGGTGTTCAAGAACTCGTCCGCCCTGGCCTCGGCCTACGGCATCGCCGTGACCGGCACGATGGTCACGACGACCGCCCTGGCGTTCGTCGTCGTGTGGAAGAAATGGGGTTGGCCGCTATGGGCGTCGGCGCTGATGATCACCGGTTTCCTCGCCATCGATCTCGCCTTCCTGGCCGCCAATTTGATGAAGGTGGTGGACGGCGGTTGGGTGCCGCTGTTGCTGGCCGCCTGCTCGATGGTCGTCATGTGGACCTGGGTGCGCGGCACGCACCTGTTGGCCGAGAAAACCCATCGCGATTCGATTCCGATCCTCGATCTCATCGGCATGCTCAAGAAATCCAAGCCGACCCGCGTGCCCGGCACCGCGATCTTCTTGACCAGCGACCCGAATGTCGCGCCGACGGCCCTGATGCACAACCTCAAACATAACAAGGTGTTGCATGAGCGCGTGCTGGTGATCTGCGTCAACACCGAGGATCTCCCGCGCATCGCGCAGGACAAGCGCTTCAAGATTGAAAAGCTCTCGGACGATTTCACCCGCATCACCCTGCGCTACGGTTTCATGGAGAGTCCGCGGGTGCCGGCGGCGCTCGCGGCGATGCGCAAGGTCGGCCTGAAATACGACATCATGACCACCTCGTTCTTCCTCGGACGGCGCACGATCAAGGAAAGCTCCGGCTCGGAAATGCCGGCCTGGCAGGATAAGCTCTATGTCGCGCTGACCAAGCAATCGGCCAATGCGACGGACTTTTTCTCAATTCCCTCCGACCGCGTCGTGGAGCTTGGCGCGCGGGTGACGATCTAACTTCGGCGGACCGCGACAAGACGATTGCGGCCCGGCCGATAATGACTAGATTGCGCTCGAAACCTTCATTGGAAAACGAGAATCCCATGCCGCCCGCCCCTGTCCCGCGCCACTCCCGCGTCATCGTCTTGGGCTCCGGACCCGCCGGCTACACGGCGGCGATCTACACCGCCCGCGCGATGCTGGAGCCCGTGCTGATCGCCGGCTTCGAACAGGGCGGCCAGTTGATGATCACCACCGACGTCGAGAACTACCCGGGCTTCGCCGAGCCGATCCAGGGCCCCTGGCTGATGGACCAGATGCGCGCCCAGGCCGAGCATGTCGGGGCGAAACTCGTTTCCGATCATATCGTTGAAGCGCGGCTGGACCGTCGTCCGTTCGAGCTCCTCGGCGATTCCGGCCAGCTTTACAGCTGCGACGCTCTGATCGTCGCGACCGGCGCCAAGGCGCGCTGGCTGGGCCTGCCGAGCGAGGAGACTTTTAAGGGTTTTGGCGTCTCCGCCTGCGCCACCTGCGACGGTTTTTTCTTTCGCGGCAAACGGGTTATCGTGGTCGGCGGCGGCAACACGGCGGTCGAGGAGGCGCTCTATCTCTCCAACATCGCGAACCATGTGACTTTGGTTCACCGGCGTGATACATTGCGTTCGGAGCGCGTTTTGCAGGAGCGGTTGCGCCAGCGGCCAAATGTCGAAATTTTGTTCGATCACGCGATTGATGAAATTTTAGGCGACTCCGATCCGCGCGGAGTCACGCATGTGACCGCGAAAAACGTGCGCACCGGCGCATTTTCGCGCATCCCCGCCGATGGAGTCTTCATCGCCATCGGCCACAGCCCCGCCAGCGAACTTTTCACGAACCAGCTCACGCTAAAAACCTCCGGCTACATCGTCGTCGAGCCTGGCTCGACCCGCACGAACATCCCCGGCGTTTTCGCGGCGGGCGACGTCGCCGACGAAATCTACCGTCAGGCGGTGACCGCGGCGGGCCTCGGCTGCATGGCGGCGCTCGAGGTCGAAAAATATCTCATGGAAGCGCCCGCGGGCGTTTAACTCAAGGAAAGTAAAAGCAAATGGACGATCGCGTCGTGTTCCAGAAGAAATCCATGCCGGTCGAGGTCGAGGCCGGCAAGACCTATTACTGGTGCGCCTGCGGCCGCAGCGCCAAGCAGCCGTTCTGCGACGGCTCGCATGGAGAAACCGGCATCGCGCCCGTGGCTTATGTCGCCGAGGCGACCGGCAAGGCGTTCTTCTGCGGCTGCAAGGCGACCAAGAACGAGCCGCTCTGCGACGGTTCGCACAAGGTTCTGTAAGGCCCGCAATTCCTTCGCACTTCAACGACGCGAGCCCATGCCCGATCTTTTGCTTGAACTGTTCTCCGAGGAAATTCCCGCGCGCATGCAAACTCAGGCCGCGGCGGATTTGCGGCGGCTTGTCACCGACGCGCTGGTCGAGCGCGGGCTCGTCTACGAGGGCGCGGCGAGTTTCGCCACGCCGCGCCGGCTGGCGCTGCATATCGCCGGTCTGCCCGCCCGCCAACCGGACACGCGCGAGGAGAAAAAAGGCCCGCGCGTCGGCGCGCCCGAGGCGGCGATCCAGGGCTTTCTCAAAAGCGCCGGGCTCGCCTCGCTGGATCAGGCGACGATTCAGAAGGACGCCAAGAAGGGCGAGTTCTATGTCGCGGTGATCGAGCGGGCCGGCGCCGCGACGATTGATCTGCTCGCGGAGATTATTCCCAGCGTTATCAAGAGCTTTCCCTGGCCCAAGTCGATGCGCTGGGGGGCGGCCTCCATCCGTTCGGACTCGCTGCGCTGGGTGCGCCCGCTGCATTCCATTCTCGCGACCTTCGGCCCGGAGACCGAGGCGACGGAGGTCGTGCGCTTCAGCGTCGGCGGCCTTGAGTTCGGGCTCGACCACCTTCGGCCATCGTTTCATGGCGCCGGAAAAGATCGAGGTTCGGCGCTTCGACGATTATGTCCCGGCGCTGGAGAAGGCTTTCGTCGTGCTGGACGCGGCGCGCCGACGCGACATTATTCTGCACGACGCCAAGAACCTCGCGATGGCGCAGGGGCTGGAGCTGGTCGAGGATCCTGGGCTGCTCGAGGAGGTCGGCGGTCTCGTCGAATGGCCGGTCGCGCTGATGGGCGCGTTCGACGAGGCGTTTTTGTCCATTCCGCCGGAGGTCATCCGCGCGACGATCCGCGTCAATCAAAAGTGCTTTGTCTTGAAGCGCCACGACAGGTCGCTGTCCAACCGTTTTATTCTCGTTTCGAATATCGAGGCGAGCGATCACGGCAAGATCATTGTCGGCGGCAATGAGCGGGTCATCGCCGCGCGGCTGTCCGACGCCAAGTTTTTTTACGAGACCGATCTGAAGACGCGGCTGGAGGACCGGCTGCCCAAGCTCGACAAAATCGTGTTCCACGAAAAACTTGGCGCGCAGGGCGAGCGGATCAAGCGCATCGCCGCGCTGGCGAAAGAGCTGGCGCCGCTGGTCGGCGCCGACGCCGGCATGGCCGAACGCGCCGCGACTTTGGCCAAGGCCGATCTCGTCAGCGAAATGGTCGGCGAGTTTCCCGAATTGCAGGGCTTGATGGGCCGCTATTACGCGACCGCGCAGGGCGAATACGCCTCCGTCGCGGCGGCCTGCGAGGAGCATTACAAGCCGCAGGGGCCGAGCGACCGGGTTCCCACCGACCCCGTGTCGATCGCCGTGGCGCTGGCCGACAAGATCGACACGCTGGTGGGCTTTTGGGCGATCGACGAGAAGCCGACCGGGAGCAAGGACCCTTACGCCTTGCGGCGCGCCGCGTTGGGGGTGATTAGGCTGATTTTGGAGAATGGGCTGCGAGTGAGGATAGGAAAAATCATTCGTAATCACTATCCGCGCATCTATCGACGCGAAGCACTTGCCTTTCGATTGATGACACGCCGCGAAAATGGCGATTTCGCTTATCCTGGGTTCTGGAACAAAATATCTTGGCCATGCATCACGCCCGATGGCGAGGAAGTGTGGCCCGTTCACGAGTTTGAGTTTCAACCGACAGACGTAATTTGGGTATGGCCCGAAGCAATTTATCCAGACGATGCGGAGCAAAAATTCTTTGCACAACATCTTAGCTCTGGCGGAAGGTTAGTCTTCGATCACAGTGACGAATGGGCCGCTCGTTGTATTCGCTTAGAAAGCTCAGAAGTCGTAGCAACCGACCTCCTCTCTTTTTTCATCGACCGCCTAAAAGTCTACTTGCGCGATCGGGGGGCGCGGTACGATCTTATCGACGCGGCCCTGGGGGCGATCGCCGCGCCCTCATCCGACCCGGCTTCGCCGGGCCACCTTCTCCCGCCGGCGGGAGAAGGGAGTCTCCTGGCGCAGGACGATCTCGTCATGATCACCACCAAGGTCGAAGCCCTTTCCAAATTCCTCGACACCGACGACGGCAAGAACCTGCTGGCGGGTTTCCGCCGCGCCGTCAACATTTTGAAAATCGAGGAGAAAAAGGACGGCGCCGGCGCCTACGACCAGCACCACGCGCCGAATCTGCGGATCGAGCCGCAGGAGCACCGGCTCGCCGCCGCCATCGCGCGGGCGCGCGAGGAGACCGGCGAGAAGCTGCACAAGGAAGACTTCGGCGGCGCCATGCACATGCTGGCCAAGCTGCGCGAGCCGGTCGACGCCTTCTTCGAGCATGTCACCGTCAACGCCGACAACAAGGATCTGCGCCTCAACCGCCTGCGCCTGCTCAACGAGCTGCGCGTCGTCATGCTCGGCGTCGCGGATTTCGGCAAGGTCGCCGGAGACGGCGGGACGGCGTGATAAGGCGTTCGGGAGCGGCGAGAGCCCTCATCCGACCCCGCTTCGCGGGGCCACCTTCTCCCGTTCCTCGGGAGAAGGGAGGCGGGCCCTTCCTTCTCCCACTCGTGGGAGAAGGTGGCCCTTGCGTCAGCAAGGGTCGGATGAGGGCACTCGCCGCCTCACCCCCGCCCCTCGTAAAACGCGTCGATCTTCTCCATGATTAAATCCCAGGCTTCGCGCTCGCACTCTCCCGCCGTTTTTTCTATGGCGATGGCGAGATAGGCGAGTTCGCGCTGGATTTTTTCGGGCGGCAGCATGGCGAGGCGGGTCGCCAGGATCGCCGCCTCCAGCACCGCCGCCTTGGCGCGGTTCATCCCCAGGAACGGGCGATGCGTCTCGATCCGCCGCACCTTGCAAAAAAACCGCGGGCGCAAGTCGTGATCGTCGGAATGCACGATTTCGAGTTCGGCGTGGGCGAGCGCGCAGGAGAGCCGCGGCGCCCGCCACTCGTCGATTGTCGCCAGCGGCCAGATTCGCTGGCCGGTCACGAAGCCCGCGAACACCTCCGCCTCGTCGGTGAAGCTCGCCGTGGCGATCGGCGTCGCCTCGAGATTGGCGAGCGTCGTCGAGGGACGAAACGGCGCGATGATCCAATGCGCGCGGTCCTCGATCAGCCCCAGCGGCGCGAGATGCGGCTCGCCGTCGGCGCTCAGCGTCGTCACGATGCACTCACGAATCAGCGGCATTGGGCTCCCTCTTGCGAAGGGTGTGCCCGATTTCCTTAAAACGCGCTTGATCCTCGCTCATTTTGTCGCAAGCGGCGCCAAAATCCAGCGGCTCGTCCTGACGATAGCGCTTGCCGAGCCGAAAGGCGGTCTCCGCCTTCATCAACTCGGCGCCAAGGTAAAAGGCGTGGGCGCCGTCGGTTTCGACGCCGAGCGCGGAAAACAGCGACATCGCGTCGGCGGCGGCCTGGTGGAAGTTTCGCGCGAAAATGTGAACGCCGTCCGCGGCGACCTCGATGCGGAAATTGCCGTCGCGCAGTTCTCGCGCCAGTTCGGCGATTTCGTCGGGCGTCGACGCATAGGGGCGCTTGTCGTGGATTTGCAGCAGCGCGTCGGAATAGCCCTTGGGCAGCGCGTGATCGGCGCGCGCGGCGAACATCACGCGCCGCGCGGCGTCGTGCTCCTCCACCGTGCGTCGCGTGTGCGGACTGACTTGCACGGTCAGAAGATTGCGAATGTTCAGCTCCGAGCACAGGCCCAGCAGCATCGCGGTGACGCCGGAAAAGTCCGCGTCGGTCAGTTCGGTGAGATTGCCGGTGCCCATCATGATTTCCGCGTCCGGCTCCAGGCGGCGCAGCTCGACATAGCGCGCGAGCGAGGCCGCGAAGCCGAAATGGATGGGGTCGAGAATGGGATCGAGGATAAAGTCGATTTTTTTCGCGCGGGCCTTGGCCGCGGCGCGTCGCAGCGAGGCCAGATCGCCATGCGGCGCGGCGACGAGAATGGGGACGAGCGCGGCGCCCTCGGGCAGCATGTCGAGGCTGTTTTCGTCGAGGCTCAGCAGATGATCGGCGCCGGCGCGAAACGCGCGCTCCAATTCCGCGACGTCGGCGGAATCGACGCTGACCTTGAGCCCCGCCGCGCGCAGCGCCGCGATGGTCTTCTCCATGTGCGCGAACGGCGTGTCCGGCAAACAGCCGAGATCGATGACGTCGGCGCCCGCCTTGACCAGCTTTTCAGCACGCGCAACCACGTCGGCGACGGTCATCGTGGAGGCGTCGACAATCTCCGCGAAGATACGCATGTCGTGGCGCGACAGATCGGGCGCCGCGCCGCCCCGCCCCAGATACACCGGCAGATCGGCGATTTCCTCCGGCCCGCGCTCGAACGGCACGCCGAACTCGCGGGCCAGCATGGCGAGATTGGCGCGGCAGCGGCCGGGCAGAATGACGCGCTCCGCCTCGACCGGGCGCGGCAGCCGGCGCAATATGATTTCCTGGGTCATCAGCGCCGCGACCTTGACGCCAATGTCGTATATCCGCCAGTCCCGCGCCGTTTCGCCAAAGCCCGCCACCATCCGCGCCAGCCGCGGAAAGGCGAGATGACCGGTGAGGAACAGCAGGCGTTCAGACATTTCCGGAGAGTTCCCGTCGCCGTCGCTCGACCGCCTCGCCGAGCGCCGCGAGGCTCTCGACCACCTGCGTCGCCTCGAACTCCTTGAGCCGGTCGGTGTTTTCGAGGTCGATGCGGCGCGGATAGACCTTCACCATGCCCTTTGGCGCGAGGGTGTCCAGCTCGGGCGCGGTGTCGCAGGCGAACACGATGGTCGGCACGCGGCACTTGCCGGCCTGCGCGAAAACATTCGTCGCGAGATTGTCGGAGATGCCAAACACGCATTTGGCCACGGTGTTTGAGGTCGCCGGCGCGACGATAAGCGTGTGATAGACGCCGTAATAGAAATTGCCGACCGGCGCGGCGCTCGCCGTGGTGTCCTTGAAAATCCGCACATTGCTCGGCAGTTCGAGGTTGTGCTTATACATCCGCACCACCTCGGCGGCGGCCTTGCTGACGAACAAATCGACGTGATCGAGCGTGCGGATCATGTCGAGGCATTCGGTGAAGAAATGACCGGAGCCGGTCAACGCCCAGCCCCAACGCGGCGTCGGTACTTTTTTTGTCATGCGATCTCTCTTGGCGAACAGGCAAGCGACACGGGCGCGCCGGGGACACCGCCTCGCGCGAGGATTGGCGCGGCGTCGAAAAGCGCGCGCGGGCCGGCGATGTGGACATCGAGCCCGGCGGCGTGATCGCGAAAACCGCGATCGACGAGCCCGTGCAAGCCGGGCGCCGCGGCGACGTCCAAGCTCTTGATCAGCAACAGCCGGGCAGCGCCGGTCGCCTTGGCGAAGGCGGCGGCGAGGCTGTCGGATGTCACATCCCAGCTCGCGGCGACATCGAGGGCCCGCGTCATGGCGCTCGGACGCCAGACGGCGATGTCGCCACGGGCGTGAACGGCGCGGGCTTGCTCGGGCGTCGCCGCGCCTTCCAGTCCCGCGAATCTGTCGGCGAGCGCCAGGCCGTATTGCTCCATGGCCAGGATCGCCATTTCATGCGCCGCCGCGTCCGAGAAGCCCATCGACCGCTGCGCGGCGCGCACCGCGTCGGCGAAAGGCCCGCCGCCTGGAACGAGCGTCAGCGGCCCCGGAAAGGCGCGCAACGCCGCGATCCACGCCGCCAGCTCCGGAGCGCCGTGCAGGCTGCCGCCGATCTTGACGACAAGCGCGCTCATGCGGGCGTGGCCAGAACTCGGCGCGAAAACCCGCTCGCGGCGAATGCGCACGCCGACCGACCCCGGCGGGGCGACGTCGAGTTTTTCGACCTCGACGCCGACGGCGCTGACGCGCTCGTGCAGCAGCACGCTTTCCGCGAGGCGTTCGGCGATGGTTTCGACCAGCTCGATATGCCCCGACGCCAGTATGATCTTTATCGCGTCCATCACGACATCATAGGAGAACGCCGCGCGCATGTCGTCGGCGCCGGAGACGCGGAAAACCTCGACGTCGACGTTGAAACGCACGCGCTGCGCATGACCGCGCTCGAAGGCGTAGGCGCCGATCTCCACCGGCATGACCAGATCGCGCACGAAAACGTGATCGATCTCGCGCGCATGCGGCGCGGGCGCGGCGCCTGGCGCGAGTTCTCGTGGGATCAGATCGCGGATCAGCGTCACGGCGTCGGGCGCCAGCGCGTTGCGGCGCTCGCCGGCCTCGCACAGCGCGCCGCGAAAGCCGAGCACGTCCGGCGCCAGCACGAGCAGGCGCGGCGCGTCGGGCGCCTCGAGCGAGCCGGCGAGCCCCGCCTTGAGGCCGAGCCGCCGGCATTGGCCGACGAAACCGGCGAGCGCCCCGACGCTCATGCAATCCAGCAGCCGGCCCCTGCCCTTGTGCGCCGTGTCCAGCATCGCGCCGGCGAAGCCCGCCTCGGCTAAGTCCCGCAAAACGTCAAAATCCGGGCCAAGATCGGCGAACAGCACCGCGACGAGGCGAATGCGCTTGGCCAGCGGCGCCAGCTCGTCGATGATTTCCTTCGCGTCGGGCGTCAGCGGCAGCGCGAATTTGACGAATTCAACCCCGGTCGCGGCGGCGGCCTCGATCGCCGCGCGCGCGTGCGAAACATCGTGCGGCAATTCGACGACCGTGCTGACGGGACGCCGCCCCTTCACCGCCGCGACGATATCGGCGACTTCGACGAGCGGCAGAGCCCCCAGGGCGCCGCGCAAGGAATCCTTGCAGTCGATGATGTCGGCGCCCCGCTCGACGGCGATTTCCGCCTCGGCGCGAGAAAGGACGCTGGTCAACATCGAAGTCATGGCTTGCGCTCCTGGAAGCTGGTCGAGAGGCGGCCTCTTGTCGTGCGCGCGCCGCCCCTAATATCCGGAATCAGTGATTCCGGATACTAGCATTTTTGAGTATCCGCTTTATCCTCAATGCATTGCGAGTCGCCACGCGACTCGCGATGCATTGAGGGCGGATACTAGTCGATCCGCGAGCCGTTCAACGCCAGCACGCTCGCCGCGAGATAGAGCGAGCCGGCGATCAAGACGCGCGGCGGCCGGTCGTAAGTCGTCGCGCGGATCAGCGCCAGCGCCTCCTCGACGCTGGCCGCGGCGCGCGCCGGAACGCCCTGCCCGCGCGCGGCGGCGACGACATCCGCCGGCGACCAGCTCTTATGCTCGCCCTCGACCGGAACGGCGATCACCTCGCGGGCGAGGCCGACGAAATGCCGCAACAACGCGCCGATGTTCTTGGTCGTTTGCGCCCCGCACACCAGCACCAGCGCGCGCGGATTTTTTTCCTCGAACTCGGCCATCGTCTCGGCCAGCACGCGCCCGCCGCCCTCGTTGTGACCGCCGTCGATCCAGATTTCGGCGCCCGCCGGCGCGAGGTCCACCACGGCGCCACGGGTGATGCGTTGCAGCCGCGCCGGCCATTCGGCGCTCAGCACGCCCGCGTCGATCGCGCTGGTTGGAACGCCCGGCGCGACCGCGCGCAGGGTGGCGACCGCGGCGGCGGCGTTGTGATGTTGATGACGGCCCGGCAGGCGCGGCGTCGGCAGATCGAGCAGGCCGCGGGCGTCCTCGAACACCAGCCGGCCGTTTTCCTCGTGAATGTGAAAATCCCGGTCCGCGACCACGGCGGGCGCGCCGACGCGGAACGCCTCGCGCACCAACACCTCGCGCGCCTCGTCGGATTGGAAGCCGATGATCGCCGGAACTCCGCGCTTGAATATGCCAGCCTTTTCAAGGGCGATCTTCTCGACGGTCTCGCCGAGGAACTCCTGATGGTCGAGCGAAACCGAGGTGACGACGCTCGCCTTGGGCGCCGCGATCACATTGGTCGCGTCATACCTCCCGCCGAGGCCGGTCTCCAGCAGAAGCCAGTCGGCGGGGTTCGTCGCGAACAGATGAAACGCCGCCGCCGTGGTGATCTCGAAAAAAGTGATGGGACGCGCGCCATTGGCGCGCTCGCACATCTCCAGGGCCCGCGACAGGGTCTCGTCGTCGACGAGCTTGCCGCCGCCCTCGGCGGCGAGCCGAATGCGCTCGTTGAAGCGCAGCAGATGCGGCGAGGTGTAGACATGCGCGCGCGCGCCGGACGCCTCCAGCATGGCGCGCAAAAAGGCCAGAGTGGAGCCCTTGCCGTTGGTGCCCGCGACATGGATGGTCGGCGGCAGCGCGAGGTCCGGCCGGCCAATCGCCTCCAGCAGCCGCTCGACGCGACCCAGCGAAAGGTCGATCTTCTTGGGGTGAAGATCGAGCAATCGCGATAGAATCGCGTCGTGCTGATCCATGCGCCGCCGGACTCCGCTCAGGCCGCGACGGGCTGGCGGGGCGCCGGCGCCTTGGTCAGCAGGCCGCACAGTCGCGCCAGCGTGTCGCGCATCTCCTGGCGCGGCACGACCATGTCGACCATGCCATGGTCCCGAAGATATTCGGCGCGCTGGAACCCCTCGGGCAGTTTTTCGCGAATGGTCTGCTCGATCACCCGCGCGCCGGCGAAGCCGATGATCGCGCCCGGCTCGGCGATGTGAATGTCGCCCAGCATCGCGTAGGAGGCGGTGACGCCGCCCGTGGTCGGGTTGGTCAGCACGACGATATAGGGCAGCCGCGCCTTGCGCAGCCGCTGTATCGCGATGGTGGTGCGCGGCATCTGCATCAGCGAGAACATCCCCTCCTGCATCCGCGCGCCGCCCGAGGCGGTGAAGATGATGAAGGAGGTGCGCTTCTCCAGCGCGTGCGTCGCGGCGGCGATGATCGCCTCCCCGGCCGCCATGCCGAGCGATCCGCCCATGAATTCGAAATCCTGGACCGCGACGGTGACGGGCAGATCCTTTAGCGCGCCGACGGCGACGGTCACCGCGTCGGGACGGCCGGTCTTGACGCGATATTCCTTCAGCTTGTCGATGTAGCGCTTGATGTCGCGGAATTTGAGCGGATCGGTCGGCGGCTCGGGCGTCGCCATCAACTCATATTCGCCATTGTCGAACAGGCTGGAGAGCCGCGCCTCGACCGGGCAGCGCATATGATAGCCGGAGCCCGGCACGACATAAAGATTGGCCTCGATGTCCTTGTGGAACACCAACTGGCCGCTATCCGGGCATTTGACCCAGAGGTTCTCCGGCGCCTCGCGCTTGAGGATGGCCTTTATTTTCGGCGGGACGACGTTGGAATACCAATTCATGACCACACCTTGGCGAGCGACCCAAACAGCCTACCCAATGGCGACCGGGCGGCGGCGCGCGCGCGGCGCACGCCCCCGGCGATATCGGCCGCCAACGCGGTAACGGCCCGGACCGTGTCCGGTCCCGCGCGGTTTTCCGCGTTCAGCGAGTTCTTCAAGGCGCCGACCAGCGCGGTGCCGACGACGACGCCATCCGCCGTCTTGGCGATTTCCTCGGCGTTTTCGGCGTTCTTGACCCCAAAACCCACGGCGATCGGCAAATCGGTGTGCCGCTTGATCCGCGCCACCGCCTCGGCGACGCCGGAATAGTCGGCGAGCGCCGCGCCGGTGATCCCGGTCAGCGACACATAGTAGACGAAGCCGCTGGTGTTTTCGAGCACCTTCGGCAAGCGCTTGTCGTCGGTCGTCGGCGTCGCCAGGCGGATGAAGTTCAGCCCCGCCGCCCGCGCCGGCAGGCACAATTCCGCGTCTTCCTCGGGCGGCAGGTCGACGACGATCAAGCCGTCGACGCCGGCCTCCAGCGCCGCCGCCAGAAACGCCTCGACGCCAAACACATAGATCGGATTGTAATAGCCCATCAGCACGATCGGCGTCGTCTGATCGCAGCCGCGAAAATCCGCGACGAGCTTGAGCGTTTTCCTCAGCGTCATGCCGGCCTTGAGCGCCCGCAGCCCGGCCGCCTGGATCGCCGGACCGTCGGCCATGGGATCCGTGAACGGCATGCCGACCTCGATGATGTCGGCGCCCGCCGCCGGCAACCCCTTGAGAATCTCCAGCGAGGTCGCGGCGTCGGGATCGCCGGCCATCACGAAGGTGATGAGCGCGGCGCGGTTTTGCGCGGCGAGGTCCTTGAAACGGTCGTCGATGCGGGTGGGCATTTGATAAACGTGTCCTTGGCGAATGCCGGCCGGATCGCGCGGCGAGCGCCCCGAGGCCAAGCAGCGGAATTGGCGCCGCCTTTCCGGCTGCTTAGTCGCTCAGGGGCGCCGCGTCCACATCTTTCGCGGCGACGGCCGGCGCGTCATCTCGCCACCCCGCCCGGCTCGCGCCGTCAAGTCATCAACGCCCTCGGCGCCGACAACGCCGCGGCGTCGCCCCGCTAGTCGAACACGATGCTCAGCCCGTGTTTTTCCACCTGGTCCTCTATGGCCTCGACGATCTTCTGCAATTCGTCGATTTCGATCGCCGCTTCCTCGTGCGGCGGGTCCCAGCATTCGATCTCGTCCAGCGCCACGAAGAAATCGGCGTTTTCCTCGGCGTCGGTTGGCGGCGTCGCGGGAACGATCGTCAGCACGCGGTCAAGGTTGCGAACGCGTATGGCGCCCTCGGTGATCTCGACCTCGATCGTTGAGTGGCGCCGCGCCATGCTTTTCTCCTCGGGAACAAAGCTTCATCCAATGTCGGGACAATCTTATGCAAGGATGAGCCCGGCGTGAACCGCCACCTTGCGCATGAGCGTCGGCAGGGCTTCGCCGCCGAGCCGCGTCACTTTCGTCCATCTTGCTCCCGGCGCGGGCTCCATCGCGGTGGCCTTCGCCGTGAAAACCTTCAGTTCCAGCGAAAAATGCGTGAATACATGACGCACCTCGCCCTCGATCTCGCGCCACGCCGCGGCGACCGGCGCGTGGACGGCCCACCCCTCCGGCTCCAGATCGGCGCTCAGCGGCGTCGAGGGAAATTCGCTCATGCCCCCCAACAGCCCCTTGGCCGGACGCCCGCGCAACAACACGCTTTCGCCGCACAATAACACGAAGGCCGCGCCGCGCCGATGCGGCCGCGCTTTTTTCGCGGGTTTCACGGGAAAATTTAGCTGCGTCCCGGTTTTTCGCGCGGCGCAGGCCGTCTCCAGCGGACAGCGGCCGCAGTCGGGCCCGCGCGGCGCGCAGACGGTCGCGCCCAGATCCATCAGCGCCTGGGCGAAATCGCCGGGCCGCTCCCGCGCCAAAAAGCTTCGCGCATGGGCGGTGATGGTCGCCCGCGCGCCCGGCAACGGCTCCGCCACGGCGAACAGCCGCGCCACGACGCGCTCGACATTGCCGTCGCGCGCGACGCAGGGCGCGTCGAAGGCGATGGCCGCGATCGCCGCCGCCGTGTAGGGCCCGACGCCAGGAAGCTCCAGCAACCGAGCTTCCTCGCGCGGAAAGCGCCCGCCATGCCGTTCGGCGACGATTTTGGCGCAGGCGTGCAGGTTGCGGGCGCGGGCGTAATAGCCGAGCCCCGCCCAGGCGGCGAGCACGTCGCCCAGCCGAGCGCCCGCCAGCGCCTCGACGCTGGGCCAGCGCGCCATGAATGTGTTGAAATAGCCGACGACGCTGGCCACCGTCGTCTGTTGCAGCATGATTTCCGACAGCCAGACCGCGTAGGGGTCGGCCCTCCGCCCGGCGGCGCCCGCCACGGCAGCTCGCGTCGATGGCGGTCCCACCACGCCAGCAGCGCGCCGCCGAGATTATCGGCGGCGGGCTTGGCTTGCTTGGCGACGGCTTTCGCCATGGGGTCCGCGCGGGCTGGATGGTTGGCGTTGGTTCGGTTCGTGATAGCATGAAACATGCGCCGGTCGGCGCCGCGAATGAAGTCTGGACCGACACCGATGTCACAACCAAGCGCGCCGCGCGCCCGCCGCGTCGTTTCCAAGCCGCTGGCGGAGCTGGTGAACCGCGCGCTCGACCCGTTGATCGCGCGCCGGGGCTTTGGCGAGGCGACGCTGCTGACGCAATGGGAGTTGATCGTCGGCGCGCGGCTTGGCGCGATGTGCGAGCCGATCCGCCTCAACTGGCCGCCCCGCCCCAAATACGCGGGAAAAGACGCCGCCAAGAACGGCAACTCCGGCCAGCAGCCGGCGACCCTGGCGCTGCGCGTCGATCCCGGCTTCGGTCTCGACATCCAGCATATGAGCGGCGCCATCATCGAACGCGTCAACACGCATTTGGGGTGGCGCTGCGTGGCGCGGCTCGCCATTCAGCAGGAGCCGCTGCGCCGCGCCGCGCCCAAGCCCCGCGCCGCGCCGCCAGGCGATCCCGCCGCGCGCGCGGAAGCGGCGCGAACCGCGCAAGGCGTCGAGGACGAAGGCCTGCGCGCCGCGCTGATCGCGCTGGGCGAACGGGCGCTTTCGCGGAAGTCGCGGAACTGACCCGCCAATCCGCCGAGCCTGGGAAATTGTCGCCATGTGCGCCGGCGCACGACTTTTTCGCCGATCATCCGCCAATTTGAGCGCGTCGGGCGTTGAACGAGCGCCCCGCTTAAGCAAAAGGATGACGACAATGAATACTTCCAAGATCGTGATTTTCGCTTTCGCCGCCGCCCTGACCGGGGTTGGAGCGTCGCAAGCCTCGGCGCGCGTCGTCGAGGACGGCGCCGCCTCGCAAATCGCGCCTTCCGCCAAGTTGGAGGCCCGACCGGCGGCGCGGGCCGACCGGCTGGCGCTCAATCCGCAGCCGCTTCCCCCGATTATCGTCGATCCGGCCGACGAAGGCCGCTGGTGATCGCCGCCGATCCAGTCTCCTGAAGCGTTGCGTCGGAGCGGGCCGAACCATGGCGGCCCGCTCGCCTTTCAAACGATCGCGCCAACCGCGGCTTCTCGCCCCGCCGCGCGAGCGCCCGCCGCTTCGCGCGCCAGCAGTTCGCGCTTGCGCTCGACACCCCAGCGATAGCCGGAAATGTCGCCGTCGCCGCGCACCACGCGATGACAGGGGATCGCCACGGCGATTCTGTTGGCGGCGCAGGCCTTGGCGACCGCGCGCGCCGCCGTGGGTTGGCCGATCCGCTCGGCGATTTGCTGATAGCTCGCCGTCGCGCCGGGCGGAATCTCGCGCAGCGCCATCCACACCCGCCGTTGGAACGGCGTGCCCTCGATGTCGAGCGGCAGCTCCCACCCCCGCCCCGGCCGTTCGATCAGCTCCACGGCGCGAGACGCGATTTTCTCCAGATTTTCGTCGCGCGCCAGGCTTTCCGCGCCCGGACAGCGCTGGCGCGCCGCGTCCAGCAGCGCCTCGCGCGTATCGCCCAGCAGCAGCGCGGCAAGCCCGCGCTCCGAGGCGGCGATCAGCGCCAAACCAAGCGAACACTCGCGCAACGCATAGGCCACGCGCCCTCCGGCGCCGGCGGCCGCAACCTTGTCCATCAAGCCGCTCCCTTTCCGCCGCGCCCCGCGTGGCGCGGCTCTTGCGTGCTACTATATTGCAAGAAAAGCTGTCGTGAAACCGCCGGCGGACAAGGACTAGCAGGAGGGGATGGAATGCGGTAACATTTTGAAATCAGGCTAGTTTGTAACCTTTCCAAAGTAGGCGCCAAATGATCTTGTGCTCATGCAACGTTGTGTCGGATCGCGACATTCGCCAGCACCTCGACGGTTGCCGCCGACCGAGCGTCGGCGCATTGTTTCGCCAAATGGGCTGCGAGGCGAAATGCGGACGCTGCACGCGCAACATTCTCGATGTTGTTGACGAATATCATCAGGCGCCGGAAAAGTGCGTGGACGACGCCAGCGCGGATCGCCGCGTCGACGAAATGGCGGCTTAATCCCGCGCGAGCGGATTTTCTGGGGGAATTGCCATGCGCGGCGACGCGAAAGTCATCGAATATCTCAACCAGGGTTTGCGCAGCGAACTCACCGCGGTCAACCAGTATTGGCTGCATTATCGCATTTTCGACAATTGGGGCTTCATGGAGCTCGCCAAGAAATGGCGCGAGGAATCCATCGAGGAGATGAAACACGCCGATCAATTCACCAAGCGCATCCTGTTCCTCGAAGGCTTTCCCAACATGCAGACGCTGAACGCGCTGCGCATCGGCGAGAGCGTGACGGAAATCATCGACGCCGATCTCGCCACGGAAATGGAGGCCCGCGCGCTTTATCTCGAAGCCGCCGCCTATTGCCTGTCGATCAACGACCGCGTCTCCATGCAATTGTTCGAGGAAATCGTCAAAAGCGAGGAGCATCACATCGATTTCCTGGAGACGCAGAAGGAGCTCATCAAGCAGCTCGGCGTCGAGCTTTATTCGCAGGCGCGCATGGGCGAGATGGAGTCGTGAGGGAACGGGTAGCCCGCATACCTCGCCTGGGACGCGAACTTCTGCATTCAAAGGCGTTTGAATAAAGAAAGCTCGCGAATCCCCCGGAGCTTAACGGTATTTTCAAGTATATCTGAGCGTTAACTTCGATAATTATATCTCTCGTGAGATATAACACATAAATCGAGGTTCACCTGCCCCGCACGGCGCGGGAGTTCAAACGCGAACCGACCATTGCTTCAATAAGTTTTTCTTCGAGTCGGGTCGTGCTATCCTGTTTCAGGACAGGCAAATCTAAAGATCTGGCTATCCGTTCTAGTTGTCTGCGGGTAAGGTTTGCCCCTTTGAAAATCGACAGTGCAGCGTCGGTTGATTCGACTGTGCTCAACTCGCTTCGAAGCTTATCGAAATCCAACTCTCCCGCCTTGGGCTGCTGTGGTTTCCGTTTGGTCCGCAGTGATGCATCGTCAGATGGCAAAACCGCCAAAGACACGCTGCCTGACGCAAGCGCTTCAACTTCATCATCGGTCATATTCGATATTAGCTTTGTCATAGCACTAAGAATGGCGAGCGCACCATCTTTGCGTGAGCCATTTTTCGCAGACATATTTAGAGCCCCACTGCTGCGACAAAATCGTCGGTAACGCCTTCTAAGCCGGTAACGACGCTCTGATGGCTACCGCTGTTATAGGCATTAAGCACGACAGGGATACCATACACCGGCGCATCTGCAAACAAGGTGTCATTTCTTTTGATGTAATGTGAGAATACAGGAGTCGATGAGTTTCGCTTTAACTGACCTATGAATGCCCGTTGTGCAGCAATAGGTTGATTATCATACTCCTGGATCATCGTGAAAACGATGCCGATTGTCTTTGGATTTATTTTTTCAGCCTTCTCCCCAAGATCAACCTCCGCGTAATCATTATAGTCTTTTGTTAATTTTTCGACATTTCGCATCAAATAATCTATACCAAGCGTTGACAGCTGATCTGGACGAGTTGGGACAAGAATATAATCGCTTGCGACAATAGCTGTCTTTGTGACAATGTTGAAGTTTGGTGGACAATCAATGAGAATAATATCATATTCATTAAATTGAGCCTCTTGAAGTCCTTCAGACAAGCGACTGTGTATTGTTATAAAATTCAATTTAGCTTGAGCTAGGCTCGCGCCGCCAAGCTTGACCGCTAAATCAAGATCAACATTAATTAATCCAAGGTGGGAGCAAATGATGTCTAAGCTTCCCTTCCCAACTAACGTTTGCTGAATCCTAGTTGGCGTATAAGCTAGACTCGCTAGGGAGATTGGCTTTCCCTTCTCAAAGGAATCAAACCACGATTTTATGGTGCGTTTTTCAGCAAACGATTTAATCCAATCGTCTGGTTTTATAAAAGAGAAGGTAAGGCTTGCCTGAGCGTCCAGATCGATTAGAAGAACTTTCTTACCTCGCCATGCCAACTCCGCCCCGAGATTCGCAGTTAGTGAGGTCTTTCCGACTCCACCCTTGTAATTAATAATTGAAACCACTCGCATAACGTCTCCTAAATTTCTGTTAAGCAGATCCGGTCGACCGCCATCCTAAACCTACTCGAAGCAGGCCACCATATGTAATGTCAAAATTCCGTGGGCAGCCAACCCGACATGGGATGCGTCCATGGCATTCCGAAATCAAAAATTCCCGGCTAAGATTTTCCGCCTTAAAAAAAGCTCACTTCCCGCCACTTCCTCCACCACGAATTCAGTCCCTGCCCTTGCGGCACCTGCTGGACCTTTCAGCAAACCCAAAAGTAGCGGTTTTACGCGGGCCGCAGCAAGACCACCTCATACACGGGCCGTTAGCTACATCCAAATATAGCCCGCCGGCGCCAGCGCCGGCAAATGCCGATTCATGAATCGAGCCGAACAATAGCCTCACATAAACCCTGTATGAATGGAGGCCGATCATGGATGTCGACATCATCGACTACGTATTCGCCGCTCAATATGCGATGGCCGAAGCCTATACGAAGTGGCTAACCATGTGCTTTTACACGGGATCGCCTTATCACGGCAAATAAACCCTTACACTGGCCGCATAAGCACACGGGGGCGGGACGCGCGCATGGCGCGTTCCGCCCGCGCTCCGCTCATTGGGAAGCAAATTTGGCGTAACGCGCGCCGGGCGGCGTCCCGGTGATCGAGATTTCGCCGCCCTCGCGTTGCACCATCTCGAACAATTGCTTGGCGTGCGCCGTGGAAAGCCGCACGCAGCCATGCGAAGCCGGGCGGCCGAGCGCCGCCGTCGCATGGGTTCCATGGATCGCATAGCCGCCGCGAAAGAAGATCGAGTAAGGCATCGGCGAGTTGTCGTATTTCTTGGAATAGTGCATGCGCTCCAGGCCGGTCGGCGCGTAGTGGCCGCGCGGCGTGCTGTAGCCGGAACGCGCCGTCGACACCGCCCAACTATATGATCCCGTTGACGATTTCACATGCATCGTCTGCGACGAAAGATTGACGTCGATGACCGTCGTGGCCCGCGCCGCGCCCGCGCCCAGCGATGTCGCGGCGCAAACCAGCAACGGGCCAATGAAACAGGCGGCCAATGCCTTGCGGGTGGAATGACTGATCATGACTTGCTCCTCGGCGTCCATGCTCAAAACAGTTGATGGACATTAACCTAGAGCATGACGCGCGATTGTTTGTGCGGCGGCGCACGGGTCGCGCCATTTCACTCGCCGGCGACCTCCTCCACGACAAAGCCCGCCCCCTGCCCCTGCGCCAGGCGCTTGGCCAGAAACGGTAGGATTTCAAGGGCTTCGCGCTGGAAGCCGAATGGCGGATTGACGATGACAAGACCGGCGCGGTTGAGCCGATCGGCCTGTCCCGCGACATGCAACTCCACCCGCAGAACGCGGCGGATATCGCTGTCGCGAAAGCTGTCGACGAAGGCCCGCGTTTCGCTTAAATCCTTGATCGGATGCCATAAAACGTAAACGCCGGTGGGCCATTTTCGATAGGCGGCGCCAAAGGCGCAAAACATCGCGGCGTATTCGTTGGGCTGCTCGAACGGCGGGTCGATCAGCACGACGCCGCGCCGCTCGACCGGCGGCACGAAAGCCCCGGCGGCGGTATAACCATCTATATTTATTGTCTTTATCCGCTTGTCGCGGCCAAATTTGTAGCGCAGCGCCGCGAAGGCGTCGTCGCGCAATTCGCAGAAAATCGCTCGGTCGTCCTCGCGCAAAAACCGTTGCGCGAGCAGCGGCGAGCCCGGATAAATTTTTGGCCGCCCGTCCACAAAAGGCCCCAAAGCATCGATATAAGGCGCGAGCAACTCTCGGATTTCCGGCCCCGCGCCGGAGAGATCGGCGAGCCGCCCGACGCCGCCGCGCCACTCCCCGGTGCGCTCCGCCTCCCCGCCGGAGAGGTCATAGGCGCCCTCGCCGGCATGGGTGTCGATGATGCGCATGCGCGCATTTTTGCGCATGAAGTGGGTCAAAAGGCGCGCGTAAAGCGCATGTTTGAGCACGTCGGCGAAGTTGCCGGCGTGGAAAGCGTGGCGATAATTCATCCCTTGATCTTTATCAATTTTTGTCCGTTCAGTTTGGCGCGGGCACGCGGACCTCGCGCGAGCGACACCCCCGCCGCGTCACCTCCGGACAGGGGCGGAAGTCGCGCAGGTCCTTGCTCATGCAAATCCGCACCTCCTCGAGCACCCCGCCCTGACAGCCCACCGCCAGCATCCCCGGCCGCAGCCGCGGGTTCGCCTCGATAAAGGCGCGCTCGATATCGACGGACGCAAACACTTGATCCGCCTTGATGTTCGCGAAAATCGCGGGGATCGCGACGCTGGCCTTGGCGCGCCCGGCGCTGTCAAAATAGTCGCCCGGGCTCAACCCCGTGCAGGTGCCATGCTTGCGCCACTCGTAGCGGGCCAGCCCCTCGTCGGGATATACGCCGCGGGCGCGATCCAGCGCGAGGCGCGAGGGCGCCGGCGCGTAGCCGCAATTGCTGGGGAAACCGCGTTCGTACTGCGGCCATAGCCCATGCACGACGAAGCCGAGATTGGAGCCCGGCTCGCACTGGCTCTTGCCGCCGCCGTTCAATTCGCAAAAGCCCGCCGACCAGGACAGCGCCAGCACATAGAAATCGAAATTGCCCGGCGCCATTGGACCGGCGCGCGGCGCGGGCGCGGCGGTCGCCGAGGGCGCGGTTACGGGCGGAGCCTTGTCGGCGCAATGGTCGAGGATGCAATCATCGGCCCGCGCGGCGGAGCCGAGCGCCAGCGCGAGCAACAGCGACAAAATTGTTTTCGACACGCGGCGAACTCCAGTGTTTGATCGATTCCTCGCGCCGCCTCGCTCTAACGGCCGGCGTCCTTACAATGTGGTCCGAAGGCGTGGTTGCGGTCGAGACCCACGACGCACCAGGTGACGCCGTCGCCAAAACCGATGAACCCGAGCGCCTCGGCGATTTCATAGACGACGGCGCGCTCGCGGCCATCGTTGAACATCGCCCGCGCCTCGCAGTAACGCCTCGGGATATAGCTTAACCCATTGCTTCGTAAACCGTTCTCCCGCACGCGGTCAAAGCCGACGATGGCGAGGCCGGAATTCCAGTAGTCGCTCTCGCGGTCGAGAAACGCGCCGCGTATCCGCTCCAGCGCCCCGGGGTCGCCGCAGTCGGGCAACACGCCGCTGTACCGCGCCATGCGCGCCTCGGCCGGCGGCGTATCCTTGAGCGACGGCCCGGCGGCGGCGGGCGGCGCGACAGCGCAAAGGCAACCCAGCGCGGCCGCGACGACGGCGTTTTGGAACATGCTTCCTTCTCCTGGCGAAAATCAGCTTGGAGAAAGACGCCAAATCGCATGGCGCCGTCAAGTTGGGCCGCGCGCCGGAAGACTCGCCTCGCACGGCATCACCGACGGCGCGGCCAGAAAACGCGGCGAGTCGATCACGTCGCGGCGCGGCGCGGCCCGGGCCGCCTCCGGAAAAGTCGTTTTGAAGGATTTGTGCATTCAACTAGCGACGCGCGCGGTTTTCGGCGCCGCGCCGAAGCGCTATAGTGAGCCTATGTTCAAGCGTATCGTATCCACGCGCGCGTTCCGCCGCCGCATCGTTTCGATGCTGCTCGCGCCATTGATTTTCGCATCGTGCGGCGGCGCGCGGGCGCAGGACCCGATCTCCGAGTTCTTCGGCGGACTGTTCGGCGGCGGCGGCAATCCGCATATCATTCAACGCTCGCAGCCGTCCGCGCGCCGTCCGCGCGAAAGAACGCCGATGCGGCGCATCGTTCCACGCGCGACATGGGAAGCCGCGCCGCGCGAGCCGCGCCATTGGCGCCCGGAGCGCCGCGTCGAGAAGCCGGCGCATCGACAACAACCCGCCTGGAGCCAGCCGGAGCGCGCCTATGGCCACGGCCGCGAGGCCGCGCCCGAGCATGTTCGAAGGCCCGTTGGCGGCGCGGCGCCCGAGCGCGCCCAGCGCCCGGCCAACGCGGCGGCGCCCGCCGAAGCCCCCGCCGATTCGCCCGCCGCCGAGGCGGATTTTTTCGTGACGGTGATGGGCGACTCGCTGGGTGGCGAACTCGCGGACGGCATCGAGGAGGCGTTCGAGGATACGCCGGAGATCGGCGTGATCCACAAGTTCAACGACAGCTCCGGACTGGTGCGCGCCGACTATTTCGATTGGCTCAAGGCGGCGCGCGACATCGCCGCGGACAAGCGCAAGCCCGACCTCGCCATCGTCATGCTGGGCAGCAACGACCGTCAGCCGATCGAACAGGGCGGCCGCGCATATGAACCGCTCTCGGAGGACTGGCGGACGATTTACACATCGCGCGTCGAGGCGCTGATCGGCGTTTTCAAGGAAAAGAACATTCCGGTCGTCTGGGTTGGGCTGCCGATCATGAAAGCGGAGCGTTTCTCGGCCGACATGACGCGGATCAACGATATTTTTCGCGCCAGCGCGACAAAGCTTGGCGTCCCCTATATCGACATCTGGGACGTGTTCGCCGGCGAACACGGACAGTACGCGGCGTTCGGCCCCGACGTGATCGGACAGAACGCCTTGTTGCGCACCTCGGACGGAGTGCATTTCACCGCCGCCGGAGCGCGCAAGCTGGCGAGTTTCGTCGAAAGCGAAATCAAGCGCCGCTTCGATGCGCGGCGCCAACCGGCGCCAGCGGCGGCGGCCACGACGCCAGCGCCCGCCGCGAACGCGCCGCAACCGGTCTCGGCCGCCCCGGCGCCGCCATTGGTGTTCAAGCCGCAAGGCGCGCCGCTGGTGGTCGTCGCGCCGAGCCTGCCGCCGGAGCGGCCCGCCATCGGACCCGCCGCGCCATTGACCGTGTCGGCCTCGGGCGACGACGATCTGGCGCGTCGCGACAAGACGCGACCGCGCGAGGCCACTCCGATTCCGGTCGAACGGGCGTTAGTCGAACATGTTTTCATCGAGGGCGGCGCGCTGCCGCCGCGCGCCGGCAGGGCGGATGATTTTTCCCGGCCCGCCAAGCCGGAGGCCGGCGCGCCGAAGCCGGAAGCGACCGTGACGAAGCCGGCGACGGAGCCTTCCGCCCCCGCCGCGGCGACGACCGCCCACTAGGCGCGCGCGCCGCGTCGAGTCGCGAAATTTAGGGAACCAATGGTCAGGCTCGCGCATTCTCCAAACAGCATCGACATAGTCTCGACACATTTTGGAGGCGCCCATGTCTTCGTTCACACTTCGACCCAGCCTGGTCCTTTGCGCGATGACGGGCGCGCTTTTCGCGGCGGCTCCCGTCAGCGCCGACGAGCGCGGTTTTCTCGCTTTGTTCGAGGGACAGCCCGAGGCGACCCAGGCGAAGGTCGATCCAACGACGCTGGCGCGCGAGTATCCGGAGACGACGCGAGAGCTGATCCAGGACCCGACGGGCGCGCGGCCGGGCTCGATCACCGTCGATACGCGGGCGCGGCTGCTCTATCTTTCCCTGCCGAACGGCATGGCCTGGCGCTATCAGGTGGGCGTCGGCCGGGATGGTTTCGAGTGGCGCGGGCGCACGCGCATCGGCCGCAAGGAGGCGTGGCCGGACTGGACGCCGCCGGCGGCCATGCTGCGCCGCCGCCCCGACCTGCCGCGCCGCATGGCGGGCGGCGAGGATAATCCGCTCGGCGCCCGCGCGATGTATCTCTACTCGGGCGACCGCGACACCGGATTCCGCATCCACGGCTCCAACGAGCCCTGGACGATCGGCCAGGCGGTGTCGTCGGGCTGCATCAGGATGCTGAACACCGACGTAACCGACCTGTTCAGCCGCGTGAAGGTCGGGGCGCCGGTCATCGTGCTCTGAGTGGGCGAGCCCCGGACATATCCGGGGCGCCCCTTTATTGTTGCGGCGCCGACATGTTGCTCAGATTGTCGAGCTGCGGGCAGCTCACCACGAGATTGTTGGTGAAGCTCAGCCCCAACTGGATCGGAAGCCAGACGCCGATCAGTATCCATCCGCGCCGGGTCTGCTTGCGGCCATAGAAATAAGCGCCCGCGAGCGGAAGCAGCAAAATCAGGAACGGCCATGGACCCGCGACGATATTGTCGCAATACCAGACCTCGGCGCCACCGTTGAACATTTTACCTCACCTTGGCAGATTTGTTTCGCCCATTAGAAATTCGTCGACCGCCCGCGCGCATTGGCGTCCCTCGCGAATGGCCCAGACAACCAGCGATTGGCCTCGCCGCATGTCGCCGCAGGCGTGGATCTTGTCGCGCGAGGACTTGTAGGAGCGGGTGTCCGCCGCCACATTGCCGCGCTGATCCAGAGCCACGCCGAGCTTTTGCAAGAGCCCTTCCTTCACCGGCGCCACGAAACCCATCGCCAGCAGCACGAGATCGGCGCGCAGCGCGAACTCGCTGCCGGGAATGTCTTGCATCTTGTCGTCGACCCGCACGCAGCGCAGTTCCTTGACCGCGCCGTCGGCGCCGACGATTTCCACGGTTCTCACCGCGAAATCGCGCTCCGCGCCCTCGTCGTGCGAGGAAGAAGTGCGCAGTTTCAGCGGCCAGTCCGGCCAAACGCGCAGCTTGTCCTCTTTTTCGGGTGGTCGCGGCATGATTTCGAGCTGGGTGATCGACAGCGCGCCCTGGCGCTTCGAGGTGCCGATGCAGTCGGAGCCGGTGTCGCCGCCGCCGATCACCACCACATGCTTGCCGCAGGCGAGGATCGGCGCGTTGACGGTGAGAGGCTCGCCGGAAACCCGGCGGTTTTGCTGCGGCAGGAACTCCATCGCGAAGTGCACGCCATTGAGGTCGCGCCCGGGGACCGGCAGATCGCGCGGCGCCTCGGCGCCGCCGGCGAGCAGCACCGCGTCATAGGCGCCGACCAGCTCGTCCGTGTCCATGTCGACGCCGACGTTGACGTTGTAGTGGAAGACGACGCCCTCTTGCTCCATCTGCGCGACGCGGCGGTCGACGAGATGCTTCTCCATCTTGAAGTCGGGGATGCCGTAGCGCAGCAGGCCGCCCGCCTTCGCGTTCTTCTCGAAGACATGCACGCCGTGGCCGGCGCGCGCCAGCTGTTGCGCGGCGGCGAGGCCGGCGGGGCCGGAGCCGACCACCGCGACCAGCTTGCTGGTCTTGCGGCGCGGCGGCTCGGGAACCACCCAGCCCTCGCGAAAGCCGCGATCGATAATCGCGCACTCGATCGATTTGATGGTCACCGGCTGGTCGGCGAGGTTCAACGTGCAGGACGCCTCGCACGGCGCCGGACACACCCGGCCGGTGAACTCCGGAAAATTATTGGTCGAGTGCAGATTGGCGAGCGCGCGCTTCCAGTCGCCCTCGTAAACGAGGTCGTTCCAATCGGGGATCTGATTGTTGACGGGGCAACCGTTGTGACAGAACGGAATGCCGCAATTCATGCAGCGCGCCGCTTGATTGCGGGTCGCCTCCTCCGACAGGGGAATGACGAATTCCTCGTAATGGCGAATGCGATCGGCGGCCGGCTTGTATTTGCGGTCCTGCCGGTCGATCTCGATAAATCCCGTCACCTTGCCCATGGCATGCCCGTGCTTTCGGCTGCGTGAAACGCCGATTGTTGCGTGGAAAACCTCAAACTTCACCGCGCCTCGTTCCGTCCTCCTCGGCACGCTTGGGCGTATCGCGAGGCGACGGACAATGCGGTCGACGGGTCTAACTTCCGTCGTTCGCGCCGCTCACTCCGCCGCCGCCGTCACGAAGGCGTCCGGCGGAACCTGCTTCGCCGCGTCGAGAATCTCGATGGCGACGATGTGCCCGTCCGCGTCGAAATCGAAAACCACGCCAGGCCTCACCTCCTCCGACTCGACGGTCGGCGCGGCTGAAAGGCGCACATAGAGCGCGTCGGCTTCACGATCATAGGTCAGCTTCACGAACGCCTCCCCGCGGCGCGATCGAAAAAGGTCGTCACAACACGGTCTTTTTCGCCAGATCTTCGAATACCACACGCAGCCATCGTCCGCCAAATTCTTCGATCCGAAGAAAGACGCACAGCCGTTGACCTTGTCGCGCGTCTTGGCGCGTGAACTCCGGGCGCTCCATGGCGCGCTCCACCCACTCGGCGCGAATACCCCGCGCGGCCATGGCCGTTCGCGCGTGGCTCGAATATTCGACGATCCGCGCCACCCGCCTCGTTCACTCCCCCGCCGCCTTCAGTTTTTGCGTGGGCTTGCCCTTGGCCATGAGTTCGGTCAGCGCGCGTCGGTATTCGACCGGCATGACCTTACGGAATTTCGAGCGCGTGGCGTCCCAGTTCTCGAGGATCTCCCGCGCGCGGGTCGAGCCGGTGTAGCGGGCGTGATTGGCGATCAATTGACGCAAACGTTCCGCGTCAAAACGGGTCATGTCGCCCATGACGTCCACGCGGCCGTGGGTTTCGAGGTCGCCGGACTGGTGGAAGTTCTCGGTCATGGCGGTTTCTTCCTCCGACAGCGGTTCGAGATCGACCATCGCCAGATTGCAGCGGGAGGAGAATTGATCGTCGTCGTCGAGCACATAGGCGATGCCGCCGGACATGCCCGCCGCGAAATTGCGCCCCGTGGGGCCCAGCACCACCACGACGCCGCCGGTCATATATTCGCAGCCGTGATCGCCGACGCCCTCGACCACCGCGATGGCGCCGGAGTTGCGCACCGCGAAACGCTCGCCGGCGACGCCGCGAAAGTAACACTCGCCGGCGATCGCGCCGTACAGCACGGTGTTGCCGACGATGATCGACTGGTGCGGCGTGATTTTCCTGGCGTCGCGCGACGGATAGATGATGACCTTGCCGCCCGACAGCCCCTTGCCGACGTAGTCGTTGGCCTCGCCCTCCAGCCGCAGCGTCACGCCGCGCGCCAGGAACGCGCCGAAGCTCTGGCCGGCCGTGCCGACCGCGCGGATGTCGATGGTGTCCTCGGGCAAGCCGGCATGGCCGTAAACGCGGGCGATTTCACCCGACAACATGGCGCCGGTGGCGCGGTCGACATTGCGTATCGACGTTTCGATCGACACCTTGGCGCCGCGATCGATCGCCGCGCGCGCCTCGGCGATCAGGCTGTTGTCGAGAACCTTGTCGAGCCCGTGATCCTGGCGGGCGCTGTGGCGGATCGCGCCGCCCTCGCCCTCGGGCTTGTGGAACAGCTTGGTGAAATCCAGGCCCTGCGCCTTCCAGTGGGCGAGCGCCTTCTCCTTGTCGAGCATCTGCGCCTGGCCGACCAGCTCGTCGAAGCGGCGATAGCCCATCGAGGCCATCAACTCGCGCGCCTCCTCGGCGACGAAGAAGAAGAAATTGATGACATGCTCGGGCAGGCCGACGAAGCGCTTGCGCAGCACCGGGTCCTGCGTCGCGACGCCCACCGGGCAGGTGTTGAGATGGCATTTGCGCATCATGATGCAGCCGGCGGCGATCAGCGGCGCGGTCGCGAAACCGAACTCGTCGGCGCCGAGCAAGGCCCCGACCACCACGTCGCGACCGGTCCGCAGCCCGCCGTCCACCTGCACCGCGATGCGCGACCGCAGCCCGTTCAGCACCAGCGTCTGATGCGTCTCGGCGAGGCCGATTTCCCACGGGCTGCCGGCGTGCTTGATCGAGGTCAGGGGCGAGGCGCCCGTGCCGCCCTCGAAACCCGAGATGGTCACGTGATCGGCGCGACCCTTGGAGACGCCGGCGGCGACGGTGCCGACGCCGACCTCCGAAACGAGCTTGACCGACACATCGGCCTTGGGGTTGACGTTCTTGAGGTCGAAGATCAGCTGCGCCAAATCCTCGATCGAGTAAATGTCGTGATGCGGCGGCGGCGAGATCAGCCCGACGCCCTGCGTCGAATGACGGACCTTGGCGATGACGGCGTCGACCTTGTCGCCGGGCAATTGGCCGCCCTCGCCGGGCTTGGCGCCCTGCGCCATCTTGATCTGGATCATGTCGGCGTTGACGAGATATTCCGCCGTGACGCCGAAACGCCCGGAGGCCACCTGCTTGATCGCCGAACGCTTGCTGTCGCCATTGGGCTCCGGCTTGAAGCGGTCCGCCTCCTCGCCGCCCTCGCCGGTGTTCGACTTGCCGCCGATGCGGTTCATCGCGATGGCGAGCGTGGTGTGCGCCTCGCGCGAAATCGAGCCGAACGACATCGCGCCCGTGGCGAAACGCTTCACGATATCCTTGGCGGGCTCCACTTCCTCCAGCGGCACGGGCTGGCGGCCGTCCTCCGCCGCGCTCTTGATGCGGAACAGCCCGCGCAGATTCAGCAGATTTTCGTCCTGCTGGTTCAGCGTCTTGGCGAAGGCGCGATACTGATCGCGCGAATTGGCGCGCACCGCGTGCTGCAGCAGCGAAACGGTTTGCGGCGTCCAGCTATGGGCCTCGCCCCGCATGCGATAGGCGTAATCGCCGCCGACATCGAGCGCGTCGCGATAGATCGGCGCGTCGCCAAAGGCGAGACGGTGGCGGCGGACGGTCTCGCGCGCGATTTCCGCGAGGCCGACGCCCTCGACGCGCGTCGTCGTGCCGCGGAAATATTCGTCGACGAAGCTCTGCGACAGGCCCACGGCGTCGAAAATCTGCGCGCCGCAATAGGATTGGTAGGTCGAAATGCCCATTTTGGACATGACCTTGAGCAGTCCCTTGTCGACCGCCTTGATATAGCGCTTGATCGCCGTCTGCGCGTCGAGGTCGTCGGGCAGCGCGGCGCCTGGGGCGGCGAGCGTTTCGAATACCAGATAGGGGTTGATCGCCTCGGCGCCGAAGCCCGCGAGGCAAGCGAAATGGTGCACCTCGCGCGCCTCGCCGGTCTCTACGACAAGGCCCACGGAGGTGCGCAGACCCTTGCGGATCAAATGGTGATGCACGGCGGCGGTGGCGAGCAGCGCCGGGATCGGCGCGCGGTCGGGGCCGACCATGCGGTCCGACAGCACGATGATGTTGTAGCGGCCGTTCACCGCTTCCTCGGCGCGCTCGCACAGGCGCCGCAACGCCTCGTCGAGCCCGTCCGCGCCCTTGGCGGCGTCATAGGTGAAATCCAGCGTCTTGGTGTCGAAGCTGTCCTCGACATGGCCGATGCAGCGGATTTTTTCCAAATCCTCGTCGGTCAGGATCGGCTGGCGCACCTCGAGCCGCTTCTTATTGGCCGAGCCCTCGTGGTCGAGAATATTGGGGCGCGGGCCGATGAAGGACACGAGGCTCATGACCAGCTCCTCGCGGATCGGATCGATCGGCGGATTGGTCACCTGCGCGAAGTTTTGCTTGAAATAGGTGTAGAGCAGCTTCTCGCGCTCCGAGAGCGGCGAGATCGGCGTGTCCGTGCCCATCGAGCCCACCGCCTCCTGGCCGGTGACCGCCATGGGCAGGACGAGCAGGTCCAGATCTTCCTGCGTGTAGCCGAACGCCTGCTGCCGATCGAGCAACGACACATCGGCGCGCGAGGCGCGCGGCTCGACGGGCTTCAAATCCTCCAGCACGATTTGCGTGCGGGCCAGCCACTCGCGATAGGGATGCGAGGAAGTAAGCTGCGTCTTGATTTCGTCGTCGGAGACGATGCGGCCCTTCTCCAGATCGACCAGCAGCATCTTGCCGGGCTGAAGGCGCCACTTCGTGATGATCTTTTCCTCGGGAATAGGCAGAACGCCCATTTCCGAGGCCATGACCACCAGCCCGTCGTCGGTGACGAGATAGCGCGCCGGGCGCAGCCCATTGCGATCCAGCGTCGCGCCGATCTGGCGGCCGTCGGTGAAGGCCATCGCCGCCGGGCCGTCCCACGGCTCCATCAGCGCGGCGTGGTATTCATAGAAAGCCTTGCGATGCGCGTCCATCAACGGATTGCCCGACCACGCCTCCGGGATCAGCATCATCACGGCGTGAGCCAGCGAGTAGCCGCCGCGCACCAGAAACTCCAGCGCGTTGTCGAAGCAGGCGGTGTCGGACTGGCCCTCATAGGAGATCGGCCACAACTTGTTGATGTCCTTGCCGAACAACGGCGAGGCGACCGAGGCCTGACGCGCCGCCATCCAGTTCAGATTGCCGCGCAGCGTGTTGATCTCGCCGTTATGCGCGACGAAGCGATAGGGATGCGCCAGCCGCCACGACGGGAAGGTGTTGGTCGCGAAACGCTGGTGGACCAGCGCCAGCGCCGAGACGAAGCGCTCGTCCTTGAGGTCGAGAAAATACTTTCCGAGTTGGCTGACCAGCACCATGCCCTTGTAAACGATGGTGCGCGACGAGAGCGACACGGAGTAATGCTCGCGGCCCTGTGGACCCAGCGCGTAAATCTCGCTGGAGGAGGTCTTTCTCGCCAGATAGCAGCGCCGCTCGAAATCGTCGTCATTGGTCACGCCGGCGCCGCGGCCGACAAACACCTGCGCGTGAAACGGCTCGACGGCGCGCACCGCGTCGCCGAGATCGCTGGAGTCGATTGGCAGATCGCGCCAGCCCAGCACCACAAGATCCTCCGCCTTCAGCGAGGACTCGATGAACGCCCGCGCCTTGGCGCGCACCTCGCCGTCGCGCGGCAGGAAAAACTGGCCGATCGCGTATTCGCCAGGGGCTGGCAGGACGACGCCGAGCTTTTCGGCTTCCGCCGCGAAGAAAGCGTGGGGAATCTGCAGCAGGATTCCGCAGCCGTCGCCGAGCTTCGGGTCCGCGCCGACGGCGCCGCGATGATCGAGATTGAGCAGGATTTGGAGGCCCATCTCGACGATGGCGTGACTCCGCACATTATGAAGATTGGCGACGAAGCCGACACCGCAGGAATCATGCTCATTGGCGGGGTCGTAAAGGCCTTGCGCCGCCGGAGTCAGGGGATCGCGACCGAACACGGCGACGTCTTCCGCGCGCGAGCCAGCGTGAGTTGGATGTTCCGTGCGCGCCATGTTTTCGTCCCTCGTCCTGATCATATTTTCTCGAAGCGCCCGCTTGGAGCGCTCGCCGAAGCCGCGGCTCGACCGTTCAGCGAAACCGCCGGTTCTCGCAATTACCACCCGCGGCAAAAACCGCGCCAGCGGCGGATCGGTCCCGCGTCCGCCCTGGACCGGCTAATCTGCTTCGATTGGCCGGCCGTCGGTCGGCTGGCCGTCAATGACGGGCGTCCAAACGCCGCCGGATCGAAGGAGGATCGCGCGCCTGCTGGTTCGCGCTCCGCTGAATGGTCAGCAAGACTGACCATTCAGCGGAAAACATTCTTGCCAGATTTGCGAACGCCGCACAAGCAAGGCCGGAACCGCCGCGTTTGATCTCGCTTCGCCACGCGATGGCTAAGGTTCCGTCCCAACCTCGCCGCATTGAACATGGAGTTTGCGCCGATGCCGGGCGGGCAAAAACAGGAGCATGCGTCATGACGTTCAAGTTCGACGCTCGCAAGTATTTTTCGGGCGGGACCAAGCTGTTTTCGGGCAAAAGCCCTTCGAAATGGAGCTTGGCCGCCGTCCTTTGCGCCGGGATCACCGCGGCCTCGTCCGGCGTGGCGTGGGCGCAGGTCTATTTTCGGCCCTACGCCTATGAACAGCCCTATTATTACCGTGGTCCCGACTTTGACCGCGAACGGGATTACGAGCGCGCGCCCGCGCGCCCACGCGCCGCGCCCTACGCCTCCCGACGGGAAATCGCCGCCATTCTCGACGACGAGGGATTTCGCCTGGTCGGGCCGCTCGACATTCGCGAGAATTTGATCGTGGCGATCGGCGTCGACGACCAGGGTGGACGGACGCGCTTTCTCATCGACCCCGAGGACGGCGAGTTGATCGGCGCGCGCCGACTCGACCAGCAACAGGCGTCCCGCGAGCAAATGCGCGAGGAGTATCCTCGCGATGAAGAACTCGCCGCGCCGCGCCCGCGCGTCTGGGGGCCCGAGCCGCCCTTGGGTTCCGCGACGCCGACTCCGCGCAAGGAACGCGCGCTGGAAAGCGAAACGCCCAGCGGTCCGGCGCGCAAGGCGCGCCAATCGGCGTCGCGAGACGTCTCGCCGGCGCCCCGCGCGCCCTCGCCGGCCGCCGCGACGCGGGCGAACCCGAAAGAGCCGACGTGGCCCGAAGGCGCTCGCGCGCCCGCCGCCGCCGCCGCGCCACGCCTGGCGCCACATCCGGCCAAACCCGCCGTGAAGGCCGCGGCGCATGTCGTCGATCCAAAACCGCCGCAAGTCATCGCGCCGGTCGCGCCGCAAGTCGCGCCGCCGGTCACGCCCGCCAAGGCCGCCGCCGGCCCGCCCGCGGCGAAGCCGACGCCAGCCTTCGTGCATGGCTCGGGGCATCGCGCGATTGTTCCGCCACTGGACGCCGCTCAAACGAAAACGACGACGCCCACCGCGCCGGCGGCTCCAACGACGCCTCCCGCCCAGCTTGTCGGATCACCCGGGGCCGCCGCCAAGCCAACGACCGGAGCGCCCGCGGAAACCAGCGCGAAACCGACGGGCGGTTAAGGTCTCGCCGCTGATTGACCGCGCGAACCCAAAAAAGAGGCGCCCGATTGGGCGCCTCCGACGATATCTAGCACTGTCGCGCGCTTACGCGGCTCGCACCTCCACGGGCTTGCTCTCGACCGCCCGCGGGGGCGCCGCGCTGGTCGGCGCGCCAATGTCGATGCGACGCGGCTTCTGCGCCTCGGGAATCTCGCGCACGAGATCCACATGGAGCAGGCCATTCTCAAGCGTCGCGCCGGTCACGACGACATGGTCGGCGAGCTGGAACCTGCGTTCGAAGGCTCGCGCGGCGATGCCCTGGTGCAGGAATTCCCGACCGGGCTCCTCGTGAGCCGGCTGTTGCGCCCCGCGAATCGTCAATGCGTTCTCGCGCGTCTCGATGGAGAGATCGTCCCGAGAAAATCCAGCCACCGCGAGCGACACGCGATAGGCGTGCTCGCCGGTCCGCTCGATGTTGTAGGGCGGGTAGTTCGGCGCGGGCTCAAGGCCGCCGCTTTGCGCCAAGGTATTGATCAGCCGGTCAAAACCAACCGTCTGACGGAACAGGGGAGAGAGATCGAAAGCACGCATTGCACATCCTCCGTATAGAGCGACATGAAGTCTATTCGGTCGGGCCGTTCGGTTCTTTTTCGTGAGGCAACCCGCCGCGCGCGTCCGTTATGGCCCGCGCTACAACGGATGTGGGGACGGTTTTTTTGGGTGCAAGAGGCGACGCGCGATCTTTAACGATCCGGTTTTCAGGCTATGGTAAATCTGGTTCGCGCAACCGCGCGCCTCCCGCGCTCGGGAGTTTTGGGAAGCGCTCAATGCTCGACCTGGTGGCGACGCCGCATAACCCAATTCCGCTTGGCGCGCGGACCTACGAGCTGCGCGCCGCGGACGACGTGGTTTTGCGCATGGCGCGCTTTTCACCGCCGGGCGAAGCGCGGGGAACGGTCGCTCTGTTCCAGGGGCGCGCCGAATTCATCGAAAAATACTTCGAGACCATCGGCGACCTCCTCTCCCGCGGGTTCGAGGTCGTGACGCTCGACTGGCGCGGCCAAGGCGGTTCAGAGCGGCAACTCGCCGATCCCCGCAAGGGCCATGTCGACGATTTCGCGCATTATCAGCGCGATCTGCGCGCCTTCATCGCCAAGGTGACCTGGCTTGGTTGCCGAAAGCCCTGGTTCGCGCTGGCTCATTCGATGGGCGGCGCCATTCTGCTTGAATACGCCCATGACGGCGGCGGGGCCTTCGAGCGGCTGGTGGTGACCGCGCCGATGATCGACATTCATGGTCTCCGCTTTCCGAATGGCGCGCGGTTTCTCGCCAACACGCTGGACATGCTCGGACTTGGCGAGAGGTATATCCCCGGCGGCGGCCCCGCCTCGCTGTTCGAGATGAAGTTCAAGGGCAATATTCTGACCGCCGACCCCACGCGTTTCGCCCGCAACGCGGAGGCGCTGGCGGCCGCGCCGCGTCTCGCCATCGGCGATCCCACCATCGGCTGGATGAACGCCGCCTTTCGCCAGATGCGGCGTTTCACCGAAATTGACTATTGCGGATGGAGCATGGCGACGTTGCTGGTGGCCTCCGGCCGCGACACGCTGGTCTCGACTCCGGCTATCGAACGTTTCGCGCAACAACTCGATATCGCCATGCTGGTGACCATCCCCGGCGCTCGCCATGAGGTCATGATGGAGCTCCAACCGGCGCGCGAGCTGTTTTTCGCGGCTTTCGACGCGTTTATTCCCGGAGAGGAGACGACGCGCGCTCCTCCTCCCCCGCCCCGAGAACGCGCGTCCGTCACGCAAGACGCCCCGTCGCGAGAGACCGCGCCAATGCGGCGCCTCATCGAGGGCGCGGCCGCGCTGTTCCGGCGCTAGAAGGATGCAATGTTAGGAGCGGCATGGAGCGTCGCGATCATCTCCGCAAAACGCCCCGCACCAGACCGCGCACCGAATTGCCCATGTGGAATTCGGCGCCGTCGAAGTCCGCGAGACGCAGGACTTCCTCTTTCGCCCGGCCCTCGCGCAGCAGATGCGCGCGCAAGGTTCCCGGCAGCAGCCCGCAGCTCAGCGGCGGCGTGACGAGCCCATCGCCTCGCTTTAGAAACACATTGGAGCGCGCGCCCTCGCATACCTCGTCACGCTCGTTGAGGAAAAGCACTTCGTCGGCGGCGGAGCAAACGAGCTCCGTCTCGTAAATCTCCCGCCGCGTGGTTTTGTGCCGCAGCAATGGGGCGCCGGACTGGAAACGCCGACGCGCCACGGCCACTTTCCACACCGCGCTGGCCGGCGTCGGCTCGATCTCCGCCGCGCTCGTTTCGATCGCGCCATCGGCGCGCAAGACCAACCGCGCGCGCAATCGCTCCCCGGCGGGGGCATGATTCTCCACGGCGCGCTCCAGGGCCGCGACGACCGCCGTTTCGTCGAAACGAAAGCCGAGTTTCGCGGCGGAATCGCGCAGACGGTCCAGATGTTCGGCGAACAGGAAATAGCCCGCGTCCCTGGTCCAGAGCAGCGTCTCGATCAGCCCGAAATCGATTATGCGCCGGTCAGGAATCGCGCCTTGATCAGACATTCCTCATACTCTTCGCGCGCCTTCGAATCCGCGACGATGGCGGAGCCGACATTGCAGACCAACTCGTGGTCGGGAAAAATCGTCAGCGTGCGGATCGCGACGTTGAAGCGCATGTCGCCCTCCGGCGAAATCACGCCCAGCGATCCGCAATAAACGCCGCGCGCCGCGCATTCAAGATCGCGGATAATCTCCATCGCGCGTATTTTCGGCGCCCGGTCACCGAACCGCATGGGAACAGCCCGCGAAACAGATCCGCCAGCGAGACATCCTTGCGCAAACGCGCCTCGATTCCCGAGGTCATCTGATGCAGCGTCGGATAGGTTTGCACGGTGAAAAGGTCCGTCACCTTGACCGAACCGATCTCGGCCAGTCGCGACAGATCGTTGCGCAGCAGATCGACGATCATCAGATTTTCGGCGCGGGACTTTTCGTCCTCGACCAAATATTTCGCCCTCGCCATGTCCTCCGGGGGCATGAAGCCGCGTTGCGCGGTGCCCTTCATCGGACGCGCGCGGATCGAACGACCCAGCGGAGCGTCGGTTTCGCTCGCCAGCCCGCGCGCCTCGAAAAACACTTCCGGCGAAAGCGACACGATGGTTTCATCGCCCAAGGCCACGACGCCGCCATAGGCGACGGGCTGGCGCTTGCGCAACGCCTGGTAGAGCGCCAGCGGATCGCCCTCGAAACGCCCGTGCAGCGGAAAAGTGAGATTGATCTGATACACGTCGCCCGCGAAAATATAGTCACGGCATTTTTGAAAACGCTCGGCGTATTCCTCGGCGGTCCAGGCCGGCGTCAGGGTGATCGATTGCTCGCGGACGCCGGCGCCCGGATCGGGTTCCGCCGGCCGCGGCGACGCGAACGCCCCGAACTGGAGCAGAGGGGTGCGCGACCTTGGCGAAGGCCGGGCGGCCAGTTTTGGCTCCAGCGCGTAACCAAGCTCATAGCTGGCGTAACCGGCGAGATGCAGGCCGCGGCGCGACAACTCCTCCATGCGAGCGAAAGCCGGCGCAACCTCGTCGGCCTCGCGCGCGGCGACGATCTCGACCGGCGCGTCGAACAACAGCGCGGGGCCGGTGTCGCGGCCGTCCTCGAACAGCACGAAGGGGCGATCGATCATCGTCGGACGCGCTTGGCGGACGACGGGGCCGGAAAAATCGGCGGCGTTAGACATCGACGGAGGCGCTCACATTGGACCTTCCACTATAGCACTCGCTCTCCCCTAAGGAATGCCGATTGGTTGAGCAATCCCCCGGTTTGCGCTCCGAGCCCGCCAATAATCTCCATGATCGCGCTGGGATCGCGCTGACGCGAATTGCCGGCGCGCCCGTCGCGCGCTATGGCCAAGGGTCAACCTCTCGCGCGAAGGATCGCATGAACGCTTCGACCCTTGTCCCGCTGCGCTTGCTTTTCATCGGCGATGTCATCGGCCGCTCCGGCCGCGCCGCGCTGCTCGCGCGCCTGCCGCGGCTGCGCCAAATCTGGAATCTGGATTTCGTCATCGTCAATGGCGAAAACGCCGCCGGCGGGTTTGGCATCACCGAAAGCATCTGCGACGAGTTCCTGCAAGCCGGCGCGGATTGCGTGACGCTCGGCAACCACGCCTTCGATCAGCGCGAGGCGCTGGTTTTCATCGAGCGGCAGCCGCGCCTGCTGAGACCCGTAAACTACCCACCGGGCGCTCCGGGACGCGGCGCCAATCTCTACACGGCGGCGCGAGGACAGCAGGTGCTGGTCGTCAATGTTCAGGGGCGCGTTTTCATGGACCAACTCGACGATCCCTTCGCGGCGATCGAACGGGAACTCGGGGCCTGTCCGCTCCAGGTCGGCAGCGATGCGATCATGATCGACATGCACGCGGAAACCACCAGCGAAAAAATGGCGATGGCGCATTTCGTCGACGGGCGCGCCTCGCTGGTCGCCGGAACCCACACCCATGTTCCCACCGCGGACAGCCAAATTCTCCCCCATGGCACCGGCTATATCTCCGACGCCGGCATGACCGGCGATTATGATTCGGTGATCGGCATGGACAAGGAGGAGCCGCTGCGCCGCTTCACCCGCAAAACCCCGGGCGCCCGATTTGAACCCGCGCAAGGCGAGGCTACGCTGTGCGGCGTCGCCGTCGAGATTGGCGCGACGGGATTGACGGAAAAAATCGCGCCGCTTCGGCTTGGGGGGCGCCTGTCGCAAGCCTGGCCCGATTTCTGGGGAACGCCGTGAGATGAGTTCGACCGGAAAGCCGTGATCTCGCGCCTTTGGAACGCTTGAAGCCGATTCGAACGAAAAACCTGAATGAAGCGGTAACGCGAAACGCGAATATCAAAAAATGATGGACGCCGAGTTTCTCGCTACATTCACGAGGAAGACTGGCGTCCAATCATCGAAGTTCCACAAAAAGCGGTACGGAGATATCGCTTTTCATGTAGCGCATCACGCCGGAACTTTCGCTCCGGGCGTGACGACGCTGGTTCCGGATCTTAGTGGATCATGCGGGCGGTCGAGCCGACGCCATCGCCCGCCATGCCATTACGGTTGCCCGTGCCGTTGGAGCCTTCCGGCGAAATCCAATCCGGCACCCAGGTCAGGGCGACGATGACGAAAGCGACGATGCCCGCGACCCAAATGAGCGTACGGCCGATTTCGGCGGTGCTGTGAACGGAAGTAGCCATGCTTTTCCCCCTGTTGTTGTTTTCTGCACGTAAATGCTTGCCGCATCGCCAGCAGCGTAACTCGAATTGAAATCATTGGCAATGCGGCGAATAGCCCATTTTAAAATTATTCAAAAAACCCTGAGATTCCAATTACCTTCAATGCGTTGCGATCCGCGATGCACGCCATTGTCGCATCCGCGCGGTCTATAGGTCTCATTCTATCACGATGATTCTTTCGCTCGCCGCGCGATTTCGATTCCCACTTGTCTCACTTTCGCCGGCCTGAATCCGCCGCATAAGTCCTCCGCGCCGTTCGCGCGGCGTTTGTGAACTGTTACAAGACCCGCATGACAACCTCGCAAAAACCACTGGGCCCGGGAAGTCACGTCTTTCTCGTGGATGGCTCGTCCTTCGTGTTTCGCGCCTATTTTCAAGCGATTCGGCAGGACGCGAAATATAACTATCGCTCCGACGGGCTGCCGACCGGCGCGGTGCGCCTGTTTTGCTCCAAGCTCTTGCAATTCGTTCGCGACGGCGCCGCCGGCGTGAAGCCGACGCATCTTGTCATCATCTTCGACAAATCGGAAAATTCATTTCGCAAGGAGCTTTATCCCGCCTACAAGGCGCACCGCCCCGATCCCCCCGAAGACCTCGTCCCGCAATTTCCCTTGATGCGCGCCGCGGTGCGCGCCTTCGGCCTGACGCCCGTCGAGCAGGATCGCTACGAGGCCGACGATTTGATCGCCACTTACGCCCGTCAGGCGCGGGAAAAGGGCGCCGACGTGCTGATCATCTCCGCCGACAAGGATTTGATGCAGCTCATCGGCGACGGTGTCGCCATGTACGATCCCGCCTCCGGGGAACAGGGAAAATTTGGCTCTCGCGCCGAGCGTTTCATCGGCGAGAAGGAGGTGATCGACTATTTTGGCGTTCCGCCCTCCAAGGTCGTCGACGTGCAGGCGTTGGCCGGCGACGCCACGGACAATGTGCCGGGCGCCAAGGGCATTGGCGTCAAGACAGCGGCCCAGCTCATCAACGAATTTGGCGATCTCGACACGCTGCTGGCGCGCGCCGGCGAAATAAAGCAGCCAAAGCGCCGCGAGGCGTTGACCGATCCGCAAGCCGTGGAGCTGATTTGCGTTTCGAAAAAACTCGTCGAACTGGTTCGCGACGTGAAGGTGGAGACGCCGCTCGAACAGCTTGAGGCGCCCGAGCCCGACGCCGCCAAGCTTATCGGTTTTTTGCAGGCGATGGAGTTCACGACCATCACGAGGCGCGTCGCGGAACTTTATGGCGTGGACGCCGGGAAAATTCAGCCGGCCCCGGAATACGCCGGGCCGGGCGGCTGGCGCGGTCGCAATGGTGAGGCGACCGACCGCGCGGAGTCGCCTCCCGACGCGCCCGCGCCCGCCGCCAGCGTCGAGGAGAGAACCGCGCGCAATCTCGCCGACGAGCGCGCGCGGATGGCGCTCGCGACGAAAATCGACCGCAGCGAATATGAAACGATCGAGTTGGTCGAGCGGCTCGACCAATGGATCGCCGACGCTTTCGCAGCCGGCGTCGTGGCGCTCGATACCGAAACCACCTCGCTCGACCCGATGAGTTGCGAACTGGTCGGCGTGTCGCTGGCCCTGCATCCGGATCGCGCCTGCTACATTCCGCTCGGCCATCGCGCGGCGGGCGGGCGGGATTTGTTTGGCGGCGCGGAGCTGGCGCCGGGACAAATCGCGCTCCCGCAGGCTCTGGAGCGCCTCAAGCCGCTGCTCGAGGACGCCTCGGTGCTCAAGATCGCGCATAATATGAAATACGATCTGCTGGTGCTGTCGCGTTACGGCGTCGCGGTGGGTCCCATCGAAGACACCATGCTGATTTCCTATGCGCTCGACACGGGCCGCAACAACCACGGCCTCGACGAACTCGCGCTGAAACACCTCGGCCACAAGAACATCACCTTCGCCGAAGTCGCGGGAACAGGCCGCAACTTCATCGGTTTCGCGCGCGTGGCCATCGACAAGGCGACCGAATACGGAGCCGAGGATTCGGACGTCGCCCTACGGCTGTGGCGGGTGTTCAAACCGCGCCTCGTCGCGGAAGCGATGACCACCGTCTATGAGACGCTAGAGCGCCCGATGGTCGCCACCCTGGCCGCGATGGAGCGGCGCGGCGTTTCGATCGACCGCGCGATTCTCTCCCGCCTTTCCGGGGAATTCGCGCTGGAGATGGCGCGCCTCGAGGCAAAGATCCATGAAGCGGCGGGCGAGCGTTTCAATCTGGGCTCGCCAAAACAACTTGGCGATATTCTGTTTGGCAAGATGGGCTTGCCCGGCGCCAAGAAAACCGCCACCGGCGCATGGTCGACCTCGGCCAGCGTGTTGGACGAACTCGCGGAAGGCGGCAATGCGTTCGCCGCGCTCATCCTGGAATGGCGACAGCTGTCCAAGCTCAAATCGACCTATGCGGACGCCCTGCCCGCCTTCGTCAACAAGGACACCGGCCGCGTTCACACATCTTATGCGCTGGCCGCGACGACGACCGGACGATTGTCGTCGTCGGAGCCGAATTTACAGAACATTCCCGTGCGCAACGAGATGGGGCGAAAAATTCGCGCCGCCGTCGTCGCGGAGTCCGGAAACGTTTTGATCTCGGCGGATTATTCGCAGATCGAACTGCGCATACTCGCGCATGTCGCGGATATCCCGCAGCTCAAAAAGGCATTCGCCTCGGGGCTCGACATTCACGCGATGACCGCGAGCGAAATGTTCGGGGTTCCCGTCGAAGGCATGCCGCCGGAGGTGCGACGCCGCGCCAAGGCGATAAATTTCGGCATCATCTACGGCATTTCGGCTTTTGGCCTCGCCAACCAGCTGGGCATTCCGCGCGAGGAGGCGGCGGCCTATATCAAACGCTATTTCGAGCGCTTTCCCGGCATACGCGATTACATGGATCGAACGCGCGAGACGGTGCGTCGACACGGGGTCGTGACGACGATATTCGGGCGCAAGTGCCACTTTCCGAAGATCACATCGGCCAACGCCTCGGAACGCGCGTTTTTTGAGCGCGCGGCGATCAACGCGCCGATTTAAGGGGCGGCGGCCGACATTATCCGCCGCGCGATGACGCGCATGGACGCGGCTCTCGCCGACGCGGGTCTTTCCGCGCGCATGCTAATGCAGGTGCATGACGAATTGGTGTTCGAGGCGCCCGCCGAGCAAGCCGAGGCGACGATCGCGGTTATCAAACGGGTGATGGTGGACGCGCCGCATCCGGCCGTGGACCTGTCAGTCCCCCTGCAGGTCGACGCGCGCGCCGCGAGGAACTGGGACGAGGCGCATTGACGCCAATCTATCCGCCGGATTTCTTGCGCGGAGTCAATGGCTTCGCGGGCCCGACGCGCAACGCGCGCTCGCCGCCGAGTCCCTCTTTTTCAACGAGATCCTGAAGAAAATTAAACTTGTCGACGCTCAACATCACAAGTCGGTCGCGGCCATTTTTAGTCACGACTATTGGAGCATTCAGCGCCATGTCGCAATACGCGCTGAACCGTTTGGCCATTTCCGCTGAAGTGACTCGTTTCATGACAGTTTGTCGGCTTCTCGATATCGGCTTCCCGGTCCGGATGACGGCGCCGTTTCCTCCAACGCCCCCCACACCGCGACGGAATCAGAAGCAACATTGGCTTCATTCGGCCCTCTAAACAAGGGAGCGAAAAGGACTTTGTCGAGTATCCACGGAATACTCGGAGAATTCGACAACCGAGCCCCGCGGTTCGCATAGCCTTTAGATACTCGCCCCACGACTTTGTCGGGCGCCCAGCAATCGAAAAACGACCCATCCTCCATGACGAGAGTTTCAGGTAACGAGATTTTCAGCTCCGTCGATCAAAAAGTCAACCAAGAGCTTGAGTAACTATTTTTGTATCATATTGAAATATATAAACAAGTTAGTGTTTTTGGAAAACATTAATGATATTGACCAAAATGCACATATTGCATAAGTTCAAGGCATGCGGTTGAGATGCGTCCAATCGCAAAGTTTGATTGTTAGTGGAGGAAGTATCATGAGCAAGGGTAAACTTAGCATCGGAACGATCGCCGCGGCCGCGTTAATGGGCGCCGCGTTTTCCGTCGCCCCCCTGAACAGCGCCCAGGCGGGATGGTGGCATCACCACCATCACCATCACCATTTCATGTCGCGCCTGGTCGAGGCGGGAAGCGTGTCCTATCCGATCTATCGCGTCGAGCATTACACGGTCGACTACTCCAGCCCCGCCTACACCTACACGGGTTGCGGAAGCTGCGGCGGCTGGTTCTGGTAATCAGCTCCGCTGCATGACTCCAAACCGGCGCGTCGGATCAGTCCGGCGCGCCGGCGGAGTCCATGGTGAAGGGTAAAGCGCCCCGCGCGCCGCCGGCGATGGCGTGTTCCAGAGAGTGCCGACATGCGCAAACTTCTTATCCTCCCCATCGTCATCGCTCTCGCGGGGTGTCAGAGCATCGGAAATGGCCAGCCCACGCGATTGGGAAAGAAAAAATTCGAACTTTCCTATGTTGGCCCGGAACAAATCGGTTTGAACGCCGCCCAGAGCTTTTGCAACGAAAGAGGATATTCTTATGCCGCGGTTGTCGGGCACGCGGCCAATAGGATCATGTTTTTTTGTATCCGAAACGGCGAGCGACTGGATGGCTTTACCTCTTCAAGAGGGCGGTTCATTTGCATGAACGCCGCCGGGGGCGCGAAAGTCTGTGGTCTCTTTTAATTTCCAGCCAACGGCGCGCCGCGCGCGTTCGCGCGCTTTTATCCTTCCAAAATTCTTCATCGGCGCCTTCGCGGCGCAAAAAACGCATTTGTCGGATCTGGAGCCGCGTCGGCGATCAAGTCGGGATGAAATGCGGCGCGGCGCGTGATACACCCGCTCGCCACGGCGCGACTCGTTTCCCGCCGATCAAGCTTCGTCATCATCGCTTCCGGCTGGTTCAAAAAATGTCGCAACAGGTCGTCACGCGTTTCGCGCCCTCGCCCACGGGCTTCTTGCACATCGGGGGCGCTCGCACCGCGCTGTTCAACTGGCTTTACACGCGCAAGCGCGGCGGCAAAATGCGGCTGCGAATTGAGGATACCGACCGCGAGCGTTCGACACAGGCGGCGATCAACGAAATCCTCGACGGACTCACATGGCTGGGGCTCGATTGGGACGAGGACGTGGTCTACCAATTCTCGCGCGCGCCGCGTCATCGCGAGATCGCGGAGCGGCTGCTCGCCAAGGGCGCCGCTTATCGCTGCTACGCCTCGGCGCGAGAACTCGACGAGATGCGGGAGAAGGCGAAGGCCGAGGGGCGTCCGCCGCGTTACGACGGGCGCTGGCGCGATCGCGCTCCCGAGGAGGCGCCCGAGGGCGTCGCGCCGGTGATCCGCCTCAAGGCGCCGCACGATGGCGAGACCGTCATCGACGACGCCGTGCAGGGTCGCGTCGTGTTTCCCAACAAGGATATCGACGACTTCGTGTTGCTGCGCTCCGACGGGGCGCCGACCTACATGCTCGCCGTCGTCGTCGACGATCACGACATGGGCGTCACTCAAATTATTCGCGGCGACGATCATTTGACCAACGCCGCGCGCCAAAAGCATATTTACGAGGCGCTGGGTTGGGAGACGCCGTCGTTCGCCCATATCCCGCTGATTCACGGGCCGGACGGCGCGAAGCTTTCCAAGCGCCACGGAGCGCTCGGCGTCGACGCCTATCGCGCCATGGGCTATTTGCCGGCGGCCCTGCGAAATTATCTGGCGCGGCTGGGCTGGAGCCAGGGCGACAAGGAGTTTTTCACCGGGGAGGAGCTGATCGAGGCGTTCGATCTCGAACAAGTGCACCGCTCGCCGGCGCGCTTTGATTTCGTGAAGCTCGAAAACATGAACGGCCACTTCATGCGCGCGATGAGCGACGACGAATTGCTGGCCGCGCTTCTCGCCACCCTGCCCTATCTGAAGGAAGGGCCAGCGTTCGCCGCGATGTTGGATGACAAGAAAAAAACTCAATTGCTGGCCGCGATGTCCGGCCTCAAGGCGCGTGCCAAAAACTTGAACGAATTGCTCGACGGCGCCAAATTCCTGTTCGCCTCGCGTCCCCTGCCGCTGGAGGCAAAGGCGGAATCGTTGCTGGCGCAGGGCGGTCGCGCCCGGCTCGACGCGCTGACCCCGCGTCTCGCGGGGCTCGCCGAGTGGAGCGCGGCCACGACCGAAGGCGCGGTGCGGGAGACGGCGGAAGCGCTGGGCGTGAAACTGGGCGATCTCGCGCAACCCTTGCGGGCCGCGCTCACCGGCCGCGCGACCTCGCCCGGCATCTTCGAGGTGATGGAGATTCTGGGGCGCGAGGAAAGCCTCGGACGACTCGCCGATCAGGCCGGGGCGCCCGTAAACCTTTAGCGTCGCTTGACATGGCGCGGCGTTGTTATAGCGTTGTGCGATGCACAATTCGCTGTTGGGGCCAAATGTTGGAAAATAATTTCTCGTTTCGCCGCGATGGAAAGGACGTCTTTCTCGCGCCGGCGAACGGCTCCAGGACGCGCGGATCAGGAAAGGCGGAGCGATGACGCAAGCCAAGGGTTCGATTACGATCGGCGACAAGACGGTCGACCTTCCCGTCAAACAGGGCACGCTGGGGCCGGATGTCATGGACATTCGCTCGCTTTACGGCGCGACGGGCATGTTCACCTATGATCCTGGCTTCACCTCGACGGCCAGCTGCGAATCGAAGATCACCTTCATCGACGGCGACAACGGTGTCCTGCTTTATCGTGGCTATCCCATTCAGCAACTCGCCGAACACGGCGATTTCCTGGAGACCTGTTACCTGCTGCTTTATGGCGAGTTGCCGACCGGCGCGCAGAAAGCCGACTTCGACTATCGCATCACCCGCCACACGATGGTCCACGAACAAATGGCGCGGTTCTTCCAGGGCTTCCGCCGCGACGCGCATCCCATGGCGGTGATGGTGGCCTCGGTCGGCGCGCTGTCGGCGTTTTATCACGACTCGACAAATATCGCCGATCCCACGGAGCGGATGGTGGCCTCGACGCGCATGATCGCCAAGATTCCGACGATCGCCGCCATGGCCTATAAATATTCGATCGGCCAGCCGTTTGTTTTCCCCAAGAACGATCTCGACTATTCGTCGAATTTCCTGCGCATGTGCTTCGCCGTTCCCTGCGAGGACTACAAGGTCAATCCCGTGCTGGCGCGCGCGCTCGATCGCATTTTCATCCTGCACGCCGATCACGAACAGAACGCTTCGACCTCGACCGTGCGCCTTTCCGGCTCCTCGGGCGCCAATCCCTTCGCCTGTATCGCGGCGGGCATAGCTTCGCTTTGGGGGCCGGCGCACGGCGGCGCCAATGAAGCCGTGCTCAAAATGCTCGAGGAAATCGGCACGGTCGACCGCATTCCGCAGTTCATCGCCCGCGCCAAGGACAAGGACGACCCCTTCCGCCTGATGGGCTTTGGCCATCGCGTCTATAAAAACTACGACCCCCGAGCGAAAATCATGCAGGTCACGACGCGCGAGGTGCTGAGCGAGCTCGGGGTCAAGGACGTGCTGCTCGACGTGGCGATGGAGCTCGAGCGCATCGCTCTGCACGATGAATATTTCATCGAGAAGAAGCTCTATCCCAACATCGACTTCTATTCCGGCATCACCTTGAAGGCGATGAACTTCCCGACGACGATGTTCACCGTGCTGTTCGCCTTGGCGCGCACCGTCGGCTGGATCGCCCAATGGAAGGAAATGATCGAGGACCCCGGCTCGAAGATCGGCCGCCCGCGCCAGCTTTACACCGGCGCGCCGCAACGCGAATATGTGCCAATGTCGAAGCGCAGCTAGCGCGGGTCGCGCTCTATGTTATGAGCGACCGAGCCGCTTGAAATTTTTCAGGCGGTCTCCGGGACGAAAAATGCGAATGGACGATCTTTCCGGGGCCTGGCGCGCTTGACCGGCGCCGGCACGGACCACACCAAGCCGAAGCTCGACGGCGGCCCGGCGATCATTCTGGTACGGCCGCAACTCGCGGTCAACATCGGCATGTGCGCCCGCGCGATGGCGAACTTCGGCCTTTCCGATCTGCGTCTCGTCGCGCCGCGCGAGGGCTGGCCGCGCACCGGCGCCTATCGCAAGGGCGCCTATGCCGCCGCGGCGGGAGCCGTGCATCTCCTGGAAAGCGCCAGGGTGTTTCCCGATGTCGCCACGGCGATCGTCGACCTTTCCTTCGTCCACGCCGCGACGGCGCGCGGGCGCGGCCAGATGAAGCCGGTGCATATCCCGGCCCAGGCCATGCCGATCACCGCCCAGCGAATCGCCGGCGGCGAGCGGCACGGCGTCATGTTCGGCCCGGAGCGCACCGGTCTCGACAATGACGACGTGGCGCTGGCCGACGCGATTTTGACCTTCCCGGTCAATCCCGCCTACGCCTCGCTCAATCTCGCGCAGGCGGTGCTGCTGACCGGCTACGAGTGGTTTCGCGCCGCGCATGGCGAGATCTTGCCCTTCGACGCCAGCGAGCGCTCGCCGCCGGCGACGCGGGAAATGACGGCGGCGTTCTTCGAGTTTCTGGAGGAGCAGCTGGACGCGCGCCAGTTCTTCCGCCCGATCACCAAGAAGCCGGTGATGGCCCGCAACCTGCGCAATATGTTCCATCGCATGAGCCTGACCGAGCAGGATGTGCGCACGCTGTGGGGCGTCGTGGTGCGGCTGGTTGAAGGCCCGCGCCGCGAACCCAACGCGAGGCGGCGCAAGAAGCTGGAGGAACAAGAAGCGCGCGAGGCGGCGGCCAAGGCGGAGGCGCGGCGCGCGCCAAAGGAAGAGCCGCCGGCGCCGGAGTGAGCGGGGGCGGCGCGCTTGACTCCACTCGAAATAAGAGAACAATCCATGAACGCATAATCCGCCGTCCGAGAATCCGCCCGTGATCATCCCCCTGCCCCGCTACGCCGAATTGGCGACGACGACCAATTTCTCGTTTCTGCGCGGCGCCTCCCATCCCGAGGAGATGGTGGCGAGGGCGCTGGAGCTGGGCCATTGCGGCATTGGCCTCGCCGACCGCAATTCCGTGGCCGGCGTCGTGCGCGCCTTCTCGTTTTTGCGCGCCCATGGGATCGCGCGCCACGACTTTCACCTGGCCGTCGGCGCGCGGCTGGTGTTTTCCGACAAAACCCCGGACATCCTCTGCTATCCGCGCGATCGCGCCGCCCATGGCCGGCTGTGCCTGATGCTGACGCGCGGCAACATGCGGGCGCGCAAGGGTGATTGCACGCTGGTTTTGGACGATCTCATCGAGTTTGGCGAAGGCCAGTTGCTGATCGCCATGGGCGACGCCGCGCCCCCCGCCGCGCTGCGGGCCGCGTTCGAAGGCCGGCTGTGGCTGGCGGCGACCGCGCTGCATGACGCCAATATGCGGGAAAAACTGCAACGTCGCGTCGCGCGCGCGCGCAAACTCGGGCTGCCGCTCATCGCCGTGAACGACGCGCATTATCACGTCGCGGCGCGCCGCCCGCTCGCCGACGCGCTGGCCTGCGTCAGGGAGGGCGTCACGCTGGAGGACGCGGGCTTTCTTCTCTCCGCCAACGCCGAGCGCCATCTCAAAAGCGCCGAGGACATGACGCGGCTCTTCAAGGAGGCGCCCGGAGCCGTCGACGAAAGCGCGCGTTTTCTGGAGCGCCTCGCCTTTCGGCTCGACGATCTCGCCTACGACTACCCCAGCGAATTGCGCGAAGGTTTTTCCAGCGAACAGGAAGCGCTGGAGGTTTTCACGCGCGAGGGCGCGAAGACGCGTTATCCGCGCGGCGTCCCCAAGCATGTGGAAGCGCAACTCGCGCATGAATTGAAGCTTATCGGGGAGCTGAGTTACGCGGCCTACTTCCTGACCGTTCACGACATCGTGCGCTTCGCCCGCTCGCAGGGGATACTCGCGCAGGGGCGCGGCTCGGCGGCCAATAGCGCGGTGTGTTTTTGCCTCGGCGTCACCGAGGTCGATCCGACCAAGCACGATCTGCTGTTCGAACGTTTCGTTTCGGCCGCGCGCAACGAGCCGCCCGACATAGACGTCGATTTCGAGCATGAGCGGCGCGAAGTGGTGATCCAGTATATTTACAAGCGCTTTGGCCGCGACCACGCGGGGCTCGCCGCCGCCGTCGTCACTTATCGCGCGCGCTCGGCGATGCGCGAGATTGGCAAGGTCTTCGGCCTTTCCGACGATTTTCTGGCGCGTCATTCGAGGATGGCCGGGGGCGGCGCCGACCAGGAGCAGCGCCGCGCCGAGCTTGTCCGCGCGGGCTACGACCTTGACGAGCCGCGCCTTGCGACGGCGCTGGCCCTGGCGCGGGAGCTCGCGGGTTTTCCGCGCCATCTGACGCAACATTCGGGCGGCTTCGTCATCACGAGGACGCGGCTCGACGAGGTGGTTCCCGTGGCCCCGGCGGCGATGGACGGCCGCACCACGATCATGTGGGACAAGGACGATCTCGACGCGCTCGGCATATTGAAGATCGACGTGCTGGCGCTTGGGATGCTCACCTGTCTGCGCAAGGGATTGGATCTCTCGCGGCGCATTACGGCGTGCGCCATCGCCTCTCGACCATTCCGGCGGAAGATCCGCGCGTTTACGCGATGGTCTCGCGCGCCGACACGGTCGGCGTGTTCCAGATCGAGAGCCGCGCGCAAATGTCGATGCTGCCGCGCCTAAAGCCGGCCTGTTTCTATGATCTCGTCATCGAGGTGGCGATCGTGCGGCCCGGCCCCATTCAAGGGGACATGGTTCATCCCTATCTGCGCCGCCGCATGAACAAGGAGAAGGTCGACTTTCCCTCGCAAGAGCTGGAGCAGGTCCTAGGCAAGACCCTCGGCGTGCCGCTGTTTCAGGAACAGGCGATGAAGATCGCCATTGTCGCGGCGGGTTTCTCCCCCGCCGAGGCCGACCGGCTGCGCCGCGCCATGGCGACATTCAAGCGCGCCGGACTCGTTGGCGAATTTCGCGACAAGATGGTTTCCGGCATGGTCGCGCGCGGCTACGAGGAAGACTTCGCCGCGCGCTGCTTCAAGCAGATCGAGGGCTTCGGCTCCTATGGCTTTCCCGAAAGCCACGCGGCTTCCTTCGCCTTGCTGGTCTATGCCTCCGCCTGGCTGAAATGCCGCTATCCCGACGTTTTCGCCTGCGCGCTGCTGAACTCCCAGCCGATGGGTTTTTACGCGCCAGGGCAAATTCTGCGCGACGCGCGCGAACATGGGATCGAGGCGCGCGAAGTGGATGTGAACGCCTCGCAATGGGATTGCGCGCTGGAGCCGGCGCAAGCGGCCCTTCCCGCGCATCCGCGTCACGCCGAGATGGCCGACGATATTTTGGGGCGCTCCGCGCTCAGGCTGGGGTTTCGCCTCGTCAAGGGCGTGTCGGAGGACGACATGCGCCTCCTCGTCGCGCGGCGCGGCGCGGGATATGACTCCTTGCGCGATTTATGGCTGCGCACCGGCCTCGCCCCCTTCGTGATCGAAAAACTGGCGCAGGCCGACGCCTTCGCGAGCCTCGGCCTTTCGCGCCGCGAGGCGCTGTGGGCGGCGGCCGGCCTCAACCGCGCCGGCGACAAGGACGATCTCCCCCTGCTGCGCGCGCTCGCCTTTTCGCCATTGGAGCCCGACGCCAGGCTGCCGCCGATGCCGCCGGGCGAGGAGATCATGGAGGATTATCGCGCGCTGTCGCTGTCGCTCAAGGGGCATCCCGTCGGCTTTCTGCGCGCCGGGCTGACGACGAAGGGCGTTCTTCCCTGCGCCGAACTGGCGCGCGCGCCGCGACAGCGCGTCACGGTGGCCGGGCTGGTGCTGATGCGCCAGCGTCCCGCCACGGCGAAGGGCGTGATCTTCATGACCATCGAGGACGAGACCGGCGCCGCCAACATCATTGTTTGGCCAAAACTGTTCGAGAAGCAACGCGCCGAGGTGCTGGGCTCGAGGCTTGTGTCCATCGCGGGAGAGGCGCAAGTGGAATTGGGCGTCGTCCATCTCATCGCGCGCAAGGTCGAGGATATTTCCGCCGATCTGCGCAAGATCGAGAGAGCGAGCGCGGCGACGCCAAGGGCGCGCGACTTTCATTGAAAAGAGGCTTGCCGCGGTGGCGCGGAAGAAGTCGCTTTACGTTTCGAACGCATTATAAAGAAATCGCGCCCACGGAAAGGCAAAATGACCGCCGACAGCGTCGCTCCGGTTTTCGACACGGCCTTCGCCACGCCGGCGGGAGCGCTCGCGCGCGTTTCGCCGCTGACGCGTCGGCTGATCGCGCCCAACGCAAGCCCCTATACCTTCACCGGCACCTGTTCCTATATCGTCGGCGAAGGCGAAGTCGCGATCATCGACCCCGGCCCGGCGATATCAAGCCATGTGGACGCGCTGCTGAACGCGACCGGGGATGAAAAACTCGCCGCGATCCTCGTCACGCACACGCATCGCGACCATTCGCCCGCCGCGCGCGTTTTGCGCGAGAAAACCGGAGCGCCCGTCGTCGGTTGCGCGCCCTATGCGCCCCCTGGCCCCAGCGCCGCGGCTTTTGATCTCGACGCCTCGCACGACCGCGATTACGCTCCCGACCGCGTGCTAAACGACGGCGAGCTTTTCTCCGTCGGCGGCGCGACCATCGAGGCCATCGCGACGCCCGGCCACACCGCCAACCACCTTTGCTTCGCGCTGCGGGAAGAGCGCACGCTGTTCTCTGGCGACCATGTGATGGCATGGTCGACGACCGTCGTGGCGCCGCCCGATGGCTCCATGCGCGACTACATGGACTCGATCGAACGGCTCCGCCAGCGCGCGGAGGCGCTGTATTGGCCGGCGCACGGCGGACCGGTGCGCGATCCCGCCCGATATTTGCGTGCCCTGGCGCACCACCGCCTTCAGCGCGAGGCGGCGATCTTGCAGCGGCTCGACGAAGGCGACGAGACCATCGCGCGAATGGTCGCCCACATCTATCAGGGCGTCGACGTTCGCCTGCATGGCGCGGCGGCGATGACAATCCTCGCGCATCTCGAGGATTTGATCGCGCGCGGCCTCGTGAAAGCGGTGGGCGCCGGGGATTTTGGCGCCCGATTCGTCAGGGTTTGAGGGCGGCCGACGAGGCCTTCACCGCGTCGCCGGCGAGCCGCCGGGAACCGGCGTCAAAATGACGACTTCGTTCTTTTGCACGCGGCCGAGCAACGCGCGGGCCTGTTCGTCGAGAATATCCGAGTCGACGGTTTCGCCGCGAATAAGCGCGATGCGGCTATCCCATTGCATGCGTTCGAGTTTCAACACATCGCGTTCGAGCCGCAACTGCCCGAGCCGTTGTTCGTATTCCTCGCCGGCCTTCAGGCCGCGCTGGCCGTTGACGCCATGCCAGATGAAATAGCCGCCAACCAGCCCCGCGAGCCCGTAAAGGGTCAGCGGAACGGCGAGCGAGCGAACAATGGCGTGCAGGCGATACATGACGCCAGCTTAATAGCGACAGGGTATAGACGCCGTTAACGCCGGGAAAATTACCGACGGCCGCCGCGCGCCACCCGCTCGATCTCGGCGCGCACCAGACGCTCGACCAAGACCGGCAGATTGTCGTCGAGCCACGCCTTGAGCATCGGGCGCAGCATCTCGCGCGCGTAATCGTGCAGCAGCCCGGAGTCGTTGATCACCATGCTGGCCGCCAGCGTCTGGAATTGCGCGGCGATCGAAGCGGCGGCGTCCGACGACACGAGAGGTTCGCGGCCCGGCGCGGACCCAATGGAATCATGCGCGTCGGCTTGATATCGCCGCTCCGTCGCTTCATGCGAAAGATAGGCGTCGTGTGGCGGCGCCTCCGACTCCTCGGCCGCCTCATGTTCCGCGAACTCCGGCTCGGCGGCGAAATCCTGCTCGGCGGCGGCGGCGGCGTCATGCGCGGAAAGCGCCGTCTCGCCCGCCGCCTCGGCGGGCGCGAGGACATCGACCGGCGGCTTGTCGTCATGGCGCGCGGCTTCGACGCTCACCGGCTCCCTGATCGGCGCGGCTTCCTCCGTCGCGGATTTGTGGGGCGCGACCTCCAGCGCCGGAGGTTCGACTCGCTTGATGCGCTCTTCGTCGGCGGCATTGCGATTCAGACGTTCGCGCCGCGCGGACAGATGGACGTCGTCGTCGGCGATGATGCGCCGGATCGAGGCCAAAATCTCCTCCATCGAAGGCTCGTGAGCACGACGCTCTTCTTCCAGCGAGGTGGATGTTGTCTGGGCAATTGAGGCGCTCATCGCGTTCGCTCTTTTCAGGTTTGGCGGTCCGACCGAATCCGGACGAAAATCATTTATGCGTAAGCTGTGACCCTAACCGCGGCGCGAATCAACAGCCCCCCGGCGCATTCCACACCTTTCCACGCGCGACGTCACGCGGAGTCATGACGAAGCGCGTTAACGGCCATCCGGCGTGTCGAGTCCGATCCATCGATCCTTGACCTGCTCGAAATGCGTGGCGGGGTCGTAATCGGCCACATTTAGACGCAGTTCGCGCGTTGAAAGCCTGCCGATCGCCGCGAGCGCGGCATAGGAGGCCACGACGCGATCGCGCTGCGCGATCACCAGGCTGACCCGGGCGTTGAGCAGCGCCAGTTGCGCGTTGAGCACGTCCAGCGTGGTGCGCTGACCGACTTGCGCTTCCTCGCGCACGCCCATCAGCGCGATCTCCGCCGCTCGCACGGAAGCCTGATTCGAGATGATCGAGGCCTTCGCCGTTTCGAGCTGCGCGAAGCCCGTCACGACGCTCACCCGAACATTGTCGCGCTGCAGATCGGCGCCGAGCCGCGCCTGGCCCAATTGCTCCTTGGCTTGACGAACCGACGCGAATTCCGAGCCGCCCTGATAAATGGGAATGTTCAAATTGCCGGTGGCTTGCGCCGAGAACTGGCGCGTTCCGGGAAAGCCCAGGAACGAATCGGTACCTGCGGTCCCACCTGGGCGCTGACCGACACGGTGGGCGCCAGGGCGCCCTCGGCGACCTTCACGGCCAGGGCGGCCGCGTCGACCTGATGTTGCGCGCCGATGATCGCCGGATTTTCGACCAGGGCCACGGCGACGGCGTCGTTCAGCGATTTCGGCAGCAGCTTTTCGACGCCCGGCGTCGGCTCGAGACGCTTGGGCTCGGCCCCAACCACCTGCCGGTAATTGGCGACGCTGATCTTCAACAGGCCCTGAGCGACGTAGACATCCGAACGCGCCTGCGCGAGCGAGGCTTCCGCTTGCGCCACATCGGTCCGCGTCACCTCGCCAACCTTAAATCGGTCTTGCGTCAGGCGCAGTTGCTCGCCCAGCACCGCGACATTGCTCTTGCGTAGACCCAAGATCGCCGTGTCGCGCAGCACGTTCATATAGGCGGTGGCGGCGCCTTGCAGAATGGATTGCTCGGTCTGTCGCAACGCGGCGCGCGCCGAAAGCACCGAGGATTCCGCCTGCCGGACCGCGTTGGCCGTGCGCCCGCCGTCGAACAGCGTTTGCGAGACGTTAAGCGCCGCGCCGCGCGGCTTGCCCAGAAATTCGTCTTCCGAATAGGCGCGCGAGCCGTTGGCGCTCCGCCCCGCCGGTATTTTGACGGTCGCGTATTGTAGTCCAGCGTTCGCCGCGATGCTGGCTTTTGGCCGCATGCCGGCCAGCGCCTTGGGCGCGTCTTCGTCCCGCGCGCGCACATTCGCGCGACTCTGGTTCAAATCGGGATTGCCGCCATAGGCCCGCTCCAGCGCCCCGTTCATCGTCTCGGCGCGCGCCGTGACGAGGCTCGCCGACCAGGACAGAGCAACGAGGCCCATGGCGAGGAGCGCGAAACGCGGCGCGCCAAGTCCTCGCGCGCGGGATTGCGACTCTAGGGTTCTCGCCGCGTCACGCATACTCATAAACCCCGACGTCACCAGCGCGGAACGGCGCGCCACTCCCTCGGCCCCGTCGACGATCGCCGCGCCTGGACGCCCGCCGAAAAGATCATGCGCGTCGGCGGAATCTTACAGCGCGAACTCCGGCGCCTTGGCGAAGGGCGCGAGCAAGGGCGCCGCCGCGTCGAACAACGCCCGTTCGCCCGCCGGCTTTCCCTCGGAGCGTTCGAACCGAACCACTTTCATTCCGCTGTTGCGACCGTGCTTCTTATAGGCGAGGAGACGCCCGTTCGGCGCCAATTGGTCGAAAAGCGCGTCGAGCCCGTCCTCGACCGCGCCATGAACCAAAATCACGTCGAACGGCGCGGCGTTCGGCGCCCCCTTCTCGATCGGACCGCACTCGACCGTCGCGGTCGCGCCGATTTTCGCAAGATTCGCGCGCGCCAGGGCGGCGAGTTCGGCATCGCTTTCGAGCGCGACCACCTGTCCAGCCAGTCCCGACAATAATGCGGTGGAATAACCGGCGCCGCAGCCGACATCGAGCACCTTATGCTCGGGGCGAATCTCGGCGCCCTGCAGAAATCTGGCGAGGACCAGCGGCGCGGGGATCGCGCGGGACAACGGGCCGGAGGCGCCCTTGGCCGGAATCGCGCGGTCGGAATAGGCGAGCGTCGCCAGTTCGGGGGCGAGAAACAGTTCGCGCGGCGTTTCGAGGAAGCGCTCCAACACGGGCAAATCCGTCACGTCGTATGAGCGCAATTGGCGATCGACCATCATCGCGCGCAAAGCCTCGGTCGCCTCGCCCGGCTTCGCGGGCGCGGTCGGCCCGGTGGTGGCGGTGGCGGGCGTCGCGGCGGCGGGCGTTGCTTGCGTCATTCGAGATTTTCCGGAGCGGGTCCGGCCTCTTGCAATGGGAACGCCGCGCCACGCGCGGCTGTCGCCGCTTTATAAGTTCCACCTTGCTTCATGTCCATGCCCGCCCGATGCGCCGGCGCGCCAACGGCGTCCTATTCGGTCCCGGTCGCGACGTCGCCGGCGACCCCAAGATCGCGCATTCGCGCCAGCGTGGTGTTGTCGAGCACGCTGGCGATCGCCTCGCGGGCTTGCAACATCACCAGACGCACGGCGCAGTGTTTTTCGTCGGTGCAATCGTCGCAGCGTCGATAGACCGTTCGGCTCGCGCATTGGATCGGCGCCAGCGGGCCATCGAGCGCGCGAATGACATTGCCGACGCCGATCTCCTCCGCCGATCTCGCCAGCGTGTAGCCGCCGCCCTTGCCCTTCTTGGAGTGAACGAAGCCGGCGTTGCGCAATTCGCCGAGGATGGCGTCCAGAAATTTCTTGGGGATCTGATTGGCGCCGGCGATGTCGGCGACCAGCGCGGTCTGTCCGGGATCGATGCCGGCCAGGAAGACGAGGGCCTTCAGTCCATATTTCGCTTTCTTGGTCAGCATGGCTCGAAGCGTTTCCCCCGCGGCGTCGCGGCGACCGGTGGCCGGCCTCGCCAAGGCGCTTCTTATCAAAGTCGATGGATATTCCATAGCCCCTGGAAATGAGCGATTTAGTCGATTTTCGCGCCAAGGCGGCCCAAGGCGGAAAAACGATGGGTTTTCATGGTGTTGTCGCGCGACGATGCAAAAAGGCCGAGGGGCCCCTTGACAAAGACTACTAGTTTTATGGACTATATAAAAAATATCTCCCCGCGCCGCGGGAGCCCGCCAACTTTCGCCGTCGAGACGCCGCAATGGACGCCCTGGATTACAAAATTCTCTCCATCCTCCAAACCGACGCCTCGCTGTCCATCGCCGAGATCGCCGCGCGCGTCGGCCTGTCGCAGACGCCCTGCTGGAAGCGCATTCAAAAACTCGAGGCGACCGGAGTCGTGACCCGCCGCGTCGCGCTGCTGTCGCCGGAAAAGATGGGGCTGGGCCTGTGCGTTTACGTGTCGATCGTCGCCGGCGAGCATTCCGACGCCTGGCTCGAACGCTTCACCCAGGAAGTCGCCAAAATGCCCGAGGTCGTCGAGTTTCACCGCATGGCCGGCGACGTCGACTACATGCTGCGCGTCGTCGTCGCGAACATGGCGGCTTTCGACGACTTCTATAAACGGTTGATCGCGATCACGCCGCTGCGCAATGTCGTTTCGAGATTCGCGATGGAGCGGATCAAGGCGACGACCGCCCTGCCCTTTCCGGCCGACGTGGAGATGGCGGCCCAACGCGCCCGAATCGCCGCGGCCGCCGCGATGTGACCGAAGTCGCGCCGGAATGCGCGGCTTTCCGGCTTCGTAAATTCCACGAATGATGTATTTCTTTGGGAACGCAAACCCGCGCGGATCGACGAGCGCCGCGCGCAAACACGAGGAGCGTCGATCATGTCCCGCAGCCCTTATTACACCCCGCCGGCCAAGCCCGGCCGCGGGCGGATCTATGACTCCATCACGCAAACCATCGGCGACACGCCGATCGTTCGGCTCGACCGGCTCGCCAAGGAGAAGGGCGTCAAGGCCAACCTCCTGGCCAAGCTGGAGTTTTTCAATCCGATTTCCAGCGTGAAGGACCGCATTGGCGTCAGCCTGATCGAAACGCTCGAAAAAAGCGGCAAGATCGAGCCGGGCAAGACCGTGCTGATCGAGCCCACGTCAGGCAACACGGGCATTGCCCTGGCCTTCGTCGCGGCGGCGCGCGGCTATCGACTCATTCTGGTGATGCCCGAATCGATGTCGATCGAGCGGCGCAAGATGCTGGCGCTGCTCGGCGCCGAACTGGTGCTGACGCCGGCGGCGCAGGGCATGAAGGGCGCGGTCGCCAAGGCCAACGAACTCGCGACCGAAAATCCCGGCTCGGTCATTCCGCAGCAGTTCGAGAACCCCGCCAATCCCGAGATTCACCGCCTGACCACGGCGGAGGAAATCTGGAACGACACCAATGGCGTCGTGGACTACTTCGTTTCGGGCGTCGGCACCGGCGGCACCATCACCGGCGTCGGACACGCCTTGAAATCGCGCCGGCCCGGCTTGCGCATGGTCGCCGTGGAGCCCGAGGATTCCGCCGTGCTGTCCGGCCGCCCGCCGGGACCGCATAAAATTCAGGGAATTGGCGCCGGCTTCGTGCCGCCGGTGCTCGACCGCGCCGTCATCGACGAAATCATCACCATCGGCAATCAGACCGCCTTCGAGACCGCCCGCCATCTCGCCCGTGTCGAGGGCATTCCCGTCGGCATCTCCTCGGGCGCGGCGGTGGCGGCGGCGCTGGAAATCGCGGCGCGGCCCGAGGCGGAGGGCAAGAACATCGTCCTCATCATCCCCTCCTTCGCCGAGCGCTATCTGTCGACGGCGCTGTTCGAAGGGCTGTGACGCGCCGGCGGCTGGCGCGTCGCGCGCCGGCCGCCCGCCGGGTCTCGCGGCCCGCGGCTTACTTCTTGTCCAGCTTCGCCTGAGCGGGCGCGCCGGCCTTCGCCTTGAACTTTTCATGGTGATGGCGGCCATACGCGCCGACGATGTAGCCGACGAGCGCGATCACGAAGTAAACGATAATCATAAAGCCGCCGCGCTCGCTGGCTTTTTCCGCCTTTTCGAGAACCCCGGTCACGTCCGAGACATCGAAAAACTTGTCGACTCCAACGCCAAGCACAATGCCCAGCAGGATCACCGACCACGACGGCGCGCGGAAATATCCAAAAGCGGCGGCGATCAAAAAAGCGCCCAAACCAACGAGATGCACGAATTGCAGGAATATCGCCTGTGATACCAGACCGCCCAAGCGGATAAGCTTCATCATTGGTCACCTCTTTGGGTAGGGAGCCGAAACCGATAGGCTTAATTACACATTTGGAAGATGATGCGCGAGCGCCTCGAGCACCGCCATGCGCACCGCGACCCCCATTTCAACCTGTTCGCGGATCAGCGAGCGCGGGCCGTCGGCGACGGCGGAGTCGATCTCGACGCCCCGGTTCATCGGTCCGGGGTGCATCACCAGCGCGCCGGGCGCGGCGCGCGCCAGTTTTTCCTCGTCGAGCCCGAAAAACTGGAAATATTCGCGCGAACTCGGCACCAGCGCGCCGCTCATGCGCTCGCGCTGCAGGCGCAGCATCATCACGATATCGGCGCCATCGAGCCCGCGCGCCATGTCGTGGTAAACCTCGACGCCGAGCCGCTCCAGCGCGCGCGGGACCAATGTCGACGGACCGACGGCGCGCACGCGCGCGCCCAGCGCCCCGAGCAACAGAATATTCGAGCGCGCGACGCGCGAGTGCAGCACGTCGCCGCAAATCGCGACGACGAGCCCCTCGATCCGCCCCTTGTTGCGGCGAATCGTCAGCGCGTCGAGCAGCGCCTGCGTTGGATGCTCATGGGCGCCGTCGCCGGCGTTGACCACGGCGCAATCGACCTTGCGCGCCAGCAGATGCGCCGCGCCGGCCTGCGAATGGCGCACGACGATGATGTCGGGGCGCATGGCGTTCAGCGTCATCGCCGTGTCGATCAGCGTCTCGCCCTTTTTTTCCGACGATTGCGCGACCGACATGTTCATCACATCGGCGCCCAGTCGCTTGCCGGCGATCTCGAACGACGCCTGCGTGCGGGTCGAGGCCTCGTAAAACAGGTTGATTTGCGTGCGTCCGCGCAGGTTGGAGCGCTTCTTCTCCACGCGGCGCGACACCTCGATGGCGTCCTCGGCGAGATCCAGCAGCGCGACGATATCCGGCCGCGAAAGTCCCTCGATTCCGAGCAAATGGCGGTGCGGATAGTATTTTGGGGCGGGATCCAGCGGCATGGCCGGTTGATAGCATCTTTATGGCGTGACCGCGAACCAAGACGCCGACGGCGCGAAAACAAGGGACGTGAATCGCGGCGAACACACGGGTTGAAATCTCCAGTGGACGCGCCAATAAATCTAGATGGCCGAGTCGGGTCGCGCTTGACATATACTCTTAACGAGCATATGTCGTTGGTGGTAGACTAAGGCGGCGCTGTCAGGAAATTCGATGGCCCTCCGCGCGTAACGAGCGGCGGGGGCTCGTGACGGATCAGCGACATAGACCACATCCGTCTTATGCTCATAACGAGCACAAGGTCCCCGAGGCGTGAATTTGGGAGCGGCGTCATGAGTATCTCCTCGACACTCGTTCAAACCAGCGGCAAGCTTGGCGGCGCGCCGCTTGGCGCCAGCCTCGGCCGCTTTCCCGTTTTGCCGCGGCCCAATCTGGAATGGACGCCGGCGGTCGAGGCGGCGACCGCGCATCTCTACGAGCGCATCTCCAAGGTCATGCCGCCGGTCGAATGGCCGTTCCATGCCCCATACGTCAAGGCGATCAATGAGTTGAAGCGCGAGCGCAACGCCGTCATCCTCGCCCACAACTACCAGACGCCGGAAATCTATCACTGCGTGGCCGATTACGTCGGCGACAGCCTGCAACTGGCCAAGCTCGCGGCGGCCTCGCCGGCCGAGGTGATCGTGCAGGGCGGCGTCCATTTCATGGCCGAAACGTCGAAGATTCTGAGCCCCGAAAAGACCGTGCTGATCCCCGACAGCGAGGCCGGCTGTTCGCTGGCGGCGTCGATCACCGGCGCCGATGTCCGCGCGCTTCGCAAGCAATATCCGGGGGTTCCGATCGTCGCCTATGTCAACACCTCCGCCGAGGTGAAGGCCGAGGTCGACATCTGCTGCACCTCGTCGAACGCGCTAAAGATCGTCGAGAGCCTGGGCTCCGATCGCGTCATCATGGTCCCCGACAAATACCTCGCCCAAAATGTCGCCGCGCAAACAAAGGTTAAGGTCATCGCCTGGCATGGCGCCTGCGAGGTTCACGAGCGTTTCACCGCCGAGGAAATCGAGAGCTACCGCGCCGACAATCCCGGCGTGAAGATTATCGCGCATCCCGAATGCCCGCGCGAAGTCGTTGAAATTTCTGACTTTGCCGGTTCGACGGCGGCGATGATCGACTATGTCCGCGCCAGGAAGCCGGCGCGGGTGCTGCTGGTCACGGAATGTTCGATGGCCGATAATGTGGCCGCCGAGACGACGGGCACGCAGTTCATCCGCCCCTGCAATTTCTGCCCGCACATGAAGCGCATCACGCTGCCGAAAATCCTCGACGCCCTGCTCTATATGCGCGAAGAAGTCCTTGTGGATCAGGCGCTTGCGGCGCGAGCCCGAGCCAGCGTGCAGCGCATGATCGATGTCGGCTGAGGCGACCAGCGACGATCCGAGGCTGGCCCCCGTGCTGGCGGCGATCGACGCCGCCAACGCCGACGATCCCCGCAAATGCGTCGTCGACGGCCGGGAGATGGCTTTCGAGCAGCTCTATTCCGCGCGCATGAACGCGCATCTAACCTCGATTTACGTGCGCGCGAGCGCATTATTGCGCATCGCCGCGCATGCCCAGCATCTGCGTCGGTGGGAAATCCCCCGCGGCGATTTTCCGCAAGGGCGCCACGGCTACAACGACTGGCGCAAGCGTTGCCGTATCCACCATGCCGAGCTGGTGGGCAGGATCATGCGAGATCATGGCTATTCCGAGGCGGAGGCGGCGCATGTCGGCGTCCTCATCCGCAAGGAGCAATTGAAGAAGGACCCAGAGTCGCAGGCGCTGGAAAACGTCGCGGCCATCGTATTTCTCCAATATTATTTCGACGAATTCTTGGAGAAATACTCAAGTTACGACGACGCCAAGATCATCGACATTTTGGGCAAGACCTTGTGCAAGATGTCGCCGCGCGGCCACGAGGCGGCGCTCGAACTGCCCTTGCCCCAGCGCACCCGCGAACTCGTCGCGGCGGCGATAGAAAAGGAATCGGCGGCGCTTGCCCGCCTCGCCGCCGTCGCGGTCGACTAAAGCGCATGAGCGACCATTCGCCTTCGGTGGTCATTGTCGGCGGCGGTCTCGCCGGGGTTTTCTGCGCGCTGAAACTCGCGCCAAGGCGGGTGAAAATCCTCGCGCCGGCCGGCATTGGCGGGGCCTCGGCCTGGGCGCAGGGCGGCGTCGCGGCGGCGGTCTCGGAGGGCGACACGCCGGAGGTTCACGCCGCCGACACCATCGCCGCCGGCGCCGGCCTCGTCGACCCCGACATCGCGCTCGGCGTGGCGCTGGAGGCGCGGGCGCGGATCGACGATCTTTTGGCATACGGCGCGCCGTTCGACCGCGACGCGCTCGGCGTGTTGCAGCCCTCGCGCGAGGCGGCGCACACGCATCGCCGCATCGTCCGGGTCAAGGGCGACGCCGCCGGCCGGGCGATCATGGAGACGCTGGCGGCGCGGGTGCGGGAGACGCCGTCGATCGAGGTGATCGAGGGCATTACCGCCTATAAAATCGTGGTGAATTACGGCCAGGCGTGGGGCGTGCTCGGCGTCGACGCGGAAGATCGGCCGCATTGGTTCCCCAGCACATACGCGGTGCTGGCGACCGGCGGCGTCGGCCACCTTTATCGCGTCACGACCAATCCCCTCGACGCGCGCGGCGCCGGCGTCGCGCTCGCGGCGCGGGCCGGGGCCGCCATCGCCGACGCCGAATTCGTGCAGTTCCACCCGACCGCCATCGACATCGGCGCCGACCCCGCGCCGCTCGCCACGGAATCGCTGCGCGGCGAGGGCGCGCTGATCGTCGACCAGGACGGCCATCGCTTTCTCGCCGAGATCGACCCCGCCGCCGAACTCGCGGCCCGCGACATTGTCGCGCGCGGCGTTTTTGACAGCATCGCCAAGGGAAACGGCGCCTTTCTCGACGCGCGCGCCGCGGTGGGCGCGGAATTTTCGAAAAAATTTCCGACCGTTTACGCCAGCTGCATGGCGGCCGGCATCGACCCGGCGACCACGCCAATTCCCATCGCGCCCGCCGCGCATTACCACATGGGCGGCGTCGCGACCGACGCGCGCGGCCGCACCAGCCTGTCCTGCCTGTGGGCCGCCGGCGAGGTCGCCTGCACCGGCCTGCACGGCGCCAATCGCCTCGCCTCGAATTCGCTGCTGGAGGCGCTGGTTTTCGGGGCGCGCGTCGCCGCCGATATCGCCGCGCCGTCGCCGCCGATATTCAAATATTCGGTTGTGGTTCACCCGTTTAAGATGAGGACCGCGGGGGAGCCTTATCAACCGCCGCCGGATGTCGCGCGCGACGCCGACGAGTCGGCCATCATCGAGGAATTGCGCGACACGATGGCCGCGCATGTTGGCGTCGCGCGCGACGCGGCCGGCCTGTCGCGCGCGCTGGCGACGATCACCCGCCTGCGCGAACGGGCGAGCGACCCGCGCACGCAAAACATGCTGACGGCGGCGCTGCTGATCGCCGCCCCGGCCTTCGCGCGGCGCGAGAGCCGCGGAGCGCATTTCCGCTCGGATTTTCCGAACGCTTCCCCGGAGGCAAGTCGCTCGCGGCTAACGCTCGCCGAGGCCGAGACAATGGCGCGCGAGGCGACATCGTGAAAAACCTCCCCACCCTGTCGAAACATCTGGTCGCCGAGGCCGTCCGCGCCGCGCTGGCCGAGGATTTGGGCCGCGCCGGCGACATCACCACGCAGGCGACGATACCCGCGACGGCCCGCGCGACGGCGGTGATCGCCGCGCGCGAGGATGGCGTCGTCGCCGGTCTGGCGCTGGCGCGCGAAGCTTTTTCGCAAATCGACCCATGCATCGTCTTCGAGGCTTGCGTCGAGGATGGCGCGGCTGTCGCGCCGGGGGCGGTTGTCGCGCGCGTGAGCGGCGCGGCGCGCGGCGTGCTTTCGGCGGAGCGCGTCGCGCTGAATTATTTGGGGCGGCTGTCCGGCGTCGCGACGCTGACCGCGCGCTTCGCTAAAAAAATCGCGCACACCAGGGCCAGGGTTTGCGACACGCGCAAGACCACGCCGCTGCTGCGGGCTTTTGAGAAATACGCGGTGCGCCGCGGCGGCGGCGCCAATCACCGCTTTGGGCTCGACGACGCCATCCTCATCAAGGACAACCACATAGCAGTGGCCGGCGGCGTCCCGGCCGCGCTGCGCGCCGCCAAGGAATTTGCTGGCCATTTGATAAAAATCGAGATCGAGGTCGATACGCGGGAGCAGCTTCGCGAGGTTTTGGCGGAAGGCGCCGACGTCGTGCTGCTCGACAATATGTCGCTTGATGAATTGCGCGAGGCGGTGGCTCTGGTCGGTGGCCGCATGATTTGCGAGGCCTCCGGCGGCGTGACTCTGGAGACTATCGCCGCAGTCGCCGAGACCGGCGTGGACCTCATCTCGGTCGGCGCGCTGACGCATTCGGCGCGCGTGCTGGATTTGGGGCTGGATGTGGTGGTGGAAGATTAACTCGCTGATAACGGGCCGGTTGGAATTTCGGCCATGCACGAACAGGCAAAATGGGCTGAACATTACAACTGCCCATCAAGGACACGGGAACGTTTCTTCGAGTGCAATTAAGAGTAGCGCGTCAATTGAGTTGGACATATTTACTTTGTCATTGTGGTCAACGATGAAGCGGTCTAGTATCGATTTGACTTGAGATTCTGTCATCACCATTTTCGGAGGCGGGCAAAATAGCGGCGTTTGCTTAGACGCCATAAGTGCAATGTTTGCGGCTTCTAGGCCATTATAGACACCGTCTAACCATGCTTCATCGAATATTCGGAAGTAATCTTTGTCTTTCGAATAACTTTCGACGGTCACAGTTCTTGCTGCGACGCTCCCCGCAATTGATGCAGCTAACGCCCCTCCTATAAAGCTTCTAAACATTGCGGGAAAACCCTTCCGCGTGAAGCCACCTACGGACTTCACCAGAGACGCGAACACGCTTAGCACACCATAAGCCTCATTTACTGAAAATCACGCCCTCTCACGGAAATTTTTGCGTCTGCATATAGAATCACATCGTCACGTTTCCCCGTGCAGGCTTTGGCGGAATCGGCTATTATCTCGTCGGAGGCTACATCCTTTGCAACCGATATCGATGACGATGTTTTTGGAACCGTTCAAAGCCGCAGCAGCAGAAGGGGCGGCTGTGGAACTGAAATTGCGTCTGCTCGCGGGAAAAATTCCAGCTCTGCAGAAGTATGCCCATCAAAAAAAGTTAGAGGATATTGAGGCCGATTTGATAAAGCACTTTGATGGCTCTCTATCCGTTGAAGAAAAGCAAACCCTACGCTTCTGCCGCCAACTGCGCAATAAGGTGCTTCACCCCGACGTCCGCGATGAATTAGTCTCGCGACTCGGAAAAGCCCGCTTTTTGAATAAGATGAGGCACATTGGATTGCGGGAATCTTTCACCCGGTGGGTGCGATGGCGACATTGCAGACGGTTTTGCCGTTCAAGCTGGCGGCGACGGACGAATTAATGACCGCGCATGGCGGGTTGGCGCTCGTTGGCGAGTATTTGCGGGCGATGGGCGTGGCCGGCTTGATCGACCATGAACTGCCTTCTCCCGGCAGTGCTGCGGGATACGCGCCCTTTGCTCATGTCCTCCCGCTGATTCTCATGCTCGCTGGCGGTGGACGGACGCTGGAGGATTTGCGCGTTGTGCGAAACGACAAAGGGCTGCGCTGTCTGCTTCAACTCGACGACATGCCGAGCAGCGACACCACGGGCGATTGGCTGCGGCGCATGGGCGCGCAAAACTCTGGCGCGCAGGCATTAGGCGCCAATGCGAGCGAGAGCAATGGTTCGGCGGGATTGGAACGCGTGAACCGCGGCGTCTTTCGTCGCTTGCTGCGGCAGGACGACCACACATGCTACACGCTCGACATAGATGCGACGCAGATCGTGGCGGAAAAGCGCGAGGCGCAGTACACTTATAAAGGCGAGAAGGGCTACATGCCGATGGTCGGGCATATCGCCGAACTCGGCCTTCTCGCCGGCCATGAGTTTCGCGAAGGCAATACAGCTCCGGCGGCGCGCAATCTCGAATTCATGCAAGCCTGCGAACGCAATATGCCCAAGGGCAAGAAGATCGCGGCGGTGCGCGCCGACAGCGCGGCTTATCAGGCGAAGATTTTCAATTGGTGCGAGGAGACTGGCAAGGTCTTCGCGATTGGCGCTGATCAGGACGCGGCGGTGAAGGCGGCGATCACCGCGATTCCCGAAGCCGATTGGAAAACGTTCCGCGACGGAGAAATCGCCGCGACGGTTCATTGCATGAACAAGACCAACAAGGCGTTCCGCTTGATCGTCATGCGCCGCCCTCGTGATCAGGATTTATTCGAGGAGAGATCGCCCTGGCGCTATCACGCCATCGCCAGCAATCGCGAAAACGAAGACGCGGCGACGACGATTGAATGGTATTCGAAACGCGGCGACGCCAGCGAGAACCGCATCAAGGAACTGAAGATCGGCTTTGGCATGGACTACATGCCGTGCGGGACGTTCAAAGCCAATGCGGTGTTCTTTTCCATAGGCGTGCTGACCTACAATCTGTATCTGGGTTTTCGCTCCGCCGCGCTGGGGAGCGGATGGGAGCGCGCGCAAGTGCAGACCGTGCGTTGGCGGCTGTTTCAGACGGCGGGAAAGATCGTTCGCCATGGCCGACAGGTGTATTTGAAGATCAGCGCGGCCATGCTGGACACGTTCAGCGCGATCCGCGAGCGTTGCGCGCTCGTCATGCAGGAAGGAGCCGTTCCAGAAACGTCGTGATCGTTTGGCGCGTCCATGTCGCGATCTGTCATGTCAGAGAAGCCGCTGAAGGGGAAGTCGCGCATAAAACGCCCCGCCAATGCCAAGGACGATGGAAAAAATCGCTATCGCGCGGCCCGCCAACGCGCCGGCAACGAGCCGGCGCCCACCGCGCGACACAAAACGGGGCTGAAAACCGCTATCAACCCCGCACGACCGCGTCCTCAAAAAGGCCATCGCGGATTTTGGGTTCACACCGATTTTTGTGCAGCACGGAGCAAATTGAATGAACTGGGCGTCGAAACGCCATCCAGTAACGTGATAAAGCTCGATATACCTGTCGTATCAACTGCAGAAGTTTCCAGCAAAATGAGCGCTGCCAAAGCGGCGACGGAAGGCACAATGATAGCTGACACCTCCTCCACGGATGCGGGCAGCGTATTTGGTTGGTTTCTTGAAGCAGGAAGCTCGGGTGATTTCCAGAAAGCGAGCAACGCTTTCAAGAGCGCAGCGGCAATAGTCGATCGATTAGTTGATATCGAAGTATCCTAAGAAAGTTACATAAAAATTGTTAGTTTAAATCGCGCGCTGCTTCGAAATTACAGCAAAAATGCCGGTTCCTGCTCGCGTGGCGCCGTCACCGGGTCTTGCGCGCGGAAATCCTTGTCGACAGGGCCGGCGCGGCGCATGATTCAATGGCGCCCCAACACCTACGCCGCTTCAACGACAATCGTCATCGACCTGCCCAGCGCCGCAAACGCGCGCTCGATCGCGTCGAGCCGAGAACTGTGCTTCAAATCCAGCAGCCGATCCACTTGCGGCATGGCGACGCCGAGGCGTTTCGCCAGCGCGGCCTTGCCGACGCCATCCGCCCGCATGGCCCGATAAAGTTCGATTTTGGCCGATGACAAAGCGGGCAGCGTGACGTAATCGGCGCCCTCGGCTCGCGGAGCGGGCGCGTCTTCGCGGGCGGCCATCGCGCCCATGATGGCCGTCTCGATCGCGTCGACGGCCCTCGCCAGCGCGTCGTCGCGATCCTCGCCAAAAGTCACCGCCTCGGGAATATCCGGGACGGTTACGAGAATTGTCCCATTGTCGTCGGGAGCGAGCGTGACGGCGTAGCGCATGCCCTATTCCTTAATGTCGAGTTGCTTGAGAATCGCTTGCCAAAGCCCCTTGCCCAACTCTTTCGATCCGCCGTGCTGCGGCAGCACCGATCTTCTGCCGTTTAGCGTCACGATCAGATGGCCTCCCTTGCCGGGGGCGAATGTCGCGCCCTTCTTGGCCAGAAAGCGTTTGGCTTGGGCGCTATTCATCGACACAACTTTTCTGTTGCGCCCCTGCAAGTCAACAAAAATTGTCGCCTTCGCGCGGCGCGGAGCACTTTCGATCCGCCGTGGCGCGGCATCGTCGTTCCCCTGCCGCTTGGCCTCTCTATATGCTCCCCATCCCGCCATCGCGGGCGGTCTGAACAATCCGGCGCCAGGAGCAGGAAAATGCAGGGAATCGACGTTCAAGACTACGCTCGGCAAATGTATGAGGCGCATGGCGCCAAGGCCATCGCCGAGGCGGCGCAAAAGGCTCACAACCTGGAAAAGCAGGGCAAGAACGAGGAAGCCGAAACGTGGCGGCTGATCCAGTCGACGATCAAGGAAATGCGCGCGCCGGGCGAGGGCCGCTGATCTCCAAACGAGCGAACCCCGCGACGCGGCGCGCGTCCCGTGCGCCGCCGCACATCGTTGCCGCGAGAGCTTCGGTAACCTCCTCTCATCAACACAGCGATGGAGGCGGTTATGTCGAATGCTTACACCATGGAACCCCAGGACGCGCGCCGGCAGTTGCGGATGTCCATCGGCCTCGTGCTCTGCATGGCCATCGGCGCGGTCGTCGTGGGTTTCGCGACGCATCCGCAACAGCCGCCGCGCAAGGTGGTTATCGTCGACGACGCCGGCGTGTTTTCCGGTCGCCTGGTCAGCTTGAACGAGAAGTAACGAGCCTCAGCGCGAGACGGATGTCATGAACTGCCTTCGGCAGGCGCCGCTGAGCTGGCGTATATTCGTCCGCAGGCACTGCTCTATTCGCGACTCGAACGGAATTTCCGAGGCGCAAAACTTGAAGGCGTCGGCCATGCAATCCTCGCGCTGTTGCGCGGTTCCGGCGGCCGAGGCCGGGGGCGGCGCGAAAGCCGCGAAAATGGTCAAAAGCAACAGCACGCCGCGCATGTGACGCTCCGTCGTTGAGCGATTCACTCCTCAACGCGCGGCCGGCGACAAAGGTTCCGCTTGAAGCGAGCGAAAACTCAAGCGGGCGGGACGAGCCGCGCGAGCTTAAGTCCCCGCTTGTCCAGCATGTGCGTGAAGCGCGGCGACAGCAGAAACGCCAGCTCCTGCTCGCGCGTCACCGTCACCGGGTCCAGCGCGCGCAACTCGTCGTCGACGTGGCCGGGATGGCACATGATCAAATGCCGCCGCCCGCGGGCGCGCAAAAAACTCTCGAATTGCGCGGCGTAATCGTGGCCAGGATTGAAGTCGGAAAAGCCGGCGAAGCCGTCGTTGACAACGAAGCCGGCGTGGCGGGCGGCGCGGCGAAAGCCCGCGGCGAGACCGCGAACCACCAGCGCCTTTCGCGCCTGTACGCCGCGTAAAAGAATGCGGTGGAGCCGGTCGCCGCTATCGCGCAGCCAGCATTTGCCTTGCAGGCGCCGGTGTTTCAGCGCGTCCAGCAAGGCGCCGCGCACGCCCGGCAGCGTCTGCACATGCTGGTGGCCGTCGACGAAATCCGGGGGCGCTCCATCACCGCCTCGAAGCGGTCGAGCTGGCGCTCGATTTCGGCGCGGATTTCGTCCATCGGCAGTTTCCCGCGCGCCGCCAGCTTGATTACGGTCGACACCGGCGGAAACACCCCGCTGGGCGCGAAACTCGGCATGGACGCCAGCGGCGCGCCGAGCGTCAGGTTGAAATGCAACCCGACATCGGCGTCGAAGTTCTCGCGCAGGAGATCGCGGCCCAGCGCGGGCCAGCGCGTGCCGTTGGTCAACGCGGAAACGGCGGAGAGGCGCCCGGCCCGCAGCGCCTCCAGAATGCCGGCGCTGACGCCGTGCGAGAGGCCGTAATCGTCGGCGCAAAGCGTGATGGTGGTGTTCCTTGCCATGCGTGGGCGCCTTTCGCGGCGGCGTATCGCACGGGGGCGCGCGCGTGTATAGTCCGGGCGCGGCGAGGCCCTAATCAGGGGCGACGCGCCGAACGGAACCCCAATTGACGAAGAAGCAACAGAGCGCGCGACAGCCGGCCCCCTCTCAACTCCCGACTCGCGAGGACATTCTGGCCTTTCTGGCGCGCGAAAAGGAAGCGATGCGTAAGTCGGGCCAGGCGGGCAAGATTGGCAAGCGCGAGATCGCCCGGGCCTTTGGCGTCAAGGGCGCCGACCGGATCGAACTGAAGCGGCTGCTGAATGAGCTTGGCGCGGCTGGCGCCATCGAGAAGCGCGGCAAGCGGCTGACGAAGCCCGGCGCCCTGCCCGCCGTGGCGCTGGTCGACATCTCCGGGCGCGACGCCGACGGCGAGCTGATCGCCACGCCGGTCGACTGGAACGAGGACGAATTCGGCGCGCCGCCGCGCATATTGATCCACGCGCCGCGCCGGGCGCGGCCGGGCGAGCCGCTGCCCGGGGTCGGCGACCGCGCGCTGGTGCGCGCCGAGCCCGACCGCGACGCCGGCCCCAACGATCCGCAATTTTCCGGCCGCGTGATAAAACTGCTGGCGCGGGCGCGCCATCGGCTGCTCGGCGTGCTGCGCGTCGAGGAGAACGGCGCCGGATGGCTGGAGCCGATCGACAAGAAGCAGGCCGGCCGCGATCTGGTCATCGCCAAGGAGGACCAAGGCGAGGCGCGCGACGGCGATCTCGTCAGCGTCGATCTCGTTGGCAAGACGCGGCTCGGCGCCGGCCGCGCCCGCGTGCGCGAATGTCTCGGCTCGGTCACGGGCGAGAAGGCGGTCAGCCTGATCGCGCTGCGCGCCCACGACATCCCCGACCTGTTCAGGCCCGAGGCGCTGGCCGAGGCCGAGACCATCCGCGCGGTGAGGCTCGACGCGCATCGCGAGGACTGGCGCGACCTGCCGCTCGTCACCATCGACCCGCCCGACGCCAAGGACCACGACGACGCGGTCCACGCGGCGGCGGACGACGCGGCCGACAACCCCGGCGGATTTGTCGTGACGGTGGCCATCGCCGACGTCGCCCATTATGTGCGGCCCCACTCGGCGCTCGACCGCGACGCGCTGGAGCGCGGCAACTCCGTCTACTTTCCCGACCGCGTCGTGCCGATGCTGCCCGAGCGCATCTCCAACGATTTGTGCTCGCTGCGCGCCGGCGAGGACCGACCGGCGCTGGCGGTGCGGCTGCGCTTGGACAAGAACGGGCGCAAGCTCGACCATTGCTTTCACCGCGTGATGATGCGCTCGGTCGCCAAGCTCAACTACGCCCAGGCGCAGGCGGCCATCGACGGGCGCCCGGACGACACCACCGCGCCGCTGCTCGACGGCGTTCTGCGCCCCCTATACGCGGCGTACGAGGCGGCCAAGCACGCGCGATATATCCGCGCGCCGCTCGATCTCGACCTGCCGGAGCGCAAGATTTTGCTGAAGCCCGACGGCGCCTTCGACCGCGTCGTCATTCCGGCGCGGCTCGAGGCGCATCGGCTGATCGAGGAGTTCATGATCGCCGCCAATGTCGCCGCCGCGGAAACCCTCGAGGAAAACCGGCAGCGACTGATCTACCGCGCCCACGACGAGCCATCGCGCGAAAAGCTGTCGGCGCTGTCGGAGTTTCTCGGCACGATCGGCGTCAAATTCGCCAAGGGCCAGACCGTGCGCGCCGCCAATTTCAACACGATTCTGGCGCGCGTGAAGGGTTTGGAGCAGGAGAACCTCGTCAACGAAATCGTGTTGCGCACCCAGGCGCAGGCGGAATACACCCATGAAAACTACGGCCATTTCGGCTTGAACCTGCGCCGCTACGCGCATTTCACCTCGCCGATCCGGCGCTACGCCGATCTCATCGTGCATCGCGCGCTCATCGCGGCGCTCAAACTGGGGCCGGGCGGGATGCCGGAAACCGGCGCCGGCGAACTCGCGGAAATCGCCGCGCGCATCTCCGCCGCCGAACGCCGCGCCATGGCCGCCGAACGCGAGACCGTCGACCGGCTGATCGCCGCGCATCTCGCCGACCAGATCGGCGCGCGCTTCCAGGCGCGAATCTCCGGCGTGACGCGCTCCGGGCTGTTCGTGCGGCTGCTCGACACGGGCGCGGACGGCTTCGTGCCCGCCGCGACGCTGGGGCGCGACTATTTCACCTTTGACGAGGCGGCGCACAGCCTGACCTCGAAGCGCTCTGGGGAAAGCTATCGCCTCGCCGACGTGATCGAGGTGCGGCTGGTCGAGGCGGCGCCGATCGCCGGCGCGCTGCGCTTCGAGGTCGCGGCGACGCAAGGCGGCGCGCGGCCGGCGAGACCCCTGGCGAAACATGGGCCGCGGCGCGCCAACTCCGCGCCGCGCGGCGGAAAAAGGCCGCGCGGCGCCGGTTGAGTCCGCGCTCGCGCCGCGCGATCCGCGCCGAAAGCGGCGCCTCGCCGCGGCGAATTTCGGCTTTGACGTTTCGTTCGACCAAAAAATGCGCTAGGCGTCTTTAAAGCGAGCGGACGCGATGAATTGACGCCCGGGCGGCGGCGGACTGAACCGCCTCGAAGCCGCCGCTAATGGATTCTAGTTGTTCGGACGCGGCGTGGGCCTCGCGTCACGGGTTTGGAGCGCGAACCGCCTTTCGCTTGCGCTCGCGAAACGACACTACGGGAGACATTGGGAATGCCGTCTTATCTCGATCTGGCAGTGCTCGCCATCGTGCTGATTTCCGCGCTGCTGGCGTTGCTGCGGGGCTTTACGCGCGAGGTGCTGGCGATTCTTTCCTGGGTCGTGGCGGGCGCCGCCGCCTATTATCTCTATCCCCTGGCGCTGCCGCATATCCGGCCCCATGTTCCCAAGGAGAATATCGCCCAGGCGGTGTCGATCGCGGCCGTTTTCTTCACGGCGCTGATCATTATCTCGCTGATCACGGTGAAACTATCCGATGTGATTTTCGATTCGAAAATCGGCGCGCTGGATCGAACGCTGGGCTTTATCTTCGGCGCGGCGCGGGGTTTCCTGCTCGCCACGGTGGCGTTTGTTTTCTATAGCTGGCTCGCGCCGGACGCTAATCAGCCGGAATGGGTGCGAAACGCGCGAATGAAGCCGCTGCTCGAAGCCGGAGGCGCCAAATTGCACGACTTCGTGCCGCAGGACGTCGACACGCTGATCGCCGGCCTCAAGCCGAAAAAGGCCGCGCCGGCCAATGAGGAGCCGGCGGGCGAGAGCGATGTCGAGCCCGAAAAGGCGGCGGCGCCCGACAAGAAGTCCGAAGCCGAACCGGGGGAGACAAAAGCGACCGCGAGCACTAAGTCAAGCGATCAGGATCGGTTGGACTCGCTGCTCTCCGGAACGAAGCCAGCGGCCAAGGCCAGATGACGCGCCAGACTCGGCGAAGCCGGGCCATATGGGGATGGAAGCGATGCCGCTAAGCCTCGAAGGCGATCGGGAGCAACCGCGACAATCGGTCGAGGACGAAGATCGGCTGCGCGAATATTGCGGCGTTTTCGGAATTTTCGATCATCCGGACGCCGCCGTTTACACCGCGCTCGGCCTGCACGCGCTTCAGCATCGCGGCCAGGAAGCGGCGGGCATCGTCTCCTTCGACGGCGGCCGTTTTCACGCCGAGCGGCGCCTTGGCCTGGTTGGCGATCATTTTTCCAAGGAAAGCACGATCAAGCGCCTGCCCGGCGCCGCCGCGATCGGCCATGTGCGTTACGCGACGACCGGCGAAACGATCCTGCGCAATGTCCAGCCGCTGTTCGCCGAGCTGAACTCCGGCGGTTTCGCGGTTGGCCACAACGGCAATCTGACCAACGCGCAGACCCTGCGGCGCGAGCTGATCGAGGAAGGCGCGCTGTTTCAATCGACATCCGACACGGAAGTCATTCTTCATCTCGTGGCCCGCAGCCGCCGAACCAAGCTGATGGACCGCTTCATCGAGGCGTTGCGGCAGATCGAGGGCGCCTACGCGCTCGTCGTGCTGACCAACCGCAAGCTTATCGGCGCGCGCGACCCGCTGGGCATTCGCCCCTTGGTCATCGGCGAGCTCGAAGGCAAATACATGCTGGCGTCGGAAACCTGCGCGCTCGACATTCTGGGCGCGCGCTTCGTTCGCGACGTCGAGAACGGCGAAATCGTCTCCATCTCCGACGCGGGGCTGGAGAGCATAAAGCCGTTTCCCAGACAGCCGGCGCGGCCGTGCATCTTCGAATATATCTATTTCGCGCGTCCGGATTCGGTCGTCCACGGCCGCCCCGTTTACGACGTGCGCAAGGCGATGGGGTCGCAACTGGCGCGCGAGCGCAAGATCGACGCCGATGTCGTGGTTCCCGTGCCGGATTTGGGCGTGCCGGCGGCGCTTGGTTATTCGCGCGAGGCCGGCATCCCGTTCGAGCTTGGCATCATCCGCAACCACTATGTCGGCAGAACCTTCATTCAGCCGACTCAGTCGGTGCGCGAGATCGGCGTGCGCCTGAAACACAGCGCCAATCGCTCGGTCGTCGCCGGCAAGCGGGTCATATTGATCGACGACTCGATCGTGCGCGGCACCACCTCCATCAAGATCGTGCAAATGATGCGCGACGCCGGCGCGACCGAGGTGCATTTCCTGATCTTGTCGCCGCCGATCACTAATCCCGATTATTACGGCATCGACACGCCGCAAAGGGACAAGCTGCTCGCCGCGACGCATACGCTCGACGAGATGCGCGAATGGATCGGCTGCGATTCGCTGGCCTTCCTGTCCATCGACGGCATCTATCGCGCGATGGGCGAGCCGGCGCGCAACAACAAGCAGCCGCAATTCACCGACCACTGCTTCACGGGCGACTATCCAACCGCGCTGACCGACCTCACGGCGGAGAACCGGGCGCAACTGTCGCTGCTGGCGGAGGCGAGCTGAACGATCGCCCCGACCGGCTCGGCATGGCTTGAATGCCTTCCTCTGAACGCCTGGACATGACAATGACGCCCTCCCCTCGCATCGCGCTGGTCACCGGGGCTTCGCGCGGCATTGGGCGCGCATTGGCTCTGGAGCTGGCGCGTTCCGGCACGCATGTCGTCGCATTGGCGCGCACGCAAGGCGGCCTCGACGAACTCGACGACGAGATCGGCGCGATGGGCGGCCAGGCGACGCTGGTCCCCTGCGATCTCGCCGATTTCGACGCGCTAGACCGGCTCGGCGCCGCGCTGTTCGAGCGGTTCGGCCGGCTCGATGTTTTCGTCGGCAACGCCGGCGTGCTCGGGCCGCTGTCGCCGCTCGGCCATGTCGACCCGAAGGACTGGAACAAGGTCTTGACGATCAACGTCACCGCGAACTGGCGGCTGATACGTTCGCTCGATCCGCTGCTGCGGGCGTCGAGCGCCGGGCGGGCGCTGTTCATAACGTCGGGCGTCGCGCATCGCGCGCCCATGAAGCCGTATTGGGGTCCCTATGCGATATCCAAGGCGGCGCTGGAAGCGCTCGCCCGCACCTATGCCGCCGAAACCGAGAACACCAGCGCGATTAAAGTGATGCTCGCCAATCCGGGCCCGCTGCGCACCCGCATGCGCGCGCTCGCCATGCCGGGCGAGGACCCCGCTTCTTTGCGAGCGCCCGAGGAGTTCGCGCGAAAAGCCGCTCCCCTTTGCGCGCCGGAGTGGCTCGAGAGCGGCAAGCTTTACGATTTTCCAAGCGACCGCCTTCTGGAATTTTCCGCTCCCGCCTGACGCGTGATGGAAGCGGCCGCCCCCGGCCGCTTCCTCGCGACTCCAGGCTACTTCGTGAGCAGGTGGCGGCGATGGTAGCGCGGCGGCGGCTGATCGGGAACATAAGCCAGCGACAGCTTTTCGATGCCGGCGGTGAGGCCAAGCCCCGTGCCCGCCTCCATCTGAACCGGCTGCAGCGAAAACGTATTGCCCGAACCACCGACCAGCACGGCTCCGCCGCCGCCAACGCCCACCTTGACCGAGCCGTTAGGCCCGACATAATCGCCAGCCAAGGCGCCCGGGCCGACGTGATCCGTCGCGGCGCCGACCAACCACACGATCTCTCCGGCGCCATTGACGGTGACATTGGCCCCGACCTTGGTCAGCGTGCCAACGTAATGAACCGGGCGGGTGCCCTCGTCGTCGTCCGAGAAAACGCAGTCTAGCGTTTGGTTCTCGACGATCACCTGAAGATTATTGCCCGACAGATGGCATTGCAGGGCGCCCGCCCTATCGCCCGCCGCAGCGACGCCGGGAACCGCGGCGATGAAAGCCGCGCCGCACAACGCCCACCCGAGGCTTTTAAGGCTCAATTTCAAATTGTCTCGCATATCAGCCCTCCATTTTTTTTGTTCTTCGCCACGCCATCGACGTGGGCGCCGTATATTTGGTGACGCAAGCCAAGCGGCGCCGTCACCTTGAACGTAATCCGCAATTGTCCGAAAGCAAGAGTTCGGCCCAGCGGCGGCGACGATTAAGCCAGGACGGAGGCGCGACCTGGCGTCGCGGCCGCCGAGATTATTGAATTTCGAGGAGGAATCGGGCACAAGTCCTCGCAGACCGTTTTGGGCGTCGGCCGCCCCCTTCAGTTACGAAAGATACCCATGTCGGAAACATTGCGCGTCGGCGTCGCCGGTGTCGGCACGGTTGGCGCTGCCGTCACGCGGCTCCTGTCGCGACAGGCGGACGCGCTCGCCTCGCGCACCGGCCGCGAGATCGTCGTGACGGCCGTGTCGATGCGCGATCCCGACAAGGAGCGCGACGCCGAGATCGGCGGCTGCGCGTTTTTCTCCGACCCCGTGGCGCTGGCGGCTTCGCCCGACATCGACCTTTTCGTCGAGCTGATCGGCGGCGCCGAGGGTCCGGCGCGGATCAGCGTCGAAACGGCGCTGGCGCATGGCAAGTCCGTCGTCACCGCGAACAAGGCGTTGCTCGCCGCGCATGGCCTCGAACTCGCGGCGCTCGCCGAGCAAAAGCACGTCGCGCTGGCGTTCGAGGCGTCGGTCGCCGGCGGCATTCCCATCGTCAAGACGCTGCGCGAGGGTCTCGCCGGCAATTCGATCGACCGCGTCTACGGGATTCTGAACGGCACTTGCAATTACATCCTGTCGCGCATGGAGCGCGAACATCTGTCCTTCGCGCAATGCCTCGCCGAGGCGCAGCGGCTCGGTTACGCCGAGGCGGACCCGACCTTCGACATCGGCGGCTTCGACACGGCGCATAAGCTGTCCATTCTGGCGTCGCTGGCGTTCGGCGTGCGGCTCGCGCCCGAGGCCATCGACATCGAAGGCATAGAGAACGTGACGCTCGCCGACATCGAGGCGGCCGGCGAGCTGGGCTTTCGCATCAAGCTGCTCGGCGTCGCCCAGCGCACCGCGGATGGCGTCGAGCAGCGCGTGCATCCGACGATGACCCCGAAGACGAGCGCCATCGCGCAGGTCATGGGCGTGCTCAACGCCGTCACCATCGACGCCGACGCCGTGCACGAACTCACGCTGATCGGCCCCGGCGCCGGCGGCGACGCCACGGCCTCCGCCGTCGTGGCCGACATCGCCGACATCGCCAAGGGCGTTCGCTCGGCTCCGTTTGGCATACCGACGGCCGGGCTGGCGGAGCTGCGCCGCGCGCCGCTTCGCCGCCACGAAGGCGGATATTACATCCGACTCTCCGTGCCCGACGTGCCCGGCGCCTTCGCCGGCATCGCCAAGCGCATGGCCGAGCGCGGCATCTCGCTCGAAAGCATCGTTCAACATGGCGGCCGCGCGATCGCCGATCAGGCGCGCGGTTCCGGGCGCCGCGCCACCGACCAGCCGCCCGCCGCCGCCGACGGTCTGCGCCGCATCATCCTCATTACTCACGCGACCAGCGAACATCTTGTGCGCGAGGCGTTGGAGGCTATTTACGCCGATGGCGTGATTGACGCGCCGGCGCAAGTGATACGCATCGAGCGCGAGTAGGAGCGCGTTCACGGTCCTGGCGCGAAATCGGCGTCCATTCTCGGGATAAGCCCCTAGGGCTGGAGAAAAGGCATTGCCGCAAACGCCCGTCGACGAACAGTCCATCGAACGTTTTCTCGCCCTGGCGCTCGGACGCGTCACCGAGCGCGCGGCGGTCGCCGCCGCGCGTCATCGCGGGCGCGGCGACGAAATGGCCGCCGACCAGGCGGCGGCGAAAGCGATGCGGGCGGAATTGCTCCGCCTGCCGATCCACGGACGCGTCGTTATCGGCGAGGACGAGAATGCCCCCGCTTGCTTCATCGGCGAGGAAATCGGCGCGGGGGACGGTCCGTTGCTGGATCTCGCCGTCGCGCCGCTGGAGGGCGCCACGCTGTGCGCCAAGGACATGCCGGGCGCCATCTCGATCGTCGCCATGGCGAAATCGGGCTCGCTGCTGCACGCGCCCGACGTTTACATGGACAAGATCGCCATTGGTCCCGGATACCCTGTCGGCCTTGTCGATCTCGACCGGGACCCCGAGGAAAACATCGCGGCGCTGGCGCGCGCCAAGAATGTCCGCGACAGCGACATCGCCGTCTGCATTCTCGATCGGCCGCGCCACGCGGAGCTGATCGACAAGTGTCGCCGGGCCGGAGCCAGCGTTCGGTTGATCTCGGATGGCGACGTCGCCGGCGTCATCTTCACCGCGCAGCCCACGCGAACCGGCGTCGACATGTATCTGGGCCGCGGCGGCGCGCCGGAGGGCGTGCTGGCGGCGGGCGCGTTGCGCTGCGTCGGCGGGCAGATGCAGGGACGGCTGGTGCTCGACACGCCCGAGAAACGGGCCCGCGCCGCGGCGATGGGCATCAAGGACCCGCGCAAGAAGCACGAGATGAACGATCTTGTCGGCGGCGATGTGATCGTCTGCGCGACGGGCGTGACCGATGGTCCGCTCCTGGCCGGGGTCAACTTCGGCGGACCGGTGATCACCACCGACACGGTCGTCTATCATTCCTTCACCGGAACGGTGCGCCACATTAGGGCCGAGCACCACTCCGGAAAAATGCAGGATTGAAGGCAAGAGAGCGGGTCACGGCCGCGCGCGCCGCCGCGACCCCTCGCGCGTTAGTAGTTCCGGCCGGATTCCAGCTGCGTTTTGGCGTCGGCCGGCTTGCGCGGCGGCGGCGTGAGATCGGGCGGCGGCTGCGTGGCGCAGGCGGCCACGGCGAGAAGCAGCAACAAGGCGACGGGACGAAGAATATTCATTGGGCCTCCAGAATTGCGCGCGCCGATGGACGCGCGCGACGGAGGCATCGAGACCTTGGCATTGCGACATTGTTGTGAATCGCGGCGCGCGAACCGATATTTAATCCAGGATTTCCCGCGCGAATTTTGGGCGGCGCGCGTTCGACGCGAAAATTTGGCCGAACGCGCGCGCCGTTCACGGCATCAGTACCTGAGGATGCGGGGTGTCCTTGCCACGCGGCGGCAGGATCGGATACTCGACCTTTGGTTGTTCGCCGGTCAGCGTGCCGAGGAAGGCGACGATCGCGGCGGTTTCGTCGGGCTTCAGCGTCTCGTTAAGCTGATCCTTGGCCATCAGGTTCACGGCTTCGTCCAGGTTCCATACCTGCCCGGTATGGAAGTAAGGCGCGCGCAACGCGACATTGCGCAGCGGAGCCGCGCGGAACACGAATTGGTCCGAGTCGCTCTTTGTCACCGCGGAGCGTCCCTTGTCGGCGGCGGGCCGAATCAGCTCCCCCGGATTATGCGCCACGCCGAACGGGAAATAAGCCGCGCCGCCGAGATTGACGCCGCCGTGACAGCCGGCGCAGCCCTTCTCGACGAACAGCCGGACGCCTTTCTTTTCCTCGTCGTTGAGCGCGCTGGCGTCGCCCTTGAGAAATTTGTCGAAGCGCGCGTTCGGGGTGATCAGCGTCGTTTCGAACGCCTCGATGGATTTCGCCATGTTGTCGAAGGACACCGGCGACGGATCGCCCGGAAACGCCTTCTGGAACTCCTGAACATAGGCGGGCATGCTGCGCAGCGTCGCCTCCACCGCCGCCGGCGTGTTGTTCATCTCGACGGCCGCCTGCACCGGGCCCTTGGCCTGCGCCTTGAGATCCTTGGCGCGGCCGTCCCAGAACTGCGCGACGTTGAACACCGCGTTCAACACGGTCGGCGCGCGGCGCGGGCCCTTCTGCCAGCCGTGACCGACCGAGGTCGGCCCCGCGTCGACGCCGCCGGTGCCGAGATTGTGGCAGGTGGCGCAGCTGAGCAGCTGGCTCCTGGAGAGGCGCGGTTCGAAAAACAGCTTGCGTCCAAGTTCGACCTTGGCGGCCGTGATGTCGTTGTTCTTGACCACGGAGGCGATGGTGGACGAATCGATCGGCTTGAAGACGGCCGCCGCGTCCTGCTGAAGATCCCCCGCGAAGGCGGCGAGCGGAAAGAGACAAAGCGCGCCAAGCGCGCCGACCCATGTTCGTGACATCTGTTGCTCCCAGAAACTTTTCGCGGATGCGATTCCGCGTGCGTCGCGAAGCGCGGCCGCAGCGGCTGCCATGTATCACGTGGAGCGTTCGGCGGCAAAGCCAAGCATACGCCATAAGAACAAATGTTTTCCATAAAATACAGTTCAATAAGACTTAGGCTCGGCCGCCGCGCCCTGGACGGCGATGCTTGCCACGGCGGCGCGGATCGACGCCAACGCCACGTGACTAAAAGTTATCATTTCGATGAATATATTGCGTCGCACAATTACGCGCAAAGCCAGTTGTCCGCTTGCTTATCGACGTTGTCGAGCGCCATGATCAATGCTTGCCAGCCAACCGAAAGCAAGGCAGGATATTGACGCTCGCGTTTAAGCGACAAGATAAGATAGGCGTATGTAACGAGAAACGAAAAGAGGCGGAGCAATCCGCCCGCGGTCGAGGAGCGGAGGGGCGAAGATGACCAAGCGCATGCGAATTGGAGCGCTTATCCTGGCGCTGGCCGGCTTTAGCGCCGGCTCAACCAGTCTCTGCAAGGCCGAGCCGCTCGGTTTGCCGCCCGTGCCGATTCCCGCCGACAATCCGCAATCGCCCGAGAAAATCGCGTTGGGCGACAAGCTATTCCACGACGCCCGCTTTTCCAGCGACGGGACGGTGAGTTGCAGCACCTGCCACGCCAATGAGAAGGCGTTCACCGATGGTCCCCGCAAGACCTCGCGCGGCGTTGGCGGGCAGTTTGGCACGCGCAACGCGCCCACCGTGCTCAACGCCGCCTATTTCCATTTGTTGTTCTGGGACGGACGGTCCGTGTCGCTCGAGGACCAGTCGCAAAATCCGCCCGTCAATCCCATTGAGATGGGGCTGCCGAACCTTGAACCGATCATCAAGATCGTGCGCGAGGATCCAGCCTATGTCGCGGCGTTCAAGAACGTCTTTCACGTAACCGGCGCCGCGGTCACGGCGGATCATGTCAAAAAGGCCATCGCCAGTTACGAGCGCACGCTGATTTCGGGCGATTCGCCATTCGACCATTGGCGCTTCAATCACGAGGATGGCGCGATCAGCGACGCCGCCAAGCGCGGTTTCGACCTGTTCGTCGGTCAGGCGCGCTGCAACTCATGCCACGTGATCGAGCAGGACCAGGCCCTTTTTACCGACAACCGCTTCCACAACATCGGCGTGGGCATCAACAAGATCCAGGCGGACGTGCCGCGCTTCGCCGCCGAATTCCTCAAGGCCAAGGCCGCCGGCGTCTCGGTGGACATAGCGGTCCTCTCCGACCCCAAGGTTTCCGATCTCGGGCGCTTCGCGGTCACGACGCGTTTCGACGAGATCGGCGCGTTCAAGACGTCGACGCTGCGCAATATCGCGGTCACGCCGCCGTATATGCACGACGGCTCGCTCAAGACGCTGAAGGACGTCGTCAAGCATTACAACGACGGCGGCAAGAGCGCCGGCGATCCATCGGTCAATCCCTACCTCTCCGGCGGAATTCGTCCGCTCAATCTGACCGAGCAACAAATGGACGATCTTGTCGCCTTCATGCAAACCTTGACGAGTCCGGCCTACGTCGCCGCCAAGACAAAGGAAAGCGACGCGACGCCATGACGGGACGTCGCGTATGGACAGATCATTCGACAAGCAAGAAGATGCGCCGCGAGCCAAACGCGGGAGCGGGAGGATCAAACCCATGAGCAAACTGATCACGAGACGCAGCGTGATGGCCGCTGGCCTGGCGGGCGCCGTCGGAACGGTGACGACGCTGCCCATTAGCATGGTGCGACTGGCGTTCGGCGGCACGCGCGACGACTTCACCTTCACCTATATCTCCGACGCCCATATCCAGCAGATCAAGGGGGCGAGCTTCGTCCGCAACTGGGACATGGGATTGAAGCGCGCGGTGGCGGAAGCCAATCTGGTGAAGCCGGAGTTGGATTTCGTGATGTTCGGCGGCGATCTGGCGCAGCTTGGCAAGAAGGACGAACTGGACCACGGCGCCGAGATCCTCTCACATCTCTCCTCGAAGCTGCACTGCGTCATGGGAGAGCACGATTATTACCTCGATCTGGGCGATTACTGGAGCAAGCTTTACGGAGCGCAGCACTACAGCTTCGATCACAAGGGCGTGCATTTCGTTGTACTGAACTCCATTCTGACGTTCGACGAATGGACGTTCCATCGCTGGCCGACCGCCGAGCAACGCATGTCGGAAATGGCGGGGCTCGACAACCCCAACAGTTCGCCGTTCATGGTCGGCGAAAAGCAGCGCGAGTGGCTGCGCGAAGACCTATCCAAGATCAGTCACGACACGCCGATCGTCGTGTTCTCGCATTCACCGCTGCAAAAAATTTACAAGGGCTGGAACTTCTGGACCGACGACGCCGAACAGGTGCAGGCGCTGTTGCAGCCATTCAAATCCGTCAATGTGATTTACGGCCATGTGCATCAGATTCAGGTACAACCAGATCGGCAACATCTCCTTCAATTCGGTGATGGCGACGGCCTGGCCATGGCCCTACCCGCAGAGTTACGCGCTGGCGGAGAGCCATATCCCGGTGCTGACCGTGCCGATGAATCGCGGCGACCCCTTCTTCGAGCGCGACGCGACCGGCTGGCAGTTGATCGACGTGAACTCGGGCCGAGTCACGGCGCGCTATCAACTATGGGACAACGAGCCGCGCACCGTCGCGTTCGACCCCAAACAGGGAAAGCCCGTCGATCTCGCCTTCCAAGACCCGACCCATCGCCGCCCACCGCAAACCCATTATTGATCAGGAGCCGACGATGCGCCTCACCTTCGCCGCCCTTGTTGTCGCTATTACATTGGCCGCGCCGACCGCGCGCGCCGACGAATTCGCGAAGACCGACACCGAACGCTGGCAAAAGGAATTTCAAGCCGTGGCGACCCAGGGTCGCGCCTTGTGGACCGACGGCGCTCTTGGAACGAATGGCGTCGCCTGCGGGCAATGCCATCCCAACGCCGCCAACACGCACCCCGAGACCTATCCGAAATTCCAAAAACAATTGGGCAAGGTCGCGCAATTGTTCGAGATGGTGAACTGGTGCTTAAAGAACCCGCTCGAGGGCAAGCCGCTGGCCGCCGACGATCCCAAGATGACGGCGCTGATCTCCTACGTTTATTCGGAACGACGGGGCGTCAAGCTGTCTCCGGGAATGCATTGAGATCTTTCGCCGCGGACCTTTGGGACGGACATATAAACATAAAATATTCGGAGCGCCGCGAGCCGCGTTAACCGGAACTTTTTGAATGTAAGCTTCCCTGTTGGACGTGCGATCCAATGGGGAGCTTGTTCAGTGATTCGCTTCTTGACGCCATCGGACCGATTCCGACTATCTCTCCTTGGCGTCTGCATGACGGTGTTGGCGCTCTGCCAGCCCTTCACCCCGATCACGATCGCGCCCGCGACCTTCGCCCTGCCGATGCTGCTCATCACCATGGTCGGCGCGGTCGGAGTCGCCTATCGCGCCTTGGGCCGCGACGAGGGCATAGCCGCGTCCTGCTTCGCGCTGTCGCAAGTGCTGCTTTTTTCCAACTGCGCGGCGCTCCTGAATTATCTTGGGCTCACCTTGCATCGTCCATTGAACGACGCGCTTCTGGCCAGCGCCGATCACGCCGTGGGGCTGGACTGGTGGGCCTATGTCGCTTGGCTCAAATCCAACCCCGTCGTCGCGCGAATAACCACGCTGGCCTATAATTCCTCGACGATCCAAATCGTCGCCGCGATACTCCTGCTGGGTTTCACGCGCCGCTTCGAGCAGCTCGATCAACTCTCGCTCGCCTTCATGATCTCGGCGATCATCACCATCGGCGCGTGGTGTCTTTTTCCAAGTTTTGGCGCGTTGCCCTACCACTACGCCCAGGGCATGGCGCAACCCGATTTCGTGCTCGCGATGTCGAAACAGGACGCGCTGGAGCTGATGGCGCTGCACTCCGGCGTTGTGCCGCAATTGAGGTTTGACCAACTGACCGGGCTCATCGGATGCCCGTCGTTTCATACGGTGATGGCCATTCTGACCGTGCACGCGCTGCGGCGGGTGCCCTGGGCCGGGCCGTTGACGGCGGCGGTCTCCATTCCGGTCTTCCTGTCCATACCGGCGGACGGCGGCCATCATTTCATCGACATGGCGGTCGGCGGCGTGGTCGCGGCCGTCGCGATCGCGCTTGCCAGCCTTGCCGTGAGACAAAGCGCGGAGCAAACGACGCCCGCGCGCGCGGAGGTCTATGCCTGACGCGGCCTCACATCTCGACCGCCCTGCCCGACAAGCGTCGATATTCGCCGAGCGCATATCGATCGGTCATGCCCGCGATATAGTCCGCGACGACGCGCGCGCGCGCATCCGCCGCGCCGGCGGCGGCGAGCTCGGCCCATTCGCGCGGCATCAAGCCAAGGTCCGCCATGAAGGCCGAAAACAGGAACGAGATCGCCTCGCGCGCCTGCTCCCAGACGCCCATGACCTTGGCATGGCGATACATGCGCCGGAACAAAAACGCCTTCACCTCGCGCTCGGCGCCGGCCATGGCGGGCGAAAGTCCCACAAGCGGCGCGCCCGCGGCGCGAATCTCGGCGGCGCTCCCGGGCGCGGCGCGCTCCAGCCGCGCATGCGACTCGTCGATGGCGTCCTCGACGAAACGGGTGATCACGCGGCGCGTCAGCTCGTGAATGACCCTCTGGCGTTCAAGCCCTGGATAAAGGCTGGCGATTTCCTCCAGCAGCTCGTTGATGAACCCGACGCGGGAGATGTCGTCAAGTTCGAACAACCCGGCGCGCAGCCCGTCGTCGATGTCGTGCGCGTTGTAGGCGATATCGTCGGCGACGGCCGCCGCCTGCGCCTCCGCGCCGGCGAAAAGCGACAGCTCCAGCGGAAACGCCGCGTCGAATTGCAGAATATAGGAATCGATGCGTCCCGATAGCGGCCCGTTATGTTTGACGAGCCCTTCGAGCGTTTCCCAGGTGAGGTCGAGCCCGTCATAACGCGCGTAACGGCGCTCCAGCTTCGTCACGACGCGCAAGGCCTGCGCGTTGTGGTCGAAACCGCCGTGATCGCGCATGCATTCCATCAGCGCGCCCTCGCCGGCGTGGCCAAAGGGCGTGTGGCCGAGATCATGGGCCAGCGCCACCGCCTCGGCGAGATCTTCGTCGAGCGCCAGAGCGCGCGCCAAGGCCCGGGCGATTTGCCCAACCTCGATCGTGTGGGTCAGCCGCGTACGAAAATGATCGCCGTCGAGCGGAACAAACACCTGCGTCTTATGAGCGAGGCGGCGAAACGCCGTGGAGTGCAGGATGCGGTCGCGGTCGCGTTGAAATTCGCTGCGGGTGCGCGACGGCGCCTCCTCGATCAGCCGCCCGCGCGACCGCGTCGCGTCGCAGGCGTAAGGCGCCAGGGGCGAGCGGACAGCCAAGCAAAACTCCCGTCATTGAAAGGCCATCGAGGCGCGCCTATGATAGTCTTGATTAACGCGCGTCGCGCGGCGACCGCAAGAACTTCAAGCGCGGCGACGCCGATGGAACAGGACGAAACTTGATGAGCAGCGCACAACCGACGAGCCAGGTCGAACTCAGCGATGGCGCCGCGCATAGAATCGCCGGCATTCTCGCTGGCGAGGCCCCGGGCGCGGTGTTTCGCGTCGGCGTCGATGGGGGCGGTTGCTCCGGCTTCAAATATTCCTTCACGGTGGAGCCCGCGCCGGGCGCCAGCGACCTGTTGGTCGAACGGGAGGGCGCGCGGCTCGTCGTCGACGAAACCTCGCTGGCGTATTTGCAGGGCGCGCGCATCGATTTCGTCGACGATCTGATGGGCCAGGCTTTTCGCGTCGAAAATCCCAACGCCGCGTCGTCCTGCGGGTGCGGCGTCAGCTTCTCGATCTAATCCCGAAAACACGACGCACAGCGGAGCGAACCCATGGACGCGCTGTTCATTGGACACGCCTATATCGACGTCAGCATGCTCGCGGACGCGCTGCCCCATGGCGATGAAAAGACCGTCGCCAAGGATTACGCGGTCTCGTTCGGCGGCAATTCGGCGACGGCGGCCTTCGCCTGCGCCAAGCTCGGACACGCCCCCGATCTGCTGATCCCCGTCGCGCGCGACTGGCTTGGACACATGTTCATGGACATGGCGGCGACCTATGGGCTGCGCGTCCACTCGCGCCGCGTCGCGCGCAGCTCGCTGTCCTTCGTGTTTCCGCAACATGGCGAGCGCGCCATTCTCCGCGCCCGCGACGACCACTACCTCCAGTCGTTCCCTCGCCTCGATCTGTCGAGCGCCAAGCTGCTGCACCTCGATGGCCACATGGGCGACGCGGCGCTGCATTACGCCAAGGCGGCGCGCGAGAAGGGCGTGCTGGTGTCGCTCGACGGCGGCGCGATGCGTCCGGGCATGATGGAGCTGCTGGAGTTTGTCGACATCGCCATCGTCGCCATGGACCTGTGCCGCCAAATGCAGCTCTCGGAATTGGAGATGCTGGCGTTTCTCAAGGCAAAAGGCTGTCGCGTCGGCGGCGTGACCAATGGCGACAAAGGGCTGCTTTGGCAAGAAGCCGGCGGCGAGATTCAAAGCCTGCCGGCGTTTCGCGTGCCCGCGGAAAAGGTCGTCGACACCTCGGGCGCGGGCGACGTTTTCCACGGCGCCTATTGCGCGTCGTATCTCGACGCCCCGACCGCGCCGTGGCGCGAACATTTCGAGTTCGCCAGCGCCGCCTCGGCGCACAAGGTGCAACATCTCGGCAATGAGGCGGGGCTGCCCTCGCGTTCCGACATCGCCCTGGCGCGTCGGCATTTCATGGCGACCACCTAGTCCGCGGCCGCCCGCGCCATCGCCGCGGCCGCCTCCACATCCTCGGGACGGTTGACGTTGAAGAAGGGGTCGAACGGCTCCGTTGGCCAATCCACGACGACGGATTCAAACCTCGCGATGAATTCCGAAACCTTGCGTAAATCCTCCTCCACCAGCGCCCGCCGCAACGCGCCGCGCGACGCCACGGGCCACAGCGCGACGGCGTGATGGGCGCGGTCGCCCGAGCGCGCGACAGCGATGTCGGCGCCGGCTTGCGCGCGGCCTTGCTCCAGCCGCGCCACGAGATCGCGTGGAATGAACGGCGTGTCGCCGGGAACGGTCACGACATGGGAAATATCCGCGAAATGCGCCGCGACATAATCCAGGCCCGCGAGCACGCCGGCGAGTGGTCCAGCGAAGCCCGCGATGTCGTCGCCAACCACGGGGAGACCGATGGCCGCGAGCCGCGTGGGATCGCCGTTGGCGTTCAGCGCGAGTCCGGCGCATTGGGGGCCAAGCCGCCGCGCGAGACGCGAGATGATCGGCTCGCCCCCAACCGCGATCATCCCCTTGTCGACGCCGCCGAGCCGACGCGCCCGCCCGCCGGCAAGAATGATTCCAAAGGTTTCGCGCATTATGCTGCTTTCGTCCGATCCGATTGTTACTTATCTCAATGGCGCGAGAGCGAATAGCGGTCGCGCTCGCGCCGCAATCGCAATTCATGAAGGCGGGACCCTCGGCCCCATCACGGAGACATGATTTCATGCCGACACGCCGCGCGTTGCTCGTCGCCGCCCTCTGCCTCGCGGCGGCCCCGCCCGTTTTCGCCGCCGAGAAGGCGCCCTTCACGCCGGATGCGTTCAAGGCCGCGCAAACCGCCGGCGACCCGATTCTCGTGGATATTTTCGCGTCCTGGTGCCCGACCTGCAAGGCGCAGCGGCCCATTCTCGAGAAGCTCGAGGACGCCCCAAAATTCGCCAAGCTAAAGGTGTTTCGCGTGGATTTCGACAGCCAAAAGGACGCCGTGCGCGCGCTCAAGGCGACGCGGCAAAGCACTTTGATCGTCTTCAAGGGCGAGGCGGAGACCGGCCGCTCGGTCGGCGAAACCGACGCCGCGGCGATCGCCGCGCTACTCGACAAGGTGTTATAGGGAGCGATACATGGGCCTCGGCGCGATTGGTCTCGCCCTGCTCGCGGGGGTGCTCTCGATTCTCTCGCCCTGCGTGTTGCCCTTGCTGCCCCTGGTGCTCGGCGCGGCGGCGGCCCAACACAGGTTTGGACCGGCGCTGCTGGCGCTCGGCGTGGCGATCTCCTTCATCTCCATTGGCATTTTCGTCGCGACCATCGGCTTCGCGATCGGACTGGATGGCGACGTGTTTCGCGTCGTCGCGGCGGGTTTGATGATCGTCGTCGGGATCATTCTGCTCGCGCCCACGTTGCAGGCGCGCGTCGCCGCCGCCGCGGGTCCGCTCAGCAACAGGATCGACGGCGCGTTTCGGGGCTTTCCCATGTCCGGCGCGCTTGGACAATTTGGCCTGGGGGTTGGTCTCGGCGCGGTCTGGAGTTCCTTGCGTCGGGCCGACGCTCGGCGCCGCGTCGGTGCTGGCGGCGCGCGGCGAAAACCTCGAGCAGGTCGCCATGACGATGGCGGCGTTCGGAATTGGCGCGGCCGCCCCGTTGTTGCTGCTTGGAACGCTCTCGCGACGGCTTATGTCGAGCTGGCGCGACACTCTGCTCGGCGCCGGCAAGCGCGCCAAGCAGGGACTAGGCGCGCTGCTGATCGTGATCGGCGCGCTGATCGTTTCGGAACTCGATAAGGACGTCGAAACGCGTCTCGTCGAGGCTTCGCCGGCCTGGCTCACGCAACTGACGACGCGGTTCTAAAATCGTTTTTAGAAGCGCGCCCATACCGCGCTGGTGACGCCTCGCTCGGCGGGAGAGTTGACGCCAAACGGAGCCAGCACGAGTCCCAATTGCAGCGAAAAGGTTTTGTTCAGGTCGTATACGCCGCTGAGCTGAAACTTTTGCGCGGCGACATGGTTCGCCGCGCCGGGCCACGGAGAGATGGCCGTGAAACTTTGCGCCATGACCATCACGTCGGGGCGCGGGCGCACGCCCAGGGTCAAATCGCCGCGCGCCTCGTCGCCGTTCTGGCCGCGGGTCCGATAGCCGAGTTGCGCGTCGAGAAACCCCGGCAGACCCCAAAAATCCAGCGCGTGGAACATTTGCAGCCGCGCGTCGAATTGCACGGCGTCGCGCATGTCGAGATAGGTTTCGGCGGCATGCGAGGCGCCGCGGACGCTGGCTTCCAGCGAGAAATAAAAACCGCCCCATTCCCCAAGGCGCGTGCGCGCGCCGATCGAACCGATCCCCAGTCCGCGGTAATCCGGCGTCGGCGAGGGGAGGACGGATGGCGTGGCGTTCGAGCCATGGAAATCCATCGCGCCGCCCTGCCCCACCACGGTCAGCCAGTCGGCCGCGCCATATTCGACATAGCCGGCGACCTCGAATTTGCGATACGAAGGCGTTTTGATCAACCTACCGCTGGAGTCATAGGCGTTGCGCGCGTCGGCGAAGGTCGTGGTGACGATGAGTTGCCCCTGGCCTTCGGGCAACAGCAGCGCGCCAGCGCGCGCCGGCGAGGCGGAGAGAGCCGCGATCAACGCGAATAGGGTTTGGACGCCTTTCGACACGGGTTCTCTCAACACATGACGCATATATGCGTTTCAATGTGTGTACATTAGAGAAACTTGCCGCGTGTGCAATCATGGCGGGCAGACCGTTCGTGTATGTTCGGCTTACGTTTCCGTTATGCTCCCATCCGACGCGAAAGTCTTGCCGCGATAGGTGACGCTTTCGAGCTTCAGATCGCCCTTCGGCTCGAAGGCGTCGGGGCGCGGCCGCAGCTCGCCGTTTTCCAGCTCCAGGCCGAGCAGCTCATAGGCCGCCGACATCATGCGGGCCGCCGAGCCGGTGTACCAGGCCCAGCCGCCGCGTCCCTCGTAGCCGTCGCCCTCGTAAACGTCGGCTGGCTGCTGATGCGGGGGCAACCCGTAGATGTCCGCCTGCTCCGGCGTCGTTAACTTGGACAGCGGCGAAATCGCCACCCAGCTTTGATAGGCCCTGGCGAAGAGCTCCGCCGCCGCGGCCGCGTCGCCCGCCGCCCTCGCCTCGGCGGCGAGTCTGGAGAGCGCGTCCACGAACCAGGAGACGCCGTGCGAATACTGGCCGCCGTTCTCGCGCACGCCCGGCGGATATTCCGCGCTGCGGCCAGGATACGGCCTCGAATGTTCGTTGTAGGCCGGCGTGACCAGCAGAATCCGGTCTGGTCGCGCCAGGATTCTTAGCGCGTTTTCGATCGTCTCGCGCCCACGCGCCGCGTCGACGGCGCCGGAGAGAACCGGCCAGGAAGCGGTCATCGCGCTCATCGGCGCGAGTTCGCTCCCATCGTCGGCGAAGGCGCGCAAATACCGGTCGCCGCGCCAGCATTGGGCGAGCGCCGCCCGTAGCTTCGTCGCTTCGTCGCGATACCGAGCGGCGCGCCGGGCGTCGCCCTTCGCCTCGAACAGGGGCGCGATGTCGATAAGAATTCCATGCAGGAAGAATCCCATCCACGCGCTTTCGCCGCGGCCGCCGGCGCCCACGTGGTCCATGCCGTCGTCCCAGTCGCCCGTGCCCATCAGAGGCAGCCCGTGGGCGCCGAAACGCGCCAGCGTGTAGTCGATCGCGCGCGCGCAATGGCCGAGCAGCGTGTCCTTGTCGCGCGAGGTGAGCGGCACCGTCGCCTCGCCCTCGCGATCCTTCGGCACCGGCGGCGCCTCGAGGAAGGGCTCGACGCAATCGAGGATCGCCATGTCGCCGGTTCCCTTGACATAACGCAGCGCGACATAGGGAAGCCAGAGGTGCGGGTCGGAGGCGTGGGTGCGGTCGCCTAGACCGGTCCCGCCATTTGGCGCCCGGTGCCACCACTTCACCGCGTCGCCCTCGAAGAATTGATGCGCGGCGTGCAGCAGGATTTGCGCGCGCGCGCGCTGGGGGCTGAGGAAGATGAGCGGGATGACGTCCTGCAATTGGTCGCGGTAGCCGGTCGCGCCCGAGCGTTGCGCGGGGCCGGTGCGACCCCAAAGCCGCGACGCAAGCAACTGATACGGCAGCCAGTCGTTGACCATGCGATCGAACTCGGGCCGGTTGGTTTTTACGCGCAGCACCGAGGTTTCCGCGTCCCAGGCGGCGCGGCTCTCTTCGAGCGCGGCCCGAGCGAACGCCGGATCGCGCGCCATCGCCGCCATCCGTTTAGCGTCCTCCAGGGAGCCGGTTTGGCCATGCGCGAGCACCACCAGCGCCTCGCCGCCGGCCACGACGTCGATGGAGCCGCAGAAAGCGGCGACCTTGCGCTCGTGCGCGGGCGCGCCGGCGTCGGGATGGCCGTGCTCGACCATATACGGCAACGCGGGATCGCGGCTTTCGTGCCCCAAAAAGCGCCGCCGCGAGGTCTCCGCGAACTCCGCGTCGAGCGAGGTCGTCGCGAACGCCCAACCCTTGACGAAATCATTGCGCGGATTGCGGAAATACAGCGCCTTGAGATCGTCGTCGGCCGCGGTCTCGATCGAGCCCAGACTGTCGCTGGGCGTCTCCGCAAGCACGATCTCCAGCATCGGCACGATCTCGAGCAAGCGCTCGTGATCGCAGTTGTTGCGAATTCGCAACAGCTTGAATTCGATGGGCAAGGATTTCGCGACGAAGACGGTCAGCTCCAGTTCGAGGCCGTCGCGTCGCGATCTGAACGTCGCGACGCCCGGCGCGAAGGTCACGTCATATTCGGCGTCGCGTCGCCGCAGCGGCACGAACGTCGCGGAAAAAGCGTCCTTGCGTGCAAGATCGTAAACGTAGATTGCCTGTCCCGCCGGCGCCATGCGGCCTTCGCCGAGACGAAATGGCGTGAAGCTGTTGAGCCGCGAATTGCCGCTGAACGAAAATATGTCGCCGTCGTTGGTCAGCACCGCGCCAAGGCCCAGCGAATTGGCGATGACATGGGCGAACGGACGCGGCGTGCCGTGCGTCGTGACCAGGCCGCGCCCGTCGGCCGAGAAAGTGAAGCGATGCTCGGCCGGCGTCGGCGGCGCCAGTATTTTGCGGTGTCGCGACAGCGCCGCGTCGAGAATCGCCGGCGCGACCGGCGCCATGCCGAGACAGCGCGCGACCGTCTCGGTCGCGACGCCCATGTCGCGCGCCCAACCGTCGAGAATGATGACTTCCGCCACGCCGCCGGCCGGCACGTCGATTTCCACATTGAGACTGGCGCAGGGTTCGAAGCCATACAGCAGGCCCTCGTCGCCGGGATCGCGCGGGGCGCCGAGCCCCACCAGGCTGTCGGGCGCGTTGGTCGGCCCCAGGCCATAAAAGCGCGACTTCACATCCTCGTAGCCCTTGAGCGTGATCGTCGTGCCGGGCGCGGCGCCAATCGCGTGAAAGCCGACTTCCGGGGAAAGGCGCCGGTCGGCGCGACGGCGCGCGCCGCCCTTGAGCAGGCGGTTTTGCGCGAACACGGCGCCGAGCGAGCGCACGAACCAGGTGCCGATGTGAATGGCGTTATAGGCGGGGTCGCGCTGTTCGACGCCGGTTTCGTTCAAGACCCATTCGCGCAGCGACGCCAATGTGATCTTGCGCGGACGATCTTCGAGATTAATCAGCTTGAGCCGCGCCGTTTCCACCGCCTCGCTGGAGGAAAGCGAGATGCGCGCCTCGACATCGAAACTCTGTTGGCGACACTTGAAAAACAGATGATTGTCGCCCTCGTTGGTCAGCTTCGCCTTGGCCCCGGTGTCGCAGGTCGGCGCGTCGCCAAGCGACCATAACGGGCCGCCGTCCTCGCGCAAAAACAGGAAACGCCCGCGCGGATGGGCGTGATCCATGGGCCGCCGGGTCAGATCGATCGGCGGCCCGCCGCGCGCCACGCCCTCGACTCGGGTCGCGCCCTGCCCGTCCTCGAACCATTCGCAGGTCATCAGCCCGTTGGCGAGACACATCGGGCGCGAGCCCGGCGCGCCGCCGGCGCCGGTGACGCCGCTTATCGGCAATTTGCCGGCGCGGGCGAGCTGCATGAGCAAGAAGATGATCAACGCCAGCGCCAGGACGCCAACATAAATGAGATAGCCGCTGACCAGATAGAGATAGGACGGCGGCGCCACATGGGTCATTTGCTCGGCGCCGCTCCACGCCTTGTCCCACTCCGCGCCGCGCGGGATATAAAACGGCAGGAGCAACGGCGCCCAGGTGCCGAAGCGCCGAATGCCCTCGGGAATGGCCCGGCTGATCTGCGCCTTGCCGAGGAAGCGCGCCGCCTTCTCGTCGGCGATATCGCCGCCGATGAACGACAGATTGACCAAGGTCGCGACGCGCAGCCCCATGTGGTCGAACCAGATCAGGATGCGCAGTCCGTCGAACGCCAACAGCGCCGTGAAAATATCGAGACTCCACTGCCTGAACTGATTGTCGGGCAGGACGGAATTCATCCAGGTCGCGACCGCCGTGCGCACCAGTCCGTCCTGATTGTACCAGGTGGGATCGGGCGCGGCCTTCAGGAAGGAATAGATCACCGGGGCCATCCACAGGCCCCAGCGCAACACGCGCACGGCGTTTTCGATCAGGAGATCAAGCCCTTCGAAACTGGCGAGCTGGCGCAGCGGCTTCAGGCTGCGCTGAATCAGCGCCGTCAGGAAAAACAGATTGATCGAAAACAGCGGCGCCGCGAACACCCATTGAATGACGCCCGACAGGGATTCGTCGTAGAACACGCGCGCGCCGCCGTCGGCCATGCCGAGATCCGTCGCGCCCCATTTCGAGAACAGCGGCCGGATAATGTAGGCGTTCACCGGGCGTCCGTCGGCGCGATAGTCGAGCGACACATAGGCATAAAACTTGGAGACGATGGTGGCCAGTTGGCCCTTGTCGAGATACCAGGCTATCGCCCCCGCGACCAAGCCGCCGAGCAGCGCGCCGAGCGTGTAAACGCGCCAGCTACGCAAATGTTGCCGGCGCTCCTCGCGCAGCTCGAACGCATCCAGCGCGACGTCGACGCCGGCGAACACCAAAACGCCCACCATGCCGCCGAACAAGAACCTCTCAAGCCCGCCGGCTCCCGGCAGATCGATGTAAATCGCCAGCCAGGCGCCCAGTCCAGCCACGACGCCGCGGGCGAAATTCGAGTTTCGGTGATAGGCGGCCTCCAGCCGGCCAAAAAACGGCGGCGTCGAGTCGGTGCTCTCGACGAGGGTCCGCGCCAGCGGATAGAGCGCCGCGCCCAGAATGGCCGCGCCGAGCGGCCCCGAGGCGACGATCACCCAGACGGCGGGCGGAAAGCCAAGAATCAGATTGGCGCCGAGCAGCAGCCCCATGAACACCAGGCCATAGACAAAGCCCTTTTCGGCGCCGCTCTTCCAGTCGCCGTAGACGATGACCGACAACGACGCCGATCCGCGCAACAGACCCGCCAGCGATTGCGTCACGAGATAGGTCTCGCCCCAGAGACCGGCTTGCGCGGCGGCGGACGCCAAAGTCGCCGCGATCTGCGCGATCGGCGCCGGCGCGTGAGGCGCGACATAGGCCGAAACGGCGCTGGCGATATAAGGTGTGACGGAGGCGAACACGGCGGAGAGAAACAGCACGCCGTGCGGACGCCATTCGCGCGGCAAAAAACGTCCCAGCGCGAGCGGGGCGCCCACCACGACAGCCTCGTTGACGAGAAACAGCACGAAAACGCGGCCCGCGATGACCTTCGCCAGTTCCGGCGCATCCTGGCCAAGCAGCGCCATGCGCCCAAGCTCCGCGCCCACCGGCGAACCCAGCGCGATCAGCAGACAAAACAAAAACGGCAGCGTGAACAGCGCGGCGCGAATCGCCAGGGGCGACCGTCCGGTCAGCCCAACGGAGCCGATCAAATAAAGAAACGCCGCCGCGCCCGCGCCGCCCGGGGTGAGCGCGAAGATTCCGTCGAGCGACGTCGGCGCCCGCCACAACACGCCAGACGGGTCGCTCAAGGCCCCAAACGCCGCCACCGCCAGGAAATCGACCGCCGCCAACACGCCCTGGCTGGCGCGAAAGGGCGGCTCGAACTCCGCGGCGCATCGACAACAGAAAGAGCGCGAAGACCGCCAGCGCGCCCGCGATGGCCGCTTGACCACCGGATGTCTCGACCACGGCGGCCGCCAACAGCCCGGAGCCGACGAGCATGCGCTCAAGGTGGCGGCTCTTGGAATTGGTTCCGATGTCGATAATGGCCATGCTGTTCCCTCGGAGCGCCCGATTCGCGCCGGACGCATTGTCGCCATGAACGGAATCAAGGGCGATTTTAAGAGATCCTTGCCCGAAGGCGCGGGAAAAGTCGAGCCTTCGCGGCTGGGCGAGGCGCCGCCGGGCGGGGCCCTTCGCAGCGGCGAGGGAAACGTCTATAGTAAAAAAAGCGTAAGTTCGCGCGTGTTTTGTGAGTAAACAAAAGTGGCCGACATGGACGATACCGGACGCGACGGCATGTCTCCCTTGGACACCCCGCGAATCGGCGCCGCGAAAGGGAAACCGGACCCCGCGGGCGGGAGCCTGCCGCGCGCGCCGCGCGCCGCCCAAAATCTCGAACAACGCATCAACAGCCTCGCGGTCGCGCTGCGCCGCGCCCGCATGGACAACGCCGCGCAATCCGGCGTCATCGAGGATCTGCGCAAGGCCGAGATCGCCCGGCTGGAAATTCTTCGCGAGCAGCTCGATCCGGTGCTGGCGCAATTGCCGGACGACTGCGACATGTTCGACGCGGCGGTGTCGCCGGGCGAGCGCCCGCGATTGTTCATCGATCAGATCGGCTTTGTCGAACTCGGCGACGACCGGCGCACCTATCGCTTTCTCCAGGATACGCGGCACGGACGCATAAAAATCTGCGAATCCGACAAGACCGAGCCGCTGGTCGAGGCGATCACCGCCTACATCGCCCATCGCTTGATCGAAAGGGAGAAGGCGCTCGCGGCCGATTACGCCAGCCCGGGACCGGGAGCGGCTGGCGCGGCGAGAGCCGCCGTCGGCGCCGCGGCGCCGGCCGCCGCCGCCACGGAAACCGCCCTGTCGCCCCGAGCCTGGCGGATTTTCCTGTTTGTGATCGAGCTCATGGGCTCCGTGACCTTCTTTGGCTTGCTCGCCCTGTTGGGCCTGTGGTTGTATCGCAACCACGGGTAGCGACGAATCGAAGGGACGGCATGGTGGCGCTCACGCGAAGATCCCTGTTGGCGGGCTTGGTCTCCTGCCCGCTTTGCGCCGCCGCCGCCGCCAAGGCCGAGGGCGCCCACTGGAGCTACGACGACGTTCGGAACTGGGGCGAACACGACCCAGCGGCCAAGGCTTGCGCGATCGGCGGCGAACAATCGCCGGTTGACCTCGTCGGCGCCATAAAGGCCGACATTCACGCGCCGGCGCTTTCGTGGAAACCGCAGGCGTTCAAAATCGTCAACAACGGCCACACAATCCAGGCCAACGCGGCGCCGGGAAGCTTCGCGACCGCGGAAAACCGCAAGTTCGAATTCAAGCAGTTTCATTTCCACACGCCCAGCGAACATGCCGTCGACGGCAAGCGCGCGGCCATGGAGGCCCATTTCGTGCACGCCGAGGCGGGCGGCGAATTGCTGGTGCTCGGCGTCATGATGGAGCCTGGCGCCATGAACAACGGCGCCTTCGCGTCCGTGATGGCGGCCGCGCCGAAAGCGGAAGGCGAAGCCGAGCTGAAACAGCCGATCGACGCCTCCACGCTTTTGCCAGCCGAGCGCCATTTCTATCGCTATGAGGGCTCGCTCACGACGCCGCCCTGCTCGGAAGTGGTGAACTGGTATGTCTTCGCCGCCCCGGTCGGCGTTGGACCCGGCGATATCGACATTTTCAAGAAACTTTTTCCGATGAACGCCCGTCCGTTGCAACCGCTGCGGCGGCGCGTCGTGCTCACCGACTAAACTCGCCGTAAATCAATCGCGCCCTGATCGACGATTTCGCCGCTGGTCTCGTCGAAGCCGCGCGCCCTGCCCTCGATGCGCGCTTCGCCGCCCTCGCGGAAAATCGTGAACAGATGATAGGCGGCGCCCGGTCGATGCGTTTCCGCGCGGGCCGAGGCCGACGCGACGCCCACCACCGGCACGGCTCCGCGCGGACCGGCCAAGCGATGCAGGCTTTGCTTGTGGTTGTGGCCGTGCAGCACCAGCTCGGCGCCGCGGCGCGCGATGATCGCCTCGAAGTCGCCGGCGTCCTCCAGCCCGCGTAGCGCCCGCGCGCCGCCGCGATGCGGGGGATGATGCAGCAGCACGACGCGCGCCAGCCCCTCCGCCTCGGTTTGCTCCAGCAACAGCTCCAGCCGCGCGCGTTGCTCCGGCCCCAACCGCCCGGAGGCGACGAACGGCGCCGTCGGCACGCCGGATGAAAGGCCGATCAGCGCGACGCCCGCGCGTCGGCGCAAATAGGGAAAGCCGGGCTCGCCATCGTCACTGCTCGTCCACGGCGCGAAGCTGTCGCTCAACATGGGCAGCGAGGACGGCGTGTAGGCGTCGTGATTGCCGGGCGAAAAACTCAGCTCGCCCGGCGCGCCGAGCCGGTTCAGCCAATCCCGCGCCAGCGCTAGTTCGCCCTCGAGGCCGATGTTCACGATGTCGCCGGTCATCGCGATATGATCGGGCCGTTGCGCCAGCAAATCGCCCGTGAGCCGGGCGAGCCGCGCCATGTCGTGCTGCGCCGCCCGCTTTCGCAGCCAGTTCACATAGCCCGTGACCCGCTTGCCCAGCAGCTCGGCGAGGTTGGGGCGCGGTATCGGGCCAATATGCGCGTCGGACAAATGGGCGAGCAGGAAGGTCAAGCCGTTCACGCTCCGCCGATCAGCACGCCGGCGGCCAGCACGATGGCGCCGCCCAGCACGATCTGAAAAACCGCGTGAAGAAATGGCGTGTCCATGTAGCGCGCCCGCACATAGGCGATGGCCCACAGCTCGAAAAACACCACCACGCCGGCGATGCTCGTCGCGACGCGAAAGTGATTGGGCATCGAATCCGGCACGAGGTAGGGCAGCGTGTGCCCAAGGCCGCCGAGCGCCGTCATCAGCCCACACACGCCGCCACGCAGGAACGGCGAGCCGCGCCCGGTCAGCGAGCCGTCGTCGGACAGCGCCTCCGCGAAGCCCATGCTAATGCCCGCGCCGATCGACGCCGCGAGCCCGACGAGAAAGGTCGGCCAATTGGCTTGCGTCGCGAAGGCCGCCGCGAACAGCGGCGCCAGGGTCGAGACCGAGCCGTCCATCAATCCCGCGAGCCCGGGTTGCACATATTGCAGCACGAACATGCGATGCCGGGTGTGCTCCTCCTCCTCGACCGCGCTCGTCGTTAGCGTCGCCGCGCCGATGCGTTCGGCGATCCGCTCATGGCCGCCTTCCATCGCCGCGAGGTCGCCGAGCAGCTTGCGCACGCCGACGTCGGACGTTTGATCGCGGGCCTTCTCGTAAAAGCGGCGGCTCTCGAACTCCATCGTCTCCGCCTGCTTGCGGATGGTGTCGAGCGACAAATTCTTGGTGAGCCACACCGGTCGCCGCTGCAAAAATCCCTTCACGTCCTCGCGGCGGATCGGCGGCAGATGTTCGCCAAAGCGCTGTTGATACTGTTCGAGCAGCATGTGGCGGTGGCGGTTCTCCTCCTTGGACATCCGCTCGAACAGCGTCGCGGAAGCTGGATAGCGCTCGGCGAGATCCTCGGCGAAACTCATGTAGATGCGGCCGTCCTCCTCCTCGGAGGTGATGGCCAGCGCCAGGATTTCGCGTTCGGTGAGTTCGGAAAAGGCTTTCAAGCGACGTCGCTCCGATCGGTCGAGGGGAAAAGGCCCTGGCCTCGTTAAAACTTTCTAGAGTGTCGCGCCGGTTTTTGCCATAGATTGCGTCGATCCCCGCAACGACAGGCCGCATGACCGAGAACAAGCAAAAATCACGCTCGCCGCTGGCGACGCGCCTCATCACCTTCGGCGCGCTGTTCCAGCGCCCCATGACGCTGGGCGTGCGCGGCCTCGTCATCGACGCGGAAGGCAAGGTGCTGCTGGTGCGCCACACCTATGTTCCCGGCTTCTTTTTCCCCGGCGGCGGCGTCGAGCGCGGCGAAACGCTCATCGAGTCGCTGACGCGCGAATTGCGAGAGGAAGGCAACATCGTCATCTCGGGCGCTCCGGCGCTGCATGGCGTCTATCTCAACCGCGCCGCCTCGCCCCGCGATCACGTGGCGTTTTACGTCGTCCGCGATTTCCACCAGACCGCCCCGCATGTTCCGGATATCGAGATCGCCGAGGCGCGATTTTTTTCGCCGGACGCCCTGCCCGAAAACACGACGCGGGCGACGCGGGCGCGGCTCGACGAGGTTTTGCGCGGCGCGCCGTCCTCGCCGTATTGGTGAGATGCTCTCTCGGCGCCTCTCGCGTCCCGAGCGAACGAGGCGCGAATTTTTTCTGGGAACGTCCGCGCGCGATTCAATAAATTAATACGAGACTTAAGCTCCATGGCGAGCAAGTCGAGGTTGCAATTACGTATTTTCCACGGGCTCACGCGCCGGAATAGGCCTGCTATCATAATGTTGCGCGCTGTTGCGCACAACTTCGGGTAGGACCGCCATGATCAAACTCAAACATTGCGCCGATCTGGCCGGGCTCGATGTCGATGAGCTGATTTTGGGCGTCACGCCGGCGCGTCGTCATCACGTGCTGTTGAAGAGCTACCTGCTCAATCTCGCTCGCGGTCACGCGAAGGTGCTCGACATGATGATTTGCGATCTGCGCGGCTATCGCGACATCGGCGCGCAGCGCGTGGCGGCGGACTTGCTCGTCGTGTTGAGGATGTTCCTCTCCGAGAATGCCGAAAGCGTCGACGCGCCGCCGGAAGGTCAACCGACCATCGCCCAGGACAATCTCCCCTCGCGCCGAGGCGGAGTTGCCACGCGCGCCTAACTGGTGCGGACGCCGTCGCCGAGCTCCACTGAAACGTCGCGCGACAAAACCCCGCCTCGATAACCCGCGTTGTCGGGGATAAAAACGTCGGGCCGCCACGCGCCGCTAAAACCGACACACCCCCGCGACGCCCTTCCAGTCCTCCACATCCAGTTCGGGACGCTCGCGCCGGTATCGCGCGTAAAGCGCGACGCCGAGTTGATCCTCCAAAACATCGACCTTGACCCCTTTGGCGCGCAACATTTCTTCGTTGCCGCGGGCGTTGGTCACGTCGCCGACGACGACGCGGTGGAAACCGCGCATGTGCAGGAGCGCCGCGCAGATGTCGCAGGGGCTCAACGTCGTGTAAAGCGTCGTCCGGCTGAAATCCCGCCTTCCCGCGTCGCGGATCGCCGCCGTCTCCCCGTGGTTATAGGGGTCGTTGTCCTGCGCGAGCGTGTTGTGCCGCTTCCCCACGATCTGGCGCGTGTCGTTATCGACGATCACCGCGCCAATCGGACAGCCGCCCTCGTCGAAACTCTTGCGCGCCAGCCAGACGGCGACGCGCAGAAAATCGCGGTCGCTCAGTTTCTTGAAGAAGCCTGGCTCGGCGACGGAGGCGAGGCTTCGCGTCGGGATATGGGCGATGGCGTTGAGGACGTCGTCGGTCGCCGCGGCGTCCGCCTTGATGAGCGCGTTCAACGCGTGTCCTCCCGGCCGGCGGAAAAGCCCGCGGCCCCATGCGAGCCCGCGGCGGCGCCCGCCGCGAACGTCGATGATACCGCCAGTTTGGCGATTAACGGAATAGCCTATCCATCCACCGCGGGCGCGCCCGCCGCGAGCGCCGAAATATCGCTCCAGCCGTAGGACATGTCGGCGAGCGTCACGCCGAGAATGTCCCACTCGCCGTCGATTCCGGTTTTTCGCGCGCCGAGCGCCTCGTAAAACGACCGCGCGCCCGCATTGTCGCGAAACACCCACACCGACGCCCTGGAATGGCCCGTGGAGATCAGATGCGCCGCCATCGCGCCCGCCAAGGCGCGCCCGAGGCCCTGGCGTTGGGCGCGCTGCAAAACATAGAGCGCCGCGAACTCGCCCGAAAATCCCGCCGCCGCGAGGCTCGGCCCGCGCTGGCGACAACAGGACGCATAGCCGCACGGACGCCCATCCGGCTGCGTCGCCAGGAACACCGCGCCGCTGTCGTCGGCGCGAAAAACGTCTCGCCAGCGCGCCGCTTGCTCGACGACATCCAGCCTGTCCAAAGCCTCGCGCGGCATCAGCCAGACATAGGCCTCGCGCCACGCGGCGACGTTGAGACGGGCGATCGCCTCGGCGTCGGCGGGCGTGGCGCGGCGTATCCGCATGTTGGTCATCGCAACTCCCCCGGCGAGCCGAGCGCCCAAATCCCGCCACGCGCCGCGCGCCTTCGCCAGACATCCGCCGCGGGGGGCGCCTCGTTTTTCAGCTAGCGCGGCGAAAAAAAATCGCACGCCCCCGCCGCCGGCGTTTGGACCCCAAAGCCGCGTCGGCGGAAAAAATGCCGCGATCATCGTTAAGCTTAGCGCGCCGCCCTGGCGAAAGGCCGCTCGCGACGCCCAAGCGGCTCGCCGGGAATGCGCGCCGCGCCTGTTGATTTCACCCCGCGCTTCGGCCACAAATCGCCCGCCCCCGCGCGCGGCGCGAGGCGTTTCCAGGAGAGTGACATGGAAGAGTTGATTGCCAAGATCAGCGCCAAGATCGGCGTCGAGGCCAATGTCGTGAAAACCGCCATCGGCCATGTTCTCGCATATTTGCACAAGGAGCTTCCGGAAGGCCCCGTCGCCGATTTCATCAATAAAATGCCGGGCGCCCACGAGGCGATCGCGGAAGCCTCCAAGGCGCCGCTTCCCGAGCCCGCCGCCGCCGAGGCGGCTCCCGCCCCCGCCGCCAAACCCTCGCTGTTCGGCGCCGTCACCGGCAAGATCGGCGACATGCTCGGCGGCGCGCAGGAAGGCTTCATGGGCCTCGTCAACAAGCTCAGCCATCTCGGCCTCAATCTCGGCCAGGTCAAGACGATCGCCTCGGAAACGCTGGCGCACGCCAAAACCTACGTGGGCGAGGACGGCGTGCAAAAAATCGTCGCCAAAATCCCCGGCCTGTCCAAGTTCCTCTGACCCCCGATCCGACGGGGCGGAACAGGCGGCTTTCCGCCCCGCCCCGGTCATGCTAACCCGCCGGGATGATCGATCTCGCCCTGCGTTTCCAGCCGATGACGCCCGAGGACGAAGCCGCCGTCGAAAAGCTCGACGAGCGCGCCTTCGGTCCCGGCCGCTTCGCCAAAACGGCCTACCGCCTGCGCGAGGACGTGGCGCCCGATCTGTCGCTGTCCTTCGTCGCGCGGGTCGGCACGTTGCTGGTCGGCGCCAATCGCATGACGCCGATTCTCGTCGATCTGACCCCGGCGCTGCTGCTCGGACCGCTGACGGTGGAACCGGCCTTCCGCTCCCAGGGCGTCGGCGAGGCGCTGATGACGAAGTCGCTCGACGCCGCGCGCGACGCCGGGCACGGGGTCGTGTTGCTGGTCGGCGACGCGGATTACTATGGCCGCGTGGGCTTCCAGCGCGTTCCGCGCAAAAAAATCACCATGCCGGGGCCCGTCGATCCCGACCGCCTGCTCTATCGCGAGTTGCGCGACGGCGCGTTCGCGGCCACAAGCGGTAGGATGCGGCGGCTCTAACCGCCAGCCGGCCAAACGAGAAAGACCCCTTGTCCGCGCGATCGCCGAAGCTGCTCTCACGTTACCACGCGCTGGTGTCCTCGCGCGCGATCGAAAGCGATTCCGCGCAGCTCGCGGCGCTGGCGACGCTGGACCGGCTCGCCCACGATCTGGCGCGGCCGCCGCGCGCCGGCGGCCTGCTGTCGCTGTTCAAGCGGCGGGCCGCGCCGGCGTCGCCGCGCGGCGTCTATCTTTGGGGCCATGTCGGGCGCGGCAAGACCACGCTGATGGATCTGTTCTTCGACACGGCGCCCGTCGACAACAAGCGCCGCGTGCATTTCCATGGCTTCATGGCGGAGGTTCACGAGCGGCTGCACCGCGCGCGGCGTGCGGGGAATGGCGGCTCCGATCCGATCGCGCGCGTCGCCGCCGAGATCGCCCGCGAGACGCGGCTGCTGTGCTTCGACGAATTCGCGGTGTCCGACATCGCCGACGCGACCATTCTCGCGCGATTGTTCGCGGCGCTGTTTTCGGCCGGCGTCGTCGTGGTCGCGACCTCCAACGCCGAGCCCGAGCGGCTCTACGAGCACGGCCGCAACCGCGACCAGTTCCTGCCCTTCATCGCGCTGCTGAAGGCGCGCATGGAGATCGTCCAGCTCGACGCGCGCGCCGATTTCCGACTGGAAAAGGTTTGCGCGCGAGAAGTCTATTTCGTCGCCGCCGACGAGACCGCCAAGGCCGCCGCGCGCGAAAAACTCGACGCGCACATGGGCGCGGGACCGGCCGCTCCCGCCACGTTGCGGGTAAAGGGGCGCGATATCGCCATTCCCTTGGCTTGCGACGGCGCGGCGCGCTTTCATTTCAGCGAGATTTGCGGAACGCCGCTCGGCGCCGCGGACTACCTCGCGCTGGCCAAGGCTTACGACAAGATCATCGTCGACGACGTTCCCGCCATGACCATCGAGCGCCGCAACGAGGCCAAGCGCTTCATCACGCTGGTCGACGTGCTCTACGAGACGAAAACCAAGCTGGTCCTGTGCGCGCAAGCCGAGGCCGAGGACCTCTACCACGCCGATCACGGCGCCGAGGCGCAAGAGTTTGGCCGCGCCGTGTCGCGGCTGGTCGAGATGCGCTCGACGGATTATCTCGACGCCTGGGCGGCTCGCCGCCTTAGCTCAACTTAAAGCCCGGGCTCGCCGCCTCACTTGAACTTGTAGCTCCGGCCTGGCCCGACGCGCGGCGGCGGCGGCTCGAAGCTCAGATGCGTCGGGGAAGGATGCGTGAGTTTCGAGGGGCGCCCCTCGGCGATGAGGCGCCGATGGGCCTCCGCCCAGTCCGGCGCATCGGCGCCCTGTTGCGTCCAATGCGCGACCGCCGCCTCGTCGCACCATTCCAGAAACTTCGGCATGGCCGCCCGATGCGCGCCCGAGGTCATGTAAGCGCGCATCGCCGCCTCGTCGGTCCAGACCGTGCGCGTCCAATAAACATTATTCGCGTCGCGCAACGTGCTTAGAGACAGATTACCCCCGGCGCGCAGCGCCTGCAGCGCCGCTCGCACCGTCTCGACATAAAGCCCCGGAAGATATTTCCATGATCGCAAGCGCAAACGGGTGATCGAAACAAAGGGCATGACAGCTCCCTGCCGCGGACCGCCGCGAATGCCACAATCTACCGCGTTCGCAACAACCACGATAGAGGACCACCGCGACAGTTCAGCGCCGGCGTTCCCTGCTGGATTTCGCCGCTTCGCGCCGCGCGCGGCGCGCCTTGATCAAGTCCCGAACCTCGGCTGCGTCGATGAGATGGTTCGGACGGTTGGAAGCGGCGGCGCGCGTCTCCGGCGTTCCGTGAAAGGCGAGAAAATCCAAGCGGCCAATGTAGCAAAGTTCAAGCATGACGCCCTCCATATGGCTCATTCCCGTTAAATAGCGGACGAAAGTTAAACTCGAGCGGCATTTGAAGGTTAAAACATCGCAACGAACATTTCCGTGCGCCGACGCACGGTTGTCATAAGCGGATTGTTAAAGCGCGCGCGCCGGATTTCAAGGACGCGGAGCCAACCCTCACCGCCGCCCCTCCCGCGTCCACATGAACAATATCGCCCCGAGCAGCGCCAGCAGCGGCGAGAGTCCTATCCCCAGCGGCGACGCCTCGACGCCGGTGAGCGCGCCGGGGCCGGCGCGTTTCAGCCCCAGCCAGTCGGCGCCGCCGTAGACATTGGCCTCGCGCAGCTCGACCATCCGGGGCAGCGCCGCCGCGTCCTTGTCGCCGGTGGAGAGCCGCCGCACCGTTCCGCCGGTCGCTTGCGCCAGCGGCCGCAGCTTTTCGCCGGTCGACGCCACCTCGCGAAATTCGCGCGGATTGGCCGGGCCGACATTGACCAGCGCCGTCAGCCCGCCGTTCTCGAAGCGGTAAAGCCCCATCTCCTTGGCCGCGTATTTCGCCCGTGACAGTCCCGGCTCCTTGGCGGCGAGCGTGATTTCCTCGCGCGCGCCGGACGGCGCGATCACCGCCACCGGCGCAACGGCGTCCTTTAAGCTCTGGCGCTCCACCGTGATCTCGCGGCCACTCGCCGCGGCGCGCAGCGCCTCCTCCTCCAGTTCCGGCTCCTTCATCAACCAATGCGCCATGCGGCGGGTCAGATCGACATGCGGGCCGCCACCCTCGAAGCCGCGCGCCCACAGCCAGAGCTGATCGGTCAGCAGCATGGCGACGCGGCCCTTGCCCTCGCGCGACAACACGACCAGCGGCTTGTCCTTCGCGCCCTCGAGCACGACGTCGCCCTTAATGACCGTTGTATCGACCTGCCGGAACCATTCGCCCCAGCTTGGCGGCGTCGTCCTCGATCCTTCGAGGCCGCGCGTCACCGGGTGTTTCTCGCCGTCCTTGCCGACATGCGCGCGAAACGCCTGTTCGGTGAGGCCGCCATCCGGACGCGCCGGCAGAATGCTCTCAAGCGGCGAGTAATACAGCCCGCGTTGCGTCGCGTAATCCGGCCCGACCGCCGCCAGAAAGGCGCCGCCGTTTTCGACGTAATCGACGATATTCTCGAAATAGACGCTCGGCAGCAGCGTCTGGCTCGAATAACGGTCGAAGATGATGAGGTCGAAATCCTTGATCTTGCGCCCGAACAGATCGGCGGTCGGAAAGGCGATCAGCGACAGTTCGGATGCGGGAACGCCGTCCTGCTTTTCCGGCGGGCGCAAAATGGTGAAATGCACCAGTTCGACATTGGCGTCGGCCCGCAGCAGGTTGCGCCAGCCGCGTTCGCCCTGGTGCGGCTCGCCCGAAACCAGCAGCACCGTCAAGCGATCGCGGACGCCCTCGATGACCACCACGGCCTTGTTGTCGATCTCCGTGAGTTCGCCGGGAACAACCGGCGTCTCGATTTCCACGACATTGGGGCCGCCGTGCTCGATCCGCACGGGGATGTCGACGATCTCGCCGGGACTCGCCCGCCGCGTGGCGATCGCCTCGCCGTCGCGCCGCGCGATGATCGTCGCATGAGGATCGAGACCCGCGCCGCTATCCACGATCCGCGCGCGAACAATCTGGTCCTTGCCGACGACGCCGAAACGCGGGGCCTCCACGAGTTCGATGCGACGGTCGCGTTCGCCCTCGTGGCCGGTAATCAGCGCGTGCAGCGGCGCCTTGAAGCCCAACGCCTCCGCCTGGGCCGGGATATCGTGGACGAGCCCGTCGGTGACGAGGATCGCCGCGCCGATCCGGTCGGGCGGGACGTCCTTGAGCGCCTCGGCCAGCGCCGAAAACAGCAGCGTGCCGTCCGCGCCGGTCCCGACATTCACGAAGCGCGGCTCGACCTCCGGCATCTTGGCGAACGCCTCCTCCAGCCCCTTGCGGGCCGCGTCAACCTGCGACAGGCGGGCGCCGAGCGTCTCGCTCTCGCTGCGGTCGAGCACCACCGCGACGATGCTTTTTTGCGGCTCGCGGTGTTCGCGCACCAGCGCCGGCTCGGTCAGCGCCGCGAGCAGCAGCGCCAGCGCCAGCGCCCGCCAGCCCGCGCCCTTCTGTCCAGCGCGAACGGCGAAGGCGAGCACGCCCAGCGCCGCGGCGACCAGCAGCGCGAAAACCGGCCACGGCAGCAGCGGCGAGAAGGACAACGTCAGATCGGTCATGACGCTCACTGGCCCAGCCGTTGCAGCAGATCGCGCACATGTACTTGATCCGACTTGTAATTGCCGGTCAGCGTGTACATCACCAGATTGACCCCGCCGCGCAGCGCCATCTCGCGCTGCCGCGGTCCGCCCGGCGTCAGCGGGAACAGCGGGCGGCCGCTTTTGTCCGCCGCCCAGGCCGCCGCGAGATCGTTGGAGGTGATGACGATGGCCGACACATTGTCGGTGGCGCGCACCGGGCGCGGCGCGTCGCCGGCGGGTTCGGGCGGCAGCGCCTCGACCCAGGTGTCGCCATTGGCGTAGCGCCCGACGAAATTATCGAGCAAATAAAAGGTCTTGGTAATCACGTGATCGCGTGGGACAATTTCCAGTTCGGGAATGTCGAGCCCCTTGGCGAGCTCCCGCAGCCACAGCGCCTCGGGCGTCGGCGTCGCGTTGGCGCGGGCGGTCAGCGCGTCGCGGGTGTCGAAGACAATGGTGCCGCCCTGTTTCATGTAAGCCGCGACCCGCGCGACGGTTTTTGGATCGGGCCGCGGCGCGGCCGCGTTGATCGGCCAGTAGAGCATCGGATAAAAGGCGAGCTCGTCGCGGGCGACATCGACCCCGACCGGCTCGCCCGGCGAAAAAGAGGTGCGGGCGTCGAGCGTGTGTGATAGGCTTTCAAGACCTGATCGACTCGTCTCGTCGGTCCGCGAATCGCCGGATACGACATAGGCGAGTTGGGTGGTGAGCGCCGATGCGCTAATATGCGCGTCCGCGCATGCCGGATGCGCGAAAATGCTCACGCCGAGCACCAAAACGGGGCCTAAAATCGAGGCGCCAGTCGAGAGCCGCAAGCGGCCCGACAGCTTGAGCAGCGCCAGCCAATCCACCAGAAGTCCTAGAAAAATCAACGTAAGCAGCGACGGGCGCAGATCGATGGCCGCGCCCTGGCGCGCCAGCGGGCCGGGGCTAAGCTTATACTGTGAAAAATCAAAGGCTTTCAGCGCGTCGTCGTTGGCCAGCGTCTGAATCGCCGTCAGGCCGCCCGGCCCGCCGTAGAATCCGGGCGGATGTTCCGCGTTCGCATGTCCTTGAAAATCCAAGCCTATCGGCATCGCGGCGGCGGGCGGCGCGCCGAGCGCGCCAAAGCCGTCGAGCGTTCGTAGCGGCGCCAGCGCGGCGTGGTCGAGGGCCGGCGCGCGGTCGGCGGCGCCCTCGTCGGAAAGCTGGCAAACGCGTTTGAGCATTTCGACAAAAAGCCCTGAAATCGGTAGGTTAGACCAATTCGCGTCGGCCCCGACATGGAACAGCACGATGATTCCCTTGCCGCGCCGCTCGAAGGTCGCGAGCGGCGTTCCATCGGCGAGCCGCGCCCAGGTCTTGGCGGAAAGGCCGGGGTCGGGTTCGGCCAAAATCTGTCTGATAACAGTGACATCGGCGGGAACGGCGAGGCCGTGGAACGGGCTGTTCTCGTCGAACTCGGCGAGCCGCTTCGGGCTGTCCCACGACATCGCGCCGCCGAGCACGCGGCCGTTGCGCCGCAGCCGCACGGGGGTCAGATCGTCGGGGTCGTTGGCGAGCCGCGGCCCGGCGAAACGCAGCAGCACCCCGCCCTGTTCGACAAAGGCCGACAGCGCGTCGAAGGCTTCGCCCGGCGCGACCTTTTCGTCAGCGAGAACAAGGACATTCGGGCGATCGGCGAGGGCGGCGAGCACCGGATCGGCGTCGCCGGGATTGGATTTCAGCAGCAGCGTGAAGGTCGCCAGCGCCTTGTCGAGATAATGGACCGGCGACAGCAGCGGCTGCGCCGTGTCGGCGGACTCGCCGCCGACGATGGCGACGCGCCGCACGCGGCCGCGCGAGTCGATCAGCGCCACCGCGCCGGCGGAGTTCTCCCCGACGATGCGTAGCAGGCTGATATCATTGCGTAACTCGACCGGAAGCTCGAAGCGCGCCTTCGTCGTGTCGGCGCCGGCGAACTGAAACGGCGCCGTCGCGACCACCCGCGCCTTGTCGTCGAGCGCCTCGATCGCGCCGTCGCGACCCGGCCCGCCGCGCAAAACCGTGACCTCCAGCCCGCTCGCGTCGTTGGCCGCGCCCCGCAGGGCGAGCGGCGCCGAGTCGTCCTTCAAAACCTCGACGCTCGCCCCCTTCGACGCCGCGTCTCGCAGCGCCGCGGCGATGGCTTCCGCCCCGCCCCGCTCCAGCCCGTCGGCGATCCAGACGAGCCGCGCACCCTTGTTTTCCCTAGCGAAGCCGGCGATTTGCGTCGCCGCCGGAGCGCGGTCGGGCAGCCATGGCTTGGGCCGCGCCGCCCGCAATTGGTCCGCCGCCCGGGCGCCGCTGGTCAGGCGCGGGACGACGGCGCCCTCGGAGGCCAGCAGCAGCGCGACCGGCGTTCCCGCCCGCTCCGCCGCCTCCATCAGGTTCGCGGCGGCGGCGGTGCGGCGCTCCCAGCCAGGCGCCGCCGCCCAGCCGTCGTCGAGCGCCAGCAGCAGCGGGCCGCTGGCGGGCACGATGGCGCTCGGGCTCCAGACCGGCCCCGCCATCGCGAGCGACGCCAGCGCCGCGATGAAGAGCCGCAGCAGCAGCAGCGGCCACGGCGTCTTGAGCGGCGTTTGCTGCTCGGGCTTTAGCCCGCGCAGCAGCCGCGTCGCCGGGAAGACGATCTCGCGCGGCGCGGGCGGCGTCACCCGCAACAGCCACCAGATGGCGGGCAGCGCGAGCAGGCCGAGAAGCGCCAGCGGCGCCGCGAAGACAAAGCCCATCACGCCGCCTCCATGCCTTCGCCAAGCCCCATCAGCAGCGCCAGCGCGGCCTCCGCCGCCGGGCGGTCGGTGTGGTGGACGAGCATCAGGAAACCCGCCTGTTTCGCCGCGGCCGCGACGCTCTCCTTGTGCTCGGCGAGCCGCTGGGCGTAGGCGTCCCGCAGGCTTCGCGCCTCGCCGGCGTGATAGGGCGCGCCGCCGTCGGTGTCGCGAAACAGCGTCTCGCCGGCAAAGGGAAAGCTCTCCTCGGCGGGATCGAGGATCATGACCAGCGCGCCGCGCGCCCCGGCCCGCGAATATTCGGCGAGCCGCGCCGCCAGCGGCTCGACGTCGCAGAGAAAATCGGAAAGCAGCAGGAGCCGCGATCGCGGCGGCAAATCGGTCGCCGGCGCGATGTCTTCGTCGCGCGGCGCCGACGGGTCGGCGAGGATCGCGGCGAGCCGGTCGATGATGTTGCGGGCGCGCAGCGCCGGCGTGCGCCCGAGCATCCCGACACGCTCGCCGCCCTGCACCAAAACCTCGGCGGCGGCGAGGCCGAGCACGGCGGCGCGGTCGATTTTATAGTCGCCGGCCAGCGACGATTTGAACGCCATCGACGCCGAGCCGTCCATCCAGACAAAGTAGTTTTGCGCCGCCTCCCATTCGCGCTCGCGCACGAACAATTGATCGCCCCGCGCCGAGCGGCGCCAGTCGATCCTGTGCGCCGACTCGCCGCTGGCGAAGGGCCGGAACTGCCAGAAGGCGTCGCCAGCGCCGGCGCGACGGCGGCCATGCACCCCATGCACGACGCTGCCGGCGACCTCGCGCGCCTTGGCCAAAACATGCGGCAGGCGGGTGGCGAGGTCGGCGGCGTCGGCGGCGGGCTCCGCCAGCGGACGCGGCTGGCGCGGATCGAACCAATGCGTGGCGAGGGTCATGTCAGCCCAATCGTTCGACGAGCTTGGCGATCAAGCCCTCGATCGTGTGCTCGCGGCGGGCCGGATAGGTGAGCGCCATGCGATGACGCAGCACGGGCGCGGCGAGTTTCGCCACGTCGTCGAGCGACGGCGACAGCCGCCCGTTGACCAGCGCCCGCGCCCGCGTCGCCAGCATCAGCGCCTGCGCCGCGCGCGGCCCCGGCCCCCAGGAAACATGCGGCGCGATGGCGGGATGGCCGCCCTCCGGCCGCGCGGCGCGCACGAGATCGAGAATGGCGTCGACGATTTTTTCGCCGACCGGCATGCGCCGCACCAGCCGCTGCACGGCCTGCAACTCCTCGGCGGAAAGCGCTTGCTGGGCTTGCGCGACCTGCTCGCCGGTGGTCTCCAGCAAAATGCGGCGCTCGTTGGCGCGGTCGGGATAGCCGACATCGATCTGCAACAGGAATCGGTCGAGTTGCGCCTCGGGCAGCGGATAGGTGCCCTCCTGCTCGAGCGGATTTTGCGTCGCGAGGACGTGGAACGGCCGCGGCAAATCGTGCGGATGGCCGGCGACGCTGACGTGATATTCCTGCATCGCCTGCAGCAAGGCGGATTGGGTGCGCGGCGACGCGCGGTTGATTTCGTCGGCCATCAGCAATTGCGCGAACACCGGCCCCTGGATGAAGCGGAAGGCGCGGGATTTGTCGGCTCCCTCCTCCAGCACCTCGGAGCCCAGAATATCGGCGGGCAGTAGATCGGGCGTGAACTGCACGCGCTTGGTGTCGAGCCCCAAAACCTTGCCGAGCGTCTCGACGAGCTTGGTTTTGGCGAGGCCGGGCACGCCGACCAGCAGCCCGTGGCCGCCGGCCAGCAGCGTGACCAGCGCCTGTTCGACGACCTCCTCCTGGCCAAAGATGACGCCGGCCACGGCCTCGCGGGCGCGATGAATCTCGTCGAGCGCGCGCTCGGCGCTGGCGATGACGGCGGCGTCGAGTGCGATGGGCGATGGATCGGTCATGTGGATGGGGGCTCGGGCGTTGGAGGGATGTCGCGGTCGCGGCGATTCTTCGCCGCACAATAGCCTAGAACGCGCGCCGGTGTTGTCGATGCGAAACGCCGGCTTGCCGCGATTGTGGCGCGCGAAGACGCGGGAATTATGGCGTCGCGGATGTTTTGTGACGGCGCCGGGCCGCATTTACCCGCCGGCACGCCTGCCCGCCCGCGCCAAAGCGTGTATAACCACCAAAATCCATTGTCCGCGCGCTCTCCCCGGCGCAAACCAGAGGCCCTTTCGCCCATGTGGCGCCCCATTCTCGAGACCGCGCTGTTTTTCTCGGCGCCCTTCACGCTGTATGCATTGTTTCACCTGCTGCAAATGCGCTGGCCGTTCGTCGCGGAGTTCTGGCACAAGGGCGTCGTTTCGACGCTGACCATCGCCGGGCTGCTGTTCGCGGTCGCCGGCATGTTGTTCGTCGGGCTGGGGCCGCGCCAACAGGGAACCTATATTCCCGCCCATATCGAGAACGGACGCCTCGTTCCCGGACGTTTCGAGTGACCGGCGCCGAACGCATCCTGCGCGAACCCAAGCTCGCGCGGTTGTTCGCGGCGCTTGAAAGCGCCGGCGGCGAATCCCGGGTGGTCGGCGGCGCCGTGCGCGACGCGCTGCTCGGGCTGGAGCCGCATGAGATCGACATCGCCACCACGGCCCTGCCCGAACTGGTCTTGAAGGCGACGGAGGCCGCGGGAACTCAAGGCGGTGCCCACCGGTCTCGCCCATGGCACGGTGACGGTCGTCGTCGAGGGAACGCCGTTCGAGGTGACGACGCTGCGCGAGGATGTGGAGACGTTTGGCCGCGCCGCCAAGGTGCGCTTTGGCGCCGATTTCGAGCGCGACGCGCTGCGCCGCGATTTCACCGTCAACGCGCTGTCGCTGTCGCCGGACGGACGGCTGCACGACTACACCGGCGGCCGGGCGGACCTGAAGGACCGAAAAATTCGCTTTATCGGCGATCCGGCCACGCGCATCGCCGAGGATTTTTTGCGCGTCCTGCGGTTCTTTCGTTTTCACGCGGCGATCGGCGAGGGGCCGCTCGACCCCGCGGGGCTCCATGCGGCGATTCTGGCGCGGGAAAACCTGCGGTTTTTGTCGCGCGAGCGAATCCGCGCCGAGCTGCTGAAGTTTTTGGTGGCGCGCCGCGCCGCGCCAACGGCCCGCGAGATGTCGCAGGCCGGCGTGATCGAGGTGTTGCTCGGCATGGCCTATCCGGCGCGGCTGGAGCGTTTCGTCGCCATCGAGGCGGCGCATGGCGTCAAGCCCGACGCGATCGGTCGCCTCGCCGCCTTCGCCCTCGTCAAGCGCGAGGACGCCGAACGGTTGCGCGAGGCCCTGCGCCTCTCGAACGCCGAATACGCGCGCCTCGCGCTCGCCGCGACACTCATCGAGCAAGGTCACGGGCGCGAAACAAGCTTTTCGACGCAGGATCTCAACACCATGCTGTTCCTACACGGACGCGCCGCCGCCGCCGACGCGCTGGCGCTGGCGCACGCCGACGGCGCCGATCCGCCGGACGACCCGCGATGGCGCGACGCGGCGACATTCATCGGCGAGGCCGAGGCGCCGGCCTTCCCGATCACCGGCGCCGATCTCGTGGCGCGGGGGCTGGCGCCCGGCCGCTCGCTCGGCGCGGCGCTCAAGCGCTTGCAGGCCAACTGGATCCGGGCCGGCTTTCCGCGCGATCCACGCCGCGTGTTGCAACTGCTCGAGGAAGTCGCGGGCAACGGCGGCGATTGAGCTCCGCGAAAATCGCGACTCCCTTTCGAATCGAAATCGCGCTAGCTTCCAGCCGCGCACTTTCGTCGCGGAGGCGGTTATGAACTTCGAGACCACACGGCCAGAGGATGTCGCCCGGCGGCTCGCGCAACGGGCGCGCCAGTCCAAAACCAGCTCGCGCGGCGACGCCTGGCGCCGAGAAACCTTCACCCTGGCGCGCCTGGAAGCCCGCGACAAGGCGCGCGAGTGGTTCGAGCTCTATCCCAAGGCCGCCTACATGACCGAGATCGAATTCTGGCGCGAGCTCGAGGACGGGCGGATCGAATTCACGATCCGACGGCTGCCGAGCGCCGACTAAAAAGCGTCGCCCCGCCCACGCTAAATCCATTTGTCGACGGATTATTCATGGTTTTATGGCGCCCTGCGTCCGGGGCGCCGCTATTTCGCTTACGGAAGCGCGCCCAAGGGAGCACGACATGGGCGCCGCGACTTACCTGCCTTCGGGCATTCTCGTCTTTCTTGCCATCATCGCGCTCGCCGTGATCCTCGGCAGCTTTTTCACGGTGAACACCGCCGAGGTGGCGGTGGTCACCCGCTTTGGCAAGTTTCTTCGCGTCGCCGACCCCGGGTTGAACTGGAAATGGCCGATCCTCGACGCCGTCTCGGGCCGAGTGAGTTTGCGCGTAAATCAGATCACGCTGACGATGGAGACCAAGACCAAGGACAATGTTTTCGTCACCATTCCGATTTCCGTGCAAAATCGCGTGCGGCCGGAAAAGGTTTACGACGCTTTTTACAAATTGTCCGACCCCGAGCAGCAAATCCAGTCGTATGTCGAACAGGTGATCCTCGGCCATGTTCCCGGCATGACGCTCGACGAGGTGTTCGCGAGCCAATCGGGCATCGCCGCCGCCGTGCGCAAGGAGCTGGACACCGACATGGCGGGCTTTGGTTACGAGATCGTCAATGTGCTGGTGACGGACATCGTTCCCGACCAAAAAGTGAAGTCGGCGATGAACGACATCAACGCCGCGCAACGCGAGCAGGTCGCCGCCAACGCCCGGGGCGAGGCCGAGAAAATCCTGGTGGTGAAGAAGGCGGAGGCCGAAGCGGAAAGCAAGGCGCTGCAAGGCCAGGGCATCGCCAACGAACGCAAGGCGATCATCGAGGGGCTGCAAGCCTCCATCGAGCAGTTCAAGAACACCGTCGGCGACGCCTCGACCGCGGAAGTCATGCAACTCGTCATGGTCACGCAATATTTCGACACGCTCAAGTCGATTGGCGACAGCGACAAGACCAACACGCTGTTCCTCTCGCACGCGCCCGGCGCCGTGAAGGATATCTCGGACCAAATCCTGCAATCGGTCTTGATCGGCGAGAGAGCGAAGGCGTAGGGCGGACCGCCCGTCCTCGACCGGCGACGAACCGGGGAAGTTCATCAGGAATGGAGATCCGGCAGGCTGAGATGCTGCTCCAGCCGGCGCACGCGCGCCTCGAGGTCGCTGATAAGCACGCCGTGCCCCAGCGCGGCGGAGTGGTATTCGACAACCGCGCGGCGAAGCCCGATAATCTGCTCGCGCGTATGCTTGTGTTCGGTTTCGTTCCTGGCCTGCATCGTCAGCAGGTCGGAGGCCACATCGGCGCGCAGCATATGCATGTCGCTTTTTAATTCGGCGATATCGGCTTTCGTCGCCATGTCGGCGCGCATGTCGGACATATCCGCGCGCATTTTGCGTAACAGTTCGAGAACAAGGTTTTCAGGCTCCGCGCTCATCCCATTCTCCCGGAAAAAACATACCACGCCGGCGGCGCGTTCAACAACTCTCCACCCTACTCCGGCAGCACGTCCGGCGTGCGCCAGGATAGATGCTGGCCGCTGTCGACCGCGATCATCTGGCCGGTCACGTTGCGCGCCTCGCTAAGATAGATCACCGCCTCGACGACGCTGGCGATATCGGCGGCGCGGCCAAGCGGCACGCCGGCGACCTCGGCCGCGAAGCCGAGTTCCCCGTATTTCTTGTTTGGCAAAACCGGCCCCGGTCCGACGCCGTTGACGCGAATGCTTGGCGCGAACGCCTGGGCCATCGTGCGCGTCGCGGTCCACAAGGCCGATTTGGTCAGCGTGTAGGTGAAATAGCGCGGCGTGACGCGCCAGACCCGCTGGTCAATCACATTGACGATGGCGCCCTCGGCGCCGGCCGGCAATCGCGCCGCGAAACCGCGCGCCAGCAGCAACGGCGCGCGCAAATTGATCGCCATCTGCCGCTCATATACCTCCAGCAAGAAATCCTGGGCGTTGTCGGGTTCGAACACCGAAGCATTGTTGACCAGCAGCGTGAGCGGCCCGAAGGCGCTCTCGGCCTTGGCGATCAACGCCTTCGTTTCCGCCGCGTCCTCGAGGTCGGCGGCCACCGCCGCGCAGATGCCGCCGCGCGCGTTGAGCGCTTGCGCCGCGAGGGTCGCTTCCGGCAGCGAACGAGGCGAGGCGTGCATCACCACCGGGCGCCCCTCCATCGCGAAGCCTTCGGCGATGGCGAAACCAATGCGCCGCGTCGCGCCCGTCACCAGCACTGGCCCCAGGCTTTTCTTGCCACCCATCCGCGTCTCCCTTGCGCGCGCGGTTCGCGCTTGTCATCCGCGCGCGAACAATGCCCCGTTGACACTTTATTATCCAATATCAACCAAAGGCGAAACCATTTTGTTTGGATTCCGAGCGTTAGAGACAAATATCGCTAGGATTTATTCTACAAACAACAAATCTAATCCAAACTGTTTACGCTAAATTTGGCTCGACGTTGCTTTTACCCGCCGAACCAGTTTTTGCGATGAAACGGCTTGTTAAGATGAATGATTATAATTCGATTCATCACGGCGCCAAACGAGCCACGCCGCTGATGAGTGCAAAAGCCTTGCCGCGCGCTTCGAGGGCGCGAGCGAGGCGCGTAATCGGAGTTGAGTTATGAGACAGGCCTTGTTCGCGACACTGCTCGCGCCTTTCGTCCTTGCGGCGACGCCCGTGCTAGCCGCGGATCTGCCCCGCCGCTCGCCTCCGCCGCAAGACTATTATTCGCCGACGCCGGTCGCCAATTGGCAAGGTTTTTACGCCGGTCTCAACGGCGGCGTCGGATTCGCCTCCTTCACCGACGGCGGCAATTCCCTGCTCGGCAATCCGACCGGCGGCTTGATCGGCTTCACGGTGGGCTATAACCACATGGTGGCGCCCAATCTGTTGATCGGTATCGAGAGCGATTTCGACTTCACGGGCATGAAGGCCTCGCAAATTCCCTATTTTGGCCTCGCGAGCAAGGGCACCGTCGACGACGCCTTCACGATTCGCGGACGCGTCGGCTACACCATGGACCGCGCGCTATTCTTCGTCACCGGCGGCTTCGCCGGCAGTCGCGACAGCGCGACCGTGAGCAACGTGTGGGGCGGCGGGTTCTATGGTCAGCAATCGACGTTCCAGACGGGCTGGGCGCTCGGCGCGGGCGTCGAATTCATGCTCACCAACAACCTCTCCGCCAAGGCCGAATATTTGTTCACCTCGGTCGGCTCGGATCGCTATTTCGACTACTCGCCCGCCGCGCTGCAAGCCGCGGTCAACACCTCCACCATCAAGGTCGGCGTGAACTATCACTTCTGATCAACGGCGGTGGTCTCGCCTTATCCCGTCGCGGCGCGACGGGATAAGGCGCGGGGCTTATCTTGGGTCGTCCGAAACATGGGAGCCGACCAGGCGCGTTTCCGTTCGTCCGGAGGGCGAATTATTGAATTCGTAGGTATCTTTCTGGTTCGGCCACGCGATGGCGACGGAGTGACCGACCCACGATACGCTGGGCGGCGCCTCCCCTTCCCTAAAGGGATACAGCATCACCTTGAACCGCGGTTCGACCGCGTGAAGACTGTATTTTAGCCGCTTGCCCATTCCAAATGACGATGTGTCGCCGGTTTCCGGGGAGCGTTTGATCTCGTAATTCTCCAACTCCCATTCACCGCCGCTTTCCGCGTCCAGCATTTTGACAAACAGCCGTCTGTCGTCGAGCGGATCGGCGCCGCCGAGCACAACGGCTCCCTCGGAATTGCCCTTGATCTCAAGATCGTCGGCGACTTGCATGAGCCAGTCATATCGATGACTGCTCGCATCCTTTTTAATATCGTCGACAATCATGACGTAGGAATGCGCGTCGCCGCGCCTGAGCGCGGCGGTTCGGAACGCCTTTTCGACCGGATTGTACGCGGCTCGATACGGATAACTCGAACTCACCGCGCCATCGTTCCAGGGGTGTTGAACATCGGCCCTTGCCCGCTCCGCGAATTTTTTCACGGTGGTCGCGCTTGTATCGGGCGCCCAGGAAAACCCAGCTAAGTGAGGCGCTCCGGTTGAGTTTTGAAGGGTCGTCATCCAATGGTACGGCTTGGCGGCGTCGCCCGCGATGACCGTCAAACTCCCCTCCTCGCGGTGCTCGGCCGTCGCGCCGCCGACCGGGAAAAATCCCTGACCGCGACCATCGATGAGCACCAGCGAGCTATCCTTGGTCTCGGCGATGTGAAACCCTCTATCGATGGCCCATTTCCGGCCTAGCGCGGACAGGGTGAATGTCGTGGAATTGCTATGAAAGTGGCTGGGACCGCCGGCTTTGGCGTTAATGGCGAAGTGAAGCGTCAATCCGTCGGCGCCCCATTTGTTCCGAGTGATCAACAAGCCTTGCTCCGGGTCCCAAAAGCTCAGCGGCGCATGGAGCGCCTCAATTCCCGCCACGGGGTTGGGATAGCCCGGCGGTCGCGGCGCCGCGCTCGTTCCCCATTTCGTCCGAAGCGGTTTGCCGGCGTAAAGGACGGATTGCTTGGGGTCCGAAGGGAAGAAGGCCGGAGCAAGCCAGTCTCCATAGTAACCCAAACCCTCATATCCGGTTCGCAGCCGGTTTCTCCAAATGGCGTCCAGCGCGGGATCGTCGGGCCAGACCCATTTCATGATGGCGTAATTGGCGGCGGGGCCGCCCACGTCGTTGGGTGTATCCTGGTGCATCGAAAACGCGTCGCCAAATGGCTCCATCGAGGCGATCAGCCAGTTCACCAGCGCGCGGTAATGGGGTTCCGCGAAAACATCGTCTCCGTGCCGAGCGAAGGCGGCCATGGCAAGCGCGCCCACGCTCATTCCGTAATGGAAGTAATGCATTTCCTCATCCGGCGCCCCCATGTCGCTGATGCCGTAATGCAAGAAATCCTTCATGACCCCAAGGCTCGAGGGATAGATCGCGGGATCGTAGCCCTCCTCCCCTTCGATCGCCAAGGCCGACAGCAGGAGGGTCATGCCGTTCGGCATCCAGTTGTAGTTCCGCCAATCCGGCGGCAAGTCGGCCCCGTAAGGCTTTTTCCCATTTGTCGCCGCGGCGATGGTCGCGCGCACGATGGCCCGCTGCTCGTCGGTCATGTAGGCATGAGCGAAATCGTAACCCAGCGCCAGACTGAACAACTTGTTGGCGTCGTTCCACTGGCTCTTCGCGGCCTTGGCCAACGTCGTTAGGGCGCGAGCGGCGCGCGCTCCCCTCGCTTCATCTTCGCGGATCAGTGCGTCATAGCACTCCAACGAGACCGCGAAGACGACCAATCCTTTCCACCAGTCGTTCTCCGCATAGCCGGACGCCTCGGGGTCTCCCGCGATCAAATGGTCATAAACGGCGGCAAGCGGCTTGCCGGGACCGTGGAGAACGTCGAGAAAGGATTCCACTCGTCCAAGGATGAACTTGCCGGTCGATGTGTCCTGGACAAGCCGCCGCAACGCGGGCAATTCTTTTGGACCCATGAGTATTCTGGGATGGACGCCCGCCGGCGGCGCCTTTCCGAAGCGGGCCCGCAACTTTGGGCCGGGATCATCCAGCGGATGCATTCGCGACGGCCCCATCGTATCCGAATAGGCCTTGGCGACGAAACTCGCGGAAAACGCGACAGCGATGACGGACGCCACGCCGACAAACTTGTTCAAACGCATTAAGCCGATTCCCTTTGCCTGAACGGTGCATGGCCAGAGATTGGGAACCCGGATTTCTTCGCACCAACGCGCCGCGCTCTGAAATCCAATCTCAGACACAACAATCTCGGACACAACCAGAGTGGACTGCCCCACGTCAAGAGAGGAAGGAAGGTGGAGACGCGTCGCCACACTATTGCGCGATAATGGTCCATTTTTTTGCGCCCAAGCCCCGACCGGACGTCGACGATCATCATCCATGCACCAGTTTGATAGGTCGGTCAGCCTTCAGCGACCCGCAAGATGCCGGTTGCAATACGGCGTTACATGATCAGCTTAATCATTGTAACGCGCCAGTTGACCTGTGGTGATCGGAAACTACATCGCAATGGTGCGAATAATGAGCGACATTCTGCAATACTCCGTGATAGCCGTCTTCATTCTATTAGCCTATATGTTGGCGAAGATATTAGATACATTGGGACGCATTGCGAATTTACTCGAGCAGTTTCGAACCGAGCGGGCTTTTGATTCGATAACTATCAAGGAAATGAATAGCAATGTGGTGAATGTCGCCGATAAATTGTATTATATTTCCAATGCCTTTAACGCGAAAGAGATTTCCGAGGAAAAAAACAAGCGCATGGCTGAAAAACGAGCAAGAATCTGGGCGGAAAATCACGCCGAGCAAATTCGGCTAAGGCAAGGTAACGGTTAGCACATATCGACGAAAATTCGTCGCCGTGACGTCGACGGAGCCGCGGCCGCGCGGGCGCTCCGGGCTTTTTCGCATGCATGCGATATCTCGCGCCTATATAGTGACCAACGCGGCGAAAAGATGCGGCCGCGTTGATCATGCGATAAGTCAGGAGAGCGAAATGGGTATTCTGGATTTCATGACAAAGAAGAGCCCCGCCGCGCCATCGCCCGCTGGAGCCACCGAAACGACCGCGGCGCCGGCCGACGCGCTGAAAGCCGAAATCACCAATCATGGTCTCGACGCATCGAGGATCAACATCGCGGTTGACGGCGCCACGGTGACGTTGAGCGGCGCCGCCGCCACCACGGCCGACGCCGAGAAGATCGCGCTGGCGGTCGGCAACACCAAGGGCGTGACCCAAGTCGTCAATAATATCGTCGCCGACGCGCCGCATCAGGAATCAGGCTTTTACACCGTCAAGTCCGGCGACACGCTTTGGAAGATCGCCGAGGAGAGCTATGGCCACGGCCAGGGCGCCAAATACGAGCAGATTTTCGAGGCCAACAAACCTTTGCTGAAGAACGCCGACTCCATATTCCCCGGCCAGGTGCTGCGCATTCCCGGCGGCGCTGGCGCCGCCGCGCTGCAGGCGAGCGCCGCTCCCGCCGCAGGCGAGTGGAAGCCGCCACAGGAGATCGCCGGCAAGGCCGACGAGAAAAAGGGCGACGACATCGTCTGGAAAGCGCCCACGACCTAAGCCGCGCCGTCCGACGCGGAAAAAAAGCGCGCGGAAGTAAGTTTCCGCGCGCTTTTTTAGGCCTTGGTCGCCTCAAAGGAGGGCGTGCGTTTAGCGAATTCCGCGAGCCAGGCCACGAGTCCAGGATGGCTCGCGCGCCAAGCGCCTTCAAACCGCAAATCGAGATAACCAAGCGCCGTCGCCACCGCGATATGACCGATGTCGACGGCGCCGCGCGGCGGAGCAGTCTCGAGCACGGTCAGCGCGCGATCGATCTTGCCCTGTTGCAGTTCGACCGTGACGCCGTGGCGCAGCGCCTCGGGGCGCGAAAACTGTTCGTAGCGCAACAGCAACGCCGCGTCGTTGATCCCGTCGCCAAGCGCCTGTAGCCGCAACGCCGGGAAGCGAAGTGAGGGATCGGCGGGAAATAACCGGTTCCCGCCAGCGAGATGGTCGAGATATTCCGCGATGACGCGGCTGTCGTAAAGCGACGAGCCATCCTCCAGCACGAGCGTCGGAATTTTACCCAGCGGATTTTGCGCCCTGATGCTGTCGGCGGGATCGGCGAGATCGACGCCGGCGATTTCGATGCGGTCCGTCAGCCCCAGTATATTGGCCGCGACGCGGATTTTGCGGGCATAGGGCGAGGCTGGAGAATAGCGGAGAATGAGCATCTGCAAGCGTTCCTGTCGTCCTGGAAAGTTGTCGCGCGGTGATAGCAGAACACGGGCCCGGCGTTTGCAAAACTTTGGGCGCCTCACGGTTTAAAATGGCGCGCTATATTTCCCCTTCAAATTCGAGTCGCGCCCGCCTGGACGCGACCGGCTTTAATCACGGAGTCTTTCATGAGCGAACATTGGTTTATCTCCGGCGCCAATCGCGGCATCGGGCTGGAGCTCGCGCGTCGGTTGACGGCGCGGGGTGACCGCGTGAGCGCGGGCGTGCGCGGCGTGGAGGCGCGCGACGCTCTGAATGCGCGTCTCGCCCCGCAACACGCGCAAATCGAGGCGCATGTGTTCGACATGCGCGACAACGCCGCGATCAAGGCCGCGGCCAGCGGCATCGACGCTTCAATCGACGTGCTCGTCGCCAACGCCGGAGCCTTTGGACCGCCCTCGCCGCAAAACGCGTTTCAGGTGGATTTCGACGCGGCGCTCGATTTGTTCAACGTCAATACGCTGGGGCCATTGCGTCTGGCGCAAGCGCTCCTCCCGCAACTGCGGCACGCTCCAAATCCGCGGATCGCCGTGATGTCCAGCGCGCTCGGCTCGCTGGCCAACGTCGACGCGACGACCGCGATTTATTCGGCGACCAAGGCGGCGCTCAACAAATTCGCGCAATGCCTGGCGGTCGAAGCCAAACCATTTGGGATCACCGTCGTCGCCTTGCATCCGGGGTGGGTTCGCACGGACATGGGCGGCCCCAACGCGCCCTTGACGGCGCCTGAAAGCGCCGCGGGTCTGATCGCCACCCTGGACGGATTGACCCTGGAAAACACAGGAAGCTTTCTCGACTATCGCGGCCAGGCGGTCCCCTGGTGAACGCTCACGCGCGCAGCGAGGCGATCGCCGCGCGCGCTTGCTGAATCAACGCGTCGGCCGCCTGCGGCGTCATCAGCTGGCGCGGCGTCGATATGTCGAGCGTGGCGGCGACGCGCGCGGGACGCGGCGAAAGTACGAAAATCTTGTCGGCGAGCGCGATGGCCTCGGAAATATCATGGGTGACGATCAGGGTCGTCACATGCGTTTCGTCGATGAGCCGGGCCAGCAAATCGCGCAATTCGAGGGCGAGCGTGGCGTCGAGCGAAACCAGCGGCTCATCGAGCAGCAAGAGGTCCGGCTTGATCGCCAAGGCTCGAGCCAGCGCCGCGCGGCGAGCCAAACCCAGCGACAGCGCCCGAGGAAAATGGGCGGCGTGGGCTTCGAGGCCCAGCGCTCGCAGCAGTGTCTCGATCTCCGCCGGGCTGGCGTGCGGCGCCGCGATGCGAATATTGTCGGCGAGGCTGCGCCAAGGCAGGAGCCGCGGCTCCTGAAACACCATGCCGAGACGGCCATGGCGCGGCAGAGTCACGCTGCCCGAAAAGTCCCGGTCAAGGCCCGCGATGATCCGCAGCAGCGTGGTCTTGCCACAGCCCGACGGGCCGACCACCGCCCCGGCCTCGCCACGCTTGAGCGCGAAACATAGATCTTGCAACGCGCGCGACGGGCGACCACCGCCGGAAGAGTAGTCCTTGGACGCGATGGCGACATCAAGCAGCATCGGAGCGCCAACGCGAGACATATCGTTCGAAAGGCCGCACCAATAGAGTTCAACCCCGAGCATGATAGCCACGAAAGGCAAGGCGTAAGCGAGCAGCAGCCGCACGTCGAACAATTGAAACGCCAGATTGATTTTGAATCCGACGCCGTTTGAACGCCCCAGAAGTTCGACGATCAGCACGATCTTCCACACCAGCGAAAGGCCGGAGCGCGTCGCGGCGGCGAGATAGGGCGCAAGCTGCGGCAGCACGACATGACGCAGCCGCGCCTTGAGCGGCAGGCGAAACACCGCCGCCATTTCGTCAAGCGCCGGATCGAGCGCGCGCGCGCCCTCGCGCGCCACGACCACGGCGCCCGGCAGCTTGTTCAGCGCGACGGCGCCGATCGCCGCCGCCTCGGTGAGCCCCGCCCAGACATAGGCCAGCACGATCACCACCAGCGCCGGCAGATTGAGCAGCACAACGAGCCAGGGATCGAGGATTTTGTCGGCCAGGCGATGGCGGCCCATCAAATAGCCGAGCGCCGAACCCAGACCCATCGCGAGCAGGAACGCCGCGGTGACGCGCGCCAGCGTCGCGCCGAGATGGAACAGCAATTCGCCCGAACGCGCCTCTTCCAACATCGCCAGCACGACCGGCCCCGGTCCGGGCAAATGACGCGGATCGGCAAACCGCGCCGCGAACAGCCACAGCAAGAGCATCGTCGCGAAGGACGCCAATCGGATCAATGGCTTCCCGCGGCCTTGTGGAAAACGCCCGCGTCGAGCTTTTTGGCCGGACCCACGAGCTTCTCCCCGCCGATTTGGGCGAGCACGGCGAAAAGCTTCGCGGCGTCCGCTTCCTGCTCGCTCGGCGTTCCCTTGGGGATGCTCTCGATATATCGCTTGCGGTATAGATCGAGCGTCGCTTGATCCCTGGCGCCGATCCGCGCCGCGGCCGCGCGCCAGGCTTCATCGTCCGAGGCCAGCAGCGACTTGGTCTTTTTCATCATCGTGAAAAAGCGCTCCAGCGCGTCGGCGCGCGCGCGCGCGAAATCGTCGTGAAACACATAGCCGGTGACGATCGCCTCGCGACCGGCCCCCAACCCTTTTTCGACTTCCGTCATCTCGATCGCCCGATGAAAGCCGCGAGCTTCCAGATCGAGCGCGAAATTCCAGAACTCCAGCACCGCGTCGATTTCGCCCTGCGCGAGCTTTTCGGCGAGCAACGGCGGCGCGCCATAGACGACGGTCGCGCGCTTTTCGAGATCAACGCCTTGTTTCAAGGCGTAAGCCTTGAGCAACAACCAGCTCTTGTCCAGCGCGCCGCCGGCCACTCCCAGTTTTTTGCCCTCGAGATCCTTGACGCCGTTGATCGTCGCGCTCTTGCTCACCACCGCGCCAATGCCGGTCGAGGCGGGATGAAAGGTCAGATTTGCGCCGCCGGCCCGCTCGCGCGCCACCCACAGCCAGTCGGAGACGATGATGTCGGCGGAGCCGCCGAGCAGCGCGATCTTGCCGGCCTCGGTCGAAGCCAGTTCGGTGATTTTCAGTTCGAGCCCGGCTTCCTTGTCGAGGTGAAGAGCCTGGATCGCCGCCAGTTCCCAGACCGTCGTTCCCGTGGCCTGCAACGCGAGACGCAGGCTTTCCGCGGCCCCCGCTGGGATCGCGGCGAACGCGAGCGCGCAAAACAAAGCGGCGAGGAGGCGGGCGCGCATGTGAAATCCTTTCAGGCTGACGGGCGAAAGCTCATAACGCGCGGAGCGGTCGACGTCGATGCTTCGCGTCGAACTTGTCCCGCGGTGAAAAGCCTCAAGTCTCTCCACGCGCATGGGCCGGCCGGAGCACGCGCGCCGCGGGGGGCAGCGCTCGGCCAACGGCGTTCGCGATTTTCGCGCCGAAGCGATGGAAAAACAGTCCCGCCGCGATGATGAGCACGCCAATCGCCGACAGCGCGAAGGGAAAGAGGATGGAGTTGCGGAAAACCTCGTCGGCGAGATGACCAAGGTACAGCGTGAGTCCGATGGCGCCGAAGACCGCATAGGCGCGGCGCATCAGGAACAGCGACAAGAGGATCAACCCGACATTAACGGCGCAATACACGGCCTTGCCGAACTCGGAGCCGCTATGCTGTTGGGTGAGACCGCCCCAAAAGGCCATGAGGCCGAAAAGATGCAGCCAAAAGGCGAAGTCGCCGCCACGCCAGCGGCGCAGATCAACGAGCCACGCGGCGGCAAGCATCAGGGCACCAAAAGCCATGCTGACCTTGGCCCGCTGGTCCCAGGTGAAGCTTTCGACGCCCACAACCCAGGGCGTGAGGTCCATGGACATGAACCACAAGGCGAAGGCGACGATCATGACCAAAAAGGGGAAAGGGAAAAACGCCAGGGCCAACAACGCCGCGACGATGGCCCCAAGCTCCATCGGCAGCCAGCTCGATTTTATCCAAACGTAGAAATCACGATAGCCGCCCGCCTGCATGGGATCGTGACCAAGGAGGGATTGAAGCGCGAAGATGAACAAGGGCGCCATGCCCACCGCGCAGACGATTAACAGTCCTCCAGGGGTGCGCGAACCGGGCCGCCGCCAGAGATATGCGCCGGCGAACAGGAACGCGGCCGCGTAGCCTAGGGACGTGGCAAGCAGCGCCTTCGCGCCCCACATCCCAAAGGCGTTGGTCGAAAACAGCCCCATCGCGCCGAGCACGATCAGCGCTCCGAGGTACCAAAGCAAATTGACGAAATCGAACCGCGAAGGAGTGTCGAGAGCGGGAGTCGCCATGAAGTCGACCAGCCGGCGATAGGTGATGGCGTCGATCACTCCCGCGTCGAGGGCGGCGCGCAAATCCTTGGCGGCGGGCGTTTGGGAAGTCATGCGGCGCTCCTGTGCGATAAGCCGATGTCGTCGGCCGAACGGATTCGCCGCGTTCTCGCGGTCCACCGTCGACCCCGCCGTGGATATAGCGCAAATCATCGTTTACCAAGTTGCGGCTACGCACGCGGCGACGCGGTCGCGCCGGGCATTTGACACGCGCGGCGGCATTCGCCAGAAAACCTTGGGAAAATCGAGACGGGCGCCGCCCGCCCGCGAACGCGGAAGACCTCATCGATGCAGCGCAAAGCCGACGGCCTGACCTATGCGGAGGCCGGCGTGGACATAGACGCCGGCAATCGGCTCGTGGACCTCATCCGTCCAGCCGTCCGCGCGACTCGCCGCCCCGGAGCCGACGGCGAAATTGGCGGCTTTGGCGGCGTTTTCGACCTCAAGGCGGCCGGCTTCACGGATCCCTTGCTGGTCGCCGCCAATGACGGCGTCGGCACCAAGGTGAAAATCGCCATCGAATCCGGGCGTCATGACACGGTCGGCGTCGATCTCGTCGCCATGTGCGTCAACGATCTCATTGTGCAAGGCGCCGAGCCGCTGTTCTTTCTCGACTATTATGCGACCGGCAAATTGACTCCGGAAGCGGCGGCGGCGGTCGTCAAGGGCATCGCCGAGGGCTGCAAGATAGCCGGCTGCGCCTTGCTCGGCGGCGAGACGGCGGAAATGCCCGGCCTTTACGCGGAAGGCGATTACGATCTCGCGGGTTTCGCCGTCGGCGCCGTCGAGCGTGGCGCGCTGTTGCCACGCGTGGTCGCGGCTGGCGACATTCTCTATGGCCTCCCTTCGTCCGGCGCGCATTCCAACGGATTTTCGTTGATCCGCCGCATCGTGGAGATCGCCGGACTGGATTGGGACGCGCCCGCGCCCTTCGATCCGGCTCGCGGCCTCGCGGAGGCGCTTTTCGGCGCCAACCCGGATTTACGTAAAGCCCGTGCTGGCGGCCCTGAAGGCGACCGACAAGATCGTCGCCCTCGCCCATATCACTGGCGGCGGTTTTCCCGATAATTTGCCGCGCGTCCTGCCAAAGGGGCTTGGGGCCCAACTCGATCTCGCGGAAATTCCACTGCCGCCGGTATTTGGCTGGTTGGCGCGAACCGGCGGCGTCGCGCAAGCCGAGTTGCTGCGCACTTTCAATTGCGGAATCGGCATGGTGGTCGTCGCCTCTCGGCGGGGCGCCGACGAGGCCGAGGCGGCGCTGCGCGCGGCGGGGGAGAGCCCCGTGAGGATTGGCGAAGTCATCGAGGCAACCAGCGCGGAGCGCGTCCATATGAACGGAGCCTTGCGACCGTGAGGCGCGTGCGGACGGCTGTTCTCATCTCGGGCCGCGGTTCGAACATGGACGCGCTGATCGAGGCGGCGCGACCCCTGGATTTTCCAGCGGAGGTCGCCCTCGTGCTGTCAAATCGGCCCGATGCGCCAGGTTTGGCGCGCGCCAAGGCGATGGGGCTAGCGACGGCGGCGGTCGACCACAAGATTTACGCCGGTCGCGAGGAGTTCGAGCGCAGCATGCAAATCGTGCTGGAGACCTATCGTATCGACTTCATCTGTCTCGCCGGTTTTCTGCGACTGCTGACGCCGTGGTTTATCGGCGCCTGGAGTGGGAGGATGCTGAACATTCACCCCGCCCTGCTGCCTTCGTATCGCGGTCTGCGCACACATGAACGCGCGCTGGCCGACGGCGTGAAAATCCACGGCTGCACGGTGCATTTCGTCGTTCCTCAAATGGACGAAGGGCCAATTGTCGCTCAAGCGGCGACGCCGGTTCTCGACGTCGACACACCGCAAACCTTGGGCGCGCGCGTCTTGGCGCTGGAGCACAAGATTTATCCCCTCGCCCTGCGGCTCGTCGCCTCGGGCGCGGTGCATGTCGAAGGCAACCGGGTGTTGGGCGCGATCTTGAATGGCGACGACGTTCTGTTGGCGCCAAACCTGGAGTCATAGAAGACCTTACGGAATCCGGTCGAGATCGGCTAGCCACACCGCTGCGGAAGCGTCACTGGGGGCGCGCCAGTCGCCGCGCGGCGATAGCGAACCGCCGGAGCTCACCTTGGGACCGTTAGGCATGGCGCTGCGCTTGAACTGACTGGTCTCGAAGAAGCGGCGCAAGAACACGCCGAGCCAATGTTTAATCGCGGGAAGCTCGTATGCGACGCGCTTGTCGAGTGGGAGCGCGGACGGCCAGCCTCCCGCTTCGGCGTCGCGCCATGCATGCATCGCTAGAAAGGCGATTTTCGACGGCGCGAAGCCATGGCGAGTTGTGTAATAAAGGTTGAAGTCCTGAAGCGCATAGGGTCCAACGAAATCCTCGGTGCGCTGCACGGCGGCACCATCGCCAGGCACGAGTTCCGGCGAGATTTCCGTGTCAAGAATATCATGCAAAATCGCGACTGTATCGGAACCGAAACGCGCGTCGCGCGCGCACCATCTGATCAAATGTTGGATCAGCGTCTTGGGCACGGACGCGTTGACATTGTAATGCGACATCTGATCGCCGACGCCGTAAGTGCACCAGCCAAGCGCCAGTTCGGATAAATCACCCGTGCCCAGAACGAGCCCGCCATTTTGATTGGCGAGGCGAAAAAGCAATGAGGTTCGCGCGCCCGCCTGTACATTCTCGAACGTCTCGTCATAGACCTGACCGCCCGCCGCCGCGGGATGTCCAATGTCGGCGAGCATCTGACGGCAGGCGGGCGTCACGTCGATTTCGCGCGCGCTGACGTGAAGCGCCCGCATCAGCGCCCAGGCGTTCGATTTCGTGCGCTGCGTCGTCGCGAAGGCGGGCAGCGTGTAGGCCAGAATATTGTCGCGCGAGAGGCCAAGCCCATCCATCGCGGTCACGGCGATCAGCAAGGCGTGGGTCGAATCAAGGCCGCCGGAAACGCCGATCACCACCTTGTCGATCCTCGACGCGAGCAGCCTTTGTCGAAGCCCGTGCGCCTGGATATTCACGGCCTCGAAGCAAAGTTCGGTTAGTCGAACCTCATCGTTCGGCACGAACGGAAACCGACCCGTGTCGCGAAGCAGGCCTAGATCGCCGCGTTGAGGCTCCAGCGCGAAAGCGATGCGCCGAAATCGCGTCGCCACCCGCTCGCCGTCGGCGCAGTCGCCAAAACTGTTCCGCCGCAAACGCTCCGCCGCGAGCCGGCCCAGATCGATGTCGGTGACGACAAGTTGAGGCTCCGGGGCGAACCGTTGGGCCTTGGCCAGAGGAACGCCCATCTCGTAAATCATCGCTTCGCCGTCCCAGGCGAGATCCGTCGTCGACTCCCCCTGCCCCGCCGCCGAGTAAAGATAGGCGGCAAGGCAACGCGACGAATGAGCCGCGCAGAGCATTTCACGCTCATCGGATTTGCCGACAATCGCATTGCTCGCGGACAGATTAAGCAAGACCGTCGCCCCGGCTAGCGCGGCGCGAGTCGACGGTGGGATCGGCACCCATAGATCCTCGCATATCTCGGCATGCAGCGCGAGATTCGGGACATCATCCGCGACAAGCAAAATATCGGAGCCAAAGGGCGCGACGCGCCCAGCGACGTCGATCTCCCCCTCCGCGATAAAGGCGCCCGACGCGAAATGGCGGCGTTCGTAAAACTCGCGGTAGTTGGGTAGATAGGTTTTCGGCGTCACCGCGAGGATTTTGCCCCGCGAGACGAAGACGGCGCAATTATATAAGCGCCCGCCGTGACGCAACGGCGCGCCCACGACGATCAACAATCCCAGCGTGAGGGAAGCGTCGAGGATGCGCGCCAGCGCGACTTCGACGCTCACCAGTAGCGCCTCCTGCTGCAAGAGATCGTCGATGGCGTAGGCGCTGATCCCCAACTCCGGGAACAGAACGAGCGAGGCCCCCCGCCGCGAAGCGTCGCGCGCCATGTCGATCGTCGCGGCGGCGTTGCTGGCCGGATCCCCAACCACGACGCGCGGCGCGCCAACCGCGACGCGCAGAAAATTATGGGTGTAGAGGTCGAAAAACGGATGGGTCATGGCGGCAAGTATACGCGCATCCCGCGGTTGACGCCGAATAAGCACTTCGCGCGGTAAAGAAGCGCGAGCGCGAGCTTATCGCGCCGCCAGTCTATGTTTGAAGTCCAGGACCAATCCCGCGAATCCACGCGCGTTGGCGATCAAATTCGCCACGAGCCGGTCATTTCCTCGCGTCTCGATGTCGACGGTCCCAAAACCCATCAACCGGCCCACGAAAGTCTCGTAGACGTTGACGCCAACGACCTCGCCAATTTCGATCTGGGTTATGTCTCTCGCGAATACGCCTCGTTGCCAGATGATTTGCCGCCCATCCACGCGCAAGATCGTGGTCACCCGCACGGCGAGCGCCCATAGTAGCGGTAGCTCGAACGCAACGACGACGAGACCAATGCTCGCGGGCATGGCGTATTTGAGCAATTGTTTCACGCCGTTGGCGCCCATTACGGGTTCGGCGACCTCGCGCAGAAGCCGATCGATCTCAGTCGCCCCCGCCCGGCTGTCCACGAAATCACGGCCGAATTTGAACAGGGCGAGACCTAGCAGCGCGAACAGGAAGGGGCGACCAAGCGTCACCCAATGGGGCTTGAACTCCCAAACGCCGTCGACATTTTCGTCTCGATTACGTTCGACCATGGACTAGCCTCTCTCGCAAAGTCAGGAAACTCAGACCTTTCGCGCTTCGCTCCAGGACCCTATAAAAAAGGGCGGGGTTGCTCCCCGCCCTTTCAACGAAAGTCCCACGCCGGTTCAGTGCGCCAGGACCGCCAGCAGCAGCAGCGCGACGATGTTGGTGATCTTGATCGCCGGGTTCACGGCGGGTCCGGCGGTGTCCTTGTACGGGTCGCCAACCGTATCGCCAGTGACGGAAGCCTTGTGGGCGTCGCCGCCCTTTAGATGCTTCACGCCGTCCTTGTCGACGAAACCGTCTTCAAAGGATTTCTTTGCGTTATCCCAAGCGCCGCCGCCCGAGGTCATCGAAATCGCGACGAACAAACCATTGACGATCACGCCCAGGAGCAGGGCGCCAAGCATCGCGAAGGCGTTGGCCTTGCCACCAAGCATCCATCCGAACAAGAATGCCACGATAGGCGCCAACACGGGCAGCAAGGATGGGATGATCATCTCCTTGATCGCCGCTTGCGTCAGCATATCCACCGCCCGGCCATAGTCGGGACGTTCAGTCCCAGCCATGATGCCCGGTTTCTCCTTGAACTGGCGACGCACTTCCTCGACCACCGAACCCGCCGCGCGGCCAACCGCCGTCATCGCGATTCCACCAAAGAGGTAGGGAATCAGGCCGCCAAAGATCAGTCCCGCGACCACATAGGGATTGGAGAGGTCGAAGTCGACCTTGCCGATGCCCTTGAAGAACGGCACGCCAGTGTCGACGAAGTGCTTTAGATCATTGGTGTAGGCCGCGAAGAGCACGAGCGCGCCGAGACCCGCGGAGCCGATCGCATAGCCCTTGGTGACGGCCTTCGTGGTGTTGCCCACGGCGTCCAGCGCGTCCGTGGATTGGCGTACCTCCTTAGGTAGCCCCGCCATTTCGGCGATGCCGCCGGCGTTGTCGGTCACCGGTCCGAAGGCGTCGAGCGCGACGATCATGCCGGCGAGCCCCAACATCGTCGTCACCGCGATCGCCGTGCCATAGAGGCCGCCGCAATTGTAGGTGAGAATGATGCCCAGCACGATCACCAGCGCCGGCGCCGCGGTCGCCTCAAGCGAGATCGCGAGTCCCTGGATAACGTTCGTGCCATGACCGGTCACGGACGCCTGCGCGATCGAAACGACCGGACGCTTGCCAGTCGCGGTATAGTATTCGGTGATGTAGACGATCGCGCCCGTCACGATCAGGCCAAGCAGGCCCGAAACAAACAAGCCGTAGCCGTGAATCGCCTCGCCATTGGCCTTGCCGATCTCGCCCCAACCAACCGTGAACGTGGTGGCGAGGAACAGGCCCCCAATCGACAGCGCGCCGGCGGCGATCAGCCCCTTATACAGGGCGCCCATGATCGAATCGTCAATCCCGATCTTGGTGAAATAGGGACCGAACATTTTGCTGATCTCGGAATCGTCGTTGCCGAGCTTGACGAAATAGGTGCCGGCGATCGACGCCACGATCGACAAGCCGCCAATCGCCAGCGGATACACCACGGCCGACGCGAGCCCGGCCTGACCAGCGAAGAAAATCGAGGCCAGAACCATGGTGGCAACGACGGTCACCGCATAGGTCTCGAACAAATCCGCCGCCATGCCGGCGCAATCGCCGACGTTATCGCCGACGTTGTCCGCGATGGTCGCGGGGTTGCGCGGGTCGTCCTCGGGAATCCCGGCCTCGACCTTGCCGACGAGATCGGCGCCAACGTCGGCGCCCTTGGTGAAAATACCGCCGCCAAGGCGCGCGAAGATAGAGATCAGCGAAGCGCCGAAGCCGAGACCCACGAGCGCGTCGACGACCACGCGATCGGCCGCCGTATATCCGGCGAACCAGGTTAGAATGGCGTAATAGACCGCGACGCCGAGCAGCGCGAGACCCGCCACCAACAGGCCCGTGATGGCGCCCGCCTTGAAGGCGAGGTCGAGGCCGGCGGCCAAGGATTTGGTCGCCGCTTGCGCGGTGCGCACGTTGGCGCGCACTGACACGTTCATCCCAATGAAACCAGCGGCGCCGGACAACACCGCGCCAAGCAGGAAGCCGAAGGCCACCCACCAGCCGAGCAATACAACGAGAAGCACGAAGATGCCGCCGCCCACATAAGCGATGGTGGTGTACTGGCGCTTCAAATAGGCCTGCGCGCCCTCGGCGATGGCGTCCGAGATTTCCTGCATTTTCGCCGAACCGGGATCCGTCGCCAGCAGTTCCTGCGAGGTTTTCACCCCGTAAACGATGGACAAAAGTCCAAAGATAATAGTTAGAAACAACACCATTGCAGTTTCGCCCCCTCATTTTGGAACCGCATGCAAGCGGTCGATAGGCTTGTCGGATCGCCGCGGTCAAGGCGCCACGCCACGCAAGGACGCGCGACCGCGAAGCGAATCGCGAATGCCGCGAGTTTGGGGCTTTCCTTTGCCAGAAACGACAGGTTCCGGCAATGGCGCGCCGATGCGCCCCGTCAGAAGTGACTAAACGATAGTTTTTTGAAACTTATAGGTTTTTCCTGCTCATCGAGAAAAATCGTCTCGCTGTTATCCGCGATAAGTTCGCCGATTCTCGCGCAGGGGCAGCCTAAATCGCGAGCCTCCGCCGCGAACGGCTCAGCGCCGGCGCCCACGCAGCATAGGATTTCGTAATCATCGCCGCCGGCCAACGCGATTTCGAAAAGGCTCGGATCAAGGGCGATCGCCTCTCGCGCCGCATCGGAAAGCGGCAGGCTGGCGAGAGTCACCCTGGCGGAAAGTTTGGACGCTCGCGTTAGCTTCACGAGATCGCCGGCGAACCCGTCGGAGACATCCATGGCGGCGCTGGCGTGACGACGAAGCGCCGGCGTCAACGCAAGGCGGGGGCGCGGTAGAAGGTATCTCTCCAACAGGTGGTCGCGCGCCGTCGGCGACAGGCGGCGCGCCAATGGGGCGTCGCGGCGCAGCCTCAATCCCAATGCCGCGTCGCCGATGGTTCCACTCACAAAAAGAGCGTCACCGGACCGCGCCGTCGCTCGCGCAACGAAGCATCCATCTGGCGCTTCGCCCAGCGCCGTGATGGAAAGAACCAGCGGCCCTGGCGTCGACACCGTATCGCCGCCAAGCAATGGACAGCCAAAGGCCCTTGAATCCTCTCCGAGTCCCGAGGCGAACGCCTCCAGCCAACCATTGGTCCAGTACGCCGGCAGCGCGATCGTGAGTAGAAACCCAACAGGTTCGGCGCCCTTGGCGGCGAGATCCGACAGATTTACCCGCAGCGCCTTTTTGGCGATCAACTCCGGGGGATCATTATCGAAAAAATGCACCCCGGCGACCAGCGAGTCGGTCGTCAAAACGAGCGGGTTTTGACTCGCCGGCAGCAATGCCGCATCGTCGCCCAGACAAAGCCCCGCCGCGCCCGCCAGCGGCGCGAACAGCTTGGCGATCAGTTCGTCCTCGGTGAAACGCCGCGCCATTCCTGATTCCCGCGCGATACTCAGTCTCTGTTCATCTCGTTCGGGCGCATTTGGCGCGCCAGACGGTCGAGCACCGCATTGATCATGCCAGACTCGGTCGGCCCGAAAAAGGCGCCGGCGACATCCACATATTCCTTGATGACGACGCGCATCGGCACATCCTTGCGCCTGAGCAGTTCGAACGCGCCGGCGCGCAAGATCGCGCGCATCACCGTCTCGATCCGCGCCAATGGCCAACCGCCCAGCATGGCGGCGTCGATATCGCGGTCGATGGTGACCTGCTCCTCCAGCACGCCCTGCAAAATCTCGCGAAAGAAGCCGACTTCGGCGGGCTTGTATTGCTCCCCCTCGATTTCGCGGCCCATCCAGTGGGCCTCGAACTCGGCGAAGATCTCATGGAGCCCCTTGCCCGCCACTTCCATCTGATAAAGCGCCTGCACAATGGCGAGACGCGCGTTGGAGCGCCGCTCGACGCTCATGCGCGCCTCCCCGACTGGCGCGCGAGGCGCAACAGCGCAAGGGTCGCCAACGCCGCGTCGCCACCCTTGTCGCCTTGTCGGGGATCGGCGCGAACAATCGCCTGTTGTTCGTTTTCCACGGTTAGTATTCCATTGCCAAGCGGCAAAAGGTTTTCAACCGCAAGAGAGCTCAGCGCCCGCGCGCTCTCGCTGGCGACAATCTCGAAGTGATAAGTCTCGCCACGGATGACGCAGCCAAGGGCGACGACGCCATCGTAAGGCGCGCCTGCATTTCGAGCATTGTGCAGCATGATCGCCGCGGCTGGCGCGATTTCCAGCGCGCCGGGAACTTCCACCACGGTCGCGCGCGCGCCCAGTCGTTCCAGCGCCGCCAGCGCCCCCTGGCGCAGTCGCGCGACGATAGCATCATTGAAACGCGCCGCGACGACAAGGATGTTCGCGTCCGCCACGAGCGTGGCGTCAACGTCGACGCGAGAAAAACCAGCCATTTACAAGAGCTCCTGCCGCCAAGGATACAGTTTGGGTGTCGCCCGGCTATAGACCATGGGAATACGCATCGCGAGTCTTCGAGGATTATTTGCGGCGATTGGGCGAAACCAATCTCGAGTCGCGCATGAATTGCCTAATTCGCGACGGCGGGCTCGGCATCGGACCGGGTCAGTCGCGCCGCGTAACGGGCCATCAGATCCACCTCTATATTGAGCAAATCGCCGGGTCCGCGCCGCCCGAGGGTCGTCACGCTCAAGGTATGAGGAATGATTAACACGCCGAAGCGATCGTTCTCGACTTCGTTTACCGTTAGCGAAACGCCGTCCAGCGTCACCGAGCCCTTTTGCGCGATGAAGCGCGAGATTTCTCGGGGCGCCTCGACCACAAGGCGCGCCATGTTGTCGATGTCCTCGCGCGAGACGACGCGCGCCACGCCGTCGACATGGCCGGTCACGATGTGACCACCCAATTCGTCGCCTATTTTTAGGGCGCGCTCCAAGTTGACTTTCGAGCCCAAGCGCCAAGTCGCGACAGTCGTCCGCGCCAGCGTTTCCACCGCGGCTTCCACGTCAAAGATTGTCCGTTCATTCTTTCTTTCGACCGAAACCACGGTCAGGCATGTCCCGGAACATGCGATCGACGCGCCGATCGCAATGCTTTCCGCCGCGTAACCGCAGGCGATGCCCAGTCGTCGCAACGCGGTTTGCTCCACGATGGAGACAACCTCGCCGACATCCGTGACGATGCCCGTGAACATTTAAGCGACCCTCTCATAACGAGTCATGTGGTCCGTGCCCAACCACGCGTTCTCCGTCAGCCGATAAAACTGGGCGTTGTCCAGCACCGCTCGCGCCGCCGGTCGAAGGGCCACACGACCCACGCCGCCGAACGGCTGCGACCCGGTGTGTAGTATGATCTCGTCCGCGATACCTTCGATGATCAAACTTTCGGCGACACGCGGCCCTCCTTCGCAAAACACGCGCGTGACGCCGCGCCGCGATAATTCTCCAAGAGCGGAGGAAAGCGCGACGCGCCCCAGCAAATCGGTCTCGACGCGCGCGATCTCCGCGCCCGTCGCCGCCGCGAAATTGCCAATTGCCGTGTCGCTTACGTCTTTTCCGACGATCAGCAACGTTGGAGTCAAACGCGCCGTCGCCCCAAAGCGCGAGCCCGGCGACAATGACAACTGCGTATCGAGCACCACCCGCAGACGTTTCTCATTTTCCATGCCCGGTAGACGGACAGTCATCAATGGATCGTCCTCGCGCGCCGTGCCGGCGCCGACCATGATCGCGTCATTCAGCGACCTTTGCATATGAGTGAAGGCGTCGGCGAGCGGTCCCGTCACATGCAACCGCGGATCGTGGACCGCCCCCGCCGCGTAGCCATCCGGTGTGCGCGCGAGTTTCAGCGTCACCATTGGACGTCCCTGTGTCACGCGCAGCAGGTGGCCGAGATGATCGCGCCGAGCCTCTTGCCGCAACACATTGGTCGTAACGCTCACTCCGGCCGCGCGCAAAACCGCATGGCCGCGGCCCGCGACGCGCGGATCGGGATCGTCCATCGCCGTGACGACACGCGCGACGCCAGCGGCGATGATCGCATCGACACAAGGAGGAGTCTCTCCATGATGGGAACAGGGCTCCAGTGTTACATACATGGTGGCGCCACGCGCCGCCTCACCCGCCATGGCCAGCGCGAAAGCCTCGGCATGAGGGCGTCCCCCCCTATCCGTGAAACCGCGCCCGACGATGACGCCATCCCGCGCCACGATCGCGCCCACGGCGGGATTGGGCAAGGCGCGGCCAAGATTGCGGCGACCAAGCGCCAAGGCCGCGCTCATGTAGTCGGCGTCGCGTTCGATCTCATTCATGCGCGTTCGCCCGTCTCATCAGAGCTTGGCTCATCCATGACTTCAATTGGCGAGACCGCGGACTCGCGTGAATCGTTCGCCTTGCCCACCAACTCATCCACCAGCGCGTTGAAGTCCTTCACCTCGCGAAAGTCGCGATAAACGGACGCGAACCGCACGAACGCCACGGGATCAAGGGAACGCAATCCTTCAATCGCCAATTCGCCGATCCGGCTGCTTTCGACTTCCGTCTCGCCGCAATTCTCGAGTTGCCGGACGACGCCATTGACCATTTGCTCGACGCGCTCCGGATCAACGGGGCGCTTGCGGAGCGCGACTTGTAGGGAACGCATCAGTTTATCGCGGTCAAAGGGCGCGCGCCTGCCGGATTTCTTTACGACGATAAGTTCCCGCAGTTGCACGCGCTCGAAGGTTGTGAACCTGCCGCCACACACCGAGCAAACGCGGCGGCGACGAATGCATGAGGAATCCTCGGCGGGACGCGAATCCTTGACCTGCGTTTCGGCGGAGCCGCAATAAGGACATCGCATCGTGCATCGCCTTGTAAAAACGCCCCCTTTCCCAAAAGGGGAAAGGGGGCGCGAAAACGGGCCTAATCCTATTAGTATATCGGGAATTTAGCAGTGAGCGCGTGAACTTTTTCCTTCACGGCCGCCTCGGTCACGGTGTTGCCCTCGTCGCCCTTGGCGGCGAGGCCGTCCAAAACTTCGGTGATGAAGCCGCCGACCTGCTTGAATTCCGCGACGCCGAAGCCGCGCGACGTCGCCGCCGGCGAACCGAGGCGAATGCCGGAGGTGACAAAGGGCTTTTCCGGGTCGAAGGGAATGCCGTTTTTATTGCAGGTGATATGAGCACGCCCCAAGGCCGCTTCGGCGGCCTTGCCGGTGATTTTCTTGGGGCGAAGATCGACAAGCATCAAGTGATTGTCCGTGCCACCCGACACAATGGCGAGACCCGCCGCAACCAGCGTTTCGGCCAACACGCGAGCGTTGTCCTTCACCTGCTGCTGATAAACCTTGAATTCGGGCTTCAAGGCCTCGCCAAAGGCCACCGCCTTGCCGGCGATGACGTGCATCAACGGACCGCCCTGTAGGCCGGGAAACACCGCGGAATTGATCTTCTTGGCGATGTCCTCGTCGTTGGTCAGCACCATGCCGCCGCGCGGGCCCCGCAAGGTCTTATGGGTCGTGGTGGTGACGACATGCGCATGCGGAAACGGCGAGGGGTGCAGACCGGCGGCCACCAGGCCAGCGAAATGCGCCATATCGACCATGAAATAAGCGCCGACGCTGTCGGCGATCTTTCGGAAGCCCTCGAAATCCCAAATACGCGAATAACCGGAACCGCCCGCTATGATGCACTTGGGCTTATGCTCCTTGGCAAGCGCCGCGACCTGCTCCATGTCGATGCGATGATCGTCCTTGCGCACGGTGTAGCTCACCGGCTTGAACCAACGGCCCGACAGGTTGACAGGCGAACCATGCGTCAGGTGGCCGCCGGCCGCGAGGTCAAGACCCAGGAACGTGTCGCCGGGCTGCAACAACGCTAGGAACACCGCCTGGTTCGCCTGGCTGCCGGAGTTCGGCTGAACATTGGCGAATCCGCAATTGAACAATTGTTTCGCGCGATCAATCGCAAGGTTCTCGGCGATGTCGACAAATTGGCAGCCGCCATAATAGCGCTTCCCCGGATAACCTTCCGCGTACTTGTTCGTTAGAACCGAGCCTTGGGCCTCGGTCACGGCGCGCGAGACAATGTTTTCCGAGGCAATAAGTTCGATCTCGTGACGCTGGCGGCCGAGTTCGAGTTCGATCGCCTTGGCGACCTCTGGATCGGAGTTGCTCAGCGGGGTGGTGAAGAAACCGGATTGGCTCATTATTTTCCTCTTTAGCCAAAGGGCGCGAAATCTCTTCTGTCTCCGGATTTTTTGACGCCTTTCGGCGCGGCCGGCTCCATGACGCGCGTTCGTGAGACTGCAGCGCTTACCATGCCTTCGGCGAGACGAAAAGAGCGCCAATGGACACAGGCGCGCGAGGAACGCCGAGAATAGCAGCCGTCTACAAAACTCGGGTCAGTATTAGCCGACCTCGCGAGATTGGAGAAAGCCGGAGAGTCCTAGTTGAAATCGGCGGCGAGCGCCGCCCGTGTCGCCTCGGGGACCACCGCCATGTGACGATATGCCGGATGTTCAAATCCCAAAATCACCTGGGCATCGAGCTGACGGAACGCCTGAATTTGAGCTTCCGTGAAAGGGAAATGCACGAATTGCACTGAACTCGCCTTGCCCTCCGCGGAAGTGCGGTCTTGATCGGATTCGGGCAACGCCAGAATTTTTTCGCCGCCCAGCTGAAAAAACGCCGTCTCCTCGATGCCGCCCAGCCCCGCGAGCACGCGCGCGCGGCGCAGCGGATCGTCGATTTCGATCATGAAGGTCGCCACCAGTTCGCGCCCCTTCGGAATTAGCGGATTGTATGCGGCGAGTTCGTCCTTCAATTGCTCCGCGCCGCCCTTCTCAATGTGCAGCATTTCCTGCACTTGAAGCCACATGGTGTCGAAGCTTTCGAAGTAGAAGGTCACGAAAGGCCCAACCTCGATACGGCGGTTACGCTTGAGCGCGCTAACGCGGCTCCGATGTTCCATTCGAGCGCTCGCATATTCCGCCCATGGAAGAATATCGGCGGGTGAGAGTTCACGGCTTGTTGACATTTGTCGCTCCAACACTGTCGCCATATGCGCGGGCGAGGAGTTCAATGGGGTGAGCCAGCAACTCGGGACTGGGAGCGTCGCCACTCAGTCGCTCGACGCCCTGCGCGAGATGCATGCCCGCGAGTGGACATTCCGACACCATGTATGTCTTTCCGGCGTCGGCGATTTGTCTCGCGGCGGGTTTTCCGACCTTTATCGCCGTGTCGAAATTCGCCCCCTTGCAGCCCCAGGCTCCGCCATGACCCGAGCAGCGTTCGACGACGGTCAGATCGATTTCCGGAACAAGGCGCAACAGGTCGGCGCCGCGTTGGCCCATGTTCTGGGCGCGCGAGTGACAGGCGACATGAAAGGCGACGCCGCCATCAAGAGGCTTGAGGCCTTCGGCCAGCCCCTCGCCGCGCGCGATATCAACGACGTATTCGGAAAGATCGAATGTCGCGGCCGCCAAACGCTTGATGCTTTTGTCATCTGGCAAGATGAGCGGCCATTCGAATTTCAGCATCAAGGCGCACGAAGGAACCAGCGCGACAATATCGTAGCCTTGATCGATATAGTGAGCGAAGGCGCCGGCGACCGCTTTCGCCGCGTCCGCGACTTCGCCGATTAAGCCCTGCTCAAGCTTGGGCATTCCGCAGCACTGGGGGTGAACGACCTTGGTCTCGACCCCGTGCCTCGCCAAAACCGTCAGCGCGGCCTTGCCAATGGAAGTCTCATGATAGTCGCCGTAACAGGTGGCGTAGAGCACGGCCTTGCGTCCCTGGGCCGGCCCGGCCGGGTCGCGAGTGGGTGGATCGTCCCTCGCGACAGACTCCAGCGTCTTTTCCGCGAACTTCGGCAGCGCCGCGCGCGGATTCACGCCAAACAGGCGGCTCAGGAGAGAGCGCGTGGCCTTGTTGCCGATGTCGATCGCCCAGTTAGCTAAACCGGACATCCTGGCGCCCAGCGCACCGTTCGTGTCGGTGCGCGCGATTTGCCGATCGGCGAAGCTTACTCCGTCCCGCTTCGCTTCGACGGCGCGGTAACGCAGCATCAAATGGGGAAAATCGAGATTGAATTCGTGCGGCGGCACGTAAGGGCACTTGGTCATGAAACACAAGTCACAAAGCGTGCATGCGTCAACGATCGGTTTGAAATCCTTGCTGTCGACCGTGTCGAGCTCTCCACTTTTGGCTCCGTCGACGAGATCGAACAGCCGCGGAAAACTGTCGCACAAATTGAAACAACGCCGACACCCATGACAAATGTCGAGCACACGACGCATTTCCGCGTCAAGCTTGACCTCGTCATAAAAATCGGGGCTTTGCCAATCGATTGGATGACGTGTCGGGGCCTCGAGACTGCCTTCTCGCATCGTCGCGCAATGCTCCATGCCAGTTCAAACGTAACTGATGCGCCTCGTAAATCGCGGCCCCTCCCCCCGCGAGCGGAAGGAGGGGAGTCGGCGCTACTTCAGTTCATCGAGCGACCGCTGGAAGCGACCGGCGTGCGAGCGCTCCGCCTTGGCCAATGTCTCGAACCATTCGGCGACTTCCTCGAAGCCTTCCTCGCGCGCGGATCGCGCCATGCCCGGATACATATCGGTATATTCGTGCGTCTCTCCGGCAACCGCGGCCTTGAGGTTGTCGGAGGTTTTGCCAATTGGTAGGCCCGTGGCTGGATCGCCGACCGACTCAAGGAATTCGAGATGACCATGCGCATGACCCGTCTCGCCTTCCGCGGTGGAGCGGAAAACCGCCGCCACATCGTTATAGCCCTCGACATCCGCTTTTTGCGCGAAATAAAGGTAACGACGGTTCGCTTGCGACTTGCCGGCGAAGGCGGCCTTCAAATTCTCTTCGGTCTTGCTGCCTTTTAGGGTAGCCATTGCCCTGTGCTCCTGTTTGAAATTGTTAATCTTGGGACGCCGGCTCGCGCCGCGCGGCGAGTCAAGGACGTCGCCACTTAGAATAATTCAAAAAACGCCGGCGCCAAGTGTTATTAAAGGTATATCACCACCGCGACCTTTGGCCGCGCCTCGCGTGGCTCAAGACGATTTCGGCCGCGCGCACGCTGGGAGCGTTCCCGCCCGCGAGGATTTTGGCGCGCAATTTGGCGAAATCGAACTGTTGCTCCGCTCGCGTTCGAGTATCGTCAAGGAGTGGAGAAAGTGCGTCAGCCAACGCCCTCGGCGAGGCCCCCGCTTGGAAAAATTCAGGGACCGCGGAGCCCTCGAGGATAAGATTGGGCAGACTGAAGTGGTCCGTTGTTATTAAAAATTTTAGCCAATTCTCTATGGGCGAGACTTTGTAGGCGACCACCATCGGAACATTCGCTAGCGCGAGTTCGAGCGTCGCGGCGCCCGAGGTGACGAGCGCGGCTCTCGCGCCGCGAAAGGCCCGAAATTTCTCTTGTCGAGAGAGCAGTCGCGGCTTTACCGTCCATCGCTCAATCGCTTCTTGAACCGCCGCTTCGACCATTGGAACGACGGGAATGGCCAATTCGAGGCCTGGGCGCTCCCGTGCTAGAATCGCCGCCGTTTCGCCGTAAACCGGCATCATCCGCCTTACCGCCGCTTGACGCGATCCCGGAAGTATCAGCAACGGCCCGTTCCGAGCCTCTCTCCGCCGGACCAAACAACCTTTTGGCGCGAGGGCGTCGATGTGCTCGATCAGCGGGTGTCCGACGTAGTCGCAAGGCGGCCCGCCGAGCCGAGCCATCGCGTCCGGTTCGAAAGGAAGTATGGCGAGCACGTGATCGACATAAGCTCGCATCGCCTTCGCCCGGCCGGGCCGCCATGCCCAGACCGTGGGACTAACATAGTCCACGATTGGCAACGCTGGCGCGGACGCTCGCACGCGGCGGGCAACGCGATGGGTGAAATCCGGCGCATCAATCAGCACGAGACAATCGGGCGAGGCCGCCAATATCGCGCGCGTGGCGTGGGCGATGCGCATGAGGAGACTTGGCAACCGTGCCAGCACCGGAACAATCCCCATCACCGAAATGTCCGACAACGGAAACAGACTCTGAAGTCCTTCGCGGGTCATCTCCGCGCCGCCGACGCCGACGATCGAAACTTGCGGTTCCGACGCCCGCAACGCGCGCATTAACAGCGCCCCCAGATGGTCGCCCGAGGCTTCGCCGGCTATAATGAATATCCGCGTCACCGAGCCTTGCCGGCGCGCGGCGCGCAGAGCGGGCGCTCGGAGGGCGCGCGCAAAAACTCGATGATCAGCGCAATGTCGGAGTCGTCTTTTTCGAGTCTCGCGAGGCGATCGATGCGAGACGCGAAGGGCGATGTATCAGCTCGCGCGAATAACATCTGAAAGGCGCTTTTAAGCTTCGAGATGCGCTCCGACGAGAATCCTCGACGACGCAATCCAATGGTATTAAGACCAAACAAATGCGCGCGATTGCCGCTTGCCAGCGCGAATGGAGCGACATCTCCCTCGACGCCGGAAAGCCCCCCGACGAACGCATGCGCGCCGATGCGCACATATTGATGCACGGCGCTGGCGCCGCCAATCATCGCGTGATCTCCCAATTTAACGTGGCCACCCAACAAGACATTGTTGGAAAGTATCACGCCCCGCCCCAGATGACATTCATGCGCCACATGGGAATAGGCTAGTAAGACACAGAGATCGCCAACCTGGGTCGCGTCACCGTCCTCGCGGCCGCCGGCGTTCAGGGTGACGCCTTCACGAATAATGCAATCGGCGCCCACAATCAGTCGACCCGTCTCACCCCGCGCTTTCATGTCCTGCGAAGGCAAGCCGATTGTCGCAAAGGGAAAGATTTTGGTTCTCGCTCCAATACGCGTATTGCCGGCGACGACGACGTGGGAGACCACCTCCACTCCCTGGCATAGCTCGACGCCAGGACCTACATGGCAAAACGGTCCAACCGAAACGTCAGCGCCGATGCAAGCGTCCATGTCGACCACGGCGGAAGGATGCACCCGCGCCATCAAGTCATCGCTCTCTGATCGGGCCGCGGACACTGCGGGGGATTCCAATGGGAACCCCGCCATTGACTCACGCGCCGACCATCGCGCTAATCTGCGCCTCGCACACCAGCGCACCATCGACGAGGGCGCGTCCCTCATACCAATAGATGTCGCGCTTTCGCGCGCTCTTGGTCATGTGAAACTCAAGTCGATCGCCGGGTCCCACTGGTTTGCGAAACTTTGCCTTATCGATGGTTACAAAATAAACGCTTTTGGGACGTTGAACGCCACGTTGCGCATGCATGACGATCGCGCCGGCTGTTTGCGCCATAGCTTCGATCATCAGGACTCCGGGCATCACCGGACGAAGTGGGAAATGCCCCTGAAATTGCGGCTCGTTGATCGTAACATTTTTAATGCCCACGCAGGATTCATCCCCACGAATATCGACGATACGATCAATCAATAGAAACGGATAGCGATGAGGCAAGTATTCGAGGATATGCGTGATGTCCAATGTTTCAAGAGTTGCACTCACCGCGGCGACGTTCATTTTTTCCTCCCACTGACGCAAGTCTTATTTCTGTCCATGCGTTTAACCCTTGTCGTTTTGCGTTTTCGAGGCCCGACGGCTCAAGCGCATCAGAAGCGCCTCGCCCCGCAAAAACTGGCGAATGGGCCGCGCCGGCGCGCCGGCATAACTCGAACCGGCAGGCACGTCGCGCATAACGCCCGATGTCGCGGCAAGCCCAGCGCCCTCACCGATATTTAGGTGACCTCCGATTGCCGCCTGCCCCCCGACCCTTGCAAAGTCGCCAATCTCAGTGGAGCCAGCGACGCCTGTTTGCGCAACGATCACGCAACCCCGTCCAATCGTAACGTTGTGACCGATTTGCACGAGATTGTCGATCTTCGCGCCCTCGCCGATTATCGTGTCGCGCAACGCGCCTCGATCGATTGTCGTATTCGCGCCGATCTCCACATTGTCTTGAATAATGACACGACCCAATTGTGGCGATTTCAGATGCCCCCTGGTGTCGAGAGAAAAGCCGAACCCATCTTGCCCCAGCCGCGCGCCGGGATGAATGATGACTTGATCGCCAATAAAGGCATGAGTAATGGTGGCTTGCGCGCCGATACGGCAATTCCGCCCTATTCTGACCTTGGGTCCAATTACGGCATGTGGACCGACGATTGAACCGGAGCCGATTTCGGCGAAGGGCCCTATCACAGCGCCAGGATCGACAATGACATCGGACTCCAACCTCGCGCTAGGGTGCACAATAGCGCTGGGCGAAACACCCGCGCCTTCAAATAGCGAAGCCGGCGCCAGTGCGTCGGGAAACAGAAGTCTCATCGCGCGCGTCATGGCGCGCTGAGGCTCCGCAATGATTAGACCCACCGTCGTTGCCGGCAGATAATCAATATCCCCCGGTTTAAGAAAACAGGCCGCGGCGCGGCAGCGCGCCAAGGCCGGAAGGTATCGCGAATTGTCGTAGAACGTTAAATCTCCCGGTCTCGCTTCGTCGAGCGACGCCCCACCGTTAACGACGGCGTCAATCACGTCAGCCGCAGGATTAATCTTATGGATTTGCGCGTCCGTGGCTCGCGCTATCTCCGTGATCGAAAAAAACCGGGTGCGCTGGAAGTAGCCGAGAACGGTCAATAGCCTCGCCTTTTGCCGTATGCTTGCGGCTCGACCGAATTATCAGCTCCGCGCCTTAGGCGAGCCGCCAAATCGGCGAAGCGTTCTCGCATAACCGCCTTTATTGTTCTTCTGAAGGATCGGGATCAAGGTCGAAGCGGCTAGTCGGGATGGCCTCGCAACCATCCCGACATAATTTCATTTAGAAGCTAGTGCCACCCGAGAAGCGGAAGCGTTGCGTTACATCGTACGGACCCTTCGCTGTCGCGACCGCGTAATCAAAGCGAATAGGACCCAACGGGGACTGCCAAAGAATGGAGGCGCCCACAGTTTGCCTAATCCTAAACGTTTCCGTGTTGCTTCCACCTCCAACCGGAGACGTCAAAAGGCAAGAGCCTTGGCCGTAGGTCGGAGCCGTGTACGGAAGCGAGCATGGCAAGTTCGGAATACCATACAGCGCCTTGCTGAAATTTGTCTCACCCTTGTAGTTCCAAAGCGAACCCGCGTCAGTGAAGAGCGCGCCGCGCAAGCCAATATCCTTTGGCAGGCCCCAAATCGGGAATTGAACTTCAAGAGTGCCGCCAATGTAGTCCGTGCCGCCAAGCGAATTGCCCTTTGTGCTGGTCCAATTCGATAGATCGCGCGGACCTATGCCGCCCGGCGCGAAACCACGCACCAGACTTGGTCCTAAATTAAAGTTATCGAGCACGCGCGGCTGATAACCCGCGATCCCCGTTAAATCGCCGGCCTGCAAACGCGCGATGCCCACGACGTCGTTAACATAGGGAAGCTCGTAGAAATAGCGTATGTCGCCAGAACTGCGGATATAACGCGTATCGCCTCCCAATCCCGCCACATCTTGGGTGAAGCTGGCGCGAATCCCATTCTTCGGGTTCTTGAAGTTATCGAGGTTGTTGTAAGACAAGGTGTAACCAGCCAACGACGTTACGATGGATCCTTGCGAATCCTTGATGGCGAGAGAAGCCTCTCCGTTCGAGCTACAGTTATACAATATATTTAGAGTATCGGGCGTCGGGGCGAGCCAATAGCCATACCCAGGCGTATAGAAGGGAATCGGCTTTTGGCAGTCGTTGTACGGCGTATTGGTATTGTTGGGGATGCTAATAATCGTATTATAAACGGAGTAATGCGGTTGGAAGCTGAGCTCCTCGGTGATGGGTACGCCGAGGCGCAGTGATGTGCCATAAGACGTCGTGCTGTAATAAGAGTAGGTCCACGCGTCACTCTGCTTCACGAAAACGTCAAAGCCGGCCGACATCCGTTGATCCAGAAAATAGGGCTCGGTGAAGCTAAAGCTAACACCCCGAGATCGCTGACCCTCGTTGACGGAAAGTCGGACGGCTTCGCCTCGGCCCATGAAATTACTGTCGGATACGGAAACCTCGCCGATAAAGCCCTCCGTCGTGGAATAGCCTCCAGAAACGTTGAAGCTTCCGGTCGGCTGTTCCTCGACCTCCACGTTGACAACCACACGATCTGCCGCGGAACCCGGCTCATTGCTGATCTTGACCTTCTTGAAGTAGCCGAGACCGTTGAGGTGACGCTCGGCGCGGTCGATGAGCACGCGATTATAGGCATCGCCCTCGCCCAACTCAAACTCCCGCCGGATTACATATTCACGCGTCTTGCTGTTGCCGCGAATATTTATTCGCTCCACGTAAACACGTGGCCCCTCGTCAATCACGAAGTTAATGGCAACCGTCCGATCCGCGGCGTTGCGCTGACCTCTCGGACGCGCTTGCGTAAAGGCATATCCCTTGCGCGCGATTTCGCGCGTGAGCGCATCCACCGTTTTTTCGACGGCGTCACCATTATAAACGTCACCCGGAGACAGTCGCACCAGCGGCCGTAGCGTTGCGGGATCAACGTCCGGGAGACGCGAGTCGACGTCAACGGAGGAAATGCGATATTGCGGCCCCTCTTCAACCCTGATTTCGAGAATATAGCCGAACTCGAGCGGGGTCGAACCTCGCCTCCGAGCTAACAACATGAAAATCAGCGTAGCCATTTTTCAAGTAAAAGCGTCGCACGAGCTCCAGATCAGCCGCGACGCGATCAGGGTCATAAACGTCGCTCGTTTTGAGAAACGACAGAAAATTCATCTCCGTCGTCTCCATCAAACCAACAAGTCGGCTGGTGGAAAAAACATTATTGCCGATGAATCTAATCTCTCTAACGCCTGTCTTCTCTCCTTCGTCGACCGTGAACACCACGTCGACCATCCCGTTTGGCAGAGCGACTGTCCTATAACTGACTTTCGCGGCCGCGCGACCCGAGCGCTTATAAATTTCCGTCAACCGAGCGACATCCTGTTCGGCGCTTTGCGGATTGAACGAGGCATGAGCTTTCGTGCGCATATCGGTTTGCAATTGATCCGTTTTGATCTTGCTATTGCCCTCGAAAGCGACGCGGTTAATCAAATTGCCTTGAGAAACCCGAATAATTACGTGGTCCCCGCGGCGTGTCGCGGATACGTTCGAAAATCTCCCACTGGCTTTCAGCGCTTCCAATCCAGCCTGCACCTCCGCCGCGCTGGTGCCGGCGAAATAAGAGCGAATCGTATCGGCATCGCCTTGCGACGCTCCTGAAACCTCAATGTCCGCCGCGGCAGGCGAGACAAACCCGGCGAGAGTGGCGAGAATCGCCATTGCGAGAAGGGGACATTTCAAAATGGCTCTGGTCGACAGCATGTAATCCTAGTCCTCGTCGCAACTTCCGCCGCCTGTGGGCGCGGCGCGAGCCTTTGCGCGTCGCAAACGCGCGCTTCGCCTGATCCGTTCGTTCCTTCTACAAGGTTTAACGAACGCTGCAAATGCTTAGCACTAATGATACAGCAATTTGTCCAAGCCGTGGCGTCAGAGCCACATATCGTGGTCATCAACTTCTTAACGCGCGAAGTGCGGGTGTGAAGTCTGTTAAACAACGGGCATACGGACCGCCAAAACACGTCCCGCCCGGAGATTTGTCCCCTGACTCGAATGTCCGGGGCCCATCCAACCCATGGGCTCATCGGGCTTAAGTCGTTATTCTTTGCTTGTCGACGCAAGAACCTTACAGATGCAGATGGCGCGCCAGATCGTTATAGGTGGCGAAAATCATCAGCGAGCAGACCATGGCGAGTCCAATACGGAAAGCATATTCCTGAACACGCTCATTTAGCGCGCGGCCACGCAGCGCCTCTATTGTAAAGAACAAAAGGTGTCCGCCGTCGAGTAGCGGCACCGGCAGCAGATTCAGCAACCCGATTGATACCGAAAGCAGCGCGATCAGGTTGACTAGCGGCCAGATCCCGAGTGTCGGGATCTGTTGCGCCATATGCCCGGAAGCTTCCGCGATGCCGATGGGCCCAGAAAGCTGACTGGCGTTTTCGCGGCCGCTGACGAGACCGGCGACCATGTGGCCGGTCTGCTCGACAATGTTCCAGGTTTGATGGAGCCCCAAGGAAACTGCTTCGAGGGGGCCACACGGTGACATGAGCATATCGCGGAAGTCCGCGCTGGAATTCAGTCCTAGCCGTCCGATCTTCGCCTTGCCACTCGGACCATCGACCTCGGTCAACATTGGCGTCGCGGTAAGCTCCACCTCAGCCTTGTCCCGCAAAACAATAATATGCAATCGCTTGTCGGCAGAACCAGAGACGATCTGCTGAAATTTTGAAAAGCTCTCGATCGAAACCCCGTCGACCGACTTCACCAGGTCGCCCGCTCGAAACCCCGCCGCGGCCCCCGCGCCATTGTCTTGGACGGCCGATATGCGCGGCGTAACGACCACTTGGCCATCGACCACTACGGGCTGGCCAAAATAAGCGAATATCGCGGTGAAAATTCCAATCGCGAGCAGAAAATTAAATAGGGGACCCGCGAATACAACCGCGGCGCGCTTCCAAACCGGCTGTGCGAAAAACGTCACCGAGCGTTCGGCGTCCGACATCTCCATTTGGTTTTTTGAATCGCCGACGCTGGCGCCATTGGGGTCGCCATGAAATTTGACATACCCACCAAGCGGGATCGCGGCGATGCGCCAGCGTGTTCCCTTTTTGTCATCGAAGGCGCAAAGCTCCGGTCCAAACCCGAGCGAAAAGGCGTCCACCTGAATGCCGCACCAGCGTCCCACAATGAAATGGCCATATTCATGAACAAACACGACAACGCTCAAGACAATGAGGAAGGGCAGGATATAGCTCACCGTGGTCATGAGGAAATCCATTTGATTCGAGCTCCTTGCACGCAAACGCCACATCGCGGAGCCGCGCCCGGCCCCCACTTGGTTACTAAGACGTAAACATGCCCGAACGCTCTGCTCCCGCCAAGACGGCTTGGGACCTTTCTCTCACAATATGGTCAATGCCAAGAGCATCCGCCACTGTCTCGGGCTCTTTAGCGTGTCCAAGCTTAAGCGCGGCGTCGATCGCGTCCGCGACGTGCCTTGCGATTCCACCAAATGCAATGCGCCCAGCCAAAAACGCTTCGACGGCCATCTCGTTGGCCGCGTTCAAGACGGTCGACACGCCGCCCCCGGCCGCGAGAGCGTCGAGCGCCAGTCTCAGCGAGGGAAAGCGGTCGAAATCGGGGCGCTCGAAAGTCAGCGAGCCGATCGCCGCCAAATCCAGGCGCGGCGTCGGCGCGGCGAGGCGTTCGGGAAAACCCAGACAATGAGCAATGGGAATGCGCATATCGGGCGCGCCCATGCCCGCCGTCACCGCGCCGTCGGCGAACGAGACAAGTCCGTGAATTATCGACTGCGGATGAACGACCACATCGAGCTTTTCCACCGACACGCCAAAGAGATGATGCGCCTCGATCAATTCCAGTCCCTTGTTCATCATCGTCGCGGAATCTACCGTGATTTTTGGCCCCATGGACCAGTTGGGGTGGTTAAGCGCTTCCTTGATCGTCGCGGCTTCGATGGCCTCCTTGGACCAGGTTCGAAATGGTCCACCGGACGCGGTAATAATCATGCGCTCGATCGTGGACGGGTCGGCTCCCCCCAAAGCCTGAAAAATAGCGTTGTGCTCGCTGTCCATCGGTAGCAGTCTCACGCGCCTCTCACGCACCGATCGCATGAACGGCGCGCCGGCGCACACAAGACATTCCTTATTGGCGAGCGCCACGTCCCGTCCCGCGGCGATCGCCGCGTGAGTCGGCTCGACTCCAGCCGCGCCCACGATTGCGCTGACCACGAGCTCGGCTTCTCTAGTAGCCGCCTCAATGATCGCCTCCCGCCCGGCCGCGACTTGAATATTTGTTCCGGCCAACGCTTGCTTTAGCGCGGCATAGGCTTCTTCCTCCCTAATGGCCACGAATTCAGGTTTGACCGCGCGCGCCACCCGAGCCAAGGCGGCGGCGTCGCGTCCACCGGCTAGCGCGACAACCTGGAAGCGATCTGGATTACGTTCGACCAAATCGAGCGTCGACGAACCAATGGAGCCGGTCGCGCCGAGCAGCACAAGGCGCCTCGGCGCATGACCGTTCGAATTGGTGGCGCCCGCCAATTTCTCATTCGAACCCATGATGTTCCGCCTACCAGAAAAAGAGACCGCCGGCCGTTGACGACGAATGACGAAGAGCGCCCAGCAACGCCGCGAACACGCTCGCGAATATGAATCCGTCGAGCCGATCCATGACGCCCCCGTGTCCTGGAATCAGCCGGCTCGAATCCTTGACGCCGAAACGCCGCTTGATAACGGATTCGAAGAGATCGCCGATCTGCGTCAGCGCGGACGCGGTCAGACTTGCGAGAAAGATCGGCGTGTTCCTGACCGCGTCGGGCGCCCCGAAATGAACGATGGCAAGCCCCAGCAAGGCGCCGCTCAATACGCCGATAACGGTCCCAGACCAGGTCTTGCCCGCCGAAACGCGCGGCCATAATTTCGGCCCGCCGACGATGCGACCGCCAAAATATGCGAAAACGTCAGTGCCCCAAACCAGCGCGAACAACCAAGCGATGGAGAGCAGCCCAACCTCGGGCGAATCGCGCAGCACGCACACTGCAATCATCAATGCGCCCGAGTAAATCACGCCGGTTAACGCCCAGATACGACGGGAGGGGCCCGCCAGAATCGCCACGACGCCAGACAGCGCGAACACAACCAGCCCGCCGGCCGCGATTTCACCTGAATGAGCTAAACCCGCCGCCGCCGCCAAGGCGACGCCACTTACGGCTAATCGGGCGAAGCGTCGCTCGCCTCCAATAAGACTTTGCCATTCCCAACTGATCGCAAAAGCCGCTAGCAACCAAAACAGCACGAACACATGCCCGCCGGAGATGAGTGTCGCCACGGCAAGTAGCACCAACACAAGCGCCGACGCCACCCGCGGCCCCAGATCGCCAAAGCCGCCGGACTTTTTCTCCGGCCGGCGATCGAGACTTTTATCGCCCGAGACGGGTTCCGCGGCGCCGCCGCTGGATTCGCTCATGAAGCGGTTTTCGCGTTACACGGGACCGCGCCCAGTCGACCAAAGCGGCGATCCCGATGCGCGTAATCATTAATCGCCGCCTCGAAGGCGGCTTTGTCGAAATCCGGCCAGTTTATGGGCAAGAACACGAATTCCGCATAAGCAGCCTGCCACAGCAAAAAATTCGACAATCTTTGCTCGCCCGAAGTGCGAATGATGAGGTCGGGGTCGGGAATCTCCGCTGTGTGCAGCCGCGACGCAATCGCGTCGGCGTTGATATCCGAAAGCGTCAATTCCCCAGATAAAACGGCCTCGGCGAGCGCTCGCGCCGCCGCCGCGATCTCCTGTCTCGCCCCGTAGTTGAAGGCGACCACCAAAGTAAGGCCCGTGTTTTCCTTGGTGTCGCGCTCCGCCTCGAACAAAAGGGCGGCGACGTCGTCCGGAAGATCGGCGCGCGCGCCGATCACCAGCACGCGCACGTTGTTGGCATTGAGTTCGGCGAGATCGTTTCGAATAAAGCGGTGAAGCAGGCCAAGCAAGCCTTGTACTTCTTCTCTCGGACGCGACCAGTTCTCAACCGAAAAGGAATACACCGTCAAATATTCGATGCGCAGTTCGATCGCCGCGCGAACCGCCCGCCGCAACGCTTCGACGCCACGTCGGTGACCTTCGAATCGCGGCAGGCCGCGTTGCGCCGCCCAACGACCATTGCCATCCATGATCAACGCGACATGGCGGGGCGCTCGCCGTAGAACGGCGCCCGCTTCCTTTGCGGCGCCCTTGAGATCTAAAACGTCGCCATTCGCCATTTCGCTATTCCAAACCGTGGCCTTGGAACGTCTCCGCCGAACCGGTAAAGACATCCGTCACGTATATTACACAGAAGCTAAACCTGCATAATCTCCTTTTCCTTGGCCGCAAGCGAGCTATCGATCTCGCGCACCATCTCATCCGTGGCCTTTTGCACCTCCGCCTCGTGACGTTTTTCATCGTCCTCGGGAATAGCATGATCTTTCAAAAGCTTTTTCAAAATATCGAGGCCGTCGCGGCGAACATGGCGAACCGAGACTCGGGCCTCCTCCGCATATTTGTGGGCAACCTTAACGAGTTCCTTACGCCTCTGCTCATTGAGCTCCGGAGTGCGGATACGCAGCGTCTGCCCTTCCACATTTGGACTTAGGCCCAGATTAGCGTCGCGAATCGCCCGCTCGACAGCTCCGACAAGAGCTTTATCCCACACCTGCACGGAAATAAGGCGGGCCTCGGGCACGCTGATGGTGGCGACTTGATTCAGCGGCGTCGACTGACCATAGGCGTCGACATGGATCGGCTCAACCAGCGAGGCGGACGCACGGCCGGTGCGCAAGCCGCCGAATTCGTGTTTGAGCGTGGCGAGAGCGCCGCTCATTCGACGCTTCAAATCAGCGATATCAAAGGATTGGCTCATGATCTGCGGAACCTGTCTAGGGTTGGCTGCTGGAAGAGACAATTACAGTCTCGGTTTTCCGACATTCATTCTTGCGCGGCCGGCGCCTCTGGAAACTCCATCTTGCGCCACGCCCCTGAGTGGCGAACGATTCGGCGGGCGCGTCGTTCATCCGCAAAATCCATGGTTCTCGGAAATTCCGATGAAGCCCATGACTCTTTAGGGAACGACATGCGTGGCCCGCCCGACGCCCTTCAACGTGGCCGTGATAGCTCCCTCCTCCCGAATCGAGAAGACTACGATGGGAATTTTGTTCTCGCGAGCCAGCGCGAAAGCTGCTGTATCCATAATAGCGAGATTTTGCGCGATGGCCTCGTCATGGGTCAAGGTCTCGTATCGTCGCGCCGTCGGATCCCGCTTTGGATCGGCGGTATAAACGCCATCAACTTGTGTCGCCTTCAGAACCGCGTCGGCGGAAAGTTCGGCGGCACGCAACGCGGCTCCCGTGTCCGTGGTGAAAAATGGGTTTCCGGTGCCCCCAGCGGCGATCACCACCCTGCCCTTGGCCAAATGGTGCAGCGCCGCTCGCCGCGAATAGGATTCACATAGCGAGGGCATTGAGACCGCCGACAAGGCGCGCGCTTGTCGGCCTTGCGCCTCGACAGCCTGCTCCAGTGCGAGACCGTTCATCACCGTAGCGAGCATCCCGATCGAATCGGCGCGCGCGCGTTCTATCCCCTTGTCGGCGCCCTGAATCCCACGAAAAAAATTACCGCCCCCTACGACAACGGCGATTTCGACGCCAGTTTCGGCGGCGGCGGCCAGATCGCGAGCGATACGGGCGAGGGTCGGCGCATCAAGACCGTGGTGGCCATCGCCCATCAGCGCTTCGCCAGAGAGCTTGACGACCACTCGCCTCCAACCTTTAGCCGGACTGGGGCTTGTCATTCGATCCTTACTCCTTCGACCGTCCGCGCGTTATTCAAAACAATACACACGTTGCCGCAGGAAGCGCGCGACGCGTGTATTGTGATACAAACGACAAAGCGCCGGGCATCGGCGAGAGAGTGATCAACCCTTGGCGGCGGCGGCGACTTCCGCGGCGAAATCTCCAGTGGATTTCTCAATCCCCTCGCCCAGCGCATAGCGAACGAACCCCTTGATCGCTATAGGCGCGCCGGCCTTGCCCTCGGTCTCCTTCACCGCCTGCGCGACGGTCTTGCCCGCATGGTCGGGATGATTTGAAACCTGCTCGGGCAGCAGGACTTCCTTGTAGTAGGTTTTTAGGCCGGATTCGATGATCTTCTCCAGAACATGCGCGGGCTTACCCGCGTTTTTCTCGGCCAAGAGATTCTTTTCGCGCTCGACGGTCGCTGGATCGAGCTCCCCGGCCGTCATCGCGAGTGGGTTGGCCGAAGCCACGTGCATGGCGAGCTGGCGCGCCAGGGTCGCCAGCACGTCCTTGTCACCCTTGGACTCGAGCGCGACGATCACGGCGATTTTGCCAAGCCCGTCCGAAATTTGCGCATGCACATAGCGGCCGACGACGCCTTGCCCGACCTTAAAACCCGCGGCGCGACGCAGAGTCAGGTTTTCGCCGATATTGGCGATGGCCGTGGTCACCGCCTCGGCCACCGTGCCGCCAGCGGGATAGGTTTCCTTGCCGAGATCCTCGACCTCCGACTTGCCGCTCGCAAGCGCGACGCCGGCGATGTTGCGCGCCAACGTCTGGAAATCCTCGTTGCGCGCCACAAAATCGGTCTCGGAATTCACCTCGACCACGACGCCGGCGCCTTCGCTGACCAACGCGGCGACCAACCCCTCGGCGGCGACGCGACCGGCCTTCTTGGCCGCCTTGGAGAGACCCTTTTTACGCAACCAATCGACCGCCGCTTCAATCTCGCCGTTGTTCTCGGTCAGCGCGGCCTTGCAGTCCATCATGCCGGCTCCGGTGCTTTCGCGCAGTTCCTTCACCAAAGCGGCTGTAATCGTGGCCATGGGTAAAATCCTTATTGGTTGGCGGACGCCGGCGCCGAGGGCGTTCCCATTGTCATCGCGCCTGTTTCCAAGGAGGCGCCGGCGCGCCCCGTTGGAGGCTTTTTGAAAAGAACGCCGGCCCAATTTGGACCGGCGCTCGAATTACTCTTGAGCGCCAAGGGCGCCCGGAAACGGCGGCGATCAGACCGAAGCGAGCGAACGCGCCTGTTCGATCCATTTGTCGCGCGCGATGCGCCCGCCAAGCTTGAGGTCGGCGTCGAGCTTTTCCGATTCCGCCGGCGTGAGAGCAGCAAGTTGCCAATAATGGAAGACCCCGCCGTCGTTAAGCTTTTTTACAATCTGCGGGCCAACGCCCGGAAGTTTGGCGAGATCGTCCGGCGCGCCACGCGGCGCCGACAAAAGCTCGAAGGCTTCGACCGGCGCCTCATCGGCGGCGGGTTCGGCCGCGCTCAGCGCCGGCTCGACCGGCGGCGCTTCCGCCTCGCCGAAGTCCATGCCCGCCGCGCCCTGGCTGCGGGAAATTCCGTCGATGGCGGCGCGCGCGATGAGATCGCAATAAAGCGCGATCGCGCGGCCGGCGTCGTCATTAGCCGGAATTGGGTGCGATACTCCGTCCGGATCGCAATTGGTGTCGAGGATCGCCACCACGGGAATCTTGAGCCGATTCGCCTCCTTGATCGCCAATGCTTCCTTATTGGTGTCGATGACGAAAATCAGATCGGGCGTGCCGCCCATGTCCTTGATGCCGCCCAGCGCCTTCTCAAGCTTGTCGCGCTCCCGCGTGAGCAGCAGACGCTCTTTCTTGGTGATGCCCGACGCGCCCGCGCTCAACATTTCCTCGAGCTTGCGCAGCCGCTGGATGGAGCCGGAAATCGTCTTCCAATTTGTCAGCGTGCCGCCGAGCCAACGGGAATTGATAAAATATTGCGCGCTGCGCTTGGCGGAATCGGCGATCTGGTCCTGCGCCTGCCGCTTCGTGCCGACGAACAACACGCGCCCGCCCTTGGCCACTGTGTCGGAGACCGTCTTGAGCGCATTGTGCAGCAAAGGGACGGTCTGAGCGAGGTCGATGATGTGGATGTTGTTGCGAGCGCCGAAAATATAGGGGGCCATCTTCGGGTTCCAGCGATGCGACTGGTGACCGAAATGAGCGCCGGCCTCGAGGAGGCCACGCATGGTGAATTCAGGAAGCGCCATCTTGTATTTTCTCCGGTTGGACCTCGGCGAAAGCGCTTGGAAGGCCGAGGGATCGGCCACCGGAACGACGTCTTGAAGCAGACGCCGCGGAAACTTTCGCCTGTGGAATGGCTGGCTGTATATGCCAGATGTTTGCGCGGGGCAAGAGCGGGGGAGTTACGTCACTCCCACTCGATTGTTCGAAACATAGGTAGGCCATTGATCTAGCGTGGTTTTTTCTTGCCCTCGCAGTCAAAAGCCGATCCTCGGACCGCCAAAATCTCACGGTATTGATTTTAAAAGGAAAATCGCACGAAAATTTTTTTGTGCGGTTTCGATATCTATCGACGTCGATCGCCTCTCAGGACACATTTTCGACGACCGGGATGAGTCTCGCAACGAACCACGAAAGTACCGTCACGGGCTTGTAACACAGCGCGCCGTGTGACGCGACCCGATGCGCATCATCCGAGCGCCATCCCTTCATCGGGTGACCAGAAAACCACATTGCGCGGCCGCCCCCGGAACGGCTCTCCCAGAAGAGCCAAGCCGTCGCGGAAAGGCGCATACCGATAAGGCTCATCTGCGTCGGCCCGAGCAATGCGATCTTCCGGTTCGAGAGAAAAGCCTGTTGGTTCGACGGTTGGAAGCCTAATCGTCGCCGGCAGCCCTACGGGCCCGCTCATTCCTTTGCCTCCGCGGCCTGTGCGACTAGGTCGACAAGTTTCCAGCCTTGATCCGTGGCGGGGCCTATCAGGACCATTGCTTCGGACTTGCGCAGCGCGAGCCCCAACAGCTCGTGTCAATCGGCGTCGAAAATTGACCCCCGATCGGCGTTCAAAATTGACCCCTGTTTGGTCGTAGCGCGCAACGGTAGCGCTCGCCCCGGCGAAGCTGGTCGGGGTTGCGCAGCCGGGGCGGGCGCGGGTCGGTTCGCGGTTTGATGGGGACCGTCAGAGGCGGTTCTTGAAGCGCCAGCTCTCGTTGCCGGTCTCGACGATGTCGCAGTGGTGGGTGAGGCGATCGAGCAAGGCGCTGGTCATTTTCGCATCGCCAAAGACACTCGGCCATTCGCCGAAGGCGAGATTGGTCGTGACGATCACCGAGGTTCGTTCATAAAGCCGGCTGATCAGATGGAAGAGCAACTGCCCGCCTGATTGAGCGAAGGGCAGATAGCCGAGTTCATCGAAGACGACGAAGTCCATTCTGGTGAGATATTCCGCGAAGCGTCCCTGACGGCCTGCTCGCGCCTCGGTCTCCAGTCTTGTGACGAGTTCGACGGTGTTGAAAAATCGGCCGCGTTTTCCAGCGCGAATGCAACTTCGGGCGATCGCCATGGCGAGATGCGTCTTGCCGGTTCCCGTCCCGCCGACCAGCACGCAATTACGTTGTTGCTCGAGGAAGCCGCCGCCGGCGAGATCGCGCACCAGTCGTTCATTGATCGGCGTGCTTTCGAACGCGAAGTCATCGATGTCCTTGGCCAACGGAAGTTTGGCGATGGTCATCTGATATTTGATCGAGCGCGCATGTTTTTCCGCGATTTCCGCCTGAAGCAGATCGCCGACAATGCGTGGCGGCTCATGCTGTCTCTTGATGCCGGTCGACATCACCTCATCATAGGCTGACCTCATGCCGAAGAGCTTGAGTTCCGCCATAAGATCAAAGAGCTGCGTGCGTTCCATCAAGCCGTTCTCCTCAACTGGTCGTAGCGGGCGCAATCGGCGACCGGCATGTGCCGCAGTTTCAGCGCTTCGGGCGTGTGGATCACCGGTGGCGGCGGCGGCTCGCGGCGGCGGGCGAGAATGTTGAGAATGACATCGGCGGAATGGACGCCCTGGCTCATGGCCTCGGCGCAGGCGGCTTCGACAGTAGTCAGCCCGTCTTCGAGCACGGCGGCGAGAATCTTGACCATTTGCCGGTCGCCCGCGTCGCTGCCGGCAAGCTTGCGCCGCACGCGTTCGATTGCTCCCGGCAACACCCAGTCCTTGAACGGCGCGCCATTCCTCAGAGCGCCGGGCTTGCGCACGAGAACCGGCACGTAATGCCAAGGGTTGAAAATCGTCGCGCCGCGTTTGAAGGCGCGGGCATGTTCGGCGACGACGCGCCCCTTTTGCCTGATGACGATGCGATCGGCGTAGGCGTGCAGATCGACGGGGGCGCCGACGGCGCTGGCGTTGACCGAATATTTGTTGTTGTCGAACCGCACGAGGCAGGTCTTCGAAACCGACGCCGTCACCTCGTGGAATCCATCGAAGCGACCGCGCAGTTCCACCAGTTTGGGGCGCTCTTCCTCGAAAACCTCCCAGACCGTCTTGTCCGCGATCTCGGGATGAGGATGCGCCTTGGCGTAGACGACGCATTTGTCGAGGAGCCAGGCGTTCATCTCGTCATAGCTTTTGACCCGCAAGCGCGGCGTGAAGAACCGCTCTCGAGCCAAGCCAACCTGGTTCTCGACCTGGCCTTTCTCCCAACCCGACGCCGGCGTGCAGGCGACCGGTTCGACAAGATAGTGGCTGCACATCTGCGCGAAGCGGCGATTGAACTTGCGCTCCTTGCCAACGAAAATCGTCTCCACCGCCGTCTTCATGTTGTCGTAGATGCCGCGCGTGCAGGCGCCCTTGAAGAAGGAAAAGGCGCGCTCATGCGCGTCGAAAACCATCTCCTGAGTCTCGCGTGGATAGGCGCGAACGAAAATCATCCGGCTGTGGCACAGGCGCATGTGGGCGACCTTCACGATCGTCGTCACGCCGTCGAGCAAGACGATCTCGTGGCTCCAGTCGAACTGATAGGCTTCACCCGGATCGAAGCTGAGCGGAACAAAGGCGCCAGCCGTCAGCGCGCCCTGCTCATCGCGCCATTTGCGCGCATAGCGCCGCACGGCGTCATATCCGCCTTCATAGCCAAGGCCGTGCAAATCCTCGAAAACGCGGATCAAGGTCAGCCGCTCTCGCGCCGGCTTCTTCGCGTTCGTCCCCAGCAAATCGTCGAGCTTTTTCGACCAAGGTCCAAGCTTGGGCAGCGGCTGCGTATCGCGCCCGTAAACGAAGGACGTCTCTTCCGAACGCAGCGCCTTACGGACGGTATTCCTTGAAATGCCCAGATCGCGAACGATCTCCTTGATCGTCTTGCCTTTGACGAAATGTTCGCGCCGGATCCGTCCTATCGTCTCCACTATCAACATCCCCCACCGCCTGCTCGTTCAACCAAAACGAGCAGACTGTCCAAGCCACACTGGAGGGGGTCAATTTTGCACGCCGATTCCCCTCATATGGGGGTCAATTTTGCACGCCGAATAACACGTGCCGGTGAAATGAGGATAGGCCATCAGCCGCATCGCGGTCGGATGGCTGGCGATCAAATCTTCGACCTCGGTCCGCGCCGCGTTGGTGTGCGAGATGACGCATACGCCGCGCCTGCGGGTCGTCCAATTGCGCGACAGCAGCGCGAGCTTCGCCGCTAACAGTGTCGTCTTGCCGTTGCCAGGCGCCGCCTGCACGTCACAGGGACCGGCTTTGGCCAAGAAGTCGATCTGGCTAGGATCGGTGAAATCGCAGCCGCCCAGCTCGTCACCAAGTTCAGCAAGCAGTTCAGGCGTGAGCGGCAGGATCTCGAACATTGCGCTATGCCCCCGCCGCCGCAGAGCCGTCCATTCCAGCGACGCCAACCTCTTCGTGTTCCGGATAGGCAGCGATCGCCGGTGCCCCAGGGGCATAGCCACCGGTCACGTAGTCGATCGCGCGCACCAAATAGGGCGGGAGTCGATCGCGCATCTGCTCCGGTGTATCGGTGCGCTTGCGCAGTATGGCGGCGAGTTGCTCGGCGACCTTGGCCTTGGAGGCCTCCTTGTCATGGACAGGCTGGTAAATCTTGACAGCGATCTCGGTCGCGGAGAGTTCAGCCGCTTTCCAGCCCGCGTAGGTCTCGCTGGCCTTCTCCACAATCTTCGCAAGCCGCTCGGGCTTGCGACTGCTGGTCTTTGCGAGTTGGACTGCCTGGTGAACGCTCTCGGCAAGCTCGGGCCGGAGCGCGAGATCGAACTCAAGAGTCCAGCTATCAGCGATAAAAGCGTCGACGGGGTCGCCGACGTCGCGCCGCAGCGTCTTCATCCGCGCTGCGGTCTCGTCCTGGGTCAACTCGTTCTCAGTCTTGCGGTCGCCGACAAGGCCCTTCGCTTCGGGCGGCGGGATGTCCCTGTCGGGGATCAGCGCCACGGGCACCGGGATCGCGCTCCCAGCCTTACGCTGTAGAATCCGGCTGTAGCGAAACAGGCCACGGTGACCGACATTGACGATCGACACACCATGGCGGCTGAGCGGACGGTCCAGCTTCTCGGCGATTGCCGGCAGCAAAAGGTGCTCGCCGTCGCCCTCGACCACGATCAGCGCGCGGGCGAAGAACAGGTTGGCCTTGGTCGCATCGAGGAACCGGCGAAGGAACTCATAATCGTCCACTTCGAGCCGGGTATGGGTCGCGCCCAGCGGAAAGGCGCGGTGACCGACAATCATCGTCATGGTCTCAAGATCGGCGCCGGCCGCGAGCTGAGGACTATGTGTGGTGAGCAGCACCTGGACCTGCTGATGGGTCTCGCCCTTGTCGGGGTCCGGCTTGGCAGCACGGGCCGCAAGCACTTCCATGAAGAGCGTCTGGTGTTGCGGATGTAGGTGCGCCTCGGGCTCCTCGATCAGCAGAAAAGGCACCTGATCGGGATGGGACTGAAGCAGCAACAGCTCGGCCGCCATAAATAGCAGGTTGTTGTAGCCCAAGCCGCGCTGGATGCGCTCGGTGCCTGCCTTGGCATTCAGGTAGAGTTCGAACCGCTCAAGAATCTGATCGAACGAACCGCCAGCGCCGAGGTCCAGCGTCGCGACTAGGCGATCGTCCACGAATGAAAGTTTGTTGAGGAAATCCGTGTTGACGCTGCTGGCGACGCCGCCAACCGCGGCGTTGTTTCGGACGGCCACATCAGCCGCGGTGAGCGTGTCATGGAGCGTTGCATTGCCGCCCTGCGCGGCAGGTTTGCTTTGCGGCCCCATCGTGGGCATCGCGCCGAGGATCCGCGACAAACGCGACCTGCGCCCCGCTCGCATCTCGCGCTCTGCGTCTCGCAAAGGCTTGAGATAGGTGGCCTTTAGATATTCGCGCAGTTCCCCATCGAGCGGGGGGCCTTCGCCTTCCGCACCAGCGCGGTGCTGGCTAGAAATAATGCTGCCGCCGCCCGGTGAGAGTCGTCGGGCACCGCGCATGCAAACGTGCAAACGAAGCTTGCCCCTTTCGTTCGTGCACCATTCGAGAAAGCGAGCCTCCTCATCAGGGCTGAGATCGTCAAAGGTGCATCGCACGACAAAATCGCAACCCCGTGCGCCATCGGCCCCGACATGAAAGTCCTGTTCATCCGGGCGGATGTAGTCGTCGCCGCGTGTCCAAAGGACGTATCGGGCAGCGTCGATGATCGCGCTTTTTCCAGCGTCGTTAGGCCCCACGAGAATATTGAGGCCTGACGAAAGCGCTAAATGTAGGGGAGCGGTCGGGGAGAAGCACCGGAAGCCGCTAGCGTAAATTTCCGAAATGAACACTGCCCCAAATCCCTCTCATCCTATGCAGCAGCGCGCCCCACGATATCCATGAGCTTCTCGTAACTGGTGACCACGTCGTACTTGACCCGATCCTCGGCAACGCGGCGCCCGATTTCGTCGAAGAACTTCCGGGCGCAAGCGATCTTCGTGTTCTCGATCTCGCGGAGCTTCATCGAGGACATACTGCCCTTCGTCTCGGCGACGAAGTAGATGTGCTTGACGCTGCCTTCCTTGAAGGAAATCGCCCAATCCGGATTGTAGTCGCCCACCGGCGTCGGGATCAGAAAACCGCGCGGCAGTTTGGCGTAAACCACAACCTCACTGGCAACGTCGAGCTGGTCGGCGAATTTGCGCTCGATGTCAGAGTCGGCGACCACGTAATCGTAGACATGCCGCTTGAGCTTGGCTGATGCCTTAGAAAAGTCTTGCCCTGTCTGGTTCGCCGTGAAGATGTCGACGTCGTAGCGCTCCTCCAGCCCGTCATAGGCAAGCCGCTCGATCACCATCGTAGCCTTCTGCTCGGCAATGATCCGCGACGCCTCGGCGATGAAGTGTTCGGGGTTTTCCTTGAATTGCCCAAACACGCCAGCCTGGATACCGGTCAGGATATCAGCTGCGGTCCTGCGGGTGATTTCTGTGTTTTCGGCGATCTTTCCGAGGAGGTCGTACTTCACGAGCGAATGGACCGACCCACCGCGCTCGGTCGTAGATCCCGTCAAAGCAAAACCATCCCCCGCCTTGAGTTGCTCATCAGTCAGCCCATCGCCCTGGATTCCGGTCTGGACCGTGTACTGTAGTGGCGTCACGCGAAGCTGACTATCGAGGGCGCGGACGCATTTGCGTACCAATTCATCGGAGTCGAATTCGACCCGATAGACCGCCTTCTGGTTGATGCGACGCCAGAGCTCCTGGAACTCCGTTTTCTCGAAATTCTCATTGAGCGGATTGGTTTTCGGTTTGCGACCGTCCTCGACCTTCGGCAACTGCGCGTCGCTAAATACGCTGTCGATGAGTTGAAAGATTTGATCCGCGTGAGGCTTTAGCTCGTCCGGCAAGGCAGCCAAGGTTCCAGCTTCTTTCGCCTGATGGTAGCCGCTCGTAATCTGGTCTGCGTCGTCCGAATAGTCGTTCTTCACCAGGTAGCGGTAGATCTGTTTCGCCATAGCCGGGGTGATCTCCACCGTGCCGGCTTCAGTCGTAATCGTCTTCCCGAAGAAATAATCCTCCGTGGCTTTTCGCGGACGCGACGTCAGCGTCTCGGCGATCTCCTTTTGGAGGCCCGCCACGAAGTTCTTGTAGCTTTCGCTGGCAACCACGGTGAGGACGTTGATGTCATGGACGATTGCGGGGTTGTCCATCCGGTCGCCATTCTGATCGACTGACAGGCGAAGTCCTCGCCCTACTTCCTGACGCCGCGAAACGGTGTTGTCGCTGTGCTTGAGCATGCACATGACGAAGACATTGGGATTGTCCCACCCTTCGCGCAGCGCGGAATGCGAGAAGATGAACCGAGTGGGCTCCGCGAAGGACAGCAGCCGTTCCTTGTCCTTCAGGATCAGGTCGTAGGCGTCCACGTCGTCTGAATCGACCGACCGCGCTCCGACGGCAGGGTCCTTCAGCCGGTTGGTCTTCTTGTCGATCGAGAAATAGCCGTTGTGCGTCTTGGAAGCATCGATGCCCGACAGGTGCTTGCGGTAGGCGTCGTTCTCAAGCGCCAACTCCGCGAGATATTCCGCCTTGAGAAGCTCATATTCCTCCTCAAAGACGCGGGCATATTCGCCTTTCTCATCGGGCTGCGCGTAGTCACGATACTTCACGACCTCGTCGATGAAGAACAGCGACAGCACCTTGATCCCTTGCGCGAAGAGCTGCTTCTCCTTGTCCAGATGCGCCTTGATTGTCTCGCGGATCTGGATGCGCCGGATGTCGCGCTCGGACACGTCGCCGGTGGCCTCCCCAGCGTGGAGCACCACGCCGTTGGTGAATTCGACCGTGTCGTTGCGCGCATCGATCTGGGAAATCGTGAAGCCGTCGCGATACTGGTCCAGTTCGCCGGACTCGGCGAACAGGTCGTCACGGAATTCCAGCCGCTTGAGCTGGCGCTTGATCTCGCCGCTGGCGAGCCTCACCTCGATCTCGATACGCGCGACCGGCGCCTTCTTCGAAATTTCGATCCCTTCGAGATAGAGATAGGCGTTCGTGCCAGCGAGCCCGCGCGTCTGGACACCCCTGACGGCGATCTTCTTCACCAGCTTCTGGTTATAGGCGTCAAGGGCATCGAGCCGGTGAACGCGATTGTGCTGTGTTTTGTGAGTCGCTGAGTAGCGCAGGATCATCAGCGGCTTGAACTTCGGCAGCGCCTCCATCGTGGCGGCGCCTTCCATCTTCTGCGGCTCGTCGAGGATCAGAATCGGCCGGTTGCTGGCGATCACGTCGATCGGCTTGCGCGATTGGAAGTCGTCCAGCTCTTCATAGATGCGGCGGTTATCGGCGCCGCGGGCCGCGAACGCCTGGATGTTGATGACCATCACGTTGATTCCGGCGTCCGACGAGAAGCTTTCCAGCTCGTGCAGCCGCTTGGAATTGTAGATGAAGAAGCGCGCCTTCTTGCCGTAGCTCTCGGTGAAATGGTCGGCGGTGATCTGCAATGACTTGTAGACGCCCTCACGGATGGCGATCGACGGCACCATGATGATGAACTTCGACCAGCCGTAGCGCTTGTTCATCTCGAAGATCGTCTTGATATAGCAATAGGTCTTCCCGGTCCCCGTCTCCATCTCGATGTCGAGGTTGATCCTGCACCCGGCGTTGGCAACCAGTTTGTCCGATATCGGCAAGCTCTGGCGGCGCTGGACGTCCTTGATGTTGGCCAGCACCTGAAGCTCGGTGAGCGCCAGATCGGCGTTCTTGAACCCTTCCTCGAACGCACTCGTCTGAGCCTTGCGGCCCGGATCGATCCGGTAGGTGATCCCATTCGATATCGGCTGCCCGGCAAAGCAATCCACGATCGCAGTCACGGCTTGGGTCTGGTAGGGTTGGACCTTGAATTTCAGCTTCACGGTCGCCCCCTCAGATCGACTTGACGTCAGTGCCGGGAGAGACCTGGCGGAAGACCTGCTCGACGTTAATCTTCACCGCGTCGGACACAAAGCTGTTGTCACGAAACACAACGCGCAGTGGTTCGCGGCCAGCAAGATCCTTCACCAGTTCCTCTGTTACGCCAGCATCGAAACAGGCGACCAAGGCATTTCCGTCAACGAAGAACACGGTCTTGCCCAGCACGGTCTCGCGCTGGATCGGCAACGTCAGGTCCACGCCCCAATCGACAAGCACCTGGAACAGCAAGTCTTCCGGGCTGCGGCCTGGCTTGATATTGTCGACGGCGGCGAGCAGGTCCTTCTGATCGATATGGTCCGGGCGATAGTAGACGTCCTGCATGTTGGACGTATCGACCTTCAGGACCCGGAACCCCACATCGCGGTTCCAGTCAGGGTGACAATCACTCCCGAGTATCTGTGCCCCAGCGCGACGGATGCGCTCTTTGGAAATTTCCGCTATCGTCTGCCAGCCTGCCTTACGTGCAAGGCTATTTTCGCCAGCCGGCTCCGGAATTTGAACCATAATAAATCGGCGGCTCTTCCCATCCAAGGCGTTCTGAAGGAAGACGGAATGAGCTGTCGTGCTGCTCCCAGCAAAAAAGTCCATCACTATTACATCGTCGGAATCGCCACTAGCCGCCATGTCAATAAATTTTTGGATAATAGTTTCGTCTTTTGGATATTCGAAATATCCGCCACCAATTAGTTTTGCCAGCCTCTCTGAAGCTGATCTAGCTGGCTGATAAAATACACTCTGAGGAGTCTGAGAATCTGTCTCGTGAAGGTACCTTCTTACCATAACGCTAGTGGGTGAAATGAAAGAAATCCTCCCTTCATCTACCATTTTGTTGAACGTTTCCTGATCAAATGCCCAGCCCCGGTTCGGGCGCAGCGGAATAATGTCTCCAGTCTTCGGATTTTTCAGCTCAAACTTCCGTCCACCTGGGGCCGTCGGGTCGTCTTCCTTGTACGCACCCCGTTCATCTATGTAGCGAAACCGCCTAAGTCCAAATGAGGGGGTAGCCTTCATCGCGCGAAACCAGCCGGCCAGTTCATCGGACGCTTTTTCAAAGTCTTTTCCGTGAATCCCCTTCAGGCGCTCAACCTCCCTTAGGACGGGGTCAACACCCTCCTTGGTCATAGTCCAAGACGTTTTAGTGGCGCTCTTATCCTTGACATAGCAAAGAACATACTCGTGCGAGACGCCAATCTGACGAGCGTCGTTTTTATTCGCACCTTCCCATACGATTTCAGTTACGAAATTTTCTGCTCCGAATATTTCATCCAACATGTGGCGCAGACCGGCGACTTCTGTATCATCTATACTAACAAAAATTGATCCATCAGCACGAAGCAGATTTTTTGCTACCTTCAGCCGCGGATACATCATCGATAGCCACTCAGAATGAAAGCGACCATTCCCGCTAAGATTGGCTACAAGGCGATTGCCCTCTTCGTCCTTTTGGTTCGATGAAATCAAATACTCGTCAGAACCTTGCGCAAATTTATCGCGGTATACAAAATCATTGCCCGTATTATATGGCGGATCTATGTAGATCATCTGCACCGAACCGATGTAAATTTCTTGGAGCAATTTAAGTGCCTCTAGATTGTCGCCCTCAATGAACAGGTTCTTTGTTTCAGAAAACTCCAAGCTTTCACGCTCGGATGGACGCAGTGTTTTCGCAATCGGTGCATTCGCATTGACCAATGCTTCTCTCTTGCCCGGCCAATCCAGCCTGTATCGCTCTTGTGGCCCTTCGATAATGTGATCGCTCAACTCCTGGCGCAGCTGATCGAAATCTACCGCCAGACGCAGCGTCCCCGTCACCTCGTCGCGCGCCTCAGTCACGCAACCAGGGAACAGATCACGAATCTTCACAATGTTCTCCTGGCTCAGGTCAGGGCTGTGCATCTTCAGCTTGTCCATCGTCATTCCCTTACTCATTCGTCGTGGCAGTAACGAGAGCGCCGCCAGAAAGGCGCTCCAGTTCCTGTCGTGCAGCGCGCAGCTCGGCATTGATCGCCACGCGCTTGTTGAACTGCTTCTCGCGGGCCAGTCGGGCCTTGATTCGGCCCACCTCCCGCGTCTTGGCCCGTATGGCCTCCATTCGCGCCACGCGTGTCTGGATGTCCTCGCCGGCCTGCTCCGCTCCGACGGTGGCCTTTGGCATCAATGCCGTGATGAGGGCGTCGTAGAGGCCGCCGAGATTGAGGGCGACCGGCAGCGGCAGGCGCGCTGCGTCGTCAGGCGCCCAATCGGTCGCGAAATAGCCGCTGACAACCCACTTGGTGGAATCGGCATCGCTCGGCCGCTTGAAGGCGGCCACTGCCTTCCGCTTTCCGGACCAGCTGAGCTCGAAGATCAGCGGAAACGGGATCGCGCGGTCGATCGCGCGCAGCACGTCATCATCGAGCTTTCCGGTACGCAGGCTGATGCCGAACACCTGAATCTCGCCGACGGTCTTCGTCGCCGCGAGGTTGGTGGTTTCGGGCGCCAGCTTGTACTTCCAGACGATCTGGTCGACCTGAGTGACGAAAAGATCACGGAGCGCCGTGCTGGCGCCGGCATGCTCATAAATCCGGTTTTTCGGCACGACGCGGCCGAAAGCGGCGGCCTTGGGATAGTCGAAGAAGGCCGCCGTCATGCCGCCCCCTCTTCGATCACAAGGAAGGCGATCAGCTCGAAATCATCGAGCCCGGCGATAGTGTGGACCAGCGCCGTGGTCCGCCCGCCGCTGAACAGGCTGTCGATGTCCTTCTCTTCCTTGACCTCGATCATCGAACGGATCGCGGCGCTCAAAAGCGTGGAGCACTGCTCCATCTTGCGGCCGTCCTGCGTCCGCTCATTGAACAGCTGGCAGACCGTCCGGATCGGCTCCGCCCGGCCCTTGCAGCTCGTGCGGATCAGGTCGAGCAGGCGTTTCACTTCGGTGTGGTCGATGATGACCTCACTGTCGGTCCCGACATACACGAGGTAATAGGGATGCAGCCGGTTCTGCTGGTTGATGTTCACGCTGTCGTGGATGTTCTTCAGCGCGAAGATCACACCGGGCTTTAGCCCCAGCGCCGGCTGCGCCGGCACCACTGCGTGCATGCCGTTAGGCAGATGATCGAGGTCACCGTGCTCCTTGATATGGTTCAGAAGGTCCATGCGGAAGTCGTTCAGGCCGAGGTCGGTTATGGAAATCCCGGTCCGCACGTCTTCCAGCTCGATCACCTCGTCCTGGAGCCGCTTGAGCTGCTCCTTCCGGTAGGCGATGTCGCTGCTTTTCGCGGTCAGCACGTTGTCGTCACCGGTCGCCGTGACGTCGGCGATCATCATCCGGTTTTCGACCCGCTCCTTGAGGTTGATATATTCGTCCAGCGAAATTTCGGGCCAGTAGTTGACCAGCTGGATTTGCGCGTTGGGCGACCCAATACGGTCGATGCGGCCGAAGCGTTGGATAATCCGCACCGGGTTCCAGTGGATGTCGTAATTGATCAGATAGTCGCAATCTTGAAGGTTCTGACCCTCGGAGATGCAGTCCGTACCGATGAGTATGTCGATCTCGCCGGTTTCATGCGGCAGAATAAGATGCTTATCCTTCGACCTTGGCGAAAACAGCGTGAGCAAGGACTGGAAGTCGTAGCTCTTTTTCAGCGTGCTCTTCGGCGCGTCCGAGCCCGTCACCATGCCGCTGTGCAATCCGTGCGACTGAAGGAACGCCGTCGCCAGGTTGGCATAGAGGTACTTCGCCGTATCCGCGAACGCAGTGAAGATGAGCAGTTTACGGTTGCCGGGATTGAGCGGCGCACCAACCTTGCGGGTAATAAGGTCCTTCAGATGTTGCAGCTTCGCATCATCCTGGGGACCTACCATGTCCATCGAGGCGATCAGGTCGCCGATGAGCGTAAGGTCGGCGGCAAGGTCGTGCTTCCACGACGGGAGGTCCATGTCCGCAAGGCTGATCTGAATCTTCTTGCCAACCGTGAAATCATCAAGCCCACCGAGATCGTCGTCATCGGGGTCAAAACCGGGATCGCCGAGATGGTCGGTTACGCTCGCAGCACTTCCCGTGCGCTCATAAGTCTCAATGGCCTGAAGCGTTTTCGCGATATTGCCGCTTAGCGCCCGCAGGGTGAGCCGAAAGGCCTCTACCGAGCTTTCCAGTCGCTTGAGCAAGTTCGTCGTCATCAGAGCCTGAAGGCTCCGCTCGCGGTCAGCCTGACGCAGCTTGCCGCGGCCACCTTCGACCTGAGTATCGTAGATTTCTTCGTACTTCCGAAGTCGGCTAGGCAGGATATAGCTGATCGGGGCATAGACCGCGAGCTTGAGCACCGACAGGTTGGCGAAAATGTCGTTGAGGCCGAGCACGTCGGAGCGATGGGTGATCGGGCATTGGTATGACAACGGCTTACGGCGCTGGGGAAATTTGCCGATGTCCTTCGTGTCGTAGAATGTCTCGATATGCTTGCGCGACCGGGCGATGGTCACCGCGTCGAGCATCTCGAAAAAGTCGAAGTCGAGAGCCTTCAAAATCGCGGCGGCCGTTCGCTCCGGCGGCGGCAATTCCGACCACGCGTTGAACGCCTTCTGGGCGCGCCGAAATATCTCTTCGATCCCGGTTTTGGTCTTCAGCTTGCGGCTCAGGTTCTCGGAATCGCCCTCATAGGCCAGCGCCAGCTGATTGCGCAGGTCGTTGAAGCGGTTGTTCACCGGGGTCGCGGATAGCATCAGCACCTTGGTCTTCACGCCGGAGCGGATGACCTTGTTCATCAGCTTCTGGTAGCGGGTTTCCCTGTCCTTATAGACATCATTGTTCCGGAAATTGTGGGACTCATCGATGACGACAAGATCGTAATTGCCCCAGTTTACCCGGTTCAGCGGGATACCGAATGACTCGCCCGACGTGCGCGAGAGGTCGGTATGGCTGAGGACGTCATAGTTGAAGCGGTCCTTTGCGAAAATGTTCGTGGTCAGATTGGTGTTGTAGTTACGCCAATTGTCCGCAAGTTTCTTTGGGCAAAGGACCAGCACCGATCGGTTGCGCAGCTCGTAATATTTGATCACCGCAAGCGCGGTGAAAGTTTTGCCTAGACCGACGCTGTCAGCCAGAATGCAGCCGTTATGAATCTCCAGCTTGTTGATGATCCCGGTGGCGGCGTCTCTCTGGTAATTGAACAGCTTGTTCCAGACTAGGCTGTCCTTGTACCCAGTCAGATCATTCGGCAGCGCATCCTGATCGACCTCTTCGAGAAAATCTTGAAAGAGATTATACAGTATGTGAAAGTAAATGCGCTCAGGAGAATTCTCTTGGTAGACGGACTCGATATGGTCGCAAATGGCGGCTGTGACGTCGCTGACTTTGTCTTCGTCGTTCCATATTTGATTGAACAATTGTAGGTAGACTTGCGTGTGGGCCGCGTCGTCGATGCGTGTGACGAGGTTCGAAACCGCGTCGCCCTTCTGGTAACCCAGATCAACCGCTGTGAAGCCGCTGATCGGCATGTAAGCGACATCGCCGGTTTCGACGCCAGCATGGACAAATTGCTGCATCGGCGATTTGGTCGTGTTTGACTTGAAGCGTGCCTTCTTCCGGATCCATTCGGCGCATTCGCGCGCGACTGCTCGCTGGGTCAGCTTATTACGAAGCTGAATCTCAAATTCGGACCCGTAAAGGCCACGCTCACGGCTCGCTTTCGGGATGAAAAACTCTCGCCGCTCCTTCCGGAGTCGATCCGTCACGTCCACTGGAACAAATGTCGGGGCCGTAAAAATGAACTGAAGGCTCTCCACCTTCGCCAATTCGGCCCTGAGGGCCTCAAAGGCATAGATCGAGAAGCACGATGCAGCGATCTTGAGACGAGCGCCACGTCCAAGTGTGGACTTCAGGTCGTCGCCGAGAAGCAGTGAAGTGTTGTCGATGATCTTCATTTGTCGCCCCTCATGCCCACAGACACGACAGCGGCGCAGCCGTCAGTTTGTCGCCGAACGGCACGACATCGGAGCTGTCGTAAAGCACCGCGCCAAAGGCAAATCGATCCCCGCAAGCATCTGCCAACGCTCTCAAGCCCGAGAAGTCGCTCGCCTTGACGGTCGCACTCGCCTTCACCTCGATTGCGGCGACCATGCCGTCATCGCGTTCCAGCACGATATCGACTTCGCGCGCGTCCCGGTCACGGAAGTGATGCGGCATCAGACGCAGGTCCGATGCGGTCATCAGCTTCAGCACTTCCGAAAACACGAAACTCTCAAGCAGAGCGCCAAACGCTCCTCGATCCGCCTTGATTCGGTCGAAGGTCAGTCCACGCGCGACCGACAGCAGCCCGGAGTCCAGGAAGTGCAGCTTGGGTGTCTTCACGATGCGCTTGAGCGTGTTACTGAACCACGGCTGCAAGGTCGTGATCAGGAAAATCTGTTCGAGCAGGCCGACGTAGCGATGGGCGGTCCTTTGGTTGACGTTTATGCCGCCAGCAAGCTGGGAATAGTTCACGAGCTGACCGGAATGCTCGGCAAGCAGCCGGACGAATTTCGGAAGCTCGGTCAGCTTCTCGATTTCGGCTATGTCGCGCAGGTCGCGGGTGAGAATCGAAGTGAGATAGGAACGTGCCCAGTCCTGCCGACGCCGTTCGCTTTCACGACCAATCGCCTCGGGGAAGCCGCCGCGCAAAACGGCTTGGATCAGGTCGTCGCCGACGATAGCGTCCTTCTGGTTCTGTAGTTGCCCCTCGAACAGACGCTCCAGAAAGGTCGGCGCTCGATTCCCAATCTCCGCCTGCGCCAGCGGCAGCATTCGTATCGTTTCCATCCGCCCGGCAAGACTGTCCGCGACACGCGGTAAGGTCAGAACATTGGCGGAGCCCGTGAGCAGGAAACGGCCGGGTCGATAATCCTCATCGACGGTCTTTTTGATCGCCAGCAAGAGATCGGGCACACGCTGGATCTCGTCGATAATCGCTCGATCCAGGCCACGGATGAAGCCAGCAGGATCAGATTTCGCGGCCTCAAGCACGGTTTGGTCGTCGAGAGTGCTGTAGGTCCGATCGGCGCCACCCATCTTTCGCACCAGCGTGGTCTTGCCGGCCCGGCGCGGCCCCACGATCAGGACGACAGGCGTATCCCCAAGGGCCTCTTCCACCCGCCTCTCAACGAATTGTTCGAACATGCCTTCTCCGGTCGCGGCAGATTTGCACTATCTGCCTCGGCAATTTTGTAGTCAATGGGCCGCTGATTTGTATTCATAGTATTTCCGGCAGAGGGTTGGGGAAAGCCTTCCCCTGCGTCCGAGCCAAGGTCTCGGCCGACCCCTTCTGCGGGGGAGCCCCCGCAACGCCCCGTTAGAGTGAGAGTACGGAGCGGATTTCCGTGACGGGTGGAGTGCCGAGAGAGAGGCTTTCGGCGCCCGTCATGGAGGTTATCCCATGAACATGCAGGTTCTCGACGCGCGCCGTGATTTGAGCGGCGGCTACAAGGTGGATGTCACGCGCGGCGAGCGAGTTGGCCGGGTTTCCTCGGAGTGGTTTTCCCGGCCCGATGACGAGCGGTTCTTGTCGCTCGGCGACTTGGCGCGCTCGGTGCGCGATCGGTCTGAGCGCAGCCGGACCCGCGTCGTGGAAACGGCGCTGATCCATGTCGAAGCGAGTCGCAGCGATCCCGAACGCCTGTCGCTGATCCTGCCGGGCGCCGAAGCGCCCGTCGCGCCGACCCACTGGTGTTATTCGGCGTGCAAAATTGACCTCCATATGAGGGGAATCGGCGTGCAAAATTGACCCCCTCCAGTGTGGCTTGGACAGTCTGCTCGTTTTGGTTGAACGAGCAGGCGGTGGGGGATGTTGATAGTGGAGACGATAGGACGGATCCGGCGCGAACATTTCGTCAAAGGCAAGACGATCAAGGAGATCGTTCGCGATCTGGGCATTTCAAGGAATACCGTCCGTAAGGCGCTGCGTTCGGAAGAGACGTCCTTCGTTTACGGGCGCGATACGCAGCCGCTGCCCAAGCTTGGACCTTGGTCGAAAAAGCTCGACGATTTGCTGGGGACGAACGCGAAGAAGCCGGCGCGAGAGCGGCTGACCTTGATCCGCGTTTTCGAGGATTTGCACGGCCTTGGCTATGAAGGCGGATATGACGCCGTGCGGCGCTATGCGCGCAAATGGCGCGATGAGCAGGGCGCGCTGACGGCTGGCGCCTTTGTTCCGCTCAGCTTCGATCCGGGTGAAGCCTATCAGTTCGACTGGAGCCACGAGATCGTCTTGCTCGACGGCGTGACGACGATCGTGAAGGTCGCCCACATGCGCCTGTGCCACAGCCGGATGATTTTCGTTCGCGCCTATCCACGCGAGACTCAGGAGATGGTTTTCGACGCGCATGAGCGCGCCTTTTCCTTCTTCAAGGGCGCCTGCACGCGCGGCATCTACGACAACATGAAGACGGCGGTGGAGACGATTTTCGTTGGCAAGGAGCGCAAGTTCAATCGCCGCTTCGCGCAGATGTGCAGCCACTATCTTGTCGAACCGGTCGCCTGCACGCCGGCGTCGGGTTGGGAGAAAGGCCAGGTCGAGAACCAGGTTGGCTTGGCTCGAGAGCGGTTCTTCACGCCGCGCTTGCGGGTCAAAAGCTATGACGAGATGAACGCCTGGCTCCTCGACAAATGCGTCGTCTACGCCAAGGCGCATCCTCATCCCGAGATCGCGGACAAGACGGTCTGGGAGGTTTTCGAGGAAGAGCGCCCCAAACTGGTGGAACTGCGCGGTCGCTTCGATGGATTCCACGAGGTGACGGCGTCGGTTTCGAAGACCTGCCTCGTGCGGTTCGACAACAACAAATATTCGGTCAACGCCAGCGCCGTCGGCGCCCCCGTCGATCTGCACGCCTACGCCGATCGCATCGTCATCAGGCAAAAGGGGCGCGTCGTCGCCGAACATGCCCGCGCCTTCAAACGCGGCGCGACGATTTTCAACCCTTGGCATTACGTGCCGGTTCTCGTGCGCAAGCCCGGCGCTCTGAGGAATGGCGCGCCGTTCAAGGACTGGGTGTTGCCGGGAGCAATCGAACGCGTGCGGCGCAAGCTTGCCGGCAGCGACGCGGGCGACCGGCAAATGGTCAAGATTCTCGCCGCCGTGCTCGAAGACGGGCTGACTACTGTCGAAGCCGCCTGCGCCGAGGCCATGAGCCAGGGCGTCCATTCCGCCGATGTCATTCTCAACATTCTCGCCCGCCGCCGCGAGCCGCCGCCGCCACCGGTGATCCACACGCCCGAAGCGCTGAAACTGCGGCACATGCCGGTCGCCGATTGCGCCCGCTACGACCAGTTGAGGAGAACGGCTTGATGGAACGCACGCAGCTCTTTGATCTTATGGCGGAACTCAAGCTCTTCGGCATGAGGTCAGCCTATGATGAGGTGATGTCGACCGGCATCAAGAGACAGCATGAGCCGCCACGCATTGTCGGCGATCTGCTTCAGGCGGAAATCGCGGAAAAACATGCGCGCTCGATCAAATATCAGATGACCATCGCCAAACTTCCGTTGGCCAAGGACATCGATGACTTCGCGTTCGAAAGCACGCCGATCAATGAACGACTGGTGCGCGATCTCGCCGGCGGCGGCTTCCTCGAGCAACAACGTAATTGCGTGCTGGTCGGCGGGACGGGAACCGGCAAGACGCATCTCGCCATGGCGATCGCCCGAAGTTGCATTCGCGCTGGAAAACGCGGCCGATTTTTCAACACCGTCGAACTCGTCACAAGACTGGAGACCGAGGCGCGAGCAGGCCGTCAGGGACGCTTCGCGGAATATCTCACCAGAATGGACTTCGTCGTCTTCGATGAACTCGGCTATCTGCCCTTCGCTCAATCAGGCGGGCAGTTGCTCTTCCATCTGATCAGCCGGCTTTATGAACGAACCTCGGTGATCGTCACGACCAATCTCGCCTTCGGCGAATGGCCGAGTGTCTTTGGCGATGCGAAAATGACCAGCGCCTTGCTCGATCGCCTCACCCACCACTGCGACATCGTCGAGACCGGCAACGAGAGCTGGCGCTTCAAGAACCGCCTCTGACGGTCCCCATCAAACCGCGAACCGACCCGCGCCCGCCCCGGCTGCGCAACCCCGACCAGCTTCGCCGGGGCGAGCGCTACCGTTGCGCGCTACGACCAAACAGGGGTCAATTTTGAACGCCGATCGGGGGTCAATTTTCGAAGCCGATTGACAGTCATCAGCCTCATTCGCTGTGACGGTACTTTCGTTTTTCCGGATGATCAATGGGGGCTAGGCCCGTCGATGGGGCCGGCAAACGCGATCCTTGCCCAACGATAGATATCGATAGGTACAGGAGATATTATTTATTTTTTTCAGGATATTAGAGCGTATTCCGGCGCACTTTCGGATACGCCCGGATGGGCAAAAATCATTCCCACTCAATGGTTCCCGGCGGTTTGCTGGTCACGTCGTAAACGACGCGGTTGACGCCCTTCACTTCATTGATGATGCGCGTCGCGGCGCGCGCCAGAAAGCTCATGTCGAACGGATAGAAATCCGCGGTCATGCCGTCGGTGCTGGTCACGGCGCGCAGGGCCAGGACATAGTCGTAGCTGCGTCCGTCGCCCATCACCCCGACGCTGCGCACCGGCAGCAGCGCGGCGAAGGCCTGCCAGATCTCGTCGTAAAGGCCAGCCTTGCGGATTTCGTCGAGATACAACGCGTCCGCCTTGCGCAAAATCTCCAGCTTTTCTCGGGTGATCGCGCCCGGGCAGCGGATCGCGAGACCGGGTCCCGGAAAGGGGTGGCGCCCAACGAACGCCTCGGGAAGCCCGAGTTCGCGTCCCAGCGCGCGCACTTCGTCCTTGAAAAGCTCGCGCAGCGGTTCGACCAGGGACATGTTCATCCGCTCGGGCAGGCCGCCGACATTGTGGTGCGATTTGATCGTCACCGAGGGGCCGCCGCTGAACGACACGCTTTCGATCACATCGGGATAAAGCGTGCCCTGCGCCAGGAAATTGAGCGGTCCTCGCCCGTCTTGCGCGATTTTGGCGGCCTCGGCCTCGAACGTCTCGACGAACAGGCGGCCAATAATCTTGCGCTTGACCTCGGGGTCGTCGACGCCTTCCAGCGCGCCGATGAAAAGCTCTCGCGCCTCGACGTGACGAAGCGGAATATTGTAGTGGTCGCGAAACAGCGTCACCACCTCCTCCGCCTCGCCCTGCCGCAGCAGGCCGTGATCGACGAAAACGCATGTGAGCGCGTCGCCGATCGCCTCGTGAATCAGCACGGCGGCGACGGCGCTGTCGACGCCGCCGGACAATCCGCACAACACGCGGCCCTCGCCAACCTGGTGACGAATAGCCGCCACCGCCTCCCGGCGGAACGCCGCCATGGTCCAGTCGGATTTTAGCCCCGAGATCTTGTGCAGAAAGTTCGAGATAAGCTTCGCGCCGTCCGGCGTATGCGCGACCTCCAAGTGAAACTGCACGCCGAAATAGCGCCGCGCCTCGTCGGCGATGGCCGCCATTGGCGCGTGTTCGGATCGAGCAATGACCGTGAAGCCCTCCGGCAAACGCGTCACGCGATCGCCATGGCTCATCCACACCGGATATTTTTTGCCGCGTTCCCAGACTCCGTCAAAAAGCGCGCTCGGCGCGACCGCTTCGACGTCGGCGCGGCCAAACTCGCGATTTTGTCCAGGCTCGACCGCGCCGCCAAGCTGCTCGGCGAGCAGTTGTTCGCCGTAACAGATCGCGAGCACCGGTACCCGGACTTCGAAAATTTCTCGCGGCGCGCGTGGCGAACCCGCTTCGGTCACTGAGCACGGCCCGCCTGAAAGGATCACCGCCTTGGGTTTAATTTCCGCGAAAGCCTTTTGGGCGCTTTGAAAAGGCGCGATCTCACAGTAAACCCCCGCCTCGCGCACGCGCCGCGCGATTAATTGCGTGACCTGCGAACCGAAATCGACGATCAGCGTCTTGTCGTGGCGGTCGGCGATCTCGTGGTGAAAGTCGGCGGTCATCGGCTGCTTTCCGTGGGCGCTCGCGCGGCTTGATTGGCCGCCGCGGCATAGGGTGTCCGAAAGTCGCGCGTCAAGCCGGCGACAAGCTAGGGCGCGGCTTGATTTCGTCGAAGCGCCGCGACGAAAAACCCATCCGTGTTAGACGTCAAAGGCGAAAACCGCAGGCCGACTCCAAGCTTCGACGCGAAGCGCGCCAAGTCGGGCAGTCCGGCGTGGACGGCCGTCTCTTGCGCCGACACCGGCGAAAATATTGGCGTCGAAGCGCAAAACTCCATGATTTGATCCTCGTTTTCCTCGCGCAGCAGCGAACAGGTCACGTAAACCATGCGTCCTCCCGGTTTCACGAACCGCGCGGCGGCTTGGAGCACTTGTCGCTGAGCTTTCTGACGCAATTCCAAGGCGCCGGGCGCGAGTTCGCCATTTGGCGTCGGGATGACGCCGCCAGGTTCCGGTCCCGGTGCAGGGCGCGTCGATCAGCACGATGTCGCATCGCCCCTCTAGGTCGGCAAGGACATCCTGCTTGCCGCGCGGCGCCCGCAGTTGAACATTGCGCGCGCCCGACCGCTCCAAGCGCGCGTACATTGGCGTAAGTCTGCGCCCATCTTCGTCATATGCATAGATTTGGCCGCGATTGTGCAGTTGCGCCGCGAGCGCCAACGTCTTGCCGCCGCCGCCGGCGCAAAGATCAAGTATCTGATCGCCCGGTTCGACGCCGCAAAGCAGTGCGGCGAGTTGCGAGCCTTCGTCTTGCGTTTCCACCAACCCCTTCACGAAGGCCGGCTCCGCGGACAGCGCCGGTCCACGCCCATCAAGCCCCGGCATTATGCGCAGGCCCAGGGGCGAGAGCGGCGTGGGGGATGGGCGAAGGTGCTCCAGCTTGGACGCCGCCTCCTCGCGCGAGCATTTGAGAATGTTTACGCGCAGATCGAGCGGCGCGCGCGCGGCGAGGGCGGCGCCCTCGGCCGCCGCGGTCACGCCGAACGTCGCCTCCAAGCGCGGCTCGAGCCATTTCGGATAGTCGCCTCGAACATGCGCCGGGGCGGCCAACAGCGTCGCCGTCTCCAATTTTTCGCGCTCTTCTCCGCTCAGTGGAGCGCTCGCATGGCCTTCCCCGGAGAACAGCGCGCTGATCCGGTCGATCCCCAACCCTCGCGCCTCGCGCAAGGCGCCGAGCATGACCGCGCGCGGCGTCTCGTCGCCCATTATATAGGCCGAGGACGCGCGCTTCCTGAGCGCGTCGTAAACCAGCGAAGCGATGGCGGCGCGATCCTTCGATCCCGCGAAGCGGTGCGAAACGCCCCACTCCTTGAGCGCTTCCGACGCGGGGCGTCGGCTGTCGTCAAGCTTTCGAAGTATCTCGATCGCGGCGGAAACCTGGGCGGCGGGAGTCATGGGGCCCTTATCAACTGGGCGCGACAAGGGAAAGCGCCGAGCGCTTCCCCCGATCACGGGGAACGGTGGTCTCCCACGACCGCCGCCGCTTTGCAATGGCGGTTACTCCCCTCGACCGCTTCCCAGTCAAGCAGCCGGTTCGCGCGCCGAAAGCCCGGCGTCAGGCGGGTTAGCCGTTTATCGGCCTCGCATCGTCGCCATGGCCGCCTTAATCTCGTCCAGGGTGACGTAGCCCTTCTTGTCCTTGTCAATTTCCGCGAAATGCTCGGCGACGCGCGGCATTCCAGCCTTGGCCTCATCGAGCGTCAACTTCCCGTCGCCGTCCTTGTCGGCCTCCTTGAACCGCTTTTCGAGCCGCGCGGCGCGCTCCTCGGGACTGCGCTTTTGCCAGTTGGAGTCGCCTTGCGGCGGGGCGGGAGAGGCTTGTTGCGCCGCGGCGACGTTGGCGAAGGCGCCCACCATGCCGATAATCAGCAGGCGACGGACGGGGCTGAACTTACTCATTGAAGCTTTCCTTCCTACGAGGGATCGAGCAATTAGAGCACTAAATTACATGATTCCGACGATTGGATAAACGACGGTTGATTGCTGGCGTTTGTCCCCGCCGCCACCACGGGCGCCCAACCGGCCAAGCTAGGCAAAAGCCCTGGCGCGAGCCAACGCCTTGCGGGTCGTTTCGCTAATTGCTAGCGTCGCGCGTCGCCGTGGCGACGGGGAGCGATTCTCTTGCCCGACCTGATTTTCGGACTTATATCTTTCGCGGCCTATTTCGCTGGCGCGCTCGCGTTCTGCGCGGCCTATTGCGTGGGCTATATTTGGCTAACTCCGCACCGTGAATTCGATCTCATCGTGCGAGAGCACAACGCCTCGGCGGCGCTGGCGTTCGGCGGCAGTCTCGTCGGCTTCGCCATCGCGCTCGCCGGAGCGATCCACAATGCCGGTTCCGCGATGGAATTCGTGGTCTGGGGCTGCGTGGCCTTCGTCACCCAAGTCCTCGCGTATCAGTTGGCCCGTCTAGCGCACCCCGGGCTGTCGCACGCGATAGAGCAAAACGCGCTCGCCTCCGCGCTGTGGGTGGCCGCTGTTTCCGTCTCGGCGGGGGTCATCAGCGCCGCTTGCATGAGCCCGTAACGGGATGGCGACGCGGCATAACGAGTTTGGCAAGCGCAATATCACGCCTCCGCCCATTATTTCCCATGCGCCGCATGGACTTGCGGGCTGTCCCGAGCCGCTCTCCTCGGCTCGAAAGCGCACGTTGGTCATCGCGATCGGCGTTGTCGGCGCCACGGCGATCGGCGTCTTCGCGGCCTTGGAGCAAATCCGTCTTCGCCGCGACTGCGCGGGACCGGATGGCTCATCCCCCGGCCAAACGCCCTGCCCGACCTCCGGCTCCTCGGGCTCGTCCAGCGGTCATGGCGGCGGAGGGTATGGCCGGTCGAGTTCTTCGTCGTCGGGACACACCAGCGTCTCCTTCGGCGGATTTGGCGGCGCGGGCGCGGGGCATGGCGGCGGAGGCGGCGAGTGAGGCGCGAGCCTTCGCCTCCGCGTCCCGACTTCGAGGAACACGCTCGGGAAATCGGCTTTTATCATGCGTCCTTGGATGGCGAAGCCTATTGGGAGGAATCCGCGCGTTATGTCTTCTCGCTTCACGAAATAGAGAACAAGCTCGAACGGGTGACGGAAGAGCTGCACACGCTTTGCCTTGCGCTCGTCGCGCGTGTCGTCGCCCGCGACGATTTGCTGGCCCGGCTGGGGATTCCACCCTTCGCCTTCGAGGCGATCAAGCGAAGCTGGAGTTGTCGCGACGCCTCCCTCTACGGCCGTTTCGATTTCGCCTACGACGGCGCGGGCGACGCCAAGCTTCTCGAATACAATGCCGATACGCCGACAAGCCTCTATGAATCCGCCGTCGTGCAATGGTTGTGGCTGGAGCGCTTGATCGAGCGCGGCGACCTGCCCAAAAACGCCGACCAGTTCAACTCGCTGCATGAGAAGTTGATCGCCCGCTGGCGCGAAATCGCGCTTGGGAGATTCTTGCATCTTTCCTGCATGAGCACGAGCGTCGAGGACGCGGGAACCGTCGCCTATCTTGAGGATTGCGCGCGTCAGGCCGGTTTGCAAACGCTGGCGCTCGACATGGCCGATATTGGTCTCGATAGCGGGACCCTTTCGCGCCAAAACGGCGCCTGCTTCGTCGACCGCCAGGGCCGCCGGATTGACTTCATGTTCAAACTTTATCCTTGGGAATGGATGTTCGCGGACCCATTCGGGCGATCGCCCGCCTTATCGCGCACGCGATGCGTGGAGCCGCCATGGAAGATGATCTTGTCCAGCAAGGGCGCCTTGGCGCTTCTTTGGGACATGGCTCCGGGACACCCCAATCTGCTTCCCAGCTATTTCGAGGACGACCACCGCGCCGCCTCGCTCGGCCGCCATTATGCGCGCAAGCCGCTCTACTCGCGCGAAGGCGCCGATATCGAATTGATCGACGGCGCCGCCACGACGCGCGGTCCCTCGGAAGGCTACGGCGCCGAGGGCTATATCCGACAGGCCCTATGTCCCCTGCCCGATTTCGACGGCCGCCGCCCCGTGCTCGGCTGCTGGATTGTCGGCGATACGCCGGCGGGAATGGGCATTCGCGAGGACGCCTCGCCCATCACCTCGAACCGCTCGCGATTCATTCCCCATGTGATTTCGGGTTAAAGCGGGCGAAGCGCTCAACCCGCGAGCAGAGCCATCGCCGCTTCATGCGCGCGGGGGTCGCCGGCGGCGATGATCGAACCGCCTTTTTCCGCACTCTCACCGTCCCACGTCGTGATCACGCCGCCGGCGCCTTGAACGATCGGAATCAACGCCACGATATCGTATGGGTTCAGATTGCTCTCGATGACCAGATCGACGTGGCCGGCCGCGAGCGCGCAATATGCGTAGCAATCGCCGCCATAGCGCGAGAGGCGCGCTTGCCGTTCGACACGATAAAACTTGTCGCGCAGCTTTTCGTCGATCAACAAAGGCGAGGTCGTCATGAGCGTCGCCCGGGCGAGATCGTCACAGGGACGCGTCGTCAAACGCCGGGTTTCCATGCCGGCGCCCGCGCCGGATGACGCGCCGAGCCGCGCGGGGCCTCGCCAATGGGCCGCGCGGCCATCGCCGGAAAATCGCTCCCGCGTGAAGGGCTGGTTCATCAGGCCATACACGGGGACGCCGCGGTGCGTCAGGCCGATCAACGTTCCCCATGTCGGCAGTCCGCATATAAAGCTTTTCGTGCCGTCGATCGGGTCGAGCACCCAGACATATTCCGCCGATTCGCGACGCGACGCGAATTCCTCGCCGACAATGCCGTGTCCTGGAAAGGTTTGTTCGATGAGCCGCCGCATCGCGGTTTCGGCGCCGCGATCGGCCTCGGTGACGGGATCGAAGGCGCCGCCTGGGTCCTTATCCTCGGCCGCGAGCGCGGTACGGAAAAACGGCAGTATCGCCTCGCCCGAGACGTCGGCGAGCCGCTCAACGAACCTTTCAAAATCGACCGCTGTCATCTTGTCGCGTCCCCCGGGAAGAATCAGTCAAGGCTGGCTATCAAAAAAGTCGAAGGACTTTTCGCGTGGAAGCTTGCTCGAGCTTCTTGATTTGGAGCAACCGGACGAAGGCGACCAGCCAACAGGCCCTCGCCCCGTTCCGATATATTCGGCGCGAAATAGGAATGCGCGTCGCTACTCAGCCGCCGCGCGCGTCGGCGCCTCATGGCTAAGCGGAAGCATGTGCGCGAGTTCCGCCAACGCCTCGCCCAGATGCACGGCCACCGTTTCGAATCGATCATTGGGCGCGAGAGTTGCTTCATTCATGTATAGCCCTCGCCCCACCTCGATCTGCAGAGCATGACGTCCAGCGCGGGGGTGTCCGTAATGTTCCGTGATGAAACCGCCGGCGTAAGGGCGATTGCGATGGACGTTATAGCCAAAACCGCGCAACCTCTTTTCCAGCGCGTCCACGATCCTGCCATCGCAACTGGAGCCAAAGCGGTCACCGAGCACAAAATCGACTTGGCGCTTCTCGGCGCGCGGAGGAAGAGCGGGATCGCGCGCCAGGATCGACGGCATGGAATGGCAGTCGACAAGCAGCACGGCCCCAAATCGCTGTTGCGCGCGCGCCAAAAGCTCCTCGATGGCCGCGTGATACGGTTTGTAGAGCCCCTCTATGCGGCGCAGCGCTTCGGCCACGTTGAGCTTTTCCGCGTATATCTCGTGCGCGTCCGCGACCACTCTTGGAATCGTGCCGAGACCCGCCGCGACCCGGAGCGACCTGATATTGGCGAAATCGGGGAGCGCATCCTCGAACATGCGGGGATCGAGTTCATACGGCTCACGATTTAGATCGAGATAGGCGCGGGGAAATTTGGCGTGAATCATTGGCGCGCCGATCGCCGTGGCGCGGGCGAAAAGCACGTTGACATGAGCGTCCTCGGACCTTCGCAGACTGCTGGAGTTGAGTCGCGTGCGCTGCAAAAAGCGCGCGGGATAGATATTCCCGGAATGCGGCGACGATAACACCAAGGGGCGCCGAACACCTTGCGCGGAAATGAGCTCGAACGGCTCGGCGAGTTCGGGTTCGACGGGTTCCCCCCGCGAGGCTTCGATGCCCAGCGATGTCACATCCCGCCCGCGCTCGAATTCCATGGAAATTCGCCTTTTCCGTTTTACGCACCGCTCCCTCCGCGGTTCGACCGAGGTGAAGAGAGCCCGAATTACGCCCGCGACGCAACAATCAAGAACCGCGCCGTTGCACCGAGGGCCGTTGGTCTCCCCGCGGCTTCGATCCTGTTGGCGCCGCGCGTCGGAACGGTCTAAAGTAATAAAGTTAGCCGGAAATCGTATCGCTTTCACTCGATTTTTACCAAAACTCTGCTCAATGGCAAAAAAGGACGCGAGGAGCGATATGACCGAACAGGCCGCCGCCAAGATTCTGCTTGCCGAGGACGACAACGACATGCGCCGTTTTTTGGTGAAGGCGCTGCAACACGCTGGTTTCGCCGTCACGTCCTTTGACAATGGACTTGCCGCCTATGATCAATTGCGGGTCGAGCCTTTCGAGCTTTTGTTGACGGATATCGTCATGCCGGAAATGGACGGCATAGAGTTGGCGCGTCGCGCCACCGAACTCGATCCCGATATCAAGGTGATGTTCATCACCGGCTTCGCCGCCGTCGCGCTCAATCCGGACAATCAGGCGCCGACAAACGCCAAGATCTTGTCCAAACCATTCCATTTGCGCGATCTCGTCAACGAAGTGCAGCGGCTGCTGGCGGCGTAGCGACCGCGTCTTCAACAAAATCGACCCACCTCGTCCCGGGGGCCCGCTTGCCCAACTCCGGCGGATGGGCTATGAGCCGACCAAACGGACAATGTCGATCAGGCATCTCCCGCGCCGAAAGCCGCCGGGAGAATGACTTGTTCGACCATCAGCGAAGGCCGGACCGAAATGAAAAAAGAAATACATCCTGAATATCATATGATTAAGGTCGTTCTCACCGATGGGTCCGAGTATTTCACGCGCTCGACCTGGGGCAAGGAAGGCGACACGCTGAACCTCGACATCGACCCCAAGACGCATCCGGCCTGGACTGGCGGTTCGCAGCAGCTGCTCGACCGCGGTGGAAGACTTTCGCGCTTCAACTCGCGATTTGGCGGATTGTCCTTCGCCAAGAAGTGAAACAGGCGCGACGCGCGCTCGAAATATCAAAAAACTCCCGGCGCCTACGCCGGGAGTTTTTTATTGTCGCGCGCGAGCCACGGCGCCGAACGCCGCGACTGGCTCTTTCACGAATGACTGGAGAAGGCGTTGCGCAACAATTTGAGTTGCTCCTCGACCGGGCTCGAGGACTGCGGCGCGGGCGCGCTGGGCGCGGGCGCGTAAATCAGCATGTCGAGATGAATGATACGCGCCTGCATTCTCACGGAATGGATCGACAGATCCCGAAGCTTTTTCGGAAGCCCCTGAAAGACTTCGGGGTTCGAAGCAAATTCTTGGTTCGACAAATTGACTCTGTGGCGCTCGCTGCCTGCTTGGGAGCGCGTCATTTCGCCTTGATTGACCGCGCGCTGCAACAGCAGCCAGGACGCGATCTGCATCAGCCTCGTCGTCAATCGCATGCTTTCGGCCGCGTAAGCGAGCGCTTCACCACGAGGCAGGGCCTTGGCTTCGTCGCGCCCCGGCCCGTCCAGGTAGGCGGCCGCATCCTCGACCAACGACATCCCCTCGCGGAACATCACGCTAAACGCTTCGGATCCCGCCAGCTTTTCAACGAAAGACACGGGTTGCCGCGCGCCCTCAAATGAATCGTTCACACGCATGTTACGCTCGCGCAAGTTCTTTCCGGACTGCGCCCCGCGCGCAACCAGCGACAGCAATTTAGCGCATTTATCGTCGGTTTGCTCGTTAGGTTTTTTTAACCTTAACTGGCCCCCGTCGAACTGGCGTGACTTTGGCGGGGCCAGGCGGCCAAAACGAAAAAAGAGCCGCGAAAAGCGGCTCTGTAGGTTTTTCGACAGGGAGGCATCAAGGACGGGAGGAGGAAGCCTCCCGAAAGTCCCGAATCTCGGGGACAAGTTCAGATTGCGCGCGATAGGTTAACGATTGGTTAGCGGACGGATTTTGGCGCGATTTGCGGGCTCGCGTCTATAGATCCGGTCGGCGTCCCATCCAAATTGTCGTTGGCCGCTGTTTGCGGTCTTGCGCCGCCCGGGCTCGGCGCCGCGATGGGAGCCCGATGAGCCGAGTAAATCAGCGCGACCAGCACCACCAACGCCACTCGCGCCATTTGGCCGGCCGTGACTCGCGGCGGCGGCGACACAACATTCCGGCGCATCGTCGCCAGGGCGGCTTTCCGCTCGTGGTCGACGAAGGATTCGGTCGACCGCCCGCGCGGCCACGCGATTCTATCGTCGACAATGGGTTGCCTGAATAGATCAACCGCTTTGGGCATGCGGCGCGACTCCAAACGGCGCGGGAAAACCTTAACCACGCAAGTAACGGTCTAGTCTTGCGATTTCGTTAACCCAAGGCGCGCCGGCTTGGGCTTCGCGCCGCTTGACGAGAGCCGGCGCGCATGGGCAATGGAGGGCGCGGCAAAATTTGACTTGGCGTTCTCGTCGAAAAAGGTTTGTCAACCTTTTCGGAGCCTGCTCTGATCGCCCCCTCCCACCGAGGCCATAATGATTCGATCCGCCTTGATGAATGTGATGACCAGCGCCGCGATCAAAGCGGGGCGGGGCTTGAAGCGTGACTATGGCGAGGTCGAAAACCTGCAGGTTTCCGTCAAGGGACCCGGCGACTTCGTCACGGCGGCCGACAGGCAGGCCGAAAAGACCCTTTTCGAGGAGCTTTCGCGCGCCCGGCCGGGATATTGTTTTTTGATGGAGGAAAGCGGCGCCGTCGAAGGCGCCGACAAGAGCCACGTCTGGCATATCGATCCGCTGGACGGCACGTCCAACTTCCTGCACGGGATTCCCATCTTCGCGGTGTCGCTGGCGCTGGAGCGGGACGGCCAAATCGTCGCCGGACTTGTCTACAACCCCGCCAGCGACGATCTCTATGTCGCGGAACGCGGACAAGGCGCGTTTCACAACAACCGGCGAATGCGCGTCGCCGCCCGCCGCACCCTCGCCGAATTGATGATCGCCTGCGGGATACCGCCCCTCGCCGGAATCGCTCACCATGCGCGCTTTCAAGCCGAGCTGGCCGCGGTCATGACGAAGGCCGGCAACATCCGCCGCCTCGGCGCCGCGGCGATCGATCTCGCGATGGTCGCCTCGGGTCGATGCGACGGCTATTGGGAACGCGGTATTCAGCCCTGGGACATCGCGGCCGGGGTGATTCTGGTGCGCGAAGCCGGCGGTTTCGTCACCGATCTCGACGGCGGTCCGGATATGCTGGCCAAATCGCAGATTTGCGCGGGCAATGAAACCATTCATCGACAATTACTGGATCTGTTGAGAAAAGCATGAACCTTGCAATGAAAAAACCGCCGCTTCGGCGCGAAGTCGAGTTGCGCGTCGAGTCGGACGCGGCCCCGCTGTTGGAGCTGTGGGTCCAGTCCTGGCGACAAACCTACTCCGAAATCGATTTCGACGCGCGACGCGAATGGTTCCTGACCCGCCTCTTGGAGTTGGAAGCCGACGGAGCCGTGACGCTTTGCCTGCGCCAGCAGGCCTCGCCCGACCTTGCCGGATTCGTGGTGATCAATCCCGCGACGGGTTGGCTGGATCAGCTTTGCGTGCATCCGAGCTGCTTTGGCGGCGGCGAGGCGCGCGCGCTGGTCGACGCGGCGCGCCGAGTTTCTCCCAGGGTCATTCGACTTGACGTGAACGCCGATAATCACCGCGCCCGCCGCTTCTATGAGCGGGAAGGATTTACATTGATCGGCGCGGGCGGCGTCAGCCAATCGGGTCGAGCGACGGTTATTTTGGAGTGGCGCCCAGATTCCAAAGTATCGGCAAAATAAAATCCGCTTCGAACCCATGCGGGTTTTAGCCCGGATTCGCGGCGTTCGCGCCCTATATCGCACGCGCGTTTACTAAAGCGCGCCGCGATACCGCGCGCGCCAACGTTGTCGTTTGGGCGCCGACGCCCCATATTGGTTAAATCGGGTTTCGGTCGAACGACTCTGCTTATGCGCTTCATGGCGCGGCCGCACATGACTTCCTTCCCAGAACATCGATCCACCCGGCGATGCGCCCTCGCGCGCGCCAAACACGTTCTCTCGAAAGGAAGACGTCATGCAATCAGGCATCGTTAAATGGTTCAACGCTCAAAAAGGCTTCGGCTTCATTCAACCGGACGCCGGCGGCACGGATATTTTCGTGCACATCAGCGCGGTTGAGCGGGCCGGTCTTCGCGGCTTGGCCGAAGGTCAGAAGATTTCTTACGAGATCACGGTGGACAGCCGCAGCGGCAAGTCTTCCGCGGATCGCCTTGAAGTCGTGGTCTAAACTGACTGACCCGCCGCGCCCCGATTTGGGCGCGGCGACGCGTTGAGCGCGCCATTTCATTGAGTTTTTATCTTACGGGGATGAACCACCTACGCCGGGGAACGCCATCATGTCCAAGGGCCAGCAACGCTCAAATCGCGAAGTAAAAAAGCCAAAAAAGGATAAAGCCAAGACTCCGGCGTCGGGAACCGCCGCGGCTGCGGCGAACTGGGCGACGATAGAAAAAATCCAAGGCAAGGATAATAAAAAGAAGTAGCTCGATCCCCGTCTCGCGTCCGGACGGTTAAACCCGTCAACCTCCAGCATCGGAAAGAGCTCATGACCGCATTTCTTACCAGGCCCAACGGACGGCAGGCGCCACGCAACAGAGTCGTCGCCATGCATAAATACCCGGTAGGCGCGAGCGTGCTGATCGGCTTGGACGGTCGGACGGAAAAGACGCCCTTCAAAATCACCCGCCACATGCCGGACGGCGGCCACGGATTTCAATATCGGATCAAAAGCGATCGCGACGGACAGGAACGGATCGTGACCGAGGCGATCCTTGAGCAGCTTTGATTGATCGCGCGCCGGTTTTTCTTGGCGAGTGACGCGGGAGATGGGCAATGAGCGATTTCAACTATGAAGCCTCGGCCGAGCTCTATTCCGGAACGGGAAACAAACCCCGTCAAAAAGTGCTCAAATATCGTCGGTTTGAGCGCGCGGCGGAAGCGATCCGCCATGTCATGGAGGATTTGCCGCCACAGGCCCTGGCGGGATGTTCCCTGGATGTCGCGGAGGAAAGCTATATCGGCAAGGCGATAGCGCCGCTCTATGAAAGCCCGCGCTTTCCGCTCCCCCGCCGCGTCGCTCGGTAGTCCAAATCGGCGCGGCGCGAGCCGCGTCAGGCCTTCTTCACCACGTGAGCGATGCGGATCATGTTCGTGGCGCCCGGGGAGCCGAAGGGCATGCCCGCCACGATAACGATGCGATCATGTTCGCTGTCGGCGCCGAACCCCTGAAGGCTCGCGTGCTCGCAAGCGCGTTCGACCATGTCCTCGACATCGCTCGCATCGCGCGTCTGCACGGCGTGAACGCCCCAAACCAGCGCCAAGCGCCGCGCCGTGTCGCGGATCGGCGTCAGCGCCAATATTGGCGCGACGGGACGCTCGCGGGCTATTCGCAGCGCTGTCGCTCCGGAATGACTCCAGGCGCAAATCGCCTTGGCGCCCAGTGTTTGCGCGACGTCGCGCGCCGCCGCGGCTATCGCGTCGGCGGCCGTGGGATTCGGCGCGTCGGCGCGCTGGGCGTTGATGATGGTGCGATAGACCGTATCGGTCTCGACTTCTTCCGCTATGCGGCTCATCGTCGCCACCGCGTCTTGCGGATATTGCCCGGCGGCGCTCTCGGCGGATAGCATGACCGCGTCGGCGCCTTCAAAAACCGCCGTCGCCACGTCGGAGACCTCGGCGCGGGTGGGCACTGGCGAAAGTATCATCGATTCGAGCATTTGCGTGGCGACGACGACGGGCTTTCCCAATCGTCGCGCCGAGCGGTTGATGCGCTTTTGCAGGCCGGGAACCTTTTCCAGCGGCACCTCGACGCCAAGATCGCCGCGCGCCACCATCAGCGCGTCGGAAACCTCGATGACTTCGTCAAGCCGGGTGATCGCCTGCGGCTTCTCGATCTTCGCCATCACAAGGGCGCGGCCCTGCGTCAGCTTCTTGACCTCGATCACGTCCTCCGGCCGCTGCACGAAGGAAATCGCCACCCAGTCGACGCCTTCCTTCAACGCGGCCTCGAGGTCCGCGCGGTCCTTGCTGGTCATCGAAGTGATGGGGATATCCGTGTCGGGCAGACTGACGCCCTTGCGGTTGGAAAGCCGTCCGGCGACATCGACCACGGCGCGCGAACTCTCGGGCGACGCTTCCGTCACATGCAGGCGAATCTTGCCGTCGTCGATCAGAATGGAGTCGTTGACCTTGAGAGCCGCGAGGATTTCCGGATGCGGCAGGCGCACGCGCGTCGCGTCGCCCGGCGCTGGATCGGAATCGAACACGAAGCTGTCGCCCTTGCGCAGATGCACCGAGCCCTCGGCGAACGCCCCGATGCGCAGCTTGGGTCCTTGCAGATCGACGAGAACGCCTATGGCGCGACCCAACTCCGCCTCGATCTCGCGGATCATCCGCACATAATTGCCGAGCCCCGCGTGGTCCGTGTGGCTCATGTTGATGCGAAAAACATCCGCGCCGGCGACGGCGAGGCTGGCGACCACCGCCTTGTCGACGCTGGCCGGTCCGAGTGTCGCAATGATCTTTACGCGCCGCTGCCTTCTCATATCGTGTCTGATTCCCTATCGCGGCCGCGAGCCGCGTCGTTCATTGCGCGGCTGGCGCGACGGGCGCGGCCGGATCGGTGAGTTGCACCGTCCAGTTCCGCGCGTCGCGGCCGGTGTCGATTTCAAAAAACCCCGTGCGATCGAAGCCTCGCGCGAAGCAGTCCGCGCGCCCGTCGATCCTGAATTCACGGTCTCGCGTGCACATGAAGGATTTTCCCTTCCACTCGCCGCCACGCTCGTCCATCGCGTAAACATAATAAAACTGCGCCGCCAGCGGACCCCGCAACAGCACTTCGCAGGCCGAGGGCCGCAGGTTCCACCATCCCTCCGACAGCCAATCGCGGCCGTCGGTGTAGGAAATCGCCACGCTGACCCGGCCGCTGGTGTTGTTGCAGAGGCGAAAATCCGCGAGAGCCGAATTCATGCCGCACAGGCAGGACAAAAGCATGACGACGAAATGAGCGAGACGATTCATGGCGCCAGGGCGGGTCCAGGGTTGAGAGCGTGGGGGCGAACGAAGCCGCGCCGCGTCACGGCGCGTCGAGGCTTGAATTAAGCCAAACCACGTGCGCGCCGCTTTGTCTAGAGAAAGCCTCAAGTCCGCGCCGTCAAAAGCTCGGCCGCCCTCACCGCGAAATAGGTCAGCACGCCCGCGGCGCCCGCCCGCTTGAACGCCAGCAGGCTCTCCATCATCGCGCGGTCGCCGTCCAGCCAGCCGTTTTGGGCGGCGGCGGTCAGCATCGCGTATTCGCCCGACACCTGATACGCGAAAGTCGGCGCGCCAAAGGTTCGCGCGACCCGGGCCACGATGTCGAGATAAGGCATCCCCGGTTTCACCATCACCATGTCCGCCCCCTGTTCGAGATCGAGCGCGACCTCGCGCAGCGCCTCGTTGGAATTGGCGGGGTCCATTTGGTAGCTGCGCTTGTCGCCGCGCAAGGTTTTCGCCGTGCCGATCGCGTCGCGGAACGGGCCATAAAAAGCCGAGGCGTATTTCGCCGCGTAGCTCATGATCTGAACATGCTCGAAGCCGCCGGCGTCGAGTGCGGCGCGGATCGCCCCGACGCGGCCGTCCATCATGTCCGACGGCGCGATGATGTCCGCGCCGGCGCGCGCTTGATTGAGCGCCTGCCCGACCAGCGCCGCGACGCTGGCGTCGTTCACAATCTCGTCGCCCCGCAGCAGTCCGTCGTGACCATGACTGGTGTAGGGGTCCAGCGCGACGTCGGTGATGACGCCGATTTCGGCGACGGCGGCCTTGATCGAGCGACAGGCGCGGCACACGAGGTTGTCGGGGTCTCGCGCGTTGCTGCCTTCCTCGTCGCGTAAACTCGGATCGATATTGGGAAACAGCGCCACGGCCGGAATGCCGAGCATCGCCGCCCGCGCGACGGCTTGCGTCGCGCGGTCCACGGAATAACGAGACACGCCCGGCATCGACGGGATGGGCTCTTCCCGCTCCTCGCCATCGATAAGGAACAGCGGCCAGATCAGGTCGGAAACGTCGAGCCGATGTTCGCGCACCAATCTGCGCGCCCATTCGCCGCGACGGTTGCGGCGCGGGCGCTGGATCAGGTTTAGGCGCCCCTCCCCTGGCGACGCGGCTTTCTCGTCTCGCATTAGATACCCCTTGCGCCGCGCGCGCGGCATGCGACGTTTTATCATGCGGCGAGGGTTCGGCGAAAGCGCCCCGTTGCCGTCGCCGATCGATGACCTGTATGATCGACGTTCGATCTCTATCCGCGGCGCGCGAGACGGACCGACGTCTTCCCGTCGAGCCGCCGCCGAAGGCGCGAACGCATTAGGAGTGACGGTGCGTCGCGATCAAACGCCGGCAGACCCAAATTCGAAGACGGTCGTTAGGCCGCGAAGGCGCCGCGAGCTGCATCGAGCGGTTTGGCTATTCACGTTGTGCATCGTGGCCCTGATGGAAAACACCAATGCATCGCGGGCGATCGCCGCCAAGCCCGCGGCCGGCGGAGTTGTCGCGCGAAAGACCCGCGTCGCGCCGGGGAAGAAGCCGAACACTCCCGTCGCGCCGCCGCGGCCGGCGTCAACTCAGCGCGCGCCCGTTCAGCGGCCGGCAAGTCTGCGCCCCCCGTCGCCGGGTGAACCGGCGACGCAAGGCGCGCCCGTCAAGAACACGCGATCAAACCCGCGGCTCCCCGTCGCCGCTCCACCCGACACGACGTCGCCGCCGCCGAGACTACCGCCCGCGCCGCGCGAAAGGATGCACGACTGCGCGGTCGAATGGTCAAAGCTGAAGCTCGCCACGCGAGGCGCGTTGCTTCCCTGGAGGGATTTCGCCGGCGAGTGCCTCACGCGCAAGAAAACGAACGAACGACAATAAAAAACACCCGAGACGCGCGACGGCGTTCTCGGGTGACGCGACAGTTCGCGGACTCGCCGCATGGACGCCTCGGTGCGTCGAACCACGGCCTTCAATTGGTGGAGTCGAGACCCCCGTTGGCAGGCGCCGGAGGCATTTCCTTCGGCTTGCGCGGCGGCGTCGCGCGCTTCTTGACGGCGGGCTTGCGCGCGGTCTTCTTCGCGACGGCCTTTTTCGTCGCGGTCTTCTTCACGGCGCTCTTCTTTGTCGCGGCGCGCTTTTTCACGGCGGTCTTCTTCGTCGCGGCCTTGCGAGCGACCTTCTTGACCGCGGTCTTGCGAGTAGCCTTGCGCGTCGTCGTCTTCTTCGCGGCGGCTTTCTTTGTCGCTGATTTCTTCGTCGCGGCCTTACGCGCACCCTTCTTGGCGGCTGCTTTCTTAGCCGGCTTTTTCTTCGTGGTTGCTCTCGCCATATTCAAGTCCCCTTGCAATCGTGTTGTCGGCGCGTCGTTGTTGGACCGACAACACACGTTGCTAGCGTAACGTGGTTAATCGTGTGTTCAAGTGGCGCCACGTGGAATCAACGTCGCGACATGCATCGACGTCGCGCGAACGACGAGACAAGATCGTTGGCGCGACGTCGTCGACACGTTTCGAAGCGATCAATGGCGCCAATGATCGATCGATGAACGCACGCGCGAGGACATGCCAACGAAGGCTCTCGAACGACGCTTTCGCGCGCCGCGCAATGATGATTTGGCGAAGCGCGCGAAGCGCCGGGACGCGTCGCGATTGAAATTCAATTTGTTGATTTTCTTTAGCAACATCGATGCGCGAGCGACGAGATTGAAAGCTCATCGCGTCTCGTTTGTCGCTCGCGATATCGAATCGTGGCGGAGCGCGAATTCAACCGCGCGGCAAGAAATCTTATAGCGTCGATCACGCTTTCTCGATCCACGCCGCGCCGTTTCGCGTCGACGCGCGAGACATGCGATCAAGCGCAAAAAAAAATCTGTCGATGAAGTATTCGCGCGCGCGATTCAGGCGTCATCGGCGTGTCGCGCGCGATCGAAATCGCGCGTCGCGCTTGCAAAGTGATTCGCTTGCGTGTCGCGACGCGCGCGAAATCAGATGCCGAGCTTGGATTTCAACAGGTCGTTGACCGCCTGGGGATTGGCCTTGCCGCCGGTCGCCTTCATCACTTGACCGACGAACCAACCGAGCATCGTCGGCTTGGCCAGCGCCTGCGCCACCTTGTCGGGATTGGCGGCGATGACCGCGTCGACCGCGGCTTCGATGGCGCCGGCATCCGTCACCTGCTTCATGCCGCGTTCCTCGACGATCTTTTCGGGATCGCCGCCCTCGCTCCAGACGATCTCGAACAGGTCCTTCGCGAGCTTGCCGGAGATGACGCCCTTGGAAATCAAATCAACGATGGCGCCCAACGCCTTAGCCGAGATGGGCGAGCGCGCGACGTCGAGCCCCTCCTTGTTCAGTCGCCCGAACAACTCATTGATGACCCAATTGGCCGCCAGCTTGGCGTCGCGCCCCTTCGCGGTCTCCTCGAAGTAATCCGCGTTGGCGCGCTCCATCACCAGCACGCCCGCGTCGTAGGCGGGAATGCCGTATTGCTCGATGAAGCGCGCGCGCTTGGCGTCCGGCAGCTCCGGCAAATAGGCGGCGAGCGCGTCGACATAGGCCTGGTCGAATTCGAGCGGCAGCAGATCGGGGTCGGGAAAATAGCGATAATCGTGCGCCTCCTCCTTGGAGCGCATCGAGCGCGTCTCGCCCTTGCCGGGATCGAACAGCCGCGTCTCCTGCGCGATGGTTCCACCATCCTCGATGATGGCGATCTGGCGGCGCGCCTCGACCTCGATCGCCTGGCCGATGAAGCGGATCGAATTGACGTTCTTGATCTCGCAGCGCGTGCCGAGCGGCGCGCCCGGCTTGCGCACGGAGACGTTCACGTCGGCCCGCAGCGAGCCCTGCTCCATGTTGCCGTCGCAGGAGCCGATGTAGCGCAGGATCGTCCGCAGCTTGGAGACATAGGCGCGCGCCTCTTCCGCCGAGCGTATGTCCGGCTTGGAGACGATCTCCATCAAGGCGACGCCGGAGCGGTTGAGATCGACATGGCTCTCGGTCGCCGAGAGTTCGTGCAGCGACTTGCCGGCGTCCTGTTCGAGATGCAGCCGCTCGATGCCGACCGTGATGCGCTCGGTCGGCGACACGTCGACGATCACCTCGCCCTCGCCGACGATCGGATGCTTGAACTGCGAGATCTGATAACCCTGTGGCAGGTCGGGATAAAAATAGTTTTTGCGATCGAACACCGAGCGATGATTGATCTTGGCCTTCAGCCCGAGCCCGGTGCGAACCGCCTGGGCGACGCATTCCTCGTTGATGACCGGCAACATGCCCGGCATCGCGGCGTCGACCAGCGAAACATGATCGTTCGGCTCGCCGCCATATTCGGCGCTGGCGCCGGAAAACAGCTTGGCCTTGCTGCTCACCTGGGCGTGGATCTCCATGCCGACGACGATTTCCCAATCGCCGGTCGCGCCTGGGATGAGCTTGGATGGCGCCGCATGTGTTGTCATCGTCTTCGCCCTCGATGCCTGTGCCTGCCTTGTTCGGAAAGCGGAGCGACCGCGCCGCTGCTTGGTTCAGCCCCCGTCGCCGCGCCCGTCGTTCCTCGGCGCCTCGCCCATCAGGCGCTCTTCATATTGGATCGACCATTCGATGGTCGTGGTCCACAGCGCCTCGGCGAGCTCCACGTCGAGCCCCTCGCGCCGCGCGGCGTCGAGCACGCGGGCGATCACCTCGTCGACGCGCTCCGGCACGAGCGCCGGCATGCCGATCCGCGGCTTCACGCGCGCCGCCCGCTCGATCTGGCGCTGACGCTTGGCGAGCAGCGCCACGATCTCTCCGTCAAGCGCGTCGATCGCCCGGCGCACGTCGGCCATCTCGTCCAGCGACGCGGGCTTGCCCGCGTGTTCGGCCTCGGAGTGTTTGCTCATTTAAGGCCTCGCATCGCCGGCGTTGCGCCACCACGGTTCCGGCGGCTCGATTTTCGGCGCCGCTTCTTCGATCGCGCTGGCGAGGGAGAACAGCGTCTCCTCGTCGAACGGCCGTCCAATCAGTTGCAGCGCGAGCGGCAAGCCATTGCCGGACAGCCCCGCCGGCACGGCGATTCCCGGCAGGCCCGCCATGTTGACCGTGACCGTGAACACGTCGTTGAGATACATCTCGACCGGATCGCTCGACCCTTTCTCGCCCATCGCGAAGGCCGGCGAGGGCGTCGCGGGCGTCAGCACCGCGTCGACGCCATCGGCGAACGCCAGATCGAAGTCGCGCTTGATCAGGCTTCGGATGCGTTGCGCGCGCACGTAATAGGCGTCGTAATAGCCCGCCGACAGCACATAGGTGCCAATCATCACGCGGCGGCGCACCTCGGCGCCAAAACCCTTGGCGCGCGTCCGCTCGTACATGTCGGTGATGTCGCGGCCTTTTTCGCGCAGCCCGTAGCGCACGCCGTCATAGCGGGCGAGATTGGAGGAGGCCTCGGCCGGCGCGATGATGTAATAGGCCGGCAGCGCGTGGCGCGTGTGCGGCAGCGAAATCTCGACGATCTCCGCGCCCGCGTCCTTGAGCCATCGCACGCCCTCGTCCCACAGCGCGGCGATCTCCGGCGACAGCCCGTCGAGCCGATACTCCCTGGGCACGCCGATGCGCCGCCCCTTGACCGAGGCGCCGACCGCCGCCTCGTAGTCCGGCACGGGCGCGTCGACGCAGGTCGTGTCCTTGGCGTCGTGGCCGGCCATCGAGCCCAGCATGATCGCCGCGTCGCGCACGGTGCGGGTGATCGGCCCGGCCTGATCGAGCGACGACGCGAAGGCGACGATGCCCCAGCGCGAGCAGCGCCCGTATGTCGGCTTGATGCCGACCGTGCCCGTGAACGCCGCCGGCTGGCGGATCGAGCCGCCGGTGTCGGTCGCCGTGGCGCCGAGACACAGCCGCGCCGCGACCGCCGCCGCCGAACCGCCCGACGAGCCGCCCGGCACGATTTTCGCCGCGTCGAAACCATTGGCGCCCTTGCGCCGCCACGGCGAGACGACCGGCCCAAACGCGCTGGTCTCGTTCGACGAGCCCATCGCGAATTCGTCCAGATTGAGCTTGCCCATCATCACCGCGCCGTCGCGCAGCAGATTGCCGCTGACCGTCGATTCATAGGTCGGCGTGAAATCGTCGAGGATGCGGCTCGCCGCGGTGGTTCGCACGCCCTTGGTGCAATAGAGATCCTTGATGCCGAGCGGCAACCCCTCGAGCGGCCCCGCCGCGCCGCTCGAAATACGCTCGTCGCTGCGCTTCGCCGCCTCCATCGCCAACTCCGGCGTTTGGGTGATGAAGGCGTTGAGCGGGCCGGCGCTCTCCATCGCCTCGACATGCGCCTTGGTCAGTTCGCTCGCGGACAGCGTCTTGGCGCGCAATGCGTCGCGCGCCTCGGCCAGTGTTAGATGCGTGGGATCGGACATGCTGGGATCACTCTATATATAAAGAGGGGCGGCCGCGTTTATTCGATGACCTTGGGCACGACGAAGAAGTGATCCTCGCGCTCCGGCGCGTTGGCGAGCACGTCGTCGACGATGCCGCCGTCGGTGACGACATCCTCGCGCTTCTTCATCCGCATCGGCAGCACGGAGGTCAGCGGCTCGACGCCGGAAACGTCGACGGCGTTCAATTCCTCGACGAAGGCGAGAATGGCGTTGAGCTCGCCGCCGAGCCGCTCGACCTCGGCGTCCTCGACCGCGATCCGGGACAAATGCGCGATACGGCGAACGATGGCTGAATCGACCGACATTTTAAGGCTCCGCTCTCATTCCACCCCGGCGCTATAGCACCCGCCGCTTTCGCGGCGCAATGCGGGGGATGGAGAAGCCCGCGCCGCGCGCTCAGTCAGGGAGCAGGGCAAAAGGATCGGCGTGCGCCACGCCGAGCGCGTCGAAATGTCGCCCGTTGCGGGTCAGCAACAGCAGATCGCGGCTTCGCGCGGTCGCGGCGATCAACACATCGGCGAGGCCGGGGTTCACGCCCTTGGCTGTCGCGGCGTCCGACATCCGCCCCGCCGCGCGGCCGATTTCCGCGTCGACGTGAATGAGCCGATCGTCGAAGGTTTCGAGCAGTCGATCCAGCCACGCCGTCAGCCGCGCCGCCCGTTCACCGCCGCCGGCGCGTTGCAGCTTGCAAATCCCCTGTTCGATTTCGGCGACCGATATCGTCGAGAGATGAAGTTCGCCGTCCCGCGCCCGCAGCCAAGCTTCGACATCGCCGGGAACGCGGGCTCTGTCCGGCGCGAACATCGAAACCACGGACGTGTCGAGCAGGCACGGCCCTTTCACAAATCGACGTCCCGCATCGGCCGCTCGTCGCGCTCGAACTCCGCGCCGCCGGGAAAGCTCAGCAGAAAGTCGACGAACGACGGCGCCTCCGCCGGATAGATTCTTCGCGCGTCGGCAATCGGGGCGATCACCGCGACCGGAACGCCGTGCCGTGTGATCGTCGTCGGCCGCCCCCGCGCCGCCGCCTCGATCAGCGCCGAAAAGCTCGCCTTGGCGTCGCGCGCCTGCACGGTGTTCATCGGCTGTTTGGAATGTGACTTCATGTGGTCATGGTGAGCGCCGGCGCGGACAGAGTCAAGCGCGCGACGCCTTGGCGAAAATACCCAACGGCCGTCATGGCCGGGCTCGTCCCGGCCATCCACGCCAAGCCGGCTACGCGCGGGGCGAAGGCGGCGCGCGGCTGATAACTTCAAACGTGCGAAAATGTCCCGGCGTGGATGGCCGGGACAAGCCCGGCCATGACGCGCGTGGAAGAAACGTGACGAGCGGACCCGCCCCGCCTTGGCGAAAAAACCGAAAGCGCGTAAGCCTGGACGCTGCAAATTTTCGTTTCAGGGGGCTTTTTTTGGCCGAGGAGAGCAAAAGCGGCGCGCTGAAGTTGGAGACGCATGAAGAGCTTCGACATTGGCTCGAAAACCTGCCGCCTGGACAACACTGGGCGGCAGCGACAATCGCAACACGCACTGTGTTGCGGGGCCTGCCATATCTTGTCTCAACGTCGTGGAGAGGCGGAGGGTTTGAGGCATACGCGTCCAACCAAACATTACCGGCGTTCTTGGCGGGCGCATTAGCCCGAGTAGCGGGCCAATTTCCCGACAGTTTCGACACATTGCCCTTTGCGCAAATCCTCGACGGCACAAATGTTGAGTCAAAATTTTACGGCGATAGCGTCGTAAGCGTCTTAAACGCTGCAAATGGGGCGCTCGCAGCCGTCGCGCGTGCGGCCAAAATGTTCCGGGACAACAAACTCGTTCGCGCGGCAATCTTTGGGGCGGCAGGCTTTCGCATCGGAGACTCCTATTTTTATGCAGCCCTGCTGCGAGATGTCTCATTCATCACTTCAGGCGGCGACGCCAGGACGCTCGCCTCTAAGCCGCTCTGGCCTGACGGCGCACCCGATGGAACGATCGCAATCTGGCGGAGGTTGCAAGACGCCCTTCCGCCCGAACACGACTGGCAAGTCTGGATCGACTGGTACAACCGCCGCCTCGAAGGCGTGTCGGACCCGGAGGAGATCGAACTCGTCTTCGCCACCGTCCCCGAAAAGGAGCGCGAGGCCGGCCCGGCGGCGGCGAACAAATGGATCAAGGAGCGGCTGGAGGAACTGCAAAAGAAAAACTCGCCACCCGAAATCCCGCGACAAGGCCCCGGCCCTCATGTCGAAATCGACGCGGAGACCGGCGCCGTCGTTCCCGCCAAGCCGGAATCGCTCGACGCCGAGGGCAATAATCTCGCGCGGCTCAACGCGCATCATCCGCGGATCGTGCAACACGCCGGCGAACTCATCGCCAACCTCGGCCAAAACGAACACCCCGAACTCTTCGCCGCCGCCAAGAGCTATTTCGACAACGTCAACCGCGACCTCAACCAAATCGACTTCGAGCGCCTGTGGGGCGAAGGCGTTTATCTCGAAGAAGCGGAAGCCGCCGCCGCCCGCCTCATCAAGGACGGCCTACGCGAACCGCTAAACGACGCCGCGCTCGCGGGGCTTGGCGCCTTGTTGGAAATACACAAGCCGTTCATTCTCGCGACAAAGGCCGGCCTCGAAAATCTCGCCGCCGCCAATGCGTATGAAACGCGCCCCGACGAGGCGAAGGAACAGCGCGCGGCGGCGAAGGAGCTTGCGCGAAAATTCGAGACCAATCCGGATGTCATCGCGCCGGAAACGGCGGCGGACTTCAAGCATTTCGCCAATCAGCCGGAGTCGACGAAGCATCCCGAGCGAAGCAACGCCTTCACGTTGGGGATGGCGCTGAATGTCGCGATTGTTCTAGCCGCGGGCGCGAGCATCGGCGTCATCATCGTCGAAATTGGCTTGGCGACAGGCAATCCAATCGCCGGATTGGCGGCGCTTCCCCTGGTCGAGGGCCTCAAGAAATCGAAGCCGTTTCTTGAAGTGTCGGGCCTCGTTACGGACGGCCTCAACAAGCTCTCCGAGGAAGACGCCCGCGCTCTATGGGAGCGGCTCAGGAACAACATCCCCTTCGACCGTTACAAGCAATTCATGCTCGACAACGACGCCCTGCTACGTCGCCTCGCGGGAGCCGGAAAGCAATCGCAATGGCTGCGCGAGCATCTCGATTGGCTGAAGAAAATGGACGAGCCGCCGAAATAGGACTCGCGCCCCTCAAACGTCATAGCGAAAAGTCGAATCGATCGGCGGCCCCCCTTCTCCCACTCGTGGGAGAAGGTGTCGCGCCGAAGGCGTGACGGATGAGGGCTCTTCGGACACAGCCCACCAAGTCGCCGCGCCCCTCATCCGACCTCGCTTCGCGAGGCCACCTTCTCCCGCAAGCGGGAGAAGGACGGTTCGCGACGGCCGCTAGCGAGCGCGTCAAATCTCAATCCCCTCCCCTATCCCGCCAGTGCAAACCTTCGCCCGCGCGCTTTGCATCGCCGCTAAAAACTCCGAGGCGTCGGGGGCGAGCACGTCGAACGTGCCGTAGTGGCAGGGGATCACCGTGTCGAAATCGAAATAGCGCTTGCACGCCAGCGCCGCCGTCGCGCCGTCCATCGTGAAGCGGCCGCCGACCGGGACGAGGCCGATTTTCGGCTCGTAAAGCTCGTGGATCAGCGCCATGTCGCCAAAAATCGCGGTGTCGCCCATGTGATAAAGCGTCGGCGCGCCGGGGCTTTCGACAACGAGCCCGTTGGCCGGCCCGAGATAAACCGGCTTGCCGTCCTCGATCGCGCTGGAGGAGTGGCGGGCGTCGGTGAGGGTCACCGAAAAATCGCCGCAGGGGATTTTGCCGCCGGTGTTGCCCGGATTTGTGTTTTCGACTCCCTGGCCTTCCAGCCAGGCGCAAATCTCGTAATTCGCTACAATCTGGGCGCCGGTCTCGGCGGCGATGCGAATTGTGTCGCCAATGTGGTCGTCGTGGCCGTGGGTCAGCAGAACATGCGTCGCGTTGCGCGTCGATGCGCGAAAATGCGCGTTCGCCTCCCCCTCCATGCGCGAAAATGGATCGAAAAGTATGATGTTTTGGTTGATTTCGACTCTGAAGGCGGAGTGACCGAGCCAGATGATTTTCATCGAATTCTCCCGCTTTGGCAAGGGCTTTGTTCTTGTCCCGTTCCATGTTACCCCTAGGCCGATGATAGCAGGACAGACCACCATCGAGGAGCTCGCCCCGCGGCTGCCCAGGAAAGGCCGGCTCATGGGGCTAGATCTTGGAACAAAAACAATAGGATTGGCGCTTTCGGACGTCGAGCGGCGGCTGGCCTCGCCGCTAGATACGATTCGCCGCGCCAAATTTTCGCTCGACGCCGAAAGCCTGCTTAAGCGCATGAAGGAATTCGATATTCTGGCCCTGGTGATCGGCCTGCCGCTCAACATGGACGGCTCCGACGGCCCGCGCGTCCAGGCGACCCGGGCGTTCATGCGCAATCTGTCGAAACTCGCGCAATTTCAATATGTTTACTGGGACGAGCGACTCTCCACCGCGGCGGTCACCCGCGAACTGATCGCCCAGGACGCCTCCCGCGCCAAGCGCGCCGAGGTGGTCGACCGCATGGCGGCGGCCTATATCCTGCAAGGCGCGCTCGACCGGCTCGGCCGGCTTCGATCAGCACAACCGTTAATAAGCAATCAAGAAAATTGACAACCATAGGTTGATAAGTAATTATGCAACCACGCGATACGACTGGCGCCAAAAAATAAGCCGGGGAGTGAATTTCATGGTCAACATTACCAGAGCGGGGAACCAAAATCTGGCCCGGAACGACGAGGTTTCCACCTCCGTCGACGACCGCGCCTCGCTCGCCGCCTATATCGCGGAAATGACGGCCGAAATGGCGGGGCTCGCCGGCAAGGCGGGCCTGCCGATGCTCGCCTATTTCCTCAATCTCGCGCGGGTGGAGGCGCATATTTACGCCCGGGAGAACGACGTTCGCGATATAGCGCGCGAACGCTAAAGCCCAGCGAACTCTAGCTTTCGGGCTTTTCCGGGGGCAGCGAAACGAGCCCGCCGCCGTGGCGCTCGAGCCGTCCCTCGAGGTCGAGGTCGAGCAGCGCCGTCTGCACGTCCCGCGCCGGCAACCCAGCCGCTCGAATCAATTCGTCGAGCGCGATGGGCGCGGGCGACAGCAGGGACAGCACCCGTTCCCGCGGATGCATCGGCGGCTCCGGAGCCGGCCGCGGCGCGGCGGGCGGCGGCGCGGGCGGCGCGACGACAGCCTCGGCCGGGGCCTCCAGCGGCGGCGAGGGCGGTTCGCGAAATGCGTTGAGATCCAGCTCGTCGAACAGCGGCTCGCCTTCGAGCGTCGACGACGCCGGTTCGCCGAAGAGATCGTATCGCGGCGAATGCCCGTCGCGTTGCGCCTGGAGCGCCTGCGTTACGTCCTCGACCCGGGCGCACAACGTCGCGCCCTCGCGCAAAAGATCGTTGGTCCCCTCGGCGCGCGGATCGAGCGGCGATCCCGGCACGGCGAACACCTCCCGCCCCTGCTCCGCCGCGAAACGCGCGGTGATCAGCGAGCCCGACCGGCGCGCCGCCTCGACGACGACGACGCCGAGGCTGAGCCCCGAGACCAGCCGGTTGCGACGCGGAAAATCGCGCCCGCGCGGCTCCCACTCCAGCGGCATTTCGGAAATCACCGCGCCGCCCGATTCGACGATTTTCTCAAGCAACGCCACGTTTTCGGATGGGTACGGCCAGGGCATGGCCGCCGGCCAGCACGGCGATGGCGCCGGTGTCGATAGTGGCGTTATGCGCCGCCGTGTCGACGCCGCGCGCCAGACCGGAAACGACGACGTAATCCTCCCGGGCCAGGCCGCGCGCCAGACGCTCCGCGAAGGAAAGTCCAGAGGCCGAGGCGTTGCGCGAGCCGACGATCGCGACGCAAGGTCGCGCCAGCAGCGTCGCGTCGCCGCGAATCATCAGCAGCGGCGGCGCGTCGCCGATCGCGCGCAACAGCGGCGGATAATCGGCGTCGCTCATGACGACGAATCGCACGCCCATGGCCCGCGAGGCCTCGATTTCCCGCAAGGCCTCGTCGCGGTCGGCGATGCGGATGGCGCGCCCCTTGAGCGAGCGGGCGGCGAGCCCCGGCAACGCCTCCAGCGCCGCCGCGGCGCCGCCATGGCGATTGATGAGTTCGCGAAAGGTGCGCGGGCCGATGTTTTCGCTGCGGATCAACCGCAACCAGTCCAGCAGTTGCGCGTCGCTGAGACGGCTCGGCGGTCGGGCCGTCGCCGTCAAGTCTTTTGCCCGATGCGGCTTTCCGCTCCCGAGACCAGCCGCGCGATGTTGTCGCGATGCTTCCACCACAACATGGCGGCCATCAAGGCGATCACCATTGCCTGGTCGCCGCGGCCGAAACTCCACAAGGCGATCGGCGCCAGCGCCGAGGCGATCAAGGCCGAAAGCGAGGAGAACCGCCACAGGCCCGCCGCCGCGAGCCATGTCGCGCAAAAAATCAGCCCGGTCGGCCAGTGCAACGCGAACAGCGCGCCCAGAAAAGTCGCGACGCCCTTGCCGCCGCGAAATCGCAGCCACACCGGCGCGATATGACCGAGAAAGGCGCCAATCGCCGCGACAATCGCCGCGCCGGGCGATAGCCATGCGCCAAGCAGCACGGCGACGACGCCCTTGAGCGCGTCGAGCAGCAGCGTCGCCGCCGCCAAATCCTTGCGCCCGGTGCGCAGAACATTGGTCGCGCCGATGTTGCCGGAGCCAATCGAACGGATGTCGCCGGCGCCGGCCAGCCGCGTGAGCAGCAACCCGAACGGAATCGAGCCCAGCAGATAGGCCAGCGCGAAGGCCAATGCGTCAGTGGCGAAGTGAGACATGGGTTTGGGACTACACGGCTAGCCGGGACAGGATCGCCGCGACGGCGCGGCGCGTCCCCCTCATGGAAACGCGCCGGATGCTAACCGAGGCGCCCGCGCGCCGCAACCAAGCGGGGCGTTACTGCCGCAACACCAGGCCGCCGCCGGCGACCATCTCGGTATGCGACAGTCGCGACAAAAAGGTCATGCCGAGCAGATTGACCCCGAGCGCGCCGCGTTCCGCCACGAACCCCTTGACGTCGTAAATCTTGATCGGGCCGATTTGTATTTCGCGCAGCCGCACCGGGGCCACCCGTCCGGAGCCGTTCGCCGTTTGAGTTCGGCCAGTGAAATCCTGGCTCGACAGCGAAATGCCCATGGCTTTCGCGTCTTCATAGCGCAGCGCCACATAATTGGCGCCGGTGTCGACGATCGCGTTGACCATCACATTGTTGATGGTGGCGGTCGTCGCATAGGCTCCGTGACCGTTGAGCGTCAGTCGAACCTCGTTGAAAAGCGGCTGCTCCTCCGGAGTCCGCGCGACCGCCAACTGGTCGCGGACATGCGTGTCGACAACCCGGGACGTCGAAGGCGCCGCGCCGGCCCCCTGGCCCGCCGCGACCGAATCCGCGATGGATTGTCGAAACGCCGCGACGCCAATCGGCGCCTTCAACGCGAGTTGCGCGAACACCGCGACCGCCAACAGGGCGAGGGAGGCAAGTTTGATCGTGTCGGCCAGCATTGCACCTGATCCTCGGTCGCGGCGCCAATCATCGCCGCGAGCGCCATCAAAAACGGGGCATGGAACCGACCAACACTAGCGCGGCATTGCTTAAAGCCGGCTTAAACCCGCTCCGGCGGGCGCCGCGCGTCGCGGCGAGCGAGGCCCCACGAAATTCAAATAACGCTCGAAAATTAAAGCAGCGCTTGCCCGCGCCCCGCCCACCTCACACCCCCTGCCCCGGCGCGCCGCCCCATAGCCACGCCGCGCCGCGCACGCCGCCGCTGTCGCCGTGGACATTGCGAAGGATTTTGGTGTCCAGCGCGTCGGAAAAGGCGTGAAACTCAACGAGTTTTTCGAGCCCTTCGCATAGGCGCGCGATGTTCGAGAGGCCGCCGCCCAGCACGATGACATCCGGATCGACGATGTTGACGACGCTGGCCAGCGACCGCGCCAGCCGGTCGCGATAAGCGTCGAGACTGGCGAGCGCCGCGGCGTCGCCGGCCTCGGCGCGCGCGGCGATCTCCTCGCACGGCGACGCCTGGCCCGCCCGCGCGACAAACGCGCGCGCGAGGCCGGCGCCCGACAAAAAAGTCTCGATGCAGCCGAGGCGACCGCAATGGCAGGCGACGCCCGGAGATTCGTCGGCGCGCATCCACGGCAGCGGATTGTGGCCCCATTCGCCGGCGATCCTGTTGCGTCCGGCGACCAACGCGCCGTCGACGACGAGGCCGCCGCCGACCCCAGTGCCGAGAATGACGCCGAACACCACCCGCGCGCCGGCGCCGGCGCCGTCGACCGCCTCCGACAGCGCGAAGCAATTGGCGTCGTTGTCCAGCCGTACCGGCCGTTCCAGCGACTCCGCGAGGTCGCGCGCCAGCGGGCGCCCGTTCAAGACAACGGTGTTGGAGTTTTTGACGAGGCCCGTGCGGGGCGAGATGGCGCCGGGCGTTCCCACGCCGACGGAGGCGCCGCCCGGCGCCGCCTGTTCGATCTCGCGCACCAGATCGCGCGTTTCGCGAACGATCGCGAAGTAATCGTCGCTGGGCGTCGCGCGGCGGCGGCTCGCCAGGATTTCACCCATCGGTCCAAGCGCGACGGCCTCGATCTTGGTCCCGCCAAGGTCGACGCCGATGCGAACCGCGGCGCGCGTCATTTTGTCCGCGCGGCTTCGAGGTTTTTCGCGTCCTTGAGCGAGGCGACCGCCGCCGCGTCGATGCGCGCGGAGTCGAGATCGAGCCCGCCGACCTTGGTGCCGCTCCAAGTGGCGCCGGAAAAATCCGCGCCGGCGGCGTCCGCCCCGCGCAGGCTCGCGCCGGAGAAATCCGCCCTGGCGGCGTGGATGTAACGCAGATCGGCGCTCATCAAGTTGGCGCCGGTGAAATTCGCCCCCTCGGCGACCGCCGAGGCGAGCACCGCGCGCATAAGTCCCATCGACTGGTTTTTCATGTCGGCGGACATGTTGGCGTCGATGAATTTCGCGCCGCGCAGGCTGGCGCCGGTCAAATCGCCGGCGACTCGCGCGCTCGAAAAATCGGCGCCGTCGGCGCGGATGCGCTGCATTTGCGCGGCGAACAGATGCGCGCCGACGAGCGACGCGCCGGTCAGATCGGCCTCGAGCAGCCAGGCCTGGTCGAGCGTCGCGCCGTCCAGTTTGGCGCCGGACAGTTTCGCCTTGACCAGCCGCGCCGCGCGAAAATTCACGCGGGCGAGATCGAGCCCGGAGAGATCGACGCCGTTCAGGCTGGCGCCGGAAAGGTCGAGCGGCTTGCCGTCCTTTTCCGCCTTCAGCGCGGCGATGATGTCGTCGCGGCTATAGTCCGAGCGCGAATAGGCCGGGGCGGAGAGATCGACTCCGCGCAACATGTCCTGCGCGGCGGCGGGCGCGATAGAGAGCGCCAGCGCGACCAGGACCGCGGCTTTCAAAAACTTCATGCGATGCTTCCTCTATGCCGATGTTTCCCTGGCGTCGCGGTCGGCGAGCAGCTCCCGCGCCTGCTGAATCCATTTGCCGCGCTCCACCCGGCCGGGAGCCGCCAGCGCCGCGCCGACCCACCGGGCGTTGTCGAAGCTCCACGCGGCGATCTGATCGTAATGGAACACGCCGAGCGCATGCAGCTTTTCGACGCTTTTTGGCCCTATGCCCTTGATTTTGGCGAGGTCATCGGCCACCCCGCCGCGTGGCGCGGGCAATGATTCCGGAGGCTGGCCGGGAAACGGCTTCTTGCCCGCCGCGATGGGGGCGGCCTTTTTGGCGGCCCTCGGCGCCGCCGCCTTCGGGGCCGCGCGCGGTTCGGGCGCGCGCGCCAGCGCCTCGGGCGGGGCGCCACGCAAAACCACGGGCATCGGCTTCGGGAGCGCGGCGGGCGCGGGAAGCAGGCCCTTGGCGCCGCCGCCCAGCGGCAGGCCGAGGACATAAGCCGCGGTCGACAATACGCCGATCTCCAGCAGCAGTTCCTCGCGGCCCCGCAGCAGGTCCATTTGAGTCGCGGCGCCCGCCCCGACAAGCGCGAGCAGCACCAAGGCGAGCGGCCAGGGAGCGGAGAGGGCGCCGCCCGCTCCACGCCGAGTCGTCGTGAAACCCACGAGCGCGCCGAGCACGGCCGCGGCGGCGAACCATTGCCAGCCCATGTTCAGCAGATAGAGCATTGGCCCTCTCCGTCTCGCCAGCGCTTCGGGCGAACGCCGCTCATTTCACCACCACGTCGATCGCCGCGCCGGACGCGGGGCCGACGGCGGTCGCCGTCAACCGCGCGGGGTCGAGTCCATCGGCCACCAGCCAGTCGACCACGGCTTGCGCGCGCCGTTTGGCGAGATCGCGATTTGGCTCCCCGCCGGGTTCCTCCGCGTGAACGATGATTTCGAAACTGGAGCCGGGTTCGCGCAGCATCAACAGCGCCAGAGCGTCGAGCGCCGGCGCGGCGGAATCGCTCGGCTTCGCGGCCGTTCCCTCGAACAGCGCCGGGGCCTTGGCCAGCGCCTCGGCGATCGCCTTGGGCCGCGCGTCGGCGTCGATTGGCGCGCCGGGATCGCGCGCCGTGAGTTGAACCGTGGAGGCGTAGCCTTGTGGCGCCGCCGCCGCGAGCCGGAGGCCAATGTCGGTCGCGACGCCCTGGAAAGGCGCCTCGCCGACCAGCGAGACGGCCGCGCCCGACACCGACAGGCGGCCGCTCGAAAGGCGCGCCAGCGATGGCAGCGCGGCGGCGACGGCTCGCTCAAAATCCATTGGCGCGCCGCGCGCCGCGGCGAGCGTGTCGGTGACCGCCACGCCTTCGAACAGCCGCCCCGCCAGCTCGCGAATCTCGTCATGCGCTTGCGCCGCCGGCATGTGTCCGGCCAGAGTCAGCGCGCCGTCCTTGAGGGCGGCGGCGAAGGCGAAGGGCGACGCCGGCCCGTCGACGACCTCGACCTTGACCACCGAGAACCCTTCGGGGAGGCGCGTTTTCAGTTCGGATTCGATCATCGACGCGGTGATGTTCGGCCTGGCTTCGCCGGTAATGGCGGCGCCGGCGTCGCGAAGCGCGACCTGGCCTTTCGCCAGCTTGCCCAGCTGCGACAGCGCGGCGTCGACGGCGCCGGCGAAATCGCCGGGCGGCGCGCCGGCGGCGACCCGCGTCTCGTCGTTCACCACCGCGCCGGCCGAGACCATGGTCGCCCGCCGCAGGCCGCGCGCCTTCGCGACGCTGGTCGGAACGAATCCTTCCAGCGTGATCGCTCCGTCCTTGCGCGCGCTCCACTCGTAGGGCGAGACTTTCGGGGCTGGGTTGATAACGACGCTTGCGATGCGCGCGCCGGCGGGCGGCGCCTTCGCGGCGGCGATCAGTTTTTCGAGGTCCGCGTCCGGCGTCGCCGCGCCGCTAAGCGACAGCGCGTCGTCGGTCAGCGTCGCGACGCCGGGGTCCATTTCGCCCAGCCGCGCCGCCGCGAAACGCGCCAGCGCCATGAACACCGGCGGCGCGCCGGCGGCGTAGCCGCTCCGGTCGGTGATTTCCAGACCCTGGAGCACGAGCTCCTTGCGAAGCGCCTCGCGTTCGCCCGGCGCGACATGGCCTTCGAGCGTCACGCGCGTCCCGTGGCGCTCCATTTTGAGGACAAAGGGATGCGCCGCTTCCATGGGTTTTGTTTGATCGAGCGCGGCGCGCGCGCCGTCGAGCCCGCGGACGGCGCGCAACGCGTCATCGCGCGCCGGCGGCGACAACACGACGCCGGAGATCACGACGTCGCGGCCGCGGGCGAAAACCGCCGCGGCGTCGAGCGCGCCCTTTTCCAAGGCGAGCCGTTGCGCCGCGCGGTCGGCGAGGTCGACCTCGATCCGCCGCGTCAATGAATCGCCCGCCAGATAGACGAGCGCGGCGAGCGCGGGCGCCCCGATCCACCATTTTCCCAGCCGCGGCATCGAATCGACTCCCTCGACCCTTGCGAGAATCACTCACGCGCGCATCACGCCACAGTCGATGCATGACGCCGACCGATGTCAAGACGATGGCGCCGCGCTCCGCCGGGCGATCAAGTCTTGGCGTCGACGCCCTTGGCCGGCGCGGCGGCGGGACTCGCCGCGGCGAACTTGTCGAAGTCCTTCTTGTTCTGCGCCGCGTAGAGCATGGCGAACGAGGCGATCGCGTCGGCGAAAGCCTCGTTCTTGCCCATGTAACCCCACAGCGTCGCGGCGTCGGCGGATCGCGCGTGGGCGCGCGCCAGGGTGCGGCCGCACAAAGTCGCATATTGCGGCAGCGCCTTGGTCTCTAGCAGCTCGCTGATCGAACCCAGGCGGCGGTTCTTCAAGTGCCGGACATAAAATCGCCGCCCCGAGGCGGGGTCGGTCGTCCAGCCGAGGAACAGATCGGTGGCCGCCTGCATGATGCGCTGTCCATCGACGACGCGCTCGCCCTGCTCGCCCGGCCAGGGCGCGTCGGACAGCCGCTCCATCGCGGAGTTCAGCGCCTCCTTGACCTGGAGGAACAGCGGATCGCCGTCCTCGGTGGCGAACAGGCCGATGGCGCAATAGGTGCCGACGCTGCCGACGCCCACCACCTTGAAGGCCGAAATCCGCCAGTTTGTAGCGCGCCAGCAAGGCCGCCACCTCGGGCGCCAAAGTGTTCTTCACGCCCTCGAACACCGAGGGAATATCGACGTGAATGGAGGCGTCCTCGTGCGCCGGCACATGATAGATCAGCGGCGGATTGTCCTTGATCCGCAACGCGCCGGTCGCGGGATCGCGCGCGACGTTGGGAAAATTGGCGTCCTCCTCGCGGTCGGCGTGTTTTTGCTCGGCGGCGAGACGCAGCTTTTTCGCTAAACCGGCCTCGAACAGCCCGTCGGCCTCATGAGCAAGATTTATGCGGGAATGCCAGGCCTCCAGCGGCGAAAGGCGCGCCAGCTTCGACATGCGCTCGCCGTAGGCCAGCGCGACATTCCTGGCGATGCGTCGCGCGGTCTTGTCGCTGTCGCCGGCGGCCAGCGCCGCCACCGCGAAACTGGCGGCGAGCCGCTTCAAATCCACGGTGAAATCGACGCCGGGCAATGTCTCGTCGAAGTCGTTGATGTCGAACAGCGCATTGCCTTCCGGCGAGAGAAAGGCGCCGAAATTCATCAAATGGCAGTCGCCACAAGCCTGGACCCTGATGCCGGGCATCGGCTGGGTCGCGAGATCGACGGCCATCAGCGCCGCGGCGCCGCGCAGGAACGCGAAGGCCGATTGCGACATGCGCTGTCGGCGGATCGGCAACAGCGCCGGCAACCGGCCCTTGTTTGTCTCGTCGAAAATGGCGATGGGACAGCGATTTCCCGCGACGAAATCCGCGAGGCTCTCGCGCGGAACGGTCTCGCGCAGTTTCTTGCCCGCCTGAAAGCGCTCCTCGAAGGGGCGCCGATGCGCCGCCGCGGCCGTTCCGTTTGTTTGCTTCGTCAATTGCCTCTCCAGCGGTGCGGGCGCCGCTCCGCGCCCCTTCACGATCATTACAGAAAAATGACTCCGGGCAACCTACCCGAGCAGCGCGATCAGCGGGTCGATCAGCGGCGCGTCGGCCGGCGGCATCGGAAATTTTCGCAGATCGCGCGGTCGCGCCCATCGCAGCGCCTGCCCTTCCCGGGGCGAGACGAGCCCATCCCAGCGCCGACAGACAAACAGCGGCATGAGCAAATGAAATTCGTCATAGGCATGGCTGGCGAAGGCGAGCGGCCGCATGCAGGAGACGCAGGCGTCGATCCCCAGCTCCTCGGCGAGTTCGCGGGCCAGCGCCTGTTCGGGCCGCTCTCCGGCGTCGATCTTGCCGCCGGGAAACTCCCACAGTCCCGCGAGCTGCTTGCCGGGTGGACGCTGGGCCAGCAGCACGCGGCCATCGGCGTCGACCAGCGCCGCCGCGACGACGAGCAACAGCTTCAGCGGCGGGGAAACATCGCTCAATTTCGATAAAACTCCCAAAGCAGAACTCGCGGCGTCAGGCCTTTTTTCTGGCGTTCCACCATAGAATCGCAATGAACAATCCCTTCGAGCGCGGCAGCAGCGTCAGCACGAGAACCGTCATCACGAGCGCGACGATGAGCAGTTGGACGTAATCGCTCAGCGGGCTGAAATCCTCCAGAACAATCAGCAAGGGCACCGCGATATGCGTGGCGACGACGATGGTCAGCCAAGCCGGACCGTCGTCGGCGTCGAGACCAAGAAAGCTCTCGCCGCAGCTTGGGCAGGCGTCGCGCCGCTTGAGATGGCTCTTGAAAATCCCGCCGACGCCGCATTTCGGGCAATTGAGCTTCACGCCATTGGACAGCGTCTTCTTCAAGCTGATCTCGTCGCTCATTTCGGCTCCCGACCGAGCGCGCGCTCCAATTCGAGAATGCGGGTGGTCGCGCGCAGCACGGTGTCGGGATTGAGGCTGATCGAAATCGATGCCGAGCCGCACCAGGAACTCGGCGATTTCAGGGTAATCCGAGGGCGCCTGGCCGCAGATGCCGCAATGGCGCCCGTTGCGCCGCGCGCCCTCGACCGCGAGGCGAATCATCGCCTTCACGCCCTCGTCGCGCTCGTCGAAATCGAAGGCGACGATTTCCAAATCGCGGTCGACCCCGAGCGTCAACTGCGTGAGATCGTTGGAGCCGATCGAAAACCCGTCGAAATGTTTCGAAAACGCGTCGATTTGCATCACATTATTGGGAATTTCGCACATCACGTAAATTTCGAGGCCATTTTTACCGCGCTCCAGACCCAAATCGCGCATCAATGCGACGACCCGCTCGGCCTCCTCGACCCGGCGACAGAAGGGAATCATCAGTTTGACGTTGACGAAGCCCATCTCGTCGCGCACGCGCTTCATCGCCGCGCATTCGAGCGCGAAGCCTTCCCTGTAGGCCGGATGCGTGTATCTGGAGGCGCCGCGAAAGCCGATCATCGGATTGGCCTCGACCGGCTCGAAGGCGCGCCCGCCCAGCAGCGAGGCGTATTCATTGGTCTTGAAGTCCGACATGCGGACGACGACCGGCTTTGGATAAAAGGCGGCGGCGATGGTCCCGACGCCCTCCGACAAGCGCTGGACGAAGAACTCGCCCCCGCTCGGGTAATATTCGGTCAACCGCTTTATTTCGTCGCGTTCAACGGCGTCCGCGACGCGTTCGGGGTGGATCAGCGCCATCGGATGCGCCTTGATGGATTCGGTGATGATGAACTCCATGCGCGCGAGGCCGACGCCGTCGTTCGGCAAGGCCGAAAGCCCGAGGGCGCTTTCGGGATTGCCGACGTTCATCATCACATGCGTCGCGGGCCGCGGCATGTTCGATAAATCCGTCTTGGCGATGGAGAACTCGATCTCGCCCTCGTAGACCTTGCCGACGTCCCCTTCCGCGCAACAGACGGAAATCGTCTCGCCGGTGCGGATGATTTTTGTCGCGGCGTCGGTTCCGACAATCGCGGGAATGCCAAGTTCGCGCGCGACGATCGCCGCGTGGCAGGTGCGCCCGCCGCGGTTGGTGACGATGCCGGCGGCGGATTTCATGACCGTGCCCCAGTCGGGCGAGGTGGTGTCGGCGACGAGGATTTCGCCGGGGAGGAATTGCGACAGTTCACTCAAATGCTCGATGACGCGGGCCTTGCCCATCGCGATTTTCGCGCCCACGGCGCGGCCCTCGATCCTGACCGGGCCGTGTTTCTCGATGCGATATTCCTCGATGAAGTTGCGATCGCGACGCGACGCGACGGTCTCCGGTCGCGCCTGCACGATATAAAGACGCCCGTCGACGCCGTCCTTGGCCCATTCCACGTCCATCGGACGGGCGACGCCCGCCTTCGCGCTATAGTGCTCCTCGATGGCGATGGCCTGACCGGCGAGAGTGAGAACTTCCTCGTCCGAAAGGCAGAATTTCGTCTGCTCCTTGCGGTCGGTCGGGATGTTGCGGGTGGTCGCGAGCCCGCCCTCCGAGAAGATCATCTTGATCTTCTTACCGCCGAGCGTTCGCTTCAAAACCGCTTTTTTGCCCTGGCGGTAGGTCGGCTTGAAAACATAAAATTCATCGGGGTCGACGGCCCCCTGGACGACATTCTCGCCAAGGCCGAGAGCGCCGGTGATGAATACGACATCCTCGAAGCCGGTCTCGGTGTCGATGGTGAAGATGACGCCGGACGACGCGAGATCGGACCGCACCATTTTCATGACGCCGACCGAATTGAACACCTTAAAGTGATCGAAGCCGTTATCGATGCGATAGCGAATCGCGCGATCCGTGAACAGGCTCGCCAAGCAGCGGCGCACCGCGTCGAGGACGCAAGCCTCGCCGCGCACATTGAGGTAGCTGTCGTGTTGCCCGGCGAAACTGGCGGTTGGCAAATCCTCCGCCGTCGCCGACGAGCGAATCGCGACGCTCAGCTCCGGTCCATACTCCTCCGTCAATCGCGCCAAGGCGACGCGGATTTCCGCCTCGAGATCGGCCGGCAAGGCGGCGGCGTAGACCACTTCGCGCGCCCGCGCGGCGCGGCGCGCCAAATCATCGACGTTGGAGGCGTCGAGCCCGTCGAGCGTTTTTTTCAACGCGGACCAGGCGCCGGCGGATTCAAGCGCGTGACGATAGGCCTCGGCGGTGATCGCGAAGCCGTTGGGAACCGTTATGCCCTTGGCGGTGAGTTCTTGGAACATCTCCCCGAGCGAGGCGTTTTTGCCGCCGACAAGCGGGACATCCGCGATGCCGATTTCGCTGAAAAAGCGGATGAAGCGGGGTGGGTTTTCGCGGGGGATCGCTTCGCCCGCGCCTTGAACCAACGATGTCTCATGCATCCCGCGTCTCCCGCTGTTCAACTCTGTTTATTGGCGCCCGCGCCCGACTCGCGCGATAAGCGACCACGATACGCGACGATTTTGTCGATTTGAAAATCGGCCAATCGTGGATTGGGCATTTTCGCGGCGGCGCGACGCCGCATGGAGCCCGCGGATCGACCGTCTGGAACCAAGGCGTCAGCCGCGACTTCGCATAGTGAGAACCGCAAGACGAACTTACTTGGGCGTCATGGCCGTTTGCCCCGGCGTCTGCTCGCCCAGCCTATTCCGGTATATAACAAGTTTGCAACCCTGAGCGTCGCGCGGGCGCGGCGGACTGTCGCATCGGCGAGCCCGGACGCCGACCAATCGAATAACGCGCGATTTGCATTTGGCCGTTGCGCGAACCCTTCAATATTGGGTCGCGAGGCCGCTTGGGAATTCTTGCTTGCGAAGACTTGTTTTAACTCCGAGTTGCGGTTAATTAACGTTATCGTCGAATAGCTAGTATAAGAGTATTGGACCCGCGATTCAAGGAATTCGCCAATGACAACTGATTCGGAATCTTCTAAATCACTTGAATTAGCCGCCGAAATCGTCGCGGCCTTCGTCGCCAACAACTCCTTGCCCATCGGCGAACTGCCGGCTCTGATATACTCTGTCCACGCGGCGTTGGAGGGATTTGCGAACGGCGTCGCCAATATCGCGCCGCCCGTCGAGAAAAAAGAGCCGGCGGTGTCGATCCGCAAGTCCATCACGCCCGATTATCTCGTCTGCCTGGACGATGGGAAGAAATTCAAATCGCTGCGCCGTCATCTCGCGACGTTGGGCATGACGCCGGACGAATACCGCGCGAAATGGGGCTTGGCGACCGATTATCCGATGGTCGCCCCCAGTTACGCGGCCCGACGATCGGAACTCGCGAAGCGCTCGGGGCTCGGCCAGCTACGCAGGAACGCCGCGCCGGCCAAGAAAGCCGTCGCCACGCCGCCACGCAAACGCGGACGCCCGGCCAAGGGGCCCGAGTAATTCTCGAAACCTTCCGGCGTCGCCGCGGTCTAAACGTGTTCTTCCGTTTCGTGGGCAAACGGAAGTATTCCCGGCTTTTCGGATTCGCCGCGTTTTTCCGGCGCGAGGCGGCTCCGCCTCGCACGACTTTGCACTAAATCGGCGTCGGCGCCCACAACGGACGTAGCTGCTGTATCTTTTGGAGCGACCGCGGGCGCGCGAGCGCGCCGTTGGCCTCCTCGGCCAGTCTAGCCATGGTGAAGGCGTCGACGAACGCCGCCCCACGCCGCCGAAAACGCCGGTGACGACCTTCGATTTCAAATCCGAAGAAGCCATAGAGTTTTATGGCCGCTTCGTTATCGCAAAAAACGGTGAGCTGGACACGTTCCAACCCCGCCAGAACGTCGGCGGTGGCGACAAGCGTTTCGAGGAGCGCCGCTCCGATCCCGCGCCGTTGGAATTCTTTTCGAACACCCAGACAAATCCAGCCGGAATGATCGAGATGATCGTTCATCAAGTATAGGCCGCCAAAACCAATGGCCGCGCCATTGACCACCGCGACGATTTCAAACCGGCGTTCCGCAAGTCCGTCGAGCCAGCCGCGCAGTTCCTCGCATGTCTCGAATGGCCGCCGCGTCGAAGCCATGTCTTGAAACAGATCCTCGTTGATTAATTCCAGCAACGCCGCGCCATCGGCCTCGCCGCGCCGCCTGATGGTGGGGCGATCGGACATGAAGCGATCGGACATGGCGTCCGTCGACGAACAATCACTCATGCGATCGAACCACCCGCACCTTTAGCGCCCAAAACCCGCGCGAGCCCGCGCGATCCGCGGCGCCTTTCAGGCCACGGTCTCGTGACTGTAAAAATCCAGGCTTTCGCGGAACTATCGAAGCCGGAGCGTCGCGCCGCTTGTCGCGAAATCCCTGAACGCTATCTGGAACCATGCGCAATCCCAGCGGCGGCCCCGCCGACTCATCAATACGCGCCAAGGAGAGAGATCATGGTCGTCGGCGTCGCGCACCTCCAACCCATTGTTTCCCTGATCGCGGGCGTTCTGATTTTAATCATACCCCGCTTGCTCAACTATATCGTCGCGATTTACTTGATCATTTCCGGCATCATCGGTCTGGGGCTGGCCCATTAAAAAGGCTGGAGGAGCGCGGCGGCTACATTCCACCCAGACACAGATATTTGACCTCCAAATAATCATCGAGGCCGTATTTGGAGCCTTCGCGTCCCAACCCCGACTGCTTCACGCCGCCAAAAGGCGCGGTCTCGGAAGAGATCAGCGTTTCGTTGACGCCGACCATGCCAAACTCCAGCGCTTCCGCGACGCGGAAGATGCGGGGAAGATTTTGGCTGTAAAAATAAGCGGCGAGTCCAAAAGGCGTCGCGTTGGCGAGCCGGATCGCGTCGCTTTCGTCGGAGAACGCGACCACCGGCGCCACCGGCCCAAACGTCTCCTCGCGGAAGATGAGCGCGTCCTCGCTCACCTTCGCGAGCACGGTGGGCTGAAAGAAGGTTCCACCCAGCGCATGACGGGCGCCGCCGGTCACCAGTTCGGCCCCGCGCGCCAAGGCGTCCGCGACGTGCCGCTCGCACTTTTCGACGGCCGCCTCCTCGATCAGCGGGCCGATCACCGCGCCCTCCTCGCGTCCATTGCCCACCTTGAGACCAGCGGCGGCCTGGCCCAGCCTGCGCGCGAAATCCTGCGCGATGCTCTCATGCGCCAGTATGCGATTGGCGGAGACGCAGGTCTGGCCGCAGTTGCGGTATTTGGTGGCGAGCGCGCCCTTGAGCGCGAGATCGAGGTCCGCGTCCTCGAAGACGATCAGCGGCGCGTTGCCGCCCAGCTCCATCGAGCATTTCTGCACATTTTCAGCCGCCTGCCGCAGCAGGATCTTGCCGACCTCGGTGGAGCCGGTGAAGGTCACCTTGCGCACGGCCGGGTTTTGCGTCATCTCCAGCCCAATGGGCGCGGGGTTTTTAGCCGTCACGACATTGACGACGCCGGCCGGGACGCCGGCGCGTCGCGCGAGCTCGATCAGCGCCAGGGCCGAGAACGGCGTCTGTTCGGCGGGCTTCAGCACCATCGCGCAACCCGCGCCGAGCGCCGCCCCCACCTTGCGCGCCAGCATCGCGGAAGGGAAATTCCACGGCGTGATCGCGGCCACGACGCCGACCGGCTGCTTGAGGGTCAACAGGCGGCGATCGGCGCCGATGATCGGCAACACGTCGCCATAAACGCGCCGTCCCTCCTCGCCGAACCAGTCGATGAAGGCGGCGCCGTAAAGGATTTCACCGCGCGCCTCGGCCAGCGGCTTGCCCTGCTCGGCGGTGATGATTTGGGCCAGCGTCTCCTGCTCCGCCAAAATCATCTCATACCAGCGGCGCATGATCTGAGCCCGCTCCTTGGCGGTTTTGCCTCGCCAAAGCGGAAAAGCCCGCTCGGCCGCGGCGATGGCGCGGCGCGTCTCGGCGACGCCCATGTCGGGCGCATGGCCCAGGGTCTCGCCGGTCGCCGGATCGGCCACGGCGAAGACAGCGCCCCCGTCGGCGTCGATCCAAGAACCGTCGACGAAAGCCTGCTGGCGAAACAGGCTGGACTGGCGCGGATCCATCGTATCGAATCTCCTTCATGGATTAAGCCGATTCGCCCGCTCCCGGGTTTTCGGCGCATTGCTCATATAAGAAAACCGCCAGGATAAAAAACAGTCGAATACCGCCGGCATATCGCGCGCAAGGCTCGCGGGGATGAATCGGGACTGGCGGGGGCGCCAAATTCCGACATAATCGGCGCGAATCATTCAAAGGCGCGCCGGGCGCGCGCATTCCGCGCATTTCGAGGTCGACCCGTGAACGAACACCGCTTCGCGCTTTCGCTATCCCGTCGCCGCGTGCTACAGGGCGGCGGCGCCGCGCTCGCCCTGGCGCCCCGCTGGGCTAGAGCCGACGCGCGGGCCGGAGAAACCGAGAGCCATGGCCTCTCAACCTTCGGCGGACTGGACGAAAAGCCCGACTTCAAGCATTTCGCCTATGTCAATCCCAACGCGCCGAAGGGTGGAACACTGACGCTGTCGCCGCCCTCGCCGACTTTCGACACGCTCAACGGCTATGTTCTGCGCGGCAACCCCGCCGCCGCCCTGTCGCTCACTTTCGACAGTTTGATGACGCAAAGCCTCGACGAGCGGGATGCGCTCTACGGGCTCGTCGCCGAATCCGTGCGCGTGTCGCCGGATCGCCTGACCTATCGCTTCTTGCTGCGCCCCGAGGCGCGCTTCCACGACGGCTCCAGGCTCACCGCGCATGACGCGGCCTTCTCGCTCAATATCTTGCGCGTCAAGGGACATCCCGTCATCGTGCAACTGCTGCGCGATTTGAAGAGCGCGGAGGCCGAGGCCGACGATGTGCTGGTGGTCCGCTTCGCGCCGGAGCGCGCCCGCGACCTGCCGATCACCGTCGCGGGCCAGCCGATCTTCTCCAAGGCCTATTACGAACATCGCGACTTCGAGCAGACCACGCTGGAGCCGCCGCTCGGCTCCAGCGCCTACAAGATCGGCGCGTTCGAACAGGGGCGCTTCATCGCCTATCAGCGTGTTCCCGATTATTGGGGCAAGGATCTTCCGGTCAACGTCGGCGGCGCCAATTTCGACACGATACGTTTCGAGTATTTTGGCGACAGCCAGGTCGCCTTCGAAGCCTTCAAGGCCGGCGCCTTCACCGAGCGCGAGGAAAACATCGCGCGCGTCTGGTCGACCGGTTATGACTTTCCGGCCTTCAAGGAAGGTCGCGTCAAGCGCTTCACCGTTCCCAACTCCAATATTCCGGGCATCCAGGGCTGGGTCTTCAACACGAGGCGCAAGGTGTTCGCCGATCCCCGCGTGCGCGAGGCGATCGGTTGTTGTTTCGATTTCGAATGGACGAGCCGCAATCTGATGTATGACGCCTACAAGCGCGTCACCTCCTATTTCGAGAACTCTCCGCTCGCCGCCAAGGGCGCGCCGAGCGACGCCGAAAAGGCGCTGCTCGAACCATTCCGCGATAAACTGCCCGCCGCGGCGTTTGGGGAAGCCGTCACGCCGCCGATATCCGACGGCTCGGGACAGGACCGCGCGCTGCTAAAGCGCGCCGCCGAACTTTTCGCGGCCGCCGGCTGCCAGCGCAAGGACAATGTTCTCCTGCTGCCGGACGGCAAACCGCTCGAATTCGAATTCTTGGATTTTTCCAGCCTGTTCGAGCGGCATACCCAGCCATTCATCAAGAACATGAAACTGCTTGGCGTGAACGCGCGCCTGCGGGTCGTCGACGCCGCGCAATTCAAACAGCGACTGGAAACCTTCGATTTCGACGTAGTCGTCGACAATTTGCAGATGAGCTGGTCGCCGGGCGAGGAGCTGCGCAATTATTTCAGCTCGAAGGTCGCGCAAGTGAATGGATCGCGCAATTTCACGGGCGTCTCCGATCCCGTCCTGGACGCGCTGGTCGAAAAGGCCCTTGTCGCGACAACGCGCGAGGAGCTGGTCACGATCTGCCAGGCGCTCGATCGCGTGCTGCGCGCCGGCCACTACTGGGTTCCGCATTGGTATAATCCCGTGCATCGCATCGCCCATTGGGATCTTTTTGGCCGTCCCGAGCGGGCGCCGCGTTTCGATCCCGGCGTCTCCTCGACCTGGTGGTGGGACGAGGACAAGGCGCGCAAAATAAATTGGGGGCGCTGAACACATGGGAGCTTACATCGCGCGGCGCGTGCTGCTGATGATTCCGACGATCCTCGGCATCATGCTGATCTCCTTCGCCATCGTGCAATTCGCGCCCGGCGGTCCGGTGGAGCGCATCATCGCGCAGTTGCAAGGCTACGACACGGGCGCCACCGGCCGCTTTTCCGGCGGCGGTAGCGAAGTCGGGCAAAGCGCCGGGACGCAAATGTCGACCGGCGGCGCCGACGCCTCGACGAAATATCGCGGCGCGCAAGGGCTCGACCCCAAATTCATCGCCGAACTCGAAAAGCAATTCGGCTTCGACAAGCCGGCCTGGGAACGCTTTCTTCTGATGGTGAAAAACTATGCGATGTTCGACTTCGGACGCAGTTATTTTCGCGACGAGAGCGTGTTGAAGCTGATCGGCGAAAAGCTGCCGGTCTCGATGTCGCTAGGGCTTTGGATGACGCTGATCTCTTATTCGATATCCATCCCGCTTGGCATCGCCAAGGCTGTGCGCGACGGCACGCGGTTCGACGCCTGGACGTCGAATCTCATCATCATTGGCTACGCCATCCCGAGCTTCCTGTTCGCGATGCTGCTGATCGTGCTGTTTTCCGGCGGCTCGTTCTGGCAGCTGTTCCCGTTGCGCGGGCTTACGTCCGACAATTTCGAGCAACTGTCGCTTCTTGGCAAGATCGGCGACTATTTTTGGCACGTCGCGCTACCGGTGTTGTCGATGACGTTGGGGGCTTTCGCCACGCAGACCTTTCTGACCAAGAACTCCTTCCTCGATGAAATACGCAAGCAGTATGTCCAGACCGCGCGCATGAAGGGACTTACCGAAAATCGCGTGCTGTACGGCCATGTGTTTCGCAACGCGATGCTGATCGTCATCGCCGGCTTTCCCGGCGCCTTCGTTCACGCCTTTCTGACGGGTTCGGTGTTGATCGAAACCATATTCTCGCTCGACGGACTCGGTTATCTGTCCTTCGAATCCATCGTCAATCGTGATTATCCCGTGGTTTTCGCCAATCTCTATATTTTCGCCTTGCTCGGACTCGTCGTTAACTTGCTCTCGGATTTGACCTACACCTGGATCGATCCGCGCATCGATTTCGAAACGCGCGAGGTTTAGCGAATGGACACCACCGTCGCCAGCGCCCCGAAGATACCGCGCTCCGGGCTGTTGCGCCTGACGCCGATCGATCGACGGCGCCTCGACAACTTTAAGGCCAATCGACGCGGATTTTGGGCCTTTTGGCTGTTCCTGCTGCTTTTCCTGATGTCGCTCGCGTCCGACTTTCTCGCCAACGACCGACCGATCCTGGTCTATTACAAGGGCGAGTTGCTCTCTCCGGTTTTCGTGACCTATCCGGAAGAAAAGTTTGGCGGATTTCTCGCGCGCACCGACTACCGCGATCCGACGATCTCCAGGGAAATCGAGGCGCATGGCTGGATGCTCTGGCCGCCGATTCGCTACTCCTACGATACGCATAACCTCGACTTGCCGACCCCGGCGCCGTCGCCGCCGACCTGGATGCTGAGCAAGGCGCAATGCGCGGCGGCGAGCGCCAGAAAGATCGCGCCCGGCGAGGTGAATCGAGGCTGCCGCGACATCGAATGGAACTGGCTCGGCACCGACGACCAGGGGCGGGACGTCGTGGCGCGCCTGCTTTATGGCTTCCGCCTGTCGGTGCTGTTCGGCCTTATTCTCGCTTCGGTGTCGTCGGTGATCGGCGTCGCGGCGGGCGCCATTCAGGGCTATTTCGGCGGCCGGGTCGATCTCGTGTTTCAACGCTTCATCGAGATATGGTCGTCGCTGCCGCAACTTTACCTCCTCATCATCATTTCGTCCTTCCTGACCCCCGGTTTCTTCATCTTGCTGGGAATTTTGCTTTTGTTTTCGTGGGTGCAGTTGGTGCATGTCGTGCGCGCGGAGTTTCTGCGCGCCCGCAATTTCGAATATGTGAACGCGGCGCGGGCGCTGGGCCTCTCCGACGCCAAGATCATCCTGCGCCATCTTCTGCCCAACGCCACCGTCGCGACCTTGACCTTCCTGCCGTTCATTCTCAACTCGTCCATCACAACTCTCACGTCCCTTGATTTCCTTGGCTTTGGTCTGCCTCCGGGCTCGCCGTCGCTGGGAGAACTGCTGCTGCAGGGCAAGTCGAATTTGCAGGCGCCGTGGCTGGGGCTCACGGGGTTCGCCATCATCGCGCTGATGCTGTCGTTGTTGGTGTTCATCGGCGAAGCGGTGCGCGACGCCTTCGATCCGCGCAAGACCTTCCGATGACGCCGAAGGATTCCATGACCGCTCCGCTGCTCGATATCCGCGACCTCTCCATCTCCTTCACGCAAGGCGGCAAGGAGACCCTCGCGGTCGACCATGTTTCGCTGTCGGTCGAAAAGGGCAAGACGCTGGCTCTCGTCGGCGAATCGGGCTCCGGCAAATCGATCACCGCCTTGTCGATCGCGCGGCTGCTGCCGCCTTCGGCGCATCATCCCTCGGGAAGCATTTATTTTGCCGGCGATGACGTGCTGCGGATGAGCGACGAAGCGCTGCGCCAGATTCGCGGCGCGCGGATCACGATGGTCTTTCAGGAGCCGATGACCTCGCTCAATCCGCTGCACAACATCGAGCGGCAGATCGGCGAAATTCTCGAGCTGCATGGGATGCGCTCCCACGAGGCTCGCCGCGCCCGGATCGTCGAGCTGCTTGGCGAGGTCGGCATTCCCAATCCGACCCAGCGTCTGGGCGCCTATCCCCATCAGCTCTCGGGGGGGCAGCGTCAGCGCGTGATGATCGCCATGGCGCTCGCCAACAAGCCCGACCTGCTCATCGCCGACGAACCCACCACCGCGCTCGATGTCACCGTCCAGGCGCAAATCCTCATGCTGTTGGACCGGTTGCGCAAGACGTACGGCATGGCGATGCTGTTCATCACGCACGATCTGGGCCTCGTGCGCCGCATCGCCGACGATGTCTGCGTCATGCAGCGCGGCAAGATCGTCGAGGCCGGCCCCGTGCAAAGCCTGTTCGCGGCTCCCAAGCATCCCTATACGCGAGCCCTGCTCGCCGCCGAGCCCTCGGGCGCGGCCAACGCGGCGCGAGGCGGCGCGCCGGTCATTCTTTCGACGGAGGCGCTCCGCGTTTGGTTTCCGATCCGGCAAGGTTTCATGCGCCGCGTCGTGGATCATGTGAAGGCCGTCGACGGCGTCTCCCTGGCGTTGCGCGAGGGCGAGACGGTTGGCGTCGTCGGCGAATTCGGGCTCCGGCAAGACGACGCTTGGCCTTGCGCTGCTGCGGCTGGTTCGCTCGGAAGGGCCGATCATCCATATGGGCGAGCGCATCGACGGCAAGACCGCGAATGAGATGCGACCGCTGCGGCGCGATATGCAGGTGGTGTTCCAAGACCCGTTCGGCTCGCTGTCGCCACGCATGTCGGTGGCCGAGATCGTCGCGGAGGGACTTTCAATACATCGTCCGGGCCTGACGCTGGACCAGCGGCGCGAGATCGTCGCTGGCGCCCTGAAGGAGACTGGCCTCGATCCGTCGACGATGGACCGCTATCCACACGAATTTTCCGGCGGGCAACGCCAGCGCATTTCCATCGCGCGCGCCATCGTGCTGGAGCCCAAGCTCATTGTGCTGGACGAGCCGACATCGGCGCTCGACATGTCGGTTCAAGCGCAAATCGTTGATCTACTTCGTGAACTACAGGCGCGGCGTAAACTCGCCTATCTTTTCATCAGCCACGATCTAAAGGTCGTGAAGGCCCTTGCCGCGCATGTCATCGTGATGCGCCATGGCAGGGTCGTCGAGGCGGGTCCGGCGGCTCAAATCTTCGATTCGCCAAGCGATGATTACACCAAGGCACTGTTCGCCGCGGCGTTCCGAGTGGAGGCCGAGGCCTAGGGCCAAGGTCCATCTCCCCGCCGGACAGTTTCAAGACAGCTTCATGTTCTTTCCTGTCGCGCGACGAAATCGCGCGCCGAGGGCGATCGCGCCAGGAGGAAAATTCATGTCGTCCGCGAAGCCGCGCCTTGTAACGCCGAGTCTCGTCCCAAGCATTGGGTCCGCCCGTCTCGACATGCTCTTGATCAGCGGCGGCGACGATAGGTTGCGCCTCGATCCGGCGACGGGCCGCAATCGCTATGGCACGCTGGCGCGTCCCGCCCCGCGCGAGATTTATTTTTCGTCCTCCACGGCGTCCACCATATCGGAGCGTGGTTATCGTTCGGCTGGCGCGGCCTTGACGAATTTGCTCGACGGCTCGGGGTCCAGCCATGTCAACCCCGCGAACTGGTTCGATGGCCTGCGCGACAAAATCGTCGCGATTTTCGGCGTCCCCGGCTCCGAGGCGATCCTTTCCGCGTCCGGCACCGAGGCCGAGATTTTCGCCTTGGCCATGGCCAAATCGCTGCTGCGTCGCCCGCTCGCCAATATCGTGGTCGCGCGCGACGAAACCGGCGCCGGCGTCATGCAAGCCGCCGCGGGAACGCATTTCGACGCCAGCGCCGCGCTGCGAACCAAGGTCGCCAAGGGTGTTTCCATCGAGGGCTGGGAACACGAGTCCACGCTAACGCGTGAAATCGAAATTCGCGACGATCGCGGCGCCCTGCTGCCTCCCGAGCTCGTGGACAAAAACACGGCGGCTTGCGTCGAAGCCATGCTCGCCGCGGGCAAGGACGTGCTGTTGCACGTTCTCGATACGTCGAAAACCGGGCAAGGCGGCCCCAGCCGAAGCGCCGCGCGCGAAATCGCCAAGGCGGCGCCGGGCCGAGTCCTCGTCGTGGTCGACGCCTGTCAGTTGCGATGCGCGTTCGCGGAGTTGAAAGCCGATCTCCGCGACGGCTTTTTGGTGATGATCACCGGATCGAAATTCGCGGGCGGCCCGCCGTTCTGCGGCGCCTTGCTCGTTCCGCCCGACCTTGTCGAACAACTGCGCGACCTGCGCGTGCCGCCCGGCCTCGCCGCTTATTCGGCGGAATGCGACTGGCCCGCCTCGTTGCGCGGCGCCCTGAATGGAAAGGCTTTCGCCCCGGCGAATCTCGGCATCGGACTGCGATGGCGGGCGGCGCTCGCGGAGATCGAATCCCACGCGCTTATCAAGGAGCCGGCGCGGCGCCAAATCGCGACGGTCTTCGCGGAAGCCGTGCGCGCGGCGGTGGCGGAAAGACCTCGATTACGCTTTCTTGATTCCACCCTCGTTGGTCCCGCCCGGCGCCCGCCGACGATATTTCCGATCGTGGTCGACGATGGAGACCGCGCGCGCGCCGACGCGATATATCGCGCCTTGCGAACGCCTCTCGATCAAGACGCCACCGCGGGCAAGCCCGACGTCGCGGCGAGAATCTGCCATGTCGGCCAGCCGGTCACGGTTGCAAATCGCTCGGCGTTGCGCATTTGTCTCGGCATGCCCAACATGAATTCCGTCGCCGAGCGTTTGGAGCGCGGCATGGAATTCGACGCGGCGATGCGGCCCTTGCTCGACGATTTGCGCATGTTGTTCGAAAAACTGGATATCGTTGTCGCGACAAGCGCGGACTGACCAAGGCTTGGCGTGGACCGTCAGCGTCGCGCCCGGCGTTGCAACATGCGGGCGAACGCCTTGAAGATTCTCTCCATTCGCTCCGCCTTGTAGGGAAATACGCCGACGGGATCGAGGTTGTGCACGATCATCGCCGTTCCCACCTCGAAAATCAGCAGGCGTCCGTCCTGGGTTTGCGCGCAATCGATCAGCAGGTAATCAAGCCGCGCCCGCTCGTAAACGCCTTCCAGCGCGCGCGCGTGCCGATATGCGAAATCCGCGTCGAAATCGCGCATGAAACGCGCCTCTTCCGCGCGATGCGTCGCGCTGTCGAACATATCGGCGTTGAGATAATGAACCATCCAGTTTTTCGAGACGGCCATGTGGACGGGATAAGCCTCGCCTTCGATCAGAACGATGCGCATCTTTCGGAACAGGCGATCCTTGCTGGCGTAGTTCACGAAGGGCGCGACATAAAACACGCTCGCCGCCCGCCCTTCGAGATAATCGACAAGCTCCGTCGCCGCCTCGATCTTGTTCAGTTCGGCGCCGGCGTGCGAGTCGAGGGGACGAATGATGATCGGATAGCTCAGCCCGGGCAGAAGTTTTTCAAGCGCTTCTGGGCTTTGCGCAACCTCGTCGAGTGTCGCGCGCGCCACGCGGAGATTGCAAGGATATGTCACGCCGGGCGTGTCGCGCAGCAGCGCATGGGCGCCGTCGCGCGTCAATCTTTCGATGTTTTCCGCCGCGTTGATAAGCGGGCGCGACAGGGAACGCGACGCCCGCGCGATGCCTGCCAGCAGCTTGCGGTTTGCGTCGGACTCGGCGACGGCGACAAAGGCGACGTCGTGTTCCGGCAGTTGGCCCGGAAAACTCTCGTTTTCGGAAAGGAACAGCAAATCCAAGGCGATATCGCTGTTTTCGAGGAGAAACTCGACCGGCGTGTTCGCCATGAAATCGCCGGGCGCCGACAGGGCGAGCAAGCGCGCGCTCCCATGCGCCGCCGCGATTGGCCGGTAAAGTCTCTGGCGTTGCAGCGCCAGCGTTTGCAGGGACAGACCTATTTCGCGATTGCCACACAGAAGTTCGATCGTGGAAAGATCGAACAGCGCGCCGCCGTCGTCGGGGTTTCTCGCGATCCGTTTCAACAGATCGCGTCGAATGGGCTCGATGTCCTCGCCCGCGAACATCTTGCGCATCAGCGTCGCCAATCCGATGATCGGGGCCGCCTCGTGGCGCGCGCCAGGCGAAGACTGTTTCCGTGCGAGCGCCATCCCGTTTCCCCCTTGCGCCAATGCGAAGCTTGCTACTTACACAAGCCGGCTTGCGCCAATCCGGAGGATTTGCTCAGCGCGCGGCGCGGCGCAGCCGGTCGCGGATCGCCTCGCCGAGACCTTCCGCCGGAATCGGGGCGACCGCGACCCGCGCGGTCCCGCGCGCGTCGAACTCGCGCAGATAAGCGAAAAGATTAGCGGCCGCCTCGACCACGTCGCCGCGCGGTGAAAGATCGAGCACGTCCGGCGCGCCGGCGCCGCCGGTCAAAGCGCCCGCGAAATCCAACCCGCCCTCCCCCGGCTCCAACGCGCGCGCGTCGAGCCGCAGGCGCGCGCGCGGCGCGTAATGCGCGGCCGTCATGCCGGGCGCGACCACATCTCCGCGAGCTTCCGCGAGCTTCGCGCCCAGCGCCGTCTCAATCGCCTCGCATGGAATGGCGCCGGGCCGCAGCAACGCCGGCGCGTCGCCAAGAAACGACACGATTGTCGACTCAAGTCCCGCCCGCGCGCGGCCGCCGTCCAGAATAAGATCGACCAGCCCGTCGAGATCGCTCGCGACATGCTCCGCGGTGACCGGGCTCACGTGGCCGGAAATATTGGCCAAGGGCGCCGCCAACGGCCCGCCGAAGATGCGCAGCAAGTCCAGCGCGGCGGGATGCTCGGGGATGCGCAGCGCCACGCTGCCGAGGCCGGCGCGCGCCAGCTCGCAGACGCGCCCGCCCGACGCGGCCGGCGCGACAATCGTCAGTGGCCCCGGCCAGAACGCCTCCGCCAGTCGCAGCGCCGGGGCGCCGAAGTCGGCTTCGAGCCGCGCCATCGCGAGATCGGGAACATGCGCGATGAGCGGATTGAAACTCGGTCGTCCCTTGGCCGCGTAGATTTTGGCGACCGCGCGCGGCGAGGCGGCGTCGGCTCCGAGGCCGTAAACGGTCTCCGTCGGAAAAGCCACGAGCCCGCCCGCCCGCAGGATTTGGGCGGCGCGCTCCAGCGCGGCGTCGTCGACGCCGAGCCGAAGCGTGGCTCGCGGCGCGCTCATTCCGGCGCGCGCGGATAAGGGGGCCGCGGGATGGCGATATGCGCCGCGCGCAGCGCCGAGGACCAGCGTTCGCGCAGATCGCGGAAGTAGGCGTCGGTGGCGTCGATCCGCGTCGACACCTCGGTTCGCAGCGCGTCGCGGCGCATCAGCGCGATGTCGATGGGCAGGCCGACCGAAAGGTTGGATCGAATGGTCGAATCCATCGAGATCAATCCGATCTTAAGCGCGTCGTAAATCTCGGTCTCGTAGGTGATGGCGCGATCGAGAATGGGTTTTCCGTATTTATGTTCGCCGATTTGCAGATAGGGCGTATCGGGCGTGCATTCGATGGCGTTGCCGGCGGTATAGACCATGAAGAGACGCGGCGGAGCGGCGCCGATCTGGCCGCCAAACAACAGCGCCACCTCGAAGCTGACGCCGCTTTCCTTGATCGCGTCGCCCATCAACGCCAGCGATCGCCGCACCGCGCGACCGACGAGATGCGCGGCCTGCAACATGGTTTGCGCATCCTCGAGCTTCTCGACATGGCCCGCTTCCGGATCGTCGAGCCCCTCGACGAGCAAGCTGACCGCCCCTTGCGAGACGGACAGATTGCCCGAGGACGCCAGCATCAGCACGTGCCGGCCAGGCTTTTCGAACAGCTGCAGCTTGCGAAAGGTTGAAATATTGTCGAGTCCCGCGTTGGTCCGGGTGTCGGCGATCATGACCAGGCCGTCCCGCACCAAAATGCCACAACAGTAGGTCATCGCCGCCCCCGAGCGCGCTTTCGAGCGAAGTGAGTTCGAGAGAAAATTTGGCGCGCTCAGCCCGTCCGCGCCGAACAACCGTTTACAGGCATTAGGGCGGTCCCCACAAGCCGGAAGCCCGCCGGGGCGTCCAAATCGGACGGTTGCGGCGCGAGGCGTTTGCGGTGTAGGAAATCAGCCTCCCCACCCGCGCTCGCGACGGTTGGGCCGGTAGCTCAATGGTTAGAGCCGACCGCTCATAACGGTCTGGTTGGGGGTTCGAGTCCCTCCCGGCCTACCAAAGGGATGCTCCTGTCCGCCGAGGCCGCGTTGAACGACGTGGGCGAAAGCCTATTTGCTGGGGCGAAGAACCTTGGAGCAAGGCGATGAGGGTCCATCATTCTCGCCCGACCTGGCTGACGGTGGCGATCGCCGTGGCGTTGCTGTCGCCATGCGTGGAGAGCGGGCGCCATTGTCTTGCATTCGAGGCTTGCGCGCGTTGCGCCGCGATGCTCGCCCCGATCACGGTCAAGGATCAGGCGACGGCGCCGCGCGTCGAAATTCGCGAATGGTCGACGCCGACGCCCGGCGCGCATCCTCATGATCCGCTGGCGACGCCCGACGGAGCAATTTGGTACACCGGCCAGAAGGCCAATCTGCTCGGGCGTCTCGATCCCACGACCGGGAAGGTGCGAGAATTTCCCTTAAAGGAGCCAGACTCGGGCCCACATGGCCTCGTCGCGGACAAGTCCGGAGCCATATGGTTCACGGCGCAAGCGAAGGGCTACATCGGCAAGCTCGACCCCGCGAGCGGCGAGGTTCGAAAATATGTTCCGAAAAGCGCGCAACGCGTCGATCCCCATACGCCGATCTTCGACAAGAACGGCGTGCTGTGGTTTACCGCGCAAGGCGCCAATCTGATCGGACGTCTCGATCCAGCCCGCGGCGACATCGCCTTGCTCTCCCCGCCGACGAAGGACTCGCTGCCCTACGGCCTCGTCCTTGGCGCGGACGACGAGTTATATGTCGCCGAATTCGGCGCCAACAAAATCGCGCGAATAGATCCGGCGACATTCAGCTTCAAGGAATTCAGGCTGCCGAACGACGACGCGCGACCGCGTCGCGTCGCCGCGACGAGCGACGGCTACATCTGGTACACGGATTTTACGCGCGGCCGGCTCGGGCGGCTCGATCCCCGCAATGGCGAAGTCGTCGATTGGCCTTCGCCCGGCGGCGCGCAATCGGGCCCCTACGCGATCGCGGTGCTCGGCGATGACGTTTGGTACGTGGAAACCGGCGCCGAGCAAAACATGCTCACGCGCTTCGATCCGAGGACGCGGAGCTTCGAGCAATGGCCGATCCCATCGGGCGGCGGCGTCGTGCGCAACATGGTCGCGACTCCCGCCGGGGGACTAGCGCTCGCTTGCAGCGGCGTCGACAAAATCGCGTTGGTGACGATTTCCCCCGCGGCGAAGTGACCGGCCCTGTCCCGCGCAACTAATTTATGCGGAGACCCAGCGCGGTTCGGAGAAAACGAACCGGCTAATTTAAATTCGCCCATTCGGGAGGTCGCGCGTTGGCGACCAGGGATCAAACGGCCTCGCGGTATGGGATGCGCCGGTCGACTTGCGGGTAATTCGGCGCGTCGCCGGCGTCCGACGCCTCCAAGCCGTCTCGCAGGATTTGATCGATCGCCGGCCGGGCGCTTTGATGGGCCGCGTAAACAGATTCGCCAAATTCTTCGACGCGGCTCCAGTTTCCACTCTCCGCGAGCATCTCCAGCTCCGTCGCGCTTTCCGAGAGCCGAGTTAGGCCAAGCGTCGCGGCGGAACTCTTCAGCGCATGAGCGATCGCTCCCATCGCCGAAATCTCGCCGCGCATGAAGTGATCCTTCATGGTTTCCAATTCGCGTCGCGTGTCGACCATGAAACCTCTTAGGAGGTCATGCGCATCCTCTTCTCCGATCTCCACGCACAAAATCCGAAAAACGTCCGGGTCGAAGCCGAGCGTCTTGTCCACTTTTCGAGCGGGCGCGCCGACGCTGGAGGCGATCGTGTTCGCTCCGGCGTCGCTCCCGCTGCTCCGCGGCAGCCATTTGGCGATAATGCGGCGAAACGACTGGGCGCGAAAAGGCTTCGTCAGCACATCGTTCATGCCGACTTCCAGGGCGCGCGCGCGATCTTCCTGAAAGGCGCTCGCGCTGAGAGCGAGAATCGGAACCGATCCGCGCGGCTCGGCCAAGGCGCGGATCGCCAAGGTGGCCTCGAACCCATTCATTTGAGGCATATGGATATCCATGAGGATGAGGTCATGGTCCCCGGACGAGGCGGCGGCGAGCGCCTCGGCGCCGTTGTTGGCGATCTCGACAACGGCGCCGGTTCGCGCCAGCAGGGTCTTTGCTATGCGTTGATTGGTGAGATTGTCCTCCACGAGCAGAATGCGCCGGCCCGAGAAATCGAACACCGCTTCCTCGCCGTTCCCTTCGCCGGCCGTCTGGAGCGGAGTCTCGGTTGGACTTGGCGGGTCGAACGGGATCGAAACCCTGAAGACGCTGCCCTCGCCAGGCTTGCTCTCGATGCGAATTGTTCCGCCCATGCAGGTCATGATCCGATGCGAAATGGCCATGCCAAGCCCAGTGCCGCCGAACTTGCGGGAAATCGAGCTGTCGGCTTGCCAAAACTCCGTGAAGAGCTGTCCAAGCGCTTCTTCCGACATGCCGATGCCGGTGTCGCGAACGACGAACGTCACGCTCGCTCTTGGAGTTGCCGCGTCGCTGGAGACTTCGAGACGAACCCCGCCCTCCTTTGTGAATTTGACGGCGTTCGACATAAGATTGAGCAGTATCTGCCTGACGCGCGCTTCATCGCCGACGACCCATTCGGGCGAATTCGCGTCGATGCGAGAGTCGATGGTTAAACCCTTCTCCCGGGCGCGCACGGCGAACATGTCGACGACGTTCTGGACCAGCGCCGGAATTGAAAACGCTCGACTTTCGAGTTCTATCCTTCCCGCTTCGAGCTTCGAGAAATCCAATATGTCGTTGATCACGGCCAACAGATGATCGCTCGATTTGGAAATGACGGTTAGCAGTTCGCGCTGTTCGGCGCGGCGCTCCAGTTCGAGCAGGTGATCGGTCATGGCGATGATGCCGTTCATCGGCGTGCGGATTTCATGGCTCATCGTCGCCAGAAAGTCGGACTTCGCCCGCGTCGCGGCCCGCGCGGCGTCTCGCGCCCGCTGCATCTCGAGTTTGCTGGCTTGCAACAGGCCGACCTTGCGCTTCACCAGCACCATGCACACGAGGCACGCGGCGACGGTGAACAGCATGTTCATGAATCCGACCCGCACCAGCTTTTCGCGCAGGTCGTCGATTTTCGCGTTCGCGATGTCGACCTTGCGCGCGCCCGCGGCGCGCTGGCGCAACAGCGCCTCGGATGTTTCGTTCAAGGCGCGCTGAAGCTCGTCGCTGGCCGCGTCGAAGGACGGCATCACCTTGTTGCCGGCGAAGGTGCCGAGTTCGGCGTAGGTGTTCGCCATGTTGATTCCCAATCTGTAAAAATCGGGAAACGAGATTTCGATTTCGCGGAAAGCTTTTTTCAGATCGGCGCTATCGGCGTCCTCGGCCAAGGATTTCGCCGTGGCGATGTCTTGCTGAAATTTCTTGGCGTATTTCTCGGCTTCGGCGAGACCTCCATCCAGGCCGTCCTGGCCACGCGTCGCGGAATAATCGCTGGTGAATTGCTGCACCTGAACGACATCCAGCTCGAGCTTATCCTTCGCGTCCTCGAGCGACAGCATTAAATTTATATTCTCTTGTTGATCTATACGTTTAAATTGCGCGGCGTTGTTTCCCTGTTGGAGCAGGTAATATCCGTCGGCCGCGCTTAGGACGGCGATCGACGCCATCACGATCAGCACGAATGTGTAGGATTGCGCGGCCATCGCGGCGAGTGTTTTAGCTATATCCGCCGTGACCGCGCGGCTATTAAGGATTTTGTTCATTCCGCCGCCCAAGAAAGCAACCGCCCCTAAGATGCTTCATCGTTGTTTCGCCGCGCCTAGGGCTTCCCTTTAAGAAGTTGAAGCGCCGCGCCGCTCAACGATTCCCTCAAATGCGCCAGGTCGAGCGGCTTTGGCAGCGCCGCGTGAACGGTCAGGTCCGATTGCACCGCGAAATCATGGCTCGCCTTGAGCGCGTCCGCGGAGCGCCCGCTGACAATCAAGATCAGAATATGCGAAGCAACTCGCGCGATATTTGAAAGCAATTCGATGCCGCTTTGCTCGCCCAGCGAGAGGTCGATCGTCGCGCAATCGATGCCGCCGCCCAGCAGCTTTGCCTTGGCGTCGTCGACCGAAAAGGACTCCAGCACCGAAAAGCCAGCCTGGCGGCCAAGCTTCGCGATGATGCGGCGCTGAATCAAATCGTCGTCCACGACCAGCAGAACCGGCTGACCAGCGCTCGCGTCGCAAGAACCGGGCGAACGCGCGGGGGAAGCCGAGAAAAGGGAATCAAACGTCATTTGTTCACACCTTTTGTGCTTGCCGCTGATCGGCATGGCCGAGCGATCAACTCGGCCAGCCCCGCCGATTCTCAAAGCGCCCGCATGGCGCGTCATGCCCGCGCCCTCGCCATGAAAGATTGCCGTCGAGTGGAAAATGCCGGAGTTTCACCAGCACGAGGGAGTTGGCGTCATGCCGCGGGCAAAGGGTCCCGCTCCACTCGCTGTCGTCATTTGTGTCCGCGGCGCGGCTCATGGATGAGCCGAGCAAGTTTTATCCGATGACGAGCCAGGCTGTACCAAACAAGCTTTAACGTTGGTTGAAGCGCTCGCGATAAACGCGGTTAATTTCCCCGGGTCCCGAGGCGCCGCGGATCGAGCCCGCGTCGGCGGGGATTTTGGGAAAATGTCGCCGCGCAAGGAACTTTTCGCCGCGCGGCGACTTAGCAAGCTCGATAGGCCCGTTTTGTCCATGGGTTGACGAGGATTTGAAAATCGCGCCCGCCGAGTCGAAAGCCCCGCGAACGGCGGCCGCTGCGGCGCGCGTGGCCAAGCGCGGCGAAAAAAGCAAGAGCGGGCTTCAGGGCGCGTCGAGATCGATGGCCGAGTCCATGAGCGAGCGGGAGTCGCATGACATGGCCTCCGCGAAGCGCAAGGGATAACCCGGGCGCGCGTCCAAATCCCGACCCTTCGCCTGGGCGTCGAACGAAGGAGAAAACCATGCATGTCGAAGCCATCGCCGCCACTCATCCGCGGGTTGGCGGCCGAATCGAACAGGCGCTGGCGCGTTGCATCGAACTCTGTTTCGACTGCTCTCAGGCGTGCGCGTCGTGCGCCGACGCATGTCTGGGCGAGGACTCCGTCGCCGAGCTGCGCCAATGCATTCGGTTGAATCTTGATTGCTCGGACGTGTGCGTGGCGGCGGGGCTGATAGCTTCGCGCCAGACCGGCTCCAACGCGACCTTTGTTCGCTCGATGCTGCGAACATGCGCCGAGGCCTGCCGACTGTGCGGAGCCGAATGCGATCGCCACGGTAGCCACCACGAGCACTGCCGGGTATGCGCCGAGGTTTGTCACGCCTGCGCGCGCGCGTGCGACGAGGCCATGGGTCAAGCTGGATTTCACTGAGCGGCCAGTTTCCGCTGGCGGGATAAATCCGCGCGCGGCTTTGTCTTAATGGGGTGATAACACCCGGCGGCTATCGTGCGCCGGAGCCCCGTGGACAAACACATGGCCGAAGCCGCCGCGTTCGAACAGATCTACGCTTATCCATTCGCCTCGGACATCTCCTCGGCCGAGGCGAGAACGAAGCTGTCGCTGGCGGCGTCGCGCGCACCTCAATCGGAGCCGCTATTTTTTCACGGCGCGCTGAAGGAGCCGGAGCTCGCGGCGGCGCTGCTGCTCGCGGTCTCCGAGGTCGCGCTGCGCCGTTTTTACACGCCCCCGGCCATGGTCGCGCGGATTTTGCGCGCGGCGGACCCGGTGGTCTCGGCGGATGGCGAGCGGCTGCGCTTCGAATCCTTTTCTCAATGTTGCGGGGTGCACGCCCGCGCCGATTTCCTGCCGGAAATGCTGACGGCGGAATCCTTCGGCAAGGGAACGACAAACGTCGATTTCAACCCGACCATGCGGGCGGCGCTTTCGCGCGCGAGGCCGCGCGACGCGTTCGAACTGCGGGTGAGCGCGGAACAGGTCGCCGTGACCAGCGCCGCCGTGACGACCATCGAGCGCAAGGTCAAGCTGCCGGCGCGCTGGCTGCGGGGTTTTGGCGAAGCGCAGGCGCTGGCGACGAGCATGAAGCTCGCGGCGACGCTGAACGGTCCCCAGTCGCGCCGCTTTCTGGCGGGCCTGCCTAGTCAGGTGAAGGCCAGGGATGGCGCCTGGCTGCTGCCCACCCCGGACGGCTTGCGGCTTAGCCAGCAACCGGATGATCGAGCCATTTCCTGCGCCGGACTCGGCCGGCTCGCGGTCATGAAACCGCTGGCGCGCTTCGCCGCGGCGTTGCGCGTTTATGCCGGGGCGCATGGCTCCAGCGCCTTCGAACTCGATTTCGGCGCGGCGCGATTCATGGTCGCGCTGAGCGCCGCGCCGGCGCGCGGCTTCTCCGGCGAGGGCCAGTTGCTCCTGGCGCTCGGCGCCAAGGACGCCGGCGACGCGCTCGCGCGGGTCAGGAGCCGCCTCGCCTGGGGAGTCGACGTCGATCCGCCAACGCTCGCGCGCGAGTTCGAAATTCCGGTCGCCACCGCCGCCGCGGCTCTGCAAATGCTTGCGGCGCGCGGGCTCGTCGGCTTCGATCCACGCGAGCAACGCTACTTCCACCGCGAATTGCCTTTCGATCTTTCGCTGGTCGAAGCCGCGCACCCGCGCCTTGTCGACGCGCGGGCGCTGCTGGCGGCCGGCGCGGTGGCGTTCGCGCCAAGCGATGGACGGGGACTTGTCGCGACGGTGCGCGGTCCGGACGTTGAACATCGCGTGCGGCTCGCCGGCGCGGAGTTCCATTGCACCTGTCTCTGGCACGCGCGCACCGCCGGCGAATCCGGCCCCTGCAAGCATGTGCTGGCCGCGACCATCGCCAACGCGGCGGCGGCGGCGCCATGACCGGGGATCACGACGCATTGCTGGCGCGGTTGAAGCCGCTGCTGACCGGCGACGCCAAGCCGGACGGCGTCTTGGCGTTCTTTTCGGGCATGGCGGAGGAGGATCGACGCCGGCTCGCCCCAAGCGTCGCCGCGCTGATCAAGTCCAGCAACTCGGCCGCCAATTGGCAAGCGTTTTTCGACAAGGACGCGGAGGCTCTGAGTTACACCTGCTGCTGCGTCGCCCTCGCCGCGACCGCGACCGCTGCGGAGATGGAAAAGGTCAAGCGCTGGACGCCCTCCCGCGCGTTTTGCGTGGCGGTCGCCGAGCGCGCGCGCCCCTGGTTGCCGCAAGCCTTCGAGTTGGCGCTCGATCGCATGCAATGGAGCGGCGCGATCGGCGACATGGCGCTCTGCATCCACGACTACGTGCGGCGCGGCCTTTGCCCGCCGCCGACGCACGAGCGTTATCCGCTCGGCGTCGTCTTCGGATATGGGAACTTTCGGAGAAAGGACGGAGGTCCGACGCTGTCGCAGGAGATCATCCGCGATCTCGACTCGCTGGAGCCGGTGATCTGGCGCCTGTTCGAGGTCGAGGGCGGCGGCGAGATCAGCCTCGCCACGCTCGACAAATATCGAAAACACGGCGAGCCGCTGGACATGGCGCTCAAGACGGTTTCGGACGCCGGACATCTCGACCGGGGGCGCCTGCTCGACGCGAGTCTCGACGCGCTCAACCGCGGTTTTTCGCAATTTCGGGTCGGCTGGTTTTCGCGCTTTCACGAACTGATAGAGCCGACGCTGGAGGAACGCGCCGCCCGCGCCGATCGTTACCTCGACCTGCTCGCCAGTCCCATCGGCCCCACCGTGTCGCTGGCGATGAACGCGCTGAAAAAGATTCAAAAGGCGGGCCGGCTCGACGCCGATCTTCTCGCCCAACGCATCGAACCGGCGCTTTATTCGCGGACCGCCGCGACCGCCAAGGGCGCGCTGGCGCTGCTCGAACAGGCGGGAAAAAGCCGCCCCGGCTCGCGCGGCGCGAACGCGCGGCTTGCCGCCGCCGCGCTGGAGCATCCCGCGTCCGATGTTCAGGACGCGGCGTTGCGGTTGATCGAAAGCTACGGCGACGGGCTCGACGCCGAGGCGCTCGCCGCGCGCCGGGAAGGACTCGCGGCGCCGTTGCGGCCCCGCCTCGACGCGTTGCTGAAAGCCACGCGCGACGAGCCGCCCGTCGCGGCGCCGCTTAGCGACGCCGCCGACATGATCGCCCGCGCCAAAACCCTGCCCGCCGACCCGCGCCGTCGCGCCGGCGTCGACGCCGCGCTGCAAGCGCTCGAACGCAAGACGACGGACATCGCGCGCGCCGATTTCACCGGCATGGACATCCCGCGGCTCGATCCCGCGCGCGCCGTGGCGCCCATCGAAAACTTCGAGGAATTCATCGGCGACGCCTTGCGCGCCTTGGAGACCTCCGGCGATCTCGATCTCGTCGAGCGCGTGCTCGCCGGCGCCCTGCGCTTTTCAGCGACGCGGCCGGACGACGCGGCGCGGCTGCTCGGACCGCTCGGCAAATCCCTGAAGCGGCCCGCTCCGGCGCGGTGGGCGCGGCCGCGCGGCGCGCTGCAAATGGTGTTAAGCGCCTATTTCGACGCGGAGCTCATCGCCTTCGCGGTGCACGAGCAGGACCCCCGCGCGGCGATCGTCGAGCGCTCACAGGCCATGGCGCGCGCCATCCGCGCTCGCGCGGCGGCGACGCAGTTCTCGGCCCCGACGCATCGCGGCGCCTGGATCGACCCGCTGGTTCTGGTCGAGCGCGCGGCGCTGGCGTCGCCCGGCGCGCCGTCGCTGGGCCTGTCCGATCAAATATTGGCGCTGCTGCGGCTGGCTCCCGACCATCGCGCCGAGGCGCTCGAGGCCGCGCGAAATATCGCCGGCGAATGGGGAGCGGCATTGCGTTACGCGCTCGGCGGGAGCGAGCCCATCGGCAAGACCGCCGCCTTGTGGATCGCCGCCGCGCGGGCGCGCGCGCCGTTCGAGGACGACCCGAAAGTGCGCGGACTGCTCGCCGAGTCCACGCTTGGCGGCGATCTCGCGCCGCGGTTTTCGTGGAGCACGCGGCCGCGCGACGGCGGCTGGGTCGAGCTGTTCCTGCACGCCGGCGATCCCGTCGGCATGGGCGTCAATTTTGGCAAGGAGGGACTCGGCGGCAAGCATCTTCCGGCGCCGACCGCGCCGATCGACGAGGCCCGCTGTCTCGCGACGGTCGCCATGAGCGACCCCGGGCTTTTGTGCTTGCTCGACACCTATGTCGGGGGCGACGGAACCCACGCGACGAGCTGGGCGGCGGCGATGTGGCCGCAAAACCCCGAGCCGCTGTTCGCGCTTGCCGCCAAGTCCGCCTGCCTGCTCGACGGCGCCAATTACATGCGCCCGTCCAACGAGCCGCTGGCGGAAGGCTTCAAAACCATCCTCGATCCGGACGCGCCGCTCGGCCCGATGGCGCTGCTGATGCTCTGCCGGGGGCTCAACGCCATCGACAAGGCCGCCGCGGCGGCGGCCGTCGACGCGATGATCGCGCTGATCGACGACGGCCGGCTCGACGGCGAAATTTTTGGCGCGACGCTGCATGAGTTCCTTCATCGCGGGCTGGTGTTTCCAAAGCGCTGGCCGGACCGCGTTCGGGAAATCGCCCGCTCCTCGCCGCTCGCGCTCATGGTCATGGCCCGCGCCTTCGAGCGCTCGCTGCGCGCCCACGAGTCCGGCATGGAGCCGCGCGACCTCAACGCCTGGCTCGAAACCTGCCTCGAACTTTGCGTCGAGGCGGGCCGGGCGGTGGAGGACCCGGCGGCGCGCGTCGGCATCGACACCCGCGCCTTGGTCGGCAAGGCGAAAGCGACGGGAAAAGCCTTGCTCGCCCTTGCCCCGGGAAAAGCGGCGGCCCTCGCCCACGCGGCGGCGGTTCACGCCCTGCGCCAACGCCTCGCCCGGGCCGAACGGTGGCGCGCGCGCCTTTAGCCAGAGGCGCCCCAGCTCAAGATCAGCGCCGCGTCGCCGGGCACGCCGTCGGGAAAACTGACGATCCGCGCCGCGAGGCCAAATCCCTCCGGCTGGAGTTCGCGCCGCCAGCGTTCGAATATGTCGCGCGGCTCGCCGCGCAGCGAGCCGGGCCAGCCGGGATCGGGCGCGTTGATGGCGCGGCCGCCGTCCGCGCAAAGCTCGGCCGGAAACGTCGTCATGACATATTCCTTGAGACCCGCGGCGGCGGCGCGGCGAGCGCCGGCCAGCATCTCTTCCCAGGCGCGGTCGGTCAGGCGGCGGGCCGCCAGTTCCTCGATGAGCTTTTTCCGCGCCGCCTCGGCGAGGCGACGCGCCTCGGCGCGCCGCGCCTGTTCCGTCTCCTCGGCCCGCGCCGCCAGTTCGCGGAAATGATGCGCCGTGAGGCCATGCGCGCGCGTTCGTTGCCGCGAGCGCGCGTCGATCAGCGCGCGGGCGACATCGGCGCGGTTTATCAGCCCGACCAGCGCGCCGCCCTTCACCACGGGCAGTCGCTTGAGCTTCTTTTGCTCCATGAGCTGCGCGAATTCGAGCAGCCGCGCCACATCGGGGACAAAGATCGCGGGCGCGGTCATCACGTCCAGCAACGGCGGCGGCGCGGGGCGGATCGCGCCGGCGGCGATGGGCTTGCCCTTGATGAGCCAACGCGGCGGCGCCGACGTGATGGTCTCGGCGACGGCGCGCTCCACATTGCTGCGCGTCACCATGCCGATCGGGCGCCGCTCCTGGTCGACGACCACCACCGCCCCGGCGGAAGTGGCCGCGAGCAAACGCGCGACCGCGCCGAGGTCGGCGTCGGCCGTGATCGTGGCTACGTCGTTGAGCATCACATCGCGAGCTAGCATGGCTTCTCGTTAGAAAAAATTTCGGCGCGCGTCGACGATTTTCGCGCCGCGCCCCACTTCGGCCGCCGCTCCCCCCGCGCGGACGCGGCTTGGCTCGCGGCACGATGCTTGAAGCCCACTCCAGCGAAGCAGGTCGTTGTTTCATTTTGCGACGGCGATGAACCTTTCCGCGCCGGCGAGCACGCTCTCGACTGGCTAAACTCTGGGGAACGATGAGCATGAGTAGCGAGCGGCGAGTTACGAACATCCAGCGCGACCTCAAGATTGGCGCTTTCGACAATTGGGAGCGCGCCACGGGGTCGTGTCAGGATGTCATCGACGACATTTGCGCGCTGAACTGGAGCGGCCTGTCGCGCGACGATATCATCAATACCGCGTGGACCTATTACTATTTCTCCATCCAGTTTCGCGAAAACGTCGGCATCGCCCGCGAGTTCTGGCCCGACAACGCGGCCCTCGCCGAACTCGACGCCGGCGAGCGCGACACCGATAATCTGTCCCCCTGCCCCGGCGTCGTCTCGGCCGGCGAACGCGTCGATCACGACGAGTTCATGCGCCGGTCGCTGCAACTCGAAGCGGTCGACCCGGCGCGCGAGCGTCGCCTCAAGGCCATTGGCGAAACCTATCTGAACAAGGTGCGCGCCGTCGACGACAAGACCCGCGCGTTGAGCCTCGCCAGTTACGAGGATGGCGGTCTCGAAAAGGTGTTTCGCTCCATCCGGCGCGGTCAGCATTGGGACGGCCCGCTGCTGCATGCCTTCAAGCATTTCCTCGACGGCCACATCGAGCTGGACAGCGACCCGGAGCACGGCCACGGCGCGCTGTGCCGCGATCTCAAGCCCACTCCGGAGGTTCACGATCTTTGGGTCGCCTTCAAGGACTGCCTGATCGCCGGCGCGCCCGGATTGACCAAGCCCGCCGCCGGCCGCGCCAACGTCGCGTGACGTTGGCGATGGAGGCGCCGCGGGGTCGCGAAAGCGGCGGAGCGAAACCGCCGCGCCCTCGGCTTCCGCGAACGCGCGTCTTACCGTCCCGACCCGGGACGGTGAGACATCAGTCGCCGCCCCACCGCCAGCGCGGCGGCTCGCCCTTGAGCCTGCAAACGACGATCAGCCCGATGTTGAGAATGACAATATAAATCACGAAGGCGCCCACGTCGCTTCGCGGCGGGAACATGAAAACGCCCGCGACCACCAGCGCGACGAACACGGCCACCGCCGCCCAGCCTTCCCAGGTGATCGGCGGCCCCCATCCCCAGCCGTAACGCTTCGCGGGAAACCAGTAACGGGGAGCATTTGGCATGGCGGAGACTCCTTCAAGATAATTGGGCAAGATAATCGGGCCGGCGCGCGTTGATCCAAAACGGGACCAGCCGCCCTTTTGCCCACCCGCGACGGGACAACCCGCCCGCCGCTAGGACCAACAAGCGCCCTCGCCTCACCTCGGCGCGAGTATTTCCTCGACCCAGGCGGGGACCGCCTCGCTCGCCTGTCCATAACGCCGCTCGTCGAACGCGTCGGCGTTGTCGGAAGGCTCCAGATTGATTTCACAGGTTCGAATGCCGCGCCCGCGCGCCTCGGACACGAAACCGGCGGCCGGATAAACCGAACCCGACGTGCCGATGGCCACGAACAGATCGGCCTTTTCCAGCGCGGCGCGGATGCGGTCCATCTCCAGCGGCATTTCGCCGAACCAGACGACATGCGGACGCAGCACGCCGATCCCGCCGCAGGCCGGGCAAATATCGCCAATACCCAGGTCCTCCCGCCACGGGATAACCGCCTCGCAAGCCACGCAGCGCGCCAGCAACAATTCCCCGTGCATGTGGATGACGCCGCTGGAGCCGGCGCGCTCGTGCAGATCGTCGATGTTTTGCGTGACCAGCGTCAACTCGCCGCCTCTCGCGGCGAGCCCCCGCTCCAATCGCGCCAGCGCGAAATGGGCGGCGTTGGGGCTGGCGGCGAGCAGGTTGCGCCGCCGCGCGTTATAGAACGCGTGCACTTCCACCGGATCGCTGGCGAAAGCCTCGGGCGTCGCGAGCCGCATCGGATCGAAGCGCGCCCAAAGGCCCGCGCCGTCCTTGTCCCGAAACACGCCGAGCCCGCTCTCGGCGGAGACGCCGGCGCCGGCGACGATGAAAATCCGCATGTCCATTCTCCGCCGCGCGAAACGCGCCGCAACCACGATTTTTGCATTCGCATCGGTTTATAATCACGTAAAGTAGCGCTTTTTGGGCACTCCCGCCCGCGGGACGCGAGACCACGCATGACGCCGGCACACCTGTTTACCCCGTTTCAAGTCGGCGAGCTGCGGCTCGCCAATCGCATCGTCATCGCGCCCATGTGCCAGTATTCGGCCGAGGACGGCCGCATGACCGACTGGCACTTGATTCATCTGGGCCAGCTCGCGCTGTCCGGCGCGGCGCTGCTCACCATCGAGGCCACCGCCGTGTCGCCCGAGGGCCGCATCACTTACGGCGATGTCGGCCTGTGGTCCGACGACACCGAGGCCGCCATGGGCCGCGTCCTCGCGAGTATCCGCCGCTACTCCGACATGCCCTTGGCGATCCAGCTCGCGCACGCCGGCCGCAAGGCCTCCACCGAAGTCCCCTGGAAGGGCGGCGCGCAAATCGCGCCGGGCGCGCCGAACGGCTGGCGCGCGGTCGCGCCCTCGCCGCTGCCGTTTCTGCCAAGCGACGCGCCGCCGGCGGCGCTCGGCCCAAGCGATCTCGCGCGCCTTCGCGACGCCTTCGCCGCCGCCGCGCGACGCGCCGGGCGCCTCGACATCGCGGCGGTCCAGATCCACGCCGCGCATGGCTATTTGCTGCATCAATTCCTGTCGCCGCTGTCGAATGTTCGCGACGATGAATACGGCGGTTCGCTGGAAAACCGCATGCGATTCCCACTGGAAATCCTCGACGCGGTCCGCGCCAACTTCCCCGCCGACCGCCCGGTCGGAATTCGCGTTTCCGGAACGGATTGGGTCCCGGGCGGCTGGGACATCGCGCAGACCATCGCCTTCGCCAAGGCGCTCGAGGCGCGGGGCTGCGCCGCGATCCATGTCTCCAGCGGCGGACTCTCGGCGGATCAACGGATTCCGGTCGGCCCCAGCTATCAGGTGCCGCTGGCGCGGGCGGTCAAGGCGGCGACCGCGATGCCGGTTGTCGCGGTCGGCATGATCAATGATTTCGACCAGGCCGAGGCGATTGTCGCGACCGGCGACGCCGACCTCATCGCGCTGGCGCGCGGGATGCTTTACGATCCGCGCTGGCCATGGCGGGCGGCCGCCCATTTTGGGGCCCGCGTCAAGGCGCCCAACCAATATTTGAGGTCGCAGCCGCGGCAATATCCCAATCTTTTCGATGCGTGAGGAACAGCCGCATTGTCCAGGGAACCCGAAAACCCCGACGTCCTGAAGCGCCAACATTACAAACATTGGGCAAGGGAATCCGTGCGTTACAGCGACACGGACCGCCAGGGCCACGTCAATAACGCGGTGTTCGCCACCTATCTGGAGGCGGGCCGGGTGGCGCTGCTGTACGGCGCGAAAAAAGAGAGCGCGCCGCCGCCCGGAACCTCGTTCGCGCTGGTCAGTCTGCTGCTGACCTATCGGGCGGAAATCCTTTGGCCAGGCGAGGTTGGCATCGGCACGACCTGCGTTCGCGTCGGTTCGAGCTCGGCTGCCTTCGACCAAGCGCTGTTCATTGGCGACACGTGTGTCGCGACCGCGCGAACCGTGCTGGTTCTCATGGACAATTCGACCCGCAAATCGCGGCCGCTGCCCGACGAAACGCGACGGGCGCTGCTGGACTAGATGTTTCGCGATTGGCGCGAACCGCGCCGCCGCCGCGTCCCGTTTTTGGAATTTCCGCACGCAAGGCGAACGTACGCGGTCCGAATCGGGGCCGCGGCAAACGGCGGGTCGAGTTGTTTTTGATCGGTTAACGCATGCGCGCCGCGCGCATTTTCGCGCATCGAACCCGAAAATCCATGCGCCCGCGCGCATTTTCGCGCATCCGGCGCGGGCTCGTCCGGACGGCCGGAAAAGCGTGTTTTATATACCACACTGACAATGCTATGAAAACCCAATATTGTAAAGCCGCGCCATTGCATCAACAGATATGCATATGTCGATATGCGGATGCGTCAATAATGGGGCGGCGGCGGCTCCGCGCCGTCGCGCGGCGCGCCGAGGTTCTGGAACTCCTCGAGCAGCTTGGCGAGTCGCCGTTCGAGGCCGTCGATCTTGCGCCACTGCGCGGTGATCGCGTCGTTCAGCTCGGCCATCGCCCGCTCCTGATGGGCGACCAGCGTTTCCAGCGCTTCGAGGCGACCCTCCGAATGTCCATCGCTCATGACAGGCTCCGCGTCGCGCCAAGCGGTGAAAAAATCACGACATTGCCCTTTTGACCATCCGTCTCGCGATGCTCCATGGCCAGATCCAGCGTCGCGACGCGGCGGGCCGCGGTTACGCGCCCGGACCAAGCCCTGGCGCGAACGCGACAACAAATATTCAGGGTTGCGGATATTGCACCGCGACATACGCGCTTATCGCCGCGCAAGCAAGCGCGACGGGCCGATCAAGCTCAACGCTTGTCGATCAGATTGTGGCGCAAGAGATAGCGCATGCCGCGCACCCAGGAGTTGTCGGTGTTGCCGCGGATATCGACGCTTTGGGAAAAGTACGGGCCCGCCGTTCGCGCGTCGTCGATATAGACGTTTTCGTTGAGGATCAGATTGCTGACCTTCTGCACCGTGCCCCAGACGGCGAGATCGGCCCCGGCCTCGCGCGCCCATTCGATCTGGCAACCGTTGCAGCCGGTGATCGCGGCGCTTCGCGCGATCCTTTGCTTTAGCGCGTCGGACAACGGCAAGAGCTGGTAACGGCCGGAGTCGTCAAGTATTTGCTTGAGCGTGTCGCCGACCATGGCGAGTCGCCGCGTCTCGGCGTCGCTGGTCGGCTGCGGCGAGGTGTTGATCAACTCGAAACCGAAAAACGCCACCTTGAGCTTTTCGCCGGAGCCCGCCGGCTCCGCCGCGTTCGCGCCTTCGGCGATCAGCAGCGCCGCGGCCAGGGCGGCGGCGCGCGCCAGGCTCGCGGCGGGGCGATTCGACGGACGGCTTTCCATGATTTTTTTCCCCGCGGTCGGCTGGAGATCAGCGAGGCGTTTTAGCACAACCGCGCGTTCGCCGCGCGATCCTACCCGCGATCGTCATGGCCGCGCGCCAGACTTCGCGACGTCTCGACCAACCTCTTCGCCGCCGCCTTGACTTCGCGATGCGCATGGCCTATTCGGCCCTTCTCGCGCGCAACGCGTCGCCGCGGGGGAGTAGCTCAGTTGGTTAGAGCGCCGGCCTGTCACGCCGGAGGTCGCGGGTTCGAGTCCCGTCTCTCTCGCCATTATTTCCAATCTCTTAATGATTCTGGTCCAAACCCGTCACGGCGTGTTTGGAGCGATCATTCCAAATTTTCACCGCCATTTGTTCGTTCGGATAACGTAAGCTTGGCGCGCGCCAAATCCCGCGTTTTTCGACCCTGTCCCGACAAAATAGCTGGCGCCGGCGTCGATCGCGGAGTTGCGCTTGTTGGCATGTGAATACCGCCCCAGTTACGATTGTGAAAGGAAATGGGGATGGTGGCGCTTTATTCCTGCGACGTTGCTCGATCCGGACGACGCTTCTCCCATTTCTGGGAGCACACGGTCGGCAGCGATCACGCCGTCATGGCGTTGCGCGCCGATTGGCGCGAACAGATGCGCCGCGCGCATGACGAACTCGGCTTCCGTCACGTGCGGTTTCATGGGCTGCTCGACGACGACATGTCGATCCTGACGGGCGAAGGCGCCTGGGAGGTCTATTCGTTCTTCAACGCGGACAGCATTGTCGACTTTCTGCTTTCGATCGGCATGCGCCCCTTCCTCGAACTCGGCTTCATGCCGGCGCCGCTGGCCTCCGGCGACAAGACGGTGTTCCACTATCGCGGCAACGTGACCGCGCCCAAGGACATCGGCAAATGGAGCCTTTTGATCGAAAAGCTGGTGGGCCATTTCGTCGAAAGATACGGCGTCGAGGAAGTTCGGCAATGGTTCTTCGAGGTCTGGAACGAACCGGACCAGGCATGGTTTGGCGACGGTTCGCGGGCCGAATATTTCGAATTCTATGCGGCGACGGCGCGGGCGGTGAAGGCCGTCGACGCGCGGATCAGGGTCGGAGGGCCGGCGACATCGGCGAACGCCTGGGTCGCGGATTTCGTCGCCTATTGTCGACGCACGAACACGCCGGTCGATTTCGTTTCGACGCATCATTATCCGACCGACGCCTTTGGCCAACCGGGCGACGACACGTTGACGCAGCTCTCGCTCAGCTCGCGAAGCGTGTTGCGGGATCAAGCCGCCAAGGCGAAGCGCGAGGCGGATGGCTTGCCGCTCTATTATACCGAGTGGTCCACATCCTCGAATCCGCGCGACGGTCTGCATGACGAGCCCTATGCGTCCGCGTTCATCGTCAAGACGGTGATGGAGGCGATAGGATTGGTCGAGGCCTACAGCTACTGGACGTTCTCGGACATTTTCGAGGAGAATTATTTTCCCTCCGTTCCCTTTCATGGAGGCTTCGGCTTGCTGACGATCCACAATATCGCCAAGCCCGCCTATCGCGCGTTTCAATTGATGCGCGCCCTGGGCGATGAATCGCTGGAAATCGCCGGTTCGCACGCCACCGTGGATTGCTGGGCCGTGCGCGGCGCCAACGAAATCTCGGTCGTGCTCACCAATTTTGTCGCGCCTCGCCATGCGATCAAGACCGAACGCGCGCGCGTGACGTTGAACGGCGCCAAGCAACCGATCGGCGCGAGCCTGTCGCGGATCGACGCCCAACACGCCAATCCGAAAGAGCTGTGGGTGAGGATGGGGACGCCGGAATATCCGACGCGGCAGCAGATCGCCGCGCTTGAGGCCGCATCCGAAATATCGCCGGGACCGGTCGATGTCGCCATGTCGGAGTCGGGCGCGACGATCGAGCTGGACCTTCCGCCGTATGGCGTCGCGGTGGCGACGCTGCGTTTCGCGCCGCAAGCCAATGTCTGACGAGAGCGACGACGCGCTGCTGGAGCGCATCTCGCGCGGCGCCTTCGGCTACTTTGTCGAAAACACGAACCCCGAGACCGGCCTCGTCGCGGATTCGAGCGATCCCGGCGATCCGTGCAGCATCGCCGCCGTGGGCTTCGCGCTCTCTTGCTATCCCATCGGCGTCGAGCGCGGCTGGATGACGCGCGCCGACGCCGTGGCCCGCACGCTGGCGGCGCTGCGTTTTTTTTCGGCCAGCGAGCAGAGCCATCACGCGGAGGCGATGGGCTACAAGGGCTTCTACCGGCATTTCATCGACATGCGGACCGGCCGGCCCGCCTGGGATTCCGAAATCTCGCTGATCGACACGACGCTGCTGCTGGCGGGCATGTTCGTCGCCAGCGTTTACTTCGCGGGCGCCGCCGCCGCCGAGAACGAAATCCGCACGCGCGTCGATGCACTCTACCGGCGCATGGACTGGGAATGGGCTTGCGACGGTCAGCCGACGGCGCGGCAGGGCTGGCGGCCACAAGGCGGGTTTCTGCACTACGGTTGGGACGGCTACGACGAGGCGACGCTGCTTTACATTCTCGGTCTCGGCTCGCCCACCCATCCGCTGCCCGCGTCGACCTTCGACGCCTGGACGAACACCTATCAGTGGGAGAGCATTTACGGTTATCAGCATCTTTATGCCGGACCGCTGTTCATCCATCATTTCTCGCAGGCGTGGATCGATTTTGCCGGCATTCGCGACGCCTTCATGCGCGAGAAGAACTCGGATTACGCGGAGAACACCCGCCGCGCGACGCTGATGCAGATCGAATACGCGCGTCGCAACCCGCGCGGCTATGTCGGCTATGGCGAGAACTGTTGGGGCTTTTCGGCATGCCGCGGCGTTGGCTTCAAATGCGTGGAGATCGACGGCCGGCTGCGGCACTTTCTCGGTTATTCGGCGCGCGGCGCGCCCTACGGCCCGGACGACGGCACGATAGCGCCCTGCGAAATGATCGCGTCTCTCCCCTTCAATTCCGAGGCGTGCATGGCCTCGCTACGCCACATGCTCGACGCCTATCCCGAGATATTGGTCGGGGGGCGTCTCGCCAGCGGCTTCAATCCCACCCTCCCCGGCGACGGGCCGGCGGGCTGGGTGTCGAGCGGCCATCTCGGCCTGGATCAGGGCATCGTGGTGATGATGATAGAGAACCACCGCTCGAAGTTCATCTGGAGCCTCATGAAACGCTGTCCTTATGTTGTCGAGGGCCTGCGCCGCGCCGGATTTTCCGGCGGCTGGCTGTCGGAGACGAAATGACCGAACACCCGCCGCGATTTGCCCAGGTCGACGACCGCTACACGCGCGCGCGCATTGATAATTTGCACCCGCCGCTGTGGCGCAACCCCGACCCGACGAAAATATACGATCTTGTCGTGCTGGGCGGCGGCCCCGGCGGCGTTTGCGCCGCCAAGGAAGCGCGGCGGCTCGGCGCGTCCGTCGCGCTCGTCGAGACGCGGCTGATCGGCGGCGATCGGCTCAATGTGGGCTGCGTGCCGTCAAAGGCCATCATCCGCGCGTCGCGCGCCTACGCCGATATGCGCGCCGCCGACAAATTCGGCGCGCGGCGCCCGGAAGCCGTCAAGGTCGATCTCCCCTACGCGCTCGAACGCATGCGGCGCGTTCAAGCCCGCCTCAGTCGCATTGAAAACGCCCAACGCCTGAGCGAAGCCGGCATCGACGTGTTTTTTGGAGACGCGCGCTTTGTCGAGAGCGGCGCGGTGACGGTCGGCGACGCGACATTGCGCTTCGAATACGCGATCATCGCGACCGGATCGCGACCGCTCACTCCGCCGATCCCCGGCATTGTCGAAGCGGGTTTTCTCACCAACGAGTTCGTGTTCACCCTTGTCGATATCCCCAGGCGCGTATTGCTCATCGGCGGCGGCGCGCTCGGCTGCGAGCTGGCGCAAGCCTTCGCTCGCCTCGATGTGGCCGTCGCCATCGCCCAGCACGATCCCATGTTCCTCCCCGGCGAGGAGTGCGACGCCGCGCAAATACTCTCCGGCGTTTTGGAGCGGGACGGCGTCGAGACCCATTTGAACACCGATGTCGTGGCGGTGACCAAGCGGGACGGCAAAAAAATCGCGACGCTGCTCAGCGCCGGGCGGGAAACACAGCTCGCGGTCGACGAACTCATCGTCGGCGTCGGCCGCGCGCCCAACGTCGAAAATATTGGTCTGGAACAGGCGGGTGTTAATTACGCGGCGGGCGTCGGCGTCGAGGTTGACGACTTCTTGCGAACCAGCAACGAACGGGTGTTCGCCGTCGGCGACGTCTGCATGGAGAAGAAATTCACCCACGCGGCCGAAGCCGCGGCGCGGCTCGCCGTGAACAACGCGCTGCGAAAGACGGAAAAGCGGCTGAGCGCCTTGGTTATTCCGTGGTGCACCTACACCGACCCCGAGATCGCCCATGTCGGACTCCATGCGCGCGACGCCCGAGAGCGGCATATTCCGGTCAAGACCTATACGGTGCTGATGCAGGATGTCGATCGCGCCGTGGCCGACGGCGAAGACGAAGGCTTCGTCAAGGTGCATGTCGAGGACGGCGGCGACAAGATCCTCGGCGCGACCCTGGTGGCGCGTCACGCCGGCGAAATGATCAACGCGCTCTCGCTGGCGATCAATTGCGGCCTTGGCCTGAGCCGGCTGGCCGAGGTCATCCACGCCTATCCGACCCAGTCCGAGGCGGTGAAAATGGCCGCCGACGCCTGCGCGCGCGATCTCTCCAGCGAGCGGCTTCCCATCAAGCTCGCGGCGGCGACACAGGCGGGCCGCTCGTGACGGCGGCGATCGTGCCCGTCACGCGCCTTTCCCGGCGCCGCTTTTTCCGCCCCTCGGCGCGCTCGACAAAATCTCCAACTTTTCTGGCGCGCGGGCGCGGTGCGCGTCGGCGCTTCCGGCGGCGCTCGCGGCGCCCGTCCTTCTCGGCGCATTGTTCATCGAAGTCGCGATGTCGCCGCGAGTCGTCACGGGCCTTCATGATCGCGCCGCCGCGCTCGTTCTGGCCTTATACTGTATCGCGACGGCTTTTGGCTGGAAGCGGTTCTGGAAGGAGGACCACTCACGCTCGAGGCCGCACAGCCTGGCCCGCGCATTGTCTTGAAGGGTCCAGGCGAGCGACGCCTGCTTGAAGACCCGGACGGTCGCCCGATCGAGATCGGGTGACGCGACTCACGACAGTCGTTTCGCGATGATTTCGGCCACGCGCAAGGCGTTCGCGATGATCGTTAGTGTCGGGTTCACCGCGCCGATCGACGGAAAGAAGCTCGCGTCGCATACATAGAGATTGTCGAGCTCATGCGCCTTGCAGTCGATGTCGAGAACGCTCAGTGCGGGATCAACTCCAAAACGCATCGTGCCGGCTTGATGCGCGGCGCCGGCGATACCGATGTCCTTCGAGAAAAACAGGCTTCGGTCAAGCCAGCCGCCGAGCCGCCGCGCCGCGTCCCGCAGTTTCGCGCGCAGTCGCCGATGCGCTTCCATGTTGGTGGGCGTCAGATCGAGCCGGACTTCTCCGCCATCGTAATGGATACGGTTTCGCGGCAAGGGAATATCCTCGCTTGTAAGCCAGAAATCCAGCGAATGATCGGCCATCGCCTGAAACGGCGCCAACGGCGCCCAATGCAACCAATTTGGCGGCCCCGCGCCGCGTATCTGCACGCCATCCAATTTGCCGACCATCTGAATATGGCCGAGCGGAAACTCATAATCGTCCGCGCCATGATAAAAATCATTGAGGCCGAGCGTTTTTTGAAAACGCGTGTCGTTGCGACGGCGCGAAACGGCCAGCATGGTCGAATTATTGTGGCGCATGTAATTGCGTCCGACCTGGCCCGAACCGTTCGCGAGACCGTGAGGATGCGCGTCGCTCGCCGAGCGCAACATGAGCAGCGCGGAAGACAGCGCGCCGCAGGCGACAACGACGATGTCGGCGCGGAGTTCAATTCGCTCGCCGCCACGCAGCACGTGGACGCGCTCCGCCGCGCGCCCGCTGGCGCCCGTGGAAAGCCTCTCGACATAGGCGCCAGTCCAAAGCTCGAGATTTTTGTAACGCGCCAACGCGGGATCGACGCAGATGATCTGCGCGTCCGCCTTGCCGTTGGTCGCGCATGGATAGCCGTCAAAAGCGCCGCAACGAATACAGGCTGAACGCGGCGACGCCCGCGCATTGCGTTCGTCGAGCAGCACGCCGACCGGCAGACGGAACGGGTGCAGTCCTTGTTGCTTTAAGCCGTCACGCAATTCGGCGATGCGCGGCTCATCGTCGAGTGGCGGATAAGCGTAAGGCGTGCTGGCGGGCGGTTCGGTCGGGTCGTCGCCGCGCAGACCATGCACCTGAAACAATTGCTCCGCCCTGCCGTAAAAGGGCTCGAAATCGGCGTATCGCAGCGGCCATTCCGGCGAGACGCCGTCCGCGTGCCGGGTCTCGAGAAAGTCGCGCTCGCGCAAACGCAGCAATACCCCGCCATACATTTTGCTATTGCCGCCCACGCAATAATGTAAACCGGGCCGGAACGCCGCGCCGCTTTTATCAAGCCACCGCTCCTTCGCCTGGTAACGGCTTTGCTCGAAGACGGCTCGCGAACTCCAGTTCTCGCGCTCCCGTGGCAGATATTGGCCGCGTTCAAGCAGCAACACGCGCTTGCCCGCCTCCGCGAGACGCATCGCCGTCGTCGCGCCGCCGGGACCCGACCCAATAACGATAATGTCGTACCGTTCCATCAGCCGCCGGTCGCGAAGCCGGGATACAGCGTCATGCCGCCGTCGACATAAATCGTCGCGCCGGTGATGTAGTCCGCCTCGTCCGAGGCGAGCCAAGCGGCGACCTTGCCGATGTCCTCCGGTTCGCCAATACGATTATAGGGCACGAGTTGCATCAAATTCGCATAGGCCTCCGGCGTGTTCCAAGCGGTGGCGTTGATCGCCGTGCGGATCGCGCCGGGCGCGATGCTATTGACGCGAATGCGATGCGGCGCGACTTCCTGCGCGATGCTCCGCATCATCATCATGACGCCGCCCTTCGACGTCGCGTAATTGACGTGTCCGCCCCACGGAATTTCCTGATGCACAGAGCTCATGCAGACGATCTTGCCAGCCGCCCGCGAGATTTTCTCGTCGACCCCGCGGCGCTTGAATTCGCGCACGGCGGCGCGCGCGCAAAGAAACTGGCCGGTGAGATTAACACCGATGACCATGTTCCACTGCTCAAGCGTCATCTGGTCGAAGGGGGCGTCGCGCTGAAGCCCGGCGTTGGGCACGACGATGTGGAGCGTGCCGAAATGCGCGATGGCTCGAGCAAACATCGCCTCGACTTCGTCTTCCCTGGAAACGTCGGCGCGGATGGCGATCGCGCTTCCGCCTGCGTCGACGATGCGCTGAACAACCGCGTCGGCGTCTTCGGGCTTGGTGACGTAATTCACCACCACCGCCGCGCCGGCGCGCGCCAGTTCTAGCGCCACGGCCCGCCCAATGCCCGAACTCGCGCCGGTGACAAGCGCCGTTTGACCGGACAGCCTGTTCGCGACGCTCTTGGACGCGGTGTCGCTGTCGTCCATGCATTTTCCCTTACCGCGGCGGTCTCCGCGACGCGCGCCAACGCTGCAATGCCCGTTGATATAAGTTTTTCGGCGCCCGCTTCCATTGGCGATATAAACCCACGGGCGAAATTCGTCTTGTTTCTTCCCCGAACCTCAATTGCGCCAATCCCCGCGGCCATGTGGCGCTGAAGCGAAGCATTGGCGCGCCGCATCGCCGGCGGCGCGAGCGGGGGATTCACGTCATGAGCGCGGCGGGCATGAACAGACCCGGAAAGCGGGGCTTTCCGGGTTTGGCTTGTCGGCCGCGGCTATCTGGTCAGATGCAGCGGCTGAGCGGTGGCCGATGTCGCGATGTTGCCGAAGGCCGTGTTGAGACCCGAGGCGTCCGACGCCTGGAACGCGCCCGACGGCGTGCTGGCGCATTGCGACAGGATCGACTGCGAATGCGTCGCCAGCGCCTGCGAGATGTTGGCCGAGAACAGCACGGTGTAGACCGTGATCCCCTGCTTTTTGGCGTTGGCGCAGGCGGCCAGCAGGCGGTCGTCGAGATAGGTGGTCAGATCGGTGGGCGGAGAGGTCGGCGTCGTCACCGGGCCGTATTGGTTGATCCCATTGATGGAGCCGAGCCGGAAGCCGCCGAGATAGCCATAGGCGGAATAGTCGGAGATATTGGCGCTCGACGAACCGGAGCTGCTCGAATTGCCGTTGTCGGCGAGGCCGTTGACGCCGTCGGTCATCAGCACGATCACCTTGGTCGAGCTGCTGTTATAGGCGGCGGGCGGCGTCGCGAGGTTCCAGAAGTTGGTGGTCGGCGACAGCGTCCGCCACGCCCACATGAAGCCCTCGGAAATGACCGTGCCGCCATTATACCAGTAGGTCAGGTTCTGAATCTTGGTGTCGACCGTGGACCGCACATTGGTCAGCGGCAGCACCGGATCGGGACAACCGGCGTTCGGTCCGGCCGTGGTTATGCCCGATTCGTTGATCGCCGCGGCATTGGTGGTCCCATCGTACTTGAGAATATACTGTCCCGCGCTCCAAGCGCCGTTGAGCGTCCAGCCCCAAGCCGAGGGAAGCGTGGCGGTCGTGCTTCCACTGGCGTAAGTGGCGTCGTTCAGGTAGTTGTTGTGGAAGCCGCCGGAGCCGTTCACATAAAGCCCAGGCGCCTGATAAGCCCAAGTGATCATGTTGTAATCGGGTTCGTCTGGCCAGAAATAAGGCACGAACAGCGACAGCGCGTCGCTCGAACTCGGCGCCGTGTCGGTCACGTCGTAGTCCGTGGTCGCGGCAAGGGTCGAACCCCAGTTGCTATTGACCCACGCCTGTTCGGTCTTGGTTGGCCGCGCCTCGACACAACCCTTCCAGGCGACCGACTGGCCGCTGGTGTTCAGCACGCGCGGGAACAGATCGTAGTGGCTCACCGTGCCGGGATTGGCCAACCAATCGCAGCCGCCTCCGTCGTAACCCGCCGAGGAACTGCCGCTCATGGTCGTGAGATAGTCGCCGAACCCGGCCGGGAGTTTATAAGTCTTCAGATGCGTGCCGTTCTTGAGCTTCAGCGAGGTTAGCGTCGACGTGGTGATCGGCGGGATGGTGTTGGGCGTGACGCCGAGGTTGATCGAATTCGCATGGGCGCTCGACACGCCGAACAATTCTTGCGCCAGGTGACGGATCGGGTTCAGGATTTCCTCGATGTCGCGCGCGTCGCCGGCGTCGCCGCTCGAGCTGCCGCCCGGGCCGCTCGACGATCCGCCGGAACCAGAGCCCCAGTTCCCCACGCAACCCGTGTTGTAGGCGATCCAACTACCCGCGAACCAACGGCCGTTGTACATCCAGGACTGCGCCGTGGTGTCGATATAATTCAAATTCGGCAGGCCGGGATTGACCGCCGCGACATAGGGCACGACGCTGACCCGCACCGCGCCGGTCGTTCCAGCCGCCGCCATGGCGGTGTCGGCGAGGGTTTGCGCGGCGGTGCGCAGCGCCTGAATATTGTTGGCCATCGACCCGGTGTTGTCGAGCGCCAGCGCGATCTCCAGCGGATGCGCGGAGCCAACGCCAATGGTTTGCGCCTGCGACGAGACGGTGATCGGGATGCTGCTGAAATTCGCCAACTGCATCATGGTCATCGCGATATTGCCGGTGATCTGAACCTGATAGGTCCCGACGCTTTCCGTTTCGGTGACGGTGATGTTGCCGAGGCTTTTCGTGGCGGTGAGCGCGCAGGATGTCGCGCCGCAGCCGCCCGAGGCCAGCGAGGTTCCCAGATTGGTGGCGATCGTCGCCGCCGCCAGCGTCACATGCTGGGCTTGCGTCTGCGCGCCTTGCGAACCCGCCGCCAGCACGGCCGCGTCGGCGGCGTTCTGCAGCCGCGACTTGATCCAGGCGGCGCGCGAATAATCGACGGTGACGCCCAGCATGAGAACCAGCGGAATCAGCGCCAGGCCAAAGATGATCGCGACGGCGCCGGATTTCTCCGACCACATCCGCCGCATCGCGGCCATCGGCGGTTTGCCCGGGATTTTGGAAAGAGGATCGGTGTTCATGGGTGTTCACTCTGTCTCGGCGGGCGCTTATTGTCGCCACTTATGATTGAAACATATGATTCGTAAACGTCCTGATTGTGTCGAATCCGGGAAATCGCTAACATCCCTTTAAACTCTCATGATCCGCGGTCGGAAGGCGCGAGCGAAGACGAGGCGCGGCTCCCGCGCCCGGATTGGCTCTGTTCAATTCAGCTTTACTTCAGCAAGCTTGCGCCAATCCGAACATTCGCGAGACGCGTGGCGCGCGGGAACGCAACACGCCGAGGGGGCGCGCGAATATTTCCAAGACCGTGAAAATGAGCCAAACGGCGCGACCGATCGCCGCACGCGCGACGTCAGGCATTGCGCATATCGTGAGACGCTTTAGGCTGGTTGTCCCCGCGGCGCGCTGGCGTCGCTTTTAAACATTCCCCCGAAAGGGGCGGAGGCGGAACGGCATGAGTCACGTCGCGCATGAATTGCACGAGGAATTCCCCGAGAAGGCTGAAGCGATCAAGGAGCTGAAGGGCGGCAACGCGCATTTCGCGCGCATCGCGGAGCTTTATCACGAGCTCAACCGCGCCATTCACCGCATGGAGACCAATGTCGAGCCGGTCGCCGATGAAACGCTCGAAAGCATGAAAAAGCAGCGGGTGACGCTGAAGGACGAAATCGCCTCGTTCCTGGCGACCGCCTGAAAATAGAAACGAGATGTTCGCCGCGAGCCATGGGCTCAAGCGAACATCCCGAATGATCGAAGCGCGCGCCGGCGAGTCGGCGCGCGTTTGTTTTAGCGGCTCGCGAGAATAGTGACGCTCACCTTGCCCGTGCCGCTCTGAAGCAGACCCAGTCGGGCGGCGGCGCCCTTGGAGACGTCGAGGCTGCGCCCGGTCCAGGCGGCGGGCCCGCGATCGTTGACGCGCACCACCACCGAACGGCCCCCGTGGGACAGCAGCAATCTGGTGCCGAGCGGCAGCGTTCTGTGCGCGGCGGTCAAGCCCCATTTATTGAAACGCTCGCCGTTGGCGGTGTGGGTGTTTGGCTCCGACCAACGAGGCCCCCCGCCGTACCACGACGTCATGGCCGTGAACGAACCGGCGTGGCGCGCGCCGCCCTGATGGGCCGCGCGCACATGGCCCGAATGATAGGCGAGGTGGCGATGCCCCCAGTGATGGGCGGCGTGGCGATGGCCCCAGTAATGGGCGTGGTGGCGATGCCCCCAGTGACGCCAGGAATGGCGACCGCTGTAGCCGGCCGAACCGGCGTCGCCGCTGGAAGCCCCGCCAAAAAAGTCCTCCACGAAATCCGCTTTGGCTTGAACCGGAATGGACAACAGTCCAAGCGATAAAAGTCCCGGGATAAGTCGCTTCATCTGATACTCCTTGCTACGATACACAAAGCATACTCTTGCGAACGAGCACGCTCATTCAACGCTGGCAGCGTTGATCCATCCTCCATTTGGTCGATGTGACTTGGGAGACCTAGAAAGTGAATGTGACGAAATAATGTTCCATACAAGTTGACCAATTTTATGGTCCTGCAAATCTGGATCGAGCTTCACTATTAATCCGCTTTAAAACATTCCGTATTTTGCAACGCGAAAGATTCCGATACGCTAAAAATGTTGCATCAGCGCACGCGATTTCGCGCGTTATTTTTTGGCTATTCGGAAGACGCCGCGCTAAGTATTATGTCGTCATTTACATATACACTATACACACGCGTAAAGTATTTATTGTGGTGAAGACCCTGGCTTTGGTATTGGCGCGCCGGGCCGCGCGGGTGCGACAACGCCGCCCGAAAACACGCGGCGGCGCCGAAATCACGCAGACGCGAAAAGCCCCGGCCTCATCACCTCTGGCGCGCCTCTCGCGCCAACGCGGCCAGCGTTTCGCGCAATTCCTCGGGCGTCGTCACGCGGCGCGGAAACGCGATGCGCGCGCTGGCGTCGCCCGCGACAAGGTCTAGCCCCTCGGGATCGAGGCCGCTGGCCCGCCATTTGCCCTCTCCGGCGCCGCAACGCGCTTTCGCGATCAAGGCCAAGGCGTCGGCGTGATCGGCGTTGAGGTGGACGAGCGCCCCCTCCTCCGCCGCGACGAGCGGCTCGGCCCCTTCGAGCGGCGTCAGCAAACCCTCGGGACCAAAATCCGCGGCGCGCGCGAAACCGCCATTAAGGTGCACGGCGGTTATTTCCGCCCGCCAAAACGAAAAATCCGCGAAGTCGGCATATAGCGCCGCCTTGGGGTTGCGGCGCAAATAGCGGGCGCGCGCCGCCGGCTCGCTGGTGCGCGCCGCGCTCGCTTGCACCGTCAGGCGCGGATGGGCGAGCGGATCGCCGCTTCCGCCTTGCGCCAGCAGCAATGACAGACGCGGGTCGCGCTCCAGATTGCGCGTGTGAACGGCGAGCCGCGACAGGAGCAAAATGGGGCCGCCGTCGTAATCCGTGGCGATGGCCGTCAACGTCGCGAAAGGGGCGCCATCCGGCGTCAGCGTCGCGAGCGTCGCGGCGCGCGCTTGTCGCAACAAACGCTTGGACAACCCCGCCGGGTCGAAATCGGGATCCTGATTTGGGCCGGGAGCGGGCGCCGGCCCGGAGAATTTCGCGCCATCGGGAGCGGACGTCATGTCGATGGAAACCTCTTGCTGAGCGCCGCCCGCCGCCGTGGCCGGGAAAGCGTGCTTTATGACGAATATGCGTATATATAAGCGCTAAGCGGGCCGCGACGCAGCCGTTTCGCGCGCGGCGCGCGGACCGCGGTTTTTTCAAAAGGAGCGCGCGGCGACTGGCGCATCGGGCGGAGTCTCGGCATTCCTTCATTCCATGGCGCTTTTTTGCAATGGCGCGCGCGCAACAAGAGGAACCTTCAGCTTCGGTTCATGTCGCAAAGGCCAGGATTGGAGCGAGTCAGCATCCTGGCCGCAACAACAAAGGTTGACAATGCCGACCATCGCTCTCGTCGATGACGATCGCAACATTCTCACTTCCGTTTCGATCGCCTTGGAAGGAGAAGGCTATCGCGTCCAGACCTACACCGACGGCGCGGCCGCGCTCGATGGACTGCGCGCCAATCCGCCGGATCTCGCGATCTTCGACATCAAGATGCCGCGCATGGACGGCATGGAGCTGCTGCGCCGCCTGCGGCAAAAATCCGATCTGCCGGTGATTTTCCTCACCTCGAAGGACGAGGAGATCGACGAATTGTTCGGCCTGAAAATGGGCGCCGACGACTTCATCCACAAACCGTTCTCGCAGCGCCTGCTGGTCGAGCGCGTCAAGGCGATCCTGCGCCGCTCCAGTCCAAAGGAAGCCTCGGCTCAAAAGGAGTCCGAAGCGAAGGTGCTTGAGCGCGGCGCCCTGAGCATGGACCCCGAGCGCCACGCCTGCACCTGGCGCGGCGATCCGGTGGTGCTCACGGTGACGGAATTCCTGATCCTGCAGGCGCTGGCGCAACGACCCGGCGTCGTGAAAAGCCGCAACGCGCTGATGGACGCCGCCTACGATGACCAGGTTTATGTGGACGACCGCACCATCGACAGCCATATCAAAAGGCTGCGCAAGAAGTTCAAGCTGGTCGACGATGATTTCGAGATGATCGAAACGCTTTATGGCGTCGGCTATCGTTTCAAGGAAGGCTAAACATCTGTCGACAAAGAGAAGCGCGAGCCAACGATGAGTCTCGAGTCGCGGGAGCGGGCGCAAGCGCAACCCTCGGCGCGGCAAAGCCGGGCGGGCCGCGTGGCCTCGGTGCGGCTGACGCGAGTGTTGCGGTCCGCGCAGGCGAGGCTATCGTCGTCGCTGACGCGGCGCATCGTCGTGCTCAATCTCGGCGGGCTGGTCGCGCTGCTCGGGGGCTTCCTCTACCTCAATCAGTTCCGCGAAGGGCTCATCGAGGCGCGCGTCGCCAGCCTGATGACGCAAGCCGAAATCATCGCGGCGGCGGTCGCGGCTTCGGCCACGGTGGACACCGACTCCATCACGATAGACCCGGAAAAACTGCTCAAGCTGGCGCCGGGCGAAAGCTACAACGCCAATGACGGCGGCCCGGCGTCGATCGAATTTTCGCTCAATCCCGAGCGCGTCGGCCCCTTGTTGCGGCGGCTGGTGTCGCCGACGCGGGCGCGGGCGCGCATCTACGATCGCGACGGCGAGCTGCTGCTGGATTCGCGGTCCATTTCCGGGCGCTCGAATATCTTGAGATTCGACCTGCCGCCGGGCGCTTCCGCCTCGTCGCCGCGGGACGCCGACGCGCCGACCACATACGAGGAGTTCGTCAACGCGCTGCGGCGCATGACCCGCGGGCCAGGGCTGCCGCTTTACGAGGATATCGGAACCGGCAACGGCAAGGCCTATGCCGAAGTCGGCGACGCGCTGGCCGGCAACGCGCGTTGGGTGGTTCGGGCCAACTCCAAGGGCGAAACCATCATTTCCGTCGCGGCGCCGGTGCAGCGCTTCCACGCGGTGCGCGGCGCCCTGCTGCTGTCGACGCTGGGCGGCGACATCGACGCGGTCATCGCCACCGAACGTTGGGCGATCATCCGCATCTTTCTGGTTTCCGCCGGGGTTATGCTGCTGCTGTCGCTGCTGTTCGCCGGCGCGATCGCCGAGCCGATGCGCCGCCTCGCCGAGGCCGCCGAGCGCGTGCGCCGCGGCGTCAAGTCGCGGCAAGAGATTCCCGATTTCACCGACCGCCAGGACGAGATCGGCCATCTCTCCGGCGCGCTGCGCGACATGACCAAGGCGCTGTACAATCGCATCGAGGCGATCGAGCATTTCGCCGCGGATGTCGCGCATGAACTGAAAAATCCGCTCACTTCGCTACGCAGCGCCGTCGAAACGCTGCCGATCGCCAAGACGGACGCCTCGCGGGCGCGGCTGCTGGAAATCATCAAGCACGACGTCGGGCGGCTGGACCGCCTCATCAGCGATATTTCCGACGCGTCGCGCCTCGACGCGGAACTCGCCCGGGCCGACATGACGACGGTGGAGCTCTCCTCGGTGCTCGAAACCGTCGTCGACATGGCGCGCGGCGTCGACCGCGGCGATCAGGTGACGGTCGAATTGACGAAACAGGACCCCGACCAGGAAGGCGCCCGCCGCCGCTGGCGCGTGCTGGGTCACGATTCCCGTCTCGCGCAGGTGTTCGACAATGTGATCGCCAACGCCCGCTCCTTTTCGCGGCAAGGCGGCGTGGTGCGCGTTCGCCTGCTGCCGGAGACCGGCCTTGGCGTGTCGGGCCTCAAGCGCGACGGCTACGAGATCATCGTCGACGACGACGGTCCGGGCATTCCGCAAGGCGCGTTCGAGCGCGTGTTCGAGCGTTTTTACACCGACCGGCCCGAACAAGGTTTTGGCCAGAACTCGGGGCTTGGCCTGTCGATCTCGCGACAGATCGTCGAGGCGCATGGCGGCCGCATCCGCGCGCTCAACCGCACCGTCGCGGCGCCCGAGGGCACGGACGAGACTGGCGAAGACGCGGGTTGCGACTCCGCGGGCGACCAGGTTCTTGGCGCGCGTTTCGTCATATGGCTGCCGGCGGAACGATGAGCGACGCCGACCCGGACGCGATCCAGGCGCACGCCAACGCGCTGCTGATCGGCGAAAACGGACTGCTGCTGCGCGGTCCTCCGGGGTCCGGAAAAAGTTCGCTGACCTATATGCTGCTTGCGCGGACGCGGCTTGGCGGAGGTTTCGCGCGGCTGATCGCCGACGACCGGGTGGAGCTATGTTGTCGCGACGGGCGCCTGATCGCGCGGCCGCATCCACTGGTCGCCGGAAAAATAGAGTTGCGCGGCCTGGGGATCGTCGACGAACCGTTCGCATCGAGCGGCGTGATTCGCGGCGTCGTCGATCTCGTTCCCTCTGGCGATCCGCCGCCGGAACGCTACCCGGCGGCGGGCGACGCCACGACGTTATTGTGCGGTTTGTCGCTTCCGCGCTGCTTCATGGAGCTGCGCGACCCGGCCGTGGTGGAGAAAATTCTTCTTTTTTCGCAACATGTTGATACAAAATAGCCCCCCGCGGCGCCTTTTCGCTTGCCAATCTCGCCGCATTGCACAAAATGAAGGTTCGAGAGCGTTGGCGACAGCAAGGCGGCGCTCGTGTATAAGTTGGTTTGTGGTCACTATATAATGGTGGTCTGTCCGTCGCTCTCGGCTGCCCGGGCGAAAAAGCCAGGGTCATTCTCGCCGGACCTTTTCTTGTCGTTCCCTCGGGTCGCCTCGCGAGACGTCTTCATGGGTGGTAGCGTCGCATGATCGGAATGGTCCTTGTGACCCATGGGCACCTCGCCACGGAGTTTCGCGCCGCGTTGGAGCACGTGGTCGGCCCGCAAAAGCAGCTTGCGTCGATTTCGATCGGCCCCGAGGACGATATGGAGCGCCGACGCCTCGACATCCTCGAGGCGGTCAGGGAAGCCGACAGCGGCGAAGGCGTGGTCCTGCTCACCGACATGTTCGGCGGCACCCCTTCGAACCTCGCGATTTCCGTGATGAACGGAACCAACATCGAGGTGCTGGCCGGCGTCAACCTGCCCATGCTTATCAAACTGGCTTCCGTGCGCGACTCCCAGACGCTGGAGCAGGCGGTTCTGCAGGCCCAGGACGCCGGACGCAAATATGTGCATGTCGCCAGCAGAATTTTGAACCCAAGATGCGGCGCCGCCAAACCACAGACGACCGAGACCGCGAAGTGAACGACCAAACAACCGACGCCGGGCTGGCCCCCGCCCCGACGTTTTCGCGCGACCTGCCAATTATCAACGTCAAGGGTTTGCACGCGCGCGCGACCGCCAAATTCGTCCAGTGCTGCGACCGCTTCGACGCGGTGATCACCGTCGCCAAGGACGGCGAGACGGTCGGCGGCGGGTCGATCATGGGCATTTTGACGCTGGGCGCGGCCATGGGCTCGAGCATCTTCGTCACGGCGTCCGGTCCCGATGCGCAAGCGGCGCTGGACGCGCTCGCGGCGCTGGTCGCCAATCGCTTCGGCGAGGGCGAATAGGCGTCGAGCCGCGGGCCGTCAGGTCGGCTCATCTCCCACGATCGCCTCGCGGACGGCGCGCAGCAGATCCTCGACCGTCGGATTGGAAAAAACTTCGCCCGAGGGCTCGACCCGCGCGATAGGATCGCGCGTGCAACTTCTTAGGCAATCGCGCGTCGAGATGGCGATGCGCCCGGCGTCGTCCGGGCTTGGAAACGCCCCGGCGAGTCCGTCGCGCAGCGCCGCCAGCAAGGCGGCTCCCCGCCCCCGCGCGTCGCAGCGCGGTCCGACGCAAATCAGGAGCCGGACGCAAGGCCGCGCCCGCGGTTGGGCCCCGGATTCAATCAATTGAAGCGCAATTGGTAGGCCTCCTCGCGGATGAGCCGGACGAGTTGCTCCGTCGACTCTCGCCAGGAAATGACCTTGAGCGCCGGCGCGGTCTTGGGCCGCGCCAACATCTCCTCGATTCCGGCGGCGAGGCTGGCGCTGTCGAGCAGCTTGAAGTAACGCGCGCCGTCGCCGCCGACCTCGCGAAACACGGGGATGTCGCTGGCGATGGCGGGAACGCCGTGCAACGCGGCTTCAACCAGCGGCAGCCCAAAACCCTCGGCGACCGAAGCCAGCACCGCGCCGCGCGCGTTGGCGTAGAGAAGCCGCAAATCCGCGTCATTGGCGTCGTCGAACCAGAACAACCGCGCGCCAAACTCCTTGTGCTTGCGCAATCGCGCCTGCAAAACGCTCGTATTCCAACCCGGACGGCCGACGATGATATAACGGACGTCAACGCCGGCGGCCCAAAGACGCTCGAACGCCTCGATCGCCACGGAATATCCCTTGCGTGGCTCCAGCGTGCCGACGCTGAGAAAATACGGCGCGCCCGGCGCCGTTGATCGCGCTTGCTCGCTCGCCTCGCCCGTCGTCGCGGCGTCAAAATCGGCGCCGAGCGGCCACCAGCCGATGGGCAGCGTGCAAGTCGGCTTCGAGGCGTCGCCGCGCAAAAAGCCGAGCAGACTCTCGGCGCTGGCGCGGGAGATCGCGACGACGGCATCGCCCTCCAGGAGAATACGGGAATACCAGGCGCGAAAATTATGCACAGTGAGCGGTCTGAACAGCCAAGGATAGGCGAGCGGCAGAATGTCGTAAACGCCAATGATCGATTTGCCGCCGCGGGCCTTAACGGTCCGCATGATTGGCGGATAATCGGCGAAACGATTCCAGCTGGCGTCGAGCACGAGCAGAATGTCGCCGGGACCGATCTCGATAATTCGCGGCAGCGAGGGATGGCGGTAATAGGAGAGAATCCGCTCACCGTCGATCAACACCGGCACGCCCGCGCCGGTTTCCACGCAGTTGCGCGCGATCTCCCTGACGACGCGCTGAATGCCCGTCGCCGCGCCGGTTTCGACGGTGTTGGTCATGTCGATCAGCAGGCGTCCGCTCTCCGGCGGCGACGGAATGTCGCCGGTCAGAACGACGAAACGCTCGCGCGCCGCGATATCGTCCAGCGCGGCTTCGGCGCTCGCGGGCGGTTCTCGCTGCTTATCGCGAATCAACCAACCAACCAGCGGCTTCAGCCGCCTCGATAGCGCCCGACATAATTCACGGAGGCGAGCGCCGACGAACGCGACCGGTCGAACGATCAGGAAAATGAGGGGTCGAGAGAACGTCCAATATAATTCGCGCAGCCGATCATAAATAAATTTGCTATAGGGATCGACATCCATGCCGCCGACAGGCTTTTCGAAGCGACGCCCATTGGCTTCGTCCAGTTCTTCGCTCAGCGTTTCAAGTATATATAAATATATTTTCGATTCTTCTGCTTCGCGCTCGCTCATCTGGCATGTCCCCCGCGAAGCCGGCGCCCATCTTGGGCCCGCCGCCTCGGATGAGTTGAGGCGACCGGGCCGTGCGGAATATTCCTATTGGTCGGCGGCAATTTCGAGCGGCCATTAGACATTCCGACGATAAACTCCTTTATACGATAATCCTATACCGCGTTAACGTCGCGGCCCGCAAATCCGCGAGCGATATAGCAGGATATTCGGGGTTTTTCCGGGCGCTTGCAACGAGGCGGCGCGATCAAGGCGCGATAACGAAAATCGCCGTGGATGGCCCCAATGGCGGGCGCCCGCGATGACGAACATATTCAAATCAAAACGCCTGCCACTTGTCATTATTGTCCGGCGCCTCTATAGATCACGGCGTTTCGTCCGCAGCGTTTGTCGGACCCGCGCGCCCATCGTCTAGAGGCCTAGGACGTCGCCCTTTCACGGCGAAAACAGGGGTTCGAATCCCCTTGGGCGCGCCAACGAAATCAATTAGTTGTGAAGATAATTGGCGCTAAGCCTGAGCGCGTGCCCAACTTATGCCCGATATACGCCGCTGAACGATGGCGGACCTAGGCGGTTGCGTTTTGCTATCCGCCGCGATGCGACTACGCTCACCGATATTCGGCACAGCCGCGCTCCGAATCACTCGACATGCGGCATGAGGAAATCATTATGCGCATCATTTTTGCTTCGCTTTTCATCGCTGGATCAATCGCAGCGGCCTCTGCCCAAAACTATGGGACAGGATCAAACCCCAGCGATCACTATGTCCAGGGTCACACGACCAATAGCGGCGCATATGTCGCGCCGCATTACCAGACAAACCCCAACGGCAATCTGAACGACAATTACGGCGCTCAAGGCAACTACAACCCCCACAACGGGCAGACGGGCCGGGGCTACTGAGGGACCGCACGGGCGGCGCACCAAGTGCCGCCCACATTCCTGCGCTGTTGCCGCGCTGGCAAAAGAGGCGAGCGATGAACCTTCAAAATTGGGTGGAGCAGGCGAGAGCCCACTGGAAAGAGTTTCTTCCGAAGCGGTTCAAGGAGTTCCAGGAAGCGGGCATTCTGGAGAGCGCCCTTCAGGAAGCGGCCGAGCGGACGCACTACGAGATGACGCAGCTGGAGAACGCGGGGCTGACGAACAGCGAGGCGTGGGAGAGGGTGAGGGAGGAATATCTGTTCCTACCACCCGAGGCGTCGAACAAGAAGCCGGAGCGGACGCCGAACGTATCGGCGCGGATGTTCGATCAGACGCAAAGCTTCAAAAGTCAGCTTCTAAGGAGTCTAAAAGACGAGGGCTAAAAGAGCCTGCGTCGGGACGGACTAAATACCATTGGCCCAAGGAGCTTCTATTTCATTTCGAATACAAATACATAAATTACCAGCATAAATCCAACACCCGCTATGAACCCGTCGAAATGCTCCACGCTTGGCATGGCTCGCTCCAAAAGAAAATCAATTCCAACGCAATTATCGTAACACGAAAATGGAACATTTCCGGCTACCGTAATTGTGCTATCGCCCCGCGCCAATCGGCTTGGGTTCGAGACCAAGCCAGACGCGAGTGGCTTTACGCCGCCCGCTCATATTCCTCGCCCGCATCGTCGCCGACGCCTTCGCGAACCGGCTTGATCGACGATCCTTGAATTTTCATGATGAGCATCAACAACGGGTTTTCCGCGTCTCCGCTCACCTTCACCTTGTCGACAAGCAGCCCAAGGTGGCGCGCCAGCTTATCGAGCGCGACCAGCTTGTCGGCGACCTTGATCTTTTTCAGCACGCCAATGGGCGTGCCCTCGCCATCGCGAATTTCCGCCAAGTCGATCCCAGCAATTGCCGCAGCCGTGTCGTCGTCAAGCTCGTCCAGCCGCTTCATCGTGCCATCGGGATTGAACGCCTTGCGAACGTCAAAGAAGGCGACGCGAGCCAACTCCTTGAGCACCCGGTCCGCCGTAATTTCGGTTCGAGCGGACCGATCCGCCCTGGCTTTGGCTATTGCCGCCGCGATCTTAGGATTTTTGAGGGTTTCATCGCCGATTTGACCGGCGGTCTTTTGGCTGTAGCCGGCGCGGATCGCCGCCTGCGTCGCGTTCATGTCCACGAGGTATTCGCTGACGAATGTGGCCTGCCTCGGCGTCAGCTTTGAAAATTCAGTCATTGTTTCGTCCTTCGTCAAAATAGGGATTGTCGCGGCCTGGAAAGCCGCGACACTGAGTAATCCATTGGAGATGCGCGGGAAATCAGCGCCCCACCTTCAACTGTCGTCGCGAACCCTGCTGGCTAATCTGCGCCGCAGCCGATGGAGCGAGCGATTTCACGTATTCCTCGATAGAGCGCCCCTGCGGCTGATTGTTGATGACGGCGGGCGGCGGCGTGGTCACATCTGGCCCAAGCCCCAAGCGCGCCATATAGGCGTCAACGCCTTCTCCCTGACCAGGAGCCGGCCCCGCAAGCGGGTGACGCAGCTTCTCGGGCGGCGCTGGCGGCGCGTCGGGAAGGTTTTCGAGACCAAAGCGCCGTTCATAGTCCGAAACGCTCCCCGCTCCCGCTGGCGCTGCTGGCGTCGCGGCTGTCTGGAGAACACCTCTGGCGGGCGGCGTGGCGACGTCCTGACCCCACCAGGGCATCGAAACGCCGTTGCCGCGCCACCATGCCCGCGAACGCGCGCTAATCGCGTCGTCTGGCGTCGTGGCGGCGTTCTGGCGCGCGTTGAGCGCCGGAGCGCCTTGGCCGACAGGCTGAGCGCCATCGGGGGCGGGATAATAGAGCGCGCGCGGGGATGAGGACTGCGCCGGTCCCGCACCACCCTGCCGCGAGATAGCAAGGTTCGCGTCGTAAAGTTCAGCGGCCTTCGCCATCTTCGCATCCGGCGACAAATCGACCATCTTGCCATCCGGTCCTTGAACCTGCGGGAAACCGTTGTTGTCCTCAAGGTTCTTATAGAGATCGCGAATGCCAGCCGCCCGCTTCTCTGGGCTTTCCATCATCGTCTTCGCCGCGTTTTCGGCCCTGGTGTTCGCCGAATTGACGTTCGCCAGCGTAATGTCGTTCGCCAGCTTTCTTTGATCCTTCGCGGCGTCGGCGCTCGCCGCGCTTGCCGCGTCTTGGACAGCTTGATTGTGCGCAACGGCGGCTTGCGGGCTGATGAGGCCGGATAAAGTCTGGAAGGCGTCCTGCATGGTAGTGAAGTTTTTAGTCACGTCCTCGCCGGTCTTGAGGTTTTTGTAATGAACCATCATTCCCGTCGCCTTGCCATCGGGGCCGAGTATTGGCGTCGCGGAAGCGTCGTGGTTTGCTGAATTTATATATCCGGAATTGCTCAGAATATTATTCAGATGCTCATTCACGCCTGCCCAATCTCCGGCTTGCGCCGCGCCTTCGAGTTGTCCAAGCGAGTTGACGCCCTTCGCAAAGTCCGCGTCTTGGTGCGCCTTGATGAAAGCGTTCGCGCCGGCTGTATCGCCGCTCGCCAGCAAGTCTTGAATGATCTTCGGCCCAGCGACTTTGTAATAGGTCTGCATCCGATTGTCGTGGGCGGCGTCGAACGCCCGCTGCGCCGCATCGGCGTCGCCAACGAGCTTGCCATCGACGCTGAATGTAGGGTTGCCGGCCGCATCCTTGCCAACCGGGAAGATCGAGCGGCCCTGCGCGTCATTGTAGGCGTCTGTCGCCTCCTTCGCCGCCTGAGTGTTAATCGCCGATGTCTCGTTCGCGTCGGTGATGGTCGACTCCTTGTCCTTGCGCTGCAAATCGCGAAGGTTGGCGTTGTCGGCATACTCCTGTTGCTGGTTGGCGAAGTTCGTCGCATTCTGGTCAAGGTTTTGCTGGCCTTGCTTGAGCGCGAGCGCGCTCGACGCAGCGGCGCGGTTGTCCTGGTTGGTCGCGAGATTGTTGGCGAAGTCCTGCTGGTTCGCAGCCGCCTGAGCGGCCTTGCCCTTCGCCAGACCTTCCATGAATGTGCCAATGCCGATACCGAAATTAGACATGATATTGTTTCCTTTAGAGTTTTTCCTGTTGTGGTGAAAGTTCAGTCGACCAGCCGTTTGGTCTGGTCGGTCGTTGGTGTGGGCGCGTTCCTTGCCGGCGCGGGCGACGTAGGCACGAGCCAGCTTAGATCGCCGCTGCGCGCTTCGACCTTCGGGCGTGGGCGGCGCATGTAGGTGCCTGGAACGAGATCGGGCCAGACAGCCTCGCCGTGCAGGAATGGAAACGCGGCGCGGATTTCATCGTCGAAGGGTTCACATTCGCGGCCCATGGATTTGTCCTTTTTCTGGTTGAGCGGCCCCGTCGCTCATTCGGTAAAACCGTTGGCGCGATCCCTGCGCGGTGATGATGTCCGCTCCTTGCGCATCTATCGCGGTAACGCGCCGGCCGTCAGCCAGGAGCCAAGCCAAGCCCTTGCGATCATGCCGGCTGGCCGGCGCTATCTTGTCCAGACCGAAGGCTTCATCCGCTGACCATCCAAGGGCGAAGGCGCGGCCAGACCATTGCTCGGCGAAGATCACAGCGCCATCGACGGCGCGCGACCACCGAGAGTGATCGAAGCCGCGCGGAGGCGGGCCGATGAGCAGACGGGCGACAGTCTCAGCCCATTCACTCGGCAAGCCAGACTGTTCGAGAACGGCGGCGCGAGCCTGCCACGATGTCGCCGACACGGCGCTCGGCGAGGAAATCTCGGCACAGTCCATTGTCAGTTTTTCACAGTCCCGCCCTGCGACAGTTGCGACAGTTGCGACAAACGGCTTCGTTTCTCGGTCGATTTTCGCCGTGCCCTCCTGCGACAGTTGCGACAGTTGCGACAGTTCGCCATCGGAACCCGCGTTTGTCGCAACTGTCGCAACTGTCGCAGGGGTAGCATCCGATTTTCGGCTATCGAAGAAGCTGGGGAATAGCGCGCTCACTTTCCGCCCTCCCGAATGGTTTTCCAGGCTTCGCGGACGCTCTGCCCTTCGACCACAGCCCCTCCGACATGAGGCGCGAGCCAGCCGTGCTCGACGAGCGCCTTTATCGCCGCCTTGGCTGTCGCGGTATCGCGGATAGAGTTCGGTCCGAGGCGAACGATGGCGCGAACGCTGATTAGCGGCTCGCCCCAAGATGTCTTGAGCCAATCGAGTAACTTTGCCGCCCGTTGCAATTCAGGGCTCGCGTAACCGGCCCCAAACAGTCGCAGCGCCTCGCGTGTGTAATATTCGGCTAGATGAACGGCACGCTCGAACGCCTCTCTATCGATGCGCATCGCTTCAATGTTTTCGATCAACGTAAGGACTGCTGCGATACGCGCTGCATGTTCTGGCAGTTTGTTTGCAAAGCCCCGGATTGTATCCAGGGGTTGCCCCGGCGCGAGTAGACGCTCCACATGATCCGCATATTCGCGCCATGCTTGCGCTGCGTCGGGGGTGAAGCGCAATACGCGCGGATCGAGTTCATTCCTCATGTCTAGCGCCATCGTCGGCTGGCGTTCGAGGATTGACAGGATGCGGGCGTGATAGCGGCTTAGAGCTACGCCGGAAGCAATGTCTGGCGTGCGCTGCATCCGAGTGCCTGCCGTCGAGGCGGGCGCGGACACGAGCAGGCGGCTGAGAAAGCCCTGGTCGAGCAACACGGGATCGGTAAGCATATGCGCGGCGGCCTCAGGCTGCGCCATCAAATGGACGGCCACCCGTTTCCCCGCGATGATGCTTGAACCGTCGAGCGCGCGCACGCGCTTGATTGGGACGCCATCCCATACGCCAGATAGGCCGGCGACCGTTCGCAGCTTTGCGTCTGGTGACATGCCGTGGCCGCCGATGAAGGAGCCACCCTTGTCGCTGAAAATCCCCATTGCGGGCTGGCCAGAGGCGAGAAGCTTGCAGAGGCCTTCGAATGTCGGCTCACCACAGGTGAGCATGGGTTCGAGTGGCTTGGGCGGTTCGTCGCCAACAGCGTCGAGTTTGGCCTTTGTGGCGTGCTTGTCGTCCTTACCTCCATCGAGCGCCTTCTTGCGCGCCGCGTCCCAAGCCGTTTTGAGTTTGAGATATTCCGGCACTTCGGCGACGTAAGTTTCACGCAGCGCCTTCTCACGCTTCCTGACAGACCATAAAGCTTCCCCATCCGCCGCCGACTTGCGTTCGCCGCTGGCTGCCACGGAAATCACAAAGATGCTAATCGGCCTTACGTGTCCCGTCGCTGGGATTTCAACGTCCGCATGGGCTTGAACCGCGAGGCTCGCAGCGGCCAAGACGCTTTGCGCCGCCAGCGCATCTGGGCATTGGATACGGTCAATAATCGCGCGCGCTGCCGGCGCTAAAATGGAGCCGAGAGCGTCAACGGGATATGGCGACGCCTGCGGCAACGCCCTGAACAGCGGGCGCGGGGCCTCAGCAACACCCGCGACAGTTGCGACAGTTGCGACTTTGGCGCTTGCGCCCAAATTTTGCGCGATCTGATCACCAAGCGCCTGCAACTCCGCGTCGTCATTCGCAAATCGATGGTCAACCAATGCGGGGTGCGGGTCCTTGCCGCCAGCCGACATGCCGCTTCGGAACGAAGCGTCGAACGCGCGTTGGCCGTCTGTGGCAATCAGACCATTGGTTTCGCACGCCGCCAAGAGCGCGGCGCGAATGGCGGGAGCGTCGATCCAACCGACGATGGACATTCGTCCCATTCTGTAAGCAATCGAATTGAGCGCCACATTTCGCCCACCATCGCCTGTCGCTGCCAATTCGGCGGCGTTCCGTTCAAGCGCCGCCATTGCAAAAGCGCGCTCGCGTCGCCCAGCGTCTCTCAAGGGCGCGGTCGGTTGCGGCGCTTCCGCCAATTTCGGCATGGCGTTGTCCGCGCGCCGCGTCCGAATTAGCGTGGAAATCCTTTCCGGCAACGGTGGAATTTTGCCAGCTTGGAACGCTTCCGCTAGCCCAAGCGATCCGTGCCACGTCGCCCAAGACGAGCCATCCGCGCGGGTAGAGCCAGGGCCGATGACATATCCGCCCATACCTCGAACGTCGACGCCAGCCGGAAGACTTCCCGCTGAATTACCGAACGTCTCGCCCTCTGGCGCGCGGAAATATAGATGAACGCCGTTGCCGGCCGTTTCCACAACCGGGCAACCCAGCGATTGTAGCGGTGCTCCGACCACTTTTTGAAGCGCCGCGACGCCATCCGCCGCCCAGGCGTGACGGTCCGCGTCAATGACAACGAGGCCGCTCTTGCCCGCGTCGATCCCGACAAGCGCGTCAGGCCAGCGACGCCACCACGCCGCGATCTTTGCCGCGTCGCTGGTCGAACTCGTCGCGCCATCGAATGCCGCCCAGCGGTCTCTTGTCGTCGCTGCACGGGAAGATGCGCAATCCAGCGTTCGCGAGCCGCAGCGCGGATGCAACGTTGCCCGATGTGGGATGCGATGGCGGCGCTCCAGGCAAGGATCGGTCCGTGATGGGCTTTTCGTCCAAGTGAGTCACCGAAGGCGCGCTCATCGGCGACCTCCATTTTCACGCATTGCATCGCGCATCTCCGACGCAATTTTAGCGCGGCGAGCCTGGAGATTTACGGCGCGGCGGCATGATCTGGCGTGTGCCTCGCGCTCAGCCGCTAGGATCGGGGCGTAAGCGATTTTTTGAATGACGCGGCTATCAACTCCACGGCTCCAAGCGGCTGTTGTTAAGTCAAGGATTTCATCCAAAAACCATTGGCGCTCGGCGGCTTTGAGTGGACAAGCCTGTTTATGCAAAACTGGCCAGCCGACGAAGTGTTCACGGCGGAAAAACGGATGAAGAACCGCGTGAATTTCTTCAAAGCCGCCCAACAGGTTTTTGTCAGCCGCCGCGAAAGCTGCTTCAACACCGGCGCGCAATTCCGCTATCGCGGCTTCCGTTTTCGAAGGTGTCGTGCTAGAAGTGCCTTGCCCTGCGTTAGAAAAATCTCTGCTCAACCCTGCGCCCACCACGGCGCGGGGTTGTTTCGTTTTGACGTTATTGATTGGGCGGCTCATAGCTCAAGCCTCCCCAAGCGGGGAAAGGGGCTCGCCAGCAATGTAACGCTTGGCTATCGGTCCTGGCACAACGCTCTTGCGTCCAACCTTGCGGATCGTGACGAGGCCAGCTTTCAGGTCGGCGTAAAATCCGGTCTTACCGCGATTGGCGAGCGCGCAAACCTCAGCAATGGTAAGGTTTCCAGCTTCGAGGCGATCAAGGATCGTGGCGAGTGCTGTCTTCTCTTTAATCGGCATGTGACCCCCTTCGTTCGCGTGCTTTCTCCGGCGAACAAATTCGGTCTATCGGTTATAGTCAGGCGTATCTTGCGCAATACCATGCAACTGTTCGCGTTGCGCGGTTCTGCGCTATTTTGCATAGGCTTTAGCAATAGCTTTACTGAAAGTGCGTGAGCTGAAACTCCCGATTGTCTGGCTGTCTTTTCTAAACAGTTCCTCAAGCTCGACATTCGTCATGCTCGGGCGAGTAGGGTAGCGATCGGTCAGCCAAGCCGCGATAATCTCATCCTTATTTGGCTTTTTCGCAGGCCTTGGCGTCTCGATGACGGGCGAGGTTGCAGCCTCCCGTCCATCAACTCCAAGCATGAGAAGCGCCGCAGATAGATTGGATCGCGGCCATTTTGCGCACAAATCCGCTTTCCTCACAGAAAGCCTGCGCCAGAGAGTCTTGGATATCGTCGCGATGTTATCGCCGCCTTCGTCTTGCCAATCATTTTGTAAACCGGACATCCAAAACACCACAGCGGGCCGCTGCTCGGCTTTTGGCCCGCCAAAGAGCAAGTCTTCATCGCCAGCGTCACCAGTAAACGACATCGCTCTGATTGGAAGGCGTTCGGCGGGAACTGGCTTATTACGGTCGTCGTCCGCGTCAACACCGAATACCGCAATCTCTCCGTTCCGAGCAGCCTCAATGAGCCGCCTGGACGCATTTTCGAGTTCATCATCCTCGCAATCGCGAGCCTCGCCACCTGTCGCGATCCACCACACCGCGCCAGACAGCGATATGAAAGGGCGAGACCATTCTGCTGTGAGAATTTCGCCCCAGTCTTCTTGGGTAATTTCATCCATCGCGCGCATCCGCAAGCACCAAGATTGAACGCGGGGAAGCCGAGCGATGCGCTCTCGGCTTGTCGACTGGCCGGCCTATCCCCGCGCGTCCATTGGTAAGACGGAAATCGGACGCCTTACTCGGTCATCTGCCCAAGCTCTTTGATAGCAGCCGCCCGCCGCGCGTCGATCCAGGCTGCGAGGTCGCTGATATGAACGCCGCGCGCTGACTTCTGGCCAGACTCGATGCGAACGAGCGGCAAGGCGATTTCCCCTCGCGTGATCTTACCAACGAGCCCGGTTGCGTTCAGGTGCGGAAAATAGTCTTTCGACACCCTTTCAATCGGGATGACCGCCAAGCCATCGTATTGCGCCATCAGGATAAATGCGGTTTTCATTGGCCAACTCCCGCGCTCGTCACGACCATCGCGTCCGCAATGATGGACCGCGCCAATTCGCGCGCGGAGCCCAGCGTGTGGCATTCGAAGTCTTCGTCGAGCGCGAGCGCGATTTCAAACGCCTGCCGCTTCGCCAGCAGCGCGCCCGCCGTCCTGGCAGGGGTGGCGTTGATCGTCTCGCGAAGCTCCCAATGCCGCGCATAGGCGGCTTGGTGCTCGGCGACGCCGCCGCTCGACCAAGTTCGCGACAATTCACCATCGACCGCGCAAAGTTCGCTGACGAGAATTTCGAGGTTCGGAGTTCTTCCGATTTGTGCTATCGTAATCATGTCCATAATCGAGTTTCCTTCGGTTGGGACAGACCGTGTGAGGCGTTCCCGCGCCTCGCCCGGTCACTTTTCAGGCGGAAGGATTTCCGCGTGAATTCTGGAATTTCAGGATACTGCCTGCCTCTGGCTTAATCCATCGCGACGTGGCCGCTCGCCATAGAGCGCCTTCTCCCCATCAATAAGCACCGCATTCACTTCACCGCCCTCATTTTCATTGGGGAGATATTCGCGCTAGTGACAATGCCAAGGCTTGGCAAGGCGGCGCGAACTGTTTCGGCGACATAGTTCGGCGACAAATGAGCATAGTGGCGTTCCGTCATGCGCGTGTCCGAATGCCCGAGCTGCGCCGCGATGACGCCCATTGGAACGCCCCGCATCGCCAGCGCGCTGGCATAGCTGTGACGAAGTATGTGGAATGTCGGGGCTGGTTCGATATTGGCGCGGACGCTCGCCGCTTCCAATGGCCGCTGCTGGTGCGATGCACCCCAAGCCTTGCCATCGTCCCGGACGAAAACCAGTTCATGACCTGTGCGACCAACGGTCAGTTCGTAAAAGAGCGACCGGCCCTCGTCCGTCAAGGCGACGTGCCGCGACTTGCCAGATTTCGACTCGCGCACGGTGATAGTCCCGGCCTCGACGTTGAAATCACTCACGCGCATCCTGGTCAATTCACCGTAGCGGCAACCAGTTAGCAACGCGCCCTTGACGATGTTGCAGAACGCGCCGTCGCAGGCGTTCACGATCCGGCGACACTCGCTATCGGTCAAATAATGGACGATTGGAGCGTCTACCTCGCGGAACGGCTTGACCTTACGCCAAGCTTCGTCCGACGCCACGCGGCTCTCTTGGAAGGCATGATTTAGCGCGGCCTTCAAGACGGTAAGCGTCCGGTTCGCCGTGGCGCGCCGCGCCCGCACGTCGTCGGCGTCCAAGTCACCCACGGGTTGGCTCTTGCTCTCTTGCGCGCCTCGTTGAGCCCTGACGAACTTCGCTGCGGTCGCAACACCAGCGTGCCAGTCGCGAATGCGCTTTGTCGTCAGTCTCGATAGTTCCGTGTCTCCAAGCGCCGGCAGGATGCGCACGCGCGCGGCGGCGCGATCCTTGTCAAGCCCCTTCGATCCACGCCGCTCGCGCTCAGAGAAATAGGCATCGAGCGCGCAGGCGACGGTGTAGGGTCCGCCCACGGGAGCCAACCCAAGCTCGGCGCGCTGGGCGGCTTTCCACCATTCCCGCGCTTTGGCTTGGGCGTCGGAAAAGCTGAGGATCGTCACGCCGTCCGCAGCCTGTAGATCATCAGCTATCCCGAAGGCGCACTCTTTGTATTTTCCGTCACCCACAAATCGGCGAGCGACCCAAGAGCCACCGCCTTCCTTCGTGCGGCGATAGCCGATGTGCAGTCCGCTTTCCAGCACGCGCCAATAGGGCTTCCGGCGCGCTTCGAGGCGGGAACGCGCCGCAGCTTTTTCCAGGTTCGTGTCTCTGACTGTGCGGGCCATTGGCGAGCGCCTTTTCGGTAGTGCCCAACTCGTGCCCAATATGCATAGACGAACGTTAATGAACTAACAAGACCGTGCACGGCATATTTTATAAGACATTCAAGGCGTCTCGCCGTTCGCTGGAGTTCGCGAAAGTGCCAGTTATCCCCCTTTCACGGCGAAAACAGGGGTTCGAATCCCCTTGGGCGCGCCAAACCACCCTCGACAAGGGTCGCTCTCATAGAAAATCAACGAATGTCTGTCGTCCAGCCGGCTTGCAAGCAAGCCGAGTGCATAACATATTGCATAACATGGACGAAGAAATGGCCCTCCCAATCCACGTCACCAAACGCGGCGACGTCTACCAATATGTTCGTCGTATACCCGACGACATTGCTTCGGCGTTCAAAGTCTCGCGCATTCAACGATCTCTCCGCACGCGCGATAAAGCGCGGGCTTTGTCCGAAGCCGCCAAACTCAACGACGCCGTCGAGCTGCAGTTTGCCGAGGTCCGCGCCAAACTGGGAGTAGCTTTCGACCTATGCGACATTTCAGACTGGACCGCGGCCGATTGGGAGGAGGTCGCGCGATGGTTCGAGGCGCGCCTTGTTCAAGACGACTTGGAACGCCGACTGCCGCGTTTGAAGGGCGCGGCCCTGGCGGGTGAACAGGGGCGCCAATCCGACCATTGGTCCGATGATGCCTTCTATCAAACGCAAATCGACCTCAACCGGCGTTTCCAGGCGCTGACCGTTGGCGAGTATGCGCAAGAAAGACTCGGCAAGATCAATGCCGTCATCCGCCGCATTGGCGTGTCGATGCTGCCCACTTCGGAGGCGCTACTGCCTTTCGCGGCTGCATGCCTTCGGGCCGAACTGAACGTCATAGATATCTTCTTTCGAAGGGATCGCGGCGAAGCAGTTTCCTTCATCCATCCGGACAGCGTTGTTGGTCGTTGGCGTAAGAACGAACCTGTCCAAGCAGCTATCGCCGGATCGGCCGCCGCTCTTGTTGCACCCGGCCCTCAAGTCTCCATGGCCGGAAAGACCTTAAGCGATTGTCAGACGCAATGGAAAAAAGATCGCGAACTGTCTAGAAAGCCAGTCCGCGATGAATATCTGCGCGAAATGAGCAACACCATTGAGTTGTTCCAGACAACGCAAAATATTACTGATATCGGAGAAATCACACGCAAGCATGTTATCTCTTTCCGGTCGCATCTCGTGAACGGTAGCGGTTACGAGGTCACAACGATCAACAAGAAATGCTCACTTATCACGACCCTCCTCGCGACTGCGGAATCACACGCATGGATCGACAACGCGGTCCGCGGAAACATCTTTCTTGATACACCCGATGACGAAGACAACAGGGAGCCTTACAACGCTGCCGAGCTTGATCGAATATTCGGCCACAGGATCTTCGGGGGCGGCCCGCTATTTGATCGCGTGAAGGCCGGAGCCGAATTGCAATTCTGGCTGCCGTTGATTTCATGCGCGCACGGCCTAATCAGTTCGGAGATCATCCAGCTTGGGCCAGACACCATCGTCCCCTACCCCGGCACGGACATCTTATGTTTCAACGTCACCAACGCCGGAGGACGGCATACCAAAGAGGTCGCTCGCCGCAGGTATATGCCTATCCGGAAAAGGCTGCTGGAAATCGGTTTTACCGCGCTGGTCGATCGGGCTGAGCGGAACGGGTGGCGCACGCTTTGGAGCGCCGTGGAAGCCAAAGGCGGAAACACTCGTCTCGTAGCCTCCAATTTCTCAGCATTCTGGAGCCCTTTCAGCCGCAGGGAACTCGAAATCACCGACGAAGAGAAAACCCTTTACTCCCTTCGTCACAATTTCAAGGACGCGTTGAAGAAGCTCGGCGTCCCCAAGCACATCGCCGACGCTCTGATGGGCCACGCTGAAACCGGGACGGGCCGACGCTACGGGACAAAGCGCGCGCCCGAACCCGTGCCCATTGAGGATCTTGATAAGGTAATCCAGTCGCTAGAATGGCCGTTCTTGGCGCATATCGTTGCGCCGTCATTGCCGGACTGATGTTGCTCGAAGAAATCGAACGCTTTAGAAAACTAACGGAACGGGAAATGCGCAAAAAAGAAAAGGAAGGAGCGCTTAATTCGTCGTAAGGTCAGGGGTCCTTTCGCCGCCGATAGTGCTGGAGGGAACGGCTACCCCGAATGGAAGTCTTCGAAGCGATCCAAGGAGCTTGGCCGCGGACCGTCTCAACTTGTTGTAAACATGCGCGCCCTGGGAATGTATCGCAATTAGGAAAGTGGCAGCCATCGACTCGCTACCCCAAAAATTCAGTGGCTGGGGCGGGAGGATTCTATGCTAAGCTAGGACAAGCGATCAACCACATGAAAACACAAACTTTTCTGCCGCACTTTCGATGCTGTGTAGCACTCATGTGTAGCACCCGGCAAGCTGACGCCGGAGTTCAGCGCGTCTGTTTTTCTAGGCGGCCTCGAACCTGATCTTCGTTCATGACATCGTCGAATTGGCAATGAACGCCGAGTTATGGATCGTCACCGGCGAGGGGAGCCTCATGCTCTGAGTTTATAAGCGGTTGAGCGCGAATTGGGACGCCCAGCGCTTAACTCTTCTCCTTTGCTCGGAGCGTTTTCCTCCTCGCGGGCGCCGTCCGACGCGATTCTTCCAGCAGCCGCAAGCCCGGAACGTAGGCCGTCATCAACGCCTTGAATAAACGCCCATGGTTCGGCACCCGCAGGTGCAAAAGTTCATGGACGATCACGTAATCTTGAAAATGATCGCGCTCGGCGGCGAGATCGGATGAGAGGGTGAGAGTGCCAGCAGAGGAGCACGATCCCCATTTTCGGGTCATTCGCTGCACGCGCAATCTGAGCGGCCTGACCTTCAACTTGCTCGCCCATCGATCGACACGGTGACGAAGTGCCGCATCCTGATCTGACGCTTTGCTCGCCATTGACAATTCGCTAGTCCAGAACGTTGGCGATAATTGCATCCACCAGAGCGGCGCGCGCCTCTTTCGGCAGGGCGATCAGCAGTCGATAAAGCATCGCGCGTAGCTGCCGCTGCTCATCGGAATTGACGTTCGCGCTCGGAAACCGACCAAGCAGCTTCTCGATTTCCTTGGCCAGGGAAAGAGGATCAACCCCGCAATCACGGAGGACCGGATTGTCGCGTAGCGTCCAGAATGCGGCGAAGGCCTTCGGATTAAGCCCGGTATCTGCCGCGGCCTTCGCCGCCGCATCTCTCTCCGCGGCGCGCGCCGCCACAAGGTCCAATGCAGCTAAGCCCGTTGTTTTGCGGTTTTCGAGGTCCTTCAGGATACGCTCGGCGCGATCCTTGAGGGGTTGGAGCACCGGCGCCGCGTCTGCGTCCTCGTCGATCTCCCGTTGCAGCCCGCGAACGAGGTTGAAGACCTTTCCTTCGTCCGAACCTTTGTCGGAGCGGAGTGCCTCCGGCGTCTTCACATCGAACGTGACGCTTTTCGTAACTAATCCGAGGCCGTCCTGGGTTGCGTTTTGCTCGACCAATTGACGCGTCTTATGCGCGAGGTCCCAAACGCGGTGGCGCGCCTGCTACTCCCAGTTCATATGGCAACGTTCGCGCCAAGATCAAAACGATAACCGCGCAGAAGCCATCAGGGACTTCGCCGACACTATCGCGTCTTGCGCCGAGGCTCCCGCAGCAGCGTTCGGTGATTGAACCGTCTCCATCATCGTCCCTCGGGAGAGCCGGGGGGATTGCCGGTTTCGCTTGTCTAGCGCGATCCTTTGATAGCGGCATCCGCACAATAGGATTTTGAGCGGACAAAATGTTTTCGTGCTTTTTAGCTTTTCCATAACCCTCGCGACGCCGGCCAAATATGTCCAATCTAAAAGTAGGCCCGCGTCCGTATTCCCACACCGATGTTGTTTTCGAACATCAGTTCGACGCCGCGGTCTTCGAGGGCGCGCTGAATATCGCGCAGCGTCCGGTCGTATGGCACGGATGCGCCGCGTTCGAAATCCGCAATCGTTTTCACGTTTACAAGACACGTGTGAGCTAGTTCGCGTTGCGAAAGATTGAGCCAGCCGCGAGCGGCACGGAGTTGTGAGGCGGTCAGCCGTGGGATCGAATCATTTGTCATTGCTTAACCATACCACCGGTTCTTTGATGACTCACTGGGTATTTGATGGTCTTCTGTGGGCATGTCACAGCGACAAAGGAGACAGACATGCCCGTAAGCGCCATCCATCCCCAAGCTAACCACCCCGAACCCGTTCGGTGCAGCCCCGCTCTTGCGCAAGCCGCACGCCAGGCCGTCATGGGTGCGGCGGCGGCAAGCTTTCCGTCAGAGCCGCTACTCGACCCGGCGCTATCGCGACTGGTCTCGACCTGCTCATCGATCGTTAAAAGGCACGGCCCTCTCGTTGAATCCGCAATCGCCGAGGCGCTTGTCGAGGGTGGCCTGGATGTGTGGCAACGCATCAAAGTTCCGTTCACGCGCACGGCGCTCGCCTTTGTCGCCTCGTCCGACTACGCGCTCAATCGCGACAGGTTACTGACGTTCGATCCCAACGACATCGCTGGGCATTTCGACGCCGATGTTCTTGCGGTGGATGACCCCGGCGCTTGGGCGTGTGCGCTTCAGGTCCGGCGAGGTGGCGGAGCGACCGAGCCCGTCAAGCGCAGGAGGATGGAGCGGGAAATCCGCGCCGTTGATCTCACGCTCGCGTCTTGGCTGCGTCAACAGGGGTTTCTGCGCATCGAACTCAGCGCCGTGGCGCTGGTCGATTGGCTGGGTCAGGCGGGGTTCGCCAACGATCTCGTTTTGCACGGTGACGATCTCGACAACTTTCTCGACGTGCCAGCCACTGCGAAAATCAACGCCATGAGCGACGCCTTGCGCCACGAATTGGACGGGCGGATGAACGACCTGCTGCGTCCCGTGATGGCAGCTCTCGATCGAGACAGAAATGTTCAAGCAAATCGGGCGCCCAACCACGCAAATGGCGCGACCGAAGCTCCAGACCACGCACAACGACTTGCGCCTCGCCCACGCGTGATCGTGCGCGATCAGGCTGTCGCGACAGCGGCGCCAGCCGACGGAAGGCTTTCGACCGGCCGTCATCCCCGGCCAGCGCCACGGCGGCAGAACACCGGTCGACTGTAATGAACCGAAGCAAACCGCGGCACGAACTGACTAAGGCGAACTTATTGTCCAAGGCAAATGCGGAAAACCTCGCCTTTGTCATTGCAGGCCGACAGCTCGCACACCTTACCTTAGTCCGCATCGCCTTAGGACCAACCAACGAGCACTTGTCGTTTGCGAACCGGAGATCTTTGTCATGAATCCCAGAACGAAATCAATCAATCACACCGACGTGGCGACGGCGTCGCCGCTCTCCTGGTGGCGCGAAACGCCGCCTCAGCACCTCGGTCACTCGCAGATGAAGGCGTTGCGCCGTCATCTCGTCGGACTCGGAATCCTCGGCGATGAGGATTGGCCTCGGGCTGCTCGCGGGGATGCCGCGGCGGCAATAGCGGTTGCCATCCGCGTGATCTGGAATCCGAGTGCGTCCCGAGATTTGCTTGATATCGCCATGTCGGCCGTCGTTGTTGTGGCGCTCGATGGTGACGCGGCGGCCCGCGATGTGTTGGCGCATGCGCTACGTCGACGGATCGGCACGACACGGGCCAACGAATTGGCGGACAAATGGGCGATGCTGACCTTCGAGGAAATGCGTGGGTCCGCCGACCCGCAGAAACGGCGCGACAAGCGTCGCGCCTATCGTCCGCGTTGGGGGCGTCGGCTTCGCGTCGTGGTCCGACGCGAATGTCAACGCCCCCGTTGATCGAGCCCAGAATTTCTCCATTCGCTGACGGAGCTGTCGCTCCGACAGCGATTCATCCAGTCCACCCGCTCTTCGAGCAAAACGATACGAAGCATCGCCCGCCGCCTTATTCGACTTAACAGTAAGGAGTTTGTGTCATGAGTATCCGATTCATTGGCGACGATGCGGCGTCAGCCGTCGCCAAGTCCCGCAAGCTGGCGGAAGATCTCGCGCATATCGCAAAAGGTCACGCGCCGAGTGAAGCCGACCTCACCTCCGCACCGATTCTCGATCATTGGGAGCCGATCGCCGTTTCGCGTTTGGCGCTCACGGGTCGTGTCGTGGGGCATCCACGCCTTGGTGACCGACCAGCGATCGTCACGACGGAGATTTTTGTTCTCTCCTCCGACTGGGTGAGAACTTGGTCTCGCTTTTATCGCCTCGGTCGTCCGGCTCTTGATCACGGGAGGGACCAATGATCGAAGATGATCTCAACCACTCCACGACCGATTTAGACGTGTTCGCGGAAGGGATCGCGGCCGAAAGCGCGGAGGCGGATTCAGATATCCTGCGTCTACCACGCGTGGCTCGCTATGCAATTCTTGTTAAGGATCGGCATGAAAGGCTCCCCGCGCGACTTGCCGCCGATATAGCCGAACACGCTCCGCGCCGTAAATCCAGCGCGGCGCGTTGGGCACGAAAACCCAGTCAGGCAGCCGGCGCTCGCCTCGCAAAGGCGCTTGACCGGCTGGCGGTGCGCAATGACGCGCCCACTTGTCGCTCGATTGCCGTAACGGTGCGGATGTTGAGTTTGCGCACAGTTGACGTTGCACAGAACCGTGAGGATCATCAGATCGTCGCGGACGCGCTTTTCGCGTCCCTTAGCTCTCTCCCCGTCGATGCTCCATCACGCCTGCGGGTCGAACTCGAACAGATCGCGTTGGGTTGGGCGGCTCTGCCGACTGCGATTAAACGCATGCGGCATTTTTCCGGATATCCAGCGATTTAAACCGCTGCTATCCTGGCCGGCGACTTGACACGTTACGTGATCGAGGAAGCTTCGAACGCAGCGCACGCTCAGCAAGAGACGAGTCCGCTCGCCGCCCTGCGAAAAGCGAGCGAGGCGTCAAACCGAGAGCAAGACGACGGCGAAATTGATGTAATCGATGTACCGGATGGACATGTCGTCATTTGTTCGATGCCTGAAAGTGAACTGAAAGCGTCGAAGCTTCGGGAGATCGTTCGAGGCCATGAGGCGACGATAAACGCTGCTTTGCCCTTGGTCGAAACGCCGCGCCTTGCAGATGTTCGTGCGCGCTTGTTGTTTGAATTCCCCTACGCGCAGCAACTCATTGACTACGTCCTAGGCGACCTGATTGGAAAGCCACATGTGAGGCTTCAGCCGCTGCTTTTCGTCGGCGAACCAGGCGGAGGCAAGACGAGGTTCGTGCGACGGCTGGCGCAGCTTCTTCGTGTGGGCCTTTGGCGCACCGACGGCAGTTCGGCTGATGGCGCCGCATTCGGCGGAACTCAACGGCGTTGGCATACGGCCGAGCCCTGTCATGCCTTTCTCGCGATAAGTAGATACAAGATCGCCAATCCAATGGTGCTCGTGGACGAGATCGACAAGGCCGCGACGCGTCAGGATTATGGGCGGTTGTGGGACAGTCTACTCGGCTTCCTAGAGCCTGAAAGTGCGGCCGCTTATATGGATCCAGCGCTCCAGGTCGAATTGAACCTCGCAGCGGTAAGTTTCATCGCGACGGCCAATCGCACTGAACCTTTGCCGCCGCCGCTTCAAGATCGAATGCGGATCACGGAATTCCCTTCGCCGCGGCTTGGCGATCTCGACGCTTTGATCGCGCCGGTGATCGCGGATATTTCCGGGAATCTTGGCGTCGACTCGCGATGGTTCGCGCCAGTTTCGCAATTGGAGCGGGACGTTCTGGCGCGGCAATGGCGTGGAGGCTCCGTGCGGCGGCTCAGGAGGATGATCGAAGTGATTTTGCGACATCGAGACAGGAGCGCGGCGCGCCACTAACAGCCCTTAGACCGCGAACGCCGGCGGCTTTTTATTGTTATGTGTAACGGAGCGCAAAACACAAAAAAAGCTCGGCGCTTACCGTGCCATCGAAGCTTGGGGCGGCAGGTCAAATTATTGATCCATCGAAGGGCCAATCATGGGGAGGCTAGCCCATAAGGAAGTGGTCGTTCCATGGTCGGATTACAGCGGCGTGAAACAATGTCGCCAAGCTTGCCGGCGGTCGCGAAGTGCGTCGTCGCCATGAGAGAAAGCACGGTGACTGCGTTCGAAAGGCGACCTATTTTTCCAGGCACCTCGTGCCCATTTTGGAGTTCGGTCGTATCGTCGCCATGCAGCCGCTCGGCCGCCATCACATGGGCCTCCGCCAGGCGAAGGATCGGCGCGAGCGCCGCGCAGACCGATCCCACGGCGTCCGCCATGGTCGACAGCGCGATCGGCGCACCTTCCAAGGCATAGCGCTCGGCCTGGCGGTTCAAAGGCTGGTGCTGGCCGAACTTCTCGAACACGATCATCGCCAGCAGGCTCGGTCCCGCCCGTCGCCTCGCAACGACATGGAGCGGCCCCGGCGCTTGCGTGATCTTCTCGCAGTCCCGGCAGTAGAACTTTTCCCGCACCGTCTCGACCACCTTCCACTGGCGCGGCTGCGACTCCAGCGTTCGCGTCACGTCCTCGCCGAGCTTGCGCAGCCGGTGGCCGCCGCAGCACGCGCACGCCGTCGGCGGCGCGATCACCACACGTACGCGGGGAAGATGGTCGGGGAACGTATTGCGGTCGGGACGCTTGCGCGTAAATCCGCGCACGTTCGTCGACTTGGTGACGGCCTTTTCCGCCGCCAGTTCGTCCTCCGTGGCGCTGGCTTCCAGCTCTTCGAACGTCAGCGCCAACTGATCGACCAAGCGCTCCGAGCGCTCCGACCGTTGTCCGTAAACCTGGCGCTCCAACTTGCCGATCCGCAGCTTCTGCTGCGCGATCAGCGCCACGTCCTCGGACGCTTTGGCCCGGGCGACGGCCAATTCCGCGGCGACCTCAAGGGCGTTCGCGCGCTCGAGGAGCGACGCCGCTTTCAGGGCGGCGATATCGTCGGCAGGAGCGTCAAGAGCGGAATCCATGCAACGCAGCGAATCATAAATTTGCAGATTTGTGCGCCCTAAAATGCGTCCGACACCAAGTTTTTTCATGCTCACCCAGCGCTCTTCGGCCTCCATGTCAGTTGCGGATTTCGCCAGTCAATTCCTTCCAGCATGTAGGCCATCTGCGCGGCCGAGATCGACAAGGCGCCATCGGAGGCCGATGGGCAGATAAACTTTCCGCAGTCCAATCGCTTGGCGTAAAGTGAAATTCCGACGCCGTCGCGCCAGAGAAACTTCGTCTGATCGCCGCGGCGACCGCAGGAAAAGTGAAGCAAAGATCGCCCGCGTGGGGATCACGCATCAGTCCTTGCTGAACCTGAAGCGCGAGTCCCTGCATGCCGCGCCTCATATCCGTGCGGCCCGTCGCGATCCAATCTCGAACGCCACTGGGGATTGGGATCATCGCAAGCCCCGCAATGCCGCTGCAATCAAATCAGCGCTCGCCGTCGCGCTGATGCTGACCCGCGTGCGCCCGGGAGATCTGTGACAATCGCAGGCTCCGATAGAATTTTCCGCTGCTCCGCAGGCTGCTGATCGCCGGTGACGAGCGCGCGGAAATTGAGCGCCCCTTTCGCGCTGCGCATTGCGACGCCAAGTGTAAGGGAGCCCGCTCGACGTCTCGCGCCGCCGCGCCACGGCAGCGACGATCGCGCCCGGCGCGAAGGCTTGCGCCAAAATTTCCCAGCGCTCCACATCGGACCAGGAACGGCGACGGTCTGGGCCCGTCAGCAAAACAGAATGGGCCATGACCAACTCTTAAGCATGCTCGTAAGAGCAGTCCTAAAAGCGATCTGGTCCCCAAATCAGCCATCGTCGGAAGGCGGCCGCTCCCGGACGGATACGACGAAAGCCCACGACAAGTTTCAGCGGCAGCGGTGACGCGAAGCGTCGCCATGGATTTAAAACAGGGGTGGAGTTTTGGAGGCTCCACTATGGCCGGCGAAAATTTCTCTCATTTTTTGCAACGGTCAGTCGATTGACTATTTCCGTCGGCGGTCGACGTCCCCCGTTACCTTCTCACAAAGTTCGCTTTTTGTGGCGCTCGGTAACACTTTTGTGGTGGACGCTTTTTCTCCACATCGGCGTTACCGAGCGCCACAAAAACGTTTCAACGATCAAAAAGCCGCATGAAAGGACTTGCTTAAGCTCATCTGTTGGCGGCGAAATCATGTTGGAATTCACCAGGCGATTGTCACCGTGACCAAGTCGCGCACCGTCTGCCTTAAATGCTGCCGTTGGCTGTGACCGAGAGGAACCAAGACTATGCTGGGATGCGTGCGCCGCGCGCCCAAGGCAGTTTTCGCCGAGGAAGTCGGCAAGGATGTGGCCATCCGGACCTAGCGGAAGGAGCAGGGCGACAGGGACAGATGGAGCGCTCGCTAGCGGAGTGAGCAATCATTCGGCTCTTTCTCTATGGCACGATCGTCTGCGTCTAGTTCGACAAGAAAGCCACAGGATTTCCCTCCTTGTCACGCTGGGCGATCTGCAGCGACCCGGTAGCGGCCGGACAACGCGTTAATCGACCTGGAGAAGATTGCGAGGTGTAACGATGAGTTCCCTTCCGGTGGCGAATATCGCGGAGCTAAGGGTCGGCCCAACAATCCTCTTGTTCCCCTGACTTGGGCACCGCAAGCCATGTGCTCGCTTACCGAGAGCAAGTACGCATTGCCGGGCGTTTAGGAAAGAGCTAGCTAGGCCCTGGATTGACCGGCGGCTTGGCGGCCGCCGGCTGATTGTCATCGGCGCCTTGTTTAGCGGCGAAAATGCTGTTGGCGATCAACGGCGCCATGTTGCGGGGAGCGGTCGGCGCGAGAAGCGCCTCCATTGAAGGCTGGAGGGAAACCTTCCGAGCGGAAGGGTCAGCCGGCGCGCGGTTGTCGGAAACCGGCATGGTCATCGGTTCGCTTTTCGAGGAATGAGGCGTCGCCTGCTTCGCTGGAGCCGCAGTCGACGGCACCGACTTTTCCCCTTCGAGAGCATCGGTCGGGCGGGAAACGATGGCGTCAAGCGAGGCATTTTCCTCCGCACCCCGCTGTGCCGCAGCTTCGCGTTGTCCCGGGTCGGCCAGACGGCTCTTCAATTCGAGGATCAGACCTAGAGCCAGATCTTCGTCGATGGCCGCGAGATCGAGGCCTGTCAATTCCAAGGCCGCACAGATATTCTTCTTGACCTCGCGAGAATGCAGAAGGTCCTGTCTCTTCTTCTTTGCGACGCGTTCGGAGAGTGTGAGGGTGCTCATCGAATTTTTCCGACCAAGGATTGATTATAAACAAGATGACACAATCGCAACTACAACACAATGAGCGATTCGAAAAATAAATGCTAAGTCAATGTTGACACCTTAAGAAGTATAGTTGTGTGGGTCCGATAAGTGACACTTATCGGACGAACTCACCGGCCTACTGTTGCAAATGCCCTGCTTGGCAATAGCAACGCTGGATTATGTTTTTCACTGGAGCGACCCGACGCAGGACTCTCAGGAAATCCGCTTCAAGTGATGGCCATGCCAACACACAAATGCACTGCCGACGTTGAGATGAACGCTCTGCGCAACCGCCGGGCGATTCGATGGAGCCAACGATCCGTCAAATTTCGATGATCGGGCTCAGGTGAGACCGAGACACAACGAGTGTCAGTCGTCGGGTTGCATGACTGATCGCGATGTCCAAAAGCCGACGGTCCTTCTGGTGAAAGGTAGTGCTGTCGCACGGCATGATCACGGCGTTTGGCGCCTCAATTCCCTTGGCCTTGTGAATCGTGCTGATGGCGCGCCGGGGCGGCAGCCGCCTCGCGTGGGCGTTGTGATGTGCGAGTTCTACGAGCCCGGTCTGCGGGTTTGCAGAGGGTTGGCAGCGCGGACAGGGTATGGCCCTCCCAGATCGGCATGGACCGGGCCGAGGAAGGCTCGAATAGCCTGCACCGTCGCATTGTGGTGCGACAAGATCAGCAGCGGCTGGTCGCCCATAAAATCGGAGTCAAGGTTCCGACGATTGCGGGCGTCGAGTTGAAAAGCCGAGGTTTCTCTGCGCCGTGTCGTCCGCGAATACGACCTTGAGCCCGCTCGGTAACGCGCCGGTCAGACGGAGCTTGCCGCCGGCGGCCAGGATGGTTCGGTTCTCAAGGATCCAGGCACCGAGGTCTTCGCCGCCGCCACGCCAGCGATGCGGCACGTCGAGCGGTTCCGACAAATCCGCGGCCGCTTGGAAAGCAGCCCACTGGTCGTCGTCGGCCTGCCCCTGTGCTGTTGAGGTCCCCACGCCGTAGATGCGCTGCATGGGATCGCCGAACGCGCCAATCCTTGCCCCGGCGGCCTGGCGCCTGGACCATTTGGGAGAGGAAGACGGGGACGACGACTGTCAACGCCGGCGACGACCGCATATCTATTGCACATGCTTTGGAACGCGCCGCCTTGGCTGGAGTTGAAATTTTAGATCCTATGCATTCGGCCGCGAGATTCGCACCTGCACGTCACGCGGGCGCGCCAGATATGGCGACGAGGTGACGAGAATATCGGCGCCAGCGGTGGCATAAGCCGCCGCGTTCTCGGCATTAACGCCTCCAGCGGCCGCGATTAGGGGACGGCGGCGGGCGCTCGCCAGTTGCTCGCGCAGAGCCGAGATTTCGGTGGGCGAGAATTTTTCAGCTTGGATCAGGTCGAAGCCAGCCTCCGCCGCCGTCAGCGCCGCGGCGATCGTCGTCACCTCGATAATCAGCTTCTTTTCGGGAGCGACGCGCGAGAGTCGGGCGACCAGCGCCGGGAGCGGTTCGTCGCCAAGGAAGACCAGATGTTCGGGGAACACCAGCACCGTCTCGGACAGGCCCAACCGATGCACATTCGCGCCCCCCGCCTTAATGGCCGCGATTGCGAAAGATTTGGTTCCGGGGGTGGTCTTGCGCGTGCAGGCGACCGTGACATGCGGCGACGCCGTCCTGGCCGCGTCGACGATGGCGCGCGCGGCGCTCGCCACGCCAGACCAGATCTCGATCAGCGTTTGGGCCACCTTCCACGAACGCAATAGCGCGGAAGCGAAGCCTCGCGCGGTCAGGATCGGGTCGCCTGGCTCAAGAGCATCGCCAGAGCCAGCGTGTAGATCGACCTTGCAGCCGGTCAGTTCGATCAGCGCCGCCGCGTCCTCGGCGAGCGCCAACACCATGGCGTCCCGGGCCACGAAGGTCATCTCGCCCGCGACGGCGCTTATGCCAAGGGCCTCGGTCGTCAGATCGCCATGAGGGACGTCGTCGGCCAGCAGGCGCTCAAGCTCGTGACGGGTCGCCGTTGTCCGCATATCCGACCTTGTTTTCTCGCGCGTCCGTCGCGCGTTCGATTTGAACGGCGACTATCGACGCTCCCGGACGGACGTTATGTCTCCTCAACCCACTTCGCTCGCCGTCGCCACGCGCCGACTGTTTTCCCCCATGATCCGATATCGCTCCTGCCATTCGGTCGGGCCATTGGACGGCGACACCTGCACGGCGGTCACTTTATATTCGGGACAGTTGGTCGCCCAGTCGGAATTATCCGTCGTGACGACATTCACCTGGCATAGCGGATGGTGGAAGGTCGTGTAGACAACGCCAGGCGCGACGCGGTCGGTGATCCTCGCGCGCAGCGTTGTATCGCCGGCGCGGCTCTGCACGCGCACCCAATCATCCTCGCGCACGCCGCGCATTTCCGCGTCCTGCGGGTTGATTTCCAGCACGTCTTCCGGGTGCCACTGGCTGTTGTCTGTGCGCCGCGTCTGCGCGCCGACGTTATATTGCGAGAGCACGCGGCCGGTCGTCAGCAGCAGCGGGAAGCGCGGGCCCGAACGTTCCTCGGTCGGGATATATTCGGTGATAACGAACTTGCCCTTGCCGCGCGCGAAGCCTTCGATATGCATGATCGGCATGCCCTCGGGCGCGGCGTCGTTGCACGGCCATTGCACCGAGCCGACCTCGTCGAGCTTTTTATAGGAAACATGGGCAAAGGCCGGCGTCATGCGCGCGATCTCATCCAGAATCTCGCTTGGATGCCTGTAATTCCAGTCGCAGCCCATCGCGCGGGCGAAGAGCTGCGTCGCCTCCCAGTCCGCGTATTTCGCCTTGGGGCTCATTACGCGCCGCACGCGCTGAACTCGACGCTCGGCGTTGATGAAGCAGCCGTCCTTTTCAAGAAAGCTCGCGCCGGGCAAAAGCACATGCGCGTAATTGGCCGTCTCGTTGTGGAAGAGGTCTTGCACCACGACGCATTCCATCGCGCCGAGCCCGGCCGACACATGCTTGATGTCGGGATCGGACTGCAAAATATCCTCGCCCTGCACATAGAGTCCCTTGAACACCCCATCGATGGCCGCATCGAACATGTTGGGGATGCGCAGACCAGGTTCGCTGTCGAGCGGAACGCCCCAGGCTTCCTCGAACGAACGGCGCACGGCGTCGTCCGAGACGTGGCGATAGCCGGGGAATTCATGTGGGAAGGAGCCCATGTCGCAGGAGCCCTGCACATTGTTCTGGCCGCGCAGCGGATTGACGCCGACGCCGCGTCGCCCGAGATTGCCCGTCGCCATCGCGAGATTGGCGATGGCCATGACGGTTGTCGAGCCCTGGCTGTGTTCGGTGACGCCGAGGCCGTAATAGATCGTCGCGTTGCCGCCCGTCGCATAAAGCCGGGCCGCGCCGCGCACGAGTTCCGCCGGAACGCCCGTGTATTTCTCGACGGATTCGGGGCTGTTGCGCTCCTCCGAAACGAAGGCCGCCCAGTCCTGATATTCGTCCCAGTCGCAACGCTCCTTCACGAAGGCTTCGTTCGTAAGACCCTCCGTGACGATCACATGCGCCATCGCCGTGACGATGGCGACATTGGTTCCCGGCCGCAGAGGCAGATGAAAGTCCGCCTCGATGTGGGGCGAGCGCACTAGTTCCGTGCGGCGCGGATCGACAACGATAAGCTTCGCTCCTTCGCGGAGCCGCTTCTTGATCTGCGAGCCGACGACGGGATGAGCGTCGGTTGGATTGCAGCCGATGATCAGAACGACGTCGGCTTCCTCCACCGAGTCGAAGTCCTGCGTGCCCGCGGAGGTGCCGAAGGCCTGGCTCAAGCCGTAGCCGGTCGGCGAATGGCAGACGCGCGCGCAGGTGTCGACATTGTTATTGCCAAAGCCGGCGCGGATCAGCTTTTGCACGAGGTAGGTTTCCTCGATCGTGCAGCGCGAGGAGGTGATGCCGCCGACCGAAAGTCGCCCATGTTTGGCTTGAATCCGCTTGAATTCCGAGGCCGCGTAATTGATCGCCTCTTCCCAGCTCACGGGCGTCCAGGGATCGGTAATCTTCTTGCGGATCATCGGCGAGAGCACGCGGTCGCGGTGCAGCGCGTAGCCATAGGCGAAGCGGCCCTTGATGCAGCTATGGCCGTGATTGGCCTTGCCATCCTTCCAAGGAACCATGCGCACGATTTCCTCGCCGCGCATCTCCGCCTTGAAGGTGCAGCCGACGCCGCAATAGGCGCAGGTGGTGACCGCCGAATGTTCGGGCTGGCCGATGTCGATGACGGAATTCTCGATCAACGTCGCGGTCGGGCAGGCCTGGACGCAGGCCCCGCAGGAAACGCACTCCGACTCCATGTAAGCTTCGCCCATCCCCGGCGAGACGCGGCTGTCGAAGCCGCGCCCCTCGATTGTCAGCGCGAATGTGCCCTGAACCTCGGAACAGGCGCGCACGCAGCGATTGCAGACGACGCACTTCGAGGGGTCGTAAGTGAAATAGGGGTTGGATTTGTCCTTAGGCAGCCATTCCGGATTGGGTTTGCCCCCGTTGCGGGCGAAGACGTGGTTTTTGCCGTCATAGCCGTAACGCACCTCGCGTAGGCTCACCGCGCCGGCCATTGTCTGCAATTCGCAATCGCCATTGGCGGGGCACGTCAGGCAGTCGAGAGGATGATCGGAGATATAAAGCTCCATGATCCCACGCCGGATCGCATGCAGTCGCGGCGTCGAGGTCTTTACCGAGATGCCTGGCGCGACGGGCGTCGTGCAGGAGGCGGGAAGACCATTGCGCCCCTCGATCTCGATTAGACACAGACGGCACGAGCCGAAGGATTTTATGCTGTCGGTGGCGCAGAGTTTCGGGATCTCTATGCCGATCTCCATCGCCGCGCGCATGATCGACGTGCCTTCCGGCACGCTTACTCCCGCGCCATCGATGGTCAGCGTCACCATCCTCTCGGACTTCGAGGCGGGCGTGCCGAAGTCGGCTTCCTTGATGAGGCTCATTGATCGCACTCCCTTTCCCACAACCACGCAGCGTCGCCGGCCGCGAGAACTCGCAGCCAGAGCATGATATAATCAAATTACCGCATTACCGGAGCGGCGGTAGTTATTCAGATTTAGTTAAAGCGCCCCAGCATACGTTGGCGCAATTTCACCAGAAATTATCCGAATTATCAATAGTGTGGTTTCGTTGGCCTATTCAAATCTTCTATATATTCTGCGTTGGTAGCCAAACGCGGCAATTCGCACGCCCTCTCCGTAAAAGCAATTCGGCAATGTTGCGATCGCGAACGTAAATATAAGCTACGATTACATAACGCATTTCGCGTCTTCCCGCGGAAACGCGCCTCGCCGCCCCAATTAGGCCGGAGAGAACGCAGGAGCGCCCTTCGCCGCGCCTTCAGGCCGCTGGGGTTCGGGAGGGTTGTCCATCCACTCCTTTGAAGGGGAACATCCCGGACTGGAAACATTGCGCCATATGGCTGGCTTTGGCGATTGCCTGTTCCGCCTGAGTACCCGGCAATGTCTCTTTCGCGGCTTCGACGAAAAGTTCCAGCCAGCGCTGGAAATGCGCCGGTTCGATCGGCAAATGAATGTGAACCGGGAACGGGTGCCCTTTATACCGCTCCGTATGCAACAGCGAGCGTGACCAGAAGTCCCTGACGATTTCGATGTGGCGGTCGAGATCGGCGATCGAGTTCGCGAACACGGGCCCAAGCAAGGAGTTTGCTCCACCCTTCGCATAAAAAGATCGCACGAAATCATCAATCGCGTTTTCGATCGCCGCGCGCGCCGCTTCGTCCTAAATCTTAGGAAAGTCGAATTGCATGGTTGTCTCCGATAGCCGCGCCGATCAGCGCCATTGTTCATAGGAAACAGGCGTATAGCCGTGGACTTCCATTTCGACCGCAAACGCGACCGCACGTGCGATCAGGTTGTTGCGATACGAAACGCCTGCTGCCGGCGCCGCGCTCGAGGTGGCGATCTCGCCGATCAACTCGCCGCCGATGACCGCTTGCCTCTTGCGGATCAAACCGCAAATTCGACCTGAAACCGGAGCCGGAACGACCCTTCCAGCGACGGACCCCAACGGCTCTCCGGCGTCGACAAGGGCGCCGATGATTTTCGTGGTCTGGAACAATCCCGACGTTAAGGCGCGAACGCCGACCGGTTCCCCGTCGGCCGCCTCGCCTTGAACCGGTCGCCGCGGGGGAGGGGCGCCGTCGCGGAGCAGCGCGCCAGGGTCGGGTCCCTCCGTCTCAATGACCAGGTCGCAGTCGACGCCGGCGATGAAGCTCGCGCCAAGTCCAATCGTAAAATTGGCCTGGCTTTTCAAGTAGTCTGAGAAGGACTCGTTGGCGTCCGGCGCGGCGACGATCACGTCCCAGGGCCATCGCCCCACGACGTCGGAGAACCGTTGTGTCAGAACGGGTATGAATTGGCGGGTTCGTAGGCCAAGCAAGAACTCGCTGCCGAGGTCGGCGCGACGCGCTTCCACCCCGTCCAAAGTGGCGGCGCCGTCGAACCAGGCGTCGGAAAACGCCATTCTGCGCCGCACCGTTCGCGGCGGCGTGGCCTGCTGAATTGCCACCGTTCGCTCTTCGACGAACAGCCGCCGCGCCACCGCCGAAGCGATTTCGCCAATCCCGCGAACCAAGACACAAGTTTCTTCACTCATGGACCCGGGCTTTGATTTCGAGGGCTTTAACGGCCACGCTCGGGAAGCAAGAAACACACCGAGCACCATCGCGCTCTCCATGGAGATTATCGGGCCCGATATGCGCCCAACGCGCTCATCACGACAACGCGCCGACGGACTTCGGCGCCGAGTTCGAAAACGCCACCTTGAGCGACATCCAACACGGCCATCGCGATCCGCTTCGATCGCGGGTCGATCCCAGTCCATTGCGCGGCGCGGCCGCGCGGGTCGATCTCCAGAAGTTTGACTCCGCGTGGAATCCGCGCGCCATCGCGCGCGACCCCGCGCACGACCCCGTCTATCGGCGCGCGCACCGGCAAGCCATCCAGCCGTCCGACGACAAACCCCTTGAATACGCGCACACCAATCTCCACCGCCGTGTGCCAGAGTCCCGCCCTCCCGGCGTAAGCGAACCGTTCTTGGCCAGCGTCGCCGAGCGGTTGCGCAATATGATCGGCTTGCTCGGTGGCCCCATGCAGAATCAAGCGGCCTGAGCGCGCCGGTTTGGTTTCAATCGCAATGTCGCAATTCTCCCCGACCACAAAGTTGGGTCCCAAGCCGATCGTCATCGGGGCGATATGACGCCAATCGGGAGTGGTGCGGTATTTTTGCATCCGCGCGTCAATTAGTACATTGGGAGTACGGAGTGCAATGAGATCATGAAGTTGAAGCAATGTAACCGCCACGCCCTCGCCGGTGCGCAAGGCCTCGAAAAACTCCAGGGCGCTTTCGACCAGTTGGCCTTCAATATTGTCTAGAACAACGGCATCGCCGAACAGCACGTCGTGAAACGCCATTTTCCGACGAATGACCGGCGGAAAGGGGTCATGGCTCAAAACGACGGCCCAGCCCGTCCGCCGCAGCTCCACCGCCGCGGCCGACGCGATTTCATTAGCGCCCAGGATCAACGCGTAGGGCCGAATGCCCCAATGTGACGATGCTCCACCGTTGTGCATTTCAATTTCCCCGATCATGCAACCATCAAGTCGTTGGCGCGGACCAGCAAGCCGCGAGAGGATGCGCTCCACCACTCGTCGAGCGCCGCCATTGTGGGCGCCACGTCCTCCGATAATGCCCCCGCGAATTGGAGCCAATCACCAGCTAGGAAGGGCGAAACCGCGGTGACGATCGGAAGATCGGCCATGATTGCGGCGCGGAAAGCGTCGCATAGCCCGCCTCTGGCCGCTTCGAGCTTGCCGAACTTGCTCAGCACAACGACATCCGCGCCCGCGGAGATTGCTCGTTCAACACTCTGGCACGCCGTGGCAAGCCCTACAGGGTCGAGATTGCAGGCGGTCGAACCAGCGCCGAGGTCTTGTGAGATCTCGATCAACTCGCCAGACACGAGATCGCGAACCGCTAGATGTTTGCACGCGCCTATCGAGACACATTGCGAAACTTCGACAACTCCAGCGACGCGCAATCCTTCGCGCTTTCGGCTTTCCACAAACTCGCAAAGAATATCTTGGATCGCATCGGAAGGCGCGCCGCGCAAGGCCGCGACACGGCTCGAAAGTTGGTTCGCTTCGACCGTGTTCATGACAGCACCCCCGCCTTGCTGAAGCTCTCCCGAGGGGCGAACGCCCCCGTTTTCATCGCTCCCGCGATAAGGCGACGATTGCTTGCAAAAAGGCCGGGAAACCGTGGACAGCGCATACCGCGTTCTCCTTTTTCCCGTGAGGCGGAGCAAAGCGCGGGCCACATACGCTAATTATATAAAACGACTATATATCCATATGGAGTTTAGTTGCGTGTGCCGCGGACCAAGCCCGTCGAAGCCGACAATAATAGTTCAAAACGCGCCTTTTTATGGGGCGTTTGTAAGGAATATAACATCGAAAGAAATGGCGCCGCCCGTTCCCGCGCATCTTAAACGGCGGAATCGCCCGGCGGCGGCGACATGGGCGTAATGAACTTACGATCGGGCTTGATGTCGAGAAGCGGAGTGCCGTCGAGACAATCAAGCCCGCGAACGCGGAGCGTGGTTCCTTCGACGCCCTCAAGCTTGACAATCGAGCTTCCGATGGGATTTGGCCGGACGGGCGAGCGTAGCGCGAATGTACCGCGCGAGCCGCCGCCCCGCGGACTCTGGCGAATGAGATCCCGGCGGGAAAGATGCAGCCAGTAAAGCACTTCCAGGCTCGAGAATTGGGTAATTCCGTCGAGCGCTTCCGCCCATGCCTCGAACAATTCGATGTGACAGATCGGGCCGTCCCGTCGCCCCTGCCGCGGACAATCGCGGCGCGAGGTCCAGTGCGTGCGTATGCGGCCAATGAAAACAAGATGAGCATCAGCGGAGTCGACCCACGGAATTGCGCGTTCTCCCTCCCGTATTTCGTCGTGCGGCTCCATTTGCAATGGCCTGTGGCATGGAATGCGTCAGCGCGACAGTTCTTCGAAAACCACGTCCGGCGGCGCGCTGTGAAACAAACTCACTGTCAACGCGCGCATCTCTTTGGCGTCGAAGGCCAGTTTATTCGGGTGCAATTGGGAACCGAGCCACAGCGCCCCGAGGATGCGGTTCAGCGACGGTGGGCGCTCGATCCAGCCATACGGAAGACCGTGATCAATGAGAAATCGCGTCTTTGGCGGTAATGCTTTGCGGAGTGGAGAGTCTGCCGCGGCGGCGGCGGGGTCGGCAAGGATGACAATGGCGGGCTTAAAATTCACGACTTCTTCGACTGAGAGTGTCACGAAGCCGCCGGGACCCGCTGGAGTTACGTTACGACCGCCGGCAAGGTCGATCGCTTCGCTAAGCGACGAGCCCGCGCGCGCCGCGCGCAGCCCATCGGCGCCGCGCGCGTAATAGACTGGAATGCGGGCGGACGCGTCCAAGGACGACGTCGCCTTGAGTTTCGCCAACGCGCTGTCGATGGCGGCCGCGATTTCTTCCGCGCGCTGCTTTCTGTCCATTGCGGCGCCGAGGCTGCGAACCACCCGCGGCGCATCGACAAGCCGACCGCTCATGAGCACATAGGGCGCGCCGATCGCCGCCTGCGATCGGTCCGCAAGGTCTGAGTAGCGCCCGCCAATATCGCCATAATCGACGATTAGATCGGGATGGCTGTCGCGCAAACTGGCGACGTCCTCATCGGTTGGTTTTCCCGTGAGGCGTGGGATTGCTGGCAGCGATCGAGCCACTTCTGGAACCACGGACCTTTGGCTGTTGTTCCAAGGCTCGACCAGCCCAATCAACGCGTCGGGCGCCAGCGCGAATAGCAGCGCATCGGCGGGCGGACCAGCCGGCAGAACGCGCGCGAACGGTGGCGAAAGGCGAACGCTTCGCCCAGCGGAATCGATGAATTCGCTTGCGTGAACCCCGCCGCACGCGAGCGAAGCTAATCCAACGAAAACCGCGCAAAGAGCCACCGTCTTGAAGCGCGCCGACCGGCTCATGTTTCACTCCCGCTCTTGGCGGCAGGGGCGGGTCGCCTCTAACCGGGCGACCCGACGCTATGTCCAACGAAAGCCGGTGACAACATTAATTTGGTTTTTGAACTTTCAGCGCATCCACTTCCGTGCGCGTCAGGGAGAAGAAACCGCGTCCGCCGGCCCGGGTTTGAAATTTTTGTCCCGCCCGCGCGCAAAGCCGTTTGAACCATTCTTCGTTGTTTAGCTGCTCCGGGCGCTCGTCGATCCGCCAAATACTGCCGTCCGGCCAAAATCGAACATGCAAGTTCAGGCTCGCATTGCTGGCGTCGCGGATATTGGCTTGCCTATTTGCCTCGATGCGAGAAATTTCCGGCGGTTGTTTTGGGTCGCTTGCAATTTCGGCCACGGGGTGTGCTTGCATCGCTCTGCTCCTATTTGATCCGGGCTTGGCGCCAACATGGCGGCAAGCCTGGCGACGACAATCTAGGAAAACTCCCAGCCTTCTTGAAAAAATGAATGGATTGGCCGGGTCCGCCATCGGAGAGCCTCGGACGGGAGGCTTCGTCGAAGCCGATCGAAATACGCCACTACATGTATCCGATTTACATATTGATGTGTAGTCCCGGCCTGGACTGCAAGCAAGACTAAAAGCGAGACTTGGCGCCATATTTTTGATCAGGACTTGCTGACAAATACGCACCATCGCTCATTGACGCTCACCTGGAGTTGATGGCGTCAAAGGTCTTGGCCATATCGCTGGCGTCGACCTCCGTCACGGTAGCGGAGACGAAAGGGTCGCCGCCGTTAATCCAAAGCGCCTCGGCGTCCGGGTCCGCTAAAGCCTGACGCAGCGCCGTATTGAATTCATATAGCCCCCAGGCCAGGCCGCTGTCCCGAAGCGCCGACAGCAAAGCGTTCTGCACGACGCCACGAACCAAATAATGTGGGATGGAAATTGGAGTTTCGCGTTCAAGCCCTTCGACGCTCGCCGCACAGGCTTGCGCGTCGTACGAAGCGTGTCCGCGGCACGCGAGCGGGCGCACGCGATAGATAAGGCAAATGCCGTCTTCAATGAACGCGCAGGGGCGCCGTAGCGCCAGCCTCTCGCTCTCGTTGAGTCCATTCGTGGCCGCTGCTTCTTCCTGGACGCGACGCTCAAGATCTATCCCAAGTTTCGCAAAGGCGTGCGTGGTTGCGCGGACATATTGCGCGACGATGAGAATTTCCGGCGCCGTCGCGGCGACACGCAAAGCGCAACAAGCGACGCAGCCTTTTTGGCAGGCTAGGCCGGGCAATCCCTCCGATTGAATCGCGACATTGCCGTCAAAGGTGTCAAACGCCTGCGCCGCTACCCCTTTCACGAAATCTGGATGGGCGCGTCCCGCGCCCATCGTTTCGGCGAAGGCGTGTTGCAACGCCCTGAAGAAGTCCGTTGGTTCGTCGCCATCCGTCGCGCTCATGCAACCTCGGAATTTTGCCCGCCGCTCACGCCCGCGTTCCCTCGCTCAAGCACTTTATGTATCTGAGATACATATCGTCAATCCGCGAAGTTTAGGGATTTGCCATCGGGCCCGCGACCTCCACGCTTGAATTCCCAATTTTCTGTCATTTTTTGACGATTTCTGTCATTTTCTCCGCAACGCGGAATATGGACAAAAATAGTCGATGTCGGAATTTTACACTACGCAAGAGCTTGCCGCCCTGCTGCGCGTCAAGGAGCGCAAGGTCTATGACCTCGTTGCGAAGGAAGCGCTTCCGTTTCGCCGCGTAACCGGCAAGCTATTGTTTCCGCGCGACGAAATTGCACAATGGCTGCAAATCAACAGCGCCGTCGCCGTCGCGTCCGCCGAGCCGCGGCCACCGGTCGAACAGCAAAGGCCTTTGATCGCCGCGGGAGGGCATGATCCCCTGTTCGAATGGGCGTTACGGGAATCACGCTCCGGCATCGCTGGTTTTTTTGACGGCGCGCTCGATGGGCTGGACCGGGCGAAAACGGGCGATTGCATCGTTGCGGGATTGCATATTCCCGAAGGCGGTGAGTGGAATGTCGCCGCTGCCCGGTCGAGATTCGCCCATGAGCCATGGGTACTGATCGAATGGGCGAAGCGCAAGCGCGGCCTTGTCTCGCGGCCGGATCTCGTCCGGAGCCCCGATTGCCTGAAGGCCACGCGGGGCTTGCGTTTCCAGGCGCGACAGGTCGAAGCGGGCAGCGAGCTAATTCTTGAACAACTGCTGACGGCCGAGAAAATGAAGCGCGCCGATTTGCACATTGTCGAAGCCGTCGAGCGCTCGGAAACCGATCTGGCGATGGCTATCGCCGATGGCCGCGCCGATGTCGGCCTTGGCATCGAAGCGGCGGCGCGACAATTCAAACTCGAATTCGCGCCGTTGATCGTGGAGCGGTTCGACCTGCTGGTGTGGCGCAAAGCCTATTTTGACCCGCCATTCCAGAAGCTCATCGCTCTATGCTTGTCCGAAGCGTTTCGAAAGAAGGCTTCTGCGTTGGGCGGCTATGACGTGTCGGGGTTTGGAACCGTCCGCTTCAATGGCTAGAGCGCGCGCCCAAGATTACGCCACGGCGACCAGGACGTCGGAGGACTTGATAATCGCCTTGGCCGAGCCGCCAACCTTCACACCAAGTTCCTCGACCGCCTCGTTGGTGATCGAGGCCGTGAAGATCAAGCCCTTCACGTCCAGCGTCACGTGGGAGGTCGTCGCGCCCTTCTTGATTTCGGTGACCTTGCCGTCGAATACGTTGCGCGCGGAAATCTTCATTCGCTTGGTCCTTGCTGACGGCTATCGACGTTTGTGGGAGAGCGCGATCCACGGCCGATAGCGCGTCGCTGATGCGCTCCTCAGCGACAAAGGTTAGGTTGGACGTAATTACCCCGCAACTCACGAAATTCATGCATAAATTTCAAAACGGGTAACAAATGCATGACGCGCCAGAATTTGTGTTCGGGCCACGTGAACGCAGGTTTCCTTTTCGAGCACTGGTTCAAGGATTCGATGTGAGCGATACGTTCCGTGCCCACTTGAATTGACTCGATCGCCTGACCGTTGAGCATTCCGAATACACGTGCTTTGGTTTGAGGCGGAGACTGCTTAGGTGCAGTAACACGGCCGTGTCCGTCGGCTATCCATCTTGGCGGCGGAATGTGATCGAGACCGCATGAACGCTGGCTTATAGCGCTACGCGTAATTGGCTGGACGCCGCGAAACTTCAGGAGTCGAAGGCCAAGCCACCCCACAAAGGCCCGCGCCGGCACGGGTGAAGATGACCCTAAGCCGCCTTGGCGTAAACGAGGGACGTCGACCTTCAACTTCTTGAAGCGATCGCGCGCTCCGGCGGCTAATGAAAATTGAATGGCTGCTGTCGGAGGTCGGCGCCACAGATCGACGGACCACGGGAGGACGAGACGATGCGCCGGGCCAGCGCGGCATGGGCGGGCGTCGAACCTCTGGCCGAAACAACGGACACGAAGCCGCCGGGATGCACGCGGAACACCACGGTCGCCGTGCCGTGGCCAAAGGCCGCCGAAGCCGGGGAGTGCCGCCGCATCGACGACATCAATTGCGCGAGACAAATTGATTGCTGATGGCCGCTGGTTTTCGCATGGCCGCCGGCGGCCCCGGCGTGGCGTTGCTGTTGCGCCGCGCGGGGCTTGGCCGCCTGTTGGATTAGGTGCTTGTGCTTGACGACAACTTTTTGAACCTCCTTATGCTTCACTGGCAAGGGCGGCGCGTCGGGCGCCATCACTTCGGGCTGCGGTATCGCGAGTTCGGCGTCCTCGATCGGCTCGGGGGTGACGTCCTCCGCCTGCACGATCTCCTCCTGCTCGACATAGTCGCCCTCGGGAACCAACTCCATATCGACCGAATCGAGGGAGGGGATCGGCGTCAAACTCTCGAGGCCGAGAAGCACGGCCACGCCGATATGGGCCAGAACGACCGCCGCGGTCACGACGGGCCGCAGCCATTTCGGCATCACTGCGGGAAATGTCGGGGGGCGCGCGGGTCGTGTTACGCTGGGGTCAAGGACGACATCGGTCACTTCAAAGATCTCCCGCCGATTGCGTGCGAACGCACGGGCCAGCGAAGCAAAGCAACCCAAGTGAAGCGTTCCCGACTCATTGTCCTGCCCCCAGGCGCTCGCGCGCCGTCGCTCTTGGCCGTCAGCGGACCGGTTGGCCCGCCATCGCAAGCCCTCGTTTATTCGGAAAGGACTCCTCGACACCGATCCACCGACGCAAATAGGTATGCAAATTATATGACGTGGCGGCGCGGGCGAAGTGATCTTTTTACGCTCTGCACGTCAAAGCGGGAAGACATCAACGCAGGAACTTGGTGGGTCGGCGACCCCTTGTTGCGGACGCGACGGGATCGCCAAGGCTCGAAATCGTCCGCAATTCGTAGGCGCGCTTTGGGACAAATCCGACATACAGCGTATTATTATTTACAATTGGCTCGAATTTCGGACGCGGCGCCAGATAAATAATCAAAGCGCTATATATGTGATCGTTGTAATTCGGCCACAGTCTCACATAAATCGTTAAATATGAGCATTTTAGGGCTAGACCCCTCTTCGCCTCATTCGTTATTAATTTAAATTACATTACACATTTCGGTTCGGGGAGCGGCAAAATGAGCAAGGGCATTCTATCGCGGCGGTTGCGCGGTTTCCTTTGTGGCGGGGTCTCGCTGTTGACGCTGTGCGCCAGCGCGTTCGCGGCTCCTCCGCTCCCAGCCATCGACATCGGCGGACAACAGACGCCATCTAGCGGAGCGGCCAACCGGCGAACGACCGCTCATGTGTCGCACGCCCGGCGCGCGTCGCGGGCGCCACGTTCCCATTCCACGCCAGTCGCGCGCGCGGCGAATGGCGGCGTGAGGACGCCCGTTGCCGCGCCAGTTTCCAACCACAATGAACAACAATCAAATCCCGTCGCGCCGAGCCCTGGCTATAGCGGCGGCCCCTTGTTTGACGCCGCGCCGAACCCAGCGCCCAATCCCGTGACGTCGGTGACCCCCGAGGGGATCAGAATTCTCGGCGGACCGGCGCAGGCGAGTTCTTACAAGCCGCTCGACCTCATGCCGAGCGTGATCGAGGATTCGGCCGATCCTTATGGCCTCTCGTTCACGCGCAGCATCACCGTGCGCGGCGTTTCCGATTTTTTCCTTTCGCGCACGATCGACGGCCTTCCGATCGCCGGGATCGTCGGCGGCGCCGATCTGATCGATTTGAACAATCTTGCGCGGATCGATCTTTACCGCGGCACTCTGCAAGCCAATCAAGGACTTGGATTCTCAAGCGCCGCCGGACAGTTGGATCAGATCATTCTCGCTCCAAAACAGGAGTTTGGCGGCACGGTCAGCCAAGGCGCGGGTTCCGACGGCTTCTGGCGCACCTCGGCGCGCGTCGATTCCGGACTCCTGTCGACCGGCACGGCTTTCTTCGTGTCCGGTTCGTGGACCGAGGCCAATAAGTGGAAGGGCGACGGCGACGCCTCGCGCAAAAACGTCATGTTCGGCGTGAGCCAGAAGCTGGGCGACAATCTCGAGATCAAAGTCTACGGCGTCCACAACGATCAAAAAGCTTATGCTTATGAGCCTCTGACCTATGCGCAGACGACGATGATGTCACACTACGCGTGGCTTGATTATAACACTCAATTGGTAGGTCAACCAAAAATAGACAATAGCGAATATCTGTTCAACAAGACTCGATACGCCGATAACGCGATATGGACTGAAATAACTTATAAAATTGACCAGGATCAGAGCTTCCTGCTGAAGCCCTATTTCTGGAGGAACGAGGGCTATTCGCTTACGACCTCTGGAACCGGCGTGAAATTGTGGCCGATCAACAATTATAACCTTGGCGGAGTCGCCGAATATAGAAAACATTTTTCCTGGGGCGGCGACTTGTTGCTTGGTTTTTGGGGCGAGGACGCGAAGCCCGAGCCGCCGCCACTTGGTCAGCAGCAATTTAACGTGACCACGGTGGGAACCTTGAATTTCGCGAGTTGGTCGGTGCTCGCCAAAACGACGGACTCGGAGTTCTACAGTCCGTTCGTGCAATATACGCAGAAATTTAACGCCACGACGGTCTCCGGCGGCTTGCGTTTGCTGGTCGAAGGCGCCCCCGCCATGCAGTATTACACAACAACGGGACTACCGGACGTGTCCTATACGGACGTGTTTGCTTACGCCCCGAAGCCGGACCCCAACGCGACCGTCGCCGCGCGATATTTCTATGAGTGGCTTCCCAATCTGGGCGTGCGTCAGCAATTGTCAAACGAATGGAGCGTCAACGCCAGCTATAGCCGCAAGACCGGCCGTCCTGATTGGGGACCGCAGGCGAGCAGCTTCACCGGCGCCGAGGCCGCCTTCTTAAAGGAAGGCATGAACATGCAAAGCATCATGAACAAAATTCAACCCGAACTCATCGACGAAGTCGATTTCGGCGCGCGCTATCAGTCAGGACCATTGACGGTCGTCCCGACATTCTTTGGCTTTTGGACGCACAAGAAGGAGGTTCTAGTCTACGATCCAAATGTTGGACAGAACTATTACCAGAGTAACGCCGCGACGACGGGTTACGGTTTCGAACTCGAGGCGAGCTGGAGGGCGACGGACTACCTTACGCTTAACGGCACCTTCACCGACGCCTCTGAAATCTATAAGACGAACATTGCGACTGGAACCAATACGGAGATGTTCATTGGCGGCAAGCAAGTGCCCTATACACCGAAATTACAAGCCAAGGCCGCTATTACCTATCACGCCTACGGCTTCGAATTCACGCCGAGCATTCGCTATGTCAGCACGCGTTACGGCCTCGCCGACGATTCGCAGTCGGTCAGTCCTTACGCCGTCGTCGATCTAAACGCGTCCTACGAGTTCGGAACGAAGCTCGGCCTGAAGAAGCCGATGCGGATCAACGCGGGCATCATGAACCTCACGGACCGGCGTTATATCGGCGCCATTTCAGTCAACGAAGACAATCTCAACAGCACCTCTTACTTTGTGGCGCCACCACGAACGATCTTTGCTGGGATCACCGCGAATTTCTAACCGACTTGGCGAATGGGGCGAGCATGTATCATTCGGCGAAGCGGATACTGCCGGCCATCGCCATCGTGCTTTGCTTCGTCGCGCAGGCCTGGAGTTGTGACGTCGTCGACATGGCGGGGCGGAGTGTCGCGATACCAGATCGGGTTGGACGCGTCATCACGCTTGGACCCGTTCCCGTCCTCAATGGATTTCTATTCGCGCTGGGCAGGCAGGATGCGCTGGTCAACGGTCTTCCGCCAGAACTCTCGCGAAAATTTCAATATGTGTTCGCGCCGAATCTGGCCGGCAAGCCTGTCGTGCAGGGCGGCGAAAAAGGCCTGGCGGTCGAGGATATCGTCGCGCTGAAGCCCGACGTCATATTGACCATGGACCTCGCGACCGCGCGAAAGCTCCAAGAAATTGGCCTTCCGGTTGTATATCTGCGCTGGACAGCGCCCGAGGATGTAAAGGCGCTCATGGCCTTGCTTGGCGATGTGCTCGGACGGAGCAAGGAAGCGAGCGATTACGCCGGATATTTCGACGAAACATTGAAGCGCGTTTCCGATCTGGTCGATCCCATCCCGCCCGCGAGGCGCCCGCGCGTTCTATACGTAAATCTTCGGCGGCTGACACAGCCGCACCGAATCGCGGACTGGTGGATAGCCAAGGCGGGCGGACGAAGTTTGACGGATGACGGCCGCGCGCAAGAGAGCGTTACCTTCTCGCTAGAGCAGATGTTGTCTTGGGACCCTGAAATCATGATCGTCGCCGACCAGGGCGAGGCGAGATTGGCCTATAGCGATCCGCGCTTCCAGAACATCTCGGCCGTGCGCAACCATCGCGTCCACGTCGCGCCCGCCGGCGCGCATCTTTGGGCGAACCGCACGATCGAACAGCCGCTCACATTGCTCTGGGCGACTTCAGTCATTCATCCCGGCATTATCACCCCGGAAAATTTGAAAGCGGAAATGGCGGCGTTCTACAATCGTTTCTTTCATAAGCCCCTCTCGCGCGAAGAGATCGATGAAATTCTCGCCGGTTCGGTCGGCCGCTAGGCTTCACGGGGATCTCGGGCTCGCGCTTCTGGCGACGCTCCTGGTCCTGCTTTCGCTTTTTTCGTTGACGCTCGGGCGCTATCCCGTCTCGCTGGGATCGATCCTCGACATTTTGGCGTGGCCCGATCACGTCGACATGGAGGCGGCTAACGCCACGGCGCGGACCGTCGTGCTACTGGTTCGCCTGCCGCGCATCGCTGCCGCAGTGCTAATCGGCGCCGGATTGTCGCTTTCCGGCCTCGCCTATCAAACGATCTTCCGCAATCCGATGGCCTCGCCGGCCCTGCTCGGCGTATCGGCCGGCGCGGGCTTTGGCGCCTCTGTCGCGATGTTACTGAGCTTGCCGACTCTTGTCGTGCAGGGCGTTGGATTTTTAGGCGGATTGGCGGCGGTGACGATCGCGCTGGCCGCCAATCGCGCCATCAACGCGCGTTCAATCGTGACGCTGGTGCTGTGCGGCATGGTCGTCTCGTCGCTTTTCCAGGCGATGATCTCGGTGGTAAAATATGTCGCCGATCCGGTGGAGACGCTGCCAACGATTGCCTTCTGGTTGATGGGAAGCCTGGCGAAAATTACCGTCTCCGACGCGATGATCTTATCCGGCCCGATCTTCGTCGGAGGCGTCGCGCTTTATCTCAATCGTTGGCGCATTGGTCTGCTGGCGCTGGGCGAGCATGAAGCGTCGACGATGGGCGTCGATGCGCGGAAGATCCGCATGATGGTTATCTTCTTCGCGACACTGATGAGCGCCACGACCGTTTGCGTTGCGGGGGTGATCGGCTGGGTTGGTTTATTGATCCCGCATCTCGCGCGCGCCGCCTTCGGCATGGAGCCGGGCCGGCTGACGCTTTCCACCGCTCTGTTTGGCTCAATTTTCCTGCTCGCCGTCGACGATTTGGCGCGCTCTATTTCCATGATTGAGGTGCCCATTGGCGTATTGACGGCGCTGATCGGCGCGCCGTTCTTTCTGCTTTTCCTGTTGCGTTCGCGTCAGGGGCGTTGGGCATGAAGGCGGTCGAGATCGTCGATCTGTCGTTTCGCCACGACGCAAGGGGCATTGAAACGCTAAACAAGGTGAGTCTCGAACTGGATCAAGGCGAAATCGTCGCGATCCTTGGCCCTAATGGCGCCGGCAAGAGCACGCTTGTTAACTGCCTCCTCGGCCTTTTGCCCCGCGCCAGCGGTGTCGTTCGCCTGAATGGCCAGGATATTAACGGGCTCGCGCGAGCCGAAATGGCGAAGCGGATCGCCTACGTGCCTCAGTCAACGCAAAGCGCTTTCGCTTTCGACGTGGCGCATATGGTCCTGATGGGTCGCTTGACGTATGTCGGGCGCATGGGTGCGCCTTCCCGGCGCGACCGGCTTTTTGCTGAAACGTCTATGGAGCGGGTTGGCGTCTTGCCGTTGCGCGATCGCCTGTTCACCGAGCTTTCGGGTGGCGAGCGCCAGCTCGTGCTCATTGCGAGAGCGCTGGCGCAAGACGCGCCGATCCTCGTGATGGACGAGCCGACAGCCAGTCTCGACCTCGGCAATCAGGGGCGCATCCTCGGCCTTGTCCGCGACCTCGCGGGGACGGGCAAAAGCATTGTCATGACGACACATTTGCCGGATCAGGCGTTTAATTTGAAATGCAAGGTCGCCTTGATGAAGGCGGGACGGATAACGGCCGTTGGACCTGTCGCGGAAATTTGCTCGACGGAGAGCATAAGCGCGCTTTACGGCGCGCCTCTCCTTGGGCTCACCGGCGGCGCGAACAACGAACTCACGGCCTTCGCGCCTCGGCTCGGATGAGCGCGCTCTCCACCAACGGGCGCACGTCGCGGCCAAGCCGGGCGAGCGAAGGCTCCAGCAGCCCAATTGGCAAAAATCCGAAAAACGCGCTCAAGGCGTTAAGATAAGTGACGCCCAGTTCCGCGTGCAGTTCCAGGATCTTGGCCGCGCAGGTCTCGGGGCCGCCGGCGATGACCATTTCGTGGTAGAAAACCTCCGGGTCGAGGTCACGCTCCGTAAGCACCCCTTTGCGATTAAACAGTCCGAAATCTTTGAGCCGCGTGGTGAGCTTGAGCACCGTCGGCCAAAGTTCCGCCCGCGCGCTTTCGTCGGTTTCGCCGACATAGACAAAGCGACCAAACGGCACGCAAGTCGGATCGCCGCCCGCGCCCATGAATGCGTGCATGAGGCGCCGCTGATTGGCCATGCTCGTGATGCCATGGCAAATCAGCGCATGCCCCTCCCGCGCCGCCCAAGCCGCGGTTTCATCGGTATAGGTCCCCATGAATATGGGGGGATGGGGCCGTTGCACGGGCTTCGGTTCGACGGAGTAGGCATTCTCGCCGACGACGACTTTTTCGTCTCCCCATGCGCGTAGCAAGAAATTCAGCGTCTCTTGAAATCGCCCGTTCACGCTTTGGGGGTCTATTCCGTAAACCTCGAGATAACGCCCGTTGCCCCCGCGCGAAATTCCAAAATCGATGCGCCCGTCGGACAACACGTCGAGCGTGCCGATTTCCTCGGCGAGACGAACGGGGTGATGCAATGCCAGTAGCAATACGGAAAATCCGACGCGCAACGTTTTGGTACGCGCGAGGATGGCGGACGCCAGGATAAGCGGCGAGTGGCAGCGTCGCCCCTCGACTTCCACGATACTGCCTTGAAAGTGCTCCTCGTTGAGCCACATCGCTTCGAATCCCATCGCCTCGACCCGTTCGGCGAGGTCGAGTAGATGAGAGGTCGAAATGGATTCCAGCCCGCCGCCGCAACCCGAAAGACCGAGGCGGAACCTTGGACGCGCAGATATTGGAGGCTGGGCAGACAAACAAGAAATGTCGTTCATTGCCGTGCGCCTCTACCGCTTCCAGTGAGACTTAATTTTTTCATGGGCTTATCGAACGCTCGTGAAATGCTTCAAAATAGGTGCCGCGACTGAATAACAAGGATGTCATTTGTTCCCACCTTCGAATGGCGGCTTCATTAAGGCATCGGATTATATAATGACTTTGATAACTGCTGTCGAAGCTTGACACAAGGGGTCGGCCGACAAGTCGGAGAAATATTATGGATAAGTTTATGGCGCGGAGTGTTTGTTGCGCTTATCAGGCCTATCGCTCCAGATCAGGATGGCCGAGCCCGACTTTTCGCATATCGGAGATTGCGCGCTTAACCTCGATTTGGCCAGCCGAAGGCGGACCGAGGCCGGCTTATCCTCGACAATCTCGATGGATGAAACAAAATCATCGCCGATGACGCCTGTGTTTTCATCGATCTCCCCGCTCCATTTCGCGGGAGTGTCCGAAATTTTGTGTGCGGGGCCTGGTTGACCATCACGCCGTGACGAACCTCTCGTCGAACATGATGGCGAATTGGGTTTTCGCCTCGCACCATTCGCGCGGCGGCATTTTCCATTCTCCCGCGACTTGGCGCAAGACGAGATACAGCAACTTCATCGCGGCGTCGTCGGTTGGAAAATGCCCCCTCGTTCGCACGGCGCGCCGCAATTTCGCGTTCAAGGATTCTATGGCGTTGGTCGTATAAATGATCCGCCGCACCGCATCTGGAAAGGCGAAAAACGGGATAACCTGCTCCCAGTTTCGCCGCCAGCTTTGGGCAATCGAGGGATATTTCTTGCCCCAGGGACCCGCGTCGAAAGCGTCAAGAGCGTCCTTGCCGGCGTCGGCGTCTTTGGCCCGGTAGACTTTCTTCAATTCGGCGGCGATGGCCCTGCGATCTTTCCATGACGCGAAATCCATCGAATTTCTGATGAGATGGACGATACAGGTCTGCACGACCGTCTGTGGAAAGACCGCGTTGATCGCCTCCGGAAAGCCCTTGAGGCCGTCGACCACGGCGATCAAAATATCCTCGACGCCGCGGTTTTTCAGCTCGTTCATGACGCGCAGCCAGAATTTGGCGCCCTCCGAGGTTTCGATCCAAAGACCGAGAATATCCTTGGTTCCCTCTGGCGTGACGCCGAGCGCGACATAGACCGCCTTGTTGCGAACCAAGCCTTCGTCACGGATTTTGACGCGCAACGCGTCGAAGAAAACCAGAGGATACATCGCCTCGAGCGGACGATTTTGCCATTCGGCGACCGTCTCCAGCACCGCGTCGGTGATCGTCGAGATCAGGTCCGGCGAGACGTCTAGCCCATAAAGTTCAACGAGATGGCCCTGTATCTCGCGGACCGTCATGCCCCGCGCGTACATCGACACGATTTTCTCGTCGAAACCGGGGAAACGCCGCTGATAGCGCGCGATCAGCTTCGGATCGAAGCTCCCCTCCCGGTCGCGCGGGACCTTGATGTCGATCCTCGACGTCTCGGTCAGCACCGTCTTCTTCGAATAGCCGTTGCGATGGTTGGATTTTCCCGCCGCCGACTCGCCTTCAAGATGATCGTCCAGCTCGGCGTTCAAAACCCGTTCCGCCAGAGCCTTCTTCAGCTCATCGAAAAGCCCGTCCTTGGAAAACACCTCCTTCGGATCGCGCCCAGAAAGAAGCTGGTCGAGTGTGTCTTTCTTGATCGCCATAGTCCGCCTCCCGCGGCTCTACTATGGCCCAACACACAAGATTCCTGACAGTCCCGGCCGTCCCGTCGCTTCCGGCGCAACACCGGCAAAGCCCACCGCCGCCAAGTCAAGTTCTTCGATGAAAACATCAATGACGCGGACAGGATTCTCGTCCGTCACTTAATCTTCCAAACTATCAGGGAGCAGTGTCGTTTGCCGCCAGTCATGGCTCTCGATGAAACGCTTCATTCCGCTCCCCCTCAGCGGAATCAATCTAACAGATCAATTCGTTTCCACACAGGCTGGACCCAAAGCCGCCTCGGCATGCGCGAAAGACGCCGGTTATCAGCCTTGTGCTGAAGCGATCGTGCGCCTCGGCGCCGCTAATGAAAGTTGAAGGGCTGTGCGCGCAAATCCGGGCCGCAGATCGACGGTCCCCTGGACGAAGACACTATGCGCCGGGCCAACGCGGCGTGGGCGGGTGTCGAACCTCTGGCGGAAACGACCGACACAAAGCCGCCGGGATGCACGCGAAACACCACGGTCGCCGTGCCGTGGCCAAACCCCGCCGAGGCCGGGGAATGCCGCCGCATCGACGACATCAATTGCGCGAGGCAAATTGATTGCTGATGGCCGCTGGTTTTCGCATGGCCGCCGGCGGCCCCGGCGTGGCGTTGCTGTTGCGCCGCGCGGGGCTTGGCCGCCTGTTGAACCACCGGCTTGCGCTTGACGACGACCTTTTGAACCTCCTTGCGCTTGACCGGCAAGGGCGGCGCGTCGGGCGCCATCACTTCGGGCGGCGGCATCGCCAGTTCGGCGTCCTCGATCGGTTCGGGGGTGACGTTTTCCGCCTGCGCGATCTCCTCCTGCTCGACATAGTCGCCCTCGGGAACCAACTCCATGTCGACCGAATCGAGCGAGGGGATGGGCGTCAAGCTTTCGCGGCCGAGAAGCACGGCCACGCCGATATGGGCCAGAACAACCAACGTGGTCACGACGGGCCGAAGCCATTTCGGCATTACCGTGGGAAACGTCGCGGGCGGCGGCGAGGGTTGCGTTACGCTGGGATCAAGAACAACATCGGTCACTTCAAAGATCTCCCGCCGCAGGCGCGGAGGCATGGGCCAGCGAATGCAACAACCCAAGCGAAGTATTTCCGATTCATCGCCGTGCTCCCAATGTGTTCGCGCGCAGTCGCCTTCTAGAGGTTGGCGGATCTCCTGGCCCGCCAACGCAAGACTCCGACCATCAAGTCCTCGCCATTTCGAGCCGGCTCCGCTAGAGTCGATCCGTATGAATATGCAAATTATATGACGCCGTCATGCCGCCGGATCGGCCCTCCGCCTAATTTAAGGGGCTTTTGACGGGATTTAGCCGTCTGATGTTCGATTTTGCCGGCGCGAGAGGCCAAAGAACTGCTCCGGACCCATCGCCAATCCATATGTGCGCTTTGCCGCAAACCCAACAAATCGCGTATTATTATTCACAATCCGCCCAGACATTAGGCGTAGAGCTAAATAAATACTCATATCGCTATATATTTGAGTGTTGTACTTTGGTCACATATTTCAACAAATCGTCAAATATGAGTATTTTAGCGCTAGACGCGTTTTCGTTACATCCATTATTAATTGGACTTAGATTGCACATGACGGCGCGGATGTTGGTCGGGGAGCGGGAAAATGAGCAAGGGCTATATGTCAAGTCGGCTGCGCGGTTCTCTGTATTGCGGCGTCTCGCTGCTGACGCTGCTGTGCTCCTGCGCGCTCGCGGCGCCACCGCTCCCGGCCATCGACATCGGTGGCCAGCAAGCGCCCGACAGCGGCGCGGCGCGGCCGCCCGCGCGAGGGGGAGCCAACGCGCACCCCGCCGCCCACCGCTCGAACGCGCATTCCGCCAGCCGCCGCTCGAACGCGCGCTCGGCCGCCCGTCCCGTGAACGCGAGTCCCGCCCCCAGTGGCGGAGGCGCTAGCTTGGCGGGTGGAAACAGCGGCGCCCTGAATCCCGATGGCTCCACGCCGCAAAGTGGGGGCATGTATGTCCCGAAGCCAACCTTCGGGCCATTTGGCTATTTAAAAGACAGAGATATTCCTTTCAGCACTGACACTATTACAAGCAAGGTAATTGAGGACCAGCAGGCTCACTCGGCTTATGAGGCATTAAAGAATGATAGCTCGGTAAATGCATTCCCACTGACAAGTGGGTATGCGCAGAACTACTATATACGCGGATTTGAAGTCGGCCCACAATACGGTGTATACCAAGATGGTCTCGATTTGCTCGGTTACGTTAACCCTTTTATCGAAATGGATCAAAGAGTAGATATTGTTAAGGGCGCGGCATCTGCTTTGTATGGCTTCGCCACGCCTGCCGGAATGGTCAATTACGTCTCCAAAATGCCATTGGATAATCCATACACCCGCTTCGACTTCGGTTACATTAGCCGGGCTACCGCCGATACGCAGCTTGACGTCAGTCGCCGTTTCGGTGCCGGCGATCAGTTCGGCGTCCGGTTTAACTTTTATCAGCAAGGCGGCGATACTCCAGTAGATCAAACGCACCAAATGCGCGGCGCGCAATCTCTTTCCTTGGATTGGAAACCGCTTGATGACCTTCGGTTTTGGACGAAGGTTGAACACTCGAACGTTCGCCAAAACGGCGGTGATGCGACATTCTTCCTGCCGGGTCCGATCGCCTTGCTTCCGGGCGCTCCGGATCCGACTAAGCTGCTCGGTCAGCCTTGGAACCACGATTACAACGAGAACGAACTCGTCGAAGGAGGCTTCGATTACAAACATGACGGTTGGACTCTAAACAGCGCGGTTGGCTACTCGCAAACACGCCGTGATTTCTCTGAGGGAATTGATACCGTGACTTCCCTCAACCAGTTCGGAAACTATAGCGTTTCTTCCGTTTATGGACATCTCTACGAAAGAAATTTTGCTTATAGAGCCAGCGTTAGCAAGGAAATATCCTACTCCCCGTTCGACACAATTTCTCCGATAACGCAGACACTAAGCATCACCGCGGACGGATCAAATCACCGATATTGGATTGGTCAAACGGTGCAACCATCCATGGGCCTGTCGAACATATATGATCCAGTGTATTATCCGCAGCCATCGGTTCTAGCCTATTCACCAGTTCTGACACAGGACTCGCAGTTCAACTCCCAAATTGCCACGGATAAAATCGATATTACAAAATACTTTACCATATTTGGAGGCGCTATTCATTCTAGCATAGATGAAGTTGCTTACAGCTTGCCAAGCGGCAATCTATCGACAAATTTGCACCAGACAAATGTGACGCCTATGATCGCGTTGCTTCTTCATCCGGTGCCAGAGTTCACAACTTATTTCAGTTACATTGCCGCGTTGCAACCAGGGTCCATGGCGCCGAACACCGCGACCAATGCCGATCAGCAGTTGCCTCCGTTTCTGGGCAAGCAATGGGAGTTAGGCGCCAAGGCCGAACTTTTGCCCGGACTTGAAGCGAAAGTGGCTTGGTTTCGTATTGCCCAGGCCTATGCCTATCTGAATTCCGCGAACACTTATGTCTCGGATGGCACCGAACTCAATCAAGGCTATGAAGCCAGCCTTCAAGGTAAAGTGCTACCGGATCTCTCCTTGCGCACCGGCTTCACCGCGCTAACCGCGAGAATCAAGGGTGGATCGCAAGATGGACAAGACGCGGCGGGCGTCTCTCCGTTCCGCGCCAATATTTTCGCCGAATACAACCTGCCGATGTATCGGCAAGTTACGTTGATGGGCGGCGCCTTTTATCAGAGCGGATTTCTCGTCGCGCAAAACCCCGATGCGAACGTCGCGCGAGGCTACCCGTTGAAAGTTTACGCGCCAGGATTCACCACTTTCGACCTCGGAGCCAAATATGAAGTTAGTCTGATGGGCGCGCCCGTCACGTTCCGCGCCTATGTTTCAAATATTTTCAACTCACATTACTGGACAAGCACGAATGGCGGAGCCAACGTGCAGATCGGCCAGCCAATTACTGGAAAGCTGACCATGAGCTTCAAGTTTTAACGCGACGACGGCCGCCAACATGTTGTGCGTCAGGTTCAGAAGAGCTAGGGAGCATCGCTGGCGCGCTTCCAAGTTTTGGCTTGGCCGGGCGTCGGTTACTGCGTCGGTGGCGTTCTTCGTGGGCGCGTTGGTGTTGGCCGCCGCGAAAATTGGAACTGATGGCACCCGCGGTGAAATCCGCGACGGCGCCGCTATGATCGCGTGTCCTCGGGCAACCGAGCATCGGGGGGTGATTTTTCTTCCGCCATTAATAACAAATTTCTTCTTGGTCACACACCAGTCCAGCGTTCTGCTCGGAACGAGCAAATCTGGACTCCTCGTCCTGCGGCGGGAAGTCATCTCACAAATTTTCCACGATCTTGCCGATTTACCACAGGCCACCAGCAATAATGCTTACGTGCCGAATCTGGAGTTGATGCTGTTAATGCGCCCGGCCGTGATCATTGCTACTGCGGAAATCGGGCAAATGAACAGCGTTGGTCTCTCCGTCGCGAATCTCGCGACGACACGAGGGCCGGCCGAGCACGCGCGCCTTTATCTGGACAGCGTTTGCGAGGGCGAACGATACCCTGCGGAACTCTCCCGTTTTGACCTCGCCCGGCACAATCTTCGTGTGGCGTTGCGCGAAGCCGCGGACCCCGACCACAAACAACGGGTCATGCTCCTGACCATATTTAATGGCAGCGAATTGATTACTGGCGGCGCGACCTCGCCGCTAACGACGTTGATCGAAGAAGCCGGCGGCGCCAACGCTGTAGGCGTTCACGCCAACGTCGTTCGTCTCAATGTGGAAGACCTGCTGTCGCTTGATCCCGACGTGCTCATCATCGGCGAGGGTGTCGTCGCCAGCGGAATATCGCCTCGGCAAATCGCGAGCGATCCGCGATTTCAGTCCCTGCGCGCTGTGGCGGGCCGAAGAATTTATCGGCAACCCAACATGTGGTCCGTGCCCAATTCGATCGTTGAGTTGCCAATCTATGAACGTTGGCTGGCGGAACTCCTCCATCCCCAAAACCTCGATCGGCGCGCGCGTGAGATGGTGCGAGACGCCTATCGTTTCGCCGCCGGAATTGATCTGAAGGATGACCAAGTGGACGATGTACTTTCGGTCGAGTCCAATGTGTCCATGTCGGCGGGTGAGCGCTTCGCGCGTTCACCGTAGCACCACAGAAAGGCGCGGGGTTTGCGGATGGCGAACGCTTTCGACTTCGACCGAATCACCTTGATGCTCAACGCTACGCCCTGCGCGCATATATGCCGCTATTGCTCTTGTTCATCCGCTTCGCGCAAGAGATCCAAGCTGCCGTTGAGCCGCTTCGAAACTCTCGTTCATCGCTTCCATGACTGGGCGGAGGCAAGCGGAGTTGACGCGCCCGAAATCGTCTCATTCATCGGCCCATCCTTCGATTACGACACCGACACTTTAGAGATGGTCAGACGATTGCGGGTGCGCCGCGGGTGGTCCTTTGACATACTCAATCTCGGCGGACAGAAATTTCGATACGATGAAACCCTTCTTGACTGGCTCGACGAAAGACAGCGCTCTGGCATCGTCGGCTTTCATGCCTCCTTCGCCGGAAGTGGGGACACCCACGACGCGTGGAACGGGAGAACAGGCGATTTCGACTACCAGACCAGGATTTTGCGACTCGGCGGCGAGCGCGGGATGGTCCGACACGAACGGCTCTTTCTTGCTAAAAACATTCTGCCTGTTTTCGACCGGCTATTGGACTTTTTGGAAAATATCCCCGGCGAGGTTCGCGATCGTTACGCCTGTCCGTTTTTCTATGCTGGGACCGCAGTGCGCCATGAGTGCGAGCGCTTGACGGAGGAAGACCGCGACACTCTCCCCGATCACATTCGACAGTTGCGATTGTGGGGATTTGAGAATTGGCGTTCCGAACGGGAATGGCTGCCGCTGCTGATGGAAGCCGCGTCTCATCCACGGGAGATCTCATTGTCCATCGAAGTCAGCGAGGAAAACATCGATCGGCTCGAAAAACAATCATGCGCGGTGATCTTCTTGGAGGAAAAGCAAAGGTTCTTAAAAAGTCACGCCAGTGAACCGACGATTGAGCGACTATGTGAGCGCTATGGAAATCGAAGCGGAACTAAAATCTATAGCTCGAGCAACGAAGTTATACAAAAGTTGCTTGATCTGCATTTCTCTCATACGGGCGCTTCGGTGTCGGATTCGTTTAGGATTTGACGGCCATGGATCCGTCGACGCACCTAATTGAAAACCTGATCATCGAAGCAAATCTCAGTCCTTGCGCGCATATTTGCCGATATTGTTCCATTGGTGGGAGAGGCGCATCTTTTCCGCTGGACCGTTGGATGACCCTCGTAGAGCGGTTCGTCGACTGGAGTAACGGCAAGCGAGGGCCAAAAATCATAAGCGGCTTCATGCCCTCCTACAATTTCAATATCGACGCCTTTCTTCAATTAAGTCAATGGAACGAACGCGTTTTCGGCGAGCGCATTAAGGCGCTTCCGCTGGGCGGGCTCAAAATGCGCCCTGATGCTGAAATGCGGCGATGGCTGCTGGCTCGGCAGGCTGCGGGTGTTGAACGAGTCAGTGCCTCGTTCGTGGGAATAGGCGACGTTCACGATCGCTGGAACGGGCGTCGCGGCGACTACGAATTTCTCATGAACCTCCTTCGCATCGCCGCGGAGATCGGAATGGCGATTGACGCGCAGATTTTTCTTGTAAAGAGCAGTCTGCCTTTTATCGAACTCATAGCGAAATCCATAGCCGCGCTGCGAGCCCCGACAATGTGCATCGACTTCCGACCATTTTTCATCGTCGGCCATGGAGCCCATTATGAGACTGAACGTATCGACGAAAGCGATCGCGCAATTTTACCGCAATGGGTCGGCAAAGCGCTCATTCCGCAGTGGGTCCTCCGCTCGGAACGTGAGTGGTGCGAGATCATCAATCAGGTGCCTGAAGCCCAAAGAGCCTTCTCGTTGAAGCTGATCCTGAGCGCCGAGAACATAGACCAACTCGAGGCTTCGGGCAGCGACGAAATCTTTGGCGACCTTGAGCGACGAGCGGCTAGGTCACTTGATCACTTTAAGAGCCTCAACAGTCTGGCGCGAAGTTACGGGAATCCGGACGGAACCGGCATATTCATTTCGACGACGGAAATCGATCGTTTCTGGATGCAAAAGTGGCTGCAAGATCATCCGATAACGTTTGATCGCTCGCTTTTGCATTACCATCTCGGACGCTCGTCAATGCCGCCGCCGCTTTTGATGACGAAATGAGGGTCCCCTCGATTTTTTCCCGGAGGCGTTCCTTCACGGCGGCGATTGGCGTGTCGATGTTGACGCTATTTGCTCTTGCGCTCGCGACGAATGCGCGGGACTGGCGCCCCCCACTACCGGATGCGCCCCGTGCATTAAGAGATGAGCGCGGCGCGAAGGTCGCCTTGCCGCGAACCGTCGGAACACAAGCGGTCTTTATGGGGATCGGGGTCGGCGAATATCTCATCGTGACTCGCGATCCCTCCAACATCCTGACCAGCCCGACAGACGCCAACCTTCGGATCATCAATTCGAGCCTGATGAGAAGGGCTTTCCCGAGTCTTGAGCGCTTGCGGACCACGTTAAATCTCGATGAGACGGGCACAGCCAATATTGAGGTGCTGCTGCTTGAACGTCCCGATGTCGTAGTCACCTGGTCGCGTCTCGCGGAGGGTTTCGAACGCGTCGGACTGGTGACAGTTGGACTTGCGCCAATATCCTCGGTGGACCGATTTACCCAAAACGCGAGTATTTTCGCCGACATCGTGGGGCGACCAGAACGGGCCGGGGATTTGCTCGCTCGATCTCGGGACGCGCGAGCCGAGATAGCGCGGGAAGTCGCCAAAAGAACGAATGGCAAAACCGGTTTATTGATCATCGCTCAAATCGGCGGCGGACTTTGGAGAATGGGTTTTGGATTTAACGACCTTATCGCACAAGCGGGAGGCGTCAGTTTGGCCGGCGGACCGATTCGGGGCATCATCGGCGCCGAGGATTTGCTCGTGCTCGCGCCTGAAGTCATCGTCATCGTCGGCGACCAAGAAATCGGGCCCTCGGCGGCGTCAATTTTAATGCGGACCCCTGCCTTCACCGCCGCGCCGGCGGTCATGAACCGCCGCGTCTACGTTTCCCCTCCAGGCGTCACCGGCTATATGGGCGATCTGGTCGAATTGCCGATCTTGATGCGATGGCTGGCGGAAATTTTACACCCCCTGGATCTCGGCCGCGAAACGCGGGCTCTTGCCAGAGCCGTTTATACAACTGAATTCGGCGTAGAACCGAGCAACGCGGAACTCGACCACGCGTTGGCCTCAAAGCCGAATGCCGGTTCAGCCTATATGGTGGGACAATGAAGATGAGATCCAAAAACGTTACCACCACCCAAGCGATTGGCCCGGCATTGCCCTCTCGCACATCCGGACCATATCCACGGCCGGACGACATGGTGTCGGTTACTCTCTTTGTAGTTCTCCTCGTAGCAATGTTGTTCTCGTTGACGATCGGGCGCTATCCCCTGCCCGTGGCCGAAATCGCGCGGATCGTCGCAACCTCCTTTCAAACTCCTACAAAAGGGGACTATGCCAATGCACATTGGGTCGTTGTCGAAATCGTGAGAATGCCTCGCATTCTCATGGTCACGCTTTGCGGCATGGGGCTCGCCCTATCTGGCGCGACGATGCAAGGCGTTTTCCGTAATCCGCTCGTCGGGCCGGAGGTCGCGGGCGTGTCCGCTGGCGCGACACTCGGCGGAGTTCTCGCCATCATTTTCGGTTGGCCGGCACTTGGCGTCGTAGGGCTCGCCTTTGCCGGCGGCGGTGTGGCGCTCATTTGCGCCTTCGGGCTCGCCAATCTTGCTGGACGGGCCGGCATTCTCGCGCTCATTCTCGCCGGCGTCATCGTGGGCGGCTTTTGCAGCGCGGTGGTTGGCCTGCTCGAGACCTTGGCCGACCCCATGACGAAGCTGCCTACCATTATTTATTGGTTGCTCGGCAGCTTCGCCGGCGCGACTTACGAAAAAGTCGCGATCGTGGCTGGCGTTACCCTCGTTGCCGGCACAACGCTTCTTGTCTTGCGTTGGCGCATCAACTTGCTGTCACTCGGCGAAATCGATGCAGCGGCGCTCGGAGTCAATATCAGCGCTCTGCGCTGGGGACTAATGGCCCTTGTCTCCGTCATCGTCGCAGCGCAAGTCTCGGTCAGCGGCGGCGTCGGCTGGGTCGGATTGATCGTGCCCCATCTCGCGCGGATGCTCGTCGGGCCGGAACACAGCCGCCTTTTGCCGGCATCCGCTATGTTGGGTGGGATTTATTTGCTCGCGATGGATGATCTATCTCGCAGCCTGACGACTCAAGAAATTCCAATCGGCCTTCTTACCAGTGTCGTCGGCGCGCCGATATTCGCATTGTTGTTCTGGAAGACCCAATCGAAGGGCTGGATCCATGACTGAGCCGATCGCCTCCTTCGACTGCCTGAGCTTCGCCTATCGTCCGGGGCGCTGGATCTTTCGCGACTACTCGGCTTCCATCGCCAAAGGCAGCGTCTTCGCGCTGCTTGGCCCCAACGGTCGCGGCAAAACGACCCTGCTGAAGCTCTTGCTCGGCGCGCTGAAACATAGCGAAGGAAGTCTTTCCGTCAACAGCAGCATCGCCTTCGTCCCGCAGCTTTTCCACGTCAGCTTCGATTATTCGGCGCTCGACATGGTGCTGATGGGCCGCGCCAGGAATGTCGGGCTGTTCTCGCAGCCGACCATAAAGGACGAGGCGGCGGCGCTCGCGGCGCTCGACCGCTTTGGCGTCGCCGATCTCGCGCGTCGGCCCTTTCACGAACTGTCCGGCGGTCAGCGCCAGCTTGTCATCTTCGCCCGCGCCCTTGTCGCGGAAGCGCCTATTCTGATTCTGGACGAGCCGACGTCTGCGCTTGACCTTAAGAATCAGGCGATGGTGCTGGAATGGATCGGCGCTCTGTCGCGCAAGAACGGGTTGACGATCATCATGACCACGCATCATCCACATCATGCGTTCGCGGTGGCGGACGACGCCTTCTTGATGATGGGCGAGACGGAATATGTCGTAGGACCGGCACGCCAAGTGCTGACGGAGGGAAACCTGACGAAGCTATACGGCTCGGCGATGAAGCGCGTCGCCTTCGACCACGAGGGTCTAACCGTCGAGACGCTGACGCCGATCCTGCCGATGTTCGTGCATGCGCCGAGCGAGCGAGAACGTGCTGCCAGCACGCCTTCGATGTGAGCGCATTCGGGGGTTGTTTTGGCTTTGACGCCCTGCAACGCGGGGCTGACGCCTCACGCGAGCGGTTGTTGATGCCTCGAAGGTCCGGTTGTGGCGCCAAGCCGCCGCGTCCTCTGCTGGCAGGCCCGTCCGGTTCCTGAGGTATTTCGACCGTCAACGGCTGCGCCCGACAAGGTAGCGGGGACCGAGGGTTGAGGACTCGATTTTGCGTTGCATGGTCCAAGAGTGTGGTCCAAAATGACGATCCGCCGGATCTCGGATATCGCTGGTCGTGAGGAATTCCGGGGCTGTCGCGAGTGTAGTCGGGGATCCAGGTCACTCAGCCAGACTCCGGAAAAGGGGACGAGTTGGTGGCTGTCCACTGCACCAAAAAAAGCCGTTGCACGTGCCGCACAATTTGCATAACATGCTGACGCTGAACGGCGGCAAACTATTGATTTTTAAGGAGACGGCGAGGCGGGCTTCCCCTCCCCTTGGGCGCGCCACTTGCATGCAAAACCGCGAATACCGGCGGACGCGACGGCTCGTCCGGCAACGCGCTGTTTCCGCATGCTTTTCTCCCCCAAAAATTCGGATCTGTCCGTCGTCGACCTCGATCCGGTCGACCGGTGATCGAATATAGGCCTTCCCGAAGGCAACATCGCCGGAGCCAATGTTCTCCATGCTTGGCGTTCTCGCGCGATCGATGCTCGTTGGACATCGCGATTATTTGGCGCATCATCACCCGCGCCGGATCGTCTCCGAGAGCCGGGGTGATCGAAACGACGTTAACATCGGCCCTCGCCAGTTTGCGCAAATGGAGTTCGAGATGGAAGGCGTCGCGCGAAAAGCACGGCGGCGAGTGCGCGACGATCACGTGGAATGGGTGATTGTCGTCGCAAGCGCGCTTTCGACGCCGACGGTCCGAATGGTCGTGTCGATGATAAAGCTCCGGGACAGCCGTCGCTCTTGAAGGACGAACATCGCGCCGCGCACGCCCGCGGCGTCGAGGACGGCCCGAGGCTCGGCAATCCATGGCGTCGCGCGCTGGCGGATCGTCGACCTTTGCCAATGGCTGCTCGAAGAGTTCCGCATATCCGTGTCGGAAACGACCGTGAGCCGCGAGTTGCGCGCGATGAACCATCGCAAGCTTTCAGCGCGGCCGCGTCATCATGCGCGGGCGCAAGGCGCAATCGAAGATTTGCGCGAAAAGGGCGTCGAGGCTCCGCTCCGCGCCGGGATGGGAGGATGGTTGGATTACCGGGTCAATGATCGCGGGTGGCTTCTTCTCCTGAGTTTTCCTCCGTGTTCTCGCTTGAATCATGTCGGTAGCCCCTCAAGAACGTCTCCCGGAGGGCCGGGGCGACGACGAGAAGCATGATTGGTCCGAGAAGCATTCCCCCAACGACGACCGTCGCTAGCGGCCGCTGCACCTGCGAGCCGATTCCATGCGAGATCGCCGCCGGAAACAAACCGACGCCGGCGGAGAGCGCGGTCATCAACATGGGCCGCATTCTCTGTTCGGAGCCATGGAAAATCGCTTCCTTGAACGACATTCCTTGAATCATTAGCTCGCGGAAATAGGTGATGTTCAAAATGCCGTCCATGACCGCGACGCCGAACAGCGAAATGAAACCGATCGCCGCCGAGACGCTGAAGTCGAGACCCGCCACCCAGAGCGCGATAATGCCGCCCCCGATCGCGAAGGGAATGCCGGCGATCGCGACGAGGCTGTCGCGCACCGAGTTAAACAGGCCATAAAGGAGAAGCAGTATCAGGCCAAACGTCACGGGCACGACGACATAAAGGCGCTTTTTGGCCTCTTGCAAATTCTCAAATTCGCCCGCCCAGAGGATCTGGTACCCGACCGGCAATTTGATCGCCTTGGTGACTCGCTCCTGCGCCTCGGCCACCGTGCTACCGAGATCGCGGCCGCGGATGCTGAACTTGATCGGGACATAACGCTGACTACGGTCACGATAGATGAAGGAGGCGCCCGTATCGAGCGAGATCGTCGTGAGTTCGCTCAACGGAATATAGGCGTTGGCGGAGGCGGGCGTGTTGACGCCGACCTTGATGTCGCGGATCTTGTCGATGGAGTTACGGTATTCCGGCAGCAGTCGAACCTGCAGGTTAAACATACGGTCGCCTTCGAGCACGGGATTACTGGCGACGGCGCCGCCAGTCGCGGCTTGAATGACGGTGTTTACGTCGCCGGAGTTCAGTCCGTATCGCGCCGCCTTGGCTCGGTCGGTCTTGATGTTGAGATTGGGCTGGCCCATCACGTGAAAGATGCCGAGATCCTCGATGCCCTTGACCTGCCGCACCTCGTTCATCACCTGTTCGGCCAATTCCTCCAGCTTTGTGAGGTTCGAACCCACGATCTTGATGGAGTTCGCGCCCTTCACGCCCGAAAGAGCCTCCTCGACGTTGTCCTGAATATATTGCGAGAAATTGAAGCCGATGCCCGGAAGTTCGTCCTCGAATTCCTTCTGCAGTTGGTCCGTCAGTTTCTCCTTCGAAAGACCCGGCGGCCATTGGTCAAAGGGTTTCAGCGGCACGAACAATTCGACGTTGGAGAACGGCGAGGCGTCGGAACCGTTGTCTGGCCGGCCATGCTGAGACACCACCGTGATCACTTCTGGATGGCGCAAGAGTATCTCGCGCATCTTGCGCGTCGCTTCGGTGCCGTCGTCGAGCGAAATCGTCGGCGGCATTTGCGCCCTGATCCAAAAATTACCTTCTTCCAACGCCGGAAGGAACTCGCTGCCCAGCCTCGCGGCGAAACCGAGGCTCACCAGTAGGAAAAGCCCTCCGGCGCCAATCGCCACTCCACGGTTGTCCAGCGCCCAGCGCAACGCCGGCGTATAGGTCTCGCGCAGCTTGCGCACGATCCAGGTTTCGACTTCCTCGACGTGCTTTGGAAGAAACAGCGACGCCAACACCGGGGTTATCGTGAAGGTGGCCATCAGCGCGCCGAATAGCGCATAAGCGTAGGTCCGGGCCATCGGGCCGAAAATCTGCCCTTCGACACCAGTCATGGTGAACAGCGGCAAGAAGGCGGTGACCGTGATCGTCGCGGTGAAGAACACGGCTTTGTCCACCTGCAACGCGCTGATGAAAATCATGCGAAGGCGATCCGTCCACATCAGGGAGCTGCCGTGACTCGCCGTCGAGGAGGTAGGGTCCGGCCCCCAAAACCCTTCGGTCAAATGCCCGAGAAGTTGGTCGCGCGCTCTCTGGTTGGACTGGAAATTGCGGAAAATATTCTCGACCAAAATGACCGCGGAATCGACGATGATGCCGAAGTCGACCGCGCCCACCGAGAGCAGGTTGGCGTCCTCGCCGCGGATCACCAACATGATGATGGCGAAGAACAGCGCGAAGGGGATGTTGACGCCCACGATGACGGCGCTGCGCAGATCGCCAAGGAACATCCACTGAATGAAGAACACCAGCGCGCAGCCGAAAAACAGATTATGCAACACGGTGTGCGTGGTGACATCGACGAGCGATCCGCGGTCGTAATAGGGCTCCACCTTCACGCCATGCGGCAGCGTGCCATCATGGTTGATCTTCTCGATTGCTTGCTCGACGAGTGGCAGCACGTCATTGGTGTGCTGCGTGCGGCCCATCAGCACAATGGCGGCCGCGACATCATCATCGTGATCGCGCCCGGCGATGCCAAGGCGCGGCACGTAGCCGACATTGACCTTGCCTACGTCCTTGATCTGGACCGGCACGCCATTGGTCTGCGACAGAACGATGTTCTCGATGTCCTCGGTGTGATCGCCCTTGGTCAGGTCGTCGTTGCCTCCGTCGTCGATGAGGCCGACGCCGCGGATGTTCACGGATTGCTGGCCGATTTGAATCTCGCGGCCGCCGACATTTCCATTGGAATTGCCAAGCGCGGTGATGATCTGGGGAATCGTGACGTTGTAGGCTTCCAGCTTTTGCAGATCGACGTCGATATTGAACTGCTTGGTCGTGCCGCCCCAGGAATTGATCTGCACGACGCCCGGAATGGTGAGCAGGCGGCGCGTGACGACATAATCTTGAATGGTGCGTAGATTTGTCAGGCCGAAATTCGGCGGCCCCTTGACCTGATAACGAAAGATTTCACCGGTCAGGCTCGATTGCTGAATTTGTGGCGATTGGTTGCCGGGAAGCGTTACGCCCTGCTGCAACGCGATCGCCGCCTGTTGATAGGCGAAGTAATAATCGACGCCATATTTGAAGGTCACGCGCACGAAGCTCAACCCATAAAACGACGTCGAGCGCACGTTGACGACGCCGGGCACGGGGTAGAGCGCGACCTCCATCGGGATCGTATAATATTTCTCCATTTCCTCGGCGGAAAGGCCGGCCTGCTGCGCGGTGATTTCAAGAATGACCGGAGCGGGGTTGGGGTAAGCCTCGATGTTGAGCTTGGAGAAGGCCAACAAACCCGCGACCACGAACACCAGTACGCCCAGAACGACGATCGCGCGGCGCGTGAGACCGAATTGGAGAATGCTCTTCAGCAACGCTTTGCCTCGACTGTCAGAGTTCGTTATGCGCCCAAGAAAGCGTTAGTCCGTCGCGCCGCCGGCGAGCTTATTGCTCAGGAAGACCGCGCCATTGGTGACGACACGTTCGCCCGGGCGCAGTCCCTCGAGGATTTCGTCGAATCCATCCTGAATGTGACCGACCTTGATGGTTCGCCGCACAAAGTGACGGTCGTCCTTTGTAATCCAGGCGCTCGTCGATCCGTCGCCCTCGCGCACGACGGCCGCCTGCGGAACAGCCATTGAATTCACGGAGTCGCCAACGCGAATGATGAAATTGGCGAACATTCCCGCGCGCAATAGATGCTCGGGATCGTTAATCTCGGAGCGCACGAAGACACGCCGCGTATTGGGGTCGACGGAAGGACCGAGAACGGTGATCTTGCCGTCGAATTCGCGGTCGGGATAGGCGGCGACGCGCGCTTTCACGCTTTGGCCGACGCGCAAGAACGGCGTTTCGCTTTCGGGAACGTTGGCGAACATCCACATCGTGGAATAATCGGCGACCGTGAAAGGCGGCGGCGCGACGCCGGGCTGAACAAAAAGACCGGGGGCCGCGTTGCGCGTCGTCACGTAGCCAGTCATCGGGCTCTTCACGATGAGGCGGGGATCGGCTTTACGATCTTGAACGATCTTGTCGATCTCCTCGTTCGTCTTGCCGAAGATCCGCACGGCGTCCCGCGCCGATTTCAAGGCGCCCTCGGCGGTCATTTGATCCGAGGTCGATTGGTCGACCGCCTGCTGCGAGGCGCCTCCGAAGGATTTCATCTTCTGGGCGCGCGAGAGCGTGACATTTTGCAATTTGAAGACGCCGGCGGCGGCGATCAAATTCGATTCGGCCGCGAGGAGATCGGGGCTGTCGATGGTGAAGAGCACCTCATCCTTTTGCACCTTGTCGCCAACGTTGGGATAGGCGTGGATGATTCGTCCTTGGTAAGGCGTGAAAACCTGCGTCAGCAAGTTTTGATTAAAGTCGATATTGCCGACGGCGCGTCGCTCCAGCACGAAGCTTTTCTCGACGACCGCGCCAAGTTGTATCGCGGCGACCTGCTTCTCGCTGAGGTCAACCGCCAGTTCGCCATCGGCGGGCGGCTCGGCTGGCTTGGTCGCCGCCACCGGCGTTTCGCCGCGCAACAAGGTGTAGGCCTTGTAGGCGCCAAACAACACGACGATCGCGAGCACGATGTTTATGGCTATTTTCTTGATGGCGCGAGGCATTCATCAGCCCTGTGATGTGTCGGTTTGGTCGAAGCCGTTTGCTGCGACGCACTGGTCGCGATAGACCGAGCCTACCGCTTGCGATATGACGGGGTCTCAGGCAAGCGGTCCACTGTCAAAACTGACAGTAGACCCACCAGAGGACGCAAATGCAATATCAAGGTCCGCCGCGAACCCGACGCGTCGGTGCTGTGTAACAGTCCACCATCGAGGCGGCAAGCGTTGGACGGTCGTCTTGACACGCGGGCCTTCAAGCGGGCTCAGTGGCGCTCGCAAGGAAACAGCGAGAACAGGAACGTCGATTGTCAACGTGTACGCTCCACGAAAAACGCGCGCGACGCGCTCGCGGCTCCTGCTCGTCCCGCGCGGCGGTTTCCCTCGGGATCTCCATCATGGCGATGTTGAGCGGTTGCGCGGTCGGGCCTGACTTCACCTCGCCGCCGCCCCCGGATGTCAGCCGCTATACGCCGGAGCATGTGAGCAACGCGGGGGGCATCGCGTTGAAGCCCGCGACCGAGGTCCCGCGGCGCTGGTGGCAGGTTTTCCACAACAAAAACCTCAACAAGCTCATCGAGGCGTCGATCCAGCACAATCCTTCGCTGCAAGCGGCGGAGGCCGGGGTTCGAGTCGCCTTTTACACCGCCGAGGCGCAAAAGGGCGGCTTCCTGCCGCAGATTCTGTTCGAGTCCAATGACAGCTCCAATCTGCAGTCCGGCGTGCAGAACACCGTCTCCCCCAATGGTCCCACCAATCCCTATGGATTGTTCCTCAAGCAGTTGACGATCAGCTACACGCCCGACATCTGGGGCGCGACCCGCCGCTCCGTCGAGTCGCTCGAAGCGCAGACGGATCAACAACGCTATCAACTCGAGGCCGCCTATCTAGCGTTGACCAGCAATGTCGCCGCCGCCGCGGTGCAGGAAGCGATGCTGCGCGGACAGATCGCCGCCATTCGCGAAGTGATCGGGCAAGGGCGCAACATGCTGACCATATTGCGTAAGCAGTATGGGGCGGGCGGCGTGGCGCAGGCCGACGTGCTGGTCCAGGAGGCGGCGCTGGCGCAAATGGAGCAATTGCTGCCGCCGCTCGAAAAGGGACTGGCGCAGCAGCGCGATCTGCTGACGGCGCTCGCTGGTCAATACTCCACCGCGCAGGTGCCGGAAACCTTCAACATGAGTTCGCTGCCGTTGCCGAGCCAGCTGCCGGTCACGCTGCCCGGCGGCTTCGTGCGGCAGCGGCCCGACGTGCGCGCGGCGGAGGCCAACATGCATTCGGCCAGCGCGCAGATCGGCGTCGCCATCGCCGCGCGGTTGCCCAACGTCACGCTGTCCGCCAATGGGGGCTACAGCGCTTATAGTTACGCGCAACTGTTCCTGCCCGGCACCGGCTTCTACACTTTGGCCGCCGACATCACTCAGCCAATTTTCCAGGGCTTCGCGCTGCTCAACAAGCAACGCGCCGCCGAGGCGGGTCTTGTTCAGGCCGAGGCGCAATATCGCATGGCGGTGATCACCGGCTTCCAGAATGTCGCCGACGCGCTGCGCGCGCTTCAGGCGGACGCCAAGGCCGTGCAGGCCGCCGTGCACGCCGAGACGGTGGCGAAGCAGAGCTATGAGATCGTCAAGAAGCAGTTCTTCATGGCGCAGGGCGGCTCCGTTAACATGTTGGCGGTGCTGAACGCGCAGCAGACCTGGCTGCTCGCGGCGAACACGCGCGTTCAAGCGGAGGGCGCGCGCATGGGCGACGTCGTGGCCCTGTTCATGGCGCTCGGTGGCGATTGGAAGGACCAGAACCTCAAAAACCTGCCGCGCAACGCGCCACCGGCGAACATATTCGCCGGCTGGGGTTCGCCCGATCCCCGTCAAGTCGACACGATCCACGGCCCGGTCAATTCGAGTTGGTTCCCCACCGTGTTCGAGCCCGGGGAAAAGCCGAAGGCTTCGCCGCCGCCCTATGTCGCGCCCAGCCCGACGCCAATTGTCGCGCCCGTTCCGCCGTTGGTCGTCGCACCCGCCAATGACGGCGCCTCCGCCCCGGCGCCCTCAGGTTGGTTCCCAAAATTCCTCGAATAGCGACTCGCGAAAACGGTAAAGAACCGATGGACGCGCAAGACACGAAGCAGAGCAGATGAGCCAATGACGCGATCCAACTTCCTAGCGCGCTTGGCCTGCTTGCTTGTCGTGGGGATTTGCGCCACGCCGACCGTGGCCGGCCAATTGCCGCCGACAATGGCGCCGCCGCGCACGGCGACGCCAGCTTGGGAACAGCCGCGCGCGGCCTATTTCACCTGGACCGGCGGCTATATCGGCTTGCAGGGTGGCGGCGCGCCTTCGCCTCGCTAGGCGAAAACGCCAGCGGGCCTTTTCCGCCGGCGATCGCCGGCGTGTCCGACCTCCCCGGCTATTTCGCGACGAACAACTCCGCCAATGGCCCCTTCGGCGGCGGACATATTGGCTATAATTATCAGTTCTCCAATTGGGTCACTGGTCTCGAAGGCGACGTCGAAGGCGCGAACATGCATGCTTATGCGTTCGCCTCGGGCGCCGGCTTCGGCCCCTACGACATGGACACATACAACAATCCGCGCGCCTCGAGCCGCGCGCGCTTCGGCTATGCGCTTGGCCACACGCTGTTCTATGGGACGGTCGGTCCCGCCTGGGCGAATTTCCAGACGACGCATAACTTCGTGCTGAACCCCAATCCGAACTCGAATTTTCCGAGTCAGCCGATCCCGCCGAGCGATCAATACAGCTATGCGCCAACCGGTTGGACTATTGGGGCTGGCGTCGAATACGCCTTCATGGGCGACCTCTCGGCGAGGATCGAATATCGTTACGCCGATTACGGAAGCACGACGATAAAATCGCCGGCGCCAGGGCTTACCTATGTCGAGCGCACCGCCGAACACTCCATTCGTGGTGGAATTAGCTATAGATTCTGGGCCCCAGCGCCACCACAATCTTGGGGCGTCACCGCCAAATATTGAGCGCGCCCCGCAAGCGGAAAGTGTCCGCCCGCGTCCTTTGAAGCAAATCCGATAATCGTCGAGCGGTCCCTGTGACCAAAGCGCAACACCCATCAATTATCTGGGCGGAAAACACTTGGAAATTGATTTGAGGGCGCCATTAAATTATGCGGCAACGCGCCGCTCCGCCCTTCTCGCGGTTGCCGCCGGCATCCGCTAAGTTCATTAACAATAACAAGTATTTGTAATTTACGTTGGGACGCGCGCCCAACCGTTCACCGGCAATTATCAACGGAGCGATTGCGTAATCCATGGGCAAAACGCCTAGAATCCGACGCTTCGCTTATCAGGGAATTGTTATCTCGTATAAAGAAAGGCGAATTGAGTTCTTCAGCGGCGGAAATATCACTAGCGAGCATGCGCGGATGCAATCGCTGTGATTCTTCCAAAGGAGCCGTCGGATGCCTCAACGAATTTCAACTTCTCTGATTACGCTGTTGGCGCTTCAAGGCGCGGCCGTCGCCGCTGATCTTCCGTCTCTGAAAGGGCCGCCCGCGCCGCCGCCGCTGATCTTTTCTTGGACGGGTGTATACCTTGGAACCCACGTCGGATATGGGCTGAATACAATCTCGGAACAGGGGAGCGACTTCACCCCCGGCTTTTCGGGTTTGGGAAATCCCGTTGGCTACTCGCAAAGCTATTCGTCGCGGGGTCCGCTGACCGGGTTCCAGATTGGCTACAATAAGCAATTCGGCCATTTTGTGCTGGGCGGCGAATGGGATGTCGAATATGCCGGTCAAAACACCAGCAAGACGCTGTTTAACAGCCTCGGCCTCGCCACCGGCGGCCCGACGCAAACCAACATACAGGACAATTTCCGCTGGTCGGTGCGCGGACGCGCTGGCTACGCCGATGGGCGCTCGCTTTATTACCTGACCGGCGGCCTGGTGAATGGCGGCTACAATGTCACGCAAAACTACTGGAATCTGGCCGGCGCCACGCCGTACAATCCCGGCAACGACGCTTTCAACGTCGAGCGCTTCGGCTGGACCATCGGCGCCGGCATCGAATACGCCTTCACCGACAGATGGTCGGCGAATGTCGAATATCGCCACAGCGATTTTGGAACCGCCGTCGTCAATTCGGTGCAATATCCCGGCTTGACCTTCCACGAAAGAGCGGCGGACGATTCGGTGCGCCTCGGCTTAAACTATCACACCGGACTGCCCTTCTTCGTGCTCGACCCGCCGTCGGCGTCGACTCCGAACTGGACTCCGACGGCCGTGACAACGGCGCCCGCTCCTCCGCCGCCGGACCCGACGTTCATTGGGCGTCTCTACCATGCCTATGCGGACGAATGGGGCTACAATACTCCGTATTCGGAGCCCAACGCTCCGGCCGGCCGCAGGGCCACGATCAATCCCGCGCCAGTCACGTCGCCGCCCTATCCTTTCGTCGATTATTCTTTTGGCGGCTCGCAGTTGATCGGCGGGACGCTGCCGAATTCAGTCGACGCGCCGCTGATGAAGGCGCTGAGCCCGACGGCTCCGGGCAAGTTCCTCGAAGACAATCACATCCAAATCTATGGCTGGGTGAATCCCGGTTTCAATCTGAGCACGGCGCATTCGCTGCCGGGCGCGCTCTCGGGCGGCAACAATCCCGTGACCTATTCCTACCAGCCCAATATTCTCCAGCTCGACCAGATCGTGGCGATCATCGAGCGCCTGCCCGACGAGGTGCAGAAAGACCATTGGGACTGGGGTTTCCGTCTTTCGCCGCTCTATGGCGAGACCTATCGATACACGACGGCGTTCGGCTTCCTCAGCAAGCAGTTGCAGAAATGGAATCTGTTCGCCGGTGTTGATATTCCGATGATGTACGGCGAGGTGTACATCCCGGGGATCATGGAAGGCGTGAATATCCGTCTCGGACGCTATATCTCGCTGCCCGACATCGAAGCCCAGCTCGCGCCGAACAACTATATGTATTCGCACTCGATGACCTACGGCTTCGACAACTATACCAACACCGGCGGCGTGGTGTCGTTGCAGGTCAACAGGAACATCATGGTGCAAGGCGGTCTGTCGATCGGCACCGAGGCGATGCCGTCGAATGCTCGCCACGTTTCCTATCCGGCGCTTCCAGGCGGGGTGCTCTACCAACCCGTGCCTGGCGTGTTCGCGATGACCACGGCGCAGCCCGCCTACTCGGGCCAAGCCGATCCGGGCGTCAAGCCGACCTTCACGGCTTGCGGACGCTATGAGACCAACAGCGCCTATGACAATATTTATCTGTGCGCCAATGGCATCAACACCGGAACTTATGGTTATAACAACCTGCAATGGTATGGCGGCACCTATTACCATAAATTCGACGAGAACTGGCACATCGCGATCGAAGCCTGGCATATGCATCAGGACAATGTGCCGAACCTCTCCAGCCCGCTCAACGGAACCTTCGCGGGCGCGGCGAACCCGTTCTACTACATGGTCAATGCGCCGGCCGCGGCGCAATGTCCGAACAACCTCAAAGCCACCTGCACGGCGCGCGAATGGTCGACCGTCGCTTACCTGAACTACAAATTCTCGCCGATGGACAATCTCTCCTGGCGCGCGGAATATTTCGACGACATCAACGGTCAGCGCAGTGGAACAAAAACTGCATTCTTCAACTACGCCATGGGCTGGCAGCATTGGTTCTCGCCGACCGTCGAAATCCGGCCGGAAATCGCCTTCTATAATTCGCTGAACGCGCCGGCGTTCCAAGTCAGCGCGCCGCTACTCGGCGGCGTCGGCACCAAGAGCCATATCGCGATATTCTCGACGGATTTGCTCTGGCATTTCTAGGGGGATGATCGTTTGAACCCAAGGAGTCTGGCGCCAAGCCAGACCCCCGGCCGCCGAGGAAAAACTCCCCGGAGGCGATCCGCGCGTCCGTCGAACAGTGAGTGTCAAATGCCGAGAGCATCGCTTTCCCTCGCTCAACCACCCCTAGACGCCGCCGAAGTCGGCGATCAGACCGCGACGATGCAAAGGCAGCCTCGCAAAACGATTCTGTGTATCGAGGATGATCGTGACACGGCGGAGCTTATTTTCGAGGAACTGGAGAGCAGAGGTTTCAACGTTATTGTCGCTAATGACGGGCGAGAAGGTTGGGCGCTGTTGCCGAAATCGCGGCCCGATGTCATTCTTTGCGATCTTAATTTACCATTCAAATCCGGCGTGGAAATTCTCGAGGGCGTCAAGGCGATGGCGCCGCGCTTCGCGCGAGTCCCTTTTATATTTTTGACCGCGCTGGGCAGTCGAAACGATGAACTCAAGGGGCGCCAGCTCGGCGCCGATGATTACGTCAGGAAACCCATCGATTTCGCGTTGCTGCACGCAATCATCAACACGCGCGTCGCGAACGCGGCGAACGCGCATGTTTGGCCGACGTCGGCGAGGTTAAACGATCGAGAAATAGAGGCGCTCATGTGGGCGGCGCGCGGGAAAACATCCGAGGAAATTTCCCTGATCATGGCCATCACGGAAAGAACGGTTTACTTTCATCTTAACAATGCGCGAGACAAATTGGGCGTGGCGACTCGCATCCAGGCCGCCGTGAAGGCGACCATGGCGGGATTTATTGAGCCTTGACCACCGCATGAGTGTTTCGCACTCCATCGGTTTTCGCCTCACGGCCTCCTTCGTCGTGTTGTTTAGCATTTTAATAGGCTTTGGCCTGCTTGGTTTGCGGCGTCTCGATGAGTTCAACATCGAGTTGTCCGCCATTCGCGAACGCTGGCTTACGAGCACGCGCTATCTGGGCGATTTAAACAATTACACTTCGGATTTCAGGGCGATGGAGGCGACATTTTTGCTGGCGCCTAGGGATAGAAATATTGCGTCGAGACAACCCGCCGAAGCGAACACGCTTGATAACGCGATAGACTTGGCGCAACAAAACTACGAAAAGGTCGCACACGACGACTTTGAGAAACAACTATACCTTGAATTTAAACAAGTATGGGAACAGTATAGAAAAGAAGCCGCGCGAGTTTTAAACCTCAGCTTAGCGAATAACAACGCCGACGCGATAGCGATCTATCTCACCTCCTCGAACCACACCTTTGCGGCCGCCAGTAATTTGCTGGAGCGGCTCAATAATCAAAACAATCGGCACGCGCAAGAGGCAAGCGATCGGGCGACGATCGCGATCCGAGAGGCTTGGAACTCCATTAGCGCGGCGCTTGCGTTGAGCGGATTCACCGTGGTGGCCATCCTTCTCTATGTGAGGCGCACCGTTGCGTCTCCGCTGCGCGAACTTGCGAGCCGCATGCATTCGCTGTCTCAAGGCGACATGGACGTCGATATTTTTGGCGCCGATGGCCTCAACGAGCTCGGCGAAATGGCGCGCGCCGTGGCCGTTTTTAGAAGCAACGCCATCGAGCTCAAGGTCAGTCAGCGCGGGCTGGCGTCGCAAGCCATGATGCTCGAGGAAAAACTAGCGCATGAGCGACGCCTCAATCAGCAACAGAGAAATTTTATTGCGATGGCGTCTCATGAATTTCGTACGCCGATGACGATCATTGACGGTCACGCGCAACGGGTCATCAACTCCCAAGAGCCGCCAAGTTACGAGAAGCTGGCTGAACGCGCGAGGAAAATTCGCGGCGCCATCAAACGCATGAGTACGATGATCGATAATATACTTTCATCAAGCAAGTTTTTTGATGATACGCCGAATTTATATCTGCACAAAAGTGAATTCGATATGCGCGCGCTGCTCCACGAGGTATGCAAGCTGCATAGGGAAATATCGACAAACGCCATTATAATCGAAGACCTCGGTTATCTGCCGATAAAAATCACGGGCGACAAAGACTTGCTGTTTCAAGTATTCAGCAACCTCGTCGCTAATTCTGTTAAATATTCCCCAAGCGGAGGAACGATCCTCGTTCGCATGAGGATCGAAGCTAATCACGCGATAATTTGCGTGACGGACGAAGGTATTGGAATACCAGAGAGCGATATACCTCATCTGTTTGAGCGTTATTATCGCGGCGGCAATGTCGCCGGCATCGTCGGAACGGGAATCGGTCTATTCCTCGTTAAGGTCGTCATGGATTTGCATTTCGGTTCCATCGCCGTGAAAAACCAAAAAGGCGGCGGCTCCGAATTCGAGGCGCGGCTGCCGCTTGGCGCTCGTCGGGAAACAAGTGTTTCGCATAATTGGTCCGATGGAGCGATCGCGTAATTCCATTCGCCATGGAAATCGGCGCGGCGACGTTGCTGGTGGCCGGCGGCGCGATCACCAACGGCTTCCCAACCGCGCGGCGCGCCAAACTCATCGCGGACGCGCTATCAAAATGGCCGGCGCGCGACGCGCGGACAAGGTCCGGTATACACCAACGGCCGGGATAACGCCGGCTCAACGCCAGCCGAAGCCGCCGCCGAGACCCGGTTGGCTTCCGTTCTGGCTGGCGCCGCCGCGACCGCCGCGCTGCATCGGCGTTTGCGCCTGCGAGGGCGCGCTGGCGGCGCGTATGTCCTCGTTTGTGACATGGCAATTGCGCTTTCTGTCGAAGCGGGCGAAGAACGGGCTCTCGAATTCCACAAATTCCTTTTGGCTGACGCGGCCCTTGCCGGCCATGTCAAAGTAATCGAAGCTGGCCGTGCTGAACACGGGGCTCACCTTCTTGATGATCTCGAAATCCTTGGCCTCGATGTAGCCGCGATGCCGCGGGTCGGCGAGCCGATACATGCGCGTAACGTAAGCGCGCCACTGGTCGCAGGTGTACACGCCGCCCCGGCCTCCCCACTCGCGCGCCGTGGCGATCAACGGTTCTTCGCCTTGCTGGGCGAGCGCTTGTGACTCTAGGCCCGCGCCAAGACACGAGGTCGCGAGCAAGGCAAGGCAGAGAACGGCGGCGCGCATGGGTTTCTCCGAAAATGGAAGTCGGCCGACGGTAGCAACGATCGGACGCCCTCGCCAGCTCAAAAAACCGACGGCCGATAATGGCGATCCACTCATGTCCGGCGACAATGCCCCCGAAAACCCCGGCGCGACCTTGAGCTCGGATCGATCGGCCGCTTCGCCATGGCGTTTTTCATTGTCCGCGCCGGCGGACTCGTTGCGCCCTTTGGCGAGTATCTGTATCAATTCCGATCGTCCGCTCAAACTCCTAGGGTATGTGGAAAACGCGGAGATCGCCGAGGCTCCGCATGGGAAATATAGAAACTCGAGAGGAACGATTTTTGCTCCAGCCCGATCTTCAGCGGTTAAGCCCTCGTCCCGATCAAGGAATGAGTAAAAAATTCAGGGGAACGTTGAATGTCGGGTAGAATTTTTGCAACGTTGCTGGGGCTGTTCGTCCTCTCGGGCGAAGCGCGCGCCGCCGATCTGGCCTCGCCGAAAGGGTCGGCGGCTCCGCCGTTGATGTTCAGCTGGGAGGGCGTCTACCTTGGAACCCAGGCCGGTTACGGCCTGAACACGGTGACGGAGCGCGGCTCCGACCTTATTCCTAGCTACGCCGGTCTCGCCAATCCCGTCGCGTACTCGCAAAACTACAGTTCGCGCGGCGTCTTCAGCGGCTTCCATTTTGGCTATAATAAGCAGTACGGCCGTCTCGTCCTCGGAGCCGAGGCCGATTTCGATTATACCGGCCAGAATACCAACAAAACCCTGTTCAATAGCCTCGGATTTGGGCTTGGCGGACCGACGCAGACCAATATCGCGGATAATCTGCGTTGGTCGGCGAGAGCTCGCGCCGGCTATGCCGACGGTCGCGCGCTGTATTTTCTATCGGGCGGCCTCGTCAGTGGGACATCCACCGTTCAGCAAAGTTACTGGGCGCTCAGCGCGCCGAACGCGCCCGTCGCCGATTATTTCAACATCCAGCGGTTCGGCTGGAGCGTCGGCGCCGGCGTTGAATACGCCTTCACCAACGAGTGGTCGGCGAGGGCCGAGTATCGCCACAACGACTTTGGAACCGCCGTCGTCAATTCCGTGCAGGTTCCTGGCCTGACCTTCCGCGAGAAATCGGCGGAGGACGTTTTGCGATTCGGCGTCAGCTACCATATCGGCGCGCCCGGGGCGGACATGACCGCCGCCTCGACTCCGGCGGCGCCGAAGAAATATGAACCGCCGCCGCCGCCCGATCCAACCTTTATCGGTCGTCTCTATCATGGTTACGCCGACGAATGGGGCGCGCCAATTCCGGACGATCCCAACGCCCCTCCGAGTCGCCGCGCCGGTTACGGCCCCATAGCGCAGCCCTCGCCGCCCTATCCCTTCACCGAATGGCCCTATGGCGGCGCGACCCCGATCGCGGTGTCGCTGCCGAACTCCATCGACTCGCCGCTGATGAAGGCGCTGAGCCCGACAAGCGCCGGAAAGTTTCTCGAAGACAACCACATTCAGGTCTATGGTTGGATCGACGCGGGTTTCAACATCAGCAGCGCGAGATCGCTGCCGGGGTCGCTCGCGGGCGGCAACGCGCCGTCGGCCTATTCCTACCAGCCCAACATCCCCCAACTCGATCAGGCGGTGGTCATCATCGAGCGCGTGCCCGACACGGTGCAGACGGACCATTGGGACTGGGGCTTTCGCGCCTCGCCGATTTATGGCGAAACCTACCGTTACACCACGGCCGACGGCTTCTTCAGCAAGCAATTGCTGAAATGGAATAAGTTCGCCGGCTATGACGTGCCGATGTATTATGGCGAGGTCTATGTTCCGCATATCCTCGACGGTCTGTTGATCCGCTTTGGCCGCTATATTTCGATGCCGGACATCGAGGCTCAGCTCGCGCCGAACAATTACATGTATTCCCACTCGATGACCTACGTCGTCGACGGCTATACGAATCAGGGCGCCGCCGCCACCTTGCAGGTGAACAAGAATGTGATGCTGCAACTCGGCCTTTCGGTCGGCACGGATTCAGAGTTTCAGAACGCTCGCACCGTCAAATTGGCGGCCGTGCCGGGCGGCGTGTTGTACAATCCCGCGCCCGGCGTCTTCGCCACGACAAGCGCGCAGCCGGCTTACGCCGGCCAGGCGGACCCGGGCATCAAGCCAAGTTTCGTCGCCTGCGGTCGCTACCAGACCGACGACTCCCGCGACAATATCTATCTATGCGCCAACGGAATCAACACGGGAACCTTCGGTTATAACAACCAGCAATGGTATGGCGGCTCGTATTACCACACGTTCAACGACCAGTGGCACATAGCCATCGAATCCTGGCACATGCACGAGGACAATGTTCCCAATATCAGCAGTCCGCTGGTCACGACGGTCGTCAACCCATTCTATTATATGGTCAACGGGCCAAACCTCGCGCAGTGCTCGAACCCGCTCCAAGCGACCTGCACGTCGCGCGAATGGTCGGTGGTCACCTATCTCAACTATAAGTTCTCGCCGATGGACAATATCTCCTGGCGCATGGAGTATCTCGACGACCTCACGGGACAGCGCACCGGCGTAAAGACCGCCTATTTCAACTACGCCGTGGGCTGGCAGCACTGGTTCTCGCCCAGTATCGAGGTCCGCCCGGAAATGGCGTTCTACAATTCGCTCAACGCGCCGGCGTTCCAGCAGAACGCGCCGCTGCTCCAGATCAGCCCGACAACCATCGGCACCAAGAGCCATCTCGCGATCTTCTCGGCGGATGTGATCTGGCATTTTTGATGACGCGCCTCGCCGATGGGTCGCGCGCCCGTCGGCGAAGCGGCCGCCGGGGCTCGTGTTGCTGATTTGCGTTGCGCGCCGCTTCGAGCCTAGAGGCCATGATATGAAGAGGCGATGATATTATGTCGATAGGGAATGATATGCGCGCGGCTCCGCCATTCGCGGGCAAGGACTTCCCTCCTAAAACATTGGTGAAAACAGCAAACGAGCCTTCATATTGAATTTGCGTCGGAATTAACATTTGGCGCAAGGCCCGACGAAACGACGGACCCATCGAACCGAACATCATCCGCGCCGCTGGCCAGCAAGGCGAGTAACTCGTGAGCTAGTCAATTGACGCTCAATTGTTTATAATGCGCGTTATGAAAAACATGATATTTCGAGGCTGGAGTTGATTCGCGAAGGAGATGTCTTTATCGCGGCGAGCGGCGGGGCGACGGACTTGGCCTTTCCGCTTGGGACGCTAGGGAACAACCGTGGAAGCGTTCGCAACTTCAAGCCCTAACGCGCGCATGATCGCTGGCGCCCGCGTCGATGCGACAAGAGTCTTGATCGTCGACGCCGAACAAGCGTCGATAAAGTTATTGCGCGATGCATTGATTAACGAAGGTTATGAGACCGCGCAGACCGGCTCGGGCGGCGAAGCCATCGTTTTGGCGATTTCCTGGCAGCCGGCGCTCATTATTCTAGATATTAGCTTGCCGGACATAGATGGTCGCGAAATCATTCGGGTGCTCCGCAAGCATTCTTCCGTGGCGATCATCGCGCTTTCCACGCGCGATCATGAATCGGAAAAGATCGCGGTGCTAGATCTCGGCGCCAACGACTTTGTTTGCAAGCCAATAAGGCTCGGAGAACTCTTGGCGCGGGCCCGGGTGGCGCTTAGAACCAGGGTAAACTTCAAGCCGGTCGCGCTCATCTATCAGGCTGGACATCTCACCATTGACGCCGCCGCGCGAACCGTGACGCTGCGTGGGGAGTCGCTAAGATTCTACATCCAAGGAATTCGAGGTCCTGCAAATTTTGGCGAGCGCGGATGGACGGGTGGTCACGCAGCGCCAACTCATCGAACTGGCTTGGGGATCGGCCAGCGCGGACAGCATTCAATATCTTAGGGTTTTCATCGGCCGACTGCGCCGAAAAATCGAAGACAACCCGGACGAACCGAAGATTTTGGTGACCGAGCGCGGCGTCGGATACCGGCTGATTCTCGGCGGCCCCGTGCATTCCGAGTGATATGCGCGCCGCGCATTTTCGCGCATCAAACCCCAAAATCCATGCGTCCGCGCGCATGAACGCGCTTGGCGACGAGGGGCGACGAAATCAATGGACAAAAAACAACATAAACAAAGATATTTAGCACGGCGTTTGCGCCTTGTTCAGATTGACACAAAGCCTCCCAGTTCCGGCCACAATGATCGAATTCCCCGATCGCAATGACACATATATAGGTGAATTAACAAGAGATTAATCGTGGCTGTGTCTTTATGGTTACACCGATGGGAATTCGTAAGGGGAACATATCGCGGCTGTTCCAGCCATTCCAGGAAAGGATATTCAAAATCAAAATGCGACAGCATTCATTTATGAATTGCCGTCATCTCAAAATAAAGCGCCGGCGCGCGAGGCAGAATCAAACCCGACAGCCGGTGCGCCGGCGACAATTCGCGCAAACAAAATTTATCTTTAGAATTCATACAGTTAGCTTGGAGCCGTCGCCACTTTCACATGCGGTGAGCCGCTGTTTACAAAGCAATTCTTCCGACGACTTGGTATAGTTTGGGCAACTTTCGCCGATGCGCCTTAATTTTAAGCAATTCGCCCACGCCGACAAGTTAACAAATGTTATGTTCGAGGCTTCGGCGTTCAGAAAAACATAATGGAACGAATCCGACGACACGGGCACTTTCGATTTATTGCCGACCGATCGTCGAGCAGCAGAATCAAAGGGGTGTCTCAATGCCAAGAAGGGCAATATCGTGGGTGGCGTTGCTCGTCGCTCTGCCGGGAGTTGCGCTAGCGGCGGACCTGCCGAACCGAAAGAGTCTCCCGCCGCCGCCGCCGATCTTCAGCTGGACCGGCGTTTATGTCGGCTCGTCGTTCGGCTACAATTTCGGCGCCTTGAACGAATCGGCCCTCGATCCGCTGCCCGGCGCTTTCTCCGGCCTCGCCGGGCCGGCTGGCTATCAGCAGTCCTTGTCGCCGCGCGGCGTCTTGACGGACTTCCACGTCGGCTACCTCAAGCAATATGGCCACATGGTCATCGGCGGCGAGGCCGATGTCGGCTACTCCCCGAGCAACACCTCGAAGACTCTCTATAATGGCCTCGGCGCCGCGACCGGCGGCCCCTTCCAGACCTCGCTGCAGGACGCCGCGCGGATTTCGCTGGTCGGCAAGGCCGGCATCGCCGACGGCCGCTCTCTTTATTATGTCCTCGGCGGTCTGGCGATCGGCAACTCGTCGATCCAACATAACTACTGGGGAATGCCGAGCTCTTACACCTCGTTCGGCTATTCGATGCCGATCGCGAATAACGACATCTCGAATTACGAGCGCTTTGGCTGGACCGTCGGCGCCGGTCTCGAATACGCCTTCACCGACAATTGGTCGGCGAATCTCGAATTTCGTCACACGGATCTGGGCACGGGAACCTATACCTCGACCGGCAACCAGTATTCCGGGCTCAACATTCCGGGCGCCGCTACCGTCGGACTGCCCGGCGGCGGCATCTTCGGCCTGACCTTCAAGGAACACGAGACGGAAAACAATATCCGCCTTGGCGTCAACTATCATTTCACCGGTTCGGGGCTGCCCGTCCTCGCGGCCTTGGCGCCCAAGGGACCGACAGCGCCAGTCGTGGCCGCCGCGCCGCCGCCGCCGGACCCGACCTTCATTGGCCGCCTCTATCACGCCTATAAGGACGAATGGGGCCTTGGCGCTCCGGCCGATCCTCCGCCCGGCTCGCCGCCGAGCCGCCGCGCTTACTTCCCGCCGGCGCCGGAAGCTTCCGGTCCCTATCCCTTCACCGAATGGCCGTTCGGCGGCGCCAACGGAGTCGGCATAACGACGCCCAACTCGGTCGACAGCCCGCTGATGACGGCGCTGGGTCCGACGGCGGCCGGCAAATGGTTGAACGACAACCACATCCAGATCTACGGCTGGATCAACCCCGGCTTCAACGTCAGCAACACCCATACGCTGCCGGGCCAGATCACCGGCGGCAACAACCCCGCCGCTTACTCCTATCAGCCTAACGTCATCCAGCTCGATCAGGTCGTGACGATCTTCGAGCGCCTGCCCGACACGATGCAGAAGGATCACTGGGACTGGGGTTTCCGCTTCTCGCCGCTGTTCGGCGAAACCTATCGCTACACCACGGCGAGCGGCATCTTCAGCGATCAGTTGCAGAAGTGGAACAAGTTCGCTGGCTATGACGCGCCAATGATCTATGGCGAACTTTATGTCCCGGGGGTTTTCGAAGGCCTGCTGCTGCGCCTTGGCCGCTATATCTCGGTGCCCGACATCGAGGCGCAGCTCGCGCCGAACAACTATATGTATTCGCACTCGATGACCTACGGCTACGACAATTACACCAATCAGGGCCTCGTCGCCTCGTTCCAGCTGACGAAGAACTGGATGGTGCAGGGCGCCATAGCGCTCGGCACGGACTCGTCGCTGTGGAACGCCCGCAACACGAGTTACGCCGCGATACCGTCGGGACAGCTATATAGCCCGCTGCCAGGCGTTTGGGCGTTGACTCCGGGCGGCTGGGCCGTGGCGGGCCAGGCGGCCTACAGCGGCCAGGTCGATCCGGGCATCCGGCCCAGCTTCACGGGTTGCGTTCGTTATCAGTCGGATAACGCCTACAACGCGATCTACTCCTGCGCCAACGCGATCAACTCCGGCACTTACGGCTATAACAACCTCCAGCAATACACGACGACGCTGTACCACAAGTTCAACGACGACTGGCACATCTCGATCGAAGGCTGGAACATGCACCAGAACGCGACGCCCAACCTCGCGTCTCCGTTCTATGGCGTATCGCCCAATCCGTTCCTCAACCAGAACAACGTGTTCCCCGTCGCCACTTGCATGGGCAACCTCAAGCAGACCTGCACGTCGAGCGAATGGTCGGTGCTGACCTACTTGAACTGGAAGTTCTCGCCTCAGGACAATATTTCCTGGCGCGCCGAATATTTCAACGACATCACCGGTCAGCGCACGGGCTTCAAGACGTCCTACTTCAACTACGCGATGGGCTGGCAGCATTGGTTGTCGCCGACCGTCACGATCCGTCCGGAAGTCGCCTTCTACAACTCTCTGAAGACCCCGGCCTTCTCGAACGGCACGCAAAGCCACGCCACGATCTTCTCCGCGGATTTGATCTGGCACTACTAGTCGGAAATTAAGCGTGGAAGCGGCGGAGCGCCCCGAGCGACCCGCCGCTTCCTCTTTTGCGCCGACGCCCGCGGCGTCTCGCGCGCGTGCTCGGAAATGCTCGAAAAGCCGCCGATTCGGGTGACGCCTCGCGCGCTTTTTTCATTGCGTGTTAAAGAGGTTTTGGACATCATCGGCGCATGGGATTCGTCCGCGGCGACGACTAAGGAATAACCATGAAATGCGTGACCGCGATCATCAGGCCGTTCAAGATCACCGTGGTCAAGGACGCCCTCAGGCACCTCGGAATCATGGGCCTCACCGTCACGGAAGTTAAGGGTTACGGCCGTCAGGCTGGCCATACCGATATTTACCGCGGCGCCGAATATGTCTCGATGTTCATCCCCAAGCTCAAAATCGAAGTGGTCGTCAATGACGATCAGGTCGAGAAGGTCATCAAAACGGTGATCGATATGGCGCACACGGGAACGCATGGCGACGGCAAGATATTTGTGTACACGATGGACCAAGTCGTGCGAATTAGGACCGGCGAGCGCGACGACGAGGCCATCTGAACGACGCCGTCCGAAATATCCAGGCCCAATCCGAAGCGGCGGCGGCGCCGACGGGCCTTGCCGGCTCGACCGCGAAAGACCGGGTGATCGGTCAGCCCGATCCCTGGCGTTCCCGTCGGCGCCGATGAAGAAGCCCGGCCCATCGCGGGCAAATTCATGCGGCCCGCGTAAACTTGGCGGCATGGCGCGATGGGCCGCCGTTCAAGGACTGGACTCCACCGCCCGCCCCGGCCCAGGTCCGCGTCAAGCTGAAGCGGCGCGCCGACGGAGATCGCCAGTTCGTTAAAGTGTGGGGCCAAGGGATATCGACTTGGCTCGATCATGGACCGGCCGCCGTCGAAGGCGCCCGCGCCGAGGCGCTGGAGGCGGGCGTCGCCGGTGGCGGACGTGGAGAATATCAAGGCTCCCTTGCCGCTGCACTTCGCCGGCGCCGACGAGCGCATCAACGCCGGCTGGCCTGCCTATGAGGCGGCGCTGAAGGCGGCCAAGGTCATTATCGGGCCTTCATCTATCCGGGCGTTCAACACGACTTCAACAACGACACGACGCCGCGTTACGACGAGGCCGCCGCCAAACTCGCCTGGAGGCGAACGATCGACTTCTTCAACGCCCATCCGCGCGGCTGACGGCGTCCAGCGTCAATAAGCACTCTGCTGGCCCGACCGGCCAGAAAAATCACCGTCGGGCAAATCATCCGCATTCTTGACGGCCCGCTCGCTCCCATCGCCCGCGCGAGCAAAACGGCCTGCCAACTTTGCGCCGACCGCCCCGACGAGGCCGCCGGCGCGATCCGCGACATCATGCTCGACGCGCGCCACTCCATCGCGACGATCCTGGATCGAACCGGCGTCGCCCCTAGGCGCGAACGTGGGCACGGGGAACAGCGGCTCTTACGCTAGGACTGTCGTGAAACGAAGCGAAAGGCCGTTGCGGGCGCGGCGCATTTTGCATAGCATGACGGCGCTTAATGACAGATAAGCTATTGAATTTTAATGAGGGAACGATGTCGGCTTGCCCTCCCCCCGGGCGGCGCCAATGACGTTCCTTGGCTGCGGAAGCCGCCAGCGCCCTTGTCCAGCGCGCGCCCGACTTGGGTGGGATGTGTGTCCGCGACGTTCATTGTTTTATCGCCGCGCCGGAAAAAATCGAGAGTCGGCGCGTGTCCGTTTGGACATATTCCGCCGTCGGCGCAGGGAGACTCCATATGAACCGGAAGTTCGTCGCCGCTTTACTGATCATGATCGCGGCGAGTTCGGGGCGCGCCGAGGATGCGCCCGCGCCAGCGCCAGCCACCAGCTTCAGCGGCAATACGCTGACGTTTCGGACGAGCTTCGAGTTCCAGGCGGCGCTGAACAGGTCGCGCGCGCTGTTTAACGGGATCAATCACGTTAGCGTCGATTCGGTCGCGACGCCGAGCCCCTCCTATGCGACCTGCGGCGTGACTTACGCAAGGCAATCCACCGCGGGCGCCGTCCCCGGAACAATTTCGGGCGCCGGCGCGCAATGGGTTCCGCAATACACGCTGGACCGCATCGAAACCTGTCAGTTCGGCGTTTACGGAAATGGGTCCTATCCCGTCCATGGCGTCTCCTTCACGGCCAGCGGCAACGGCTCCAATGTTTTGACGACCACGGCGGCCAAACAAATCGCGGTCGGCTACCGCGTCGAAAGCGTCAATTGGCACAGCATCGGCGCCGCGGCGATTACGCCGTCACTCGTGACCGCCGTGGCGGGAAATACGGTCACGCTCGACCATGCCATGCCCGCGTCGTCGTCGCTGTCGCTGGTCGCGACGATACCGCTCACGCCGGCCTGGACGCACGGCGCCGACATGACCGGGCCACTCAAGGCGGTCATCGCTTTCGCCATCGCCAATAATGTCACGCGCGTGCATCTCGCCGACGGCGTTTACGAGCTCGATTCGGACACGCTGCAAATTGGCTCATCCGCGCTCAGCACCATCGAGTTTTATGGCGGCGAGACAAGGCCATTCATGCCGCGATCGCAGGCTGGCGGGGCCTTTATCATCTGCACGAAGCCCGATCGCCCCTGCCTCAACTTCCGCAACGCGCGCAACTCCAGCGTCCACGGGATCGGCGTCTACGGTCCGGCGTATTCCTACGTGCAATGGAGCCATGTTTACCCCGGCAATGTCGGCTCCGACAAATTGGATTGGTTGGAGCCGGCCTTTCGCGCGACAGGATCGACGCCCGGAGGCTGGCAACAACATAGCCCGCTCGCGGCGATCACGGTGGACGCTTGCGCCGACGCCGCGCCCGCCGCGCCTTATGGCGGATGCGCCTATGGCGACGGCTATTCGACGGGCGTTTCGATCCGGGACGTCGTGATCGGCGGCTTCCCCTTGGGCGTCGGCAGCGGCCTCAACACCAACGCGCAAGGAGATTACCTCGTCGTCAAGAATGTGTTGGCGCTCTCCGGCGTCGTGGCCGTGATGATCGGCAACAGCCAGGCGCGCCTGACCGACATCGACGGCGTGTACGGGGCGGGCTTCCATAGCCTTGTCTCGAACGACATGATCGGCATGGGAACGGGCGCGCTCGGATCGACGATGCGCAACCTCCAATGCGCCGAGTGCTACGAGGGAGCCCATATCAATCTCGCCTATTCCGGCCCGGTCGCGATCGACGGCTACTATTCGGAGAACAGCGCGACGATCGCCGAGGTCGGCGGTGGCTCGCGCTCCGTCGCGTTGACGATGAAAAATCTGCTCGTCAACATGTACGAGGTCAACACGCATATGATTCCGCCCTGCTATTTCAACATCGGGGCCCATGCGTCGATCATTCTCGATTCGCCCGCCATCAACGGCTCGAACCGCATCACGAATCTGGCCTGTGGCGGGGGGGCGCTGACGATCGAGCACACGGCGTCGCTCAACGGCGCTCAGGCTGGCCCCGGCGGATCGGCGGCGATCATGCAAGCGGCCAACGCGACCGGCGGCCTGTTCGCCGGCGAACCCTATGTCGGAGTCAACGGCGCGACTCTCTCGGTCATCGGAGACAACATCAAGGGGAGTTATTTCAACTCTCCCTCCGCGGCGATCGGCTTCGGTTATTTCGGTGAAAACATATCCTTCCTGCAAGACGGCGCGCTGCTCGCGCGGAGCCAGATCACGCAATATTCGAAAGGGTGGGTGGACAGCGCCGGCTATCGTTGGACCCTTCGAAAAAGCCAAGCGGGGCGAGTCGCCGGTTCCGGACAAATTGGCTCGACTTCAATCAGCGGCGATGTGCTGAAGTTCACCCTGCCCGGAAGTTTGAACCATGGCCCGACAGCGGTAAGGACGGGGTGGATTCTCTATTATTCTGGCGCCGGTCGCGCGGCGAACGGAACCGATTGGGTGGTCACCTCGGTCACTTGCGCCGCGGATTGCGCGATCACGGCGAAGCAGCAAAACAATATGTATGTCGACGAGGCCGGAAACTTCGCGGCCCAGTCGGACCCCAATCTCGCCGCCGACATCGTCGCGAGCGGCTGGCTTTACATGATCCCGACCGACCAATGGGCGCCGCTCGAGGTCGAATACGGCGCCTTTTCGGGAAAGACGGTCGCGTCCCTCGATCGCGGCGACGGGACATGCCCCAATCTCGCCACCGGTTATTCGGTCGGCGACATCTATTACGCTCCGTCGTTCAGCGCCATGGGCGCAATGCGCCCCTGGCCTTTCCAAGGACCAAACAACAACACGATCACGGCGATCAACGCGGCCGCTTGCTCCGTGAGCTTCTCCGACCCCGTGGCGACACTGACGCTCGGACCGCTGCTACCCATTCCGGCTTATTGAGCGCGCGAATCCGCGCGGCGCGGCGACCGAAGGCATGGTCGCGCGCGCCGCAAGCACGCTCACGCGGCGCCCCGTCGCGCTTCCGGGATTTGCCGCATGACCGGCGGCATGGCGATTCGTTGCGCGCGAAAAATGTTGTAGGAGGCGTTATAGCGGCGGCTGCATTGACCGACGTATTTTTCAATGCCGGCCATTCCGGCGTTCTCCTCCGCGGCCTTCTTGGCGAGCATGAGCGCCGTCATTTCGTCGGGGCCGAGAACCGCGCCCGCGTCCATCAAACGCTCGGCCTTCACGCAGCCGATTTTTCGCGCCAGCGACGCGTAGAAGCCGAGCGACGACGCGAGGTCGGCTTCGAAGCAAAAACGCGAACCGGGTTCGGCGACCAGCATCGAGCAGGAGAGCGCGAAATCGAAATCGGCGCCGCTCATGAAGGCCCGCGACCAGGCGATGGTGATGACCGGCGCGCCAAGAATCAGTTCGCCGAGCGACGAGACGAGATCGTCGAAGCCCTCCGCGGCCGGCCCGGCGGCCTCGCCCCCGTGCGCGAAGTCGAACGCCAGATATTTTAGCGCCGAAAATTCTCCTCCGGAGATTTTGCGCAACAAGGCTGAAAACTCATCGACGCACGCGCGATCGAAGCCGGGGCGATACTTGCTGACGACAAGCGTGTCGAGCGCTTCCAGCCGACGAGCCTTGAGAGAATCTCCCGCCATCGGGAAATCCGGCAAATTGGTTGAAAGGACGGTTCGACCGATTTGCGCGGCTTGAACTGAAATTACGCTTTGCATGATTACGCTCACTCGGTTCATGGTTTCCAGAGTATTGCCGCGATCTTCGAAATGTGGAAGCAAAAATTAATGTTTTCAGAGGTTTGCGTACATACGAACGCGCGCGATGGTTAACGCCGTCAGCTTGGAGCCAGTTGGCGGCGGTAGCTGTCGTGGAGCTAACGATCCTCACGCCGCGGTGGCGCCAGAGACTCAACGCATGACCTTCAGAGCGTCCCTATCGCCCAAAAATCCCCACGACTTCCCCCACTGGTCGTTCCGCTATCTCGAAGCGGACTACGACGCGGAGACCCAATCCGTCTGGATGAATTACAAATCCGACGCGCCGCACTGCTACCAGTTGCCGATGGTGATCGAGGCGCTCGACTTCGGGCAATCGCTTCGGCTGCTGTTCGAAACCGATTGCATCGAACGCTATCCCATCCGCTATTTCGTCATGGCGTCGAACAAGACGGAGGTGTTTAGCCTCGGAGGGGATCTCGCCGCCTTCTCCGCCGCGATCCGCGATCAGGATCGCGACAGGCTGAGCCTCTACGCGCACGCCTGCATCGAAATCATGCACGGCTTCGCGACGGGCTTCGGCCTTCCCATGGTCACGCTGTCGGCGGTGCGCGGCCAATGTCTCGGCGGCGGCTTCGAGACCGCGCTGGCGACGGATTTTCTCATCGCCGAGGAAAACGCCAGGCTAGGCGTCCCCGAAATCGGCTTCAACACCTTTCCCGGCATGGGCGCGGTGTCCTTTCTGGGCAGGCGGGTGGGCGCCTTGCAGGCGGAACGAATCATCAGTGGCGGCGCGGCCCATTCCGCGGCCGAACTTCACGCGCTCGACCTCGTCGACGTTCTCGCGCCGAACGGCTGTCTGCGCGAAACGACGCTGAACTGGATGCGCGACGGCGGCGAGGAGCATTGGCGCCGCCGCCGGGCGTTGACGCAATTGCGCAAGCGCTGTTTCCCGGTCTCGCGCGGAGAACTGATCGAAATCGTCGATCAGTGGGTCGAGTGCTCCCTTTCGATCTCGGCGCACGACATTCGCTACATGGAGCGACTGGTCGCCGCGCAGCGGCGGCTCGGCTCCAGTCGCTCCGCGCCGCGCGAGCGCGCGAGCGTGGAAAGCGCGCATAATCCGGCGCTAGTCGATCAATGAGCACGGCGAACCCAATGGAGGCCGTGACCGCCACGACCGATCAAGAAATTCACAGCGACCTCGTCGAGACGCTATTTGGCACGCCGGGCGCGTTCATCGCCGGCATTTTCGGCGGCTTGGTCGCGCCGCTGCTCGGTTGGCTGTCGACCGGAGACAAGATTTATCTCTCCTTCACCGCCTTCATAAGCTGCCTCGGACTTTACCGAATTTACGTCCTCATCTCCCATTCGCATACGCCGCTCGCCGTTCGGCGCAAGGACGCCAGGAAGTGGGAACGGCTCTACGCCATCGGCGGCGTCGGCTTCATGAGCGCGGTGGGCTGCGCCGTCGCGCTCATATTTTTCGAGCACAAGAACGGGCTGCTCAGCAGCTACAGCATTGTCACGATGATGAGCGGCATCGGCGGGCTCGCCGGCCGCAACGCGGGTCGGCCCCGCATCGTTCTCGGGCAAGTCCTTGGATTGGCGGGACCGCTCGCGATCGCGGCGCTGTCGCAGGGCGATGTGCGTTATTGGGGTCTCGCGCTTATCTTGCTGCTGTTGATCGCCGCGATAAACTCCACGGCTAAGTTCCTCAACGGCAATCTGGAAGCGGCGTTGCGCGGTGGTCACGAAGCCACCATGCAGCGCAAACGTTTCGCGCTGGCGCTCAACAGCATGGCGCATGGTCTGTGCATGGGAGACTCCGCCGCGAATGTCACCGTCGTCAATCGCAGGGTGACCGAACTTTTTGGCTTTGTCGCGGTCACCACGCCGATAAAGCTCGAAGCGCTCGCCAACGCCATAGCCGAAAGCGCCCGCATGCCCGCGGTTGAACGCGCGGCCTTTAGCGAAAAATGGCGGGAGAGCGTGAGGCTCGCGCAGGCCAGCGTGTTCTCCTGGCAAATCGGCGAGCGCATTTGCGATTTCCGATGCGAACCCGCCGAGGCCGGAGCTTTTGTCACGGTGATCGAGGACGTGACCGAGCGTCGCAAGGCCGCGCTCAAGATCGAACATGTCGCCCGATACGACCTACTCACGGATCTTCCCAACCGGTTTCAGTTCCAAAACCGTCTCGACGATGACCTCGCGAAAATCATCGAGCATGGCGGCTCGTTGACCTTGATGAACATCGATCTCGACCGCTTCAAGGAAGTCAATGATACGCTTGGACATTCCGTCGGCGACCAGCTGCTGTTGAGCGTCGCGACGCGATTGCGTCAATGCGTCGAGGTCGACGTCGACATGGTGGCGCGATTTGGAGGCGACGAATTTTGCATCCTTTTAGGGTCGGTGCGCGAGCGGGCCGATGTCGAGCGGGTGGCGATTGGGATCGTGGAGGCGATTCAGCTGCCTTTCTCCGTCGATGGTCATGCGATCTCGATTGGCGCGAGCATCGGGCTCGCGGTTTCGCCCGATGACGCGAGCGCCGCGGAAGAACTGATCAAATGCGCCGATCTCGCGATGTACCGCTCCAAACAGATAGGTCGCGACAAGTTCGCCTGGTTCACACCGAGCATGAAGGAAGAACTGAAAAAAAAGCGGCGGATCGAGATGGAGCTTCGTCATGCGCTCGACGCCGGAGAACTCGTCAACTTCTATCAGCCGATCGTCGACGCGCGCCGCGGCGAGGTCACCTGCTGCGAGACATTGCTGCGCTGGAGACATCCGACGCGCGGCCTCATCCCACCGGGGGAATTCATTCCCATCGCCGAGGAAACCGGGTTGATCGTCAAGCTCGGCGCATGGGTGCTGCGCCAAGCCTGCGCCGACGCGCTCGCCTGGCCGTCGCATATTCGCGTCGCCGTGAACCTCTCTCCACGTCAGTTCGCCCAGAGGGATTTGGCGGACATGATCGCGGCGACGCTGAGGGATAGCGGCCTCGACCCGGATAGGCTCGAATTGGAGATCACGGAGTCGACGCTCATGACCGACTCCGACGACATCGACAGCAAAATCACCAAGATCGAGTCGCTGGGTCTGCGCCTGTCGCTCGACGATTTTGGCACGGGATACAGCAGTCTCGGCTATCTCGACCGCTTTCCCGTCAAGAAGGTGAAGATCGACAAATCCTTCGTCATCCAAATGGTTCAATCCCCGAAGATGCGGGCGATCATCGGCGCGGTCGCGCTGCTCGCCCGGGAATTGGAGATCGACATCGTGGCGGAAGGCGTTGAAACGCACGCCCAACTCGCGTTCCTGGCGACAAAGAACATATATCTCATTCAGGGATATCTCTTCTGTCGCCCGATCCCCTTCGAGGAAGTTCTGCCGCGCCTCGTCAACTGGCCCGGCGGCGATGACGGCGAGCAAACAAGGCTGGCGGCCAATTCGTCGCCCCATCGACACAATCTGCCTTCCACCCCAGCGGAACGCGCCTCATGAAAGCAAATCGCTTCACACTAATCGCGTTGTCGGCCATCGCCCTGGGGGCGACCTTCGTCCTGGCGGAGATGCATGGATGGCCCGGGCGACAAGCATTCAGCGCGCCCGATTTCGCGGCGCTCTGGTCCTGGTCGCTTTCCTCGTCGGCAAGCACGATCAACGGCCCCGGTGGCGAAGCGGTGAAAGTGGTCCGCGAGCCCCTCGCCGAGGCCAGGAACCTGTCCGTCATCATAGTCGCGCTCGTTGGCGCTTTCGCGGGCGCGTCTCGAATCATCGACAGGGTTTCACGCGGCGACAAAGGCGAGGCGAATAGCGCCGCCGCGGTGTCGAACGCGCGCGCGCGTCTCGACGGCGAACTGGTCATGATCGAGAGTCTGATCCGATCATACATAACAAAGAACCATACCTATTCGGCCGCGCTCGCGAGAGGTCAAAAGGACGTCGCCTCCAACGGAGGTCCCGAGAAAATACGCGCCGCGATCGAGTTGTTGATCGCCGAAAACCGGGCAATGCTGCAAGCGACGAAGGACTATGAACGCAGCCTTCAGGAATCGAGAACGCAGATAACCGATCTGCGCATCGCTCTCGTCGAAACTCGGGAACTCGTTGAACGCGACTCGCTGACCCAGGTCGCGACGCGGCGGCACTTCGACAAGGTATTCGCGGAGAAGGTCGAGGAAGCCAACAATACCCGCCTCCCTCTCAGCCTGATCATGGCGGACATCGACCATTTCAAGAAAATCAACGACACTCTTGGCCACCCGATCGGCGACGAGGTGCTCAAGCATTTCGCCAACATAATGGCGAAATGCGTAGGGGACGGCGACACGGTGGCGCGCTACGGGGGAGAGGAGTTCGCGATTATCCTGTCGGGAACGGCGATCGAAAGCGCGAGAATTGTCGCCGAACACATGAGGAGAGCCACTGAAGGCAAAAGCTGGGTGGTGAACGGCGGTCCGCGAACCTGCCAACTCACTTCTTCATTTGGCGTCGCTCAACTCCGAAACGGGGAAAGCCCGGAGCGTCTGTTGCAGAGAGCGGACGCCAACCTTTACCTCTCGAAGTCGAAAGGCAGAAATGCCGTCACGGTCGACGACGACAGCGCAAGACGCGACAAGATGGCGGGTTAAGGCGTTTTGCGCGAGGTCGCGACGGCGCGCGAGAATAAGCCCGGCCGCTAAGGCCGGGCCGCCGTCAGCGATCAGTATTTCGCGACGACTGGAGCCGGAGCGCCCCAGTTGAAGTGATAGTTGATGCCAGCACGCGCGATGACGCCGTCGAATTTGACGCGAGTGGCCGGAGCGTTGGCGATCAGCGGCTGACCGACATTTACGGCGGTTCCCAGCACGGCCGCGGGCACGGCGAAGGGGGACGTCGCGACGACGGGGCTGGAGGCGAAGGTCAAGCCGCCCAGGTCGTAGTAGAGCGCCTCGGCCTTAAGACTCCAGTTTGGCATGAACATCCATTCAAAACCGCCGCCGACCGTCCATCCGACTTGCGTGTTCGAAATCTGACCGGCGCCCGGGACGCTCCCGAGGCCGATCACGCCGTTGAAGCCGGCCAAACCGCCCTGCAGACCCGACACGGTTCCCTGCACGAACACGGCGTGAGACGCCGAAGCGTTGACGCCGCCATAAGCGAGACCGCCCGTCGCATAGGCGAGCAGGGTCGGCGTGAATAAATAACCCACGCGGCCGCGCACCGTGCCCATCCAGTCCACGCTGGCGGTGACTTGGCCGACGCCGAGGGCCGTCCTGTTCAGCAAGCAGGTATTTTGAGCCCCATTGAAGCAGGGTAGACCCTGCTGGGGATCCACCCAGCTCATGCCGTCCGACGAGGCGCCCGCGTAGCCGCCGCTTCCACGGATGGCGGCGCCCTGAATATCCGCCTCAAGGCCGACGACGAACTTCGAACCCAACTGATAATTATAGCCGATTTGGCCACCGCCAATAAATCCCCCCTGATTCACATTGGCGACGCCCGCATTGGCCAGCGCGGTTCCGCCATTGCTCAACCCGCCGATGGCTCGTAGCGGATCCACCGCGGCGGCGCCCAAGGCCACGCCGTCAAAGAGCGGCAGGCTGACGGTCGGCGCGTTTGTCGTGGCGCCCCAACCATAGCCAGCGTTCAAACCCGCGTAAAAGCCGGTCCACATCGGCGGGGGCGGCGGTGGGATATAGGGCGGCGCTTTCGTGGAGGGCAGATCGGCGGCGAAGGCCGAGCCAGCGGAAAGCGCCAGAATAATGGCGATGGTCGAAATTTGTGTCTTCACGCTCACGCTCCTGGCTTGTGAAAAATCTGGATGCGCGACCAAGCCACGCCCGCCTTTTTCGCAACCATAGGCCTACCTTATTAAATTTGGGTTTGACATTAAGCGGGCGATAACACTTTCGAGACGACTGTTGCATTTAAGCCACGGTTCGGCGGGTCGCGCGAGTCCCAAGGGCTTGTCAAAGATGTTCCGCCCATCGGCTGGCTCGACGCGCGGTTGGCGCAATCCGCGCCGCGCGCCGTCACGAGATCGACACGCACGACCCTCGCACGCTAGTCTCCCGCGCTCACATAGATCTCCGCGCCCTTCTCCAAAAACTCGGCCGACTTCTCGGCCATGCCCCGGTCGCGGGCGTTGATGGCCGCCGCTTCCTCGCGCAAATCCCTGGTGATCTGCATCGAGCAGAATTTTGGACCGCACATAGAGCAAAAATGCGCGACTTTATGCGCTTCCTTCGGCAACGTTTCGTCGTGGTATTCGCGCGCGGTGTCGGGGTCGAGGCCGATGTCGAACTGGTCGCGCCAGCGGAAATCAAAGCGCGCGCGGCTCATCGCGTTGTCGCGCTCGATGGCCGCCGGGTGGCCCTTGGCGAGATCGGCGGCGTGCGCGGCGATGCGATAAGTGATGACGCCTGTTTTCACGTCCTCGCGATCCGGCAGGCCGAGATGCTCCTTTGGCGTGACGTAGCAAAGCATCGCCGTGCCGAACCAGCCAATCATCGCGGCGCCGATACCCGAGGTTATGTGATCGTAGCCCGGCGCGATATCGGTGACGAGCGGCCCAAGCGTATAAAATGGCGCCTCGCCGCAGGTATTTAGCTGCTTGTCCATATTGGCCTTGATCTTGTGCATCGGCACATGGCCGGGGCCTTCGATCATCACCTGACATCCCCTGCCCCAGGCGATTTTCGTCAATTCGCCGAGCGTCTCAAGCTCGGCGAATTGCGCCGCGTCGTTCGCGTCGGCGTTCGAACCGGGCCGCAGGCCGTCGCCTAGCGAGAAAGACACGTCGTATCGACGCATGATGTCGCAGATGTCGCCAAAGTGTTCATAAAGAAAACTCTCGCGATGCTTGGAGAGGCACCAGCGCGCCATGATGGAGCCGCCGCGCGAGACGATTCCGGTAACGCGGTTCGCGGTCAGCGGCACATAGGCGAGGCGCACGCCGGCATGGATCGTGAAATAATCGACGCCCTGCTCCGCCTGCTCGATAAGCGTGTCCTTGAACACCTCCCAGTCAAGCTTCAGCGCGTCGCCGCCGACCTTTTCCAGCGCTTGATAGATCGGCACGGTCCCGATCGGGACGCTGGCGTTGCGGATGATCCAGTCGCGAATATTGTGGATGTTGCGGCCGGTTGAAAGATCCATGACGGTGTCGGCGCCCCATCGCGCCGCCCACACCATTTTCTCGACCTCCTCGGCGACCGAGGAAGTAACGGCGGAATTGCCGATATTGGCGTTGACCTTGACCAGGAAATTACGACCGATGATCACCGGTTCAAGCTCGGGATGGTTTATGTTGGCGGGGATGATCGCGCGGCCGCGCGCGATCTCCTCGCGGACAAATTCCGACGTGACAAACTCGGGAATGGAGGCGCCAAAGCTTTCGCCGTCGGCGATGCGCGCCGCGGCGTCACCGAAAGCGCGCTCCCGGCAAAGATTTTCACGGTGCGCGACATAGCGCATTTCCGGCGTGACAATTCCGGCGCGCGCGAATTCGAGCTGCGTGACAGGGCCAGCGCCCGCGGCGCGCAAAAGCGGGCGCGACGAGGCCGGACATGGCGGCGCGAGATGTTCGAGTCCGACAAAACCATTGTCCTCCGGCTTTATCGCGCGGCCTTCATAAGTCTCGAGCCCTTCGCGCGAAGCGAGCCAAAACCGGGCATGAGGCAGCCCGGCGGCCAGATTCGGCGTGAACTCGGCGCAGCCATAGGGGCCGGAAGAATCATATATGCGCAGCGGCGCCTCGCCACTGGCGGAATCCAGCGCGACTTCACGGAAAGGCACGGCCAGTCCCGGGGCTTCCGGCGGCGAGGAATAGCGCTTCCGCGATCCGCCGATCGGACCGGTCGTCACGGTGACGGGAGTGGGGATTGCCTTGTCTTGGGCGTTCATGGTCACGCTCCTCATTGACACCGCGGCTCAAAGGGCGGCGGGCCATTAGAATCATGACGTGGGCGGGACGCCGGACGGATCATCCTTCGCGGCGCCCAAGGACGTCCAGCGAATCCGCGTTGGCATTCCCTCCGCCGGCATGACCCGGATCAGGTTCGACGGGTACATCTCAGCCGCGTCTCGCGGCGCCCCTCGCCATCTCTCGCAGGCTAACGGTTATCCGACCGCGCCACAAGCAATCTTGGTCGATCGGACGCCAATGGCAACTGTGGCTAATATGTGACACCTCCGGGAAAACAGGCGCCAACTGCCTTCGGTTAATGCAAAAATCGTCGACATGTTTAAGAGTAGGCGCAGCGCCAAGATTGTTCATGCGTGCAAGGCGTCTCCATAACAATCCTCCGAATTCGTGGGTCGAAAAAGCCATGCAACACATTTGCCGCCGCGCGCTCCTCGCCTCTTTCTCGGTCGCCGCGCTTGTCGCCGCGAACCCCGGCTTCGCCGCCGACGGCATTGAACTGATTGGTTACGGCGCGCGCCAAAAGGCCGTCGCGGGCGCGGACGTCGCCGATTCGGTCGACGCGATGTCAATGTCGATCAATCCGGCGGGCATCGTCGGTCTGCCTCGCCAATATCAATTCGGGATCACCGCGCTGTTGCCGGTGCGTAGTTATGACGCCAGCGGCCCGCTGGTCGTGGTGGCGCCGGGCGACGTGCAAAGCGGTCGCCCGATCTTCCCGGTGCCAAATAGCGCCGACATCGAGCCCATTGACGCCGAATCGGCGTGGGGCACGGTTTCCTATGGCAACGGCGGCATCAACACGGCGTATGGCATGGGCAATTTCAAGCCGCCGATCTACGCGCCCGCCTTTCCCGTGCCCGGAGTCGCGTCACCGCTCATCGCGCCATCGGCGGGTGGCCCGTTTGGCGGAGGCTTCGCCGGCATCGACTATCAGCAGGAGTTTTTCAGCTTCGTTTACGCTCGCAAATTCGGCGCGGTAACGATCGGCTTCGCTCCCACCCTCGTCGCCCAGTCACTTAATATCCAGGGCTTGAAAACGCTCGCGCCATTCTCGAGCGATCCTTATCATCTCTCGGACAACGGCTACGACTACTCCTTTGGTGGTGGTTTCCGGATCGGGCTGCAGTACGAGATCATGAAAGGGCTACGCTTCGGCGCCTCCGGCTCCACGCCAATGTTCATGACCGCGTTCGACAAATACGCGGGCGCGATCGGCGACCACGGCAAGCTCGACATTCCCGCCGATGTCACCGCTGGCTTCGCCTTCGACATCCACCCGAATGTCACGCTCATGGTCGACTGGAAACATATCTTCTATTCGGCGGTTCCGGCGCTCGGCAACTCCAGCTTCCCGATCTATCCCGGCGCGCTCGGCTCATACGGCGGCCCCGGCTTTGGCTGGCGCGACACGGACGCCGAGGCTTTCGGCGTCGAATGGCGCGCCACCAAGCAGCTAACGCTCCGCGCGGGATATCGGCATACGAGCCCAATGATCGGCTCGCAGGACATCACGCTCAACGTGCTGGCGCCGGCCATCACCGCGCATCACGTCACCGGCGGCTTCAAATACGAGTTGACCAAGAACTCATCGATCGACTTCGCGACGGTTTACGCTTTCAAGAACTCGGTCAGCGGGCCGGAGGCAGTGCCCTACACGGCGTTCAGTTACGCTCTCCCCACGGGTAACTTCCCGGTCGTCGTGCCGCCCCACTACGGCCCAGGCACCAATGTCACGGCGTCACTGAGCGGGCTCGAGTTTTCGGTGAGCTACACCTATAAATTCGACGCCGGCGACCGCTCTTGGATTCCGACCCACTTTTAAGCTCGCGGGGCGCGGCCTGGATCGAAGATCGACGCCCCCGCGGACAGCCGGGGGCGTTTTTTATGCCTTCACGATCGTCGGCGCCGTGCGGCGGGATTGCGTCTCAAGCAGGGTTTTCACTTTGGCCGCGAGGTTGAGATATATCGCCGCGCGCGCGCCCTGAGGGTCGGCGCCGACGACGGGACGGCCCGCGTCGGACGTCTCGCGAATGGCCGGGTCGAGTGGAACCTCGCCAAGAAACGGCACACCGAGCTTTTCGGCGTCGTGCCGCGCGCCGCCATGTGAAAACACATCGGTGCGACCGCCGCAGTGCGGACAAAGAAAATAGCTCATATTCTCGATAATCCCGAGTATTGGCGCCTCGACCTTCTGGAACATGCCGACCGCGCGTCGCGCGTCGATAAGCGCCAAGTCCTGCGGCGTCGAAACTATGACGGCGCCGCTGAGGGGAACCTGCTGCGCCAGCGTCAACTGCACGTCTCCAGTGCCTGGCGGCATATCAACGACCAAAGCGTCAAGTTCGCCCCAGACGACTTCGCCCAGCATCTGCATCAGCGCCTGCGACACCATCGGTCCCCGCCACACCATCGGCACGTTCTCGTCCACGAGAAAGCCGATCGACATCACCTTGACGCCAAAAGCTTCCAATGGAACCATCTTGCCTTCGGACACCTGGGGCTTGCCATGCAAACCGAACAAGCGCGGCGCCGAGGGCCCGTAGACATCGGCGTCCAGCAGCCCGACGCGCCAGCCTTGCGCGGAAAGACCGAGCGCCAGATTTACGGCGGTAGTGGATTTGCCGACCCCGCCCTTGCCCGACGCCACGGCGACGATGAATCGGATTTTCTCGATGGCCGGAAGCATGCCGCGACGCGCATTGCTCCTCGTGGAGTCATGGTCGTGGGCGCGACCATGCGCCCGCTCCGGTCGCGGCGCGCGTTCCGCGGTGAGCGTGACAATCGCGCGCTCAACGCCGGGGATTTTTCCAGCGGCCTGTTCCGCCGACAGGCGTACGGCTTCCCATTCCCGCGGCCTGGCGGGATCGCCAACGATCGAGATAAAGGCTTTCCCTCCGGTGACATTGATACCGCTGACGGCGCCGCTCGCCGTGAGCGAAGCTCCGTCTGGACCGGGAACCGTCTCCAACGCCTTTAACACATCTTCTTCATTTGCCACGGACGCTGCTCCTCACCGCTGTTATTTGTCAGCGTTTTGCGCCGATGGCGAGGGAAAATCCAGCATTAAGGAAAGTCCATTGGTTCGATCCCGACCGACCCGTATCGGCTTTCCCGCGAGCGCACCGGGAAGCTCGTCGCGAGAACAAAACGCGCGGCGTTTGCCTAGTCGCGGCGTAATTCCGCTCGCTTGTCGCTACGCCTCGACGTCCGCGTCGAGAACGACAGGTTCCGCGTGCTCGATCTTCGGCGTGCGCTTGAAAGGCGATTTGCGCCCTCGCATCGTTTGGACGATCTTGGCGCCATTGGAAAAAGCAAGATAGATCATCAAGGGCGGAACCGACGCCATGGTTTTGAGATATTCGACCAGAGAGCCCCGTTTCAAAGCGAGATACGGCGGCAGCGTGATGCCGAGCACCACGATTGTTGTCATGACCGCCAAGACCTCAAGCATGGGGAAATAGGGTGAAGGCGATCCGTGCAGAATGGAGCCGAACAGCAACGCCAAAACGCCAATGGCCGCCGCGGGGAAGAAGATCTGATGAGCGACGAGCGCGATCGCGGCGACCCGTTGCGCCAGGGTCCAAGGCGCGCGCCACAGGGGGACGATTGTCCTTTGCGCGACTTGCACGAAACCGTTCGACCACCGCCGCTGCTGTCGCCGAAAATCCCGAATCCCCTCGGGCACCTGCCCAGGGATCGCCGGCTCGGAGATGAAAATTCCGCGCCAGCCATCGAGCGCCGCGCGCACGGTGAGGTCGAGGTCTTCGCACAACGAATAATCCGACCACCCTCCGGCGCTCTCAATCGTCTTTCGGCGCCACACACCACCAGTGCCATTGAATTGGAACAACCATCCGGCGTGGGCGCGGCTGCGTTGCTCGACCAAGAAATGCCCGTCTTGCACCAGACCCTGCGCACGCGTCAGCCAATTCTTCTGATAATTGGAAAACTCGCACCGCGATTGCACGAAGCCGGCTTCCGGGTCCCTTACCAGCAGCGGCACGCTTCGCTTCAGCCAACTGGCCGGGGGACGAAAATCGGCGTCCAGCATGGCGACGAACGGCGCCGTCGAAATCGTCAGCCCATAGGCGCAAGCGCCCGCCTTAAAGCCCGCGCGATCCGGACGACGCACGTGCTCGATATCGACTCCCTCGGCGCGCAACTCGGTCGCGACGGCCTCGGCATGAGCCGTGGTTTCGTCCGTCGAATCATCGAGCAATTGGATATGGAGCCTATCCTTGGGCCAATCCAGTTGCGCGACGCAGCGCAGTGACTGCTCCGTCACCAACGGCTCGTTGTAAACAGGGATCTGCAGCAGCACGTGAGGCAAGTCGCGCTCGGAAAGCTGCACGGGCGCCGGGTCGCGCATGCCGCGCAATTCATCCCAAAGAAAACGCGCGATCACCGCGATATAGCCAAGCCCGATGGCGACGAGCGTCAGCCCGCTGACCGCGGCGGCGAAGTCCATGACGAAGCGCAGGAGATCAAGAATCAAGCATCTGTCCTTTTCTCGCGTCGCGAGCGACGCGTCCAGAGCGCTCCCACTCGTCGCGACGCTGGTTCGCGTCAAACCCCTCCAGCGCCCAGACAACACGATTGGTGGTCCACGCGCGCAGCCACACCGCTAACATTACCGCCTCGCGAAGCAAGAAGATCGCGGGCGCCGCCCATGATACGCGCCAACCTTTCATAAAGGAAAGCCAAGTCTCCAGCGCGAACCAGAGCGACAATGTCGCGCCCGCGGCCGCCAGCGGCGTCAGCTGGATCAATGGAGCCGCGATCGAGGCGGCGATAACCGCTGGAAAAGCTTGACAAAATGGCTCCAACAAAAAGGACAGCAATGCGTCGCCGCGACGTATCACACTCCAGCGAAGCTGACGCTGATAAACATCGTTCAGCGAGCGGCGCCCAAGATCCTGTCGCACCTGTCTGTGCGAAAAAACCGTGCGCAAACCGATTCGCGCCATGGCCTTGGCCATGGCGTTGTCCTCGCCAACCGTGTGCGAAATAGCCTCGAAACCGCCCGCGCGCAAAAAGTCCGCGCGGCGGAACAGCATGATCTTGCCGACGCCAAATCCCTGACCCAAGACCGACGCCGTATACAGCATGCGCGCGTGCGGACCGTTCATGATCGAGGCCTCCACATGGGCGGCGATGTTTTCCGGATTCGCCCCGTAGGGAATCGCGCACACGAGCCCCACCCCAGGTTTGAGCTGCCGGATATGTTCGGCGAGATCGTCGGGGGCCAGAATGGCGTTGGCGTCCTTCATGAAAATCGTATCGTGAGTGGCCTGGTTGAAGGGCGCGACCAGATTATCCACCTTGGGGCTCAGGGCGAATTTCGAGGTCGAGTGCAGGAATCGCGTCGAAACGTCTGGATGACGCGCGAATAGGGCGCGCATGCGACGGGCGGCATCCGATTCCAGATCGACGGCGGAAGCGATCGCTTCGAAACTCGGATAATTTTGAGAGAATACCGATTCCTGTGCGAGCTCGAAATTGTCTTCCAACATTTTGACGGGCAGCACGACCGACACGGGCGGCCGCGTGTTGTTTTTGGCGCGGCGCGCGGCGAGGCTGGGCTGAGCGATCGTCGCCAGCACCGACACAATCAACAGCGCGACGGCGATGATCCAATACGCTCCGCCTCCCCAAAGCAACGCATCGTGCAAGGAAGACCCCGCCGGCATCATCAAGCTTCTTTCTCGACCGTGCGCGGAACGTCGGCGGAGAACCGCAGCATCGCCGCATCCACCCAGCGCGGCGGCAGGAATGTGAAAAATCGCAGCGCCCACCACATGAACAGCGGAAACGCGATAACCGCCTTGCGGCGCTCAAGCCCACGCGCGATGATTTCCGCCGCCGCTGTATCGGAGATGAGACCAGGCTGCCAACTTTTGGTGGCCGCCGCCATCGGCGTCGCGACGAAGCCCGGAACAATCATCGAAACATCGACGCCATGTGGCGCCAGCACGCCACGCATTGATTCGGCATAGGAATACACCGCGGCCTTGCTCGCGCAATATGCTGGCGAGAATGGCAGCCCACGCACTCCCGCCATCGAGCCAACAATCGCGATGACGCCGGAACGTCTTTCAATCATCGCTGGAGTTGCCGGCTCAACCGTGTTGAGGACGCCGATCACGTTGATGGCCAGCGTCGCGCGCACGGCGTCCGGATCCTCCAAAATATCTCCCGTCGAGCGACCTGTCGCGACGCCGGCGTTGGCGAAGACGATATCGAGCGGCGCGCGCGCCAGCGCGTCCGCCACGGCCCGTGTCATGCCGGCGCGATTTTGGACGTCGACGACGAGGGTCGCGACGTCGGCGCCCTTGTCGCGGCAGGCCCGCGCCACGGATTCCAATCGGGCCACGTCCCGCCCGAGCAGCGACAGACGCGCGCCGTCGCGCGCGTAGCGCAACGCCAGCGCGCGCCCGATGCCGCTTGAAGCCCCGGTAATAAGAACATGCTTTTCGCTCAACCTATCGCTCCGATTGGGGCGGCCGCAGCGTCGCCTCCGCGATGATCGCCGGCTCGCGCGACGAATTGTGGGCGTAAAGACGCACGAACACGCTATCGGGCGAGGATCTTAGCACGCGACCGCTCAGAACGGCTTTCTCGCCGCGTAGCACCGGCCGCACGAAGGTTCCACCAAAGCGCGTCAATTCGAGATCGTCGCGCCATGCGCGCAACATGGGCTCGAACGCGGCAAGCAGCTTCATTCCATGCACGGGCGGAGCGGAAAAACCTACCGATGCGGCAAGATCGTCGTCGAGATGCAACGGATTGTCGTCGCCCGAAACACGCGCGTAGCGGCGGAGCGCCTCGGCGTCGAAGGGTCCAATCTCCATCCTGGGTAGGGTTTCGCCAACCATTGGCGGCGACCGGGTGGCGATGGCGCTCATGCTTCGACGTCCCGCCGAAACTCCGCGCGGGGCACGAGCCGCAGCTTAGTTTCGAACCGCCCCACCGGCGCGCCGCCGGGTGTCGCCAGCGACGCCTCGACAACAAGACGGGGCGGCTTTTCTTCTCGCCGCAGCTTGACCAGGAGGTCATAATCCAAGTCGAAATGTAACCGCGATTTATAGGAAAAAAGCTGTGATTCATGCACCGGCACACTGTCGGCGCGCTCGCAAAGTTCGGCAATGGCCGCGTGAATCGTCGGAGTGGCCAACCATAAGGCGGGATAACTCAACGGCGCGGCGCCATGATTGACGTCGAACCCGGCTTCCCGGGCGAACTCCGCCGCGCGCGCGGCGTCGATCCGCACGCGCAGGACCGGCAGTTCAAGAGGCGACTTAACCGTCATGGTCGAGCGTCCGCACGATCAACACCGCGTTAATGCCGCCAAACGCGAACGAATTGGACATCGCCGCGCTTATCGGCGTGGGACGCGCGATATTGGGGACCGCATCAACCGGACAACGCGGGTCGGCCTCGACAAAATTGATGGTTGGCGGGGCGATCTGTTCGCGCATGGCCGAAATCGTGATCGCGAGTTCCAGCCCGCCACCGGCGCCCAGGGCGTGGCCATGCACCGGCTTGGTGGAGGACACCGGCACGCGCCGCCCCCAATCGTCGCCAAAGATATTCAGTATCGCCTCGGACTCGGTGATGTCATTGGCGTGCGTCGCCGTGCCGTGGGCGTTGATGTAGTGCACGTCTCGCGGCGCCATGGCCGCGTCCTCCAACGCCAGCGCGATGGCGCTGGACGCGCCCGCGACATCTGGCCGCACGGGATCCTTGGCGTCGCTGCTGGTGCCATAACCGACAAGTTCGCATAGCGGCCGATGCCCGCGCGCCAGCGCCGATTCCAGGGTCTCCAGAATGAACACCCCCGCGCCCTCGCCTAGCGACATGCCGTTTCGACCCTTCGAAAACGGGCGACAGAGATCCGGCGTCAGCACGCGCAGCGCCTCCCACGCGCGTATCGTGCCATTGATAACGCAAGCTTCGGCGCCGCCGACGATGGCTTTTTCGGCGAGGCCGAAGCGAATCATCTGCAAGCCGAGCCCGATCGACTGGCTGGCCGAGGCGCAGGCGCTGCCCACCGCGAAGGTTGGACCGAGGCACGAGTAACGCATCCCCAGCGTCGCCGCAGCGGTGCTTGGGATCAGCCGCGGGACGCTCAAGGGTTCGGGACGTAAGCCTTCAACGTAATAGCGATAAAGTCCGTTGTCGATGGTGGTCATGCCGCCAATACCGCTGCCGATTATGACAGCGGTGCGGGGACCGGCGATATCCTTTTGACCAAATCCCGCCTGCGCCATCGCCTCATCGCCGGCGATCACGCTGAATTGGGTGAAAGGATCGCAAAAAGGCAGCAGACTGGCGTCAATGTGCGCCGAGGGATCAAAAGTTGGAACCTGAGCCGCGATCTTGATGCGTCCATCGTAGGGCCGCTCGGCCCTAAGCGCGCGCACTTGCGAGACGCCATCGCGCGCCGCGCGCCACAGGGGCTCCACGCCCATCCCGGCCGACGAAACGGCGCCCATGCCCGAAATGACGACGCGAGGCCATCCCCGTCGACGCTCCGAAGGGACGACCGCCACTTGGCCATCGCCTTCTCGCGAAACGGCCATATTAACTTTTCTCTCTTTCTTTCGTTATGTGATCGGCAATCGCATCGATAAGCGACTTGACGTCCTTGGCTTCCTGTAGCGAACCGTCCATCGGAATATAAACATTGAATTTTTCTTCAAGCGCCGTGAGAATCATAACAATATCCACGGATTTCAAATCCAGGCTTTCGATCGTCGCGTCGGGCGTGACCTTGGCCCGATCAATCATTCCCTCGGAAGCGATGACTTCGATGATTTCGTCGACCAGCTTGGCCTTTTCTTGCAAATCTTCGGTCACGTTCACCTCCGTTCGGGGGTCTACCGGGTCTCGAGGCGCAATGAGCCAGTCGAGGCGGTTCGCCGCCGCATTAAGTCTCCCACTCCGGACGACCGGCCTCTCGTTAGGACGTTTGACGCCGAAAATAAAGCCCACTCTATCCGAGTTGTCGGAATGGGGTGGCTAGCAAGCGCGCTTCATGGCAAAAGCGGCCGAAAGCGATCGCAAGTTCGAGTGAGGACCATGGCATTCAAGGACGAAGATTTGGCTGGAAGTTTCCCCCCGGCGAGCGAAGCGCAATGGCGCGAGAGCGTGGAGCGCGCGCTGAAAGGGGGCGCTTTCGAAAAGCTCGTTTCCAAGACCTACGACGGAGCGACGATCAATCCGCTCTATCAGCGCTCCACCTCCCCCGCCCCGCGCGCTTTGCGTTACCCGTCCGGACGGTGGGCGATTCTCGCGCGTGTTGATATCGCCGAACCCGAGGCGGCCAATGCGCAAGCGCTCGTGGACCTGGAGGGTGGCGCCGGCGGATTGAGCGTCATTTTCGCCGGCTCGCAAGGAGCCTATGGCTCGGCCCTCGGCAACGATGGCGACGCCAGTATCGCGCGCGTTTTCGATCGAGTTCGCCTCGAATATGGCATTCCCGTCATGATCGAGCATTCGCCGCTCGCGCCAAATGCCGCCGAGGCCATGATGCGGTTCCTCGACAAGAATCACATTGAGCCCTCGATCACTCGCGTTTCGTTCGGCTTCGATCCATTGGGCGCGCAACTGCGGCATGGCTTCGCGTTGACGCCCTGGAGCGATGGCGCGAAGCGCTTCGCCGATCAAGCCAAGCGCGCCGCGAACGCGGGATTTACCCACGGAACCGTCGCCGCGGACGCTCGCGTTGTTCATGCGGCGGGTGGCACGGAAGCCCAGGAACTCAGCTTTGCCCTAGCCGCCGCGCTCGCCTACCTACGCGCGCTATCCGACGCCGGATTGGACCTCGACGCCGCGCGAAAAATGCTTATGTTTCGGCTCGCGGTGGACGCCGACGAATTCGCGGGAATCGCTAAATTCCGGGCGCTGCGACGTCTTTGGGCGCGAGTTGAGGAGTCATGCGGCCTCGCCCCGGCGCCAACGCTGCTCCATGCGGAAACCGCCTGGCGCATGATGACCGCCAGCGATCCATGGAATAATCTCTTGCGCGCCACCGTCGCGGTCTTCTCGGCGGCGGTTGGCGGCGCCGACGCCATCGTCGCCCTGCCCTTTACCCAGGCGCTCGGCGCGCCCGACGACTTCGCCCGCAGGCTGGCGCGCGACACACAGATCGTGCTGCAGGATGAATCTTATGTGCACATCGTCGATGATCCCGCCGCGGGCGCGGGCGGCTTCGAAGCCTTAACGGACGAGATTTGCGCGCGCGCCTGGAGCGAATTCCAGGAAATTGAGTTGGCGGGCGGATTGGCGTCGGCCTTGGACAGCGGCCGTCTTCAGTCGAAGGTCGCTCAAACGGCGGGTGAGCGCGCCAAGAACGTCGCGCGAGGCAAGGACAAGATCACCGGCGCCAACGAATTTCCTAATATCCATGAGTCCGCGCTGCGTGTGCTTGCGAAATTCGACGAGCGGATCGCCGAGGCCGCGGCTCCGCAGGGGGCGCACAAATCGCCAAAGCTGACGCCGAGGCGGTTGAGCGAAGCATTCGAGCGCTTGCGTGATCTATCGGACGCGCACTTGGCTTCGAGCGGAGTACGACCGCGAGTATTTCTCGCCAACCTGGGTTCGGTCGCCACGTTCACCGCCCGAGCGAATTTCGCGAAGAATTTTTTCGAGGCGGGCGGCGTTGAAGCGGTATTTGGACCTGAAACCGACGACAACACGCAGATTGTCGATGCTTACCGTAACAGCGGCGCCAAATTGGCTTGCCTCTGTTCCTCCGATAAAATCTATTGCGATGCAGCAATTCCTGTCGCCGTGGCTTTGCAAGACGCTGGGGCGAAGCTTTATCTCGCCGGGCGTCCGGGCGAGATGCAAGCACAACTAAACCAAGCGGGAGTGACGCGATTTGTTTTCACGGGATGCGACATGCACGATATGTTGCGTCTCGCGCTGGAGGAGGCCATATGAACGCAAGACTACTTCTGCTCGCGGCCGGGTTGACTGTGGCGGCGGGCGCGACGCATGCGCAAACCAGCAGGAGACCGGCTCCGCCGACCAAACCCGCCGACAATAATGCGCCAGCGCTCGGCGGCGGTTACGACGGCTCATGGGCTTTCGAATCAACGACCACATCCGGAAATTGCCCGACGCTGACGCCGATCAATGTCGTCGTCCAGGCCGGCCGTGTTGTGTCGGCCAATAACGGCACGTCGACCCCATGGGGATACGTTGAACCCGACGGCACTTTCGTCGCCCGTTTTACCGACGCGAATGGCCATGTTTCGCGCGCCAGCGGTCGGCTTAATGGGGCAAGCGGAACGGGCGCTTGGTCGTCGGGCAGCGATTTTTGCGGCGGCGCCTGGCGCGCGCGGCGCGGAGATGGAGGAAAAGCGGCGCGGTAAAAGCAGGATTTCTTGTTGGTTTTTGCCACGGCTCGGATTTGCTTCGCGCCCTGCTCCGCACACTCAATCTGCGCGGTCCGCACTGTCCGTACGCTCTGAATATGCCCGCAAAGTTTAGCAAAGCTTCTATACTGCACGCATATCCCGCAGTGCGCCGAGGCCAATGCTTGCGAACAAAGGTATGGGCGAAGCTTTTCCCGCTGTGGCGTGCTCGTTTAGCGGGCGTTGTCGTCCTGCGGCTCCAGTCTGTCGCCGCCCGCGTTCTGAGCAACGGGACGCCCTTGAAGCGCCGCTTGGCCGGGCGCGCCAGTCAAGCCGTCCTTCTGGTAGATGTCGTCTCGGAACTGCGTCACGCCGTCCGGTGCGCCCCAAGCCGTGATATAGACCCAATAGACCGGCACCTGCGGCTGCAACTTCACATCGACACGCTCGCCGGAACGAATCACTTCATCGATATGATCACGATCCCAACCCGGCGTCTCCTTGAGTAGCCAAGCCACATAGTCGCGCACATTCTGCAAACGAATGCACCCAGACGAGACGAAGCGGAAATCGTCTCCAAAAACGCCCTTGGCCGGCGTATCGTGCATGTAAACGCCATATTGATTGGCGATATCGATGCGAACCACGCCAAGCGAGTTGAAATCACCGCCGGTATCCTGGCGGAAGCGATAATTCATCGCGTCGAGTGAACGCCAGTTTATCTGCTCTGGCTTCAACTCTTGGTTATCCTTGTTGTATACGCGAATATGGTGGTCGGCCAGATAGCTCGGCTCCTCCTGCATCTTTGGGATCAGGTCCTTCCGTATCACCGACGCTGGCACGGTCCAAAACGGGTTGAAGTTAATCTGGATGGCCTTGGTCTGCATGACCGGAGACTGACGGTCAATCTTGCCAACACCAGCGATATGATGCGTCACGACCGCGCCAGCCTCGACCGTCTCAACGAGCGCCGCGGGAATATTCGCCGTCACATAACGATTGCCTAGGTCTCGCGAGAAGCTTCGCAACCGCACTAGGTTGATCTCCAACTGGCGTAATCGCGTCTCCGCGGTCACATTAAGGGCCGCGACTGTCTGCTGGTTGACGGCGCCAGTCTCGTTAATTCCGTGTCGCGCTTGAAAGCGGCGCACCGCCGCCTCGACATAGGAATTGAACACCGGACTAAGGCCAGTCTCGGAAGCGATGTCTCCCGAGACGATCAAACGCCGTCGCAGAATTGAAACCACCGAGCCGTTGGAGCCAAGCCGCAATTGCACGCCGGCGGGCAAACTTGGCCACCCGCCGCTTGCAACAATTTGCTGATATTGCTGAATTGCCTGTTCCGTCGCCGCAACCGTTTGAGTGGACAAGATTGGCGTTGTCGACCGGGAAACAGTCAGCCGCTCGGCCGCGTCATAACGCTGCGCCCACTCAGCCTGGCCATCCAAAGGGTCGGAAGCAGCTCCTCCGCCAAAAGCGAACACCATGCCAAGGCAAGTGATAACATACAATGGGGTAACTTTGAGCAAGCGAAAAACTCCGATCACGAACCGCGCCATTTCCACCGGGGCGCCCTTGCGCCCTATTAGCGCTATGCGCAATAATAGGGTATGAATAGTCCGGCAAATTTATGACCGGGCCGCGAGGTACTTTTGATAATCGATTAGCAACATTAAAAGGATCAGCGGAGCAATCCGCATGTCGTTCCTCGTGAACCTCAGACCACGCGGCTGTTTTCGATCCGACTTGTTCACAAAAAAAGCCGCCCGAAGGCGGCCTTTTTCGTCATGTATAACCTACGCAGCTGGCAGCCGGGGCGCGGAATGGGCCTCAGCGGTTTCCGCGCGCTGCTCGATGATCAGATCGTCCCGGCCGTTGGCGATGCCGCGGAACTTGGACATGGCGGCGCCGGTGCCGGCTGGAATCAATCGGCCCACAATGACGTTCTCCTTAAGTCCAACCAGCGGATCGACTTTGCCGTTGACCGCGGCCTCAGTTAGAACGCGCGTCGTCTCCTGGAACGACGCGGCGGAGAAGAAGGACCGCGTTTGCAGCGACGCTTTGGTGATACCAAGAAGTACTGGCGTTCCAGTCGCGGGCTTTCTACCTTCCTCGATGCACTTGGCGTTGGCCTCTTCGAGTTCGGTCTGATCCACCTGCTCGCCGTCGAGGAATGGAGTATCACCCGAATCAACGATATCGACCTTCTGCAACATCTGTCGCACGATCACTTCGATGTGTTTATCGTTGATGTTGACACCTTGCAATCGATAAACCTCCTGAATCTCATTCACGAGATAGGCGGCCAGTTCCTCGACTTCCTTGATCGCGAGGATGTCGTGGGTCGCCGGATTACCGTCGACGATGTAATCGCCCTTTTCAACGACGTCGCCATCTTGCAGGTGGATGTGCTTTCCCTTCGGAATCAAATATTCAACGGGCTCGGCGTCTTCCTCGTTTGGAATAATACTGAGGCGCTGCTTGTTCTTATAATCCTTGCCGAACTGGACCGTACCTGAGATTTCCGCAATGATCGCGTGATCTTTGGGACGTCGCGCCTCGAACAGTTCAGCAACGCGCGGCAGACCGCCCGTAATGTCGCGCGTCTTGGCGCTTTCGAGCGAGATACGCGCAATGACGTCACCGGCCTGAATCTTTTGACCAGGCTCGGTGGCGATGATCGCGTCGACGGGAACGAGATAACGCGCCTCGCCGCCTCGTTGCAGCTTCCCGATCTTTCCGTCCGCGGTCTTAATGACGATCGCCGGCTTGAGTGTCGCCGAGCGCTGATTGAGCCGCCAGTCCATCACCATGCGTTTAGTGATACCGGTCGCTTCATCAGCCGTCTCAGCCATCGACTGACCTTCGACAAGGTCCTCGAAAGCGATGACGCCGTCGATTTCGGAGAGAATTGGTCGAGTATAGGGGTCCCACTCAGCGATTTTGGCGCGACGTTTAATCTTGTCGCCCTCGTCCACCTTCAATCGCGCGCCATACTGCACGCGCGTCACTGATCTCTCGGCTCCGTCAGGTCCCGCGATGACCACGGCGACATTACGAGCCATCACCATCAAATCCCCTTCGGAATTGCGGGCCAAATGGCGATTGCGGATATGTATGACGCCGTCAAAGTTTGACTCGACGAAGGACTGATCCGCCAGCTGCGCCGCACCGCCGATATGGAAAGTGCGCATTGTGAGCTGCGTGCCGGGTTCGCCAATCGATTGCGCCGCGATCACCCCTACCGCTTCGCCCATGTTGACGGGAACTCCGCGCGCGAGATCTCGTCCATAGCACGCCGCGCAAACTCCGTTCTTAGCTTCACAGGTTAGCACAGATCGGATCTTGACCTCCTGGATCCCCGCTCCACTGATCGGTTCGATGTGCCACTCCTGAATCATCGTGCCAGCGGGAACGATGACGGATCCATCTTGCGCTCGCAAATCTTCGGCCGCGAAGCGCCCAAGAATGCGCGACGCCAGAGAAGCCACGACTTGACCCGCGTCAATGATGGCGCGCATGCGGATGCCGTTCGTTGAGCCGCAGTCATACGACGAAATGATCGAGTCCTGCGCCACATCCACAAGGCGTCGTGTCAAATAGCCCGAATTCGCCGTCTTTAGAGCCGTGTCGGCAAGACCCTTGCGGGCGCCATGGGTTGAATTGAAATACTCGAGAACGGTCAACCCTTCCTTGAAGTTCGAGATGATCGGGCTCTCGATGATTTCACCCGAGGGTTTTGCCATCAGACCTCGCATCGCCGCGAGTTGCCGCATCTGCGTCGGCGAACCGCGGGCGCCGGAATGTGACATCATATAGATTGAATTGATCGGTAGATCACGCCCATGCTCGTCCTTGCGGACGGCGGAAATGCGAATCATCATTTCTTCGGCAAGCTTCTCAGAGCATTTAGACCAAGCGTCGACGACCTTGTTGTATTTTTCGCCCTGTGTGATCAGACCATCATTATATTGCTGCTCATATTCTTTAGCTGCCGCGCGTGTTTCTCCAACGATGCGCCCCTTGGTCTCGGGCACGACCATGTCGTCCTTGCCGAAGGAAATGCCCGCCTTGAACGCCTCGCGGAATCCCAGCGTCATTATCCGGTCGCAAAAGATCACCGTCTCCTTCTGGCCGCAGTTGCGGTAAACGGTGTCGATCATGTTCGAGATCTCCTTCTTTGTCATCAACTTGTTGACGACGTCGAAGGGAATCTTGACGTGGTGAGGCATGAGCTGCCCTAGAATCATTCGTCCCGGCGTGGTGTCGAAGATTTTGGACACGCGCGCTCCACTCTCGTCGAATGTCCAGGCTCGCCCCTTAATCTTGGTGTGCAGCGTTATGGCCTTCGCGCCCAGGGCGTGTTCGATTTCGCCCTGATTGGCAAAGGCCATGCCCTGCCCTGGCTCGCCATCGCGCTCCAACGTCAAATAATAAAGGCCGAGCACAATGTCCTGTGAAGGAACGATAATGGGCTGACCATTCGCCGGGTGTAGAATGTTGTTAGTCGACATCATAAGCACGCGAGCTTCCAACTGCGCTTCGAGCGACAGCGGAACGTGCACGGCCATTTGATCGCCGTCGAAATCAGCGTTGAAAGCCGCGCAAACGAGAGGATGCAACTGGATCGCCTTGCCTTCAATTAGCACCGGCTCGAAGGCCTGAATCCCCAGACGATGAAGCGTGGGCGCCCGATTCAACAGCACCGGATGTTCGCGAATAACCTCGTCCAGAATATCCCACACCTCGGGCTTCTCTTTTTCGACGAGCTTTTTCGCTTGCTTGACGGTCGCCGAATATCCCTTGGCGTCGAGCCGCGAGTAGATGAACGGCTTGAACAATTCCAACGCCATTTTCTTCGGCAACCCGCATTGATGCAGCTTCAATTCGGGACCCACGACAATAACCGAGCGACCCGAGTAATCGACACGCTTGCCAAGTAGATTCTGGCGGAATTGACCCTGCTTGCCCTTCAGCATGTCGGCCAACGACTTCAGCGGCCGCTTATTGGCGCCGGTGATGACGCGACCTCTTCGGCCGTTGTCGAATAGCGCGTCGACCGCCTCCTGCAACATGCGCTTTTCGTTGCGAATAATGATATCGGGCGCGCGCAGTTCAATCAGTCGCTTCAGCCGATTGTTGCGGTTGATGACACGACGGTAAAGATCGTTTAGATCGGAGGTCGCGAAGCGCCCCCCGTCGAGAGGAACTAGGGGTCGCAGGTCCGGTGGAATCACCGGCACTTCCTTGAGAATCATCCATTCTGGCTTATTGCCGGATTGGATAAAGGCCTCGATGATCTTAAGACGCTTCGCCAATTTCTTAGGCTTAAGATCCGTGGTCGCTTCCGCGATCTCCCGCCGCAACCGCGCGGCGATACCCTCTAGATCCATCGATTCGAGTATTTTGCGGATAGCCTCGGCGCCTATCATCGCGGTGAAATGATCTTGGCCATATTCGTCCTGAGCCCGCAAAAACTCATCCTCTGAAAGAAGCTGACGCTCCTTCATCGGAGTAAGACCCGGATCAATCACGATATAGGACTCGAAATAAAGGATTCGCTCGAGATCTTTAAGAGTCATATCGAGCAGGAGGCCGATGCGCGAAGGCAGTGACTTGAGGAACCAAATATGCGCGACGGGAGCGGCAAGTGAAATATGACCCATGCGGTCGCGCCTTACGCGCGCCAACGTCACTTCGACGCCGCATTTTTCGCAAATGACGCCTTTGTATTTCATGCGCTTGTACTTTCCGCACAAGCATTCGTAATCCTTGATGGGACCAAAGATGCGCGCGCAAAAAAGGCCGTCGCGTTCGGGCTTGAATGTACGATAATTGATCGTTTCCGGCTTCTTGATTTCGCCAAACGACCAGGAAAGAATTTTTTCTGGGCTGGCAATTGAAATCTGAATCTGGTCGAACGCCTGTGGGGCCACGACTGGATTGAAGAGATTCATGACCTCTTGCTGATTTACGGTCTTCTCCTCTGGACGCCAAGCGGGAATGGCGTTCGGCCCTCCACACCTGATCGAATTGCTTTGGCTCCACTTAAAGAGCGGATCACTCAATCGATAGCGCGCCGCCCATAACTTCGAACGGCGCGCGAAATCATTCCGCGCTCTCAACAACGACCTGAAGATCCTCGCCCTCCGGCGCCGCCGAAGTGAGTTCGACATTGAGCGCCAAGGAACGCATTTCCTTGATCAAAACGTTGAAGCTCTCGGGAATGCCGGATTTGATATTATCGTCCCCACGCACGATCGATTCATAGACCTTGGTGCGACCCGCGACGTCATCCGACTTCACTGTCAACATTTCTTGCAGCGTGTATGCGGCGCCGTACGCTTCCAACGCCCAGACTTCCATCTCACCGAAGCGCTGACCGCCAAACTGCGCCTTACCGCCGAGCGGTTGTTGCGTGACCAGCGAATAAGGACCGATCGATCGAGCGTGGATCTTGTCGTCGACGAGATGGTGCAGCTTCAACATGTAGATGTAGCCAACTGTCACCTTGCGGTCGAATGTTTCGCCCGTGCGACCGTCATAAAGCGTCACCTGCCCTGACGAAGCCAAGCCCGCTCGGCCCAGCATTTCGACAATATCCTTCTCGCGCGCGCCATCGAACACCGGCGTCGCTATTGGCAAGCCGCGTCGAAGGTTATTGCCAACTTCAAGCAACGTCGACTCGTCAAGCGTCATGAGATCCGTGTCGCCATCGTAAACTTCGGTCAGCTTCTCCCGCAGTGGCCCGACGTCCTTGTTGCGCATATAAGCGTCGATCGTGGCGCCAATCTGCTTGCCAAGTCCGGCGCAAGCCCAACCGAGATGCGTCTCCAAAATCTGACCAACGTTCATGCGGCTTGGCACGCCGAGCGGATTGAGAACGATGTCAACCGGAGTTCCGTCATCAAGGAATGGCATATCTTCTTGAGGCACGATGCGAGAGACGACTCCCTTGTTGCCATGCCGGCCGGCCATTTTATCCCCGGGCTGAATTTTGCGCTTCACCGCGACGAAGACCTTGACCATCTTCATCACGCCCGGCGGCAATTCATCGCCCCGCTGTAGCTTTTCCACCTTATCAAGGAAGCGATTTTCGAGGCCTTTTTTCGCCTCGTCATATTGCTTGCGCACCGCCTCGATGCTCGACATAAGCGCATCGTCTTCAACGACGAAGGTCCACCACTGCGAGCGCGGATATTCGTCGAGAATTGCTCGAACGAGCGTCTGATCCTTCCTGAATGATTTTGGACCTGCGACGGCCTTCCTGCCCAGCAGGGTGTCGGCCAGGCGCGCGTAAACGTTACGATCGAGAATCGCCAGTTCGTCGTCGCGATCCTTGGCGAGTTGTTCGATTTCCTCGCGCTCGATCGCTTGCGCGCGTTCGTCCTTTTCAACACCATGGCGGTTGAATACGCGCACTTCCACGATCGTGCCCTGCACGCCCGGCGGCACCCGCAAGCTCGTGTCGCGCACATCGGAGGCCTTTTCGCCGAAGATAGCGCGCAGCAGCTTTTCCTCGGGAGTCATCGGGCTTTCACCCTTGGGGGTGATCTTGCCAACTAAAATGTCGCCTGCTTGCACTTCAGCGCCGATGTATACGATGCCCGCTTCGTCGAGATTCTTGAGCGTTTCTTCAGAAACATTTGGAATGTCGCGAGTGATTTCCTCGGGACCGAGCTTGGTGTCGCGCGCCATCACCTCGAATTCGTCGATGTGAATCGAGGTGAACACATCGTCCTTGACGATGCGCTCATTGAGAAGAATTGAGTCCTCGAAGTTATATCCATTCCAAGGCATGAAGGCGACGAGCACATTGCGGCCCAGCGCAAGGTCGCCAAGATCGGTCGAGGGTCCATCGGCGATGATATCGCCTCTCAAAACTTGGTCGCCAACACGAACCAGCGGCTTCTGGTTGATGCAGGTCGACTGATTCGAACGCTGGTATTTCATCAACCGGTAGATATCAACACCAGGCTTGGCCGGGTCTTGCTCTTCCGTGGCGCGTATGACGATGCGTGTTGCATCGATTTGATCGACGACACCAGTACGACGCGCCGAAATAGCCGCGCCTGAATCGGCGGCGACAATGGCCTCCATGCCGGTCCCGACCAGAGGCGCGTCGGCTTTGATCAGCGGGACGGCCTGACGCTGCATGTTCGAGCCCATCAGCGCACGGTTAGCGTCGTCGTTTTCAAGAAAGGGAATTAAAGCCGCCGCTACCGAAACCAACTGCTTGGGCGACACGTCCATCGCGTCGACGCGCTCGCGCGGAACAAGCACCACATCGCCAGCATGGCGACACAACACTAAGTCTTCGGTAAGCATGCCGTCCTTATCAACCGGGGCGTTAGCCTGGGCGACATGGAACTTTTGCTCCTCCATCGCGGAAAGATACGCGACTTCGCCCGTCACCTTGCTATCGCGCACGCGACGGTAGGGCGCCTCGATGAAGCCGTATTTATTTACTCGCGCGAATGTCGCCAGCGAGTTGATGAGGCCGATATTTGGACCTTCCGGCGTCTCGATTGGACAAATACGGCCGTAATGCGTGGGGTGCACGTCTCGCACCTCAAACCCCGCGCGCTCTCGCGTCAGACCGCCGGGCCCCAGCGCCGAAAGACGGCGCTTATGAGTAATCTCCGAAAGTGGATTGGTCTGATCCATGAACTGTGAAAGCTGCGACGAGCCAAAGAACTCTCGCACCGCCGCCGCCGCGGGCTTTGCATTGATAAGATCCTGCGGCATCACTGTATCGATGTCGACAGAGGACATGCGCTCCTTGATGGCGCGCTCCATGCGCAACAAGCCCAAGCGATACTGATTCTCCATCAGTTCGCCGACCGAACGCACGCGACGGTTGCCTAGGTGGTCAATATCGTCGATTTCGCCCCGACCGTCGCGAAGGTCGACGAGCGCGCGCACGACCGCGATGATGTCCTCGCGGCGCAACACGCGCATCGTGTCTGGCGCGTCGAGATCCAGGCGCATATTCATTTTGACCCGGCCAACCGCGGAAAGATCATAACGCTCGGCGTCGAAAAACAGAGAGTGGAACATCGCCTCGGCCGTCTCGACCGTAGGGGGCTCTCCTGGCCGCATTACGCGATAGATGTCGAAGAGAGCTTCCTCGCGCTGGCTATTCTTGTCCACCGCCAGCGTATTGCGCATGTAGGGGCCGATGTTGATGTGATCGATGTCAAGAACGGGCAATTCGTCGAAGCCCTTCTCATGCAATAAAGGCAGAGTCTTGATCGTAATTTCATCGCCCGCCTCGGCGAAGATTTCACCCGTTGTGGGGTCAAAGAGATCCTGCGCGAGATATTGACCATATAACTCCTCCGCCGCGACCTTAATCGCCTTCACGCCCTTTTCGGCGAGTTGGCGCGCGGAGCGCACGGCGAGCTTCTTGCCCGCCTCAAGAATAATCTCCCCGGTATCGGCGTCGATAATGTCGGCGACAGCTTTAACGCCCTTGAGGCGTTCGGCGTCGAAGGGCATGCGCCAACTATCGCCGTCCAAGGAGTAGGGAATAGTTTTATAGAAAGTCGACAGTATTTCCTCGCCGTCGAGCCCAAGCGCGAACAGCAACGACGTTACGGGAATCTTCCGACGGCGATCGATACGCGCATAAACGATATCCTTGGCGTCGAATTCAATGTCGAGCCAAGAACCGCGGTAGGGGATGATGCGCGCCGCGAACAGAAGTTTGCCGGAGGAGTGGCTTTTACCCTTGTCATGGTCAAAAAACACGCCGGGGGAGCGATGCATCTGTGAAACGATCACGCGCTCGGTGCCATTGACAATGAAGGTGCCGTTCGACGTCATGAAGGGCATGTCGCCCATATAAACGTCCTGCTCCTTGATGTCCTTGACGGACTTCGCCTGAGTGTCCGGGTCAACGTCGAATACGATAAGACGCAGCGTCACCTTCAGCGGCGCCGCGAAGGTCATCCCGCGTTGACGGCATTCGTCGACGTCGAACTTGGGAGCCTCGAACTCGTACCGCACGAATTCCAGCAGAGAGACCTGCGAAAAGTCGGAAATCGGAAACACCGATTTAAAGACAGACTGCAATCCTTCGTCGGGACGCCCACCCTTGGGCTCGTCAACGAGAAGAAATTGGTCGTAGGACGCCTTCTGGACCTCAATGAGATTGGGCATTACCGCGGCTTCGCGGATGTGTCCGAAAAACTTGCGAAGCCGCTTGCGACCGGTGAACTTCCGCGCCGACGTCTGAGCCATGTCGCCTCTCGAACCTCTTCTTCCTAACGACCGATTCTCGCGGTTGCGAGAACGTAACGCGTGAAGCGTCTTTTCGGCCGTCGCGCCGACGCTGCCAGAGCTAAGCTCTTAAAGCCTCGTCACGCATGCGTTTCGCGAATATTCAATTCCTCAAACCCGCGCGCGGTCCCGGTTTAACCCGGGACCGCGAAAAACTCGGAAGGCCGTGCAAAACGGCCCCGCCGTCTTACTTAAGTTCGACCTTCGCGCCGACTTTCTCGAGAGCCGCCTTGATCTTCTCGGCTTCTTCCTTGCCAACGCCTTCCTTGACCGCCTTGGGAGCGCCCTCGACCAGATCCTTGGCTTCCTTAAGCCCCAGACCCGTCACGACACGCACTTCCTTAATCACTTCGATCTTCTTGTCGCCGGCGGCGGCCAAAATGACATTGAACTCGGTCTTCTCCTCGACCGGAGCGGCGGCGGCGGCGCCCGGCGCCGCGGCGACAGCCACGGCGGCGGCGGCGGAAACTCCCCACTTCTCCTCAAGAAGCTTAGCAAGTTCGGCTGCCTCCAACACAGTGAGGGCGGAGAGGTCTTCGACGATCTTTTCAAGATTGGCCATTGTCTTACGTCCTTCGAATCTGGTTCTTTAGTCGGATGGAATTGCGAGCCTCGATCAGGCCGCGTCGCGCTTGGCGTAAGCCCCGAAAACGCGCGCAAGCTTGGCTGCTGGCGCGGTCGACAGCTGCGCGATCTTGGTCGCGGGCGCCTGGATAAGGCCCACGAGCTTTGCGCGCAATTCGTCGAGCGACGGCATGGTCGCAAGCGACTTCACGCCGTCCGGATTAAGGGCGGTGGTCCCCATGGCGCCGCCCAGGATCACGAATTTCTCGTGATCTTTCGCGAAAGCCGCGGCTACCTTGGGCGCCGCCACCGGATCGCTTGAATAAGCAATCAGGGTTGGCCCCTTCATCAAGGGACCAATAGAGGCGACGCTCGTGCCATCGAGAGCGATCTTGGCGAGGCGGTTTTTTGCGACCTGCACGCTAGCGCCCTGTTCGCGGGCCTGCTTGCGCAGGCGCTGCAACTGGGCGACCGTCAGGCCCGAGTATTGCGCGACGACTACAACCGAAGCCTTGGTGAAGACCTCGTTCAAAGCCGCCACGGCTTGCGCTTTCTCCGCTCTGTCCACGGTGCTCTCTCCTCGAGCGGGAACAATGCCCCGCGGGTTTGCGACATGCCGTTTGCCTTCTCCCGCAATGAAGGAGAGGAAACGGCGCCGTAGATCCTGTCCCCAGCGCAGATCTCTCGCGCTAGTTGAAGGGGCGTCAAACCAAATTCGAAGGACTCACGTGGCTTTTGAGGCCCCGCCGGTCCGGCAATTTCTGGCTATCCCCGTCTGTGCAGGCCGCTTGGAGCGAGGACGATGAACGCCCTTGCCGACCAAGCCAATTAAGGCGCCATGGAGCGAACACCATGACGCGCGCCGGCAGTCTCGGACAGAATTCGACCAAACGTTGCGCAGGGCGAGCGCCCCAGGTTCCGCTGGTCTGTCCACCGTCTTTTTCCCGCCTTTGGGGCGAAAATCCAACGGAAGCTCAAAACTCAAAAAAGGGGCCGCCATAGCTGGCGGTCCCCGGAGCGCCTTAACTAGCCTCCCAAATCGCGTTTGCCAAGGGGGTTAACGAAAGAAACTTTCATGACGATACGCTTTGGCTATCTATGTGAAGGCGTGAATTCCATGCGCACCCTCCCATGGACTCCGCGCCGCGCCAGCCCTTCCAATCCGAGCTTCGACGGCGCGCGCCCGCGGTCCATTTTGCGCCGCGCGCGCGGCTCCCGCGCGGTGGTCGGTCGGTAGGACGGGGCGGCGCGCGTATGCCCGGGGGTTGGCCCGAAGGAGGCAAGGCATTCATTATAGGCCATCGGCGCGGTGATTTTCTCGCAGTCGTCGATGGCGCGCGGAGTCGCTAACGCCCCCGTCACGGCCAGCAGCGACGAAAACACCAAGGTCTCGCGCAAAAACCTCATCCTCGAAGCGTCGCTCCGGTTTTATTTTCGGCCGCGGCGACAATTCTTTGAGCCAACGCGTCGATTTCGGCGTCCGTCAAAGTCTTTCCCTTTGGTTGCAGCGTCACCGCGACGCCAATCGACTTCTTCCCTTCCGGCACTCCGATGCCCTCATACACATCGAAAATATCAGCACTGACAATAAGGGTCTTATCCGCGCCGAGCACCGCCCGCAGCAGATCTCCCGCAGGCGCCGCGCGGTCGACCACAAAGGCGAAATCGCGCGCGAGCGGTTGCAAATCAGAAATCTCCAGTCGAGACTTAACCTTGGTGGCCTTGGTCTTTTGCGCTGGCAAGGCGTCCAGATAAATCTCGAACGCCGCCAACGGCCCTTCGACGTCCAGTTCCGCAAGCAAGCGCGGATGCAATTCTCCGAAATGCCCAACCAACGCCTTGGGGCCAAATTGCAGCGTTCCCGAACGCCCCGGATGCAGCCAATCCGGCCCGCCGGCAATAGTCTGCAAACCGGAAACAGAAACGCCCAACGCTTGCAACAGCGCCAAGGCGTCGGCCTTCGTGTCGAAGACGCCGGCCTTTTTCGCGGGCGTCGACCATTCCCGCCCAGCGCCGCGCGCCGTCGCAAGACCGCGTCTCACACCGGCGGCCGCGGTCTTTTGACCCTTGTCGTCGTCGCTGACGAAGATCTGGCCGACCTCGAATAGCGCACAGTCGCCAAAACCGCGCGCGGCGTTACGACCGACGGCGCCAATCAAGCCCGGCAGCAGGCTCGGGCGCATGTCGGAGAGTTCCGCCGCGATCGGATTGGCCAGCGCGAGCGACGCGTCGCCACCGCCAAAGCCGCGCGCCTGTCTGGCGGAGACAAAGGACCAGGTGACCGCTTCGATCAAGCCTAGCGCCGCCAACGCCCGCCGGGCCGCCCGGGCGCGCTTCTGCATCAACGTAAGGACCGGACTCGCCACGCCCTCGACGCGCGAGAGCGGCGTCGAGATAATATTGTCGACGCCGTGAATGCGCAAAATCTCCTCGACAATATCAGCCTTGCCCTCGATATCAGGCCGCCAGCTCGGTAGGGCGACATCTACACGCCCCTCGGTCGTGGGAGTGATCGCGAAACCCAGCCGCTTCAACGTCGCCGTTGCCTCCTGTGGAGCGATATCGAGGCCGGTGAGGCGTTTCGTTTCACTGAACGGGAAATCGACGACGCGCGTTGCGTTGACGCCGGGGCCGGCGACCATGATCGCCGAAGCCTCTCCGCCGCAAAGCTCTTGAATAAGCTTGGTGGCGAGTTCCATCCCCGGCAACGTGGACGCAGGATCGACGCCGCGCTCGAACCGATAGCGCGCATCGGAAACAATGCCCAGCTTGCGACCGGTCCACGCGATATTGTGGGGATCCCACAACGCGGATTCAATCAACACTTCCGTGGTTTCTTCGCTGCAGCCAGAGGCCTCGCCGCCCATGACGCCAGCCAACGATTCAACTCCGGCCTCGTCGGCGATAACGACGATCTCCTCATCGAGCTGATAGGTCTTGCCGTCGAGCGCCAGCAATTCCTCTCCGGCGCGAGCGTGACGCACGACGAGATCGCCCTTGACCTTGGCGGCGTCGAATACATGGAGCGGCCGGGCGCGGTCCAGGGTAAGAAAGTTGGTGATGTCGACCAGCGCGTTGATCGGGCGCAGTCCCACCGAACGCAATCGATCTTGCAGCCAGGATGGGCTCGGGCCGTTCTTGGCGCCGCGCACGAGGCGCAGCGCGAAAAGCGGCGCGAGACGCGCGTCCGCGGGCGCGAAATCGAGTTTCACGCTCACCGGACATGGGAACTTTCCATCGACGGGAGCGGGCGCGGGTGTTTTCAGAACACCGAGACCAACCGCCGCGAGATCGCGCGCGATGCCGGCGACACCGGCGGCGTCCGGACGGTTCGGCGTCAGATTGATGTCAATGACCGGATCGCCAAGCCTCGCCCATTGCGCGTAGACCTCGCCGAGTGGAGCGTCCTCCGGCAACTCCATGATGCCCTCGGAATCTCCGGGCAGTTCGAGTTCGCCCGCGGAGCAAAGCATCCCAAGCGACTCGACTCCGCGAATGACGCCCTTGCCAAGCGTGATTTTTTTAGCCGGAATAAAGGCGCCCGGCGCCGCGAACACGGTTTTGAGGCCCTTGCGAGCGTTCGGCGCGCCGCAAACAACCTGCAGAGGCGCGCCCTTGCCTATGTCGACCATGCAGACTTGCAGTCGTTCGGCGTTTGGATGCGGCGCCGCCTCGACCACTTGCGCGATCGTGAAATCCTCGAGCCGCGCGGCGGGATCGTGCACATCCTCGACCTCGAGTCCGATGCGCGTCAAAGTATCGACGATCTCGGTGAGCGAAGCGGCCGTGTCGAGGTGGGTTTTTAACCAGGAGAGCGTGAGTTTCATTGTGGCTTCTATAAATTGAAAGTCCGTTGCAAAATGGAAAAAAGCTGCTCCGCGGCTTCCTTTCCAAATTGAAGAGTTTGACTCTGTTTTCCTGGATTACGGCGCTCCGCCGATCCGAGCGTGTCGATTTGTAGGACGGGTCGACCGTCGGCGGTGCGAAAAACTTTCGCTCGCGCCACCACGTGAGTTGGCTGCAAACGACCGTCTCCGGCTTGCTTTTCGATTGCGTCAACCCACGCCATTTGCTTCCTCCATCGAGGTAATATTAATCATCCACTCAGTCCTCCCGCCAGCGTCGGGAAGTCCAAGGGCCTAAATCCATAGTGCCGCAACCAGCGCAGATCGCCCTCGAATAATTCGCGCAAATCCGGCAATCCGTATTTCAGCATCGCCAGCCGGTCGATGCCAACTCCGAAAGCGAAGCCCTGGTATTTATCGGGATCAAGACCGCAGTTGCGCAGCACATTCGCGTGCACCATGCCGCAGCCGAGGATCTCCATGAAGTCCTCGCCCTCGCCAAAGCGGATTTCGCCGCCCTGCCGACTACACTGAACGTCGACCTCCATCGACGGTTCCGTGAAGGGGAAGAATGACGGGCGAAAACGCAGGCTCACGGATTTCACCTCGAAAAAAGCCTTTAAAAACTCCTCCAGCACCCATTTCAGATGGCCGATATGAGTGGTCTCGTCGATCACCAGCCCTTCGACCTGATGAAACATCGGCGTATGCGTCTGGTCGCTGTCGCAGCGATAGGTGCGACCGGGACAAATGACTCTGATCGGCGGCTTTTGCGAAAGCATCGTGCGCACCTGCACGGGGCTCGTATGAGTCCGCAGCAGCTTGCGCTTGCCGTCCGGACCGGGCGAGAAAAAGAAAGTGTCGTGCATCTCTCGCGCTGGATGTCCCTCCGGGAAGTTCAACTTCGTGAAATTGTAATCGTCGGACTCGATGTCCGGCCCCTCCGCGACTGAAAAGCCCATATCGGCGAAAATCGCGGCGAGTTCGTCCATCACCTGGGAAAGCGGATGCAAGCGCCCTCGCTCCAGCGCGCTCGGCGGCGCCGGCAGCGTCACGTCGAGCGTTTCCGATTTCAGCCGTTGCTCCAGCGCCGCCCGCTCCAGCGCCGCGCGGCGAGCGGCGAGCCGCTGAATTACAACGTCTTTCAGCGCGTTGATCTTCGCTCCCCGTGATTTACGCTCCTCGGGCGACATTTTGCCCAACGTCGAGAGCAACGCGGAAATGGCGCCCTTTTTACCAAGCGCGCCTAGGCGCACCGCCTCAAGCCCGGCCTCGTCGTCGGCGGCCTCGATCCGCGCGAGGGTTTCGTTTTCCAGTTGTGCGATATCGGTCATGAACTTCAGCCTGCCGCGCGAAACAATTTGGCTGGGTTCTGCCATGGGCGCGGGGCGATGTCGAGCAGCGTAGCTCAGGCGGGCCAATCGGCATCGCTGGGAACAACGCGCCAGTGCGCGAAAATTTGCGCCAGCGCGGTCGACGCGACCCGCGCCCTAACGTCGTCGGCGCGGCTGGTCAACACGATCGGAACGCGCGCGCCAAGCGCGAGGCCGGCGGTCTCGGCCCCCGCGAGAAAAACCAATTGCTTGGCCAGGATGTTCCCAGCGTCTAGGTCCGGCGCGACGAGGATGTCGGCGTCGCCGGCCACGGGCGAGACTATGCCCTTGGCCGCCGCGGCCTCCGGCGAGATCGCATTGTCGAACGCCAGGGGCCCATCGAGATCCGCTCCATTGATCTGGCCGCGGTCCGCCATTTTGCAGAGCGCCGCGGCTTCAATGGTCGAGGGAATCTTGGCTTCCACGTTTTCGACGGCGGAAAGCAACGCCACCTTTGGTCGCGCGATGCCCATCGCGTGCGCGAGATCAATGGCGTTACGCACAATGTCGCGCTTCTCATCCAGCGTCGGGGCGATGTTGATGGCGGCGTCGGTCACCAGCAACGGCTTGGGATGGCCCTTTACATCGAGCACGAATACGTGACTGACGCGTCGCTCGGTGCGCAGCCCGTGCTCCTTGCGCACGACCGCCGTCATCAACTCGTCCGTATGCAGCGAGCCTTTCATCAGCGCGTGAAGCTTGCAACGTCTTGCCAGGGAGACCGCCATCTCGGCGGCGGCGTGACTGTGCGGCGCGTCGACGATCTCGACTCCTTCAAGCGACAACCCTTCAACTCGCGCCGTCGCCTCTATTCGCGCCCGCGGGCCGATAAGGACGGGAATGATCAACCCTCTGTCACGGGCCGTGAACGCTCCCACCAGCGCAAGCGCGTCGCATGGATGCACGACACCCATCCTAATGGCCGGCGAAAGCGCGGCGCGTTCGATAAGCGTTTCGAAAAATCTCCCATTGAGGGCGGGCTCCGGTTGTGCGCGCATCGACGGCATGTCATCTCCAATAATGGGCGCGCCACGACGCCGGCTCACTTGGCTAGTCGCCCTTTCGCGCGAGCTCTTTGATACAAACATCCGAGACTTTCGCCGAATCGGATTTAAGTCCGATCCAGTCGCTCACCAACTTCTGGTCAAAACCACATTCGCTTCGCTCCGCCACCCGCATGAGCGGACGACGTATTAACACTGGATCGGCAATCATCAGGGTGAGCGCTTCTAGCTCATTTAGCGCATCGCGGGCGATTTCGCCTGATTTCACGCGCGGCGAGGCCGGATTAAACCAATCGCGCACCGGCTTATCGCCGAAAAAAGGTCGCAGATTTTCCGCTGTCCATGACTCGGCCAACAGGCTCCTGGCCTCCACCTCATGCCCCGAGGCTCGAAGCAGCGCCTTTTGCCTTGCATTGCCGCCGCAGCCAGGTTTCTCGAAAAAGACCACATGCGCCATGAGAGCAGCTCGCCTCTTATCCTTTGGCGACTTCCGCGCGCGGTGCGGGGTCTTGAAGCGCGGCGGCGGACAATGGCTCTTGTTCCGCTGGCGCTTGCGGCGCCGGCGCGAGGCCGATCCAACCATGCACGCGCTCGGGATCGAAGCCGGCCTCGCAATTCGCGCCGATCCGCATGAGCGGCCCGCGAATAAGACCGGGATCCAGGATCATCGCGACCAGAGCCGATTGAGGCGTGATCGTTTCCAGATCGATCTCGCCGGAGATCACACGGGGAGACCGCGGATCGAACCAGTCTTTGATCCGTTTTTCCGCAAAGTAAGGACGAAGGCTGGATACGCTCCACGGCTCGCCGAGCAGGTCGCGCGACTCGACGATATGACCGGCGGCGCGCAATAACGCCTTCTGCCGCGCATTTTCGGCGCAAGCAGGATTTTCATAGAAGATCACTTGGGCCATTGGGTGCTCGATTTCGTTCGTGCCGACGACCAACATCGGCAGATCTACAGCGTAGCTCACTTTTGTGCGATGCGATATGTCTCGAATCAATTTTGTTTAAACGAAGACAACTCGCCCGATATACCAGCTTGGCAACATATCAATGAATGTAACGGCGCCCATCAACTCGGCGCCAATGGCGATTTGGTGCATGTTTTTTGTTCAAGCTCTTCCCATTTGCAACGGCGCTACCGCAACGACGCCCCGCGCGCGACCTCGTATCATGCGCGAGCGCCGTATTTATGAAGCTGCGAGCCTTGCGTCGCAAGCCAGGCTTCGGCGCGGTCGACTTCGCTACATAGTTTATGCGCGAGCGCCCAAAAGCGCGGTGAATGATCGAGATGGACCAGATGCGCCACTTCATGCGCGGCCAGATAATTCAGCACGAAGGGAGGAGCCATTACGAGACGCCAGGAGAAATTAAGTGATCCGGCGGCCGAACAAGATCCCCATCGGCTGACGGGATCTCGCAGACCGACGGCGCGCGCCGGTAAACCGATTTTTTGCGTATGACTGGCGACCGCCGATTCCAGATCGCGCCGCGCCTCGCGTTTGAGAAAGTCACGCACGCGACGAGGCATATGCTCTCCCGCGCCGGCGACGCAGAGCGCTTGGGCGGGCCCCGACTCTCCCACCATTCGCGTCAACGGTTCACACCAAACGACGCCACGCGCGCCGGGCAAATGTCGCAACACATGCTCGACCCCGCGCAACGGCGCGATCGCGCCGTCCTCGAAGGGAATTACCGCCGGCAGTCTGTCGAGGCGCGCCGTGATCCAGGCGGCGTGGCGTTCCGCGAAGAAACGCGCCTCGCGCAATGATGCGCGTTGCGGCATCGTCAAAACCGCGTCGCGCGCCGCGAAACGCACCCGCAGGGTGAAGCGCCGGGCGCCGGGAAGACGCCGCAGCGCGACAACGACGGTCGCTCCAGCATGGTTCAACACAAGGCGGGACGCATCCGTGGTCGGCGCGATTTCCGAGCGCAAGATTCGAGGCATGAGCCATGCTAGCGCAAAACACGGTCTTGTCGCGACGTCCTTTCGACTTCCTTGAGAAAATATTGTCTGCGATGCAAATTAGTCACAGATACCGTTGCAACTCGCGCGCCGCGTCGGCGGGTTTGCGCGCGACGTTGAAGGCGTTGACGAAGCGACCGTTCTTATCCATCAGATAGACAACCGTGACGTGATCCACGCTGTAATTGGCGTCGTCGCCTGGCGCGCGCTTGGCATAAATTCGAAACTCCTTAAGCATTGGATCCAACTCCGAACGCGGGCCGGTCAGACCCACGATGCGAGGATCGAAGCTCGACAAATAATCTTTCAAGATTTGAGGCGTGTCGCGCTCCGGATCGACTGTCACGAATAAAGCGCCGACATTGGCGTCGGGGCCGAGCGCGCGCATGATCTCGGAAAGTTCGAACAGGGTGGTGTGGCAGATGTCGGGACAGTTGGTGTAGCCGAAAAACACCAGATAGGGACGCCCGAGCATATCCTTGTCGGTGAAGCTCTTTTCGAATTGCGTCGTCAACTGGAACGGCCCGCCGATGTCGGGCGGCGCCGCCTGCTTGTTGGTGAAGGCCACGAAAGCCGCGAACAGCAATGCGCAAGCGACGCCAATGCCAATCAGCGGTTTCGCGCCAATCGCGGGCGCCTTGGCGTTGCCTTTCTCGCGTTGTTTCTTCGATGGAGCGACTCGCTGTTTGGAGGCTCCTCCGGTCGCGCCCTTGCCCTTGCTCGTGCCATTCGACATTCTGCGTTTCCCGATCACGTTTGTGTTTGGCGCCCCGCGCGAGCGCGATCCCATTCCAAGGAAGCCGCCGCTTGCTCGGCGATCTTATTTTCAAGGCCCGGAGCCGCCCTGGCGCCGTCCGCGGACCATTACTCAGTTCGCCATGGCGCGAGCGCGACACGCATCGTTTTTCTGATTTCGCGACGGGAGCGCCACTGGATCACGACCTTAATGGCTCGCACCAGCCCCATGCCCGCCGTGAAAACGTCGCCTCGCGCGTCACCAATGCTCAAGCTTTTCAGCTCGCTTGACTTCGAGCCTAGCGCGCCCGCGTGTTTTCGCCAAGAGTGAGCGACAACGGCTTGCCTGCTTTTGTTCGACGGAGTATTCGAGGCGCGACCGACGGCGCGTCGCCTCGCGGTGAATTTCGTTGAAATATCCGTCCCCAGACGCGATGGGCCGGGTTAATTTCCGTCCCCGCGCGTTTATGAACGCGAAATGGCGACGGTTTCGCTCGCAAAGCCGATAGGCCAAGCAAACCAGGCTCGCCATGTCCAATTTGACCGAAATCTTCAACGCGGGCGCGGCTAACGCCTACCTGTTCGTTCCCACCGCTGTATTGCTGGGCGCCCTTCACGGATTGGAGCCCGGTCACTCCAAGACTATGATGGCGGCCTTTATCGTCGCCATACGGGGCACGGTGAGCCAGGCCGTTATGCTCGGCGTCGCGGCGACGATTTCCCACACGGCCATTGTCTGGCTCGTCGCGCTCGCCGGACTTTATTTTGGTTCGCGCTGGAACGCGCAAACCAGCGAGCCTTATCTCCAGATCGTCTCGGGATTGCTCATAATTGGAGTCGCCCTCTGGATGATGTGGCGAAACTGGCGCGAATATCATCCATCGCCGCCCCAAACTCATGCGCACGGCGATCACCACCACCGCCACGATGATGGTCACGGCCATGGTCACCATCACGACGATCGGTCGCATCAAGCCCATCACCACCGCAACTTCGGGCATCACCGACATGAGCATCCGCATCCGCAGCGCGGCGCGAACGACGAAGCCACGTTCAAGCAGGATTTGCTGCTTGTCGACCCCGAGGTTTTCGCCAGCGAACACGAGCGCGAACACGCGATCGACATTAACCGGCGCTTCGCCCGCCGCGAAGCCACGACCGGTCAAATAATACTCTTTGGACTCACCGGCGGCTTGATCCCCTGCCCCGCGTCGATAACCGTGCTTCTGCTCTGCCTGCAGGTGGGGAAGATCGGCCTTGGCGCGCTTCTGGTGTTGTGCTTCAGCCTAGGCCTCGCCGCCACCATGGTCCTTGTCGGCGTCGGCGCGGCATTGAGCCTGCGCCATGTCTCCACGCGCTGGAAAGGTTATGGAGTCTTCGCGGAGCGCGCGCCCTATGTTTCCGGCGCTCTCGTCGCTCTCGTGGGGATCTACACGCTATTTCTAGGCGTCTCGTCGCTGGCGTAATCCTCATCCAGCCGGATGGAATCCCGTCTTGCTCACGCCCACGGTAAGCGGCGCGTCGAGAAAGAAGTCCAGCAGCGCGTCGACCTTCGGATCGACCGCATACGGTTTGAAATCCTCGACCCCCTCCTCGCGCAGCACGGCGACATCCACGAAAAAATTGCCCGTGCAAAGGCGCGCTCCCCGGGTCAGGATCGCATGGGCGGCGTCCGCGACGATTTCGGGTTTGCGCGCCTGGCGCAACACCGCTTCGCCTCCCAGTAGATTGCCTACCGCGGCCGTGGCGATCGCCGTCTCTGGCCAAAGCGAGTTGACGGCGACGCCCGCGCCGGCGAGATCGCGGGCCAAGCCCAACGTCACCAGGCTCATTCCGTATTTGGCGATGGTGTAAGCAAGATTGGGCGCGAACCACTTGGGATTCAGATCAAGCGGCGGCGACAGGGTCAGGATATGCGGATTCGCGGCCTTCCTTAGATGCGGCAGCGCCAATTTCGCGCATAGATAAGCGCCGCGTCCATTGATCTGCTGCATCAAATCGTAACGCTTCATGTCGAGCGCTTCGATCCCGCGCAAATCAATCGCGCTGGCGTTATTCACGAGGATGTCGATTCCGCCAAATCGTTGGATTGTCGCCTCGACCGCCCCCGCGACCTGTTCCTCGAATCGAATATCACAGGCGAGCGGCAGCGCGGTTCCTCCCGCCCGCTCTATCTCGCGAGCGGCGGTGAAAATCGTGCCAGGAAGCTTTGCCTGTGGTTCGACGCTTTTCGCGGCGATGACGACATTGGCGCCGTCCCGCGCGGCTCTCACGCCTATGGCAAGTCCGATGCCTCGGCTTGCGCCGGTGATGAACAAGGTTTTGCCGGCGAGAGAGCTTGTCATGAATAGGTCCAATGTGGGCGCCGGCGTGGCGCCGAGCACCTAACAATTTATCCGTTCCCCACGCCGCGGCAAGCACGTAACCCACCGAGCCTAATCGGAGCGGCCGAATTTGACTGTTGCGCCAATTGACGAGATGCGTGAAGCTCTGTTAGAGAAGGCGCGCACGAAAGCGCGTCGGCACGAACGCGGTCTAAAGGGATGGGGCGCCGCCTTAAGCGCCGAGAAGGCTGATCGCTCGAACTTCGCGGGGCGCCGACACTCAAGTGAAGTCGGGGTCGGACGAGGTGGGAAAGCGTCCAAACGAACAAGGATTTGACAATTTTTCTTGTGCCTCTCGCGCTGACCGACGGCGGGTGCTTCCGGCCTGCTTCCGCCACCAAGCGTCCACCGCGCCAGTAACACCAGCCAAACAATCGCGATTTGATCGCAGCGCTAAATCTGGTGAGCGCGGGCCCGGCGGAGTCGGGTCCAAAGCCACGAGTTTGTTGATTGAACTTCCGCTTGACTCTTGATTGGACCGTCAAGTCCACTCAGCTGAGTTCTGTAAGGCCACGCATAGGTGCGTGTATACCCCCGCGCTTTAACGCGCTCCATAAGAACTACTGGAGGAAACCATGCTTAAGCTGACACTCGTCACCGCCGCCGCCCTGCTCTCGCTCGGCGCCACGGCCATGGCCGAAACTCAAAACTGGAACATCACCGAGGAAAACTCGGTTGGCATCAAGAACGCGCAGGGTCATTGGACGGTCGATGTCGACGCGACCAAGCTCTCCGGGAAGGCCGACTTGGAGGCCACCAACGGCAGCCCGGTCACTTATAAGGTCGAGGGCACGATCAAGGACGGCGTTTACACCGTCACGATGTCGGACCGCTCCGATGGCAAGAAGGGCTGCGTTTGGACGGGTCAAACCCCCAAGGCCGGTGGCCAGCAAAGCAAGGGGCTTTATGGCGTTGCGCCGTGCGAAGGCACCAAGATCATCATCCGCGCCGGCTTCTAAGTCATACTAATGAATGCGACGCATCGCCAGCGGGCGGTGCGTCGCATTTTTCTTTCAAAGCTTTTTCGATCGGGGTCTTTGGTCTAAGTCGAGGATGAATTTCCGTCACCCGCCATCAAGGCGCGCGACGAGACGGACCCAAAGCGCGTTGTCGGCGCGAAATACATAATCCAGCCTACCGCTTGTCACGGTGCGGGCGCCATGAGCGATAAGCCAATCGGCGAATGGCGCCACCTTGTGCGTCGGAGCGGTGAACGTGAACATTTCGTTGGACCCGCGTTCGCGCAATGTCGCGCCGAATTTGCTCTCGGCCTTGCGTAAAAGCTTGTCGGTTGCGTCGCTCAATTTCGTTCGCACTTCGCGCGTCGCGCGGGCTTCCTCTTCCGCCGCGATGCGTGAGAGAATAATTCGCGCCGCCTCGCGCGCTTTTTCGCCCCACGGCGCCGTCAACGAGGCGACGAGATTGGCCTGGGAGCGCAAGATGACCCCATCGTCGAGGGTCTTCAACGCATTGGCCTTGAGCGTCGCGCCCGTCGTGGTGATGTCCACGATGAGATCGGCCGATCCCGCCGCCGGCGCGCCCTCGGTGGCGCCGGAACTCTCGACGATGCGGTAGTCGCTGATTCCGTGCTCCTTAAAGAAGCGGCGCGTTGTATTCACATATTTGGTCGCGACCCGCATGCCGCGGCCATGCCGCGCCCGAAATCCGCTCGCGACATCGGCGAGATCGGCCATGGCGCGCACGTCGATCCAGGCCGCCGGCGTCGCGACGACAACATTGGCGGCGCCAAATCCCAGCGGCGCGAGCAGTTCGACGCGTTGGTGCGCGTCGGCGATCTCCTCGCGCACCAAGTCCTCGCCCGTGACGCCAAAATGCGCCTCGCCGCGCGCCAGCCTGTTGGTGATTTCGGAAGCCGAGAGGAAAGCCGCCTCGACATGATCGACGCCGGCGATCGCTCCGCGATAATCCCGCGCGCCTCGGCCCTGTTGCAATTCCAGACCTGCCCTGGCGAAGAACGCGAAGGCGTTTTCCTGCAGCCGGCCCTTGGAAGGAACGGCGACCACAAGCCGGTCGTCCTTGCCGTTCTCGTTCTGTTGTCGCGAATTCGGCTTATCGAAATCGCTCATGCCGCGCCTCCCAGGCGTTCGATCGAAATCGCCGCGCCGACCGCTGGAATATCCCGCGCCGCGCCAAGCGTTCGCAGCAGCGTGTCGTAGCGTCCGCCACTGATGGTCGGCAATGCGTTCGTCGAGCCTGGCATGCGCGCGTCGAACATGAAGCCGGAATAATAGTCGATCGAATGCGGAAAGCTCGTCGAGAACACCATCTCGTCCAGATTGAGGCCGCGGGCCGCGATAAAACTCGAACGCGTGTCGAAGGAATCGAGCGCGAAACCAACGTCAGATTCCCGCATCCCGCGCGAGACCCCGCAACTGCGTGGACGCCGCGTCCGGCGCGGCTTCGAGCGCGAAAAAGCGTTCGATGAGCGCGCGTTTTTCCGAGCTGACGCCGGCGCCGTCGGCAAGCGAAGCCTGCTCCAGAAAACGCTCGGCGATCTCACCGGCGCTACGCCCGCCAACAGTCGCGATGCCGGCGATGGCGAGCAAATCCTCCACGAGCCTCTTAGCTCCGGCCGCGTCGACTTTCGATAGCGCGGCCAGCACGCCGGCGCCCGTGTCGCCGTTCTTGGGCGTGGGCGCCGCCAAAATCCGCGCGGGCGGCCTTCCGCGCGCGTTGCCGATTTCGAGACGCCGACGCCACGCTGGAGGCAGACCCATCCGGTCGAGAAATGTTTTGACAAGCCCGGCGTCGCCAAGCCGCACCCTGAGCCGCTCCGCGCCCGCCGCCCGACCGGCATCGAGAGCGACGCCCAAAATCTCCGCATCGGCGGCCTCTCGGTCCTCGCGACCAAAGCTTTCCAGTCCCGCCTGAAGCAACTGCCCGTCGCCAACGCGAAAAACGGCGCCGCCATAGGCCAGCGCCGCCGGCCCACCATCCCGCGAGGCGATATACTCGAGCGCCACGGGTATGGTGTATTCCGGCCGCAAACAAAGCTCGGCGTCGCCGCCATCGCTGGTCAGAAACAACCGTCCGCGGAAATCCTCGCCGAGCCGGTCGAGAAATACGCCGGCCGGTTGCAACAACGCCGGCTCGCGCCGCGCGAAGCCCTCGGCAAGAAAATGCGCCAGCACCGTTTCCAGGCGTCTTTGGTCTCTTGAGCGATCCTCGGCCTGCGTCACTTTGAAAAGTCCCTTGGTTTTCGATGTCTCTTTACCAACTGCGGAAGCGCGACGCATCCGCTTTCAGCCAAAAGGGTGAATGGAAACGTCGGCATTTCGCGATCGACCGCCAATCGCGATCAACCACGCCCAGCGGGCGCGATTGGCAATCGGGCGACGCGCGCTCTATTTTCTCGGGTGGATTAGATCTTGGAGAGCGCGTGGATGACTGAACCGGATGTCGCGTGCAGTTGCGTCGAACTCAAAATCGCTCCAACTCACGCCAGCGTCGGCGCGGGCGTTCCCGTGTTGCGCTCCTTGCCGTCGCCCGCGCTCGAAGCGGTGGGACCTTTCGTGTTCCTGGATCAATTTGGTCCGGCCGAGCCCCCGCCGGGCGGCGTGCCGCCCCATCCACACGCCGGCATTGAGGTGATTTCGTATTTGCTTTCGGGAGAGAATGAGCACCGCAATTCCATGGGCAATCGCGCCGTTATCCTCGCCGGGGGAGTTCAGTGGATGAGTTCGGGACGCGGGGTGCTGCACGCGGAAATGTTGCGCGGCGGCGCGGACGGGTTGATGCGGACCGTGCAGCTTTGGACCCGCCAGCCCCCAGTATTCGACGATCAACCGCCGCGCTACGGCGCGGTCGATTCCAATGGGATTCCTCGCGCCGATATTCCCGGCGGGATGATCAGGCTGCTGGCGGGGGAAATGGCGCTGTATTTCGTGGAGCCGGGTCCGATACGGCTGCAAGGCCCCGCGCAACTCGCCCATTTCACGCTGGCGCCGGGAACTTTGGCCACGCTGCCGCTTAACCCCTCGCATGAGTTGGCGGTCTATGTGCTGGAGGGCGTCGCCAGGGTCGGGGATGAGGAGGTTTCGCGCGCCGAACTCGCCTTGCTGCGCCCCGCGCCGACCCTGACTTTAAGCAATCCCGGCGCGTCGCCGCTGGAAGCGCTGCTGCTGGGCGGGGACCGCGCGCCCCGCCCTCTCGTGTTTCGCGGACCCTACGTTTTCAATTCCAGCGAATCGGTCGGGCGCGCCCAAGCCGATTATGCGGAAGGCCGCATGGGCCGCCTCGCTCCATTCTGAGCGGTCACGGCGCCTCTTCGCCGAGGCGCCGATCAAGCTCAGAACGCGATCCACGAATAGAGGAGCAAAGTGTTGTTGTCGGTGGCGCTATGCGAGCGCCAACTGCTGCCGTTGTAGTAGGTCCCCAAGCCGTCGAAATTGCTCGTCCCGCCATACATCGTCAGATAATGGGTGTACGAAAGGCCGAGCTTGGCGTTTGCCCAAGGATAAAGGCTTGGTCCGCCCTTGCTGAACGGCATGTAGGCGACGTCGAAGATCAACCCCTTGCCGTCCGGCTGGCCCCACGCGGAAGGTCCGGCCATTCCCAGCAGGGCGTTGCCGTAAAGCGTGTTGTCGGCCGTTCCGTGCACGCTGAAATAACCGACCGAGCCGCTGATTCTGCGATCCCAGACATAGGTCGCCGCGGCCTTGAAGCTCGTCAGCGTATTTGTGGGGTTCGACGAGGCGTTGCCGGTGATCGGCGGCAAGCCGTAAGCGTTGACGATCCCCAATGCGTTGACGGCCTGGCCGGCGACGCCCTGGGCGAAGGTCGCCTGGAGATTCTGCATCTCGCTGATCCGCGAGACCTTCAGCGTGAACGCGTGAATATCGTTTATGTATTGATATTGCGCGTCGAGGCCGATGTCCCTGTAGTGGTCGACGCCATAGCCCATCACGCGGCCGGGCAACACGTCCGGATAAAAGCCAAAGGCGCCGAGCATCAGCGAGTGATCACCCCAAGTCGGCTCCAGGGCGACGCGCCAATACGGCGCTGCACCGGAGAGCGAATCGGAGGCGCAGGCGATGCTGTATGGCCGGTTCGGCAAATGGGCCTGCGCCGCCCAGGCCTGCACATTTTGCACGTAGTCGGAATTGTTGGCGCAGGGCTGGCCGATCGTGTTCAACTCGCCCTTGGACAGATTGTGATAGGCCGAGGCTTCGAGATAAAGCATGTCGTTGAGGAACAGATAGGCGCCGGTTCCGACGCCGCGACCGGCGAAGCCATTCTCGATCTTTGTCCCCGGCGGCGAGAAGGCGGGCGCCAGGGTCGAGGCGACGTAGGGGAAGCCCCAAGCCGGCGTGGTGTTCCAAACGTCCTGGACGGTCGGGCCATTGTTGACGTCGAGTCCGTAAAGCACGTCGACCGAGCCAATTGTCGTTGTGTCGGCGTAGCGAATGTCGGTATTGTCCAGATAGGTGTGCTGGGCCGCCTTGTCATAGGTTCCCTGGATGAAGGCGCCGAGATTGCCGTACACCTGCCCCCCATAGAACAGACTCGCCTGCTGCATGACGAAATTGTCGTTCACATGCGCGATCGGATAGCCGTTGGGGTTCGTCGGCGGCGAATCCTGTTGCACCTTGGTTTTCGTGAAGGTCGGCAACAGCATTCCCGCGATCGGCGGCGCCTCCTCGATCGACATGCCGCCGCCCATCGTGTAGCCGCCGAGCTTGAAGCGACGGCCGAACGGCGTCAGCTCCGGAAAAGCCGTGTGACACGAGGCGCACGGCTGGCCTGTCTGCCGCGCGAAACTTGGGATCGCCTCCGCCGAGCGGGGCGCGAAAGCCAGCCCCAACGTAGCCGCGCCCATGACGCCGACCACGCCGAAAACGAGCAGCGACGGGATATCGATGGACCAAGCGACGGCGGGATCGTTCGCGCCGGGAAGCTCGGGAAGATTCTCATTTAAAGACGCAATCATCATTTCGCGGTCCTCGCGTGTAAATAAATAATTCTCGTCCCGTGATTGACACATATCAAGTCGGCGCGCCGATTCGCCAGCATTCAAAAACAGTATACTAGCGGTATAACCAATTCATCCGTGACTTTTTGTCGCAATCCGTGGCGTAACAAGTGTATTAATACTACGTTAATTCTGTAACGAATCGCGGCGCGGCATTCTTCCGCGCTGAATTTCAGGAGGTCAACCGATGTTCGATAAACGAGATACTGGATTCGCGGCGACGCGGCGCGGGCTCTTGCGCGGAGTCTTGGCGGGGGCTTCTTTTCTCGGACTCGGCGCGAGCACGGCCAAGGCGGCCAAGGCGTCGCCCGGATCGGTCGCCTATCGCGGATCGCCCAAGGGTGATCAGAACTGCGCGAATTGCTCGTTGTTCATTTCCCCGAGCTCCTGCAAATCGGTGTCGGGCACGATCAGTCCCAATGGCTGGTGCCGCATCTGGAGAGGGTGAACTCGAATTTCGGACCTTGGCAATCGTACCCCCAATTCCCGAATTTCGAGAATTGGGGGTGTTGAAATGTTCGAAGTCGCCGCCTCGGAACGAAAGCGCCAACAAAATCTTCGCTCAGGCGTCCGGCGCCAGCATCTTTTCCGGACGCACGATCGCGTCGAATTCAGCTTCCGTCACCTTGCCCGAGGCGAGCGCCTCCTCCTTGAGGCTCGTGCCGTTTTTATGAGCGGCTCGTGCTATCTTGCTTGCCGCGTCATAGCCGATCCTGGGCGCCAACGCCGTCACCAGCATCAACGACCGATCGAGAAAGCGCGCGATATTGGCGCGGTCCGGCTCCAGTCCGTCGAGGCAACGCAGGACGAAACTGTCCATGCCCTCGGCGAGCAGATCGATTGACTCCAATAACGCGAAGGCGATCACCGGCTTCATCACGTTCAATTCGAGATGGCCCTGCGTGGCGGAGAAGCTGATCGTCGCGTGATTGCCGAACACGCGCGCGCAGATCATCGTGATCGCCTCGACCTGGGTCGGATTGACCTTGCCCGGCATGATCGAGGAGCCCGGCTCGTTTTCCGGCAGTTTCAGCTCCGCCAGCCCGGCGCGCGGTCCGCACCCCATCAAGCGAATGTCGGAGGCGATCTTGTAGAGCCCGGTCGCCAAGGCGTTGATCGCGCCATGCGCGAAGACGATCGCGTCGTGGGCCGCCAGCGCCTCGAATTTATTGGGCGCGGTGACGAAGGGAAGCCCGGTCTGCTCGGCTATATTGGCGGCGAACTCCTCGGCGAAGCCCTTGGCCGTGTTGAGACCGGTGCCAACCGCCGTTCCGCCTTGCGCCAACGCCAGGAGATCGGGCAGCACCTTCTCAAGGCGCGCCACGGCGTATTCGGCCTGCGCGGCATAGCCGGAAAATTCCTGGCCCAGCGTCACCGGCGTCGCGTCCTGCAAATGGGTGCGGCCGATCTTGACGATATCGTTAAACGCCTTCGACTTGGCGTTCAACGCCGCGGCCAATCGCCTCGTCGAGGGCAGCAGTTTGCCGCTCAAGGCGAGCGCGCCCGCGATATGGATGGCGGTCGGAAAACAATCGTTCGAGGACTGGCCGTGGTTGACATGGTCGTTGGGATGCACCGGCGCCTTGGCGCCGCGAGGCGCGCCGAGCTCCTCGTTGGCGCGGTTGGCGATGACTTCATTGACGTTCATGTTGGACTGCGTGCCCGACCCGGTCTGCCAGACCACCAGCGGAAATTGATCGTCGAACTTGCCGTCGATCACCTCTTGCGCCGCGTCGATGATAGCCGTCGCCACCTCGGACTTGATCAGCCCCTTGCGCGCGTTGACTTGCGCGGCGGCGCGCTTGACGCGCGCCAGCGCATGGATGACCTGAATCGGCATTCGCTGGCCGCCAATGGGGAAATTCTCAAGGGAGCGCTGTGTCTGCGCGCCCCAATAGGCGCTGGCGGGAACCGCGATGTCGCCAAAGGAATCGCGCTCTAAACGGTGATCGGTCGTCATCGGCTTCATGCTCGCGAAAGGGTGAGAGTTGCGAGCAAAGCCTATGCGGCATTTCGCGCCGTGCTTCAATCGGCCTCGGCGCGGCTGCGCGCGATCACCTCGGAGAAATCGCCTTCCATCAGCCGCTCTTCGTCCAGCCCCAATATTTCCGCGAGCCGGTTGCGCGCGCGGTTGACGCGGCTTTTCATGGTGCCGGGCGCGCATCCGCAAATGACGGCGGCTTCGTCATAGGACAGTCCCGAAGCCCCGATCAGAATCAGCGCTTCGCGCTGATCGAGAGGCAGCTTTTGCAATGCAGCGCGAAAATCAAGAAAATCCATGTGACTCGGCTGAGTGGCCGGCGACACCATCCGCGCGGCCATGACCCCGTCGGGATCAGCGGTCTCGCGCCGCCGCTTGCGATAATCGCTGTAATAAATGTTCCGCAAAATCGTGAAAAGCCACGCAGTGAGATTGGTTCCCTCCGTGAAGGAGTTGATCCCCACCCACGCCTTGACCAGCGTTTCCTGCACAAGATCGTCGGCGCGATCCGAATTGCCGCATAAAGACACCGCGAACGCGCGCAACGCCGGGATCGCGGACACCAAATCCGCTTTTAATCCCACAAGGCCAACGCAAACTTCCGTCAATCCTCGCCCTCTGCCGTTGGCGGCTTCTCCTCCTCGTATATCGCTCCTGCCTCCAACTTGTTCAAGAGTTCGAGAAAGCGATCCGGCACCGGCTGCGCGACGACATCCTCATAAAGCCCCCTGAGTTCCCGGCCAATATGTTCGCCCAGACCTCCCGCTCCAGGCGCCGCGCGGGGCAACGGGGGGATTTCATCCCTGCGCTCCGCGGACTTGGCTGAACCCGTCCTTTCCATAAGCGCCACATTCTGACGACGATTATTTTCCCTACGCCCGGAAAACTTTCCCAAAAGATCGGCGTCGGGTGATCTTTCCCTTCGGCCCTGCTCGACAACGACGTTTCTCAAGGGATTGTCGCTTGTTTTATTTACCATGGGCTCCTCGTGGTAAGGCGCATCATTTTTCTAGCGGCGGCCCGCCGCGGCGTTATACTGACAAGACCGACCTAGGTGAACGCGAGCTTTAGCGATTGGTTCCTTAGAAAGAATACGACGATTGGTCGCGGGGGCTTTCCGAAGCCTCTCCGACGGCGTCAAGGGCGCGGCGGAGCGGTTACAATGTCTTTATCACGTGAAGTTGGACGTTACATACCGTATCTGAGGCGGTTCTCGCGCGCGCTGACGGGAAGTCGCGCGGGCGGCGACGCCTATGCCTTGGCGGCGCTGGAAACATTGGTCGCCGATCAGAATAGCAAATCGGGCGCCGCTGGGCTACGCCCTGGCGAAGATCCCAAGATTCTCTTGTATCGCCTACTGCTCGATATTTGGGCGGCGGCGCCAATTAACGCACATACCGATACCGGCGAATTCGCCGAACCCGACGCCAGCGCCCGGCATAATCTTGAAGCGATCTCGATTCGTCCGCGCATCGCCTTCCTGCTCAATGCGCTCGAGGGTTTCGACGTCGGGGAGGTCGCGCGCACGCTAGATGTCTCGCCGCAGGAGGCGAGCGCGCTGATCGAGGCGGCCAACCTCGAAATATCCGAACAGATCGCCACCGATGTGCTCATTATCGAGGACGAACCGCTGATCGCCGACGATTTGCGGGAAGTGGTCGAGGAGCTTGGGCATCGCGTCATCGGCTTGACGCGCACCCACAAGGAGGCGGTCGAGGCGATCAAGCTGCGAAAACCGGGGCTGATACTGGCCGACATTCAACTCGCCGACGGCAGCTCGGGTCTCGAAGCCGTCAATGAAATTCTCGGCGAACTGTCGACGCCGGTGATCTTCATCACGGCATATCCCGAGCGTTTTCTTCTCGGCGAAGCGCCGGAGCCCGCTTTCCTGATCGCCAAGCCTTTCGCCGTCGACGCGCTCAAGGCCGTCATCAGTCAGGCCTTGTTTTTCGATCGGCGCTCGCGCCCTTCCGCCCGCGCCTGAAACACGGCCCTTTCGGCGCGTCGCGACGACAGACGATAAAAATGCCGCCATATCACGGATTGTCGGAAACTTTGTCTTAGCGCAGGAGTTATCCCTTCGTGTAAGGCGTCGGCGCCCTTGAGCGGCGTCGTCTTGGCGAGGCGCGCGGCCTATCCGCGGCGCGTCGAACCTCGTCCGCCCGCCGCTTATCAAAGCGCAGGCGGCGTCGACGCGCAGGGAGAAGACCGATGACGACAGTTCAACAACCTCGCAAATCCAGTCGCGGTTTCGCCTCGATGGACCCAGAAAAGCAAAGGTTGATCGCCCGCAAGGGCGGGCAAAGCGTTCCCGACGAAAAACGAAGCTTCTCGCAAAACCCCGAACTCGCCGCCAAGGCGGGACGGAAAGGCGGGCAAAGCGTCAATCCCGACAAGCGTAGCTTCTCGCGAGATCATGCGCTGGCTTCGGAGGCGGGCCGCAAGGGCGGACACGCTTCGCATGTTGGAACGAAGCGCGCCACGCCCAACTGAGACCGGCGGAACGGCGGTTGTCGTTAGGCCGCGTGCGGCTGCGAATGTTGCGCCAGCACCGAATAGAGCGCGTTGGCGTCGCGTGTGCCGCGAATCGTCGCCACGATTCGCGGATCGCGCAGCATGCGAGCGGCGCAGGCCAGCGCCTTCAAATGATCGGCGCCGGAACTTTCGGGTGTGATCAATAAAAAGACCAAATCGACGGGGGCGCCATCCAGCGCCTCGAAATCGATGGGTCGCTCGAGTCGCGCGAAAACGCCGAAAATCTTCTTTAGCTTCGTTAGCTTGCCGTGCGGAATGGCGACTCCGTCGCCGATGCCCGTCGAGCCCAAGCGCTCGCGCTGCAAAAGCGCATCGAATATTTCACGGGCGGGCCGCCCGGAAAGTTCGGATGCTTTTTCACTGAGCTCGAGCAGCGCCTGCTTTTTCGATGTGGATTTGAGGGATGAGACAATCGCCTCGGGCGTGAGCAAATCTGTAAGCCGCATGTGCCGACAATCCCATTCACGACTTCAACAATGTGACAGGTCGAAACCCGCCGACCGATCGACCACCCGGATTCACGGCGCGGACGTCGCGACGCGAAAATTCATTTTCATGAAGCTAGGTCAGGCCCCATTCCGCGCCACTTTCAACGCAAATTTCATACCCCGCCGATCGGGCTCACGCGCCTTCCGGCGTGTCGATCCAGCCAATGTTCTGATCGGCGCGGCGATAGACGACATTAACGCGTCCGGTGGAGGCGTGACGAAAGATGAAGACCGGCGCGCCCGAGAGATCGAGATCGAGCACGGCTTGCGAAACAGAGCGGCGGCGCAACTGCGTCGTCGATTCCGCGATCACCGCCGCGTTGAACTCCGCCGGCGCCTCTTGCTCCTGATCGGGCGCCTCCAAAACGTAACTAGCGACCGTTTCGGCCTTGGCGGCGTCATGATCGTGATGGCTCTTGAGGCGGCTCTTGTAGCGCCGCAGGCGCTTCTCGATGCGCTCCGCCGATTGATCGAACGCTCCATAAGGGTCTTGCGCGCGGCCGTCCGCCTGCAACAACATGCCGGACGCGAGATGCAACGCGCAATCCGTGCGGAATCCGGTCCCTTCGGGAGAGATCGTGACGTGACCGGTGACGGCGCCGTCGAAATATTTGCTGGTCAACGCGCCAAGCCGATCCGTCACATGGGTGCGAAGCGCCTCGCCAATATTGATATTCTTGCCCGAAACCCGCAATGGCATGCTCGACTTCCGCCCTAAGTTTGTTTTCGCTGGCGTTTAAGCCCGCTCGGTTTCTTGTTCTGGCACGTCTCGAAGCGAGATGAAAGCCGCCAAATCAAAGTAGATGTCACTTTGGCGCGGACCATTCCGTTCGCGGGTTCGGACGTCGCGGTGTTGATCCGCCGGCGCCGCAAGTCCAGGCCCGCTTCACGCGAGGCGCCCTGCTCCAAATCGTCGCGCGCTCACCAGCGTTGCTCGACGGCAGCGATAGAATTGTCCGCTTATGAAGTCAATGGGCGCGTTCCAAGTCTCGATTCCGAGCGCCCAAAGCTTGGCTATGCATGTTCGCGCATCGCGGAAATCTTTTCGCGGCGGCGGTCCACGGAGGACGGTATCCGCAAGCTGTCGCGATATTTCGCGACCGTGCGGCGCGCGATATCTATATCGACCGCCTTGAGTCGCGCCACGATGGCGTCATCCGACAAAACCTCGGACGGACTCTCCTTGTCGATCATTTGCTTGATCTTGAACCGCACCGCTTCCGCGGAATGGGCGGCGCCGCCGCTCGTCGTGGCGATCGAGGCCGAGAAGAAATATTTGAGTTCGAACATGCCGCGCGGCGTCATCATGTATTTGTTCGAGGTGACGCGCGAGACGGTGGACTCGTGCATGCCGATGGCGTCGGCTATGGTGCGCAAGTTCAGGGGACGCAGGTGCTCGACGCCGTGCGCGAGGAAAGCGTCCTGCAGGCGCACGATTTCCGAGGCCACCTTCAATATGGTTCGCTGACGCTGCTCCAGACTTTTCAGCAGCCAATTGGCGTTTTGCATGCAGGTGGAGATGAAGCTTTTGTCCGTGTCGCCCTTGGCGTGGGCGCTGACCCGCGCCGCATAGGAGTGATTGACCAGCACGCGCGGCAACGCGTCAGAGTTCAACTCCACGTGCCAGGACCCGTCGCCGGCCGCGCGCACGATCACGTCGGCGACCAGCGTTTGGGTCGGCGCGTCGCCGAAAGCCCGGCCTGGCTTGGGATCCAGTCGGCGCAATTCGGACGTCATGTCGGCGATGTCTTCCTCGTCGACCCCGCACAGCTTCGAAAGATGCGCGAAATCGCGCTTGGCGACCAGCGGCAAATTGGCGACGAAAATCTCCATCGCCGGATCGAAGCGGTCGCGCTCGCGCAACTGAATCGCCAGGCATTCCGCGAGGTCGCGCGCCCCCACGCCGGATGGATCGAGGCCCTGCACGATCGCGAGCACCGCTTCCGCCTCCCCGATCGAGGCGCCAAGCCGCGCCGCGATATCCGCGATGGATTCGCGCAAATAGCCGGTCTCGTCGATGGCGTCGATGATCGCCTGACCGATGAAGCGCTGGCGCGCGCCGGCGCAGGCGACCGCCAATTGGTCGGTCAGATATTCGTGCAGGCTTTTTTGCGCGGCGATGTAGGCTTCGAGATTGGGCGCCTCCCCGTCGCCGCCGCCGCCCGCCGCGCCGTTCCACGACGTCGCGGAGAGCCCGGCGCCCTCCATCGGACCCGCTGTTGGTTCGGACGAAGAGATGCTTGGGCCATCCGGCTCGAAGGCGTTGGAAATTTCTGTGCCGAGCTCGGCGGAAAGGCTGGCCGCGTCGACGTTGAGCCCGTCTTGCGCCCAATCGCCCTCGCGCGGCCCCTCGAATGACTTGCCGGCGCCTTCGCTCGCGCCGCCCGCGTCGCCGATCTCCGGCGCCGCGCTTTGTTCGGAAGGCGCGTAATCTCCACCCTCGGCCTCGAGCAGCGGATTACGCTCCAACTCGTCGTGTAGAAAGGAGGCGAGTTCTAGATTGGAGAACTGCAAAAGCTTGATCGCCTGCAACAGTTGCGGCGTCATTACCAGGGCTTGACCCTGTCGCATCACCAGTCTGTTCGAAATCGCCATGCAGCCGACCCACGCAGATACAAGGAACAGCTCGCGCCGCAGCGCGGCCTATTTCTTGCTTATACCATGTTCGCGGCCCTCCGGCAGACCAAAAATGCGGCGCCGCTCCAGCAAGATGTCCAAGGGTTAATCAAATCTCAATTTTTAACTAAATTACCGTCCGCCGCCTTTTCATTTCCAGCGCGAAAGCGGCGATTCGCCTTGATGCGACCGCGCCGCTATTTTGAGCAGACGGCTTTTTCACCACGTGGAGGCTTCAATGACCAGGAAGGTCGGGATCGCCCTGTTGCTTGTGCTTTTACTCGCCCCGTCACTCGCCAACGCCGACTGGTGGACGCAAGGGCAGGCGGACGCCGCGCGCCACAATTTCCGGCATGGTCGCTGGGATTGTTATGGACGATGCCTGCCCGAACTCCGACGTCATCGCCATCGCCATTACCGATAGCAAGTCGCCTCTTACACCGACGCCTTACTTCGCCAGCGCGGCGACGCCAGGAAGCTCCTTGCCTTCGAGCCATTCGAGGAAGGCCCCGCCCGCGGTGGAGACATAGGTGAAGTCGGCCGCCGCGCCGGCCTGGTTGAGCGCCGACACCGTGTCGCCGCCGCCCGCGACGGAAAGCAGCTTGCCCTCGCGCGTCAGTCGCGCCGCCGTTTGCGCGATGGCGTTGGTGCCCTCGTCGAAGGGCGGCGTCTCGAACGCGCCGAAGGGCCCGTTCCAGACCAGCGTCTTCGATCTGGCGAGCAGGCTCTCGACATGCGCGACGGCCTTGGGGCCGACATCGAGGATGATGTCGTCGGCGCCGACGTGATCGACCGTCACGAATTGCGCCGGCGCGTGCGCCTCGAATTTCTTGGCGACCGTGACATCCTCGGGCAGCACGATCTGGCAGCCAGCGGCCTCGGCCTTTTGAATGATCGCCCGCGCCGTGTCGAGCAGATCGTGTTCGCACAGCGACTTGCCGACCGCCTTGCCGCGTGCGGCGAGAAAAGTGTTGGCCATCGCGCCGCCGATGACGAGATAATCCACCTTGGCGACGAGATTGCCGAGCAAATCGAGCTTGGTCGAAATCTTGGCGCCGCCGACCACCGCCAGCACCGGATGCGCGGGCGCGCCCAGCGCCTTTTGCAGCGCCTCCAGCTCCGCCTGCATGGCGCGGCCGGCGTAGGACGGCAATTTATGCGCTAAACCCTCGGTCGAGGCGTGGGCGCGATGCGCCGCCGAAAAGGCGTCGTTGACGAAGATGTCGCCGTTCGCCGCCAACTCAGTGACGAAACCCGCGTCGTTCTTTTCCTCGCCCTTGTGGAAGCGGGTGTTTTCGAGCAGCAGCACGTCGCCGCCCTTCATCGCCGCTACCGCCTCCCGAGCCGGCGCGCCGACGCAGTCGCTCGCAAAAGCCACCGGGCGCTTGAGCAAATCCTCGACCGCGGCGGCGACGGGGCGCAAAGAGTCTTCCTCGTTCGGCGCGCCCTTCGGCCGGCCGAAATGCGCGAGCAGGATCACCTTCCCGCCCTTCTCGGCGATTTCGCGGATCGTCGGCAGCACGCGCTCGATGCGCGTCGCGTCGGTAACGCGCCCCTCCTCCATCGGAACATTGAGATCCACGCGCAACAGCACGCGCTTGCCGCTGACATTTACGTCGTCGAGGGTTTTGAAGGAGGTCATGGGTGAAAAAACTTTCCCGCGGTGAACATGAGTTCGGCGATGCCGACGAGGAGTGTCGCGACGATGCCGAGCATGCCCCAGATCGTCGGAACTTGATTGAAACGGCCCTCCACCGAGCCGATGCGCCCTTCGATGCCGGAAAGACGCCCTTGAATCCCGACCAGATTGCCATCGAGCTTGCTGTCGAGTTTGTCGATCTTCAAGTCGATCTTATCGAATTTGGCGTCGAGGTTTTGCAGAGTCGACTTTATTTCCGATACGTCGGCTTCGAGTTTGGCGACGCGCTGCTCAAGCATGGGATCCTCCGGGCCGCCGCCGTCGCCGGTTGGCGGGTTGTCGCCGGGAAAATGGCCTCTGACGACGTTATTCATCGCCGACCTTAACGCCATACTGATCGGGCGTCGCACCTTCCAAGACGGCTTCGGCGAATTGTTCCAGATGGCCGCAATGCGTGCAAACGAGCGTCAAGAGCGTTTGCGAAATTGGCTTAGTGCTGGCGGCATACCATTTGTGAACGGATTCGCGATGCAGATGGGTTCTCATCTGCGCGTTCGGGTCTTCGAGGAGCGCAAAATCATTTTGCCCGCATACGCGACATTCCAAATTCGGAACGCGCTTTTTTAGGGCGCGCGCCAATTTCTTAGCATTGTCGTCAGGCAGCGTCCGAATGGCAAGCTCGCTCATTTCCTCCTCCTGGAGGCGTCGGATCGTCTAGTTATATCACCTTCCCGATCGCGACCGCCGTGTCCGTCATGCGCGCCGAAAAGCCCCATTCGTTATCATACCACGACAGGATCGAGACCAGCGTGCCGTCGAGCACCTTGGTCTGGTCCATGTGGAAGGTCGAGGAATGCGGGTTGTGGTTGAAGTCGCAGGACACGAGTTTTTCGGTCGTGTAGTCGAGCACGCCGTTCAGCGGGCCGTCCGCCGCCGCCTTGATCGCCGCGTTGACCTCGTCCTTGGTCGTCGCGCGCTTGGCCACGAATTTCAAATCGACGGCGGAGACATTGGGGGTCGGCACGCGGATCGCGTAGCCGTCGAGGCGTCCATTCAGCTCCGGCAGCACGAGACCGACCGCCTTGGCCGCTCCCGTCGAGGTCGGGATCATCGACAGCGCCGCGGCGCGGGCGCGATAAAGATCCTTGTGCATCGTGTCGAGCGTCGGCTGGTCGCCGGTATAGGAGTGGATCGTCGTCATGATGCCCTTGTCGATGCCGATGGCGTCATGCAGCACCTTGGCGACCGGCGCGAGACAATTGGTCGTGCAGGAGGCGTTGGAGATCACCAGATGCTCCTTCGTGATCTTGTGATGGTTGACGCCATAGACGACGGTGATGTCGGCGCCGTCGCCGGGGGCCGAAACCAGCACGCGCTTGGCGCCGGCTGTCAGCAATTGCGCGGCCTTGTCGCGCGCGGTGAACAGGCCCGTGCACTCCAGCGCGATGTCGACGTTCAGCTCCTTATAGGGCAGCTCGGCGGGGTTCTTGATCGCCGTCACCTTGATCGGCCCGCGGCCGGCGTCGATCGTGTCGCCGGCGACCGTCACCTTGTGCGGGAAACGGCCATGCACCGAGTTGTAGCGCAGCAAATGGGCGTTGGTCTCCACCGGACCCAGATCGTTGATCGCCACGACCTCGAGATCCGCGCGGCCGGACTCGACGATGTAACGCAGAATGTTGCGCCCGATGCGGCCGAATCCGTTGATCGCCACTCGCAATGTCATGGGAGTCTCCCTTTGGGACGGCCGCGGCGACAACCCGCGCGGCTATTTTTTCCGATGATCCGGCGGCGCTTGGCCCCGATCTCGCCACGGTTTTGATAACATCTCGCGCGCCCTGTCAACGCGCCAAAGGCCCCGCGAAAATCCTCGATCGGCGCCGGGCGCGTTGGGAATGGGCCGATTCGTGCTACGAAATGGCGCGAGTCGAATCGCGCTCAACCAAAATCGCCTGGCGCGCGGCCTTTCGCCGCGTTGTCGTCACCGCAAGGTTTTCGTTCCGCCGATGCCGTCATCCACCGATCCCGACAGCGCCGTTCTCCCGCCGCCGCTCGAATCCGCGCTGACGCGCTTCAACAAGCGGCTCGCCGCGCTGGAAGCCGTCGTCGCGCAGCGGTTGGAGAACGAAATGTCGCTCGTCGATCTCGAGGAGGAGCTCGCGGTGATGCAGGACGACCGCGGCCGGCTGGCGCTCGATCTCGACGCCGCGCTGGCCCGCGCCGCCACGCTGGAGAAAACCCGCGACGAGGTGTTGCGCCGCGTTGAACGCGCCAGCGCCAGCGTCGCCTCCGTGCTTGGCGTCACGCCGCCGCGCGACGAATAGGAAGTTCCCGATGGCGGTTGCAATCGTCACCATCGCCGGCCGCGCCTATCGCCTTGGATGCGACGAGGGCGAGGAAAAACGGCTCGAGGAGCTGGCGGCGAAGATCGACGCCAAAATCGAGTTCGATCCGCGGAAATTTCGGCGAAATCGGCGACCAGCGGCTCGTGGTGATGGCGGCGCTGGAGATCGCCGACGAGGCCTCCGACCAGACCGCGCGGCTCGCCGAGCTGGAAACGGAAACCGCGTCGCTGCGCGAGCAAATCGACGCCGCCCAGCGCCGCGAGACGGCGATCGAGGCGCGCCTCTCGCGAGCCCTTGACGACGCCGCGACAAGGCTGGAGCGCCTCGCGCGCCAGCTCGCCGGTGACAAGGACGAGACCGACGGCCCGGCGTGACGCGAACCGTCGCTTATCGCTATTGAGTGATCGCCCAATTCACCACGGTCGCATCGTTCTTGGCCCGCTCGATCGCGTCGGCCAGCTCCGTCAATTGCACGTGACGGTTCTCCGCGGCCATCGCCTCGGCGCCGTCCTTCAAAATGGAGATCTTGAGCTGTTCGGTCGCCTGGCGCCCCAATTCGTTGATCCACTGATTGACATTGAGCATGAACAGCCGCTTGCGCTCCTTCTGCTCGTCCTTGGGCGACACGTCGTTATTCTCGATGACAATTTCTTCCTTGGTCGCGGTGATGTCGGCGTCCAGCGCCTTGAGCTTTTCCTCGAGCTTGGCGACGTCCTCCGGCTTGGCGTTGTCCGCCTTGGCCTTCTCCAGCGCCGCGGAGGTCTCCACTTGCGCCTTTTGGAGATTTTCGAGGCCGTTTTGCAGCCAGTCGGCCTGAATCTTCAGCAACGCCGTTTTGCCGGGGCCGGAAAGCGGAAAGGATTTGGGCAGCGGGAAATAGGGCCCGAGCTTGGCGGCCTCGGCTGGCGCGGCGCAAAGCAACAGGGCGGCCGCGACAGCCAGGGCGGATAGGCGATTCTTCGACGACATGCGTTCACTCCCCATTTCGCCGGCTCTTCCCTTCCGCCCGGGCGGGCGGGCGCCGCCGCCGGCCGGGGACGCCAGCTTATTGCGAGACAAATTGGTCCACCGCCGCGCGTCTGGCAAGCGCGCCGACGCGTTTCAAATGTAACGTCGCAGCATTGGCAACGCCGCCTCCACGCACGCCCGGCCTTCGACGATCGCCTCCTTGGCTTTGGTGAACTCCATCGTGCCAATGCCCTGAACGCGCGGCATCAGCATGACATGGGGCGGTTCGCCGGCGAGACGGGCTCGCGTGATCTGATCCTGCATGATGTTGATGGAATTGTTGAGGACGTCGAAATAACCCGGCGTCGACGGCGTCTGCGGCAGGAGCCGCAAGGCAATCTGCGTGGCCTGGTCGCGCGCGGCCGGCGGGAGTTGGTTCAACATCCGCCCGAAGAACTCGCTCGGGACCGCCGGAACGGAGGAGGCCGCCGCGCCGCCAGTCGGGTTCTCGAAGCGTCGCGCCAGCAGGTCGCCGTTGAGATTGACCGCGATAATCACCTCCGCGCCCAGCGCCCGGCAGACCGACACCGGAACCGGGTTGACGAGACCGCCATCCACCAGCCACCGCCCTTCGACGTTGGCGGGGCTGATAAACCCCGGAAGCGCGATCGACGCGCGGACGGCGTCGAGAATCGAACCGGTCCGCAGCCAAATTTCGCGTCCGGTGACAAAATCCGTCGCGACGGCCGCGTAAGTCTTGACGTGGCTCTCGATTTGCCCCGCGACGCCAAGCCCACGCAGGAATTCGATGACCTGCTTGGCGTCGATGAGGCCCCCGCCCGTCAGCCGGACATCCATGAGCCGCGCGATCTCGCGCCAGCTGGCGGCTTCCGCCCACCGCCGCAAATCAGCCAGTCGTCCCGCCACGTAAGCCGCGCCAACGAGCGCTCCCATCGAGGTTCCGCAGACGATGTCGGGCTCCATGCCCGCCTCGGCCAACGCTTCGATGATTCCGATGTGCGACCATCCGCGGGCGGCTCCACTGCCGAGGGCGAGACCGATACGAGTCACGGCGCTCCTTTTCCTGAATTTTCACGAGTTCGCCGCCGCGCGCCTGGCAAGCGCTCGACGCGCGGCGGCAAAACTACGCCGTCTTCAAATCCGGCGGCGTCGCCTCATGCGCCAGCGCCGCCAGCGCCTCGCCCAGCGCCATCGAGGTCTGCTCTTGCGACCCCAGCCTGCGGATCGACACCAGCCGCTCGGCCGCCTCCTTCTTGCCGGCGATCAGCAGCACGGGGATTTTCGCCAGCGAGTGCTCGCGCACCTTGTAGGAGATTTTCTCGTTGCGCAGGTCCATCTCGACCGCGAGCCCCTGCTTGCGCGCGGCCGCGGCGATTTCCCCCGCGTAATCGTCGGCGTCCTGGGTGATCGTGCAGACGACGATCTGCGTCGGCGAGAGCCATAGCGGCAAATGGCCGGCGTAATGCTCGACCAGAATGCCGGTGAATCGCTCCAGCGAGCCGAACATCGCGCGATGCACCATCACCGGCGTCCGCTTATCGCTGTCCGCGCCGATGTAGAACGCGCCGAACCGCCCCGGCAGGTTGAAGTCGACCTGCGTCGTGCCGCATTGCCATTCGCGGCCGATCGCGTCGCGCAGCGTATATTCGAGCTTGGGGCCGTAAAAAGCCCCCTCCCCCGGCTGCACCGAGGTCTTGAGGCCGCGCCGCGCCAGTTCGTCCAGCACCTTTCGCAGCGCCGCCTCGGCCTTGTCCCAGGCGTCGTCCGAGCCGACGCGCTTTTCCGGTCGCGTCGAGAGCTTCACCACGACGTCGTCGAAGCCGAAGTCGCCATAGATCGACAGGATCAGGTCGTTGATCTCCAGCGCCTGCGCCATGATCTGCTCCTCCGAGCAGAAAATATGCGCGTCGTCCTGCGTGAAGGCGCGCACCCGCATGACGCCATGCAGCGCGCCCGACGGCTCGTAGCGATGCACGATTCCGAACTCGGCGATCTTCACCGGCAGATCGCGATAGGATTTTAGCCCGTTCTTGAACAGCAGCACATGGCCGGGGCAGTTCATGGGTTTAAGCGCGAAAATGCGCTCGTCCTCGGTCTTGGTGAGGAACATGTTTTCGCGATAGGTCTGCCAATGGCCGGAGGTCTCCCACAAGGCGCGGTCGAGCACCTGCGGCGTGTTGACCTCCTTGTAGCCGCCGGCCTTCTGGCGGCGGCGCATGTAGGAAACCAGCGTCTGGAACAGCGCCCAGCCCTTCTCGTGCCAGAACACCGCGCCGGGCGCCTCCTCCTGAAAATGGAACAGCCCCATCTCGCGCCCGAGCCGGCGATGGTCGCGCCGCTCGGCTTCCTCGAGACGGTGCAGATAGGCGTCCAAATCCTCCTTGTTGGCGAAGGCGGTGCCATAGATGCGCGACAGCATTGGCCGCGTGTGATCGCCGCGCCAATAGGCGCCCGCCACCTTCATCAGCTTGATCGCCGCGCCGATCTTGCCGGTCGAGGGCATGTGCGGCCCGCGGCACAGATCCAGCCAGTCGCCCTGCTTGTAGATGTTCAGATTTTCGCCAGCGGGAATGGCGTCAATCAGTTCGCCCTTAAAAGCCTCGCCCTTCTTCTCAAAAAAGTCGAGCGCCTCGGCGCGCGTCCAGACCTCCTTCACGATGGGCCGGTCGCGGGCGATGATCTCGCGCATTTTCTTTTCGATGACCGGCAGGTCGTCGGGCGTGAACGGCGTGTCGCGATAAAAATCGTAATAAAAGCCGTTCTCGATGACCGGGCCGATCGTGACCTGCGTGCCGGGAAACAGCTCCTGCACCGCCTCGGCCAGCACATGCGCCGCGTCGTGGCGGATAAGCTCCAGCGCGCGCGGGTCCTCGCGCGAAACGAACTCGATTTTCGCATCGCGCTCGATCGGCGCGGCGAGATCGGCGAGCGCGCCGTCGAGGGTCATGGCGACCGTGCGCTTGGCGAGCGATGGCGAAATGGATTTGGCGACATCCAGCCCGGAAACGCCGGGCTCGAATTGACGGGACGCCCCGTCCGGGAAGGTGACGTGGATCATGGTCTCTCCGTAAAGCGCTCAATCGCCGATGCGAGCCGGCGTAAGTCGCGGGTTTCCGCCGCGGGGGCGGATGGAGAGTGATAGGAAGGGCGGGGCGGTTTGGCAAGGCGGAGCGTCGAAAGTCCGGCCTCACTTTTGGCCGCTACCCGACGATGCGGCGGGCGTGGGCTGGTCGAGCGCAGCGAGATCCGCCTTGATGGGTCCGATCCAGCCGCGGTGTTGCGCGTCGAGGTGATCCGTCGCCGCCAGCGGCTCCAATATCGACAGCGCCGTCTCCAGATGCGCCCGCGCATGGGAAGCATCCAACCCCGCGAGGTGCCAATGTGGCACGACCGAAAACAATTTCCACCGCCCATCGTCCGGCTGCGCTCGCGACAGCGCCTCATAGGTGCTGAGCGCCAGTTCAAAGGCGACGGCGGCGCCCTTGGCGTCGTTCAGTGCCTCAAGTGTGCCGCCGATGCGCTCATTGGTGCTGGCGAGTTCATGCCGCCGCTCCGCGTTGCCGGGATCGGACGCCACAAGCGCCTCGCGAATGGCGGCGCTGTCGCGCCAGGATTTCAAGGCTTCCGCGAAATTACGTTGCTCGACCTGAACGACGGCGACATGCTCATGGGTGATCGAAAGATGCCGCCGCCAGACCGAATTGCCAAGATCGGAGGACGACAGGGCCACGATAATGGCGAGGCTGTCGCGGTAGGATTTGAGCGCCGCCGCGAGATCGCCTTGCGCCTGTTGAACCCTGCCGACATGTTCATAGTCTATCGACAGATCCCGCCGCCACTGCGCATTGCGAGGATTGGAGGCCGACAGCGCCTCGGAGATGGCGAGGCTATCGCGGAAGGAATTGAGCGCCGCCGCGAGATCGTTTTGTTTGAGTTGAATCTCTCCTACATGTCCATAGCAGACCGACAAATCGCGTCGCCACTCCGTTTTGCCAGGAAAGGAGGCAGACAAATCCTTCGCGATGGCGAGGCTGTCCCGGTAGGACTTCAGAGCCGCCGGAAGATCGTCCTGCGCCTGTAGCACGTTGCCGACATGCTCATAGCTGGTGGACAAATCGTGCAGCCAACCGGCGTTGCTGGGATCGGTGGCCGAAAGCGCTTCGATGATGGCGTGGCCGTGGCGGTAAGATGTGAGCGCCGCCTTGAGGTCGCCTTTCGCGAACTGAACATCGCCAATCTTGTTGTGGCTGACCGCCACGTCTCGCCGCCACATTGCATTTTCTGGATTCGAGGCCGAGATAGCTTCGTTGATGGCAAGGGCTTGAAGCGCGGCTTCGAGCGCGCCGTTGGTGTCGTTCATGGCGAGGCGCGTAATGACCGTTGAGTCGAGCACGCCTGCTTGAGTGTGTCGCAAATCGTCGTTTTGCGTGGCTCCCGCCGTCAATTGCTCTTGGAGCTTGCGCGCCCGACCCAGAATATCGTCGATCATCGACGCTGGAACGCCAGCCATGTTTCTTAGTTTTTCCGCCAGATGGAACACCAGATCGTCCGCGGTATTATTCGCCAGCGTTAGCCTTTTCTCGGCCAGGTCCCGCTGTTCGCTTGCTTCCCGCGCCGCGACCGCCGCAGCCTCCCATTTCCATGCCGCGAGGCCGCCAAGCACCACCAACAGTCCCACCATCGACCACGCCAACGTCAGCGCCTTCCTCTGTTGCCGCAACTCTTCGGACAGCAAATCTTCCTTGGGCACGCCCTTGATATAAGCGGCGAAATCGGCGCCAAGCTCCTCGAATTTAGCGTCGCCTGCCAAAGCGCCACCCCGATAAGCGGAGAGATCGACCCATTTGGGCTCGCTGGCGAAATGCCTCTTGAGCACGGCGGGCAAGGGCGTCGTTCCCGACCAGTCGAAATCGCCGGCCGAGGCTTGCCAGGACAATTCGCCGTCCGTCACCGCGATCAGCAGCGTGTCCGGCGGCTTGTTGGCGAGCCAATACTCGACTTCCTTCGAAACCCACTTGGACTCGGCCGCTTCTCTTGACGCCAGCAGGATCAGAAAACGCGATTGGCCCAACGCGGCTTCGATCGACGGCCACAGATGCGGGGTCGCAGAAAGGCTGGTGTCGTCGCGAAACACGCGCAGCGAGCGGCGCTTGTACCAAGGCTTGCCGAGCGTCTGAATGACCGACTGCAACCGCGCCGCGAGCGGCTTGTCCTTGAGGTGGCTGTAGGAGATGAAAGCGTCGTAAGCGGGCATGGCCCCTCCGCCCGATTTGCAAAAACCGCGAACCTATTCGCTAAATCAAACACGGGCGCGAAGTCTTGGCAACGGGCGGCTTCGTTCGCCGGTCGAATGTTGTTTGATTCCAAAACTATTCGCTTGATCCAAACGCGCAAATCGCGCTCTACCGCGTCGGGCCGGCGCGTCACTGCGCGGGGCGCCCGCGCTCCATGCCGTCATCGGATTCCAAGAGACCGGAAATGTCGAAGCCCACCATCGCCCTGCTCGCGCTCGCGGCGCTAACAGCCCCCGCGCGGGCCGAGCCGGCGCCGCGCTTTCCACCCTTGGAGCGCCCGAACATCTCCATCGACCGGCAATGGCCGGGCTGCCCCGGCGGGCGCCCCTCGCCGGACCGCGTCGCGGCGATTGATTTCTCCAAGCCGGCCGACGCGGCGACGCTGGATCTCGCCCGCGCGCTCGGCGTCTCCACGATCATTCGCTATTACGATTGGCCCGAGGGGCCGAACGGCGAGGACTTCGATTTTTACTGGGAGCCCGGCCCCACTCTGCCCGGCAAGACGCTGACGCGGCCGGAGCGCGATCTGATCCTTTCCAAGGGCTTCAGCATCGGCGTGGTGTTCCAGCATCGCAACGATTTGATGAAGACCTTTCTCGACCGCAAGCGCGCCCGCTACGACGCGCGGCGCGCGCTTGAGCTCACGGAGGAGCTGGGGCAACCCAAGGGCAGCGTCATTTTCTTCAGCGTCGATTTCGACGCGCGGGAAACCAACATGCCGCATGTCGAACGCTACTTCAAAACCGTCGGCGCGCTGCTGGGCGCCGCGCGCTACAAGGTCGGCGTTTACGGCGACGGCCATGTCTGCGACCGCCTGAAGCGCGCCGGCCTCGCGGCCTATTGCTGGCTGTCGATGTCCACCGGCTTCGAGGGTTCGAAGGCCTATCACGACGCCGGGCAGTGGGACCTCAAGCAATGCGCGACGCGCGAGCCGCCGCGCAACTCCACGGTCAATTTCGACCCCGATGTGTTCAACGCGTCGAACGGCCGCCCGCCGCTCTGGGAGCCGCGCCGGCGCGCCGAGCCCTTCGTGTCGCGCTGAGGCGCCGCGGAGTTGAAAAGGGCGCGCGGTGAAATAGCTAGATGAGCGGAAGCGCGAGCTTCCCCAAACATCAAGAATTGTCATGACGAGGAGGTAACGATGGTTATGAGGCACTCGACGCTTTTCGCCGTCGCCGTTGCTTATGCGCTCGCGTGGTTCGGCGGCGTGGCGCTGGCGAACGACAACAAGAGCGGCGCGGGCGGTTGGGCCACCCCGAACGTGGTGGGAATGCCCGGCTACAAGGAGCCGCCGAAAGCTCCCGCCGACCCGAAGGCGCCCATCCCGGTGCCGACCGTCGACGCGAGTTCGGCGAGCTATCTACACCACCAAACCGGCGATGCCCCGAAAACAGACGAAGCCCCGAAAAAATGATCACGCGGCATATGTGCAAGCATCGCGGCGGCCGTGTTTTCACGGCCGCTTTTTTTAAGGTCGCGTCAAGCGGCTCCGGCTGTAACGCGGCTTCGCGGTTCGTTGGTTCAAGTCAAAGCCCGGCGCGCCTTGGCCTCTCATCTGGGCGCTTGCATCGGTCCTAGACGACGTGGATCGTCTTGAAACCAGAATCGCGCAAGCTCTCCCGCGGGAAAATAAGAATCGCTCGTCGTCACGCGCGCGCCGAGATTTCTACCAATCCAGTCGACCACGAGCTCGGTGGCGGTGAACTGGGTGTAATCCATCGTCGAGATCCTTCGCCCGTCGGGAATGATCACGCCCTCTATCGAGGCGGCGTATTTGGTCAATCCGTCCACCTTATTTCCGCAGTAGCCATCCGTCAGATCCCTGACCAGCGCGAGCGACTTTCCGGCCTTGTACATTTTGCGCATGCCATTCGTCCGGCGCAGAACGCACCAATTCGTCTGGCCTCCAACATAGATGATGCATGGCCTGTCCTTGGTGAGCGCCAAAACCTCTTCGTAGGCGTCGCCGTTGTCGTGGCCATCGACGCCGTCGGCGGAAATCGCATCATTGGCGTGGATGATTATCCCGGGGTGTTGCGCCGTTGGCGTCCCGCCTTTTATCCCGCGAGCAAGCCCAGCCGGAGAATCGACGTTACCCACGTTGTCCACTATGTAATCAAAGTCCTCGTCGTTGTACCTTTCGACAATATCGACAATGGGAACACCGGAACCACCACCGACTTTCCCCAAATAATAGTAACCAGCGCGAGCCCAAAGCCCTTTTGGCGCGCCGGGCGGAAACCGCGCGTCAATCGCATTCTGTCGCGCCCTTTTCTCGTCGGCGGTCGCTAATTGCCCGCGGGCTCTATATACGGGGTTTGACGATGGCGTGGCGTCGTAGCGACCCTGAATAGGATTGGATACGCCGCCAATATTCCAATTCATCGGGGCGCCGGTGCTTGGCGAATGGATAATGAGCGCGCCAAGATTTCGCGCCGCGGACACGAATGCGTTGACCGGCGCTCCCAGTTCTTCATCTCTGGACGCCGTTCCTTGATCCGGATGATTGTTCCAAATATCCATGATCAATATAGCCGTTTTTTTCCACTGTTGCGCGGTAAAAACTCCTTGTGGAAAAGGCTCGTTCACCAGCTTGCACGTATTGACGTATGGGTCCCCGCTATCATGGTAATTGTTTATCGATTTTCCTGGCAGGAACTCAACCCGTTGAGATTTTTCCTTAATGAATACGTTGAGTCCGTCGATGTAACCCGGAACCGGCTTGTCGTTATCGAGGCGGCCGGTAAAGGGAGGGGTCGAGTTCCAAGCGACGACTTCCTCGGTATCGGTCACCCATACGCAATTGTGTTGGTCGACATAATGCCCATCGTTTGGCTTGCAGGGTTGCCAGCCATGGGCGGTGTTCACCCTGAACATTTTCTTCCCCGAGGGAAATGTCCATTCAACCGGGTCCGGGGCGGCCGCCCGGGCTCCCGGGCCCATCAACGTCGTCGCGGCCACGGCCGTCGCGCCAACCATCACGCGACGGCGATCGGGATCGTCCATGTCAGTCATGACTTTTCTCCCAGAAAATTTATCTTGCGAAGCGGTCGGGCGACTGTCCGTCACGGGTCGCCTTCGATGATTGGCGGTTCAATCGCGACAACAACCTATTCTTGAAAATACAATTGAGCAATTAACTTAGATGGCGCCAGCCACGTTCCGGCTTGGCGCGGCGTTACGTCGGCTTGTTTCCCGTGGCAAGGGCCGGTCGGCTTTCACCCACCTCCGTCGTCGGCCAAAATCGTGTAATGAGGGCGGCGCGATGAGCATGAGGAGCGTCGTTTTGCCGAGCATCGATCTCAACGCCGATTTGGGCGAGGGCTTTGGCGCCTGGCGCATGGGCGACGACGAGGCCATGCTGCGCGTCGTCACCAGCGCCAATATCGCCTGCGGCTTTCACGCCGGAGATTACAACATCATGGCGCGCTGCTTCGAGCGGGCGAAGGCGCTGGGCGTCGCGGTCGGGGCGCATGTCGGCTTTCCCGATCTCGCCGGCTTCGGCCGTCGCGTGTTGCCGATGTCGCCGGGCGAGGTCGAGCGGGCGGTCGCCTATCAGCTCGGCGCGGCGGTCGGGGTGGCGCGCTTGGCCGGTCACGAAATAGCCTTCGTCAAGGCGCATGGAGCCCTGGCCAATCTGGCGGAAACCGACCTGGAAATCGCCGGCGCCATCGCTCGGGCCGTCGCCGCCGTCGACCCCACTCTGACCATGCTCGTAATCGCGCGCGGCGCGCAAATTTCGGGGGCTCGATGCGCGAAAATGCGCGTCGCGCATGAGGTGTTCGCCGACCGCGCCTATGCCGAGGACGGTCGCCTGGTCCCGCGCCAAGTTCCGGGCGCGGTCATCGAGGATGTCGGGGCCATCGTCTCGCGCGCCTTGAAAATGCTGGAAAAAGGCGCGATCCCGACGCGGGGCGGCGCCTGGCTGGAAACCCACATCGACTCGATCTGCGTGCATGGCGACACGCCACAAGCCGTTGATATCGCTACACAACTGCGCGCGGCGCTGGAACAGGGCGGCTGGCGCCTCGCCGCCTTCGCGCCCGCGAAATGAGGCCGCCGCGCTATCTCGACGCCGGCGAAGCCGCGCTATCCCTGGAGTTTGGCGACGGCGTCGACCCGGAAACCAACGCGCTGGTGCTCAAAATGGAAGCGGCGTTGCGCGATGCACAATTGGCGGGGGTCGAGGAGCTGGTTCCGACCTACCGCTCGCTGATGATCCATTACGAGCCGTTGAAGATTTCGCGCGACGAACTCATCAAGGCATTGGAATCAATAGATTTAAGTGAAACCGTGGCGTTCACGGCGAAAGCCCGCTGGCATGTGCCCTGCTGCTACGATCCCGCGCTGGCCGAGGACATCGCGCAAGCCGCGCGAGAGCTGGCGACCACGCCGCGCGCGCTGGCCGATGCTCACGCAAGTTCTTGTTATCGCACCTATATGTATGGATTCGCGCCGGGCTGGTGCTATCTCGGCGGCCTGCCGGCCAGCCTCGCCCTGCCGCGTCGCGCCAGCCCGCGCGGGCCGACCCCTCCGGGCGCGATGTTGATCGGCGGCGGGCTGTCGCTGATCGCCGCCAACCCCATGCCGACCGGGTGGTATGTGATCGGCCGGACGCCGGAACGGCTGTTCGCGTTGGAGCGCGAGCCGCCGGCGCTGATCGAGCCCGGCGACGCCGTGCGCTTCGAACCCATTGACATGGCGACGTTTTTCGCGCTGGAGGGGCGCGCCGCGCGCGGCGAGATCGTCGCGCGGCGCGAGGCGCTGGCGTGAGCGCGCGGCTGCGAATTCTCAAGGCCGGCCCGGGCGTCACCGTGCAGGACGGCGGACGGCGAGGCTATCTGCGCTTTGGCGTGACGCCGGCCGGACCGATGGACGCCGACGCTTTCCTGGCCGCCGGGCTCGCGGCGGGCGACGCGGCGGGCGCGGCGTTGGAGGCCTCGACCGGTGGGCTGGAGCTGGCGGCGGAGGGCGGCGAGATCGGGCTGGCCATCGCCGGCGGCGCCTTCGATGCGCGGCTCGACGGGCGCGGCCTGCCGCCCGCCTGCGTGGTCGGGCTCGCGCCCGGCGCGCGGCTGACGATCCGGGCGGGGAGCGCCGGCGCGTGGGTGTATGTCGCGCCGTTTGGTCGCTTTGTTCTTCCATTGGTATTAGGATCTTACGCGACTCACGCGCGCTCCGGGCTGGGCGGGCTGGAGGGGCGGATGCTGCGCGCCGGCGACGCGCTGGACATCGCCGACCCGCGCCCGGCGCCGGCCGAACCCATGCGGATCGTCGCGCCGTGGCTGGCGGCGCGGCCGGCGAAATCGCGGGTCATGCTGGGACCCCAGCGGGATTATTTTTCGCTAGAAACCATCGAGCGGTTTTTTTCGGCGCGCTGGCGCGTGTCGGAACGCGCCGACCGCATGGCCTATCGGCTGGAGGGGCCGACCTTACAACATCTTAAGGGCCACGATATCGTTTCCGATGGCGTGGCCCTGGGCGCGATCCAGATTCCCGGCGACGGCGCGCCGCTGCTGCTGATGGCCGACCGACAGCCGACCGGCGGCTATCCCAAGATCGCCAATGTGATCGGCGCCGATATCTCCGCCCTGGCGCAGGCGCGACCCGGAGATTTCCTGCAATTCGAAAGCGTCGGACGGGACACGGCGATCGCCGCGCGGCGCGCGCGGGCGCGATTGATCGAAGCCGGCGTCACACTGCAACCGATTGTCCGCAATGAATTTTCGCCGGAGTTTTTACTGGCGCGAAATCTCGTCGGCGGGGTCAGCGACGGGAGCGACGCTCCGTGAACTTACCGCTCGGCGGCGCGCTACGGCTTGCCCGGATCGCTGTTTCGCGGCGGGCAGAACGGATTATGGAAACACGGATCGTCGGGAGCCGCCGCCTTGTCGTCGAGGCCATGGGAAAGACCGATGCTTTTCCCATCCAGAAACAGCTTGCCCGCGTATATATCGCCGATATTGGTCGACCATACACTGGCGTTCGATTTATTAAGAATGTCTCGCCATGTTTTCTCGAGATTCAAAGGCTTGTCTGCATCACCCTTGGTTTGCGAAGACAAATCCTTATTTACAGGCGTGTCGATCCGTCTATCCAATATCCACTCACTACCCTTGGTTATGTTTTTTAGACGTTCGTCTGGAGTTAAGCCATGGAGTTTGACTTCGCCGAGCCAATCCGGGGGCTCGAGGCCCGACGCCAACCGCCTGTCGGACAGAGCGCCGCCGCTCGCGGCCAGATTTCGGGCGATTTCGTTCAACAACCGATCCGAATTCACGGCGCCGATGGTCCTCGTCAATCGATCGCGGGTGGCTCGATCGGCGTTCTCCCTAGCGAGAACGCCATCCAATGGGCCGCTGTTGGGGAAAATCTTGCTCGCGAAATCCGGTTTATCGAAGCCCGCGAAATCTTGAAGACGCGAACCGGAGCCGTTCAGACCGCCTAAACCGTGCGCGCCGTTGGTGTCCGGTGGCGGTTTGCTCGCCGTCAATAGCGCCGGATCGAACTCGCAAAAAGCGACTTTCTTGTCGCCATAGGTGGCCTCGTAGAGCTCGTAGGCCGCCGCGGCGGCGGCGATGACCGCGACCCATACCCTGGTTTGCTTGGCGACGACGGCTCCGCCCTCCACGAAAAGCGACAAAACTGGCGCGCCCACCGCGCCCGCCTTCAGCGCGATGTCCTTTTTCCGCGACTCGTCGGACGAGCACCTGACTTCGATCAGGCCCGCGCGCGCGCTCGGCGCGAAAAAAACCGTCGCTGCGAGCGCGACCAAGAGGGCGCGCGCGCGCGCCGTTTTCGCGGCATGGCTTTGCATGGCCCAGATCCTCCGCCCCTATTCCCGGCGCGACAGCCGACGCTGGAGCGCGGGGTGTTCGTGTCGAGCGCGAAATAGCCCTTCAGGCAAACGATTTATGACCCGCGCGGTTCCCCCCGGCGCGAAACAAAAGGGACACGGATGGCGCGCCGGCGAATGGGTTTCGAGGGCGGCGCATCCCGCCGGCGGCTTTCCGGCGCGACCGGCTCGGGCGAAAATATTTCAGCCCGCGTATTTATATAATCCCCGGCCAGCGCGCTGTATTGATCCGACTTGCGTCATGCGCGACAAGATAACGGAAAGATTTCCGGGCGTGACTTCGAGCCCATGGTCTTCCAGAACATTCTGCAATTCGCGGATCGACGCCTCGTGATCGCGCACCGTCGCGAGAATAAGCTCCTGAGCGGAAACGCCGGGGGAAAAATCTCGCGAATGCGCGATGACCGCGTCGCGCGGGGCGGCGTCGGCCTTGCGGAATGTTACAACATTGGGCGGGGCGGCCGCGTGAAGCTGGCTCGACAGAGCGGCGACGCTCTCGTTGATGACCGCCTCGACCTGCGCCGCGTCGCCCGCGCCCTCGAGCTTGGCGAGCGCGAAGGCCAATGCGTAAACACGCTCAACCGCCGTCGCAAGTTCTTGTTTCATTATTGAAACAATTTTTTGATTGCTAAAATCCTGCGAAGTCACCCCTGACTCCTTCAGTCTTGGCGGGCGGCGGCGAAGTTTCAACAAAATATTACTACGCACCCGGCGGCGAATCAAATTCGACTCGCGAAACTAATAATTTTACAAAAAACATGGTTAATTTACGTTTGACGACTTGCATGAATCCTTCGATCTGTTGTAATGTTGTAATGTCAAAACGGCATTGGGGAGGCCGCCATGAGCTTGTCGAATTCAGCGGATTTCGGGGTTATTCGCGCGGTGACCTCCTCGGGCGTCGGCGCGCCGCTGGCCATCATGACCGATCGGCACAAAAGCGGCCGCTACCCAAAAATCGCCAATCTCATCGACATCGACCACCGCCAGCTCGCCAAGCTGCGCCCCGGCGACGCGCTGATCCTGGAGCGGCTTTCGCCGGACGAATTCGACGCCGGATCGTCCGACGTCGAAGGCGACCACGCCGCCCGCGAGCCGACCCAACGCCAGTCTAGCGCGTTTCAGCTTTCCGTGAACCTCATCAGCGGCGTTTGGAGCGCCGACGAGGATTGAGCCGCGAGATTTGCCAATGTGATGGAAGTTTTTGTGCGGTCATTTGCTTAGAAGGCCTGCGAGTTGAGCCTTATGGATCATATAGGATACGAAAGCAGCACACGCTCCGATCATGAAGAGGGCGTCGGCTTCATCAACTCTGGCCTGAGATTCATCCAAGAGCGGGTGTCGTATGCCCTGTTCGTCGCTGGTGTATCCGTAGATCGATAAAAACCCGCTCTTGAGGCCACCATGGATCGCCGCCGATTTTTCTAGCTTTGCCAATGCCTCGCCAAGTTTGCCTGATGGCGAGAGCGTTCTAGCGACAGACTCGACCGCATGGATGCTCTCTCGAATGCTCGAGGTGTAATCGCCCGCCGTGAGTTCGGATCCTGCTGTTTGGAGATGACTGCGAGCGCCCCGAAATTCAGATATAGAAAGATCGGCGAAGGCGCGCTTGAGCGTTGCAAGCTCGGCTTCAGACGTAATTGGAATGATTGTTCTGCCATCCAAGACCCTGTATCCCGCTCCTCCTTCCTTAAGTCGGTAATCAAGCACGCGTTCGAAATTTCGTGGTCGATCTGGATGACGAAGGATATGCTGCAGAAATCCAAAAACATTAGCGTATGTGCCGTCAAGAAATATACTCTTAAATTTTCTCACCAAAATCTTGAATGAATTGTCGAATTCATCTGCTAGCAAATGCTCCCGCTTTACATGATACGTATACAGAATACTTCTCCACGGATCATAAATATGATCATATTTCAAATTCTCTTTCATACTATCATATACAAGCGCCCACAAAAGCGCCCTTAGCTGCTTGGTTAACTCTTTAGGCAGTAATTGGACGGGCAGCGGCTCGACTCCCTCAGCCTGCTCGAACGTTAATTGTTTGCGATCTGCGTAAGGGTCATCTTGAGTTATTTGAAATCAACGAGGTAAAGGCTGCCCGAAATTAGGACTAGGATTCTTTGATGGCGCAGACGCTACAAACTTAGCCGCAAGTTACTCATCCCGGGATGACGCCAAGGCGCTGCAACAGCCAATACGTCCCCGCCAGCGCGATCAGCGCCGACAAGCCGTAGACCAGTTTCTCGTTGCGCTTGCCGCCGGTTTGGCGGTCGATCATCAGGAAGGTCGGCATCAGCATCAGCACGATGGCGATCTGGCCGATTTCGACGCCGATGTTGAAGCTGGCCAGCGCCGGCACGATGGTCTGCTGCTGGACGTTCAGCTCCTTCAGGCCGCTGGCGAAGCCGAAGCCGTGGATGAAGCCGAACAAAAAGGTGTCGCGCCAGCGCTTGTCGGTGTCGCGCGAAAAGTAATTCTCCACCGCGACATAGATGATCGACGCGGCGATGGCGGATTCGGTCAGCGTCGTCGGCAGCGTCACGATGTCGAGCGCGGCCAGCGACAGCGTGATCGAATGCGAGATCGTGAAGGCCGTGACGATCTTGACCACCGGCCAGACGCGGTTCGCCCACAGGACCACCGCGATCAGGAAGCAGATGTGGTCGTAGCCGGTCAGGATATGCTCGACACCAGCCTTGCCGAATTTCAGCATCAACTGCCAGGTGGTCTCCAGCGGCTTGGTCAGATCGAGCGGCGGACTCGCGCCGTTAATCATGGTTTCGCCGGAGTTCTTGTCGCCGATCAGCGTCACCACCTGCTTGCCGCGCGGACCCTGGGCCGCCAGGAGCTTGCCGGCGTCGTAGAGCGTGAAATCCCCGGCGCAGCCAAAGCGCAGCACGACGAGCGCGCTGTCCTGGTTCTTGGGGTCCTCGCCGGCCTGCTCGACCTTGCCGATGCAGGTGCGGCCGCCCGCGTCGTGCATGGCGACGCGGCGCGCGACGAATTTGCCGATCTCCTCCTCCAGCACGCCCGGTTGCGACAGATCGACGTCGGCGCGCTCGTTCATGGTCTCCTGGAACATGCGCTCGAGATCGGTGGCGAGGAAGCCGATGTCGACGGTCCAGCCGCCGTCCTTTTGCGTGAGCCTGGCGGTCGAAATGTCCGGCGTATGGGCGCTCGCGGGGGCGAGAAGGCCAAGCGACAACAAAACAATGGCGGCCAGTCTCGTCCACATCGCGGGCATAGGGCGTTTCCCCAAGGCTTGATTTTGGCCGCACCATGCCTCAAGGCGCCGGCGGGAGCAAGATCGCGCGCATTGCCGCCCGGCGCGCCGATCGGTTATGACGAAGCCATGATTTCGTGGCGCCGGCGCCACGCGGGAGTTTTGGCGATGCAGCGCGTGACCATGACCATCGACGACGACTTGATGGAAAGCCTCGACCACTACATGGAAGCCTCCGGCCATCAGAACCGCTCCGAGGCGGTGCGCGATCTCGTGCGCGCCGGACTGATGACGCAACCCAAAATGGACGACGGCGCGCGGCGTTGCATGGCGGCGCTGGTCTATGTCTACGACCACGAAACCCGGCAATTGTCGAAACGGCTGATGAATGATCATCACAGCCACACCGAGCTTTCAATCGCCACGCTGCACGTGCACGTCGACGCGGAGACCTGCATGGAGGTTTCGCTGATGCGCGGCCCAAAAGCCGAGGTCGAGCATTTTTCGCGGCATGTCATCGGCGAGCGCGGCGTGCGCTACGGCCGGCTGGTCGTCGTGCCGGCCAGCGCCGAAAGGCCGGCGGGTGAAGGCGACCATGGGCACAAGCACCAGCACGAGCATTAATCGGGCAACAGGAAAGGCAACCACATGATCGGCTATGTGACCCTCGGCACGAACGATCTCGAACGCGCCGCCACATTTTATGACGCGATCGCAAAAGAGCTGGGAACGCCCCGCATGATGCAGACCGAGCGGTTCATCGCCTGGGGAACGCCCGGCGGCGGGGCGGGAATTGGCGTCACCAAGCCGTACGACGGAGGCCCGGCGACCGTGGGGAATGGCGTGATGGTGGCGCTCGCGGCCAGGGACCGGGCCCAGGTCGACCGCCTGCACGCGCTGGCCTTGAGCCTCGGCGGCGCCGACGAAGGCGCTCCCGGTCCGCGCGGCGATGCTTTTTACGCCGCCTATTTTCGCGATCTCGACGGCAATAAGCTAAACGCGTTCGTCATGGGCTAACCGCCGGGAGAGGCCCGGCGGCCGGCGACCTAGGCCGCCTCCATCGCCTCCAGCTCGGCGATCAGCCCCTCGATCATCTCCAACCCGATGTTCCAGAAGGCCGGGTCGCGCGCGTCGAGCCCGAACGGCGCGAGCAGTTCGTTGTAAGGTTTGGAGCCGCCCGCCTCCAGCAGCGCGAAATAACGCTCCGCGAAGCCCTCGTGCGCCTTTTGATAGACGCCGTACAGCGAGTTCACAAGGCAATCGCCGAAGGCGTAGGCGTAGACGTAGAACGGCGAATGGATGAAATGCGGGATATAGGCCCAAAAGGTCTCGTATCCCGGCCCGAGGCGAATCGACGGACCAAGGCTCGCCGATTGCACGCTCATCCAGAGTTCGCAGATTTTTTCGGCGGTGAGCTCGCCCTCGCGCCGCTCGATGTGCAGCTTGCGCTCGAACGCATAGAAGGCGATCTGCCGCACCACGGTGTTGAGCATGTCCTCGACCTTGGCGGCCAGCATGGCGCGGCGCTCGTTCTTGTCGCCGGCCCGCTCCAAGAGCTTGCGGAAGGTCAGCATCTCCCCGAACACCGAGGCGGTCTCGGCCAGCGTCAGCGGCGTCGGCGCCATCAGCGCGCCCTGGCGCGAAGCCAGCACCTGATGCACGCCGTGGCCGAGCTCATGCGCCAGCGTCATGACGTCGCGCGGCTTGCCCTGGAAATTGAGCAGCACGTAAGGATGCGCCGAGGGGACGGTCGGATGCGAGAACGCCCCGGGCGCCTTGCCCGGACGCACCGGCGCGTCGATCCAGCGTTTGTCGAAGAAATCCCCGGCGATGCCAGCCATGCGCGGCGCGAAGCCCTGGTAGGCGTCGAGCACGACCTCGCGCGCCTCGCCCCAGGAGAATTCGCGCGCGGCCGCCATGGGCAGGGGCGCGTTGCGGTCCCAATAGTCCAGCGCGTCCTTGCCGAACCATTTGGCTTTCAACTTATAATAGCGGTGCGACAGGCGCGGATGCGCCGCCTCGACCGCCGCGACCAGCGCCGCCACGGTCTCGCCCTCGACGCGGTTGGAGAGGTGGCGCGCGTCGGCGACATCCTTGAAGCCGCGCCAGCGGTCGGAGATTTCCTTGTCCTTGGCCAGCGTGTTGGAGATCAGCGCGAAGACGCGCAGATTGGCCTTCAGCGTCTTGCCGACCGCCTCGGCGGCCTCGCGGCGCACCGATTCGCGGGTGTCCTGCATCAGATTGAGCACGGGCTCGATGGCCAGCTCCTCGCCGCCGACGGTGAAGCGCAGGCTGGCGATGGTCTCGTCGAACAGGCGATTCCAGCTGCTGGCGCCGGTCACGGATTTTTCGTGGAACAGCTCCTCGATCTTGTCGTCGAGCTCGAACGGCTTTTCCTTGCGAATGTCTTGCAGCCAGGGCAGCCAATGCGCGAGCGGCGGCGTGCTCGCGGCGGCGTCCAGCACCGCGTCGTCGATGCGATTGAGTTCGAGCTGGAAGAACAGCAGATGAGTTGAGGCGTCGACGATCTTGTCGCGCGCGTCGGCGTAAAATTTGGCGCGGGCGGGGTCCGACACGTCGCCGGCGTGCAGCAGGCTGGCGAAGGACATGATGCGGCCGAGCAAATCCTGGAGGGCCTCGTAGCGCGCCACCGCCTCGCCGAGCTTGGCGCTGGCCGCGGCGTCGCTGGCGAGAGCCGCGAGCTTGCCGCGATAATCGGCCTTGAACGCGCTCGACTCACGCGCGGCGCGCTCGAAATCGGCGCGCAGCGCCGGGCACTCCGGGCTCTCGTAAAGATCGGCGAGATTCCATTCGGGCAAGGCGCCGACGGCGGGTGTTGGATTCTTGAGGGGTTGCATCGTGAAAGACCCGCGAGACAGAGGAAGCCACGGTTGGCCAAGGCCCTAATATGGCCAAAGCACGGGCGCGTTCAACCCGCGCGCGAAGCGGCGCGCGGCGGCGGATCAAGCGCGCGCGCCACGCCGTTCCTTAAGAAGCAATAAACAAAACATATTGTTATCAGCAAATTAACAGCCGCCGCCGCGGCGCGAGTTAACGCCGCCTTTACCCTGTTCACCGACGATGGTCCCTGGGTGCGCCATGACAGCGACGCCTTCCGTTCAGCTTCGAAAGGCGGGCGGCGCGAATTGCGCCGTCAAAAAAGGGCGCAAATGACTTCCACGATTCTGATTGCCGACGATGATCCGGTCCAAAGGCGCCTGCTGGAGGCCATGACCCGGCGGTTTGGCTATGAAGTCGAGACCGTCGAAAGCGGCGAGCAGGCGCTCGCCCGGCTGACCCAGACGGGGGCCACGCCAATCGCGCTGTTGGTGCTCGACCTCGTGATGCCCGATCTCGACGGCATGGGCGTGCTGACCCGCATGCGCGAGCAGAAGATCACGACGCCGGTGATCGTGCAGACCGCGCACGGCTCCATCGAGGCGGTGATTTCGGCGATGCGCGCCGGCGCCCTGGACTTCGTGGTGAAACCCGTCGGCGCCGAGCGGCTGCAAATCTCGCTCAAGAACGCCCTGTCGATCGACGCCCTGGCCGGCGAAATCCGCCGCGCCGGCAAGCGCTCGCAAGGCCTTCTGACCTTCAAGGATCTCGTGTCGCGCAGCCCGGAAATGGCGCGGGTGATCCGGCTTGGCGAACGCTCCGCCCATTCGACGATTCCAGTGTTGATCGAGGGCGAGTTGGGCGTTGGCAAGGAGATCGTCGCGCGCGCCATTCAAGGCGCGTCGGACCGGCGCGGCAAGCCTTTCATCACCGTCAACTGCGGCGCGTTGCCCGCCAATCTCGTCGAGTCCATCCTGTTCGGCCACGAGAAGGGCGCCTTCACCGGCGCCTCCGAAAAGCATGTCGGCAAATTCGTCGAGGCCAATGGCGGAACGCTGTTCCTGGACGAAATCGGCGAATTGCCGCTCGATTTGCAAGTGAAGCTGTTGCGCGCCCTGCAGGAGGGCGAGATCGACCCCATCGGCTCCAAGCGTCCGGTGCGCGTCGACATAAGGCTGATTTCCGCGACCAACCAGAATCTGATCGAACAGGTGAAGCGCGGGCAGTTTCGCGAGGATCTTTTTTACCGCCTCAACGTGTTCCCGATCGGCATTCCGCCGCTGCGCGCGCGGCGCGAGGACATCGCCGATCTCGCCCGGCGCTTTTGCGCGCGCTTTTCCGCCGAGGAGGGCCGCAACATTCGCGGCGTCACGGCCGAGGCGCTGTCGCTGCTCGCCACCTATGATTGGCCCGGCAATGTGCGGCAGTTGGAGAACGCCGTGTTTCGCGCCGTGGTGCTCGCCGAGGGCGACGAACTGACGGTCGCCGAATTTCCGCAGATCGCCTCGCATGTCGCGGGATACGAGGTGCGGATGCCGCCCTTGCCGGCGCAAAGCGCGGCGGCCCCCGTCGCCGAGCGCGAGATCGTGCGGGTGGAGGTGCGCGATCCCAATGTTTTGCCGTTGCTCGAAAAAAACGGCGAAATGCGCAAGCTTGAGGACATCGAGGCGGAAACCATTCGCTTCGCGCTTCATCATTATCGCGGCCAGATGTCCGAAATCGCCCGCCGCCTCGGCATCGGCCGTTCGACGCTGTATCGCAAGATGAAGGAATACGGGCTCGGCGACGGTTCGATGATCGACCAAGGCGAGCAAGCCAGCATGGTGGCGTGAGCCGCGCGAATATGCGAGCCTCCGAGTCTCAAGGAGGCGGCCATGACGGAGCTATATGAAATCGAGGCGCGCGGCATCGACGGCAAGACGCGCAAGCTCGGCGAATTTTCGGGCAAGGCGCTGCTGATCGTCAATGTCGCCAGCAAATGCGGCTTCACGCCGCAATACGCGGGGCTGGAGGCGCTTTACCGCGATTTGAAGGATCGCGGGCTCGTGGTGCTGGGCTTTCCCTGCGATCAATTCGGCCATCAGGAGCCCGGAAGCGAGGCGGAGATCGCCGCGTTCTGCGCGCGCGACTTCGGCGTGACCTTCCCCATGTTCGCCAAGATCGAGGTCAATGGCGCGAACACCCACCCGCTTTACGCGCTGCTCAAGGCGCAAGCGCCGGGCCTGTTGGGAACGGAGGCGATCAAATGGAATTTCACGAAATTCCTCGTCGACCGGCATGGGCGGGTAAAAAAACGCTTCGCGCCCAATGAGACGCCGGAGGCGCTCAAATCCGAGGTCGAGGCGGCGCTCGCGGCCAATTGACGGCGGCGGCGCCCGCGACATGATCACGCAAGCATCGGCGGCCCGGCGTCGGCTATGGTCGGTCGCGACAGCGATTCTCTCACGGCGCCAATAACATGCAGGAACAACCCGCTTCGCGCGCGTTCAACGCGCCGAGTTTCATCGAAAGCTTCACGCCAAAGCTCGTTTCGACGCTGCGCGAGGGCTATGGCCTAACGCAGTTGCGCGCCGACGCGCTGGCCGGCCTGACCGTCTGCATCGTCGCGTTGCCGCTGTCGATGGCGATCGCCATCGCCTCGGGCGCCAAGCCGGAGAATGGTCTATTCGCGGCGGTGATCGGCGGCGCGCTGATCTCGGCGCTGGGCGGCAGCCGTTTCCAGATCGGCGGCCCCGCCGGCGCCTTCATCGTGCTGGTCGCCAAGACCATCGAAACTCATGGCTACCAGGGCTTTCTGGCGGCCACGATCATGGCCGGGCTAATACTCATCGCCATCGGCTACGCGCGGCTTGGCGTCTATATCAAATATATCCCCTATTCCGTGACCATCGGATTCACCGCCGGGGTCGCAGTCATAATTTTCACGAGCCAGATCAAGGATCTTCTGGGGCTGCGGGTCGAACACGAGCCCGCCGCCTTCGTGCCCAAGCTGGAGGCGTTCTGGCCCGCGATCGGCACCGCGACGCCGGCGGCCTTTGGCCTCGCCTCGGCGTCGCTCGCCCTCATCATGATCCTGCGCATCTGGAAACCGCAATTTCCGGGGCTGTTGGCGGTGATCGCGCTCGGCGGATTCGCCGTCTGGGCCCTTGATCTTCCGGTCGAAACCATCGGCTCGAAGTTTGGCGGCGTGCCGCGCGGCCTGCCCGCGCCCGCCTTGCCGCGCGTCTCCGCCAGGGAACTCGTCGACCTCCTGCCCTTGGCCGCGGCCATCGCCGTGCTCGGCGGCATTGAGTTGTTGCTGTCGGCCGTGGTGGCCGACGGCATGACCGGACGGCGTCACCGCTCCAATTGCGAGCTCGCGGCGCAAGGCTACGCCAATATTGGCTCGGCGCTGTTTGGCGGCCTGTGCTGCACGGGCGCCATCGCGCGCACCGCGACGAATATCCGCGCCGGCGCGCATGGGCCGGCGGCGGGGATACTGCACGCGCTGTTTCTGCTGGTCTTCATGGCCGTCGCCGCGCCTCTCGCGGCGCATATTCCACTCGCCACCCTCGCCGCCGTGCTGACCATCGTTGCCTGGAACATGATCGAGCGCGAGCAGATCGCCTCGATGTTCAAGCATGATCGCGGCGAGGCGGTCGTGTTGTGCGCGACCTTTTTGCTGACCGTGTTCGAGGACATAACGGTCGGCATCGGCGTCGGCGTCAGTCTCGGCTCGCTGCTGTTCATGCATCGCATGGCCGAGGTTGTCGAAATCGAAACCAGCGGCGCCGTCGCGGCGAACGACGAAAATGGCGAGGACGAGGATAATTGCTATGTCCCGTCGCGCTCGGACGCCATCATGACCTATCGCATCAACGGCCCGTTCTTTTTTGGCGTCGCGGCGTCGATCTCGGCGGTGCTCGACGCGATTGGCCCGCGACCCCGGGCGTTCATCCTGGATTTAACCGCGGTGCCGCTCGCCGACGCCGCCGCCGCCAATGCGCTGCGAACCTTCGCGCAAAAAGCGAAGCGCCGTAAAACCGCGCTTTACGTCGTCGGAGCCAACGCCCGTGTTCGCCGCGCCCTGGCCGCCAACGGGGTGGACGACGATCTCGCGTGCTTCGCCGACGATGAGTTCTCGGCCCGCGCGCGAATAAATGCGTGATAGATTGCGTTCGATTGTCGCGCGACTGAACGCTTGTCGGACTGGCGCGCAATTTGCGTTGGCTTTTAACGCGCGGTGTCCCGAGCGACGGGCGCGCCAAGAGCCTAGCCGATTTTGGCGCGCTGTCCCGCCCCGGGAAGCTTCGCCGAAACAATAAGGTTTAGGACTAGCGACCAGGGAGGAGCGGCGGCTTTGACACTCAACGGGGCGCAATTCGACGAAATGAGCGGAACGACCGGCGCGACCCGTCCGGCCTATGAAAAGCTCGCGCAATGGCTCGCGCGAACCTCGCCGGAAATTCTCGGCTCGAGGCGCGCCCAGGCGGAGCTGCTGTTTCGGCGCATCGGCATCACCTTCGCGGTCTATGGCGCGCAGGAGTTGATGGAACGGCTCATTCCCTTCGATATCCTGCCGCGCATCATCGCGCGGGCCGAATGGATCCAGCTCGAGAAGGGCCTCATTCAGCGCGTGCGGGCGCTCAACCTGTTTCTCGCCGACCTTTATGGCGCCGGCGAAATCCTGAGAGCCGGCGTGGTGCCCTCCGAACTGGTTTACCGCAACCCGGCCTTTCGTCCGGAAATGGCCGGATGGAGGGTCCCGCACGACGTTTACGTGCAAATCGCCGGCATCGACATCGTTCGCACCGACAGCGGTTTTTACGTGCTGGAGGACAACGCCCGCACGCCTTCGGGCGTCTCCTACATGCTGGAAAACCGCGAGGTCATGTTGCGGCTGTTTCCCGAGCTGTTCGCGATGCACAAGGTGGCGCCGATCGAGAATTACCCCGATCAACTGCTGGCGACGCTGCGCTCGGTCGCCGCGCCAGCCGCGGCGCGCGATCCGACGATCGTGCTGCTAACGCCCGGCCAATACAATTCGGCCTTTTACGAACATTCGTTCCTGGCCGACAAACTCGGCGTCGAGCTGGTGGAGGGCCGCGACCTGTTCGTGCGCGAAAACGTGGTTTACATGCGCACGACCGAAGGGCCGCGCCGCGTCGACGTCATCTATCGCCGCATAGACGACGAGTTTCTCGATCCCCTCGCCTTTCGACCGGACTCAGCGTTGGGCGTCGCCGGCCTGATGGGCGCCTACAACGCGGGCAATGTGACGCTTGCCAATGCAGTCGGCGCGGGCGTCGCCGACGACAAGGCGATCTATACCTACATCCCCGAGGTGATCCGCTTCTATCTCGGCGAGGAGCCGCTGCTGCAAAACGTGCCGACCTGGCGGTGCCGCGAGAAGGAGGCGGTCGCATATGTGCTCGAGCATCTCGCCGAATTGGTGGTCAAGGAGGTGAACGGCTCGGGCGGCTACGGCATGTTGGTCGGACCGCAGGCGACCCGGGCGGAACTCGACGAATTCTCGAAAAAGCTCGCCGACCGCCCGGACAACTTCATCGCCCAGCCGACACTGGCGCTGTCCACCTGCCCGATTTCACTGGAGAGCGGCGTCGCGCCGCGCCACGTCGATCTACGTCCCTTCGTCTTGCAGGGCGCCACCGATGTTTGCGTCGTGCCTGGCGGGCTCACCCGCGTCGCCATGACCGAAAACTCGCTGATCGTGAACTCCAGTCAGGGCGGCGGAACGAAGGACACCTGGGTGGTGGACGACGTTTCGGTCGTCGCATGACGGCCCGGTTCTAAAAAAGGCGCGCCCGCCGGGTCCGGATCTCGACGGAATTGTTTTCAACCACCTTCAGAGTCCGATCCATGCTCTCACGCACCGCCGACAATCTTTACTGGCTAGCGCGTTATATGGAGCGCGCCGATTTTCTCGCGCGCGTCATCCAGGCCTCGCGGCGCCTCGCGTCGCTGCCAAAGGCCTATGGCGGCGCCGAGAGCGAGTGGGAAAGCGTACTCCTGTCCGCGGGCTCGGCGAGCGCCTTCGAGGCGACCGGCCGGCCTCTCGACGAGACCAATGTCATCGAATTCCTGGCGTTCGCGCCCGATAATCCGGGCTCCATTCGCAATTGCATCGAACTCGCCCGCACCAATGCGCGCGCCGTGCGCACGGCGCTTACCATCGACATGTGGGAGGCGATCAACGGCGGCTATCTGGAGATGCAGGCCCTGGAGCGTTCACGCGGCGCGAAATCCAGCGAAGACCTCATGCGCTTCCTCGATTTCGTCAAGCAGGTGTCGCTCGTCTACGACGGCGGCGCCTATCGCACCATGCTGCGCAACGACGCTTACTGGTTTTCGCGCGTCGGACTGTTCATCGAGCGCGCCGACAACACCGCGCGCCTGCTCGACGTGAAATACCAGTTGCTGCTTCCCGAAAAGGAAGTGGTGGGCGGCACGCTCGACTATTTCCAGTGGACCGCGATCCTGCGCGCCGTTTCCGCGCATACCGCCTATCACTGGGTCTATCGCCAGAGCCTGAAACCCTGGTTGGTCGCCGATCTGTTGATCCTGCGCCCGGAGATGCCGCGCTCGTTGATCTCTTGTTACGAAAGCGTCGTGCGCAATCTGGACCGCCTCGCCAACACGCACGGGCGCCAGGGACAGGCGCAACGCCACGCCCGCTCGATCCACGGCGATCTCGAGAACATGTCGATGGAGAGCCTTTTCCAGGGCGGTCTCCATGAATTTATCGGCAAGTTCATCTCCGAGAACGCGCGACTCGGCGTGTTGGTCTCCGAGCAATATTTGTTTTGAGCGAGGACTGGCCGCCATCATGTTGTTGCGCATTCGACACGAGACAATCCACCGCTTCAGCGAACCCGCCAAGACGGCCGTGCAAAAGCTTTTGCTGACGCCGCGCAATTGCAACAGCCAGCGCGTCTTGAACTGGCGCATCGAGGTGGATCGCGACTGCCGCCTGTATCAGCGCGAGGACGCTTTCGGCAATATCCTGCACGGTTTCTCGACCGATGGTCCGATGGACGCGTTGACGACGCTGGTCGAGGGAGAGGTCGAGACCTTCGACACCTTGGGCGTGACGCGCGGGGCGGTCGAGCGTTTCCCGCCCGAACTCTATCTGCGCGACACGGCGTTGACGACCGCCGACGCGAGGTTGCGGGATTTCGCGCGGCAAGCGGCCGCGGACGAAACCGCCACGCTCGATCGCCTGCACGCATTGATGGCGGCGCAGCACGAGGCGATGGAATTCGACGCGGCGGCGACGAACGTGGAGACGCCGGCGACCAAGGCGTTCGCGCGCGGAACTGGCGGCCGCCAGGATTTCGCGCATGTCTTCATCGCTTGCGCGCGCGCGCTTGAAATACCCGCGCGCTACGTCGGCGGCTATCTCAAACTCCCCGATGGACAGGACGTGGAGACGGCGAATCACGCTTGGGCGGAGGCCCATGTCGAAGGATTGGGCTGGGTCGGCTTCGACGCCACGCGCAAGATGTCTCCCGACGACGGTTACGTGCGGGTCGCGGTGGCGCTGGATTACCTCGGCGCCGCGCCCATCCGGAGCGCGCGCTCCGGCGGCGGCGACGAGGCCATTGAAACGCGGTTCAAAATCGCGATGGCGCGGGCGCAATCGCAAAATTGAGCTTGCGGCGGAGGCGCTCGCCGCGTCACGCGGCTTGCACTTTCTCCTCGGCGGGAGCCTCGATCGAGCCGGCGTCCCGGAGCAAGGATCGCAGCGGCGAATAGCGAATGGCGTCGTCCTCGAAAAAATACTCGCATGTCTCGTCCTGGGCGAGCCTCGCGAAGATCTCCCGCCAAACGTTCTTTTTGCTCCAGCGCCGGAAGCGCGTGTAGGTTGTGTACCATTTGCCGAAATTCGACGGCAGATTGCGCCAGGGCGAACCCGTGCGGACAATCCAGAGCACCGCTTCGATAAACAAGCGATTGTCGCGCCCACGGCAGCCGGGGTCGCCCTCCTTGCCCGGCACATGCGAGGCGATCAGCGTCCAACGTTCGTCGGTGAGATAAAATTCAGTCAATGCAGCCCCCTGTGGGATTTTAAAGGCGAACGACTTCCTTCACGCGCCATCGGGCGCGCGCTCTGGTGTAAACAGCGCTCTTGGGATTGCGCGGGCCTTACCCAGCCCGCCTAGACGCGCAACGAACGCAAAAAACCTGTGGTTGTGCTTTTTAGAGACTCGACACGCTTTGGACGCGGGAACATTTTTTAACGATTTGGACACTCTCGGCAGGTGTGATTCGCATACTACTCATAGTTGTAAAAACAATCAACACAACCTGGTGTGCATTTGATGATTTTGGCCGTGGAGTGAGTCGCCGCGGGCAACGCGGGCGTTTCGCCGAGGCGGGAAATCGAAGCCAGGAAATGCGTCGGTCGCGAGCAATCGCGTCGAGGGCGCGCGCCGCGACAAGCGCTGCCCAATGCGCGACGCCGCGAGGCGGCCAGTGAAAAATTGCGGTACAAGCGATTTTCGCGCGGACCGCCGAACGCGGACGCATGCTTTAAGCGGGGCTAATCGTCGCCCCGGCGATTAGCCAATGCGTCGAAGCGTTGGTTCGCCTACTCGGCCGCCTCGATGTCGAACGCGCCGCGATCGATCCCGCCGCCCACCAGAATTTCGCGCTTGCCGGAATGATTGGCGGGGCTCACCACCCCCTCCTTCTCCATCTGCTCCACGAGAGACGCGGCTTTGTTGTATCCCACGGAAAGCCTGCGTTGGATGTAGCTCGTCGAGCATTTTTTGTCGCGCAGCACGATCGCCACGGCGCGGTCGTAAAGATCGCCTGATTCCTCGGCGTCCATGGAGCCGGGGCTGGCGAGCGGCTCATCCGCGGCTTCGGCCGCCTCCTCCTCGCTGGTGATCGCTTCGAGATACTGCGGCTGGCCCTGCGTGCGCAAATACGCGACGATCTGCTCCACCTCTCCATCCGAGACAAATGGCCCGTGCACGCGCGAAATGCGCCCGCCGCCGGCCATGTAAAGCATATCGCCCTGCCCCAGCAGCTGCTCGGCGCCCATTTCCGAAAGGATCGTGCGGCTGTCGATCTTGCTCGTCACCTGGAAGGAGATGCGCGTCGGAAAATTAGCCTTGATCGTGCCGGTGATAACATCGACCGATGGACGCTGCGTCGCCATGATCAAATGAATGCCGGCGGCGCGCGCCATCTGCGCCAATCTCTGTATCGCTCCCTCGATATCCTTGCCCGCGACGAGCATGAGATCGGCCATCTCGTCGACGAGGATGACGATATAGGGCAAGGGCGCGAGGTCCATTTCCTCTCGCTCGAAGATCGCCTCGCCCGTCTCCGGATCGAAGCCGGTCTGAACGGTGCGGGTAATGACCTCGCCCTTCGACCGCGCCTCATTGACGCGCGCGTTAAATCCATCGATGTTACGCACGCCGACCTTGGACATTTTTTTGTAGCGATCCTCCATCTCGCGCACCGCCCATTTGAGCGCGACCACCGCCTTTTTTGGATCGGTGACGACCGGCGTCAGGAGGTGCGGAATGTTGTCGTAGACGGAAAGCTCCAGCATCTTTGGATCGACCATGATCAACCGGCACTCGTCCGGCTTCAGCCGGTAAAGCAGCGACAGGATCATCGTGTTGATGGCGACCGACTTGCCCGAGCCCGTGGTTCCCGCGACCAGAAGATGAGGCATGCGCGCGAGATCGACGATCACCGGCTCGCCGCCAATGGTCTTGCCAAGCGCGATGGCGAGCTTGTGCTTGGAGTTGGCGAAGTCCTCGCAGGCCAGCAATTCGCGCAGAAACACCATCTCGCGGCGCTGATTGGGGAGCTCGATGCCAATGACGTTGCGACCGGGCACCACCGCGACGCGGGCGGAAACGGCCGACATCGAGCGCGCGATGTCGTCGGCGAGACCAATCACCCGCGACGATTTGATGCCCGGCGCGGGCTCCAACTCAAAAAGGGTCACGACGGGGCCGGGTCGCACATTAATAATTTCGCCGCGCACCGAAAAATCGTCCAGCACGCCTTGGAGAACGCGCGCGTTTTCCTCGAGCGCGTCCTGCGACATCTTGGTCGCGCCGGCGGGTTTTTTCGGCTCGGCGAGCAGTTCCAGGGCGGGGAGTTCGTAATCCCTCGCCGCGGCGCCCCTGCCCGAATCGTTTTCGCGCGCTCGCGAATTGGTTGCTTGGCCCCGACGGCGGAGCCCGGTTCGATCGCTTGCGCGGGCGCGGCGGCGCTGGAGCGCGGCGGCGCATCCTGAACGCTGGATTCGGCGCGCCGCTGGGGGGCGGAAAAATGGAACTCGTCGGCGTCTTCGAAAATGGGCTCCCGGCGCTCCGCCTCGGGCGGCAGCCGCGCGTCGAAGCTGGGCTCCGCCGCCGCCTCTGGAGCACTGGCTCTCGCCCGCGCCCAGCCGCGCCGCAGGAAGGCTTGGATTGTCAGACCAACGTGCAAAAGCGCGCCGAGCGTCACCAGCGCGGAGCCGGGTTCGCCGGCGGTGTCGTCTTCGTCGTCGCGATCGTCGCTCAGCTTAAGACCGCGCGGGCTTGGCTGCGACTCGCGAGCCTGCTCGCGCGATTCGCGGCGAATGTCCGCCTCGCTTTCAAAACCATAGCCGGCGGCGCCGGTCAGCGTCAGTATGGCGCCTCCGATCGCGCACAGCCCAATCAGCGCCAAGACGAGGCGATTGCCGCCCAGGGCGTGACGCGGGACCGACAGAATTGCGTCGCCGACGATGCCGCCGAGCCCCGACGGCAGCGGCCAGCGGTCGGTGACCGGCAACAATGAAGCGGCCGTCGCCGCGCAAACAATGCCGATCAGCCAAAGGCAAAAACGCAATCCGCCACGCTCGACGCCCCGGTGCGACAGCAAACGAACGCCAAGCGCCGCGATCGGCATGAGCGCCGCGCTAGTCGCGACGCCGATCAACTGCATGAACAGGTCGGCGATGACCGCTCCGGGCAGTCCGAGCAGATTGCGCACCTTGGCGTCGGTGGCTTGATTGAACGAGGGGTCGCGCACCGACCAGGTGAGCAGCGCCAGGCCAAGCGCCACGCACCCGGCGAGCGTCAGTAATCCGAGAGCCTCCGCGGCGCGGCGACGCGCGAAATCACGATAGGGGTTGGAAGCGGTGCCAAAAGTTTCGCTACGCGTCATGGTTGTTGCTAAGCTCTTTGTCGCCTCGGGCCGAGTGAGCCCGCCTTTTTTTAAAAAAGGCGGCTTGTTCCACGACTATGAACGAGCCTAGGAAATTAAGAGTAAAGACGCGATTAACCGTCGCCGTTTCGCATCCGTTAGCCTTGCGCCGCGGCCTGGTGCGCCGCCGCCAGTTCGTTGTTTTGCTTGCTGACTTTCACGACCGCCGGCCGCGCCGCGATGCGATCGATATAAGCGGATATTTCTTCCGTGCGCGGGACCAAGCCAAAGCTCGTCGTCCACCCCAGCGCGGTGCCCCACAAAATATCGGCGGCGGTCATTTGCTCGCCGAAAAGATAGGGACCCTTCGCCAGTTGACTCCGAACCAGGGCGATCACCGCGTCATAGTCGCCATAGGAACTCATGGCCCGCATGCCCGGGTCGACTTTTCGCGCGCGGTCGATCAACGCCGGCTCGAAGGCGGAATCCATAGAAGACCAGCCAACGCAAATACGGCCCGCGTAGCGGGTCATTGATCGCCGGCGCGAGGCCCGCTCCTGGAAATGCATCCGCGAGATAAATGTAAATCGCCACCTGTTCGGTGACGACGGCGCCCCGATGTTCGATGGCCGGCACCTTGCCCAATGGATTGATCGCCAAATACGCCGGCTTGCGCTGCTCATCGAGCTTCATATTCAACACATGCAGCTCATAGGGCGCGCCAAGCTCCTCCAGGAGCGCCTGCACGCCTTGGGAGCGGGTGCGCGGCGAATGGTACAGCGTGACTTTATCGGAACCGGTCATTGGGGCATCCTCTTGAATTGGCGCTATTCAGGTAGGGTGGTGATCGGGCGAGCCAACAAAATGGCCCGCGCGACGCACGGGCCATTTAATTTTCTCATGCGACGGGACCAGGGGCGCCCGCGGCGTCAAAAGGGTCCGGGGCCTCCATATCCATAGGCCGCGGGACCTGGACCATAGCCCGGACCAGGGCCATAGCCCGGACCGGGGCCATAGCCAGGACCGGGGCCGTAGCCCGCTCCGTAGCCGGGACCGCCGCCCACATCGTTACCCTTGGCCGCCATGCATTGCGAGTACACCCGGTCATAGCGCGCCTGCACCGCGCCGCCCGCCGCCCTGGCGTTGCCGGCGCCGATGGCGGTGCCGGCTAACAGGCCCTCGCCAGCTCCGACAGCCGCGCCCGTTCCCGGGCGATGCCAGGCGCTGCCAATCGCCGCGCCCGCCGCGGCGCCAAGCGCGGTGCCGACCACCGCGGTGCCGATTTGCGCGTCATTGGCCGCTTGACCCGGGGATTGCCCGCCGGTCGCGTTCTGCGCCGAGTTTTGGCAATAAGCGTCATCACGTTGAAACGCGGCGTAAGATTTACCCTTCCCTGGCATCACAGCCGCCTGCGGCGTGGCCGGACCGGTGCTGGCGCAGGCGCCGAGCGACAGGCACAACGCGCCGACCGATGCAATAATAATTGCCGATTTCGTTGACATTTAGTGGAACCTCTTGTGGATTTGGCTCGACGCCGAGAATCGGATGCATTTTCTCGATCAAAAGCGCCCTTTGTGTGGACGCGGGGTCCGAGAATGCCTGAAGATCTTCGCCGATGGTTACGACGCCGTGAATCGGCCCCGTGAGATTGCAAAAAAAGCGCTTCGAACCAGCAATATTTCGCGGCGCCCGCGAACACGTCCTAGCGCCTCTCGCCAAATGACGCGGATGCGATAAACTCAGGTCCATGTCCCGACGCGGCGCTCCTGTCGAAATCACTCCGCAAATTCTGCTGCGCGCCTATTCCATGGGACTCTTCCCCATGGCCGAAAGCGCCGACGACGAAGAATTGTTCTGGGTCGAGCCGCGCGAGCGCGCCATATTTCCGTTGGACGATTTCGTCGTTTCGCGCTCGCTCGCCAAGATCGTGCGCCGAGATTGGTTTGAAGTGCGCGTGGACGGCGATTTCGACGCCGTGATCGACGCCTGCGCCGCTCCCGCCCCAGGCCGCGAAAACACCTGGATCAACCGCGAAATCAGACGGCTGTATCGCGCGCTTTTCGAACTCGGAGCCGTCCACACGGTGGAGTGCTGGCGCGACGGTCGAACTCGTGGGCGGCCTATACGGAGTCGCGCTGGGCGCGGCGTTTTTTGGCGAAAGCATGTTCCATCGCGAGACCGACGCCTCGAAGGTGGCGCTCACGCATCTGGTGGCTCGGCTGCGGACCGGCGGGTTTCGCCTGCTGGACACGCAATTCATGACCTCGCATCTAGCGTCTCTCGGCGCGGCCGAAGTGTCGCGCGAAGACTACCTTTCGCGGCTCCGCGCGGCGATGCGGCCGCCGACCGGAAATTTCCTGGCTTGGCCAGCGATGGAGCGCGTGCGCGGAGCGACCGCGCTGGCCGCGCTTCGACGCTAAAACACACCTGGATCGGCGGCGGGTTGGGCCGGCGCGGGTTGCTCGGAAGGTTGCGCCTCGCGCTTCTTGTGCTTGGATTTAGGTTTTGGCTTTCGCTTCGACTTCGCGGCATCGGCGTTTTCGCCAGCCCCAGCGGCCGTGTTGAACACTGGCTCGTCGGCCGGCCCTATCGGCTGCGCCTCGACCGCGGCCGGGGCCGCCGGTTCGACCTTGCGAGCGCGGCCCGATCCGCGCTTGCCATCCGATGCGGGAGCCGCCGGCGCCGAGTCTTGCGCGACCGCTTCCTTGCCACCCTTGCAGTCAACAAGCCAAACGTCATACACGGGATGTTCGACGCCATGCAGGCCAGGGCTCGCCGCGAACATCCAACCGGAAAATACGCGCTTGGCCTCCTTGGATTCGGCTTTCGCGTTGGCGCCCTGGCCCCGCTTCTGATCCGGCTTGGAGACCTGTTCGTCGACCTCGACAAAACTCGTCGTCTGCGGAGCCTCGGTCTGCGGGCGCGTGTTGCAAACGCGTGGCGTCACCTGAAGCGTGCCAAATTGCACGGTTTCGTCGATCGCGACATCGAAGTTGATGATGCGTCCCGTCGTCTTGTCCAAACCCGCGAACACCGCGGTTGGATGGCGAATCGGGTCCGCGGCGGCCGAAAAGGGAACGAGCCACGCCAACGTCGCCGCGAAGACCGCGCCGCGCCAAGGAAACGACAGATCAAATCGCAAAAACATTCGTGTCACCGCGCCGCCATATCCGCGAAAAACAATTTGCTCCCGAGCGCATGAAAAGCATGAGACAAAGGCGTTTCCGTGTTCGAGAAGCGAAAAGAACAGCGCGGCGCGCTTGGTCGCGGCGGGACGAGGACTCAACCCTCGGGGCGCCATGCGTCGTAATCGCCACCCGTGGGCGGACGACGCCCTGCGGCCAGCACGGACCCCGGCGGACGGTAGGCCAACGGCGTGCCGGTCATATTCTCCTGGAATGGGAGTTCCCATTCCTTGGGTTTGTATGATTCCTGGGTGGGCGGCGTGTCGAAGGTATGGTGCAGCCAGCCATACCAACCCGTGGGCGTATTGGAGCCTTCGGCATGGCCCTTGTAGATCACCCAGCGGCGCTCGAACCCGAGCGCCGGGTCGATCTTTCCGCCGCGCGCGCGGTAATAGACGTTGCCGAACTCATCCTCGCCGACGCGTTCGCCGTGGAGCATCGTCCACAGTCCCGTGCTGAGCGTCGCTCGGTTCCACCAGGTGAAAAGTCGAACTAGATAAGACATGCGCCTCGCGTCCCATGGGTTCTTCGTCCTTATCGCGTCTGAAGGCGCCGATGTCCAGAGGCGACCCGACTATTCGACCGCGCGCACGAACGCCCCAAAAGCGCGCGGCCCGTCGCCAGTCGGCGCTTTGCCCAGCACTTTTAGACTTCTCCGCGTCGATCGACCAGATGTCGTTGGAAAACCAGTTGGTCACGTAGATCTCGGCGCCGTCGCGGCTCGCCGCCACGCTTTCAGGGTATTCGCCGACCTTGATCGTCGCGACGGGCGCGAAGGTCGAGAGGTCGAACACGCTCACGCTTTCGGAATATTGATTGGCGACAAAAGCGCGGCCATTGGCGAGCGCCACGCCATAGGGATGGCTCCCGACAGGTGTCGTCGCGACGAGCTTGCGCTCTTTTATATCAACGACGCTCACATCGTTCGATTCGACGTTGGCGGTATAAGCTCTCGCGCCTTCCCCATCCACGGTGACGCCATAGGGATGCCTGCCCACCCCGAGTTTCGCGGCGCGAGCGAAATTCACGGCGTCGACGATGACCAGGGCGTTATCGTCGCGCGCCGCGACGAGGACGGAACTCCCGTCCGGGGTCACGGCGACCCCCGAGGGCACGGCACCGATCTCGGCGCGTCGGCGCTTATCCGTTTGAAGGTCGATCTCCTGAAGCTCGCGCCCGTTCATGTCGGCGACGTATATGATGCGCCCATCGGGCGAAACCGCGATCCCGAACGGCAGTCCGTCGACGACGATGCGCTTGACCACGCGCCGCGCCCTGGCGTCGATCACCGACACAAAGCGCCCCTCGGGACTGGTGACGTAGACCCATGCTCCATCCCGGCTGACGGCGATCCCGGCCGGCTTGCCGCCAATCGGCAGCGTCGCGGCGGGCGACATCGAGACGAGATCGACGATGGTCAGATCGTCGCCCGACTGATTTGGGACATAGGCTTCGTCGGCTTGGGCGACTTCGACCGCTAGCAGAATCACCGCGAGCGAGGCGCGAACGCTCATTCGCGCTCCGCTTTCGCCTTTAGCGCCGCGAGGCCGCTTTTGAACAGCGTGGAGACCGCCTTTACCGCGACTTCGTCGGTAAATTGCTCGGGGGGGTTGCCGCCAGGGAAAGCGCGATAGAATCGGCTCTTCCATTCGACGACGGAGCCGCTCGCGACCGGCCGCACGGTTAACGTCGCGGAAAGATTGCCGACCGGCAGCACGCTGAAATCGACGTGCTCGATCAAATATCGTAGCGACATCGCGGTCGCGTCATATTGCACCAGGCGCTCCTCGATCACGGCGCCGCTGGCCAATATCAGTTTCCGCTTGGCGAGTTCGGGCGTGACGCCGCCCTCGCCCTCGGTCCTCGCCACGCCGGGCAGCCAGGACATGTTCTGAAAATCGCCGACCAACGCCCAGACCTTGGAAGGAGGCGCGGCGATTTCGATGGTTTCCACGACCTTCTGCGGCGTCGCTCCATGGCCGTGCGCGGCGAGCGGAAACAGCGCGAGCGCCGCGGCCAGGGTTGCAACGCCTTGAAATTGGGCGAACGGCGACATCGATGGCGCTCCACGTCTCACAAACCGACCGCCGACCCGTGACGTCGGCTTACTTGGCCTCGGCCTTGGCCTTCAGCGACGCCAGTCCCGCCTTATAAAGCGAGGTGACCGCCTTCAACGCGGCTTCGTCGGACAGTTCGGGCGGCGGGTCGTTGTTCATGAATCCGCGGTAGAAGGCGCCCTTCCATTCGACTTCGCTCTTGCCGCCATCGACCGCCTTCACGGTGATCGTCGAGGAATAATTATTGACGGGGAGAACCTTCACGTCGACCTGATTAATTCTATAGGCGAGCGACTGGCCGGCGTCGTCGTATTTGGTCAGAGTTTCCTCGATCACGCCGCCGTTTGAAAGGGTTAACTTGCGCTTGGTCTGGTCCGGCGTATTGCCGCCCGTGCTTTCGGTCTTCGCGATCCCCGGCAGCCAGGAAAGATCGCCAAAATTGCCAACGATGGCCCAGACCTTGGCGGGAGGTGCATCGATTTCGATCTTCTCCACTACTTTTTGGCGGGAGGGACCATGCGCCAGCGCCGTCGCGGGAAGAATAAAGGACAGGGCCGCGACGAAAAACACGCGGCGCGAGGCGACAAAAGACATGAGCGATTCTCCTAAGGCTACGTCGCCCCCGGCGGCGACCCCCGGCGCACATAAAGGCGCCGCGACGCCCCACGTCAAGGCGCGGGTCAAGCACGCGCTCGGGCTTCGTCAGGGCGTGAATGACTAAAAATATTCGCCGCGCGGGCCGCTTGCGGAATTTTTCGCGCGGGGCAACCCTCTCGAAGCGGGAAAGTCGGAGTTTTCCCCGATGTCCACTGTTTTTTACAAGATATAGGAGTTTGAAGGAATTCTTGCGCTATATCTTGACGAGTTGAGAAGTTTCGCGCACTCTAGCCCCATAGCGGATGACGAGACGACGCAAAATCGGAGCGGCGTTAATAAGGCTAGCGAGCAGCCGGCTTCTATTCGCGTGTTGGTATGTCAGACCGTGTTTCCAAGTGAATTTGATTGAAAGCGTCCCAGCAAGGGCGTCCGCCCCGGGGTGCTCGTCGCGTCGAGACCCAAGGCCGACGCGATCCAAACCGTCCGACCGCGCGACATTCCCCGCGCGAGAATCAAGGAATTGAATGAAATGAAGATCGAGCGGCGCTTTACGACCTCTGGCCAGTCTCCCTATGCGTTGATCGAGTTTCGCGCGACCAAGAGCGAGATTCCGCAACCCCGATGGATCGGTCGTTTTCTTGCTCGATAATATCGAGGTTCCCGCATCTTGGAGCCAGGTCGCCGCCGACGTTTTGGCGCAAAAATACTTCCGCAAGGCGGGTGTTCCCGCGAAGTTAAAGCGTGTCGAGGAAACTAGCGTCCCCTCCTTCCTGTGGCGCTCCGTCGCCGACGCCGAGGCGTTGGCCGCGCTGCCAAAGGAACAGCGTTCGACCAGCGAGACCAGCGCGCGGCAAGTGTTCGACCGCCTCGCGGGCGCCTGGACCTACTGGGGCTGGAAGGGCGGCTATTTCGACACCGAGGAAGACGCGCAAGCGTTTAGCGACGAGTTGCGCTTCATGCTGGCCAAGCAAATGGCCGCGCCCAATTCGCCGCAGTGGTTCAACACCGGCCTGCACTGGGCTTACGGCGTCGACGGCCCCGGCCAGGGGCATTTTTACGTCGACCACGCCAATGGAAAACTTGTCAAATCCAAAAGCGCCTACGAACACCCGCAGCCGCACGCCTGCTTTATCCAGTCGGTCGCCGACGATCTCGTGAACGACGGCGGCATCATGGACCTTTGGGTGCGCGAGGCGCGGCTGTTCAAATACGGCTCCGGCTCCGGATCGAACTTCTCGAAGCTGCGTGGGGAGAACGAGCGGCTTTCGGGCGGCGGGGCTTCGTCGGGGCTGATGTCTTTCCTCAAGATCGGCGACCGCGCCGCGGGCGCGATCAAATCGGGCGGCACGACGCGCCGAGCCGCCAAGATGGTGGTGGTCGACGTGGACCATCCCGACATCGAGGCCTTCATCGACTGGAAGGTGAAGGAGGAGGAGAAAGTCGCCGCGTTGGTGGCTGGATCGAAGATCGTCAAGAAGCATTTGAAAGCCATTTTGCGCGCCTGCGTGAACTGCCAGGGCTCCAATGACGATTGCTTCAACGCTGAAATGAACCCGGCCTTGAAACGCGAGATCAAGGCCGCGCGCCGCGACGAGGTCGCGGACGGCTTGATCAAGCGAGTGATCCAATTCGCCCGCCAGGGCTACAAGGACATCGACTTCGAATCTTACAACATCGACTGGGATGGCGAGGCCTATCTCACGGTCTCCGGACAGAACTCCAACAACACCGTGCGCGTCACCGACGACTTCTTGCGCGCCGTGGAGGACGACAAGGACTGGACGCTGATCCGCCGTCTAGACGGCAAGCCCGCGAAGACGCTGAAAGCGCGCGATCTATGGGCCAAGATCGGCTATGCCGCCTGGGCTTCGGCCGACCCTGGCGTTCAGTTCCACACCACGATCAACGACTGGCACACCTGCCCGGCCGGCGGTGAGATCAGGGCGTCGAATCCCTGCTCGGAATATATGTTCATCGACGACACCGCCTGTAATCTCGCCTCGCTCAATCTCCTGCAGTTCCGTGACGAGACGACGAAGCGCATCGACATCAAATCCTTTGAACACGCCGTTCACCTGTGGACCGTCGTGTTGGAAATCTCGGTGCTGATGGCGCAGTTTCCCTCGCGCGAGATCGCGCAACTCTCCTATGACTACCGCACGCTGGGACTTGGCTACGCCAATGTCGGCGGTTTTCTCATGTCGTCCGGCGTCGCCTACGACAGCGACGAGGGCCGGGCGATCGCGGGCGCGTTGGCGGCGATCATGACCGGCGTCGCTTACGCGACGTCGGCCGAAATGGCCAAGGAGCGCGGTCCCTTCGCGCGCTTCATGGAGAATCGCGAGCCCATGTTGCGGGTCATTCGCAACCACCATCGCGCCGCGCTAGGCGCGCGCGCGGGCTATGAAAACTTGTCAATCGCGCCGACCCCCTTGGATCACGCGTCCTGCTCGGACAAGGCGCTGTGCGAGGCCGCCGAGCGAGCCTGGGAGTCCGCGCTGCGCCAAGGCGAACTCCATGGCTATCGGAACGCGCAGGTCACCGTCATCGCGCCCACGGGCACGATCGGTCTGGTGATGGACTGCGACACCACTGGCATCGAGCCTGACTTCGCTCTGGTGAAGTTCAAAAAGCTCGCCGGCGGCGGCTATCTCAAGATCGTCAACCGCGCCGTGCCGGAAGCCCTGCGCACGCTTGGATATCGAGCAAGCGAGATCGCCGAGATGGAGGCCTACGCGGTCGGTCACGCCTCGCTGTCCAACGCGCCGGCGATCAACACCGGCTCCCTGCGCGCCAAGGGATTCACCGACGAGAAGCTGGCGGTGGTCGAAAAGGCGCTGGCGGGCGCGTTCGACATAAAATTCGTTTTCAACAAGTGGACGCTCGGCGCCGACTTTCTCACCGGCGCGCTAAAAATCCCCGCCGACGTAATGGAGGACAAGAATTTCGATCTCTTGTCGCAGCTTGGCTTCTCGCGCGCGGAGATGGATGCGGCCAATGCGCATATCTGCGGCGCGATGACGCTTGAAGGCGCGCCGTTTCTAAAGCCCGAGCATTACGCGGTTTTCGACTGCGCCAATCCATGCGGGCGCACGGGGAAGCGTTATCTCTCCGTCGAATCGCATATCCGCATGATGGCGGCGGCTCAGCCCTTTATCTCCGGGGCGATCTCCAAGACCATCAACATGCCCAACGACGCGGGCATCGAGGATTGCGAAGCGGCTTATCTGCTTTCCTGGCGTCTCGCGCTCAAGGCCAACGCGCTTTATCGCGATGGCTCGAAACTGTCGCAGCCGTTGTCGTCGCAATTGATCTCCGGCGACGACGAGGAAGAGGACGCGTCCGATCGCCTCGAGGAATTGATAGCGGCCAATGCGCCGGCGCGCGCGGCGACGATGGCCGAGCGCATCGTCGAGCGCATCGTGCATCAGGTGGTGCGCGAACGCGAGAAACTGCCAAACCGGCGCAAGAGCTACATCCAGAAAGCCACGGTCGGCGGCCACAAGGTCTATCTGCACACCGGCGAATACGCCGACGGCCGCCTCGGCGAAATTTTTATCGACATGCACAAGGAGGGCGCGGCGTTCCGCAGCGTGATGAATAATTTCGCCATCGCGATTTCGCTGGGCCTGCAATATGGCGTGCCGCTGGAGGAATATGTCGACGCCTTCACCTTCACGCGCTTCGAGCCCGCCGGCCCCGTGCAGGGCAACGACGCGATCAAATACGCCACGTCGATCCTCGACTATGTGTTCCGCGAACTCGCCGTCTCCTATCTCGGCCGGTCCGATCTGGCGCATGTGTCCCCCGAGGACATCGGCCATGACGCGCTCGGCAAGGGCGAGCACGAAGGCCGCGCGCCGGAAACGGGCGTCATCTCGCGCGGTCTGGTGCGCTCCAAGGGGGACAGGTTGACGGTGGTCAGCAAAAAGGAACCCGCCGCCCATTCCGCGCGCAACGTCGGCGCCGCCGTCGCGCTCAAGACCGAGCTGGACCCTGGAGAGGCGGAGCCATTGTCGCTACTCGGCTGGACGGAACCCGCGAAAACGGTTTCGGGCGTCGCGGAAAAACGCGCCGAGGCGCGCATGAAGGGCTTTGTCGGCGAAGCCTGCCCCGAATGCGCGAATTTTACGCTCGTGCGCAATGGGACATGTCTGAAGTGCGAGACGTGTGGGGCGACGACCGGGTGTAGCTAACAATTGGGCACAGATGTGTCGGGCGCGACCTTGCCTTGCGTCGCCCAAGTGACGCCAAAGGCGGCGTCGCTCGTTCCGGCCTGACCAAGCGCGACGCTAGCGAACAGCATTCGCATGACGAGAACGCAAATCGCCGCGCCGGCGACTAGCGCGGTCCTGTTTGTCACGTGATGGATGTGTCGCCGGACCAATACATGGTGCTCCGAGAGCGTGATGTGACGCTGTGCCTCGCGTGTTTTTTCGTCAAGACGTCAACGCCACGTTTTCGAAAACGCGTTGGCGAGTTGCGATCAGTTTCTCAATATCCGCGGCGATGCGCATAAAGACCTGGTCCCAGTCATCCCTGATTTCCTGGCGATAAAGCGTCATCGACGGATGCCACGCGCTGTCCGCGCGATCGAGCATCCATCGCCAATCCGGCGCGTATTTGAGCGCGACCCAGACGGGGCGGCCCAGCGCGCCGGCCAAATGCGCGACGGCGGTGTCGGCCGTGACAATGAGGTCCAGGCATGACATCGCCGCGGCCGTGTCGACGAAGGCGTCGGGACCCTTGTCGAACGTCTCGCCAAGCGTCTCGATGCTCAACTCCCGCGGCAGCTCATCGAGTTGCTCCAGCCCGTGGCTCTTTTGTAGCGAGATTAGCCGCGCGCCGGGGATCGCCGCGAGGGCGCCAAAGCCGCGCAAGGGTATAAAGCGGCCAACATCGTTTTGGCTGAAGGGATTGCCCTGCCAGCAAACGCCGATCTTGAATCCGTGATCGCCGATGCGCCGCCGCCATTTGGCGACGAGCGGCGCCTCCGCGGTCAAATAAGGGGTTTGGGAAGCGGCCGGTTCGAAACGCGATCCAAGCGCCGCCGGCAAGCTCATCAAGGCGCATTGAAAATCGAACGACGCGCCAGCGGGCGGCCGATCGATCAAGGCGATCTTCGGGACCAATGTTTGCAATAGCCTATGCATGGACGCGCAAACGAGAAAGGTGACCGTCGCGCCCATCGAGGCCAGCAATTTTAACAAGCGCGCGAATTGAATGACGTCTCCGAGGCCCTGCTCCTCATAGACGATGATGCTCTTGCCTCGGAGGCTCTCTCCGTTCCAGCGAGGGTATGAGGCGACGAGCTTGCGCGCGGGCGCGTCGGCGCGGTTCCAACGATGCTCATAGTCGCGCCACCCCGCGTCGAAATCGCCCATCAACAGTTTAGTCCAGCCGCGATTGTAAAGCGCCTCGACATGATCCGGCTCGATCGCGAGCGCGGCGTCGAAGCTCGCGAGCGCGTCTTCGGGCCGGTTGAGGGATAGAAAGGCGAGACCGCGATTATTGAGCGCCTCGATATGATCCGACGTGATCGCCAGCGCGCTGTCGTAGCTCGCCAGGGCTTCGTCGCACCGCTTGAGTTCTTGCAACACGACGCCGCGATTGGTGAGCGCCGCTGGATTCTTGGGTCTTATCGCCAGCGCCCTGTCGCAACTCGCCAGCGCTTCCTCCAGTCGCCCGAGGTCCCTTAGCGCCGCGCCGCGGTTGTTGTGCGCCTCGGCGTTGGCGGGACGGATCGCCAGCGCTTTGTCATAGCTCGCCAACGCCTCCAACGGCCGGCCCAATTCGCGCAGCGTATTGCCGCGGTTGTTGTGCGCCTCGGGGTCGTCGGGCGCGAGCCCGAGCGCCCTGTCGCAAATCGCCAGCGCCTCTTCGGGACGGCGCAATTTGCGCAGGATCAGCCCGAGATTGGACCAGGCCGGCGCGACCCATGGGTTCAGCGTCAACGCCCGGCGCAGAATATCGTGCGCCTCGACGTTGAATCCTCGCGAAGATCGCAACAGCGCCAGAAAATGCAGGGCGTCGAAGTGACGAGGCTGCGTCTTGAGGATCGCCTTGTAAATAAACTCAGCCCAATCCAGCTTGCCTTGCCGATGCGCCTCCATGGCTTGTCGCAGCGCTTGCGACAGATCGTCTTGCGATTTACGCGTTGAAGAAACCATGGTCATCGCGGGTCCGTCCTCGCCGCCGCTTCGCGCGGGTTCGTGGGAAGATTAAACGACGCGCCATCCTTGCCCGGCGGCGCGAAGCGGGACGACGTCAAAAAGGCTTCATCGGTCAAAGTCTTCAAAAAGGCGACGAGATCGCGTTTCTCTTGGGCGCCCAGATCGATCGGCGTGATGAGTTCGCTTTTATGCGGATTGACGCGACCGTCGCCCTGGAGCGGGCCGTTCGCCATGACGCGGCCGCCCGCCGCGTAAATGTCGATGACCTCCTCCAGCGTCGCGACGCTCCCGTCGTGCATATAGGGGCCGGTGACCGCGATATTGCGCAGGCTCGGCGCCCGAAACGCGCCCATGTCCTCGGGCTTTCCGGTGTTCTCGTAAACGCCGCGGTTGGGTTCGGGATAATCGCCGGTCCCGCCGATGTTATAAAGCCCGGTGTTGTGGAATGGCGTTTCGATTTCGCGCGTCTTGGCGTGATAAAACTGATCGTCGAAATTGACGCTGCCGTGGCAATGATGACATTCGGCCTTCTCGCCGAAGAAGAGATCCTTGCCGCGCGTTTCCTCCGGCGTCAGCGTCGCCTTGCCCTGGAGATAAAGATCGTATTTCGACGAGACCGACACGACGCCGCGCTCGAAGACCGCGATCGCCTTGATGATATTCCCAAAATTTATCGGTCGCGCCTCGCCTGGAAAGCTCTTCGCGAAGTCGCGGGAATAGTTGGCGTCGGCCTCGAACCGCGCGAGGATTTCCTTCTTGTTGTCGTCGTTGACGCCCATTTCGATGGGCGCTTCGCCAAACAACGGCAAAAGCATCTGAGCCTCCAGCGTCACCACCGCTGGGTTGGCCCAGGTCAGCGTCGCGCGCCAGGCGACATTGGCGATGCTCGGCGCGTTGCGCGGCGTCGTCTCGCCAGTTGCGCCGACCGCCACCTTTCGCCCGTCGGTGAAGGCGAGATTGGGGAAATGACAGGAGGCGCAGCTCTCCTTGCCATTGCCGGAAAGCCGCGTGTCGTAGAACAATCGCCGCCCGAGCTGAAAGCGCGTCTCGGACATCGGATTGTCGGCGGGAACGCGCGGCGGCGGAAGATATTCCGGCAACGACCAGCTCCAGTCGCTCGCGCCGTCGGCGCCAAGCGCCGGCGCCGCGGCGAACAAAACCGCGGCGACGCAAAGACGCGCGCTTCGCCTCATTGCTTATCCGCGAGCTTGGTTTTCGGCGCGACGCGGAAGACATGGCCGCCGGCCTTCGACGGCTGTCCCTGGTTATTGGCGTCGAGCGCCGTTTGCTTGAGGTTGACGCCGAGATTGGCGAAGATCATCGCGCATTCCGGATCCGCCGCGTTGCTCATGCAGCCGGTGGCGCCGCCGCCGTCATGATTGAGATCGATCCCGGCGACGAGCGCTTGCAAATCGAGCACGACCTGCTGCGTCGCGGAATCGAACGCGGCGAGGGTCACGGGCGCGCGATTGGGGCTCGCGCAAGAAACGACCTCGCCGATCAGCGCGTCGCCCTTGCAGCCGGTCGAGCCAAAGTGCAGCATCCACTTGGTCACGGTGATGGTGCCGTCGGCGTTTACCCGCGGCTGCTCGCGCGGTTCGCGCGGACCCTCCGGCCTGCCGCCCCCGCCGCCCTCGGCGCTAGCGCCTTCGCCGCCATCCGGCCGGCCGCCGCCCTCGCCGCGACCACCCTCGCCGCGACCACCCTCGCCCCTTGCCCCTTCGGCGCGCGGCGGCGGCGGCTTGCGGGTGACGCCGCCCTCCGGCTCGATCTCGAAGCGCACGAATTTGCGTCCCGCCTGCCAGCTCCAGGACATCGACTGAAGATCGAGCGGAGCCGGCGCGGTCGCGCTGTTCGAGTGGTTGAGCACGACGTCCTTGCCGTCCTCGCCCTTCATGACGCTGGGCACGCCAACGGCGAAGGTCAGCCCCTTATAGCGTCCGGGCGGAACCGTGCCGGCGATCACGGTGTTCATGCCTTCCGTGCCCTTGCAGGAACCCGTCTTGTTCTCGAAATCGAGCAGGACCACATTGGCGTATTGCCAGTCGTTGCGCTCCAGCGTGATCGGAACTTCCTTGCCCGCCTTGTCGAGCAGCGCCGGCGCGGAGATATAGAACCGCGCGTCGCGAAGCTTGGCGCTGATCTTGTTTACGCCGAGCCCCTTGACGTCCTGGCCGCAGGCGACCGGATCATTGCCCGATTGCAGCGCGAAGCGGATGGTCACGGGTTGCGGTTTGGCGGGCTCCGCCGAAAAGCCGACACTGGACGCGGCGAGAACCAGGGGAAGACTTAAAACGAGAGTTTTTGCGCGCATCTTGTTGTCCTTCCTGAGTGAAAAGTCGGAGACACTCCTTGTTTCGAATGGGAGTTCAGACCCACTTCTTGCGCCACCAGCGGATCAGGCCGGTGACCGAAAGAAACACCGCGCCGACCGCGAAAACGTCGTTCACCCAGCGCCATTCCGACCAAAAGATCGTGCCCATGTGCAGGCGCAGGAACCAGCTGAACCAGGGCACGCCGGGATCGACGGGCTGCTTGATGGCGATCTTCTCGACCTCCACGCCGGAATCGTCGGTGACGACGAGCTTGTCCGAGTTTTTCCAGCCCAGCTTATTGCCGATGCGCGTCACGTCGGACGGCATGAACATGCCGCTCATGCCGCCCATTCCCATGCCGCCGCCGCGACCGGATTGCCGGCCGCCCGCCCTGGGGGCGGCGCCGTCCATGGCCATGCCGCTCATGCCGGCCATGCCGCCGCTCATGCCGCCCATGCCGCGCCGCTGACCTGGATCGGCCGCGCCGCGCCCGCCTTCACCGCCGCCCCGCCCTTCGCCGCCCTTCGTCGGGGCGACCTCGTGATTGACCATGTCGGCGCCGCGAATGATCGAGGGGCCGGCCATGCCATTGACGATCATCACCTCGTCGCCGAGCCGGCGCAGCCGCGAGGCGGTGTTGAGAGGCTTGCCGTCCGCGCCGTCCTCGCGCGCCCAGCTCTGGCCGCTGTCCACGGTGGTGAACAGGCCGACTCGGTTGCCGATCGTGAAGGCGCCGGGCGTATCGGGATAGGCGACGATGGCGTCGATCCAGCCCTTCCACGAAGGTATCCCGAAGGCCGGCGTGAGATAGGCTTGAGGAATCCGCGTCGCCTTCATCCAATCGCCAAGCTCCCGGCCGTGACCGATGAAGATTCCGGTGATCGCGAGGTAGAGCAGCATGAGCACCGAAGCGATCCCCAGCGTCGCGCTGTGAATGCGGAACAACCACTGGATCGTGCCCTTCTTCACGGCTTTCGAGGCCTTCGCGCTCTTCGCCCCCGCCGCGCCTTTCGATTGGCTCTTGGCCCGATATTTCCAGTATTTCGGCAGACCCCAGTAGAGCAAGCCGGTGATCGACAGGATGAACATGCCGAGGCCGCCGATGTCGTTCATGACCAACGACGACATCTGGTCATGGACGCCGCGGCCGAAATGCAATTCGCGCACGAAGCGATTCAACTGCACGTCCACCGGGCGCGCCGCCGGCTCCGGGGCCGAGAATTCGACGAATTCGACCTTGTCGGGACTATTCGTCTTGAAGCCGAACACCTCGGACTTGTCGATCACGCCGATCATTTCGTCGTGCGACGTTCCGGCGGTCAGCGCGGTGACATATTTGCCCGACAGCGCGACCGGGCGGGCGCTGGCGCCGTTGTCCTCGGAGACATAAACGCCGTCGTCCGTGGCCAGCCACAGCCGGTCCCAACCGATGGCGGGGTCGGGTTCGATCGCCATGGTCGCGGGGTGGTCGCCCTTGGGAAAGACGGTCGCGCTCCAATGCTCGCCGCCGTCGCTGGTGAACCACAAGCCGCGCGGGCCGCCGGCGAGTTGCGTGTCGCGATCGGCGGGATCGATTTGCAGCAGGTTGGCGACGCCGCGCCTGGCGCTTTGTTCGAGCGATTGGGTCGTCAGCCAAGTCGGCGCCTTGGCCTGATACTGCCAGCGCCAGCTGGGATGATCGAGGAAAAAGCCGGTGAGGCCGAGCACCGCCAGCCAGGCGGCGCCAAACAGCCCGGTCCATTTGTGGATGAAGAAACACCAGTGATAGAGCCTGGACCCGCCCGCCTGAACCGCGCCGGGCGCCGCCGACGCTTTTTGGTCGAGCGGAATTTTGGGCTTGGCCGGCGTCGCCAATTTTCCCCGGCGGAACTGGAGATCGAAGAAAGCCATTTGTAGTCCTCCGGAGCGGAGACGAATGTGAAGGCGCCTGGATCCGGCGCGGGGCGAAGCCGCGGCAAACCCGCATCCGCCACGCAGGGGAAACCTGCGCCAGCGGCCCTTTGAGGACCCTGGATTTCACCCGCGGGCGAAACTTGGCTGTGGGATGCTGGCGAGCATTTTGGCGGCGACAAAGCCGCCCCGGCGCTCGAAGCCGCGGGGGCCTTAGCCGAGAACGGGCGGCGCGCGAGACCTTATATCCGCCGGGCGGGGATCAAACTCGCGCCCTGAAAATGTTTGGGTTTCAAATTCTTGTTCAATACCAAGAATATAAGCAACGCTGGTCGCGGGCGGATCGGCCTGCCGGAACACCGCCGAGAAAACACACGCCGCGCAACATTCTTGCGTTGGCGCCGAGTGATCGCCACGCGCGGGCGCGCCGCAATCGGCGAGCCTCTCGTGCCCGCCTTGCGAAAAACCCGCCACGGCGGCGGGTTGATGATGCGAACTCGCGTGAACAGCGCCGGAGACGCCAACAACCATCATCGCCAACGCGTAAAGCGCGACGACAATCTTGCGGCTCCATTTTGAACGCGAGAAGACTCTCATTTCCCAAACGAAGCATGTTAACAAAAGCCAAGTCAAGAGGCGTTTCGGGCTTGGTTGACATTAGTTTTGAAGCGGCGCGCCTCGAAAGGCGGCCTTGTGTTGCAAAAATATCACGGTCGCCGAGATTAATTTTGAGATTCGTCTACAAACCCGATCAAGGACTTGCGACTCGATTTGTCGCCGCGTTAACTTGGCCTTAATCTTCTCCAGACGATGGCGGTCACGATCGTGCGGCGCGGTCCCCTTTACGCAATCCTCGTCTCGCTCGCCCTGCTGTTGCAGGCGGCGACGGCGACGTTCGCGTTCAAGGACGCGGGGCATCGAGCCGCCCAGGATTGCGGCCGCGGCCAGGTTCTTCGGGGCGCGGCGTCGATCTCGCCGGACGTTGGCGGCGACGCCGGCCAGGCGCCCAAACAGGCCCACGATCATTGCGCCTGGTGCGTGACCGGCGCGTCCATGCCGGCGCCGGAAATGATTTTCGTCACCACCGGCGCGGCCGAATTTTCGACACGGTTATATTTCAAGAATAGATTTCAACCCCGATCCAATTCCCGCATCGAGCCCAACGCGGCCCCCAGGGCGCCTCCCGCCCTCGCCTAAATTCCATGCGCATGCGCGCATTTTCGCGCATCGAACCACTGGAATCATGCGCGGCCGCGCATAATCGGGCTTAGTCCGCTTCGCTTCGGCCCCGCTCGGGATGATGGCCGCCGTCACGGCGCCTTCGGGGGACATTCACATCATGGTCGACCAAAATTTCACGCGCGGCGCTTCCGCCGCCGCGTTCGCGCTCGCGCTCGCCGCTTCTCCAACCGCCGCGCAGGAATCCTTGCCCGCCATAGACGTTGGCGCGGCCAAACCCCACCCGTCGGCGCCGGCCCGGGCCGTCGCATCTCGATCGGGACCACCGGCCAAGCCGAGACCCGTGGCGGCGCGGCGGCCGCCGCCGCCGAGGCCAGCGCCAACGCCCGTCGCCGCTCCCGTCGAGACCGCCGCGCCCGGCTTCTCGCCCGAACGGCAAAAGCTGCCGGTCTATCGCGACCCGCCCGGGCAGACCGTGACGACGGTCAACACCAAGACCTTCGCCAATGAGTCGATTCTCACCATCGGCGATCTGCTTGACTACAGCCCGGGCGTCACGGTCGCCCAGGGCAATAGCGCGCGCGACATGGTCATTCAGATTCGCGGCTCCGGCGCTCGCACCTCGACCGGCCTCTCCAACGTGGTCGTGATGGAGGACGGCTTCAACATGACCCTCGCCAACGGCGGCGGCGGCTACACGCTCAACATGGACCCGCACGCCTATGGCGCGGTCGATGTTTATCGCGGCGGCTCCTCGGCGCTTTGGGGCAATTACGCGATGGAGGGCGCGGTCAATTTCCGCATGCGGACCGGCGCCGAAATCAACGGCGCGGAAATCGGCAGCGAATATGGCAGCTATGGCTCCGCCCAAAATTGGGCCGTCGTCGGCAAGAAGGTCGGCGACTTCGATCTTTCGTTGTTCGCCTCCGACGTGCGCAGCGACGGCTATATCTTCCATACCGATTACAACACCCAGACCTTCAATTTCCTCGGCACGTGGTCGCCGACCCCGACCGACCGCGTCACGCTAAAGCTCTTGCAGAACGACTGGTTCAGCGACATGGGCGGTCGCGAGACCTGGATGCAATATCAACTCAATCCCTGGCAGAGGGGTTACGGCTGCGCCTATCAAACCAGCTTGAACGCGCCGTTCTGCACGGCGGTCCAGGGCGGGCAGTTGCCGGCGAACGGCGTCCTTGTCGTGAACGGAAAGAACGGCTACCCCGCCGCCTCGACGCAAAGCCCCGACGAGATCGGCATGCACCGGCACAATGTGCGCGACTACGTCGGCCTGCGCTACGAGCATGATTTCGACAATTCCACGACCTGGCGCACGCAGGCGTCATACGACTATAACGACTGGGAGCAGCCGACCAATCCCACCTGGCAGACGCGCGGGCCCACCGTGGGCGTCAACGCCAGCACGGACATCACCAGCCACGCGCCGATCCTTGGTTATCAGGCGACGCATTATCTCAACTTTTTCTATAACAACGCGCACCAAAGCTGGGACTCTTATTACGTCGTCCCCTTCAACTTCAATCAGGGCGCGATCGGCGGCGAAACGTCGATCGCCAACAGTTTTCAATCCGACACGGGTTTGAAGGCGCGCGAGGAAATCGCCTGGTCGAAGCAACTCACCACGGTCGTCGGTTTCAGTTCAACCTGGACCAAAATTTACGGAAACAGCGATCCGCTCGTCTACACCTCGCCGGTTCTGATGGGGCTGCCAAAGGAGATCAGCGCCGCGCACAGTTATTGGAACTATGCGCCGGAAGCGACGGTGGCCTATCGCTACAATCCCGAATGGCTGTTCCGCGCCCGCTACGAGACGGCCTACGCGACCCCCGCCGCGTCGGCCTTGTTCACCGACAGCACCGGCAATCCCGGCGACAACACCTCGCTGAAGCCGCAAACCAGCCAGGGCGTCGACGCCGGTTTCGACTGGACGCCCGCCGGCAAGAACCTCATCGCCAAACTCACGCTGTTCCACGAATGGTGGCACGACGAGTTTCTGTCGCAACTCGCGCCCAATGGCGTGTCCTACAGTTCCAATATTCCGGCGTCGATCCATCGCGGCGTGGAGGCGACGCTCGACTGGCGGCCCATCGAGGGCTGGCGCCTGCTCGCCAACTACACCTACAACGACCAATTCTTCAAGAACCTGAACGACACGATGACCGCGACCTACGCCATCCAGCGCAGCGGCAACAAGCTGCCGGGCGTGCCGGGACAGGTGTTCACCGGCCGCGTCGCATATGATCAACCCCATGGCTTCTTCAAGGGCGTCGGCGGCTTCATCGAATATCAGTATCGCGGCGACTATCCCATGGACAACGGCAATCTTCTTTGGGCGCCAGGTTACGGCGTCGTCAATTTGGACATCCATTACAACCGCGACATCGAAAATTCCTATTTGAAAAAGTTCACGCTGTATTTCGATGTGAAGAACATCTTCAACCGCACCTATATTTCTTCAATCTCGGTCGTCAGCGACTCGCTGATCGCGGGAACGCCGTTGCAAAACCCCGCGGCGGTGCTCGCTAGTTCCGCCAGCATCATCCCGGGAGCGCCGCGGGCTTTTTATGTCGGCATGAAGATGAAATTCTGATCGCGATGATCGCGCGGTCCTCGATGCACGGAGTAAGTCAGGGAGTTTTGTAATGCTCGATTTCGTAAGCCTGTCCGATGAAGCGCCTTTGTCCTGGAACGCGCATTTCTGGTTAAAGGCGACGCCGCCGAGGGGATCGTCCGGCTCGGCGTTTTACGCCACGCTGATCTGCCGCGACGACGAGAAGCAGATCCTGAACGAAGCCAGGGACGCCATTCTCGCGTCGGCCCGAATTTTCGCGGCCGATTGGCTCGTTCGAATATCCAAACCCGGTTGCGCCCTCATGCGCCGCGAGATGAGCATGGAGGAACTGTTCGGAGCCGCGGCGAATCGCCGAGCGGACGAGCATTTCGGCGATCGGTTCTTCCATTCCGATTGATAGTTCGGATCGCGCGAGGGCGCCGCGTTTCGGCGCGCCAAATTTGATCGCTGTTGGAGACGGTCGCCCATTGCATCGATGGACGACGAAGACAAGCTGGGGTGTTTCGTGCGGCGCGGGCTTCTAGCCATTCTCGTGGGATTGAGCGTTCTGGCGCGATTGCTCGCGCCGGCGCTCCACGCCCACGCGCGCGATGGCCAAGGCGGCCTGGAGATCTGCGCCGCCGCGCGAAGCGGCGAAGCCGCTCTTCAAAGCCCTTCGCCAGCCACGGACGCCCGCCGAGACTGCGACGGCGTCTGTCAGTTGTGCCAAATCGTCGCCGACGTCGCCCTGAAAAATGTCTCGCCAGGCGCCATTGCGCTTGTGGTTTGGTCGCGAACGGCGCCGATCGTCACAAAGGCCCGGGCGCGCGGGTGGCAAGTGGCCAATCCAAACGCCCCGGCGCGCGCCGGACCTTTGTCGGCTTAATTTTTTCCCCCACCCGCTTTTTCTCGAAGCGACCGCGCGGACGCGCGCGTCCTCGCGGGGCCGCGTCTCAAATCACATCCCCATTCGTGAACACGCGCTCTTGGAGCTGGAAATGCGTCCGGCCAAGCGAGAAGCGCCCGCGAATTCCCAAGGAGAAAACACATGCATCGAAGCCTTTTGCTTCGCGGCGTCGGCGTCGCCGCGCTGATCGTCTCCACTTCCCAGGCTCCGGCGCAGGAGAGCCTGCCCTCCATCGACATTGGCGTCGCGCATCGCTCGGCGCCCAAGCCGACACCCGGCCCCGCGCGGCCGCAAGTCGCGCGCCGGCCGGCTCCCGCGCGTCCGCGGCCGGCGGCGCCCCGACCCGCTCCCGTCGTCGCGGCGGCGCCCGCTCCCAAGGTCGATCCCGCGCGGGATGGCGGCGGCGACCGTTTCTCGGGCTATCAGCCCCCGGTCGCGGCGGTGTCCTCGAAGACCAATATTCCGATCATGCGCACGCCCTTCTCCATCCAGGTCGTGCCGCGCGAGACCTTGGACGACCAGCAGATCACCAGCGTGCAGGACGCCTTGCTGACCAACGTCAGCAGTATCTCCGCGAATATCGGCGCTCCCTATCCGCCGAGCTTCACCGTGCGCGGCTTTAACGTCGGCCAGAACGTCTATCGCGACGGCCTGCGCGAGAACCAGGACCTTTATCTCGACGTCGCCAATCTCTCGGCGATCGAGGTCATCAAGGGTCCGGCGGCGATGCTCTATGGGCGCATCGAGCCCGGCGGACTCGTCAATATGGTGACCAAGAAGCCGCTCGATACGCCCTACTATTCCGTGCAGGAGCAGGTGGGTAATTTCGGCTTCACCAAGACGACGGTCGACGCGACCGGGCCGGTGACCGCCGATAAATCCATTTTGTATCGGATCAACCTCGAATATCTCAGCAATGATTCCTTCCGCAATTTCGTGCACGACCAGAATTATCTGATCTCGCCGTCGGTGACCTGGCGGCCGATCGAACAGTTCAAGATCACCGTCGATGGGCAGTTTCAGCGCTTTTCCGGCACCGACGACGAGGACAGTTTTCCGGCTCTTGGCAACAGGCCGGCGGGGATTCCCACCAGCCGTTATCTCGGCGAGCCGGCGATCCAGAACCAGAATCCGGACAAGGAACTGCGCTCCCGCATCGCCTATAACGCGGTCTATGATTTCAATAAGGATTGGAGCCTGACGAGCCGATTCTCCTATAGCGAGGCATACCAGAGCTTTTGGGGAACCTATGCCAGCGGCCTGAACGAAGCAACGGGCGTTCTGCCCCGCTATCTCCTGTTGGAGCCGGCCCATTTCAAGACCCTGTCGACCAATCTGGACCTGAAAGGCAATTTCGAAACCGGAATATTGAAGCACTCCATTCTGGTCGGCATGGATTACTATACCTTTAGGGACGATCAATATTACGACAACTATGGAAGCATCTCGACGCTCGGCGCGATCAACATATGGGCGCCTGCCTATGGTCCCGGCATCATCGGCGCGCCTCCCTTCACCACCGGCGGCTATTACGCGCGCGACGAATGGAAGGGCGTCTACGCGCAGGACATGATCTCGGCCTTCAACGACAAGGCGCATTTGCTGCTCGGCGGCCGTTACGACTGGGCCGATTACGGCTCGAAGTCCTCGACCGGCTACGACGCGGCCAATTATGGCGCGGTCATCGCGCGCAGCGAAGCCTTCAGCCCGCGGGTCGGCCTGCTGATCCAACCACTGCCGTGGTTGTCGTTCTACGGCAGTTACACAAAGGCTTTTGGCGCCGGCAACGACAATGGCGTCAACGCGTCGACGAACCAGCCCTTGCCGCCGCAAAAAGGCACGCAATGGGAAGCGGGAATCAAGGGCGAGTTCTTCAACAAGGGCCTGACCGCGACGATCGCCTATTTCGACATCACCAAGACCAACATTAAGACGCCGGACCCCACCAATCCGAACAACTCGATCCTGATCGGCGCGGCGCGGAGTCAAGGCGTCGAATTCGACATCACTGGCCGCGTCAACGAAAACTGGAGCGTCATCACGAACTTCAGCCACACGGACGCGCGCGTCACTCAGGCCAATCCCGTCACCAACCCGCTCACCGAATACAATCCCTTCACCGGCGCTTCGAGTGAACAGCCGGTCGTCGGCAACAGACTGGCCTCGGTGCCGGAGAACGCCGGCAATCTGTGGATCAAATATGACGCGAGCGGCAAGTTAAGGGGCTTGAGCGTCGGGGGCGGAGTTCAGATCGTCGGGGCGCAGCAGGGCGACAACGCCAATTCGTTCCAAATCCCGGCCTATGCGCTCGTCAACGGCATGGTTGCCTATCGTTTCGAATATCAAAAAATGCACATCACCGCGCAGCTGAACGTCAAGAACCTGCTAGACACGACCTATTACCTGGCCGCGACATCGAGATATCAGATCACGCCCGGCACTCCGCGAACCATTCTCGGCTCGCTACGCTTCGAGTTCTAATTGGTCGACACCCAGCGAGGATCACGAAAAACGCGGCGATGTTTCTCGTTTTCTTCACGCTAGTATCCGCCCTCCTTGAAGCGCGAGTCGCGCGGCGGCTCGCAATTCATTGAGGATAAAGCGGATACTAGCAACCTTTGACCGTCAAATGCGTCTCGTCCATTCTCCAACTGGAGCCAACCGGATGCTTGTGGTCGCGAAATCGCCAATCACTTCTCGGCGCCGACCTTCCGCCGCTGGCGCTCATACGGCGTGTCGCGGAACAATGGAAAAATAGCGCTGGCCTCGGGGTGGCCTTGAATGCTTACCCGCGCGCGGGGAGCCTGAGGGAAGCGTCTCGAATTTTGCGGATTTTTTCCGAGGGGGCGTCGTCTGGATCCCACGGAAAATAATGTGCCACGAATTGCCCACGAAATTCAACGAGCCTAAAGTCGGGCTTGGCGGGCCCCATATGAATATCGTTATTATTCAATCTACTATGGCGGAAGGGGTGGGATTCGAACCCACGGTGGAGTTTCCCCCACGGCGGTTTTCAAGACCGCTGCCTTAAACCACTCGGCCACCCTTCCCTGGTGTTGTCGCGATACATCACCTTCCGCTTTTGCGCTAGTGTGGAAGTTCGCTTGACCCGCTCGGCTCGATAGGGTTCGTCTCATGCCTCTCAATTTCGCCTATGGCGCCAACATGAACGTTTCGGCAATGGCCCTGCGATGTCCGCGATCCCGCTTCCTAGGACGCGCACGATTAGCACGCCATCGATTTTTCTTGACGACGGCGGGCTACGCTAGCGTCAGACCCGACCCACGCGCATCGGTACATGGCGTCCTTTGGGATCTGGCCTTCGGAGACGTTCGCAATCTCGATCGGTTCGAGGAGACATCACGCGGTCTTTATGAGAAAAAGCGGTTGCCAATACTCCGGGAAACGCGTTGCGCCGTCCACGCGCTCGTTTATATCGGACATTCCACCCGCCCTGGTCGGCCGGCGCGAGATTACCTAGCGGACATCGTGACCGCCGCCCGCGACTTAGGACTGCCCGTGGCTTATATCGCTCATCTTGAAAATCTCGGCCATGCCGCGCCAGAGAGAGTCTTGGACACGGCCCACCGGCGCTAATTGATCATGAAAGCACATGTCCGCGTCTGTCATGCAATTGGGGCGTTACGCGCTAGTCTCGCTGTTTGGCGCGGGGCGCGAGAGCGCGTCGCGCTAGTCCCGACCATGGGCGCGTTGCACGATGGCCATCTTTCGCTCGTTGAGACGGCACGACGCCACGCGGATCGCGTGATTGTCACGATTTTCGTGAATCCGGCGCAGTTCGGTCCGTCCGAGGATTTTGCCAAATACCCACGTAATCTCTCGGATGACCTCGAAAACCTCGAAAGCGCGGGTGTGGATTTATGTTTTGCGCCCGCCGTCGAGGAAATCTATCCGCGGGGCTTCGCAACGCGCATTGAGGTGGATGGCCCGGCGCGGGCCGGACTGGAAGACCGCTTCCGCCCAACGCATTTTTCTGGCGTCGCGACCGTGGTCGCCAAGCTCCTCAATCAGGCGGCCGCCGATGTCGCCGTTTTCGGCGAGAAAGACTATCAGCAGTTCCTGGTTATTCGCCAAATGGCGCGAGACCTCGATATCCCAACGCGGATTCTGCCAGCGAGCACGCTGCGGGAGCCAGATGGCCTCGCCATGTCTTCCCGCAATGTCTACCTTTCCCCCGCCGAGCGCCAAGTCGCGCCGGCGTTTTTTAAGGCGCTGCGAGAGGCCGCGCATCGGATACATTTGGGCGACTCCATCGAGATAACTCTGGAAAACGCGCGCGAAACTCTCTCGGAGGCGGGTTTCGTGCTAGATTATCTGGAAGCGCGACAGACGGAGACGCTTGCTTGTGTCGTCGACCGGCGCGAGGGGCCCATCCGTTTGCTGGCGGCCGCCCGACTCGGCGCCACGCGCCTCATCGACAACATCGCGGTGTGAGAGACGCTCACGTCTCATTTCGGTGATGAGGACCTAGTTCGCGACCAACTGCGATAGGCGCCGGGAGTCATGCCGGAATAGCGGTGGAAAGCACGCCGAAAACTCGTTTCATCGGCATAGCCCGAACTTGCCGCCAGTTGCTTGATTGATTGCGCGGTGGTTTCGAGCAGCATCCGGGTGGTCTCGAACCGCACGCGATCGATAAAGCCTTTTGGCGTTTCCCCCGACGCCTCCTTTATACGCCGATGGAGTGTGCGCTCGGACGCGCCGAGCGCTTGCGCGAGTTGGCGCGCGGTTATCGCCGCCTCGCCGGCGTCGCGCACAATGCGCTCGGCTTCGAGCAAGAAGGGGTGCGACGCGGCCAAATGGCCCTGCGGGACATAAGCGGATTGCGCCGTTGGAACCGTGTCGACCACCGTGAAATCGGCGGCGGCCTTGGCCGCCGCGGCCCCGAAAAGTTTACGAATCACATGCAGTGACAGGTCGATCCAAGAGAGCGGACCACCCGCGGTGACGATGCGCCCATCTTCGACCAGCGACGCGCCCCAAGTCGCGTTGGCGCGCGGATAACTGGTTTTCAATTCATCGTGGCGCCACCATGTCGTCGTGCACCGTCGCCCGTCTAGCAGACCCGCTTCACCCAATATAAATGCGCCGTTGCAGGAGCCGCAGACGATCGCGCCGAGGGCGTGCTGACGTCTGATCCAGGCGCTCGCGACGCCCACCGACGGCTGCGCGGGGAAGAAATGGCCGGTCTCACAAAAGTGGCCCGGGGCAACTATCGCGGCGCAATCGCCGACAGTTTCGAAACTCCCGTCGACCTCCAAACGCCTGCCCGTGCCATCCTTAACAGCGCGGCCATCGACACTCACGATGGAAATCTTGTAGAGTTCCACCTGGTCATTTTTGGAAATTATTTTTCGGGCAAGCGTTAGCATGTCCACCGATCCCAGCACGGCCGAACCGAGGCAGCCATCGAACGCCAGTATCGCGATTTGCATGACACGCTTCTCCGCGAAGACTGAATATGATCGGCGGAATTTGCGTAACTTTCAATATTCTGGGTGGTTATTCTCGATACGATATGTTCAAATTCGCCACGCGGCAAGTGCGGCCGGCTTGTTCCACGCCGCATCCGACGCAACTCCCGCCTCGCTTTCGATATTATCTTGTTTTGAAAAGAGCGGGCGCTCAAAGCGCCATCGAAGCTTTATTTGGACTGCATGTTGCGCTTTTGGTTTCGAAGTTCCATTGTAAGACAGCGGTCCATTGTGATGACGCTAGGCATCGTTAAGCCGACACGCATCCAAATTATCCAGGCGAGAGACAGTCAATGAGCAGCGCTTTTATCCGGGAACAGGACGATGTGGTGCGTGAGGACATGGCCGACCGTCCGATAAGCCCTCACCGCAATCTCGTGACGCCCGAGGGCTATGCGCGCATCGAAGCGGAACTCGCCCGACAGCATGCGGAGGTCGAGCGAGCCACGGACGCGGATGACCAGCACGCGCTCGCGCTAGCTCAGCGTGAACTCCGCTATTGGACCGCGCGGCGCGGCAGTGCGGAAATCATACATCCAATCCCCGATAAATCACATGTTCGTTTTGGCCATCGTGTTGAACTAGAGCTTGCCAGCGGAGAGAAGCTTTGCTTCCAACTCGTGGGAGAAGACGAGGCGGACCCGGCCAAGGGCCTCCTGCCTCATGTCGCGCCCCTCGCTCAGGCGTTGCTCGGCAAGAGCGTGGGCGACACGGTGGAAGCCATTCACGAAAGCGCCAAAATCATGAAGATCAGCTGATTTTTGAGAAGCGGGGTCTCTTGCTTTTTGTCCGCCGCTCGGATTATAGCTTTTTGTCTTAAGAACCGCCCGGCCAGTGATGGGCTGCCGGGGCGGTTTTTTTCGCTCAAGCGAATGCGCGCTAAAACTCCCCGCAAGGCGTTCGGCGCGCGAATAATTAACGGGCTCAAAGCCCAGGAGAGCAAAATGCCCAAGTTGAAGACCAAATCCGGCGCGAAGAAGCGTTTCAAGATCACCGGCACTGGCAAGGTGGTATACGCCCAAAAGGGCAAGCGACACGGCATGATTAAGCGCACGAACAAACAGATCAGAAACTTGCGCGGGACGTCCGTCCTCTTCAAAACAGACGGCGACAACATCAAGAAGTATTTCTTGCCAAACGGCTAAGCTGACAAGATTTCCCGCAAACGACAGACCGCAAGATTTCTGAAGGAGTTTCGTCATGGCTCGCGTCAAACGCGGCGTTACATCCCACGCCAAGCACAAGAAAACCCTGAAGGCCGCCAAAGGTTTTTATGGCCGCCGAAAGAACACCATTCGAGCCGCCAAGGCCGCGGTCGATCGCTCGATGCAGTATGCCACGCGCGACCGCAAAGCCAAAAAGCGCACGATCCGCGGTTTGTGGATCCAGCGCCTTAACGCCGCCGTGCGGGAATTTGGCATCACCTATTCGCGCTTCATCGATGGACTGAACAAGGCCGGCGTCGCCATCGACCGAAAGGTCCTATCGGATCTGGCCATTAACCAGCCGACGACCTTCGCCGCCATTGTCTCTCAGGCCAAGGCCGCGCTGCCAGTCGCCGGAATATAGATTTTTTCCGGAGAGCCACAAAAAACGCCCGTCGCGTGAAGCGGCGGGCTTTTTGTTTTTCCGGGGGCAAAAGGGGCCTCGGTGAACTTCTCACGACGACTCCAAATTGGCTGGTTTCGCACTACGTAACCGGCCAACGACGGAAATCTTAAAATGGTCGCGTGGAAAGGGCATGCAATGCCTAGGATTTTTGACGAAACCAACCTGTCGACGGGCGCCATGGCGCTCTCTCTTGTTGGGGCTGTGATTGGCGGTTCCATTGGGCTCGTCACGGTGGGCTTTCCCGGCGCCATTGCAAGCGCGGTGCTAGGAGCTTTTTGCGGCGTCGTAATTACGGACTCGCTCGAGTAACCTCGCCTTGTACGGGGACGCGCGCGGTGGCGGTGAAGTCTCAAAGCCACGCTTCGATGCGATCGAACGCGGCTATTTCGATTTGTCTGGTCCAAAAGAAATTGCTCGATTGGAGGACGCGAATTGTGCGACATAGGCTCCAATGCGCGTCGGGACAAATAAGCTGACGCGCGGTGTCGAATGGAAGAACCGAACCGTTGTTTTTCTCGGTTGAAGGCGCTGCGCGCCTCGAGCGTTAGTTGCACACTAAACATTTCTCGACAGGGCCAAGGGACATCGCCATTGAGCCTTAACAATCCAGATCTCGCTCAAGCTCGAAAAGTTTTGCGCGAAAAATTCGGCTTTTGCGAGTTCCTACCAGGACAGGCCGATGCGCTGGAAGCTGTTTTGCAACGGCGAGACGTTCTTGCGGTCATGCCCACGGGCTCGGGAAAATCGCTCCTTTATCAGATGCCCGCGATGTTAAGGTTGGGCCTCGTCGTGGTGGTTTCACCGCTAATTTCACTCATGCGCGATCAATTGCGCGCGCTCGAAGCCTTCGGCCTACCCGCCGTGGCGCTACATTCGGGCCAGGACAATCTCGAAATGCTTAGCGCATATGACGCCGTCGCTTCGGGTCGCGCTAAGCTGCTTTACCTCGCGCCGGAGCGGTTGGCGCAGGAAGGAACGCTCGACTTGTTGCGACGGGCGCGAGTGACGTTGCTCGCCGTTGACGAAGCTCATTGCATTTCCTTTTGGGGTCACGATTTCAGACCAGAATACAGTCAGCTGGGGCAATTTGCCCGACGCCTCGGAAGCCCGCCAATCTTGGCCGTGACGGCCAGCGCCAAGCCGCGCACGCGGGATGACATCGCGGCATTGTTGTTCGCGCGCCCGCCGCGGGTGTTCACACGATCGTTCGCCCGTGAAAATCTGAACCTTGCGTTTCGCGAGCGGCGCGATGGACCACGCCAGATCGCGCAATTCGCGCGGCGCCATGCCGGATCAAGCGGCATCGTTTATTGTAATTCGCGCCGCAAGGCGGACCTTCTAGCGCGCGACCTTAGAGATTTCGGCTTTGATGCGCTTGCTTATCACGCCGGACTTGATATCGACCAACGTTCGGCGCACCAAGACGCTTTTTACGCGCGCAAGGGCGTCGTGATGGTGTCGACCATTGCGTTTGGCATGGGTGTTGACAAACCCGATGTGCGCTTTGTCGCGCATGCCGAACCTCCGAACTCGGTCGAGGGCTATTACCAGGAAATTGGCCGCGCCGGCCGAGACAAACTGCCAGCCAACACATTACTCTTGTTCGATCGAAACGAATTGGCCATGCGTTGGAGAGCGCCCGCCGCTCTCGTGCACGACCCGCTCGCCCTCGCGGAATTCATGCGCCGTCGAGCAATGGCGCGGCTCTGCCTGACGCCGGGCTGCCGCGCTAAGGCGTTACTCGCGGAATTTGGCGAGACGAGCGCGCCGTGCGGGCGCTGCGACCATTGCCGAGGAATCCTTGCCGTGCCGCGCCGTGTTAACACCTTCGCGATACGCTTGCGCGCCTCCGTCTCGAGGTATTTGACGAGTTTATTGGATGGGGATGACTCGCGCGGCGATCAAAGCTTGAGCGCTATGTCGCCCCCAAGCACGCGGCTCGAGGCCTCGGAGACAATGCCGTCATTTCCACCCCCTGAAACCACCACGCTAACCGTTGGTCAAGAACGACTGCTGCGCGAACTTTTCAACGCGCGCCTCACCCTAGCGCGCGCGCGGGGAGTCACGCCGAATCGGATCGCTAGCGATAGCGCGCTAATCCAACTCATCACCAGGCCCGAGACCGAAACTGAGCTGGCGGAGGTCGCCGGCGGTGACGTGCGGGTTTTCTTGGCGCTGCTGGCGCGCTCACGACAACGCTAGCCTCGGGTGATTAGCGGCTTCCCAAGATGGCGCTCATTGAGAACAGTCCCTGAAAGCAAACGCGCCGTTCACCATTTCTGGGTTGCACGGCGTCTTGACGGACTCATGCCAACCCGCGCTGATCAGAACCGATGGACCCAATCGCGCATGCCGATGGACATAATGCGCCAAGGTTGATCGATGAACTTGTTCCATGCGTCGCTGCAATGGTCGACGATGTCGCCATGGGATTTGAACACGCGGTTTGACAGCCCGTTATTTCGCATGAACCCCCAGATGGTTCCGGCGGGGTTGAGTTTCGGGCATTTTGGTGGGAGCGGCAAAAATGGTGAGTTCGGCGGGAAAGTCGAGCTTGTCGGTCATATGCCGGCCGGCTTGATCGAGGAGCGGCATGGCATGCACGCCGGGGACGACATTTTTTCGGCGATTTCGGCCAGTGCGGGTTCATCGCATAAGTGTCGCATTTGGGTAAGACGATGGCCGCGTCCTTGCCATCCTTGGGCGAAATCGCCGAAAATGTACGTCGATGCGTTGCGCTGGTCCGTCCGATTCGGGAATCCCAGCGAGTCGTCGTCAGAGCGCGGGCTGGTATAAATACGTGAAGTCACGGCGCTGGAACTCGCGATCGCGCGGACCCGGGCGCTACCAGGACTGTTTCCAAATCGTCACGGCGAGCGAGGGCGGTCGCGATTTGCTTGGGCCCGCCCTTGTTTATCCGCTTCAAAACCGCTACGCGGCACGCCCCAAGAAACTCCGCCGTTGTTCGAATTCGGACCAAAGCGCAATCCAGCCTGCCGCACTCACCCACCCAATTCTCCCGCCAGCAGACGTAATGCGCGCCACGCCACGCGCTTTAGCGTTGCGGTCTTGAGCATTGCGCCTAGTCCTGGCGCCGGCACGGCGGCGATGCTCCACTCGCCCAGGCGCATTTCAAAGCGCCGCGCATAGAGGCGCGAAGCTGAGTCGCCAGAATTTAATAGTATCTTGCTGCTGTCACCGAGCAACAGCAGCGCCTTGGGTTTGGCCAATTCAATATGACGACGCGCGAAGGGCGCCAGAGCAGCCGCCACATGCGGCGCGAGCTTTTGTCCACCCGCAGGGCGCCAAGGCGAAAAATAGGCGTAATAAACGGCGTTCCGACTTTGCTTGATCGCAGCCATCATCGCGTCGAGCAACCGCGCCTCGTCGCCTGAAAATGGTTCTCCGCCACTCTCCTCGACCTCGCCGGGCGCATAATCCAGCGCCATCAAGGCGCTCGGCGCGCCCGAAGAAAATAGGAAATTTCGGGCGTGAGAAATTGCTCCAAGGTCTTTGAAACCCATCAATCGATCGCGTAATTCATCCAAAGTCCGCGCGGCCGCCGCGATGTTTTCCGCTGCGCGAACCGCTTCGTCGGGGAAGATCGGCGCCGCGGCGCTCCTAAGTGAGAGAACGGGCGTCTCCGGCATCGATTGTTCCACCGGCCGGGGCGAATTGGCGACATCCGTTACGCTATCCTTGAATCGATCACGCGCTGCTTCTTCGAGCGCGCAATCCACGCCGCAATCGCGATAATGCTCGAGCAGCGCCGCAATCGCTGCAAAGCTTTGAACCTTCGCGTTGCGAATCATCTCAGCAGCACCGAAACCCTCGCGTTCCGCCTTCGCCAAAGCGCCGCGCCTGTCGCTCTAGAAAAAATGATTTGCGCGACATGATCGGTTCGTTGGGATGGTTCGCCCATCGATGCCGGGCGTAAGAATCATAGTCTGGTTGGCCAACCATTAGATTGGCCGTCGCTCTCAGTTTGCTCGCGAGGCGCAACAGGCTAAGCTTGGACGACGCGCAATTCGGGCAATCCATCCACCGTCTCCCTGGTTGTCGCGACGTCACTGCGTAATGCGTCGCGCATTGCCTTGAGTCCGAACGCGGCCATCGTTAGCAAGAGCGCGATCAGCAGTCCGGCCAGTGAAGCGTCTACGTAATCGTTAAAGACGATTCTACGCATTTCCATGGCGGATGTCGCGGGCGCCAACAATTGACCGTTTGCTATCGACGCGGCATAGCGGTTTGCGTGCGCGAGGAAGCCGATGCGCACATCCGAGTGAAAGATTTTTTCAACACCCGCGGTCAATGTGCAAATATACAGCCAAGCCATCGGAATCAACGCGACGAAGGCGTAAGTCTCTCGCTTCATTCGAAACAGAACCACGGCGCAAAGCGTCAACGCGATCGCCGCCAACATTTGATTGGCGATGCCAAACAGTGGCCAAAGCGTATTGATGCCTCCGAGTGGATCGATTACGCCCTGATACAGGAACCATCCCCACCCCATCACCGCGAGACCAGTCGCGGTGAGATTCGGCATCCAGGCCCCAGGGCGTTTGAAGGCTGGAACGAAATGTCCAATCAAATCCTGGATCATGAAGCGCGCAACTCGGGTGCCGGCGTCAATGGTAGTGAGAATGAACAGCGCTTCGAAAACGATCGCGAAGTGATACCAAAAGGACATCGCGCCCGTCCCTCCAAGCGCGGAGGCTAAAATTTTGGCCATGCCGACCGCCAGCGTGGGCGCGCCACCCGTGCGAGAAAGAATGGTCTTTTCACCGACCTGGACGGCGATATCGCTAAGGCTCTCCGGCGTGATCGCGAAACCCCAGCCCGAGATCGCTTGAGCGGCCGCCTCGGGCGTGATTCCGATTAGCGCCGGGGCGCTGTTCATCGCGAAGTAAACTCCAGGCTCCAACACACAAGCCGCGACCAGCGCCATGATCGCGACGAAGGACTCCATCAGCATCGCGCCGTAACCGACAAAGGGAATCTGCGTCTCGTCGCCGATCATCTTGGGAGTCGTGCCCGACGACACCAGCGCGTGAAAGCCAGACACCGCGCCGCACGCGATGGTGATGAACAGGAATGGAAACAGGCTCCCCGCGAAAACCGGTCCCGTGCCGTCGATGAACCGGCTGACCGCCGCCATTTTAAGATCAGGCCAGACAACAAAAATGCCGATCGCCAGCGACAGGATCGTGCCGATCTTAAGGAAGGTCGAGAGATAGTCGCGCGGCGCCAGCAGCAGCCAGATCGGCAATACAGAAGCGATGAAGCCATAGCCGATCAGCATGAACGCCAGCGTCTCTCCCTTGAAGGTGAACAGCGGCGCCAGAACCTCGCTTTGAGCCACGTCGCGCCCCAGCGCGATGCTGGCGATGAGTAGCGCGAAGCCGATGAGCGACATCTCAAACACGCGGCCGGGACGTAAGTAGCGGCCATAAGCGCCCATGAACACCGCGATCGGCAGGGTGGCGAAGACGGTGAAGGCGCCCCAGGGGCTGTCGGCCAACGCCTTGATCACCACGAGCCCCAATACGGCAAGCAGGATGACCATGATCGCGAGTATGCCCACCATGGCGACGACGCCGGCGACCGCGCCCATCTCGGTCTTGACGAGATCACCCAGCGAGCGACCGTCGCGGCGCGTCGAAATGAACAGGATGAGCATGTCCTGCACCGCGCCAGCGAAAACAACGCCGATCATCAGCCAAAGCGCGCTCGGCAAATAGCCCATTTGCGCCGCGAGCACGGGTCCGACCAGCGGGCCGGCGCCGGCGATGGCCGCGAAATGATGGCCAAACAGCACATACTTGTCGGTCGGGACGTAATCGAGACCATCGTTATGGCGGTGCGCCGGCGTGAACTCGACCAGGGTCGAGTCTCAACAAGTTTCGCGCAATAAACAGCGCGTAAAAGCGATAACCAATGAGATAAACGCAAACGGCGGCGGTGACGAGCCACAGCGCGTTCACGCTCTCGCCGCGCGCCGTCGCGAGGGTGAAGAGCGCGAAGATCGCGCCTCCGCCGACAGCGAACCACGAAAGGTTGATGAGAACAGCGCGGCCGAACGATCGGTGAGCAGTGGACATGCGGACGGAACCTTAGAGACTCTATTCGCCCTTGTGAAAACACGGACGGAGGAAAGGGAGTTGCGATCTAGACCTTAGCGCTTAAGACGCTGGTCGTCGCGCTGATATGCCAGTGCGGGCAGCGCGTCCATATGAATTCTCTCGCGATGGGCTTTCCATCGCTGGAACGGCATTGTCCCGCGTCGTCAAAACTCAAAATTCTCCGCTTCGGGTATGAGCAAAGACACGTCATCGTCATATCCCTTCCATGGAAGACTTCCAAACCCATCAATCAAGTCTTGGTCGAATGTAATCTTGCGGAGTATAGAGATGCTCCATCGAGGAAATCCCACAAATGCCCCAAGCCCCGCGAAATAGCCTAAGGGACCGACTGTTGCGGACCGCGTCGTTCGAACGCTTTCGTGACTTCACTTTGTTGTCGGCGCTCACGCTCACGGCGTTGGCGGCTCCCGAGGCGCTCGCCGCCGACAAGGCCAGCGAGCCCGCGCCGCCAATATTCGCATGGACTGGCTTCTATTTCGGCGGCCATTTGGGCTACGCCGACGGGCATTCGAACTGGTCGGGTCCAGATATCGCGGGCTCTAGCGGCGTCGCGACGCCTATCGATACATTCTCCGAGGCGGGCAGTTTCATCGGCGGATTCCAGGGCGGCTACAATCTTTTGCTGCCGTCCCATGTGCTGCTGGGAGGCGAAGCGGACTTCACCTTTCCCGCTTATCCCGATCTCTCCGGCCAATCCACGGGCGTCACGGCCAATTTTATTTCACCGTCGCTAGGTCCCGCGACCTATATGGAAGCGATGCAGGCCTTCGGGACAGTGCGCGGCCGCGTCGGCTATGTGTTCAACGATTGGCTTTTCTATGGCGCGGGCGGCTATGCTTGGTCTCGCAGTCAGCAGACGCTGAACCAACCCGCGAGCGGAACTACTGACGCGCAATTTCAATGGCGCTCCGGCTGGACCGTGGGCGGGGGCCTCGAAGTTCCCCTCATCCCGAATTGGACGGCGCGTCTCGAATATCTGTACTACAACTTCGGCTCGAAAAGCGTCGGCTTTCCAAACAACAACGAGGTTTTCCACTCCGATTTCGCCATGCACTCGGCGCGCCTGGGCTTGAATTACCAATTCGGCGACGCCGTTGCCGCAACTCCCGGGGCTGGGACGACGGGCGCACAGCCAACCAATTGGCTGACGGACGAAGACCACGTCAATTTTCACAGCCAGGCGACGTTCGTCGGTCAGGGTTATCCGAGGATACGAGCGACCTCGAACGGACCAAACAGCCTGCCGCTCGCGGGGGACTTCCGACAGACCACCGACGTCACGCTGTACGCCGGCCTGCGTCCCTGGAAGGGCGCGGAACTGTGGGTCAACCCGGAAGTCGACCAGGGATATGGCGTCGGCAACACGCACGGCGCGGCCGGTTTCCCAAGCGGGGAATCCTATAAGCTCGGTTATGCGTTTCCCTATATGCGCCTGCAGCGCTATTTCCTGCGCCAAACCGTGAATCTTGGCGGCGATGAGCAGAAGGTGGACGCCGACATCAATCAGTTCGCGGGGACGGTGACGGCCAACCGCCTTGTCTTGACCGTCGGCAAGTTCGGCGTTGTCGATATTTTCGACACCAATAAATACGCCAACAATCCCAAGCTCGACTTTCTGAACTGGGCGTTGATCAACGCCGGCACCTTCGACTACGCTGGCGACGCCTGGGGGTTCACCTATGGCGCGGCGGCCGAATGGTATCAGGATCGCTGGACCGTGCGCGGGGGAATATTCGACCTCTCCGCGGTTCCCGCCGGCGGGGCGCTCAATGGGTCGGCCTATGGCCTCGATCCCAATTTGAGCCAGTTCCAGGCGGTTGGAGAGATCGAGGAGCGGCATGAATTATTTGGGCAACCGGGCAAGCTGAAAGTGACCGGATTCCTGAGTTGCGGTCGCGCCGGCAACTTTCAGGACGCAGTGGATATCGCCAATACGACGGGGATGGACCCGAGCCTCGCTCTCGCCTGGGATCGCAAGTTCCGCAGCCGACCGGGTGTGAGCGTCAATCTCGAACAGCAGGTTTCGGAAACCGTCGGCGTCTTCGCCCGCGCCGGCTACACCGATGGCAACGTGGAGCCTTGGGACTTCGCCGATATCGACCGCACCCTGCAGGCGGGCGTCTCGGTCTCCGGCAAGGAATGGGGCCGACCGGACGATACATTCGGCTTTGCCGGCATCATCAATGGGCTCGCCCCCTCGCACGAGGCCTATTTCGCGGCTGGAGGCCTCGGCATTCTCATCGGCGACGGGCAGTTGCCTGTTTACCGGCTGGAGAAGGTCGTCGAGTCCTACTACAACGTCGCTCTGACTCGCTCGATCAAGTTCGGGGTCGACTATCAGCTCATCATCGACCCCGCCTACAACGGAACGCGCGGTCCTGCGAATATTCTCGCGGGCCGCATCCATTGGCAGTTTTGAAACGGCGAGAAATGAGCGCGGACCTGATTTTGTTTGAACCGCCCGCCCCACGGTCGCGACGATCGCGCCTCAAATCAGTTTGAGGCCCTTGAGGCTCGCGTGTCCATCGCGCCCCACGATCAAATGGTCGTGAACGGTAATGCCGAACGGTTGGGCGATGGCGATAATGTCGCGTGTCATACGAATGTCGGCGCTTGATGGAGTGGGATCGCCGGAGGGATGGTTATGCGCCAATATTATCGCGCAGGAGGCCAACTCCAACGCACGGCGCACGACTTCGCGCGGATAGACCGGGGTATGATCGACCGTACCAACGCACTGCACTTCATCAGCGATCAGCGCGTTGCGCTTGTCAAGAAACAGCACGCGAAACTCCTCGCGTTCGTTATAAGCCATTGCTGTGCGGCAATAATCTATCACGTCTAGAAAAGAGGAGAGCACCGTGCGCTTCTCCAGTGAAACCCGCGCCAGCCTCCGCGCCGCCGCCTCTACGAGCTTTAGTTCGCAAATCGCCGATTCGCCAAGCCCTTCGACTTCGCGTAAACGTTCGGGGCGCGCAGCTATGACCTCGGAAAATGAGCCAAATCGGGTGAGTAGCGCCTTGGAAAGAGGCTTTACGTCCCGCCGGGCAATAGCGCGAAACAACAGTAGCTCCAAAAGTTCGTAGTCGGCAAGCGCCGCTCCGCCCGCTTCCATGAACCGATCGCGCAAGCGTTGGCGATGACCATGAAAGTGTGGAACCTCGGCTTCGCGCAATGCGTTCTCGGTCGTCGGCTTGACGCCCTTGCTGTCGGTCGCGCGGCTCATGCGCCGCCAAGCGGTCCAGGGTGGGTAGGATTGTCGCGGCCAAGCGGCGATAGGGTGAATATTTCAACGCCGCCTTCGGTCACGCCAATGGAGTGTTCAAATTGGGCCGACAATGAGCGGTCGCGGGTTACCGCAGTCCAGCCATCCGAGAGGATTTTCACTTGAGGGCGTCCCAAATTCACCATGGGTTCAATGGTAAAAAACATCCCAGGGCGCAACTCGACGCCCTTACCCTTGGAGCCGTAGTGCAAAATATTCGGTTCATCGTGAAACAGTCGACCAAGTCCATGGCCGCAAAAGTCTCGCACAATCGAACAGCGCTCGGCTTCCGCATAATTTTGGATGGCTTCGCCAATGTCGCCGGTGGTCGCGCCGGGCTTCACCACCGCGATGCCGCGCAACAATGAATTGTATGTGACGTCGATGAGTCGCTGGGCACGGCGCGGAATCTCGCCGACACCAAACATGCGCGAGGCGTCGCCATGCCACCCGTCGAGAATGAATGTCACGTCGACATTGACAATATCACCTTCTCGCAACGGCTTCTCGTCGGGGATGCCGTGGCAAACCACGTGATTTATCGAGGTGCAGATGGATTTGCGATAGCCGCGATAATCCAGCGGCGCCGGATAAGCGCCGTTAGCCATGGCGAAGTCGAAGACAAGTTCATCAAGCGCCTGCGTTGCGACGCCAGGACGCACATACTCGATCAGCATGTCCAGCGCCTCGGCCGCCAACCGCCCCACTTTGCGCATCCCTTCGAAACCCTCCGAGCCATGAAGCTTGATATGCCCGCTTTTGCGGCCCGCCGGAGCCAGATGGGACTCGATAAAAGTCATGATTTTGGGTCTCTTGTTCCGCTCGATTCAGCTGCAATCTAAGGTAAGGATCGGAATAACGAAAGCAAGCACGAAGCGAGGGTTGGTGATATGGATCGACATATTCACGGCACGCTTACTTATGGGCTCCCGTTTTCCACGCCAAGGGAGTAAAGGGAACGATAGCCGTTTCACTGGCCGAATGCTTCCGAAGATCGTCAAGAGTTCCCATGACCGAACCTGAGCGCCGCCCGCGTCCGAGAGCTTTTCGCCTTGAGGGCGACATCGTGGTTCCACCCAAGACTTCCATGCCGGGCGAGGAGCAAACTCGACCGTTCGCAACGAGAGTCATAGAGCCCGAGGAAGATGCTTTTACCAATCGTCTTGCTGACAAAGCCCTCGACGCCGATGAGCGCGCGGTTGAGGAGGCGCAGGCGGGTGGGTTGTTAAGTCGTTTCATTCTATCCTGGGGCGGCGTGTTTTGGTCGGCGTTCACGGGGTTGATCTCGCTGGCAGCCACTCTTTGGGTAACCAAGCTCGTAGAGGAGCTATACGCGCAATCCGCCATCCTCGGGATGGTCGGATTCGCGCTCGCCACCGCCTTGGCGGTGGCCGCGCTGTTTTTAATCGCGCGGGAGATCCGCACGATGATACGACAGAATAAAATCGCGCTGTTGCATATCGCATTGGCCAACGCGCGCACCGAGGACGACGGAAAGATTGCCCGCGCGCAACTCGCCGAATTGTGCCAACTATATGAAAAACGTCCGGAAACCGGTCAGGCGCGTGCGCGCCTGCTGGAATTGTCGAAACAGATCATCGACGGACGCGACCTCATCGATCTCGCCGAACGCACGCTCATGCTGCCGCTCGACGAGTTGGCGCGGCGAGAGATCGCGGGCGCCTCCAAACGCGTTTCAATGGTCACCACGATTAGCCCACGCGCGATGCTCGATGTGATTTTCGTCGCGGCCCAAGCAATTGTCCTAATGCGGCGCATCGCCGAAATTTATGGTGGGCGTCCCGGACTGCTCGGCTTCTTCAAGCTCGCGCGCTCCGTCGGCTCGCATCTCGCGATAACCGGAGGAACTCGCGATTGGGGACTCGCTGTTGCAGCAACTGGTCGGCCACGGTCTTGCGGCGAAGGTTTCGGCACGATTGGGCGAGGGCGTACTGAATGGTTTGCTGACAGCTAGAGTTGGCCTCTCGGCGATGGCAGTTTGTCGTCCCATGCCATTCTGCGCCTTGAAACAGCCTGGCGTCGCCGAAGTGGCTCCATTTCTGTTCGGCGACAAGTCAAAACAATAAGCAGAAAAACAGAATGAAAATAACAACTTGGAACATCAATTCCGTGCGATTGCGCATGCCGCTGGTCGCGCGGTTTCTTATGAGCCACGCCCCCGACGTGATTTGCCTGCAGGAAACCAAGTGTCACGACGCGCAGTTTCCTTCAGCGGATTTTCGCGCGCTCGGCTATGAGCATCTCGCGATACACGGCCAGAAGGGCTATCATGGCGTAGCCATCGCCTCGAAACTTCCCTTGCGGAAGACCGAGACGCGTGATTTTTGCGGGGCGGGCCACGCACGCCATATCGCCGTGGAGATGGAGGTGGCTGGCGCACCACTGAAATTGCATAATTTTTACGTGCCGGCCGGCGGCGATGAGCCCGACGTCGCTGTCAATTCCAAGTTCGCTCACAAGCTCGAGTTTCTCGATGAAATGACTGAGTGGATCAAATCCGATCGCATCACCGATGGACGCGTCGTTCTCGCCGGCGATCTTAATATCGCACCGCTTGAGCACGATGTTTGGAGCCACAAAGCGCTCCTCAAGGTGGTCAGCCACACACCCGTCGAGGTCGAAAAGCTCACGCGGGTTTTTGAAGCCGGCGGATGGATTGATTCCTTGCGTCGCTTCGTTCCGGAGAACGAGAAACTTTATACCTGGTGGAGCTATCGCGCGGCGGATTGGGCTCTAAGCGATCGTGGACGCCGGCTTGATCATATTCTCGTCAGCGGCGCGCTCGGGGATGCACTGGCGAGCCTAGATATTCATCGCGAGGCGCGGGGCTGGGAACGACCGTCCGATCATGTGCCCGTGACCATCGAGATTGCGCTGTAACGCCCTCTCTATTGCTGCGCCGCCTGAGCGCGAAGTTCGGCCAACGAGGCATACCGATGAACGCCTTCCGCCGTCCGCACATCCACGGCGCCGTCGGAATACATCACATAAGTGACATCACCTAACTCATAACGGTCGATTTCGACCAATTCACTGCCACTCGCCGCCTCCGGCGCTGATTCTCGCGCGGTTGCCGCAGGCTCGCTTAACTCCTCTAGCGGCTGATTCGGCGTGCTCGCACGCCGCAGACTATCCCTCTGATGTGTTTGCGTTATCGCGACCCTAGTCTCGTGTCCGCCCCTGCCCGCGATTGTAACAATTTCGTCGAGCCGCGCGATGACCTGCCCCAGCGCGACAACAACAACGCCGCCAGCGACCAAGGATGCGCCACCAAGAAATAAACTCCAGCCGCGTTCAACTTGAACTATGTCCCAACCACTGATCATGGCAAGGATACCGCAAGCAAACAGGACAAAACCGAGCGCCGTCACGCCCCACCTCGCATAAATTCCGTACATGATTCGCTGGTTTCTCCGGTTCGACGCCGCACTCTTCTCATACACTAACGAGTGAACGGCGCCATTGGTGTGGCGCTGAGTCGAGAAACAGCGACACCGATCTCCTATTGGATTGAGTCTAACATTTGATGCCCTCTTTTGACGGCGGCGATGATTTTGTCTGGATCGGCGGTCCAGGTGAAGGGCTTCGATTGTTGATTGTGTTCTTGGAGGAAGCGGTTGATGGCGGCCTGGAGATCGGCGACGGATCGGAAGACGCCTCGCTTTAGTCGCCGCTTCGTGAGTATCGCGAAAAATCCCTCGACGGCGTTGAGCCAGGAGGCCGAAGTTGGCGTGAAGTGGAAGGTCCAGCGAGGATGGCGAGCAAGCCATTGGCGCGCCTTGGGATGTTTGTGGGTCGCATAATTATCGACGATGGCGTGGATCGTCTTTCCCGCCGGAACCTGCTCCTCGATGGCGTTGAGGAAACGGATGAATTCCTGATGGCGATGACGCTGCATGTTGCGGCCGATCACCGTGCCGTCGAGCACGTTGAGCGCGGCGAACAGCGTCGTCGCGCCGTGTCGTTTGTAGTCGTGCGTCATGGTTCCGGCGCGGCCCTTCTTGAGCGGCAGGCCGGGTTGGATGCGGTCGAGCGCCTGAATCTGGCTCTTTTCGTCGAGCGACAAAACGATGGCGTGCGCCGGCGGATCGACATAGAGTCCAACAATGTCGCGCAATTTGTCGACGAAGCGCGGGTCGTTCGAGAGCTTGAACTGGCGAACCCGATGCGGCTGCAGACCGTGGACGCGCCAGATTCGTTGGACGGAGCTGACGCTGAGCCCCGACGCCTTCGCCATCAAGGCGCCGGTCCAATGGGTCGTTTCGCCGGGCGGATCGCCGAGCGTCAGGGCGACGACGCGTTCGGCGGCCGCGTCCCGGAGCGGCTTGATGCGCGAGGGCCGCGTCTTGTCGCGAAGCAGCCCATCGAAGCCTTCTTCCATGAACCGTTCTTGCCAGCGCCAGACGCAAGTCTTGGATTTGCCGGTTCGCCGCATGATCTCGTTCGTGCCGACCCCTTCGGCGGTGAACAGGACGATCTTGGCTCGCCATGCGTGCTTCTGCGCGGCGTTGCGATCCTTGACGAGAGTTTGGAGCCGGTCCCGATCGGCCGGCGATACGGATATGGATTTTCCCGGGCGCATCGCGCAAACTCGCACGCGCCACGAAAAATCGGAATCCCAAAACGGACTCAACCGTCAGATTTCATCCACTAGAGCGGACTAATGTTGGCCGACATCGGCAAGTCAGCACTGGTTTAGGTAATTTGATTTTCGCCATTTACGGGAATGGCTATGGCGCGACAATCTGGATGGGAGGCGCGCGACAAAGAGGATGACGTTTTGCGGTCGCAGCGTGGGGATGATTGTCGCGGCGCGACATTAATGCAAGTGGATTTTTGCGACGTTGGTTTTGCTTGTCGCGGAGCGACGATCAGGATGCGTCTTTGATTGTCGCGCGCGTCGCCGGTCGCCCAGGCCCCTGGGTTTTTTTGATCGCCGCTTTTCTGCGATAGCTGTCGACGTTCATCTCGAAGATGGTCGCGTGATGGACGAGCCTGTCGATGGCGGCGAGGGTCATGGCCTGATCGGGAAAGATTTTTCTCCATTCGCCGAAAGGCTGATTTGCGGTGATGAGCAGCGAGCGTCGTTCGTAGCGTGCGCCGATGAGTTCGAAGAGGACGCTGGTTTCCGCCTGATCCTTGGCGACATGGGCAAGATCGTCGAGGATGAGCAGATGATATTTGTCGAGCTTGTCGATCGCCGCTTCGAGGGCGAGGTCGCGCCGCGCGACTTGCGGTTTCTGCACGAGGTCGGTGGTGCGGGCGAAGTGCACGCGCCAGCCGTTTTCGATGAGCGCGAGGCCGAGCGCCGCGGCGAGGTGCGACTTGTCGGCGCCGGGTGGCCCAAACAACAACAGATTGGCGCCCTTTTCGAGCCAGGCGTCGCCAGCGGCGAGCGCCTTGGAGACCATTGGCACGGCGTCGAAGTCGAAGGCGTCCAAGCTCTTGCCGGGTGGCGACCGCGCTTCGGCGAGATGACGGGCGAAGCGGCGCTGGCCTCTGTCGGCGATCTCCTGCTCGGCGAGCGCGGCGAGGAAGCGCGCGGCGGGCCAGCCCTCCTTGTCGGCGGTGGCGGCGAGCGCGCTCCAGACGAGCCTGACGCCGGAGAGCCGCGGTTCGCCGAGCATGAGGTCGACGCGCGCGGCGTTACGGGCGTTGCGCCGCCCCACGAGTTCGTCGATGAAGCGCCGCCAGGCGGCAAGGTCGTCGAAGTCGCGCGATCCGCGCAACAGAAGCTCGTCTTCGAGCGCCCGCTTGACGTGACCGTGAGCGCTTTCGATCGAGCCGTTCTCGTGCGAGACGCCCAGATTGTTGCGGGTCGGCGTCATGTCGTAATGGGCGCGCAACGCCTCGTAGCGGCGCGTCAAATCCTCCTGCGCGTCGTCGTCGAGATTACGGAAGGCGGCGGAGAGGCTGTCGCTGCGATGCTGCCGCGGCGCGCCGCCGAGCGTCCACAAAGCGTTCTGCAAACCTTCGGCCAGCGCGACGAAGCTTTCGCCGCCGAGCACGACGTGCGCCAACTCGAAGCCCGAGAACGGCAATCGGAAGTGGTAGAGCCGGAAGTCGAGCGGCTCGCGGGCGATGCTGACGCCAAGATCGCGCATGTCGGAAAAATCCGACAGCCCCATGCGTCCCGGCGGGTGTTCCTGGCGAAAAATCACCTCCTGCTCGGGACCATGGACCGCGCGCCAGGCTCGGATGCGTCGCTCCAGCGTGCGCCGCAGGCCGGGGCTCATGTCGAGATGCCGTCGGCGCAACTCCTCGAAGACGCCGATCGGCCGCGAGGACGGCGCCGCCTTCAGCATCGGGACGACCTCGCTCTCCCAGATGTTTTCGAGGGGGTCTGGGCGCCGGCGCCCCCTTGGCGCTTTCTTTTGCGAGGGAAGCCGAGGATCTTTTTCCAGCCTGTAGGCGGTCGCCGGGCTGAACCCGGCTTTCGCCGCGGCGATGGCGGCGGGATCGGTTTTGCGAAACTGCATGAAGAGCCTCTTCTGACGATCGGTGACATGGCGGCCAGGCAACGAATCGGTCCTCCCAGACGGAAAACCGACACTTCACCCAGCTTCCACGACCGCCAGACAGGCCATTTTCGGGGCCGCGCGCGGGGTTTGCCACGGTGGCGCCATTGTCGCCAGTCGCGTCGCCCTCCCAATTCGCGCGTTTTGAGGAAAATCCTCGGGAATTTTGTGCGGCGCCCGAGTCTCCCCCGACGCCGCCCGTTTTCACGCCCGATACTGGACGCCATAGACGCAAAGGCTTTCGATCCGCTCGATAGTCCGCAGAATCCCACGCCCTCATGAGCGCGGCGCCGATCAACATAAGCACGATGACTTTGTTCATCGGCGGTCCTCCGGGACACGGAAATCGTTTAGTTCCTCAAGTGTCGCCGGCGCATTCAATTCCGCCAGCAGCGTGTCGACCTCCTTCGCGTCGAAATACCTCTGATCGACCAAGGCGTAGGCGAGACGCACAAGGTCGTCGTAATGCGTCCGCATGATATCGACGGCCTTGGCATAGGCGTCCTTGATCGTATTGCGGCAGGCCTTCTCCAAGCGGATATCGCCTTGGACGCCATGGACCAGCCCGGACTCCCCGAGGCCGGACGTCGCATGAATCATTTACGCGACCGCCGTCGCCTGCCGTAGATCGTCGGCGCATCCCGAGGAAATCTTGTCGAGAACGACGTCCTCGGCGGCTCGCCCGCCAAGCGCCATCACGATCTCGTCGGTAAGATCGCCGATCGGTCCATGTTTCACCTTGGGCGTGCACACGGCGGCGGCGTCGAGGTCGACGTAGTGGAACGGCTTCCCGACGGCGCGATGGGCGATGACATGGCCGGACTCATGGACGGCTTTCAACCAGTCGTCGGACCGGTCGCGCTTGGCGTCGATCAGCGCGATCAGATCGTCCGCCGCGACGTTTCGACGCAGCTTGCGGGCCGTCCGCCTCGCATCCCGGCAGGCCTGTTGGATGTCGGCGGGCGACATTCCACGGCATGCCTTCGCGGCGCGGACGTCGTCGATCCCGAGGTGATGCTTCACGATGCCGGGAAGGTCGGCCATCGAGGGCATCGGGATGGCGACATGGCGATCAAGCCTGCCTGGACGACGCAGCGCCGGGTCGATGCGATCCGGGTGATTCGTCGCCGCGATGATCACGATTCCGTCGCGCGGATCCGCGCCGTCCATGAAAGCGAGCCAAGCCTTGATGATCGCCTGCCACCAAGAATCGTTGTGGGCGTTCTACCCGCGCGTGCCCATCGAATCGAACTCGTCGAGGAACAGGATGAACGGACCGTCCTTGACCTTCTTCCGCCAGCCCGCGAACAGCTTCTTCAGCTCCTTGGCGACGGAATCGCCGTTCCCGGTTCCGTGCCAATCGGTGTGGGTCGATACTACTACGTCGACGCCACACTCGGCGGCCAGCGCCCGCGCAAACGTGGTCTTTCCGCAGCCGGGAGGCCCGGACAGCAGGATGCCCTTGTCCACTTCATCACAAGACAGGACGCCGGCGGAAAAATCCCGAAGATCCGACGCCAGTTGCATGCCCCACGCCTTTGCGTCCCCGAAGTCGGCCATCACAGAAGTCTTCGTCACGACGTCCTTGGCGGCGTCTCCGATGCTGACGGCTGTCGGCAGGTCAACCGGGGCGTCGGCGTCGGCGTTGGGGATTCCTCGCGCAGCCTGAATCCGCTTCAGCCGATCGACGCATAGATCGGCGGTCATGCCACGACGAATCGACAGCATGAGCCGCGACATGTCGGCTTGGGCGCAGACGTCGGGATCAACCGGCGCCTTCGAGCCGGTGACCGCGAAGATGGTCAGACCGATCACGAAGGCGGAAAGACCTGGCAACTGGTAGTGCCGGTCGGCCAGCTTCTTCATCGCCGGCGGAAGGTTGTGGCCGAATCCGAGGCCGAGGATCGCGGCGTATCCCGCCTGCCAAAACAGCGCGAGGTCGGCGTCGTCGCTGTCGGTCCCCGACATCAGGATGCCGGCCGTGTCCGATGATCCGTCGATTTTCTTGTTGCGCTTGACGCCGGCGGTCCGCGACACGTTGCCCGCGAAGGCCATATCGATGACGATCCTTTGCACGGCGGCATAGACATCAACCGCGGCGTCCGAGGGCACGGTGACGACGCTCAGGCCGGTCTGCAGGGCTTTGAAATCGACCCCGGCGACGTCCATCATCGCGGCGACGGCGATGTGCTTGATGAAATCGGCGTCGCTCGAAGAATCGGCGTCATGATCCTTGGACGAGTCCATGTCGTCCAAGAAGTCGCCGGGGTTGTCCGCCGCGCGCTTGGTCGCCTTGCCCGATGACGCCGGCGGCGAAGGCTTATCGAAGTGATCTTTACCAGATCGGTCCATTAGATCCCCATGTTCGCGCTCCGTCGTTGCGGAGACCGATAGGGGGAAAAACCCAGGATTATGTGGACCGGATCGGGAGGACCTTAGCGAATCGTCGGGAGACCTTGTTCGAGGCCGCCCGTAGACGATTCCGATCCGAGTCGCCCAAAGCTGTTTTGGGCGACTCGGCATGGAGACTGACTCTTTGATTCAATGGTCGGAGTGGCGGACCGACCACCTAGCGTCCGCCGCTATTTTAGACTGTCAGTGAAAAGCTTATTTTAGAATGATTTATGGCCGAAACTGTCTTTCTCTGTTCGCGCCTATCTGTTACAATCCGCGCCGATAGGTGGGGAACGTGGTGGGGAAGGCAGTCAAGAAACTCACCGCTCGGGCGGCCGCAACCATCGTTGAGCCTGGGCGCCATTCAGACGGCGAAGGCCTATACCTCAACGTGACGCCATCGGGTACCCGATCTTGGCTGTTCATGTGGAAGCGGGGCGGCAAGCGCCGCGAAATGGGACTCGGCTCTGCGGGAAGCGTTAGTCTCGCTCGCGCGAGAGAATTAGCGAGCGAGTGTCGGACTCAGAGGCTGAAAATGAATCCGCGCCTTGGGCTTGTTGAGCGCAACCAGCATCTGGCCTAACGGAATCACATCTCGAATGCGATGGATTGATAGGACGGGAATGGATGTCGTTTGGATAGGTTCGCGAGTTTGGCGGGCTCCAAAGGAGCAAGGAGCTATGCGGAACGACGCGAGCGAAGGCGTTCTTGTCTTGTCGGCGTGAAGCAACAAATTGCCGATGCCGATCCTTCTTGTCGCCGACGCGTTGCCTACGTGAGTTCGCCGCCTCAAATCGGGATGAGGCGCCAGCCGCACACCATATTGTGCGTCAAGCCATGCAGGACCGCGATTGATTTGACCTTGTCCACGCCACGCACCAGAAACTGGCGTAACCCACGATTGCGCGCTTGGGCGTTCGTGCATTCCGCCGTCGCCGCTCGCTGTTTGTAAATGTCCTTGGCCGCTTCCTCGCTCATGCGTTTTCGCCAGGCGGCAATGGCCGGCGCATCGTCTTGTTGCGGGGCGTATCGATCACGACTCTTATCGCGCGGCGCCGGAACGGGCGCGTAGACTTCGGAACCGGCGGCTTCCAATTTTTCGATGTCGTCGAATTTAACGTAGCCGCCATCGACCAGATGTTGATGCGGACGCTCGCCATAGTTTTGGGTCAGCGTTTCGTTCATCGGCGCCATCTTGCCCATGTCGGAACCGTTGTTGTCGACGTCGACGCCAGCAACCGCGCCGCTCCGCGTGTCGGAAGCAAACTGCACATTGTAAGCCGGACGAAACCCGCCATCGGCCATCTTCATCACCCGCGCTTCCGCGTCCGTGGTCGAAGCGCGTGGCTCCTGCTCCTTCTTATTTTCCTGCTCTCTTTCTTTCGCTGTCGCGGGCGCCGATGCGCCCTTCTCATCGCTGTTCGCCCGCTTCTGTTGTTCCCGAAAGGCCCGCTCCTCGCGACGCCGCGCCCGGTCCTGTTGCAGCTCTCGCAGCGCTCGCGTGATCTCGAGAGCTTTCGCGACTCTCTGTTCGCGATCTTGAGCCGCCCGCAAGCGCGCCGCCGCCTCCCGCCGGCTTGCCGCGCCAGGGTCGCTCCGCGCTTCCTGGCGAAGGCGCTCAAGCGCATCAGTCGCTTCCGCGTGACATTCCTCCAGCGTCGAATGCCGGCGAAACGACGCCGCTCCCGCGGCCGCACGCACCCGAACACCGTCTTGCGCCACACGATCCAGATTCGCCACGCCCGCCGCCGCCAACGCCGTGAAACTGTCGATGAGAAGTTGCTCCAGCGCAGCCCCATGCCCAACCCGAAAATCCGCCAGCGTCTTGGCGTTCATGCCAACTCCGCCGCACAGCCACTGATAGGCGATATGATCCTCGCACAGCCGCGCAATGCGCCGTGCGCTCGCCACGCCCTCGACCGTTGCGTAAAGCCACAGCGCCATCAATATGCGCGGATCGCATGGCGGGTGACCGGGTCGGCCTTCAACCGACTTGATTCCGGCAAGCAACGCCGACAGGTCGAGTCCTTCGACAAAGCTCCACACCATGCGAACGCGATGATCGTTTGGAACGAGTTCATCAAGACAAACCGCGCGCAAAGCAATCTGCCGTCGCTCCGCCGTGCGAAGGCGTGCCGCCACCGCGTTTTTGTTCTCCGGCGCGGATTGACACGACAAATCGTCGAACAGTTCCTCACCCTCTTGCTCGCGCATCGGCAAGGCTCCCAAGAATCAAATCCCAAGCTCAAATCTAACCTGTGAATGCCCCCATGACTCCCCAAAATCCAGGAGAAATCAAAAGATTTTCAGGCTCTCAGGTCGCGGCGGGACTTGATCCGATCGAGGCGCGCGAAGCGGCTGCGGAAATTAGACGCGAGAGGCCCACCTTCGGCGCCATCGCGGATGCGCTACTTGCTGCAAAGGAACGGGAATGGCGCAATGAGAAGCATCGGGCGCAGTGGCGCGCGTCGCTCACGGACTTCGCCGCGCCGCTGCGAGCTCGCCCCGTCGATGAAATCGACACGGCTGCGGTTTTGGCCGTTTTGACGCCCTTCTGGCAGGCGAAACCCGAAACCGCCTCACGATTGCGCGGGCGCATTGAAGCCGTGCTCGACGCAGCCAAGGCGCAAGGCCATAGGTCCGGTGAAAACCCAGCTGCGTGGCGCGGCCATCTCTCGCACCTTCTGCCCAGGCGCCAGAAGCTTACACGCGGCCACCACGCCGCAATGGCTTACGCGGACGTTCCCGAATTTATGATCCGCGTCCGAAACGAAAACACAATAGCCGCCCGGGCGCTCGAATTCGCGATCCTCACGGCCGGGAGATCAGGTGAAGTTTACGGCGCGCGGTGGGTCGAATTCGACTTTGACGCAAGAGTCTGGACCGTGCCAGCGGGACGCATGAAGGCAGGGCGAGAACACCGCGTCCCGCTCGCGGCCCGCGCCGTCGAGATAATAGAGGCCGTGGGCGCAGCCCGTACGAATGAATTCGTATTTCCAGGCCAGCGCCACGGTAAGCCGCTTTCCCACGTCGCCATGGCGAAAGTCTTGCGCCGGCTTGGCGTCGAGACTGCGACCGTTCACGGCTTTCGCTCGGCTTTCCGTGATTGGGCGGGCAACGAGACGCATTTCGCCCGAGAAGTTGCGGAGGCGGTCCTTGCACACAGCATCGGCGACAAAGCCGAACAGGCATATCGGCGCAGCGATGCGCTCGAAAAGCGCCGGGCGCTGATGGCCGCGTGGGCGTCGCATTGTGATCCAAGGTCGGAATCGAACGTTGTCCCGATGGTCAAACGAGGCGCATAACGGACGCACGCGGATAGGCCGGCCAGCCGACAAGCCAAGAGCACCCTTGGTTTCCGCGTGCTCCTCTTGGTGACGCGAAGGTGCACGCGATGAGCGATGAGGAAAAGGCGCGCGCCATTTGGGCGGCGGCAGCGATAAAGGGTGCGCATCCGCTCGACGAACCCGCAGCTAAAAAACTCGGCAATAAACTAGCGTCGGCGGCTCATTTGTATCGCGTTGCGTTGGAATCTTCGCCGCGAGAGAAGGAGCGCCTTGCATCGATTGAGCGGGCGGCAGGAAAACTCTCGAGGTTACTCGATGAAAGCCTGGAAACGCGCGGAAGATTGGATGAGCTATGGCCCGCGTGTTCGGCGGGCGTGGGATTACGACATGTTAGCGTTGGCCTCGGATTGATCCGAAAAACGGCGAGATTCGCTCGCAATAGAAAGAGCCGTTCCGCAGTCTTGCGGGACATTTTCGATTCTCCAGAGAAATTGTTTATTAATCGCGTTGCGTCCGCATATGAAACGGTAAGCAGTGAAAGAGCTGGACTCTCTCGTGGCGCGCCTGAAAGCCAACGCGCTGGAGAGCTTTATGGACCCTTCGCGCGGTTCATCGAGGAAACCGCCCGACAATTCGACCTCAAAAAAGTGGGTGTAGATACGATCAACGCGGCCTTGCGCGAACGTCGCGCGAAGAATGGGTAAGACGCGCTCAAAATTTAACGTAACTCCCCCATTTTTACAGCACGGAATCCCTCGGACATTCTTGGAGCGTCTTAAATAAGGACGTATCAGAATGTTGAAATCACCAGACGCCGTGCCGGGAGCGTCGCTCGCGCTTCGCGTAAGGCCGTTTTGTCAGCGCATCGGAATCAGCCCCGCGTCGTTCTACAAATATGTTGGGCTTGGAAAAATCCGCGTCGTGAAAATCGCAGGGCGAACTCTGATCCCAGCGGCGGAAGTAGATCGCCTTCTGCGCGAAGGAACCGCGCCCAACTTGCCCACCGCGTGATCAGTGCGCACACCAGAGACGGCGAGGGCCGCTCACCCGCGTGATGCGGGAGGCGACCCCCAAAACTTCGAGCGGCTTGGCGGCGCGATCGATGACCAGAAAAATAGCCTACCCTCTCAAGCGCCTCAAGACGTAAATTCTCAAGACGAACCCGCCGCGCTGTGCGACCTCCGCTTGCTCGGAACCGGGTTAACCGCGTGCGAGCGCGCCCTGAATGAATGCGGTTGGCCTATCTCCCTGCATGAACCGCTTTACTTGTTCCTCTTCGCTCTCGGCGTTCGTGAGCACGGCAGCAATGGGCGCGGTCCCTTCGGTCCCTTCGGTTCACTCCAGTTCGCGGACGTTCTTTTCCATCGCGGGGGCCGGTTTGCTTTCGCTCGCGACGTAGGGGCCGTGTTCGGGCTCGTCTCGGCGATCATAATTCCCGTCCACGACGAGACCGGGGATATTGTCGACGTCGCCGCTTGGAATCCCGACGACAGCGCGCTCGCCTTATGGAATGGCGTGGCGTCGATGCTCGGTGCCGAAAACATCCTTGCGCCTCGTCTTGACGAGCCGCTGCTCGTTCACGAAACGCCACTTGACTGGCTTTGCGCCAGTCGCCGGGGCGTTTTCATCGTCGATCCCATTCGGGCCGCGCCCCTGTTGCGCTTAGGCGAACCGCTAGGCGTCAAGCGTGAGGCTCACGGCCGAAGGCTGCGCCAATCCCTTACGATCCCCGCGCCGCGCATCGTCGTAGCGTCAAGCGCGAGGGCTGTAGCGTGACCGATTGGGAACCGCTCCGCGATGACGCCCCGCCGCATGAACCGGCGGGGGTCTACAGGCCGCCCGGCGCATCGTCTCCACCCGCCCGGCGTAAATTTACTCTCGAGCCCTGGCGCGAAATTTCGTTTGTCGTTTTTGACGAGTGGCTAATAAAGCAATTCCTGCCCCTGCAAGGACTGGCCGCGATCTTCGGCAAGCCGGGAAGCTTCAAAAGCTTCGTGGCGCTGGATATCGCGCTTTGCATCGCCCAGGGTCGGCCGTGGGGCGGCCGGCGCTCAACACAAAAGAACATTGTCTACATCGCTGCGGAGGGCTCCGCTGGTCTGCGCAAGCGCAAAGCTGGTTATCAGGTAGCGCACCCGAATTTGCCTTCCGATCTTCCATTTGCGCTCGTCGCCGCCGCGCCGAATCTTGGAACCGACAAGGGCGACCTTCCCGCGCTGGTCGCGGCGATCGAGGCGGCGGAATTCAAACCGGGTTTGATAGTTCTCGACACGCTGGCGCAAACCATCGGCGCCGGCGATGAAAACGGGGCGGGCATGACGGCTTTCGTCGCAAATGCTGGGGAGCTCGCCTGCCACTTCAAGGCGCTAGTCTTGATCGTCCACCATACCGGGCTCGGCGATGACAGGCGGATGCGCGGACATTCGAGTCTGAATGGCGCGCTGGACGCTCAAATACTTTGCGAGCGCGCCGAGGGCGAGCTTGTATCGACGTTGACCTTGCAAAAGCTCAAAGACGACGCGAGTGACGTGCGCATGCTCGCGCGCCTGTCCCGCGTCGTCATAGATCTCGACGAAGACGACGCCGAGATTTCCACGCTGGTTGTCACCAGCATCGAAGACGCGGCTCCGGCGTCGCGCGTTCCTCGCGGGAAAACGATCCCCGCGGCTCAGCGACTTCTTATGGCGATGGTTGTCGAGGCGATCGACGAAGCGGGCGAGAACTTCAAGCCGTTCGGCAATACTGGCCCGTTCGTTCGCGCTGCCTCCGATTCTGCAGTGAGAGAGCGCTATTACGCCCGGATAGCCGAGCAAGCGGAAGCGGGCGACGGCGCCGAGAAACTCGCCGAGCGCCAGAGGAAGGCATTTGCGCGCTCGGTGAAGAGCCTTGTTGACGCAAAGTTGCTCGTCGCCGCTAAGCACAAGGGGGAGCGCTTCTTATGGCCCTCCTGAGCCGAAAACTAACCACCGGGACGCGGCGGGACATCGGGACATGGTCTAAAGACCTATGTCCCGTCCTGTCCCGCTATCACGTCCACGTATATGGCGGGACAAATAGGGACAAATGTCCCCCTATGTCCCGTCCTGTCCCGCCTCCGACTAGGGGTGAGCGATGACCCGTCTTCGTCTCCCAAACCGCCGAGCGGCGGAGCTTCACGACCTCACATTCAAGGGCGGTCGCTACACCATCGGCGTGAGTCGCTTTCCTGACGGGGCTCTTGCTGAAGTGTTTATCCATTCATCGAAGGCTTCTTGCGATCTCGCCGATGCCGCCCGCGACGCGGCTGTGACGCTGAGCCTCGCTTTGCAGTTCGGAACTCCCGCCGCGGCAATCCGCGCCGCCGTGCCGCGCGAGGCGGATGGTTCGGCCGCCGGCATAGTCGGCGCCGTGCTCCATCTAATCGAAGGAGTAACGTCATGACCGCGTATGTCCTCGTTTCCGGGGCAATCTTCCGCGTTCCAGAGGCCCGCACTTCGAAGGCAGGCAAGCCCTTCTGGTCCGCGACAATCAAGACCAAAGGCGATGACGCCGCGACCTGGTGGAAAATCATCGCCTTTTCGGAAAGCGCTGGCGCCGCGCTGTTGCGGCTGTCCGATGGCGACGCGGTGTCTGTCCAAGGATCGTTGAAAGTCGAGACCTATGAACGCGACGGCGTGACCAAAGTCAGTCTGACTTGCATCGCCGACGCAGTTCTGCCGCTGCGCGCCGCGCCAAAGGAGCGGAAGGCGCAGGTGCCCAACGCCGGAAAGGCTGAAAAATCAAAAGCCGGCTCTCGCTCTACCGGCCGCTCTGAAAAACCCGCTCCCGATTGCGAGGGCCTGAACCGCCATAGCTGCGACGGTTCCGACCCATTCGGCGACCAAATCCCCTTTTGAGGTTATGCGATGATTCTTGGAATAGACATTGGCGCCCAAGGCGCGTTGGCGCTTCTGGACGAAACCGGCGCGCTCTTGGAAGTCGCCGACATGCCGATTTTGCGCGACGGTCCGAAAAATCGGGCGAACGTCAACGCGCCCTTGCTCGCGGGAATCGTATATCGTTGGCACGCGACTCGGGCCTTCGTCGAATTTGTCGGCGCAAGGCCGGGTGAGGGTCCAACAGGCGCTTTTGCCTTTGGTCGCTCGCGTGGCGTCATTGAGGGTGTTTGCGCCGCCGCCGGCCTACCGGTGTCGTTTCTGACTCCCCCCGTCTGGAAGCGCGCCGTTGGGATTGCGCCCGGCAAGGAGGGTGCTAAGGACGCCGCTCGATCGGAAGCAATTCGCCGCTGGCCGGACAAGGCCGGGTTGTTCGCTCGCGTTAAAGACGACGGGAGGGCCGAGGCGGCATTAATCGCCGTAGCCGGAAGATCGAGATTTAACGACAAAAATATAGGGTTTACTTCGAAAAACTAGCAGAGGAATTGATAAAATGACCACGGCAAGCGGCCCCGATGGCTCGACGTTTTCCTTTCCCGACGGCACGCCCGAATCCGTGGTGCGCGCCACGCTCGCCAAGCATTATGGCTGGTCCGATCGCTCGACCGACGGCGGTGTCAGCCCCGGTGGCAGCGCTCCGGCCATGGCGAAATGGCAACTCCCCGGCCCCGATGGCGGCCTTTACGAAGTCGACGCGCCGGACGCCCAAAGCGCATATAACGCGCTGCATTCGCCGTCGGCTCGCGCTGCCTGGCAAGGTTCAACTGGCAAAGCTGGTCCCGCGCCGGTCGAAGACAAGGGCGGCTTGACGGTCGATAACGTAATCCGCTCGCTCGCCAATGGCGCGACGTTCGGGCTCGCCGATCGGTTCGCGGCCGGCATGGGCGCCCTCACGGGCATTGACGGCAAGTTTGGCGACTACGAGGGCAACCTCGCCGCCCAGCGTGATCGAACGGGGGCCTATCGCGAGGCTCACCCCGTTTTGAACGCCGCGGGGAATATCGCGGGCGGCGTTGGCTCGGCGGTCGCGGCAGCTCCCCTGCTCGCGGGCTCGGCTCCGGCGGCTGTCGCTCCAGAAGCCGCAACCACGGCGCCGCTGCTCGGAAAGATCGCGACCGGCGCGGGGATCGGCGCGGGCCTCGGCGGCGTGCAGGGCGCGGCCGACTCGCCTGATTGGACAAATCTTCCTCAAACCTTCAGGGATGCGGCTTCTGGGGCCGGCGTCGGCGCGGGGTTCGGCGTCGCTGTCCCCATCGCGGCGAAAGGCATAGGGGCCGGGGCTGGCGCGCTCGCCGATGCGTTGCGCGGCTATGAGGGCGGCATATCCCGCACGGCGGGCAATGAGCTTGTGAAGGGCCTCCGCGCCTCCGCTCCGGGGGAAGTCGAAGGGGCTCTTGGCCGGCTCGGCCCTGACGCGATGCTCGCGGACTCGTCTCCGGCGATGCTGGCGAGGGTTTCCGGCGCGGCCTCGAATAGCCCGGCGGCGCGAAACATCGTCGATGCGGCCCTAAAGGCGCGCGAGGCCGGCACCGCGACGCGCCTCGAAGCGGACACGACGCGCAATTTCGGCCAAATGGTTCCGGCGCGCATGGCGACGGCGGACGTACTCGAGCGACGATCGGCGCAGGACGCGCAAAATTACGGGGCCGCGCTTGATGGAGAGGCCGGGTCTCTAAGCGTTGATGCGACGCCCGTTGTCCGGCTGATCGACGAGGATTTGAAAACGGCGGTTGGCGAGCAAAAGAAAGCGCTCCTACGGCTGCGCGATGAAATCCACGAGCCAAACCCGGCGCTACAGGACTCGGCGCTAAATCCGGAACTTGTCGCCGCGAACCTGTCGCATGACGCACCGACGATGGCGAAAAAGCCGCCGACGCTGGTGAATTTCATCCAGGGCGCCGGGGGGATGCGCGACACGAACGGCGACCTAAAATCGCTGGGTCTCAATCGGTTCCCCGGCCTTGTGACAAACAAGGGGCTTGATCTGGACTTGATGCGCGAAATGGCGCATGAAGCCGGATATTTGGGGGATGGAACGTCGAACTCGATCCACGAGACGACGGTTCAGGATCTGCTCGATCAGCTCGGGAACCACCCAACTTATTCGGCGCATGACCAGGACATGCTCGATGCTTGGCATTTGGCGAACGACGCGCGCACGGGCGGCGACGGAACGCGCATGTCGGCGGCCGAATATCGCGCAATGGTCGCGGACCATCATGGGATAGGGGACGCCGCGAAGCTTCCCGCGACGGTCCCGACGTCGAACGCGCGCAAGCTCCACAATCTGAAAATGGAGCTTGATAACGTGATCGAGCACGATCAGCCGGGGCTCGGTGTCCAGGCTGGCGCGCTCAAGAACCAAAACCGCTCATTGACGATGGCGCGCCACGCGATCAATGACGCGCTCGAAAAGCAAGTTCCGGGCTATGCGGACGCGAACGCCCTGAGCGCGCCGCTCGCGCGCAAGGCGGAGGCGATAAAGCTCGGGACGACGCTGCTCAACAAGGGTCCTGACGCGCTGATGCCGCAAGAGCTCGCGGCGCGCCTGCGCGGGATGGACGCGAGCGGCCCGGAGGAACGCGCGGGGCTGCAAATTGGCATGCGCTCCGAAATGGGGCGTCGCTTCGGGCAAACGCCGAATGATCTGACGGCCGGCAAGGCGATCGCCGGCGGCTTCGATGATTTCAACCCGGAAAACATCGCGCATGTGTTCGATCCGGCGAAGGCGTCGGATTTCGTCTCGTCGGTTGTGCGTGAAAAACAGTTCGCGGACTCGCACAATCGACTGCTGGGGAACTCCTTCACCGAGCCGCGTCAGGCGGCTGCGAAGGACATGGCGCCCAAGGAAATAGGGATTCCGGCGAGCGCCGGTCACGCGGTCGCGGGCGCCGCGCGCAAGCTGATGTCCCCGCTGGCGCGCGCTCTCCTTCCCGATGTGACGGCGGCTTATCCGGAGGTCGCGCGCATCGGGACGGCGCAAGGCGCGCAACGCGACGCCTATGTGAAGGCGTTAATGGGCAACCATCACGCCAAGTCGGCGAGCGATGCGGCGGCGGCGGCGGCCGGCAAGCGCGCGGCACTCGCCGTGGCGCTGACTGCGAACACTGCTCGGCCAGGTCAAGCGCCGCGTCGATCGCAAGAAACGCGATAGAGCAGCGTCGAAAGCGGCGATTGCGCCGCTCTCGCCACGGTCGCGCCATTGAACGAGGAATTTATTTCATGCCTGCAAATTCAGGAGCAAAGCAGAGCGGCCGTTTCAAAAAGGGGCATTCGGGCAATCCGGCTGGCAAGCGAAAGGGGGTTCGCCACGCGACTACACTGCTCGCCGAAAAGCTGATGCAGGACGACGCTAAAAACATCGTCAACGCGGTTTTGGAGGCCGCTCGCGCGGGCGACATGACTGCCGCGAAAATTGTCCTGGATCGGATCGCGCCCGCGCGACGTGATAGCCCTGTCTCCCTCGCCCTGCCCAAGATCAAATGTCCGGCCGATGCTGTCGCGGCGAGCGCGGCGGTTCTGGCCGCTGTCGCCTCCGGCGGTCTCACTCCAGGGGAAGCGCTGGACGTTTCCAAGTTGATTGATAGCTTCGTCAAAACGATCGAAGTGGCGGAGCTTGAAAGTCGCTTGAATGAGCTCGAGGAAAGGATGAACAAATGACCCGTGCGGGAACCGAACGGAGACTGCGCAGGCTGGAGCGCCAGGAGGAAGGCGAAAGCCGCCTCGTTGTCGTGGACGGCTTTTCCGCGGAAGAGCACGATGCGAAGATCTCTGAATTGGAGCAGCGCGGGGGGATTGGCCCCCGTGATATCGTTGTGTGCGTAGCCAAGTTCGCCGAGCCTACCGAGCGTCGAGCGGGCGTCTTGTATTTTTGTGATGAAATCAAATATAGGGCGGAGACACTGGGCAACTCGGAGCGATAAATTAGCGCTTCGCGGAAGTAAGTTTTGTTTTTGCATCCGCCAGACATAATTGCAGATAGTGCTTCTCGTATATTTCTCTGACGCGAACGGCGGAGTCGATCGTTGATTTTGGCGCTGTGTTGTAATTAACTCCATAGGGAATTGACCCATCTGTTGGGTGATTGGTGTGCATATTCATTTCGGTCAAACAATATGTTACAAAAGATTCTCGTAATTCGATTTCTTCCGCGTAGGCTGACGCAAACTTAAGAACCCGGCTTGTCATCGCGCCCTGCCCGTCGTCCGCAAGACTGCTAGATACAGAGATTGCGAGCAGCAACCCAATCGTTCCGACAAGTTTCATATTGTCTCCTGCTATTAAACTCGCACAGTTTTGGCGGCGAGATTCACCATTTGGGCAAAGTCACTCCCTCTCCACCATCGCGCTCGGGATGAACTCGACGCTGGCTTCACTCGTCATTCTCAGCGTTCAAGTCGTCAAGCGGGATGTATTCCGCCCCGGCGCCAGCCTCGCCGATGGATCGCCGGCAAACGCAACCTCTGTCGTCGAAATAGACGCCAGCGCGCTCGAACGCCGCCAAGATCGCCGCGACGTTCGCGGCCTGCATCTTCCGCTTTTCGCCTTCGAAATCAGTCAGCGTTTTGCGCGAAACGCCGCTCTCGGACTCAAGCCGAGCGGCGGACCAATCCAAAGCCGCTCGCGCCGCCCTGCATTGCCAAGGCTCAATATTGTTACTCATTTTGCGTCATTCCTCTTGACTTATTACGCATTATGCGTCACATTGCCCCCATAAGCAAGGAGCAAGACGATGACGGCAATCAAGCGCGCCACCTACAACCGCAAAGCCATTTTGAAAGCCGCCCACTTCCTGGCTCGCTGGCGCGAGGAAAACGGCAAGCCTTACCGCGAGCGCTTCGCCGAGGCCCTTCGATACGAGTGGAAGCAGGCTAAGGAGCGCGCGGCTTGGCGCGAATGGAGCAAGGCGAGCAGGCTCGATTGTGCGCTCGGCCTGCCCGTTCGCTCCTGCCAAGCCGATGCCAGCTCGTGGGGCGGAATTTTCGCGGGCGTCGTCCCTGCTCGCCGACTTTTCACGACTCAATCGAGCCGGGTCGCCGGCGCGTTCGCGTCCTAATCGTCAACCACGGAGAAATCTCATGCAGTCAAAATCTTCCCGCCGTCGCTTCCTCGCCGCTGGCTCCGCCGCGACCGTCTTCGCGAGCCTTCACGCGGCTATCGCTCAATCCGACGATCCTGTGTTCGCGGCGCTCGCGGACCTGGAGCACGTGAAGGCAAACAGGGAGACCATCGGCAAAATCCACACTGCCGCCGAGGAGGCTATTTTAGAGGCCAAAGCTCCGGGCTTTGTCGAATTCGAGGGCGAACAATTCCACAGTATCGGGCAACTCGATGCGGCTTTCGAAGGCGGCGCTAACCAACGGAAAGCCGTTCTCTCACTCATCCGGGACATGCGGGCCAATCTCCCGCCGCGTCTCTCGCCAGCGCGGAAGGCCGCAAGTGACGCCGCGCGAAACGAAGTTTATCGCAACGCTCGTGCTAAATTGGAGCGCATAGCCGCGGCGGAAGCCGAAGCCCGCGCGCGATCGGAATTTAGCCAAGCCGATGCGGCGTGGAACGAAGCAACAAACCGTGAAATTGAAGCCGTTGACGTGCTTTTTGCATGTGAGCCTCGTAGCAAGGCCGGCGCGTTGGCTCTGTTGCGCTTCGTCGGCGAGAACGCGGGCGCCTATGACATGGAGTCGGAGGCTCCGGGCGCAATTCTTCGCGCCGTCGCGGTAATCGATCGAGAGGCATAATGACCATCGTCGCGCCAGAACTTCACAACATGGCCGAAGTCGCTGCTCGCCTGGGCAAGTCAAAGCGCTGGCTTCAAGAGTTCTTGCGAGACCGGCCGTATGGGAGGATGGCCGGCCGGTCTCGCCTGTTCACAGAGGGCGATATAGCCCAAATCATCGAGGCCTTACCTTGCCCCTCAAGCTCATCGAGCCGCGCGCCGGCATGTCGAAAAACTGGAGGATCCGGGGGACATATCTCCGGATCAGCGTTGACCAAACTACGGGAACGCCTGACAAAAAAGTCGCCGCGCGAGCCCTCGCAAAAGTCCGAGACGAAATAGAATGTGGCGCCTTTTCCCGGCCGGGCGCGCCAACCTTCGCCAGCGCGGCCTTGAAATACATCGAAGCCGGCGGCGAGGAACGGTTTATTTTGAAGCTCGCGGATCATTTCGGCGAGACACCGCTCGCGCGGATTGACCAAGCCGCCGTCGACGCCGCGGCGCTGGCGCTTTACCCGCGCGCCACGCCAGCGACGCGCAATCGCCAAGTCTATTCGCCCGTCAGCGCGATTTTAAAGGGCGCTGGAGTGGTGGAGGGGCTGAAGCGCCCGAAGGGCGCGCGCGGCGCGCGGCGCTTGTTCTGGCTCACCCCGGGGCAGGCTACCGCCATTCTAGCGGCGGCAACGGGTCGAGACCTGGAGTTTGGGCTTTTCCTCGCATTCCTGCTTTACACGGGTTGTCGGTTAACGGAAGTGTTAATGCTGCAAATTCGAGACTTGAACCTTTCCGAAGGCTGGGCTCGCATCGCGGAGACGAAGAACGGCGAGCCGCGCCTTGTCCACTTGCCGCCCGTCATCGTCGCCGCGCTCGCGACGCACCCGCGCGGCATGGGGCGAGTCGGAAAGGTTTTCAGGTTCGGCAAGAACGGGCGCCTCTACGCATGGCTATCCGAGGCGGCGCGCGCGGCCCGCGTCGAGATTCCCGACGGCGTGGCGTTTCACGCCTTCCGTCATACTTGGGGAGCTTGGATGCGCCGCTATGGCGGCCTGGACACAACCGGCCTCGTCGAGACGGGAGCGTGGAAATCGCGGCAGGCCGCCGCCGTCTATGAGCACGCCGAACAGAGCGCCGAGGCGCGCAAGGCCGACCTTTTGCCGAACGTATGGAGGAAGTGAAGGCGTGTAAAATGCGTGTGGTTCGCTCGCGAGTCGTTTACGCCAAATCAGGATTGGAATGCGGAGATGGTTGACCCACAAGACCTGTATGAGTTGAAAACACTCGTCGAAAAGACAAACGACAAACTTTCCGAAATACACACCGCTCTATTTATTATTTCCATCGAAATATTGGCATTGGGAGCGCATTCCTTCGGCTGGTTGTAGAGGCGCTATTCACTCTGCCTTTCGGTCGTAGCCTGCAATGACCGTCTATCGCCCACGACAAATGCAGTCATTTGTAACGCGAACACCTCTTCGCGACCCTTATTGCCGCCCTATTCCCTTCTGTTTCGGCCTCTCGGTGTGTCGCATAAGAACAGAGGGAGCGAAGATGAATTTGTTCGCCTTCGCAAACCGACCAACGAAATCGGCGTTCGCTTAACAGGTCGAGCCGAACCCGACACATGAATCTGTGCGACTCTTCCATTGCCTCGATATGGGGTGACAATGGCGACATGGCCAGAGGAGTAGGATCATGGGCGTCTTGCGCCGGCTTTGAGGTAGCAGCGCGCATCTATCGCATCCGCTGCGGCGCGCGCGACGGGCGATGATTCTGGAGTATCCAAATTGGCCCTCGCCGCTGGCGCTCGCCCGTGGCGAAGATCCTGCGATGAGCCTTCTCGACGTACTTGGCGGAACCGTCCGCGTGTGTGCGCCTTAGTCCGCGCTCGCCGGTGGGGAATACGGTGGGGAAAGGCGCTTTTGATCTTTTGAAATCGATTATATTTCAATGCGTTAGTTTGATATTTGGTCGGAGTGGCGGGATTCGAACCCACGACCCCTTGTCCCCCAGACAAGTGCGCTAACCGGGCTGCGCTACACTCCGACTTGGCGCTCTTATAGTCAGCCGCGCGCGCGGTGGCAACGTTGAGAATGGTGTTTTAGGATTTCGTTAGCCGTAACAAGCGACGACACTCAGCGAGATCAGCCAACGCGAGCCTCAATTGGTTCACATCTTCATCGTCGAGATGCGCGGCATCATGCAGGGGCCGAGCGACAAGGGCCGGCAGTTGCGTTCGCGGAGCCTCCGCCTCGACGCTTAGGGGGCTCGCTGGATAGATCTCCACAAACTCCCGGGATTCTAGCGCCACAGAACCTAGACCCGCTGGCTGACCACCATGTGGGGTCTCTGTTTCGTCAAGGGAGGCGCGGATTTGCGCGTCTTCGGCCGGAGCTCCCCCAAAACCCGCAGCAAACCGCCCCGCGCGCGAGCTATCGATGACCGCGCGAGCGCCCTGTTCCTTCAAAATGCGCTGCACGCCCTTGATCGTGTAACCCTGCCCATAGAGCAGATGGCGGAGCGCCTTGACCAGCTCCACGTCGCGCGGCCGGTAATAACGCCGCCCCCCGGCACGTTTCACGGGTTCAAGTTCCTTGAAGCGCGTCTCCCAAAATCGCAGCACATGTGGGGGCAGGTCTAAGCTCTCCGCGACCTCGCCGATTGTGCGATAAGCCTGCTCGTTCTTGACTGTCACACTCATCGCTCCGGTGTTTCCGCCCCTTGAATCACCCCGCAAATCAAGTCTTATACGCCGTCACCCCGGCTTTTTGAGTCCCATCGCTATCTTCGCGCCTTGCGGCGCCGTGGACAAGCGGCGGCGCCGCCCCTAAACACTCCATCTTGGATTTTCCGCAGAGCTCTCGCCATGGAAGACTGGTTTAATTTTCCACCAAAAACACCAGCGGTCGCGCATTGGCCGACGCCTGAAAACGCCACTGGCGTGCGAAATTGGCTTTATCTCGTGGCGGCGCTGGTGTTTGCGATGGTGCTTGTCGGCGGCGCCACGCGCTTAACCGAATCAGGCCTCTCAATCACCGAGTGGAAGCCCGTGACCGGCGCAATCCCACCCCTCTCGCAGGCGGAGTGGGTCGCCGCGTTTGAAGAATATAAGAAAATTCCACAGTTTAAAGAACTATTCTCCGAAATGGACCTTGGCGGTTTTAAGGTCATCTACGCTTGGGAGTGGGCACACCGTCTGCTAGCGCGCCTCGTTGGAGTTGTTTTTGCCGCCGGTTTCACCTGGTTACTGGATCAAGCACCGCATACCCGCCGGTTTAAAACCCAAATTATTCGGCATTCTCCTGCTCGGCGCGTTACAGGGACTGGTTGGCTGGTGGATGGTCAAATCCGGCCTTGTCAACAGAGTCGAAGTCGCGCAAGAGCGACTCGCCATGCATCTTCTGCTAGCCGCGTTTATCCTGGCAAGTTGCCTTTGGGTCGCCGGAGGACTCGGCCCGCAAGCTCCTTCACAAATCCTGCATGGCGGCGGAAGGCTTCGCTTCGTCGCGAAGCTGATATTAGGCATGGTGTTCATTCAAATTGGCCTCGGCGCGCTGGTCGCCGGCCTCCGCGCCGGCCTCGTCGACAACACTTGGCCCCTCATGGAGGGCGGATTTTCTCCATCAGCCGAAACGCTCTGGCGCCTGACGCCCTGGTGGAGCAATGTCCTCGACAATCCCATTACCGTGCAATTTTTGCATCGCTTAACGGCCTATGCGCTGTTTTTGCTCGCGCTGCTGCACATGCTCGACGCCGGCGCCAACGCCACTGGAAGGATCGCGCGCGGGTCGGCTCTGTTGTTTGGCCATGTCGTGATGCAAGTCGCGCTGGGCGTCGCCACCCTCGTCATGGTCGGCGACGAGTGGGCGGGAACGCCGCACATACTGCTTGCGCTCACGCACCAAGCGGTTGGCGTCGGCGTGCTGACTGTCGCGACCTTGCAAGCGCGAAGATTGAGCGCGGCTTAGCAGTTTGGGCTTGCCTCCGCCCTGGCGGCTGATAGTCGAGTATTTCGTTGGCGGTCGCGCTCCGGGGGAGAATTGGTCGACCTGCCTTTAGCTGCGGCGCTTCACCTGCCCGGGCCGCGGTTTTTAGTCTATTACGGCGTGATCGTGGTCATTGTGCTTGTGGCGGCCGCGCTCTTGATGCGCTTTTCCGACGCAACGCGGACGGAAGAGCCGCCGAGCATTCCAGATTCGCTTGACGCGATAGAAATCGCCTTTCTTTCGGGCGGCCTGAGCGCCGTATTGCGCACGGTTATCTATGATTTGCGGCAGCGCGGGTTTTTGACATTAGAAGGCGAAAAAAGCCTCGCGCCGACTCAAATCATGTCCGCAGCCTTGACGCGCCTGCAGCAGCGCGTGCTGGACTCAATTCAAGACCGGCCTGAAATAAGTAAGTTGTTTCGGGACAAATCGCTGTGCTCTAGCATCGGAAAAGTTTTGGACCCGATGCGCGCGCGCCTCGCCCAGAATGATTTGTTGCAGCCGGCGATGGTCAAGCATACGCGCTATTGGGTTACCGGCCTGGGACTGCTCATCCTTATCGGGCTTGCGGCCGCGAAGATTCAGATCGCTCTGGCGCTTGGCAAATCGAACATCTCATTCTCGATTTTCATGGCGATTGGAGGATGAGGCGGACTGCTTTCCATCGTCTCTCGTTTTTCAAGGCACGTCGCGAGCAGGCGGGGCCGCGCCCTTTTTGGAAGCGATGCGCCTCGCCTATTCAACACGATTGCAATCCACGCTGGCCGAGATCCAACCACCGCTAAAAACCAACCCAGTTTCGACCTGGGACGGAGGCGCTCTGTTTTTTATCGCCCTTTTTGGTTTCGACGCGTTGAAGGGAACCCCGGACGCGGCCTTCGCCAAGGCGTTCGGCCGATCTAGCGGCGATGGGAGCGGCTGCGGCGGAGGTTGCGGCGGCGATGGCGGTGGCGGTGGCGGGTGCGGCGGCGCTTTCTTCGATTGATCGGATGTCGACAATCCGATTTGTCGAATCATTAAACGCGAAACGCTTGGCTGACGCGCGCAAGGCGCTGCCGCTCACTGCTCAGGCGCTCGGCGAAACATTCGGCCGGCGCTGCTGCCCAACCTTGACGAGGCGCCGCCCGCGGGGCGCCATCGCGCCGATGCCGCGGCATTGGTCGCGCACCTCGCGAACGCTGCCTGCGATCAAACCACTCCCCGGTGGATCCTTGAGCTTGCTCGTTACGGACTGGCGGTCGTCGAGGCCTCGGCGCCGGGAGTCGTGATAATGCTTCGGCGCTTTCGCCGGTCGCCCGCGCGCCTCGCAGCCGTTGTATTGTCAGGTGGAGCCACGGGAGCGTTACGGACAACCTTCGGCCTCTGGCTACGTCTGCCATTCATGCGCAACTCGCTGCATCGGCTGTATTAGCATGGAGTCGCGCGTCTGGATGCGAATGTCTTCGCTAAGGCCACTTGTCGTGACGCCTCAGGCGCGGCGGAACGCGCCGGAAATTTCGGAGACCTGACGTTCAGCAACGACGTCAACCATGCGTTCCGTGGCATGATCACGCGACTCGTGGCTTTGAGCCTTGGCGAGTTCCTCGCTCGCTTCCTTTAGCCGCTCCTGAGCGTCTTGAAGCTTTTCGCGCAGGTCGGTAAGCGAAAGATTGAGATTGTCACGCCGCGCGCGCGCCGCGCGAGCGTAGGTCGGATACGCGAAATGAGTTGGATCGGTGTTGTTCGCTCGCCGTTCCTCCGTCCCGATTTCGCGATCGAGATCGTTGGTCATGCGCGTAAACTCGGCGATCATTAGCTGTAGCTGTGCGATGCGCCGACGTTTTTCGTCCACCTGAAACTGTTTCAAGCGCACCAATGTATCTCGCGACTTCATAACTCGACACTCCGACACGCGCGGCGCAGGGCTCCGCATTCTGGAAAAGACAATCAAATTCGCGAGACGAAGGGACTATGCGCGAAGGAGGTTTCTTCTTGGTTACCCGTGGCAAATAATTTTAAGGACGCCAACGAAAGTCATTAACCACGCGCTTCATCTATTCTGGCGCTGTCGCTTCCATCGCGTCCAACATCCTCGGGCCACTCATGCGCCTATATACGAAAGCCGGCGCCGGCGCGTGCGCCTCGATCTCGGCGATGGCCGCGAATCGTCCGTGATCTCGCGATAAATGACACGCGGGATCGGTCGCCGCCGCGTCGCCCGTCACCGCCATGGCCTGACAGCGGCAGCCGCCAAGGTCTATCTCGCGACGATCGCAGGAGCGACACGGCTCCTTCATCCAATCCGTGCCTCGAAACGCGTTGAAGGCGGAGCCATTCCGCCAAATATCGCCAACATCCCGGCTTCGAACATTGTCGAACTCGAGACCGGGCAGCGTTTGCGCCGCATGGCAGGGCAGCACCCTGCCCGACGGCGTAACAACCATGATCGATCGCCCCCAACCTCCAGTGCAGGTCTTGGGCCGCGTGGCGTAATAATCGTGAATAACGAAATCAAAATTGAGCACGCCCTTAAGTCGGACCTTCGCCGCGTCGACCATGGCGGCGCTTTCAAGGAATTTCTCGCGGGTCGGAATAAGCGCGGCCCGGTTCTTCTCCGCCCACGCGTAATATTGAATATGCGCGACCTCCAACCGCTGCGCCCCGACCTCGACCGCGAAATCGATAATTCTCGGCAAATTGTCGATGTTCTGGCGGTGAATCGGCGCGTTTATGGTGAGACCGAGCCCCAACTCGCGGGTCCAAAACGCGACCTCGCGTTTCAGAGCGACGCCGCCCTCATAACAGGAGATACGGTCGGCGGACGCCGGCTCGACATCCTGAATCGACACTTGCACATGATCGAGTCCGATCTTGGCCAATGCTTCGAGTCGTTCACGCGTCAAAAGCACGGCTGAAGTGACGAGGTTGGTGTAAAGCCCGGCCTCGACGGCGTGACGAAGGATTTCCTCGAGATCGCGCCGCAGCGTGGGTTCGCCGCCCGAAAGGTGCAACTGCAACGCGCCGATCGCCGCCGCGCCACGGAACACCTCGCCCCACTGATCGGCGGAAAGTTCAGTATTGGCGCGCTCCAACTCCAAGGGATTGGAACAATAGGGACACTGCAGCGGGCACCTATGGGTCAGTTCCGCGAGCAGTCCCGCCGGACCGCCGGCGAAAGCGGAATAGGCGCGAGCCTTAAGCGAGAGCGGCGGCGGCGAGAAAGCGTCCGGGCCGTCGCGCAGCAGGCATTTGTCGGCCAGCCCCTGCAAAAGCACGATTACATCGCGCGCCACCAAGTCCCGCGGAGCGCCATATCGTCCGGCAAGCTCGGTTGTGATCGCCTCGACGGTTCTTTCGCCGTCGATGAGAGACAGCACGGCCAGCGAGATCGCGTCGATTTCATAGGCGCGCTCGGGCGCGAGAATGACAACACGGCTTCGCGCGCGGTCTTCATGCAGCCGCGAAAAACGCGTGAAAGCTGGCCTCGATCGCGCCTCGACAATAAAACGCGCCGGCGTCCGCGTGCTCATTTTCACTTGATCGCCTGTTCAGGCCGATAGGCGCCAGGTGGGATCACGCCCGGCATCACGTAAGCATGATTTAATGCGTCGAGTTGCGCCCACAAGACGCCGCACTTGAACCGAACCGCGTCGACGCAGGCTTCCTGCTCGGCGCGACTACGCGCGTTTTTCTTGATATATTCGAGCGCAAAGTTGGCGTCGCGCGGCGCTTGGCTGAGGCGGCGCTTGAAGTAGGCCATGACGTTATCATCGACGAAATCGTAATTTTCCAGCATCCCCGCGATGCGCTCCCGGTGGATCGCCGGCGCGAACAGTTCGGTCAGCGAAGACGCCACGGCCACGACGAGCGGTTGCTCGACAACATAGCGCACATAAGCTTCGACCGCGAATTTTGTCGCGGGAAGCGCGCCTCGTCGCGAGACGACATAATCGCGCGGCAGGCCAAGCCCATCGGTCAGCACCAGCCAGCGCTCGATGCCGCCGGCTTCCTCGCCGAGTCCATCATGGTCGTGGATGCGATGGATCCACTCGCGGCGCAACTCGCGATCATGCGCGCGGCTCATGAACGCGGCGTCCTTGCGCGGAACCGCCTCCTGATAACAATAGCGGTTCAGCGCCCAGGCGCGCACCTGCTCCTTGTCGAGTTCGCCGCCATGCAACATTTTGTGGAATGGATGCTTGTCGTGATACTGCTCCGCGCCAACCGCGCGGATCGCCGCCTCGAAGGCCTCTGGGCTCAGCGGTGGCGCGTCGAGGTAGGCGCGCGATTCCAAAATGTCGTTCATAACGCGATCTCCATTCCGTCCTCGCCGATTTCCCAACCGGCGGCCTCCGCCTCGGCGCGCTCTCGCGAGAACGCGTTCAGCACGGGATTCGAATTGTTGATGTGCACGAAAATTTTTCGCGCGACGCTCAGGCTGGAGAACGCCGCGATGGACCCGTCGGCGCCGCTCATGTTGATGTGACCCATTCGCGTCCCGGTCTTGCCGAGAAGGCCCTGGTCGATCATTTCGTTTTCATGCCACAGCGTGCCGTCGAAAAACACCAGCGCCGCGGTTGAAAGCCGCGCCGCCAAGCCGGAATCGACGCTCGCGCAGCCGGGAATATAGAAGAAGGATTTGCCGCTTTCGATCGCGGTTATTTTAAGACCGAGCGTATCGCCCTCGGCGCTCCCATAATTGGCGGCGACCGCGTCCTCCAACCAAAGCGCGATCTTGCCGTCCACTGGAAATGCCTCCACGGCGATGCCCAAATCGAGTCCCGCGCCGGTTAGCGCAATTGGCGCCCCAAGCGGCAATTCCAGGCGCGAGACACAGGCGGGGGCGAGCACGTTGAAAATCTTGTTGGCGGCCAGCACGTCGAGCACGCGCCGCGCTCCATAGACAGAAAACGGCTGCGCCTCGCGCAGATTGAGCAGCCCGGCGACATGATCCACGTCGCCATTCGTGACCACGACGGCCTTGATCGGGCTGGCGCGCACGCCATCTTGTTGGGTTGGAGCCAGCACCGCGCTCGCGGCGATTTGCTGGCGCAGATCGGGCGAGGCGTTCAGCAACACCCAGTCGCGGCCATTGGCGCTCACCGCCAGCGACGATTGCGTGCGCGCGGAAAATCCTGGCGCGCCGGCGCGTACGGCTCGACAGTTCGAGCAATTGCAATTCCATTGCGGGAAACCGCCCCCCGCCCCGGAGCCCAGTATTCGTATTTGCATGTTGCTCCGCGCGGCCCCGGTTGGCCGTCGATCCGACGGCGCACCGGGCCTCCCGTGAAAAATGTTGTTGTTAACTCAGTATGTCGACAGGCGCCGCGCCTTGCAACCGCGGCGAAATCACGCGGGCGAGGCGGTCTTCGTTTCTTCCTGTCGGGCCAGAGCTTTGTGCCGTCGCATGCCGACCGGGATCAGCGCCAGATAGGCGATACTAAGCGCGATCAATATCTCCATCGGATAGATCGCCAGCAACACCAGCGTGACGCCGCCGCCGAACAGCATGGGAATCATGAGATCGCGAGGGACGCGACCAATTCTCTTGCCGGAAAAGTGTGGAATAGGGCTCGCCATCAGGAACGCGATAACAAGCACGTAAAGAATGTATATAGGCACGAAAGCCCTGGAGGCTGGCAGTTCCAGCACCGAAAGGTGCAGATAGAGTGGCAGCAGCACGGTCACCGCGCCGGCGGGCGATGGCATCCCGACAAAGAAATCGCCATGCCAGGCGGGGCGAGCCGGGTCTTCGGACATTACGTTGAAACGCGCCAACCGCAGCGCGCAGGCGATGGCGAAAGCCAATGCGGCGAACCAGCCGAAGTTTTTGATTTCGTGCAACGCCCAAAAATACAGCAGCAGCGCCGGCGCCACTCCGAAATCCACGAAATCGGCTAACGAATCCAACTCAGCGCCAAATCGCGTCGCCCCCTTCAGCGCCCGCGCCAACCTCCCATCGAGTCCGTCCAACACCGCCGCCGCCATCACCGCGAGAACGGCGGTCTCGAAACGCTCCTCCACCGCGTAACGTATGGCGGTCAGCCCCATCGACAGGGCGAGAAGCGTGACGAGGTTGGGCAAGGCCACCCGGATCGGAATTTTACGGAAGCGCAACCGGCGCCGCTCCAGGGGGCTCAACGTCGTATCGGGACGCTCGAAGGGTTTTTCGTCGCTCATGCGCAACTCGGGGTTTTAAGCCGCGGCAATTTTCAGCCGGACTTGAAGGACAAGGCGGGCGTATGGGTCGTGAGATCGGCGAGCACGGTTTCGCCCGCGATCGCCCGCGAGCCGATGGCGACCGCGGGCCGCGCATAGGTCGGCATATACACGTCGACGCGCGAACCAAAGCGGATAAGCCCGAAACGGTCGCCGACGCTCAGACTTTCGCCCTCATGAACGAAGGATACGATGCGGCGGGCGACAAGGCCGGCGATTTGCACGACGCCGAAACGCCCCTGCGGCGCCTCGATGACAAGACCGTTCCGCTCATTATCCTCGCTCGCCTTGTCGAGATCGGCGTTGACGAACAGACCGGGCTTGTAGGCGATCCGGGAAATGCGTCCGGTGATCGGCGCGCGGTTCACATGGCAATCGAAGACGCTCATGAATACCGAGACGCGTTGCATGGGTTCGGCGCCAAGCCCAAGCTCCGCCGGCGGCAGAAAGAAGCCGATGGAGCAGACGACGCCATCGGCCGGCGAAACCACGAGTCCTTCGCGCAACGGTGTAACGCGGGGGGGATCGCGAAAGAAATAGACGCACCACGCGGTCGCGATGAATCCGATCCAGCCGAGCGTTCCCGAAATCCAGTGCAACAGGAATGCGACGATCGCGAAGCCCGCGATAAAAATATAACCCTCGGGATGGATGGGAACGAGCGACTTGCGAACGGATTCAATGACCGACATAAAGTTCTCCCGTTCCGAGGCCCATTCGACGACGTCGCCCAAACCGTGTTCCCTAAAGCCGGCTCATCAAAAAGCTGATGGACTTTTCGAATGAGATCCTTCTCTAAGCTTCTGAGTTGAATCGACTTTCCGCCGATCGGGCGATCCGCCCGATCAAAAAGCGCTTGAGCGCGGGGCCGCTGCGCCGCTTTATTGCCATTTCGCGCCGCAAAAGTCACGACGGTTGCCACCGCGATTTTGCTGTTTGATCCACGAAAGCCGATAACGCATGTCGCCGCCATGAGCATTCCGCAGCTAAATCAGTTCTGGGAAGACGTCGGCGCCTGCCTGCGCTTTTATTCTCGTCTGAATCCGCCCTCGACGCGCGGCGCCGCCAAGCTGACGGACTTCGCCAACGCCTTGCGCGCGCTGCCGGTCGCGGGGGCGATCCTCGGCGCCTTCGGCGCCGCGGCGCTATTTTGCGCGCGCGCCCTTGGCGTTTCCGCGGAGCCAGCGGCGATCTGCGCCATTGTCGCATTAATGGCCGTCACCGGAGCATTGCATGAAGACGGCTTGGCCGATCTCGCCGACGGTTTCGGCGGCGGCGCGACGCGAGAGAAAAAGCTGGAGATCATGCGCGACAGCCGGCTCGGCGTGTTTGGCGCGGCTGCGCTTGTTCTGGCGTTGATGCTGCGCGTCTCGTCGCTCGCCGCGTTGACCGAACGCGGCGTGGGTGTCGCCATATTCGCGCTGATTTGCGCCGGGGCCGTTTCGCGCGCGGCCGGGCTCTCGCCGCTACTGCTTTCCAAGCCGGCGCGACGCGAGGGCGCCGGCGCCGCCATGCCGCCCCCTGGCCGCGAAGCCGTGAAACTCGTGCTAATCCTGTGCGGGGCGGCGTCGCTGCCGCTGGTGTCGGCTGGCCTTTCCGTCGCCCACGCGCTCTGCGCCGACATCGCAGCGGCGCTCGCCGCTTTCGCCGTGACGCGTTTGGCGGACAGACAAATCGGCGGCTACACCGGCGATGTTCTGGGCGCCGCGCAACAGGCGGCCGAGATCGCGTTTCTCCTGGCGCTCAGCGCCAATTAAGTTCTCTTATTGCGCGGCGATTTCCATGCGGGCCATCGCCGCGCGCACTTCATCCACGGCGCCCAACAACACGTCGACGCCCGCGTCGGGACGGACGGCTTCCGCCGTCAAGCGGCGGCGGAAGGCGCGCGCGCCAGGCAAGCCGGCGAAGAGTCCGAGCAGGTGCCGGGTCATCGACGACAGCCGCTCGCCTTCCGCCAGCCGCGCCTCGACATAAGGAAGGAAGGCCTCCACGACGTCGAAGCAATCCTTCAGCGGCGCGGCTTCGCCGAAAAACTCCGGATCGACGTCCAGCAACAGCGCGGGATCATGATAGGCGGCCCGGCCGACCATCACGCCGTCCATATGAATTAGCTGTTCTCGCATCGCCTCGAAGGACGCGAGTCCACCATTGATGGCGATCGGCGCGCGCGGAAACGCGCGCTTCAACTCGTGCACCAGCGCGCGGTCGAGCGGTGGAATGTCACGGTTTTCCTTGGGAGAAAGGCCCTTGAGCCAAGCCTTGCGCGCATGGACGATCAGCGCGTCGGCGCCGACGCCAAGCACTGCGTGGGCGAGGTCGAACAATGCCGTCCGCGGCTCCTGTTCGTCGACCCCGATGCGGCATTTGACAGTCACGGGAACGCCGACCGCGCCCTTCATCGCGCGCACGCAGTCGGCGACCAGCGCCGGGCGCAACATCAGGCAGGCGCCAAAGGCTCCGTTTTGCACGCGATCCGAGGGGCAGCCCACGTTGAGATTGATCTCATCATAGCCAAAGGATTCGGCGATGCGCGCCGCGACGGCGAGATCGCGAGGATCGGAACCGCCAAGCTGAAAGGCCAACGGATGCTCGAACGCGTCGTATCCGAGCAACCGCTCGCGGTTGCCGTGGATGACGGCGCCGGTCGTCAACATCTCCGTGTACAGTCGCGCGCGCCGCGTCATCAATCGATGCAGAAAGCGGCAATGGCGATCGGTCCAATCCATCATTGGCGCCACCGAAAAGCGCCAAGGGTTCAACTTCGCGATTTCACTCGTGTCACCCGTGGGATTCATGTTCACAGCGCCGCGATTGGATGTTGGACTGGTGTCGCTCACCCCACCCTGCGCCAACCGTCCATGCCGAGGCGCTCTTGCGGCAGGAAGCGCGCCTTATAATCCATTTTGGGGGAACCCTCGACCCAATAACCAAGATAAAGATGCTCGAGACCAAGACCGCGCGCCCGCGCCAAATGGTCAATAATCATGAAAGCGCCGAGCGAGCGCGGGGCGAGCGCCGGATCGAAAAAGGAATAGACCATGGACAGTCCGTCCGCGAGATAATCCGTCAGGCAACAGGCGATCAGCCTGCCCGTGTCGTTTTCCCGATACTCCAAAATCTGGGTGTCGACATGGCTGTCCTCGACCATCATCTGATAGTCGGAAAAGCCCATGTCCGCCATGCCGCCGTCGCGATGGCGCTCGCCGACGTACGATCGAAACACCTGATATTGCTCCGCTGTCGCCCGCGGCGGGCAGACTTCGGCGGCGACATCGCCGTTGCGCTTCTCGACCCGCCGCAGGGTGCGCGAAAACACGAAATCGCACACCTTCACGCGCACCGAAACGCACCGGCGGCAGGTTTCACAGGCCGGGCGATAGGCGATGGTCTGCGAGCGACGAAAGCCTGATTGCGTCAACGCGTCGTTGAGCCCCACCGCCCGGCGGCCGATGAGATGGGTGAAGACCTTACGTTCCTCGCGATCGGGCAAATACGGACAGGGCGCCGGCGCGGTGAGATAAAACTGCGGAGCGTCGCGAGGTTGTTTGGTCAAGCGGCTCGACTCCCCTTTTTCGTCACGCCGCCGTCACGCTACACCGGCGGCGCCGAGCGCCGCAACACAATCACGTCGGCGAGAATGTCGTGCAAGCAGCGCTTGTCGCTTGTCACGAAAGATAGCAGCAGCAAGGGAGGCAGCAAGGTGGTGACATAGAATAGCACCGCGTGCGCGGCGGCGTTGATAAAGGGAACGGGCTCCCCGGACATTGTCCGCATTTCCAGGTCCATGAACCGCATCCCCGGCGTCGCCATGCGCCAGCCGGATACGGTCAGGCCATTATAGAAGAACGCCACCAGCGGAAAGATCGGCGGCAGAAGAATCGCCGTCATGCCAAAGCTCAAGAACAGCAGCGCCATGAAGATTAGCGCCGAAAGAAACGAAACGATCAGGAAATCGAGGCTGACCGCCATGATCCTGCGCGTTCGCACGCCATCCAACGCCGCGCGAGGAATTTTCGGCGCCGGCAGTCCGCCCATCGCCGGTCTTTCGGACATTTCCGTTCGAACGCCGCCGGGCTCGCCACTATAACTCATGATCGCTTCCTCGTTGGCCGAATGAAGCCAATGTTGTTGATCTCCACGCCCTTTTCAAGCCGCACCTCCGGCAGCGCCGCCCGCCCGTTCCGCGGCGCATGGCGACACGGCGTGGAAAACGGGAATTACGACGCCGGCCGACTTGACGGCGCGGGCGCGGGCGTAGCATGGCTCGATCAGGGATCGCGCGAGGGAGGCGCCCGACGCGTCGCGCTTCCCCTCGCCGCGCTCCATAACGCGTCCAAAACGCCAACTTTCGGAAATGCGTCCATGAACAGCAATGCGGTCGACGGCGGCCATCTCAAGGCCTTTATCGAGCGAATCGAAAAGCTCGAGGAAGAGAAGCGCGCGATCGCCGACGACATCAAGGATGTCTATGGCGAGGCCAAGGGCACGGGCTTCGATCCCAAGATCATGCGCAAGATCGTCTCGCTTCGTCGGCAGGACAAGGGAAAGCGCGACGAGGAAGAGGAGATTCTCGGCCTTTACCTGTCGGCGCTCGGCATGGAGTAACGCGGCGGTAAGCGCCTATTAACCATAAGTCCTTAACGCTTGTTAGCGGAGCCGCGCCCTCTGTGCGGCTCGAGCGCCTGCGCGAGGGATGACGTGCCGCCCAGAGAATTAAAGTACGGCGCCGCCGTGTCGCTCGCGGTCGCACTGTTGCTGGCGGCCCAGCAATCGCGCGGCCAGAGCTTGCCGATCGTTCCCCCGCTCGAGTTCGTCGCCGTCCGCGAACGGAGACCTCTCGAGGTCCGCGGGAAGCCGTTACGCGCCGACAGGCGCACCGGGCGACGACTTCGCCGTGGGCGATCCAACCGCTGGGTCTCCGGTCTCGGCCAATTACGGCGCGCCCCGCCCCAGGAAAAAGTTGCCCAAGCCCTATCCGCCGCCGCGTGTCCACGCGGGCGCGCCGCAACCTTCGAAAAATCCGCTGCCGCCGCTGGCGCCCTATAAAACCTCCGCCGTGGCTCGGCGCGCGTCGCGCCTGGGCCTCCGGCGGGAAGAACCGCCACCGGAGGCCGGTCCCACCGTCGCCGCGCTCCCGACGATAAAGGCTAAGCCCAGACCGAAGGTCGAACCCGAACCCTACGATCCCGTCGGCATCGGCCTCGGATCGTTGCGGCTGTCGCCATTCCTCGAAACCACCACCGGCTATGACAGCAATCCCGATCGTTTCTCGTCGAGCGCGTCTCCGGCTCCCACGGGGTCGCGTCTGGTGCGCGGCGACGCCGGCTTCAAACTTCGCTCGGATTGGTCGCGAGACGAGCTGCAAGCGGACTTGCGCCTCGGCTATGTCGACTATCTCGACTACGAAAAGGCCAGCCGCCCTGACGGCGTCGGCAATCTCACCGCGCGTTACGACGTGACCCGGGATACCGCGATCGATGTGCTCGGGCATTTCAACCTCGATACGCAGCGCCCCGGCGCGCCGGCGATTTCGTCGGGGCTCCCCAATGTCACCGTCACCAACCGGCCGGTGATCTTTTCGGCCGGAACCGCTGTCGGCGTCACCGAAAAATTGAACCGGCTGGAAGTTTCGATGCGCGGCTCCTTCGACCGCACGATCTACGAGGACGCGCACTACAGCGACGGCTCGACGTTTAATCTGTCCAGCACCGACTTCAACGACTACGGCGTCACCGGTCGGGTCGCCTATGAGGTGAGCCCCACCATCAAACCATTCGCCGAGGGAACCTACGACACGCGCGTGCACGACTCGCAACTGGACCCCTATGGCTATGAGCGCGACAGCGACGGCGTGGCGCTGCGCGGCGGCGCCGAGGTCAAGATCAGCGAGCTGCTGAAGGGCCAGGCCTCGGGCGGCTACGCCGAACGCACCTACAAGACCCGCGGCTGCCGCGACTGAAGGGGCCGACGGCGGACGCCTCGCTCGTCTATACGCCGACCCCGCTGACCACGGTAACGCTGCGCGGTTCGACGTCGCTCAACGAAACAACCCTGCCCGGCTCCTCCGGCTCCTTGGCTCGCACGATCAATCTCGAACTGGCGCACAATATTTTCCGCAATCTGACGGTGTCGGCGAATGGCGGCTATTTCAACAACGAGTATCCGGGCGTCACGCTGCGGGAATACGGCTACACCGCCGGCGCCAAGCTCGAATACAAGATCACGCGCTCCATCGCGATCCGCGCCAGCTACTCGCACGAAAGACTGAGCAGTAATACGTCGGGCGACGATTACACCGCCAATGTCTATCTCGTCGGCCTGAAATTCCAGCAATAGAGCTCGCGTGAAAGCGACGCGGTTCGAGCCAAGGCGTGAAAAGACGCCGCGCGACGAGAGGCCCATCCGGCATGTGGACGATGGTGGTGTTTACGCTGAACAGCGTGCTGAATTTCGTCATCAGCCTGTTGGTCGCGAAATATCTGGGACCGGCCGAATATGGGCGCTTCGTGCTCGCTTTGTCGGCCTCGGTGGTCATTCAATTGCTGGCGTTCGATTGGCTGCGGCTCGCCGCGACAAGATTCTACTCGAAAAGCGAGCGCCTGGAGCACGCGAATGTGCGCGCCACTCTCGACGCCGCGTTCGGCTGGCTCGCGCTCGGGGCCAGCCTCCTGGCCATTTGCGTCTATGCGGCGGGCCTCGACATGCCTCTGTCGCCCGAGCTCGCGGCGCTGGCGATTGGCGCGTCGATCACCAACGGCCTGTTCGACTTCGCCTGCGCGCTGCTGCGCGCGCGTTTTCTGGACCGACCCTATGGGGCGCTGATCGTGGCCAAAAACCTGTTGGCCTTCGCGCTCACCGTGGGCGGCGCGTTCTGGTTTGGCTCGGCGCGAGTGGCGCTCGTCGGCCTGATCCTCAGCGTGGTCGGCGCGATGGCCGCCGCGCGCGAAGCGCTTTTCGACGAGACGTCGCGCCAGGGCCGCGCCGACCGCGCGCTGGGGATGAGATTTCTCGCGTACGGCCTGCCAATCATCAGCGCCAATATCATCTATCAATCCGTTCCGCTGCTTAATCGCCTGCTGGTGTCGCAGTCGCTTGGGTTCGCGGAGGCCGGAAAATATTCGCTCGCCTACGAGATCGGCATTCGCATTGTCGGCGCGATCGGATCAGCGCTCGACGTGGCCTTGTTCCAGATCGCCGTGCACAAGGAAAAAACCGTGGGGCTGGAGGAAGCCCGGGCGCAGGTTTCGCACAACATGGGCGCCGTCTTCGCCGTCGTCGCGCCGGCGGTGCTCGGCTGTTGGCTCATTCTGCCAAGCTTCGAGCATTTGTTCGTGCCGGAAGAGTTTCGCGGCCCCTACGGCGAGTATTTCACACTGATGACGCCCGCTTTGGCGGCCTTCGGTTTGATTCATTACTCGATCAACCCCGCGTTCAAGCTCGCCCATCGCCTCGCGCCACTCGTTGTCGCCGCGCTGATCGCGGTGACCGCCAATTTTTGCGCGATTGGCTATCCGGCGCGGAGCGTGGACGCCTCGAATTACGCGTTGGCGCAGTCGCTATCCAGCGTCGCGGCGATGCTCGCCCTCGCGGTCATGTTGCGTTGGCTCGAAGAACCGATGTGGCCCAGGCCGCGCGACATATTCGGCGCCCTGGCGGCGAGCCTAGCCATGCTCGGCGCGGATCTGCCGCTGCGGAGCGCATCGCCGGGAGTCGTCACGATGGCCGCGCAAATCATTTTGGGAGGATTCGTCTATCTCGCCGTGGCGACGGCTCTGGACGTCGGCGGCGCGCGAAGCCTGTTAAAGCCCCGGATTGTCGCCCGGTTGATTGGGTGATGCCGCGTTTTCCGATATCCGCGACAGGCAAATTCCGCCGGAAAACCTGAGTTTTCGCGGCAAGCGAAGTCGGCAATGAAAGCTCGCCTTCAATTCAATCCCCAAGGGGGCTTGGCAAAACCCTCGGAGCCTTGCTATATGCCCGCACCATAGATTTTCCCCGATAGCTCAGCTGGTAGAGCACGCGACTGTTAATCGCTAGGTCGTAGGTTCGAGTCCTACTCGGGGAGCCAGGGACCTTTCTCACCACATCTCACGCCTTCTCAATTCCCTTGTTTTTCAAGGAATTGAGACTTCCGGGCTTCTCACCTCATCTCACGAATTTGCACCCCATCGCATGCACGGGGTAAGGTCGCGGGGTAAGGTTGGCGGCTAGGGTGGGCCGGATGGCGGTAAGGTCGAACATTTTGACAGATCGCGGTGTCGCCGCCTTGAAGGCCCAAGGGCTTCATGCGGATGGGGCCGGGCTCTATCTCCAGATCACCAAGGCCGGCGTAAAATCGTGGGTCTATAGATATAAAGTGGCCAGCGCGGTCAAAACGATCGGCCTAGGCCCTGCCCGCGACGTCTCTTTGAAGCACGCCCGCGACCGCGCCGCCGAATGCCGCCGGCTCCGATTGGAAGGCGTCGATCCTCTCGCACATAAACGCCGCGCCAGCGTCGAGCCAGTCACACCGCCCGAATCACCCGCCGGCAAAACTTTCGCCGATGTCGCGGCCGAATATCTCGAAGCACACGCCGCCGGGTGGAAATCCGACAAGACAATTGTTGGTTGGCGCCGGTCCCTTGAGCGATATGCGGGCCAAGCGTTCGGGTCCGTCCCGGTCGATAAGATCGACAGGCCCATGATCGTCGCGCTGCTTCGGCCTATTTGGAATGAGAAGCCAGAAACCGCCGGCAGGGTCCGTCGTCACGTTGAGGCGGTCTTGAACTTCGCCAAGGTTCACGACTACCGGACCGGCGAAAATCCGGCGACGTGGCGCGGTAACTTGAGCTTTGCCTTCGCCCAATTGGCCAAAGTCCGCGCCGTCAAGCATCACCCCGCCCTGCCCTATGCCGAGCTTCCCATGTTCCTGAAGCTCTTGCGCGAGCGGGCCGGTGTCGGCGCGCTGGCGTTCGAGTTAGCGATCTTGACCGCATGCCGCACGTCCGAGGTCTTGGGCGCGGAATGGCAAGAGGTCGATTTTGATTCGCGCCTATGGAGCATTCCCGGCGCCAGGATGAAAGCCGGCAAGCCTCACGTCGTTCCGCTGTCCGATCGCGCGCTTGAGGTGCTGAAGGCCGCCGCCGACTTCCGGCGCGGCGCCGACTCCTTTATCTGGCCAGGTGATCGTCCAGGCAAGCCGGTCTCAAATATGACTTTTTTGATGCTCTTGCGGCGCATGGGCCGGCGCGACCTTACCGGCCACGGCTTTCGGTCGACGTTCAGGGATTGGGTCTCGGAGACGACGGATTTTCCGGGCGAGGTCGCCGAGATGGCGCTCGCGCACGCCGTGGCGAACAAAGTGGAAGCGGCTTATAGGCGTGGGGATTTGCTCGCAAAAAGGCGTGAGTTGATGGACGCGTGGGCGGCGTATTGCTGCTTAAACCACAAATGAGGGAAGAATAAACATGGAACAGATTCGAACAAAGACGAAAGGCGGTCACGAAGCATATGTGACAGGAATGGACGCCGCCTCTGACGCCAACTCTTATTATGGATTTATGTATATTTCTCCAACTGCTCAAAACCCCCACGGGACTCGGGATATTTCATGGCAATGCGGTGGGCAGGCTAGGAACAACCATCCGGACTTTAACCTCAACATGGATTTACCGGAAATCAAAGAGGTGCAAAAAACGTGGTTGGCTCAACAGGACAGGCGGCGCTAGCAGCCCTTCGTCCCGCCTATCCGACCACAACCCGTGCGCCTTCACCCCCTTCGCCCTTGCCCACGCCAGCCGCAGGCACGCGCTCCATGCAATGCCCGGATAGCGCCGCCGAGTCGCGTGAGCGTGGCGCATGATTGCGCGGCCGTCCCACGTCATGACAGTCTCGCCGCCCCGCCCTCGATCCACTCCACCAAGTCCAATTTGCGATCGTCTTCGATAAGCCGGCACCGCCCTCGTGGTTTAGGAGAAGCCGAGCAACAAGTGCTTCAACTTTTTCCTTAGGAGGCTTCCTTGTGGACCGGAAATCCGGCACCATGCAACCTCATGCCCAACCGAGCTGATTCATTTATTTCACCGCTTCGCCTAGAAAACTCATCGATATGAATCTCCGCCGCACGACAGAAGAATAACTCCGTCGAGCGTGGCGCTTCTCTTGATGGGAAGGGCGCGGCGGTATACAATTATTCAATCCGGAGGCTAGAGTTTGGCATTCATTGCATCACGGATTATTGACCAAGGGTATGGACCATAAACGTTGATAATGAAAGCGACGCGAAAGTTGATCGTGGCGAGCTGCGCAGCTGCTTTAGCCGGTTTTTTAGCGTCGTCACCCCTTCGGGCAACTGAACATTTCTCGCCACGGCTCTCAAACAGCGCGCGTGTTGATCCAGGCGTACGAGCCCTTTTCGCGCAATATCCCATCGGCGGCCCCTACTTCGTTGCTGCAGTGACCAACCTGCTCAGGAAGAATTCTGCGCTCGCACGAGACGTCGTAGCCGCAGCTCGTGGCCCACACGCTTCGCTTGACCAAATGATTGCGGTCGGACAGGCGCTAGGTGACATTCACAAAGATTGCTTGGACGACGCATGCGCTGACATTTCCACCGCAGTTTGGCTAGCCAATAAACAAGTGCTAGCCGCTTATGAAACCGAGATTGAGAACGCGACAGCCTCAGAGACAAGCGTAATAATAAGTAATGCTACGCGCATATTTTACGGGCCAAACGAACGTATTATAAATAATCTTAAAGTATATGCTGTTGTAGCATTTAAATCAATGCCTACTAAGCAGGATAATGCACGGTATGAAATGATTTGTGATGCTTATGTATCTAGTCTTTTGCCTCTATTGAAGGATGCAGACTCGCGGGTGCAGATAGTGACCGTGTGGCCCATCGCACTTGCGGATAAAGCTCGTAGTTTAAACGCTTCGCGCGGCAATGACGTGTGTAAAGAAGCAGTTCAGCATTATGGACTTGCATCGTCACAGTTGGCTATTCGAAATGCGCGAGACGCGATACTCGCCACACACGGCAATATCACGGCTTTGGATGGTCAAGGCCCTTTTCTATTAGCTTGGTCGCCAGGTGCTGCCAAAGGTAACCCTGGCGCCATGATGCTTAGATTTGACATGTCGGATGTGATGAACCTTGAGCAAGCCAAGAGGGTTTTCGCGTGGTGGACGTATGTTGTCCAATCAAACCCTCAATTATGGAGTCTCGACGGTTGGAACGAAAGCAGCCTTAAAATAAAAGCCATGCTTTGGGCTGACAAATGGGGAACATACATTTCCAAAATCCGCGGAGAGAGCAAGGCTGATGCTCAGTGACCTACCAAAACTTGGCATTGGAGGTATGATAGGCTTGCTAATTGGCATTTATGCCTTGGAATATGTCAATCCAACAACTCCGGGGGGCGCAGGTATCGTTTTAGCACTACCGATGATCGTTGGGCTAACGTTAGGTGCCATTGCATCTGTTAGATTTAAGAAGCAGGAGGCCGATAAAGGCGACGGAGAATAAATCTGGAGAAAGAAGGGCGCGCCGCATGGAACGAAGCAGCTTCGGCAATGCGGTGAAATAAGCTGAATTAGGTAGGTTGGGCATGAAGTCGCTTGGTGCCGGATTTCCGGTCCACAAGGTCAAGGGTCCGGTCATCCTCAATCATCCGGCGCCGCCCGCGCTCTTTTGGCTCACGCCGCGCGACGGTGGCCTGATAAGAAAGCAACTCCGCACGGTCGGCGTTGGGGTTTATCTCCGCAGCCGCGTCGGCGGCGTTGATGATCTTCGTCAACACGCCCCGCAGGCGATATTCCGAGCGCGTGAAAGCGCGTTCCGCCCGGATTGCGTCGAGCGCGTTCCGCTCCAAGCGGGCGGCCGGCGCAAGGGCGTCCAAATCTTCGATGATCTTTTGCAGCGTCATGCGCGGGCCTTCCCATTGGTTTGAATCATGCCTTCAGGAATGGGACGACGTTCGCCTGTCCCGCCGCGATGATCTTCAGCACTTCGTCGACGGTATCTTGAACGGCCTGCTCGGCAAGCGGTCCCGGCGCATATTCCGAGTCGTCGTCGAGTATCTCACGACGCAACGCCCTGCCGCGCGAGTTGATCGCAACCATAATGGGGCTATCGCTGGTAAAGTCTTCGTCGCGATCAATCGCCCGCTCGACAATCGCCCTTGCGTGGGCTGGCAACGCCGCGACAACCGCATCCTCGTGAAGGGTGAGGAAGATGCTTTTCATGTCGATCAAGTTCGAAACGGCTTCCTGTAAATTCGTCATTTTGTAACTTTCCAATGTTGTCATGATTGAGGGGCGCGCCGCTGCGAAGCGGCGTGTTATCATGTTATCACTTCAGCAAATGCGGGACGTATAGCGCGAGCCAAGCCATATTGCTCACGGCGAGGGCCAAGGCGCCATAGGCCGCGAAGCTCCCAAATTTCGAAAGCATTGGCTTCACTCCACCGTCGCGGTCGTGGCGTGGGCGGCGTGCGGCTGTTGCGCGTGGGTTGGCCCGGCGAGCAGCAAACCGCCTGCGACAACAGCCGCGGCGATGATCTCCCATGGGACGAAGCGCGCGGCATACTTGAAGGCCGCGGCTGATAAGAGCGTGACGCCAAACGACGCGACGGCGATGGAATCGGTAGACCAGAAAACAACGTGCATGGTATTGAACCTCTGCGCTTAGAACGCCGATCGTCCGCCAAGATCAATCGACGCTCGCGCCGGTGTAGAGCCTCGCCGGCAAGGCGCGGTCGGTCGTCGCGCTGGAACGCGGCGACCGACAATTCGATGAGGGATTAGGTTGCGGCCGGCGCGAAGAACCATCCGCCCCGCGCGTCAAGCGGCGGGTTTCGGCCGGTAGCGGCGCGATAAACAGGTGCGAGCTTGCGCCACAAGGGCGAGTCGAGGCCCGCCCATATGCGGGGCGAAGGGCCTGAAGGGCGCGACGGGCTCGACGGCGGCGCGTCGGATGATTTGCTCGCAGTCGTCGCGGGCGTCGAGATGTCCGCCGCGTCGGCGAGCGCCTGCCCATCGGCGACAAGCATCTCGTAAGTGCTGGCGCAACGGCCGCCACCCTTGACGACGCGAATCAAACCGGCTTTGGCCAGCGCCTCAAGCAGCCTTTGGATGGTGCGCTCGCATAGCGCCAGCACTTTGGCGAGTGTGGGGATTGAGGGGAAGCAGGCGCGCGTCGCGGCGTTGAAATGCTTGGCGAGGATCACGGCCAAGCGCACGGCGTTTGCGGGAATGCGAGCGGACGAAGCGGCAATAAGCCAGCGTTCTTTTAACGCTCTGAAGCCTGATCTATGTGGATTTTTGCCCGGAATCCGGGTATAAGAATTTAGCATTTTCGAGCCGCCCAACGGTTCGAGGATGTTAGGCCATCGTTTCCCCGGCAAGGGAGGCGGTGGCCGCTTCGTTTCTAGGACTCTCACGCTTTCCTTACTTCGTCAAGTTCAAAAATACTGCGGCTCGCCGCTGTTATATTTTAATGTTCTATTCATATAAAGAGCGCTCGGCGTCGAGTGTCACCTCTGCGGTGACAACGCTGTCACGGTGCATCAAAACGAAAAAAGGGCCGCCTCCTTCGCAGGAAGCGGCCCAAGTCTGTGTCCAATGCTCGCCGCCGGACATGACGCCCCGGCGCTCGGCGGGCGAGCTTATTTCCGCGCTTGAACTGCACGCTTCAACGGATGCGCCGGGGAAACTTTAATCATGGTTGGCCGCCGTGGCGGCAACGGGATTGCGTCGGCGGGTTCGAGCGCCGCGAAATGGGGAAGCTCGCCGGCCGTCGTCGGCGCCGCCGGTTGCTCTTGCGTCATGATCGGCGCCGGCTCGACGACGGCCGTGGCCAGCCCAATGGGCTCGACGGTCGCGGTGGGCTCGAATGTCGAGCTTCGGTCATAGGCATGCACGGCGAAGAGCAGCGCCACGGCGACAACCGCGCCGGCGATAGTCTTCGCGCGAGCTTTCGCATAGCCCGCGCCGCCTGCGAGCAGGTCCAGGGCGCGCGGTCTGCGAGAACGATGCGGCGCCATAGCCGGCGCTGGCGTTGTCTCCACCGGCGGCGGCCCCACGTGCTCGACGACATGCGCAAAAATCTTCCCGCGCGGCGCGGGCGGGTCGAATGTGCTCAACGGCGCGTCGACGAAGGGCGCGACGTTCGCCACGTCCGCCGAGACAGGCGAAGGCGGTGGCGGTTCCGGCAAGATCGGCGCGACGCGCGGCAGGCTCGACGGCGAGACGCGCGGGCGGTGTTGGAACCGCGGCGCCAAAATTAAGCTCATTGTTCGGACCTTCCAAGTTGAACAAGATGACAACAAACACGCGACACGCCGTCCGGCTCGATTTTCGTCACTTCGAAAAGCTCGCCGTCACAGCATCTTTCGACCCTATCGCCGTGCGCGAGCGCCCAAGGGAGCGCCGCATGAGAGAACGAAACGACGGGCTTCCTGGTCTCCACAAGCCCGCCGCCCTCCCCTCTGTTTTGCGCGATGTTGCCAGTGCGAAGCGCCATTTCCGAGCGCCAACCAAAGACGCCCAATAGCTCGACGGCGTGCTCGCGTTGGGGCCGCGCCTGCGCGTTCGGGCGCCGATCGCATGGGATAAGCAGGATGGTTTCGCCGAACGTCGTGTCGATCGTCGCCGAGACGGTTTGCATTCCCGCGCGCCAGTTCGTCGAGTTGATAAAGGACATGGGCTAGCCTCCGAATTTTGTGTTGATACCGGAGAATCCGGAGCCGCCGATCGGCGAGGCGGGCGCGCTTTTTCCGCCGCTCATTGTGCCGCCGACTTTTCCCGAAAGCGGCAAGCGAACTTCACGGGCCTCTTCGAGCTTGGCGAGCAGGAGCGGCGAGGCGGTGACGCTGATCGACTGCGAGATTTTCGCCTCGCCCTTGACTTCGCCTTGAACGGCGACGTCGGTTTTGATTTCTTGGTGTCCGAAATACTTGAGCACGTCTGGCGATAACGCGGGCGCGGCGTTCTTAGCGCCCGCCGCCGCGGCGGCTTTGAGAGCTTCCTGCATGTTGTCGATTGCGGGTTTTGCGGCTTGCGGCGCTACTTCGGTTTTGATCGCGAAAGATTTTTCGCTGATCTTGAGCGCGTCGAGCGCGGCCGTGTCCGGCTTCAACCGAACGCTTTGATCCTTCACCTTCAAGGCGTCGAGCGCGGCCGTGTCCGGCTTCAAGGCGATATGCTGCTCTCTCGCCCTTACTGCGTCGAGAGCGCTCGTATCGGGCTTGAAGACAATGCTTTTTTCGTCCTTGGCCTTGATCGCGTCGAGCGCGGATAGGTCCGCCTTCACGCCCATGTCGCGCATCCGCGCAAGAGAGTCTTGGGCCTTGGGAAGTTCCGGCGCTATTCCCAAAACGGCCCGCTTAAACCAATCCTTCAGGTTCGCGTCGTGATGCTCGAAGGGCTTGTCGCCTTGAAGCGCTTTCGGTTCCCATTCGCTCGACTTTGGGAGATATCCGGCGTCTTGCGCCTGCTTCAGCGCGAAAGGTATCGCGCCGGCCGCCGCGCCCACGCCAACAGCAACGCCAGCGACAGGCGCCGCCGCCGCGATCGTTGCAGCTATCCCGCCCGTCGCCGCCGCTGGCGCAATGGTCGCGGCGCCGCCGGCGACTTCAGTCGTGGTTGCGCCAGCAACAGCGCCCGCCGCGCCGCCCGAAAGCAGCCGCTTGGCGATAAGCGCCGACAGGCCAAGGCTCGCGATGTTCCCAAGCGCCGCGGCCAACCCGGCGCCGAGCGCGAGGATTTGCTTTCCGCCGTCGCCGAGCGCGTCGGCGTAGCCCGTCGCCTTGGTCGCTAGGTCGCTCAACGCCGAGATGACGCCTGTGTTGGCGCGAACAAAATCGTTGCGGGTCGCCTCGTAAGTCGCCTCGGTTCGCGCGAGCGCCGCGTCGACGCCTTGCATGCGGCCTTCGGCAATACGGTCCATCGTCCCGCCGCTGTTCTTCAGGTCATCGACGTTCTTCAGTTCGGTCTCAAGGTTCATAATCACGGCGGCGAGCTTAGAGCCCTGCTTCGCGCCAAAGAACGCCATGGCCTGTTGTTTCGACATATGCGAAATCATGTCGTCGAGCAGCTTGTCGCCGTGCAATTCGCCTTGGCTTGAGTCGAAAACCTTTTGGGCTTGCTTGGCGATTTGCTTCAGGTCTGTGGCGCTAACGTGTTTGTGACCTGCCTTGCCAACGTCTTTTGGGCCTTCCTCATTCCAGGCTTCAACAGCGGCCCTCGCCAGGGCGCGACGGTCCGCGATAAGGCCGCCGTCTATAGCTTTTTGAATGCGCGCGGTCGCCGCCTCTGAAAGCTTTTTGCCAAGGTTCTCTTCAAGCGCGAGATTGAGGTTCTTGGCGTTTAGTTGCTTGCTCGCGTCCAGATAATCCGCATATTTGAGCCCGGCCGCCTGAAGTGCAACATGGCCCTCATTCGTCGGTCGCAGCATGTGGGCGGCGAGTTGCTTCAGCATGTTGCCGGCGTCGTCGCCTGCGATATTCTCACGCTTGAGCAGCATGCCAATAGCGGCGGTTTGCTCGGGTGAAACGCGCGCCGTGGTCGTCGACGCCGCGGCATATTTCCACAACCCTTCAATGTCGTGATCCGTCATCGCGCCATGTTTCGACATGATCGCGGCCATGTCTCCAAAGCGTGTCGTGACTGCCTTCGCTTGGGCGACGTCGTGGATATGCTGGCCAGTTCCGAAGATGACGCCTTCGAAAATCTTCGAAGCATTTTCGGCCGTGGTTCCCAATGCCTTGGCCAATATCGCGGATTGCTCGGCGAGCGCCATGCTTATTTCAGGCGAGTAATCACGTTTCATAAACGCGCCTTGCGCGGCGACCGTTTCTTCAGGCTTCACGCCATATTTGCGCGCGAGGTTGCCTTGCTGCCTGTAGATCGCGTTAACCTGATCTTCATTTAGGTTTTTCGCGGCCTTCAGCGCCAACACTTCTTTTTCAATCGGCCGGTATCCCTCGATCGCGGTTTCAGCGGCATGGGGGAATTTATAGGCGGCATAAGCCGCGCCGGCGGTCGCGGCGCCCTTTAGCGCCGAGCCAATTTCTCGCAAGACGGCAAGATGTTTGCGGGCCGCCGACGTCGCATGATCGTATGAGCCGGCAAGCTTGTTTGTCGAAGCTTTGTCGAGTTCGTTAGCAACTTGTTTAGATAGTTGCGCGATGGCGCGAAGTGTGGCGCTGGCCTTATCTTCCGCTTAAATCCGCGCTGTGATTGTGGGGTCGTTCGCCACGCTTCAAAGCCTTTCGTTGCAAAAAGAAAGCACGCTCACGCGTGCTTCTCTTTGTTGTAATCGCCCAACATCTTGAGCCAGGATAGCAGGCGCGAGATTCTCATGTTCTCAACGTCGCGAGGTGAAATGTGAAACTCGCAAACGAGCAGAGACATTACCTTTCTCACGCTGGCGTAGGGTGGTCTCCTGCGAGCCCCATAATCAACAGGGTCGCTTGGTCGCGAACGTTCCGATAATCCGACGCATCCAAGTCGCCTAGAAGGATGATGTCGACGCCGCTCATATCCGCTAGGAAATTAAGCATTGAGTCGTTGCTGTAGTCGATTTCAACAGAATCCTTGACGTGGCGAACTTTGAAAGGTTCTCCAAATTTTGCGAACGCGCGCGCTTTCGGCGCCTTCAGTTCCAACTCATTGACGAGACCTTTGTGAGTGAGAAGCTCCCCACTCAACGGGACCTTGAGAGACTTTTGCATATGTGTTTATCCTTTGGATTGCTTGGGGTTTAGGCGCTGCGCATATTGCGAATGGCCTCGATATTCGCGCCGGCGGTCGTGAGCGCGGCCATTATGCTCGTCTGCGGCGAGCGTTGTTTGATGCTTAAAGCTTGGTTAAGGCGCTTGGCTTCGGCGCGAGCGCCTGCGTCACCATTCGCCGCGCGGTGGGATAAGGCGGCGACGCGGATTTCAACGCGGCGAGTGACGATCTTCTCGGCGTCAATGTTGGTGGTCATGGTCGGTCGTTCCTTTGGTTCGGTTTGTTCAATGGGGAGTGAGGCGAGCAGCGCCCTGGCGCGGTGGATTGGCAGGCTGTTCGCGGTATGCAATTCGGCGATGCGCGCCGCCGCCTTCGGGCGCGCGGTCGCTTCGTCGAGAAGGCCTATCGTTGCGGCGTATTGGTCGCGCATCGTCTCGGCTATCGACTGCCGGTTTTCTGGCGCCGACGCGCTGATCGGCGAGAGGTCGGCGCGGATAACATAGCCGCGGCGAAGCGCGGCGGCGGTCGATATGGTCTCGCCGGTTGGCAGGATAGCCTTGTCGGCGTGGCGCGGGTCGGGCGTGGCGAAGAGTTGCGTTCTCATTAGTATGCGCCCCCATATCCGCCGTATCCGCCGCCGTATCCGTTCGGGCCGTAACCAGGGCGCCGGTAGCCGCCAGCGCGGATAGCCCGGCCGCCGCGTGAGTTGCTTTCGCAAATCATTTCGAGCCGGCGGATTTCCTGTTGCAAAAATTTCGCGTCGCCTTTTTGATACTGAACCCATCTCTCCCCATCGCGCACTTGTGCAACTTGGTTGCCGGCAAGTAGAGCGTAGTAAGCTGCCTTGAGTTGCGGCAGCACGGCGCATTCGTTGCCGGCGGCGATTGTTGCCGGCGGCCCGCTTTGCTGCGGGAAGCAACCTTGATTCATGGGTGGTCGGTTGAATTGCTGCGTCATGCTAAAACTTCCCAATCTAAATCGCGCTGCGTTGGCGCGATATATGGTTCCAGGCGCGAAAGTGCGGCGCGCGCCTGCCGCTGTTTTGTTGGCTTTTGCGCAGGCGACTGCTTTTGCTCGGCGATGTTTTCGTCCTTGGTTTGCGTGGTTGTCGCGCCGGGGAAGAACGGATGATCGAGCCCATGCTTCGCCAAGACGACGCGCTCTTCGATTAGAGTCGCGACATGCGCCTCGAAATCCTTGCCGTCTTCGGCGAGAATTTCTGTGAACGATGCGAGTCCGTTTTCGAGCTTTAGAAGCTGCCCTTCGGTGGTTTTCTTGGGATCGGGCGAGACAACACCCTTCCCCAAAAACTTCGCGTTGCAGTATGCGGCTTTCGCCTCATAGAAGCTCTTGGCGCCGGCCGGAATTTCGATAAGTCCGCGCTCGATTTGCTCTTCTAAGAACGCCTCGAAAACCGCTTTGTAAAACCGTTCGACGATATCCTTACGGCGACGCAAGTTGATTTCATGCGGCAACGCGGTCGCGAGCCGAGACGCGCTGAAACTCGTTTGGCTGTAGTCGCCGGACAAATCTTCAACCGCCGAGCCCGCCGCCTTCGCGGCCTTGCGAACGAGCGATTTATTGAACGCGTCGAAAGTGTTGTTCGGAGTTTCGCTCCTATGGAATTTCAACGCATCGCCGGGCGCGAGATGGTTTATCGTTCCAACTTGGGGCGTGATCCTGGCTTTGCCGTAAATTTCTTCACGTTCCGTCAACCAGGTATCTGTATTGCCCGCGTGTTCGTTCACTTGCAAACCGTCGAGCGCGACGCGAGTCGGCAACGCGCTTTCAACGGTTATGGCGAATTGGTTTTCGAGCATTGCCTTGCCGAGCGCGAACTCGCCGAGCGTCTCGCTTTCGTGCGCAGGCGTGAGGCCGCCGACAAGCGGCGACAACCCGTGGATTTGCCGCGGGTCCACAAAATCGCCGATAATGTGCAAGACCTTCGGGCGGCCCCAACTCGTGAACGCGGGAATATATTTCGCAAACGGCGCTGGCGCGAAAGAGCCGAGCGCGACGTTTCGCACCATGTATCCGACAACGCGTCCCGCCTGATCGAAGCCCACGCCTTGATAAACGTTTACGCCTTGCTCGGTCCGCGTCACGCTCCTATCGAGTTGCATCGAGTTCGAGCACGTTCACTTTCGTAAACGTTTCGGAGTCTCGAAACTTGCGCCACTCAAGCGCGGCCAGGGCCTCGCCGTTCAAAAGCGCATGACGAAAGGTGCATGACGCCTGTTGGTGAATGTCGAAACGCCCGGCGAAGTCGCACTCGCGGGGGTTACTTGACCAACGCGCCCAACGCGTTTCGATCGCGTGAGATAGGAGGCGCGCCTCTTCGGACGATATGCCAAGCTCGGCGGCGTCAGGTTTAGACGATAGCGTCAAACCCGTGCCGATGGCTTGCGTCGTCAGGTTTAGAAGCAGGGTTGCGATGATCGGATTGCTTGTCGCAAGTTCATTGCTGACAGCCGCCGCCGGCCCGATGTCGCGCGAGATGCGGCCGCCGTTGGCGGTGTAGAAGACGCCGCCGCTGGCGCCCCATGCGAAAGCGTTCGCGCCAACGTTCGAACGCGCCCACGCGAGGCGCTGCTCGCCGCCGTTGGTTGCATTCTGAAATCCGCCCGGCGCCGGAACGCCGCCCGGTCCGCGGTGGTTGGCGTTGATTTGAGGCGTGAAGGAACCGGCGAGCGGCCCCGTGGGCGCGACGATTGCTGTTGATGGTGGGATGGTAGCGGCGGGCGCCGGCAAGGCTGCTCGTGCGGCCCTGGCGCGGCCCTTGGGTTTGCTTGTTTCGGTCATTGTTTATCGCGCCTTAATTTTGAGCCCACGCGCGGCCGCCTCTTCGGCGGTGATGTATCCGCGAGCGTAATTGTTCGCCGCGCCGGCCTGCCGTATCTCGGCGAGGCGTTGCTCCTTCGGCGAGGCCGGCGCCGCGCCGCCGAGCGGCGAAGTGAGGCCGGTGGCGCCTTCGCGTTCCATCGCTTCAAGCAAATGCGACTCGGCGGGAAGATCGCGAAGGAAATCGCGGGCCATATCGGCGGACATGGCGCTGTATAGGGCCAGTTTTAGCGCGCTCTTCTGCCGAGCTTTTGCTTCCGGCGCCTCCATGATTCCGGCAATCCTGGCCCGCTCTTCAGCAATAATCGAACCCTTGTCGAGATTGGTCTTGATGGTCATTGTTTACCTCGTGTTAAGTTGCTTGTTGATTGAGTTTTGCGAACCGATCGGCAAGCGACGGCTTGTTCTCCTTCGGCTTGTCGACCGGCGCCGCCCGCCCCTTCACAAGGCCAGATGCGGCGGTTGCAAGAACCAGAATGTCGAGCGCCTCATTGCGGGTCGCCGGGTCTTTTTCCCACTGTGTCCGCGCGTAACCTTTGACGTAACGAACCGTCAGGCGCTCGCTCGCGAGTTGGTCGAAAAACTCGGCGTCGAGATGCGCGGGAAGATGAATCGCGTTGGCGCCGCCGTCGCGGATCGTGAGCGCCTTCATGACGTTGAGTTTCAAGTTGTCGACGCCGATCACAAGGCCGCGCATAAGACCGCGAACCTTCGCGCCTTCCTTTACCGCCACCTTGTCCCATCCGGCGCGCCCAAACGTCGGCCATATGCGCCGTTGCCTCGCGCGCTGGCTGGCGCAAAATCTCGCCACCATTTCGGTATTGAATCCCGCGTCGCAAAACGTTGCGCTTATGGGAAGTTCGCGCTTGTCTTCAAGTTTGAATGTTGTTCCGAGAACGTCGCCTAAAGCGCGCCATGGCGCGTCGCCGGACGTGTCGCCAGGGATCACAACGCGATCTAGAATCCATCGCTCGTTATTCGCCGCCATCCCAAGAAACATGACTTCAAGTCGATTGCCTTGAACGTCGATTCCGCAAGTTATGTGCTCGATCGCTTTCGGATATGGCGCCGCGATCGGCTCGGCGCGTGAAGCCAATTCGCCAGCGTCGTTTTCAACTTCGGAACTTGCTTCGAATGGAAGGCCCCAAACGAGGTTGGCGACAGACTTTCGCTCTTCAAGACTCTTCGCGCCGTCGACTTGCGCCGCCACTTTAGCGAGCGAAGAAAACTCGCTTGCCAACTCGTTAATGTGCATGCTGACGACGCCCGGCTCGCCCTTTTTCGTGGGGCGCCATTCGCCGCCCTCGATCATGCGCAGGCGCTCGGATTCATCGGCGAGCGCGCCGCAATGTGGGCAAGATAAGCGCGCGTCTTCGGGCTTTCCGGGTTCGAACTGAAGGCGCGACTCGCTTATGGGTTCCCATTCTCCGCAATGTTTGCACATGACGAAAAACAGGCGCTTGTCGCCTCGCTCATAGTTGGCGGCGATGCGCGAGGTTTGGGCGAACGTTGGCGTCGACGCGAGCAGTAAAAGCGATTTGCGGAAAGTGTGCAGGCGGCGCCGAACAAGGTCTTCGGGCCTGCCCTCGCCGGAAAACACGACGGGCGTTGCTCTGTCCAATTCGTCGAAGAGCGCGACGCGGATCGACTTGCCGGCGAGCGCACTGGCCTTGAATGACGAGGCGAGCGCTATGCTTCCGCCGGCATAGGTTTTGAGGTTTTTGTTATCCGTTGCGCCGATAATGTTGCGAAGCGCTGCGCTCGCCGCAATCAGCGGGTCCAAGGTTTCGCGCGTATAAGCGGAAACGTCGTTTTCGTCGGGACGAATGACCATGATCGGCCCGCCCTCCCCGCACACGGCCCATCCGAGAATGGCGTGAAGCGCGGTGGTCTTTCCGACTTGCGCTGATGTCATAAGCACAAGCTCGCGCGTTCCCGGTTCGGCCGCCGCGTCGCACATTCCTTTTTGCGCGGTGGTTAATCGGAGCTTACCGGCGCGTGCATTCGACTCGCGCGGTAGGTTTAGGTTTTCTTCGGCCCACTCGCTCGGGAGCATTCGCTTTGGCGGCCGTAGCGCCTCAAGCATCGGGAAGAGAACGGCCGCCGCGTTGTTCATGGGGCAACCTCTTTGAGTAGGTAGTTGTCGACGTCGGAAAGGTCGGCGAGCGCGTCGGCTATCGCGTCTTCGATGATTGTCGAGATTTCATCGGCCGATCGGCCCACGCATCGCGTCGATATGCGCGAGCCGAGTCCGAGCAAGCCGTTTCGCATCAAAGTTGCGAAGTCCGTCGCTGCTTCGATCACGGCTTGCTTGGTGACAAGCCGGCCTTCCTTTTGCGCGACTTCGAGTTCGACCTTGCGAGCCCTGGCGATTTCAGCACTGGCGCGCGCGGCGGCGAGCGCTTCGATTCCGGAGCCCGAATAATCCGAACCGCGGCCGGCGAGATGGTTGCCGCTCGCCATGTTGGAATCCGTGAAGGCGGTTAGCGCCTTCATAGCCTGCTCGGCGTCGTAGAGCCGGTATGTGTCGCGCTTAATGCCGGCCATCTTCAAAACGTCGCGGGCGCGGTCTCTTGATAGATTCGCCATCTCGGCGAGAGTTGTAATGTTGAGCCGTTCGCTCATTCGGAACCTCAAGTCGTTAGCGAGCGCCTGCCCATTGGGTTTTTGCGTGTCACGTGACGCCCGGGCTTGGTTGCCACTGGCAAAAAAGCGAGCGTTTTCAATAAAAAAGGCGCGGGCAGCGCGCCGCAAGGCGTTTCGGGTGGTCGCTGGAAGGACCCGTTGACAAAAATCAAGGATGCAGGGGCGGCAGCGCACCCCTGATTTATCGAGATATATCAACAGGTTGGAATAGCCCCATGGGATCGGGCGAAGTCCACACGCCTTACTCGCCGACCGTCGCCGGGTTGGCCCCAACGGCGCCGTCAAGCGCGGCTTGCACCTCGCGCGACACGTTGGCCGATAGCTCTCGGTTTGCCGTCATCGTCCAAACCCGACGCGGCGCGGCGTCGCCTTGGCGCATCGCGGTCACGGGCATTTCCGCGTAGACGGCTTTAAAGTCTCGCTTGCCAGGCCCGGTTCGGACCATGAGAACTTGTCCGCCGTTGGCCTTCATGACGAACGCCTTCGGGATATTGAGCGAAGACGAGCCGCCACCCGTCGCGCGGAAACTTGAGCCAGTGAACGCGCCGCGGTTCCACGACATGCCGGGCACAAAGGCGCCTGTTGGCAATATGCCGAGCTTCTTCTTCTTGATCGTCCAGCTTGCCGAGATGTTCGATTGTGTCGACGCCTTCACGGGCGGCACGGCGTCGCGGAAATCGCCCATGGGGCGGCCAATGTCCGCCGCCATCGTCTTGATTGCGTCCTTTCGAGCGGCGCGCGCCGTGCGATCGACGGCACGGCGCAACCCATTCACGACTTCACGCGCCGAGCCTTCCATGCGCTCCACGAATTGATCGACGTCCAGCCGAACATTTAGCTCGACGCCGCTCATCGTCGCCGGCTCAAATATTCGAACTCGTCAACATCAATGCGCGGGCGCGGCATGTCGAGCAGCTTGCGCAGGTCACGCCCATGTGTGGCGTCCGCGGCGCGAAGAACTTTCTCGAATATCGGCGCGGCCTTCTCGCCGATAGCGGCGGTTTCGTTCGCGATCTCAAGCGCCGTGGCGCGCGCTTCGGCTGTGAGCTGAAAGTGTTTCAACGCTTCAGTCGGTAAGGGGCTGTTATGTGCGATCATGACGCGGCCTCAAGTGTAGGAGATGATAAAGTTGTCGCCTGCCCAAAGCGCCGGACCTTCCCATGTGAGCACGTTGCCGGCGACAGTGAAATATCCCGAACTCGCGTCGCGCCAAATCATGCCGCCGCGGAGATTTCCGTATCCGACGAAAACGTTCGCCGGCGAGGTCGGCGCGCTCGGCAAGGTGAACACGGTTTGTTGATCGGCGACCGTCGCCTTGAATTGCACGGCGAAGCTCGGCAGCGGGTCCGCTGCGCCGAGCGTTGCCGGGGAAGCGACGGGATTGACGCGCGGGTTCGTCAGGTCGACGGCGAGGCCATTCGGGTCGGTCGGCGCCGGCGACGGCGCGATCGTCGGGGCCGTTTGTCCGACTTGCGAAAAGTTCGGGCCGCCCGGAGCGGAGATTGAGCCAGTGCCGGCGCCACCGGGCTGGCCAAAAAGTAGGTTTGCCATTTTCGTTTCCTTTTCATAGGTGCGCCACGGTCGGCGCGGTGGTTGATGCACGGCCCCATTGGCGCGCGAGCGGTGAGCGCTGGCGCGTTTCGTGGTTCCGGGTGGTAGGGTCATAGCGGTTTTAGATAGAACGCACGGGCGTGATGTTCTTGGCGATCTGCGAATGCCGCCGCGCGGTGCTGGCGGGGATGCCCAAGGCTCGGCCGGCTTGGCTGGCGCCACCTCCCAACTGAGCGTGACCCCGGGGTTTGACAGCCCGCTCACCATGAGCGGGCTGTTGTTCTTCTTTGTCTTCCACCACAACCCGCCTTGCCTCGATCCGCGCGACGCGGTTGGCGGGGCCGGTCCAGGCGGAACGAAGACGCCCCTGCTCCCCATTGGTTTGGTTTTATCTGTCTCGGAAAATCTTCATGCCGTCCCATCGTCTCACCGTCCCGTTCTTAAGGAACGGGACGGGGTGAGACGGTGAGACGATTCGGGCATTTCGTCTCAGTGTCGTCTCACTATCGTCTCACGCTCAACTACGTGAAGACGACATTATTTCAGTATGTTACGGAAAAATCGTCTCACCCGTCTCACGCGTTCGTTTTTGTGAGACGGTCGAAAAAACGCCTCCAAAAAAGTGAGACGATCGTCTCACTCGTGAGACGGCAAAAACGGCCATTTTTCGGCCCCTACTTGCGAAGTTCACGCCCCTCTAAAAAGCCAGTGGGGAACCTCGCAAGTCGTCCTTTTACGCCCCTTCGGCTTCCTCGTCCGCATCTTCGTCGGTGCATCGGAACCGCTCGTCAGGCTTGTCGGCTTCCGCCTTGGCGGTCGCGACGATCTTCAGCCCGCGCCGGGTTAGGGTCTTTTTGCTGCCGTCGTCGGTGAGCAGCTTGTCGTCGATTAACTGCTTCACACGGCGCCCAAGGGTCGCCTTGGGCATTCCCATTACGACGGATAGGTCTGCAAGGCTCGCCTGGGGCTGCGCGGCGATTGCCGACAATAGCGCTGCCGCCGCGCTTTCGGTCTTCGTCGCCTCGGTCGCTTGCCGTTCCGCCGCTTGCTCCGGGGTGCGAGCCTTCGCCACCGGAAGCGACAGGATGTTACCCTTCGTATCCCTGATCGCCGGGTTGCTCGCGCCTTCAAGTTGAAAGAATTTCGAGCCGAAATCCATTCCACGCCACTTGCGAAATTTGAACATTTCGCAAATAGAGCCCGAAAGCCAAAGCGCGAGATTTCCGTCGATTTCGTTCAACACGCTGCCGCCGCCATATGGGACCAACTGCTCGCGCGTCGCGGACTTTATCGGATGCGCGGCGATAATGACCGCGGGCTTTCCCGGCAAATTCCGCATGGCGCGGTAACGCAAGATGAATTTCTTCACCTCGTCATTGTTGTTCGAGTCGTCGCCGGTGAAAGCCGCTTGCAAGGTGTCAATGACGAGAAGCGCATACGGCTCGCCGTCTTCATTTTGCAGCCGCTTTGTGATCGCGTCAGGCGTCGCGTTCATGTCTATGACTTCGAAAAAACCGTCCAGGCTTTCGAGGTCGCACCCATGGGCAAACATTGACGCCATGAGCTTGACTCGAAAGTCGTCGGGATTTTCAAACGTCGCGTAAACTACACGGCCCTTCTCGACGTTCAATCCGAGCACGTCATTGCGGCCCGCCGCGACAGCAAGCGCCAGCGCCGAAAGCACGCAAGTCTTTCCATGCCCGGTGTTCGCGGTCATCGTGTAGAGTTTTCCGCGCTCAAGCACGCCATCAACGAGGAAGTCTACAGGCTCATACTCGCTTAAGAATGTGCGAATAGACTTCAGCGAAACGTTAGCGGGTTTCTCGCGCTCTTTCTTGGCTGCGAGAGCTTGCTGCGCAGGCGGCGGAACGTCGTCGTCATCAATGACCGCGCCCAACTGCGACGCGTCGCTTCGAACCATGGAGGCTGCTTTGACAAACTCGCGCGCTAGATCGCGGTAATTGTAAAGTCCCTTGCCTCGTGACGTGTCGTCGAGCGTTCCGGCGCCGTCAAAGCCCGTGATGATAGAGGCGTAGTCGACGACGCTGAACTTGGAGCCATATGCGCGGCGCAAGCAGCGCGCGAGCGCGAAACGGTCTTCGCTATGGTCGCCGGTCGGGTTGTGCCAAATCTCGGCAAACGTTGCATCGCTGGCCTGCAACCCGTTTAGGTCATAACCAAGCGCCGGGTCCGAAATGTCGTCGAAGTCGAGCCAATCGGTCTCGCGAAGCTTCGTAATTTCCTTGGCGATGCGCGCTTCGTCCAAGCTCGCGATATTCGATACACGCGAAGCGCCTTCACGCAAGACCTTGGCAACGGGCGCCGGTAACATGGGGACCGCGCCGCTCTTGAACGCCTCTATTAGGTCGGGCGTCCCTTCCGCCGAAATGTATCGTGCGCCATCCTCGCGGATTGCGCCCGGCGCAACGCATTGGCCGCCCGCGCCGCGGATGTCCACACCCATGTCGGCGAACGCGCCGGCGGCGTTCCCTAGCGCAGCGTGGGGATCATTTCGATACCAGACATGCTCGCCGCCCGATCGCGTTGACGTGACTGGCGCGAGCGCGTGACGGCCGCCGTGCTCGGATTCCCATTGGGCGAGCAAGGCCGGTCCGTCTTTATGCTGATCGGCGTCGAGCGCGAGCAGGCCGGCGGGTCCACAACTGATCGAAGGAACGGCGTCAGGCCATTTCCTCCACCAGTCACGCACCTTGGCGGCGTCGATCGTGCAGCCCACAAACGCCGGGTCGCGCCCATGTTTTTCACGAAAACGCGCGGATGCGTCCGCACGAGTTTGGTCGGTGTGCTCGGTGTCGAGAAGTTGCCAGCCGTGGACAACAGGCGTTTTATTGAGCGACGGAAAAATCGGAATGCCGGCGGCGGCAAGTCGGAGCGCGAGGTCTCGGTTATGCCGGCGGCGCGTCGGAACGTCGAGCTTGTCGGTTGTTTTTGCATTCGTTTGCGATGTCATTTTGACTCTCTATTGTTGGCCGGCCAATCCAGCGAAATGGCCGGGCGGATTTCACACGCGCGCTTGTTTCACTTCGTCCAGGCACTCGCGAAATTGTTGCGGGAATCGTTGGCGGAACATCGTGAGAAGCTGCACGTCTTCGTTCTGCTCGCGAGCGATGCGCTCCGCACGGCGCATTGAATCTAGTTTTTCACGAATCGCGCTGATCGCGGCGCGTTTGAGCGTCAGCGCGGTTGTGGCGCGGCGTAACCACGCTTCTTCCTCGATTGTGCGATTCAACTTTTCGCGCGCTGAAGCGATGGTTTGATCCATGACGGCGATTGAGGTTCGAAGCTCGATCAAAGCGGCTTCGCAATCAGCGCTTGATCGGAGGTCGCCAACAGTGCGGTCGCGATCGACGCGCAAAGCCTCGGGACGAAGCGGCTCACGGCGAAATTTGTCCTGTGGGTTATCGCGCATCAACGCACCCCTTCGGCGGCCGCCGACGCTTCCGCGAGCCCTAAATTTTCGAGCAAATACGCGGCAAAATCCTCGCCGCTCATCTTGTCATCCGGCTTGAGCGGCAGGCGGCATTCAATGGGATCGTCGAGCGAATCCGGCTTCAGGTCGAAATCAATCTTCGTCACGTCGAGCAGTTTCAGGTCTCGCGCAAAACAATAGGCTTCGCGGCCGAACCACTCGGCGAACGGGATAAAACTTCGCGCGCCGTAGCAGTAGACACGCCCGTCCGGCGCCAGAACATTTCCAGTATCGTCGCCGGGATCGAGACCGGGGCATACAGGCGACGGCCCGTTTACGTCGTCAAGCTTCCATCCTACAACCGGATAAAGCGAGTAGTCCGGAAAGCCGAAATCATTCACGATCGGGAAGACAGCGAAATAACCTTCGCTCGCCGGTATGGTGGTTTCGTGACTTTTCGTAAGATATAAAGACGATTCAACGTCTATTTCAAAAACTGAATCGTCTTTCAATGTTACGCGCCACTGAACAACCTTGTCTCCCTCCGCTATACGATCCATTCGCCTCACTTCGTTTGCCGGGAAATCCGTATATACGGTTGAAACCTCGCCGTCGTCGGCGACTTCATAGCCCGAAATCCACTTCGCCATCTCGCCTGCTCCTTCGCCTGTTCGGCCCGGCCTCTCGCCGGGCGCTTGTTTAGTGAAACGTCGCGCGTTCCGTCGCGGCCTTGCGCAGCGCGAACTCGGCGTGAAGCGCGTCAAGCTCCGCGTCGGTCGCGGTCGGGTCGGCGAGCGCCTTTCGGATGAAAAAGTTGAGTTCCTGTCCGTCGAGCGTCGGCAGGATGTAGGCGAGTTCCGGCGCCGCCAGGGGCTTGCTCTTGCTCATGCAGCGCGCCTCGCCGGCTTGGCGGATATGCGGCGCTCTATTGCATCGGCAACACGGCCCCAATCGGCTTGCAGCGCTAGGTCCAGGCCAAGCAAGATCGAATCGGGCGGATTGCCGGCCTGCGAGCGAATTTGTGACAGGAAGATTCCGCGTTCGTTTTCGGGTGGGAATCGGCCCTCGACGGCGCGGTGAATCGCTAGCGCGAGTTGGGATCGCTTGTCGTCGAGCTTCAACCCGAACTGCGCGGCGCCATAAAGATCGGAGCCGTTGTAGCGCAACGCTGAGGCGACGCTGGCGTCGACCGTGCCGGCCGGCGCGTCAGTCAGGGCGTGCCGCTGGCGCGCCGTCAGAGCCTCGCCGGAGGCGACTTTTCTGAGGATTTCGTTACAGCGAATTTCCATTTTTTCGTCCTTTAGCTGTTGTTTCTTTTCAAGTTTTTCGATTGTTCCGGCGCCGACAATCTCGCCGTTTTTCACGCGCTCGATGGTCGATCGGTGCCGAACGCGTGACGCCGCCGAGCGCGATGCCCGGAAGGCGGCCATCTGCGGCGTAATTGCGAATCGTGCGGGGTGTGACGCCGAGCAGCTTGGCCGCCTCGACGGCATTTAGAAGAGGATCGGACATAGCAAAGCCGTCCACGGGCGCGGCGCTCATGCGCAACTCCTTGGTTTCGTTAGGTTATATGGGGATTTTTGCCAATTTGCCCGCGCGAAACCGCCGTCCGGGCACAGCTCTGACAGCTATGGTTTAGACTCAACTCAGTAGCACGTCAAGAAAAACGTGAAGTTTTTTTCCACATTTTTCCGCAAGTCGCGCAAACGATAGGCGGACAGGCCGATTCGGGTGTGGTCATTGCGCCACTCCCAATATTTGCCAGTCATTATCAACCGGGCGCGGCCCCTTCAGCGCCTCAATCGTGCTGCGGCGCCAGCGGACATTTTTTCCGATGCGGGTTGGCTCGGGAAACGTCCTGGCGGCGACGTGCCGGTAGATGGTGGCGGCGGACAAGCCGAGTTCGGCGGTCACGTCGCGGAGAGACAGTAACGGGTCTTTTGGATTCAGTGATGCCATGGGGCAGATTCCTGAAAATGGAATCCGGATGACGACGCGGATTGCGAGCGTGGGGCCGGATTAGTTTTAGGGGATTGGGTGGTTGCCTGAGGCATTGGCGCGCGGATGGTGGGGCGCGCCCGCATGTCAGGTTGCCGGTCTTCTATTCCGCGCCGGCAGGCGTGATTTGCGTCTCGTCATCCGCTATGCGTGAAATAGTGATGGATAGTGCCTGAATTGTCAAGACATAGATTGAGAAGAATTGAGAGAATTTGAGAACGGTAAGGTCAAAGGAAAGGTTGGCAGAAATAGAAAATCATAACATAATGTTTTTATTTAGCGTTATAATCCTACTCGGAGCCAAAACGCCGTCCGCCAGCGGTCGCCAGCGCCCAAAAATATCAGAAAAACCAATAGTCGCCTCCCTGATTGATCCAGCGACGTCTCCAGGCGGGGTTCGCTGGAATCATTGCGGTCTCCGGCGCTGGTGTTTGCAACCTCACTCCGCCGGTCGCCATCATCTCCCCATGAGATCTCGAATGGTTCATGAGCCTTGCCCGCCCCGCCATCGGCGCTCGGCCAATCGTCGAAATAACCGCGCTGGAGCTATTGGCCATCCTTCGACCAATCCAGGCGCGCGGACGGCTTGAGGCGGCGAAAAAGCTTCGCGGCGCGATTGGGCGGGTTTTCCGCTTCGCCATCGCCATGGGCCGCGCCGAAAACGACTCCACGGGCGCGGAGAGGCGCGCTCGCCGCGCCAACCTCCACAACCAGCGCGCCGCGATCATCGAGCCCAAGGCGTTCGGCGGGCCGCCACGCGCCATCGGCGGTTATGACGGCGCGCCGCCAATGGCTCGTTGCGCGACCCAAACGCTTCGGGCGACAGTGGCGTCGACAATGCCGCGATTGGCGCTTCGAACGCGCCCCTTGCTTGCGGCGCGATCTTTCTTGCTCACGGCGGGGAGCTTGGGGCGGTCGCGGGAACCATGACAGTCCTCGCGACCTGCGGCTTCCGGGCGATCCTCATGAGCCGCTCAACCGGCGACTCTCCCTGGCCGCCGGCGGATGAAACCAACCGGGCCGCCGCGGGGTTTATTCGTCGCCGACGAGTTTCTTGACGGCGCCGGTGATCGAACCCACCGCATGCTGCGCGCTCTCGAAAATCCCTTCGTCGTCCGCCGCCGCCGCCGCCGCGGGATGCTCCTTCGCCGGCGCGGACGGCGGCGCGCTTTCGGCTTCGGCTTTCGGCGCGGCCGCTGGCAAGGCTTGCGCTGGCTTGGCGACGGACTTGGCCACCGGCTTCGCGGCGCGTTGCGTCGAAGCGTGCTTCTTGGCCGGTTTGGCGACCGGCGGGGGACGGTCCAGCGTCTCCGGCGTCGCGGCGCCAGATTGGACCGGCTCGGTCGACCGGGACGCGGGGCGCGACATGTCGGATTCAGTCGTGGCAGGAGCCACCGCGACCGGCGGCGTCGGCGCGATCGACTCTTGCGGCGATGTTTCGGAGGGCGCCTCATAATTCGCGCGCGGCGTCGAGCCCTCGGGCGCCAGGGAGCCGTCGGGCAGGATCGTGACCGCGCGGATTTCATCGGAGCGCGGCGTTGGAGCGGCGCCCACGGAAGACGCGTCGCGCGGCGCGTCCTGACGCGTCGGCGCGCTTGCTTGCGTCGAAGGAGCGCCCGCGTCGCCGGCCGCGGCGGGCTCGGTCGATTGAGCGGGCTTTATCGCGGCGTCCTCGACCGGCGACTCCCGCCGGCCCGCGAATTTCACGGCCATAATTCCGATGAACACGGTCAGGACCACTCCCGCGACCGCCAAAATCACTCGGCGCGGCGTCGACCGGTCCGCGGCGGCCTCGAATTCAGGCTGTTGTCTGGCGGGACCGGGGCCTCGTTGACGTCGCGCGTCGCGCGGCGGCGTCTTCGACTCCATCGCGGGCGCGGCTTCCGGTTGCGCCCTGGCCGGTTTCGCCAACTCCAGGTCGGCGGTCCAATCCGCGACGCGGGCGCGACGCGGCTGTTCGGATTCCGGCTCGCTTTCCGCGAGTTGACGTAAGTCGAACAGCTTTGTCATAACCCAACTCTCCGGTTTCGCTGGCCCCAGCGGCGATTCAACTCGATTACCCATGCGGCGCAACGAAGTTGTTCACACAAATGCGCTTTTTCGGTTTTTTTGGCGTCGGAACAACTATCCGCGACCCCAATCGCCGCTATTATTTCTACCAAAATTACCCTTGTGGTTCGTTAATGCAACTAAATCCTGAAATGTGGCCGATGTTTGCAAAGGCTTAAGCTAAACAAGAAATTTTTCGGCAGTAGCCAAAGGCCGCGTCCCTCGCCTGTCGCGCTCGAATGCAAACACCAAGCGCGCGCTCGTCAAGTAGAAACGGGTTCGGGCCAAGAATAGGCGAGAGTTTACAGCAAACCAAGGCGCCGAGGCGTTCATTTGACGCGCCAGAACCGCGGCCAAAAGCCATTCACACTTGGAGATCGCGAATGCAGCCCGCCAATTTCTCGCCGGCGCGCGAGCGCGCGACGCCCTCCTGGGTCATGACGACAAAAAGCCCGACCTTTCGGCCGGGCTTTGTCGATTGTTTGATGATCCTCCAGCTTTTTCGACCAGACGATTGCGTCCAATCGCCAATGCCGAGGAGGCTGGGGCCGATCAGGTACTTGGCGACGACCGGCGCCGGGTCGCCCCAGTTGAAGTGATAGTTCAGGCCGGCGCGCACGGTGTTCCAGCGCTCATGGTTATGCCAATTGCCGCCGACAAAGCCGTTGTTGCCGACGAAGCCGTTGCCGATGTAACCATTGTTCGAGCCGCTGATGTCCGAATACAGATACTCGGCCTTGACCGACCAGTTCGGCAGGAACATCCACTCGACGCCGCCGCCGGCGGTCCAGCCGGTCTTGATCGTCACGTCCTCGATGAGGTTGTTGGTGACCTGGCCATAGGCAAAGCCGCCGGTGCCATAGATCAGCAGGCTCGGAACGATCGCGATGCCGGCGCGGCCGCGCACGGTGCCAAACCAGTCGAGATTGGCGCCCGAGGCGTTGAATGTCATGCTGGTGGCCTGGAAGTCGGTCTCGACGCCGAGGATGAACATCCGGCTCAGCGCGAAATTATAGCCGACCTGCGGGCCGCCGAGCACGCCAACGGTGTTGCCGTTGCCGTTCCAGTTATTGGCGCCGCGGGAGTCCCAGCCAGCGCCAATGTTGGCGCCGCCGTAAAGGCCGCCCCAACCGATCATCGGCGCCGGCGGCACGTAGACGGGCGCGTCCTTGCGCGAAGGCAGATCAGCGGCGAGCGCCGAGCCAGCCGAAAGCGCCAAGGCGATAACGCCGACAGAGGATAGCAACTTTTTCATAAAACGCTCCTGTTTCGTCCGATCGCCCGAATCATTCAACCCTGACAAGCGATTGAGCGAATGCTAGAATTACGGGAGTTCATTTTCAACAAACCATCGGGCAAATAAGCGCCATTGAGCCCGCTTTTCGGGCATTTGTGGCAAAAATGCAACATTGACTTACGATTAACCCAAAAAATCAATTGTTTGTAAAGAAAAGTGCGTTGCCCCGATTATTTTGCACTGGTTCGTCGCTTTTTATTTCTAGCAATGTCGTCCAATCGCTTTGCAACAGCGCTTCCCCTCGCGCGACCGGCCGCGCGCGCTCTGGCGCCGCGGCCGGCAAGGATAGCGCTCTGTTCACGCGGCCAGCGACGCGACCGGAATTCGCTCCAGCCGCCCTCGACGGGAGACCGCGCGGACCGCGGACCCGCCGCCGGCCCGGTTCTTGAGCATCGGCGCCGGCGCGAATTGTTTCCCGCGACGACGCGCGGGGCGGCGCGTGGTCTGTTCGGAACCGGTGATTTGGAAGCGTCCCGCGGCCTGAACGAGGCCCGCCGCCTTCTTTCGCGGTTCGATGGAGGCGGCGGCGCCGGTGACCGCCGACATCGAGGCCTCGATCTCGCTCATCGCGGCGTTGAAATCCAACCGAAGCCGACGATACGCCTCGGGCGCATCGGCCGGCGCGCGAAACGCGAGATCCCTCGACGAGAATTTCGCGAGAGCGAGGCCGATCGATTTCAATACCGATTCACGTTCGCGCGTGATCGCTTCGCGAACCTCCACGGAGCGCCGTTGTTCGACCGGAATTTTGGGCGCCGCGCGGCTCCGCGGCCGCGCGTCCCATGACCCGGGACTCCTCGGCCGACGCCAGGGCGCGATCGGAGGCGGCGAAAATATTGTTCGGATTGATCGAAACCAGATCAGCGTTCCCGCCTCGATGATGAGGATCACGGCAGGCGGCGCGACCCGGCCCAAATTCGCCGCCGCGCGTGAATACCCAAACCTTCCCGGCGCAATCCGCCACCCGCGCGCCTATAATCCCGGTTCGAATCAGGGCGGGCTCCATGTTCGATCTTCTCATCGTCGGCGGCGGAATCAACGGCTGCGCCATCGCGCGGGACGCCGCCGGGCGCGGGTTGTCGGTGCTGCTCGTCGAGCAAGGCGATCTCGCCCGCGCCACCTCCTCGGCCTCGACCAAGCTCATTCACGGCGGGTTGCGTTATCTTGAACTCCATGAATTCCGGCTCGTTCGCGAGGCGCTGATGGAGCGCGAGCTGCTGCTCGCCAGCGCGCCGCATATCGTCCGCCCGCTCAAATTCGTGCTGCCGCACGAGCCGGGCCTGCGCCCCGCCTGGCTGATCCGGCTCGGGCTGTTTGTTTACGACCACCTGGCGCGGCGCAAGCGCCTCGAAGGCTCGCACATGGTTTCCCTGCGCGACGGCCTGCGGGGTCCATTGCGCGAAAGCTACGGCCTTGGCTTCACTTACGCCGATTGCTGGGTCGACGACGCCCGCCTCGTCGTCGCCAATGCGATCGCGGCGCGCGAGCACGGGGCGCGCATTTGCGTGGGCGCCAAACTTGTCGCGGCCCGACGCGGCGCGGAGCACTGGACCGCTCGCGTCGAGAGCGCGGGCGCGACGGAAGAGATCGAGGCCCGCGCGATCGTCAACGCCGCCGGTCCCTATGTGTCGCAAGTGCTTGAAAATGTGCTGGATATCAAATCGCGCAAGCATGTCCGGCTTGTGAAGGGCTCGCATATCGTCACGCGCAAGCTCTATGAGGGCGATCACGCCTATATCCTGCAACACCCTGATAAACGGATCGTTTTCGCGATTCCCTTCGAGCGGGATTTCACGCTGGTCGGCACCACCGACGTCCCCTGCGACGCCCCACCCTCCCCGGTCGAAATCAGCGCCGCGGAGACCGACTATCTGCTGGCGTCGATCAACCGTTGCTTTGCGCGTCCCGTGACGGCCGATGAAATTGTCTGGAGTTACAGCGGGTTACGCCCGCTCTTCGACGATGGCGCGTTGGAGGCGTCGGTGGTGACCCGCGACTACGCCTTCGATCTCGACCTCGACGGCGCGCCGGCTCTCTCGGTTTTTGGCGGCAAGATCACCACCGCGAGACGGCTCGCCGAGCATGCGCTCGACGCATTTTCGCGCATTTTTCCCAAAATGGGGGCGCCTTTCACGCAAAATCGCGCATTGCCCGGAGGGGAAATCGACGACGCCGACTTCGGCAGGTGGCTAGCGCGACTCTGCCGCGAAAAACCGTTCCTGCCGCACCCCCTCGCCCGGCGTCTCGCCCGCGCCTATGGCTCGCGGGTCCGTCGCGTTCTAGGCTCCGCGAGGAGCATGTCGGAACTTGGGCGAGACTATGGCGCCGGCCTGACGCATTCGGAACTTGTCTATCTGGCGCGCGAGGAATGGGCTCGATCGGCGGAGGACGTTTTGTGGCGCCGCGGCAAATTCGGCCTGCGCCTGAACGCGTCGCAGCAAGAAAACGTCGCGACCGCGCTGGCCGAGATCGTCGAGGCGCTTACGCGCCGGCCTTCCCTTCATTGACCAACGGCGCGTAGCGATCCACGATGGTCCGAACGATGGCGACAAGCTTGTCCTGCGTGTCGGGCTTCACGAACACGTCGTCGGCCCCGGCTTCGCGCGCCTCGGCGTGGACCGCCTCCTGATCGGACGTCGTCAAGACGATCACGGGAATATCGATGTTCAAGCCATCGCGAAGCGAGCGCAGAAATCTAACTCCGTTCATGACGGGCATGTTCAAATCGACGATGATGATGTCGGGAAGGTTGCTTCGCAGGTCTTCGCGCCCCACCATGTAAATGGCGTCGAGACCATTCTCGAGATGAGTGATCCTCGGCTTGGCCTCGGCTCGCGCGTAGACCGCTTCCAGCGCCCTCTTCAAGAGGAAGGCGTCGTCCTGGTCGTCCTCGATGATGAAGACGTTCCGGGCTGTCGGCGGGCCTCCGTGGGCGTCGAGCATGCGGGTCACTCCCAAAAAGTTAATTATTGATTAACATGCTGTCGGCCAGTCCTTGCCCAAGGCTGGATTAATCGCGACAGCGGGCGACATATTACCATAGGGCGCGGGACCCGGCGCGCGAGTGAGCGGATTACTGTTGACGAACGGCCTTAAAACTCCAGGGACCGGCCGGCGCCGCTCCGCCCATGCAACCGCGTTGCCAGAAGCGAGGCGATGATGGACGACACGTTTCGGCTGGCGGTCGAAGCCTGCCCCGCCGGGATGGTCATGATTGGCCCCGACGGCCTGATCGAACTGGTGAACACCGAGTGCGAGCGGATGTTTGGCTACGAGCGCGACCAACTGCTGGGAAAGTCGATCGAGGTGCTCGTTCCCGACCGCCTGCGCGCCGACCATCGCCTCCATCGCGACATGTTCGCGCGCAACCCCAGCAAGCGGTTGATGGGGGTTGGGCGGGACCTGCGGGCGGTGCGCGGCGACCGCTCGGAGTTCCCCGTCGAGATCGGCTTGACGCCGATCGAAACGGGCCGCGGCCCCGGCGTGCTGGCTTTCGTCGTGGATATCACGGCGCGTCGCGAGGCCGAAAAGGCGATCGCCGGCTATATGTCCGATCTGGAGCGCGCCAACGAACGGCTGGCGCGCTTCGCTTACGTGGCCTCGCACGACATTCAGGAGCCGCTGCGCAAGATCGCCGCCTTTTCGGATGTTTTGAAAACCGCCGTGGCCCAATCGAACATGGACGAGGTGGCATACGCCAGCGGAGTCATGCAGGCCTCGGCGCGGCACGCCCGGGCGCTGGTTTCCGGCCTGCTGAACCTGGCGCGCGCGCTGAACAGCGAATGCCAAATCTCGCAAGTGCCGATCCGCGAAGCGGTCGACGCGGTCATCGCCAATCACTCGCAAGCCATAGCGGAAGAAGCGGCGACCATTCAAACCGATATCGAGGACTTCGATGTTTCCGCCGACCGGCTTCAACTGATGGAGCTGATCGAAAATCTCGTTTCCAACGCCCTCAAATACCATAAGCCGGGACAACCGCCGACAATCCGCGTCGGCGCCGCCCGGGTCGATGGAGCAACACGGAAATTCTGGATCGAGGACGATGGCGTCGGCTTCGATCCCGCCCGCGCGCCGGAAATTTTCGAGCCGTTCAAGCGCCTGCACACGCGCGAGGAATTTCCCGGCTCGGGCATTGGTCTGGCCATTTGCCGAACCGTCGCGCAACGGCACGGCTGGGAGCTCACGGCGTCGTCAAAGCCGATGGTCGGCTCCAGGTTCGAGATTGCCTTCGACACGGTCGAGCCGCCCGGCAAGCGGCCGGCGTGAAGGCCGCGAAGCCGCTCAATCCGGCCAAAAATCTACGTCCATCATTTGCTCGAACGACCAGGGGCAAACGGCGGGAAAGGTTGATTCCGGCAAGTCCGTTTCGGCTTCGGCCTCGATGACCGCATTGCCATGCGCGCGCTCGATAATTTCAGGCAACAAAGGCTTGAGGCTGGGATTGTCGTTCATGAGGTCCGACAAGTCGCGGCGCTGAACACGGATCGTCGCCCGCCAGGACCGACCACGCAACGAGGGTTGAAACCGCCATTTGAGGAGGTGAAGCAGCAGGACCGTCAAGCGGCTGACCAGCTCGCGCTTTTCGGTCTTGCCCATGCTCTCGATCTCCTCGGCGATATGCTCGATGTCCGCCTCCTTGAGCTTGCCCTCGCGCAGCAGCGCGGCCTGCTCGTTCGCCCAGGCGTAAAAATCGCGGTCGTAACTGGTGTTCGGCATGGGTCGCCTCGTGTCTTCCGCTCGCTCCCGTCGGCGGGAGAATAGATCAATCCGGCCAGAAACCGGCGTCCATCATTTGCTCGAACGTCCAGGGGCAAACGGCGGGGAAATTAGGCTTGGGCAGTCCGGTTTCATCGGCGGCCTCCAGCGCGGCGTCCTGATATGCGTCGGCGATGGCCTCGGGCAATTTGGCCTTGAGGCTGGGATTATCGGCCATATGCCTGGAGAGTCGGTTGCGCTGAACGGTAATGCTCGTCTCCCAGCTTGAACAACGCTTCCCCGGCTGGAACCGCCATTTGAGGAGGTGAAGCAGCAGGACCGTCAAGCGGCTGACCAGCTCGCGCTTTTCGGTCTTGCCCATGCTCTCGATCTCCTCGGCGATATGCTCGATGTCCGCCTCATTGAGCTTGCCCTCGCGCAGCAGCGCGGCCTGCTCATTCGCCCAGGCGTAAAAATCGCGGTCGTAACTGGTGTTCGGCATGGGTCGCCTCGCGCGCTTATCCGTTCGCGCCAATGATAACAGAGCAAAACTTTCGCTCAGCGTCCAATGAAAAAGCCGGCGGATTTCCCCGCCGGCTTGATTGCCATGTCGATGAAGCGGAGCGCCTTACTGCTGCTGCGCGCCGAGGCTCGCCACGTCGATCTTGACGCCCGGCCCCTGGGTCGAGCTCAGCGCGACGCGCTGGATATAGGTGCCCTTGGAGCCGGCGGGCTTGGCCTTCGCCACCGCGTCGACGAAAGCCTTGATGTTCTCGACCAGCTTGCCCTCGTCGAAGGAGGCCTTGCCGATCGTGCCCTGCACGATGCCGGCCTTTTCGACGCGGAACTCGACGGCGCCGCCCTTGGAAGCCTTGACCGCCGAGGTCACGTCCATCGTCACCGTGCCGACCTTGGGGTTGGGCATCAGGCCGCGCGGGCCCAACACCTTGCCGAGACGGCCGACCAGCGGCATCATGTCCGGCGTCGCGATGCAGCGGTCAAAGTCGATGGTGCCGCCCTGCACGATGGTCACCAGCTCCTCGGCGCCGACGACATCGGCGCCGGCCGCCTTGGCCTCGTCCGCCTTGGGGCCGCGGGCGAACACCGCGACGCGCAGCACGCGGCCGGTGCCGTTCGGCAGATTGACCACGCCGCGCACCATCTGGTCCGCGTGCTTGGGATCGACGCCGAGGTTCATCGCGATTTCGACGGATTCGTCGAATTTCGCCTTGGCGCGCTCGCGCACCAGCTTGATCGCGTCGTTGAGCGGATAGAGCTTGGTGCGCTCGATGCCCTCGCGCGCCTTGGCGATACGTTTTCCGATGTGCGCCATGACTTACTCCACCACTTCGAGGCCAATGGAACGGGCGGAGCCCTCGATCATCGCCGAGGCCGCGTCGATCGATTGCGTGTTGAGATCGACGAGCTTCTTTTCCGCGATTTCGCGAATTTGGGCGCGCGTGACCTGGCCGACGAACCCGCGGCCGGTGGTCTTGGAGCCGGACTTCACGCCCGCCGCCTTCTTGAGGAAGAACGACACCGGCGGCTGCTTGAGCTCGAAGGTGAAGGAGCGGTCCTGATAGGCCGTGATGATGACGGGGATCGGCGTCCCCTTTTCGGTCTGCGCCGTCTTGGCGTTGAACGCCTTGCAGAACTCCATGATGTTCAAGCCGCGCTGGCCAAGCGCCGGACCGATCGGCGGCGACGGATTGGCCGCGCCGGCGGGCACCTGGAGCTTTATGTAGCCCGTGATTTTCTTCGCCATTTTTCTTCTCCAACGTTTGGCCCGCGGGCTGGGCGTCGCCCTCCCCCGCAGCCGGTTGCGAGCGCGTGGTCCGACATGATGTCCCTAATGGCGTGTAAGGGCATGTCCGCCACGCGTCGTGTCGGAGCGGCGAACCGCCCCGAATTCTTAAATCTCACGCCACCTTTTCGACTTGCGAGAACTCCAGCTCGACCGGGGTGGCGCGTCCGAAGATCGACACCGCCACCTTGACGCGCGAACGATCCTCGTCGACCTCCTCGACGGTGCCGTTGAAGGAGGCGAAGGGGCCGTCGGAGACGCGAACGGTCTCGCCGACCTCGAAGGAGATGGTGGATTTGGGCCGTTCGACGCCTTCCGCCACCTGCCCCTTGATCCGCATGGCCTCGGCCTCGCTGATCGGCATCGGCTTGTTGTCCGCGCCGAGGAAGCCTGTCACCTTCGGCGTATTCTTGATCAGCGAGAACACCTGATCTGTGAGATCGCATTTGACCAGCACATAACCGGGGAAGAACTTGCGTTCGGCGTTGACCTTGCGGCCGCGGCGCACCTCGACGACCTGCTCGGTCGGAACCAGAATCTCCTCGAAACGGTCGGCGCAACCACGCTGCTGCGCCTGCTCGCGAATCGACTCCGCGACCTTCTTTTCGAAGTTCGAATAGGCGTGGACGATATACCAGCGCATGCTCATGATGGCGCGCCTAGCTCCAAAATATCCTATTGACCAAACCGCAGCATGAGTCCGACGCCCATGCGCAGCACCCAATCCACGACGACGAAAAACAAGCTCGATGCCAGAACCATCAGGATGACGAGACCGCTGGTGATCGTGGTTTCCCGACGCGTCGGCCAGACGACCTTTTTCGCCTCGGAGCGAACATCCTGCATGAATTGGAACGGATTGACCATGCGACTAACCTGACGGCCTGGAATGAAGCGGAAAGCCTCGCCATTTCTGGTTATCGCGCCCTCCGCAAAACAATCGCGGCGCGGAGCCAGTCGGCCGCGCGCCACGAATTGAGGCTTATAGCGGCGTTTATCGGCGCCGCCAAGCGGTATTTTGCGCGCCGCCGCGAGCAAGAAGAGGACGCGCCGTCGGCGAGAGCGCGGCCGCGCGATCACGGCACCGATCGGCCAGGCCGTTGATTCAACATTGTTTCTTGGAATGGAGTGGTGGAGCTGCGGGGAATCGAACCCCGGACCTCTGCAGTGCGATTGCAGCGCTCTCCCATCTGAGCTACAGCCCCGGTCCGACGCGGTGACTACACGGCGGACTCCGCCCTGTCAATCGCTTCCCGCGCGCTGTCTCGCGGGGGACGCCGCGCGCGAAAAGCCGCGCTCGCGAAGGATTGCGGCGGGCGCGCCTAGGGGATAGACAACCCTGCGAACCGCTAACGCCAGGATGCGTCAAAATGCAATATGCCGTGATCGAGCTCATCCTCACCATCATCGATCTTTATTGGTGGGTCGTCATCGCTTCATTCGTCATTTCATGGCTGATCGCCTTCGACGTGATCAACACGCGTTCGCAGGCGGTCTATTCCATACGGCGGGCGCTCGCGGCCATGACCGAGCCGCTCTACGAGCCGATCCGCCGAGTCGTCCCGGCCATGGGCGGGCTGGATTTTTCGCCGATGATCGTGCTGCTTGGCCTGCAATTCGTGCGGAGCGCCATCGCCCATAGCTTTGGCGGCGGCCTTGGCTGAACCGGCCCCCGCCGCGGCGTGGCTCGCCGAGCCCGGCGGCGTCGCGGTCTGGTTGCGGTTGACGCCGAAGGGCGGGCGCGACGCGATCGACGGGTTGGACACGCTGGCCGACGGTCGCCGCGTGCTCAAGGCGCGGGTTCGCGCGGCGCCCGAGGACGGGCGCGCCAACGCGGCGCTGGAGTTGCTGGTGGCGCGCGCGCTGGGAGCGCCCAAAAGCGCGGTCGCCATTGTCGCGGGACACACCAACCGCGTGAAAAAATTATTCGTCACGGGCGATTCGGCCCGCATCCTGAGCGCGCTGGCGGCGTTGCCGGCGTCGTCCGCCAAATAAGCAGTGGTTGATCTCATGACAAAAACCAAATCGAACATCGGCAATTTCTTCGAGGATTTCTCGCTCGGCCAAATCATTCGCCACGCCGCGCCGCGCACGTTCGGGCCTGGCGATTCGGCGGTCTACACGGCGCTGTATCTGCCGCGCTTCGCGGTGCAGTCGTCGCGCGCCTTCGCGGAAGGCATCGGCTACAAGCAGGCGCCCATCGACGATATGCTGGTGTTCCACATCGTTCTGGGCAAAACCGTGCCCGACGTGTCGCTGAACGCCATCGCCAATCTCGGTTACGCCGATCTCAAGTTCATGGCGCCGGTCTATCCCGGCGACACGCTGACCGCCACGTCGGAGGTGATCGGCCTCAAGGAAAACTCCAACAAGGAAACCGGCGTCGTTTACGTGCGCTCCACCGGCAGGAATCAGCGCGGCGAGGTCGTGCTGGATTACGCCCGCTGGGTCATGGTGAAAAAACGCGACAAGAACGCGCCGGTCGGCCCCGAGGTCGTCCCCACCCTGCCGAAATCCGTCGAGCCCGCCAACCTCGGCAAGGCGGTTCCGGTCATCGACGTCGCCGCCTACGACAAGGTGTTGGCGGGCTCGCCCTATTTCTGGGGCGATTATGAAAAGGGCGAAAAGATCGACCACATCGACGGCATGACCGTCGAGGAGGCGGAGCACCAGCTGGCGACGCGCCTCTATCAGAACAATTCGAAGGTGCACTTCAATCAGTACTACGAATCGCAGGGCCGGTTCGGAAAGCGCATCATCTATGGCGGCCATGTGATTTCGCTGGCGCGCGCGCTGTCGTTCAACGGGCTCGAAAACGTGTTCCACATTTCCGCGATCAACGGCGGGCGGCACGTCAATCCGCTATTCGCCGGCGGCACCGTGTTCGCCTGGAGCGAAGTGCTGGACAAGGCGGAAATTCCGGGTCGAGGCGATATCGGCGCGCTGCGCCTGCGGCTCGTCGCGACCAAGGACAAGCCCTGCGCCGAGTTTCCGCTCACCGGCGCCGACGGCAAGCCCGACCCGGCGGTGCTGCTCGATCTGGATTATTGGGCGGTGCTGCCGAGGTAGCGGCGACAACCCCTTGAAGCCGCGTGGCGCATATCGCCACGCGTCGACGCTCCCGGCGTTTGAGGCCCGCGCTCATCGGACGATGGGCGCGCTCGTCCTCAAATCCGCGCCGGATACCTGTCTTCTTCCGCCAGATTCGAAAATTTGGTGATCTCGGCCTCGAAGGCCAGCGGCACCATGCCCGTGGGACCGTGGCGCTGCTTGCCGAGAATCGCCTCGGCGCGGCCGTGGGCGCGCTCCATCTCCGCTTGCCAGGCGATATGCTCCTCGGTGCCCTCGCGCGGCTCGCGGTTCTTTAAATAATATTCCTCGCGATAGACGAACATCACCACATCGGCGTCCTGTTCGATCGAGCCGGATTCGCGCAGATCGGAGAGTTGCGGGCGCTTGTCGTCGCGGCTTTCGACCTGACGCGACAGCTGCGACAGGGCCATGATCGGCACGGCCAGCTCCTTGGCCAGCGCCTTGAGCCCAGTGGTGATCTCGGTGAGCTCTTGCACGCGATTTTCCGAGCGGGCGCGCGAGCCGGACAGCAATTGCAGATAGTCGACAACGAGCAGATCGAGACCTTTTTGCCGTTTCAGTCGCCGGGCGCGCGCGGTGAGCTGCGCGATGGAGATGCCGCCGCTCTGATCGATGAAAAACGGAATGTTCTGCATCTCCCGCGCCGCCTCGGTTATCCGGCGGAAGTCGTCTTCGTTGATGTCGCCGCGCCGGATTTTGTAGCTGGCCACGCCGGATTGCTCGGCGATCACGCGGGTCGCCAATTGCTCGGCCGACATCTCCAGCGAGAAGAACCCGACGATCCCGCCATTGATCGTTTTGCGCGAACCATCCGGCGCCGTCTCGAATTGATAGGCCTTGGCGACATTGAAGGCGATATTGGTGGCGAGCGCGGTCTTGCCCATGCCGGGTCGCCCCGCGACGATGATCAGGTCGGACTTTTGCAGGCCGCCCATTTTCTCGTCGAGATCCTTTAGCCCCGTCGCCATGCCGGAGAGGTGACCGTCGCGCTGATAGGCGCTGTTGGCCATGTCTATGGCGATCGTCAGCGCATCGGCGAATTTCTGAAACCCTCCGTCGTAGCGCCCGGTCTCGGCGATGGCGTAAAGCTTGCGCTCGGCTTCCTCGATTTGCTGGCGCGGCGAGGAATCGATCGGCGAATCAAACGCCGTGTTGACGACCTCCTCGCCGATATTGATCAAATCGCGACGCACCGCGAGATCATGGATGGCGCGGCCGTAATCCTCGGCGTTGATGATTGTCGTGGCCTCGGCGGCAAGCCGCGCGAGATAGCCGTGAATGGTGATTCCCTCGGGCAGATCCATGCCGCCCAGAAAGGTTTTGAGGGTCACGACGGTGGCGAGCTTGCCGGCGCGAATCAACTGCCCGCACACCTCGAAAATGCGGGCGTGCAGCTCCTCGGAAAAATGTTCGGCCCGTAGGAAATCCGACACGCGGTCGAACGCGTCGTTATTCACCAGCAGGGCGCCAAGCAGCGCCTGCTCGGCTTCGATATTGTGCGGAGGCGTGCGCGCCACAATTTCCTTTGGCTCGGCGACTTGATATCGGCGCCGGCCGGGCAACGGTTCGATCGAGGACATTGGTTCTCTGGCTTGAGGTTAATCGCCCGTCCAACCTGCAAACGCAACGCGGAGGCCGTCATCGGACGCTCAACTCTCGCATGTTCGCGACCGCGACGGCAATGGTCGAATTGATGCGCCGCCGCCTTTCGACCGACGGACCCGAGTTTATGAGTCTTATTCACACGACGAAAATTTTGTTGTCGCGAAACACCAGAATAAGCTTGTTTTCGCGAGCGAATCGCTTGCGTCCCGCATGCTCGCCGGGACGCGCGGCGGCGCCGTTGAAACGCGCGTTACCGCGCCTTGGGAACAAGGTCTAGATGTCCCTAGCCTTCCGCTGTCCGCGCTTCCCGGACGCGGGCGTTTTTCGCTTGCGCGCCAAAGCGCGGCTTATAGGCGACAAGCGTGATCGAATAGCCGGGCCGGCCAGCAATCCGCCCGATCCACTTTCCCAACCAACCATCCAGGAGCGGCGGAAGCGCCCGAAGCGGAATGGCCAGGGCCCAACCCAGGCGCACGCCCAGCCGCAGCACCAGCGTTCGAAACGCGATCGCCGTAATCTGGCTAAAGTAGTGGCTGACGTAACCGATTTCCTCGATTTCCAGTCCGGCGATATCGCATAATTCTCGCAGCATCGCGGGAGTATAGCCGCGTCGAACGTGGCCGCCATCCTCCACGACGGAGAACGGCCCTTCCTCGCCGGGTCTAGACATCGCGGCGTAGTAATAGTTCGGAGTCGACATGCAAAGCCGACCGCCCGGCTTCAGGCAGCGGGCGAGGTCGATCATGAGCTTGCGATCATCGAGAATATGCTCGATGTTCTCGAAGTTTAAAACAATATCGAAGGCGCCGACAAAGTCATGTCGTTGATCCAGCGCGCGAAGGTCGCCAATCGGAAAGGTCACGTTCTTGAGCCTTAGAATCTCCGCTCTGTGAAGCGCCTTGGTTTGATTTTCCTTGTCCCAGGACAGGCCGACGGCTTCATAGCCGCGTCGCGCCGCGCCCATTGTGAATGCTCCGGAACCACAGCCCGCGTCCAGCACGCGCTCTCCCATGCCCGCCGTGATCGGCAATCTGGGCTTCAGCCAACGCCAGCGATCCGCCACCAACATGTCGCCGTGTAGCAGCGTCGCTTGCCAGCCGATCAGGCGCAAAAGCATATCGCTCATGTTCCAAATGCCTCACAGTCAAAGTGGCGAATCGGCGGCGCAAAACATTGGAACAATGGCCGACGGGGGGCGCTCAAGCCCATGCTCTCAAGCGTCGCGCGACCAAACGCCGTCTCCAACAACTCGCCATGGATCGCCGCCGAGCCTTGTCCACACGGCAATCAACGAGATTGCCTGTCCTTGGCGGTCAATATCGAACGGCTCCGACAGGCCCAGTCCCCGCCGACAATTCCGTGAGACGCTATATGCGATGGCCCAAAGCAATGCAACCGGAACACCCCATTGGCGGCGGTTCGCCGGTCGAGATTTCGGCTCGAAGCGCGAGGGCGAAACCAATCGCGACCGCCTTGAGGCCAGCTCGACTCGTCACTAACCAAGCCTGGAAAGCGCGAGCTCCCCATAATTCTTGATCATTCTGCTCACGTTCATCGATGCGTCTTGGCGCCAAAACGAGAGATGAGAGGCGACAAACGGCGAGTAAATACAGTTTTGCTTTTGGGCGCGCTTGCGGACACCGTAGCAAAGATCGTGCTCATCATCGAGCATGAAATCGGGAATATGCGCGAAATCACGACCAAGCAAGGCGATGAAGTTTATGCTGATTCTTTCATTCCAGACGATTTGCTGGAGCTGATTGGATGTAAAATCCGATATTTTGTCCATGAACATATCGTGCAAGGACTCGGCCTTGGCCCCATTCGCCCAGAGCGAGCCGCAAAAGCCCCCGGGCGGAAGTTCGAAAACGCCACCCGACAACGGTATCATGCCATTTAGCTGCTGAAAATGCGCGCAGACTCCATTGTTAATGACATTCGCGCTAATCAAAAAGTACTCTTCGTGGGCTCGCCTGAATTCTATAAAACCTTCCAACCTGTCTATGTCGATAAAAACAATGTCGTCGTCACATTTAAGGATGACATCATTACAGTACTCGTCACGGTTCGCGTTATAATACTGATAAGCTCTGTTATAAAACATCGTGTCTTTAGGAAAATAAGCCTCCGGCCCGACAACAAACAAGCGTTCGGGATGCGTCTCGAAGTCGGGAAACCGCCAATCCGCGTTTGAACCAAAACCCGCGCGGTAGTAAATATCGAACTCTCCCGGCATCACGCCTTCCTCGTGATGCAGCAGGCGTTCGCGCTCCACGAAAACTTCCAGCCCCGTGTCTCCCATTCCAATTTCAATATTTGAGAAACCGAATTCCGGCAAAAGCCCGGGAGTATTTTCAACGATGCTCGGTTCCCCTCCCTCCCCACGCGCGGCCACGTCGAATAGCAGCGTGGGATCGGCGAATATTCGGATCGCGCTCGCCATGTTGTTCCAGCCGCCCAGAACAATTTCATAACTCGGCCCCGCTCCCGAAACCCTCCGCAGGCCTATGTGGACATCATTCGTCGCGCGAACGCCGAAGGTCAATTTTTCCGCGCCCGCGGAGACGCGTCGAGGCAGTTGGAAATATTCGAGCGAGTTGTTTGGCGTAGCTTGAGCGACGGGGAACCTCTCCCGCAGCCAGTCGGCGTCCGCCCCATTGCGCGTGAAATCCCAAACGTGCCATTCGTCGATAAGGCCGCGTTGGATCGCCACGTCGACATAGCGGGTCAAGAGCTCCATTCTATCGCGTCGACCCGCGAACGTCACGAGAATCGTCTTTTGCTTTTCAGTCATGCGTATTTCAATCCGTGGATTGGGAACGGCCGCACCGCGAAATACAATGGCGTTGATAACGCGCGCGGCTCGTTAGTCTCGCGCCGCGGCGCGCCATAGCCGGTTGTCTGGTCGAATGGGCGAGTGATCGTTCCACTTTGAAAGGCGATCGTGATACAGCGCGCGATACGCGATCGAGTCCAGTTGGCCGATGTTTTCAAGGTCCAACTCCGCGCCGATTTCGTAATAAATATCCAGATTGCCAAGATCGGGAACGGGCGCGTCGCCTCGTTCGCATTCAACCTGCATTTCCCAGAACACCTCTTCCAGACGCCGCGCGAGCACGGGAATGTCGCGCAGCACGCTTGTCTCTCGACCTTGCGACAAAATTTCCCTGTAGGGCGCGAGGCTGTCGGGGCTTTGAGCGAACCCAATGGCGCGTCGCACATATTCCTCGGGCGTCGCGCAAATCAAATCGGCAAGGCCCGCGGCGGAAACGACGCTGCCGCAAAAGCGCGACGCGAAACTCCTTCCCTCGATCGTGAGTATCGGCAATCCCATCGTAACGGCGTCGGCCGCCGTGGAATGCGCGCCATAGGGAAGCGTATCGAGAAAGAGATCGGCAAGGGAAATGCGGGCGAGATGCTGCGGGTTGCTCACTTTCTTCGCGAACAGAATGCGTTCGGCGTCGACGCCCCGCTCGGACGCCAATGCGCGCAGGCGTCGATCCGTTTCGTCCCCTCCAGTCAGCAACCACAACACGCTATTTGGCGCTTCCGCCAAAATCGTCATCCAATTCGAATAGCAATTCGCCGTTAGTTTTTGCGAACCGTTAAAGGAGGCGTAAACGAACGCATCCTTGGGGAGTTCCGCGTCCAATCTGCTCATCGCCCTTGGACCTATCTTGCGATTTCTGTCGATGGGTTGATTGCATGGAATCCTTTTGACTCTTTCCGAATAAAAGATCTCGTTTTCCGGAGGAACGATGTAATTGTCGGCGATCATGTATTGATGGTAAGGACTTCCCATGGAGCCTGGATAGCCACACCAATTGACGATAATCGGCGCCGGCCTGTGGGCAAAAATTTTGGTGCGCGCGTGCTTCGTATATCCGTTGACGTCGACGAGAACGTCGATTTCATCATCGACAATTCCCTGCGCCGCCTGCTCGTCGGATAGTCGACCGATATCGCGCCAATGATCCACGGCCGCCTTGATGCGCGCTTGCGTCGGATCGCCGACCTTCTCCTCGCCACAGTAATAGGCGAAGATTTCGACCATTTTCTTATCATGAAGTTCAAGCACTTCGCTGAGCGCGAAGCCAACCGCGTGTTCGCGCAAATCCGACGACACGTATCCGACCCGAAGACGTTCGCCCGCGGCCGCCTTCTTGCGAACCGCGGGCGCGAAAGGGCGTGTTTCCGGCCTGGGGACAAAATATTCGTTATACTTGCGAGCTTTCGCGAGCTGAAACATTGGGTCATCCGCGTAAGCCGCGAGCGCCATGGGAGACATCGCCGCGAGCAATTGCTTCGACGAAACGTGCTCGGACGGCGAAAGCACCGGCCACTTGCACTGGCGCTGTCGCAGGGCGATCCAGTGCTGACCCGCCTCGACTTTATCCGGTCGCAGTTCAATGGCCTGCTTCAGAGTCTCCTCGGCTCGACCCAAAACCTCGGCATTTTCCAGAACCCGCCCAATATGCTGCAACGCCATGAGTTTATGACTCGCCCGATCGGGCGTGACGGTCGACATGGCGTCGACCAACTCCTGCCACTGATCCACGGCGGCAAGTCGCTGTCCGCTATCCTCAAGGCCGCGTCCAAGATTTATACGCGCCGGCGCGAAATTCGGGTCCAATTTAATACAGGCGCGCAACGCGTTGATCGCGCCCGCCTGGTCGCCGAGCTCTCGCAACACAACCGAAAAATTGAAATAGGCGAGATGCACGACGCGCTGATCGGCGCAGTATGCGATCCAGGTTTTATAAAGTTCGGACGCATCGAGCGCTTGCCCGGCCGCCTTCAGGCCTTCGGCGATCTGGAACAATTCCGTCAAGCCAAGCCGCTGATTTCGGGCTAAATCCATGACCATTGATAATGAAGAAGCGCTCTCCTGAATCCCGGCAACCTCAATCGACATCGAACAGCCCATCTTGGATTGGCGCCCGTGATTAAAGGGCGAAAAAGACGCGTTCGACTCGACCCCGGGCCGAACAACTTCCAAGGTGGGATGAGAACAGCGAGGCCTTGTCCCGGCCTTACGATCTCCATGGCGAAAAATGGCGACGCGCCGATCTTTCTCCAACGTCTCGGCCAAAACGAAACGCACGGCGGGAACTCCCGCCGTGCGCTCATTTTTTTGGTTCCGCTTTCCTTAGGCGCGTTAGTTGTTGTTATAGGCGGAAATGAGCGCGGCCACCTGAGAGGTGTTCATGGCCTGATCTTGGGTTGACGTGAACGCGCCAGCCTGCGCGCTGGTCAACACGCTGATATCTGCCGAGGACAATCCAGCCAGGGCGATCGTCGTGATCGCATCGAGCTGAACTCGTCGATAGCGCGAACGCATCGGCGGTTGTGAGCGCGGTGATCTGAGTCGAGGTCAGCGCTCCAACCTGGGCCGTCGTCAACGCCGCCACCTGATCCGTCGTGAGCAGGTTCACCTGCGCCGTCGTCAAGGACGCGACCGCCTTGGTGTTCAGCGCCGCGATCTGGCTGGTGGTGAGCACCGGCACGCTCGTCGTCGACAAAGCCGCGGCCTGCGTCGAGTTCAGAACGTTGATCTGCGCCGTCGTCAGCGCCACCGCTTCGTCCGTCGACAAGGCGCCGATCTGCGTCGTGGTCAACGCGGCGACTTGCGACGTCGTCAGCGCGGCGATGTCGCTCGTGGTGATCGCGCCAATTTGCGCCGTCGTGAGAGCGGCGACGTCCTTGGCGGTTAGAGCGGCGATTTGGCCGGTTGACAGCGCCGCCACGGCATCGGTCGTCACGGCGGCGGCCTGCGTCGTCGTCAACGCCGCGAGCTGCGCGGTCGTCAGGGCCGCGGCTTGATCGGTGGTCAACACGTTGATCTGCGCCGTCGTCAGGGACGACACGGCCTTGGTGTTCAACGCCGCGAGCTGGCTGGTCGTCAGCACCGGCACGTTGGTCGTCGACAACGCCGCTGCCTGCGTCGAGCTGAGAACGCCGACCTGAGCCGTGGTCAGCGCCACCGCTTCGTCCGTCGACAAGGCGCCGATCTGCGTCGTGGTCAACGCGGCGACTTGCGACGTCGTCAGGGCGGCGATGTCGCTCGTGGTGATCGCGCCGACCTGCGCCGTCGTCAGCGCCGCGATATCCTTCGTTACGATGGCCGCGATTTGGCCGGTTGACAGCGCCGCCACGTCATCGGTCGTCACGGCGGCGGCCTGCGTCGTCGTCAACGCCGCAAGCTGCGAAGTCGTCAAGGCCGCCGCTTGATCGGTGGTCAACACGTTGATCTGCGCCGTCGTCAGGGACGACACGGCCTTGGTGTTCAACGCCGCGATCTGGCTGGTCGTCAGCACCGGCACGTTGGTCGTCGACAGCGCCGCGGCCTGCGTCGAACTGAGAACGCCGACCTGCGCCGTCGTCAGCGCCACCGCTTCGTCCGTCGACAACGCGCCGATCTGCGTCGTGGTCAACGCGGCGACTTGCGACGTCGTCAGCGCGGCGATGTCGCTCGTGGTGATCGCGCCAACCTGCGCCGTCGTCAGCGCCGCCACCGCCTTGGTGGTCAACGCCGCGATTTGGCCGGTTGACAGCGCCGCCACGTCATCGGTCGTCACGGCGGCGGCCTGCGCCGTCGTCAACGCCGCAAGCTGCGAGGTCGTCAAGGCCGCCGCTTGATCCGTGGTTAGCACATTGATCTGCGCCGTCGTCAGGGACGACACGGCCTTGGTGTTCAACGCCGCGATCTGGCTGGTCGTCAGCACCGGCACGTTGGTCGTCGACAACGCCGCGGCCTGCGTCGAACTGAGAACGCCGACCTGCGCCGTCGTCAGCGCCACCGCTTCGTCCGTCGACAACGCGCCGATCTGCGTCGTGGTCAACGCGGCGACTTGCGACGTCGTCAGCGCGGCGATGTCGCTCGTGGTGATCGCGCCAACCTGCGCCGTCGTCAGCGCCGCCACCGCCTTGGTGGTCAACGCCGCGATTTGGCCGGTTGACAGCGCCGCCACGTCATCGGTCGTCACGGCAACGGCCTGCGTCGTCGTCAACGCCGCGAGCTGCGAGGTCGTCAAGGCCGCAGCTTGATCCGTGGTTAGCACATTGATCTGCGCGGTGGTCAAAGCCGATACCGCCTTGGTGTTCAACGCCGCGATCTGGCTGGTCGTCAGCACCGGCACATTGGTCGTCGACAACGCCGCGGCCTGCGTCGAACTGAGAACGCCGACCTGCGCCGTCGTCAGCGCCACCGCTTCGTCCGTCGACAACGCGCCGATCTGCGTCGTGGTCAACGCGGCGACTTGCGACGTCGTCAGCGCGGCGATGTCGCTCGTGGTGATCGCGCCAACCTGCGCCGTCGTCAGCGCCGCCACCGCCTTGGTGGTCAACGCCGCGATTTGGCCGGTTGACAGCGCCGCCACGGCATCGGTCGTCACGGCGGCGGCCTGCGTCGTCGTCAACGCCGCGAGCTGCGCGGTCGTCAAGGCCGCGGCTTGATCCGTGGTCAACACGTTGATCTGCGCCGTCGTCAGGGACGACACGGCCTTGGTGTTCAACGCCGCGAGCTGGCTGGTCGTCAGCACCGGCACATTGGTCGTCGACAACGCCGCGGCCTGCGTCGAACTGAGAACGCCGACCTGCGCCGTCGTCAGCGCCACCGCTTCGTCCGTCGACAAGGCGCCGATCTGCGTCGTGGTCAACGCGGCGACTTGCGACGTCGTCAGCACGGCGATGTCGCTCGTGGTGATCGCGCCAACCTGCGCCGTCGTCAGCGCCGCGACATCCTTCGTGACCACCGCCGCGATCTGGCTGGTGGAAAGCGCCGCGACGTCGGCGGTCGTGAAAGCCGCTGTTTGCGCCGTCGTCAGGGCCCCGAGCTGCGCGGTCGTCAAGGCCGCCGCCTGATCCGTGGTCAGCAAATTGACCTGCGCGGTCGTCAGCGCCGATACCGCCTTGGTGTTCAGCGCCGCGATCTGGCTGGTGGAGAGCAGCGGCAAATTGGTGGTCGACAGAGCCGAGGCCTGCGCCGAGCTGAGAACGCCGACCTGCGACGTCGTCAGAGCGACCGCTTCGTCCGTTGACAAGGCGCCGATCTGCGCCGTGGTCAAGGCCGCGATCTGCGACGTCGTCAGGGCTGCGATATCACTCGTGGTGATCGCCCCGATCTGCGCCGTGGTCAGGGCCGCCACCGCCTTGGTGGTCAGCGAATTTATTTGGCTGGTGGTGAGAACCGCGATGTTATCCGTCGTCAGAACCGCCGCCTGCGCGGTGGTCAGAGCCGCGAGCTGCGAGGTCGACACGACGGCCGTCTGATCCGTGGTCAGCGCGTTGATCTGCGCCGTCGAAAGGGCCGCGAACTGCTTGGTCGTAAGGCCCGTGATTTCCGTCGTGGTCAGACTGGGAACATTCGAAAAAGACAAGCCGGCGATCGCGTTGAGGGTAAGCGCGCCGATCTGCGGCGCCGTGAAGGTCGCCAAATCCGCTGTGTTCAGCGCCGACAGTTGAGACGATGTCAGAACGGCGGCCTGCTGCGTGGACAGCGCCGCGATATCACTGGTCGTCAGGGAGGCTATGGTGGTGGTCGAGAGGGCCGCTACTTGTTTGGCCGTGAGGGACGAAATTATCGACGTCATGGGTGCCACTTCCTTGCGCTAAGAGACAAGTCGCGAAGGTCGCGCCACGGAAGGCGGAAACAGTTTGCAATGCCACTTTCAGGCTAGGAACGCGTCCCTTCTCGGCGCTTGTCACTCAGGGTGACGGAGAACGGGCCGCGCCTGCCTTGAATGGCATTGCATTCCCGCCGACGCGGCGAACCAACACAACGATTCAAGGGACATGGCCCGAGCGGCCGTTGCGCCAAAAGAGCTTCATGCTATCGGGTGTGGCTTGTATTGCCGCATCCAATTCTGGCGCACATGGGGACGAACTAAACTTCCAACTTTTTCGACCTAAGTCCGCCAAGATTCTTCTTGAGCGTTCCAACTTGCGGTCCGTCGAAATTTCAGCGCCCAAACCTCCTTATAGTCCCACAAGAATAATTGTCGTTTCATCAAGTGGAACACGGTCGCGTTACAATGAGGCGCGCGCAAAATCGCCAGAGTCTCGCCTCCAACGAGATAACGCGACCGCGCAAGCCTCACAGGCGGGAAAAACATCGTCGCGAGCGCCGGGTCGATCGAGCCACGCGACAAGAAAACTCGTCAATTGCGTGGCTTGCTGGCGAAAGACGGCTCATCCGTCTGGATTAACGCGAACATCAAGCTATTATCCAATGGCTCGACGGACTTATGATCGCGCAAAATTCTTACGCAATCGTTAATGGCCGCGCTCGGCTGACTTTCCCAAAACAGCAAACCGTTTGAATTGCAAATCGCGCTCGACGCGCGGAACGCACGAACTCTTGTGAACGCGAGCACTTCTTGGTTTCAAACCGGCAAGGTTGGATAGTCGGTATAACCCGCCGCGCCCGGCGTATAAAACGTCGTGGGATCGGGCGCGTTCAGTGGCGCGCCGGCCGCAATCCGCGCTGGCAAATCGGGATTGGCGAGGAAATGCGCGCCAAAGGCCACGGCGTCAAGTTTCCCGGCGCGGACCGCAGAATCGGCTTCGTCCGCGTCATAACCCATGTTGCCAATCAGCACGCCCTTGAAAGCGGAGCGCGCCGGGGTCATCACATCTCCAAACTGCTGGCCAAAAAAATCGCTCCGCATTACATGAAGGTAAGCGAGCCCGAAATCGTTCAAACGCTCTGCAAGCCAAGCGGTCAGACCCATGGGATCGTTGTCGATCATGCTATTGTAACTGTTCAGCGGCGAGATCCGCAACCCCACCCGCCCCACTCCCCAGACCTTTATGGTCGCGTCCAGAGTCTCCATGAGAAGTCGCGCCCTGTTCTCCATTTCGCCGCCATAGCGACCGCTTCTCTTGTTGGCGCCGTCTCGCAGGAATTCATCCAGCAAATAGCCGTTCGCGCCATGAATCTCCACGGCGTCGAACCCCGCCGCCTTGGCGTTGCGCGCGGCATGTTCGAAACCCGCGACGATCCCGGGGAGTTCATCGTCGCGCAATTCTCGTGGCGTCACATATGGCTTCTTGCCTTCGGGCGTGCGCACCTCGTCCCCTGTGATGGGAATAGCGCTAGGCGCGACGGGAATGGCGCCATTGTTGAGCAACGGATGGCAAGCGCGGCCGCCATGCCAGATTTGCAGCGCTATAAGACCGCCCTTGGCGTGCACGGCGTCGGTCACGAGTCGCCAGCCGTCGACCTGAGCCGATGAGTGTATGCCGGGCTCCATCCAGAAGGCGGAATTATCGGCGATCGCCATTGTGGCCTCGGCTATGATCAATCCCGCGCGGGCTCGTTGTGCGTAATATTCCGCCATCAGCGGCCCAGGCACATGCTGCTCGCCCGCGCGGCAGCGCGTAAGCGGCGCCATCAGAATCCGGTTGGGAAGCCTGAGCGTCCCGAGTTGAAGAGGCGAAAAGAGGACGGCGTGGCGCATCCATGGAGCTCCGGCGATACCAAGCGGGATAATTTGTTGGCTTTTACATCAATTTTCGTCGCCGCGCGGGGAAGCGCGGAAAATATCGTGCTGTGCAAATCATTCACGGCGAAACGGAAGGAAGGTTTCGTACTGGCCGATCATATTGTTGACCGCGGCGTGCTCGCGTTCGAGATATTGCGCGACCGCCGCGCCCAGGCGCGAGTCGCTGAACTCATGCGCGGAATGGGTAATCACGGGACGATAACCGCGCGCCAATTTGTGCTCGCCTTGCGCGCCCGCTTCAACCCTACGATAGCCATGGCGAATTGCGTATTCAATCGCTTGATAATAACAAACCTCGAAATGCAGGAAGGGCCGATCCTCAATGGCGCCCCAATTGCGGCCATAGATCGCGTCGTCACCGAGGAAATTGATCGCGCCAGCGACGTAGCGGGCACCGTGACGCGCCATGATCAGTAGGACGCGATCAGACATCGACCGGCCGATTTCCTCGAAAAATTCGCGCGTTAGGTAGGGTCGACCCCATTTTCGCGAGCCCGTGTCAAGATAGAAAGTGAAGAACGCGTCCCAATGCGGGCGCTTGATATCGGTCCCTGTTAGCAAATCAATCTCAAGGTCCGCGCCCAGCGCTTCCTTGCGCTCACGTTTGATCATTTTGCGCTTTCGCGAGGACAGCGCGCTCAAAAATTCATCGAAATCGCGATAGCCAACGTTGCGGAAATGAAACTGCTCGCCGGTTCGGAGCAGAAAACCCTCGGCGGCAAGGGCGCGAGCGTCCTCGGCCGTGGCAAAGGTAACATGGATGGACGAGGCGCCATTGGCGCGCGCCAGGGCGCGCAGTCCAGCTATTAGAGCATCTCTCACTCCGCGCGGCGCATCCCCGGCGATCAGCAGTCGGCGGCCGGGCGCTGGAGTGAAGGGCGCGGCGACCTGAATTTTTGGATAATATCGCCCGCCCGCCTGGGAATAGGCCCGCGCCCAACCTTGATCGAACACATACTCGCCCAGACTATGAGACTTGACATAGCTTGGCGTCGCGCCGACGAGACGCCCGCCGCCACCCTCGACCAGAACATGCGCCGGCGTCCACCCGGTCTCGCCGCCAACAGACCGCGAAACTTCCAGCGCGCGTAAAAACGCGTGCGACACGAATGGATTGTAACGCTCCTCGACGTTTTCCAAATCACCGAGCCGGCCAGGGTTCGCGCAAGCGTCCCAGGCCTCGGCGTCGACGACGTCGAGGGACCGCGCGAAACGAACATTGAACAAGCCTTGAGGGATGACCGGGTCGTCGAACATGGCCTGAGAATGAGGGCTGGCGGGGCGCGTCAGCCCACTCCTATCATAATGCCCGAGTTGATCGGAGCTTTTCATAAAGCAAAAAACGGCGCTTAGCCACGTCTTGCGCTCGCCCCATTCGGCGATTGCCGCGCCGCATAGCTTCGCGGCCAGCGCATGAGACCTTTTGCGACGCGTGAACGTGGCGGAATCGCATCAACACAGCCACGGTTTCGAAGAAATCACGCTCGAAATGGCGCGGATGGAGGTAAAAGGGCCACTCTCCGATCCGGACTCGACCGCGCGCGCGGCAAACGACAGCTTGGCAAGGATGTTGGCGAGGAGACGCGAATTTTCTCATTTCAAGAGCCATGGGCGACGCGACGATGATCGCGCCGTGGAGGAAAAGTGAAAGGGACAGCCCGTCGGTGCCGGATTCATACGATTGCTTTGCCTCTTTGGCGGCCTCCGAACAGGAGGGGCTGAACTATCGCATTCGCCTGATCGATAGGTTGTCGCCAATCGTGATCGTCGCGCCGCACGGCGGTAGAATCGAGCCCGGGACGTCGCAAATCGCCGCGCTGTTAGCCGCCGACGAATTCTCGCTGTACTGCTTCGAAAGCCTAATCTCCGGACGACGACTTCACATCACCTCGGCGCGGTTTGACGAGCCGCGCGGGCTCGCGCTTGTCGCGGCGGCGGAGATCGCCATCGGGATACACGGACGCGCGGATGGCAGCGACAATCGGACCGTTTGGTTGGGCGGCCTCCATACCAGCCTTCGCGACGTCATCGGCGTTGCGCTGGATCGCGTTGGCTTCGCAACGTCGACCGACCATCACATGCAGGGCATAAGTCCTTTCAACATTTGCAATAGGGGGCGAATGGGCGCGGGCGTGCAGATCGAGTTGCCGAGGTCGTTGAGGAATTCGTTCGTTGGCGACGAGTTCGCCCGGCAGGCGTTCACGACCGCGGTTCGCGGCGCGATCATTAAAGAGATTGGCCGCGATTGATCTCGTCCTTGTTCGGCTCTGCGGTGTCGAACCGACAGAGGCCGCGCGGCCATAGTTTCCAGACGTTTCAACCGTTTCCTCTTTCGTGGCGCCGCGCTCCCTAAGACGAGGACTTGACTCGGTTTGTCCCCCTGAAAATCGAAAGTGTGTCGACGCGCGACAGGGGATGGCGACGTAATGTTTAAGCGGCTGGCGCGCCTGCAACACTTTGTTCATCAACTCAGCCTTTTCGCATAGGCTCTCAAGAAATCAGAAACCACCGTCCCAAGATCTGGCCAGCAAGACGCTCCGCGACTTTTTGGTCTGCAATCTATTGTTTTATATGCGGTTATCGTCAAACCGGCTTCCGCATGCAACTTGCGGCGCGAGAATCGAGTCGCTCCCGCGACACGAATTTCGGCGCAGTTTCATGGTTCCGGAGACAAAAGCTTAAGTCCATCGGCGGTATAACTCTCCCAACCGAGATCGAATCGGCGTCTGGCAAGCGTGCCGACAAAGGATCCCGCTAGCGGGCCTCGCTCCACCATGAAGGTGGTTGGACGCTATGCGAAAGTCCTTCCAGCCATGCCAATCAACCAAAAATCCCTTGGGCGTCCGCCTGTTGAATCCGCGGCACCGACCGCCGCTGAAGCGGCGACATCTTTCTATAACAACATCTGAATGTCAGCGTTCCATCGCGGCCACCCGAAGATGAGAGCGGGCCGCATTCTGGGCGACCGCAACGATTGTCGAAGGATTGAGCCATGACGTCGATTTTTTCCTCCTTGACTCCCAATCAGATCGCGTCGCTCTCGAATTCGCGGATTTCGGGCATGACGACCGACGACGTCACGGCATTGAGCACCGCGCAAGTGGCGGCTCTTTCCTCGAGCCAAGTGAAGGCTTTATCCTCGGCCGATTTGTCAACTTTCTCTGGCTTGCAGATTTCAGCGCTGACCGCATACGCTATCATGGGCTTGTCGCCAGCGCAGATGGTCAATTTGACGACAACCGAGCTTTCCGCGCTGTCGACCGCTCAGTTCGAAAGGCTGACGGCGTCGCAATTCAACGCCTTGACTAGCGATCAGTCCTTGGTGCTGGCTTCCGCGCAAATAGGCGCGCTATCGCTCGGCTTAATCGCGAGCTTGAGCACGTCGGAACTCAACTCGCTGACACCGGCTCAGTTTTCAGCTTTTTCGACCGCACAGATCGCGACGCTCAGCGCCAGGGAGACGGCCGCGTTGACAACCGACCAATTGGCCGCTTTGTCGACGAATCAAGTGGCCGCGTTTAATGTCAGAAGCCTTTCAGCATTGACCACCGACCAGGTCGGCGGCTTGTCGACCGATCAGATCGCGGCGCTGACCACCAATCAGGTAGCGGCTCTGTCGCCAACGCAAATCGCGTCCATGACAAGCGATCAGCTCTTGTCGCTGTCCACGGCTCAACTCGTCGCGATCAGCGCTAGGAATATTGCGGTTTTGACGACCGATCAAATCTCCGCCCTCTCGACGTCTCAAATTTCGTCCTTCGGCACATGGCAAATGACGGCGATTTCGACGACCCAGATGGCCGCGTTCACGACCGACCAGATCGCGGCGCTTTCCACCGCGGAGATCGCCGTCTTGAGCGCGAGGGACATCGCCAACTTGTCAAGTGATCAGCTAGCCGTTTTGTCGAACGGCCAAATCGCGGCGCTCACGACCAAATCGGTTTCCGGCCTGTCGACGGCGCAAATCGGTAATCTTTCGACAAGTCAATTCATGGCCTTCTCCACGAATCAAATAGTCGCCCTGTCCGCGGCGCAGATCGGCTCCATGTCTACGGATCAAATTGGCGTCCTTTCCTCGGCGCAAATCTCCGCCGTGACGCCGAGGTCGCTTTCGGGGCTGACCACCGATCAATTCGGAGCTCTATCGACAAATCAGATCGCGGGTCTCTCGACGGCGCAGATCGCGGCGTTGACAACCACCGAAATAAGCGCGCTATCCACCGACGATATTGTCGCGATGTCGACTCGCCAAGTCGCGGCGATGACCGTGAACGATGTTTCGGCCCTATCGACGGATCAACTCGGCGCCATGTCGACGAACCAAATCATGGCCTTCACGCCCAAGGATGTCGCGGCTCTGAAAGCGGCCCAAATCGCCGCTTTGTCAACGGACCAGATCGCGGCGCTGACGGCCGCGCAAATAGGCGCGCTCTCGTCGGCGCAAGTCGCCGCCATGTCAACTGATCAGCTCGACGCTATGTCGACCGCTCAGATCTCGGCGCTAACCGTAAAATCCGAGGCGGGCATCGGAACGGATCGGATCGCCAGCCTTTCGACCGATCAAATCGCCGCGCTCACAAACGCGCAGATCGCCGCCCTTTCCACGGCGCAAGCTGTCGCTTTGTCTACCGATCAAATCGCGGCGCTCTCTACTAGTCAGACCGCCGCCGTGACGGCAAAGGACATTGCCGTCTTGACAACGGCGCAGACCGCCGCCTTTTCGACCATTCAGATCGCGGCGCTAACCTCGAAAAATGTTTCGCTCCTGACGACGGCGCAAATCGGCGCCTTGAGCACGGATCAGGTCGCGGCGCTCACGAACACCCAGGTCGCCGCATTGTCTTCTCCGCAGCTTCACGCTTTGACAACGGATCAGCTTTCCGCCCTTTCAACCGGACAAATTTCGTCACTCGCCATCAAATCCATCGGCGGTCTCTCCACGACCCAGATCGCCGTATTGTCGACTGACCAAACGGTCGCGATGACCACGGCGGAGGTAAGTGTTCTCTCGTCGGCGCAGATCGGCGCGTTGTCGACCGATCAAGTGGCCGTGTTGTCGCAGGGACAGATCGCATCCATTACGGCTAAAGCACTCGCCGGCCTTTGCTCCGATCAGATCGGGGCGTTATCGACCGCGCAAATCGGAGCCCTGTCGACGAGTCAGATCGCCGCTCTCGCGTCGAATCAGATCGCGGCGTTCTCGACGACACAAATCGGCGCCTTGAGTGATGCTCAGATCGCGTACTTGACGAGCAAGGATATCGCCGCGATGTCGACCGCGCAGGTCGGCTCCCTGTCCACCGATCAGGTGGCTTCCCTTACCGCGAGGGACGCGGCGACGTTCGCAACAGCACAAGTCGCGGCGTTGTCCTCGGATCAAGCGGGCGCGCTCGATACGGCGGACGTGGCGGTGTTATCATCCTCGCAGGTGGCGGCGTTCACGACCGACGCCATCGGCGGCCTGTCTTTCGACCAACTTGGGTCCATCGGCGCCAGATCATTCGCCGGCCTTACGACCGACCAAATGGCCGCTTTTTCCACGGACCAGCTGTCGGCGCTCTCTACGATCCAAATCGGCGTCCTTTCTGCTTCCCAGATCGGCGCGTTGTCGACAGACCAACTCGTCGGTCTGTCGACCGATCAGATCGCGTCATTGAAGCCCGCCTCGATTCCTGGTCTGTCGTCCGCGCAAATCGCCTCTCTGTCCATCGAGCAAGTTTCGGCGATGACGGTGCTTCAGGCGAGGAGCTTATCATCCGCGCAAGTCGGATCAATGACCACTGATCAGATCGGCGCGCTCTCGACCAGCGACATCGCGGCGCTGAACAGCAAGGCCATCGCGCAATTGTCTTCGGCGCAGCTCGGCGCGCTGTCAACGGATCAAATAGCGGCTCTCTCGATCGCGCAAATAGGCGCATTGACGTCGACACAGATCTCGGAACTCTCCTCGGATTCCATCGGAGCGCTCTCAACCGCGCAGGCGTATGTCTTGTCGGCGGCCCAGGTTGCGGCGCTGACCACGACCGATATCGCGGCGCTCGCCACCGACCGCGTCGCCGCCTTGAACGCCAGGACGATTGGCGCCTTGTCGAGCGCGCAGCTTTCCGCCATGTCCGACGATCAGTTTACCGCGATGACGACCGCGCAAGTCGCCTCGCTTTCCGCGCTTCAAATCGGCGTTCTCGCCACGGATCAACTCGGCGCCCTAACCACCGGCCAAGTCGTCGCTCTAAAGACAAGCGCGGTGGCTGGGTTTTCCGCCGAGCAAGTCGCAGCTCTGTCGACCGATCAAATCGCCGCACTGACCAACGGCCAAATCGCCAGTCTTTCCTCCACGCAGATAGCTGCTTTATCAACCGACCAAGCCGCGGCCTTGTCGAGCGAACAGATAGCGATGTTGTCGTCATCACAAATCTCGGGCCTGAGCACGGCTGATATTGCCGCGTTGTCAACGAGTCAGGTGGCCGCACTAAACCCGACGTCGTTCTCCCAGCTATCCTCGAACCAAATTAGCGCCCTGTCGACCGATCAGATCGCCGCAGCGAGAGTGGCGCAGATCGCGTCGCTGGCGAGCATGCAAGTCGCCGCGCTCACGACGGATCAGCTCGCCACACTTTCGACAGCGCAATTTAGTTCGTTAACGACCGCGAGCGTCGGCGCACTTTCGACCGCGCAAATCGCGGCGTTGACCGATGCCCAGATCGCCGCGATGTCGAGCGTGCAACTTTCCGCGCTGTCCAGCGCACAGACTGGCGCGCTTGGCGCGGACCAGGTCGCGTCGCTAAGCGCGACTCAAATCGGACTTCTATCCTCGACTCAAGCGGGAGCCCTGTCGACCGACGACATCGCCACCCTGTCGACCAACCAAACTGTCGCACTGAATGCTGGCGCATTTCATGGACTATCAACGGCGCAGATTGGTGTCATGTCCACGGATCAGCTTGCTGTTTTGACGGCCGCTCAGATTGGCGCGTTGTCGACCGCGCAAATTGGCGGATTGACGACGGATCAACTCGGCGCCCTTTCGAGCGCGCAACTCGACGCCCTCTCGACAGATAATATTGGCGCGCTGCAAACCGATCAAGTCGCGGCGCTTGGGAGCGATCAGATCTCCGCTCTGACGGCCCAACAAATTGGCGCCTTCTCGACGACGCAGATCGGAGCGCTGTCGACTGATCAACTCGGGGCGCTTACAGCAGGGCAGCTCGCCGCTCTTTCAAGTCCGCAGGTTAGCGCTCTGACGGCGGCACAACTGGGAGCGCTGTCCACCGATCAATTGGCCGCGCTGCCGAGCGCGGACGTCGCCACGCTGTCAACAACGCAATTGGCCACCTTGTCGATCGATCAGGTGGAAGCGCTGACGACGAGTCAGCTCGGCGCCTTGGGCGCGCCGCAATTCGCGGCCCTGAGCGGCGCACAAGTCGGCGCGCTTTCCACCGATCAACTGGCTTCGCTCGGCATGAGCGATGTGACGGCGATGACGACGGTTGAAATCGGCGGACTTACCGCCGGTCAGTTCGGCGGTCTGACAACGGCGGATATCGGCGCGCTATCCTGCGTGCAAATCGGTGCACTGTCGACCGATCAGATCGCGGCGATGTCGACCGATCAGCTCGTATCCTGGTCGGGCGGGCAGATCGGAACTCTGACAACCGCGCAGGTTTCAGCGCTCTCGCCGGATCAGATCGAGGGACTGTCGACGAGTGTCGTGACTGCGTTCTCGACCGACCAAATCGCGGCCTTGTCGACGGCGCAACTCGGTGGGCTATCGACCGTCGATATCACGGCTTTGTCTAGCGGTCAGTTGGGCGCGCTCTCCACCTCCCAGATTGGCGCTCTTTCAGCTGATCAACTCGGCGCGCTGTCCTCAACACAAGTCGCCTCATTGACGGCGGCGCAGGTCTCCACTCTCTCGTCGGACCAGATCGGCGCTCTGACGACGCTCGACGTGGCGGCCTTGTCCAGCGACCAACTCGGCGCGTTCTCAACCGACCAGATCGCCGCCCTTTCGACCGACCAACTAGCCGCTTTATCCACCACGCGGATCGAAGCCCTGACGACGGCGCAAGTTTCGGCACTCTCCACAGATCAAATCGCCGCGCTCGCGACGAGCGCTGTGACGGCTTTAACGACCAATCAAATCATCGCGTTGTCAGGCATTCAAATCGGCGCTTTGACGACGGACGATTTGGCGGCTTTGTCGACTGGTCAGCTAAGCGCGTTCACCAGTTCGCAAATTAGCGCGATTTCGACCGACCAACTCGCTGCATTGTCCTCAATACAAGTCGCATCGTTGAGGACAGCCGACTTCAGCGCACTTTCCCCCGGTCAGATCGGCGCCATTGCGATCGCCTCCATTCCCGGAGTGAGCACCGACGACATCGGGGCGCTCACAACGGCGCAGGGCCATGCCTTCACTTTGAATCAGGTGGGCGCGATGACCACTAGCCAGACGGATCGACTGGTGAGTCTTTATCAAAGTGTGTGAGTCGCAGATTTATCGAAGGCGCAGTTCCGTGCCGTCGACGAAATGGACTTGCCAATTTCTTGTTGTTGAGTGCTTTCGGCCGGCAGAGCCGCAGATATGGATCGTGGAACGCTGACCGAGTCCCTTCGAATCGTTTGGCGGCCTCGCGCCGCGGAGCAAAAATTGATGAAGAGGATGCCCCTCCCGACGCCATCGCAGTGTTCCAAGGTGGCGATGTTAGCGCATCCCACAAACGAAGAAAGTGTCCATGGAACATGGCTTAGATCATTGGGTCAGACCACGCCAAGCTGTCTTTTCAGATGCATCGCTCCCGCAGCAGCGGCAGCATAGCTTTCCGGAAAAAGCTTCCGCGCGATAAGGTTCTCACCTTTCTGGCCGAGCAGCCGCGCCGCGTCGGCGCCATGGAGGCTTGCGGGAGCGTACATCATTGGAGACGAGCGATCCGCGATGTCGGACGCGAAGTTCGCCTAGCGCCACCAGTCTATGTCAAACCTTTTGTGAAACGACAAAAGAACGACGCAGCCGGCTGCTGAGGCGATCGCGGAAGCGGCGAGTCAACCAACCATGCGTGTCGCTGCCGTCAAGACGGAGCAACAGCAAGCGAGCGCCATGCTGTTTCCTACCCGCAATCTTCTGGTGCGCCAGCGTACCCGGCTAATCAACTCGCCGCGCGGCCAATTGGCGGAATTTGTCGTGGTGGCGCCGCAGCGACTGACGAACGTGATCCTCCTCACCAAGGCTGTGGAGGAGCCGGCAATGTCTCTGCTGATTCTCGCCGCCGAACTGGGATACATCTATCTCGATCAGATCGACACGCTGTCGAAAAAGATCGCCGAATTCGAAAAAGTGATGGCTCGAGAAGTTGCGCCTGCGACGACGACCAGACGCTTGCTGACGATGCCAGGCGCGTGGAGCCGATCACGACCATGGCGATAGAAACCTTCGGACCGCCGATGGAAATCTTCACGTGTGGGCACGATTTCGCCGCCTAGCTCGGTCTCATACGATCTCCTGCTGATTACTTCGGGACGGCGATTTTTGGCCACCAGTGAAAGCCGGTTCGGCTTTTGATGGCGGCGCGTTCGTTGGCGCGAGCGACGCATCGAGTGGCGACGATGTTCTCCAACTCCTCGATCGTGCCGATGTGTTCGTTGGCGAGTGGCTCGTCGACCAACTCCCACGGCGTTTCGGCCGGCTGCAATTCCGGCGTGTAGGGCGGCGGAAAGATCAGGCGCACGCCGTCTGGAACGTCGAGCCCCGCTTCCCCATGCCATCCGGCGTTGTCGAGGACGAGAAGGATGGTTCGATCGCGTCCCGCGCCGGCCTCGCGCGCGAAGGAGGCGAACAGCGCCTCGAAAAACTGTTTCGAGACGCCATCGTGCACATACCAGAACGTCTCTCCCGTCGCGGGCGAGACGAAAGCGGTGACGTAGAGCCAGTCGAAACGATGATGGCCAAGCGCGATCGGACGCTCGCCGATCGGCGCCCAAACGCGCCGCGTAACGGGCTTCAGGCCGAGGCGATGTTCGTCGGTCGCGAAGACTTCGACGGATCGGCCGGGGTGTTTTTCCGCTTCCTCGACGACGGCGTCCGCAAGCTTTTTTTGAACGCCGCCGCTTCCTCTGGCGTCGCCGATTTCGGATTTTTCGGGCGCGGCGCCTGGATCGACCAGCCGAGCGCCTTCAACGCCTCCCAGCCGCGCCGCGGGCAAACCTTCTCTAGGTCGAGTTCCTTCGTCATCCAGGCCGCGATCTTCGGGCTCGTCCATTTGCCGCCGTCACTGGGCGGCTCCTGCAAACGCACACGAAGCTTGTCCAGCAATTCGGGTTTGAGAATCGTCGCCGACGTTCCATTGCGCCGCCGTAAATCGCCATGAGATTCCGGCCCCTCGGCATTGTAACGGGCCACAAGCTGTTCGATCCAGCGCGACCCGAACGAGGTCATCCGCGCCACTTCGGCGATCGTGTGTCCCTTCGCCAGCAACCAAATCGTCTGGAAGTGTCGCGCGAGCAGCGCATCCGAACTCGACACATAACGCTCCCGCAACGCATCGACGCTCAAATGCCCGGCTATCGTCGCCATGACTCGCTCCTTTCGCGATTCATGACGATGCAGATTATCTGCCCCCAAACATCAGGGGAATCCCCCCAGCCGAGTCAATCAGCCGGAGACCGTATCATCCCCCACCAGCATTCGGCTGGCGGCAAACAGCGTCTCGGAAAAATATCGAAGATGGGTCAATGCGACATCCGGCGGCTACTGATCATACGCGCCATGGCGGTTGCACAGTGGGCCATCCGAAAGGTAGACCCCACAGCAACGTGGCTCCATCGCATGCTAGCTCGCAAACCACGGATGCTCGCGGCAATCGATCTGGCGAACAAGATGGCCTGTTTGACCTGAGCAATGATTCCAAAGGCAGAGGTGTACCACGTTCCTGTGGTTGCGACGTCCTGATCGAAAGTCAGCCAAAGCAGCCAAAAGGAGCGGGCGTGTGAGGAGATCGACGAACAGTAAGGTCAAATGAGCCGATCGCCGCGAGCCTTTCAACACCGCACCAAGGCCGCCGACGACCTGATCGCCCGGCTTATCTTTCCGCAACCAACACGCGCGGTGTCCGCCGGACCTTGCGATCGGTGTTCGCCGGCGCGGTCGGCAAGGACGTGGTCAGCCGCACTTGGCGTCAGGTGAAAGGCGATTGGGACGCCTGGAGCCAGCGCTCGCTCGCCGATGACGAAATCATCCGTCTCATCCCCGACGGAGCCTTGGTGCGCATGCGGCTCGACAAGAAGGCATGTCAATCTCGCCGCTCGTGGCGCTCGGCGTGCGCGCCGATGGTCAGAAAGTGCTGCTCGCCGTCAAGAACATGAGAGGCGAAAGCGAAGCCGTTTGGCGCGTGCTGCTCGACGATCTCGTCAAACGCAGCTTGCCGACGCCAGAACTCGTCATCGTCGGCGGCGCGCCGGAGCTGGAGAAGGCGCTGGCCGCACTGTGGTCAAACGTGTCGGTCCAGCGTTGCGTGGTGCGCAAGCACCGCAATCAATTGGCTCATGCGCCGGAGTGTCAATCGGCTTCGAAAATTGACCCCCGATCGGCGTTCAAAATTGACCCCTGTTTGGTCGTAGCGCGCAACGGTAGCGCTCGCCCCGGCGAAGCTGGTCGGGGTTGCGCAGCCGGGGCGGGCGCGGGTCGGTTCGCGGTTTGATGGGGACCGTCAGAGGCGGTTCTTGAAGCGCCAGCTCTCGTTGCCGGTCTCGACGATGTCGCAGTGGTGGGTGAGGCGATCGAGCAAGGCGCTGGTCATTTTCGCATCGCCAAAGACACTCGGCCATTCGCCGAAGGCGAGATTGGTCGTGACGATCACCGAGGTTCGTTCATAAAGCCGGCTGATCAGATGGAAGAGCAACTGCCCGCCTGATTGAGCGAAGGGCAGATAGCCGAGTTCATCGAAGACGACGAAGTCCATTCTGGTGAGATATTCCGCGAAGCGTCCCTGACGGCCTGCTCGCGCCTCGGTCTCCAGTCTTGTGACGAGTTCGACGGTGTTGAAAAATCGGCCGCGTTTTCCAGCGCGAATGCAACTTCGGGCGATCGCCATGGCGAGATGCGTCTTGCCGGTTCCCGTCCCGCCGACCAGCACGCAATTACGTTGTTGCTCGAGGAAGCCGCCGCCGGCGAGATCGCGCACCAGTCGTTCATTGATCGGCGTGCTTTCGAACGCGAAGTCATCGATGTCCTTGGCCAACGGAAGTTTGGCGATGGTCATCTGATATTTGATCGAGCGCGCATGTTTTTCCGCGATTTCCGCCTGAAGCAGATCGCCGACAATGCGTGGCGGCTCATGCTGTCTCTTGATGCCGGTCGACATCACCTCATCATAGGCTGACCTCATGCCGAAGAGCTTGAGTTCCGCCATAAGATCAAAGAGCTGCGTGCGTTCCATCAAGCCGTTCTCCTCAACTGGTCGTAGCGGGCGCAATCGGCGACCGGCATGTGCCGCAGTTTCAGCGCTTCGGGCGTGTGGATCACCGGTGGCGGCGGCGGCTCGCGGCGGCGGGCGAGAATGTTGAGAATGACATCGGCGGAATGGACGCCCTGGCTCATGGCCTCGGCGCAGGCGGCTTCGACAGTAGTCAGCCCGTCTTCGAGCACGGCGGCGAGAAATCTTGACCATTTGCCGGTCGCCCGCGTCGCTGCCGGCAAGCTTGCGCCGCACGCGTTCGATTGCTCCCGGCAACACCCAGTCCTTGAACGGCGCGCCATTCCTCAGAGCGCCGGGCTTGCGCACGAGAACCGGCACGTAATGCCAAGGGTTGAAAATCGTCGCGCCGCGTTTGAAGGCGCGGGCATGTTCGGCGACGACGCGCCCCTTTTGCCTGATGACGATGCGATCGGCGTAGGCGTGCAGATCGACGGGGGCGCCGACGGCGCTGGCGTTGACCGAATATTTGTTGTTGTCGAACCGCACGAGGCAGGTCTTCGAAACCGACGCCGTCACCTCGTGGAATCCATCGAAGCGACCGCGCAGTTCCACCAGTTTGGGGCGCTCTTCCTCGAAAACCTCCCAGACCGTCTTGTCCGCGATCTCGGGATGAGGATGCGCCTTGGCGTAGACGACGCATTTGTCGAGGAGCCAGGCGTTCATCTCGTCATAGCTTTTGACCCGCAAGCGCGGCGTGAAGAACCGCTCTCGAGCCAAGCCAACCTGGTTCTCGACCTGGCCTTTCTCCCAACCCGACGCCGGCGTGCAGGCGACCGGTTCGACAAGATAGTGGCTGCACATCTGCGCGAAGCGGCGATTGAACTTGCGCTCCTTGCCAACGAAAATCGTCTCCACCGCCGTCTTCATGTTGTCGTAGATGCCGCGCGTGCAGGCGCCCTTGAAGAAGGAAAAGGCGCGCTCATGCGCGTCGAAAACCATCTCCTGAGTCTCGCGTGGATAGGCGCGAACGAAAATCATCCGGCTGTGGCACAGGCGCATGTGGGCGACCTTCACGATCGTCGTCACGCCGTCGAGCAAGACGATCTCGTGGCTCCAGTCGAACTGATAGGCTTCACCCGGATCGAAGCTGAGCGGAACAAAGGCGCCAGCCGTCAGCGCGCCCTGCTCATCGCGCCATTTGCGCGCATAGCGCCGCACGGCGTCATAGCCGCCTTCATAGCCAAGGCCGTGCAAATCCTCGAAAACGCGGATCAAGGTCAGCCGCTCTCGCGCCGGCTTCTTCGCGTTCGTCCCCAGCAAATCGTCGAGCTTTTTCGACCAAGGTCCAAGCTTGGGCAGCGGCTGCGTATCGCGCCCGTAAACGAAGGACGTCTCTTCCGAACGCAGCGCCTTACGGACGGTATTCCTTGAAATGCCCAGATCGCGAACGATCTCCTTGATCGTCTTGCCTTTGACGAAATGTTCGCGCCGGATCCGTCCTATCGTCTCCACTATCAACATCCCCCACCGCCTGCTCGTTCAACCAAAACGAGCAGACTGTCCAAGCCACACTGGAGGGGGTCAATTTTGCACGCCGATTCCCCTCATATGGAGGTCAATTTTGCACGCCGAATAACACCGGAGCGGCTGCACTAGGGCCTGATGGGATTCAGCGTGAGTTTTTGACGGCGGCGGAGAGATGGATCATTGCGGAGAAGCTCTGATCTGTCTTGTCCGCGCGCATCGCGATGCGCTTGAACTCTTTGAGCTTACCGAAGAAATTTTCGATCAGATGCCGCCATTTATATAATTCCAGATCGATTTTGCGCGGCTGGCCGCGGCGCGGGTGTTGTGAAATCACGACCTTGGCGCCGCGCGCGTCGAGTTCCGCGATGACGGTGTTGCTGTCGAAAGCCTTGTCGGCGATCAGCGCCGCGAAAGGCAATCCTTCGATCAACGGCGGCACATCGACGGCGTCGAAACACTGCACCGGCATCAGATGAAAGCGCACGAGATTGCCGAGCGCATCGGTGAGCGCAAGAATTTTCGTGGTCATGCCACCTTTGGATTGGCCTATAGCCTGGCTCGAAGTCCCCCTTTCGCGCCCTGTCCATGGCGATGGACCTTCACGATCGTCGCATCGACCATCACGTATTCCATGTCGGGGTCATCCGAGACAGCGTCGAACATCCGCTTACAGACATCCGCCTTCACCCAGTCGCGAAAGCGCGTATATGCAGTGCTCCAGTTGCCGAAATGCTTCGGCGGGTCGCGCCACGGACTGCCCGTGTGGACTATCCAAAGCACCGCCTTCACGAACAGCCGGTTGTTTTCGCCACTACGGCCGGGATCGCTGCGTTTGCCGAGGCAAAGCGGCTCCATCTTCGCCGATTGGGCGTCAGTCAATACGAATCGCTCCATCCGGAGCTTGAATCACGGCAAAACTCACATGGGAATCCTGAATCTCAACAGGCCCTAGCAAATATCGAACGACTACAAAGATATGATCTACGCAAAGAGCGAGCAGGACTTCGAGGCGAAGCGCAAAGCCTTCATCTGCAAGTGGCGCTTGAAACATCGCTCCGTCGCCGACAGCATGGAAGACGCCGGCGACAAGCTCTTCACCTTCGCGCGCTTCCCGATAAGCCAGTGGAGATCAATCCGAACCTCGAACGCCATCGAGCGCCTACGCGAGGAGTTCAAGCGCAGGATCAAGACCCAAACCGCACTGCCCTGCGCCGAAACCGCCGCCATGCTGTTCTGAGCGTTGCTCGCCTCGGGTAAGATCACCATGCGGAAGTTGGGCGGGTGGGAGAGTCTCGCCGAAAAGCCGTCCGATCAACTCATTGACCTCGCCGCTTGATCGGATAGCGTCATGCCGCTCGGAACTGCGTCAGCAAATTCCAACACGCTTCGCGACGGGACAGAGCTGGCCCCGCTTGTCTGGACAGCTCCCTGCGGATTTTGAGTGGATCTCTGCCGGGGTTTGCTGAACGCGGGGCTTGTCGATTTTGTCACGGCGGCGGGAGGGCCGGAGGGCCGACCAGAGCTGCGACAAAATCGACGGCGACGGTCATGCGGCCATCGCCGTTTCCTGTTTTGCGAAATAGGCCTCGTCGGGCGTGCGCCCGTCAAGCGCCGAATGCGGACGCCGCTCGTTGTAAAAAGCCAGATACCGGCCGATCGACGCGCGCGCCTCGGACACGCTGTCATAGGCCTTGAGATAAATCTCCTCGTGTTTGACGCCGCGCCACAGCCGTTCGACGAAGACGTTGTCGCGCCAAGACCCCTTGCCGTCCATGCTGATGGCGATCTTCGCATCCAGCAGCACGCTGGTGAAGTCATTGCCGGTGAATTGGCTGCCCTGGTCCGTGTTGAAGATTTCAGGCTCGCCGTGTTTCGCCAGCGCCTCCTTCAGGGCCTCGACGCAGAACTCCGCCTCCATCGTGATCGACACGCGATGCGAAAGCACCCGTCGGGTCGCCCAGTCGACGACCGCCGCCAGATAGACGAAGCCGCGCGCCATCGGGATGTAGGTGATGTCCATCGCCCAGACATGGTTGGGTCGCTCGACCTTCAGCTTGCGCGGGAGATAGGGATAAATCTTGTGCCCCGGCGCAGGTTTGCTGGAGTTCGGGCGGCGATAGATCGCTTCGATGCCCATGCGCTTCATCAGCGTCGCGACATGCCGGCGACCCACCGCGTCGCCCTCGCGCCGCAGCAGATCGCGCAGCATCCGCGCGCCGGCGAAGGGATGTTCGAGATGCAGCGCGTCGAGGCGGCGCATCCGTTCGAGGTCTCCGGCCGAGACCGGCCGCGGCTTGTAGTAGACGGAGCCGCGGGCGACGCCCAGCGCCTTCGCCTGCCGGGCGATCGAAAGATCATGCTCGCGGTCGATCATCTTTTTGCGCTCGGCAATCCCGCCTTGGTGAGCGCGCCGGACAAAAAATCGTTCTCGATCGTCAGTTCGCCGATCTTTGCATGAAGACCCTTCAGGTCGACGGCAGCCTCCTTCGGCTCCGTCTTCTCCTGCCCGAACACGCCGGCCGCGCCTTCCAGCAACTGGCTCCGCCACGTCGTGATCTGGTTCGGGTGAACGTCTAACTGCTGCGCCAACTCAGCGAGCGTCTTCTCGCCCTTGATCGCAGCCAAAGCCACTTTCGCCTTGAACGCCGGGGAATGCGTCCGGCGGCTTCTCTTCGTCATCGAATGATCCTGATCCGCAGCGAGAATCCTCGCCGCTGTCAGGCAGAAAATCAAATCCGGCCACTGTCCGAATTTCCGGGGCCGGCTCTCTTGTATCCGAACACGGGAATGGCGATCTCGACCTTGCCCTTTTCACCGTCCATCGCGCGTCTCGGTCCTTTTGCGCCAGCTTTTTGGGCTTGGTCTTCCACTCTTCGGGAATGCGCCCGTCCTTGATCGTTTTCTTCTCGTCCTCGGTGTTACGCCGACGCGGCGCGGCGGCGATGGTCGCATCCACGATCTGGCCCGACATGGCGAGAAAGCCTTGGCGCTTCGGATGCGCGTCGAAGCTCGCGAACAGCGCGTCGATCGCGCCGACCTTGGCGAGCTGTTCGCGAAACAGCCAGACGGTCTTGGCGTCGGGAATGGCGTGATGCGGTTCGAACCCGAGAAAACGCATGAAAGAGAAGCGGTCGCGGATTTGAAACTCGGTCGCGTCGTCGCTCAATGCGTAGAGCGTCTGAAGAATGAGAAATCTTGAACATCGGCACGGCGTCATGGGGCGGACGCCCGCCCTTGGCGCCGTCCGAGCGCTTCAACGCCGCCGCGAGCGCGGGGCGGAAGACTTCGAAATCGACCAGTTCCTTGAGCCGCGTCGGCGGATCGCCGACTTCCGAAAGTTTCTGGTGACGCTCATCCAGATCGAAAAGTCCCGGCCGCCCACCATCGCGATTCTCCCCGCGCTTCGGCCAAAAGTGAATCACGGCAACGCCAAAAGCGCGAGGTTTTTAGAGGTGTCCGGACAAGGGCGCGGCGCGACGAGCGAGTTCTCCCGGATGAGCGGCGAGTATGGCTCGCAGTTCTGGCTCTTCGCTCGCCGCCAGCGTGATCCCTAGGAAAAATTGCATCCGTAGACGATCGAACATCAATCCCGCGAGATGTTTCAGAACCCCGGTCGAAGCCTTGGATTTGCGCTTCGATTTTTCTTTCTTCGCGGCGCGTTCACGGAAGGCGTCGAGAAGGGCGATAACGAGTTTTATGATAGCGTCCTGGTCGACAAGCGCGCCGGCCTCCTTCGCCAGCATGTAAATTGAATCAAATTTTTGCCAATTCGGGAATCCCATCGCGCTTCAAACCGTCAGGAAACTCCTGTAGGGCGCGGGTCGCGATGTCGTTCAGGTCGCGGGACAAACTCGGCGATGCCAGCACTCGTTTTAGCGCGGTCTCGGCCAGCGCCCGTCGGCCGGACTCAAGCGTGCGCCAAGAGCGCAGCGACGACAACAGACGCGCGGCGATCTGGGGATTTCTCAAATCGAGTTCCAAAACGACGTCGATTAAAATATCGTAGCCCGATCCATCTGGCGCATGGAAGCGAGTCAGATTGCCATTCGCAAAGGCGCCAATCAACGCGCGCACCCGATTGGGATTGGCGAGCGAAAATTCTCGATGCGCCATCAAGGCGTGAACGCGCCGCGTCGTTGCTACCTCGGGAATGCAAGCCTGCAAAGTGAACCATTTATCGACTACCAATGCGTCGCCGGCGAATTCATCGTAAAATCGCGCGAAAGCCCTCTCCCGCGCGTCGCCGCCGATCAATGCGAGCGTCGACATCGCCGCTAGGCGGTCGGTCATGTTTTCGGCTTTCTCGAATTGCGTTTGCGCGAGGCTGGTGCCAAAAGCAGTGTCGCCCGCCGCGACAAGATCGAGAGCCGTATTACGCAACGCGCGCATGCCCGCGCTCGCGGAGTCGGGCGAATAACACGCTTCGTTCGCGTTGGTCGCGTAAACTCGTTCCAACATGGGCCTAAGCGTGCGTCCGAGCATTTTGCGTAACCCGGCGCGAGCTTCGAAAAGATGGTCGGGATCGACATTCTCGCCCCACTCCCGGGCGAGATCGGTCTCGCTGGGAAGCGTCAATGTCAACGCGGTGAAAGCGGGATCGTTCAGGTCGCTGGCGAGGAAGCGATGCAGTGCGTTCACGTAACGGTGGTCGTCGGGCTCCTCACCCTCACCGCTCAGGGCCGAAACACGCGCGAATATCGATCGCAACGCAAGGCTTTGTGCGGCTTGCCAGCGATTGAATGGATCGTCATCGTGAGCAAGAAGGCATTCAAGTTCCCAACTCTCTTGTACGGGCTCTAGCCGCGTGGGCGCTGAGAAGCCGCGCAGCAAGGACAATGCGGGGCGCTCTGGAAGACCAGTGAAATGCAATCTACGCGACGCGCTCGCAAGTTCGATCAGTCCTCGGGACAATTCTTGCATGCTCAATTGGTCGCAAGTCAACGGCAATTTTTCGCCTGCGGGCCCAAACAACGCCAATGCGATAGGGATCTGTAACGGAAGCTTCTCGGGTTGCCCCGGCGTCGACGGTGTCTGCTGCGTCAAGTCGAGCGTGAGGACCTTTGCGGCCTCGTCATACTCCGTCGCCACTCTTATTCGTGGCGTGCCGGCTTGGTCGTACCAGAGCGCGAAATGCTTCAAATCACGTCCCGAGATCTCCGCGAAACAGGCGAGGAAATCTTCGACCGTGGCCGCCATCCCATCGCAGCGAACGAAATAAAGGTCCATGCCGCGCCGAAAAGCATCCGCGCCGATCAGCGTCTTCAGCATGCGGATAATTTCGGCGCCTTTCTCATAGACGGTAGCCGTATAAAAATTGTTGATCTCGCGATAGATTTGGGGACGCACGGGATGCGCGAGTGGTCCCGCGTCCTCTGGAAACTGCGCCTGTCGGAGGCCACGCACATCGTTGATGCGCTTCACCGCGCGCGAACGCTGGTCACTCGAAAACTCCTGGTCCCGAAAAACCGTCAGCCCTTCCTTTAGGCATAATTGAAACCAGTCGCGGCAGGTGATGCGATTGCCTGTCCAATTGTGGAAATATTCGTGCGCTATTACCGCTTCAATGCCAGCGTAATCGGCGTCTGTCGCGGTCTTTGGCGAGGCAAGCACGTATTTATCATTGAAGATGTTGAGGCCTTTGTTTTCCATCGCTCCCATGTTGAAATCCGACACGGCGACGATGTTGAACACATCGAGATCGTATTCGCGTCCAAAGACTTCTTCGTCCCAGCGGATCGAGCGTGTGAGGGCGTCCATCGCGTATTCGGCGCGCTGCTCTTTTCCGTGTTCGACGTAGATTGCCAACTTGATTTCGCGCCCCGAGGCGGTGGCGAAACGACGCTCGATATGGCCGAGATCACCACCGACCAAGGCGAAAAGATAAGAGGGCTTGGGGAAGGGGTCATGCCACACAACAAACCGCCGACCTTCCGGGAAGTCCCCGGTCTCGATGAGATTGCCGTTACTGAGCAGAACAGGCGCCTCCTTAGCGTCGGCCTCGATACGAGTCGTGTAGACGCTGAGCACGTCGGGGCGGTCGAGGAAATAGGTTATTCGACGAAAGCCCTCCGCTTCGCATTGAGTGCAATAGGCCGAACCCGAGCGATAAAGGCCGGAAAGTTGCGTGTTGGCGGTGGGATCGACCAGAGTTTCGATCTCCAGCACGAAGGGTGCTGACGGAACCGCCGGCAGAGTTAGAGTATCGGGCGCCATTTCGAACTCTTCCGTCGACAATGCGCGACCGTCGAGCTTTATCGCGTGCAAAACCAGGCCGTCGCCATCAAGTGAAAGTGGCGCGTCTAAGCATCCCTTCGGGTGGCGGCGCAACGCCAATCGGGCCTTCACGCGCGTTTGGGTCTGATGCAGTGAAATGTTCAACGCCACGCTATCGATTAGAAAATTGGGCGGCGTATAATCGCAAAGGCGAACTGACTGAGTTGGTGGATTTTGCATGAGATCCTCATAACGGCAGGGGCGTTGTTAGCGATAATATATGTGCTCATCGAGCTGGCGGTGAATTATCTCAAGGAGGAAAATTTCCTAAAGACAATAGCCGGATAATGACGACGACGTAGGGAAAAAAGTTGCGCGAATTACCCTGCGTTTGTTTTGACGTGGTTTTATGGTCGCTAAAACGAGTGAGAGTTCTCCAGGCTCTGCCGGGGTGGCAGTAGCAGTTTGACATTTCCTGCAGTACACTTTTCAGGATGTGCCGGCACGTAGGTTACGTTGCGTCTCTTTGTGTTGTGGACTTCCCGTGCGCGCAGCTCAAGGTCCAAGGAAGGACTTGGGGCAACGCGCCACCGAAGGAGTTTACCGGCTGCCCCGGATCATGCGAATTGATCAGTGTGTAGGCCGCGTAAGCGGCCTTCTCCACCGCTTTGAGCGGCTCACATTCTAGGTCACCGACTCATAAACCGCATCCAAATTTTGACGGCGGCGAGTTTGACGAGCGCGAGGTAATTGGCGTCGTGTTTTTCAAAACGCGTCGCAATGGCTCGAAAGTGTTTGAGCTTATTGAAAAAGCGTTCCACAAGATTGCGCAGCCGATAGAGGAACGGGCTGAACACCGGAATATTTACGCGTCCCGGCATCGGCTTGATGTTGCCCCAGGCGCCCTGTGCGGCAAGCGTTTCGCGTAAGGCGTCGCTGTCATAGCCGCGGTCGGCGAGCAGGACTTGGCCTTCGCCGAGTCCTCCCAACATGTCGGCGGCGCTTCTACCGTCATGCGCCTGGCCTTCGGTCAGTTTCAAGGCGATCGGCAGACCGTTGGCGTCGACGAGCGCATGGATTTTCGTCGTCAGCCCGCCTCGCGAACGCCCCATGCATCGGCTTGCAGCGACGTTCCCAGCGGCGGTTTGCGTGTCGTCCGCGCCCCTTTTTTACCGTTGGCGCCATGCTGATGCACGCGGATGGACGAGGAGTCGACCATCTGCGCGTCGCCCGCGTAGGCCTTGGAAATCTCCGCGAATATGCGCTCCCAGACGCCGAGTTTGCGCCATCTCACGAAGCGGTTGTAGCAGGTCGTCGCCGGCCCGTAGCGCTCGGGAATGTCGGCCCACGGCGAGCCCGTGCGAAGTCGCCAGTAAATGCCGCTCAGAACTTTGCGATCATCCGCGCGGGCAACGCCGCGCGGCTTGTTTGGCAGCAAGGGCTCGATGATCGACCATTCGAAATCAGTCAGTTCGTACCGGCGCTGGCTCATGTTCGCTCCTCCAAGGAGCTTGAATCACCATTCGCTGGAAAACGGAATCCCCTTTATGAGTTTGTGACCTAAAGCCCCCGGCTTTGCCGGGGGGATGCTTACTTTATTCAGACTTTCTGGATCACCATGATTCACCATGGGGGTGGCGGGATGTCGGGAGTGTAGATTGAAACAAGCGAGCGGATGAACATGTTCATCACCGCGCCCTCGCTGAAGATCAGGGATGATCAGGCCAGAGGCGTCGCGAAACAGGAAGCGCGAGCGCTCATGGGAAGTCGCCTGAAAGCTCTTCAAATGAATCGCCGGCGCATGAATGCGTGGTCCGAACGGACACCTCGAAATACCCGTTTCGCGAGGGCATGGACGGGATGACGGGGGTGAATTGGGGACTTTTTGGCCCGGAGAATGGTGATCGCTGGGGCGCCTTGCCCGCCGTCGCGGCGGGCCCTGGCGGTTACGCCGTCATGGGCCGGGTCATCAGCCAGATGAAGCGCGTGACATTGTAGGCGATGTTGGCGAGGCCGATCTTCACCCTGGCTCGCGTCGCGCCGACGGCGTGGATGAATAGGCCGAAGCGATGCTTCTGGGCGGCGAAGACCGTCTCCACCGCCGAGCGCATTTTCGACCTCGCCGCATTGGCCTTGGCCCGCGGCTCCGTCAGCGGCGAACCGGGCCGCCGCCGCAAATGAACCTTGGAGACGAAACCGTTCTTCTCCATATGCGTCTCGTTCGCCTTGGAGCGATAGGCCGTGTCGGCCCAAACGGAACTCGCCGTGTGCGCTTGTCGAGAACCTCCGGCGGACGCGCGCCGTCATGCGCCGAGGCGTTCGTCGCCGCAAAGCGCCGGATGAGCCCATGCGCGCGGTCGATCGAGACATGCTTCTTGTATCCGAACACGGGAATGGCGATCTCGACCTTGCCCTTTTCACCGTCTTTCGCCGGGCGCGCCTTGACGCGCTTCAACGTCCATCGCGCGTCGCGGTCCTTTTGCGCCAGCTTTTTGGGCTTGGTCTTCCACTCTTCGGGAATGCGCCCGTCCTTGATCGTTTTCTTCTCGTCCTCGGTGTTACGCCGACGCGGCGCGGCGGCGATGGTCGCATCCACGATCTGGCCCGACATGGCGAGAAAGCCTTGGCGCTTCGGATGCGCGTCGAAGCTCACGAACAGCGCGTCGATCGCGCCGACCTTGGCGAGCTGTTCGCGAAACAGCCAGACGGTCTTGGCGTCGGGAATGGCGTGATGCGGTTCGAACCCGAGAAAACGCATGAATGCCGCGCGACAATCAAGGTGAGAGTCTAGCGTCAATCAGGATGAGACTCGGGCGCCGCACAAAATTCCCGAGGATTTTCCTCAAAACGCGCGAATTGGGAGGGCGACGCGACTGGCGACAATGGCGCCACCGTGGCAAACCCCGCGCGCGGCCCCGAAAATGGCCTGTCTGGCGGTCGTGGAAGCTGGGTGAAGTGTCGGTTTTCCGTCTGGGAGGACCGATTCGTTGCCTGGCCGCCATGTCACCGATCGTCAGAAGAGGCTCTTCATGCAGTTTCGCAAAACCGATCCCGCCGCCATCGCCGCGGCGAAAGCCGGGTTCAGCCCGGCGACCGCCTACAGGCTGGAAAAAGATCCTCGGCTTCCCTCGCAAAAGAAAGCGCCAAGGGGGCGCCGGCGCCCAGACCCCCTCGAAAACATCTGGGAGAGCGAGGTCGTCCCGATGCTGAAGGCGGCGCCGTCCTCGCGGCCGATCGGCGTCTTCGAGGAGTTGCGCCGACGGCATCTCGACATGAGCCCCGGCCTGCGGCGCACGCTGGAGCGACGCATCCGAGCCTGGCGCGCGGTCCATGGTCCCGAGCAGGAGGTGATTTTTCGCCAGGAACACCCGCCGGGACGCATGGGGCTGTCGGATTTTTCCGACATGCGCGATCTTGGCGTCAGCATCGCCCGCGAGCCGCTCGACTTCCGGCTCTACCACTTCCGATTGCCGTTCTCGGGCTTCGAGTCGGCGCACGTCGTGCTCGGCGGCGAAAGCTTCGTCGCGCTGGCCGAAGGTTTGCAGAACGCTTTGTGGACGCTCGGCGGCGCGCCGCGGCAGCATCGCAGCGACAGCCTCTCCGCCGCCTTCCGTAATCTCGACGACGACGCGCAGGAGGATTTGACGCGCCGCTACGAGGCGTTGCGCGCCCATTACGACATGACGCCGACCCGCAACAATCTGGGCGTCTCGCACGAGAACGGCTCGATCGAAAGCGCTCACGGTCACGTCAAGCGGGCGCTCGAAGACGAGCTTCTGTTGCGCGGATCGCGCGACTTCGACGACCTTGCCGCCTGGCGGCGCTTCATCGACGAACTCGTGGGGCGGCGCAACGCCCGTAACGCCGCGCGCGTCGACCTCATGCTCGGCGAACCGCGGCTCTCCGGCGTCAGGCTCGTCTGGAGCGCGCTCGCCGCCACCGCCGACAAGGAGGGCTGGCCCGCCGCGCGCTTCCTCGCCGCGCTCGCCGAGCAGGAGATCGCCGACAGAGGCCAGCGCCGCTTCGCCCGTCATCTCGCCGAAGCGCGGTCGCCACCCGGCAAGAGCTTGGACGCCTTCGACTTCGACGCCGTGCCAATGGTCTCCAAGGCGCTCGCCGCTGGCGACGCCTGGCTCGAAAAGGGCGCCAATCTGTTGTTGTTTGGGCCACCCGGCGCCGACAAGTCGCACCTCGCCGCGGCGCTCGGCCTCGCGCTCATCGAAAACGGCTGGCGCGTGCACTTCGCCCGCACCACCGACCTCGTGCAGAAACCGCAAGTCGCGCGGCGCGACCTCGCCCTCGAAGCGGCGATCGACAAGCTCGACAAATATCATCTGCTCATCCTCGACGATCTTGCCCATGTCGCCAAGGATCAGGCGGAAACCAGCGTCCTCTTCGAACTCATCGGCGCACGCTACGAACGACGCTCGCTGCTCATCACCGCAAATCAGCCTTTCGGCGAATGGAGAAAAATCTTTCCCGATCAGGCCATGACCCTCGCCGCCATCGACAGGCTCGTCCATCACGCGACCATCTTCGAGATGAACGTCGACAGCTATCGCAGAAAAGCGGCGATCAAAAAAACCCAGGGGCCTGGGCGACCGGCGACGCGCGCGACAATCAAAGACGCATCCTGATCGTCGCTCCGCGACAAGCAAAACCAACGTCGCAAAAATCCACTTGCATTAATGTCGCGCCGCGACAATCATCCCCACGCTGCGACCGCAAAACGTCATCCTCTTTGTCGCGCGCCTCCCATCCAGATTGTCGCGCCATAGCCATTCCCGTAAATGGCGAAAATCAAATTACCTAAACCAGTGCTGACTTGCCGATGTCGGCCAACATTAGTCCGCTCTAGTGGATGAAATCTGACGGTTAAGTCCGTTTTGGGATTCCGATTTTTCGTGGCGCGTGCGAAGTCTGCGCGATGCGCCCGGGAAAATCCATATCCGTATCGCCGGCCGATCGGGACCGGCTCCAAACTCTCGTCAAGGATCGCAACGCCGCGCAGAAGCACGCATGGCGAGCCAAGATCGTCCTGTTCACCGCCGAAGGGGTCGGCACGAACGAGATCATGCGGCGAACCGGCAAATCCAAGACTTGCGTCTGGCGCTGGCAAGAACGGTTCATGGAAGAAGGCTTCGATGGGCTGCTTCGCGACAAGACGCGGCCCTCGCGCATCAAGCCGCTCCGGGACGCGGCCGCCGAACGCGTCGTCGCCCTGACGCTCGGCGATCCGCCCGGCGAAACGACCCATTGGACCGGCGCCTTGATGGCGAAGGCGTCGGGGCTCAGCGTCAGCTCCGTCCAACGAATCTGGCGCGTCCACGGTCTGCAGCCGCATCGGGTTCGCCAGTTCAAGCTCTCGAACGACCCGCGCTTCGTCGACAAATTGCGCGACATTGTTGGACTCTATGTCGATCCGCCGGCGCACGCCATCGTTTTGTCGCTCGACGAAAAGAGCCAGATTCAGGCGCTCGACCGCATCCAACCCGGCCTGCCGCTCAAGAAGGGCCGCGCCGGAACCATGACGCACGACTACAAACGACACGGCGCGACGACGCTGTTCGCCGCGCTCAACGTGCTCGACGGCACGGTGATCGGCCGCAACATGCAGCGTCATCGCCATCAGGAATTCATCCGTTTCCTCAACGCCATCGAGGAGCAGGTTCCGGCGGGAAAGACGATCCACGCCATCGTCGATAATTATGCGACCCACAAACATCCCAAGGCGCGCCAATGGCTTGCTCGCCATCCTCGCTGGACCTTCCACTTCACGCCAACTTCGGCCTCCTGGCTCAACGCCGTCGAGGGATTTTTCGCGATACTCACGAAGCGGCGACTAAAGCGAGGCGTCTTCCGATCCGTCGCCGATCTCCAGGCCGCCATCAACCGCTTCCTCCAAGAACACAATCAACAATCGAAGCCCTTCACCTGGACCGCCGATCCAGACAAAATCATCGCCGCCGTCAAAAGAGGGCATCAAATGTTAAACTCAATCCAATAGCAGCAATTCTAAATGGGGTGAGGGGTTGAGGGGAGGAAGTATCCCCCGGCAAAGCCGGGGGCTTTGGAATGTGAGCCGCTCAAAGCGGCTGAGAAGCCCGCTACGCGGCCTACACACTGGTCAATTCGCAGGTTCCGGGCAGCCGGTAAACTCCCTCGGCGCCGCGTTGCCCCTAGTTCTTCCTTGGACCTTGGGCTGCGCGCACGGGAAGCCCTCAACACAAAGAGACGCAACGTAACCTTGCGTGCCGGCACATCCTGAAAAGTGTACTGCAGGAAATGTCAAACTGCTACTGCCACCCCGGCAGAGCCGGGGGAACTCTCACTTCGTTTTAGCGGGCATTTAGAATTGCTGCAGCTCTAGCATTACAGTTGCGCGTTTAGCTCATTTCTGAATCTCTGGATCACCATGATTCGTCATGGGGATCACGGGATGTCATAGGGTTTCCGGCTGCCCAGCGGGCACGCTGTGCTTCGACATCCTCTCGCCGACGCCCAGCGACAGCGAGGTAATCAGCCAAGTTGAGCGGCTGAGTTCCAGTGAAACAAAAATTGCGCCAAGATCGCCGCGGATGGTGCCCGGCGCTTCGGGTTATGAGCTACAACTTGTTTGACCGTCTCCAGAGTGAATGGTTGCAACCTCACTCTGCCAGAGCGCCGGTCGCCGTCCACCTCCCCATAGGATCTGGTTGGCTCGAATCAAAATCCCTTCGCACGGCGTTGACACCGCTGAAGGGAACATTTAGACAACCCTATAACCGATGGCCAATTGGAAAACCTGCCCCTTGTGGAAAAGTCGGTGCCCGGAAAGTCTGGATTATTTGGGCTTTTGATGGGGGATAGTTCAACGGTAGAACTGCGAACTCTGACTCCGTCAATCTTGGTTCGAATCCAGGTCCCCCAGCCACATTTTCGAAAACCCTCTGAATTCCAAGCCCTTGTAAAAGGGCGCTACGATCGCGCTCCCCGAGGTCCAAAACATTGGTCCAAAATGGGGTCGGCTCGTCATGCGAAGCGGCTGCAATCTGCGCCGGCGCGCTTCCGCCTATCAGTTCCGTTTCGTCCTGCCCCGCCGACTTGCGTCTTGCTGCGGTCGGCGCGAGATTATTATGGGACTGCGCACCACGACATACGCCCTCGCCTTGAAGCGGGCGCGGATCCTGCGGTCGCGCATGGAGGAGTTGATGGCCGAACTCAGCCTGGTGACGGTGAAGGCGGACGCCGAAATGCGCATCCGCGCTTGGATTGACCGGAATATCGCGTATTTCGAGAACAAACTCGCCACTTGCGGCGCGTCCTATTTGGACGGCGCGGAAGTCGCCGCGTTGGGGCCGGAGATGGCGGCGGATACCGACGCGCTCTTGCGCTTCGTTGCGCGAACCCACCATGAAACGACGTTGCGCCCGGCAATCGGCGCCCTCCTCGGCGGACGCCAAGCGCAGGCGCGCGAGGCCTTGGGGCCGGCCATCGCGGGGGTCTGCGCCGACGCCGGAATCGAGGAAGCGAATTTAGCGAGCCCCGTTGGACCGCTGATCGAGCGCGTTGTTCTGCGCGGTCTCGCCACGCTCTTCGATGAGCGCATCGCGCTGGAATCCGAGGCCATTCTCCCGATCCGCGAGGCGACGAGCGCGTCCGTGGCACCGATTGGCCCGGCGCAGGAGCGGCCATTCCTTTCGCACTGGCCTGATTTTGTCGCGTCCAAGCTCCGCGAAGAAGAGTGGGGCTCGGACATGCCGGACAATGCCGCGGCTTCCAGGAAAATGTTTGAAGGGTTGGTCGGCAACCCGCCGCCCTCGGAAATTTCTCGTGAAGTCGCGTCGCGGTTTCGCGCCGGAATGTTGGCGCTCCCCCGTCACTATGACAAAAGCGAACCTTGGAGGGATCTCCCGCTGCGGGAAATCGGAGACGCGCTCGAGAAACGCAAGGCTGACGATCGAAACTTTTCAGTTTCAATGCTTAGCCCCGGCACCGCCAACAAACATTTTACCAATTTGGCCACCTATTGGACTTGGTGCCACGACAACGGCCGCGGACGTGAAAAATCCGTTCCCAAAGTTGAAGTCGAAACGCGTCCGCGGTCGCGCCGCGCGCGGGGCTCGGCCAGAATGGCCTCCCGCCCTCGAAAACAAGCTCTTCTCCTCGCCGGTCTGGTTCGGCTGCCAGTCGATTCATCGCCGCAGCCGGCCAGGGCAGGAAATCCATCGCGACGCATTGTTCTGGGTGCCGCTGCTCGGCCGCATGATGGGCGCGCGCTCCGATGAAATTTGCTCACGCAGGGTTCGCGACATCAAGTTTGAAGGTGAAATCGCCTATCTTGCGATCAGCGACTCGAAGAATAAATCCTCATCGAGGAGCGTTCCTTTTCCTGATTCGATCTTGGAAAAAGGCTTCCTCGAATACCGATACCACGGGAGAGAGGAGGACGAGTATCTCTTTCCTGAACTTATCGCCCAAGGTGTCGGCGAACGTCATTCCGAGGCCTTTGGCAATCGCTTCACCCATTATCGCGTCAAAGTGAAAGCGTATCATCCCTTGGTGGACTTCCATGCATTTCGTCACAACGTTACCACCACATTGGAGAACGCTCCGGGTGTCAAAAGTGCTTGGGTCGACGAGATTACCGGCCATGCCTCCGCTGGCCGCACAAGTGAAAGCACGCGCTATACAAAACTAATCTATCTGACGAACTTGAAGTTCGCACTCGATCAAATTCGCATCAACGTGGACCTGTCCCATTTGCGGTATGATGGCCCTAAGGGGTTAGCCGCGCCGGGGGCACACGATGCGATAAAGATATTCAGGGAGCTGGCCGAGCGGGAAATGCGTAAGAAACAGAAACAGAAACCTAAACAGAGACGCGCCTCGTGACAGTGCTCGTTTGGGATTTCGCGGTGACTTTCAGCTTTATACAGCTTCCGCCTGACCGGCGCGCGCCGGGAGATCTCCAGCCTGGTTCGAAACAATTAAGTTGCGTTGTTTCTAATCACAAGCCATTCATTTTATTGGCGCTCCCTAGGGGGCGAGCCTCAATCTCGTGTCTTCAGTTAGATCAATCACTTAGCCGCCGTGCAGCACACGCATGTTATGCAAATTGTGCGGCATTGGCAATTGCCAAGCCGCAGGCCGAAATTCACTCCGCCGGCGGTAACTCCTCCGAGGCTGTCTGGATCTCGGCCGAATGGTTGGCTGTGCGCATTTCGCCGAGCAGGCCTTGCCGCTTGGCTTCGTAGTAATAGCCGCCGGCGTAAAGGCTTATCGCGCGTTGCTGGTCGCCCCCGGCCACCCGGAACGCGTTGGCGAGATAAGCCACGGCATAGGTCAAATTCGTTTCAGGATCGAGCAGTCCTTTCGCCGCGCCCGTGTAGCCCATGCTCCGCGCTGTGTCGTAGCGAATCTGCATCAATCCCCAAAAGGGGCCGTGCTTAAGCGACGGGTCATACTTGCTCTCGCGCTGCACAACGGCGTGAACCAATGATTCTGGAATTTTATAAGCCCTCGCGTGATAGGCGATACGCGCGTCGAGCGCCTCATGCGATGAAGTCCTCGAAGCTTCCCGCGACTCATTGGAGGTCCGCGCGACATAGTCGGGCGCACCCGTGCTGGCGCAACCCGCCAACGCAAACATCGACGCCGTGACCGCACAAATAGCCAGTTTCATGTCGCCTCCCACGAAGCGAACATAACCCAAGCCGCCATCTCTGAAAACTTCAGGCGAACGCGGACGTCCGCGCGGTGATCGAGGGCATCGCCGCCGCCCAGGAGATGATCGTCGCGTTGCTAAAGCGGTCGAGCGGAACGGTCGACTTGACGTCTTCCATGCCAGCGCGCCGACCAGGGCGACGCCGCGTTTGCCGGGCAGGCGGCAAACGCGCCACACTCGAAGACTCCAAGCGGGTTGGCGCCCGTCGCGGAACAAAGACGGCGCGGTCGTCGACAAGGAAAACCGCCGGGTCAGCCACTCGCGCCCGTGACGAAGGATTCGCTGGCTCTCAGGCGCCGACCACCAAGATGGTTACTTACGCGCAAAGCTTGGCGCGCGACGAAAAAGCGACCTTGCCCAATGGCTGTCAGCGGGATTTTGACGCGTGCCGCAGATTTCTCGACGAACACGCGCGACAAAAGCTTTGGCCTCGAGAGCGTTGGGAGCCTGCCGGTCCCGGATAGCCGAGACGCGGTCGTTCGCGGGCCGACTGCTGAATATCGCGACGCCAGCTCAAAGACTCTACTCTACCCGATGAAAGCCGGAGTCCGAGGCGCGAGCGCTCCGCGTTCCGACTTGCGAAATCAATGCGGCGCGGTCCGATATCGCCCATCGGTTCGACGAGAGACGATGACGATATGGACGAACCAGCGAGCCGATCCCTGTCTGGGTCGACGACATTCTTGTTTCGAGGTGACTGGTGACCGCGCATCGTCTTATCAGAATCGCCGCCGTCTCGACTCTTGCGTTGGTCGCCGCGAGCTGCGTCGCCGTCGCCGCAATCCCGATGCTGCGCCACTATCTCGTCGCCCTCTTCAATGATCCGAAGGACCTGCCCGCGCTGGAAGGCGACGGGCGCGTGCATTTCGAGGCCGAGGCGAGAGCCTGCGCCCTTGAGGTTGCCGCGCTGCTACCTGCCGTCATGGCGCGCATCGAGGCGGCGCAGGGACGCCCTTTCGTCCAAAGCCCGACGATCGGCGTTTACGCCTCCTACGAGAATTACGCGCGGGCGAATGGGCTTGAAGGCCCCACCATCGCCGCCGTGTCTCGATCCGGACGCGTCCTCCTCTCGCCGACGCTGTGTGGAGGGGAACGCGCGCGGCTTCCCGGCGTTCTGACGCACGAACTGTCCCACACGCATCTGTTCGGCTGACGGTCTTCGCTGTTTGCCACCCGTCCGCCAAGCTGGTTCACTGAGGGCTTGGCGGTGATGGTCTCGGACGGCGGCGGCGCTGAGGGCGTGAGCGATGCGGAGGCCGCCGACGCGATCGTCAAGGGCTACGCCATCGTGGTGACGGACGAGGGCCTATGGCGCGATTTCGCGTCGATCCGCTTCGAAATCGAACCGCCAGGCGATCCGTCCCACGACGATTTCGTCACCTTTCGCCAGCGCCTCGCCTATCGACAGGCCGGAATGTTCGTCGCATGGCTGCGCGAGCGCGATCCGGACGCGTTCGCCAAGCTCTTGCATGGCATCGAGAATGGTGGATCATTTATCGATTCATTTCATGCGAGCTACGCCGTTAGCCCCTCACGGGAGTGGCGGGATTTCAACTCGCGTCTTTCGAAATGAGTCCCCGCCGTCATCGGAATGACCGCTGCCTCGAATTCGTTAGCAACCGAGAGCTTCGCGCGTTCAAGCGATCGCGGCCTGCGCACGGGATGCCAAGGTCTTCTCGTCGATCCATTCGCACACGCGCGAAAAGTCATCCGCCTGTTCCAGAACGAGGTGGCCGCCGTCGGGAACGCTCACGAAAGCTTTTGGCTCATTGGCGAGGTCGAACAGTCGCTTCACCGAGCTTATCGGAATGACGTCGTCTTCCTCACCGTGAACCATGAGAACCGGGATATGCACGCGATGAATCGCGAGGTCGGAGCGGAACCGATCGAGCATCAACCAACGCACCGGGAAGAACGGGTAATGCGTCGAGGCGACGTCCAGCGCCGTCGAATAGGGCACCTCTAGAACAAGGGCGGCGGCTTCATGCGTCGCGGCGAGCGCGGTCGCGACGCCGGTCCCCAGCGATGCACCCATAATTACGATGCGACTGCCGTTATAGCCTCGCGCGCGCGTCTCGCGATAGGCGGCTTCGCCATCGAGCATCAAGCCGCGCCGCGTCGGCGAACCGGTCGAGCCGCCATAGCCGCGATAGGAAACGGCGAGCAGACCATAGCCCCTCGCCGTAAGCATGCGAAAACGCGGAACGCGATCGACAAGCGCGCCGCCGTTGCCATGGAAATACAATATCAGCGGAAGGCCGTCCTTGGCTGGAAAAAACCAGGCGACGAGCCTTTCTCCATCCGTTGTCGTGATACGCAGTCCCTCGCCGTCTCGCATCCCGGTTTGGGCCAAGGCCGTTAGTCGACGATCGGGGAAATACTGAAGTTTGCGCTGAAAGGCGGCCAAGGCGATGACGGCCAAAGCATAGGCGAATGCGACCAAAGCCAGCGGCCAACCCAGCAACGACATGACGAATCATCCTACCAACCGACAGGCGCGGGCAAGTATCTTTGGCTGTCGCTTATGGCCATCACATTTTCTCGTAAGGAGCTATAAGATAATCGCTTTTCGACACTCCAGAACAGGTCCGGCTCGCCATGGGCCAACCCTTGCCCGAGGCGAGGATTTGATCTTGCGTCATTAAACGCGCGACCAACCAAGGCATGGGTTCAGCAGGAACAAGCGGCGGGGATGAAGGCCATTCACGCCCCAGGAAGAAGAACGCCGTCCGGACAATTTCCGTTCCGGACGGATTTAGCTTACTCGGCGGCTTGGGCCCGCGGGTGTGGGGCCGCGACGGTCTCGACGGCGCGAAGATAAGTGTCGAGCAGTGCGTCGCGTTCGTCACGCTCGTCCTGGTCCTGTTTTCTGAGCCGGATAACCTCTTTCAGGATCTTCACGTCAAAGCCCTCTCCCTTGGCCTCGGCGAAGACTTCCTTTTTATCGTCATTCATCGCCTTGAGATCTTCCTCGATCCGCTCGATGCGCTCGACGAAGGATCGAAGCCGATCACCCGCAATCCCGTCTGGTCCACTCATGTTCCACTCCTGCCGGCCAGCAAACATCCCAACGAGGAATCCCGTCCGGGAATGCCCGCGACGGGTCTCTTGTCGAGATCGGACCGATAGCGACACGGTCCGACGCCGACGCTAGGTAGGTCCGGTTAAGGAATTGTTCCCCGCCTGACGGCGCCAAACGACGAGCGATAGCTCCGCCAGGCACTGCATCGAGCAGAGCCGAGCGTAATGCAGTCGAAAAGTGTTGGAACCCGACAGGCTAGCCGTGGTTCGTGAGTATCGGCTGGAGGCGGGAGCGTATGGCCTCGCACTGACGCCAAACATTTGTCGCCGAGAGGCAACCAGCGATCAGAACCAAAACGCCGTCGGGCTGTAATGGGCCCTGTCGCGCAGGCGAGCGCCAGCTGATCGAGATCGCTCGGCGGCGCCTTCCATTTCGGCGCGACGCTCGCCTCGCAAAAAAATGGGTGGGATATTTTTGCCTGTCGAGGGCTGGGAACATGCAGGACACATAACCGCGGAAGGCGGCATCGGACGAAGGGAAAATCCGCTGCGTGCGCGTGATCCCGTTTGTTCGCGGGAACGGATTTTCGACCTGAAGCAAATCACTTACCTTTAGCGCTTTTTTCGCGCCCGTAAGTCTCGCCACAGTGACGCCTTGCCGCGGATTTGGCGACGGGACTTCGGTTCCGTTGTCGGCGGGGACGATTCGCTTGCGGATATCGCTTTTTTGGGCGCTTTCACAGACGCCCGGATCGTCATTGCCGTTGGCTGGTTGGCTACCGTCGCCGTCCGCGCGCTGGAGCTTTTGGCGCCACCTCCAGCGCTCTTGCCCGATTTTTCGGCACCGGCAATCGGTGCAACGGGCGGGACGCTCACCGCACGTTTTTTCTTCACCTTTGCTTTCACGGCGCTCTTCGAGCGCGGCGGGGCCGCTTTCGCCGGCGCCTCCTTGGGAGGCGTTGCTGACGGGGCCGGCGCCGCCTCTTTTGTTCGCCCTGCCTTTTTCACCGGCGCGGCTTCGATTGGCGCCGGCGCCATGTCGACGCCAAACAGCGCCGCGATGTCGTCGTCGGCGAGAATACGTTGCGATGCGACCCCGGTTCGCGTCATCGGCAGGTCGGCGCCGGCCTTGGCGATCAGTTCCGAGCGATCCACGCCGCGCAAGGTGAACAGCAGATCGGGCGCGATATCCAGTCGCGCTCCCGCGCCATACATCACCGCCGCCACGTGCTTGCACATGTCCGCCCAGTCGGGACAAGAGCATGACAATTTGATTTCGCGGGGGGATGGAAACAAGCCGTCCCCCTCGCGGCACACCCGCTCCATCACATTCTTCGACAATTTGCCGGAGAGCAATTCGACGAGCGAGCCGACCGAGCCCGCGCAGTCCTTGCAAATCGCCGCCCAGTCCGTCGACGCGACCGTGCCGATGTCGATTTTCACCCTGTAGATGCTGGAGCCGCTGACCATCGCTTGTATCTGGCCGCGCTTGATCAGGAGATCGACGACCGAGCCGTTACGGACATAGGTTCTCCCGCGCGGCAGACGGTTCTCGTAATCGGAATAGCGCTCGAGATTGTCGCACCACGCCTTGCCCCAAAAACTGCGCGCGATCTTGCGACCATCTATGACCACGGGCGAAATTGTTTGGCCTTTCTTCTTCAGCTTCTCGACTTCGCGCGCGGCTTGCGCTCGCCTCTTGGCGACAGGAACATAGGGACGAAAGCCATAGTAGCTCACAGCGTCGCGCCTTCCCGCGATGCAGCGTCGAGATCGAGGGCGACGAGCGACAACAACTCGCGGTCGCTCATTTCCGTCAGATTGATTTCCCCGCCGGCGCTCAAAAAATCCTCCGCCAACTGCCGCTTTGATTCGATCAATTGGTCGATTCTATCCTCGATAGTGCCTCGACAAACGAATTTATGCACGAGGACATTGCGTTTTTGCCCGATGCGAAAAGCGCGGTCCGTCGCCTGATTTTCCACCGCCGGATTCCACCAGCGGTCGAAATGCACGACATGCGACGCGGCCGTGAGATTAAGCCCAGCGCCTCCCGCCTTGATCGACAGCACGAAGAACGGCGCGCGCTCGTCTTCTTGGAATTTTTTCACTAGCTCCTTGCGCTTGGCCACCGGGGTTTCGCCATGGAGCACGAGACCGGGACGTCCGAACGCCGCGCCCAGCAGTCGCTCTATGGGCGGGATGATTTCCTTGAACTGGGTGAACACCAACAGCTTTTCCTGACGACTGACGATGGCTTCAGCGATTTCGCGCAGCCTGCCGAATTTCCCGCTGTCGTCCTCGTCATAGCCGCCGTCGCCTAGCCATTGCGTGGGATGATTGCAAATCTGCTTGAGACGCATCAAAAAGGCCAGCACCAGCCCGCGCCGGGCGATGCCGTCATCGGACTCTTTCAGCCGTCGCTCCAATTCGGCGACGGCGGCCTGATAGAGCGCCGCCTGTTTGCGCGACAGATGGCAGAAGGCCTTGACCTCGGTCTTGTCGGGAAGGTCGGCGATGATGCTTTTATCGGTCTTGAGACGGCGCAGAATGTAAGGCTGCACCAGTTTTCGCAGCGGCGCGTAGGAGACATGCGGTTGCGAAGCCAACCCCTTCACGAAATTGGCGAAGGCCTTGGAGGATCCGAGCAGGCCCGGATTGAGAAAATCGAAGATCGACCATAAATCGCGCAGATTGTTCTCGATCGGCGTTCCCGTGAGCACGATGCGTCCCTTGGCTTTCAGGGCTTTGACCGCCTTAGTCTGCTTGGCGTCGGGGTTCTTAATGACCTGCGCCTCGTCGAGCACCACGAAACGCCAGTCCGTCTTGGCGATCCAGTCGAGACGCAATAGCGTCGCGTAGCTCGTCACGACGAGATCGGCGGCTTTGAGCCGTTTCACGTTCATCGCGCGCAATTCGTTGGCGGCTAGGAACGAGGGGTGGGCGACCAAAATTTTCAGTCCCGGCGTGAACCGCGCCGCCTCCTGCGCCCAATTGGCGAGGAGCGACGCCGGCGCGACAAGAAGACTTGGGTCATTTTTCGCCGCGCCCTTTGCCTGCTGACCAAGCGCGGCGAGCAACGCCAAGACCTGAACAGTTTTGCCGAGTCCCATATCGTCGGCTAGGCAGGCGCCGAGGCCCAATTTGGTCAGGAAATAGAGCCATTGCACGCCGATTTGCTGATATGGGCGTAGCGTCGCCTTCAACGCGCTTCCCGGATCGGCATGAACCAGGCCGCTAGGACTGCGGCAAGTTTCAAGAGTTTTTGCGAGCCAACAGCCGGCGTTTACATGCCCCCATTGCGCGGTCGAGTTGGCTGCGGCCGCAGCGCCGATGTCGGCGCCCGCCAGCAGACGCATCGCCTGGCCGAAAGGCACGCCCTCTTTTTCTGACAGGCGTTCAATCGCCTGAAATCTGTCAAGCGTCGCCCGCAGGCGCGCGGCGTCGACCTCGACCCATTTACCCCGCAACAGGGCGAGGCCGTGCGTCGAAGCGAGTAGCGCGTCAATTTCTTCATCGGTAAGAACATCGCCGTCGAGGCTAACGTTGAGGCGAAAATCGAGCATGCCGTCGACGCCGAGGAGAGAAGGCCGCGTCGAGCCCACCGTCGCCTCGACCGATGGCCGGCTCGGCCGGTTTTTGGTCCAGTTGGCCGGCATGCGAATGATCAGACCAGCCTGCTCCATGGCCTCCATATCTTGCAGGAAGCGCACGGCGTCCCGCGGCTCCCAGCGCAGGGGATGGAAGATTTCGCCGGAATCGACGATTGGCTTGAGCCAGGCGCAGGCGTCGCTCGCCGCTTGCACCGGGGCAAGGAGCTGCAAAAGCTTGGCCTTATCCCCAGCGCCGGCGTATTCCCGCAACGCGTGGCCGAGCGGCTGATGACGCAAAGCGCCGCCCGACCCGAGGCCGGAGGTGTAAGTCGCCATGAAGGCGAAGGGGAATTCCGCGTCCCGCCGATTTTCCGCGAGATTGAAATGCACGCGTCCGACAAGGCGCCAACGGCGGTCGCGGCTTTTGAGAAAGTCCTGAAGGGCGAGGCCGCTCTCGGCGAGTTCCACCTCCAACGCCCGCGTAATCGCCCGCCAAAGCGACACCAACACATGTGGCCGCAAATATTCAGCGCCCAGCATCGGTGGCGATTCGTCGAGCAACGCGACCAGTTCATTCGCCGTCGGCGCGGGAAGGACGCGCCATTGCTCCGCCTCCGCCGCTTCTCCCAGCGCGCATAGATCGGCGACGAAGCGCATGGCGAAATCACGCCACCACGCCAAAGTTGGCGGCAGGGCGCTTCCCGCCTCGCCCGCGCCAAGGTGCAACAGGCCGTGGCCGGAGCCTCGCGCAAAACGCCGCTCCACGCGGTCTTTGATCCCCTCCTCCAGCGCAAATTCATCTTCGGCCAAATCGAGCCGAAGCGCGCCGTGCGGCGTCAGAACTGGAACAAGCGAAGGCGGCACAGCCAAATCCCCGAGCCCTACCTCTTTGCGCCTATCACGAAATTGGCGCGTTAGCTCGAAAGTCCCGACGAAATCCACAAGGTGGCGTTAAGTCGTGGAGTTTCTCTTCGGCGACGAGGCCTTCCAAAATGCGTGCGCGACCTTTCCGTCTCCAACGACAAGTCGGGGACATGTCTTGCATGCACGGCAAACATCAGGGGTTAGGGAACCCGCCCCAGCTAAGGGAGCTTTCTAGCAATATTAATAGGTTAAGCATTACTGCCTGCGGCGGGAGGATACTGACCTAAGCGCCCCAGAAACATAACATATTGATATCACCTCACATCCAGCGCTTCTGGCTGGGGGGTGTAGCAACCATGTGTAGCACCTTGGCGCCTTCACGCAAAGGGGTTCATTGATCGAGGCCGTAGTGGCGAACCCTCCGTCTGAATCGGATGGCCAAGCTCTTCGACCGGATTCGACCGGCGGCTGATAAATCATTTATATCGTAATTTATCATGGGCCTCTCCCGCAATTCAGCGCCGTCGACCTCGCGCCGCCGTCGACCTTTGTCGAGAGTGATCGTTGGACCCAAAGGCTGTCATTTATTATGACGTGGGAACCTGCACCGAGGTGTTCTGATCAATAGGGGCGATTTCGTTGTCGGAAGTCGTAGACTTGACAGCAAATTGCGGCCTACCCAGCGTCCGACGCCGCGGAAAATGCGGTCGATCTAAAAACTCAGTGGGAATTGTGCGGGGCACTTCCGCTCCCAAAGGCTCGGTGATTTGCTCGTCCTCCAGTGCGTCCTTTGGTTCACTCGACGAAGCTTCCGGTTGGCCCGACTGATCCACCAAATCCACATCGGACACCCGATTTACGGCCGTCTCCGATGTCAATCGGCGTCGAAAATTGACCCCCGATCGGCGTTCAAAATTGACCCCTGTTTGGTCGTAGCGCGCAACGGTAGCGCTCGCCCCGGCGAAGCTGGTCGGGGTTGCGCAGCCGGGGCGGGCGCGGGTCGGTTCGCGGTTTGATGGGGACCGTCAGAGGCGGTTCTTGAAGCGCCAGCTCTCGTTGCCGGTCTCGACGATGTCGCAGTGGTGGGTGAGGCGATCGAGCGCAAGGCGCTGGTCATTTTCGCATCGCCAAAGACACTCGGCCATTCGCCGAAGGCGAGATTGGTCGTGACGATCACCGAGGTTCGTTCATAAAGCCGGCTGATCAGATGGAAGAGCAACTGCCCGCCTGATTGAGCGAAGGGCAGATAGCCGAGTTCATCGAAGACGACGAAGTCCATTCTGGTGAGATATTCCGCGAAGCGTCCCTGACGGCCTGCTCGCGCCTCGGTCTCCAGTCTTGTGACGAGTTCGACGGTGTTGAAAAATCGGCCGCGTTTTCCAGCGCGAATGCAACTTCGGGCGATCGCCATGGCGAGATGCGTCTTGCCGGTTCCCGTCCCGCCGACCAGCACGCAATTACGTTGTTGCTCGAGGAAGCCGCCGCCGGCGAGATCGCGCACCAGTCGTTCATTGATCGGCGTGCTTTCGAACGCGAAGTCATCGATGTCCTTGGCCAACGGAAGTTTGGCGATGGTCATCTGATATTTGATCGAGCGCGCATGTTTTTCCGCGATTTCCGCCTGAAGCAGATCGCCGACAATGCGTGGCGGCTCATGCTGTCTCTTGATGCCGGTCGACATCACCTCATCATAGGCTGACCTCATGCCGAAGAGCTTGAGTTCCGCCATAAGATCAAAGAGCTGCGTGCGTTCCATCAAGCCGTTCTCCTCAACTGGTCGTAGCGGGCGCAATCGGCGACCGGCATGTGCCGCAGTTTCAGCGCTTCGGGCGTGTGGATCACCGGTGGCGGCGGCGGCTCGCGGCGGCGGGCGAGAATGTTGAGAATGACATCGGCGGAATGGACGCCCTGGCTCATGGCCTCGGCGCAGGCGGCTTCGACAGTAGTCAGCCCGTCTTCGAGCACGGCGGCGAGAATCTTGACCATTTGCCGGTCGCCCGCGTCGCTGCCGGCAAGCTTGCGCCGCACGCGTTCGATTGCTCCCGGCAACACCCAGTCCTTGAACGGCGCGCCATTCCTCAGAGCGCCGGGCTTGCGCACGAGAACCGGCACGTAATGCCAAGGGTTGAAAATCGTCGCGCCGCGTTTGAAGGCGCGGGCATGTTCGGCGACGACGCGCCCCTTTTGCCTGATGACGATGCGATCGGCGTAGGCGTGCAGATCGACGGGGGCGCCGACGGCGCTGGCGTTGACCGAATATTTGTTGTTGTCGAACCGCACGAGGCAGGTCTTCGAAACCGACGCCGTCACCTCGTGGAATCCATCGAAGCGACCGCGCAGTTCCACCAGTTTGGGGCGCTCTTCCTCGAAAACCTCCCAGACCGTCTTGTCCGCGATCTCGGGATGAGGATGCGCCTTGGCGTAGACGACGCATTTGTCGAGGAGCCAGGCGTTCATCTCGTCATAGCTTTTGACCCGCAAGCGCGGCGTGAAGAACCGCTCTCGAGCCAAGCCAACCTGGTTCTCGACCTGGCCTTTCTCCCAACCCGACGCCGGCGTGCAGGCGACCGGTTCGACAAGATAGTGGCTGCACATCTGCGCGAAGCGGCGATTGAACTTGCGCTCCTTGCCAACGAAAATCGTCTCCACCGCCGTCTTCATGTTGTCGTAGATGCCGCGCGTGCAGGCGCCCTTGAAGAAGGAAAAGGCGCGCTCATGCGCGTCGAAAACCATCTCCTGAGTCTCGCGTGGATAGGCGCGAACGAAAATCATCCGGCTGTGGCACAGGCGCATGTGGGCGACCTTCACGATCGTCGTCACGCCGTCGAGCAAGACGATCTCGTGGCTCCAGTCGAACTGATAGGCTTCACCCGGATCGAAGCTGAGCGGAACAAAGGCGCCAGCCGTCAGCGCGCCCTGCTCATCGCGCCATTTGCGCGCATAGCGCCGCACGGCGTCATAGCCGCCTTCATAGCCAAGGCCGTGCAAATCCTCGAAAACGCGGATCAAGGTCAGCCGCTCTCGCGCCGGCTTCTTCGCGTTCGTCCCCAGCAAATCGTCGAGCTTTTTCGACCAAGGTCCAAGCTTGGGCAGCGGCTGCGTATCGCGCCCGTAAACGAAGGACGTCTCTTCCGAACGCAGCGCCTTACGGACGGTATTCCTTGAAATGCCCAGATCGCGAACGATCTCCTTGATCGTCTTGCCTTTGACGAAATGTTCGCGCCGGATCCGTCCTATCGTCTCCACTATCAACATCCCCCACCGCCTGCTCGTTCAACCAAAACGAGCAGACTGTCCAAGCCACACTGGAGGGGGTCAATTTTGCACGCCGAATAACAGTCATGAAACACGAGTTCGGAATCAAAATCGAATTGGCGCGACACGTGTCGCCGTTGTCGTGGTGGCGAGATTGGCCGGCTCTGGCCTACACGCCCGAATTCGCCCACCAGTTGTGGCGGGAGTTATGGCGCGTCAAGATGCCCGCCGATCCCAAGTGGCGCGCAGCGTTGCGCGGGGACGCGGCAATCGCCATCGGATTCGCGATCCGTGTCGTGCGCGATAAGAGCGCAAGTCCAGACCAGATCGATGCGGCGATGAGCCTCGTGCTTTCGTGGGCGCTGCGCGGCGACAGCGCGGCCCGGGAAGTGCTGATTTTCGCCCTTCGCCGTCAGAAACGCCCGGCGTGCGACCTCATCGCCGAAAGCTGGTGCGCCGCGCCGATCGAGAAGCCGGCAAAGCTGCCAACTGAATGCCGCCGCAAGCCGCGCTTCGCCCGTCCGCCGAAGTGGCTGCGCTTGAATGGCGTACGGGCTTCCCGTCACTGCTAGCTGGCCCTCCACCGCACATCGCCGAATTCTGAACGCGATCCCAACTCGCCGGATCCGCGTCGCCAATCCCTTTCACCGCGCGGCCCAACCTGCCCATGGGAAACAACGGAGTTCTGTCCATGTCACGCATCCACTTCATCGGCGACGATCCCGCGCGGGCGCTTGCCAAATCCCGCGCCCTCGCGGACGATCTTGCGCGCCTCGCCGCCGGGAACGGACCCACGCCTGCGGATCTCGCCGACGCGCCGATCCTCGACCGTTGGGCCTTCGGCGCGATGTTGCAACCGGTGCTCATCGGTTCTGTTGTCGGGCACCCGCGACTGGGCAACAGGCCATCGATTCATACGACGCCACTGTTCGCAATGGACGCCACCCACGAATCTTGGGCGAGGACGTGGAGTCGCTTCTATCGTCTCGGCCGTCGTCTCGACGGCGACCACGGGAGGGATCAATGATCATCCCTGATGACCCGAAGCGTCCGGACGATGCCGATCCGGGTGTCGCCGCAACTGACGCTCCGAGCGGAATTCACGAATCCTTTGATATCCTTGAGGATCTCGCAGCTGACGACGATGCCCCGGTAGCCTCGGGCGACCGCACGTCGTTCTTCACGCATCAAGACCCTCCGCGTCGCCGCTTTCCCAAGGGTGGCGACGTGGCCGAGACCCTCGCCTGGCGGGTGCTGCGCGCCGCGCTCCCTGCCGACGTCCGCCGCCGCGTCAGGCGCGGACAGCCTGTCGCCGTGGTCTTGCAGGCGCCGGGACCCGACTGGGTCGATCCATTGCGCTCGGCGATTTCGAGGGATCCGCGCGGCGTCGAGTGTGTAGCGCAGGATGGCTCGAGCAAGGCGCACCGGCCCGGCGTCGGCGGCGAGAAGCTTGCTCGCGCCCTGACTCGCGGCACGTCCGTCGTTGGCATCTCGCAGAATCCCTCACGGTTCCTGCCGTCAATGTTGCTCGCGGTCGCCGACGCCTACGCGATCGTCGCGCCGCCGGATGCGAAATTGCTCCGCAGCCTATTTCGACGACACGCACGCGGACGAGTTCCCACTATTCCCGAGGGAATCGCGTGCGGCCTGAGTTTTTCCGAGATTGTCGCCGCTTTCCGTGCCGGCGCGACGGCAAGCGACGTGGTTGCGAACTTGCTAGCGACCGCGAAACGGAAGTCCGCCGCATCGCCGACGGATGACGGCCCCTCGCTGGACGATCTGCCCGGTTATCCCGCCGAGGCCATGAGGTGGGGACGATCGCTCGTGGACGCCATCGCCGCTTTCAAGGCGGGCCGTGGACCGTGGCCGAAGGATTGCGCCGCGCTGCTTTATGGGCCGCCGGGAACGGGCAAGACACTCTTCGCCCGCGCGCTTGCTAAGAGCTGCGGGATTACTTTCGTCGGGACGAGCGTCGGGGCCTGGTTCGGCGACTCGAAAGGGGACCTCGGAGACGTGGTGGTCGCGGCGCGGTGCGCATGGGACGCAGCGGTCGCCTCCCGGCCTTCGCTACTTCTAATTGATGAAGTCGATTTACTCCCGAATCGCGCCCATCTGGACGCGGATCGCCTGTTGTGGTGGTCGCCAGTGATAGAAAACGTCCTCCTTCTGCTCTCCGGAGAGCGGGAGGGGCTCGTCGTGGTCGGCGCGACCAATCATCCGGAGAAACTGGATCAAGCCCTCATCCGGCCCGGACGGCTGGGGACACACATCGGGATCCCGGCCCCCGACGCCGACGGTCTCGCCCAAGTGCTGCGATTCCACTTGGGCGACGCACTGTCCGACATGGACCTTTCGAAAGTCACGCGGCTGGCCCCCGGCGCGACGCCAGCGCAAGCGGAGCATTGGGCGCACGCCGCGGTGCAGGCGGCGAAGGAGGCGGGTCGCGCTCCAACCGTCGACGACCTTCTGGCGGTGGTCGCGCCTCCCGACGAACGGCACGCGGACCGCATCCGCGTGGCTGCCGTGCATGAGGCCGGTCACGCCGTCGCGTTTCTGGACACCGGTCACCAGCTGGAGTCCGCGTCAATCATTCAGCGCGGCAGCTCGGGCGGCGTTACGCTCGCTCGCATGTCGACCGCGGCGGCGGGTCGTCGCCGTGATCGCGAGAACTCGGTCGTCGCGATGTTGGCTGGGCGCGCTGCGGAGGAGGTCGTGCTCGGAGAGGTTTCCGACGGCGCCGTCGCCGATCTCGAGTCCGCGACACGGATGCTCGCCGACGCGCACGGCGTTCATGGGCTCGGCGCCACGCTGATCCATCGCGGCGATCCGATCGCGCAACTTCAATTCGACCGGGAACTGCGGGAGGTCGTCGAGCGGGATCTCCAGCGGCAATACGCGCGCGCCGTCGCGCTGATGCGTCGGCGTCGAGTCGTTCTCGAAAGAATTGCCGATGCGTTAGTCCAGAGGCGATTTCTCACCGGCGAAGAAGTCGAGAAGCTCGCGCCGCCCCGCCGGGCGCGAGCCTCCAGCTCTCGCCCATCGGTGCGGACTGAGTAGCAACGCCATGACCAGCCTGACTCAGGCTTCTACAGGGCCCGAAGTAACGGAAGGGTGTTATTGTACACATGAGGGGGCGGAACGAGAACGGATAGCCTGTCGGAAAACCCTCCCATCAAGGTTTCCGCACAGCTTCCAATTCCGACAGGGTTTGTCGCACATGGAATTGGCCCGAACCATTTCGTTAATGGACCGAGGCCAGTTTATCCTTGACCATCTCTATGGAAGGACTAAATTAATCGTCGATGACGTCTTTGTTTTCGTCGATCTCCTGGCTCCGTTTCGCGAGCGTCTTAGCGTAAGAGTTGTTGTTCCCTGTGCCCGCGTTCGCGCAGAGAGGCGATGCTGGTCCTATCCAGAATCATCGCGATGGAGTCCCGCACATCGAGCATGATGTCATGGATCGCGCAGGCGGCCTCGTCGGGGCAATCGGCGCAACGTTTGTAGGCGGTTTTGCTCGCGCAGGCGATGGGAGCGAGCGGACCATCAAGAATGCGGATGATTTGCCCGACGGTGATTTTCTCGGCCGGCCGGGCAAGAAGATAGCCGCCGCCTTTGCCCTTGCGGCTGTTGAGAATGCCCGCGTTACGCAATTCGACCAATATCGCGTCTAGAAATTTGCGCGGAATATTATTCGCCGACGCCATGTCGCCGGCAAGGCACAGCCCGTCCGCGCCCGCCAGGTGAATGAGCGCCTTTAGTCCGTATTTGGCTTTGTTCGACAGCATTCGGTGCAATCGTCATCCAGGTCAACCATTTTGACCCGATAGTTATCATATCGGATCTAAGTGGAACAGAAGGACGACGCCGATAGCGGCTGATATCAAACTGGCTGAATTCGCCGGGGCTGATAAATCGATATAAACTCGCCTAAATCACTAGGTTCTATAGAGTTTTTCCCCGCTCATTTGCGCGAGGGACGTCCCCGGGCCCGTGGTCCGCTAGCGCGCGCGGGGAGGACAACGCGCCTCAAGCCCGGGGACGATTCTAACGCCGTCAGCGCGCCTTCGCGGCGGGCGTTTCGGAAACGAGGGCGACCTTGGCGTAGCCGGCGGCGTTGATGACGCCCATGGCTTCGATGATCTTGCCATAGGCGACGCTCTTGTCGCCACGAACATGAATCCGCCGATCCTTGTTGTTCTCGCTGTTCTCGTTGAGAACCACGAGAAGCCCGTCGACGCCGACGACTTCCTTCTTGTCGACAAAGAACCCGCCATTGGCGTCGACGCTGACGACGATCGGCGGCTTTTGGTCGTTAAGCTGCTTGGCCTGGGCTTTGGGAAGATCGACTGGGATTCCCGAAGTCATCAGAGGCGCGGCGACCATGAACACGATGAGCAGAACCAGCATGACGTCGACGAGCGGCGTGACGTTGATGTCGGCGATGGGTTGCGATTCGAATTCCGAATCGTGCTTACGCAACGCGAAGGCCATTGCGATCTCCTTTCTTCGAAAGCTGACGGGACAGTTCGACTTCGAACACGCCGATAAAGGCGTTGAGACGTTTGCCATAGGCGCCGATGTCGCCGCTGATGCGGTTGTAAAAAATCACGGCGGGAATGGCCGCGACGAGGCCGAGCGCCGTCGCGAAGAGCGCCTCTGCGATGCCAGGGGCGACGACGGCGAGGCTGGTGTTGTTGGAAGCGGCGATGCCCTGGAAGGAGTTCATGATGCCCCAGACCGTGCCGAACAGACCGACGAAGGGCGAGACCGCGCCGATCGTCGCGAGACCCGGCAGTCGCGCCTGCAAATGATCAATCGCGCTCGAGCTAGCCAGTACCGCGACACGATGCACGCGATCTTGAAGAGAGTCCCTCTGCGCCTCGGTGAAGACGAGATCGGCGGAGCGTGACTGTTCGTCGACCATGGCCTGATAGACCTGCACCAACGGATCGTTCGCGGAGGTCTTGGCGAAGCTCTCTGCGATATTCGTCACCGGCAGGCCCGCCTTGACGCTCTCGAAGAGCTTTGACGCACGCGCCTGCAAGACGCCGAGACGAACGAGCTTTTCCGCGATCACCGTCCACGCCCAGGCGGAGGCGAGCAACAGCAGCACGATCACCGTTTTGACGATGGAGTCAGCCTGAAGGAAAAGCTCCACGGGCGATAGAGTATGCGCCAAGGCGGCGGAGGCCGTGGCGGAAATCGGATCATTCATTCTTCGTCGCCTTTCGTTTCGGAAGACTGTTGTTTGGGGATCAGGGGCTGAAGGTAAGGGAGCCTGATAGCGACACCGGCTTGCCGGGCGCCGGAACGGAACCACAGCGCGAGCCGAGTCGCTGCGCCACCGCGTCGAAAGCGCCGTTGCCGGAGCCGGAAATTGAATAGGATGTGAGCGAGCCTGTCGCGCCGAATGTCGCGTGATAGGAGATGTGCGCGGTGCGCGGCGCCTGCGATTCCGGATAGGCGTTGGCGGCCGCGCGCTGCATGCAGGAATGGAAGTGATTGGCGATCGCCGAAACCTGCGCCCCGGGCGGGGCGGCGGGAGCGCGCACGGCTGGAGCGGCGACGCGCGGCGCGGCGGTTTGTTTCCTCGCGACCGGCTTGGCGACCGGTTTTTCAAGCCGGCGCTCCACATGCGGCTTCGGCGCCGGTTTGGGCGTGGGCTTTTGCTCCGCCTTCGGCTTTGGCTCGGGCTTCACTTCCTCGATTGGCGCGATGGGGTCCATGGCCATCGGCGGCGGCGGCGCGTCGTCGACATCGGGCTGCTCCATCGGCACCTGATCTGGCGGCGGCTCTTCAGCGACGGGCATGGGCGCCAATTCGACGGTCTTCTCTTCCTCCGTGACCACCTCCGCAGGCTTGAACGCCGTCGTGACGGCGGCGCCGAGCGTCAGCGCGTAGAGAATGAGAGCGATGGCTTGCGCCATGTAGTTTTGGCGCGGAGGTTTTACCCCAAGCAGCGATTCCGCGCCGTGCGCGGCCGTTGCAAAGGCGGGGAGTTCATGGAGTGGGCCGGACCCAAGTCTCGATGCCGAGGCGATTGTCATTGAGCCGTCTTTCGTCCAATTGGCGGGGTGAATCCATTCAACATTACAAATCCGATAGACGCAATAGGAATATTAAAATAATCGCGCTTTTGGCTGGGCTTCGGCGGGCAAACAAGTGTCACGCCTTCCGCGAAAAAGTAGGTCCGAGGCTTAGCCCCGGACCTGTCGAACCGCGTGTTTTTCGATTAGTAGAGCTTCACGCGCAGCGCGGCGCCGAAAGTCCGGAACGCGTTGTCGCCGAACGTCACGGTTTGAGCGGCGGTGGCCGTCCCAATGGTCTGCGCGGTGACGTATCTGGTGTCGAGCAGGTTCTTCGCCCAAAAATGCAGACTATATTTGTCGTCGTCGGTCTTCAGTCCGATGCCGAAGTTCACGAGGGCGTAGGAAGGCTGAAACACCGGATAGAGCGATAGCGGTTCGGAGAGTTGCGTCTTATATTTCCAGGCGACATTGCCATAGGTGAAGGCCGTCACGGGAACATCGGCCCAGGCGCCGAGATCCCTCAAGGCGCGCCCGAGCGGCTGCTCGTAATTCGCGCCAACATTGAGCGAATAAGGCGCGATTGGGTTGTTGCCGGCGACGCCGCCGGTAATCCGCTGGCCCGAGAGATTGACGGAAAGCGGCGCGGCGACGCCATTGACATTCGCGGACGCGGGCCAGGTCCAATCCGGCGGCGGCGCGGCGTTTTGGTAGTTAATGTAACGCGCGTCGGTTAAAGCGCCGGAGAAGGTGATCCACAAACGTTCGATCGGACTCCAGCGCCCGTCGAACTCGAAGCCGCGCAATTGCACATGGCCGATATTGCCGAGATAGGTCTTGCGCAGCGGAATGCCCGTCACGTCGACAATGCTGGTGTTCACCAAGATCGACTGAAAATCGTATATGTCGTTCCAGTAAAGGTTGCCATTAAGAATTAGCTTATTGTCGAGCCAATTGGTCTTGAGGCCCAATTCATAGTCCCAGGACGTTTCAGGTTTGGTGACGACGGGCATGAAGCCTTTGAAGTTGCCAGCGCTGTCGGTGAGCGGCAAGGCGTTCGTGTTGATGGCGCCGGATTTTTCGCCGCGCGCCGCCGAGCCGTAAAGAAGGACATTGTCATTGTATTTATACGAAGGGTTGATGAGGCCCGAAAGCGAGTTGTGCGTCACCTTCTGACCTCCGGTATCGAAGAAGGTCGCGCCGTAAGCCGTCTGCGTCGCGGCGACGCCGGCGATGGAAGACACGCCGCTCACCCAGCCAAAATCGGAGCCCTCGCGAATCTCGAAGGTGTCGCGCAATCCGCCGGTGAGCGCCCACTTCTCATCGTAATGATAGGTCGCCTGACCGAACTCGGCGAGGCTGAAGGTCCGCGCCTTACCGTCGTTATGTTCCGAAACGCCATTGAGCAGCGTCGGGCTTGCGGCGATGTTGTTCAAGAACCATTGCGACGCCTGATAGCCATAGTCGGTGTGATCGAGCGACGACACCGCTTCGCGTAGCGCATAGACGCCGGTTTGCCATTCGATCTTCTGATCCTTGGGCGAGGCGAGACGCACCTCCTGCGAATATTGATCAACGGTCACGTTAAAAGCGTTGCCGCTGATCTGAGTGATGTCATTGCCGAGACTATTGTTGGGATGGAGGATAAACTCGCGCCAGGCGGAGATCGACGTTAGCGTGTTTTCGCCGATCTGCGTGTTGATCTCGTTGGAGACGCCGGTGGTGCGCTGGTCGAGATTGCCTTGGCGCGTCAGCATCGGCGAATAGGGGCTGTTCGCGATATCGGGCCAGCCGAGCCGCTTCATCAAATTCATCGCATAGGTCGTGTTCGCCTTGCCATTGGCCCAGACCGGAAAAGCGTCGCCGATGACGCCGCTGTAATTGTTATATTCGTCCGACCTCAAACGATCGAAGATAAGCCGATCGGTAAAATTATCGCCGGTGTAAAGCACTTGCCCGCGCACGCCCCAGCGATTGTTGTTCAGCAGCCCCGCGCCCGTGACGGCGTCGTTGAGCACGCCGTCGCCCTTGTCGAGGAAGAAGGTGACGCGGTAGGCGAGTTTGTCGTCGAGGATCGGCCCGGTGACGTTCAGCTTTTCAATAATGCGGCTGCGATTCGCGAACGATGTCTCGAACGACGCCGAGGGCGTGAAAGACGGCAATTGCGTGTGGATGACCACCGCGCCGACCGTCGTGTTCTTCCCGAGCAGCGTTCCTTGGGGACCGCGCGCCACCTCGAACGATTGGAGATCGACGAAATCGGCCCATTGGAAGCCGACATGAGTGTAAAACACATTATCGACAATCAGGCCGACCGCCGATTCCGATCCGTCCGCGCCGCCGGAGATGCCGGAGATGCCGCGAATTGACATCGCCGACGTCCTCGGATTGGTGATCGACGGCACGAAGTTAGGCACTTTTTGCGCGAAGTCTTGTATGCGTTCGAGGCGCTCGCGCTCCTGGGTCTTGGCGCCGACGACGCTGACCGGCAACGGCACGTCCTGAGCCTTCTCTTCGCGTAGGCGCGAGGTGACCTTGACCTCTTCGACCTGCGCGTCCTCGGCGTGACTGGGATGCAGCGGGAAAACGCCGAGAGCCAGCCCTCCAAGCAAGACGATCGGCGCGATTCCCACGCTCGATAGCAGCCGATTTCGAAATGCCTTGGGTCGCGGACTCATGGTGTTGCTCCTCGGTGTCTTGACGGCGCTCTAATGCTTTCCCAATCCCGGAGAATGCTGGACCGCTCGTTTTTGTTGACTGATGCGCGGATAGCGTTTGCGTTATTTATGTCTATTAACTTGGTAGGCTTTAAGGGCGCGGTCAAGCGAGAAGATTCGTTGCGAACGGTTAATCTCGATAAGCGACGGTTTTCCTGTTGGATGTTGCAAATCGGCAACAGCGAACGGGGCGCATATCGCCAATGGCGCGCGACTTAAATATTGTTAGAACGTCGATTTAATATGGATATAGCGAGGGCGCCGAGGCGATCGGCCATCGCTCGATGGAGGCGGCTCTTGGACGAGGAAGGTTCGGAGACTAAAAATCGCCGATGTCGGCTTCGGCGGCGGGCGCGAAATGCAACACCAGCGCGAGCGCCGTAACGACGATGGCGACCAAAGGGATCGCCAGCCAGCCGCGCGACGAGTTGATCTCGTCATGGGGGGCGACGGCGTGTGCGCTCTTGCGCCCCGTGATCATCGCGCCAACCAGATTTTCGCGCTTGCCGACGACATGCAGAATCACCGCGCCGATGTGAATTGCCACGGCGGCGGCGATCCAATAAAATGTCCTGCGATGCAGCGATGTCAGCAGCAGGCTCGTCTGTTTCGACACTAACCCGGCGAGCGGACCGACGTTGAAAATCTCGTCGTTGGAGAAAAGGCCGAGGCCCGCCTGCGCCTCCAGCGCGCCCAGCAGCAAAAGCACCATCAGCGCGCCCAACGGATTGTGCCCCGCGTACTTGCCGCGTATCCGCGCCAGAAATCGCGCGCGTAACGCAATGTCGCGCGCGGTCCGCGAACGAAGCGCGAGAAACGCGCGTGCTTCGTGCCGAGGAGGCCCCAGAGGATCCGAAACGACACCAATGTTATGACGGCGTAGCCGCACCAGGCGTGATATTTGAAATAGGCGACGCCAAGTCGATTGGTGACGAAGGCGCCGATAAAGGTGGCGACGAGACTCCAGCGGAACAGGCGCACCGGCCAATCCCAGACCAGGCGGCTCGATACCGTTTCTTTAAGGCGGCCTGGGGCGGCTGCGTCATTCTCCAGCGTCGTCATGGCGAGGCTCTTCGAGCTTGTGGTTGTGAGGGGATCACGGCGACGGATGCTTGGGGAGAGGAAGGGAAGAACGCGCCCGCCGCCATGAACTCGGCGAGGCTATTTCGCCTTATAGGTGTCGTGGCAGCCCTTGCAGTCCTGCGCCAAGGCCGCGACCGCCGCTTTGAACGCGTCGGTCGCGCCCTTTTCCTTGGCGTTGACCTCGGCGAGATTCGCGGCGTGCGCCTGGAAATCCTTTAGCTTCTTGTCGAAATCGGCGTGATCGCTCCACACGTCGGGCTTGGCCTTGCTCTCGGGTTCGCCGACATTTGATCCTTCTGGAAAATTTTCGCCCGGAAAGCTCGCAAGGAACACGATGCGCGCCGCGCGTTTCGTCGCTTCCGCCTCGTTGTAGGGCGCCGTGCCCTTCGCGACGGCGCCGAAATAACGGAAGGCGTTGCCGATCAGCGTGAAGGCGGCCTTGCGGTTTTCGATCGCCAGTTTCGTTGGCGAAGGTCCGGCGCCAGCGGCGGCGGGCGCTGGCGGCGGCGCGGGGGCTTCTTGCGCTCCGGCGGCCACCGCTAAGGACGCCGCCAATAAGAGGGTCGCCGCACTGATCGCCCGCACCGCGATCGCGTGGCGGCGCTTTGGTGAATTCGAGTTCATCGTCCCATACTCCTGTTCCTGCTTATTTTTTGTGTTCGTCGCGCCATTCGCGGACGAATTTCAATGTCGACGCGACATGGTTGATCGGATTGGGGTCGACCAGGGCGAAAACGATCTTTCCGTCGGCGATCACATAGGAGATGCGGTCGGCGACGCTGTCTCCCGACGCGGTCGGTTTTTCCCGCTTGGCGTCATAGGCCTTGATCGTGGAAAGGTTCGGATCGGCGCCGATCGGGAATTTGTCGCGACACTCCTTGGCGGAGAAGTCACGTTGCACCTCGATTGCGTCGGCCGAGACGCCGAGCAGGCTGGCGCCGGCGGCGGCGAAGTCGTCATGGTGATCGGCGAATTCATGCGCCTCGATGGTGCATCCGCGCGTGAACGATTTGGGGTAGAAGTAGAGCACCACCAGCCCCTTCTTCTGTTGCTCCGCCAGGACGAAGTTGAAATCCTTGCCGCCGATCGCCGCCGGCAAGGCGAAGTCGGGCGCGGCGTCTCCCGGCTTCAACGCGGCCCGCGCGTCAAGGCCGACGAGCGACAAAACTCCCGCGAGGATGAGGGTCGATGCGTTGATTGCACGCATGGGTGAGGAGCCTTTGGTTGGCGCTTGACGTCTGAATTATTGAGCAGCGGAAAGCGCCGTGGCGACCGCCGTCGCGGGCGCGGCGGCCGCGGCGTTGGCTTTCGGCGGCGGCGGCGCGATCTTGGTCAGAACGCCGCCTTCATCCAGGTAGTCGAGCACGCCGATCGCGCCGACGACATGAAAGCCCAGTCCCGCGAGAATGTCGCCAACGGCGCCGGCGCGATGCGCGCGGTTGGATACGGTGACGATCAACCGATCGCGTGGAATGAACGGCAGACGGCGCTGACGTCGGCCGATTGAATCTGAGACAGACCGGAAAGCCCCCGACCTTGGCGAGTTCGTCGGGTCGGCGAATGTCGAGCACGACGAGTTGTTCGGGTTTCGACAGCAAGGCGTCGAAGGCGGCGCGATTAAGCCGCTGTGTTTTATAGGTATAGGCCGGATCATTGGCTGGCGTGACGGCGGGCGCCGGAGCGCTCGCGGTCGGCGTGCTCGGCGCGGGAGCGGCCGCTTGCTGCGCGACCGCCGGCAAAGCCGAAAGGGCGAGCGCCAATCCGGCCATTCTAGTGATGGTCTTCATTTCGATCCTCATTGATAAGTGGTGGTGAGCGCTTAGTGACGCTGGACGCCGTCAACCACGCAGATGGGCGTTGAAGAAGTCGATCGTCCGGCTCCAGGCGAGTTTGGCCGCGGTCTCGTCGTAACGCGGCGTCGTGTCGTTGTTGAAGCCGTGTTGAACTCCTGGATAGACGAAGGCCTGATAGTCGACCTTGGCCGACTTCAGCGCCGCCTCATAAGCGGGCCAGCCGGCGTTGATGCGCTTGTCGGTGCCGGCGAAGTGCAGCAGCAAGGGAGCCTTGATTTTCTCCACGTCCGCCACCGGCGGCGCCGCGCCATAGAAGGGAACGCCGGCGGAAAGATCGGCCGACTTCGTCGCGAGAAAATTGACGACGCCGCCGCCATAGCAAAAACCGACCGCGCCGACCTTGCCGTTGCCGATCGAGCCTTTCTTTAGAGCGCCGAGCGCGGCGATGAAGTCGTTCCGCGTCTTCGATTGATCGAGTTTTGGGAAGAGTTCGCGCGCCTTGTCCTCGTCGCCCGGATAGCCGCCGAACGGCGCGAGCGCGTCGGGCGCGAAAGCGATGAAATTGTCGAGCGCCAGACGGCGGGCGATGTCCACGATGCGGATTGAGTCGCGATTTTCGTGGATCACCAAAATCGTCGGCGGCTTGCCTTGGGGATTTGCCGGCTGGACGAAGTAGCCCTTCACCGTCCCATAGCCTTCGGGCGAGGGGACTTCGAGCGTCGACCCCTTTATGCGGGGATCGTCCTTCTTCACCTGTTCGGCTTCGGCGAAGCGCGGATTTAGCGCCTCCAGCATGGCGAGGGCGCCGGCGGCGCCGACGGCGAGTTTCGCCGCGCCGTCGACGAAGCCGCGGCGATCGATGAAGCCATGCACGAAGAGATCGAAGAGCTTCAATGCTTCTGGCGGAAAATCCGCGGCGGTCTTGCGGCTCATGGGCCGTCTCCGTTGGTTCTGGGCAGATCAGCGGGCGAGGCGCGGCTTGTAGATGTCGTGGCAGGATTTGCACGCCGTGGCGGCTTCGCGCGCGGCGGCGGCCGCCGCGTCGAAATCCGCCTTCTCGACATAGTCCCGCGCCTGGGCGATCAATTCGGCGCCCTTGCGCGAGATTTCCACGGCGTCCGTCGCGTCCCTTCTTGGCGAAATAATCCTCGGTATAGTGGAACCCGTCGGAGAGAACCCCGGCGTCCTCCTTGGCGGCGTCGGCGTTTTTCGCGGTGATGTCCGGCTCGAAATATTTGACGGTCTTGTCGAGATCGCGCATCAGTTCGTCGTCGTAGTCGTGAAAATCCATCGCGGCGGCCATGGGGCCGCAACACATCGCCGCGCTCAGCGACACCGCCATGAGCAACCTTCGCATTTCGCCAAACCGCCTTTCCTTCGCCGGCGCCCGAG
>CAVOTY010000005.1:0-122949 GCA_963699455.1 uncultured Alphaproteobacteria bacterium | reverse complement strand
GCCCGAACGATCTTTCTGAACGAGGCGCTCGGACCGCTGCGCCAATGGCTCGACAATGACAAGGTCGTCGAAATCATCGCCAATGGGCCGGGCGAGCTCTACGTCGAAATCATCGGCGAGTTGTCGATGCAACGGGTCGTGGCGCGCGAGGTGACGGTCGATTGGCTGCGCCATCTTGCCGAGCGCGTCGCCGGCTTTTCGAACCAAAGCGTCAACGCCGAACATCCGCTCCTCTCGGCTGCTCTGGCGTCGGGAGAACGCTTTCAAGGCGTTTTGCCGCCGGCGACGACGAATGGCGGCGCCTTCGCGATTCGTAAGCAAGTCATCAAGGAAATGTCGCTCGACGACTATCGCAAGATGGGCTCCTTCAATCGCGTCAAAGTGTCTACAGGGGAAGAGCTCTCGGACCTCGATCGCGAGCTTTGCGAATTTTTGGACGCCGGAAAAATCGAGGATTTTATTCGCGCCGCGGTGAAGCATCGCTACACGATGCTGCTCTCCGGCGGAACGTCGTCGGGAAAGACGACCTTCTTGAACGCGATTCTGAAAGAGGTTCCGCCTGACGAGCGCATCATCACGATCGAAGACACGCGCGAGGTGAAGCCGTTGCAGAAAAACTTCCTGCCGCTCGTCGCCTCCAAAGGCGATCAGGGCCAGGCTCGCGTGACCATCGAGAGCCTGCTGCAAGCTGCGATGCGGCTGCGGCCCGACCGAATCTTTCTCGGCGAGATTCGCGGCCTTGAGGCCTATTCCTTCCTGCGCGCGGTCAACACCGGGCATCCCGGCTCCATCACGACAATTCATGCGGACAGCCCCTCGGGCGCGTTCGAGCAGGTTGCGCTCTGCGTCATGCAGGCGGGAGCCGGCCTGCGCAAGGATGAGATCGTCAGCTACGTCAAAACCGTGCTGCCGATCGTCATTCAACAAAGCCGCCTCGGCGGATGGCGCGGCACGAGCGAGATCTATTTTTCGCGCATGGCCGCTTGGAGAGCGGAGAAGAAGGCCAATGAGCCGCGTATGGGCCGATAGGATTTTTCGCACGCTGTTGGCGCTACTCGCGGCGAGCGTGTTGTTGGTCTTCGTCTACGAGGTCACTGTGGGCGCCCGTTACAGAAAGAACGATCCCACGGAAGGTGCATCCCGATGGGCGCTGATCAGAGCCCAGTTCGCCGATCGAGATTTCTCGACGTTTGGTAGGAAAACCGTGCTGCTCGGGCCGAGCCATTTTTGGAGCCGGGTTCAATATCCGGCCACCCAAGAGGAAACCCTGAAACGCGGCGGCTTCGCTCTGGCCTTCGTCGGGGCGGCCGGCCTTGCCTTGGCGATCGCGCTCAAGGTCAACGGTCCCGCCAAGCACAAAGGCGATGCGCAATTCGGCTCAAAGCTCGACGCCGCGAAGAGACGCCTGACCGGTCGGCGCGGACTCATTCTCGGAAAAATGAACGGAACCGTTATCCGCGACGCGGACCCGGCGCATATTCTGATGGTCGCGCCGAGCCGGTCCGGCAAGGGCTCCGGCTTCATCGTTCCGAACGGCTATGATCACGACGGGTCATTCGTCTTTTGGGACACCAAGCGCGAGAATTTCGACATTCTGTCGCACTACCTCCGCGATAAGGGCGTAAAGGTCTTTCTGTTTCGGCCGGGCGGAACCCAGTCGCATCGATACAATCCGCTGGATTTCGTGCGGCGCGACGAAAACATGCCAACCGATTGCGCAGTCGTGGCGTCCTTCCTCGTGCCTGAGCGCGCCGACGACACGTGGTCGGGCGCCGCGCGCATGTTGCTGGCGACGCTGATTGGTTATGTGCTGGCCTCCCGCAACTGCGAGGGCTCGCGTCATTTGCGCGGCGTCGCGAGAATGACGGTGACGGGCAAGGACATTTCCGTCGTCCTGAAGACGTTGGTGCGGACCGAAGGGCAATTGTTGCCGCGATGGATCGTCGACGGCTTCAACCAATATGTGGCCTTGGAGCCGGAAACTCGAAACAGCGCGGTGTTCAACGTCAACATGGCGATGAACCCCTGGAACAATCCGCTGATTTCCTCGGCGACCGAAACCTCCGACTTCGACCTGAGGGAATTTCGACGCGAGCGCATGGCTGTCTTTGTCGCCTGCAGCATTCCCGAACTCGTCCAATTCCGTCCGATCATCCGGATATTTTTCCAGCAAGTTCACGATCTCCTGATGGATAAGCGGCCTGGCCCGGACGAACGTTACGAAGTGCTGATCGCCTTGGACGAATTCTACCATTTGGGGCCGATGCACTCGCTGCTCACGAAAATCACGATCTCGGCGGGTCACAAATTCCGCATGGCGATCATGATCCAGAACATGGCGCAGCTTGACGAACTCTACGGCAAGCCTCTCCGTCAATCGACGCTTGCCGGATCGCAGGTGAAACTGTTCCTGGCGATCGACGATCTGGAGACGGCGAATTACCTGTCGGAAATGCTCGGTGATACGACGGTCAAAGTGACGACGCCGATCAGGCGCGCCGGCGGCGGCGTCTTCGCGCCCGCTGGTGAGAACGTGCACTATGAAGCGAAGGCGCTGCGAAGCGCGCGGGAATTGCGCGAAATGCCGGAGCGCGAGGCGATTTTGATCGTTCGCAGCGCTCGTCCGTTTCTGCTGCGCGTGTTTCGGCATTACGAAGACAGCCCGTTCAAGGAAATCTATACTCGCTACGGTGAGATTCCCGTGACGGTCCCGGTTTTGAGAAAATGGGACGATCGCGATATGGGCGTGATCCTGCAAGGCTCGGGGAGCTCGGACGCCTCGGCCAAGTCGATCGAAGAGAGGGAAGCGGGGTCACATGGGGGCGAGACGCCGCCGCGGGCAGCCGTTGAGGCGGAGCAGATTGCGCCTGCGCGTGTCGAAGAGAAGAAGCCGTTCGCGACGCCCGTCCTCACGAGCGTCGAAATGATGCAGATTGACGATGGCAAGACCTTCAAAGCGTTTTTGGAGGGCGAAAAACGGAAAGCCAATGATCCGGAGACTCTGGCCAAGCTTGACAGACTGATTGCTGAGATAGACGAGGTTGGATCTACGATTACCGGGCTTCCCGCGATCTTTTCCGCCGAGTGAGCGATGCGTGCGCAGCAGGCGTAGATCAATGGCCCTATCGGTCGCTGGCGCCGTCGTTGCTCTAGGGTGATGGTCCGATCCAACGCTTACGGGAACTGCGAGCGGTTGGTGGAGGAAAGTGGCGGTGGGCCTCCGGTGATTTCGCCCGTCGAACGGATATGCTGTCAACGATGACTTGAACTGATCACCGGCCTGTTCGATGGTAGCGGTGAGTTGCTGGGATGTCTCAACGCCGTTGGCTCCGACATCGACGTAGCGCCATCCCAGCGCGATTCCGATTTGCATTGGGTTGATCCATGACCGCGCTCGTCGTCTTCGATATCGAGGCTGTTCCCGACTTAGAGGCGGCCCGCCGCCTGCTCGGACAGCCCGACCATACGCCCGACGCCGACATACGGCGGATGTTGGGAGAGCGTTACTCGCGCGATGGAGCGGATCCCGCGACAGCGTTCCTCAAGGTTCCAATCTACCGGATCGTCTCCATCGCCGCCCTCTATGCCAAACGAGAGGACGGTGGTGGTCCTTGGACGGTGACCCAAATCGGCAGCCGTTCGGTCGGCGAGAAAACCGAAGCGGAACTGCTGCTCGGCTTCGTCAAAAGCCTTCCGGTCGATGGTCGGGGCACGGGCCCAGTCTTGGTGACCTTTGGCGGCAATGGCTTCGACTTGCCGCTGCTGCGCTATCGGGCCTTCGCCCTCGGCGTTCCCGTGCCGGGCCTTCACACCGGCGGTCACCGCAACTAATGGCACCGCTTCGGCTCGGACCACATCGATCTCTGCGACGTGCTGTCCGGCTACGGCGGCTCGAGCAAGCCCAGCCTCGCCGAGATGGCGGCGTTGGCCAATATTCCGGTGAAGATCGGCGGCGTCGATGGCAGTCAGGTCGAGGCTTACGTCGAGGCGGGACGGCTCACCGAAGTGACGGATTACTGCCTGACCGATGTCCTTGCGACTTACAGCGTGTTTCTCCGCTACGAAATGGTGCGCGGCGAATTGAGGCCGGCGCATTTCGACGCCTCCAGGGAGAGCCTGCGGGCTATCGTTCAAAGACATTTGGAGCAATGGCCGCTGTTGTCGGCGTTCCTATAGCGCCGGAGCGTGACGCGGCCGAACGGTCGCGGAAAACCGCCGCACTGGGGACCGGAAGCTCGCGAGCAACGCGGGGAGGGACAGAGAATGAACCGCGAATGACGGATGCCGCCGATATCCAGCCCGGGTCGGGGGAGGAGCTTCAATAAAGCCCGGGAAACAGTCGCGACATTCGCGTCACGAGCGCTTCGTTCCAGTGGGTCTGCTGAACCCCAACTTGCCGCCGCTACCGACACGCCGTCACCAGGCGGCTTGGCGCCAAAGAACTAAACCGCTCTCGCGGTAGTTTGCGGCCGGCGTTTCAGGAAGCGTTTTGGGAGGATGGGGGTAACGGGTCGGCGGCCAGCTGTCTGAAGATCGACGGGTTAGCAACCCCGCTTCAGACAGGAGCATCGCATGATCGAGGAATGCATCTCCCCACTTCGCCGTCGCATGATTGAGGACATGACTGTTCGACATTTTGCGTCGAAGACCCAGCATGACTACATCCGCGCGGTTATGAAGCTGGCAGGATTTCTCGGCGGCTCGCCGGATACCGCGACCAATGAGGATCTTCGCCGTTTCCAGTTGCACTTGACCGAGAACCGCGCGGGCGCGCCGATTATCAACTCCACTGTCTCGGCGCTGCGGTTCTTCTTCACAGTGACGCTCGATCGGGCCGACGCCGCCCGGCATCTGACGTTCGTGCACGAGCCGCGCAAATTGCCGATCGTCCTCAGCCCCGAAGAAGTCGCGCGCCTGTTGGATGCGGCGCCCGGCGTCAAATACAAGGCCGCGCTCAGCGTCGCCTATGGCGCCGGTCTGCGCGTCTCCGAGGTGGTCTCGTTAAAAGTCTCGGATATCGGCAGCAAGCGCATGATGCTCCGTGTGGAACGAGGCAAGGGCGGCAAGGATCGTCACGCGATGCTCTCGCCGCAATTGCTGGAGCTTTTGCGCGACTGGTGGCGGATCGCGCGGCCACAAGTCTGGCTGTTTCCTGGGCTGGACCCGATCAACCCGATGTCGACGCGTCAGCTCAATCGCGCCTGCCACGCGGCGGCTCATATGGCCGAGATCACCAAGCGCGTCACTCCGCATACTTTGCGGCACAGCTTTGCAACGCACTTGCTTGAGCAGAACATCGATATCCGTGTGATCCAGGTTCTGTTGGGACACGCCAAGCTCGATACGACCGCGCTTTACACACGCGTCGCAACCAACACCGTCCGCGACGTGATGAGCCCGCTGGATCGCCTGACCCCGCTGAAGTCTGGACGCGACAAGTCGCCCGCATAAGCCCTGGCGGTCATGGGGCGGGCTGTTCTGGAAGTCGCGGATATCTTCCGCGACCACGGACCGGCATGGCGCAACGCCAACGCCGGTCACGTGAGCCTTGAGCAATTGAAAGTGATGTCAGCGATCGAGAGCTGCCGCACGGCGGCCCTCGGCGGGCATGTCGCGCGCTGCGAAGACTGCGCCCACGAAGTCATCGCCTACAACAGCTGCCGCAACCGGCATTGTCCAAAATGCCAGGGCGCGGCGGCGAAGAGATGGCTGGCCGAGCGCGAGGCGGAGCTGCTGCCTGTTCCCTACTACCATGTGGTCTTCACCCTGCCGGCGGCGATCGGCGACATCGCCTATCAGAACAAGGCCGTGGTCTACGACCTTCTTTTCAAGGCCTCCGCCGAGACGATGATCACGATCGCCGCCGATCCCAAACATCTAGGCGCGCGGATCGGCGTGACCTCCGTGCTGCACACTTGGGGATCGGCGCTCACCCATCACCCGCATGTCCACATGATCGTTCCGGGCGGCGGCGTTTCCTTGGACGGTCAGAGCTGGGCAGCCTGCCGTCCGGGCTTCTTCCTGCCGGTGCGCGTGCTTTCTCGGCTGTTCCGCCGGTTGTTTCTGGAAAGGCTCGTCGCCGCCCACGCCGCTGGGCGCCTGCGATTCTTTGGCGCGCACGCCAATCTCGCGGATCGCGCCGCGTTCGCGGAATATCTGGCGCCGTCGCGAGGCGTCGAATGGGTGGTTTACAGCAAACGCCCCTTCGGCGGCCCCGAGGCGGTGCTGGCCTATCTGTCGCGCTACACCCACCGCGTCGCCATCTCCAACAGACGCCTACTGGCCTGCGACGGCGACGGCGTCGCGTTCAAATACAAGGATTACCGAGCCGAAGGTCGCGCGCGGCAAAAGGTCATGCGGCTCGCCAAGGGCGAGTTCATTCGGCGCTTTCTCATCCATGTCCTGCCGACCGGCTTTCACCGCATTCGCCATTACGGCCTATTCGCAAGCGGCGTCCGCGCCCAAAACATCGCCCGCGCGCGCGAGTTGCTCGGCGCGGTGACCCCGCGCGAACAAGACGAGCGCCCAAATCACGACGATCAACCCGAGCCGCGCGTCTTCGCGCATCCTTGCCCATGCTGCGGCGGCCGCATGATCGTCATCGAGACGTTCGAACGCGGACGCGCTCCGCGCGGCTCTTCGCTCGGTGAAATCAGAATCGACACGTCATGATTGAAATCGCGTCACCCGCAACGCTGCAACCCGGCTTTCTTTTGCCGCGAGCCCTTCGACCGCGCCGCTGGCGTGCGCCTGAAGCCCCTTCGGCCGGCTCGCCCGAACACGGCCACCGCGAAAAACATCATCTCATCGCCGGCGCGGAACACCCCTCGGCTAAGCTTCATCCGTCGAAATCGCCTTTGATGGTCATCGCGACCTCCCGCCAACAACCGCGGGCGACTCTTAAATCCCCATAGGTCCCGCCGGCGGATACCCGCCCTTCAGACTCGCGGTTTCCTTCCTTGGAGGCTTTCGGACGCCGGCCCCAGTGCCGCGCGACGGCAAGCGTCCGGGAAGGGCCGGCATCCGAAACCCTTCACAAAAGCAGCTGTTCCGACGCCTCGACTTCGGCTTCGATCTGATCCTCCGCTTCGGTCGCCATAATATGAAGATCCGATTAATCTTGCGTGAGATGGACCGGATTCGGCATCTACTGATGTCAGCAGATGCGCGGGAGTTGCTCTCCCGCGAGCCAATCGACGGTGCGCGCGCCGCCGAAGGAAGACGTCATCTGCACGAAGCGTCGCGCGTCTTCCACCGCAAGGCCAATGATGCTGGCGTCGCGCCCCAGAGGATGCGCGCGCATAGCGGCGAGGAGCGGCTGAGCGCCTTCCGAAGCCGCAACGGCGACGAGCTTGCCTTCATTAGCGACATTGAGCGGATCGAGCCCGAGCAATTCGCAAGCTGCGGCGACCTCCGGCTTCACGGGAATGGCGGACTCGTCGATGCGAAAGCCGACGCCCGATGCTTGCGCGATTTCATTTAGCGTCGCTGCAAGGCCGCCGCGCGTCGGATCGCGCATCAAGCGCAAGGAGCCGCCCGCGGCAAAGACCATGTCGGCGACAAGCCCATGCAGAGACGCCGAGTCCGACCTGATCTCGCAGTCGAACTCCAAATTTTCGCGCTTCGACATGATCGCGACGCCATGGTCGCCGACGGAGCCGGACAGCAGCACGACATCCCCCGCGCGCGCGTTATCGCCGGAAAGATCAAGTCCCTTCGGCACGACGCCGACGCCGGCCGTGGAGATGAAGACGCCGTCGGCCTTGCCGCGCTCGACGACCTTCGTATCGCCGGTGATGACCGGCGCGCCGGCTGCGCGGGACGCGGCGCCCATGCTCTCGGCGATGCGCGCCAGGTCGGCAAGCGGGAATCCCTCTTCGATGATGAAGCTCGCCGAGAGATACAGTGGCCTCGCGCCCGACATGGCGATGTCGTTCACCGTGCCGTGCACCGCAAGCGAGCCGATGTCGCCGCCGGGGAAAAACAGCGGCGAGACAACGAAAGCATCGGTCGTCATGGCCATGCGGCCCTCGGCGACGTCGAAGACCGACTGATCGTTGCCGCGCCGCAGCCAGTCATTGTCAAGCGCAGCATGGAAAATCTCGGCGATGAGTTGCGCCATGGCGCGCCCGCCGGCGCCGTGCGAAAGATCGACGCGCGCATTGGCGATGTCGAGCTTTCGGCGATAGGCTTTGATCGTCGTCACGACGCGATCCTTCGCGCCGACTCGTCCTGAAAGCGCCGATAGGTCCATTGCGCGGCGCAAGCGCCCTCCGACGACACCATGCAGGAGCCCATCGGCGTCTCGGGGGTGCAGACCGTTCCAAAGAGCTTGCAATCATGCGGCCGCTTGGCGCCGCGCAGAATCGCGCCGCATTCGCAGGCCGGATTGTCCTTCGCCGCAAGGGTCTCGATGGCGAAACGGCGTTCGGCGTCGAAAGACGCATAGGCCTCCCGCAGGCGCAGAGCGCTGCTCGGAACTTCGCCAAGCCCGCGCCATTCGAAACTCTCGCGCGTTTCGAATATGTCCGCGACTTCCGCCTGCGCCCTCAGATTTCCTTTCGTCGTCACCGCGCGGCAATATTGGTTCTCGACCTCGCGACGGCCGTCGTTCAATTGCCGAACGAGCATCACAATCGCCTGCATCACGTCGAGCGGCTCGAAGCCCGCGACGACGAGCGGTTTGCTAAATTGCGCGGCGACGAATTGATAGGGCCGCAGTCCGATGACCGCGGAGACATGCGACGGACCAACGAATCCGTCCAGCCTTACGTCTTCGCCCGCTTCGCCGAGGATGGCGCGCATCGCCGACGGCGTCAGCACGTGATTACAGAAAATGGAGAAGTTGGCGAGCCGCTTTTGCGTGGCGAACCTTATGGCCAGCGCGGTCGGCGGCGTCGTCGTTTCGAAGCCTATGGCGAAGAAGACGACCTCGCGGCCGGGCTCGGCTTCCGCGATGCGAATGGCGTCGAGCGTAGAATAGACCATGCGTATGTCGGCGCCGGCCGCCTTGGCTTGCATCAGGCTCGCGCCGCCCGAGGCCGGAACGCGCATGAGATCGGCGTAAGTGCAGAGCGTAACCTTGGGAAGCTCCGCAAGCCTGATCGCCGCGTCGATGCGACCCACCGGCAGCACGCAGACCGGGCAGCCGGGGCCGTGAATCATGTGCACGCTCTCGGGGAGCAAATCCTCGAGGCTGTAGCGCGAAATCGCATGCGTATGACCGCCGCAGAACTCCATCAAGCGATAGTCGCGGTTCGGGCGTACGATCTCGGCAAGGCGGCGGGCGACGCCGCGCGCCAACTCGCCGTTGCGGAATTCGTCGACATATTTCATGACGACAGTCCGGCGATGTCGCGGATCATTTCGAGCGTTTTTTCGGCAGCCTCGGCGTCGACTTTCGAAAGCGCGAATCCGACATGCAGGATGACATAGTCGCCAACGGCGAGATCGTCCACCAAAGCGACGGAGATGGTCTTCGAAACGCCGTCGAGCGAGACTTTCGCCATTTGATCGGGCAGAAGCTCGGCGACACGCACGGGAACAGCTAGACACATACCGCGCTCTCTTTCTCTTCTCCGCCGACCTGGAAGGCCGCTCTCGCGAGCGCCGCCTGTCCTAGGGAAATTCCTCCGTCATTACATGGAACGACGCGCGCCAGCAAAGGCGTGAGGCCCTTGGCTCGCAAGGCCCCGGCGAGACCTTCCGCCAAGACGCGGTTCATCATGCAGCCGCCGCCGAGCGCGACGCGCGTTCGCCCTTGCGCCCTCGCGGCGGTCTCGATCCAGGCGGCGCAGCCGTCGATCAGCGCGCCGTGAAAATATTCGGCCGCCGCGCGCGAGCCCGGACGCTCATTGGCGATGAACGACAGAACGGGAGCGAAATCGAGAACGCCGTTGCCCAGGCGAAAGCTCTCGTCTAGCCGGCGCGGAGTCTCAACGAGCGCTTCGAATTCCATCGCGGCCTGTCCCTCGTAGCGCTGTTCGAGGCAAACGCTCGCAAGCGCCGCCGCCGCATCGAAGAGCCGGCCCATGCTCGTGGTCTTGGGTCCCGCGTCACGGCGCAGAGTGTTCGCAAGCGCTTCGGCGAGGGGCGCCTCCGGAAACAGCTTGGCCGCGGCGTCGAGACGCCCGATCGCGGCCAGCGCCGCAATTCCCATGCGCCAGGGCTCGCGCGCGGCGCGGTCGCCCCCTGGCAGCGCGAGCGGCGCGAGATGACCTAGACGCCGCCAAGCCGAGCCGTCGATCAGCATCAGCTCTCCGCCCCAAGCGCCGCGATCATCACCCATGCCATAACCGTCCAGCGCGACGCCGAGCACAGGATCGCTCACCCCATGTTCGGCCGCGATCGAAGCGATATGGGCGGCGTGATGCTGGGCTCGTAGCAGCGGCAGATTCATCTCTTCCGCAAAGCGCGTCGAAAAAAAGTCCGGGTGCAGATCACAGACGGCGATTTCGGGCTCGACGCCGAGCATCGCGACGAGATGACGTTTCGTGTCCTCGAAGAAGCGCAGACTCGCCGCGCCGTCGAGATCGCCGATGTGTTGCGAAACGAAAGCCTCTCGCCCGCGCGTCACCGTCACCGTCGCCTTGAGGTGCGCGCCGACGGCGACGACGCAGGGACCATCGGCGCCGAGATCGACGGGCTCGGGCGTGAAGCCCCGCGCGCGACGCAAAAAGACGGGAGCATCATCGATCATGGTCACGACCGAGTCGTCCGCGCGCACGACGATCGGGCGATCGTGGGCGACGATGAGATCGGCGATGTTCGAAAGCTTTCGGCGAGCGTCTTCGTCGTCCACGATCAGAGGCTCGCCGCTGGGATTTGCGCTCGTCGCGACGAGCGCAAAGTCGCTGGCTTGCGCGCGCCACTCCTGGCCAGCGGGGCAGCCCGCCGCCGCGTGAAACAGCAGATGGTGCAGGGGCGCATAAGGCAGCATCACGCCGACGCGGGTGAGACGAGGGGCGATCGAAGGCGCTAGTGTCCCTCTCGACTTCATCACGACGATGGGACGGGCGCGATGCGCAAGTAAATCGCGTTCGGCTTCCGTCGGCGCCGCAACGCGCATGACCGAGGCCGTGTTGGCGGCCATCACCGCGAAAGGCTTGGCGTCGCGCTGCTTGCGGCGGCGCAATTCGGCGACGGCGGATTCATTGTGGGCGTCGCACATCAGATGATAGCCGCCGATTCCCTTCACGGCGACGATGCTCCCGGCCCGTATCGCAACGACGATCGTCGCCGGATCATGCTCCAGGCGCGGCCCGCATTTGGCGCAGGCGATCGTCTCGGCATGGAAACGCCGGCTGCGCGGATCGCGATAATCGCGCGCGCAGTCCTCGCACATGCCAAAGCGCGCCATCGACGTCCGCGCTCTGTCGTAAGGCCGCGACGCGGCGATGGTGAAACGCGGGCCGCAATCGGTGCAGGTGACGAAAGGGTAGAGGTGAAAGCGGCTCGTGGCGTCGAAAAGCTCGTCGAGGCAAGCTTCGCATGTGGCGGCGTCCGCGACCAAGCGTGTATGGCCGCGACCCGAGACGCTTTCGAGAATCGAAAAGCCCGGATCGCCGGTTACGCCAATGTATTCGATCTCCATGCCGTCAATGCGCGCAAGCGGCGGCTTCTCTCTCTCCAGCGCCGCGAGAAAATCCGCGTGCCGCGCGCCTTCGATTTCGAGCAGGACGCCGTCCGCGTCATTGCGCACGAAACCGCTGAGGCCAAAGCGCGCGGCGACCCCATACGCGAAGGGACGAAAGCCTACGCCCTGCACGGCGCCGCGCACCCGCAGGCGCAGGCGTCGGGGCGCATGCAAAGCGTTGGCGGCCGCGGCGTCGGCCATGCGCTCAACCTGCTTTCACGACGCTCGCGCCGCAGGCCGCGCGCGCGGCGCGCGCTTCGATCCAGGCGTAGAGCGCCGCCATGCCTTCGCCGGTCGTCGCAGAGACGACGAGCGTCTGCAAATGCGGATTGACCTTAAGCGCGTTGGCGAGGCATGCGCCAACGTCGAAGGAGAGATGCGGCAGGAGATCCGACTTGTTCAACAACATAAGGTCGGCGGCGGCGAACATGTCCGGATATTTGAGCGGCTTGTCCTCGCCCTCCGTCACCGACAGCACCACGATCTTATGCGCCTCGCCGAGATCGAAAGCCGCCGGGCAGACGAGATTGCCGACGTTCTCGATGAAGAGCACGCCGCCCCTTTGCAGCTCGAGGCTTTCGAGCGCATGCCCCACCATATGCGCGTCGAGATGGCAGCCCTTGCCGGTGTTGATCTGGATCGCTGGCGCGCCGGTGGCGCGAATGCGCTCCGCGTCGTTGGAGGTCTGCTGATCTCCCTCGATCACGGCGACGGGGACTTTCGTCTTGAGATCCTCGATCGCGCGCACGAGCAGCGTCGTCTTGCCCGAGCCGGGGCTCGAGACGAGATTGAGCGCCAGCACGCCCTTGGCGGCGAAGGCCGCGCGATTGTCGCGCGCATAGGCGTCGTTTTTTGAGAGGATGTCGCGTTCGATGCGGACGATCCGCTCCTGGCTCAACCCCGGCACATGCACGCCGGCGATTCCAGCGCCGAAATCGATCACTTCGCCGCCCGACGCTCGAGCGTGGTCGTGACGATGATGGTGATGGTCGTGATCGTGAGGGTGATCATGGTCAGGACCCTGGTCGTGATCATGCGCGTGGTCGTGATGATCATCTTGCCGATGCCGGCTCCCGTCCGACGTGGCCGCTTTCTCCGCGCCCGGCTTCTTTTCGCCTTCGACCGTCGTCGTTTCGCAACCGCATACTGTGCACATTAGTCGACCTCCAACTCCTCTATGCCCAGCTCGTCACCCGACGTCATCTGCACATGCCGCCTGCCGCATTCGGGACAGGCGCCGAAACGTTCTTCGAGCGGCACCGTCTTGCCGCAATCGAGACACCAACCTTCGCCCGGCAACCGGACGATCTGCAGCGTCGCGCCTTCCGCCACCGTCCCGCGCGACACGGCGTCGAAACAAAAATGCAACGCCTCCGGCTCGACATGGGCCATCGCGCCAACCTGGAGGCGCACGACGCGCACGCGGCCGAAGCCCTGCTTGCGCGCCTCGTCCGCGACGATCTCGACGATGCTCTCGGTGAGCGCCATCTCATGCATGAGCCGGCTCGCAGAGCGTGATCTGAAAGGCGACGCACGGGTCGAAGACGGCGGCGAGTTTTCGGATACGCAAGCGCGCCGCATCGCCGGCACCGACCCTTGCGCCGCGGAGCGCGGTGGCAAAAGGGCCGGCGGGATGAAAATTCCACTCGGTCGGCGCCAGCAGCGCGTACTCCAAGACGTGGTCGGCCGCATCGAGCCGCGACCAATGGTACAAGCGCCCGCGCGCCGTCTCGACGGCCGCAAAGCCCTCGCCCACGCAGAGCCGCATTGCGGTCGCGACGTCGCTCGCAGGCGTCTCGCCGGTGGAAAGGGCCTGCTGCATCGCGTCCATCGCCTCCGACATTGCGACAAATCTCGCGGCGAGACGCGCCGCCAAGGCCGATCCCTCGTTGGCCGTCTCCCGCCAATGGCGCGCGAAGGCGCCAGTCTCGACGACGCGATGAGGCAAAGTCGGCGCCGCGGCGAAGCGATCGCGGCCCTTTTGCAGCGCCTGCACGACGGTTGCGTCATCCGCAGGTCGGAGCGCATCCGGCGCCTGCGCCGGGACGAAGGTTTCCGCCTGCGCCTCCTCCATTCTGGCGGCGAAGAGACTGCCGGGCGCTGGCGCTTGCGGGGTCGCGCTTTGCAGCCCAAGACATTGAGCGGCGGCAGACAGACGCTCCGCCGCGGGCGACAATTCGGCGCGACGCGCGTGGGCCTCTCCGCGCCCTGCTGCGGTCAATATGAGGCGCGCCGCCTGCGTCGCCTCGCGCAGGGGCGCGGCGATACGGGCGATGTCCGCCAACTCGTCGAGACTCGGCCAGCCGACCGCCACCGAGCGCAGCGATTCCACGACCTGTTCGGCGGCGAGCCCCACCACCGTCGAAAACACGTCCGAGGCGACTGCTTCCCGGCCTCGCGCCACCGAAATCGCCAGGCGCGCCGCAGCGGCGTGCGAAAAACCGCAAAGGCTGAACAATTGGGCCGCGAGCGCCGGCGCGTCACCCGCCGCGCGTCCGACGAAGACCTGCCCCAGGCCCACAGGCCGGCTGGAATGCACGGCGAGCGCAGCGACGCGTTCCCGAGCGTCGGTCTCGACGTCGACGCGGATCGCGCCGGGGCCGGCGAGCGCGTTCACGGCTGCGCCTCCTCTCGTCCGCCAAAGGCTCCGCGGAACAGAGCGCGGCGATTCATCTCCGAAGCCGTCTTCCGCGCGCTGTCGTCGAGCAGCGCGGGGTTGAAAAGCGCCGCCATCGCCTCACGCGCCACCTCGCGCGCCGCGGTCATGTCGGCAAAGTCGAACATGGGCGAGAACAGCGAGCAGGAAAGGATGCAGCCAAAGCCCTCCATCTCGCTCAGGGCGAACTCCACATCGCCCGCGGGCAGCGCCAAGCGCTGGCGCGCGCCGGCGGAGAAGTCCTTCGCGCCCGTGGCGACGACGTTCATGAACCAGGGCGTCACGACCACGCCGACGGCTCGATCCTCGAAGGCGCGGAATCCGATCGCCTCCACATTGAGTGCGTCATTGCAGATCGGCGCGTCGCGCATCGGTCCGCGGTGGACCGCGGCATAGAGCGTCGCGAGACGCGCGCCCACCTCTCTCGCCGCGTCATCGTCCATAGCCGATTCTCATGAAACGAGAGCGCGGCGCGTCGCAATGGGGGCAGCGCCAATCGTCGGGGAGGGCCGAGAAGGGCGTGCCGGGCGGGATCTGCCAGACGGGATCGCCCGCCGCCGGATCATAGACGCTCCAACAGACGCCGCATTCCATGCGGTCCTCCGCGGATGTTTCGGAGGCGCCGAAATTCTCGAAACTCATCGGAAATAGGCCTCGTCGATCTCGCGCAGCCGTTCGGCGGAGTCACGGAAATCCTCATCCGCCGCGCAAGCCGCGAGCGGCGTGTCGCCGATTTCCAGCGTATCGAGAATGATCGTGTCCATGGAGTTGAAGAATTGCACGGACCAGACATGACGCGCGCCGGTCGCATGTACGCTACATGCGCCATAGCCGCGCGAAACCAACCGCACCGGACCGTCGCCCAGCGTCTGCTGCAGAAAACCCATATCCGCTTCATTCATCGGCAGCAGCGAGAAATTGATGATACGCGCCGGCTCGCCGGGCCGATGCGCGGCCATCCGGTCGCGAATTTCGGCGAGCAACGGCATGACGTTCATGGCGCCCGGCGGCGGCGCGCCGAAAGCGATGTCGAGAACGGTCAGCTCTGTGGCCTTGCGCACCGCCTGCGGAATCGCGCCGACTTCGAGATAATCGGCAACGCGCGCGCCAGCGGCGTCGACGAAGCGCACGCGCCATAGGCCGGCCATCACCGATTCAAGCACCTGCGCCGTCACGCCATCGGTGAGCGCCGCGACGCCGGAGACCTCGCCTTCGCCCGTCACCTGCGAGAGGAGTTCGCGATCGTCATCGGGAAGATCGGTGACGTCGAAGAGCCGGTTGGGCTCGGAGGCCTTTTGCGTCTGCAACGCCTCGGCGAGTTCGGGCAGGAGCCTCGCGACCGACGGGCAACGCTTGATGAGCTCCTCGGCGGAGCTGGTCGCCAGGAAATTGGCCTTGCGGCGCGCGTCGAGAGCGGCGTCGTCGCCGCCGATCGGCAGCAACGCGGCGGCCTCGTCGGCACCCTCGGGCGCCACCCAAAATCCCGCTTTCACGCGTTCGCTCCTTTTTGCGAGAATTTGAATTCGACGCGCGGTGCGGCGCTCTTTACGAGGGGCTTCGTCGCCGGATCGAGAAAGGCTTCGATCTTTTCGAGGTACTCCGCCCAATCGCGAATGCGCGGAATGACGCCGATCGTCGCGCCGTTGCGGATCACTGCGAGGCTCGGCAGAACGTCGACGTGAAATCTCTCCCCGAGACTCTTCTCAGCTCCGGCGGCGACGACGGCACCGCGCAGGCGACCGCGAAAAGCCTTCAGAAGCTCGGGAAAAATCACCGCGACGTCCATCGCCTCGACGCGCTGGGCGGGGTCGCCGGCGAAGAGCAGCAACAAATCTTCGCCCGTGGGCGCGAGAAGCGCCTCGACATTCGCCGCGTCGGTTGGCGGAACGCCCGCGCGCTTTAGAAAAGTCTGCGGCGAAGACATGGCGCTTTACTCCTCACGTCCGGTCCCGCAGGAAAGCCGGCAATTCGGGCTCGCGATCGATGAGATCGGCGAAATAATGTTCGAAGCCTTCGCCGCTCAAGGCCGCCGCGAGCCCATCGAGCGCGTCGTCGATCGCTTGCGCTTCTTCCAGCTCTAAAACGCGCATGGCCGTTCCAAGATGCACGAGCACGCGGGTTCCAGGCGCCTGCGCGCCGACGAGCAGCATCGAGACCGATTGGGTTTCCCCTTTGCGCGCGCAGAGCGCCTGCGCGTCGTCGCCAGAGAGGATCGTCATCGGGAAGCCGAGGCACATGGGCGCGTCCGATGCTGCTCAGATTTCGAGGTGGCGCTGAGGCGGACCGATCGTAGACGTCGAGCCGAGAGCCGCGGCGGGGAAGCGTGAAGTGAGTATCATGGTCAGCCTCCTTCTCCGTCCCGCGCGCCTTCAGACGCGCCTCTCGTAGCTGCGGTAATCGATGTCGTTTGCGAGCAGCGCCGGCCCCGAGTGCTCCTCGCATTCTTCGAGCGTCACGCCCCAGTCGCACAGCACTTGCGCCGCCGCCGCAAGCGCCGGCTCAAGCGCGGCGCGCACCGGCTCCGTGAGCGGCCCGCCCCAATCTTCGAGATCGAGCGGCTGGCAGCCGATGAGCGCAAGCCGCTGCGGATAGCGACCCAGCAGATCGGCGGCGCTCAGCACTTCCTGGAACCCGGTCTGATGCAGGCTCATCTTCTTCGAGCCGGTGAATTTTGGAACTTCATCGTCGCGCACGATCTTCAGCGCGCCCGGCTCCAAGCCATAGTCGATGGCGTCGAAAACGAGCAGATGATCGGCGTCGGCGACGAAATGCACGAGATAGAGTCCCTGGGTGCCCCCGTCGAGCACGGTGACATTCTCCGGCGCGACGAAACGCCGGTGGAACGCCTCGACGGCGCGCACGCCAAAAGCCTCATCCCCCCAGAGGATGTTGCCGATGCCCAGAACAAGGATTTTGGCTGCGCCCATGCTCGTCAGTCCGCCGCGCCGTCCTTGAACACACGTTCACCCGAAATCATCGAGGAGATGATGCTCTGGCGGCTCACTATGTCCTCTCGCACCGCAGCGTAGATGTGGATGATCGTGAAGACGACCAGCACCCACATGCCGAGGTGATGGAAGGTGTGGACTTCCTGACTGTTCGGCCAGATCGAGAAGACCCAGCCGAATGCCTTGTGCTGCCAAGAGTCTATCCCTTCGCCTTCCGAATAAAGCGCGAAGCCCGTCACGATCATGAAGACGATCGGCAGCGTGAACATCGAGAACATGATCAGCTGGGCGAGCGGATTGTGGCCGACGTATTTCTTCGGCACCTTGGCGAGGAAGAGATACCACTTCGCCTCATGCGCGACTCCCGCCCAATAGTCCTTGGACCAGAAGGGCACATAGAAAATCTGCCGGCAATGCGGATTGCCGGCGAAGACCCAATAGACGCGCATCAGATAAACCGCGGCCAACACCTGCCCCGCCGAAAAATGCGCGAAGCGGATATAGCCCATGAGAAAGCTGTTGCTCGCCTCGCCGGGCGTGCTCGGCAATGGGCTTGCGATGCAATAGCCCGTAACGAACAGAACGATGATGCAGAGCGCGTTGACCCAATGCCAGATGCGAACGGGCGCCTCATAGACATAGACGGTCTGGCGTTCGACGGCGCGCGCGCCATGCGCGTCGCCGACGCCGGAGACAGATACGCCATCGACCATGCAGGCCTCCCTTAGCGGACTTTCACCGACGCCATTTCCTGGCCGTCCGGACTCATCACGTGAGTCGAGCAGGCGAGGCAGGGATCGAAGGAGTGGATGGTGCGCAGGATTTCCAGCGGCTTCTCCGGATCCGCCATGGGCGTGTCCATGAGCGAGGCCTCGAAGGCGCCTATATTGCCCTTGGGATCGCGCGGGCTGCCGTTCCAAGTCGTTGGCACGATACACTGGTAATTGTCGATCTTGCCGTTCTTGATCTTGATCCAGTGGCCCAGCGCGCCTCGCGGCGCCTCGGTGAAGCCATAGCCCTTGGCCTCGGCGGGCCAGGTCTTCGGCTCCCATTTGTCGACATTGGCGGTCGAGGAATCGCCCGCCTTGATCGTGGCGAGGAGCTTGTCCTGGAAGTGACGCATTTTATGCGCCGCCCATTGGCATTCGAGCCCGCGCGCCGCGGTGCGGCCGAGCGTGGAGAAGAGCGCCGTGACCGGAACGCCGAGCGTTTGCAGCAGTCTGTCCGCCGGCTCCTTGAACTCGGCCTTGCCCTGCGCATAGCCGATGATGTAACGCGCGAGCGGACCGACCTCGACGGCATTGCCGCGCCAACGTGGCGACTTGATCCAGGAATATTTCGCGCTCTCGTCGAGGGACTCGATGTTGGTCGGGCTTCCCTTGGCGTTGGGACCGAGCTTGTAATTGGGCTCGGTGACTCCGTCGAAAGGATGCAGCCCCTTCGTCTCGTCCGGATATTTATACCAGGAATGGGTGACGAACTCCTGGATCTGCTCGGGATCGGCGTGATCGATCGGCAGAACCTCATTGAGATTGCCGTTGAGGATCACGCCGCGCGGCAGCAGGAGATTGCCGGCGCCGTAATCGTTGGCGTGTTCGGGAATGTCGCCATAACTCATGACGCTCTTGCCCGACAGGCCGCCGCCATGGAGCCAGTCCTTGTAAAAGCCCGCGATGGCGACGAGGTCCGGAATGTAGACCTGTTCGACGAATTCGATGGAGCGGTCGATGATCTCGGAGACGAGATTGAGTCGCTCCATGTTGATCGCGCCGACCGCGCCGGTTCCGTCGACGTTGATAGCGCAGGGAACGCCCCCGACCAGCCAGTTCGGATGCGGATTCTTGCCGCCGTAGACCGTGTGGATCTTGACGATGTCCTTCTGGAAGTCGAGCGCCTCGAGATAATGTGCGACCGCCATCAGATTGGCTTCGGGCGGCAGCTTATAGGCCGGATGCCCCCAATAGCCGTTCTTGAACGGGCCGAGCTGGCCCGAGTCCACGAACTTCTTCAACCGCGTCTGAAGATCCTTGAAATAGCCGGGCGAGGACAGCGGCCAGGGGGAGATCGATTGCGCGAGCGCCGAGGTCGCCTTGGGGTCGGCCGAGAGCGCCGAGACCACGTCGACCCAGTCGAGCGCATGCAGATGGTAGAAATGCACCAGATGATCATGCACTTGCAGGCAGAGCTGCATGATGTTGCGGATCGAATTGGCGTTCTCGGGGATGCTGATCTTCAGCGCGTTCTCGACCGCGCGCACGGAGGTCAATGCATGCGTGCCCGTGCAGACGCCGCAGATCCGCTCCGTGAACGCCCAAGCGTCGCGCGGGTCGCGGTTCTTGAGGATCACCTCGATGCCGCGCCACATGGTGCCGGTCGAGACGGCGTTGCGAATCACATTATTGGCGTCGACGTTCACCTCGATACGCAAATGGCCTTCGATGCGCGTCACCGGATCGACAACGACGCGCTTGCCGGAATTGTCGAGATTGAAGCCGTTGGGAGTCTCTATGCCCATGACTTGAGTTTCCTGTAGCGGCGATGCGCCTTCGCGCATGCGACACAAAATGGGGTGATCAGAGCTTCTCGGTCTCGGGGCGTTTCGCCACGACGCGTTTGACAGCGGTAATCGCCGCGTGGGTCGCCACCGCCGCGCCGACGACGCCCGCGGCGGCCATGCCGATCTCGTCGGCGTTCTTTTCGACGCCGAATTGCCGGATCGTCGAGAGCCGCTCATAGAACGGTCCCTTGTCCCAAAAACCCTCTTCCGAACAGCCGATGCAGCCGTGTCCCGATTGGATCGGGAAGGAGACGCCGCCGTTCCAGCGCACGGTCGAGCAGGCGTTGTAGGTCGTCGGCCCCTTGCAGCCCATTTTGTAAAGGCAATGGCCTTTGCGCGCCGCTTCGTCGTCCCACTCCTCGACGAACTGGCCGGCGTCGAAATGCGGACGGCGGTAGCATTTGTCGTGGATGCGCTGCGAATAGAACATTTTCGGCCGCCCCTGGCGGTCGAGTTCCGGCAGGCGGCCGAAGGTAGTGATATAAGTCACGACGCCGGTCATCACTTCCGCGATCGGCGGACAACCGGGAACCTTGATGATCGGCTTGTCCTTGATGACCTTGTCGATCGGCGTGGCCTGCGTCGGATTGGGCGTCGCCGCCTGTACACACCCCCAGGAGGCGCAAGCGCCCCAGGCGATGATCGCCATGGCGTCTTCGGCCATCCACTTGAGCTTCTCGACGAAGGGCTTGCCGCCGTCGATGCAGAACATGCCGCCTTCGTTGAGCGGCGGATTGCCCTCGACCGCGAGAATATATTTGCCCTTATATTTTTCCTTGGTCTCCTCAAGGATCGCCTCGGCCTGATGGCCGGCGGCCGCCATGATCGTGTCGTCGTAATCGAGCGAGATCATGGAGAGGACGACGTCCTTCACCAGCGGATGCGCGGAGCGGATAAAGCTCTCCGAGCAGCATGTGCATTCGAGCCCATGCATCCAGATCACCGGCACGCGTGGATTCGTCTCCAGCGCATGCGCCATCCTAGCTGCGGTCACCGGGCCGAAGCCGAGGCTGGCGGCGGTCAGAGAACAGAATTTTGTGAAGCTTCGGCGCGTGATCCCTTGGCGGCGGATCACGTCATAAAACGACTCGATGGCGGCCATGCCTTTCCCTCTTTTCGTTTCCTCGAAACGGCCACCTTTCTCCGAGCGAACGGGGAGCGGCTCTTATTTCGTCAGAATTGCGGCAAGTAGCGTAAGAGTCAAGCATTAAGCAGCGCTTCCAAGATATTTGCTAGGCAAATCCCATATTATACTGCAGCACCCACAGAAACGAATCCGTGAAAACGGAGTCATTTGTTTGAATGGCGACAAATTATTGTTATCTACATAACAATTGTAATCTTTCCGACAACGGCGTGAGCGCCTTTAGCTAAGGCGTGTGAAACTCATCACTTCGGCTTCCACCGGCGTCGCGAACAGGCGGCGGCATCCCGACGCTCTCCTGAGACTCATGACGTCTCCTCGTCGTCGTGGCGCTCTCCAGTCTGGCAAAAGACTGCCTCGGGGTGGACCCGTTTTGACCGGGGGCAGATCAATATGTCGCATAGCTTTGGGAAACTTGAGGCGGCGACGACGGCAACAGGTCAATCACTCGTGCCGGCGTTGGCATAGGACGGGCGGCTTGTCCTTCGATTCCGGAAGCCGGCCGACGTTTAGGGAAGGCTCAACCTTCGCCTCCATCGGAGGATAAAGATCGGTCCGCTCGCCCGGGAGGAGCTTCATGCGAGAGCGCGGGTCTTGCCTCATATCGTCCCTCGGAAAAACCGTCGCAAACCTCTCCGTTGAAGTGGTTATCAGGCCCCCAATTCTCTTGTCCTCCACAACTTGAGGAGGATGATCATGCAAAATCAGGCTGCAGCGACCCCAAGCATTTCAGCGCGCGTGCCGTGGAACAAAGGCAGGTTGATTGGAGCGAAGCCTCCGCTTCGCCCGAAGCATGTCTGGACGATACGGACCAAGCTCCAAGTTGAACACCGAATACGCGATTTGGCGATGTTCAACCTTGCGATCGATAGCAAGTTGCGCGGATGCGATGTTGTCACCCTCAAAGTCGAGGATATCGCTCCGTATGGTGTCGCCCTCGACCGCGCAACGGTGCGTCAGAGAAAGACCGGGCAGCCCGTGAGGTTCGAGTTGACCGAACCGACGCGCGATGCCGTCGACGATTACATCAAGTCAACCGGCAAGAAGCCAGGCGATTTCTTATTCTCCGGCCGCCACGGCGATGCGTCGATATCCACGCGCCAATATGCATGACTTGTCTCGGCGTGGATCGCCAAAATTGGACTGGATCCCAAGTTCTTCGGCACCCATTCACTTCGCCGAACCAAAGCGACTCTGATCTATCGGCGAACCGGCAATCTCCGCGCTGTTCAGCTTCTCTTGGGGCACCGAAAGATCGAAAGCACGGCCCGATATCTCGGGATCGAAGTGGACGACGCGCTGGCGATCGCGGAGCAAGTCGACATATAGCGGGTCTGAAACACATTGGGGCAGAGCGGGCGCGCTCTGCCCTTTCGACGATTCAAGTCGACCCGAGGATGATCCTCATGGCGGACTGCCTCCCGCCCTTGGTCCGGTCAAACCCCACTTAAACACCTGATTTTTGCAAGACTCTGATTTTCATTGATTTACGGCGAAATTCGAGGCGGCGTGGCACTACGCCTGGGGCGACCTCGGCGTTTTTGGGCGGATTTTTTGGGGGCCTTGGGCTTTGGCGGGGCGGTTTGTCGCGCGCGCGGCGGCGGCGCGACATGGGCCTGGCGGAACAAGGCGGTAATCGTCGCCGCCGCGTCGGTGCGCACCAGCCAATCGGCGCCGCGATACTGGAGGCGCACCTGTTGCAAGCGATCGAGATCGCGCAGTAGTTGCTTCCATTCCGGCGCGACGCCCGCCTCGGTGGAAAGATCGTCGAGATATTTTTGCATGGCGAGGGCCAGGAATGAACAGAACACATGACCGCGGATGGCGGCGTCGGACGAATGGAAAATCGGCCGCGTGCGCATGATCGCTTTGGTTCGTAGGAACAGATTTTCGACCTTGAGCAAATCGCGATAGCGGAGCACGGCCTGCAATGGCGTCACGTTGGCGTTTGTGCGCAGCACGAAGATTCCATCGAACCGAGCTTCTTCGGCGAGTTTGCCAGCGTCGATTTCAAACGCCCGGTTGTCCTTGTCCTTGCCTTTGGTCTTGTCCTTGGTCCCGGCGCTCTTGCGTAGATAACGCCGGTAGGCGGAGTTGCCGATCAGCGCCTTGTCGCCCTTCTTCAACTGCGTATCGAGCGCGGCGACGATCGCCTCGCGGTCCTTGCGGTCTTTCTCTGCCTCCGCCTCGTTGCGGCAGACGATGCAGCGCTTGCCCTCGATCGTGACCTGCTTGACGAAGAGCTGCGTCTCGCCCGCCTTGCGCTCCAGCAGCAGAGGAACGAAGGGAGCGTCATCCTCCAGCGCGATCTTGCGCGCGATGGCGTCGGAGCGCTCGCGCGCGCCCAGAATATATTCGAGCCCCCGCGCCTCCAGCCCCTCGATCGTCGCCGCCGAGATCATGCCGCGATCGGCGACGACGCAGACCCGGCCAATGGAAAAACGCTGGCGCAGGCGATCGACGACCGGCAGCAAGGTAGTCACGTCGGCGGTATTGCCCGGCCACATCTCCGTGCAAATTGGCCGCCCATTGCCATCGACGATTAGCGCCAGAATCATTTGCTTGAGATCGGGGCGATAGTCCTTGGAATAGCCATGCTCGCCCAGCCTCTCGCCGCCCTCGCCATAGAACGAAAGGCTGGTCGTATCCATGAACACGGCGGAGAGATCGGCAAAGAGATCGCGCCGCTTGTCGAACAGTTTTTCCTCGATCACGTCTTTTATGCAGCGTGGGGCGAGGGCGTCCTCGCTCTTCTCCATCTCCTCGCCGAGCCGCGCCCATAGCCCGTCCCTGTGACGGGCGTCCTTGGACGCCCTATGGCGCGATAAAAATGATGCAGGTCCAGCCCATCCGAGCCGGCGATATCGTAATCCTCCATCCAGGACGAACAGTCGCGGTCCGAGCCCGACACGAAGATCCGATGCAGCGTGGCGACGAACACCGCGCGCTCCACCGCGAACTCGAAGGCGCGATCCCGCAACAGATCGCCAAGAACATCGGCGATGCCGAGCCGTTCCCATATTTTCCCAAACAGCAACGGCCCGCCGATGTGCTTGGTTTGAGCCGACAGCGCGCCATCGGCGTCTTCGTCGAGCGCGTTGATAAGCAACACCTGATCGGTGAGCTTGGCGCCCGAAGCGAGCAAGGAGGCCAACGCTCCAGAAGCGTCAAGCTCATCGGCGCGGCCAAGAGTGGCGATCACGGACTGGCGCACGGCGCCGTCGATGCGCTTGTTTTCGACGATCCGCACATAGGCGCGTTCGCCGGACTTTTTGAGGCGGAAGAACATGGGCCCTCACAACAGGACACCATGGAATCTGATTCATAATCAGTATTCAAGCCTATAAAACAGGAAAACGTGGCACCACGTTTTGGAAAAATTCCGCCTCCAAACACACAATATCAATTACTTACAAGCGCATGAACTGTGTTCACTGTTGAAGTCGGGTCAAAGACTGCCAGCCGCCGATCAAGCTTTCTGCAGCACTTTCGCTGAGCGCCAAGAGCCGTCGCTGATCAGCCGACCGCGCTGTCGTGCAAGACCAGTAATTACCGCTGATCGATTTCCAAAATAAAGTCATAAATGACAACCGTTTTAGTAATGTTAGCCTTGTATCGGAAGGAACACATTTTAACGTTCGGTAAGCGATCCGGCGATATATTTATCGAGACTTCAGGCTACCCCAAGCTATCGCAAAAAAGGCGCCGAATAGCATGTTTACTGTCTACAATTGCATCGCCAACGCGCATGATCCGCGGCTGGTGAGTCTGGCGGCTGTTATTTGCTTGCTTGCGTCATTCACAGCCATAACGCTACTGCATCATGTCGACAAATCGGCCGGTCGGATGCGGCAAATTTGGCTCGCGGTTTCCGCAGTCGCGACGGGATTCGGGATCTGGGCGACGCATTTCATCGCCATGCTGGCGTTTTCGCCGGGAATCCCGACCGGCTACAACATCTCCCTGACGATTCTCTCGCTGATCGGAGCGATCGTCGTGACGGGCGTCGGTCTCGCGGTCGCGCTGTCCGCGTCGCTGCCTGGAGCTTCCTGGCTCGGAGGCCTGATCGTGGGCGGCGGCATCGCCGTCATGCATTATACCGGCATGGCCGCCTTCGAAATCGAAGGAATAGTCGTTTGGGCTCCGGCGCTGGTCGTGGCCTCCATCGCGCTCGGCGGCGTCCTCGGCGCGGTCGCGCTGCCAGTTGGGCTGCGCGACAATTCGATGAAATGGCGGATTTGCGGCGCGCTGCTGCTCACCGCCGCCATTTGCAGCCACCATTTCACCGCGATGGGCGCCGTTTCGATCATTCCCGATCCCACGATCAGAGTGTCGGCAACGGCGTTGCCGACAGGCTGGCTGGCGGTCGCCGTGGCGGTTGCGAGTTTCATTATCATCGTTCTCACCCTCACGGGCCTCGCGCTCGATATTCGGGATCAACGCCGATTCGAACTCGAAGGCGACCGGATGCGCGGACTCGCCAACGCCGCCGTGGAGGGGCTTGTGGTTTGCCGGGGCAATACCATCACGACGGCCAACAATAGCTTCATCGCGCTCGCTGGCGCGGGCGAGGAAGAGATTGTTGGAGCGACGCTCGACGCCTTCTTCTCCGACGAGACTCTTCGCTCGGAACTGCTTGCCCTGTCCGATCAACCCTTGGAGGCGGAGTTGCGCCGCCGCGACGGCTCGATCATTCCCGTCGAGCTGATCTCCGGCTCCATCGATTATCTCGGCCAGCCGCATCGGGCTATCGCCGTGCGCGACCTCAGATCGCGAAAGCAAGCCGAACAGAGCATCCACTTTCTGGCTTACAATGACGCTCTCACGGGGCTGCCCAATCGTCGCAGCTTTTTCAACAGGTTCGATCACGAAATCGAAGCGGCGCGCCAAACGGGGCGTTGCGTGGGTCTGCTTTGCCTCGACCTCGACCACCTCAAGGAGGTCAATGATCTCTTCGGTCACGCCGCCGGCGACACACTACTCCAAACCGTCGTTAAGATCGTCACCGGCACGCTGGATTCTAGTCAGATGATGGCGAGGCTCGGCGGCGACGAATTCGCGATCATCCTGCCGGCGATCTCGGGTCCGGACGCGGCCAGGCGCGTCGCGGAGGACATTGTCGAGGCGTTGCGAACCGAGAACGACAAGGAGACCAGCACCGCGATCATGTCCACAAGCATCGGCATCGCGATCTGGCCCCACGACGCGTCCGATAGCAAATTGCTTCTCAGCTACGCCGATACCGCGCTGTACTGCGCCAAAAACGAAGAACGCGGCACATACCGCTTCTTCGAAGCGACGATGGGAGCGAGGGTTCACGATCGCCTCCTGATGGAGCAGGACCTGCGCCAAGCAATCGCGCGCAACGAGTTGCGCCTCGTTTATCAACCCCAGATGGATATCGGCACCGATGAGATCATAGGATTCGAGGTGCTGCTGCGCTGGCGACACGCCACCCGCGGGGAAATATCGCCAGCCGTATTCATTCCAGTGGCCGAAGAGAGTGGATTAATCCTGCAAATCGGCGAATGGGTTCTGCGAACGGCCTGTGGCGAAGCGGCGCGCTGGAAGCGCCCCTTGACGGTCGCCGTCAACGTGTCGGCGGTTCAGCTTCACAATGTGAATTTCGTCCGACAAGTGCACGAGATCCTATTTCAGGTCGGAATGCCGCCAAGCCGCTTGGAGCTTGAAATCACCGAAACGGCGCTTATCCGCGATATCAAGCGCGCGCTGACGGTGCTGCGCCAACTTAAATCCATGGGCATCCAAATCGCAATGGACGATTTCGGCACCGGATATTCCTCGCTTTCCAATCTTCGCGCCTTCCCTTTCGACAAGATCAAGATCGACACGTCCTTCGTAAAATCCGTCGACACGAACAAACAAGCCGCCGCGATCGTGCGCGCCGTGCTCGGTCTCGGCCGCGGTCTCGGCTTGCCCGTGCTCGCGGAGGGCGTGGAGACGCTCGACGAACTCGAGTTTCTATCCACCGAGCACTGCAACGAGGTCCAAGGCTATCTGATCGGCAAGCCGGCCAGCATCGAGCAATTCCGCCATCTCACCGATGGCGTCATGGACGATGAGTCGCGCCAGCGCTTCCGATCCATGGAAGGACCGCGCGTTGTTGGCGAATAATTTGTCGGTGAATAATCGGGAACAGCGTCGTGCCGCCGATTCTAAACAAATGGATGTCGCCTTAGGGTCAACCTGGGTCGCAAGGCCACTGTCGGAACGCGCCCGCTGGTCCCCGCATTGCCGCCGCGACACACGGCCTCTGGCTTGTCAGGGACGCGCCAATAGTGGCACTTCGCAAAGGAGCTTGACCGCCGATGACCGACGCTCCACATCGCTCGCAAGCTTCCGCGCCGCGTGTGGCGCTTCAACTACCACGGGCTCCCCCATGCGCATTCTGATCCTCGGAGCTGGAGCGGTCGGCGGCTATTTTGGCGGGCGCCTGCTTGAGGCCGGCGCCGACGCGACCTTCTTCGTCCGCCCCGGCCGCGCCCGATTGCTCGCCTCGCGCGGCCTATGCATCAACAGTCCCGCCGGAAATCTTGTCGAGCGGGTCAAGACGATTTCGGACCCCGACGCGCTTGTGCCCTTCGACCTCGTTCTCCTGACCTGCAAAGCCTACGACCTCGATGCAAGCTTGAACGACCTCGCCGGTGCCGTCGGGCCGAACACGACGATCCTGCCGCTGCTCAACGGCCTTCTGCATATCGAAAAGGTCGCGGCGCGCTTTCCGCAGGCGCGCTTATGGGGCGGTGTCGCGCGCATCAGCGCGGCGCTCGACGACGACGGCGCAATCCGTCACGCCGACGACTTCGCCCGCATCGATTTCGGCGGGCGCGACGGATGCGTCGACGAACTCGCGGACCAGTTCGCAGCGCTCTATCTGAAGACGCCGGTGGTCGCGGTCCACAATCCGAACATCCTGCGCGAGATGTGGGATAAGTTCATCTTTCTGGCGACTCTCGCCGGCATGAACGCGCTCATGCGCGCACTGCTCGCCGATATAATGGCGACGCCCGCTGGTGAGAGACTGATCCGCGAAATGCTTTCCGAATGCGCAAGTGTCGCGCGTGCGGAAGGCTTTGACTTTGACGAAGCCCGCGTCGCGCAGCACGGCGACAGCTTGACGCTGCGCGCCGCCAATATGAAATCGTCGATGCTCTATGATATCGAGCGTGGTGCCCGGACCGAAGGCGAGCATATTCTGGGCGACCTTCACGCGCGCGCTCGGCGGCATGGCGTGAGCGCGCCGCTTCTCGAAATTGCGCTGACGCACGTGCAAGCCTATGAGGCGCGGCGCGCGAGGGGCTGAACGATCGGCTTCAACCCCTCCGTATCAAGGTGCCCCGCGGCTCGCCTTATGGCGATTGCGTCCCTACAATTCGAATCGGCGCCATAGCGCGCGCCGAAGCTGGGGCTCTGGGGTGCATGAAAATTACCAAGATCAAGATCACCAACTTCAAGTGTTACGAGGAGACCTTCACGCTCGCCTTGAACGACGGCCTCAACGTCATCGTCGGCGCCAACGAGTCCGGGAAGACGACAATCCTGGAGGCCATCCAGTTAGCGTTGACAGGGCTGCTGCACGGCCGACCCCTGAAGAACGACGTGACGAGTTATCTCTTCAACCTGGCCGCTCAGCAGAATTACGTGCAGAGTCTGGGCACGCCCTCGCCCCTCCCGCCGCCGGCGATCACTATTGAGCTTTTCTTCGCCGGGGCCTCGAGCGAGCTGGCCGAGCTGGAGGGCAACGGCAATTCGGAGAACGCCAAGGCCAGCGGTGTAGTCTACAAGATCGAGTTCGACGAGGAGAACTACAAAGGGCCGTATGAGGAACTGGTGATGGCCGGCGCGCTCAACTCCATCCCGGTCGAGTACTACACCACGACCATGCGCTCGTTCGCGCGCAAGGGCATCACCGCCCGCAACATCCCGATCAAGTCCGCCCTGATCGATTCCTCCAGCACCCGGTTGCAGAACGGATCGGACGTCTACGTCTCTCGGATCATTCGCGACGCGCTCGAGGAGAAGGAGCGGGCGTCCATCTCCCAGGCGCACCGGAAGCTGAAGGAGGCTTTCGTAGCGGACCCAAACGTCAAGCTGATCAATGAGCGGATCACGCAGGCCGCCAGGATCAGCCAGAAGGCCGTCAGCATCTCGGTCGACCTGTCGTCCCAGACAGCCTGGGAAAGCAGCCTGATGACCTATATCGACCTCATCCCCTTCCAGTACATTGGCAAGGGCGAGCAGTGCGTGATCAAGACTAAGCTGGCCCTCAGCGCCAAGAAGAACGCCGAGGCGACGGCGATCCTGCTGGAGGAGCCAGAGAATCACCTGTCGCACGCGCGGCTGAACGAGCTGATCGCCGACCTGACCGACCAGCACGGGCAAAAGCAGATCATCATTTCCACGCACAGCAGCTTCGTGGCCAACAAGCTGGGCCTCGATCACCTGATCGTGCTGCGTGAGGGAGAGGTGGCGCGTATCTCGGAGCTGAAGGCCAGCGACTTCTTCAAGAAGCTGGCGGGCTACGACACCCTGCGCCTGGCGCTCGCCGCCAAGGCCATCCTGGTGGAGGGCGATTCCGACGAGTTGGTCGTTCAGCGCGCCTATATGGACGTCAACGGGGGCCGGCTGCCCATCCAGGACGGCATCGACGTCATCTCCGTCGGCACAGCCTTCCTGCGCTTCCTGGAGCTGGCCAGCAAACTGAAGATCCCAGTCGCTGTGGTGACCGACAATGACGGCGACACCGCAGCCGTCGAGCAGAAGTACGCTGCCTACAGGGGTTCCGACAACGTCAAGATCTGCTTTGATCCGGACGTGGACACCGGATCACTGACGATCAAGGACAAGGCCTTTAACTACAACACGCTGGAGCCAAAGCTCCTGAAGGCGAACGGTCGCGCGACCCTGAACACCATCCTCGGGACGTCGGCGAAGACAGACGACGAGCTTCGCATACACATGCGGGCCAACAAGACCGAGAGCGCCCTTGCCATCTTCAATTCGACGACCTCGATCACCTATCCGAACTATATCCAGAAAGCCATCGCGCCGTGATCGGCGGGAACAAGATCGTCATCGCCGCCGCCGGCTCGGGCAAGACCACCTACCTCGTCGAGAAGGCGGTGAAGATCAAGGGCGAGCGGGTCCTGATCACGACCTACACGGAGTCGAACGAGGCCGAGATCCGCCAGAAGTTCTTCGAGCTGGCCGGCCATGTGCCGGCGAACGTGGTGATCACGACATGGTTCAGCTTCCTGATCACCCACGGCGTCAAGCCATACCAGGGCGGCCTGTTCGAGTCCTCCGTCGCCGGCATGGTGCTGGTCTCGACCCAGTCGGGTCTGAAGGACCGGACCCGCCAGGGTCATCCCGTTTTCTGGGCAGAGGAGGACATCGACAAGCACTATTTCGACCCGGTTGGACGGGCTTATTCCGACAAGCTGCCCAAGCTCGTCATGCGCTGTAACGAGCGCTCGGACGGTGCGGTCGTCGACCGGATCAGCCGCGTGTTCCCAAACGTTTTCGTCGACGAGGTGCAGGACCTGGCCGGCTACGATCTCGACATCCTGGCGGCCCTCGCCCGCAGCTCCGTTCGCCTGCTCATGGTCGGCGACCCGCGGCAGGTGACCTACCTGACGCACCATGAACGGCGCTACCAGAAGTATGCCGATGGCGGCATCGTCGACTTCCTGCGCAATGAGCTTCCCAAGAAGGTGCCGATCGACATCGACGAGACGACCTTGAACCGGTCGCACCGCAACAGCGCCGCCATCTGCGCGGTGTCGTCCCGCCTGTTTCCGGCCCTGCCCGCCAGCCAAGCCTGCGAGTGCGCCCGGTGCCGGTCGACGGTGCCGGCGAGCGCGGGCGTCTTCATCCTCCGGACGGCCGACTACGCTCACTACCTAGCGACGGTCCGGCCGATGCAGCTGCGCGACAAAATTACCAGCGCCGGCGTCGATCGTCGCTCGCCCTCCATGAATTTTGGGGAGGCAAAGGGCCGAGGCTTCGACCACGTGGTCATCCTGCCGACCGAGCCGATGCGCAGCTGGCTGTCTGATCCCACGACAAAACTGAAGCCCCAGAGCCGGGCGAAGTTCTACGTCGCACTGACGCGCGGTCGTCACGGCGTGGCTGTCGCGATGGATTGGGGGACCGCGCCCCTGCCGGCGGGCTTTTCGCTCTACGAGCGCGCGGCGCCGGCATGAGGTTGGACACGTCGTGGAAGATGAATCGGCGATGGACTTGGGTGCGCAGTGGTCGTGGCACGCTCGGCGCGGACACAACTTGGCGTCGCGAACTCACTTTCGATAGAGTGGACCGTAACCGTTCCGTCCGACCGTCGGGTCCGGGCGACCGGGCGGCTTTTTGCATAGGACGCTACGAAATCATCGGCTCACCTTGGGCGGCAGCGACATCATTCCCGGTGCGCGTCACACGGCTGCGCCTATGGTAAAGCCTTTCGAGCTTTGCGACCGTCTCCGTCATGTAGCGGCCCAACGCTTCGGCGTCGTTCATCGTCGGCGCTATCCCCACGGAGCGCCAATCCTGCCGCTCGAACACGGCGGCGTTGATTTTGAAATCAGTGCTGCGGTCGCGCCTCTCCTCAAGGTCGTAGACGTAGACGTGTTCGACCTCCGTGCAGGGAAGCGTGCGCGCCTTGGCGATCACGCCGCCGACCCGCAGCGCGCCGATGATCTCGACGAACGCGACCAGCTCGCCCGTCCTCGGGATCGAGCGGACGACGATCTTGTGACAGAAGTCGACCGTTGGGCCGTCGAGTCCGGGTAGTCCGTCGACGAAGTAGTGGAACGGATCACCTTTGGTCTGCACGCGCTTGACGAAGTTGAGCATCCCCGCCCAGTCCATCGGCGCCGCTCCTTCCCGGGCGAGCAGGAACAGCCAGACCGCGGTTGCGACGCCGCCGAACACGGCCCGGGGCGTGAAGTCTGGTGCCGCCTTCAGGCCGTCGCCGTCTTGCACACCGCGTTCTTCCGCCATCTCCTTGGCCTTCTCCTTGGCGATGAGAGCGAACCGCTTCGCCTCGTCAAGGTCGAAATTCGGGATTTTCTTGGCGGCGCGCCTGAGCAAGTTGTTCACCATCTTCATGTCGCCGGCGACTATCCTTACGGAGTGACCCTCCGGGATTTCGGTCACCTCGTATTCGTGCGACGCCAAGGTGATCTGGCCCTCGGGGCTCACCCACACTTCGCGTCCGTCCTTGGTCTCCATCTTGGCGTCTGGGTTGTTTCCGCGGTCGCGCGGGATGTCGAGCAGCGTAGGCCAAGCGCGGAACGCCTCGACGAGCGCGTTGTCGGCGATGCGGTCGAGCACGCCGTTGCAAGCCCGGCACAACAGTCCCCGCGGTTTTAACCGTCCCCCGAGTGCGTTGGGTATGACGTGAGCGGCTGAGTCGTTTTCCGGCGTCAGCGTCGCGCCGCAGCCCCGGCACTTCGGACTTGGAGACGCGCGGAACCGTTTCTTCTCGTCCGACGTCAGCGTCAGAACGCTTCCGGCCTCATCCGCTGTAAGCCCCAAGGCCTCGAGGAACCACAACAGTTTCTCGCGGCGGAGATCGACGCCTTTCGCCTTGGCGGCGCGTCGAGCCGCGCGGTTACTGAGACCGGTGGAGGGTGGAAGCCGCGTCGGCCCGGCGAACGGGAAAGCGAAACCGCCCTTTTCTTGCCTTTTCATCATTGCCTCAAATGTTACGTGCGCCCCGAGGGGCCAATTTCGACTACCGCGCCGGCGAGGAAAAACGCGCCGACGAACTCTGACCCCGCGACCATCGTTACCCTCTTCCCGTCGTGGAAACGCTAATATGGGAGTCGATGCGCCGGAATTTTAATCCCTCGTTCGCCGACAACAAACCACGTCCCCGACACGGGCTGAAAATACAGTCTCATCATCGCCAGCGGCGCCGGCGACAAGGCCGGGGGCGCGCCTGAACAACGCCGCCTGCGACGACGCTCAATGTTTTGCTGGATGTGACCATCTACGTGCGTTCTTATCGCATTTTCTGACGATGCGTTTGGCGGTCGGTTTGGGCTTCGGCCTCAACCTCCTTCAACACGCGCTCTTGCTCGATGCGGAGTTGTTCGAGGGTTGGATCGTTGTTGACGAGATTTTGCGGAATCGTTTGCGCAGGATTGGCGGCGAGCTGGCGTGCGGCCTCGCGCGCCGCCGTTGCCTCGCGATCAGTCTGCGCGGCGCTTCGCTCGGTGATCGCCGCCGCGCGGCGTTCCTCGGTCAGGTCTTTGACGCTCGCGGGGTCGAGCCGCGCTTGGGCTTCGTCTCGGCGCTCACCGGCGCGAACGGTTTCCGCCAATCGCTCGGCGCCCTGCGCTTCCGCCGTTTGCGTCTTGGCGAGATCGCTTGCTTTCGCCAGGATAGCGGCGCTTCGCTCGCCAGCGAGTTGTTGCAAAGCTTGAGGCGAAACTTCGCTTTGGCCCGACTGAACCAGACGGGTGACGTCGGCGCGAACGGCGAGCGTGTTGAGAAATTTCGTCGAGAGGTCGTTGAAAGCCTCTCGCGCCGATGGGTCGATGCTCTGGTAGACGGTGTCGACGGTCTTGTCGATTTGTCTGAGGCTACTGGACAATTGTTCTGATGTTGCGAGGGACGGCATTGTCGGCTCCATCTTTGGCGATGACGTGATTTGGAAACCAAGGCCCGCGCCCACCTGCGCGAGAACCGTGCGGGCTAAATTCTGGATCGCGACGGGATTGCGTGGATCGCTTTTGACGATGTCGCGCCAAGAGTGCCGGGCCTCATTGACGATGGCAAGAGCGCGCTCTGTTTTTGGAATGCGAACCGGGTTCGTCCTCGCCGTCTCGATGCGCCGCCGGGCGTTGTCGATCAGCGGTTGATTGGCCGGCTCGGCGGCATAGGCGCGGTCGCGAGCTTCTCGGCCGGGCCGTGGCCGGTCGGCTGCCTCGACGATGGCCTTGTCCTTGGGGCCGTAGCTCTGGGAGGACGCGCGCTCGGCGGCGCTCGTCGCCACGATTTTTAGAGAATTCCCCTGAGCGTGTTCCGCAAACACTTCGCGCCATGCCCGAAAATCCTGCGGGCCAGGTGTGATTTTTTGCGCATCGCCGTTACGAACGGTCACGATTGCATGGGCGTGAATATGTCCGGCGTCCGCCTTGTCGGTGTGGACGCCGAACATGAATTTGTGATCGGCGAACTGCTCGTGAAGGAAGCCCCGCACGGAATTTGTAAAAGCCTCGACGTCGGTTCCGGCCTTGGCGGAAACGATCATATGCATGGTGTCGCGCGGCGAAAAGGATCGAAGGTCTCGGCGCCAGGCGCGCGCCTCGGTCGCAACGGCGCTGGCGTCCTTGATCGTCGCGCCGGCGCCCGAGATCGCCGAGCCGCCCTCCGTCAACTGGGTGAGACGGTGAATGACGCTGGGTTGTCCATGGCCGGGGGCTCCTGGCTCGATGCTGAGCCGGTGCTGTCCAAGACCGGTCGCCTCCTTGATCCGCGCCTTGATGCGCGCCTCGGATTTCGGCGCGAACACGCGCTCGCGGAAACCCTCGTCGCCGGCGCCGATCCGGCGCTCGGTCACGCTGAATCTCTCGTTTCGCCGGAGCTCTCCGGCCGCGACCGGCTCGAACGAGCCGGCGAAGGCGACGACGGCGCGAGCCTCGATCGCGCCGCCATTTAGAGCGTCGATCCGGTAAGCGTGAGAATGACCCTCAAACGCCGCCGCGACGGCCTTTTCGAGAATGCCCCGGTCGGCGTCATTGTCTTTTAGACCGATGACCTGAAGTCGGACGGAACTGACATCCTGGCTCTCGGCGCGCTGCTCGAAGTCTATCGCCCATACGGCGATTTCGGCGTTGATCGCCTCTCGGCCCTTGAGCTCGATCCCCTCATGGGTCTCTAACACCGCGTCCTCGCGGTCGACATAGTTGGCGGTGGCGGACGCGCGGTCAGCGCCATGGGCGTAGGAGACGACTTTGACCACCGCGGGCTGATAGCCGTTCGCCAAGGCTGCGGCGCGGGCTTTGGTCGAGGCTCCGCGACCGATCGCGACGCCGGCTTTTCCCGCCTCGGCGGGGCGCCGTCTTTGCGCCTTGCCGGATGCGTTCGGCAAAGTCCGGCGCTTTTCTTCGTCCTCCTGGCCCGTGATCGTCGTTCCCCTCAACACGCGATCGGTCGCCATGGCGCGGGGCAGGGGCGTCACGGGCGAAACTCGGGAATGTTCCTGCGCGACCTTCACCGAGCGCGCGGAGGCGGTCCCGACATGGCCCGCCCATGCGTCCAGCAGGGCGCGGCTGCGCTCCTCGCCCTTTCTCCGGGCAGCCTCCTGCTCCTGCCCGATGCGCGAAAATTCCGCGACGAGAAAGGCGCGCACATTCGCCTCCATCAGGCCGACTCCTTGTCGGCGAGCGCCTTCAGGCCGGCGCCTCGCCGCAGGCGCGAGCCATAGGCGACGATCATGGTTTGGATGGTGGCGTTCATTTGCGCGAGCGTCAGATAGACCGTGCGAAACAATTCTTCGCTGTCGACGAGCTGCGGCGCGTAGCCGAGATTTATGCCCTTCACGATCTGCGCGATGTTCCGCCCGATCGCCCGTAGCTCCTTGCCGATCGGCGCCAGCTTCCTTCCGTCCTCCAAAGAGAGCGCCGGTCCGATGTCGACCGATGCGCGGATGAGGCGGCGGACGAGCTCCGATTTTCCGATGCCGAAAACGAGACAGGCCGCCTCGAGGTGAGCGAAATCCTCTCGCGCCAGGAACACGACCAGCTGCCGTTTTGCAGCTGTAGGGGCTCGCTTCTGCGCCACGTCGGGGCCTCTCGCTGAAACGGAAGGGGCAAAGGACAGTGCGGCGCTTGCGGCAACGCCAAGCGCCTCATCCACGGCATACATAACAAACCAGTATCTTGTCAAACACCAAATTACTTACACTGTGCCTGTGCTCACTCCCCCTTCCATTCGGGTTCCTGCTCGGCTTTCTGCTCGTGATGCTGTTCGGACTCTGCCGGGCGATTATTTGGGTTTTGCTCGGTTTCCCGAGTGACAGGCGAATGCGCGGCCGAATGCCAACCCTTATCGGAAGGCGAGTGGTCGTCATGCGGCATATCTTGTATCCTCCACTATTTAGTGTATGATGGTGATCCGAATGCAGCCGGAGTTCAAAAGCCTGTGAAGCCGAGCGCGGAAGACGACGCAGCCGAGAAATGGCTAGCGTTTCAGGCGAGGGCGAGGGCAGCGCCGGTCCGAGCTAGAAGCCGAGCGTCGGCCAAGTCCTATGTCGAGGCCAATGCAGAGTGCATCGCCGAGCTCAAATCCAAGGGCTACCGATATGTCGACGTAGCGGAAATGCTGAATGGCGTCGGAATAGCGATCACCGCGCAGACGCTGGAATACTATTACGGCGCGGCGCGGCGAAAGCGAGCGACGCGGACGGCGAAGCCTGGTTCCAAGCCGAGTGCGAAGCCTAGCGCAAAGACGGGCGAGGCCTTGCCGAAAGCGGTGTCGGAACCCGAGCGGATAGTGAACGGCGAAGCGAGGGCTAACCCGAGTATGGACGCCGGCGTCGCCCGGTCAAAAATCGAACCGGCGCCAAATGGTGAGGCGGCGTTAGGAGAGCGAACGCGCCCGCCAATCAGTCGTCAAATCGCAAAGCCTGCCGAGCAATCGTCGGGGAAGCTGGCTGACGCTATGAGATATATGGGCGAGGACGAAGCCTGATTGCGCCCCGGCGGGTTTGGATCACACAGAACGTTGGATGGAGATCAAAATGACGGGTCGTGTTGCGCTTGTGGCCAATGAGAAGGGTGGCGTCGGTAAGTCGGTTTTCACGCGAACGCTGATTGATTGGCTTCGTGTGAAAAACCATCGCGTCGCGGCCTACGACGCCGACGGGACGATTGGGGCGACAGTTCGGATTTTGGGTCTCAAAGACGAGAAGGGCGCCCTCATCAGGGATCAAGACCCGGCACTGGGGGTAAGGTGTTATAATGGTCGCGTCGACGGCGAGAGGAATATCTTGCTCGACTCGATAGAGTCGAACGACAGACTTTATGTGCATGACCTCGCCGGCGGGCTGCTGACCGATTTATCGAAAATCGTCGATGACGGCGACGGATTGAGCGCGTTGCTCAAGGCCTTTGACAAATACGGCTATCGGATGACGGTGTTTCACGTCATCTCGCCGGACATAGGATCGACGTTATCGGTCGGACGCTGGTTGGAAGTGACCGGCGATCAGGTGGACCATGTCGCCGTCATCAATTTAAAGCACGGTAAGCCCGATGGCGATTTTCCGTATTGGTATGGATTCACCGCCGCGAAAGGCGGATCAAAAGGCGGCAAGGTTCGCGAGCGGTTTCTGGCGAAGGGAGGCCAGGAAATCCTTTTTCCCGCGTTGCACAGCGGCACGTTTGCGAAGCTCGACGCGGAAAACGTGCGATTCTCCGTCGCGGATGACGCTGGCCTTTTGACGATCTCGGAACGGGCTCACGTTGACAAATTTTGGAGGGATTTTGGGGAAGCGATAAAACCTGCCTTCCCGTTGCTCGGGATTGAGACCGCGCAGTGAACCCGGAAGCCAAGACGCGTTTCGACAAGGCGGCGGCGGTGCTCGGCCTCGACGAAGAGGCCAAGACGCTTGCATGGCGCCGTATTGGCGATCTCCAATTATCGGCGGATGACCCGACGGTGATTTTCATCGCCCTGGCCGGGGTGTTGGAAAAGGCGGCGGTGGACGTTCCCGCGGCAATGCGTTTGCTCCCCGAGCGCGTCGAGGAAGCGGCCCGCCGCGCGGTGGGCGAGGTTTCGCAATCCGCGACGGCGGCCGTGCGCGCCGATATGGCGGAGACGGCAGACCTCGTGGTCGGCAACGCGAAGTCCGAAATCCAGGCGGCGGCGCTCGCAGCGCTGCGCGGCCTGGCCCTGCGCGAGCGGGTGGTGGCGCCGCTGCTTGTGATCCTGCTGGCGCTCGGCGTCGGCGTGATCGCGTTAGGAGCGGGATATGGCCTCGGGCGCGCGGATGGCGCGTCGATCGACCGCCGGTGGCAAGCCCTGGCCTTGCGAGCGGACGCCGTCGATTGGCTCGGGCTGATTTCGGCAAATTCCGACGTCGGGAGGATCCTGCGAGAAAATTGCGGGGCAGGGGGAAAAGCCGCCTATTTGGCGCAGGGCGCCCGGGCATGCACAATTCCGCTTTGGCTGGATGGCGCTCCAGCCCCGGTCGCCGGGGCTGGGCCGATAGGCTGGGCCGGATTTTTGAAAGTCGCTTTCCGATTGGTCGCTTGTTCTCGGCGTCGCCGGCGGCGTGCTCGCCGGCCTGATCTTGCGCAAATTCTTGGTCGCGCTCGGCGAGCGATCGTCGGTGCGATGGCTGCTGGAATTATAGGATCGCGCCCTCGAGGTCGGGGAGGGGCGGCGGCTCGCGCCGCCCCGAGGGGTCACTTTTTGCTGCGCGAAGACTTCTTCGCGGGCTGGGACTGTTCCGAGGTCTCGTCCGCCTTCTCGGCTTTCGACGCGAGGATCGAAAACTCCTCGGCGACCATATCGACCGTGTAGACCTTCTCGCCGTTGCGCTCGAAGCTGTTCTGCTTGATGCGGCCCCGGATGTAGACCAGATCGCCGGCCTTGGCGTATTTCGTCGCGTAGCCGCGAACCGCCTCCGCGAAGATCGAAACCTCGTTCCAGTGCGGATTGTCCCGCGTCTCGCCGTCCTTCTTGGTCGGGTAGTTCGCGCAGACTGTGACGTTCACCTTGCCGTCGAATTCCTTGATCTTGCCGACGCGACCGAGGATTTGAAATTCTGCGAAGTTCTTCATCTTAGCTCTCCATCGTTGGGGCGATGCCCCGTTTGCGATGGCTTTCCGTGATGAGCGCCATAGGACCCAATGGAACCGAAGCGCCGTTGGCGGCGCGAGGCCAAAGCGAAGCGGCGGACCCTGAGCGGCGGCAATTTTGTCTTGCGCGAGGAATTGGCGCATAGCGCCAAGGGGAAAATTGTCGACGCGACGGGTTTCGATTGGGGACGGCGCTCATAGGAAAAAGAGCCATGCAGACGGGTCATCGCGTTTCCAACGGATGAGCTCAGCTGTTAGACGAAGCCATTTCGATCCGCCCAATGCCGCTGGCAGAAACGAGGAGCACGGCAAGAGCCGACTCGTCGTCACGCGCGACATCGGGCCTCGCGAGGGCAGGGCGCCGCAACGAATCCGCCTGCGGAACTTTCGTCACGATCTCGTCCGGCTTTCGCACGCGAGGAAATGTGAAACGGCAAGGCCGGCGATCCACCTTCCGGGCGGCGACGCGAAACAGAACTGCCGCGCGATTGGCGCGGGTCCTAAATCACGGCGTCGTCGTCGACCGGCTTCGGGCTCGTGTCGAAACATGCGATAGGGCGGGCTCCTCGGAAAGTTCAGCCGCGCGAGGCCGGCATGTGCAAACCGAATTGACGTGTTTCAGGCGTCAGTTGCCGCCGCCCAATCTTCGAAACCCGGCTCAATGTCGTCGATCCACGCCGCGCCTTCGACGCATCGTCGCGAGCGCGCGTCCCAGATCGTGTGGCCCTGCGCGATTTCGCGGATCAACGAGACGAATAAGCCCCCCGGGGATCGTATCGGCGTCCCGCCCGCGCGTTCGCCGTCGGCGTGACGCTGATAGACGAACAGGGCGACCAGGCCGGCGTTGACGGCGCCGATGCTAAGCGCCGCGCCGTCGAACGCGCGCTGGGCGAGTCCGCAGGCGCGCAAGAGTTCCGCGCCGATCGCGGCGGCCCGTTCGATCGACCCGACCGGCTCGAACTCCGAAAGCTCGGGGCAGGCGGCGCGCCAAAGCTCGAAGTCTTTCGGGATGGATTTCTCCGCTTGCGCGATGGCCCGTTCGTTATGCCGAACGCTTCCGCCCCTCTTTTCTCGGAAAGCCTCATTTGCGCCGTAGGCGCCTTTTTCGGGAGAAAGTGGCGTCGCGGCAGCGGCGCTCCGATCTTGCTTGCAATCTTCGATAGGGAATTCTGTGTCTTGCTCTGAGTGTCGGCCATTTTGGCAGGCAGAGCCCGTCATTTCAGACGATTCGGACGCGGCATAAAGGATGTCCCGGGCGTCGTCGGCTAGGGTGACGAAGCTCTCGGCCGCCGCCGCGATTTCCAGAGAGGTTGCGCAACGAGGCAGCGGGTAGGGCAGGGCGTCGAGGCGAGCGGCAATTTTGATCAAGAGCCCTGCGCCGTCCGCCGCGCAGAGATCGCGGACGGCGTTGCGAGCTGTGGTCACGTCGCCGCGCAGCTGGCGACAAAGTTTGGTTTCGATCTCGATCTCTTTGCATCTCTCGGCGAAGTCCGGGGCGCGAGCATAGAGCGGGGTCAGGTCGAAGCCGCGGGCGTCGACAACTTCGCCTTTGCGATTCTTTATCGGAAACCTTTTGCCGTTCGCGCTCTCCCGAGCGACGATGAGCCCTTGCCTGCAAAGCCCGGAGAGAACGCGACTCAGGGTGCGCTCTGGGATGTTCGTGCGATCTAAAAGATGTGCGTTCGATGGCCAACACAGGAGGCCGGCGGCGAGTTGCTGGCCGCCAAAACAAAGAGCCAGCTCCGTCAAAACCTGTCGCTCCTTCGGATTTAACGCAAGAGCTTTGGCCGCGTCTGCCGCGGCCTTGAGAAGGTGCTTGTTGGTGACGGTAAAGAGTGGAGCATGAGATTGCTTTCGAGCATGATAGCTCGCGGCAAAATCCGGCCGTCGCCCGGTCGGAGAAATTTGGGCATGCATCATCGTTCTCGTTCTCCGGCAAAGCGGAAAACAGGCAAAGATTATCCATGGCGCGAATCGCCCAAACCTCTTGCTTTTTACTGGAAGATCGCTACTATTGCTCGCTATGAGGCTTTTGGGGCGGTGAGGGATTGGCGTCCCTCATAGCAAACGATCTGAGAGGTCCGGCCATTGCGCCGGGCTTTTCTTTTTTCGGGGCCTGTCTCCTGGGTTTGAATCGATCTAAATATTATATGCTAAACCGTAGTGGCTGTCATGCGCTTGGGGCGGCGACCGTTCCTTGCGGCGCTCACGCGCGGCCTGCAGCGAATTGGATGACCGGAATGCCCATCTTGAGGGCCTTGTCGGGGAGGTTCTCGACGATGCCCGAGCCCGGGAACACGATGACGCTGATGTGGCAGGGTCTCCAGCATGGCGTCGTTGCGCTTTAAGGGCACCGCGTTCTTGTGCTTGGTCCAGTCCGGCTTGAAGAGGACCTGCGCGACCTTGCGATGGTCCGCCCAGGAGGCGGCGATACGCGCGGCGCCCTTGGGGCCGCCGCCACGCAGCAGCACCATCTCAGAATATTTCGCGCGCACCTTTTTCAGCGCGGCCCAGATGCGCTGGCGGTCGTTGCAGTCGGCGCCGCCAGCAAATGCGATCCTCGGGCCCGCAAGCAGGAAGATCTCAGTCTCTGCGAGCTATCCGGCGTTGATGAAGTCGCGGCAGTCGATCACCGCCGGGGTCAACGCCCGGTGGTTGACAAGCGATCCCGCGCGCGGCCGCCAAGACGGGCCGGTCTCGGCCACGTAGATTTCAGCGAGCGTGGCGCGGAAGAATTCAAAGACGTTGCGGCGCTCGGTGAGCGTCAGGCCCTGGGCGATCAGACGCTCAAGCTCGGCCGGGCGGATTTCCGAGCCGTCCTACTCGGCTTGAGACCGGCGCCGCGCTGTTTCGTTGTCGTCGAGGTCGCGCGTGACGCGATCGGCCTTGCGGTGGAAGAGATAGACGAAGGACCACAGGAGATCCGGGAGATCGGCTTCGAGCCGCGTGTCGGGGAAGAGATCGCAAAGCGCCTTGGCCGCAGAGTTGAGGGCGAGCGTCCCGGCGTCGGACGAGGGCAGGGGGCGCGGATCGGATTCGTCCTCGAAGGGGCGATAGCCGTGCAGGGCGAGTTCGTTGAAGAGATGCTGCGACGGCGGATTTGGTTCATGATCCATGCGGGAACGGTCATGCGTGCATTACGATCATCGGCTTATAAGCGCTTGCAGCGCGGCTTCGGCCTGACCGCAGGTAGCCCATAGCTCGGGCACAAGATGGCACAATATCAATACATGCGAATGAAGTCGGACCGCCTCCTCCTGCGTCAACTCCTGGAAGGCCAAGTCTGTCATACAATTTCCGACGCAAGCGCACCATTCTGAGAGTAGAGACCGGCTTCCACAGGCCATAAGCGCTACACGGAATGTTGCGTCGACGTCGAGCTCACTCGGGTAAAAGCGCCGGTAATTCCGCAATAGTGTGCAGACGGCGTCCGCGAGCTTGTGACTGCGCGTCACTGCCGCCACCATTGCGAGGCCGAGCAGGAACGGGATCAGCGGCTGCCCATCGCCTCGTTGCAGATAGTAGTTGGCGCGTGCCAGAGCATCCGCTGCGAGATCGACGACATCGTCGGGGATCCGAAATAATAGTGCGGCGTTCGCTACCGCTGAAAACGATGTCGCCGCTGGCAGAGGCTGCGCGAGGTCGGCGCGGATGTCGGCGAGATGGTCTGCCGGGATATCGATGGCTGCTTTGCTGGCTCCTTCCAGAGGACCCGGAAGGAAGCATTGCAATAAATTGAGCTGACTGCGCAGGCTTCCGGGGACCTCGTCCAACAACAGGCCCTTCCAGCCGCACTCTTCGACGAACGCAATGTGCGCGTGCGCCGCGGACAAAATGCGGCCACCAAGCTCATTCTTGAGCTGGCCCGGCAGAATCATTTCAGCCATCCAACGCGGCTCTTCGCGATTGTCGACAAAACATTGGAGAAGAAAGATCTGAGCCCGTGCCGATTTGGCCCAGTCGATGAACTGCGTTGCATCACCACCAACCTCGGCGATGCAACTGGCCATCATGGCCGCGTGCGCAATGGCGGCGAGACGGCGCCAGTATGGCGGCTTTGCCGCCAGCAGGCGCGAATAGGCGATTTCACCATAGCTAAGTATGATCAGCGACGACAACAATTCGTAGGGATCGACCTTGGCGACGGGCGCGGCAGCAACTGCTGCCTCGATCAGGCGGCCAAGTGGCTCGCGCAGCAAGGGGACAGACTGCGCCTGCTCCAAGCCTGCCTCGATCGCCACGGCCAACGACAGCACACCGCCCGTCCTGGCGAGTTCGTCCCAGACTTTTACTCTTTGCACCTGCGGTGGCGCGGATGCGGCGACCTCAAGATTGATTGTGGGTTGCGCGGCTAGCAGCAAAGACTGACGATAGCCCCGCACAGGATTCCACGCCATGAGCGCCTGCACTTTCCGGCGCAATCCGTTGGCGATATAGGTATCAAAATTCTCGCCCTCCCTGCAGGCTCCGATCAGGCGCTCGTAATAGGTTGACGAGTGTGGAATGACGGTGTGAAGCGAAACGCTGCCCTCAACCAGACTTTCGTGGATCCCGTTCTGCACTGCGATCGGCGTGGCGTTCAGATCCTCCTGAATGGCAGCATGTTCATCGTCGTCAGGAGCACGCGTTGCCAGCAGATCCTCCCATGTCTTCCTGTCCTGCTCTGGCAGGCCCACGCGGTCGGCCTCCTGGCGAAACGCATTGAGGCGCAAAGTCTTGCCCGGCGATAACAACAAAAAAGACATGATCACAATGCGCTGTTTGTGGCGCGACAATAGGATGTGCGCCGGCTTCGCGTCCTTGTCGAACTCGACCGTCCAGCTCTGCCCGGCCTGGTCTTTGACGCTGGACTTGTTCTTTCGCGTACGGAAAGTGCGGCGCACCGCTTCCAGGAGGGCGGAACGCTGGAACGCCACTCGGCTCTTTCCGAAGGACAGAACCGTGTCCACCGTGATGCCATATTCTTTTCGGAATGCGGGGCCCGAAATCAGCGCCTCCCGGATCGAGCCCGGGAAGGATTCCGTCATCTTCCTCGCAATCGCCTCATGGATTTTGGCTGCCCGCGACATCAGCGCTCCACTTCCGCGGTAGGCATTTGCCCGGCGAGGGCGACAAGAGTGCGGCATTGCTCGACCAGCCAAGCAAAGACCTCTGGTTGCGTTTGCCTAATGTCCTCGAAGACGGCCTCGTCGAGCCATGCGTCGTAGGCTCGCTTAACCTCCTCTTTCGGCTCCTTCAGCAACGACATGAGTTGCAGAACCTGCGCAGCATACGCATAGAGCGCGAAGTTGCGTTCGTTTCCGACCACAGCCGACGCCGCGAAACCCCGAATGTCGAGCAACCCTATCAGCCATTCGGAATAGGCTTCGGCCTCCTGCGAGCCTGTCTTCATGCGCCAAACCTTCCTGAAAACCCGCACCACCGCGTCCATGCTTCTTTGCAGCCACGGCGCCTCGGTGGGGATTTGCAGTATCTTGCTCATGCGCGCCTGCAACACGGATTCTCGGACAGCCCGAAGCTCGGCGGTTTCGACGATGACGCCTGCCTCCACACGCGTGTGATCGAGATGAAAGATCAACTCCTCTTCGGTGATCTGGATGAGCTGATATCCGGCGCGGCGCAGATCTGTGCGGTGGGCGAATAGCATCGCCTGTGTGATCACGGAGCGATCCGCGAGATCCTGTAGCAGGTCAAGCGTCGTCAGAATGGCCGTCTGCTTGTTCTTGTCGGTCATGGAGGCATGACGGTTGACGAAGCGATCGTCGACAACGAAGGCATCGACGTTCTCGCCCATGCCCAGAACCGCAAAGGTCGGGTGCATGCTGATCATCTCGCCCTCATCGACATCGCGAGAGCGCGCGGCGTGCACACGCCCTGACCTGAGTCCTTCGGAGAGTGAGCGCCGGATCGTCTCGATGACCTCCAACTGACGATCCGCCAGAGCTTCGAATGCAATCAAGCGATTGGCTTCGATGTCCGTGGCGTCATCTATGAACGCAGTGAGGCCGCCCGCTTGCAGTTTGTCGAGGACGCCCACGGTTCTCAGATAGGTCACGGACAGGTGATCGAGATAGAGTTCGGCACCATCGGCGATGGCAGGCTCCAACGGCCAACTGCGTTCGTGAAGCTTCAGATAGGAGCGCGCGGCTTCCGCTTCGCCCGCCACCAGAAGGCTCTTGGCATGCACCTTCGCGACAACAGCCTGGCAGCTGCAAAGAACGTCCGCATAGGCGGACAGATCGGCCTCTTCCTCCATGAGCGATCCGATGCGATGGACCGGCGCCGATCGAACGACGTAGCGCAGCGTTCCGCTGTCCGATTCCATCTTGGCGCGCACCGTGATCAGCAGATCGGCAAGCGCGGCTCCCACTTCCCGATCGAGGGCCTGGTTGCGCACCGTGAGCGGCGGCAGAACGTTCAAAGTCTTCGCCGCGATCAGCCGCTTGAGAAGATGGGCCTCCTTGATCCGGCTGGGCTGGTGGAAGCGGGCCCTTTGCTGTTCCTGCAACAGCCATCCGAGCGTGGTGTTCGGTATCACGACATCGGTATAGGTCGTGAGAACGACATCCAGGAGATCCAGACGCGCCAGCGTGATGATGGCGGCCAGATCCAACGCAATGCGTTCGGGTTTTGGCGTGACAAAATCCGGGCGGGTGCCGCTATAGGCATAGACGATGCTGCGGCGGCGTAGATCGGGCTCGTTCATATTGGCCAGTGATGGCAGCAGCATAAAATCGATGAGGGATCGCCCCAGCATGTGCGCCGCGCCGAACACTGGTATCTGACCGGCATTCAGCTGCTGCCAGACCGAAGCCTCCCGCTTGTCCCATTCCGGCTTCCGGTCGAGCAGCTCTTTCATCGACATGGATTGTAGCGGACCATCGCTGCCGGAGATAGCGGCCGCCCGGCTCAGCCATTGGCTGGTTGTTGCGTTCTGCTCCCAACCGGCGCTGGTCGCATGGAAGTAGGCGGCCGCCAAGATGGCCGGGGCGTCGGCAGACCGCTCGGCTGCCGCAGTTATGAGATCGCGGGCATGGGGCGCAGCAACGGCCTGGGCGAGCTGTCCCGCGGCGAGCAGTTCGGCGGCGGTGCGATGTTCGCGGCGCTCCCATTCTGCCGTCGTGTATGCGATGAGATCGTCCCAAGCGCCAGAAGCAATGGCGAGGTTGACGCGCAACGCCCTGTCATTGGCGTCGTCCCTTGCCGCCGATAACTCCTTTAATGCAGATCTAGCCTCGTCGAACCGGCCTTCGCGATAGAGCGACCATGCCCAAACGGTTCGCAGGCCGACGGATTGTCGAACGAGGTCCGGGTGTGCCGCGAGGAAGTCATAGAGCTTGCCGTATTCGGCAGCGGCGTTCAGCGCGGTCGCAATTCGCGAGGAATCCTCCAGCGCGCCGGTCCGCGCGAACAGCGCCTCGGCATAGGGAAGCAATTCCGCCCACGCTTTACATTCCTCAAGCAGGTTGGCCAGGTTCACAAGATCGCGGAGGGCGCCGGTTTGTTCGTACAGCCTTCTGCGCGCGGCGGCGGGATCGTCCCCAGCGGCTTCGGCGATAATCCTTCGCAGGGACTGCTGTTCGAGTTCACCCATGCCGTCCGCAACCGCCTGCGCGAGGTGCTGGTTCGCCTGGTCGATCAGCCCGCTACGCGCCAGCAGTTCGATTTCGATCGATTGAATCGCGTTCTTCTGCAGGTGCTCATAGAGTTGCGCCCGGTGTCGCGCGATGTATTCCGCGGCTGCGCGGGGATTTGCCTGCGCAAAGGCGAGCGCAAATCGCGCGAAGGCTTCGTCCGCTGTGCCCTTACCTGAGAGGGCGATGCGCTGCTCGATCTGCCATTCGATCGCCGCGAGATCGAGTTTGATGCCAAACTGAAGTGCGAGATTGAGCCGCCGCAGCGACTGCGCCGGATCGCGCATGCTGGCGCGCAGCTCTTCCATGCCCAGCGTACGATCCTGCGGGTCGCGCAATTTGAGCCAGAGCGCGTAATCGGAATCCGGATTGGAGGCGGCGGCGACGCCCATGGATTGCGCGAAGTCGGAGGATTTACCGAACAAAGCGCCCGCACGTCTTCGGGCCGCCAGGGCCGTGTCGTCTGAGGCGAGCGGAAAGCTGCACGCCTCGAAGGGGACCTGGCTCATGACGGCTATCCGGAACTCCAGCGGCACAGCCTGAACGAGTTCGGCCATCGCCACCGCATGCTGCAGCACGGGCGCTTCACGGAAATCATCGTCGGTCATCGCACCAGCTATGGTCGCAGCGCGGGTCCACTCCTCCGTGCTCAGTGCATTCATGAGAAGAAGCAGCTTGCCGTCGGCATCAAGATCCGTGAGCGCGAGTCCGGTCTTGTCAAACCAGGAAATCGAATTTTTCGCGCCATCTTGATTGTTCACGATACGCAGTGCTGCGGAACGGGCCGCGGGCGAAGGTATGTGCGCAAGCATGGCGAGAGCCGGAGCTTTGTCGTTTACGGATGTCAGAAACGCTTCGGCGATGATGGCTTCTTCACCGGCGCCCAAGGTTTTTGCCTTGGCGAGGAGGACTTGCGCCTGGACGGACGTGTCGTCCTGTGACAGCAGGCGCGCGCACCACGCCAGCGCGCGAGCCCGGGTATCGCTCGAGCCGCCGGCGAATTCCGCGGCATCGACGCGAGTGGCCAAAACGCTCGCCGCCTCCTTGGTAACAAAGCCCGCCAGAAACCGCGCCTTTCGAATACGTTCGATTTCCGCGTTAATCTGGTCGTTAGAGTAATCAGTCAGGAAGGCCAGCCGCTGCATTGCGGCCTGCTGCTGTATTGCCTCCGCCGTTCCCTCCTGGAATTTGGCCTCATGCGCCTTTTTCCAGGCGACCAGCATCTCTGCGGGATAGGTCTCCCACTGCTTGTCGACAAGCGGATGATGATGGCCGCACAGCAGAATGAGGTTGGCCGGCGCATTGCGCGCTTTCTCGGTCAGACCGGGCTTGCCGCGCGGACCGCTATCGGCGGCTGCATAGATGTGGCAAATTTGGCCAATGACGGCGGCATCGGATTTAGGCTTGCCCTCGGCGATGATCCTGTTCGTGCAAGTGGGCTCCGCGCATTCGTTTCCGCAGCTTCCGAACAGAAGCTTGATGGTTTTTTCGGAATATCGGCGGGTCGTCTTGGCCATTGCAGCAGTGAGAAGCGTATTCGGCGCAACAATTCTCGAAGGACGAACTTCGCCGAATCGTTACCGGAGTCAGGAGTATAGCCCCGTGAAAACGCAAGATACGCGCCCTCCAAGATTTTTTGGGGGAAAGAGTATCGTTGTCAACTGATCCAAAGGGACAAAGGGACCTCACGGGGTCGGAGATGCGCGCTCACAAGTGCCTCAGAGACGCGCACACCCAAAAGATGGGCGAACCGTCATAGCCATCCGCTGAAACCGGGCGCCCACGGCCATTTTCGGTAGCGGGCTACCTGTGGTAGCAGGCTACCCGTCCGCTAAAAGTCAAAATGCAGCCCTTCGGTTCTAAAATCCAATAGCTCTCTTGGGCTACAAACGCGATTCGCATAATTCGCATTATGGAACTAAAAGCCTTTTATATCAAATAGTTAACGCGCGGTTCTATCATTTTCCTGGCCCTGCATAAACTGCTAGATCCCGGCGGGTTTGAATCTCCCGCAAGCGGGGAGCACCCTCCTTCGCCCTTTCAGCCCTGCAGCAGTTTTTTTTCTGGGCTGAAACAGGCGTTCTGAGGGGAGCGCGATCTCGACTGGGAGTGGTCGGCGCGCCATGGCGGGTCGAAATTAGCATGACGCGCGAACTCCCGTGCGAAGTTTGAGCCCGAAGGTCCGGAGGGGGCCGCCTGCGTCGCGCCCTCTTCGTTTGAACGGGTTCGCTAAACCCGAAATCGCCGCCGGGACGCACGCGTACCCGCGCTGCGGGTTCGCGCCACGAACGGAAATGCTGCGGAACCTTCACTGTCGTAGCCGCGACTAATGGGCTTGCCGTAATCACTGTCGGCCATCGTAGACATGCTGAAAAGCGGCCGATAGCGACTCTCGCCAGATTTTACGCCGTACCGTCGGCGACGCTGGACACCCGTCGCCCGATTCTTTTAGCTGGCGGGGGTGAAGGCGTCGAAGCGGATTGATTTGAGGCTCGCGCCGCGCATGAAAAGTTCGCGTTTGAGTCGGTTCACGAGATTCTCTCCCCCGCAGAGGAAGAAGGCCGAATGTTCGAGTGCCGACTCGGCTTCGAGCGCCAGCGCCGCAACGTCGCCCCCCAGTGGCGCGTTCGGATCGAGGGCGTAGGGGCGATAGACGAGATTGTCGCGCGTGGCGGCGAGAAGTTCGAGTTCGTCGCGCAGATAGAGGCCTCGGCTGTCGCGCGCGCCGTGATAGAGCCGGATGGGCCCGCGATGGCCGCGCTTCAGCGCGTCGCGCAGCACGCCATAGAGCGGCGCGAGGCCAGTGCCGGCGCCGATCAGGACCAGGGGTTGCTCGGCGTCGACGCCTTCGTAGAAACAGGTCCCCGAAGGACCCGCTACATGCAGGCGATGGCCGGGCGCGAGAGCTTCCGTCAGGTGACGGCTCATCCGTCCCTTCTCGTGCAGCCGGATGTGCATTTCGAGGAATGGGTCGTCTTCCGGGTGGCTCGCAAGCGAGTAATGGCGCTTGAGGTCGGCGCCCGCGATCAATTCGAGGAACTGCCCCGGCCGATATTCGAAATTCTCCGCCTCGACACGCAGCCGCATGACGTCGTGTGAGAGTCGCTCGATCGAATGCACTGCGGCGTCGATGCTGGCGCCGGCTTCGTCCCGCGGCGCGACGGTCAGTGGGGCATTCGGCTTGCATATGCAGGGCAAGAATAATCCGATCGCCTTCTGCGCCTCGGTGAGGCCGCGTTGCGACTCCTCCGGCGGTCTCCCAGCAACGACGCGATGCATGCATGTCTGGCAATTGCCGGTGCGGCATGAGCTTGGCGCGTCGATCCCGGCGCGCAGCAACGCCTCCAGAACAGTCTCGCCCGGTGCAATGTCCACCGGGCGATCTTCGTATGTCAGCAGCGACAAGGTCGTCAGCGCCCCAGGACGTCGTCGCGCACCGAATTTGCGAGCGCGGCGACCTCTTTGACTTCTTTCTCGGCGACGCCAAGTTGGCGAAGGGTTCTGCTGAGGTCTTCGATCACTGCGTCGACATGCGAGTCGTTGAGCCCCTTCTCGACGAGGCGCTTGTGGGCGTTGCGCATGTCGAGACCAGAGTATTTGTTGGGACCGCCGAAGGCCATGGTCAAAAAGGATTTCTGCTTGGCGATCTGGTCTTCCATATTGACGCCCTCGAAAAAGCGCGCGATGCGACCATCAGCGAGGACGTTGCGATAGAAGAGTTCGACCGCGGCGTTGACGGCTGCTTCGCCGCCGACACGTTCATAAAGGCTGGACATTTTCGAGCTTCCTTGTTGGCGGGTTCCCTTGCGGAGCGATAACGTGACAATAGATGCTGGAAGGGCACGAAGGTTCCCGACAATTTTTCGGGAACCTTTCTCGCGATGCCGCATCTAACCGAAGCGGAGCCAATGGCCGGAGAGTTCTGAAATGAGAAGAAGCGCCGAAGCAAGATCAGTAGACGCTGAGTTGGCGCAACTGACCGACGTTGCACTCATCGACCTGGTGGTCGGAGGGGATGCGGCGGCGTTTGCCGCGCTCCTGCCACGCTACAACCGCAGGCTCTATCGAGCAGCAAGGGCTATGTCAGGCGACAGCGTTGAGGCTGAGGATATTGTGCAGGAGACCTGGATGCGGGCCTATGCGCATCTTTCTACTTTTCGCAAAGAATCGGCGCTCTCCACCTGGTTGCTGCGCATTCTTATCAATGAAGTTTTAGGACGAAAGCGCCGCGCCAAGTCCACCGTAGAACTCGATGAGACAAGCGACCAAATGTCGCGCGTCATCATGTTTCCCAACTGCGGGAGCGATCCGGAAAGCTCGATGTCGAGAACTCAGGTGCGGATTTTACTCGAACGGGCAATCGATACGCTTCCGCCCGACTTTCGCGCGGTTTTCGTCTTGCGCAGCGTTGAAGAATTGTCCGGCGCGGAAGTCGCGGAGCAGCTTGGGATTCCAGAAGCAACTGTCAAAACCAGGCTGCACCGCGCACGCGCGCTCATCCAGCGGGAGCTCGCGAAGAGCTTTGCGGGCGCCCTTACCGACGTGTTCCCGTTCGGCGGCGCGCGGTGCGAAGCGTTGCGCAATCGTGTATTGTGTAATGTCGGCCGATCACGCCAACTCGGCGCCGACGACGACGACCCAACCGCCCTGGACTTGCCCGAGTTCGCATCGTAACCCCACGACCTTGCTTGGTCTCTCATCGATGCTTCTCAACGTGGGAGAACAATTCTCAAGAAAGGCTTTCCGCATGGAATCCCCTGCTTAACCTTGGATGCGCGAAAGCGACCGGTTGCAAACCTACAGACGGCGCACGGGCATGGGGGCGCGCAATCGGCAACGGACGGTGGCGTGAGGCTAAAACGTCTCGCGGCATTCGGCGATAGCGGCCGAGACGCAAAGCGAGGGGTTACAAACTGCATAACTTGGGAGACAGATATTCGAGCAGAGAGTGCAGAAATGCGGGAATCGCTTGATCCGTCGCCTCGCCGCCTCCGTTGAGCGCCCGGTCAATAACCAATTGGGTCATTCCGGCTGTGGGTCGCCGTAAAATGCCAAAGTTATGGGCCTAGCTTGCGAGGGATCGCCCAGTCTCCTTACGTGTGCTCGCAAATCTCGTCGCATGCCCTCAGTTCGTAATTTGACACCGCAAATTATTTCTGCCGCATCAGCCTCACTTGCAGCTCGGACTTCTTGCCAGTCGGGCACCGCAACGCCCATGTTATATTCGCGGACGAGATATATGGGCATTTCCACGGTCTCCGACGTTCTTGCATGGGCGATTCGATTACCAGCTCTTTCCGCGTCATCGCGCCGGGACGTTTTCTCGTTGTCGCGTGAATCGGATCCATTGAACGAATTTCCCAGCCAACCTCTTCTAACCGGCCGCGAGTCGGCGATAAATCGCCGGCAATGCGGCGGGAAGGCGGGTCGCGTCGCCGACGATGGCGTAGCCGCCGCGGCCGAACAGAGCCGGAAAATAGTCTTGCGCCTTGAGATCGATCGTTATCCCGAACACTACGGCGCCATCGCGGCGGGCTTCCAATACGGCGCGGCGCGTGTCCTCGACGCCGTAGCGTCCCTCATAGTGATCCACGTCGTTAGGTTTGCCGTCTGTCAGCACGAGCAACAGCCGATGGCCGTTTGGTCGAGCCTTCAGTTTCGCGTTCATGTGACGGATGGCGGCGCCGGTGCGCGTATAAAATTCGGGTTTGAGCGCGGCGATTCTCATGGAGGGTAAGGTTCCGAACGGCTCGTCAAAATCCTTTACGCAGTCGACCTTCACCCAGTCGCGACGCCTGGAAGTGAAAGTGAATATTCCATAATCGTCGCCGGAAGCCGCCAGACCATGGGCGAGCGTGAGCACCGCTTCCTTTTCGATTTCGAGAACGCGGCGGTTGGCGATCCAACTGTCGGTCGAAAGTGAGACGTCGACAAGCAGGGCCACCGAGAGATCGCGCTCCACGCGGCGCCGCGCGCAATATATGCGGTCGGACCCGCAGCCGTTGGCGCGAAAATCGGCGCGGGAGCGCACCAGCGCTTCGAGATCGAGTTCGGAGCCGTCGACTTCGCCCCGCAATATCGCCGGAAGATGGCGCAACGCCTCGAACTGTTTACGAATCCGCTTTATCCGGCTTAACGCCGCCGCGTCCGGCCGCCAGTCTTCACCCGCAGCGGGCGCGATGCCCGCGACGACGCCGCAATGACGCGCGTAATATCGCCGGGCTTTGTAGTCCCATTCGGGATAGACGAATTGCCCGTCGAGGACACCGCCCTCGCTGGCTGGCGGGGCAAGGTCGAGATCGAACCGCAGACGCGTCGTCGGTCGCTTGGCGCGGCTGGACAGGCCGATTTCTTCGGCGTCCGCCAGCGCCTTGCGCGCGCCATCCGGATCGTCGTCGTCAACGGCGCGGTTGATGTTGAGAGCATTTATGAAGGTCAGAATTTTTTCGAAGCGGTTCAGGATGAGGGAATCCTTGCGATCCATCTGGTCGCTCGGTCGGCGAGTTGCGATGCGCACGCGCTCGTCGATGACCTCATGCACGGCAGCGCTTTCTGGCGCCGCCGGCTCGTCGGAAGCTGCGGGGGTGGTCCCGCCCTCCTCTATCGCCTCGCCCCAAAGCGGAACCGGCAAGAAGGGGCGATAACGCGCGGGGGCCTCGATGGCTTCGAAACCAGCGGCGCCCTTGATGACGTTCCAAAACTCGCCGCAGTCCTCAGTATCTCCCAGCAATGCGAGGACGGCGCGTTCGACCATGGTCTCCACCTTCGGCAACTGACGCGCCGGGCGAAGGCGCCGAAGATTCTCGCAAAGGCGCGCGTGAAGGGGAGCAAGACCAGAATTTTCCGCCAGCGTCGCGCTGGTCGCTTCATGGGCGTTGCGCAGGAAAATCAAATCACGCCGCAGCGGATCGGAATCGCCCGCCTTTGGACGCATCGGTCGATGCACAAAAAACGCCGCCAGCCAGAAGTAGAGATCACGATTGAGAGTGGGATCCGGGAATACATCCAATCGCGCCGGCAAATAGAGCGCATTGCGGTCCCGTCTCGCTTGATCGATCCGTTCTTCGCCCAGTGAAAAGCGCAGCCATTGCGACAGTCGATGCCCGGAGGTTTGGGGCGTCGTCGCGGCGATGGCGAGACCAGCGGCGCCGCCGAGGCCCCGGAAAAACACCGCGAGCGGACCCTTGACCGCCGCAAGATCGACACTCGCCTCCGGATGCCGCGGCCAGGACGCGCCCGCGCCGACGAGTTGGTGCCAGCGGCGTCCTATCGCCTCCTCCGGTTCGAACAAGTCCCAAAAACCGGCCACTTTTCGCCTTCCTCACCCGAGCGTCACGCGGGCCACTTCAATGAGACCCTGCTTGACTTCCGGATCGTCGGTCAGTGGCTCGACGATGGCGGCCATCACGGCGTCTTCGAGCCGCATGCCCGCGGCGATCAGCGCGGCGCAATAGACGAGCAGGCGAGTCGAGCAGCCTTCCTCGATGTCGACGCCTTTCAAGGCGCGCAACCGCCCGGCCAAGGCGACGAGAGGCAGACAGCGTTCGCGCGCCAGGCCGGTTTCGGCGACGATCACCTGAACCTCCGCCGCGGGCGGCGGGAAATCGAACTCCATTGCGACAAAGCGCTGGCGCGTGCTCGGCTTCAGGGATTTGAGCACGTTTTGATAGCCGGGGTTGTACGAGACTATGAGCATGAACTCGTCCGGCGCGATCAATGTTTCCCCAGTTCTATCCAGCGGCAGGATGCGGCGATGATCGGTCAGAGGGTGAAGCACGACGGTGACGTCCTTGCGCGCCTCGACAACCTCGTCGAGGTAGCAAATGCCGCCCTCACGGACCGCGCGCGTCAATGGGCCGTCGACCCAAACCGTATCGCCGCCGCGCAGAAGGTAGCGGCCCGTCAAATCGGCGGCAGTCAGATCGTCATGACAGGGAATCGTAAAAAGCGGTCGCTTCAACTTCGCCGCCATATGCGCGATGAAGCGCGTCTTGCCGCAGCCCGTCGGACCTTTGAGCAAAAGCGGCAGTCGTCGGCGATAGGCGTGCTCGAACAACGTGCATTCGTCGCCGATCGGCAGATAGTAGGGAACCGGTTCGACGGTGTTCTCGGCCGGCAGAGGCGCGGGCATCGGGTCTCCTTGGGTAGAGGCCGGCTCCTATTGCGGAGCCGGCCCTTGGCGCGATCACTCAGCTGGCGCGAAGGAGGCCTTGGCGACAGTCTCTTCCTTGGGTGGAAGCACGATCGATGCGATGAACAGCACGGCGCCGATCGCCGTCACCACGCCGCCGATCAGGCGCATCCAGTAGAACAGCAACAATTGCTGCTGCACTTCCATGAAGTCCATTCCCATCACATGCTCGAGATGCGTCTGCAACACGCCCGCAAAGGTCAGGGTGACGCTCATGAAGACCACGCCGCTCGTGGTAAGCCAAAAGCTCCACATGTTGAGCATCTGGTTATAGGGAGCGCGGCCCAAGAGTTGCGGCATGGCGTAAGTGATCATCGCGAGGTTGATCATCGCGTAAGCGCCGTAAAAGGCGAGATGACCGTGGGCGGCGGTGACCTGCGTGCCATGCGTATAATAGTTGATCGGCGCGAGCGTGTGCAGGAAGCCCCAGACGCCGGCGCCAAAGAACGACACCACCGCGCAGCCAAGCGACCAGAGCAGAGCCGCCTTATTGGGATGCTCGCGTCCGCCCTTCCAAACCATCATGAAGGCGAAGACCACCATGGCGAAGAAGGGCAACGGCTCCAGCGCCGAGAAAATGCTGCCGATCCACTGCCAGTAGCCCGGCGTGCCGATCCAATAATAGTGATGGCCCGTGCCGAGGATGCCAGTGAACAGCGCCGTTCCAGCGATGATGTAGACCCACTTCTCGACGATCTCACGATCGATCCCGGTCAATTTGATCATCAGGAATGCAAGCAGCGCGGCGAGCACCAATTCCCAAACGCCCTCGACCCACAGATGCACGACCCACCACCAGAAGATTTTGTCGATGACGATGTTGGCGGGTTGGTAGAAGGCGAAGAGGAAGAAGACGGCGATGCCCCACAGGCCCAGCAGGAGAATGTTGGAGATGACCGTTTTGCGGCCCTTCAGCACCGTCATCGAGCAATTGAACAGAAACACAAGCGCGACGATGACGATGCCGACTTTGAGATACCAGGGCTGCTCGAGATAGGAGCGGCCGTCGTAATTGCCGAAGAGATAGCCCACGACGATGACGACCGCGGCGACGAGAAAAACCCAGAACTGGATTTTGGCGAGCGGCACGCTGTAGAGTTCGTTCTCCGTCTCCTCCGGCAGGAGATAATAGGCGGAACCGAAAAATCCCATGAGCATCCAAACGATCGCGGCGTTGGTGTGCACCATGCGGGCGACGCTGAACGGTAGAATCTCCACGGGGATGAGCGTCGGCGCGACGTAATTGATCGCGCCGAGCAGACCGAAGGCGATCTGCAGGGTGAAAACCAGCATCGCTCCATAAAAGTAGAGCTTCGCGACCTGTTGCGATTGATATTTCATGGCGTCGACTCCTTGCGCCGTGCGAATTTCAGGAGGATGCGTTTAGTGGGCTTTTTTGGGCGGCCAACCCTGCGTGTCGACAGCGCTGGTCCAGCGCAGAAATTCGATCAGATTGTCGAGGTCTTGCTCGCTCAGCTTGAAGTTCGGCATCTGGTGGCGATCCGCGACGCCCGTCGGCTGCGCCTTGAACCAGGTCTTCAGCGCCTCGCGCGCGCCATTCTCATCAGTGGCGCCGCCATATTTCAGCCAGACCTGACCGATCTCGGGCGCGTAGCGCGCGCCTTCGCCGTACAGCGTGTGGCAGTCGAAGCAGGCGTGCTTTTCCCAGACGCGCTTGCCGCTCGCCACGGCGTCGCTGATTGGATGAGCCGTTTCGATTTGGCGCGCCTGATAGAAACTGTTCCCAACCAAAAGGCCAAAGATCACGAAGAAAAATACTGTTCCGCCGTAAAAGATATTTCGCGCCGCCGCTTTTGTCAGAACTTCCGCCATGTTCAATTCCCCCTATCGGTCGGCCCGCCTTCGGGCTCTAGATCGGCGTAGGCTTGCCGCCGCCATCTCCATCTCGAATGCCGCCGTGGCGCGCACCCCTTCGCTCGGCTCTTCGAGCGAGGCCGTCCCGCGGCGCGACGCGAGCAAACGCCATCGCGGCCAAAAGCTCGAACTGCATTTCGATTCGGCCCGGCTCCCGATAGCTGGTATTGACCGTTACGACGTTGCGCTGGAACAAACAGGCGGTCGGGCAAGATGGGCGATGTTCGCTTTCGAAGCGGCGAGGTTCGGTCGCTCCTCGCCGTCCCACGCTCGTCAAAGAGTAAATGAAAAGGGTCCGATATGTCGGCTATCGACCGTTCTCTCGTCGCCCATCTAACCCTCCTCGCCGGTTGCTCACCCGAGCAGATCGACGAGATTTTGCGCGAAGCGCGTTCGGTGGGTTTCGCGAAGAACGCCACCATCTTCGTTCAAGGCGGCAGGGCCGATTGTTTCTTCCTGCTGCTGCAAGGCCGCGTTCGAGCCTATAAGCTCACGCCGGCAGGAGAACAGGTTCTCATCCGCTTCATCGGGCCCGGTGAAATGTTCGGCGTCGCCATGGCGATCGGACGCGACGCCTATCCCGCGACCGCCGCCGCCGTCGTGGACAGCGTCGTACTGGCGTGGCCAACCAGCGCTTGGCCCGGGTTACTGACCTGCCATCCGGGTCTTGCGGTCGACACCATGCGCACGCTCGGCGAACGGCTCCAGGAAACCCAAGCGCGCGTTGTGGAAATGTCGACCGAAGAGGTCGAGCGTCGGATAGCTCACGCCGTCCTTCGCTTAGCGCATCAAGGAGGGCGCAAAACCGAGCACGGAATTTTGATCGATTTCCCCATCTCTCGGCAAGACATCGCCCAGATGACCGGCACGACGCTGCATACGGTTAGTCGCATCATGAGCGCCTGGCAGGAGCTTGGCCTTGTATCGAGCGGGCGCCAAAGGGTCGTGATTTGCGATCCGCATCGGCTTTATTTGCTGGCGGAGTCCTCGAAGGCCTGAAGTTCGCCCCGGACGCGCTCGCTACGGGCGACACGCGCGGTCGCCAGAGGATACGGCACGTATTCCATGGCGAGAATAGCGGGCGCGCCTCACTTTCCGCGCTCGATCGGCGGATAAAGTGTTGATAACCAGGACGCGGATGGACCTCCTCCCGCCTTCGCCACGCTTTGGCGCACAACGCCTAATAGGCGAAGGCCACTATAGTCCCGTTTTGCGCCGCCTCCCCCGAAACCATGCCTGGTTTTTTGCCCGCCGAATGGCCGGTTGGGCTCAACCAGCAACGAACCCCCTGGCATGCCTCCGGTCTGGTCTTCCTTTAACTATGGACCTGAGGCGCTGCGAAAGGCATTTTCCCCTGTTCGCCAGGCCGCCTGCCCTAGATTTGGATCCCTGAAACAACCACGTCGGTGCTGGCGACAGCGGGCTGGCTCGTTGTGGTTGGGAGCTGCGAGACGGCGGTTGTGCCGGAGGTTGGAGCCCCGGCGATCAAGCCGCCGGTGGCGGGGGCTGGCGAGGGGCAATTTATCGGCTGAGTCGGTGACGCCGGATTTCCGTTGCTGCATCCCGAGGCGTCGATCTTTTTTTGAATGGCCTGCCCCCAGGAACAGATGCTCTGCGAGTTGCCGTCGAGATTTGCGGTCCCGTTCCGAAGCGTCGCTCCGGTAGCGCGAACACCTCCGTTACCCTGGCTCGGGCATTGTCCGGACGCGTTGAGGGACGCGAGGTCTTTTGAGCAAATGAGGCCTCCGAATTGGGCGCACGCGGCAACCGTGCCTTGCGTGACCGGGTAGCCATTGACGGACTGCCCGACTTCACCATTGAGGGTGTTGAAGGCACGGCCCTGCGTGGTTGGTCCAGCTTGTTGAATCCAAATGTCCACCTGCTGTTGAAGGGACATATTTAGATATTGACTCGACGTGACGCCATCGGGAAGATTGTCCTTCGTGAGCTGCAGCACGCCGAAATTATTGCCGTTGGAGCTACAGGTGTTTCCGCCCGACTCAGCCTGCGAGGCGCCGCCCCACGTACAAGAACTGCTTTTCAGCGCGTCGCTGGCATAGGGCGAATTCTGAATGGCTTGGCTGACCTGCGCAGCGTTGTAAGTGGCGCAAGCAAGGGCGATTGGGGGAGCGGCAATGATGAGGCCCGCAATGCAAGCCGAACGCGCGGAAACGGCGTGTCGCATTGGAATGCTCGCCTATCGCAATTTGATGGGTGTTTCGCTCCTGGTCTCGCCGTCGTAGGTGACCTTCGCAGCGATTTGCTGATCGGCCGGATCGAAGGTCAGGACGGTCATGTATTGCGTGTCGCTGTTCGTCGAAGCGTCGAAGCCAGCTTCACCGCGCTTCGCTGAGATCGGAAAATCGGGAACTTCCGCAAGCAGCCGGATTTTCCCGCCGCGCAGTTCTACGACGCGCGCGGGGCATTCGAGCTTGAACGGCGTGTCGTTTGACGAGGCACATTGATAATGCACGGCGGAAACGACGATGGTTCGGTCGCGGTCCTTGAAGGAAGTTGTAAAGGCCGTCGTGGTGAGTTTCAGATTGAGGTTCGGGACGGTGCTGAGAAGCTGACGCCGGTTCGCGATGATTGCGTCGAGCTTGTCGCTCCAAATCTGAAGCTGCGCGTTGCCCATCGGCGATTGGGTGAGGTCAAGTTTTTCCGCGAGTACGCGATGCGTCTCGGACTGCTGAGCGGCCGTCGGCGCGGTCCCGAGCGTCGCGAGGATCAGACATGTTGCGACCCGGCACATTGCAAACCTCCCGAGAGAATTTGCATTGGACCGGGCCTCGCCCGGGCGGCGCGTCAAGGCCGCGCGATGCGCGCCCGCAGGGTCGCCTTGACGAGCGGCGACCGGTCGGGGCCAACCTGAGCCTCGATGGGCGGGGCTTTGCGGCTCGACGCGCATATTCGCTCCTTCGTGGTGCGGTTCACGATACATAGTGTAGCGAAGCATATGCGAAGGCCGGAATTGGTGCAAGTCGGGCTTGGTGGCGCGCCCACGCTGGGAAATTGGCCTCTGCGTCGACCATATTGTTAAGCTAACGCTCTGGTTTCGACGACGTTTTAGCGAACAAGGATGGGGTCGCGCGCCGCTTTCGCGCCTGCTCGCTCGCGCTGCCGAACCTCCGAAAAGTCGTTCATGCCGCCTCCCGGCGTCGCGATCGCGACGCCGAGCGCCGGGCGCGCTTCCCTGAATTTCTCCGCATAGAGCAAGCCCGGAGCGTCATCGTCCGCGAAGACCGTCACGCGCCTAACCTCGGCCGGAAACACGACCCTCAAAAATCGTTTGTTTCCAAGCGCCGCCCAAACGGGCATGTCGTGCATGAGCTGCGCGGCCCATGCGGTCTCGAAGCCTTCGGCAAGGCCGACATGTTCCGCGACCGGCGCGAGGCGCAACGCGCCGGGGCCGAGCGGGCCGATGGCGCGGCGCGGCTCGAGAACATCGGCTTTACGCTGCCCGCCCGAGTGAAGAAAGGTCAGCTGCACGGCGACGATTTCGCGCGTCGGCGCCTGAACGGCGGCGATCATGCAGGCGAAGGATTTCCGGCTCGAATAGGGATAGCGCGGAAGAAACCGGATGGTCGCGGGCGGCGGCTCCCTGAAGCCGCGCGAGCGAAGATAGGTCTCGACGGGAGTGCCGGCGACGAGCTGCGCTGAGCGCCAGAGGACGAGGGCGTCGGCTGTCGTCGTCTTGCGCTTTGCGCGCGCCGGCGCCGGGGACGGGTTGAGGCGCGGCGCCCCGTTCACATCGAGCCTGTCGATCGCGGCGCGAACGTCGCGGGGATCGCAGCCCGCAAAGCAATTGTAGATCAGGGCGCGGTCGCCGTCGCGGACGGCGAGCGACGGGCGCAAATCTCCCCTGCCCTTGCCATGGCTCGCCACCGGGCAATGACACAGGAAGCCTCCGCCTGCGGCATGGCCTCCCAATATTCTCGCGACGGTCTTCGCTTTGATCTGCATGGTTTAATATTCTGCCTAAGACGTAGCGGAAAGGAAAGCCGCCCCGCCCGGGAAGCCGCCCTGCGCGGGAAACGGAGGTCTGGCGCGTCGGGGATGGATGGTCGACGCCCGCGGGGTGGGGAAGGGTCGAGGGGAACGCGGCGCGGGGTTCCCCTCGGGCGAGCGCCTCAGCTCGCCTCTCACAACAGCAAAGCCATTTGTTCGCCGGGCTGCATCGCCGGGACCGCATAGGCGTCGAGGCGCCGCCTTTCCTGCGCCTCGCGTTCGCGCGCCGCTTCGAAGTCGATGCAAACGATCTCGCACAGGGGCGCGCCGTCTTTCCACTCGTCGCGGTGAAAGTGGGTGTCGACGCCCGCGCCGATGTCCATAAAGACGCCGGTCGCGCGCTCGAAGTCGACGCCGCGCCCGGAGGTGCGGCGGTCGAAACATTGGCGCCCGGAATAGCGGAAGCTCGCGGACTCCTGCGGCACGATGAACGCGCCGCGCTCCGCAAATTCGCGGGCGATGTCCACGACGTGAAACTCAAACTCGGGGCCGCGATAGCGCGGCGCGTCGCCGGAGCGTTTGACGCGACCGAATGGCGGATTGGCAATCGCCACGTCGTAATGACCGAGGTCGAGCGTCCGCCAGTCGAAAATATCGGCGTTGATCCAGCGCGCCTGCGGCAAGAGTTTGCGCCCAACCGCGACATAGCGCGGATTGATCTCGACGCAGGTGATCTCGGCGAGGCGTTCGCCCCATTTGCTGCGGTGGTGGATGATGTAGGACAGAACGCCGATGCCGGCGCAAAGGTCGATGACGCGCCGCCCTGCCCCGTCGAGCGCGAAGTCGCAAGCCAGTCCAAAGGGCGTGAAGAACGCGCCCGCCGCGCCGTTCTCATGCGTCGCGCCTTCGTGCCAGTTCTGAAAAACGAAGTCCCGCTCGTCGTCGGTGATGCGGTCCTTGGTCAAGATCGCCTCGGCCTCGGCATGGGCCTTGCGCTGCTGTTTGGTGAGTTTCGCCATGACTGCAATCCGTCGTGTTCGAAATGGGCGGGCCGCGCGCGAGGCGCGGCCCTGTGCGATCTATTCGGCGGCTTCGGTCAATTCGCCGGCGTCGCCCGGGCCGTAAACGCTCTCAAGCGCTCCCGCCTCGTCGTGGCCGTCATCGGCAAATTCGCCTGTTTCCTCGCCCTCCGGATCGGCGGCGGCCGCCTCCTCCTCGAAAGCCTCGATGTCCTCGACGACAGCGGCGGCGTTCGGCGCGAGGGGGTTGCGCAAGACAGGCGGAAGCCATGCGCGGTCCTTCATCGCCTCCAAAGCGATGGCGACGGCCTCAGACTTCGAACCCGCGCCGATCGCCTTGATGGCGTCATCCGAGCATCCGGCCTCGCGCGCCGCCGTCGCGATCGTCTTCTTGCTGACGCGCGACAGGAACCCCGTCGAAACCCGCCAATGCGCCGCCATGTCGAAATTCATGGCGAGGGCGATCTGATCGGCATGACCAATCGCCCCGCCGCGATGATCGCGGTAGCTCGCCTCGATCTGGAAGGCCACGCAAAAGGCCAGCACGTCGAGCAAGGTCTTCTCGTCCTGCAGGATGAGCCACGCCCAGAGGTCGGCGTAGCGGTTCGGGAGCTTTGACGCCAAAACGACATGGCGCTCGTCGAAAGCCGTGAAGGCCGCATGATTGTCCTCGTCCGGCGCCGCCTGCCGCTTCTCGTGAGATTGTGCGGTTACCACCAAGCAAGAGCCGCCCGCCGTATAGTCGTAAGGCTTGCCATTGCCGCCGCGATAAAAGACGACCTCCGCCAGCTTATGAATGATGACGTGAAGCGCGACATTGGGGCGCTGGCTCAATTCGAGCGCGAGCGCCTTGGTGCGCAGGATCGTCAAATCCTCGGTGACGGCTTGGCTGTAACCCTCGGCCTCGATTTCGGCCGTCGCGGCGGGGGTGTGAACGGCGCACGGCGAAGCCCCGTCGCCCTGCCCTTCCTGTTCGCCGAGCTCCTCCCCGGTCCCTTCCCCAAGTCCCGCCGCTTCGTTCGCCTCCCGCGCCGCCGCCTGACGGGCGCGCTGCAAGGCGGCGAGGTCGTGCGCTTCTTCCTTGCGGTAAAGGCCGCGCTTGATCGAAACCTCGCCCGCATAATTGAGGGAGACGATGATTCCGGCGAGAGGGATTTCCTCCGCGTCGAACACGATGCAGGAAGCGGCGATGGCGTCCTGACGCTCGCTCTTGGCGTCGAATTCCTTGACCTCCTCCTCCGTCATCTGTCCGCTGTCATAGGCCGCCTCGTGCTCGTCGATATAGGCCGCGAGCGCGAAAAGCTCCTCGCGCTCCTGCGGCGTCTGTTCGCGCTCATGGGTCGCGAGCCGCGAATAGCCGCTGCGGCTTTCGTGCTCGGCGAAGATAGACCTCGAACCATTTCCAGCCCTCATCGCTGCGGGTCTGCTCGGCGATGGCTTCGAGTTTCTCCGTCGCCAGTCTGACGACAAGCGGCTTGTCGTCGAGGAAGATCGCGTCTTCGTCGTCTTCCGAAAACAAGTCGCGGGTGATCGTCCCGCCCGCTTGGCTGTAGGCCTCCACCCCGACGAATTGCGCGAGGCGATGGCTGGCGGCGATCTTCTCATTTGCGAGCCGCGCGCGGATGGCCTCCGGCGTGCGGTTGTATTCGGGCAGGCCGTCAAAAGTCGCCTCCTGCGCCTTGTGGTCGTCGGACAGCGCGAAGGCCTCCATATGCTGCAAGGTCACTTCGCCGGCCCGGAAGGCCTCCAAGATGCGCGGCGACACCTTCGCCAGCTTCACGCGCCGTCTGACGGTCATGGGAGATTTGCCGAAACGATCCCCGACCTGTTCGGGGGTCATACGATCGTCTTCGATCAGCTTGCGGAAGGCCTCCACCTCGTCGGCGGTGTGCATGTTCTCGCGGATGATGTTTTCGGACAGCGAAAGCTCGGTTGCGTTGTGGTCCGCGCCCTTCACCAAAACCGGGACGAGATAGTCGAGCGTCACCTTGACGCCTTCGGGCTCGATGACGGCGCCGCGCTTGGCCAGCTCCTTCAAGGCGCGCAGGCGTCGCGCGCCCGCCTCGATCTCATATTTGCCCTTGGCGGTCTTCCGCCCCGTCAGGTTCTGCAACAGGCCCAACGCCGCGATATTGGCGCAAAGCTCCTCGATCCCGGCCTCGCTGGCGAAACGGCGCACATTGTCCTTGGACGGCGCCAGCGAACGCAGCGGCAGCATCAGCCGCTCGTCGGCCTTGGCGGTCGCGGCGGGCGCCGGCGCGGTCCTCGTCTCGCGCGGGCTCAAAGCCCTTTTGGCGGCGGCGCGGGGGTTGGCGGTCTTCTTGGCGGGCTGTCTCTTGATGGTCATTTTCTTATCTCCTGATCTGATTGAGGTTTTTTGGGATGCGACGGGCCAAGCGCTCGGCCCGCCAAGGGTTCAAGCGTCGAACATCGCCATCAGACCGTGAGTGGTGATGTGCTCGGCGGCGTCTTCGAGATCGCAACGGAACAGGTCGCCCAGCCGCGATTGCGGCCATTTCGCCATGCTCGCGAGAAGGTTCGCGACGGCGTTCAACTGGAAGTCTTCGGCTTTCATTCCGGAGATTGCGAACTGGTCGCAAAGCTCGATTGCGGCGGCGAGATTGAGGGGTTTGTCGCCCTCGCTCTCAACGCGCGCGATATGAAGGCGCAGCGCCTTCAACGCGATTTCTTCGGCTCGTGCATCGTCCATCTGGGTGTTTCCCCTATCGGCAAGGCGCGTATGGCCTCGCCATACCGCTTGCCCGGTGGCGAACCGGGGATAGGGGGGTGCAAACGAAAAATCGGGAGGGGGATCGCCCACCCCTTGGGGCGCCGAGCATCCGCGCCGCGCCGCGGATCTTCGGCGGTCTGCACAAGCGCCGCCTGGCGGCGCGCGGAAGACTGGGGAGACCCGATTTTTCGATTGCTGGGGGCGTAAGGGGAACCCCTTCGGCCCCCTACGGACTGCGCCGGTCCCGGCGCGCAAAATTCAGCCCGTGCAACGGGCGTCAGCGATCGTCACCGATCAACGGCGAAGACGCCGCGGCGGCTTCGTGAGCGCCCGCGGGGCGCGAATAGAGCGCGATCCGAAGGAGACGCAATGACGGCGAAAGCCATTATTTACACGTCAAGATTGCTTCATTTCATCATGCGCCATCGTCTCTTTAGCATTACAGTTGCGATTTTAGATGAGCGCGTTTCGCTTGAGCTTGGTGCGCTCGTCGCCAGAGCGACCATGCGATGACAAACTCTGGTCGAATGCGTTTGCGCGCGAGGCGCGTGGCGATGCGACGGATTTCCTGCATGGACCAGCGGATGAGCGACGGGTTCGTCAGTTGCGAAGTCGGCTGAGCGTCTTCGCCTTGCGCCGCATTGTTTTTGGGGGCGGCGCGGCTTTGTTGGCGTGAACGCGGATCGCCGCCATCATGGCGAAGGCGAGCATGACCAGCGACACATGACGCCGCCAGCCATGCCATGAACGCGTCTCGTTGTGATCGAGGCCGAGTTCGTTCTCCGTCGCTTCGAAACTGTCTTCGATCGCCCAACGATGTCCTTCGATTTTCGCCAGTCGTTCGATGCTCGTCCCGTGCGGCGCCCATGTGGTGAAAAAGGCGAGATCGCCATCGGCGATCTTACGGCGGATCAGCAGGCCGCGCGTCCATGTTTGCCCAGCGAGCGCCTCGCTGTATTCACCGCCATCGAGATCGGCGAGTTCGAGATAGGCCCAGTCGTGAAGTCGCTCACCTTTGGTTCCCGCGCCCGCCGAAAGACGCCGCCATGCGGACGCGGGCAGAGCGTCGGCGATCTCCTTCGCCGTTCCGGCGACGGCCCGCGGCTTGCCCCAGGAGCGAAACGGGTCATTGGACTTCACGCCGAGCACATATCCCTTGCCGGCGCGTCGCAACGCCATCTCAATGTCGCCGACGCCATAAACCGTGTCGGCGGCGACGAAGGAGAATGGAACTTTCGCGGCAATGGCGCGCTCGATCATGACGCGCGCCAACGCTGGCTTGGTCGCGAAGCCGCCAGAAGCGCCGTCGACGATCTCTTGCGGCACATGCGCCTTGGCCATGCGCGCCGGATCGTCCGTCCAGATCTTGGGAAGATACAGTTCACGGTCGATGAAGGCGTGACCGCGCGGCGCGACATAGCAGGCGAAGACTCCGATTTGGCAGTTGGTGATCTTGCCCGCCGAGCCCGTGTATTGCCGCGCAACGCCACAGGACGCCTTGCCCTGTTTCAAGAACCCCGTCTCGTCGATAACGAGAACCGCGTCGTCGTCGGCCAGGGTTTCGAGCGCGTAATCGCGCACGATGTCGCGCAGCGCATCAGCGTCCCAGCAGCCGCGACCCAGAATGGCCTGTTGCCGCCAAGGACCGGGATCGCCCGCGGATTCCGCCCGCATCCAACCAGTCTTTCGGCGCTCCTCGCCGAGCAGACCTTCAAGGAAATTCTCCGCCGACAGCGCCACGCGCGCTTGCGTGAACAGCGGTCGCATCCGACGCTTAACCTCACGCAGCGACGACGCCCACAATTCCAGCGTCGTCTCGATCGAAGCTCCCGACATCCCGTGATCCCCATGACCAATCATGGTGATCCAGAGATTCAGAAATCAGATAAATACGCAACTGTAATGTTAGCTTCTGTTTTGAACCGTAGGTCCCACTGGGACAAGGCGATCAACATTCGCGCATTCGATGCCTATCCGGCGTAAACCCAGGGAATAATGGCTCGCATTTGATCCGCGACACCGCAGCGCTGGACCGTCATTTCGAAGCCATGTGGGCGCGGCATACGAATTTGGGCGGAAAAACCACCCTGAACCACCGATGCTGCGCGCTAACCACTAGACTTTGTTTTTTGTAAGATATACCTTTTGAATCACCATGGCGGCGTTGAAACGGAAATCGTCGCGAGTCAAGCGGCGATGTGGCGCGGCGGTAGCGTCGCATGGAATGAGGAGGCGGAACGGAGAAGACCATGGGGACGCAAAAGGAAGGTGAGGCTAGGCAAACCGCCATCGGAACGATCTTTAGCGCGATGTTGCAACGCAAATCGAGAGAGTTCCCGAGCGTGGAAGAGTTTCTGAAAACCATCGGCATGTCGTTCGCAACCTATTCTCAGCTTCTGAGGGGTCTTGGGAATCCTACGGCTCACACGATAACCCGCACCGGCGAGGCTTTGGGACTGTCCGGATGGGAAATGCTTGGCCTGGACGAAAAGATCGTGCGGGGCTGGCTCGCCGGTCAAGACATCGATCTTGGGCAAGTGAACGCGCTCGTGACGCATCAACGAGAGAGCACGATCAGGATCGATACAAACAAATTCTCGCTGCAAAGCATAGAGCCGAAGGCGCGGCAAGCGGCGGCTCCGCTACCCGCCGAGAAAAAAGAAGAGCCTAAAAAGGCCGCGCCTGCGCCAAGGGCCCCGGCGAAGTCGAAGAAGAAGGCTGGAGCAACCGCGGGCAAAAAGCGATAGCAGCTCTGAACTTCCGAACGCGTTTCAAAAACGTCACACTTTTCAACGCATGCCGGAACGGGCTTATGACGCGCGCCGCGAAGCGGGCGGCGTCATAAGCCGCATTTCTCAATTGCGATAGCCGCTCTCCGGAAAGCTCAGCCTCCCCTGGCGCTGCAAGTCTCGCCTTGACTGACCTCTGGGTGCAGCAATTCGGTCGCGCGCCCGCGGCGCAGCCGCTTTGCGCATGTCGAGGCGAACTTCACTCGGCCTTGCGAGCGCCGCCGCGCTGGGGCTTGCTCCACCCCCACCGTTGCTGCGCGCGAGCTCGAAGGCGATTGGCGCGCAATCGCCTTTCGAATGTATACGACGCGGCCGATGAAAAAACCCATTCTCGACCTTTAAAAAGACAAACAGATCGCACCAAAATGCAGGTCCCCCGGATTGCGGGGACGAGGCTCGATAACCTTGAAGTGAAGGCCTCCTACCATCCGGGTGGCGTTGGCTATTTCCAAGGCGCGCGGGGTAAGGTGCGCGCGCTGCGCTTCGACGTTATCGATACCCGGCCGACTCGGCGGGCGGCGTTGATGATTGGAGGCCGGCATGATCGATGAAAGACATTTGATCGACGGGAAGCAATGGATCACGAGGAGCGCGCGAGAAACGTCGAAATTTCTCATTGAATATTTTGACGGCGACACTGAGCGGTTGACGTTATTGGTAGCAAAATTCGTTGTGGAGGCCATGTTCGAACAGAGGCCGAAGGTTGTGATTTACTGGGCTCGTGTGTTCTGGCTCTGCAACCGCGCGACGCTCGACCAAAATGCGCCGCGTGAGCAGACGCTTTTGCGTGAACAATCGGATAGCCAAGGGCATTAGCGAGAAATCGCTTCACGGCCTCCCATGGCGGTAAGGGCGCCGGGTGGGTTTGCCGAAATGTTTGTGCCGAATGCACGGCGGCGGCGTTGCTCGAAGAGCAGGGCCAGAGCGCGCTCGAACGCGCGCGGCTCGAGCGAGCGGCAGCCAAAAGGGCGCGGCGCCAAAACGTTCGGTCACTCGAAGCAGGTCGAGGCGTCGCCGTCGGCTCATATCAACCGCGATGGTTCACCCACCACGCCAGCTGTTGGTCTCGCGCGTGAGCGAGGGCCTTGTCGATCGCGGCGCCGTCTCGAACGGCCCGCGAACGCCCCGCATCGTCGTCGATCAGCGCGCGGTCATGACGCGGGCGCGAAGGGCGCGCCGGCGTTACCAAGAGCTGCAGATAGCCGCCGACGACGAATGTGGGGATGGCGATCGCGAAGCGCCCGATGGAGGCCATGATTTCGTTGGGGCCATAGACGAACGGGAAAACGACGCCCGTGACGGCGAAAAAGATCGCCGTCGCGAGCAGCACATGGGAAATGAAATTGATCGCCTTCTGCACGGTTTTCCAAATCGCGGCGAACAATGGGACCTCCTATCTCTGATAGAGCGGGACGATCTGAGAACATTTCTCGACCGCCTTGTGCGCGAGAATGACGCCCAATTTGATGCTTTTCGTGGCGACGTCATAGGAGGCGTAGGAGACGGCATAGCTGGGGTCAGGCGTAAAATTTCCTGGCTGTGCGCCAGGCTCCAGATAGCAGCCCTGCGCCTGCCGAACATTGCCTCGTAGCCCTTGCCAAAAGGCGAGGCGCATCGGACACATCTTGACGTTGATGTTGGTCGCGGCGTCGGCGGCGATCGTCTTGCACGCGGTCGCGATGTTGAGGACGCTCAACATCGCGACTTTGTCGCCGCCGCGCACGACAAAATGGGCCTCACGCGCCGGCGCGTTGCCGACGGCGTATCGGCCGTCGCCAACGGCGGCATAGCGACGGTTGTTCCTGTCGATCATATCCGCCCAAACGCCGGTGAAGGGCGCGTCGAGCGGACCGGGGATTTGAAGGTCACGATAGACGACGGGCCGCCATTTGTCGGGATTCGGCGACAAGGGCGCTTCTTGCGCCAAGGCCGGCGCCGAGAACGGAATCGTCGCGGCGAGACCGAAACAGGCCAAAAGCTTGCGCATGAAGAGGGTTCGTCCCCGTGCTCGGCGGCGTGTCATTTTATGCGTTGTAGATTATAGGCTATATGATATAGCATAGTAAATGAAATTTTGGAACGCCCTCCGCCGATGTCGAGCCCTCTGAAGGAGTACCGCGACGCGCGGCTGGACGAGCTGCGCGGGCTCGCGATCTGCGCCGTGCTGGCCTCTCACGTCGCGCTCGTGTCCGCGAACGATTTCGCGCTGGCACGGGCGGCTCTACTGCCAGCGCTTGGGGTGGGCGTCGATCTGTTCTTCGTGATTTCAGGCTTTTTGATCGTCGAGCGCGCCGCGCGATCGGTTGCGCAAGCTGGCGGATTTTGGCGTGGCGCGGCGGCGTTCTGGGCGGGTCGCGTGATCCGCATTGGCGTCCCGGCCTGGGTGACGATCGGCGCGCTGTATCTCGCCTGGCGCCTCGGCGGGGTGCACGGGCTCCGCTCTGAGGATCTGATCGCCGCCGCTGCGTTCCTCGGGAATCTCTATTGGGCGCCCTGCTTTGCTGGCAGTGAGGGATGTGGCGATCCCCTGCTCTCTTCGCATTTCTGGTCGCTCGGCATTGAGGCGCAATTCTACGCGCTGGCGCCGTTGATCGCGGCGCTGCCCCGGCGCTGGCTGTGGATCATCGTCGCCTCGGCCCTGACGGCCGGGGCCTTGCTTTCGCGGCCCTGGGGCGGGTTCTGGTGGGCGCTGCGTCCCGACGCACTGCTTGTCGGCGTCCTGATCGGGCTGGAAACGCGCCGGCGCGCCGAGTGGCTGAAGCTCATCCCGAAAATTGGGCTCGGGCTCGCGACCTATTGGCTGCTGGTCGCCGCGGCGCTGGCGCGCGTCCTGTCGATCGGCGGGACGGGCGCCGGTCTGGTGGCGGTCGCTGTGATTTTTGGGATGGTCGTGGCGGGAAGAGGCCGGGATATGGGCGCCCGCGCGCCCTTCGGCGCGAAGCCGCTGCGTTGGATAGGCCAGCGATCCTTCTCGATCTATCTCGTCCACTTGCCGGTTCTGAGCGGGCTGCGGGCCGCGCTGCTCCAACAGGCGCCGCCCTGGACGGTGGCGGCGCTTGCGACGATCGGCGCGGTGTTGGCGGCGCTGTGCCTCGACAGATGGGTGACGCGGCCCTCGATGGTCATCGCCCGGCGCGTGGCGGCGCGGATATGCGACGTCAACGGCGCCAACGCCTCGTCGCGCGTCGAAGGCCCCATTACGGAATGAGGCGCACAGCTCCGGTAAAATGAGGCGTTCGATCGGATGACCTCCGCCCCGGCCTTGTCGGTCGGCGCCGCGCAACGATTTTGGGCCTCGCGATTTCGCCGTGACTTTCAATAGGGCGTCGATCTTTTGCCGAACGGAAACCAGGAGAAAGGATCGCTCGGGGAGCGCTCCGGATTGATCCAAGCCGCCGGCGTGGTCGGCGCATTGGTCTCGAACATCCGCCATGCGCCTTCGGAGTAGAAGAAATTCACGGTCTCCCGAGAAAGCCGCCTGCCCTGCCCGTCGAGAAAATCGGTCGCGCAATGAACGGCCTGGCCACGCGGCTCGACGATGCGGCCCGTCACGCTGTTCAGGGCGCCCGGCTTGCAAGCGAAGAGGCGAAGGCTCGCGGCACGGCGCTCGGCGGGCAAAGGGTCGCTGGCTCGAATGACATATGGGCCCTTGGTTGGGGAGGAACCCGCCATGTTGTCGCGCGCGAAGGCGTTGTTGGCCTGTTCCTGCGTCGGATAAGCGACGCGATCGGTCAGGACGGGCGCGAAGGCGTCGGGCTCGCGCGCATATTGGAGGCGTCCGGGAGTGATTTCGGCCGGCGTATAGAGCCGGTCGCGCACGGGCGGCGGCGCAACCAAGGCGGCGGGCGGCGGCGTCTCGCACCCGCTGAGAAAGGCGGCGATCGGGGCGAAGACGGCAAATCTGACGGCGCGAGACATGGGGCGCTCCACTACGGTTTATGATTTAGTGAATACAAACTTTCGCTATGCGAACGCAAGGACGAAAAGCAGCGGGGCGTTATGGATCGCTTTTGCGGCCGGGCGCCTGCTTGGCGCGATAGTCCCATGGCATGGCGAATTGGCTGGACCACAGGCCCTTGTAAGCTTTGCGCGCCTGTTCCTGGTCTTGGGCGTAGGAGCGAACGCGCTGGTCCTCGCCGCCCGGAAGGCATACGGCGAGGCCCTCCTTGATCATGTCGCCTGCGAGGTCGGCATGTTCGGATGACGAACAGCGGGCGATGCGCCGACCGTCTTTTTCGCGCAAGGCGTTACAGGAAACCCATTTGTTGAGGGTCGCGGTCGTGAGCCAGGCGATCGCGGCGACGCCGCATTGCCAGGGCTGGCGTCCAAGATTGGCGATCTGATCGCGCTGACACGCGTCGACGCCGAAAAGGCGGAACACCAGCCCGGTTTCGATGTCGCGAAACGTCACGCCGTCGATGACCTCAACGCGCATGGGAGTCGATTGCGTCAATGCTTTGGGCATGTAGACGCCCTCGCTGGCCGCGTTTTCGGCGAACGCCGCGAAGCCCTGGAAACACAAGGCCGCCGCCAAGAGGATTTTGCGAATAGGGCTCACGCGGCGTCGTCGTCGAGAGCGCGGTCGGTCCGCGCGGGATGCGCGTCGAGGCGAGCGATCTCCAGGTCCATCGTGTAGATCTTTTCGCCGTTTCTCTCATAGCTGTTGGCGCGGATGTGGCCGTCGATCGTGATTTGATCGCCGATATTCACCTTGTCGACCAGGAACCCGCCGATCTTCGCATTGAAGGTGAAAGCGGTCAGGAATTCCGTCCGCTTTTTCCGCTCGCCCGATTGTCTGTCGGTCCAGAATTCGTCGACGGCGACGGTGACAACGGTTTTTGGCGCTTTGCCCGCGAATTGTCGGGGTTTTTGCGCGACATTGCCTGAGATGACGAAAAAATTGCGGGAGGTCATGAAGGGCTCCGGTTACGCTGACATAGTGTATAGCATAAATCAGCGTATTTCCCGGCCGCGTCAAGGGCGTTGAGGCGGGTCGGACGTTCTCGTCCTTCTTCGCCTTTTCGCACATTCCTCGCTAAAGGGAGCGTTGCGGCTGCTCCCCGCAGAAGGAGTTGAGGCCGGCACGAGCCATCGCGGGTCAAGACATTATGAGGACTCAATTCCCCCGTGGTTTATTGCGCGGGCTACCTCATTCGGCAATTATCGACGGGTCGTCCGCCCGGACAGAACAGCTTAGCTCCTCCAGTCTGACCTTTCGTCGCTGGGCCCAGTCGACAAGATTTTCCGGTTTGTAGTCAGCGCATTGACGCACGCGATCGAATACCGATTTATCGATCGTCTCATTGACCGTCCGCGTCGTGATATGGCCAGACGTTACAGAATCGGCTCCAATGACGCGATAATAGGGGCGGGTGAGCGCGGCATAGATTCCAAAGGCCATATCCTTGAACGAATCTCTTATCGGAGCGACGCAGGACTCGTCATGATCGTCGAGTTCGCAGGTGAACTCGAGGCCGTGAAGTTCCGCCTTGCCTTTCAGCCACTTTAGCGGAATTTGGGAAAGCAGATCGCTGTTGTAACCACCTCCGACATTCGCGTGCGCACCGACAAACCATCTTTGCTCGACACTGGAAATATTTCTTGGCGCCGCCTGTTGTTCGGCCGTCCTGTCCGAGTGGAAATTCTGCGTGTAGAGCGTCTCCCGGAATGTGTTCCTGTGCTCGTCGATAGCTACGGCATGATAAGCGTTCTTGAGCGGCAATCTCAGACCTGTCTCGAGGAACGAATAAGGCCCAACCAGAGCACCAACCGTATCGAATACGCCGACCATGAGAATATCCGCACGCGTGGAATATCTTAACAGCCATCTCTCCAGCACGGAAGTTTCGCCGAGCTTGTTGGTTTTCTCCTGATCGACCAGGGTCGGCAGAGTTCGCGCGCCCGGTGACTTGTAGCGTTCGTATAATTCTCCAACCCCGATTGGCGAGCCGGGTCGAACAATGCCGCTCTTCTCGATCAGTCCTGCAAGGCTTCTCGCCGCATAGGCTCCACGACTGAAACCGAATATAAAGATATCATCCCCGTCATTGTATTTTTGAATAAGCCATTCGTAAGCATCAACTATGATCTCGTTGATGCCTAACCCAAACAATCCGCCGGAGACCTTCGCCCCAACAGATGTGCCAACGCCCTTTGTGTAATAGCACAATTGCTCGATGCCGTTCTTATCATTCTCTGCGCACAGAGAATGCATTCTCCAGACATTTGTATTGTTTTCTACCGTGTTCCATGTGCCGTCGATAAACAGGCACAACCGCTTTTTCTTCACCAAACCCGCTCCCATAACCCCTCTCCTCAATTGAACGTGCGTAAATGATGAAAACACACGTCACTCTGCCCGCTCTGGCGCTGTTGTCGCCATATCTTTACGGCTAGCCGTCTGCAATTTTTCTCAAGCGCCCTCCTGCAAAGAATTTAGACGGGCTTACGTTGAAGCCCTTCGCAGGGGACAGCGGGAGGACCGTTTCGACTCGCGTGAGTTAATGACCAAGGAAATGAAGGACGCCTGGTATCTGGCGGCAAGTGATGGCGCGGCGACGGCGCGCGAGATCGTCAACCTATACTCTCGGCGTTGGACCATAGAGCCTGGGTTCCGGGACACGAAGGACCTTCGTTTCGGCATGGGCTTGGGCAGCGTGCGCATTGGCGATCCCTACCGTCGCGACCGGTTGCTGCTGCTCAACGCCATCGCCATCGTGTTGCTGACGCTGCTTGGTGGCGCCGGCGAAGCGCTCGGAATGGATCGCCTGCTCAAAAGCAACACCGTCAAGCGCCGCGTGCACTCCTTGTTTCGTCAAGGCTGCCTGTATTACGAAGCCATCCCCAACATGCCGGAGCCAAACCTATCCGCGCTCATGGAGCGCTTCCAAGCCTCGTTCATGGAAAACAAGGTCACCGCTGCCGTTTTTTCCGTCATTTGATAAATGAGGGGATACTTGAGATGCCGGCATTGTTGATGAGCAGGTTGACGTCCCCGGCTATACGCGCCGCTGCGAGGGCGTCTTCGTCGCTGGTGACGTCCAGTTTCAGCGGCACGACGCCCATCAGGGTGACCGCCTCCGGATTGCGCGCCGCGGCATAGACCTTGGCCGCTCCCATCTCCATAAGCACTTTGGCAAAGGCGAGGCCGAGGCCTCGGTTGGCGCCCGTCAACATGGCGGTTGATCCTGCAACCTTCATGGCCGACTCCTCTCTTGCTCTCGGTTCGCGCGCAAGGCCAATGCGCTGGCGAATAGGCCCAGCTAAAGCTCGCAGATCGTTCGGCGCGCTTGTCGCCGACGCCAATGGCAAAGCGTGTTCGATAACTCGAGGATCCTCAAAGGCGACCACGGTCCAAGCGTCCGCCATTTCGAGCAAAATCTGACCCCTCGGTCATCCTCTGCTTCGGCCGCGAAGCGAAGGCGTTCCAACGCAAACTGCCGGTGTTCCTCCCGGGTAGACACGCGATCTCGAAAAAGTCCCGCTGCCAAGTGGGTGGCGTTACCGGACCATGTAGCGTAGGTGACGGGCGCCAGCGGCGGAGGCCATCCCATCCCCTAGTTTTTGGCGCAACGAGGGTCCGCTCTCTGAAGCTGGGCAATCTTCTGATCATCGAGCGGTATAGGAGCACAACCATGCCCCTTTTCACACACGAAGTCGTACCTCGCCGCGGGCTCGTGACAACTTAGGCACGTCACCCCTTGCAAGAGATTTAGGACGTTTTCTCCCCGATCTCGGATCTTAGTGCCAGCCTCCGAGACGTCCAAAGCGAAAAACTCCCAGCCGTTCGTCTTGGGATAGGTCGCGCGCGGATGCTTCACCATTGCTTCAAAGGGAACGAGTTGCAGGATGGTGCCGACGGGATACTCCTTGTCTGGCATGCTGTCTCCAAAGATGCGCATCGCCTCTTTCAGCTTCTCTGGATCGGAGTGCTTGATGCGCGTATTCCTGACTTTCGACCATTCGAGGATGCAGCCGAAATTCTGCTCAGAAACCATAACATCCTCTGCAAATGCGCTGGAGAGCATACAGAGTCCAAGTCCTGTCGCGAGGACGCTCCGCTTAAACAGGTCAACGGAAAATCGGCACAAACCCGCGATGAGATGACGCATTTTGGGTTACTCCTTTCGTTGTCGCGGATCGTCCTTCGCGTTCAGATATTCGACACCCAACGGACCGATGGCCGTAACCTGAGTGACGTACTCCCCGGACTTCGCCCAATGGAAGTGGGACGTATCGCCGGGCAAGACGATGACGGCGCCTGGGGGATAGGCCTTCAGCTTGTCGCCGTCGAACTGGTCGCCCAGGCCGATATAGAAAACGCCGGACATAACTGTGTAGATGCGGTCCTCTGGATGTTTGTGCGGTGCCAGCTTCTCTCCCGACGGGACTTTGACCCTGATCACATAGGGGCCCGGCTCGGCAGGATGACCGACGACGACCGCGAGGCGCACGGAAGCGGGGAAGGCCGGAAACGGCTGCCAGTCGATGTCCTCCGGCAGGATCGATGTGAAATCGGCTTGGCCCGGCTGGTGGGTTCGATCCATTTTGGTCCTCCTTGTCTTGAGCCCCTCCAGTGAAAGTTCGCGAGAAGCTGCGCCCAGCACAGCGGACGAAGCGACTCCCTATCTCGACGCCTGCTTCAACTCCGCGCCGTCTACCGGCAATCTCCGCAAACGCTTGCCTGTGGCTGCAAAGATCGCATTGGTGACGGCGGGGACGATCGCCGATGTCCCGGCCTCGCCGATTCCACCCGGCGGCTCGGAGCCATGCACGATGTGCACCTCGACGACCGGCGCCTCGTCCATCCGGAGGATTTTGTATGTATCGAAATTGGTTTGCTCGACGCGTCCGTTCTTGAGGGCGATCTCGCCATAGAGCGCCGCCGTGACGCCGAACATGACTGCGCTCTGGATCTGCGCCTGGACGGTGTCGGGATTGACCACGGCGCCGCAGTCCACCGCGCAGACGACGCGCCGCACGCGAACCGCGCCCTCTTTCGACACTTCGACCTCGGCAACTTGCGCCAGATAGCTGCCGAAGACGAATTGCAACGAGACGCCACGGCCGACCCTGTTGGACAGCGGCTGTCCCCACCCGGCTTTTTCCGAGGCCTGCGCGAGGACGGCTTTGGCGCGCGGCGTCTTGTCGAGAAGCGCCAGCCGATAGGCGACAGAATCCTGCTTGGCCGCCGCGGCCAGTTCGTCGATGAAACTTTCGGTCACGAAGACATTGTGCGACGGTCCGACGCTGCGCCAGAAGGCGGTGGGAACGCCAGGGGGCTCCACCCGCACATATTCGACCTGCATATTGGGCAGGTCGTAGACCAGACTGATCGCGCCCTCCGTGGTGTCGGGATCGAGACCATCCTTGAACGCGGGAGGAAGCCATCGCGCGATGACGGAGGAGCCGGCGAAGCGATTCTTCCAGGCGATTGGCTTCCCTTCCGCATCGAGGCCCGCCGACAAACGGTCGGCGAAATAGGGTCGATACATGTCGTGCTGGATGTCTTCCTCGCGCGTCCACACGACCTTCACAGGGCCGCCGACGTGCCGGGCGATCTGAACGGCGCGAACGACGCCATCGGCCTCCAACCGCCGGCCGAAACCACCGCCGATCAGATGATTGTGGATCACGACCTTATCCATTGGCAGCCCGGCGGCCTGCGCGGCCGCCGCCTGGACTCGCGCAATTGCCTGCGTCCCGACCCAGAGCTCGCAGCCGTCCTTGCGGACATGGGCCGTGCAATTCATCGGCTCCATGGTTGCGTGCGCGAGGAACGGAACCTCGTAATTCGCCTCGACCTTGGTGACGGCGCGCGCCATGGCCTTTTCGGCGTCGCCGATGTTCTGAGCCACTACGCCCCGTTCGAGCGTCGCCGCTTCGAGTTCGCGCGCGATCGCTTGCGTGTCGAGCTTGGCGTGCGGTCCATCGTCCCATTCGATCACCAGCGCCGCCAATCCTTTCTTCGCGGCGCCCATATGGTCTGCGACGACGGCGACGGCGTCGTCGAGTTGCACGATCGCGACCACGCCTTTGACCGCCTTGGCCGCCGCAGCGTCGACCCGCTTCAAACGGCCGCCGAAAACCGGCGATTGCGCAAGGGTTGCGATCTTCACGCCCGGCGGCCGGGCGTCGATGCCATAGACAGCTGTCCCATTGACCTTCGCCGGCGTGTCGAGCCGCTTTTGCGGTGTGCCGATCAGCTTGAACTCCTCGGGTCGCTTGAGCGTCACGTTTGCGGGGAGGGGCAAGCGGGCGGCGTCGGCGGCGACCGCGCCATATCCGAGGCTTCTTCCGGTTGGCGGGTGACGCACTTCGCCGCGTTGCGCGCGACAATCCGCCGGATCGACGCTCCAGCGCTCTGCTGCCGCCGAGACGAGCATGGTCCGCGCGGTCGCGCCAGCCTGGCGCAAAGGAAGCCACGCGCCACGGATCGCATTCGAGTTGCCGGTCGCCTGCACGCCCAATAACGGATTGGCGTAAAGCTTTTCGTTGGGCGGAGCATGTTCGAGCCGCACTTGGCTCAGTTCGACCTCGAGCTCCTCGGCGATCAGCATCGGGATGGAGGTGTAGGTTCCCTGGCCCATTTCGACATAGGGCATCGTCAGGACGATTTGGCCGTCGCCTTCGATCCGGATGAAAGCATTTGGTGCGAACCCGCCGCCGATGGCCGCCTCGGCGGCGGCGTCGGCTGACCGCAAACTGAGGCTCAGCATCAGGCCGCCACCGAGGGATGCTCCGACTTGCAGAAACCCGCGCCGCGAGACGCCGCCCGCCGCATGCGACCGACCGGGCGCCGAGACAGTCGAATTGCTGCGTACGCTCATCCTCAGCGGCCTCCTTGCACGCTCGATCGCGCGGCCTGCTTGATGGCCTCGCGAATACGGTTGTAGGTACCGCAGCGGCAGATGTTGCCGGACATTGCGTCGTCGATGTCTGAATCGGTCGGATGCGGATTGCTTGCGAGCAGCGCGGATGCGGACATGATCTGGCCCGACTGGCAATAGCCGCATTGAACGACCTCCCGGTCGAGCCAGGCTTTCTGAACCTCCGCGCCCACCGGCGTCGCGCCGATCGCCTCGATTGTCGTGATCTCCGCCGCGCCGATGCTGTCGATCGTGGTCGTGCAGGAGCGCGTCGCGACGCCGTCTATGTGCACGGTGCAGGCGCCGCACAGCGCCATGCCGCAGCCGAATTTCGTGCCGGTCATGCCGAGCACGTCCCGCAAAACCCAAAGCAGCGGGGTGTCGCCGTCGACGTCGACGCTGTGGTTGCGTCCGTTGACTTTAATCGTGAAGGCCATGGAGTCTCCCCCTGTCGCCAACCACAATCGATTACGCGAGCCGCTCACGCTTTTGCTGTTCGGCCTCTATCGGCAACTTTCAAAATTGCGCCCTTCCCGATCATGGAGTCGCTCTGCTGGCGCCGATTGCTGGCCGATCACATCTCCGCCGAGTCAAATCCTAGGTCGCATCGCAATGTTGGCAACCCTGCCGGTGCGTAAATTGGAACACCGGCCCACCGCCCAGAATCAATGAACAACCTCGCGCGACGCCAAAACGAATTCACCGAGCCCGTTGGGCTTTACAAAAAAAATTTCCAGCGGTCTTGCGACCAGAAGCCCATCCGAAAATTGCGGCTGTTCGCCAGATGTCCTTGCGCCCGCAGGGTCGGACGCCAGGATGCGGTCAAGGCGCCGTTATTGTCAGTCTTGACCCCCATCGTTCTGGCGCTCTGTTAGTCCCCATCGACTGGAGGGAGAAGTTTCGAGCGCTCCGATCCTCGCAGCGCCGATTTGAGTCCGAAGGCGGACAAAATGCCAGACCTCATAGGTTGGGGCCCGACCTTGGGCGCTAGAAGCGAAAGCGCGCCGCCAGGAGCGCGCCCATGAGTCTGCTTGAGACCCGCAATCATCAGCTGTTTCCTGTGCTCGACGCAGCTCAGATCGAGACGGCCACGCGCTTCGCGAGCGGCCCTGCGAGAGTCTTCGCACCCCGAGAGGTCCTGTTCGAGGCTGGTCAGCGCGACGCTCCGGCTTGGCTCGTGCTCAAAGGTTCAATCGACGTCTTGCGTCGCGATGGTCTGAATCGCGAAGCCGCGCTCACCAGCCATGGCGTCGGACAATTCTCGGGCGAGGTAAGCCAACTCGCCGGAAGACAATCGCTCGCGTCCGGCCGCGCCGGCGCCGACGGCTGCGTCGCGCTGCCGTTCGACGCGGCGCATGTTCGTGCGCTCATGATCGGCTCCGCCGAGGTGGGCGAGATCGTAATGCGCGCATTCATCTTGCGCCGGGTCGGTCTCATTGAGGACGGAGGGGTCGGGTCCGTTCTTGTCGGCGATCCAGTTTCGCCCGACCTCGTCCGGTTGCAGGGTTTCCTCAGGCGTAATGGCTATCCCTATACAGTGCTCGATGCGATTAGCGACGCAGATGGCCGCGCCGTGATTGAGCGTTTTGGGGTGCCCCCTGAGGAGACGCCCCTCATGATCTGTCCGAACGGGACGCTGCTCAAGCGGCCGACGGACGCCGAAGCCGGCGTCTGCCTCGGCATGACGCCTGAGCTCGATCCGGAGAAAGTCTATGACGTGGCGGTAGTGGGCGCAGGACCGGCGGGCCTCGCCGCCGCCGTCTATGCGGCGTCGGAGGGACTGTCGGTGCTTGTGGTCGACCAGCGCGCCTTCGGGGGGCAGGCAGGCGCGTCGGCGCGGATCGAGAACTATCTCGGTTTCCCGACTGGCATCTCCGGGATGGCCTTGGCCGGGCGCGCTTTCAATCAGGCGCTGAAGTTTGGGGCCGAGATCGCCATTCCGATCGAGGTTGCGCGGCTCGATTGCGGCGCGCCGATGGAAAAACCGAGCAGCGCCAAACGCTTGGAGTTTACCAATGGCGGTTCCGCCCGCGCCCGAACCGTCGTCATCGCCTCTGGCGCCTCTTACCGGCGGCCGGCGATCCCGAACCTGTCTGCATTTGAGGGAAGGGGTGTTTCCTATTGGGCTTCGCCGATAGAGGCGAAGCTCTGCGAAGGCGAGGAGGTTGCATTGGTGGGTGGCGGCAATTCGGCGGGCCAGGCCGTCGTGTTCCTCGCGCCGAAGGTGAAACGCTTGCATCTCGTGGTGCGCGGGTCGGGCTTGGAAGCATCGATGTCGCGCTATCTCATCGACCGTATCGCCGAGCTGCCAAATGTCGAGTTGCGCACCGGAACCGAGGTAATCGCGCTGGAAGGAGACGAGGTCGCCGGTCTCACGGGAGCTGCGTTTCGCGAGGATGCGACCGGAGCCGTGCACCGCTGCTTTTTGCGTCACCTTTTCCTGTTCATCGGTGCCGTCCCCAACGCTGCATGGCTCAACGGCTGCGTTGCCTTGGACGACAAAGGGTTCGTAACCACCGGGCGCATCAGCGGTCGCGGGGACGGAGAGAACTTCCGCCCTGTTCTGCCGCTCGAGACAAGTCAGCCCGGCATTTTCGCCATTGGCGATGTGCGGGCCGGGTCAACCAAACGAGTTGCGGCCGCGGTAGGAGAAGGCGCCGCAGTCGTGGCCCAAATTCACATTGTGCTGGCGCCCCAATAGGCGCGCTCGGATTTCCGGCCTACGACCCGATGCACTAGCGTGTCGAGGAGGCCCGTCGACGTCGACAGGTGGAGAAGGGGTAATGTACCATTACCTAAATAATGCCCGGGCGGGGATCGTGAGCCAAACAACGCTCGCCGCAGTACGACGCCACCTGGAGCGGGAACTCGAAGTCGGTGGATACAAGGCCGCAGTCGAACGAAGCGTCGATCTGGCAAATTTCTATGAATTGGCGGCGATGGCAATAAATGCGCCCTCCGCTTCGTGCATCGCCTTTATGGATAGCGCCAGCAGGGCCTGGAACACGGCGCTGTATGGTATGCCAATAAGACCGGGCGACAAAATCGTAACTCTTTCGAGCGAATTCGGGACCAACCTCGTTTCCCTATTTCACTTCGCGTCAAAGGTTGAAGCTAAGATTGAGGTTATCGGTTGCGCGCCAGACGGGCGCTTCGATCTTTCGCAGATTGAAGGCCACCTCAAACAGGGGGCGCGTCTGGTTGCGATAAGCCATGCGGCGGCTCATGCTTCAATCGTCAATCCCGTGGAGGAAATAGGTCGGATTGTGAGATCCCACCAAGCGCTGTATTTGGTGGATGGATGTCAGGCTGCAGGGCAGCTCGGAATAGATGTCGAGCGAATTGGGTGTGACGCCTACACCGGGACCGGACGAAAGTGGCTGCGTGGGCCGCGGGGAACAGGTTTTCTTTTCGTCAAACCAGAAGCGCCGATTTCACCGCTCTACGTTGATCTCGCATCGGCGAATCTAACATTCTCCAGTGACGGCGCGCCCAACGGTGTCGAAGTGCGGCAAGATGCGCAGCGCTTCGAGCTATGGGAAAGAAGCGTTGCGACAGTTTTGGGCCTACGCAACGCGCTCAAAGAATATTCCGAACTGGACAAGAACGAACCTTTTGTGACCATGCGAGCCGCGGCTCGTTCGATCCGGAATTGTGTAGCGCAGCGCGCCGAATTTCAGCTTTTGGGAGAGGTTGACTCGGAATCTTCAATCGCGGGTTTTTATCTTCGCGACCCATCGAAAGAGTTGGAACTGGTTGAGCGCTTTGCGTCGGTTGAGCTTCAGATCACCGCCATGGGTGATTGGGATTGCCCCATGCATTTCCCCCGCAACGGGGCCAAAGTGATATTCCGGCTGGCTCCGCACTATTACACATCTGACGAAACCGTAAGGTTGGCAATAAATACGATCGAAGGGTTTAACTGAGGTTGGGAACGCGCATGAGTCATGCTTCTTGAGACTGGCATAATTCATGTACGCTAAACAAATTCAGGCTGTCGGTCCAAACCCGACGCGGCGTCCAGCCCGCGAAACGAGAGACGGCTTGAAATTGCTCGATTGTGTATTTGTAAGAATTCTCGGTATGGATCGTTTCTCCCGTGCAAAACATGAAGCATTGTTGCATAACACTTACTTTCTGATCTTTCCTGCTGACCAGGTGCATCTCGATGCGCCCTTCCGAGGAGTTGTAGATCGCCCGATGCTGAAAAGCGGAGACGTCGAAGTTTGCGTCGAGTTCGCGATTGATGCGTTCCAGAAGATGGAGATTGAAAGCCGCCGTGACCCCTTCAGAATCGTCATAGGCGCGCAACAACAGCTCGGGGTCTTTCTTCAAGTCGAGACCGAGGATCAAGGACCCGTTTGGCGCCAATGTTTGCTTGATCGAGCGCAAAAGGAGAACGGCTTCATGGGGCGTTAAATTTCCGATGGTAGAGCCTGGGAAAAAGCCGATTTTCTCATATCGCGAAAAGCCTGCAGGGAAGCTGATGGCGTCCCTAAAATCCCTCGTGAGCGGTCGCACGTTGAGCCATGGGAAGCGTGCCGAGAGGCGCCGCTTCGCCTCTTCGAGAGCGCTGTGCGAAACATCGATGGGAACGTAGGCTACGAGTCGCGGCAAATGCTGGAGAAGTATTTCCGTTTTGTAACTCGATCCTGAGCCGAATTCCACTAGGACGGTTTCGGTGTCATGTCCGGCTATTATATCTCTGGCATGGGCTTGAAGAATTGCAGTTTCGGTTCGCGTCAAATAGTATTCCGGCACGCGAGTGATTTGTTCAAACAGCTCGCTGCCGAGCGCATCGTAAAAAAAGCGGCATGGCAGAGTCTTTCTACGCCCCGAAAGGCCTTTCAGCACGCTGGCCGCGAAGTCGGACTCGGCGCAGAAATATCCTAGCGGTTGTTCTGCAGCCCGTCCCATCAGCCCGCCTCCGAAGCCAGACGAAGACCTGCGAACTGCCAGCGCTGGCAGGGATAGAAAAAATTCCGATAGGTCGCGCGCACATGGCCTTTGGGCGTCACACACGAACCGCCTCGCAGCACCTGCTGGTTGACCATGAATTTGGCGTTATATTCGCCGAGCGCGCCTTCCGGCGCACGATATCCCGGATAAGGCGCATAGGCGCTACTCGTCCATTCCCAAGCGTCTCCGAACATCTGCTGCAGGCCGTCGCCGGCATCTCGGCTGGCGGGTCGAGGGCGCAGGGCGCCCGAAGCAAGATCGTTTCCGTTAGGCGACGCGCCTTCCGCTGCGCGCTCCCACTCGAACTCCGTCGGCAGCCGCCGCCCCGCCCAACGCGCAAAGGCGTCAGCCTCATAATAGCTCACGTGAACAACGGGGGCCGCGCGTTCAAGCGGGCGTGGCCCCTCGAGCGACATGCTGAGCCATTCTCCGTCGCGGAACTCCCAATAGAGAGGAGCGCGCCAATCTTCCCGGTTGAGCGTCGCCCAACCGTCGGAGAGCCAGAGCGTTGGGGTTCTATAGCCGCCATCCTCCATAAAGCGAAGCCATTCGGCGTTCGTCACCAGACGGTCGGCAAGCCGAAAGGGATGGATCAGGGAGTCATGTCGAGGGAGTTCGTTGTCCCACGCGAAGCCGATTCCATCCTGCCCGATCTGATGAATGCCGCCTGAAAACTCGATCCAACGCATCGGCTTTGGTTCTGCGTCGTCGGCATGGCCTCGCGGCCTGCGATACGCCGGTTGCAATGGACTCGCCGAAAACAGCGCCAATATGTCCATGAGCATCAATTCTTGGTGTTGCTGCTCGTGATTGACGCCGATTTCGATAAGAAGCCGCAGTTCTTCGCATCGAGCGGTTCCGCGGACCAGCAGCAGTTCCAGCGCGCGATCCACATATCGGCGATAGTCCATGATGCGTTCGACCGACGGCCTCGTCAGAAGACCGCGCTTCGGCCTTGGTTGCCGGGCTCCAAGATGCTCGTAGTATGAGTTGAAACAGTAGTTGAAAGCGTCGTCGAACAGGCGGTAACCTTCGAGATGACAATTTAGTATGAATGTTTCGAAGAACCAGGTGGTGTGGGCAAGGTGCCATTTCGTCGGGCTCGCATCGTCGATCCCCTGCGCCGTCATGTCTTCGGCGCTCAGCTCCTCGGCGAGTTTTAGCGAGAGTTCGCGCGTCTCAAACAACCGAGCCCGCATCTCTCCGGAGGAATCGAAGCTTTCGGGCGGCGGGCGAACCGCAAGAGCCTCTCGAATCATGCGCAATCCCTCACCCTTTCGATTTCGGCGGCAAAGTTCTCGTCATCGTCTGATATAGGGCGAGTCGGCTATTCGTCACGCCCTTCGCATCGCGCCGCGCCGCGACGCGCGGAAGGGGTCAACCCCTGCGTCCTCCGCGCTATATTACCCGCTCATCGATGGGCGGGGAGCCAAGGGATGATTCGACTGGAAGGCGTTCGCAAATCGTATGGCGGTGCGCTCGTCCTCGACGAGATCACTGCCACGATGGCGCGCGGCCGGACAACTGCAATAATCGGGCCCTCGGCTTCCGGAAAGTCCACGCTTCTCGAGCTCATTATTGGCATTCAAAGACCTGACGGCGGCGCAATCACCATTGACGGTGAGCCGCTCACGCCGCAATCCTCGTTCCGTCTGCGCCGGCGAATGGGATATGTCATTCAAGATGGCGGCTTATTCCCGCATCTCACGGCTCGGCGAAATATCGAACTCATGGCGCGGGAGGTCGGCTGGTCGCCCGAGCAGCGCCGTCAGCGGCTCGAGCAACTATCCGAGCTCACGAGTTTTTCCGCCTCCGCTCTGGATCGTTTTGCTGCCGAGCTGTCAGGCGGCCAGCGTCAGCGGGTTTCGCTCATGCGCGCGTTGATGCTTGATCCTGAGATTCTGTTGATGGACGAACCCTTGGGCGCGCTGGATCCTCTCATTCGGGCGGAACTGCAGGACGAACTCAAGAGCATATTTCGAGATCTCGGCAAGACGGTCGTGTTCGTCACGCACGACCTCTTTGAAGCCGCGCATCTGGGGGAAACCATCATGCTGCTGCATCACGGCCGCATTATTCAGCAGGGGCGATTTCTGGATTTGCTGTCGAAGCCGGCCGACCCATTCGTCAGCCGGTTCGTTCAGGCCCAATTGCAACGCTTCGCCGTCATCGGAGAGCAAGCGATGGCCTCGGGCCTATGAGGGCGGTTGGCGCAACAGTCTTGGCTGCGGTCGCCATGGCTGTGGCCCTTTTCGCTCCCGGCCGGAACGCGCAGTCCGAGGAGCGAATTTCCGTCGGCTCCAAGAAATTCACGGAGTCGGTGATCCTCGCCGATCTGACGGCGGAACTTGCGTCCGCCTCGGGCGCCAGCGTCGTTCACCGACGGGAGCTTGGCGGAACGCGGCTGCTGTTCGACGCGCTCATGTCTCGCGAGATCGACGTCTATCCCGAATATGTTCGCACGCTTACGAACGAGATTCTCGGCGATGAAGGCGTTTCCGAAGAGGGGCTCGAGCGAGCGCTGGCCAAGCGAAACCTGCGAATGAGCCAGTCCCTGGGTTTCGCCGACTCTTACGCGCTCGGTATGAAGTCGGAAACCGCGCAACTCATGGGAATCCGGACGATCTCGGATCTCGCCCATCATTCCTCGCTGCGGTTCGGATTCAGCGACGAGTTCTTGAGACGCAAGGACGGATGGCCGGCAATTCGCGCCGTGTACGGACTGAGCGCGGCGCAGGCGCGCGGAATGGATCACGACATCGCCTACAAGGGGCTGGTCAAAGGTTCGATTGACGTGATCGACCTTTATTCGACGGATGCCGAGATCGGGCGCTATGGTCTGCGGGTCCTCATCGACGACCTCCATCAGTTTCCGGACAATCAGGCTATCCTGCTCTACCGGGCGGAACTCGAACGAGAAGCGCCGCGGGCCCTACGCGCCGTGCTGCTGCTCGAAGGAAAGATCGACCGCCAGACCATGATCGCGATGAATGCGACGGCGAAGATCGATCGACGTCCAGACGCTGAAGTTGCGGCTCGGTTTCTTTCCGCCAATCTGGGCGTGGCGGCGATCGTGCGCGACGAAGGGCTGGGAAGCCGGCTTTGGCGGCGGACCATGGAACATCTATGGTTGTCGTTCGCCTCGCTTGCGGCGGCGATCCTGGTCGCTGTGCCGCTCGGCGTCTTGACGGCGAAGCGCCCTCTCTTCGGCCATGCGATCCTGGCGACAGCGAACGTGATGCAGACCATCCCCTCGCTCGCGCTCCTGGTGTTCATGATTCCGCTTCTGGGAATCGGCGCCAAGCCCGCGATCGTCGCCTTGTTTCTGTATAGCCTCTTGCCGATCGTTCGAAATACCGCGTCGGGATTGACAGGCATTCCGCCCTCGATCCGCAATTCGGCGATCGCTTTGGGGCTTACGCCGATTCGACAGCTGCAGCTCATCGAACTTCCGCTCGCGACGCCAGCGATTCTTGCGGGGATCAAAACCGCGGCGGTGATCAACATCGGCACAGCGACGCTCGGCGCCTTGATCGGCGCCGGCGGCTACGGAGAGCCGATTTTCGCCGGCGTACGGCTGGACGATATCGGTCTGATCATGGAGGGGGCGATCCCGGCAGCCCTGCTTGCGCTCATCGTTCAAGGGCTGTTTGAACTCACGGAGCGATTCGTGGTTCCCCGCGGGTTGCGCCTCAAGGATAGAACGGGCGTTTGATCAAGCATCAAGTTGGCTAAATATTTCTTGCTCGTTGGACGCTGCGAGGTTTTCCGGCGCCGATCCGGTCGCGCCGGGCATGGTGGAAGCGATTGCGGGCGGCCGGGCAAATAGCGGGCGGTGAACGGAGGCCTTGCAATGGAGTGAACGCAATGGGCGCGCACGCACAGTCCGAGATTGGGAGAAGGGCTCCGGGATCCAAACCGTCGACTTGACCTATGTCGGTCGTGGCGTCCACGAAGAACTGAGCGCCTATGTGGCCGAAAGCGCAGCAGCACGACGAGCGCTACATCGGTCCATATTTCAATTCTGACGGTCGGGTGGACATCTCGGTCGCCCAGCATGCGGTCGACGCTGTCGCCACCGAGTTCGGCGTCGCCTCGCTATCCGCTGACCACATGCGCCAGCCGGTTTTGTGATCGCATCGTTGGAATCAGGAACTCGATGCAAACCTGATAATCGGCGAGGCGATCGCGGCGGTCTCTTATTACACGACCGAACTTGGACCGCTGACGAAGGGACTGTTCCGAAGATAAAATCGCAAGAGGCGGTTCGCATCTCGCGAAATACCGATCCTAACGCTCTGCCCGATTTCGCCGGCTTCGTGGTCACCGCGTCCGAGCCACAGAGGTCCTTTTCGGCAAAGATCGAGCCCATCGAGCGATCGATCTACCCGCAGCGCCGCCGTGAGCCTTCCGGGGCCTCGCGTCAAGTCGCGCAGGCGCTCGACGCCGCGATTCAGCCGCATGATCGGGACGCCTTCCAGCGGCTCGAGCGCCCTGATGAGGACGCCGGCTCCGATTCCTCGCGCCTCGCTCGACACATTCAGCATGTATGAACTGCCGTAGGCCAGATAAATATAGGCGTGCCCACGCTCGAGAAACAGCGAACGATTACGCCGAGTCAGTCCCGGATAGGCGTGCCCGGCGGCGTCGCCGACGACATACGCCTCGGTCTCAATGATACGGCCGCTCGCGACGCCTTCGGGCAACTCTCGCACCAATAGCTTCCCAAAGAGATAGCGGGCCAAAGCGACCGTATCAATCGGCAGCTCCAAGCGAGGCGCTGCTTGGACAGCCGGGGCGAGCTCCGTCGGCAACCCTGCTGGTGTGCTTTCGCTTGAACCCCACAAAGACTGGCCTACCTTTCGCCAAAGGGATTTGGCTTGGCGGGCCTCTTCCCCAGGAAAACATGACGCTCAATGCTGGACGGATGGCTGCGTCAAGCGTCGGCCTGAAGACTCTCCATCCGATTTGGAGCCATCCATGAGCAAAGTTCAAGTCGAACAGAAGATTTATGCGATGCCGCCCCAGGAGGGATTTTCCGTCGCGCATTTTCTCACGGTCGCCGACATCGACAGATCGGCTCGATTCTACGAGAAAGTCTTCGGAGGTCGCATTTTGAGCAGAGGCGACAGCAGCGGCGCGCCGGGGTACATCGAGATCGGAAACACCTGGCTCATCATCAACATCGGCGGCGGTCCGACCCCGGACAAACCATCGGTGACCCTCGGCATCCCCGCCGATCCGGATCGGGTCAGCAGCTTCATGAACATACGCGTCGCCGATATTCAAGCGTGCTATGAACTATGGCGAAATCGAGGAGCCGAGTTCATCACGGAACCAAAGGATAAGTATGGGGAGACGCGCTGCTACATTCGGGATCCCGACGGATATATTATAGAAGTTGGACAAAGCAAGCCGGGCTTTACGTATGGTTAAGGTTGGGCTCAAAGATGAAAAGGTCATCCGTCGCTCTGGGATCAGGCGGCGAAGCTAAAACGCGGGCGTGCTTGCGGCTTTTGCCATTTTACATAATGCGGCGACGCATCCCGAACAATGCGGGGGAAAGACGGTTTGGCTCTTCCGCCGCGTCACGGCGCAACGCTTTGGCGACGCGTAAGCTCCGCCGCTTCCTCCGCGATCGACGCCCACCACTTTTTTCGAGAGTTTCGCGATCGAGGACATCGAATGAGATGGACCATCATGGATATACTGTTCGTTGGCGTCGGGTGGACCGACCTCGCAATAGCCTTGAATCGGATCGCGGTTGGGGCATTCTTTATGCTGTCGGGATATCGCAAGCTGTTCAACGCGGAGCGCCACCGTTTAATCGTCGAGGAACTCAGGGCGCTCGGCGTTGCAGCAGTCGGCTTCAATCAATGGTGGGTGCCGTCAGTCGAGTTCACTGCCGGCGGCGCCGTCCTTATCGGGCTCTTGGCGCCACTCGCAGCGCTTGGCCTGCTTGTCATCATCCTCGTCGCCCTCGCCACGTCCGGGCGGCAGCGAATCAAACTCTACAAGCCGATCGACGGAGCGGATCGCATCGACGATTGGCTCTATTTACCGGAGACGCTGTATGCCTTTATGTTGATCATAGTCATCTCCGGCGGCGCCGGGCCTTACAGCCTCGACGCCCTGATCCTGGGTCTGATGAATAAGCACGTCGTGTGACACCGCGTCCTCGCCAGCTATCAGCTTCATGCCGCAAGGCCGGCAGACCGCCGGCGTCATGAATAGCCCGCAGTGTTTGTCACATTTTTCCAAACGCTGTGGGTGTTATCCAGCACACGGTGATGCCGTTGAACAATGGGCGCCATATAGCCGCGTAATGACTTGCGGGGAGCTGCGAGCGCCGATGAACAAACGCGAACGGCAATCTGGCCGGGTGGGGAGGAATCGTACCTCCGTTCAAGGAGTCATAATCCGTTTTCAAAGTTCATTTAAAGCGGTCGGCGTCGCCGACGACATAGCCCCGGTCTTAACGATACTGCGCTGGCCGCTCCCGCACCAACACGTACCCGCAAACTTCGGAATATACTCATTTTCATTTGGACAGGCCCATCAGCAGTCGACCTCAGCCGATGCGGTTGGATCGGAGTTATATCCGATTGCAGGGCGACCGTTCTTGCCGTTCGATTTTCCTTCCGATGGCTTTTTCAAATCTCCTAAAGGCGGCTCCCCGACGCCATGGCCGAACAAATGAACGAGTTCAGTCACTCGCCGAGTGCGGCGTGCAAGAGGCGCGGCGATTTCAGGAAATTGCTCCACAAATGTCCGTCGCTGGCAAGCTTTGTTGCGACATCGCCAGCGCCGCATTCGAAGCTTCACGGTCACCCCCGCGCCTTGCGCAGGCAAGTCCTGGAGACGACGCTCATGCCAACCGTGTCGGCTGCTTGACGGCTTCCCGCAATCGGGACAGCCGCCAGACGCCTCATGGCGCGCCAAAACGATCCAGCGCCCCTCAGCTTGTTCGGCGTCCAGAATCTGCACGCCATGTGCGGGAGCCCATCCCGATTTTTGTTGCATGCGCTCAAGTTAAAAATCCTTGAGCTTAACAGCAACCCAGCCACAGAGAATGAGGCAGACCCTCCCATGTGTGCACAATTTATTTCTTCATCACACGGCAATAGTGAAGTGTGATCAGTTTGGATGAAAAGGCAACGTCGAATTCGAGCGTGAGCGCACCTATTCAATCCATGCCATGCGAAAATATGTCTTTCTATTCGTTTGCGGCACCGGCTGATTTCCGCCAGAGGCCCGAGTGAATGCGCGCTCGCCTCCTCAACCAATTAAACCGCTGCGAACTCCGCCGCGCGGTATCCTTGCGCATAGAGCAGCGCCGTCAAATCGCAATAGTCGAGGCGGTGGGCCGAGCGCTCGGCCACCAAAGGTTTTGCATGGAACGCGACGCCAAGCCCAGCCGCTTCCAACATGGGCAAATCATTGGCCCCGTCGCCGATGGCGAGCGTCAACCGCAATGGAATATCCTTTTCCGCGGCGAAACCTATCAACGCCTCCCGCTTGCCCTCGCACGTTAAAATGGGCTCACGCACCTCTCCAGTCAGTCTACCGCCGTCGACGACAAGTTCATTGGCGAACACTGCGTCGAATTCGAGCCGAGTCCGGACGTGGCGGGCAAAGACACTGAAGCCCCCAGTGGCGAGCGCGACACGAGCGCCGTGCGCGCGCGACGTCGCAACAAAGACGGAAGCGCCCGGCATAAGTCGGATTCCCGCGGCCGCTTCCGCGAGCGCCGTCTCGGGAAGGTCCTTGAAAAGCGCGACCCGGGTTTTTAGCGCTGTGACGAAATCGATTTCGCCATTCATTGCCTGCCGCGTGATTTCCGCGACCTTGTCCCTGGCGCCGATAAAGTCGGCAAGCTCGTCCAGCATCTCGTTTTCGATGAGGGTCGATTCCAGATCGGCGACAACGAGGCGCTTGCGCCGATCGGCCGTCTCCTGGACCACTAGGTCTAGCTTTGCGCCGGGGAACTGGTCGGCGATTAGCCTCCGCGCCTTGGCATCGACATGATGGAGGGCAACGTCGGCAAAGAAAAGGTCACAAGCCTTCCGCGGGACCAGCCAGTCCGCTTGACCAACGCGCACTCCGACGCTCGTGAGTTCGTCGCGCATGGCGGCAATGGCGGTCTCTATCAGCATTTCGCCATCGGTTGCGGCGATCAGAGTCAGGACGCCGTCGATCATGGTCACCCCTCGAGTGGCAGGAGCGCCCTATACAGGGCAAGCGAAGAAGAGCCGCGGGTCCTATTGCTGGGGCGACCTCCTCATCCGTCAAGGCCAGCCGCCTGCCTCCGATGCGCTCGGCCGCGCCAATTTGATGGAGCCGCGAATGCGCCCGCGGGCGAACTAAGCAGTAAAGCCTCCAAGCATTGGCCGTGGTTGATTGCTTGGAGGGCGACCGCGCGCGGACGCCAGCATGTGCGCCACTCCGTTGATGTCGCAAAGGCGCTGTCACTATAAGGCCACCGCCGATTTTGGGATGACGCGAGCGGACAGCACGCCTTTGGTGGATCGAATTAGTTGCAGCGTTTCGGGACGCACTGCGGCGTTCAGGTCGATCAGGGTGTAGGCATATTTGTCGCGTGACTTGTTCAGCAAATTTTCGATATTGAGACCCGCCGCGGCCAAAGCAGCCGAAATCACGCTCACCATTCCCGGAACGTTTTCGTTCGCCACCGCCAGTCGCACGGTGCTACCGCGCGGCATGGCCACCTCGGGGAAATTTACCGAATTACGAATCTCGCCATTTTCCAGGAAATCAACAAGCGACTCAGCCACCATGCCCGCGCAGTGAACTTCCGCCTCGGCGGTAGAGGCGCCAAGATGAGGCAGCACCGTGGCGCGCGGCTGATCAACGATGGCGCGGGTGGGAAAATCGGTGACATATGCGTGCAGTTTGCCCGAGTTGAGGGCGGCGCAAACCGCGGGCTCGTCGACGACGTCGGCCCGCGAGAAGTTTATCAGGATCGCTCCTTGCTTGATGAGCGCGAGACGTGATCCATCGATGAGCCGCCTTGTCTGATCGTTCAGCGGGATGTGAAGAGTGATAAAATCCGCCCAGGTCAACAAATACTCGATACTGGCCGCGCTGATGACCGACGGTGAAAGTTGCCACGCTCGTTTGACCGACAGCGACGGATCGTAAGCCTGCACCTGCATTCCTAGATCGATCGCCGAATTGGCCACCTGCACGCCGATGGCGCCCAGACCCACGACGCCCAGCTTCTTTCCCGCCAGCTCGACGCCGGCAAAGCGCTTCTTCTGCTTTTCCACTTGTTGCTGAATGGCCGCATCGTTGCCATCGAGGGCGCGGGTGAAATCCAAAGCCGCGGCAAGATTGCGGGAGGCGAGGAACATGCCGGCAATCGTGAGTTCCTTCACTGCATTGGCGTTGGCGCCCGGCGTGTTGAACACCGGAATGCCGCGCTTCGAAAACTCTTCGACCGGTACATTGTTCACCCCGCTCCCCGCGCGGCCCACCGCCAGCACGGTTTCAGGAATCGGCAAGCCATGCAGATCGAAGGAGCGCAGCAGGATGGCGTCCGGATGGGGGCATTCCCGGGCGATTGCATATTTTTCGTGCGACAGCCACTTGAGGCCGTCCGCAGGAATGTTGTCATAGGTTACGATGTTGAACATCAGACTAGCCCCATTTTCTCTCGAATTCCTGCATGAATGAGATCAACGCCTCGACGCCCTCTTCGGGCATGGCGTTGTAGATGCTGGCTCTTACGCCGCCCACGGAACGGTGCCCTTCGAGCGACACCAGTCCGGCTTCCTTCGCCGCCGCGAGAAACGCTTTTTCGAGACTGGGATCCGCGAGATGGAACGGCGCGTTCATGCGCGACCGAACGACTGGATCCACCGGGTTCGAATAAAAAGACGAGGCGTCGATGGCTGCATAGAGTTTCCCCGCCTTGCGAATATTGCGGGCCTCGATGGCTATAAGCCCGCCTTGCTCCTTCAACCATTCCAACATGAGTCCCGCCATGTATATGGCAAAGGTTGGAGGGGTGTTGACCATCGATTTTTCGTTCGCCTGTCGCCGATAGTCAAAGATCGATGGGGTCCCTGGCATCGCCCGCCCGATGAAATCTTCTCGCACGACCACCACGGCCAGGCCGGCCAGCCCAAGATTCTTTTGAGCGCTGCTGTAGATTAGAGCGTATGGAGTCACATCCACCGGTCGGGACAGGATGTTCGACGACATATCGGCGACCAAGGGCACGCCACCCACGTCGGGCGTTGTTTGGAACTCGACGCCACCGATGGTTTCATTCGCGGTGTAATGCAGATAAGCCGCGTTCGGGTCGACACTCCACGTCGATCTCGGGGGAATGGTCGCGAAATTGCTATCCTTGGCGCTTGCCGCTACCTGCACTTGCCCGAACAGCCTCGCCTCGGCGATAGCTTTTTCCGACCAATAACCGGTGCTGACGTAAGCGACGCCCGTTTTGCCGCGCCACAAGTTCATCGGCACCGCCGCGAATTGCGCGCTGGCGCCTCCAGCCAAGAAGAGAACCTTGTAATCGTCGGGGATAGCCAACAATTCGCGGAGATCGGCCTCGGCCTTCTCGGCAATGCTAATGAAATCCTTGCCGCGGTGACTCATCTCCATCGCGGATACACCGGTGGAACGCCAACCATGCAATTCTTCCCGCGCCCGTTCCAACACCGGAACGGGCAGCATGGCGGGCCCGGGACTGAAATTGTAAACTCTCGCCATCCACGTCTCCTTGGTCAGGCCGAGCGGCATTCCTGTCTCCGATCAGGGTGCTTTCTGTGCGATCTGAAGCGCCGATTGACGCCCCGCCCAAATCCATTCGCCGGCATTGGACAAGAAGGAATCCCGCACGAGCGCGTCAGCGCGCGCCCAGCGGTTGCCCTGACGCCGATGCGGTGGAAGGTCGGTTTGAGGCCGGCGAAGCCGAAGCCGCTTCGCCCGAAAAATTCGATCGTTTTGATTCTTCTTTAGATGCCGCCGCCATCGTCGAAGGATTCGCTGCGCACTTTCGCTTGGGTGATGTTGCTTCCCGGCGGCACGCTATGCGTCAGCCAGACGTTGCCGCCGATGGCCGAGCCGCGGCCGATGGTGATCCTGCCGAGGACCGTCGCCCCCGCATAGATCACCACGTCGTCCTCGAGGATGGGATGACGGGCGTAGTTCTTGATCAAGGCGCCGCTTTCATCCACTTCGAACCGTTTGGCCCCCAGCGTGACGGCCTGATACAGACGGACATGTCGACCAATCACGGCGGTTTCGCCGATGACGACGCCAGTACCGTGATCGACGAAAAAACCTTCGCCGATCTCCGCTCCAGGATGAATATCGATCGCCGTCTGCGAGTGGGCGATCTCCGCAATAATCCGCGCGAGCATTGGGACGCCCAGCCGATAGAGCTGGTGCGCGAGACGATGACGAATGACCGCGGCGACGCCGGGGTAGCAAAACACGATCTCGTCGAGGCTCTTGGCCGCCGGATCGCCTTCATATGCTGCTCTGATGTCGGTATCGAGCAGCGCCCGCGCCTTCGGCAGACCCGCGGCGAATTCGCTCGCGATCTCGAAGGCCCGCGGCTCCAAGTCGACGCTGCTCTGATCCCCATTGCCGGCGACCAGTTGAAGTTCCCGACGCACCTGCTGCTGAAGTGATCGTAGCGATCTTTCAAGCGTACGCGTCAGGAATTGATCGGTCGTATCGGGCGTCAGTCCCGGAGGGCCAAAATGCCGCGGATACAGCACCGAGACCAGTCCTTCGACGATCTCGGCTATAGCTTCTCGGGACGGCAACTCGGGCACGGGGCCTCCGTGATACCGGCTCTTCTGCGACGCGGCGCGCAAGCTCCGCAGCTCGGCGACAATCCCACCGAGATTGGAATACCTTTTCGTGCCGAAGCCTTGTTCGATCTGCGTCGTCATGCCGCCAACCCCCGAGCGTCAAAAAGACCCTCGAACAGAGCCGTGCTGAGATATCGCTCGCCAGAGTCAGGGAGCAAGACAACTATCGTCTTTCCCGCATGTTCTGGACGTTTAGCCACCCGCGCCGCGGCGGCGACGGCCGCGCCGCAGGAAATTCCCGAAAGTATTCCTTCTTCGCTGGTCAGGCGCCGCGCATAGAGGATGGCCTCTTCATTGCTAACCTGCTCGATCTCGTCGACCAGTGAGAGATCGAGGACGTCCGGCACGAACCCCGCGCCGATGCCTTGGATCTTGTGGGGGCCTGGCTTGAGGGTTTCGCCCGCGCGCTTTTGCGTGAGCACTGGACTTGCCGCGGGCTCGACCGCGACCGAAAGAATCGGCTTGCCGCGGACGCCTTTGATGTAGCGGCTAACTCCGGTGATGGTGCCGCCCGTGCCCACGCCCGAAACGAAGATATCGATGGCGCCTTCGGTGTCGTCCCAGATTTCGGGGCCGGTTGTCTTCTCGTGTATTGCTGGATTCGCCGGGTTCTTGAATTGCTGGAGCAGAACATAGCGATCGGGGTTGGAGGCGGCGATCTCTTCAGCTCTGGCGATAGCGCCGGGCATGCCGCGAGCGCCTTCAGTAAGGACGAGCTTCGCGCCGAAGGCGATCAGCAGTTTGCGCCGTTCAACGCTCATGGTCTCGGGCATTGTCAGAGTAAGAGGAATCCCGCGGGAAGCGGCCACGAAAGCCAGAGCAATTCCCGTGTTGCCGCTTGTGGGCTCGATGATCTCCTTGCCTGGGCCAAGAAGGCCTCGGCTTTCGGCGTCCCACACCATGGCCGCGCCGATACGGCACTTGACCGAATAGGCTGGATTGCGGCCTTCGATCTTCGCCAAAACCGTCGCTGTCGCGCCATCCGTCACCCGGTTGAGACGGACAAGTGGCGTGCGCCCGATGGAGTGCGAATTGTCTTCGAACCAGAGCGCCATGAGCTTCTCCTGTTTCGCCTGCCGGCCTCAAGGGGTGTGTCTAATTAAGTCTATAGATAGAGTAATGCATATCAACAATGGCGACAATGAGTTTGCATCGTCCGCTTCGCGCTCTAATGTCGCAGGCGTCCGCGCGGCCGGATTTCGTAGCTCCCGCAAAAATTGCAAACAGGCGCCGACCCCAAAGGATTACTCCGTTCAAGGCGGGTTAATTTCGAAGTGATCCAAGAGCGTCGTCGACTTGGCCTTGGCCTTGCCTACGGCGATGCGCAAGGCGGCTAGATTCCGAATGTTCCGGCCGGCCACGCGAGTTTCTGGGCCGAAAAGTCACCGCAATTTCTCAGTTGAGCGAAGTTGCGCAGGCCCTAGCTTGGATGGCCGGAAGCAACTTGTCGATTTCATCGGCGTCAGGGACAGCGTCAACAATCGCGACAAGATAGAGCCACCCCCGGGCAGCTTGTCAAAGACCCAAAATCGGTCCACTTTGCCCGACCCCCTAAACACAACATCCACAGACTAAGGGGGTTGGGAGGCGCACGATGATCAACCGCAGGAACTTCGCACTTACGCTCGGCCTTGCCGCCGCTATCCTCATGGCTCCGGGACTTGCCTTTGCCGAGGACCACTTGGCCGAGGCCATCGGTCACACCAAGGAAGCCATCGAACACGGCAAACAAGGCCATGCGGATGTGCTCGTGACCCATGCCGAGGCGGCTCTGACGCATGCAAAGGCGGCGGAGAAGGAGAAAGCCAATCCGCACACGAAGGAAGGCATCACCCATCTGGAGGCCGCGATTGATCACGGCAAGCAGAAACATGCGGACGTCGCGACCAAGCATGCCGAAGAAGCGTTGGCGCATCTCGAAGCGGCCACGAAATAAAAGGTCTGCAACGAAAAATTGAAGGCGAGCCGACAGAGGCTCGCTTTTTTCTATAAGAGGCGGATCTGTTCCGCCCCAAAAATTCAGCACGCCACGCCCAAGGGCCCATCCTGACTTGCTGTGCACAGCCTCAAGTTACAGCTTGCTTCCCATCTCGAACAAGGCCGCAACAGAGTTTGAGGCTGAAGCCATTCAATGGCTTTTCGCCGCGAAGCTCGATATTCTCAAGCCAAAATAGCTATCGACACTGAGCACCTGTGGGGTTGTTGTTCGGTGCCGATACAGAATGGCGCCGGCAAGACTGAGACCCGCGATCATCGAGTCGTCGCGGTCGAGTAGGCGCACGTTCGAGCACTCGGCTGTTTCCTTGCCGACCCAAATATGATTCTCGATTTTTTCGCAATGGAATTTTGGATTGCCGGCGGCGACATGCGTCGTCCAAGCGACAACCCCGCGCCATGCACTCCACCGAGGATCGGGAACAAGGGCCAAATATGTCTTGCTGTTCGGATCGTTTCCGTATTTTGAAACGTTGTCGAGGCTCAAGCCCGGCGTCCCTTTCCGCTCTGAATGCGCAGCAGCGCGGCGACGAGCGCATCGACGTCCGCGCAGGTGTTGTAGAAGGCGAGCGACGGGCGCACGGTGGCTTCGAGCCCGAAGCGCCGTAAGATTGGTTGGGCGCAGTGATGGCCGGCGCGCACGGCGATGCCCTCACGATCTAGCGCCTTGCCGACATCCTCGGCCCGGGCGTCGTCCAGCACGAAGGAGAGAACGCTCGCCTTCTCCGCCGCTGTTCCGATGAATTTTAGACCGGGCACGAGCAGCATTTTCTCGGTCGCGTAGATGAGCAAATCATGTTCGTAGCGCCCGATCACCTCCATGCCGATCGACTCGACATAGTCGAGCGCCGCGCCGAGGCCGACGGCGTCGGCGATGTTGCCAGTGCCCGCCTCGAATCGATCCGGGGGTCCTTGATAGATCGTCTTCTCGAAGGTCACGTCGGCGATCATATTGCCACCGCCCTGCCATGGCGGCATGTTTTCGAGCACGTCTTGCTTGCCATAGACCACGCCTATTCCGGTCGGACCAAACACTTTGTGGCCGGAAAAGACGAAGAAATCACAGTCGATGGATTGCACGTCCACCGCCATGTGCGGGACGGATTGCGCGCCGTCGATCAGCACTCTTGCGCCGTGGCGATGCGCCATGGCGGTCATCTCTCGCACCGGCGTCACCGTGCCCAGCGCATTGGAGACCTGTGTGACGGAAACAATGCGCGTGCGCGGATTGAGCAGCTTTTCATATTCCTCGAGGATGATCTGGCCGCGACCGTCCACTGGCGCGACGCGCAGCTTGGCGCCGGTTTCGGCGCAGAGCTGTTGCCAGGGCACGATATTGGCGTGATGCTCGAGCCAGGAGATGACGATTTCGTCGCCCTGCTTCACATTGCGTCTGCCCCACGCCTGCGCGACGAGATTGATCCCCTCGGTCGCGCCACGCACGAAGATGATGTCCTTCACCGATGGCGCGTTCAGAAAGCGGCGCACTTTTTCGCGCGCGGTTTCATAGGCGTCGGTCGCGCGGGCGGCGAGCGCATGAGCGGCGCGGTGAATGTTGGAGTTTTCGTATTCATAAAAATGCGAAAGCCGGTCGATCACCGCCCGCGGCTTTTGCGTCGTGGCGGCGTTGTCGAGCCAGACGAGCGGTTTGCCGTGCACCTGCTGTTGCAGGATGGGAAAGTCGCGTCTGATTCGATAAGGGTCGAAAGGCTGGGCGACCGATTCCGTGTTCGCCAGTAGCTCTGGTTCGAAATGTCGCGGTTCTTGACCCTGCGTGGCTCCCGCGGGCTGGGCGGGCGTGGTCTCAACGAGCGGCGCATGTCCGCCGGCATGGCTCACGAAATAAAGCGCGTCGCTTGCGGCCGGCCCCGCGCTGCCTGGCGCGGCATTGCTTTCATAGCCCGCGGGAAATGGCGTAGGCGCCTGAGGCGTCGCCAGCGAAGCGGCGTCGGAGAGCCGATGCGGGTCCGCCTCCGACGGGCCGGAAATCACAAAGGTCTCTGGTGAAGCATGAAGCGGATGCGCGTCGGAATATTCTGGCGCGTTGGTCGGCGCCGCCAGATGAGAGGAATCGACGAGAGGCAGCGATTGCATCAATGGCGCGGAGCTCGAAGGCGTTGGCGCGGGATGCGCATCGACCGGCGCTCGGTCATGCAGGAAATAGAGATTGTCCACCCGCGCGGGCGCCGAGCCGCCGGGAATCGCGGCCGGATCGTAGCCGGTGTAGGGCGTCGCCGCGTGAGCCGGCGGAACAAGGGCCGTCGCGTCGCCGAGAAAACGCGGAATCGCACTGTAATCCATGTCAGTCGGCAAGCCGGAAGGGCCGGCGCTTCCCGCCGAGGCGCCGGGTTGCGGAACGTCGGCTAGGCCGAGGGGACGCGTAGTGGATTGCAGGGTCGACGGCGCCGCTGGCGCGGGAATGTTTGGTGTCGGCACGACAGAGGGAATGGTCGTCGGTGGAAGGTCCGGCGGTCCGAAGGGCGAGCGGGCGGGCGCATAGGGCGCTGCCGTGGTGACCAAGGAAGGCGCTGGCGCATCGGGGAGATTGGGCGCCGTGACCGGCAAGCCAACGGGCACCGGCGCGGATGCCAGCGAGGCCGGCGGCGCCTGGAAGAAGGCATTGGCTAGGCGCGCGATCATCTGCGGGTCGGGCGCAACCGGCGCGTGATGGGCGACGTCTTGCGAAGGAGCGCCGTCGACGGGCGTATCCACGAACGTGGGAGCGAGTTGCGCAGGTGACATGACCGCCTCTTCCTTGATTGGTTGACCGGCGACTTGACGCCGCCGGTCAGCGAACAGGGCTTTCTTAGCTGCTGCTTGCAGCGGCCTTAGACGTATTTGTCGTCGTATTTATGATATTTGCCGACTTCGACGCCCTCCAGGACGCCCAGCGCGTCATGCGTAAGCACGGCGGCCGAGCAATAGAGTGAGATCAAATAAGAAGCGATCGCCTTACGGTTGATGCCCATGAAGCGGACCGAAAGGCTCGGCGCCACTTCGCCGGGAATGCCGGGCTGGAACAGACCGATCACGCCCTGCTTCTTCTCGCCGGTGCGCAGCAGCAGAATGTTGGTCTTGCCCTTCTCATCGACGTAGAGCTTGTCGCTCGGCACCAGTGGTATGCCGCGCCATGTGAGGAACGGAGAACCAAACAGCGTCACCGTTGCAGGCGGCACGCCGCGGCGAGTGGCCTCGCGTCCGAACGCGGCGATGGCGCGCGGATGCGCGAGGAAAAACGCCGGCTCTTTCCACACCCTGGCGATGAGTTCGTCGAGATCGTCCGGCGTCGGAGCGCCGTGGCGAGTGTTGATCTTCATTGCCTTATGCGCGTTGGCGAGGAAGCCGTATTCGGGATTGTTGATCAATTCGGCTTCTTGCCGCTCCTTCACCTTCTCGGTGAGGAGGCGGACCTGTTCCTGAATTTGATCGTAGGGGTGGTTGTAAAGATCGGAGACGCGCGTTTGCACGTCGAGGACGGTCGTCACGGCGTTCATCGAATATTCGCGCGGCGCGTCCTCGTAATCGACGAAAGTTTCCGGCAGGTCGGCGTCGCGATCGCGCGCCGGGCTGCATTGCACATCCGCGTCGGTGAGCGCCGAAGACTCCTTGACGCGGTTCAGGCGATAAATGCCCGCTTCCACCGGCACCCAGGGCAGGAAGGACACGAGCCAGCGCGGGGTAATGCCGGACCACTGTGGGCGAGTTTTCGTCGCGTTGGCGAGTTGGCGTGCCGCCGACTCGCTCAGCGTGCGGCGGAGTTCATGTTCGTCAGTCATGCGCTTGGTTCCTTGAGAGGCGAGAAAAGCAGGACATGCGGCGTCAAGAAACGAGCAGCTATTCGTAAAATTTAGCGGTGGCCTGCTAAACCTCGAATGCCCGCTTCAACAAGCGGCGCGAATGCAAATCTATGCAATCCTTTGGCAGCGCAGCGCGCAAGTCCTTTTTTGGAAAAGAGAATTCTATTAATTCAATGCAATAAGATCGATAATCTTTGTGTAAGTTTACCAAGCGGTGAGACCTGTTGCGCGCACGCCGGCGACGAATCCTGTCCGGCGCGTATGGCCAACGCGGGTGCTTAAATGCCGGAAAGCCATGGCGACACAACGCGAATCAGGGTTGCTGGGCTCCTCCAGCGCCTCCAGGGTTCGAGCGACACGCGCGGTCGCAAGCATGCCGCCGGATATTATGGCGATAGATATATTCTACTTGGCCCTGGTCATCGGAGATGGTTGTTCCGCGGACTTCGGTCTAGAATAGAAAAATATTCTCTTCTGCCGCGGCCCTGAAAAAAAGCGCTTAAAGGCCGACGCTTGTTTGATAATTCTCTGAATTTACACGATGATCTGTGCGCGGCCTGTCGATCGAGTCTTTCCAGCTCGAAAGAACCCCGGCGTATTTCGCGTCGGACGATCAAATTCGCACAGGGGCGGCCGACCCATGGCGCGGTCGACGCATTCTTCACCCGTCCTTGCACATAAGCGACTTGGCTCCTCCCGTATCAACGATCAGCCGTTCCATCACCATGCCGGCCGCCATCGAGGCGACGAAGACCAGCGCGCGCCAATCGAGAAAGCCCACATCGACGATGCCCGGGCCTGGGCATATGCCGGAAAGCCCCCAACCGATCCCGAAGATGAGGCTTCCCACGACAAGCGGCGCGTCGATCTTGGGTATCCGCGGCAATCGCAATTCGTCGCCCAGAAACGTCCGGCCGCGCCGTCTCGCGAAAGAAAAGGCCACGAGCCCGACCACTACCGCGCCGGCCATGACAAACGCGAGTGAAGGATCCCAATCGCCAAGGATGTCGAGAAAGCCCAGGACCTTGCTCGGCTGCGTCATGCCGGAAACATATAGTCCGACGCCGAAAACCAGGCCGAGCACAAATGAGATGAGCAGGCGCATCGCAGGTTCCTTCAACTTGCGAGATGACGGACGACATACACGGTCGACGAAGCCCGCGGACATGAAAGTCAGCGTTGCGACGAGAGATCGCGGAGACAAACGTGAGAGCCCGCAAATGCCGTGACCGCTCGTGCAGCCAGAACCCAAACGCGTGCCAAATCCGACGAGGAGGCCGGCAATAGCGAGCCGAGTCCAGGACATATCGATATTCGGCGACCTCGGAATAAACAAGAGTTTCAGCGCGGTCGGCGCGGCGATGAGTCCGAACAAGAAGGCTGCCCGCCAACCGAATTCGCGATCACGGGCACTGAGCGCGCCGTCAACGATCCCGCTGATCCCCAGAGTGCGGCCGACAAGCAGGAGGAGCAGCGCGGCGACGAGTCCAAGCGTGACGCCGCCGGCGAAAGAGGTCCATGGCGTGAAATGCGTCCAGTCGATCTGCATATTAGTCTCCATGAGCCTTAGGTCGATCCGCGCAGGGCTCGAACAATCGCAGAAAGGACGTGACGCCACCTGACACAAAATCAAGTTGAAACTCCGTCGCTTGGCGTCGGGAGCCTTGACGGAGATAATAGCCCATGCTCTCTATATTCTTAATAGACTAAACTGTCGATCGATAGCCAGCCACTGATTCGAGGCGATGATGGACCGCTCACAATTACGCAAAGTCGCCGCGGCGGCGGTGTAACGGTCGGCTCGCTGAGCAGTGGGCCAATTGCATACGCGACCGAAGGCTATTTCCTAGAGGGCTACGGCACGCGCGAAAAGGGTGTCGCGGGTGCCGGCGCTGCCGATTCGCGGGATCCGTTGGCCATTTCGATCAATCCCGCCGGCATCGTCGACGTGGGTGAACAATTCACCGGCGGGTTGACCGCCTTCTCGCCGGATCGCGGCTACACGACGTCGGGACCGGGCTTCGTCGCGCAGGGCTCTGTCGAGAGCGGCCGCGGACTGTTTCCGATCCCCAACGCGGGTTACAGTCGTCCGATCGATTCGACCTCGGCATGGGGCGTGGCCGCATACGGCAATGGCGGCATGAACACGACCTATTCTTCGAATTACGCCAGCCAATATTTCCCCAACCCGTATTTTTGCCCGAAGCCCGGCGTTTATTGCGGCGGCAACGCTGGCGTCGACCTCAATCAGGCCTTCCTCTCGGCCGGTTACGCCCGGCGCTTTGGTATTCTTTCGCTGGGCGTCGCGCCCGTGCTGGCCATCGAAATCTTCAAGGCGCGGGGTCTTTCCGGCTTTTCGTCCTACTCCGTCGACTCCACCAATCTCTCCGATCACAGCTATAGCTGGTCGTTCGGGGCTGGCGTGCGCGCGGGCGCGCAACTGAACGTCACCGGCCAATTGCGCGTTGGCGTTGCGGCGTCGACCCCGATTTGGACAACCAAATTTAGCAAATACTCCGGCCTATTCGCGGAAGGCGGCGGTTTCGACATCCCCGCCAACATCACCGCAGGCGTCGCCTTCGACATCCTGCCGGCTTTGACCCTCTTGGCCGATTGGAAGCATATTTTCTATTCGCAAGTCGCCTCGGTCGGCAATTCGTCGCAACTGCCATATCTGTTCGGTTCGGCGAACGGGCCGGGGTTCGGCTGGAGCGACGTCGACGCGATCACATTCGGCGCCGAATGGCGCGCGACGCGGGACTGGACTTTCCGCGTGGGCTATGCTCACAATAACAACCCTGTTCGGTCGCGCGATGTGACGATTAATATTCTCGCCCCCGGCGTCGTCACCGATCATATCAGCGGCGGCGTCAGTTTTCGCGTGACACCGAATTCGACGATTGATCTTGCGGCGGTCGTCTCGCCCAAGAATTCTGTCTCAGGCATCGAAGTCACGCCGTCCGGCGCCAATCCGTTCCGCGCCATCACGCTCTCCATGAGCGAATTCGAGATCACCGCCGGGTGGACCTATAAGTTCGACGCCGCGCCAGCGCGAGCGATCGTCGCGAAATACTGACGGTCGGCGTCGAAGCGTTAGATTGGAGAACGGTTTCCGTGGATGCTGGAGCGAGGCGCAACGGGTCTATGAGAAGCGGATTTGCACGTCTTTGCCAAGCTATTTGAGGCTGGCTTGGCAAGGCGATTTAGTAAAGTCTGGGATCACCCGGCGAACAAGCGGAAGGCCTTGTTCCTGTCGTCCTGGAACCTGCTCGATTGCTCGAATTGGAGAGGGCGAGACGGATTTTAAAATTTTGAGTGCAAAGAGGCGATCCGGTCCCGCACGTTGATCGTGACCTACGCCAACAAGGCCATGAGCGCGATTCGCAACCGGATGCCTGTCCTGCTTCGACGCGACTGCGTTGACCGCTGGCTCGCTAGGGAGGGTGGCGCGGAACTGCCGAGGCCGACGCCCGACCATTTCCTTCGGTTTTGGCTGGTGTCGCGGCAGGTCAACGCGGTCGGGAGGGCGGACGATGCGAGCCTGATCAGGCCGTCGGCGGCGCGAGCGATTACACGTTGCCGGGCTGGGTCGTCGTCAGGGTCGTGCTTGATCCCGCGGGACGACGCGCTCTAGATGTCGTTTCCAAGAAGGTTGTTCAGCCTTGTAAAGGGCGGGAGGCCTTTGTGGGCTGAGTGTGGTCGTTCGAGATTGTAGGCGTCGATCCATGCGGGCATGGCGGCGGTTCGTTCGGCGGACGAGCGATAGGCGGTCGCATAGGCCCATTCACGCAGGCTCGTCTGGATGAAGCGCTCGGCCTTGCCGTTGGTGCGCGGCGTGTAGGGTCGCGTTCGGATGTGGCGCAGGCCGGCTTCGACGAGCAGCGCGCGGAAGGCGTGGCTTTTGTAGGCGCTGCCGTTGTCGGACATGACGCGTTCGGCGACGACGCCGTGACGGGCGAACCAGCCGAGCGCACGGGTCATGAAGGCGCAGGTCGTCTCCTTGGTCTCGTCTGGGCAGGACTTCGGTGTAGGCGAGCCGCGAGGCGTCGTCGATCGCCACATGCAGACATTCCCAGCCGATGCCGCGGTTGCGGCTCTGTCCGGCGCGATCGCCGGTGATGCGATGGCCGACGCCGCCGATGCGGCCGAGCTTCTTGGTGTCGATGTGGATCAGTTCGCCCGGGCGCTGGCGCTCGTAGCGCACAACTCGGCGGCCGGACGTCCAGGGCGTCGAGACGGCCGAGCCCGATCCGCCGCAGGATCGCGCCGACGGTGGAGCGCGGCAGGCCGAGCCGCAGCGCGATGGCTGGACCGCTCAGACGCTGGCGCCGCAGCGCTTCGATCGTGGCGACGGTTTTGGCGGGCGTGCTGCGGGGCTTTCGGACGGGCGCCGAACTCCTGTCGTGAAGCATCCGTTCGTCGCCCGCCCGAAAGCGGGCCAGCCAGATGTAGGCCCGCCGGGTCGACAGGCCCGCAGCCTGCGCTGCATCGGCGACACGCCAACCGTGGTCGACGATGCGGCTGATCATCAGGGCTCGACCTTGCGGCGTCAGGCGGGCATTCTTGTGCATGTTCATCCGGGTTCTCCGGTCAGGCAGGTGGAGTTCGCAACCCCAGCCTCGCACCCCGGACTCGGATGAACAACCTTCATAGCTTCGACATCTAGATCGTATGATCGGGAAGTCCAGGCGAATGGAGTGCTTCCGGATTGTCGGCGCCAAGCGGGCGCGGAGTCATATTGCTGAAGCCGGTAAACTTGCTAGAACGAACGGCAACGCAATCTTCGGGTTCCTCGATGGAGGCGCTCATAGTTTGTTTCACGGTTTCAGCGGCACTACAGGCTCCCCCATGCCAATTTTCGACGAGCGAAGCAGCGGTCCGGAACACCAAGGATCCGAAATGCGCTCGGAATCGTCGGCTTCGAGAGGCATTCCCAGAACTACGCGCACTTCAAACGCTCGCGCGCGAGGGGTGTTGACGAAGCAGGAAATCGCACATGCCGTCTATTCCGCTTGTCCAGGCATCTCGCGCCGTCAGGCGAAGGAATTTATTGACGCCGTCCTCGCAGAAATCGCCTCCACGCTCGTTGCCGGAGAAGACGTGAGGCTTCGCGGTTTCGGAAACTTCGCCGTTCGCCAAAAGCGCGAGCGCCCCGGGCGCAATCCGAGGACGGGCGTCGGCGCGCCGATCGCGGCCCGCAGGGTTGTCACTTTCAAAGGTTCGGAAAAGCTGAAGACCGAGGTGAGCGGCGAATGAATTTTTGGTTCGTCACCCGCCGCGAGCCTAGTGGGCTGGATAGTGTGCCGCGCTGCCATGCATGGAAACGTCTGGAGTAAATGCGACAGCAGTTACTAGCGCACGCGGTCTGCCGGCGGCCCATGACCCATAAGGGTTCTCACCGCCATATAGACGGTGACTACCTAATTGCTACGAGTGGCTGCTGCGCCAGGGTTTTGTCTTTCAGTATTGGATTCGTGGCAAGCGATCCGTTACCGTATCACTTTCCATTGTGTTGCAATTGACCGGATTGGCGACGACCGACGCCGCTCGACAAGCTGAGGTCTGACTATCGTGGGCGGCATCGCTCGAAAGCTGCGCATATTTCCGCCGTAGGCTGACAAAAGCCGCTTTAGACAAGGTAATAGAGCCCATCCTTGCGCTCGGAGGGTCCGGCGATTAGCAGGCTGCGAATGCCTCGAATGGCGGCCAAAGTAGCGGAATCCTTGTCGGCGCCCTGCACGAAGACGCGATCTCGCGACAGCCATGCGAAGAAGTTGAGGCGCACAAAGGGCTCGAGAAGATCGGGTTGCAGTCCTGCGAGCCAGATAGTGACGCCCCGGTTTTGGGCTTGCTTGAGGAAGTGTTCAAAATATTCGAGCGCGACCACGTCGGGGTGGCGCACACGCTTTAAGCGCAGCATGACGTGATCTATCCGCTCGCCATGGGCGCGACGCAAAATGCGCTCGAAGGTCCGATCCAGTTCTGGACCCGCGCCGAAGAACAGCTCTCCTTCCAAATCATAAAGCAGGAAGCCCTTGTTGGGCGGATCGGACCGCAGTTTTTCGCGCACGACGTCGTGGTCGTCCACCACGAGTTCAATTGCCTTCAATCTTGCGGCGCGCGGAACGAACAGGAGGATCGAGATAGCGACCCCGATCAGTATTGCTTGATCGAGGCCAAAGGCCAGCGCCGAAAACGCGGTTATGATGACGACGCCGGCGTCCATCCGCGTCGCGCGCAGCGTATAGACGAGGCGCTTCACATCGATCAGCCGCGCGGCGGTTAGCAGTAGCATCGCCGCCAGAGCGGCTTTGGGCACGTAGCGCGCCAGGGGCGCCAGGCCAAGCACGGCGATGGCGACAAACCCGGCGGTGAGGGCGCCAGAAAAGCGCGTCGCCGCTCCGGCCTGGAAATTAATCGCCGATCGCGACAGCGATCCCGAGCCGGGCAAGCACTGAAAAAAGCCGCCGACTAGATTGGCGAGGCCCTCGGCGAGGCATTGGCGATTGAAATCGAGCGGTTGGCGCGTCTGATAGGAGATGGATTTGGCGATCGCGAGCGCCTCCAGCAGTCCAAGAAAGGCGATCGCGGCGGCGTCTGAGGCAAGATCCAGGAACCAGCCGAGCTTCACCACCGGAATATGCGGCGACGGCAGGCTCCTCGGCACCACGCCGGCGACGCCGATCGCGGTCTTGCCGTCGAGGCCGGGCGTGGTCCAGCCGGCGAGATAGGCGGCGACGCCGACGATGACGAGAACAGCCAGCATGTCGAATTGCGGCCATTTCCGGCGGCGTACGAAGTCGCGGAACAACACCGCCAGCGCCAGCGTCACCGTCGTGGCGATGACCGCCTTGAGGCTGATCGCGTCACCCGCCGTTAGCGTCAGCCACAGCCGATGCAGCACATGCTGCGCGCCGGTACCCTTTTCGCGTAGACCGAGAGCGTTGCCGATCTGGCCAATCGCCAACAACAGCGCCGCCGCGCTCATGAAACCAAGGATCACCGATTCCGAGATGTAGCGGGTGAGATCGCCCAGACGAAAAACCGCGATGAAGATCTGGATGGAGCCCACCATCACTCCGAGAAGGAACATCGCCTCGGCGGCTTCGACGCGTTGCTCGGAATCGAAGATCGATAGAGCGCTGAACACGACCAGAGAAATCGCGCTGGTCGGTCCGTTGATGAGGTGCGAGGACGAGCCGAAGATGGAAGCAACGGCAGTCACGAGAATAGCCGAGTAGAGACCGTAACGCGGGTCGACGCCCGCCAGTAGGGCATAGGCCATGCCCTGCGGCAAGGATATCGCGGCGACCGTCAGCGCCGCTACGAGATCGCGCCGAAATTCGGCCTGGCAATAGTCGATCTTGAAGGTCATTTGCGTCGCGATCCGATGATTAAATCAATGATGCCGTTTTCGGCGAAGAATCTTTCGTTGGCGTCGTCCCAATCCCGGGCGATGTCGGTAATCGGCACGAGCGTCACCGGCGGAAAAGTCACGCCAGCCGCCCGCGCGGCATAGGGCTTGTAAGGACGATAGCCGAGGCGAGCGATGGTTTCCTGGGCCTCGTCGGTAAACAGGAAGCTCAGATAGGCTTTGGCGTCGTCCAATTTACCGTCGCGCGCGACAGCGGCGTCGACCCAGGCGACATAAGGCTCCGCGAGGACACTGACGGGAGGATAGACGATCTCCAGCTTGCCCTGAGAATTCGCGACCTCGCGCAGCGCTTCGTTCTCCCAAGTCAGATGGACATCGCCTAATTCCTGGATCGAGAAACTGATGGCGGCGCCGCGCGCGCCCTCTTCGAGCGAGGGAACACGCTGGTAGAGCGATTGCAGGAAGGCGCGCGCCTCGTCGTCGCTTCCTCCGCGGGTGACGATGGCGGCCCAGGCCGCAAGCGCCGTGAGCTTGCCATTGCCCGAGGTGCGCGGGTCCGGCGTGACCACTTCGAGTCCGGGCGCCAAAAGGTCTGGCCAATCCTTGACGCGATGCGGATTGCCGCGACGCACCACGAACACGATGGTCGAGGTGTAGGGCAAGGAACGGTTAGGTAGTCTATCCGCCCAGTTCGGGGCGATCAGGCCGCGTTTTCGCAATCCGTCAATGTCGGTGTAAAGGCCGAGCGTGACGACATCGGCCGGTTGCTCGCCGCTGATGATTTTTCGCGCCTGTCGCGATGAGCCGCCGTGCGATTGCGTAATGACGATATGAAGCCCCGTCCGCTTTTCATAATCAGCAACAAAGAGCGGGTTCACGGCTTGGTAGAGTTCCCTGGTCGGATCATATGAAACGTTGACGAGCTGACGGGCGGGGTCGCCCGGCGCGTTCTTGATCGCGATCAGCGACAGGCCAGCGATCGCGGCCGCCATCGCGCCGAAATTGAGCCAGTTGCGCCAGCGCGTCATGAGGCTCTCTCGCTTTTCTTCGCCTTGATTGGCGGCGTGTTCAGCGCGTGGTGCGCTTACCGGAGCCGGAAGAGTCCGCCGCCAGAAAATATCCAGCGCCCCGCGCCGTTTTGATGGGACTTGCGCGACGGGTAGAGCCAAGCGCTTTGCGCAATCGGCCGATGTGCGCATCGACCGTGCGATCGTCGATATTCGCGCCGCGTCCCCACACAAAATCGCGCAGTTGCGCGCGCGAAAAGATATGTTTCGGCTTGCCCATCAAACAAAGAAGGATCAAAAACCCGCGCTTGGGGAGCTTGATTTCACTTCCCGCGCGCCGAAGGCGCCGCGTCGAGACATCAAGTTCGATGTCGCCTAGAGCGAGAGGCGCTCGAGTCGTCCGCCGATGCGCGAACATTGCGTCGGCTTGGCGCTCAAAGGCTCGAACCTTTCCACCAAACTCTCCGGCGTGGAGATCGTCGCGGATGGTGTTGATGCGAGCGGCTTGCATTGCATTCCTCCGGGAGTCGCCGAAAGCAACGCCTCCACTACTGGCTTGGCCGGTCGACAGGATCTGCTCTGGTGATCCTCGCGCGCCCAACCGGTCGCGCTTCATGAGTTTCGCTGGCCTGACGGCTTTAGTCTACATAGATGACTAACGTAGTCAACTAACGCGGATTGCTTTTTGCGCGCCGTTCTTTCGTCGATCACGACGGCAAGAATTGGCTAAGCGCCGCCAGTCCGATCAACGGCGAAGAAGGTAATGGCCAAAGCGAAGGCGCTGCTCAAATTCGAGTATGTTTTGGAGACCGAACCCAGCGCTTGCGAAGGATCGATCCACACCGAAGTCGTCGCCGCCCAGCCTAGCAGATCAAAGCCGGCGAGACCCGCGAGCGCCAAGATAAACCCGAATAGACCGACCAGAACCGACAATCAGTCCTCCGTCAATTTGCTGTGCCGCGCAATGAGCGGCGAGAGCGCTATTTCCGACATTCGTGGCCTTTCGAAGCAGTTGCGACCTCGCCGCGCATTGGATTGAAAGACGAGCGACCGGGCTCCGGGATCGGGCGAAAAAGCGGCCGCCCATGGGCGGCCGAAGTTGAGGAACTCCAGGGAGTGAAACTACTGAACGAGCGCCTCCTTTCGACCGATCGCCGCGCGCAAATCAGGTAGCGTAACGACGCGCGGACCATGCAACGCGGCGATTTGCGCCACGTCGAGCTTCAGTCTCACGATGTTCTCGAAGAGATTCACGCTATAGGGGTTCGGCGAGACCGGAAGAGGCGCGTTCGCCGCGGTCGGCGTATAGGCGTCCGCCTCGATCAAAATCTTCTCGACGGGCAGATAGATGAGGCCCAGATCGTCGCCGTGGCCGCTGCCGGCAATACGATGCAGTTCGATCTTGCGGGCACCGTCCGTCAGCTCGTAATTCTCGGCGTAGGTTTCGAATTTGGCGGGCTTCTGCGACTTCGACAGCAAATCCGGAACCAGCGTGCGCGGAGCCGCCCAGGCCTTCTCGAAATAGGGCTTGTCGCTCTCATGCGCCACGATCGTGGCGCCGGCGTCGACGAACGTACGCAGACCGCCAGAGTGGTCGAAATGCACATGGCTGGCGACGACATATTTGATCGGCTTGTTCGGGATGATTTCCTTGATTTTCGCGATCAGCGCCAGCGAGCGCTCCTCGTTGAGCGGCGCTTCAACCAGCACGACGTGGTCGCGTTGCTCGATCGCAACGCTGTGATGCGTGCCGCCGGTCAGATAATAGACGCCTTCGGCCAACTTGTTGACCGCGACGACGGGCGTCGTGGGCTTGGCGTCGGCGACATTTTGCGGAACCGTGATGTCCACCGCCGGATTCAGCTTTACATCCGCGATCGTCAGATCGAGAATGGGATGCTCGCCTTCGATGCGAGCCACGTGCGACGGAAACCGGGCGGCGCCGAAGGCCTTGTAGTCGCTGAATTTCGTCTCCACGAGCGTATCGCCGAGGACCGGCGTGTCGATCCAGGTGCGCACCTTTTCGACTTCGTTCTTCGCGTTGATCACGCCGACGTAATGATATTTGCCGCCAAGCGTGAAGGACACTTCCACGTTTTCGCCGGTCGCTTGCGATTTCGCGTTGTTGGCGATGGCGGCCCTCAGAAAGCCATGCGGCGTCGACCAGATTTCCGCGGAGCGTTCTTCCAGGGCGCCGAGTTGCGGCGTCGCGACAGGCGCCGATCCTGGCGCCGCGCCTGGTGGGTTTCCGACATTCCAGGCAGCCGCTCCGCTCACATAGGCGTCGACCTTCTGCTCGACCGGAACTGGGCGCTGACGGTCCTGCTCCACGAACTGCTTGCGGACTATCCCCACGTGCGCGGCGGGGACGGCATAGTCGATGTTCACGGTGTAGCTGCTGACGTCGAAGCGCGGCCAGGGCAAAGTGGGGTTCGGCGCCTGACCGAACTGGAACCATTGTCCCGAGCCGGAAAATTCGATGGATTTGACGTCCGCCGCGCCCAGCGCGCTCGCCGCTTCCTGCAAGGAAGCCGCGTGGGCGGAAGAGATGGCCATGGTCGCGGCCAATGTCAGGCCTCGGAGGGTCGCGTTCATTGTCCGCATGGGGTGCCTCGGTTCGGATTAATAATATCAACCTAGTAGATAGTATCATACTAAAAACGCGCGCGTCAACTCTTCGCGGGGCGTTTGACGGATCAAGTCGTCGGCGTGCGCCTGCGTTGAATCGTGCTCGGCGTTGCCCATCTTATCCCCAGAAATGCGTCCATTTCAGTTCCGACCGGGCGCTGCCCTCAAACGCGCCAAATCAAGGAACGAAGCGGGTGCCCGCGAACAGACCGAATTGAATGTGCGACCGCCATGGCGGTATAATTGCTATAAGATGTGTATCCTAATAAGGACAAAGCGGCCGGCGACGCGAGAACATATTTCGCATGTCGCCGGCCCACTAAATTGGCGTTCAACGGCGTGCTTTACTTCAAGCGCGCCTGAACCTTCTGCAAGCCGGCGAGCGCATATTGCTCGTCCTTGTCGGAACCGCGCGCGCCGCCGACGCCGATCACCCCGATGATTTCGTCGTTGACCTTGATGAGGACGGCTCCGGCGCGGGCGAGGTAATTGGGGTTCGCCGCGACCTTATCGGCGAGCGGCTTGTCCGTCTTGATCTGCTCCGCGAGCGCCCCCGAGGTCTCCTTGAAGGCCAAGGCCGCCTGCGCCTTGAAGTTGCTGTTCTGGACGGCGCGCGGGCCAACCCCATCGGAGACCAGCACGGCCTTCAGCACGCCGGCCGAGTCGATCACGCTGACCGCGACTTTTTGATCTCCGGCCTTGCTGGCTTCGAGGGCCGCCTGCGCGGCTTCGAGCGCCAGATCGAGCGCCGGGCCGCGCGCGGGGGGCGGCGGCGGATTTTGCGCCGCGCCGCCGGGCACGGGCGCGCTTTGCGCGAGAGCAACGCCGGCGGTCGCGAGGAACAACAGGGCGGTCGTGGTCAATCTTTTCATTTGCGTCTACTTCTCGCTGTTGGAGGTTGAGTCTGTGCGCTGACCGTCTTCGCCGGCCGCCAGCCTAGCTCTGCCTCAGCAGACCGCTAGAGAGGTGAGCGCGGAAAGCGACGGGTCCGCGTCCCGATGAAGATCGAGCGCCGCGCTCCTGGCTTTTTCGGCGCTGTCGAAGATTTGCCCTTCCAGCGCGCAAAACGAGTTCTTGACCGCGAAGAAGCGATATCCCTCGGCTTCCCGCGTCACGACACCGACCGCTTGTTGGCCGACTTCGACGAGATAAGCATGAAACATTCTGGCCTCCTTCGGTTGGGGCGTTCATTACTTCGTGGGGAGATGAAAGGTCGCGTTACCAGGGGGAACCACGGCGATCTCGGAATGCGGCGTTCCGTCCGGCGTCCATTCATAGGGGACGGGTTGCGCGCGATAGACGCTGTAATTCACCGTCGGCGCGCCGGTCTCCGCATCCCTGCCGCGACGCGGATAGGAATTGATGTATTCCCAGACAATCTCGCCCGCCGGCGTCACTTGGAAGAAGCGCCCGATCTGTCCTTCATCAATGAAGGTGTTGCCATTTGGCAGACGCCGGGCGTTGCTGATGTGCGTGCTTCTGAAACTCCAGCCTGCATTGCCCGAATTCACGCCCGAATATTGCCAGACGATCTCGTTGGCGACCGGGTTGATCTCGAGCACGCGCGATCCGCCGGTGAGCGAGACGGGCGCCGGCGGAAAGCCGGCGGCGCCCTGATTGTCGAACACCAGAAGATTGCCGGCGCCAGGTAGCCCCTTGGGTATGATCTGCGCGTCGTGCTGGCCCGAAATCTGATCCACCGGGCGCGGAACCTTGCGCGAGAAGCCGCCGCCGTCCGCGGCCGCCGACGGGAAGTGCGGGCCGAGCGTCCAGGCGATCTTGCGGGTCTTGCGATCGATGATCGCGATAAAATTGGCGTTGCGGGAATCGAAGATGAGATTGTCGGGAGCAAAGCGCTGATCGCCTTCGTCGAACCAATGGTTCGGACCGACTGGCTTTAGATTATTGACGTGGAGATAGTCGCCGTTTTTCGAGCCCTTGACGAGTTTTAACTCGTCGGAAGTGAAGCCGATCTCGTCGAGATGGTCGGAGGCCGCCCATGTCCAGACGATATCGCCGTCTGGATTGACCTCATAGGCCACGTCGTCGAGCACTTGCGGCGCGGCGAATCCCGGCAGCGGATAGGCGATGTTGGCGAGAACGAGCGTATTGCCGTTGGGCAGGCGCGTGATGTCGTGATGCTGCTGGGCGCGTCCGCCGGGCGCGCTGGCGCCGAACTCCCAGACTTTCTTGCCGTCCCAATCCACTTCGCCGATCGTCTTGGCGATTCGGGTCTGTGCGCGGCCGGGCACGAGGTCCGTGCCCTTGCCTTCCTCGCTTTCGAGCGTGACGAAGACGTGCCCCTTCGCGCCGCTGGCAAGGGCGGGGTCGAGATAGGCGACGGGTTGGCCGCCCAATTTCCATTCGTGGACGACCTTGCCGTTCAAATCAATGAGGCGTGAAACATTATCGCCGCCGACGAAGAGGACAAATGAATTATAGGCCTTGGCCGGATCGTAGATCGTCGTTCCCGTGGGATAGACGCTGGGTTCGGCGCGAAGCGGCGACGCCAGCGCGCCCGCGACGATGAGCGCGCCCGCCAAGACGCTCCATGCATCGCGTTTTGGCCATGAGCCAACAGCTAGCCGAGAATGTTTGCGCGATGGCGTCATGCAGGACTCTCCCTTCGTGCGGCCGCGCGCGGCGGCTTCGGACGACGTGCGAGCCATATAATCATATTTAGATTATCGGTTAAAGTGATTTATATGGGCGAGGCATGACTTTTTATATGCACCTTTATAACCCTTACGAGCTGCGGGGTCCCGGAAACTCGCGAATATAACATATCACAAAGGTAGATGTTAATTTCTCTCGCCTTTGGCTTCGGTCGAAATCACGCCCGGCTCGGCATGACAGCGTTGGCGTCAACCCCAAGTCGGGCTTGCGGATGATCCCAGCCACTTGGCCGCGCAGTCACTTGGCGCCGCGAAACACGACGAATTCGGTGTCCGGTGCGCCGTCCAGCGAACCGGGCGCGCGATTGCCGATTCATAGAGCGATAGCGCGAGCGCCATGAAAAGTGGGCTCAACTCGAACGAAGCGCCGGTCGCGGGAATTACCAAGGCCGCCGACAGCACATGAGCCACCCACGGTCGAGCGCGCCGAGATGGCTCCCTTTCGCGAGCGTCTTAACGTAAGGGTTGTTGTTCCCTGTGCCCGCGTTCGCGCAGAGAGGCGATGCTGGTCCTATCCAGAATCATCGCGATGGAGTCCCGCACATCGAGCATGATGTCATGGATCGCGCAGGCGGCCTCGTCGGGGCAATCGGCGCAACGTTTGTAGGCGGTTTTGCTCGCGCAGGCGATGGGAGCGAGCGGACCATCAAGAATGCGGATGATTTGCCCGACGGTGATTTTCTCGGCCGGCCGGGCAAGAAGATAGCCGCCGCCTTTGCCCTTGCGGCTGTTGAGAATGCCCGCGTTACGCAATTCGACCAATATCGCGTCTAGAAATTTGCGCGGAATATTATTCGCCGACGCCATGTCGCCGGCAAGGCACAGCCCGTCCGCGCCCGCCAGGTGAATGAGCGCCTTTAGTCCGTATTTGGCTTTGTTCGACAGCATTCGGTGCAATCGTCATCCAGGTCAACCATTTTGACCCGATAGTTATCATATCGGATCTAAGTGGAACAGAAGGACGACGCCGATAGCGGCTGATATCAAACTGGCTGAATTCGCCGGGGCTGATAAATCGATATAAACTCGCCTAAATCACTAGGTTCTATAGAGTTTTTCCCCGCTCATTTGCGCGAGGGACGTCCCCGGGCCCGTGGTCCGCTAGCGCGCGCGGGGAGGACAACGCGCCTCAAGCCCGGGGACGATTCTAACGCCGTCAGCGCGCCTTCGCGGCGGGCGTTTCGGAAACGAGGGCGACCTTGGCGTAGCCGGCGGCGTTGATGACGCCCATGGCTTCGATGATCTTGCCATAGGCGACGCTCTTGTCGCCACGAACATGAATCCGCCGATCCTTGTTGTTCTCGCTGTTCTCGTTGAGAACCACGAGAAGCCCGTCGACGCCGACGACTTCCTTCTTGTCGACAAAGAACCCGCCATTGGCGTCGACGCTGACGACGATCGGCGGCTTTTGGTCGTTAAGCTGCTTGGCCTGGGCTTTGGGAAGATCGACTGGGATTCCCGAAGTCATCAGAGGCGCGGCGACCATGAACACGATGAGCAGAACCAGCATGACGTCGACGAGCGGCGTGACGTTGATGTCGGCGATGGGTTGCGATTCGAATTCCGAATCGTGCTTACGCAACGCGAAGGCCATTGCGATCTCCTTTCTTCGAAAGCTGACGGGACAGTTCGACTTCGAACACGCCGATAAAGGCGTTGAGACGTTTGCCATAGGCGCCGATGTCGCCGCTGATGCGGTTGTAAAAAATCACGGCGGGAATGGCCGCGACGAGGCCGAGCGCCGTCGCGAAGAGCGCCTCTGCGATGCCAGGGGCGACGACGGCGAGGCTGGTGTTGTTGGAAGCGGCGATGCCCTGGAAGGAGTTCATGATGCCCCAGACCGTGCCGAACAGACCGACGAAGGGCGAGACCGCGCCGATCGTCGCGAGACCCGGCAGTCGCGCCTGCAAATGATCAATCGCGCTCGAGCTAGCCAGTACCGCGACACGATGCACGCGATCTTGAAGAGAGTCCCTCTGCGCCTCGGTGAAGACGAGATCGGCGGAGCGTGACTGTTCGTCGACCATGGCCTGATAGACCTGCACCAACGGATCGTTCGCGGAGGTCTTGGCGAAGCTCTCTGCGATATTCGTCACCGGCAGGCCCGCCTTGACGCTCTCGAAGAGCTTTGACGCACGCGCCTGCAAGACGCCGAGACGAACGAGCTTTTCCGCGATCACCGTCCACGCCCAGGCGGAGGCGAGCAACAGCAGCACGATCACCGTTTTGACGATGGAGTCAGCCTGAAGGAAAAGCTCCACGGGCGATAGAGTATGCGCCAAGGCGGCGGAGGCCGTGGCGGAAATCGGATCATTCATTCTTCGTCGCCTTTCGTTTCGGAAGACTGTTGTTTGGGGATCAGGGGCTGAAGGTAAGGGAGCCTGATAGCGACACCGGCTTGCCGGGCGCCGGAACGGAACCACAGCGCGAGCCGAGTCGCTGCGCCACCGCGTCGAAAGCGCCGTTGCCGGAGCCGGAAATTGAATAGGATGTGAGCGAGCCTGTCGCGCCGAATGTCGCGTGATAGGAGATGTGCGCGGTGCGCGGCGCCTGCGATTCCGGATAGGCGTTGGCGGCCGCGCGCTGCATGCAGGAATGGAAGTGATTGGCGATCGCCGAAACCTGCGCCCCGGGCGGGGCGGCGGGAGCGCGCACGGCTGGAGCGGCGACGCGCGGCGCGGCGGTTTGTTTCCTCGCGACCGGCTTGGCGACCGGTTTTTCAAGCCGGCGCTCCACATGCGGCTTCGGCGCCGGTTTGGGCGTGGGCTTTTGCTCCGCCTTCGGCTTTGGCTCGGGCTTCACTTCCTCGATTGGCGCGATGGGGTCCATGGCCATCGGCGGCGGCGGCGCGTCGTCGACATCGGGCTGCTCCATCGGCACCTGATCTGGCGGCGGCTCTTCAGCGACGGGCATGGGCGCCAATTCGACGGTCTTCTCTTCCTCCGTGACCACCTCCGCAGGCTTGAACGCCGTCGTGACGGCGGCGCCGAGCGTCAGCGCGTAGAGAATGAGAGCGATGGCTTGCGCCATGTAGTTTTGGCGCGGAGGTTTTACCCCAAGCAGCGATTCCGCGCCGTGCGCGGCCGTTGCAAAGGCGGGGAGTTCATGGAGTGGGCCGGACCCAAGTCTCGATGCCGAGGCGATTGTCATTGAGCCGTCTTTCGTCCAATTGGCGGGGTGAATCCATTCAACATTACAAATCCGATAGACGCAATAGGAATATTAAAATAATCGCGCTTTTGGCTGGGCTTCGGCGGGCAAACAAGTGTCACGCCTTCCGCGAAAAAGTAGGTCCGAGGCTTAGCCCCGGACCTGTCGAACCGCGTGTTTTTCGATTAGTAGAGCTTCACGCGCAGCGCGGCGCCGAAAGTCCGGAACGCGTTGTCGCCGAACGTCACGGTTTGAGCGGCGGTGGCCGTCCCAATGGTCTGCGCGGTGACGTATCTGGTGTCGAGCAGGTTCTTCGCCCAAAAATGCAGACTATATTTGTCGTCGTCGGTCTTCAGTCCGATGCCGAAGTTCACGAGGGCGTAGGAAGGCTGAAACACCGGATAGAGCGATAGCGGTTCGGAGAGTTGCGTCTTATATTTCCAGGCGACATTGCCATAGGTGAAGGCCGTCACGGGAACATCGGCCCAGGCGCCGAGATCCCTCAAGGCGCGCCCGAGCGGCTGCTCGTAATTCGCGCCAACATTGAGCGAATAAGGCGCGATTGGGTTGTTGCCGGCGACGCCGCCGGTAATCCGCTGGCCCGAGAGATTGACGGAAAGCGGCGCGGCGACGCCATTGACATTCGCGGACGCGGGCCAGGTCCAATCCGGCGGCGGCGCGGCGTTTTGGTAGTTAATGTAACGCGCGTCGGTTAAAGCGCCGGAGAAGGTGATCCACAAACGTTCGATCGGACTCCAGCGCCCGTCGAACTCGAAGCCGCGCAATTGCACATGGCCGATATTGCCGAGATAGGTCTTGCGCAGCGGAATGCCCGTCACGTCGACAATGCTGGTGTTCACCAAGATCGACTGAAAATCGTATATGTCGTTCCAGTAAAGGTTGCCATTAAGAATTAGCTTATTGTCGAGCCAATTGGTCTTGAGGCCCAATTCATAGTCCCAGGACGTTTCAGGTTTGGTGACGACGGGCATGAAGCCTTTGAAGTTGCCAGCGCTGTCGGTGAGCGGCAAGGCGTTCGTGTTGATGGCGCCGGATTTTTCGCCGCGCGCCGCCGAGCCGTAAAGAAGGACATTGTCATTGTATTTATACGAAGGGTTGATGAGGCCCGAAAGCGAGTTGTGCGTCACCTTCTGACCTCCGGTATCGAAGAAGGTCGCGCCGTAAGCCGTCTGCGTCGCGGCGACGCCGGCGATGGAAGACACGCCGCTCACCCAGCCAAAATCGGAGCCCTCGCGAATCTCGAAGGTGTCGCGCAATCCGCCGGTGAGCGCCCACTTCTCATCGTAATGATAGGTCGCCTGACCGAACTCGGCGAGGCTGAAGGTCCGCGCCTTACCGTCGTTATGTTCCGAAACGCCATTGAGCAGCGTCGGGCTTGCGGCGATGTTGTTCAAGAACCATTGCGACGCCTGATAGCCATAGTCGGTGTGATCGAGCGACGACACCGCTTCGCGTAGCGCATAGACGCCGGTTTGCCATTCGATCTTCTGATCCTTGGGCGAGGCGAGACGCACCTCCTGCGAATATTGATCAACGGTCACATTAAAAGCGTTGCCGCTGATCTGAGTGATGTCATTGCCGAGACTATTGTTGGGATGGAGGATAAACTCGCGCCAGGCGGAGATCGACGTTAGCGTGTTTTCGCCGATCTGCGTGTTGATCTCGTTGGAGACGCCGGTGGTGCGCTGGTCGAGATTGCCTTGGCGCGTCAGCATCGGCGAATAGGGGCTGTTCGCGATATCGGGCCAGCCGAGCCGCTTCATCAAATTCATCGCATAGGTCGTGTTCGCCTTGCCATTGGCCCAGACCGGAAAAGCGTCGCCGATGACGCCGCTGTAATTGTTATATTCGTCCGACCTCAAACGATCGAAGATAAGCCGATCGGTAAAATTATCGCCGGTGTAAAGCAGTTGCCCGCGCACGCCCCAGCGATTGTTGTTCAGCAGCCCCGCGCCCGTGACGGCGTCGTTGAGCACGCCGTCGCCCTTGTCGAGGAAGAAGGTGACGCGGTAGGCGAGTTTGTCGTCGAGGATCGGCCCGGTGACGTTCAGCTTTTCAATAATGCGGCTGCGATTCGCGAACGATGTCTCGAACGACGCCGAGGGCGTGAAAGACGGCAATTGCGTGTGGATGACCACCGCGCCGACCGTCGTGTTCTTCCCCAACAGCGTTCCTTGGGGACCGCGCGCCACCTCGAACGATTGGAGATCGACGAAATCGGCCCATTGGAAGCCGACATGAGTGTAAAACACATTATCGACAATCAGACCGACCGCCGATTCCGATCCGTCCGCGCCGCCGGAGATGCCGGAAATGCCGCGAATTGACATCGCCGACGTCCTCGGATTGGTAATCGACGGCACGAAGTTAGGCACTTTTTGCGCGAAGTCTTGTATGCGTTCGAGGCGCTCGCGCTCCTGGGTCTTGGCGCCGACGACGCTGACCGGCAACGGCACGTCCTGGGCCTTCTCTTCGCGTAGGCGCGAGGTGACCTTGACCTCTTCGACCTGCGCGTCCTCGGCGTGACTGGGATGCAGCGGGAAAACGCCGAGAGCCAGCCCTCCAAGCAAGACGATCGGCGCGATTCCCACGCTCGATAGCAGCCGATTTCGAAATGCCTTGGGTCGCGGACTCATGGTGTTGCTCCTCGGTGTCTTGACGGCGCTCTAATGCTTTCCCAATCCCGGAGAATGCTGGACCGCTCGTTTTTGTTGACTGATGCGCGGATAGCGTTTGCGTTATTTATGTCTATTAACTTGGTAGGCTTTAAGGGCGCGGTCAAGCGAGAAGATTCGTTGCGAACGGTTAATCTCGATAAGCGACGGTTTTCCTGTTGGATGTTGCAAATCGGCAACAGCGAACGGGGCGCATATCGCCAATGGCGCGCGACTTAAATATTGTTAGAACGTCGATTTAATATGGATATAGCGAGGGCGCCGAGGCGATCGGCCATCGCTCGATGGAGGCGGCTCTTGGACGAGGAAGGTTCGGAGACTCAAAAATCGCCGATGTCGGCTTCGGCGGCGGGCGCGAAATGCAACACCAGCGCGAGCGCCGTAACGACGATGGCGACCAAAGGGATCGCCAGCCAGCCGCGCGACGAGTCGATCTCGTCATGGGGGGCGACGGCGTGTGCGCTCTTGCGCCCCGTGATCATCGCGCCAACCAGATTTTCGCGCTTGCCGACGACATGCAGAATCACCGCGCCGATGTGAATCGCCACGGCGGCGGCGATCCAATAAAATGTCCTGCGATGCAGCGATGTCAGCAGCAGGCTCGTCTGTTTCGACACTAACCCGGCGAGCGGACCGACGTTGAAAATCCGTCGTTGGAGAAAAGGCCGAGGCCCGCCTGCGCCTCCAGCGCGCCCAGCAGCAAAAGCACCATCAGCGCGCCCAACGGATTGTGCCCCGCGTGACTCGCCGCGTATCCGCGCCAGAAATCGCGCGCGTAACGCAATGTCGCGCGCGGTCCGCGAACGAAGCGCGAGAAACGCGCGTGCTTCGTGCCGAGGAGGCCCCAGAGGATCCGAAACGACACCAATGTTATGACGGCGTAGCCGCACCAGGCGTGATATTTGAAATAGGCGACGCCAAGTCGATTGGTGACGAAGGCGCCGATAAAGGTGGCGACGAGACTCCAGTGGAACAGGCGCACCGGCCAATCCCAGACCAGGCGGCTCGATACCGTTTCTTTAAGGCGGCCTGGGGCGGCTGCGTCATTCTCCAGCGTCGTCATGGCGAGGCTCTTCGAGCTTGTGGTTGTGAGGGGATCACGGCGACGGATGCTTGGGGAGAGGAAGGGAAGAACGCGCCCGCCGCCATGAACTCGGCGAGGCTATTTCGCCTTATAGGTGTCGTGGCAGCCCTTGCAGTCCTGCGCCAAGGCCGCGACCGCCGCTTTGAACGCGTCGGTCGCGCCCTTTTCCTTGGCGTTGACCTTGGCGAGATTTGCGGCGTGCGCCTGGAAATCCTTTAGCTTCTTGTCGAAATCGGCGTGATCGCTCCACACGTCGGGCTTGGCCTTGCTCTCGGGTTCGCCGACATTTGATCCTTCTGGAAAGTTTTCGCCCGGAAAGCTCGCAAGGAACACGATGCGCGCCGCGCGTTTCGTCGCTTCCGCCTCGTTGTAGGGCGCCGCGCCCTTCGCGACGGCGCCGAAATAACGGAAGGCGTTGCCGATCAGCGTGAAGGCGGCCTTGCGGTTTTCGATCGCCAGTTCGTTGGCGAAGGTCCGGCGCCAGCGGCGGCGGGCGCTGGCGGCGGCGCGGGGGCTTCTTGCGCTCCGGCGGCCACCGCTAAGGACGCCGCCAATAAGAGGGTCGCCGCACTGATCGCCCGCACCGCGATCGCGTGGCGGCGCTTTGGTGAATTCGAGTTCATCGTCCCATACTCCTGTTCCTGCTTATTTTTTGTGTTCGTCGCGCCATTCGCGGACGAATTTCAATGTCGACGCGACATGGTTGATCGGATTGGGGTCGACCAGGGCGAAAACGATCTTTCCGTCGGCGATCACATAGGAGATGCGGTCGGCGACGCTGTCTCCCGACGCGGTCGGTTTTTCCCGCTTGGCGTCATAGGCCTTGATCGTGGAAAGGTTCGGATCGGCGCCGATCGGGAATTTGTCGCGACACTCCTTGGCGGAGAAGTCACGTTGCACCTCGATTGCGTCGGCCGAGACGCCGAGCAGGCTGGCGCCGGCGGCGGCGAAGTCGTCATGGTGATCGGCGAATTCATGCGCCTCGATGGTGCATCCGCGCGTGAACGATTTGGGGTAGAAGTAGAGCACCACCAGCCCCTTCTTCTGTTGCTCGCCAGGACGAAGTTGAAATCCTTGCCGCCGATCGCCGCCGGCAAGGCGAAGTCGGGCGCGGCGTCTCCCGGCTTCAACGCGGCCGCGCGTCAAGGCCGACGAGCGACAAAACTCCCGCGAGGATGAGGGTCGATGCGTTGATTGCACGCATGGGTGAGAAGCCTTTGGTTGGCGCTTGACGTCTGAATTATTGAGCAGCGGAAGGCGCCGTGGCGACCGCCGTCGCGGGCGCGGCGGCCGCGGCGTTGGCTTTCGGCGGCGGCGGCGCGATCTTGGTCAGAACGCCGCCTTCATCCTGGTAGTTGAGCACGCCGATCGCGCCGACGACATGAAAGCCCAGTCCCGCGAGAATGTCGCCAACGGCGCCGGCGCGATGCGCGCGGTTGACACGGTGACGATCAACCGATCGCGTGGAATGAAAGGCAGACTGCGCTGAACGTCGGCCGTTTGAATGCTGAGATAGACCGGAAAGCCCCCGACCTTGGTGAGTTCGTCGGGTCGGCGAATGTTGAGCACGACGAGTTGTTCGGGTTTCGACAGCAAGGCGTCGAAGGCGGCGCGATTAAGCCGCTGTGTTTTATAGGTATAGGCCGGGTCATTGGCTGGCGTGACGGCGGGGGCCGGAGCGCTCGCGGTCGGCGTGCTCGGCGCGGGCGCGGCCGCTTGCTGCGCGACCGCCGGCAAAGCCGAGAGGGCGAGCGCCAATCCGGCAATTCTAGTGATGGTCTTCATTTCGATCCTCATTGATAAGTGGTGGTGAGTGCTTAGTGACGCTGGACGCCGTCAACCGCGCAGATGGGCGTTGAAGAAGTCGATCGTCCGGCTCCAGCGAGTTTGGCCGCGGCC
>CAVOTY010000004.1:0-14239 GCA_963699455.1 uncultured Alphaproteobacteria bacterium | reverse complement strand
AAGTGGCGCGATGCAATGTCCACTTCTTCATCGTTCTCATCCTCCATTCCAACCCGCCCCCGCGGACTGGCGCCACGGCGACACCCGCCGCTCATGTTGAATTATATCATACTACATAGATGTGATTCAATAACCTGACGGCGTGTCAGAATGGCTGCGATACACTGTCTTTGCGGATCATACCCGACCCCCTCCCATGAAGATCCACAAACTTTTCCGACCAAAGCTATAGACATATTCGCGATTAGAATACTAATCTGACCGCATGAGTAGGAAATTGGCGTAATGGCGAGGTCGCGCGACGCGACGCGACGCGCCGCTCGCGGCAAGGGCATTCGACGAGGGGTGGAACATGAGAAGGACGATGAAGTTCGGCATCGCGGCTTTGCTGTTGAGCGCCTCGACGCTCGCGCTCACCGCCGCGGCGGAGGAAAAAGCTAAAGACGTCGCCATTGTTGGGTCGCCTGTTTCGGCGGCCCCGCCAACCGAGGCCGCTCCGAAAGCCGAAGCGGCGAGCAAGCCGCCCACCTCCAAGCCGCATTGGTCGTGGCAGCCGGTTCAGGCGCAATTCGTTCCGGTGGTCGCGCGAAAGGATTGGGTGCGCCAGCCCCTCGACGCCTTCGTGCTGGCGAAGATCGAGGCGAAGGGCCTCGCGCCCTCGCCCGACGCCGACCGCGCGACCTTCATTCGGCGCGCGACGCTCGACGCGTGGGGCGTCATTCCGACGCCGGAAGAGGTCGCCGCCTTCGAAAAGGATGCGTCACCGGACGCTTATGAAAAGCTCGTCGACCGCCTGTTGGCTTCGCCGCGCTACGGCGAGCGCCAGGCGCGACATTGGCTGGATCCCGCTCGCTATGCCGACAGTACAGGCTTCCAGAACGACAATACCCGCCCCAACATGTGGCGCTATCGCGACTATGTGATCAACGCCTTCAATCAGGACAAGCCGTTCGACCAGTTCGTCAAGGAGCAAAGCTGGCGGGCTGATGATATTTCCCCAGGTGGTCCGGACGCACAAGATGCTTGATCGCGACCGGTTTTCTGGCCGGCTATCCCGACAACTACAATTCCCGGGACCTGGTGCAACGCAAATATGGTATTCACCACCGACATGACCGACACGGTCGGGCAGGTCGATTGCTGGCTCAATCGGTGGGATGCGCCCGGTGCCATGATCATAAGTTCGACCCGATCTCGTCGAAGGAATATTACAAGCTGCAGGCCTTCTTCGCCAATATCAGCCCGAGGAGAAGGACGTTCCCGCGCCTAAGGTTTATGCCGCAAACCGCCACTTATGACGAGGCTCAGGCCAAATATCGCCGAGACGGTGAAAAGCATCCGCGATCAAACAGAAGGCTTTGGTCGACCCGATCAGGGAGGCGGCGCTCAAATATCACAAGGAACGCTATCTGACCGACAGCCGCGACTTGCTGTTCAAGCCGCAGAACGAATGGACCGCCTTCGACCGCTGGATCAATCATCGCCTGGAGGCGGTTACCGACGACGCGGCGCTCGGCGCCTTTCTGCGTTATGCCGCGGAAGACGCCACGGCGCCGGAGCACGGCGAGGAGATCACGCGGAAGTGGGCGGAGTATCAAAAGCTCACGCAAGAGCTGCGCAAATTCGCCAATAAAAAGCCGGCGCGAGGGGCCGACACATTCACGACGGCGACCGAACTCGGCCATTCCGATTCGCCGCCGACCTTCATCTTCTTCGGCGGCAACCACGAACGCCCGACGGATGAGGTGCGGCCCGCGTTTCCCGAGGCGATGACGAGCGAGAAGCCCGACATCAAGCCGACCGAGACTTCGTCAGGCCGCCGCACGGCGCTGGCCAATTGGCTGGTCAGCCCAAGCAATCCGCTGACAGCGCGCGTCTTCGTCAATCGCGTCTGGAATCAATATTTCGGCAAGGGGATCGTCGCCACCGTCAGCGATTTCGGCAAGGCCGGCGACAAACCGACCAATCCGGAGTTGCTCGACTATCTCGCCGACCATTTCGTCAAGGACGGTTGGGACGTGAAGAAGCTGCATCGACAGATTCTTCTTTCCAGCGCCTATCGCCAGTCGTCCAATCAGCGCGAGGACGTCGTCAAGGCCGATCCAGAAGGCAAGCTGCTCGCGGTGTTTCCGCGCAAGCGGCTCGAGGCGGAGGAAATTCGCGACTCGATCCTCGTCGCCTCGGGCAAGCTCAACGAGCAACTCGGCGGGCCGAGCGTATTCCCGCCGATCCCGCCCAATCTCACGGGCGGCGGCAATTTCAACGCCGACCCCGCCTGGACCACGTCGAAGGATCCGAAGGATTACACGCGACGCAGCATCTACATCTTTACGCGCCGGAGTCTGCCCTATCCTTTGCTCGAAACCTTCGACATGGCGAACGCCCAGCAAATCCACAGCAAACGCGACGTAACGACAACGCCCCTTCAGGCGCTGACGCTCTATAACAGCGATATCGTCTTCCAATGGTCGCAGGCGTTGGCGGGCCGCGTGATCAACGAGGCTGGCCTGGACGAGTCCGCGCAGCTCGATCGCCTCTATGAAATCCTGTTCGGCCGCAAACCGAGGGACGAAGAAAAGAAGCTGCTGCAAGCCTTCCTTGTCCAGCATCAAAAGACCATCGCCGAAAAGGCCGAGGACGGAAAAATTTCGCTCGCTCTCCCCGTCGGCGCGACCACGAAACCCACCGATCCGCTGCGCGCCTCGGCCTTCGTCGATCTCGTGCACACCGTCGTGAACTCCAACGAGTTCGTCTACCGCTTCTGAACCCAGCGCATCCCTCCATCGAAAAGGATCACGATCATGCTCATCAAATCGTCGCGCCGCCAATGGTTGCGCGGCGCCGTATATGGCGCCGGAGGCTTCGCCGTGAGCGGTTTCATGCCGGGCGGCGGCTGGTTCGGCGTCCCCGACGCCAACGCCGCCGCCTTCATCGACCCGCTGGCGCCCAAGCCGCCGCATTTCGCGCCGAAGGTGAAATCCGTCATCTGGCTGCACATGGACGGCGCGCCGAGCACGCTCGATCTTTACGACTATAAGCCCGAGTTGGTGCGTCTCGCGGGCCAGGATGTCCCGGAGTCCTTCCTCAAGGGCATCAAGACCAGCACGCAGGGCGGCGTCGGCAAGCTGTTCGCCTCGAAGCGAACATGGAAACAATATGGCCAGCTCGGCTGCTGGTTTTCCGATTGGCTGCCCGTATCCCGCCGAACACGCCGAACGCCCCCTCGATCAACTTCAGCGTGACGCTGGTCTACGCACTACATCTCGATCCTCAAGCTCAACACCGGCGACGTGAGCCCCGGGCGGCCGTCGCCCGGCCCTGGACTCAGACGCCCGGCCTCCCCTGATCCCACCCGCCGCCGACGCGGCGCTCGACGGCGGCAAACGCGAGCCGCGCGCGGGTTCGGTCAATTGGAGTTCGGCTTCCTGCTGGGCGGTCTCGATCAGGGCACGGCCTCCTGCCCCCGCGCCCAGCTCATCTCTTATCAGGAACTCGCTGGAGCTGGTCGGCCAGCGGCAGCAGCGCGATAAGCTCCGAACTCCCAGCCAAGCTGAACGACATCAACGCCGTCGGGCGCTCGCAGGACAGCGAATTGCCGGCGCGCACGCGTTCCGACGATCTCCGCCCTATCGCATGGAGGCGACGGCTGCGGAGGCCGTCGATTTCTCCAAGGAATCCGAGGCGACCAAGGCGCTTTACGGCCTCAACGACGACGCCACGAAGGACATGGCCTCGTGCTGTTGCGGGCGCACCGCCTCGTCGAGCGCAATTTGCTTCGTGCATGTTGGTCCCGGAATCGATCGACATCTTGGGCAGGGCGACGACGCGAGCTGGGATGCGCATCGCGCGCTGGAGCGCGAATCATGGCGCGCACACCAAGGCCATCGACAAGCCCGTCGCGGTGCTGCTCGCCGACCCCGCCCAGCGGGGACTGCTCGACGATACGCTGGTCGTGTGGACCTCGGGCTTCGCCGACCTCTGGATGGTCAGAACGGCGACGGTGACGCTATAACCTGGGTTTACACGCAGTGGCTCGCGGGCGGCCTCCTGAAGCATGGCTACACCCATGGCCAAACCGACGAAATCGGCTTGAAGACGGTGGAGAATCCGGTCGACACCTATGATCTGCACGCGACGGTGTTGCAGTTGCTCGGCCTCGACCATCTCAAGACGATCTATCTGCGCGCCGGCCGCGCCGAACGGCCCACGGTCGTCTATGGCAAGTGGTCACGGACTTTCTCGCCTGATCCGACAATGGCGATCTGCACATCCGCATGGCTTTTACGGCGTTGCTGGCGCTGACCAGCTACGCCGCCGAGGCGGAGACGGCGCGGGTCGCGATCGAGAACTTCGCTTTCGACCCGCCGTCGCTCACCGTCAAGGCCGGAACCAAAATCGAGTTCACCATCGCGATTCGGTTCCGCATTCCGTCGTCGGCTTTCGCGAGGGGCGCGAGGAGTTCCGTTCGAATGAGCGGATCGAAACGGAGGAAAGTTTCGTGGTCCTCGCCGACAAGAGCGGCGTGATCGACATCAACTGCGGGCTGCACGCCCGCATCACCGGTAAAATCATCGTGACGCCATAGCGACATCGGGACGATCTCGGGCGCCGGCGAAGGAAAGGCGGTTTGGCGAAATGCGAAGGTTGCTCATGGCGGTGTCGCTGAGCGCGGCGATGTGTTGCGGCCCCATGGCCGCCGCGATGGATTTTCACGACTACGACGACGAACTGATGCGCGATCTCGACAAGACCGTCAAATATTTCGAGCCGGACATCACCGCGAAAAACGCCGACGCCGCCAAGGAGGACGCCGGGTTCTCCCCGACGGGTTCCACTATACCGAGGATTATTTCGCCAAGAAGGGCGACGCGACGGACGCCGTGGAAATCTCGCGCAAGGGCGCCAAATTGATCGCCCAGGCGCGGGACTATGTCGAGAAGGCGGATTTCGACGCGGCGGCCGCCGCCGCGCGCGAAGCCGCCACGGCGTGCAAATCCTGCCACGACATCTACAAGCCGCGCCTCGCCCGCTGATCTGGCCAGAACCAACGGGACGGCCCATGAACCGCAAGACCGCCGCGATTTTCCGCCAGAAGCATTGACTCTTCGATCTCTTCGTGCATGGCTTCATCGATCGCCGCGGCTTCGTCGACGGCGCGGCGAAACTCGCCGTCGGCGCCGCCGGCGCCCTCGCCATGCTGGAGGCGCTGAATCCGCGCTTCGCCGAAGCCGAACAGGTGAAGAAGGACGATCCCCGCATAAAGGGGTCGACGCTCGAAGTCCCCTCGCCCGAAGGCTATGGGACGGTGAAGGGCTACTTCGTCCAGCCGGCGAATCCGCAAGGCAAGCCGCCGACGATTTTGGTGATCCACGAAAACCGCGGATTGAATCGCACATCGAGGACGTCGCCCGCCGTCTGGCGCTGACAATTTCATCGCTTTCGCGCCCGACGCGCTCGCGCCGCTCGGCGGCTATCCGGGCGACGAGGACAAGGCGCGCGAACTCTTCCCAAAACTCGATCAATCGAAGACGCGGAACGACTTCATCGCCGCGCTGGCGCTCTAAAGAAAAACTCGATCGGCAACGGCAAGGTCGGCGCGGTCGGTTTTTGCTATGGCGGCGGCGTCGTCGATTTTCTCGCGACGAAGTCGGCCGATCTTTCCGCCGGCGTTCCCTTCGATGGCGCGGCGCCCCGGCGGCGGACGTGGAGAAAATCAAGGCTCCCTTGCTGCTGCACTTCGCCGGCGCCGACGAGCGCATCAACGCCGGCTGGCCCGCTTATGAGGCGGCGCTGAAGTCGGCCAAGGTCGACTATCAGGCCTTCGTCTATCCAGGAGTTCAACACGGCTTCAACAACGACACGACGCCGCGTTACGACGAGGCGCGGCCAAACTCGCCTGGAGCTGGACGATCGACTTCTTCAACGCCGATCTGCGCGGTTGACGGCGTCCAGCGTCACTAAGCACTCACCACCACTTATCAATGAGGATCGAAATGAAGACCATCACTAGAATTGCCGGATTGGCGCTCGCCCTCTCGGCTTTGCCGGCGGTCGCGCAGCAAGCGGCCGCGCCCGCGCCGAGCACGCCGACCGCGAGCGCTCCGGCCCCCGCCGTCACGCCAGCCAATGATCCGGCCTATACCTATAAAACACAGCGGCTTAATCGCGCCGCCTTCGACGCCTTGCTGTCGAAACCCGAACAACTTGTCGTGCTCGACATTCGCCGACCCGACGAACTCACCAAGGTCGGGGGCTTTCCGGTCTATCTCAGCATTCAAACGGCCGACGTTCAGCGCAGTCTGCCTTTCATTCCACGCGATCGGTTGATCGTCACCGTGTCGAACCGCGCGCATCGCGCCGGCGCCGTTGGCGACATTCTCGCGGGACTGGGCTTTCATGTCGTCGGCGCGATCGGCGTGCTCGACTACCAGGATGAAGGCGGCGTTCTGACCAAGATCGCGCCGCCGCCGCCGAAAGCCAACGCCGCGGCCGCCGCGCCCGCGACGGCGGTCGCCACGGCGCCTTCCGCTGCTCAATAATTCAGACGTCAAGCGCCAACCAAAGGCTTCTCACCGATGCGTGCAATCAACGCATCGACCCTCATCCTCGCGGGAGTTTTGTCGCTCGTCGGCCTTGACGCGCGGGCCGCGTTGAAGCCGGGAGACGCCGCGCCCGACTTCGCCTTGCCGGCGGCGATCGGCGGCAAGGATTTCAACTTCGTCCTGGCGGAGCAACAGAAGAAGGGGCTGGTGGTGCTCTACTTCTACCCCAAATCGTTCACGCGCGGATGCACCATCGAGGCGCATGAATTCGCCGATCACCATGACGACTTCGCCGCCGCCGGCGCCAGCCTGCTCGGCGTCTCGGCCGACGCAATCGAGGTGCAACGTGACTTCTCCGCCAAGGAGTGTCGCGACAAATTCCCGATCGGCGCCGATCCGAACCTTTCCACGATCAAGGCCTATGACGCCAAGCGGGAAAAACCGACCGCGTCGGGAGACAGCGTCGCCGACCGCATCTCCTATGTGATCGCCGACGGAAAGATCGTTTTCGCCCTGGTCGACCCCAATCCGATCAACCATGTCGCGTCGACATTGAAATTCGTCCGCGAATGGCGCGACGAACACAAAAAATAAGCAGGAACAGGAGTATGGGACGATGAACTCGAATTCACCAAAGCGCCGCCACGCGATCGCGGTGCGGGCGATCAGTGCGGCGACCCTCTTATTGGCGGCGTCCTTAGCGGTGGCCGCCGGAGCGCAAGAAGCCCCCGCGCCGCCGCCAGCGCCCGCCGCCGCTGGCGCCGGACCTTCGCCAACGAAACTGGCGATCGAAAACCGCAAGGCCGCCTTCACGCTGATCGGCAACGCCTTCCGTTATTTCGGCGCCGTCGCGAAGGGCGCGGCGCCCTACAACGAGGCGGAAGCGACGAAACGCGCGGCGCGCATCGTGTTCCTTGCGAGCTTTCCGGGCGAAAACTTTCCAGAAGGATCAAATGTCGGCGAACCCGAGAGCAAGGCCAAGCCCGACGTGTGGAGCGATCACGCCGATTTCGACAAGAAGCTAAAGGATTTCCAGGCGCACGCCGCGAATCTCGCCGAGGTCAACGCCAAGGAAAAGGGCGCGACCGACGCGTTCAAAGCGGCGGTCGCGGCCTTGGCGCAGGACTGCAAGGGCTGCCACGACACCTATAAGGCGAAATAGCCTCGCCGAGTTCATGGCGGCGGGCGCGTTCTTCCCTTCCTCTCCCCAAGCATCCGTCGCCGTGATCCCCTCACAACCACAAGCTCGAAGAGCCTCGCCATGACGACGCTGGAGAATGACGCAGCCGCCCCAGGCCGCCTTAAAGAAACGGTATCGAGCCGCCTGGTCTGGGATTGGCCGGTGCGCCTGTTCCACTGGAGTCTCGTCGCCACCTTTATCGGCGCCTTCGTCACCAATCGACTTGGCGTCGCCTATTTCAAATATCACGCCTGGTGCGGCTACGCCGTCATAACATTGGTGTCGTTTCGGATCCTCTGGGGCCTCCTCGGCACGAAGCACGCGCGTTTCTCGCGCTTCGTTCGCGGACCGCGCGCGACATTGCGTTACGCGCGCGATTTCTGGCGCGGATACGCGGCGAATCACGCGGGGCACAATCCGTTGGGCGCGCTGATGGTGCTTTTGCTGCTGGGCGCGCTGGAGGCGCAGGCGGGCCTCGGCCTTTTCTCCAACGACGAGATTTTCAACGTCGGTCCGCTCGCCGGGTTAGTGTCGAAACAGACGAGCCTGCTGCTGACATCGCTGCATCGCAGGACATTTTATTGGATCGCCGCCGCCGTGGCGATTTACATCGGCGCGGTGATTCTGCATGTCGTCGGCAAGCGCGAAAATCTGGTTGGCGCGATGATCACGGGGCGCAAGAGCGCACACGCCGTCGCCCCCCATGACGAGATCGACTTGTCGCGCGGCTGGCTGGCGATCCCTTTGGTCGCCATCGTCGTTACGGCGCTCGCGCTGGTGTTGCATTTCGCGCCCGCCGCCGAAGCCGACATCGGCGATTTTTGAGTCTCCGAACCTTCCTCGTCCAAGAGCCGCCTCCATCGAGCGATGGCCGATCGCCTCGGCGCCCTCGCTATATCCATATTAAATCGACGTTCTAACAATATTTAAGTCGCGCGCCATTGGCGATATGCGCCCCGTTCGCTGTTGCCGATTTGCAACATCCAACAGGAAAACCGTCGCTTATCGAGATTAACCGTTCGCAACGAATTTCTCGCTTCACCGCGCCCTTAAAGCCTACCAAGTTAATAGACATAAATAACGCAAACGCTATCCGCGCATCAGTCAACAAAAACGAGCGGTCCAGCATTCTCCGGGATTGGGAAAGCATTAGAGCGCCGTCAAGACACCGAGGAGCAACACCATGAATCCGCGACCCAAGGCATTTCGAAATCGGCTGCTATCGAGCGTGGGAATCGCGCCGATCGTCTTGCTTGGAGGGCTGGCTCTCGGCGTTTTCCCGCTGCATCCCAGTCACGCCGAGGACGCGCAGGTCGAAGAGGTCAGGTCACCTCGCGCCTACGCGAAGAGAAGGCCCAGGACGTGCCGTTGCCGGTCAGCGTCGTCGGCGCCAAGACCCAGGAGCGCGAGCGCCTCGAACGCATACAAGACTTCGCGCAAAAAGTGCCTAACTTCGTGCCGTCGATTACCAATCCGAGGACGTCGGCGATGTCGATTTGCGGCATTTCCGGCATCTCCGGCGGCGCGGACGGATCGGAATTGGCGGTCGGTCTGATTGTCGATAATGTGTTTTACACTCATGTCGGCTTCCAATGGGCCGATTTCGTCGATCTCCAATCGTTCGAGGTGGCGCGCGGTCCCCAAGGAACGCTGTTGGGGAAGAACACGACGGTCGGCGCGGTGGTCATCCACACGCAATTGCCGTCTTTCACGCCCTCGGCGTCGTTCGAGACATCGTTCGCGAATCGCAGCCGCATTATTGAAAAGCTGAACGTCACCGGGCCGATCCTCGACGACAAACTCGCCTACCGCGTCACCTTCTTCCTCGACAAGGGCGACGGCGTGCTCAACGACGCCGTCACGGGCGCGGGGCTGCTGAACAAAATCGCTGGGGCGTGCGCGGGCAACTGCTTTACACCGGCGATAATTTTACCGATCGGCTTATCTTCGATCGTTTGAGGTCGGACGAATATAACAATTACAGCGGCGTCATCGGCGACGCTTTTCCGGTCTGGGCCAATGGCAAGGCGAACACGACCTATGCGATGAATTTGATGAAGCGGCTCGGCTGGCCCGATATCGCGAACAGCCCCTATTCGCCGATGCTGACGCGCCAAGGCAATCTCGACCAGCGCACCACCGGCGTCTCCAACGAGATCAACACGCAGATCGGCGAAAACACGCTAACGTCGATCTCCGCCTGGCGCGAGTTTATCCTCCATCCCAACAGTAGTCTCGGCAATGACATCACTCAGATCAGCGGCAACGCTTTTAATGTGACCGTTGATCAATATTCGCAGGAGGTGCGTCTCGCCTCGCCCAAGGATCAGAAGATCGAATGGCAAACCGGCGTCTATGCGCTACGCGAAGCGGTGTCGTCGCTCGATCACACCGACTATGGCTATCAGGCGTCGCAATGGTTCTTGAACAACATCGCCGCAAGCCCGACGCTGCTCAATGGCGTTTCGGAACATAACGACGGTAAGGCGCGGACCTTCAGCCTCGCCGAGTTCGGTCAGGCGACCTATCATTACGATGAGAAGTGGGCGCTCACCGGCGGATTGCGCGACACCTTCGAGATTCGCGAGGGCTCCGATTTTGGCTGGGTGAGCGGCGTGTCTTCCATCGCCGGCGTCGCCGCGACGCATACGGCTTACGGCGCGACCTTCTTCGATACCGGAGGTCAGAAGGTGACGCACAACTCGCTTTCGGGCCTCATCAACCCTTCGTATAAATACAATGACAATGTCCTTCTTTACGGCTCGGCGGCGCGCGGCGAAAAATCCGGCGCCATCAACACGAACGCCTTGCCGCTCACCGACAGCGCTGGCAACTTCAAAGGCTTCATGCCCGTCGTCACCAAACCTGAAACGTCCTGGGACTATGAATTGGGCCTCAAGACCAATTGGCTGGACAATAAGCTAATTCTTAATGGCAACCTTTACTGGAACGACATATACGATTTTCAGTCGATCTTGGTGAACACCAGCATTGTCGACGTGACGGGCATTCCGCTGCGCAAGACCTATCTCGGCAATATCGGCCATGTGCAATTGCGCGGCTTCGAGTTCGACGGGCGCTGAATTCCGATCGAACGTTTGTGGATCACCTTCTCCGGCGCTTTAACCGACGCGCGTTACATTAACTACCAAAACGCCGCGCCGCCGCCGGATTGGACCTGGCCCGCGTCCGCGAATGTCAATGGCGTCGCCGCGCCGCTTTCCGTCAATCTCTCGGGCCAGCGGATTACCGGCGGCGTCGCCGGCAACAACCCAATCGCGCCTTATTCGCTCAATGTTGGCGCGAATTACGAGCAGCCGCTCGGGCGCGCCTTGAGGGATCTCGGCGCCTGGGCCGATGTTCCCGTGACGGCCTTCACCTATGGCAATGTCGCCTGGAAATATAAGACGCAACTCTCCGAACCGCTATCGCTCTATCCGGTGTTTCAGCCTTCCTACGCCCTCGTGAACTTCGGCATCGGACTGAAGACCGACGACGACAAATATAGTCTGCATTTTTGGGCGAAGAACCTGCTCAACACCAGATACGTCACCGCGCAGACCATTGGGACGGCCACCGCCGCTCAAACCGTGACGTTCGGCGACAACGCGTTCCGGACTTTCGGCGCCGCGCTGCGCGTGAAGCTCTACTAATCGAAAAACACGCGGTTCGACAGGTCCGGGGCTAAGCCTCGGACCTACTTTTTCGCGGAAGGCGTGACACTTGTTTGCCCGCCGAAGCCCAGCCAAAAGCGCGATTATTTTAATATTCCTATTGCGTCTATCGGATTTGTAATGTTGAATGGATTCACCCCGCCAATTGGACGAAAGACGGCTCAATGACAATCGCCTCGGCATCGAGACTTGGGTCCGGCCCACTCCATGAACTCCCCGCCTTTGCAACGGCCGCGCACGGCGCGGAATCGCTGCTTGGGTAAAACCTCCGCGCCAAAACTACATGGCGCAAGCCATCGCTCTCATTCTCTACGCGCTGACGCTGGCGCCGCCGTCACGACGGCGTTCAAGCCTGCGGAGGTGGTCACGGAGGAAGAGAAGACCGTCGAATTGGCGCCCATGCCCGTCGCTGAAGAGCCGCCGCCAGATCAGGTGCCGATGGAGCAGCCCGATGTCGACGACGCGCCGCCGCCGCCGATGGCCATGGACCCCATCGCGCCAATCGAGGAAGTGAAGCCCGAGCCAAAGCCGAAGGCGGAGCAAAAGCCCACGCCCAAACCGGCGCCGAAGCCGCATGTGGAGCGCCGGCTTGAAAAACCGGTCGCCAAGCCGGTCGCGAGGAAACAAACCGCCGCGCCGCGCGTCGCCGCTCCAGCCGTGCGCGCTCCCGCCGCCCCGCCCGGGGCGCAGGTTTCGGCGATCGCCAATCACTTCCATTCCTGCATGCAGCGCGCGGCCGCCAACGCCTATCCGGAATTGCAGGCGCCGCGCACCGCGCACATCTCCTATCACGCGACATTCGGCGCGACAGGCTCGCTCACATCCTATTCAATTTCCGGCTCCGGCAACGGCGCTTTCGACGCGGTGGCGCAGCGACTCGGCTCGCGCTGTGGTTCCGTTCCGGCGCCCGGCAAGCCGGTGTCGCTATCAGGCTCCCTTACCTTCAGCCCCTGATCCCCAAACAACAGTCTTCCGAAACGAAAGGCGACGAAGAATGAATGATCCGATTTCCGCCACGGCCTCCGCCGCCTTGGCGATACTCTATCGCCCGTGGAGCTTTTCCTTCAGGCTGACTCCATCGTCAAAACGGTGATCGTGCTGCTGTTGCTCGCCTCCGCCTGGGCGTGGACGGTGATCGCGGAAAAGCTCGTTCGTCTCGGCGTCTTGCAGGCGCGTGCGTCAAAGCTCTTCGAGAGCGTCAGGCGGGCCTGCCGGTGACGAATATCGCAGAGAGCTTCGCCAAGACCTCCGCGAACGATCCGTTGGTGCAGGTCTATCAGGCCATGGTCGACGAACAGTCACGCTCCGCCGATCTCGTCTTCACCGAGGCGCAGAGGGACTCTCTTCAAGATCGCGTGCATCGTGTCGGGTACTGGCTAGCTCGAGCGCGATTGATCATTTGCAGGCGCGACTGCCGGGTCTCGCGACGATCGGCGCGGTCTCGCCCTTCGTCGGTCTGTTCGGCACGGTCTGGGGCATCATGAACTCCTTCCAGGGCATCGCCGCTTCCAACAACACCAGCCTCGCCGTCGTCGCCCCTGGCATCGCAGAGGCGCTCTTCGCGACGGCGCTCGGCCTCGTCGTGGCCATTCCCGCCGTGATTTTTTACAACCGCATCAGCGGCGACATCGGCGCCTATGGCAAACGTCTCAACGCCTTTATCGGCGTGTTCGAAGTCGAACTGTCCCGTCAGCTTTCGAAGAAAGGAGATCGCAATGGCCTTCGCGTTGCGTAAGCACGATTCGGAATTCGAATCGCAACCCATCGCCGACATCAACGTCACGCCGCTCGTCGACGTCATGCTGGTTCTGCTCATCGTGTTCATGGTCGCCGCGCCTCTGATGACTTCGGGAATCCCAGTCGATCTTCCCAAAGCCCAGGCCAAGCAGCTTAACGACCAAAAGCCGCCGATCGTCGTCAGCGTCGACGCCAATGGCGGGTTCTTTGTCGACAAGAAGGAAGTCGTCGGCGTCGACGGGCTTCTCGTGGTTCTCAACGAGAACAGCGAGAACAACAAGGATCGGCGGATTTATGTTCGTGGCGACAAGAGCGTCGCCTATGGCAAGATCATCGAAGCCATGGGCGTCATCAACGCCGCCGGCTACGCCAAGGTCGCCCTCGTTTCCGAAACGCCCGCCGCGAAGGCGCGCTGACGGCGTTAAAATCGTCCCCGGGCTTGAGGCGCGTTGTCCTCCCCGCGCGCGCTAGCGGACCACGGGCCCGGGGACGTCCCTCGCGCAAATGAGCGGGGAAAAACTCTATAGAACCTAGTGATTTAGGCGAGTTTATATCGATTTATCAGCCCCGGCGAATTCAGCCAGTTTGATATCAGCCGCTATCGGCGTCGTCCTTCTGTTCCACTTAGATCCGATATGATAACTATCGGGTCAAAATGGTTGACCTGGATGACGATTGCACCGAATGCTGTCGAACAAAGCCAAATACGGACTAAAGGCGCTCATTCACCTGGCGGGCGCGGACGGGCTGCGCTTTGCCGGCGACATGGCGTCGGCGAATAATATTCCGCGCAAATTTCTAGACGCGATATTGGTCGAATTGCGTAACGCGGGCATTCTCAACAGCCGCAAGGGCAAAGGCGGCGGCTATCTTCTTGCCCGGCCGGCCGAGAAAATCACCGTCGGGCAAATCATCCGCATTCTTGATGGTCCGCTCGCTCCCATCGCCTGCGCGAGCAAAACCGCCTACAAACGTTGCGCCGATTGCCCCGACGAGGCCGCCTGCGCGATCCATGACATCATGCTCGATGTGCGGGACTCCATCGCGATGATTCTGGATAGGACCAGCATCGCCTCTCTGCGCGAACGCGGGCACAGGGAACAACA
>CAVOTY010000003.1:0-4379 GCA_963699455.1 uncultured Alphaproteobacteria bacterium | reverse complement strand
CCTCGATGCGGCTTTGAGGCTGGCCTTGGAGAATGGCATTTAACGTTTCGGTGATGTAGGCGACGGGATCAACCTCGTTCATCTTGCAGGTCGCGACGATCGACGCGAGCAGCGCCCAATTTTCCGCGCCAACCTCGTTTCCGGCGAACAACGCATTCTTGCGCGTAAGAGCTGCGGGTCTGATGGCGTTTTCGACCGGGTTCGTATCCAGTTCAAGGCGGCCGTCCTCCAAGAACCAGGTAAGGCCGGTCCAGTGGCTCAGCGCGTAACGGATGTCGCCAGCCAGCGTGGAGCCTGACGAGATCAGCGACAGTTGCTTCTCGAACCACGGCTTCAAGGCTTCGACGATCGGAGCGGAGAGTTTCTTGCGCGCCGCCAGCCGCGCCTCTGGCGCATGGCCACGCACGTCGGCCTCAATGACGTAGAGCGCGGCAATGTGGCGGACCGCCGTTTTCGCGATCGGAGATTTCGTGTTGCGCACGAGCTTGACGAAGCGCCGCCGAAGATGACTCCAGCAATGGACCAGCGTCCATGGTCCTTCATCGCGCCTTATGCGCGTGAGAAGCTCATATCCGTCGTAGCCGTCGCATTGCTGTCAATCGGCGTCGAAAATTGACCCCCGATCGGCGTTCAAAATTGACCCCTGTTTGGTCGTAGCGCGCAACGGTAGCGCTTGCCCCGGCGAAGCTGGTCGGGGTTGCGCAGCCGGGGCGGGCGCGGGTCGGTTCGCGGTTTGATGGGGACCGTCAGAGGCGGTTCTTGAAGCGCCAGCTCTCGTTGCCGGTCTCGACGATGTCGCAGTGGTGGGTGAGGCGATCGAGCAAGGCGCTGGTCATTTTCGCATCGCCAAAGACACTCGGCCATTCGCCGAAGGCGAGATTGGTCGTGACGATCACCGAGGTTCGTTCATAAAGCCGGCTGATCAGATGGAAGAGCAACTGCCCGCCTGATTGAGCGAAGGGCAGATAGCCGAGTTCATCGAAGACGACGAAGTCCATTCTGGTGAGATATTCCGCGAAGCGTCCCTGACGGCCTGCTCGCGCCTCGGTCTCCAGTCTTGTGACGAGTTCGACGGTGTTGAAAAATCGGCCGCGTTTTCCAGCGCGAATGCAACTTCGGGCGATCGCCATGGCGAGATGCGTCTTGCCGGTTCCCGTCCCGCCGACCAGCACGCAATTACGTTGTTGCTCGAGGAAGCCGCCGCCGGCGAGATCGCGCACCAGTCGTTCATTGATCGGCGTGCTTTCGAACGCGAAGTCATCGATGTCCTTGGCCAACGGAAGTTTGGCGATGGTCATCTGATATTTGATCGAGCGCGCATGTTTTTCCGCGATTTCCGCCTGAAGCAGATCGCCGACAATGCGTGGCGGCTCATGCTGTCTCTTGATGCCGGTCGACATCACCTCATCATAGGCTGACCTCATGCCGAAGAGCTTGAGTTCCGCCATAAGATCAAAGAGCTGCGTGCGTTCCATCAAGCCGTTCTCCTCAACTGGTCGTAGCGGGCGCAATCGGCGACCGGCATGTGCCGCAGTTTCAGCGCTTCGGGCGTGTGGATCACCGGTGGCGGCGGCGGCTCGCGGCGGCGGGCGAGAATGTTGAGAATGACATCGGCGGAATGGACGCCCTGGCTCATGGCCTCGGCGCAGGCGGCTTCGACAGTAGTCAGCCCGTCTTCGAGCACGGCGGCGAGAATCTTGACCATTTGCCGGTCGCCCGGGGACTGTCCTGAATTTCGTGTGTGATCTGGGCACAATGGGAACGAAGGAGTTCTCCCATGGCCCGACGCAAGGAACCGAAAATCCCCGACGCGCTACTCGACCAGCTTTTGGCCGGCGCGGATGCGAAAACAGCGTTTGATCCCAATGGTTTGCTCGACGAGCTGAAGAAGGCGCTGGCCGAGCGGGCGCTGAACGCCGAGATGGATCATCATCTGACGACCGGCGAGCCCGGCAACAGCCGCAACGGCTATGGCAAAAAGACCGTGACGACCGACACGGGCCGGATCGAGCTGGAGATTCCGCGCGATCGGCAATCGAGCTTCGATCCGCAGCTCATCGCCAAATATCAGCGCCGTTTCCCTGGCTTCGACGAGAAAATCGTCTCCATGTATGCGCGCGGCATGAGCGTGCGGGAGATCGCCGGACATTTGCGCGATCTTTACGGCGTGGAGGTTTCGCCCGATCTGATCAGCGCCGTCACCGACGCCGTTCTCGACAAGGTCGCCGCGTGGCAGGGGCGTCCGCTCGAAGCCGTTTATCCGATCGTCTTCTTCGACGCGCTGCGCGTCAAAATCCGCGACGAGGGGCTCGTCCGCAACAAGGCCGTTCACGTCGCTCTGGGCGTCCGCGCCGACGGAACCAAGGAGATTCTCGGCCTCTGGCTCGAACAGAACGAAGGCGCCAAATTCTGGCTGCGCGTCATGAACGAGCTGAAAAACCGTGGCGTCGAGGATATTCTCATCGCCGTCGTCGACGGTCTGAAGGGCTTTCCGGAAGCGATCCTTTCCGTCTTCCCCGAGGCGCAGGTCCAGACCTGCATCGTGCATTTGCTGCGCAACAGCCTCGACTTCGTCTCCTACAAGGATCGCAAGGCCGTGGCTGCGGCGTTGAAAACCATCTATCGCGCCGACGACGCCACGGCGGGCGAAGCGGCGCTTGCGGCTTTCGAGGCCTCGGAATGGGGCAAAAAATATCCGGCGATCGGCCAGAGCTGGCGTAGGGCCTGGGGCGAGGTAGTTCCCTTCTTCGCCTTTCATCCCGACGTGCGGCGGCTGATCTACACCACCAACGCCATCGAGGCACTGAACTCGAAACTGCGTCGCGCCGTGCGCGCCAGAGGCCATTTTCCAACCGACGAGGCCGCGACGAAATTGCTGTTTCTGGTCTTGAACAAAAGCGAAAAAGAATGGACCATGCCCGCCCGTGAATGGTCCATCGCCAAAGCCCAGTTCGCTATTCTCTTCGGCGAGAGATTCACAAAGGCGATGAACTGACGATGTTCAACCGCCCAGACCATACACAGAATTTCTGACAGGCCCGTCGCCCGCGTCGCTGCCGGCAAGCTTGCGCCGCACGCGTTCGATTGCTCCCGGCAACACCCAGTCCTTGAACGGCGCGCCATTCCTCAGAGCGCCGGGCTTGCGCACGAGAACCGGCACGTAATGCCAAGGGTTGAAAATCGTCGCGCCGCGTTTGAAGGCGCGGGCATGTTCGGCGACGACGCGCCCCTTTTGCCTGATGACGATGCGATCGGCGTAGGCGTGCAGATCGACGGGGCGCCGACGGCGCTGGCGTTGACCGAATATTTGTTGTTGTCGAACCGCACGAGGCAGGTCTTCGAAACCGACGCCGTCACCTCGTGGAATCCATCGAAGCGACCGCGCAGTTCCACCAGTTTGGGGCGCTCTTCCTCGAAAACCTCCCAGACCGTCTTGTCCGCGATCTCGGGATGAGGATGCGCCTTGGCGTAGACGACGCATTTGTCGAGGAGCCAGGCGTTCATCTCGTCATAGCTTTTGACCCGCAAGCGCGGCGTGAAGAACCGCTCTCGAGCCAAGCCAACCTGGTTCTCGACCTGGCCTTTCTCCCAACCCGACGCCGGCGTGCAGGCGACCGGTTCGACAAGATAGTGGCTGCACATCTGCGCGAAGCGGCGATTGAACTTGCGCTCCTTGCCAACGAAAATCGTCTCCACCGCCGTCTTCATGTTGTCGTAGATGCCGCGCGTGCAGGCGCCCTTGAAGAAGGAAAAGGCGCGCTCATGCGCGTCGAAAACCATCTCCTGAGTCTCGCGTGGATAGGCGCGAACGAAAATCATCCGGCTGTGGCACAGGCGCATGTGGGCGACCTTCACGATCGTCGTCACGCCGTCGAGCAAGACGATCTCGTGGCTCCAGTCGAACTGATAGGCTTCACCCGGATCGAAGCTGAGCGGAACAAAGGCGCCAGCCGTCAGCGCGCCCTGCTCATCGCGCCATTTGCGCGCATAGCGCCGCACGGCGTCATAGCCGCCTTCATAGCCAAGGCCGTGCAAATCCTCGAAAACGCGGATCAAGGTCAGCCGCTCTCGCGCCGGCTTCTTCGCGTTCGTCCCCAGCAAATCGTCGAGCTTTTTCGACCAAGGTCCAAGCTTGGGCAGCGGCTGCGTATCGCGCCCGTAAACGAAGGACGTCTCTTCCGAACGCAGCGCCTTACGGACGGTATTCCTTGAAATGCCCAGATCGCGAACGATCTCCTTGATCGTCTTGCCTTTGACGAAATGTTCGCGCCGGATCCGTCCTATCGTCTCCACTATCAACATCCCCCACCGCCTGCTCGTTCAACCAAAACGAGCAGACTGTCCAAGCCACACTGGAGGGGGTCAATTTTGCACGCCGA
>CAVOTY010000002.1:0-41319 GCA_963699455.1 uncultured Alphaproteobacteria bacterium | reverse complement strand
CCCCGCTGAACGGCGACCTTTTCCAACCCCAGTTCGCGCGCGATGAACGCCGCGACCTTGGCGCTCGTCCACAGACCGCCGTCGTCGGGCGGCTCCTTCAAGCGAACCCGCGGCTTCGCGAGAACCTCCGGCTGTGAGCACCCGCGCCGTCGAACCGTTGCGCCGGCGCAAATCGCCCAGAGAATCCGGCCCTTCCGCATTGTAGCGAACGGCTCCCAGCTGTTCGATCCAACGCTGACCGAACGAGGTCATCTCGGCGACCTCGCCAACGCCGTGGCCCTTGGCGAGAAGCCAAATCGCCTGACCTAGCTGTGCCTCCATGACGTCGGCGCTCGAAACATACCGATCACGCAACGCCTCGACGTCTGAAACCCGCGGCTATCGTCGTCATGGCTCGCCCCTTCGCGATTTATGATGACGGAGCTTAACCGCTTCGAGCCCCGGGAGGGAATCCCGCCCCGAGACAGTCAACCGGAAACCGTATGAGTGATGCTCTCGTCAATAAGTTGCGGGCTGAAGCTCTAGTGGCTCATCCCCCCTTTACCCCGCCAGTGCGGCCTTCACCAAGGCGCTAGCCTTGCCGAAATCCATGCGGCCCGTGTATTTCGCCTTTAGGCGGCGACGACCTTGCCCATGTCCTTGATGGAGCTCGCGCCGAGCTCCGCGACTGCCGCCTTGATCGCCTCGGCACCTCGGCCTCGTCATTTGGCTTGGCAGATAGCTCGAGATCACTCGATTTCCCCGCTCTCCTTTCGGCGAGGTCGGGACGGTTGTTCTTTTCATAAATGTCGACGATTCCTGCGACTTTTGATCATTTTCTGTAGCAGCGCGAGCACGTCGTCCTCCGACAAGGTCTTGCCGACGCCGCGCGCCTCGATGTCCTTGTCCTTGAGGGCGGCGTTGATGAGGCGCAGCGTGTCGACCTTTTGGCGGTCGCCGGCCTTCATCGCGGTTTTGAGTCAGCCGTGATCTTCTCGCGCATTTGGTTCCCACTTCGCGGGCAATTATCTTAAACGGGGCGCAGGGCCCTTCGGGCCGCCCCTTCCAGATTGGTCGAGACGCGCCGCCCTCGCGGGCCGCCCTTTCGGCATAGAGCGGACATGGCGTCGATCAAGATAAAGCGACGGGTTGGACGACTCCTCGCACGGCCGCTGGTGCTGGCCTCGGGCGAGGTTATCGAGGGTTTTGGGGTCGGCGCGCGAGGCGACGCGGTCGGCGAGGTGTGCTTCAACACCGCGATGACCGGCTATCAGGAAATCCTCACCGATCCTTCCTACGCCGCGCAGATCGTCACCTTCACCTTTCCGCATGTCGGCAATGTCGGCGCCAATGACGAGGACGTGGAGACCGTCGATCTCGCCCGGAGCGCCGGCGCGGTCGGCGCGATTTTCGCGGCGCCGATCACCGCGCCGTCCAATCACCGCTCGCAGAAACATCTTGGCGATTGGCTGGCGGCGCGCGGAATCATCGGGCTGCACGGCGTCGACACGCGGGCGCTGACGGCGCTGATCCGCGACAAGGGCATGCCCAACGCGGTGATCGCCCATTCCCGCGACGGCAAGTTCGACTTCGCCGCCTTGCGCGCCAAGGCTGCGGCCTGGCCGGGCATCGACGGCATGGATTTGGCGCCGACGGTCGGCACCAAGGAAAATTTCGATTGGCGCGAGACCAGCTGGCGGCTCGGCGAGGGTTTTGGCGCGCGCGACGGCGCGGCGAAATTCCGCGTGGTGGCCATCGACTATGGCGTCAAGCGCAACATACTGCGGCTGCTGGCGGACGCCGGCTGCGAGGTCGTGGTCGTTCCGGCCACCGCGACGGCGGCGCAAATAATGGCGCTGCGTCCCGACGGCGTGTTTTTGTCCAACGGCCCGGGCGATCCCGCCGAAACCGGCAAATACGCCGTGCCGGTGATTCGCGATCTGCTGGAGCGCAAAATCCCGACCTTCGGCATTTGCCTGGGACACCAGATGATGGCGCTGGCGGTCGGCGCCAAGACGTGGAAAATGCCGCAGGGGCACCACGGCGCCAATCATCCCGTCAAGGATTTCACGACCGGCAAGGTCGAGATCGTCTCGATGAACCATGGCTTCGCGGTCGATCGCGACAGCCTGCCGGAAAACGCCGAGGAAACCCACCGCTCGCTGTTCGACGGCTCCAATTGCGGCATCGCGCTAAAGGACCGTCCGGCGTTCTCGGTGCAGCATCACCCGGAAGCCTCGCCCGGCCCGCAGGACAGTCATTATCTCTTCGCGCGCTTCGTCGAACTGATGGCGAAGGCCAAGGCCGCCGCCGCGTAATGCAAAAGGCCGCCCCGCGGCGGCCCTCGCTTATTGTTTTGGTCGAAGCGCGCGCGCCGCCCGCCGATCGAAATTAGCAGCCGCAAGCCTTCTCGCAGGCTTTCCGAGCCTCGCCGGACTCCGTCTTGACCTGGTCGCTGGTCTTGCCTTCCTTATAGGCTTGGCTGGCCTTGATGTAGTCGTCGTCGCACTTCTCCATGCACTTGCCCTGCTTGTCCTTGTCGTTGGGGTTGCAGCCCACTTGATGAACGAGGTTGTTCGCCGGAGCGGAGCGATCGAACGCCAGGCTCGGGCCGGCGACGCCAGCCAAAATCGCGATAGCCGTCACAAAGGTGCTGATTTTCATAGTTGGGGTTCCTCTTGAACTTCCGTCGGGTTGTTATTTTTCTTGTGTGACTGCTTTGGCCAACACGAGGCGGGAGCCGGACTCCACACTTAATCATGGGATTATTTTTCGTCCGGCTTGTCAAGCCGAAGGCGATGTCTCGGCCTGCGACATATTCGTCGAAAATGAGGAAAAGCCAGCGATTTCGCCGCATTGCCGGCGAAGATTTTTCCGCGGGAATTTTTCGCGGCGAAATTTCCGCGGCCCTCGTCACGGCGCTCCGCCGCGAACCGCTCCCGTTCGCGGGACATCGGCGATAGCCGCTCCGGCGCAAACAAGTTCGCGTCCCTTCGACGACAGGCTGATCGCGCCGCGTCGACGCGCTAGACTTAGGGAAACGACGATTCGCTCAGGGAGCCTCGATGTCCTACCACGCGCCGCTCGACGACATGCTGTTCGCGATGAAGCTCGCCGCCGGCGAAGGCGCCTTTGACGCCGACGGCGCTTACAAGGATTTTGGCGACGGCGTGGCGGAGGCGACGTTGACCGAAGCCGCCAAATTCGCGGCGGAGCGGCTTTTGCCGCTCGACACGATCGGCGACAGGGCCGGCTCGCGCTTTAGCGAGGGCGCGGTGACGACGCCCCCGGGTTGGCGCGAGGCCTACGCCGAGTGGATCGCCGGCGGCTGGAACGCGCTCGCGGCGGCGCCGGATCACGGCGGCCTCGGGTTGCCGTCGCTGCTCAGCGCCGCCTGCATGGAAATCTGGAACGGCGCCAACATGGCTTTCGCGCTTTGTCCGCTGCTCGGCCAGGGCGCGATCGAGACAATCGAGGCGCACGCCAGCGACGCGCTAAAGCAGACATATCTACGCAAGCTCATTTCCGGCGAATGGACCGCCACGATGAATTTGACCGAGCCGCAGGCGGGGTCCGATCTCGCCTTGCTGCGCGCGCGCGCCGAACCCGCCGGGGACGGCTCCTATCGGCTCACGGGACAAAAAATCTTCATCACCTATGGCGAGCATGATCTTTCGGACAATATCGTGCATCTCGTGCTGGCCCGCCTGCCCGGCGCGCCGGCCGGCACGCGCGGGGTTTCGTTGTTTCTCGCGCCCAAATTCCTGGCCGACGAAACGGGCGGCTTCACCCGCCGCAACGATTTGCGTTGCGCGGGTATCGAGCACAAGCTCGGCGTCCACGGCTCGCCCACCTGCACGATGGTGTATGGCGACGCCGGCGGCGCGACCGCGTTCCTCGTCGGCGAGGAAAACAAGGGCCTCGCCTGCATGTTCACGATGATGAACAACGCGCGGCTGGCGGTCGGATTGCAGGGGGTCGCGCTGGCCGAGCGGGCGACGCAACAGGCGCTCGCTTACGCGCGCGAACGACGGCAGGGACGCGGGGAGGACGGCGACGCTGCGGCGCCGATCATCGAACATCCCGACGTCGCGCGCATGGCGTTGACAATGATCGCGCTGACGCAGGCCGCGCGCGCCATCTGCTACGAGACGGCGGCGTCGCTCGACCGGGCCAAGCGCTTGGCCGATCCAGAGGCGGCGCATCGCGAGCTGGAGCGCGCCGGCCTGTTGACGCCGGTGGCGAAGGCGTTTGGCTCGGACATCGGCAATGAAGTCGCGTCGCTCGGCGTGCAGGTTTTTGGCGGCATGGGCTTTATCGAGGAGGCCGGCGCGTCGCAACTGCTGCGCGACGTGCGCATCGCCGCGATTTACGAGGGCACCAACGGCATTCAGGCGATCGACCTCGTCTCGCGCAAGCTCAAGCTTTCGGGCGGCGCGGCGGCGCGCCGCGAAATCGAGGACATGCGAATCATCGTCGAGCGCGAGCCGCGGCTTGGCGCGCTGCGCGAGGCCGTCGAGGCTCTCGACGCGGCGACGAGTTTCATGATGACCGCCGCGCCGCGCCCGGCGCTGGCCGGCGCCACGCCTTATCTGCGGCTGTTCGCGCTGGCGCGCGGCGGCGCGCTGCTCGCCAAGGGAGCCGCGCGGTCGGGCGACGCCAGGCGCATCGCGCTCGCGCGATTTTTCTCCGAAAATCTCGCGGTCGCCGCGCCGGGACTGGCGCGCGTCGTCATGTCCGGCGGCGCGTCGGTGCTCGAGGCGGGCGCGGCGCTTCGTCAGTAGCGCCCGCGGGCGCCGAGCGTGAAAATTAGGCGGATTGCCGACGCGATAATCGGCGCCGGCAACCCGCGAAAGTCGCGACGCATTTTCACATACGCCTGATTACCATGGATAAATAAGTTCCCGCGCGCTTGGCGCCTTGCTTGCAGATAAGGAGCCGTCGTCGCCCGCTCGCGACCACGGGCTCAAAGAAGCGCCACAACAGCAACGCCGCTGTCCTGAAAGAACTCCCGCCTCATGCGCGAGTGTTTTCGGGAAGCGGCGTTTTTCGTTTCGCGCGAGGCCAAGACGACCCGATCGCCAGGGCGCCGCGCCCGACGCCAAAGCGAAATTTCAAGGAGCGCCCATTCCCAAGGGCGCGCGAAAGGCGAATACAACATGAGCGAAGCGCTGGTTATCATCGGTAATGGCATGGCCGCCGCCCGCCTCGTCGAGGAGCTGGCGAAACTGGCGCTGGGACGGCACGCGATCGCCGTCGTCGGCGAGGAGCCGAGCCTTGCCTATAACCGCGTGCTGCTGTCGTCGGTGCTCGCCGGCGAGATGAGCGCGGCCGACATCGGCTTGAAACCGGCCGCCTGGTGGCGCGACCATGGCGTCACCCTGCGCTACGGATGCGCGGCGCGCGCCTTCGATCCCGCCAGCCGAACCGTCGTGCTGGCCGACGGCAAGAACGTCGCTTACGAAAAACTGGTCGTCGCCACCGGCTCGCGCGCGCTGCTGCCGCCGATCGCCGGCGTCGAGCTCGGCTGCGTGCACACCTTCCGCGACGCCTCCGACATCGAAAAACTGTCGCGTCTCGGCGACGAGCGAAAAAACGTGCTGGTCATCGGCGGCGGGCTGCTGGGGCTCGAGGCGGCTTATGGGCTCGCGAGGCGCGGCGCGCGCGTCACGCTCGCCCACATCATGGACCGACTCATGGAGCGTCAGCTCGACGCGCCGGGCGGCGCGCTGCTGGCTCGCCTCGTCGAGCAAAAAGGCGTGCGCGTGCTGCTCAACGCCAGCGCCCGGCAAATCCATGGCGACGGCGTCGTTGAATCCATCGAGTTCGAGGATGGGTCCAGGGTCGAGGCCGACGCCGTCGTCTTCGCCATCGGCGTCAGGCCAAACATTGATCTGGCGCGCGGGGCCGGCGTCGCGACGAACCGCGGCGTGCTCGTCGACGATCGCCTCGCGACCAATATCGACGGCGTCTTCGCGCTTGGCGAATGCGCCGAGCATCGCGGCGTCTGTTACGGCCTCGTCGAACCCGCCTATCAACAGGCGCGCGTGCTCGCCGCCAACCTCGCGGGAAAAGCGGCGACCTATGAAGGCAGCGTCGTCTCCACCAACCTCAAGGTTTCCGGCGTCGGCGTTTTCTCGGCCGGCGATTTCATGGGAGGCGTGGGCGCGCGGCTCGTCCAATATTCAGACCCGCACATGGGCGTCCACAAGAAACTGGTCATCGAAGACGGCCGCCTCAAGGGCGCGATGCTGATCGGCGACACGAGACTTGGCGGTTTCTATCTCGATCTGATCCGCCGCGGCGCGGATGTGAGCGCGTTCGGCGACGATTTGATGTTCGGCGATTCCGCGTCCATGGGAAAGGCGGCGTAGCGATGTCCGGCGATTTCACGCTCGATCAGAAACGCTACCTCGAAGGCTTCGCGGCGGGACTTGGCGCGGCGCGTCCAAGGCGCGCGGAGGCGAGGCCCAGCGGCCCGGACGCCGCCCATATCGAGGCGCAAGACCGCGCGGCGGCGGGCGGCGCGAAGCTGTGCGACCAGGAAAAATGGAAGCGCGAGGAGCATCCATTCGACGCCTACCCGCGCCTTGTCGCGCAGGCCCGCGCCAACGAGGCGCCCAAGCCGGCGGATAATTTTCGCTGGCGTTATCACGGCCTGTTTTATGTCGCGCCGACGCAGAACTCCTATATGTGCCGGCTACGCATTCCCAATGGCGCGCTGACGCATTGGCAGCTCGCCGCGCTCGCCGATCTCGCGGAGAAGCATGGCGGCGGCTATCTGCATGTGACGACGCGCGCCAATATTCAAATTCGCGAAATCGAGCCGCGCGACGCGGTCGCGATCATCGAGGGCGTGCAAGACGCCGGACTTTGGAGCAAGGGGTCGGGCGCCGACAACATACGCAACATCACCGGAACCCCGACGGCGGGCGTCGATCCCCAGGAGTTGCTGGACACGCGCCCCTTCGCGCGGGCGATGCACCATCACATTCTCAACGACCGCTCGCTGACCGGCCTGCCGCGCAAATTCAATATCGCCTTCGACGGCGCCGGAACCATCGGCGCGTTGGAAGACACCAACGACATCGGCTTTCAAGCGGTCGAGGCGCTTCCGGGACACGGGATCGAACCCGGCGTTTATTTTCGGCTCGCGCTCGGCGGCATAACCGGTCACAAGGATTTCGCGCGCGATACCGGCGTCATCGTCGCTCCAAGCGAGGCGGTCGAGGTCGCCGACAAAATTTTGCGGGTGTTCATCGAGCGCGGCGACCGCGCCAATCGCGCCAAGGCGCGCTTGAAATATGTGCTCGACGCGCTTGGTTTCGAGAAGTTTCTGGCGCTCGTCGAGGAAAAACTGGGCCGCGCCCTGTCGCGAGCGCCGGCGAACGCGCTCGCGCCGCGTCCACGCCAAAACCGTCTGGCGCATATCGGCGCGCATCCGCAAAAGCAGGCCGGCCTGAATTGGATCGGCGTCGCTCCGCCGCTGGGACGCCTCACCGCGGCGCAAGCCCGCGGGCTCGCGCGCGTCGCGCGACAGTTCGGCGACGGCGGCGTTCGGCTCACCGTATGGCAAAACCTACTGCTCACCGGCGTGCCCGACGCGGCCGTGGCGGAGGCCGTCGGCGCGATCGCGGCGCTCGGGCTCGCGACGGACGCCTCGCCGGTTCGCGTCGGTCTCGTCGCGTGCACGGGCAATGTCGGCTGTCGTTTCGCGGCCGCCGACACCAAGCGGCACGCCGACGAAATCGCCACTTATTGCGAAACGGCGGCGCCCGTCGACACGCCAGTCAATATCCATGTGACGGGCTGCCATCACTCCTGCGCGCAACATTACATCGGCGACATCGGCCTCATCGGCGCGCGCGTGCCGGTCGCCGAGGATGGCGACACGGTGGAGGGCTATCACGTTCTCGTGGGCGGCGGCTTCGCCGAGGACGCGGCCATCGCCCGCGAATTATACGCGAACGTCAAGGCCGAGGAGGCGCCCCGCGTCGTCGCGCGCGTGCTGCGCGCCTTCCTCGCCAATCGCGCCGACAGGGACGAGACTTTCGTCGCTTTCGCGCGCCGCAACGACACGGATGCGATCCGCCGCCTCGCGGACGCGGAGACGCTCCCATGAATCAGATCACGCCCGCGCCTCAACTCGACCTGCTGCCGGAATCCGCGCCCTTCTCCCCGGAGCAGCGCGCCTGGCTAAACGGCTTCTTCGCGGGATTCGCGTCGCCCGAGGGCGGCGCGATCACGACCCTGTCGCCCGAGCAAAACGCCGCGGTGATCAGCGGCGACGATGGCGAGGCGCCCTGGCATGAGCAGACCCTGCCGCTCGCCGACCGAATGCGGCTCGCCGAGGACCGTCCCTTGCGCCGACGCATGATGGCGGCGATGGCGCAACAGGATTGCGGCCAATGCGGCTACAATTGCCGTGACTATGCGGAGGCTATCGCCTCGCGCGCGGAAGCGCGGCTCAACCTCTGCGCGCCGGGCGGCAAGGACACGGCGCGGGCGCTGAAGACGCTCGCGGAGGAGTTGGACAAGGGCGCCGCGCCGGCGGCCAAGGCCACGCCCGCCGCCATCGCGGCGGCGACGGCGCCCGGACGCTCGCGCGACAATCCCGGACAAGCGGTGTTTTTGTCGCGCCGCCGCCTCAACAAGGAAGGCTCCGAGAAGGAGACCTGGCACGTCGAATTCGATCTGGGCGCGAGCGGACTCGACTACGCCGCCGGCGATTCGCTCGGCGTCTTTCCCGTCAATGAACTCGGTCTTGTCGATCAGATCATCGCCATGCTCGGCGCTTCCCATGTCACCGAGGTGCGCGGCAAGACGCTGCGCGACGTGCTGCTGCGGGACGTGTCGCTTTCGCCGGCGCCGGATGGGTTGTTCGACCTCATCTCCTATCTCTCGGGCGGCGAGAAGCGCGACAAGGCGCGCCGGCTGGCGCAAGGCGAAGACCCGGACGGCGACGCCGCCACGCTCGACGTTCTCGCGGTGTTGCAAAAGTTCGCGGGCGCGCGGCCGCATCCCGAGGCGTTCGTCGAGGCGCTCGAGCCGTTGCAGCCGCGGCTCTATTCGATATCCTCCTCGCCAAAAGCCGCGCCCGGCAAGGTGTCGTTGACCGTGGACGCGGTGCGCTACGTCATCGGCAAGCGCAAAAGGTCCGGCGTCGCATCGACGTTTTTGGCCGAGCGCGTCGGGGCGGGCGAGGCGTTGCCCGTCTATGTGCAGGCGGCCCACAATTTTTCGCCGCCGCCCGATCCCAACACGCCGATCGTCATGGTCGGCCCCGGCACCGGCGTCGCGCCGTTCCGCGCCTTTTTGCAGGAGCGCGGCGCAACGCGCGCGCCCGGCAAGAACTGGCTGTTCTATGGCCATCAACGACTGGCGCATGATTTTTTCTACGCCGACGAATTCGGCGCGATGCAAGCCGACGGACTGCTGACGCGGCTGTCGCTCGCCTGGTCGCGCGACGGCGCCGAGAAATTCTATGTGCAGGATCGCATGCGCGAATCCGGCCGCGAGTTGTGGGCCTGGCTCGCGGAGGGCGCGCATTTTTATGTCTGCGGCGACGCCAAGCGCATGGCCAGGGACGTGGAGCGCGCGCTGGTCGATATCGTCGCGCAACATGGCGCGCGCGACGCCGACGAGGCGATCAGTTTCGTGGCCGGACTGAAGAAGTCGGGACGCTATCAACAGGACGTCTATTGAGGCCCGCGATGCTCAACGATGCGCAAGCGCCGACAGCCATGGAAACGATCGACGCGCCCGGCGCGGCGCCGGCCACGATCCCGACCAAAACGACCTGCCCCTATTGCGGCGTCGGCTGCGGCGTGCTGGCGACGCCGGATGGCCGCGGCGGCGCCAAGGTCGCCGGCGATCCCGATCACCCCGCGAATTTTGGTCGGCTGTGCTCCAAGGGTTCGGCGCTCGACGAAACGCTGGCGTTGAATGGGCGCCTCTTGCATCCGATGATGCGCGACCGACAAGGCGAATTGCGACGCGCCAGTTGGGACGAGGCGCTGAGCGAAGTGGCGGGCCAATTCGCGCGCATTATCGAGCGCGACGGGCCGAACGCCGTGGCTCTCTACCTTTCGGGGCAATTGCTGACGGAGGATTATTACGTCGCTAACAAGCTGATGAAGGGGTTTATCGGCTCCGCGAACGTCGACACCAACTCGCGGCTTTGCATGGCCTCGACGGTCGCCGGTCAAAAGCGCGCGTTCGGCTCGGACACCGTGCCGGGCTGTTACGAGGATTTCGACGAGGCGGATTTGATCGTGCTGGTCGGCTCCAACGCGGCCTGGTGTCATCCAATCCTTTACCAACGCATGCTCCACAACAAGCGCGAGCGCGGCGCGAAGCTCGTCGTCGTCGATCCGCGCAGGACCGCGACCGCCGAGGAGGCGGATCTGTTTCTCGGCCTGGCGATCGGCATGGATCAGGCGTTGTTTGGCGGTCTGCTGGTCCACCTCGCCGAACGCGGCGCATTGGACGAGGCTTTCATCGGCGAGCACACGGTAGGTTTCGACGAAACGATCGCCGCCGCGCGGCTTCTGACGCCGACGATAAAGGCGACCGCGAATCTCACCGGACTGGACGAGCGGGACGTCGGCGTCTTTTTCGACATGTTCGTTTCGACAAAGCGCGTCGTGACCTGTTTCTCCCAGGGCGTCAATCAATCGGCGCAGGGAACCGACAAGGTCAACGCGATCATCAACTGTCACCTGGCGACGGGCCGCGTCGGCAAGCCCGGGGCCTCGCCCTTCTCGCTCACCGGGCAGCCCAACGCCATGGGCGGGCGCGAGGTCGGCGGTCTCGCCAACCAACTCGCGGCGCACATGGGTTTCGAGCCCGAGAACGTCGATCGCGCCCGGCGCTTTTGGAGCGCGCCGCACATGGCGACGCGCGAAGGCCATAAGGCCGTGCAAATGTTCGAGGCCGTGGCGCGCGGCGAAATCAAGGCGCTATGGGTGATCGGCACCAATCCGGCGGCTTCCCTCCCCGACGCCGACACAGCGCGGGCCGCGCTGAAGACTCTCGAACTCTTCGTCGTCTCGGACAATGTGCTTTCAAACGACACGGTCGACGCTGGCGCTCACGTTTTGTTGCCCGCTCAAGCCTGGAGCGAAAAGGACGGGACGGTGACGAATTCCGAGCGGCGCGTTTCGCGCCAACGCGCGTTTTTGTCGGCTCCGGGCGAGACGCGCGCGGATTGGGCCATTCTCGCGCGGGTCGGACAACTCATGGGTTTCGACGGGTTTGGCTTTTCCGGCGTCGCCGATGTCTTTCGCGAGCACGCCGCTCTATCGACCTTCGAGAACGACGGCGCGCGCGACTTCGATCTTGGCGGCGTCAAGGATTTTTCGAACGACGACTACGACACGCTGGAGCCCACGCAATGGCCGATCCGCGTTGGTGAAGCCAAGGGCCGGGCGCGCTTGTTCGCGAATGGCCGGTTCTTCACGCCGAACGGGCGCGCGCGTTTTATCGCGCCGCGAACGCCAGCGCCTAGAACGGCGACCACGGCTCTCCATCCGTTGCGCCTCAACACCGGACGCATGCGCGACCAGTGGCATACCATGACGCGCACCGGCGCGAGCCCAAGGCTGGCGCGTCACGCGCCGGAACCCTTCGTCGAAATCAACGAAGCGGACGCGCGAAGCTTCGATCTGCGCGACGGCGGCTTCGCGCATGTCTCCACGCAATGGGGCACCTGCGTCCTGCGCGTCGTCGTCACCGACGGGCAGCCGCGCGGACAGTTATTCGCGCCGATTCATTGGACCGACGCCACCGCTTCGAATGCGCGCATTGGCGCATTGGTCGGGCCTTTCACCGACCCCGTTTCCGGTCAACCCGAATCCAAGGCGACGCCCGCGGCGATAACTCCCCGCGTCTTCGCGACGCAAGGCTTTCTGCTCGCGAGACGAAGCGCGCCGCTGCCAAGCGAAGCCTGGTGGGCGCGCGTCGCGATCCCTGGCGGCCACGGCTACAAGATCGCCACCAACGAGGCGCCGCGCGCCTGGCGCGCGTTGCTAGCGAACATCTTTCCGAGCGAGGACATCGTGGAGTTCGTCGATGAAACGCGCGGCGTTTACCGCGCGGCGGCGTTCGACGGCGAGCGACTGGAATTCGTGCTGTTCCTCGGCGCCGACTCCCAGATCGGCTGGGACGCGACGTTGAAACTTTTCGAACTCGACAGCCTCAGCGCGCAGCAACGCACGGGAGTTTTGTCCGGCCACGCCTTCGATGGGACGGCGGATGAGGGCCCGGTGGTCTGCGCCTGCTTTGGCGTCGGCGCGACGGCGATCCGGGCGGCGATCGCGGGAGGTTTCGCGACCCCGGCGGCGGTCGGCGCGAAACTGCGCGCGGGCACGAACTGCGGATCCTGCGTACCGGAGATCAAGCGCCTTATTGCAGGGCGCGCGAAAGACGCCGTCGCGATCACATAACGCGCAAGCTGGACACCACCGCGATCAAGGCGGTGGCACCGCCACGAACAGGGGAAAGAGGAGCTAATACGCATGAAACTCGACGAGTTCAAGAAAGCCGGTCATTGGCCGACGTTGCTGGCGGCCTTTCTATATTTCGACATCAGCTTCATGGCCTGGGTTTCACTCGGGCCGCTGATGATCTACATCACAAAAGGCATGCAAATGCCGGTTGAGGATAAGCTGTCGCTCGTCGCCATCCCCGTCCTCGCCGGCGCGTGTTTCCGGTTCCCGCTCGGGCTGATCGCCGACGCCCTCGGATCGAAATTCACGGGCGTCGCCGCGCAGATAGTGGTGCTGTTCGCCGTGATTCTCGTCTATGAGTTCGGTCTCTCCGCCTCCGCGCCCATCGCGATATTTGGCATCGCGCTCGGCGTCGCCGGGGCCTCGTTCGCCGTCGCGCTTCCTCAGGCGAGCCGCTGGTATCCGCCTCAGTACCAGGGCGTCGTCATGGGCATCGCCGGCGCCGGCAACATGGGCGTCGTGCTCGACACGTTGTGCGCGCCGTGGATCGCCGAGAACTACGGTTGGAGAGCCGTCTATGGCGCGCTTCTCATTCCAATGGTCGTTATTCTCATCTTTTACATTTTGGCGGCCAAGGAAGCCCCGATCGCCCGCGCCAAGATTGGCCTCGCCGATTATGGCAAGATGTTCTTCGACGCGGATAGCCGCTGGTTCATGTTCTTCTATTTCATCACCTTCGGCGGCTTCGTCGGACTCGCCTCGGCCCTGCCGCTTTATTTCACCTCGCAGTATCACGCGACGGGCGTCGCGGCGGGCCTCATGGTGGCGCTGATCGTCGCCTTCGGCTCCGGCTTTCGGCCGGTCGGCGGCTATATCGCGGATCGCATCGGCGGCATTAAAACGCTGTCGGCTCTGTTCGTTATCGTTTCCGCCAGTTATTTTCTCATCGCCTTCCTGCCGCAAGGACCCGCGCCGGCCGCCGGCGTTTCCGGCTGGAGCCTCATGCGGCTCCCGCCGATCGCTTGGACGGCCGTGGCGCTGTTTTCTCTCGGCGTGCTGTGTCTTGGAATGGGCAATGGCGCGGTGTTTCAGTTGCTTCCCCAGCGTTTCCGCGGTCAAATCGGCGCCATGACCGGATTGGTTGGCGCGGCCGGAGGGCTTGGCGGATATTTCCTGGCCAAAACGCTGGCCTTTTCCAAGGGCGAGACCGGAGGCTTTACTTATGGGTTCGTCTTCTTCGGTTTTCTGGCGTTGCTCGGCCTCGTGGGCTTGCTGCTGGTGAAAACCCGTTGGCGGACCACATGGGGCGCGGTTTCCGGCGCCCGGGTTTGACAGGCGAGGCGAGGCGTTTCGTGCTGACCCGCTACGATCACAACCTGCGCGTGGAGGCGGGATTCTCAACCAAGAAGGGCAGGCGGCCGGATAATCAAGATTATGTCGGCGTCTGCCTTGGTCCCAAGGGCGCGGGAAACCTACATGGAATCGTGGCCGCCGTCGCGGATGGAGTTGGCGGCCATAATGGCGGGCGCGAGGCGGCGGAGACCACCGTCCGCGCCTTTATCGACGGCTATTACGCCCAGCCCGAAACCTTGGGCGCCATTCGCGCGGCGGCCCGCGCCCTGGAGGCGGTGAACCGATGGGTCGCCGCGCAAGCGCGGGTCGACCCGCGACTCGCGGGCATGGCGACGACTTTTAGCGCGATCATTTTTTCGCGTCGCGCCGCCTTCGTGCTGCATGTCGGGGATACGCGGGTCTATAAAATCGACAACGACGGACTGGAGCTGCTGACCACGGACCACACCGTCGGCCGGGGCGATTTTCCCAATGCGCTGCGCCGGGCGGTTGGTTTCGAGGATGCTCTACTTTTCGACCAAATGTCCCACGGGTTGAAATTGCATGACAGGTTCCTTTTATGCTCGGACGGCGTTCACGGCGCGCTGCGAGATTCCGATTTAAGGATTTTGCTGGGAGAGAGCGGCTCACCCGAAAAAATCGCCGAAACAATCGTAAGAGCGGCGCTCGACGCCGGCTCAAGCGACAACGTGACCGCGCTCGTCGTCGACATTGTCGATCTGCCGCCGGCCGACATGGGCGCGCTTTCGCAAGCCATCGCCAGACTTCCGATACTGGATCTTCCAGGGAAGGGGGATGTCGTTGATGAGTTTCGGTTGGACGACGTCCTTTCCGACGGTCGCTACAGTCGGCTGATGCGCGCCACGGATTTGCGTAATGGGAAGGTCGCGGTCCTGAAATTTCCGCACCCGAGCGTCGCCGACGACGCGACGTACCGGCTGGCCTTCGCGAACGAGGCGTGGGTGGCCGCGCGCGTGCGCAGCCCCTGGATCGGGGAAATCATCGCGTCGCAACCCGATCGGCAGACGCGTCTCTATTCGGCGATGCCGTATTATGACGGAGAGACCCTGGAGGCGCGATTGAATCGAGCGCCCAAAATGGATTTGGCCGAGGGAACGCGGATCGCCATGTGTCTCGCGCGCGCGATCACCACGCTGCATCGATCGAGCGTCATCCATCGCGACATCAAGCCCGACAATGTGATCCTGCTGCGCGACGGCGGATTGCGATTGATTGATCTCGGCGTCAGTCGCGCGCCAAATCTCGAGGACATCGCGCAACGGGCTGTTCCGGGAACGCCCAGTTATATGGCCCCGGAGTTGTTCGCGGGCGCGGCTGGCGATGAATCGTCGGATTTATTTGCGCTCGGCGTCACAATGTATCGCGCGTTTTGCGGCCGCTACCCTTATGGCGAGATCGAACCCTTCAGCAAGCCGCGCTTCGGCAAGCCCATTCCGCTATGTTCCCGAAGGCCCGATCTTCCCGTCTGGCTGGACGCCGCGCTGCTGAAAGCCGTGGCCGCGGAACCTCGCGATCGCTATGGCGATGTTCTCGAGTTCGTGTTTGAATTGGAAAACGGCGCGACGCGCGGGCGCCCTTTCGCGTCGCGAAAGAAGCCTCTGTATGAGCGCAATCCGTTGACGTTTTGGAAGGGCCTGTGTCTTCTGTTGCTTTTATTGCTGTTGTTATCGCTCGTTCGGCGGTAACTTGACTTCTCGATCGATAATTCGGGCCAGCGAACTAGAGGGTGTTATGTACTTTAGTGATTGATTGTCTTAATGGAATCGGATGGCTCCGATTCGCAAACCCTATCCCTCGGACGTCAGCGACGAGGAATGGTCTCTGGTTGCTCGGTATCTCACGCTGATGGACGAAAGCGCGCCACAGCGACAGCATTCGCTGCGAGAGCTTTTCAACGCTCTGCGCTACGTGCTGCGTTACGGCATCGCCCGGCGCGCCATGCCCACCGACCTGCCGCCCTGGTCGGCCGTGTATCAGCAATCGCAGCGCTGGCTGGCTGGCGGGCGGGCGTGTTCGAAGAGCTTGCGCAGGATCTGCGCGCCTTGTTGCGCGTCGCCTCGGGTCGCGCCGAGGAGCCGACCGCGGCGATCATCGACAGCCGCACCCTGCGCTCGACGCCGGAAAGCGGTCCACGGGCTGGCTATGACGGCGCCAAGCGCAAGCGCGGCTCCAAACCGCACATGGCGGTCGACACGCTGGGGCGTTTGCTGGCGCTGCATGTCACGCCGGCGAACGTCGACGACCGCGCCGAGGTCGGCAAGCTCGCCGCCGCCGTGCGGGACGCCACCGGCGAGAGCGTCGAGCTTATTTACGTCGATCAGGGGTATACCGGCGAGAAAGCCGCCGAGGCGGCAAAAGCGCAGGGCGTCGAGCTCTGCGTCGTCAAACTCTCCGAAGCGAAAAAAGGTTTCGTGCTGTTGCCCAAACGCTGGGTCGTCGAACGGTCCTTCGCCTGGGCGACCCGATGCAGGCGGCTGGTCAAAGACTATGAACGCTATGCCGAAACGCTCGCTGGCCTCCACGTCGTCGCATTCGCCTGCCTGATGCTCAAGCAAGCAGCAGAATTCATGATACAGAGTGCATAACACCCTCTAGAGTTAAAGAGCTGGCATGCACTCATTCCATGCCTGCTCTTTAGAAGCCTCTCTACCGTTGGTGGCTACCAAGTGCGGAATGCGAGACGAGAGTTCTTCGGCGGACCGCTTTCTTCGTCACACGGTCGCTTTTAGCAGGCGTCGTAGCGCGGAAAGCGGGCGGGCATTGAGAACGTCCTTGCTCTCCAGCCACCCACGCCGGGCTTGCCCGACGCCGAACCGAAGATTGGCGAAATGCTCGATACGATGCGCATCCGAATTAATGCTCACCAGCACGCCCTCGGCCTTCGCGGCGCGGCAATGAATGTCGGAGAGATCCAGCCGGTCGGGATGGGCGTTCAATTCCAGGAAGCAACCGCGCGCCTTTGCGGCTCGCATGATCCGCGTCATATCGACACTATAGGCGTCGCGTTCAAGCAGCAGGCGTCCCGTGGGGTGAGCGAGGATTGAAAAATGTGGTCGATCCATCGCTCGCAGAATGCGCTCGGTCTGCTTGGCGAGCGATAGGCCGAAGTGGCTGTGGACCGCGCCGACGACGAGATCGAGCCGCGCAAGAACGGAGTCGGGCAGATCGAGAGCGCCGTCCTCAAGGATGTCGACCTCGATTCCTTTCAAGATAATGACGCCCGCGCTTTTCGCATTGAAGGCGTCGATCGTGTCGATCTGCGCCAACAATCGGTCAGCGCTCAGTCCGTGGGCTACAGTCATGCGGCGAGAGTGATCTGTCACCGCAATGTAATGCAGTCCTTGCTGTCGCGCTACATTCGCCATGACGTCGAAGGTTTGGGTTCCGTCGGATTCCTTGGTGTGAACATGCAAATCGCCTTGAAGGTCGTCAAGCTTTAGGAGATCGGGCAAATTTCCCCGCGCGGCGGCTTCGATCTCTCCTTGATCCTCGCGCAATTCAGGTTCGATCAGAGGCAAGCCGACAGCGGCATACACGGATTCCTCGGTCCTGCCGGAAATCGCCTTTTCTTCGCGAAAGACGCCATATTCGTTGATCTTCAGGCCTCGTTCCTGAGCGCGACGTCGCAGTGCGATATTATGCGCCTTGCTGCCGGTGAAATAGACCAGAGCGGCGCCGTAGCTCTCCGGCGGCACGGCGCGCACATCAATTTGGAGGCCGGAGCGGAGCACTACAGAATCACGGGTGGCGCCTGCTGAAATGATCCTGGCGACTTCGGGCGCCTGCATGAGCCAGTCGATAACTGGCTTGCGGTCGCGCGCGGCGGCGATGATATCGAGATCGCCAACCGTCTCCTTGCGCCGCCTGAAGCTGCCCGCGACGGCACCCGCAAGAAAGCCGGGCGCGCGTCCGAGATAGGACAGCATGGCGGTCGCGTAACCTTCAACCGCGGCCAATTTGTATCGAGCCGCGCCTCTTTGCATTGCTGCGCTCAAGCTACCCAATAGGGATTGCTCTAACGTCGCGCCGAAGCCGCGCAATTTGCTGACCTTCCCGGATTCCGCCGCCTTGTGAATGTCATGCAGATCATGAGCGCCGAGTTCCGCGCATAGGCGCATCGCCCGCTTGGGGCCGATCCCGGGAAGGCGCGAGAGTTCGAGCGCCAAATGCGGCGCGGAGGATGCAATTTCGTCGAGCTTCGTCGGCCGTCCGGTATGGACCATTTCGGTAATCTGCTCGGCGAGATCGTCGCCAATTCCGGGCAAATCGGTGAGGTCTTGGCCTTGCAACAACATGTCGCCAACTTCGCCGCCGAGGGCGCGCAGCGTGCGAGCGGCGTCGCGGTAGGCGCGAATCCGGAATGGGTTGTCGCCCTTCAGCTCGAAAATGTCCGCGACTTCGTCAAGGGAGCGAGCGATGTCTTCGTTGCGCGCGATGATTGGTTGTCGTTCCTCCTTGCCCGCCCTCGGCATTTTAGGAGGGGTTCGCGGCGGCGCAGGTCGCTCCTCATGTCTTCGCGTCATTGCTCCTCCTACGCGTTTGTCCGGCTATGACAGCAAATGGAAATTTGCCAACTTTTGTGGGCCAAAGCGAATTTGTCGGATAAAATGACGAGCTGACGGCCAGCGACATCACCCACCACATTACGTTGATCCCATTGCTTCGCCGAGAGGATTTTGACCGAATATGGAAGGATCGATTTTGTCGCGCACACCCGGAACAGCGAGAGCAATTTGCAATGTCGCGATCATAACGGTTTCACTCAAGTCGGCGCACCCTTCGTCGCCCAGCGGCAACTGATTTGCCGTGGGAAGCTCACGCGGCTCCGCATGACGCGTCGCCACGACTTTGAACTTGGATGGCGCGGTTCGCTGCTCGGCGACGAGCCATCGAACGACCTGTTCTGGCTTAAAATCGATGGGATAATCCTGCATGCGTCGCACCCTCCCTAATGCCGCGCCTAGCGCGAATGACAACTCACGCTTCCACCCCAAACCGCGCCGGGAAACATTCGAAGGATCCGCTCAACTGGCCTCAAAGAGGCATATCCCCTTCCATTGGGTGCTCTTTCTTGGCTTCGAGAAGCTTCGTCATCGTCGCTTCCGTCAACAGCAGAACGCTCGCCACGGATACGGCGTTTTCGAGCGCGATGCGGACCACTTTGGTTGGATCGATGATCCCGGCCTCCACCAGGTCGACGAACTCCTTGCGCCCGGCGTCAAAGCCGTAACTGCCCTTGCCTTCGAGCCTGCGCGCCACCACGACGCCGCCATCGCTGGCCGAGTTCTTCGCGATCTGGCGCGTCGGTGTCTCGAGCGCGCGCTTGAGGATCTGAACGCCGGTGCGTTCGTCTCCTTCGCATTTCGCCTCGTCCGGCGCCACGGCCTCGACGCAGCGGAGCAGCGCTAAACCGCCGCCGGGAACGATGCCCTCGGCCACCGCGGCTTTGGTTGCGTTGATGGCGTCGTCGAGCACCTGCTTCTTGGCTTTCGTTTCGGCCTCGGAGGGGCGCCGACGCGGATGACGGCGACTCCCCCCGCCACTTTCACCAGCCGCTCCTGCAATTTCTCGCGTTCGTAGTCGCAGGGCGTCTGTTCAATTTCACGACGAATCTGGTCGATTCGACCGTCGATCTGTTTGCGCTCACCGGCGCCCTTGATGATTGTGGTGTCGTCCTTGTTGATGACGACGCGCCCGGCGCGCCCGAGTTGCTCGATCGTCGAATGTTCGAGCTTGAATCCCAGCTCTTCGGAAATGGCCCGCCCACCGGTCAGAGCCACGTTGTCCCGCAACTTCGCCTTCCGGCGGTCGTCGAACCCGGGGGTCTTGACGGCGCTGCTTTTCAAGACGCCGCGGATCTGATTGACGATGAGCGTAGCCAACGCCTCGCCTTCGACGTCCTCGGCCACCACCAGCAGCGGCTTGCCGGTTTTCGCGACCTGTTCGAGCAGCGGAATCATGTCATTCAGCACGCTGATCTTGCGATCGGACAACAGGATCAGGCAGTCTTCCATCGCCGCTTCCATCTTTTCCGGACTGGTGATGAAGTAGGGTGACAGGAACCCGCGGTCGAAGCGCATGCCCTCCACTATGTCGAGCGCAATCTCCGTCGTCTTGGATTCTTCGACGGTGATCACGCCGTCGCTGCCGACCTTGTCCATGGCCTCGGCGACGAGTTCGCCAATCGTAGGATCGTTGCGCGCCGAAATCGTCGCCACCTGGGCTTTTTCCTTGCGTGTCGCCACGGGCCGCGACAGCGACCGCAATGCTTCGATCGCCGCCTTCGTGGCCCGATCGAGACCGTGCTTGATGTCGATCGCGCTTGCGCCCGCGACGACATTGCGTATGCCGTCGGCCAATATTGCATGAGCCAGAATCGTTGCAGTACCTGGTTCCGTCGCCCACTATGTCGCCCGTCTTTTCGGCGCCCTGGCGCAACATCCGAGCGCCCAGATTCTCCTCTGGATCCTTGAGATCGAATTCCTTGGCGATGGTGACGCCGTCGTTGCAGACGATGGGCGCGCCCCACTTCTTTTCGATCAACACCGCCTTCGATCGCGGCCCCAACGTCACGCGAACCGCATCCGCGAGTTGCGTGGCGCCGCGAAGGATCTTTTCACGGGCGGCGGAGCGAAACAGGACATGCTTGTGCGCCATCCGCAATCTCCCTTAGACGATCGAGGCCTCGGCCTTCGGCGCCCCGCGTATCATTGATCCCAGTAATTCATATGTACGCCTCGATTTGCCGGGCCCTACCGGTGGCGGCGCCGCAAGGTTCGAATGGTTGTGAACTCTGCTCGCACCGCGAGGATGGCGAGAAAGGCTCCAGTCGAACATTGACAAACTTGTCGCGGGGCATGCGGCTTGAGGACGAGGCTTTTGCGGCGCATGCTGGCGAAGTCGGGCAAGCATTTAGCCCATTTGCCGAGCGAGAGGGCGAATCTTGGTCCCTACGCGGAGGAGGTAACCATGCCGTTTCTTGATCGAGCCGAGGCGGGTCGTCGCCTAGCCAAGGAGTTGATCCGCTACAAAGACGTGGGCGCGGTCGTGCTCGCCCTGCCGCGCGGTGGCGCGCCCGTCGCCGCCCCTATTGCAGCGGCGCTGCACGCGCCGCTGGACTTGGTGCTGGTGCGCAAGATCGGCGTTCCCTGTCAACCGGAACTGGCGATGGGGGCCATCGCCGACGGTGGCAAAACCATCATCGCGCGTAACGAGGACGTCATCGCCGCGGCGGAGGTTGGCGAGGCGGAGTTCGACGCCGTGTGCGACAAGGAGTCGCGAGAGATCGAAAGACGGCGCGGGCTCTACCTCGGCGGTCGCGAACGTCCCGAAGTGGAAGGACGCGTGGCGATCGTCGTCGACGATGGCATCGCCACCGGCGCGACGACCCGCGCGGCGCTGCGAGCGGTGCGGGCGCGGGGACCAAAAAAGCTCGTGCTGGCGGTTCCGGTCGCGCCGACCGAGACGCTCGACGCCATGCGCGACGAAGCCGATGAGTTGGTTTGCCTGGAGGCGCACGAGGTGTTCGGGGCCATCGGATATTTTTACGCGGATTTTCGCCAGGTCAGCGACGAAGAGGTGATCGATATTCTCGAGCGCCTCGGAGGACGTCTGGAGCGGTCGACGAAGATTGAAAGCCCAACCGGGCGAAGGTGAACTAAGTGCGCGCGGCGTTCAGCACCAAACCCGCGCTCATGTCATTCCGAGGCGACGAGTCTTGCGGGACCCGACCGCGATAAGGGAAAGCCCTTGACCGACTCAGGCGAGCGCCCTCTCCGCGCCAAGCCGACGAATCCGCTCATTGCCGAACGGCTGCGCCAGGCCGCCGATTTGCTGGCCGCGCAAGACCACAATCCCTTTCGTGTCGCGGCCTATCGGCGGGCGGCGGATAGCGTGGCCACGCAGACCCAGGATGTTTCCGACATATTAAGGGAAGGCAGAGTCGAAGCGCTGGATCGCATCCCGCACGTCGGGCGCGGCATCGCCGCCGCGATCGCGGAAATGGCGACGACGGGCCAATGGGCCTATCTCCATCATCTGCGCGGCGCAGCCGAGCCCCGGGATCTCTTTCAAAACATTCCGGGCGTCGGACCAGAATTGGCGAGACACTTGCATGAGGAGCTTGGCGTCGAGACGCTGGAGCAACTCGAGGCCGCTCTCTCGGAGCCGCGGCCCAAGGTGTTGAAAGGTTTTGGTCGCCGCCGGCTGACGATGATCAAGTCGGGTCTGGATCACATTTTGACCCGAATGCGCCCCCGCTTACTCGGGCCGAGGGAGGAGCCGGGCGTCGACGTCATGCTCGACGTCGATCGGGAATACAGATCGAAAGTCGCCAGTGGGATCTTGCCACTCATCGCGCCGAAGCGCTTCAATCCCAAGGGCGAGGCTTGGCTCCCGGTGCTGCATTCGAGCCGCGGGAAATGGCATTTTACTGTCCTCCACTCCAACACCGCTCGCGCCCATGATCTCGAAAAAGTGTGGGATTGGGTTGTATTCTATTTCCACGATGACGATCATGGCGGCGCGCAACGCACCGTCGTGACCGAAACCCGGGGCCCGCCCATTGGACAACGCGTGGTGCGAGGAAGGGAACGCGAGTGCATGGTGTATTATGAGACCGCAAGATAAGATCGGTGTGTCGACGCTTTTCGATCTTGTCCGCGATTACTCTGTTCAGCGGCTTCGGAGGGATTCATGCGAATCGGCGTGCCCAAGGAAATCAAGGACAATGAATATCGAGTAGGTCTCATACCTTCCTCGGTGGCCGAACTCGCTCAACATGATCATGAAATTCTCGTCGAAAACGGCGCGGGGATTGGCGCGGGAATAGACGACACCGCCTATCGCGAAGCCGGCGCGACGTTGTGCGACGGGGCGGATTTAATTTTTGAGACCGTCGAACTTATCGTCAAAGTCAAGGAGCCGCAGCCTCAAGAGCGCTCGAAGCTGCGACCGGGACAAATCCTCTTCACCTATTTTCACTTGGCGCCGGATGCGGGGCAGACACGGGATCTCATGCAATCCGGCGCGCATTGCATCGCCTATGAAACGGTGACCTCGGCGGCAGGCGGTCTTCCATTGCTGACGCCCATGTCGGAGGTCGCGGGTCGGCTGGCGCCGCAAGTCGGCGCTCATTGGTTGGAGAAGCCGGCCGGCGGGCGCGGCGTCCTGCTTGCCGGCGTGCCAGGAGTTCCGGCGGCGGAAGTCGTGATCTTGGGCACCGGCGTCGTCGGAACGCATGCGGCGATGGTCGCGCTCGGCATGGGCGCCAATGTCATCGTGGCGGACCGCAGTCCAGACGCCTTGCGCAAGATCGACCTTCGCTTTGGCAGCGCGGCGCGCACCATTTTCTGCACCCACCCCGCCATCGCCGAGCTGGTGAAGCGCGCCGATCTCCTGATCGGAGCGGTGCTGGTCCCGGGCGCGAAGGCGCCCAAGATCATCAGTCGCGAGATGCTCGGCGTCATGAAACCGGGCAGCGTCATCGTCGATGTGGCGATCGACCAGGGCGGCTGCTGCGAAACTTCGAAACCGACGAAACATTCCGACCCGACCTATGTCGTCGATGGAATCGTGCATTATTGCGTGACCAACATGCCCGGCGCCGTGCCGCGGACATCGACATTCGCCCTCAACAACGCGACGCTCCCTTTTGTTCTCGCCATCGCCGACAAGGGCTGGCGCGAGGCGTTGCGCAGCGACGCGCATTTGCGCGCCGGGTTGAACATCTCGGATGGAAAGGTCACATATGCTCCGGTCGGCAAGGCGCATGGCCTGCCGATAACGCGGGTTGAAGAGGTGCTGGGGCTTTGACGCGCTGCGGATGTTAGATTTGGCGTCAGTGGAGAAGAATCGAAGTAAGTATCCCCCGGCAAAGCCGGGGGCTTGGAATGTGAGCCGCTCAAAGCGGCTGAGAAGCCCGCTACGCGGCCTACACACTGGTCAATTCGCAGGTTCCGGGCAGCCGGTAAACTCCCTCGGCGCCGCGTTGCCCCTAGGTCACAAACTCATAAAGGGGATTCCGTTTTCCAGCGAATGGTGATTCAAGCTCCTTGGAGGAGCGAACATGAGCCAGCGCCGGTACGAACTGACTGATTTCGAATGGTCGATCATCGAGCCCTTGCTGCCAAACAAGCCGCGCGGCGTTGCCCGCGCGGATGATCGCAAAGTTCTGAGCGGCATTTACTGGCGACTTCGCACGGGCTCGCCGTGGGCCGACATTCCCGAGCGCTACGGGCCGGCGACGACCTGCTACAACCGCTTCGTGAGATGGCGCAAACTCGGCGTCTGGGAGCGCATATTCGCGGAGATTTCCAAGGCCTACGCGGGCGACGCGCAGATGGTCGACTCCTCGTCCATCCGCGTGCATCAGCATGGCGCCAACGGTAAAAAAGGGGCGCGGACGACACGCAAACCGCCGCTGGGAACGTCGCTGCAAGCCGATGCATGGGGCGTTCGCGAGGCGGGCTGACGACGAAAATCCATGCGCTCGTCGACGCCAACGGTCTGCCGATCGCCTTGAAACTGACCGAAGGCCAGGCGCATGACGGTAGAAGCGCCGCCGACATGTTGGGAGGACTCGGCGAAGGCCAAGTCCTGCTCGCCGACCGCGGCTATGACAGCGACGCCTTACGCGAAACGCTTGCCGCACAGGGCGCCTGGGGCAACATCAAGCCGATGCCGGGACGCGTAAATATTCCGGTGTTCAGCCCGTTCCTCTATCGGCTGCGCAATCTTGTGGAACGCTTTTTCAATAAGCTCAAACACTTTCGAGCCATTGCGACGCGTTTTGAAAAACACGACGCCAATTACCTCGCGCTCGTCAAACTCGCCGCCGTCAAAATTTGGATGCGGTTTATGAGTCGGTGACCTAGTCCTTCCTTGGACCCTGGGCTGCGCGCACGGGAAGCCCTCAACACTCCGAATGGATCGCTCGCAATCCGAAACGAGTCGACCATAAGCCTGGAAGTTTCAAAGTGAATTTAAGCAGCGGAAAATGGGCGGATTTCGCGACCGGCGAGCGGGGCGGCGACCTTATCTCACTCGCGGCTTTCCTATTCGACATCAAGCAAGACCAGGCGGCGCTCCGGATCGCCGAAATGATCGGAATTTCGCCCTATGAATGACAAAACCGGCGGGCCCTTCGCGCCGATCGAGGAAAAGACCGCGTTACGCGTCGTCGCCGGTAACGCCGATGGATGGACGCTTGTCGCGCCCGTTCCAAGCGCCGCGCCGGCCGCGCCCAAAAAACATCCGAAGCTCGGGGAGCCCTCGCGCCAGTCCATCTATCGCAACGCGGCGGGCGAGCTAATCGGTTATATTCTTCGCTTCGATTCCATTGACGGCAAGGAATTTCGCCCGCTGGCGCTATGGCGACCTTCCATGGGTGGTGGGTTAGAATGGCGGTGGCAGAGCTGGCCCGCGCCGCGTCCGCTCTATGGCCTCGATAGGCTCGCCGCGCGTCCAGGCTCTCCAGTTCTGATTTGTGAAGGCGAAAAGAGCGCGGACGCGGCCGCGCGAATTCTTCCGGACATGGTGCCCGTGACGTCGCCCAATGGGGCCAAAAGCGCGAAAAAGGCCGACTGGTCGGCGCTCAAGGGGCGAGAGATTATCATTTGGCCCGACGCCGACGACGCTGGGCTGAAATATGCCGAGACCGTCGCCTGCGAGCTCGCGAGCGTCGGCGCCGCGTCTGTCGCGATTATCACCCCACCGCCCGATGTTGCTCAAGGTTGGGACGCGGCCGACGCCGAGCAGGAAGGCTGGACGCCCCCGCGCGCCGCGGCGCTTATCGCGGGCGCGACGCCGATCGCGGCCGACGCCAGGGGCGCGAAGGCTAAACCCGAGAAAAGGCGGCGCCCGCCAGCGCGAGATACGATCATTGGCTTAACTGAAGATTGTGAATTTTGGCATTCGCCCGAACAAACCGCTTATGTGACATTTTCAGTAAACGGCCATAGCGAAAATTGGCGCGTCCGATCCGACCAGTTCAAGCGATGGCTCACGGGCCAGGCGTATCGACATAACGGCGCGGTTCCCGGCGCCCAAGCGATCGAAGACTTCGATTCGCTTCCTCGAGGGCAAGGCGATAAACGACGGGCCCGAACGCGCGCCATTTCGACGCGTGGGCGAGCGCGACGGAAATATCTATATTGATCTTGGCGACGCGAGTTGGCGCGTCGTCGAAATATATCCGGGCGGCTGGCGATTGCTCGATAATCATGATTTGCCCTGTATTCGGTCGGCTGCCATGCAGGCCCTTCCCGAGCCGGTCATGGTAGAGGATAGCTCGGCTCTTTTCTCGTTTGTCAACGTCGACAGCGAGGACGACTATAAGTTGGTCGTCGCGTGGTTAATCGCGGCGCTGCGTCCACGTGGACCGTATCCAATTCTCCTGATCCAAGGTGAGCAAGGATCGGGAAAATCAATCCTCTCGCGGCTTTTGCGGTCAGTCACAGACCCAAACACGGCGCCAATTCGCGCCGCGCCAAAGGATGAGGAGGACCTAATTGTCGCGGCAAAAAATGGCCACGTGATCGCGGTTGATAATGTTTCGAAGATTAGTGCCGAGATGGCCGATGCGTTTTGCCGAGTTGCCACTGGCGGCGGCTTCTCGACGAGAGTGAAGTATACTAACGACGAGGAGCATGTTGTTTGGACGTGCAATCCCATCATGGCGAATGGCATTCCTTCGATGGGAGACCGTCCGGACCTCGCCTCGCGCGCGATCATCGTCCACCTGAAAACAATCACCGAAGACAAACGACGCCCCGAGGACGAGTATTGGTCGGACTGGCGGCGCGTCTTGCCGGGGGTGCTTGGAACCTTATGCGACGCGCTCGCTCGGGCGCTTGTCAATCTTCCCAACGTTCGCTTGGGTCGGCCGTCGCGCATGGCGGACTTTGAAAAGTTGATCGAGGCCGCGTCGCCGGCGCTCGCCTGGGCGCCAGGCTCATTCGCGCGCGCCTATGCAACCAATCGACGCAACACCGAGGACGCCGCGTTTGAAGCGGACCCTCTTGCCATCGCGATAGAGCGATACTTTAAGGAAGTGCTTCGCGGAGAAAAAAAGACTCTCACGGCCACGGAATTGCTCACGTGCTTGAATGCAGCCCAGGTTGGTGACGATCTTCTGGTTCCTGAAGGGTTACGCCGGTCGCGGAGCTGGCCGCAAACCGCGCAAGGGCTCGGCAATCGCATTGAAAGAATCACCCCTATTCTCCGCGCGCGCGGAACCATAATCGAACGAAAACATTCAGGAGAGCGCCTGCTCACGATTGCCAGCGCCGAACCGCGCTAAGGTTGATTTACCGCTTTGGTGCGTCCTAGCGCCGCCCAACGGGCCATTTGCGGCGAGCTCGTCGGCTTGGGCGCTCCTCGCGCTGGTCGATCGCGTTGCCGAAGCCGTGTCTTTGGCGCGGCGTTTCCCTCTTATCGGACCCACGCCGCGTGCTCGCGCCGCCGCCCTCTCGCGCTCTTTCCAATCAATTTTTCGCCAGCCCGTCCCACGGGGGCCGCGCGCATCCGCGGTCTCTAGCGCGCGCCAGACTGGAATAGGGTAGGGGGGTATTTGTCGGCAAATCCAGCCCCGCTGCAATCGGGCATGAAACCACGCGCGAAAAAGATTTATCGGAGCCGTGACTTTGATTGAGCGAAGCTGAACCAATGGTTTCAAACGGGCCGCCGCGATTTCCGCCGCGCCGCTGCGTCAATCGCATCTCTTTGAAATTTAAATGTCTGGACGGCTTGGACGGCTTATATTTCGAGCCGTCCAGCGCAAATCACTGATTAATATGTCTTTGGAAGGCTTGGACGGCTTGGACGGCTTTTTTTCTTTGGTAATTTTTAAAAAGAGAAGAGGTAGAGAGGCGCGGGAAAGCGAGTGGACGCAAGAAAGGCGAGCGCCGCAAAAAGTCGCCGGTGGTCAACCGTGGCGAAAAATGGCTGAAAAGGGAGGCTGGTGACATATTGGTGACACGGAGCGTGAAATAGAGTCAGTGAAGCAGGGGAGCGAACAAGAATAAGTTTAATAATGTCAATCGGTTAATATGGCGCGCCCGAAAGGATTCGAACCTCTGACCCCCAGATTCGTAGTCTGGTGAAGCTCATTGAATCTCTTGTGTCTTGTTACCATAAGCGGCATGGTCCAAACCACAATCGCTGGCTTCCAGCGCGACTTTTGCCAGGACTGTTACCGGAGTGTCCGTGAGTTTGGCTCGAGCGCTTGGAGCTTTTCGAGCGTCGTGGGGTCACCGGCCGGTATGACGACTTGAGGTTCGTAGGCGGCGCTATGCCGCCGGGGGCGCCGGTTAGGCCGGGACGCCTTTGACCGCGCGCGGACGCTTGCCGCCGGCTATCAGCCGGTGGGTGCGTTCGAGGAGTATGGCGCGGGTCGTCGTCATTGGGGGGATCGCCTACAGGGTCCCGGTGCGGGGAGTCAACAGGCCAAGCCGAAATCTTGGTTTACCCCGGACGATCAGAACTCCTGCCTCATGCCGACGAAGAAGCCTCGCCTCGGACCGTATTGAGGCGCGAAGACGCCGATGCCGGAGCCGCCGCGCAGCGTGTAACGGTGATCGAGGAGATTGATGACGTCGAAACGGAACGTCAGGGGCTTGCCTTATACCAGTCCTCGCTGATCAAAACCCATGCGCCCAATCTCGCAATCCGAGGGACATGATGCGCCATGGTTGCTCGACGAGTTTGTTCCATGCATCGCAGCAGTGATCCACGATGTCGTCGTAGGATTTGAACACGCGGTTTGACAGCCAGTTGTCGCGGATGAACTGCCAGACGTTCTCGGTCGGGTTAAGTTCCGGGCATTTGGGCGGCAAGGGCCTGATGGTGATGTTGGCCGGCACGGCGAGCTTGTCGGTCATATGCCAGCCGGCCTGATCGACGAGCAGGAGGGCGTGCGCGCCGGGAGCGATCTTCTTGGCTATTTCAGCAAGATGCAGGTTCATCGCGAAGGTGTCGCACACAGGCAGGACGAGGCCCGCGCCCTTGCCTTCCTTGGGGCAAATGGCGCCAAAGATATAGGTTGAAGAGGTTCGTTGATCCTTGGGCGCGCAAGGCCGCGAGCCGCGTTTCGCCCAACGCCGCGTGATCTTGTTCTTCTGGCCAACACGGGCTTCATCTTGAAACCAAATTTCTATTTTGTCGGGCGAGAGACCTTTTTCGCGTGCGATTTCCTCCAGGCGGTTTGGGAAACTTATGGAATGGCCCGCCCCTCCGTCCGGCGTTGTAGCTTCGCCGGAGACTCAAACCGGAGGGACGAATCATGAAGGTTTCCGTGCTCGGCATTGATCTTGGCAAGAATGTTTGCAGCATCGTCGGCCTCGACGAAATTGGCGCGGTCGTTTTGCGTCGGCGCGCAAAGCGAGAGACGCTGATCAATCTGGCCGCGAAGCTGCCGCCTTGCATCGTCGCGATGGAGGCATGTTGTGGCGCGCATCACCTTGGCCGCCTGTTTGCGAACCAAGGACATGATGTCCGGCTGATGTCGCCCGAATATGTACGGCCCTATGTCAAGGCGCAGAAGAACGATGATCGTGACGCGGAAGGAATCGCCGAAGCCGCGACGCGTCCAACCATGCGTTTCGTCGAGGTGAAAGCCCAAGAACAGCTCGACATACAGACGCTCCATAGATCAAGAGACCGTTTGGTCGCGGAACGAACCGCTTTGATCAACCAGTTGCGTGCGATCCTATTGGAACGAGGAATTATTGTTCCGCAAGGCAAAAGGAAGCTTGAACAATATCTTACGGCTTTTGTGGAAGAGCCAGAGGGGATGCGATTGAGCCCACGGATACGAATGCTGCTCGCCGACGTTCGGGGGCAATGGCTGGAACTCGATCGACGCATTGCCGTCTTCGATAAGGAGTTTGCGGCCTTCGCGAAGCAAAGCGAAGACGCAAGGCGATTGACCACGATTCCTGGCGTCGGCGTGACGATTGCTTCGGCGTTGATCGCCGCTGTCGGAAACGCGGAAACCTTCGAGCACGGTCGTGATCTGGCGGCGTGGTTGGGGCTTGTTCCTCGCCAATCGACCACCGGCGGCAAGCCCAGGCTTCTGGGCATCAGCAAACGGGGCAACAAATACTTGCGTAAATTGTTGATCCATGGAGCACGGGCGGCGCTTCCGCACATCGCCGAACGCGACGCGGCTCTCGGTCGTTGGGCCAAGAATTTGCTCGCCCGCGTTCACAAGAATGTCGCCATCGTGGCCTTGGCGAACAAGCTGGCGCGGATCGCTTGGGCGGTGCTTCGGCGCGGTGAAAAATTCACCGCCAACGGCTTGCTTCTGGCGGCATAGGCATTGGTTGCTCGGCGAATAATGCGCTGATCAGCCGACGATGTTTGCGGGTGGTGAAAGCGAGATGGCCTAACAGTCGAATGGCGTTCCGGAAACCTGGTTTAAAAAACGGCGCTCGACGCCGAGAAGCTTATGAGGACCGGAACGCGCGTATCTCCATCTTGGCACGAGGCTTTGTCCTCAAGGCCGGATACGTTGCTGCAGACTGATCAAGCGCCGCTCTCGATAAAACTGCTTGCAGACGGGGCGGGCCATACGTTTTTAAAATTCTCGAGCGCGCCGTCGGCCCGCGCATGATGGCGCGGCCTTGCCGAAAGCTTGCGGAGGCCCATCTTGCGCAGTTCTCGGCTCATCGTCTGCTCGGCGATGGCGATGCGGAATTCCTCGAACACCCACTGGCAAAGATCGACGATGCGCCAACGCACGACGCCATGGATTGCCGGCGTTGGACCTTCCTCGATCATTTTCATCAGCGCGGCGCGGTGGGCGTCATTGAGCTTTGGAGTCTGCCCGGGCGCCTTGCGGTCGACGAGTCCGTCGGGACCATGGGCGTTGAAGCGCAAAACCCAATCGCGGATGACCTGGAGGCCAACACCGCCGTTCTCCGCCGCCCCGTTTCGCGAGGCGCCGTCGTAGATCGAAGCGAGAGCCAAAAGCCGGCGCGCCTGCGGCCCGTCCTTCGCGCGTTTGGCAAGCGCCCGCATAGCACCCGCATCATAATCTTCTCGAAGTCCAATCGCCGCCGCCATGGCGAACCTCCGCGCGTTCGCCAAGCCAAATCAGATTTTAACCGATTCGAGAATCCTCCACATGAGTCTGCGTTAGCGAGGGCTGGTATGAGTCGCGCGGACGGTTCCGCGCATGTATTTCCGCAAGAAAACCTCGGGCGGGCGCGCCTATCTCCAGATTGTCGAAAGCCGCCGCGACGGCGCGCAAGTGCGTCAGCAAGTGATCGCCACGCTGGGCCGCATCGAGGACTGACTGCTCAGGATGGCGTGGAATTGTTGCTCATCATCGCGTGGATAGAGCGCTCACGATCGTCTGGAATCGGCGCTCACCGTCGCGTGGATTACGCAATACGTGCGAAATGCGTTGCCTATTCCGTGGGTTCAACACGGCGGGAGTTGGCGACGGCTTCAAGCTCGAGAATCCGATTCGCCGTGCACAGGGCGGCCCTCGTCAGCACAATCGTCTGATTTTCGCCGCCGCCTATCGGAAAATCGCCGGAGACAGAGCTTTGATATTTGCTTGCGCGGTATCGGTCTTCTGCCACATTTGGACAAGACCATTTCGACGAAAAATGCATCGAGCTTTCCGGCCATGGCGTCCCAAGTGAGCGCCTCGACATTGACGGGCTTGGAAGGCTGGGGCGTTTCGCCGGAGCGCCAAACGTGCCAGATGCCTGAAAGGGCCTTCTGGAGTGCAGCTTCGCATTTGCAAACCCGGAGGTCGCCGCCGAATTCACTGACAAGTTCAATAGACTCTCTATGCTCCCCTGGAAAACTCAAGACTGGACGTCGACACGCTATCAATTCCAGCAGCTTATGATGGAAGGTGCGCGGCGACCAGATATAGGCGTTGAGCGTCGCCGAACGGCAGAGCCTGCCTAAATCGTCCAACGGAAGCTGATCCATGGCGCGGGTTCTGCAAAGCAGTGGCCGCGCGGCGAGTTCGGTTTCGAGCAGGCCTCGGTTTGTTCCCGCATATATCAGCTCCACATGTTCGCGATCCACGGGATCGAGTGTGAGCAGCCATGCCCCTAGCGCGGCGAGGAAGCGGTTCGCGCGGTTTTCGCCGTAAAGGCTTCCCACCAGCACGACGCGAAACGCTTCGATATTGGAAGGCGGGAATGAGGAGGCAATCATGGAAGGAGCAACTCCGCTGTAAACAACGGTGTGTGGCATGTGGAAATAAAGAACGGCTTGAGACGCATGAAATAGGGAGTTAGAGGTGAAACCCGCAGCGTCGGCATAACGCGCAGCGATAAGGCGCCTGACGACCGGCTGAATAAATTTCTCGAAGTTGTCCTTGAAATCAGCAACCCATGGAACGCCCGCGTGACGCGCAAGAAGCTGTGCCACCTTCAGGCTACTTGTGTCGCCGAATATACCCCAGACGAGATCTGGTTGAAATGCTCGCTTGATCGCGGGCCAGTAGCTGCGTGTGCCCTGCACCCAATCGTCGTATATCCCGCCGCGAAGTGTCACATTAGCGAAGATGAGCGCGCGGCGCAGAATGCGCGGCAGTCGAGAAGAACGAGCTGCCGTGTCGCGCCAGTTGAATAGCGGCGGACATGAAAAATGGAATGGAGTCCGCCAATGGTGACACATTAGTGAACGCTCCACCTCAAAGGGCATCGCGACGACTTCGCCTTCCTGGCGTGGATGGGTGAGAACGAGGACGTGATGTCCTCGCCGTGTCAATGCTTCCGCGAAAAACCGGATACGCATGCTTGAAACATGAGCTGTTTCCGAGTGGACGTAGTTGACGAAAACGAAATTCATGACGGTCCCGGGCGGAATGAACTGGGATGCGTTTCGCGGCTTGAACTTATTGAAATGATTCGTTCCCGCGCGATTTCAAGAACAGGCAGACACTCGTTCGATAGCAGAAGATTTGGCCCATTGCACGTGCTTGAGCGGGCGATGAGGTCCACGATGACTGTGAGTACATGTTCGCGATCTCATAGAAAAACAATGACATTCGAAGTCTGAATCGTGTCGCTAGATTTTCGCATCCACCATAGCCTTTGAATCCTTCGTGGTGCTCGCATGCTACCGGAAGCACAACTTGCAATCCGCGAATTCGCGTATTAGTTGTGATTTTAGCTGGGCTTGGAGAGGAATGCTATCTCCACCGTCGAAATAAGGAGAACTCCTTCATGCGAAGACTACGCATCGCCATTGCGACGTCTGGCAGGTTTCATCTCCTTGATTTGGCACGCGAACTCGATGATTTGGGGCACGCAGTGCGCTTCTACTCATACGTCCCGCTAGCACGCGCCGTCCGGTTCGGGCTTCCGCGTTATTGCCATGTCGGCTACTTGCCGTTCGTCGCGCCGCTGCTGGCGTGGACCAAATTCGCGTATGGAGCAGCATGCGATTTGCGCACTAAGGTATGCCATGCGGCATTCAATCAAGCCGTTATCGCGCGGTTGCACCCCTGCGACGTCTTTATCGGAATGTCGGGCACGTTCGTTGAGGCACCGCTTTATGCACGACAGCGTTACGGCGCCAAGATCATCATGGAGCGTGGGAGCCATCACATTCTTTCCCAACGTGAAATTCTTGCGGCCGTTCCCGGCGCTACCGTGCCAACGGATTATGCGGTTGAACGGGAGTTAAAGAGTTATCAACTCGCCGATGTAATTTCTGTTCCGTCACTTCAAGTGGCCGAGAGCTTTGAGCGCGACTCAGCGGCTGCGGCAAAGGTGCTGATTAATCCATATGGCGTCGATCTCAAACAATTTCCTCAAATCACCCGGTCGATCTCCACACGAAAGACCGTGCTATTCGTGGGCAATTGGACATATCAAAAGGGCGTCGATGTATTGAGTTCGGCTGTCAAGGAAATCGAAGAAGTTCATCTTCTGCACGTCGGATCGCTCGGCGATGCGCCATTTCCGTCCCATCCGCGCTTTACACATCACGATCCGGTGCCGCAGTGGTGTCTGACAGAGTTTTATGCTCGAGCCGATGTTTTTGCGATCGCTTCCCGCCAAGAGGGTTTGGCGCTCGTTCAAGCTCAAGCCTTGGCAAGCGGCTTGCCCTTGGTGTGCACCGTTCGGACGGGCGGTGCCGATCTCGCGCACACGAGCGCCCTGGGTTCGCGCATTAAAGTCGTGACCAGCGACGATGCATCCGCTCTCACGCAAGCGTTGCGCGAGATGTTAGACAGAGCCTCGGCGAACCCAGGCTTTAGCTCATTGTCAGAGAAGGATCGACAGAGCCTGTCATGGCGCGCTTATGGCGAACGCTATGCGGCCAACCTCGCCTCTCTCTCTTTCCCCCTCAAGCCCCAGTTAAACGCCTGATTTCGACAAGACTCTGATTTTCTTTCATTTATGGCGAAATTCGAGACGGCGTGGCGCTACGCCTTGGGCGGCCTCGGCGTTTTGGGGCGGATTTTATGGAGGCCTTGGGCTTCGGCGGGGCGGTTTGTCGGGCGCGCGGCGGCAGCCCGACATGGGCGTGGCGGAACAAGGCGGTAATCGTCGGCGCCGCGTCGGTGCGCACCAGCCAATCGGCGCCGCGATACTGGAGGCGCACCTGCTGCAAGCGATCGAGATCGCGCAGCAGCTCCGTCCATTCCGGCGCGACGCCCGCCTCGCGGGAAAGATCGTCGAGATATTTCTGGATGGCGAGGGCCAGGAACGAACAGAACACATGACCACGGATGGCAGCGTCGGATGAATGGAAAATCGGCCGCGTGCGCATGATCGCCTTGGTTCGAGGAACAGGTTTTCGACCTTCAACAAGTCGCGATAGCGGAGCACGGCCTGCAACGGCGTCAAATTGGCGTTGGTGCGCAGCACGAAGATTCCGTCGAACCGCGCCTCTTCGGCGAGTTTGCCGGCGTCGATTTCAAACGCCCGGTCGCCTTCGTCTTTGTCCTTGCCTTTGGTCTTGTCCTTGGTCCCGGCGCTCTTGCGTGGACACCGCCGGTAGGCGGAGTTGCCGATCAGCGCCATGGGGCGGTCCGCAAGGACGCCCGTCGCAAACGACGGGCTATGGTCGCCTTTCTTCAATTGGGCGTCGAGCGCGGCGACGAGCGCCTCGCGGTCCTTGCGGTCTTCCTCGGCCTCCGCCTCGTTGCGGCAGACGATGTAGCGCTTGCCTTCGATCGTGACCTGCTTGACAAAGAGCTGCGTCTCGCCCGCCTTGCGCTCCAGCAGCAGGGGGACGAAAGCAGCGTCGTTCTCCAGCACGATCTTGCGCGCGACGGCGTCGGAGCGCTCGCGCGCGCCCAGAATATATTCGAGCCCCCGCGCCTCCAGCCCTTCGATCGTCGCCGCCGAGATCATGCCGCGATCGGCGACGACGCAGACCCGCCCGATGGAAAAGCGCTGGCGCAGTCGATCAATTACCGGCAGCAGCGTGGTGACGTCGGCGGTATTGCCCGGCCACATCTCGGTGCAAATTGGTCGCCCGTTTCCATCGACGATCAGCGCCAGGATCATCTGCTTGAGATCGGGTCGATAGTGCTTGGAATAGCCATGCTCGCCGAGCGTCTCGCCGCCTTCGCCATGGAACGAAAGGCTGGTCGTATCCATGAACACGGCGGAGAGATCGGCAAAGAGATCGCGCCGCTTGTCGAACAGCTTCTCCTCGATCGCATCCTTGATGCAATGTGGCGCGAGCGCGTCTTTGCTTTTCTCCTCCATCTCCTCGCCGAGCCAAGCCCATAGCCCGTCCCTGTGACGGGCGTCCTTGGACGCCCTATGGCGCGATAAAAATGATGCAGGTCCAGCCCATCCGCGCCGGCAATATCGTAATCCTCCACCCAGGACGAACAGTCGCGGTCCGAGCCCGACACGAATATCCGGTGCAAGGTGGCGACGAACACCGCCCGCTCCACCGCGAACTCGAAGGCGCGATCTCGCAACAAATCGCCAAGCACATCGGCGATGCCGAGCCGTTCCCATATTTTGCCAAACAGCAGCGGTCCGCCGATGCGCTTGGTTTGAGCCGACAGCGCGGCATCGGCGTCTTCGTCCAGCGCGTTGATGAGCGACACCTGATCGGTCAGCTTGGCTCCCGAAGCGAGCAAGGAGGCCAACGCTCCGGAAGCGCCAAGCTCATCGGCGCGGCCAAGAGTGGCGATGACCGACTGACGCACGGCGCCATCGACGCGCTTGTTTTCGACGATCTGCACATAGGCGCGTTCGCCGGACTTTTTGAGGCGGAAGAACATGGGTCCTCACAGCAGGACACCATGGAATCTGATTCAGCCTCAGAGCCGATCCTGAAAGAAGTTGCGTCGAAAGAGTCGGTTGTGATTCCCTCGGAGGTGGGTGATTCGCAAGGGATTAGCCGATGTGGAAGCTGGAACATCGCGTCGCCGCCGATCGTCGCGGCCTTCGTTATCCGTCTGACCTGACCGACGCCGAATGGGCTCTGATCGCCCCGATGATCCCACCCGCCAAGCGTGGCGGTCGCAAACGCACGGTCGACGCGCGCGAGGTTCTCAACGCGATTTTCTACGTGCTCGCCACGGGCTGCCAGTGGAAAGCCTTGCCCAAGGACCTGCCGCCCAAGAGCACGGCGCATTCCTATTTCATGCTGTGGGATTGGAATGGGACGCTGGAGCGCATTCACGACGCACTTTATGTCGCCTTGCGCGAAGCCGCCGGCAAGGATGCGAGCCCGACGACGGCGATCATCGACAGCCAAAGCGCCAAGGCCGCTCAAAAAGGGGCGCATCGATTGATCCGCAAGGTTTTGACGCGGGCAAGAAAGTCACGGGGCGCAAGCGCCATATCCTTGTCGATACGCTCGGGCTCCTTCTCGGCGTGAGCGTCTTGCCCGCCAATATTCAGGATCGCGACGGCGCTCGCGGTCTGTTGCAAAGCGCGCGGCGGCGTTTCCCCTTCATCGCGAAAATCTTCGCCGACGCCGGATATCAGGGGCCGAAAATGGCGCGAACCATCACCGAGACCGGATGCTGGAAAATCGAGATCGTCAAACGATCCGACGCGAAAGGTTTCGTCGTCTTGCCCAAGCGCTGGATCGTCGAAAGGACGCTCGCCTGGATCAGCCGAAACCGTCGCCTCATGCGCGACTTCGAACGCTATGCGACCACCGTCGCCGCATTCGTCCACCTCGCCATGATCCGCCTGATGCTCAAGCGCCTGACGCGCGCAACGTCTTGTTCATGATTCCGATCTTTATGGATCGGCTCTCAGCAATCCAGCGTTAAATAGGCTAACGTGGCACTACATTTTGGAAAAATCCAGGCTCCGAATAAGTAATACGGTCTCCGGCTGATTGACTCGGCTGGGGGGATTCCCCTGATGTTTGGGGGCAGATAATCTGCATCGTCATAAATCGCGAAAGGAGCGAGTCATGGCGACGATAGCCGGGCATTTGAGCGTCGATGCGTTGCGGGAGCGTTATGTGTCGAGTTCGGATGCGCTGCTCGCGCGACACTTCCAGACGATTTGGTTGCTGGCGAAGGGACACACGATCGCCGAAGTGGCGCGGATGACCTCGTTCGGGTCGCGCTGGATCGAACAGCTTGTGGCCCGTTACAATGCCGAGGGGCCGGAATCTCATGGCGATTTACGGCGGCGCAATGGAACGTCGGCGACAATTCTCAAACCCGAATTGCTGGACAAGCTTCGTGTGCGTTTGCAGGAGCCGCCCAGTGACGGCGGCAAATGGACGAGCCCGAAGATCGCGGCCTGGATGACGAAGGAACTCGACCTAGAGAAGGTTTGCCCGCGGCGCGGCTGGGAGGCGTTGAAGGCGCTCGGCTGGTCGATCCAGGCGCCGCGCCCGAAAAATCCGAAATCGGCGACGCCAGAGGAAGCGGCGGCGTTCAAAAAAAGCTTGCGGACGCCGTCGTCGAGGAAGCGGAAAAACACCCCGGCCGATCCGTCGAAGTCTTCGCGACCGACGAACATCGCCTCGGCCTGAAGCCCGTTACGCGGCGCGTTTGGGCGCCGATCGGCGAGCGTCCGATCGCGCTTGGCCATCATCGTTTCGACTGGCTCTACGTCACCGCTTTCGTCTCGCCCGCGACGGGAGAGACGTTCTGGTATGTGCACGATGGCGTCTCGAAACAGTTTTTCGAGGCGCTGTTCGCCTCCTTCGCGCGCGAGGCCGGCGCGGGACGCGATCGAACCATCCTTCTCGTCCTCGACAACGCCGGATGGCATGGGGAAGCGGGGCTCGACGTTCCAGACGGCGTGCGCCTGATCTTTCCGCCGCCCTACACGCCGGAATTGCAGCCGGCCGAAACGCCGTGGGAGTTGGTCGACGAGCCACTCGCCAACGAACACATCGGCACGATCGAGGAGTTGGAGAACATCGTCGCCACTCGATGCGTCGCTCGCGCCAACGAACGCGCCGCCATCAAAAGCCGAACCGGCTTTCACTGGTGGCCAAAAATCGCCGTCCCGAAGTAATCAGCAGGAGATCGTATAATATCAATGGGTTGCAAGCACATTTCTCGCGTTTACTGTTCAACTTGGGCTTGAATGGCAGTCTCAGTTTCAGTTACCTTACCTGAGAGCTTGTGAAGGATTCAATTTTTGGGCTGCTTCCGAGGTCGAGGACGGCGACGCTCGCGAGGGCCTGGCGCTTCCAGGCGTCATTCCGGCGGCGCTCCGGCGGGCTCACCGCGCCGCCGCCGCTTTGTGCGGCGGCCTTCAGGCCTATGCCGCGGCCGCCGTGGCTGCGGGGGCCTCTTGCTTTCGCTTGCGCCTGAGGGTTGCGCCCTGCTCGATGTTGTGCGCAAGCGCGTGGATCGTCAGTTGCGCCTTCACTTTCTCCTCGCCGCGCACCCTGAACTGCCGCAGGTCGCGCGCACGCATGTGGGCATGCGCGCATTCCGTGATGCTGCAATTCTTATAGGTCTCTTTCCCCGCCTCGCTCTTCATGCGCGCGCGCCAAGCCGCGACGCCCTCGCCATCGTCGGCGCGCGGCGCGCGGCGCGCAAGGGTCCACTCCAGGCCTGTTGTTCGGCGGCGGGCAAAACACTTCCACGCCCTGCGACGCCGCCCATTCGATATCGTCGTTCTTGGCGAAGCCGCCGTCGGCGAGGCACCGCTCCGGCCTCTCGCCATAGCGTCCCTCGATCTGCTCGATCGCCGGCTTCAACAGGCCGCGGTCGGAGCTGCTCGTCGAGACGCTGACGCCGACGATCATCAGCGATCCTCTCGCCGTGCTGATCTGGCAGTTGTAGGCGGAACGAAAGCCTCCATCCGCCATCTTGATCACGCGCGCCTCGGGATCGGTCGTCGAGACGCGCGGCTCCTTCTCTTTCTTCTCCTTCTTCGCTGCGGATTTTTGCGGTTGCGCCGGCGCCCTCGCGTCTCCCGCCAGCGCCTCCTCTTGCGCCGCCGCGCCTTCGTCCGCGGCCGGTCCCCGCGACGTCGGAGCGTCGCCATCGGGCTTCGGCCCGTCATTCTCTGCATCCGCCGCAGGCGCCGTCAGCTTCTTTCTCGCCTTCGCCTGGATCTCAGCATGCTTCGCCAAAGCCGCCGCGAGACGTTCCGCGCGTTCCCGCGCCGCGCGCTCCTTGGCGGCGCGCATCCGCGAGCGGCTCGCCTCGGGAGCCTCGTCCACCTCGCGCTTCAACTGCTCCACGACCTCGCGCGCTTGCTCAAGGTGTTCCTCGATCGTCTTCTTGCGCCGAAACGACGCGGCGCCCGCCGACGCGCGAACGCGCATGCCGTCATGCGAAATCGCGGAAAGATCAATCAACCCTTCCGCCGAAAGCGCCGCGACATTCTCCGTCAGAAGTCGGTCGAGCAGCGCGCCATGGCCCGTGCGAAAGTCGGAAAGCGTGTGGTAATTGACGCTCACGCCGCCGCACAGCCAGCGATAGGCGTCATGACTTTCGCAAAGCTCCGCGAGCGCCCGCGCGCTTCCCACCCCCTCGCTCGTCGCGTAGAGCCACAGCGCGAGCAACAGGCGCGGCGACGCTGCTGGATGGCCCGGACGCCCCTCGCGCGATTTGATCGCGTCCTCCAACTCGCGCAGATCCACCTTGCAGACATAATCCCAGAAAAGGCGCGCCGGATGATCGGCGCCGATGAGACCGTCGAGATCGACGGCGCGCAGCATGATCTCGTCGCGCCGCGGCTCCCGCAGGCGCGGCCGCCCGGGGCCTTCGGCGGCGGAGAAGGGTTTCGTGCTTTCGGGCAAAGCTTCAAACAACATCTTCGTTCCGGCGCGGCGTTGCGTTGGGCGCCGCCACGGAATCACGTGGCGGCGCCCAACGCAACAATCATCTCGCCCGGAAAATCGAAAGATTCACAGGCTCTGAGGATTGGTCATCGGCGATCGCCGTTATGCCGGGCGCTACTTTGGGATGGAGAATCTCGGTTTGCGCGGGCGGATATTTCGCGTCCGTTACATAAAGTCCATTACACACGTTTGCTCGCGGCCTGAATATCCACCAGACTTGCCATAAATATTAGAGATCGAACCGGGACGCTTCGAAGCCGGTAGCGAAATATAAATCTGAGGCTTCCGAAGATATTGCGCGGCTAACAATTTGGTGAATGCTAGCCAGATTATTCGTTTCACCTCGCTCACACCCATGCTACGCGCCAATACTTGCTCTTACGATCGCGCGAGCATTGCCATTCATTGATGCGCAAATCATAAATGTTTTTATGAATGCACAAGTTCACGGCAACACAATGCGTGAGCATGCCTATCTGGCAATTATCCACAGAAAAGTTTGACGGCCCTACTATCCAAAAGAGTATTTCTCATACACAAGTAATGCGTGTCGCTACACGTTTATGCGCGCGGACATGGGGTGGAGAGTATGATTCTTAGTGTCAACGATAGCGCTTTCGAACCCCAACATGTTGGCGGCATGCATAGTCCTGACACAGATTCGGTCGCGGAATACATCGCAGAAATGTGCGTGGAGCTTGCCGATCTGGCTGGTAAGGTGAACCAGCCAATGCTCGCCTACTTTCTCAATTTGGCGCGCCTCGAGGCCGAAATGCACGTGCGCTGATTTGGAATGAACCTATGATACGACCTCCGGCTGATTGACTCGGCTGGGGTAGGGATTCCGCTGGTTTAGCACAGGAGATAGGCTGTGCAGTCATGGATCGCGGCGGGAGTGGATCATGGCGACGATAGCCGGGCATTTGAGCGTCGATGCGTTGCGGGAGCTTTATGTGTCGAGTTCGGATGCGCGCCTCGCGCGGCATTTGCAGACGATCTGGCTGCTGGCCAAGGGCCACAGCGTCGCCGAGGTCTCGCGGATGACCTCGTTCGGGGCGCGCTGGATCGAACAGCTCGCCGCCCGATACAACGCCGAGGGGCCGGACTCGCTCGGTGATCTACGGCGACGCAACGGAACGTCGGCGACGATTCTCAAACCCGAATTGCTCGACAAGCTGCGCGAGCGTTTGCAGGAACCACCCAGCGACGGCGGCGTGTGGACGAGCCCGAAGATCGCCGTCTGGATGGCGCAAGAACTCGGGCTCGAGAAAGTCTGCCCGCAGCGCGG
>CAVOTY010000001.1:0-72045 GCA_963699455.1 uncultured Alphaproteobacteria bacterium | reverse complement strand
GGATCGCAAATATTGACCTTGTAGCGCTCGGCTGTGGCCGGCTCCAGCTGCATCAATCCAACGGCGCCCCTGGGCGACAGCGCGTTCGGATCAAACCGGCTCTCGCCGTGAGCAACCGCCAACACGAACTCCGGATAGAATGCCTCTTCCTTCGCGATTTTCTCGACGAGTGCTCGCGCGGTAGCGGCGTCCATATCGATTGGAGCGCCGCAGGGGGAGTGCGGTTTCGGGCCGGTCCGATCATTCAGCCTCTCGACAGCGGGTCGCACGGGGACGACCCGTCCTTCCGGCGTGACGGCCGCTTCGATCACCCGAGGCCCGGGCCTTTGGGGCGAACTCTCTGCGATGGAAGGCGAGTTCAAGGCGCATAGGACTGCTCCGGGCACGAAAAGGCTTCGACGCATGGCTTCATGCTCTTACTATTTAGTGTATGACATATACCGATGTGGCTGCGCCGCGCAAGAACCAAAGAGCTGAAAACATGATAAACAAGCGACGCCTTGTAACTGCTTTATGTTACAGCACCTTAGCCGCTTTCCTGCCTGCCTCGGGGGCCGCGCAGGACGCCACGTTCCCCTGCAAAGTCCTTCTTTGCAGTCAGGCAAATTGGCCGACGATTCCCTATTGTGTTCCCATCATGCAGCAAGCCAATTGGATGCAATTGCTGGGCGTTGCGGTCGGAATCTGCCAGCAGGCGGTTCAACAAGCGCAGCAACAGCAACAAAATCAGAATCAATCGCAATTGCCGCTGGCGGCGAATACGTCAAACGGAGCTATCAGTCCGATTCTCTGTTCCAGCGGGTCTTTCCCCGTTTCACAGGCCACTGGCGGATATACGATAAACTCAGCCGGTTCGATGTGCTGCGCGCCCACGTCGTCGGCGGTGCAGAATATCGTCGCTTCTCAATGTTCAACCTATACCGATGGAACTTGCGCCGTCATTTTCAAGCCGGCCGATCTTACAATAACAAATCCCCCTGCCCTGGCGCAGAGCGGCATCGTGGCTTCGCAATGACGACGGCGCGGCTACGGCCGGCGATTGCGCTCCTCGCCGCCCTTTCGACCACTTCGACGCTCGCGCAAACGAAGCCGTCGCCCTGGTTCCCGATTCCGCAGGACGCCATCTATGAAACTGGCGACACATGGATTGCTGGAGGCAAACGCTATCGCCTCTATGGCGTCCAATCATGCTTGCGCGCCACCTCTTTCACCAACGCCAAGGGTGTGAAGCGCGATTGCGGCGAGGCCAGCTTGGCGATGCTGGTCAGTCTCGTGCGGGACCTGCGGCCAATGTGCTACGCGGCGGCCAATATCGATTACGGCCGGACGGTCCTCGTCTTTTGCTTCGCCACGATGGAGCAAGGTAGAAACAAGGGTTCGCGTTTGGACCTCGGAACGGCGCTCATTTCCATTGGATATGCCTTCGCGTCGGTCACGCTCGACGGCCGCCCGGTCTACTCGCCCTATCTCATCGCGGAGACGCAGGCGAAGAACACTAAATCCGGCCTCTGGGCTTATCCAGAGATGCCCGATCCGAATGCCATCATTCTCGAGAACTACAAACCTCCAAACCTGGCGGGTACCTCCCCTGTGGCCGGATCATCCGCGCGCGACGAGAAACCTCGATAGATCGACAGCCTCTTTTTACGTTGGATTTGGCGGGCGCCCTGCCCTGCTCGATTTGGCGCGCAGGCTCGCATACCGCCAGAACGTCACCCCTATCGCCGTCGTGCCGCCGGCGACCGCGATCCACAGGACGACGATCATAATATGATCGAGCAACCCGAGCTCATTCCATCGGAACGCGCGAACGAGCGTCATGGCGGCTATCGCCACGACCATCGTGGCGATCGAGCCAATCCCGCGGTTTCTTTCCATGTGTCGCGTCTCTCAATTGCTCATCCCCGTTGGCGGGTGCCCCGGAGAGAAAATCCCTAGCCGAAACGCCGGCTGACGAGCGCAAGGGGCAAGCCCTCGGCTGACGCCGCCCCTTGGGTGCGCTCGCCGGCGTCCCGGCTCACGGGCTCTCACGGGGCGACCGCCTCGCAACGGAGAGAGAGCCATGAAAGACCGTTTCGACATCCACCAGGAAATCACGAACCGCATTGTCTCCGCCATCGAGGCCGGCGCGGGCGAGTTCAAGCTACCCTGGCATCGTGCGGCCAGCACGAGAGCCCCGATCAATGCGACCACGGATCGGGCCTATCGCGGCGTCAATATTCTGTCCTTGTGGATTGCGACGCAAGCCTCGGGCTACGAGTCGCACAAGTGGGCGACGTTCAAGCAATGGCAGGAGCGCGGCGCCTGCGTTCGCAAGGGCGAGAAGGGCACGCCGATCGTTTTCTACAAAAACTTGGCTGTCGATGTGCGCGAGGAATCCGGCGCTGACGGCGAAGAGGCCGGCAAGACGATCCCCTTTGCGCGGGCCAGTTGGGTTTTCAACGCATCTCAGGTCGATGGCTACCAGTCGGACATCCCGACTTTGCCCGACCGCCCGCTGTTCGAACGCATCGCCAGCGTGGACCACGCGATCGCCGCGACCGGCGCGCGGATCGAATATGGCGGCTCCCGCGCCTGCTACAACCGGCTGACCGACTGCATCAGCATCCCTGACGAAAGAGCATTCTTTGGAACCGAGACCAGCACGGCGCAGGAAGCGTTTTATTCCACCATACTTCACGAATTGTCGCACCATTCGGGTGCTGAGAGTCGGCTCAATCGCGAAAAAGGCAAACGCTTTGCCGATCGCGCCTACGCGTTCGAAGAGCTGATCGCGGAATTGTCGGCTGCGTTCCTTTGCGCGGAACTCGGGATCACAAATGACCCGCGTCCTGATCACGCTCAATATATGGCTCAATATCTCACGATCCTGAAGAACGACAAGAAGGCGATCTTCTCCGCCGCCGCGGCCGCCAGCGCCGCGACGGATTTCATTCTGGCGTTCAGTCGCAAAGGTCAGGAGGAAGCCGCTTAGGCGGCTTTACTAAGCCTTACTAACGCGCCTATCGCGAGGGACGAACGCGCGCCAGCCGCGCTGGCGCGCTGCCCTTGGCCGCAGCGGTGAGTAGCCCGTCCCAATCGTCGGGCGGATTGCCCTTCTTCAGCATTTTGCGAAAAACAGCGTAGGCGTCGTTCGCCTTGCCGTAGGCGCGCAAAGTGTCCTCGTCGTTGACCCAAGCCAGCACGATGACCTTTGCGGCCTTTGTTTCCTTATAGCGAAAAAAGAGCCGGAATTGCTGAAGGAACTTCGCACGAAACCAGTGCTTGTAATCATCGCCGAGCGTATCGCCTTGTCGATAAACGGCGCGCATTGGGTCTGCGGGAATGTCTTCGAGCGCCACTTTTAAGATCGCTGAGAGAAGTTTGCTCGCGCGCTTGTTCTTATACCCTGTCGGATCCTTGCTTTTCGCTTTCTCGACTTCCGTCACGAGAGCTTCGATCTGGTCGAGAAAAAGAGGGTGTGCGTAGATCGTCCACCCGTTGATTTCGAACGGCGGTTCGCTCAACGATCATCATCCGGCAACGGGGCGTCGAGATCTACCTCGACGCCGTCGACTAAGTCTCTGGCGCGGTCAAGCAGGCTTGCGGGGAAGGACTGAATGCGTTGCGGGTGGTCGGCCATATCCTGAGCGAGAAAGGTAAGGAATTTCTCGATAACGGGGTCACCGTCTTCAAGCGCGTCAGCGTCCTCCTTTTTCGCGATGACGACCGTTCCGTCAGCCATGCCCTTGAACACGACATGGCCCCGTCTGCCGAGATTCAGCATTTTGCGAATCGCGGCGGGGACAGTCGTTTGGCCCCGCTCCGTCACCGTTGCGGGGATTTCCAGAACTTCGGCGACTTTCGCCATTGCTGTCTCCTAATCCGACCGCCAGTCGATCAGTCATAAAGTAATGCATTTGCATTGTATTGCAAGGGCGGTTTTGAGGTGGCTGAGTGCCTCGGGACGGCCCCTTCCTCTGAGGCTGAAGCCAAGGCTTCGGTTGTGGCTCGTTAACATCTCGTTAACCTAAAAAAGCTGGACGAAAGTAGAGAATCGTGGCCTATCTCTGACGGGCGATGGGCGTCAAAGCGACCTTTGCCCGTCAAAGAGGACCTCTGATGTCGATGCGCGAACCTGTGCGGCCCATCCCGAAGAAGGAAGACCCTGCCGAGCGAATTGTTCGTCACGCGGGTGTGCTTTCGAGTCAGATGCAGGCCCTACGGGAACGCATGTACCCACCTCATGCGGAAAAAAACCTTCGTTACTTCATGACGAATGAGGTGTCGAAACTCACGTCGATCCCTGAATCCACGCTAAAAATTATGTCGATCGAGGGTAAGGGGCCGATCCCGGCTCGGCTCGAAAATAATCATCGAGCCTATACTCTCGCGCAAATCAATGAATTACGACATTTGTTCGCAGAGCAGAAGCCGTCGGAGGCTTCCAGATTCTTGCCGCGCCGCCGTCCTGGTGAACATCTTCAGATTTTGGCAATAGCGAATTTCAAGGGCGGAAGTGCAAAGACCACGACGACCCTTCATCTCGCACACTATTTGGGGCTTCATGGCTATAGAGTCCTCGCGATCGATCTTGATCCGCAAGCATCTCTGTCGGCAATGTTTGGCGCCCAGCCGGAAATGGACGTGGGTGATAACGAGACGATCTATGCCGCTTTACGGCACGACGAACGGCGGCGTCCGATCCAAGAGATTATTCGCAAGACCTATTTTTCGGGCGTCGATCTGATCCCGGGAAATATCGAGGTCATGGAATATGAGCATGAAGTTCCTCGCGTATTGGCCAATGGAAACGCCAAGGGCGGGTTGTTTTTCGAGCGTCTGAGGCTCGCCATCTCCGAAGCGGACGATGACTACGATATTGTCGGTACTGGACACACCGCCGTCACTTGGGTTCTTGACGCTTGGCGCCATCTATGCGGCAACCGGAATGGTTGTTACGATCCATCCCGCGATGCTCGACGTAGCGTCAATGAGCCAATTTCTGCTGATGATGAGCGACTTGATCGGGGTCATACAGGAAGCCGGCGCGACCTTGAGACAGGATTTTTTCCATTATCTCATCACGCGCCACGATCCTAACGACCAGCCGCAAACCCAGATAGTGTCAATGCTGCGGCACCTCTTCGCGGACGAAGTCCTGATGCCGACGGCGATCGAAAGCACTGCGGTGGAAGCGGCCGGCTTGGCCAAGCGTAGTCTATATGAGCTAGAGCCGGGGGACATCGGACGCGACACGTTCCGGCGCTCTCGGGAGTCCATGGACGCGGTCAACGAAGGCATTCGCGCTCTGATCGCCGAAAGTTGGGGGCGGCGATGAGCAAAGTCTCGTCAAAGAAGTCGATTATTTCCAATTTCAGCGCTCTTTCTGCGGGTCTCGCGGAGGAGCCTGAGGGGGAAGGCGGTGTGCTCCCCTCCCCTCTTGGTCAAACGGCGCAACCGGTCGCGCGCGTTGGCGCGGGAGTGATTGGGGCTACGCAGCGCACGCTAACAGACATCCGGGAAGAGCGAGATCGACTTCGGGCGCTGCTTGACGCGGGCGGCGGTCTTGATCTCGATCCCACCCTAATCGAGCCCTCCCCCTATCCCGACCGACTGCCTGACGACAATGACCTTGAATTTGAAGCATTGAAGAAGCTGATCTCCGACGAGGGCCAAAAGGTTCCGATTGGAGTTCGACGCCATCCAAGGGACGCCAGCCGGTATCAGGTGGTCTATGGCCATCGGCGCTGGCGTGCCGCTCGGGAACTCGGCGTAGCCGTCAAAGCGATCGTTGTCAGCCTTGATGATCGTGAACTAGTCATTGCTCAGGGGATTGAGAACTCTGTTCGACAGGATCTCAGTTGGATCGAGAAGGCGCTGTTCGCTTGGCGGATGGACGAGGCGGGCATCAAAGCGCGCGATATTCGCGCCGCGCTTGCGATCGATGACCCGGAACTTGCGCGGTTTCGCGCGGTGTGTCGAGCGCTTACCGTTGAGACAATTGCGTTGATCGGGCGAGCTCCAAAAGTGGGACGCCCGCGTTGGGTTGAACTCGCGAATTCCGTAAGCGCTGAGCCATCTGCGCTTGATCGGGTGCGCAAAACCTTGGCATCTGCCAAGGTTTTGTCGTCCGATCATCGGTTCCGAGAGGCGTTAGGCGCCGTAAAAAAACCGCTCACGACCGAACGTGGCGAGATCGAGCTTAGAGGTCCTTCTGGAGCGGTTGTGGGCAAAGCAACGTTTGCAATCAACGATGTCAAACTGACGATGGAAAAATCGCGCGCGGAGGCGTTCGCAGCCTTCCTGAAGGGCGAGATCCCCGCGCTGATGGAGAGGTTTTTCGCTCGCGAGGGCGAAGAATGAACTTGAGGCTGAAGTCAAAGCCTTGGCAGGTGCCAAGGTCTTGACGTGGTTCTTGAGCTGGCCCCGGCCATGATGGGGCTGAGTAGCGATCGTGCAAACAATGTAAGGGAAGCAAACAAACGGCAAAAAAGAAAGGCCCCCAAGCGGCGAACCAACCTGAGAGCCTTCGTGTTCTTTTGGCGAAGATACGAATAACTCTCTCCACATCACTTGTCAATGTTGGTGCGCCGATTCGGTGAGCGTTTCCGCTTTGCCTGAACGAGGCAAAGGATCATGCAGACACAACCAACGACGCCCTTTGGGCGGCGGCCGCTGTCGCTCGCCATGGTGGCGAGCCAGGCGGCGACCGAGAATTTCGCCGCGAGACCGGGCGCATCCGAAACGGTCGTGCACAAATGGCGGCTGTATCGCGCGCTGACCGAGGCCAAGGAACCGCTCGGCGTCACCGACCGCGCGCTGTCGGTGCTGCATGCGCTCTTGAGCTTCCATCAGGAGACGGCGCTGACTTTGCCGGCATGCGAAAAGGCAGGCGAAGCTGATTCGTCCGGCCCCGGCATCGTCGTGTTTCCCTCGAACAAGGAGCTCTCGATCCGCGCCCATGGCATGGCGCCGGCGACGCTGCGACGCCATCTCGCTTGCCTCGTCGACGCTGGGTTGATCATCCGGCGCGACTCCCCGAACGGCAAACGCTTCGCCAGAAGAGGGCAGGGGGGCACGATCGAGGACGCCTTCGGTTTCGACCTCATGCCGCTCGTCGCGCGCGCCGCCGAAATCGAAAACCTCGCCGAAGAGGTGCGCGCCGAGAACCGCGCGATGGCGCTGCTGCGCGAAAAGATCACGCTGACGCGGCGCGACATCGCCAAGATGATCGCGACCGGCCTAGAGGAGGGCGTTCCAGGCGACTGGGAAGGCTTCCACCTTCGCTATGCGAGGCTCTCTGGCCGCTACGCGCGCAATCTTTTGCCCCCCGATTTGGAGGCGCTGGCAAGCGAATTGACCGCTCTTGCAGCTGAAATCCGTAAGCTGCTGGAGAATCACGTAAAACCCCAAAATATGAGCGGCAATGAGTCCCAAAGTGAGCGCCACATACAGAATCAAACTACAAACATATTTGAGCTTGAACCTGGCCTTCGAGAAGGCAAGGCCGAACCGTCCGGGCTCAACGACCAGCACCCGGGGGCTCCATCGGCGCCAGAGCCAGAAATCTCCGGAGCAGGGGCGCCAAAGCCCGAACAAAAGCCCGCGACGCCGCGGACCTATCCGCTCGGGATGGTAATGGAGGCTTGTCCCGATATCCTCGACTTCGCTTCCGGCGGAATCTCGTCGTGGCGCGATCTTGCGACGACCGCTGCGGTGGTTCGAAAGGCGATCGGCGTTTCGCCCGACGCCTGGGCGCAGGCGCTGGAGGTCTTGGGCGAGCACGATACCTCGATCGTCATCGCCGCGATCCTGCAGCGCGGGGAGGAAATCAAAAGCGCCGGCGGCTATCTGCGCGTATTGACCGCCAAGGCGAGGGCAGGGGAGTTCTCGCTCGGGCCCGTGTTGATGGCGCTTTTGCGCGGCAAGGCGGCGAAGGTGGCGCGCGAACGCAAGAGGGCAGGGTGATCCGGCGGCTCGCAGAGGCTCGCGAGCGCGCGAAAGGCGCGCCACACGCCGCGTCGTCGCCAAGAGAAGTCTGGCCGATTGCATCGGATTGCGTCATTCTCGATGGATGGTCCGAGCCTTGCCGGGAGGTCGCCGATGACGATAGACGCCGCTGCTCGGCTGGCGATTTTGGCGGATGCGCTGACCGAGATCGTCGATTTGGCGACGGCCGACCCGAAGACCGTGACGCCGCCGGCGGAAATTTTGGCGCGGGCAGGGGACATCGCCGCCGAAGCCCTTGCCGCGGCCGCGACTTACGGGAGATTGCCGCCGTTCGCGGGCGCCGCCGAGATGCGGGACGACGCGCCGAATCCCGCTGCGCCGGCGCCGCCGTGACGGCGCTTTAACGGTTTGTTAACCACGAAAACCGCCGGGGGCGTCGGGCCAAAGGCGTGTCCGATAACTCGGGTTACCGGTCACGGTGGGGAGGCCGACACCCCACAGTCCTGTGAGTGCGGAGCGGACCTTCGAAATAGGCCTGGGCCTTCGCGTCGACGATTTGCTTGATGGCGGCGCGATCGCCTGCGCGCAATTTGGGATTGCCGCCGACGCGCCCGCGTTTCTTCGCGGCGCGCAGCCCGTCCTTGGTGCGCTCTTGGATCAGCGCCCGCTCCAATTCCGCGACGGCGCCGAGCACCTGCAGAGCGAATCTTCCTTGCGGCGTGGTGGTGTCGATCGGGTCGGCGAGGGACTTGAAATGCGCGCCTTTGGCGTCGAGCTCGGCGATGACCGAAAGAAGGTGCGACAGAGAGCGCGCCAGCCGGTCGAGTTTGGCCACCACCAGCACGTCGCCGCGGCGCATCCGCGCCAAACCAAAACCTTAGCAAGCTCCGGCCGCGACGCCTTGGCGCCGGAGATGTGCTCGCTAAAAATCTCGGTGCAGCCGGCGGCTTTCAACGCGTCGACTTGGGCGTCAGTCGCCTGCTCCTCGGTCGAAACGCGCGCGTAGCCTATCAGAGACATGGATCAATCTCGCCATGGGCCGCCGCTCGGCCAATGACCAGGCGGCGACTGCGCCGAACCAGCCGCCCGCAAGGCCGGCGTCAGAAACGCGCTGATCGCTGGAATGAGCTCGGAGAGCGGCACTCCGGAGCCATAGCGATTTCCGTGCGACGCAAAAACGCGAGCCATTGCGCTTGTTTGGCAGGATCGGCGGCGAATGCTTCTGAAAGGCCAAACGGCGTCTGCGCGGGGAGGGCGGTCGTTCGCCGTTCGAATGTCGCCTTTATCGCTTGCACCAGCACGGTTCCCTCGAAAGCGAAAGTTCGACTGATCGCCCAGAGATCGAAGAAATCCTTCATGCGGCTATTGGCGACGCTTAGCGAAACCAGGGCCTCGAGCTTTTCTGCGACCACTGTTTCGGAAGGATAGGCTTTCAACTTCGCCGTCGGCATCCCGAGAAGCGACGGATATTCGATCTGCCGGGGGGCAGGCGTGACAGCGTCGCCGAACCCGACATCGACTTGGATTGGAAGACGCGCGCCGGCGATCATGGCGTCGAACAAAACTTCTCACGCCAGCATATTCATCCTGCGGACGCGTGAGCTCAGCTCGCAGGGAATCTGGCGCGAAAGTTGCGCCGTCATCAGCCGCGTCGACCTGCAGAACGTCTCGAAAGGCGGCGATCAAAGCTGTTGCGGCGGGGTCACCCATTCCCAAAAGATCGAGATCGCCTGTCGCGCGATAGGGCGTCGGCGACCAGAGACTGAAAAGCATGGCGCCTTTCAGGACGAATTTGTCGCTGTGCGACGAGATGCTCAGGCGATAGAGCAGGCGCTCGATGGCGTAGCGGGTCAGAATGAGCTGAACATTTTCTCCTGCCGCTCGAGCGCGTTGCGTCAGGCGATCCCGCACCGAGGCGCCCACGTTCTTTTGCCGCCCGCGCGTCATGAGAGCGCCTCGAGGTAGGGCCTCATAACATTTTGAACCCGGTCGATCCCGGCGTAACGCCATATATCATCGCGGGGGGCGCATTTTTTCGACAGGCATTCGCGAAGCGCCTCGATGGCGACGTCGAGCCCGACCTTGCGCCGATATTTGAAACAATCGGCTATCGTTTTCGCGGGCGAGGTGATCGGAACCATGACTTTGTCGACGAGCTTATGTTCGACGCCCGCCTTGAGCGCCAGGTCGCCCGCTCGCACGATCTTCAGCGAGACCGGTGGCTGGCGCGGAACCCAACCCTTGGGAGGGATGAGAAGCCACACTTGAGGAGAGAGCTGGGTGGTGAGTTCGTGAAACTGGAGGGCCGACACGAGGCCGACCACGCCGGCCGGGACGGCTTTCGCCGCTTCGGCAAGACTGTGATGGACGCCAATTTCGCTGTTGGCGAGTTCGTAGAGGCCGCGACCTGGCTGGGTGAGAAGGCCCTCGTCACGGAGGCGCTGGAGATAGATGCGCGGGATCCCGACGCTTTCGAAGTCCCGCGAACGCGCAATCCCTCGGTCGCGGGCGACGGCGAGCGCTCGTTCTCTATGATTTTGGGCCTGTGTCATGGCTTTTGTTGCTACCTCGCGGAGAATGTAACAAAACACCGCGCTTTTGCAACATCGTTTCCAAAATAGGAAGTCATTATGAAACGGTCGACTTGTTCTGGATCAATAACGAAACTGATGATGCCATTTCGATTTCGATTCGGCGAGGACGACCGCCAACGACATTCGCAGTGGAGACGCGATCGCCTTCCTCATACAGCGCAAAACTGCGCGATAGTCTCAATTTTTGCGGGTGATTACGGCTGGGAGCCAAATCCAAACATCTACTCCGGCTGGCTCCCTCCTATCTCAGATCGGCTCCCGAAGAGATGGCTCCCGCGCGTAATGGCGATTTGCGGCTCCCCTTACCACCCCAGCAGCGTCGCCTGCATCGACAACCCCTTCATCGGGCGCGACTTCGGCCTTCTCGAGCAGCGGCTTTGCCTCGGGCGTGTGGGTGATGGTCTTAAGGTGCGCGAAGGCGTTCGATACGAACTCCGTGGCGGCCTGATCGTGCAGGAGCGTCGCGCATCCCTCCTTCGATAGAACCAGCGCCACCGAGTCGAAAAACACGGACGGCGTTCCCGCGAGTTGGCCGTCCGCCTCGAGCCGCGCTCCATCCTTCAGCGTCACGCCGCAGATATTGGGAGCGACGATCTTTACGCCAGCGCCGGCCTTTACCGCCGCCGCCTTGATGGCCTCGACGATTTTGCCGTCCGCCCCATCCGTGACGAGAACGCCAATGGCGCGCCCTTTGGGCGTCTGCGGGTATTTTTCCAGGAGGCGCAGGCTTGGCGCGGGCTTCATGTCTTTTACCGGCGCCGCCGGCGTCGTCGCGGCGGGTGGCGTCATGCCGAGCCCGGCGGCGACGCGCTTGGCGAGTTCTTCGTCGACGTTGCGCAAATTGCCGAGCGCGCGCTCGCGCACATGCTTCAAAGTAACTTTCGACAGTTCGAACACGATCGCCGCGCGCAGATGCGCCTGTTCGATCTCGCTCTGCGAGCGATAGAACAGACGCGCTTGCGAGTAATGATCGGCGAATGTTTCCGACCGGATGCGCTGCTTCTCGCCGGAGACGGATGCTGGATAGGTCGTGAAGCCCTGCGGCGTCTCGCGCGGACCGCCGGGTTCGCCCGCCATTCCGAGGCTGTTGGGTTCGTAGTTCGCCCTTCCCGCGGGGATGCGCATTTGCATGTGTCCGTCGCGCTGGAAATTGTGAAACGGACACCCCTTCGACTGATTGACGGGTATCTGATGAAAATTCGTGCTGCCGAGCCGCGAGAGCTGCGTATCCTGATAAGAGAAGAAGCGCCCTTGCAACAGCGGATCCTCCGAGGCGTCGACGCCGGGCGGCATGTTCGACGGCAGGAAAGCCACCTGTTCCGTCTCGGCGAAGAAATTCTGGGGATTTCGATTCAAAACCATGCGCCCGACGATTTCGATGGGAATGATCTCTTCGGGGATGAGCTTCGTCGCATCGAGCACGTCGAACGGGAGCTTGGCGGCCTGCGCCTCGGTGAAGATCTGAACCCCGAACCCCCATTCCGGAAAGTCGCCCTTGGCGATCGACTCGAAGAGATCGCGGCGATGAAAGTCGGGATCGGCCCCGGCGATCTTCACCGCTTCGTCCCAGCAGGTCGATTGCAGGCCGAGTTTCGGTCTCCAGTGGAACTTCACGAAATGGGCGTCGCCCTTCTCGTTGACGAGACGGAAGGTGTGAATGCCGAAGCCTTCCATCATGCGCAGCGAACGCGGAAGCGTGCGGTCCGACATCGCCCACATCAGCATATGCGTGGTTTCCGGCGACAGGCCGATGAAATCCCAAAAAGTGTCATGCGCCGACGCGGCCTGCGGATAGCCGCGATCCGCCTCCATTTTCACCGAATGGATCAAATCGGGGAATTTGATGGCGTCCTGGATGAAGAACACCGGGATGTTGTTGCCCACGAGGTCCCAGTTGCCTTCCTTGGTATAGAACTTCACGGCGAAGCCGCGCACGTCGCGCGGCGTGTCGGCGGAACCGGCACCGCCCGCGACGGTCGAAAAGCGAACATAGACCTCCGTCTTTTCGCCAATCTCGCCGAGCACTTTCGCCCGCGTATATTTCGCGAGCGATTTGGTCAGTTCGAAGTAGCCTCCCGCGCCGGAGCCGCGCGCATGGACGATGCGCTCGGGGATGCGCTCGTGATCGAAGTGGAAGATCTTCTCTCGAAAGGCGAAGTCCTCGAGGAGCGTCGGCCCCCGCGCTCCCGCGCGCAGCGAATTCTGGTTGTCCGAGATAGGCACGCCGTGGTTCGTCGTCAGAGTCTCGCCCGCGGCCTCGGCGCGCTGATGGGTTTCGCCGCCATTGCCGACCGGAGAACCGATTGGGGATTTGTCGCCGCGCGCCTTGGATGAATTGCCAGACATGATCGCCTCCACGATTTTCTTCGAATTTCCAACGGCCGCCGACGGAGGCCGGACCTTTCATCGATTTGCGCGCCCGTGAACGCCACGGGTTCGCCGTCTCGGGCGCTCACTTCTTCAAAGCGTTGATCGTCGAGATCGCCAGGGACGAAAGTCTGTGGTCGGCGCCCTTGTGATCGTCGAGAATGCCGGTCAGGAGGCCGTGCGCTTCCTCATGCCCGAGCGCCTTGGCCCACGCCCGCAAAGTGCCGAAGCGCGCGATTTCGTAATGTTCGATCGCCTGACAGCAGCCGATGATCGAAGCGTCCCTCGCGGTTGCGCCCTCCGCTTCGGCGACGACGCCCTGGCATTCGTCGATCAACCCCTCGATCGCGGCGCATTTTTCGCCCTCGGCTTTCTTGCCGATGGACTTGAACACAGCACGCAGGATTTCGACGTCGTTCTTGGTTTCGACCGAATGATGCTTCAGCGCCTCTTTCAGATCCTTATGCGCCGCGGCGCCCGACGCTTCGAGCAATGCCTTCACCACCGCATTCTCGGCAAAATAGACGTCCTTCAGCGTGTGTTCGAACGCATCGGAAAGCGTTTTCATGTCGCGTGCTCCGTTCTTCCGGGAGTGGCGTGAGTTCTTGCTCGTTCGTGTCGCTGCGTCGCGGCGCGGCCTCCGTCGCGTTCGGCGCCTTCAGCCAGCGCGAGCGCCCGCGGTCGGTTCGTCAATGGCGTTCGAAGAAGTCGTCGATCTGCTTCTTTGCGGCTTCGAGGCTCAGTCCGTAGCGCTCTTGGAGCTTTCCTTCCAATTTCTCGCGCTTGCCGTCGATGGCCGTCAGATCGTCGTCGGTCAACGCGCTCCACTTCTCTTTCACTGACCCGACGAGTTGCTTCCATTTTCCTTCGATTTCATCCCAGTGGCTCATGACGATGTCCTTTCTCGGGATTGCCGAGGCGCGGACGACGGCGTCGTCGAACCCGGCAACCGCATCGTGCTAGGCGTTCGTGAGACGCGGCGCTATGTCATTTGACATAGGGGGAGGGCCGGGCATCGCATGTGATATATTCCCGCGAGCGGTCCGAAGAGCGGATCGCCCGGCGGCAGCAGGGAGCCTCGACGTGAGCGAAAGCCCAAGAGACGAAGGCAAGCGTCGAAAGGAAGGAGAGACGCGATGCCGTGCGTGCCCGCTGCGTCCAATGAAGGCGTTCAGGGAATTCAGCTCCGACGAACTGCGCTTCGTCGAGCGGTTCAAGATCGCCGAGCAGCGCTTCGCGCCCGGACAGACCGTGCTCGTGGAGGGCGAGAAAAGCCCCTATCTCTACACGCTGCTCTCGGGCTGGGCGTTCAAATACAAGTTGCTCGAAGACGGGCGTCGGCAAATCATCAATTACGCATTGCCCGGCGATCTGCTGGGCCTGCAGAGCGCCATGTCCGAACCGATGCAGCACAGCGTCGAAGCGGTTTCGGAGGCGACGTTATGCGTCTTTTCGAGAGAAAAAGTCTGGGATCTCTACAAGGAGCACTACGCGCTCGGCTTCGACATCACTTGGATCGCGGCGCATGAAAAGGCGATCTTGGCGGAATTCCTCGTGAGCGTCGGACAAAGGACGGCCAGCGAGCGGATTGCATTCCTCTTGTTGCTCTTGTTTCGGCGCGCGCGCAGCGTAGGCCTCGTTCGCGGCGGCACATTGGAGCTTCCACTGACGCAGGAGCATTTCGCCGACACGATCGGTTTTTCGCTGGTTCACACGAACAAGCGCCTGAGGCGTCTCAAACGCGCCGGCGCCTTCGCGTGGGTCGGTCAGACGTTCAGGATGCTCGACGAGAAATCGCTCCAGGAGCAGGCTGGCGATTCATGCTGCGTTCCGTTGAACAGACCATTCATCTAGCCGACGATTTCGAGGAGCGCGCGCAGCCTTTCGATGAACTGTCCCTTTCGGGCGTGTTTTTGTCGAACGGCGTCGAGACGCTTCTCGAACGCGTCGGTTTTCCCCTGCGACGCCGCGAGATCGCGCAAATCGAGGAGAAGGGCCGTGGCGCGATCATAGCCGGCGGCGTTGCGCCGTTCGATTTCGTCGTCGACCCCGCGCCATGCATGTTCGCCGCGCGCGGCCACGGCGGCCAGGCGCCTTTTGTGTGCCTCCGCGTCCGCCGCCTCGCGCTGCTCGCGTTCCGCCTGCGCCGCAGCTTCGGCGGCGCGTTTGCGGGCCTCGGAGATCTCGGCGGCGCGGGCGCGCAATTCCCCGACGGTCCGCGCTTCGGGAGGCGCGATGCGCTCGCGCTCGGCGACGCTCTCGCGAATGCGCCGGCGCAGCAGGGCGCCGACGAGCGGATCGCCAACATAAAGTCGCGAGAGAAAGTCCATGCGCTCCGTCTCTGACAGCGCGCGCATCGCGGCGTCGATGTCGTTTTTTTGCAGTTCTCCGCCCGAGGACTCGGCGCTTCGTTCGGCTGCCGCCGCGACGAGATCGGTGTCGATCTGAAAAAATTCGGCGAAGGCATTCAACGCCCCGTCCAGCGGACCTATGCCCGGCAGAGGCTCCAGCGCATCGTCCGCGAAAACATCGGCTTCGACGGCCGTGAGCCACAGCAGATAGAACATCCGAAGATCGCCGGCCATGATGTTGGCGCGCAGCGGCGCGAGCGCCGCGAGTTGGCCGGAGCCCTCATTGAAATCTTCCGCATCGAGTTCGTCTCGCGCGATCTCGACGACGAGATTCTCGCCAACGACGCGGGTTTCGATGCAATCGACCTCGCTCAAGACGCCGTTCAGCCAGATGCGGTCGACGAACTGCTTCGGCACGCGAAGGAAGAATCGGCGCGAGCCCCAGTTGGAGACATAAAGGTGCAGATCGAACATGCGTTCGACGAGCCGCGACGGACTGCCTTTGAAATCGCCCCATTCGTAGGAGTTGACGAAACGCGTCGCCGTGATTTGGGCGCGCGTCGACAGCCCGCGCAATTCCTGCTGCTCGCCCGCGGTCAACGGTCGGTCGACAGCCTGAAACTCGTAATATTGACATTCGCTCATGCTGCTTCCTCACTGGCATGGCCACCGCAAATCGAGTTCGTTGGCGGCAATCACTCTATACCCCAGCGCCTGATAAGCGGATCTTCGTTTCAAAGCCATGCGCGCAAGAACCGGCACGTCGTCGTCGACATAGTCGTAGATCACCACCTCGCGCTTGCCGTGGTGCAGACGATGGAGGCGCCCGGCATATTGGGCGAGAGCGCCTTTCCATGCGATCGGCATGGTCAGGAACAGCGTGTCGAGACGGGCGTCGTCGAAGCCTTCTCCGAGGTAGCGCCCCGTGGCGACGATGATGCGCTCCTCTGTTTCAGGGATCGAAGCGAGCCGCCGCGCGGTCTCGCGCCGCTGCTTTTCACTCGATCCGCCACGTAGAATGACGACATGCTTCGCAAAGCGCTCGAGGCGCGTCGCGAGCGTTTCGAGATGAGCGGTGCGCTCCGTTATCACGACCGGTGAACGACCGGCGTCGAGGGCGTGGAGGATGTCGTCGAAAATGAGAGCGTTGCGTTCCTCGTCGTTGGCGAGCGCGCGGAAAACCTCTTAAATCGACGGCGGCGCGGAATCCGCTTGGACTGGGAAGACGAAGTTGGTTCTCCGGATCCGCGCCACGTGGTCGAAAGGTCGCTTTGCGGCTTCGGATTTCGCGCTCACCGAATAGCGGATGGGTCCGCATTGCATGGCGATGATCGGATGGTGGCCATCCTTGCGGGTCACGGTCGCCGAGAGTCCGAGGACGTATCTGGCCTTGGCGCGACGGGCGACGCGTTCGAAACTCACGGCCGAAAGATGATGGCACTCGTCTATGATGAGATGACCATAGTCGCCGACAAGATCGTCGACCTCGCCTTTTCGGACGAGACTCTGGACCAAGGCGACGTCCACCAAGCCTTTGGACTTCCTCTTGCCGCCGCCGATCACGCCAATGGCTTCGCGCGGCAGGTCGGAGAAAGCGGCCAAGCGCTCGACCCATTGATCCATCAATTGCCGACGGTGGACGAGGATCAGGGTATTCGATCGGCGTTCGGCGATCATGCGGATCGCGACGACCGTTTTGCCGAAGGCGGTCGTCGCGGCGAGAACGCCAGTGTCGTGCGGCGACAAGGCTGCGACCGCCCTTTCCTGATCGGGGCGCAACTCGCCTGTGAACGCGATTGAAGCGGCCTTCCCCGCGAAGCGATGGTCCTCGATCGTGACCGAAGCGCCGAGCGAACCGAAAAGTTCGAACGCGGCGTCGAAACATCCGCGCGGCAGCGCGACATGATGGCTCGTCAACTCCGCGCAGGAAATGATACGCGGCTTGTCGTGCGTCGAACGCCGCATGGCTTGAGCCGCATAAAATTCGGGGTTTTGGAAGGCGGCCAAACGGATAAGGCGTGCGATCAGCGGCGCGGGAAGATCACGACGCGGAACGTAGAGCTGATCGGCCCGAACGACCGTGATCGCTTCAGGCAGTCGCCCCTCGATGGCCGGCGGCGCGCGCCTTCGCGACGGCGGCGCCAGCCAAGGCTCTTCGTCTTCATCGTCGACCGGCATGCGCACCGGAAGGATTTTGCTCGAGGCGCTCGCCTCCTCGATCAGCCGATCGAGGCTGCTCCTCGACATTGACTGGGCGCCGGAGAGAAACGCCCATTGGTCCAAAAAGGCAGCGCCCGTCGCGTCGATGAAGACGCTGTTTCCGACGTTTCTCGAGAGCCCTTGAAGCGGGAGAGCGATCAGGTTGCCGAATCCTCCGCCCGGCGCCGTGTCCTGGCTCGGAAAGAAGCGATCGTAAGATTTGAACCCGATATCCGGGAGACGCTCCATCGTTTGCGTGATGAGAAACGTTCCAAGGCGCCGAGCCGCGGTCGCCGGCAGGGGTTCCGCGAAAAATATCCACGCGTGGGCGCCGTTCCCCGAACGAGATCGCTCGATTGCGACAGGAACGTCGTGGAGCTTGCAGGTGTCGGCGAAAGCAACGACGTCGCGAAGCCACTCCTCCTCATCGAAGTCCGCGGCGAGAAACCAGCAGTCGTCGCCCGGCAGCATAGGATAAACGCCCAAGACGAAGGGAGTTCCGTCTGAACTCGTTCCTCGAAGATGACGCTCGACGACCTCGTCGTCCACGCCGATGAAGGCTTGATTCGGGCAGTTCGAACACTTCACCTTCGGCTTGTCGCAGACGCCGCGCCGCCACTCGTTTCGGCAGGCCGGGGAATAGCCGCTGCGTCCGGATTTTGCGTTTTCCCAGCGAACTGGAAAGACATCCGTGCGCCCGCGAAACAGACGCCGAAACAGAGCGATTTTGGCTTGAACAGGCGAGCGTCCGTGGACGGCGCCACGCGACGGATGCGGGACGGCAGGTGGGGGATGCGCGTCTCCGATCGTCTTTCTTCGCAACCCCTCGATTTCGGCGACGATCGCAGCGCGCTCATCGTCGAGCAACTCGAGGCGCGTCAAGAGCGCGCCGAGTTCGATCGTCCGCCTTTGCGCAAGGGGCGGTGCCTGTCGTCGCCTTTGCCGACAACGAACTCATCTCCTTGCTGATCGACCACGCAATCCGGAGGCGGCGGAGGCGTGCGCCGCGGGTAGGCTTGAGCGATGTCGTCGCGGCTTTCGCGGCGAAAGATGACGATGATTGGCCGTCGATGCAAACGCATCGGAGGGCCAGGCGATCATTCACAACCCGGCGGCTTTGGTTAGATTGACCTTGAAGCGGTCGCGTTTGCGTTGATATCTGCGCGTCATTTCGGCGCTGGCATGGCCGAGATGCTTTTGCACATGCGCTTCCTCGATCTGCGCCGACGAGGCGAGGCCGGCGCGCAGCGAATGGCCCCCAAAGGCGCGCTTGCGTTCGCCCTCGGACAGATCGCCGCGAATACCCGCCGCGAGGGCGGTTCGTTGTACCAGGCGGGCGACGTGTTTGTCGGTGAGCCGCTCCGAGGAGACGCCGCCGTTTTTGCGCGCGATCGGGCGGAACAGCGGGCCATGGGCGATGCGGCCGAGGCGCATCCAGGTCTCCAGCAGGACGACCGGGCAAGTGTCGGGGCGAGAGCCGCGACCGATCTCGACCTCGCGCCAGCCGGTCTTGCCGTTGATGGTCAGCAGCAGGCCGCCTTCGCTTGGCGCCCCAAAATCTTGAGCGTCGTGGTCCTTTTCCTTGCGCGGCGGCTTGGCGCGGGCGTTCATGCCGGCGGTCGACGCCTCGGCGCCAGTAAAAATCTCGATCCATCCGGTCCCGTCCTCGGATTGGTTCGGGCCGCAATCGAGACCGACGATTTCCGAGCGGCGCAGGCCGCCGGCGAAGCCGATCGCCAAGATCGCCTTGTCGCGCAGGCCCCTCAAATCGTTGTCGAGCGTCGCCAGCATCGCGCGCAGGTCTTCGGTGAAGATCGCTTCTTTCTGGATGGGCGGGCGGCCATGGGCGCGCCTGATCCCGGCGAGCACGGTCGAGATGTGCCGATCGCGCGTGTCCAGCGGTTCGCCGAGCTGGCGATAGCGCCAGCAAATCCCCGAGAGTCGCCGCTCCAACGTCGCGACGGAAACCGGCTCCTTTCCGCGCCCGCCGTCCATGCAGGCGGCGAGATACAGCCCGACGGTTTGCGGATTCGGGGGCAGGGCGTCAAAACCCTGGCGGCGCAGCCACGAGGAAAATTGTCGCCAATCGGCGTCGTAAGCGCGCTGGGTGTTTTCGGCGCGCGCGTTGCGGGCGTAATCGCGCGCCTTTTCGCCGAGCGCCGAGAGATGCGGCGTGGCGTTCCGCTCCGCGACGGGCAGGGCGGTTTCGACTTCGTCATCCGACGTTGAAGCGGCGGTTTCTTCCGACATAAGCCCTCGGCAGTCTCACCAATTCCGGTTCAGTTTCACGAATTCCGATTCGGCCAGTCTCACGATTGTGCCCCACGAGTCTCACAATCGCGCGCCAAATTTCGGCGCTTAGCTTTGAGACGACGGTCACCACAGCTCGATACTGCCTGGTTTCGCGGCGAACGAGTCCACTCATTCAACCGGAATCTTAGCCGCAAAAAACCTACGCCTGGAAAGGCTGTCCACCGATCATACGAGAAATTTTTCCCGAATTTTGGGGCGTTTCGAATCGCGTCCGATAAGCGCACATTATCGGACATAAACTAGAGAAGACAAGCGCGGCGGATTTGTCCCCGAAATAGGTGACAAACCGCCGGTCGTGGTTATGCTCACAAGCATGCTCGAAGCTGATTCGACCCCGGCCGCCGACCGCGGGCCGCCCCGCATGAAAGCGACGCCGCGCTCGCGCCGCAGGCGGGAGGCATCGCCCGCACGGGCGGGGATTTCTTTGCAAATCAGCGCATTTCCAAACTGGGCTCGTCTTCCCGACGCTGCCGCCGGCGCCGCCGACGCGGCCTTCTGCGCCGGCGCGGGCCTCGCGCTCTTGGACCGAGTGTTGCGCTCGGGCGAGGACGGCGCCGAACCCGTATTCGCCGGCGTCTTGCGCCAGCGCCTAGCCCTCAAAGCCGCCGCGACCAGCGTCCGCCTCGCGCGGCAACGCGAGGACGAAGCGGCGCTGCGCGACGCCGAGCATCTCGCGCCCGCCGGCGCGCCGCCGTCTCCGGCCGGCCGCCTGCACCGCCTATTCCGCCTGTTCGGCGCCCGCCCGCTGCGGCTCGAGGCCGAAACGCTCGCCCTCGCCGCGGATCTCTTGGAATTGCGGACCGCGGCGCCGACGCTTCAAGGGCTCGCCAGCGCTCTGCAAGAGATCCTCGTGCGCGCCGCGTCGCCACTCGCGGCGGCCGCGGGCGCCGGCCGCGCGGCGATCGTCCTTCTCGCCGAGGCCGCGCCCATCGAGGCCGAGATTTTGGCGTTCTGGCTCGCCGACCTGGCGCTGGCGCAAAAGCTCGGTTGGGACGCGCCGGTCCCGCTGCTCGGGACGACGATCGCGCAGCCGGCGCTGCGCCGCGACGGCCGTCGCCCGCGCCCGGGCGACGCCGACTGGCAAAACGCGCTCGCTGCCGCCTATGCGCTGGCGGCGCCGGAGGCCTATGGCCTCGCGGGCGAGCTGTCACGGCGCGCCGACAAGCTAGTCGCCGTCGCGCCCAGGCTGCGCGCCAAGGGCGCAGCGCGCGTCGTCGCGCTGCTGCTCGCCGACGATTCCCTTTCCCCGGCGCGCGCGGCGAAAGCCGCGCGGCTTTCGGATCGCGCCGCAAGGCGGCTGTTCGAACGCCTGATCGCGCTCAAGGCCGTGCACGAGCTTTCCGGTCGGCCGAACTTCCGGCTCTACGGCTTGTGAGGGCGCATGGGACGCTCGAAAGCGCGCGAACAGGAATTCTTCGATGTCGAGCTCGCCGACTTGCCGGAAGGCGCGCGCTGGCGCGAATGGATGGGCCGCGTCGAGGCGGCGATCTTCGCTGCGCCTTCGCCCGTGCCGCGCGAAAATCTCGCCCGTCTCGTCGGCAAAGACTGCCGGCTCGACGCGCTGCTCGATGATTTGAAAGTCGAACTGCGTGCGCGTCCCTACGACCTCGTCTGCATCGCCGGCGGCTGGCAGCTACGCACGAAACCGCGCTTCGCTGGCGCGGTTCGCGCCGCGCACGCGGGCGAGCTGCGCGACGCTGGCGGGCCGGAGCTCACCCCGACCGAGCTCTTGGCGGTGACGGCCATCGCCTATCTGCAACCCGCCACCCGCGCCGAAATCTCCCGCCTCGCCGGCAAGGACATCAGCCGCGACGTCATCGCTCGCCTGAAACGTCTCGATCTCGTCGACGGGGCTTTGCGCGCGCCCGAACCCGGCGCGCCCTTCGCCTATGTCACGACAAAGAAATTCCTGGAGGTTTTTGGGCTCGCGACACTGCGCGACCTTCCCGACATCGAACGGCTCGAAGATGAAGGTTTGCTGCAGCGGTCGCAATCGGAGATGGACCTCGACGGCGCCTTGGGGCTCGTCGAAGACGAAGGTGAAACTTTCGAGCGAGAAATGGAGCTCGAGAGCGCCGAACTCGAAGATACGACGGATGACCTGTCACTGCTGTCCGGCTAGGAATCGAATAAATTCAGTTTGTTATCGCGATCTTCCACGTTCGCTGTAAATGGACAGCCCCGCAACCCCTGAGAAACGGGCATTTTTTCGAGGCTCATCCCGCCGGGTTCCGGGCTGATGGAGCGACGATTGCTTTGACGAGCGTCGTCAGCAGCGCTTTTCCACGTTTTCTGACATTGTGCACGAACTGGAAGAAGGCGAGATAGAGCTGCAACTTTCCTTGGGCGACGCCGCGATGCGGTCGTGGCCATGAACGCAGCGCCTCGACGTCCATATTTGCATATTGGATTGCAATCGTGTTGCAATCGTGACCCGATCGGCGATTTCTAGTTGGCCAAATCAGCGCGTTGAGTGAGGAGGTGCTGGAAGTTTGATCACCTGACCGGAATAGAGCCGGCGGGGATCAAGGCCGGGGTTAGCTTTCGCGATATCGCGCCATCGGCTTCCGTCACGATAAATCTTGAATGCGATGCCGTGTAAGGTATCGCCCACCATGATCGTATACGTGTTGCCGTGTGCAGGCGTTGGCGGCGTGGGGCCTTTTTCCGCGGCCCCTGGCGCATCCGGGGCGGGCACAGGCAATTTTACGCTGGGTGCAGAAGCGTCGATCACATCGACCTTGCCCTGCAGCATTCCAGCCGGGCAGTTCCACGGAATGATGCCCGGGTAATCGGGGACAAATTCGACTGCCTGCGGGCCCTTTTTCGTGCCGAACTCCAAATTCACTTCCGGGATGAAAATGCGATGGTCGCAGGCGATGTGTTTATCAGTGATGAGCCAATGGACCGGCACATCGTTTGCGGAGAAAGGACTCGGTACAGAGCTAGTGCTGTTCGGGTCGATCGGCATTGTTTGAGAGGCCAGTTGCGTTGGCGGCGACAGCGTGGGTTCCAGTTGCGTCTCCGGCGCGATTGATTTCGCGTCCGACGACGGGGGCGTAGCTTTGCTCGTACTCAATAGGCTGTCGATGATGGAACGCAGATCGTAGCCAGAACCCGTCAGAATTAGACTGCGATTAATCATCGACGCGCCAAGGATTATGACGAGGATCGTGGCGGACAATTCCAACAATCGCCGCGGCGATTTGGAAAGAAGGGTCGTCAACACGCCGAAAGGCTGAACGGCCGGCAAGGTTCTCGAACCGCTAGGGAGCCGTGTTTTCACTCCCTCAGCAGCGCCGCCCATTGCCGCCGCCGGCTGGGTGGGGGCGCCGATCCATTGCGAATGCGCCGGAATCGTCTCTCCCTTCATCACCACGGTCAGCGGCCCGAGCCGCGCGAAATCGCCTACATGCGTGTCATAAAGCACGGTGGAGCCCGCGCCGACGGTGACGCCCTTGCCAACGTCGACGCGTCCGACCTTCATCACTCGGTCTTCATAAAGATGGGTTTGCAGCGCGCTCACGGCGTTGAGTGCGGCGAAATCGCCCACCTTCACGCAGTCGAATTCGGTGAGGTCGGTCATGTCCATGAACACGCCCTCGCCGAATTTTGCGCCGAACAGCCGCAGCATCCACGGCAGGAAGGGCGTGCCGCGCAAATGTTCAAGCAACACCCTGCCTGCAAGCCCCCAATAGAGCACTGCACAGGACTCGGTGCGCATGGCCCAGAATGACCACATCGGCTTCACCTGCGGCTCATAGCGCCCCATGGTCAGCCATTTCACGCAGACGACGACGAGCGTCATCGCCAAGGAAATCAAAACGGAGTCGAGGACGAACAGCGCCGCCACCAACCCATATTCGCCGTCGAGCAGCTTCCGGCCGAAGCTTTCAACCGCCCAGGTCCCGAAGGTGATGAACAGCATGGGCGGCAGCGAGATGCTCACCGCCTCGTAGCAGGCTCGCATCAACTTTTTCCAGGGCGGCGGCTGATAGGTCCAGGCGGCGCCGCCGTCGAATCTTTGTCGCACTGGCAGTTTGATCGGCGGCGACCCGAACCAGGTGTCGCCCTCCGACATTTCGCTGTTGGCCGGCGGCTTGGACTTTATGCCGATCAACGCGCCGGTGGGAATTTCCGCGCCGGGCGGCACCACCGCGTCATTGCCGATGAAGACGCGTTCTCCGGTCTTGACGTGTTTGAGATACATCCAGCCGCGGCGCACGTCCTCCTCCCCGAGGACCACCTCGTCGGCGATGAAGCATTTGTCGCCGATCTCGACGAGATCGTAGCGGCCGGCAAGATTGGTCGAGATTTCCGAATCCCTGCCGATCTTGGCGCCCATCAGCCGATACCACGTGCGCATATAGAGCGTGGCGAACAGCGAGGAGAGCGTTTCGAGCGTGATCTCGGTCGCCAGCGCGACCGCCCATTTGCGCAGATAGAAGAAGGACCAGGTGGAATAAGTCCCCTCTCTGACGCGCGGCAGGATCAGCCAGCGGAAGACGACAATGAACGCGACCGTCACCAACACCATGATAAAAGCGGCTGGCCAGGCGAATAACGGAATCGCCGCGAGATAATAGGCATGGTTGCCGTCCGCGACCGCGCCCATCCAAACGTCGAGTTGGTCGAACGCCCAGAAGGCGGGAAAGATCGGTAACAGTCCGAGCGGCGGAATGGTGAGAACCAGCACGGTGAACAGGAAGCCCATCGCGAGGCGGCGCAGCGGTCCCGCCACTGCTTGTGGGTCGAGCGAGTCGGGATCGACCATTCCTGTGTGACGCGCGGGTGAACCGTTCCAGATTTCATGGGCGCCGATGCGCGCGCCGGACGGAACCGAGGTCAGGTCTTCGAGCGCCGCGCCGTCGCCGATAACAACGTTATCCTCGATCACGCAGGACGTTCCGATATAGGCGTCGACGCCGATGTCGATCGTCCCGATAATCAGCTCATTGCCTTCGACGCGCGCGTTGGAGAGTTTCAGTCTGGAGCCGAGACTGGCGCCAGCGCCGATCGAAACGAGATCGATCGCGCCCATATCCAATTCGCCGATTTGCGCGTCCTCGCCGATCTTCGCGCCCAGCGCCGTCAGATACAGCCGTATCAGCGGCGAAACCTGAAACCATTTGGCTTGGGTGAGGCCTATCAATCGCTGCGCTAGCCACCAACGATAGTAGTAGACGCCCCACAGCGGATAGCGCCCCGGCTTGGCGCGTCCGATCACCAGCCATTTGCCAATGATGGATAAAGCCACCGTGGCGATATTGATGCACATATAAATGGAGAGCAGCGCCACGGCCTCATCGATGATATTGGCGTCCGGCGACGTGATCAGCATGTACGAGACGAAGACGCCAAGCCACTGCGAGGTGACCAAGGCCAGGATGAACGGTAGCGCGGCGGCCTGCGCCAGTCCGCACAGAAAGCGGCGCCGCAAAGGCGGCGGTTCGAAGGACAGGTCGCGCGCCGGGCCGGCGGGCCCGACCTTGCTATCGAGATGCATGGCGAGCGCTCGTAGCGTGCGCCGCGCATACAGGTCTTGCAAGGTGATGGACGCCAGGCGCGGCGTTTCGCGCACGATCGAGATGAAACGCGCCGCGAGCAGAGAGTGGCCGCCGAGATCGGTGAAGAAGTCCGCGTCGAAGGGAATGCCGCCCGGCGGCAACACGCGCCGGGCCGCCTCCAGGAGCTTCGCTTCCGTGTCGTTGCGCGGGCCCTCTTGCTCCTCGTTGGGTGCGGGCGGCGTGGTCAGTTCGACGTGTTTCAGCGCCTTGCGATCGACCTTGCCGGAGGAGAGCCTTGGCAGCGCTTCGACGCTCTCGAAGCGCGAGGGGACCATGTAGGGTGGCAAGCGTTCGCGCAGTTTCGCCCGTAGTTCACGTGGATTGGGGAGCGGCCCATCGCCCGTGAGAAAGGCCACGAGCTCGTCGAGCCCGTTTTCATGGCGCAATACGACGGCGGCCTGGCGCACATGCTCTTGCTGACTGAGCGCCGCTTCAATTTCACCCAGCTCGACGCGAAAGCCGCGTATTTTGATTTGATCGTCGATGCGGCCATGAAAGCGCAGATCGCCAGATTCGTCGAGCACGACGGCGTCGCCCGACCGATAGAGTATTGGGTCGGAACCGTCCGAATCGAAGGGATTGGGAATGAATTTGGCTGCCGTGAGCGCGTCGCGCTTCAGATAGCCGCGCGCGACGCCTGGGCCGCCGATAAGTAATTCGCCTTCAACTCCTTGGGGAAGGAGTTCCAGGGTCTCACTCGCCACATAGCAGCTGTAATTGGGAATGGGTCGTCCGATTGTCACCGGCTGTTTCGGCCAGACCTCTGCGACCGTCGCCACCACCGTCGTCTCGCTCGGGCCATAGCTGTTGTAAATCCTGCGACCACCGCACGTCCAACGCTCTGCGAGGGAGGGCGGACAGGCCTCGCCGCCGAGGATAATGGTCTTCAAGGTCTTCACGTCGCGCGGCAGCACGGTGAGCAAGGTGGGGACCGTATCGAGCACGGTGACGCCGGCTTCCTCGAGAATCTCTGGCAAAGCTTCCGTCTCGCCGATGATTTGCGGCGTCGCGACGAACAGCGTCGCGCCGGCGAGATAGGAAATCCAGATTTCCTCCATCGACAGATCGAAGGCGACGGAGGTGCCTTGGAACACGACGTCGGATGACGAGATTTCAAGAATTTCATTCACCGAGCGCAGGTAATGGCAAATATTGCGCTGGGTGATGACGATGCCCTTGGGCGTGCCGGTCGATCCGGAAGTGTAAATGAGATAGGCGGGCTGTTCGGGCGTCGCGCCGCGCGCGCGCGGATCGGGAAGCGGCTCGTCGTTGAGAGTGGCGATCATTTCATCGACGAGCACTTCCGCCGCAACGGCGGGCGCCGCCTTCGCCGCGAAACCCGCCGAGGTGAGCAGGCCCTTGGCGCTGGCGTCGGCGAGACAGACGGCGATGCGGTCGACAGGCGCTTCGGCGTCGAATGGCAGCCATGCGGCGCCTGTCTTGGCGATGGCGAGCTGGGCGATCAGCAATTCGAGGCCGCGCGCCATCCAGAGGCCGACCACGTCACCTGGGCCAATGGACCGCGCGACAAGGCCGCGGGCAATGGCGCTAGCCTGTGCATCAACCTCGCGGTAGGTGAAGCGGCGTTCGAGGGTCGTCATGGCGAGAGCGTGGGGTGATGCCGCCACGCTCGCCGCAAAAATTTCGCATAGCAACTCGTCGCGCAGGAGATGCGGGGCTTTTTTTCCACGCAGCACGGCTTTTTCTAGCTGGACTTTGGCAGCCTTCTTCTCAGCGCCCAAGGGCGGCTCGAGTGTCACAAGGGCGCCGCCATTCGGCTCCAAATCGTGGCTTGGGTTATTCATTTCCTTATCAAAACCAGCTGGAGACGATCAGTTTGTGACGAAAAGCCGCCCTTGCACACGCACGACGCTCTTCAGAGAGACCAAGCGGGCTCTATTCCACACGCTGGATTAATGCGGGACGAGAGTTAAGGCTGCAAGTTGGTGACCCCGCACTCGCTCGACGAAAGGGCGCGAGGCTTATCTCTCAAGCGAGCGTCCGAACTCTTTGCGTAGTTCCGCTTTTGCGCGTTCCAACACGTCTTTTCTCTCCGGCGAAAGCGTAGTTCCCGCGCGATTGATGTAAAAGGTCAACATCGACATTGCCGATTGAAACGGCGCACTTTTGCGCCGCGCGCTTGCGTCGGCCGATCCTTTCAAGGAGCGCGCGATTTTCCGTGGGTCATCCAACGCAAACACCCCGGCTTCGAGATCGAGCGCGTTGCTTTTGCGGGTGACTTCGACCGACCAGGAGGCACTTGCCGGGCGAACCAATTTTTCCGTCCCCCCTTTGCTGCGAGTTTTATGCAAGGACCGACGGTTCATGGACAGAGATCCTCTGCGTCTCAATAAAGCTCCCCGGACGACAAAACACATAGCGTCACCTCAGTTCCGAACGAATCTGGCCGGATCAGGTTGCGCTCCAGGCGGTGCGAACGCCGTTATCCGCCCTTACCAGTGTGAGATCCCACCTCGGGCGAATGTGGGACTCGGGGCGTTCGAGCCTATTTTTAGCACTTCAATTGAGACTTTCGTGGGCCTGATGTCAATTTCGCTTTCAATGTGAGACCGAGGCCGGTTTGTTTCGAAATTTCGGTTTCATTTGAGACTGGGAATTTGTTTCCAGTCTCAAATGAAACCGAAAGTTTTGCGAGCTCAGGTGCTGATTCCGAGCGAAATCGCCCCTCATTCCGAGATTAACTCGCCCACCCTTCCGATTTGAAATCGCCCACCATTCCGAAATGATCTCGCCCCCGATTCCGAGATTTATTCGCTCGGGGGGCAGCGCCTCTTCCGGCCTCTTTAGGGTCCGCTCTTTCGGCTTTGCCAAGGAGGATCCCCATGCCGATGGAGAGGATGTCGATGCGCCGTGTGCGCGAGTGCTTGAGACTGAAGAGCGCCGGGATTTCGACGCGAGAGATTGCGCGACGGCTTGGGGTCGCGTCGTCGACGGTGCGTTTGACGCTCCGCCGCTGCGAGGCCGCCGAGATCGGCTGGCCGGTTGCGCCCGATATGAGCGACGCCGTTCTGGAGGAGCGGCTTTTCGCGAGTAGCGGGACGAAACAGGGACATCGGCGTCACGCCGAACCGGACTGGGGCGAAATCCATCGCGAGCTGAGGCGCAAGCACGTCACTCTGGCGATGCTCTGGGACGAATATATCGAGCGGCATCCGGATGGGTATCGCTACTCCCGGTTCTGCGATCTCTACCGGGAATGGAAGCGGCGCCTGCCAGTGACGATGCGGCAGACGCACGCCGCCGGCGAGCGTCTGTTTGTCGATTACGCCGGCGACGGCGTTCCGGTCGTCATCGACAAGCTCACCGGCGAAATCCGCATGGCGCAGATTTTCGTCGCCGTCCTGGGGGCGTCGAGCTTTACCTTCGCGAAGGCAAGCTGGACCCAGACTCTCCCCGACTGGATCGACGCCCATGTGAGCGCGCTCGAGGCGATCGCCGGCGTTCCGCAGCTCATCGTTCCGGACAACGCCAAGACCGCCATCGTCAAAGCCTGCTTTTACGACCCGCAGGTCAACAGAACCTACGCCGATATGGCGACGCATTATGGGGCCGCGCTGCTGCCGGCGCGGCCAAGAAAGCCGCGCGACAAGGCGAAGGTCGAAGCAGCGGTGCTGATTGTGGAGCGCTGGCTGCTCGGCAGGCTGCGCCGCCGAACCTTCCACAGCCTGGCGGAGGTCAACGCCGCGATCGCGGAGATGTTGAAGAATCTCAATGAGGTGCGGTCCATTCGTCGGCTGGGCGTCACGCGCCGCCAATTGCTTGAGGAGGTCGACCGCCCGGTGCTGAAGGCTTTGCCATTAGAGCCTTACGAATATTGCGAATGGCGCTTGCGCCGCGTCGGCATTGATTATCACGTCGAGATCGACGCGCATTATTACTCCGTGCCCTACCGCTTCGCCCGGACGGAGGTGGAAGCGCGGCTGACCGTTCGCGGCGTCGAGATTTTCCGCAAGGGCGAGCGCATCGCCATCCATTTGCGGATGAGCGGCAACCGCAAGCACACGACGATCCCCGATCACATGCCGTCGAGCCATCGGCGTTACGCCGGCTGGACGATCGAACGCATCCGGGAGGACGCGCGCAAAATCGGTCCGGCGACAGCGGCGCTGTGTGAGCAGATTCTGGAGGGAAGGCCCCATCCCGAGCAGGGCTTTCGCGCCTGCCTTGGCGTCGTCCGCCTCGTCGGTCCCTATGGACGCGAGCGCGTCGAGGCCGCGGCGGAGCGCGCCATCGAGATCGGCGCGAAGACCTACGGCTCGGTCAAATCCATTCTCGACAACAAGCTCGATCGGAAGCCGGCGCCAAAACGCGCCGACGGAGACGGCCCCGATCCTCCATCCCAACATCCGCGGCTCACGCTATTATCATTAGGAGAAGCAGCTTTGCTCAAACATCCAACGCTCGACCAGCTCCACGCCCTTGGCCTTTACGGGATGGCCAAGGCCTTCGTCGAACTCGCCGAGACCGATGAGGCGAAAGAACTCGATCGCCACGACTGGCTCGCTTTGCTGCTCGATAAAGAGACATCGTGGCGGCGCGACAAACGGTTGACGGCGCGGCTGCGCGCCGCAAAACTCCGCCAGCAGGCAAGCGTCGAGGACGTCGATTACCGCGCCGCGCGAGGCCTCGACCGCGCTCTGTTCCAGAAGCTCGCCGAGGGCCAATGGATCGATGTCCACGACAATCTGGCCCTCGTCGGTCCGTCGGGCGTCGGCAAAAGTTGGCTCGCCTGCGCCATCGGCCAGAAAGCCTGCCGCGACAATCGCTCGGTCATCTATCACCGGTGGCCCAAGCTCTGCGAAGAGTTGGCGCTCGCGCGCGGCGACGGGCGTCATCCTCGCCTCGTCAAATCCCTCGGTCGCGCCGATCTGCTCATTCTCGACGACTTCGGGCTCGAGCCGCTCGACGCCGGCGCCCGCCATGATCTCCTCGAAATCCTCGAAGAGCGCTACGGGCGTCGGTCGACAATCGTGACCTCCCAGCTTCCCGTCGCTGCTTGGCATGAGGTCATCGGCGATCCCACCTACGCCGACGCCATCCTCGATCGCCTCATTCACAACGCCCACCGCATCGAGTTGTCGGGTGAGAGCCTGCGTCGAACGCGGGGTCAAAAGTCCAAATCAGCTTGACTGCGAACACGGGCCGGTGACACAAAATTAAAGCGCCGGAATAGACGCTCGCCACCCGGGCGAAATCAAATCGGAACGGTGGGCGAAATCATCTCGGAATCCCGAGCGAGATAATATCGGTAGACCCGGGCGAAATCTTCGGAATCGGCAAGCTCAGGCAAAAACAGCCTCGCGTTCGAGTGCAGGCTTCCAGGCCTCGACATCGTCGTCGGTGATCTCCTCTTTCCCAGAGCGGACGGCTTCGATAGCGAGTTCGTTGAGCATGCTGAACACCTTTGCGGTTATGCCATCGGTCACGCGCGCGAGCGTGCGTAGGCTATGGGCGGAGAGCGCTGACGGTCGACGTAAAGGCAGGCTTCGAAGGATCGCAACTACGAGAGTTTGGAACTCTTCGTCGGCTTCCCACCGCGGCAGGGCAAGTTGGTCCAGTCGTCTTGCGAGTTGTGTGTCGCCGGCGATCGCTTCGCGCGCGTCAGCGATACCAAGGCAAACCAGCGACGCTTTAAGCTCATTGCTCAAGTGTCGAAAGAGCTGAAGCATGACGCGCTGCTCGCGCGCGCTGCCAGCAAGAAGGTTGTGGACCTCGTCGATGACGATGACACGGACCTTCAATTGCTTCAAAAGCGCCAGCGCGCGGACTTCCAATTCAATGAGCGTCGCAGCGTGACGAACGTTGACGCCGGCGCTCGTGAGCAGCTGCGCATAGACCCGCCGCTCACTTGGTTTAGGACAGAGCGAGATTGACAAGACAGGCAGAGTTTCTGTTCCGGCGAGGGTGCTCACTGTCGGCATATTCGCGCGGCGAAATTTTTCGACGAGCATTGTTTTGCTCATACCGCTATGCGCGTAAATCGCGAGTCCAGGCGCGCGTGTCGAGGGAGGGTGGTCACAAAGAAGTTGAAGCTGTTCCAACGCGTGTCGAGCTCTCGAGAAGCCAATCCACCTTTCCGTTCGGATCGCTGAGATACGATGAGCATCCGACGTGGACAAGAGCCGCGCTGCCTGCGGCGCGAGGTGTGGATGATCCATGTTCATTCCCAAAACTCCGTATCATCTGTCCCGTCATGCTGCGTCGACGTATCGATGCCGGAAAGAGCGTTGGGCACATCGCTTGCGGGTGAAGGAGGGCGCCTCACGATTTTGCGACGAGCCGCGGAGCTTGCAGACGCAGCATCATCCTCGATTCGGCGCTGTAGGGCGAGAGCCGAAAAAATAGTCTCCTCATTGAGATCGCGTTTGCCTTGAGTGAAAAGCCGCCGTTTGGCGTTCCGCCACTCCCAAAGGGTAACGGCCGGATATGCCAAATTGCGATAACGCGCTTCGATATAGTGGCCATCGGCGCGTCGAACGAAAATGCGAGATAGATCGCGCGGATCATATTTGACGAGCATTTCACCGCCGCGACCGAGATCTCTTGAAAGCACGTCCGACCAGTAGCGAATCTTGTCGACATGTATGCCGTCTTTGAGAAGTCGGCGGCGTTTCTCCGGCAAGAAGCTGGTCCAAAACGCCATGCGATCCGGGGGCAAATCGAAGCTCACGCCACTTTGAAGTTCCGACCACACCGCGATCGGGGGGCGTAATAGGGCAGAATGAATCCGCTGATGGTAACGTCCGGCAATTTCCACTGCGAGCCAACGCTCCAATTCCCGGAGAGTGAATATGGCCTGCGCGTCAGAGGCATAAACCTCGCGCACTTTGGTATTGCTGAAGGTGGTTCCCGGAAGAACGTGAACGGCCCCCATCACCGTTCCGATAAGTCGTTCAATATGGCCTCCAAAGCGAGGAGTTGCGGGAGGTCGGTAGACGAGCTTGATTCCATATTCGCGGCAGGCTGCCTTCAGTGCGAGAGAATGGAACTCGGGCCCATTATCGCAGTGCAGAGTTGACGGAAGGCCTGCCACTGGCCAGGCGTATTCGACGCCACGTTCTAACAACCAAGACGTCTTGTCGTAGATCGCGTGCAAGAGGCAGAGGCCAATAGAGGCGCTCGACGGCGGATCCAGAGACAAGTAAAATCCAGCGACCATACGTGTGCAAATATCGATCGCGATGGTTAGGATCGGGCGTCCGATCGGCAGACGGGTTTCTTCGTCCACGACGATCACGTCGACGACCGTATGATCGATCTGCCAGATTTCATTCGGTGCGTCCGACCGGTAATTGCCAGCGCTTGTTATTCGGCGTGCAAAATTGGCTCTGACTCACTTTTGATGAAGTTTGGGCGCCGGCTTGCGCTGGTTTCATGAAGGAATCAACGCCATGCCCCGTAACCTGCGCCCCTCGGCTTTCCTGCCGGTCGGTTTCCAAGTCGAAAACGCAATCCACGATGGCGAGATCACCATCATCACTGTTCGCTCTACGAGCAGATCGAGCCGATGTCCGAAGTGCGCGGCAAACGCGGAGCGCGTCCACAGCCGCTATCTGCGGCGTTTAGCCGATCTGCCATTGGGGGGACGGCAGGTCCGGCTCGTTGTCATCGCGCGGCGGTTCCGATGCGACGCTGTTTCCTGTCGCCGCGAGATTTTCACCGAGCGCTTCAGCGCCGATATCCTGGCGCCGTGGGCGCGCCGGACAGCGCGACTGGACTGCCTCGTCCATCATCTCGGGCTTGCCCTCGGCGGCCGTCCCGCCGCGAGCTTTGCGCGCCGATTGATGTTGCCGGTGAGCAACGACACTTTGTTGAGAGCCGTTCGCCGGCGAGGCTCTCCGGCATTCCCCGCGCCTACTGTAATCGGGATCGACGACTGGGCTTGGAAGCGTAACCAGCGTTACGGCACGATCATTTGTGATCTCGAACGCCGACGGCCCATCTGTCTTCTTCCAGACAGGGAGCCAGCGACCGCGCAGGCGTGGCTCGCGGGCCAGCCACAGATCGCCATTGTCGCGCGTGACCGTGGCGGCGCTTATTCGCTGGCCGCCACCAAGGCGCTGCCGCAGGCGATGCAGGTCGCCGATCGCTGGCATCTGATGGAGAACGCCAGCCATGCCTTCCTCGACGCCGTCCGCAAATCGATGCGTCAAATCCGCGCCGCGATCGGCGCGGCGACCGTCGACCCAGATCTTCTCACCGCCGCCGAGCGCATTCAATATGAGGGATATCTGCGGCGGGAAGACGCGAACGCCGCCATTCTCGCGCGCGCCGGGAAAGGCGCCTCGATCAAACAAATCGTACGCGAGACCGGACATAGCCGGGGCCTCGTGCGGCGGATTCTGCGCGGTCAGCGTTCCGATATTTTCCGAACGCGAGAAAGTTCGCTGGAGCTGTATCTTCCCTGGCTCGACGCGCAATGGGCCGCTGGCCTTCACAACGGCTCCGAGCTTTGGCGTCGGCTGAGCAAGCAAGGATTCCGCGGATGTTTGCGGGTCGTCTCGGAATGGGCCGGGCGCCGCAAGCGCGCCGAAAGAGCCGACGCTGAAAGTTTACGTCGCGTCCCGTCCGCCAGAACGATCGCGCGGCTGATGACGACAGGTCGCGACACGCTTTCCAAGTCGGACGCCGTAACGATTGCGGCGATAGAAAGCCGCGTGCCCCTGCTCGTCGAAGCGCGCAGCATCATCGCGGCTTTCCACGCCATAATCCGAAAGAAGCATGAAGCGGAACTCGACGCCTGGATCGAACAAGCGAAAGCCAGTCTCGTCGCGTCCCTGGCCAATGGCGTCTTGAAAGACAAGGCCGCCGTGCGCGCCGCAATCATATCCGCCTGGTCCAACGGCCAGACCGAAGGACAGATCACAAAGCTGAAACTCGTGAAGCGGCAAATGTATGGGCGCGCGAAAATCGATCTGCTCGAAGCGCGCCTCATCGGCGCGTGAGGAACGCATGCTGCACCAAATTTGCGTCAGAGCCAATTTTCGACGCCGATTGACAAGCGCTTGGTGTAACCGCGTTTTCCAGAGCTTTCTGACCACGCCTCCTTGCAGCAGTGAGCACATCAAGTTCGTCAACGCGACGTTGGATGGTGCTCCGATGAGGAAGGCGGAGCCCGTCGATGCGGCATGCGTCATGCACGCGCTCGATGAGGGCGCGCATATTGGGCTTTTCCTTCTTCAACCAGAATTGGTCGATCTGTTGGGCAATCGCGCGCTCGACCTTGCTGTCGATTCGCTTCGCGCCATTTGGCGTTCCGCGATCCGATGGTAATAAGCTTGAGGCTTGGCGTGTCGCTCGAAATCGGTGGATCCAACGAAACACAGTGGAGCGACTAACGCCGAATGCTTCGCGTGCTGCGTCAACAACTTCTTTCGTGGCTTTCCACCCGCACGCCTTCAGCAACCTGCGAAGAAAAAGATCGCGGCGTTCGGCTTCCTGCCAGCGCGGATCCTCTGGCCTATCAAGAGAGCTGGGCATGCCTACATGGTACGGTCGATCGACCGGTCGATCAATCTCAATTGAAACCGAAAAATCGACACTCCCGTCTCAAATGAAACCGAAACTGGGATGACACTGAACGGTCCTAAGTCGTTGAATTAACTCGAATGCTAAGCCTCCAGCTATGCTGGAGCGACTAACGGCAGTTGAACGTTTCCGTGAGTAGCCGGCCGCCGCGCGTATGAATGAGAAGGATCTCCCTCGGGAACCGCTATCCCCAAAGGAGACCCTAATGACGCAGCAGCAGCATCATCTGAACCATGCCACATGGGAGTGTAAATATCATGTGGTTTTCATTCCGAAATACCGGAAGAAGACGATCTTTGGCGCGATCAAGAAAAGGCTCGGCGACGTGTTCCACGATCTGGCGCGGCGCCGCGAAAGCAAGATAGAGGAGGGGCATCTGATGCCCGATCATGTTCACATGCTGATTTCTATTCCGCCGAAATATTCCGTGGCGGAGGTGATCGGCTTCATGAAGGGTAAGAGTTCGATCTGGATCGCTCAGAATGTCGAGCGCAAGGCGCGCAATTTCACGGGGCACAAATTTTGGGCTCGGGGCTATTTCGTCTCGACGGTGGGGCGAGGCGAAGAAACGATCAGAGCCTACATCAAGAACCAAGAGCTTCAGGATCGCGAAATGGATCAGCTTGCCCTGATCCCATAGTCCCATCACAAAAGTAGCAGAGTCCTTTCAAACCGCTTTTAGCGGTTCCCCATCATACCACCAGCTTAGCTGGTAGTTTTTGATTATAGGCGTCAGTCTCATATTGAAACCGAAATTGACACTTGCGCTCTCCCGTTGGATGTCAAAAGCTCTTCGGCCACCGCCTGCGCCAACGCCCCACCGTGGAGACCACTTTTTGCTTCTGCGAGGCCCTTGGCGTTCGCGAATGCTTCCTGCAACAAGCCGACAAATCCAGACGGATCCGCGGCGCTGACCGCGAACCCGGCGAGTAGAGGAGTCCGGACGATTTTCGCCCAATCCTCCGCGCTGAAATCGACTTTAGACACCATTGTTCCCTCCTTTTCGTCGTTCAACCCAGAATTCGCTCTTTCACGATGCCGACGACCAGAGTGACGACCGCTCCGGTTAGTCCTCCGCCTGCGGCTTGCCCCGCAAGCGCCGCGATATCGAAGCTCCCGCTAGAAGCGGTGGTGGCCAAAGTTGGGATGAAGGACCCCAGTAATTGTCCCCCGACTCCCGCGCCGATCGCTCCTGTAAGCGCGTTAGCGATTAAGCCGAGGCCGAACGTCTTGCTTGCTCGCCCGACACCGGCGCCGCCCAATGCGCCGGCGCTCATCTGAATCAAAGCTCCGATCAGCGACATTTGTCCGCGTCCCCTATTGTTGCTTCACGGCATCGTTGTTCCCAGACAAAGTAGTGCCGCAATCGAGGCCTCGTCGGGCTGCTTCGCCGGCCTAAGGCGAAGGCCGCACCTTGGGTTCGCGTTCGAAATAACGAGTTGCCGCGACTTCGACGAAAGTCGCCGCATCCCTCGCCTCCAACACTCCCGCATCGCGCGTCACATTCGCCTTGTCCAAAAGCGGCTTTGCTTCCACTGTCGCCGCAATCGCCTTGAGGTGCGCGAAGGCGTCGCTTACAAAGTCGATGGCTGCGGTGTCGTTCAGCAACGACGCGCAGCCCGGCTTCGACAGCACGACGCCAATCGCGTCGAAGAGCACCGAAGGACTACCCGCGAGTTGCCCATCCGCTTCGACGGTCTTGCCATCTTTCAGCTTCACTACGCCGATTTTCGGCGCAATGATTTTGACGCTGGCGCCGGCGTTTGTAACGGCGGTGTAAAGCGCATTGAGCACGCCGGCATCGGCGTCGTCACAGACCAATATGCCGACACACCGCCCCTTAAGTGAGGCCGGATATTTGCCGATGAGCCGCAGCGCTGGAGACACCTTCAAGCTCTTTCCGGCGGCGACTGGCGACGATGCTTCCTTCGGCGCGGGCGCATTCAGGCCCGCCGCCCCGCGCTGGGCTAGTTCGGCGTCGACATTCGCCAGATTCTCCAAAACGCGCGTGCGCACATGATCGAGCGTCACTTTCGACAGTTCGAACACGAGCGCGGCGACGATGTGTCCCTTTTCGACATCGCTCTGCGAACGATAGAAAAGCCGCGCTTGACTGTAATGATCCGCAAAGGAAGCGCTCCGCTCCCGCAACTTGCTTCCCGCAACCGCTGCTGGATGGGTAACGAAGCCGTCATCCGATTCTCTTGGCCCATCGGGCTCTCCAACGACGGCAAGGCTGTTCGGTTCGTAATTCGCACGTCCTTTGGGAACGCGCGTCTGCATATGCCCGTCACGCTGAAAATTTTGGAATGGGCATCCCTTGGATTGATTGACCGACAATTGGTGGAAATTGGTGCTACCAAGGCGCGACAGCTGCGTGTCCTGATAGGAGAAGAAGCGCCCTTGCAGCAGGGGATCTTCGGACGCGTCGACGCCAGGCGGCATATTCGAGGGCAAAAAGGCGACCTGCTCCGTTTCGGCGAAGAAATTATCCGGATTTCGGTTCAGGACGAGGCGTCCGACGATTTCAATAGGGACCAGCTCTTCGGGAACGAGCTTCGTTGCATCTAATACGTCGAAGGGGAATTCTTCAGTCTGTGTCTCGCTGAAGACCTGGACGGCCAACTCCCATTCAGGGAAATCGCCTTTCGCGATCGACTCGAAGAGATCGCGTCGATGAAAATCCGGGTCCGCGCCGGCAATCTTGACGGCTTCGTCCCAGCAAAGCGCCTGAAGACCGAGCTTGGGACGCCAATGGAATTTGACGAAATGCGATTCGCCCTTCTTGTTGATCAGGCGAAACGTATGGACGCCAAAACCTTCCATCATGCGCAGCGAGCGCGGAACGGCGCGGTCCGACAGCGCCCACATGATCATATGGGTCGTTTCAGGCATCAGCCCGACAAAATCCCAAAAGGTGTCATGGGCAGACGCTGCCTGGGGATAGCCCCGGTCCGACTCCATTTTGACGGAATGCACGAGGTCGGGAAACTTGATCGCATCCTGGATGAAGAAGACCGGGATGTTGTTGCCGACCAGATCCCAATTGCCTTGCTTGGTATAGAATTTTACCGCGAATCCCCGCACGTCGCGGACGGTGTCGGCCGAACCTGCTCCACCGGCGACCGTCGAAAAGCGGACGTAGACCTCCGTCTTTTTACCGACCTCCGTGAGAATCTTCGCGTGCGTATATCTTTCAAGAGACTTTGTGAGCTCGAAAAATCCGCCGGCGCCCGAGCCGCGAGCATGAACGATGCGCTCGGGGATGCGCTCGTGATCGAAATGAAATATTTTTTCGCGGAAGTGGAAATCCTCGAGGAGCGTCGGGCCTCGAGCGCCGACGCGCAGCGAATTCTGATTGTCGCTGACTGCGACGCCGTGATTGGTGGTGAGAGTTCTCATCGCCTGCGCCCGCCCGTTGATGCGCTTCGGCGCCGGCGCCCAGGATCGTCTGTCGCCCGGCCGTGGACTTTGTCTCGAATGCGGCATGTCCCTCTCCTCTGGTTAACGGGCTCGTTCGACTTTTGTGCGATTGATTTCGGTGATCGCGAGATGCGACAGTGTGTGGTTCGCTCCTTTGTGATCGTCGAGGATTTGCGTGAGAAGCGCGTGGCCGTCGGCGTTCCCGAGAGTCTTCGCCCATTCGCGCAATGTCCCGGCGCGAGCGATTTCGTAATGCTCGATCGCCTGGCAGCAGGCCAGGATCGATGCGTTCTTCGCCGTCGGCCCGGTTGCTTCCTCAATGACGCCTTTGCACTCTTTGATGAGACCTTCAATCGCATCGCATTTTTCGCCTTCCGGCTTTATGTCGATGGTTTTGAACACGTCGCGAAGGAATTCGACATCCTGCGCCGTCTCATCGGAGTGGTGCTTCAGCGCGTCCTTCAGGTCTTTATGAGTGGCGGCGCCGGCGGCCTCCTGTAACGCTTTTACGACGGCATTTTCCGCATAATAGAGATCTTTGAGTGTGTGCTCGAAGGCGTCGGACAGGCTTTTCATCAATCGCCCCTCACGTTTACTGTGTTGCGCTGCAAGGCTCGAACCGCCAGCTTGATTTTTCAACGCCATCAGTGTGAGCCACGAGCGAGATGAGGGTCCACGAAAAAATTGTACAAAATTGTGCGTGCGCCCTGACAGACGCTTCGCATGTGGCATGATACGGCCCCTCAATATGGAGTTGCCAATGCGCGTCAGTTCGGCCGATAATGATCTTGGAGATTTTGCGCTGGCGCTCGGGCTCTCCGAGGCGAACATTCAACTTCGGCGCGATCTTGTTGGGCTAACCGATCAAGACAGACGGATTCTGAGAGATATAGCTCCTGTGTTCGACAGGGGAGCCAAGGCTTTCAGCGAGAGACTTTACAATCGATTTCGTGCGGAACCTGAACTCGCTATGTTTGTTGCGAGCGATGCTCGCATCGGGCAACTGAGGAAAATGCAAGAGAACTACCTATCCGAACTCGTTTCGTCGGAGCTCGATTCGACATATGTGCATTCACGCTTGCGCGTAGGCCTCGTGCACCAACGCTTGAGACTGACGCCTCCCTGGTATCTGGCGACTTTCAGTCACTTCATCTGCGATCATATCGACACGATTTTTTCGGCGGCGAACACGTCACTTGCCGCGATGGACTGTCTGTGCGCGTTCGTCAAAACCTGCTTTTTCGACGCGAGCATCTCGTTGCAGGCTTATGGACACACTGAAGAACAAAAAATATTGGCGTCGGCGCAAGAGAACTTCACGCAGTCCGAGCTCGTTGAGTTCGCCTCTGAGGCGACGCCCACCCAATCTGCGCCCAGTGAAATCTCCCGCATCAGAGTGAGCGAAAATCTCGTTCGGGCACGATATGTATATATAGGATTAAACAAAGATTCGCAGGTCGTGCTTGCTTCCCTTGAGGAGACGATCGTACGCTCAGCGACGAAGATCCTCGCTGATTTTTATGAATGGCTGTTTTCGAATCCGGAGACAGCCGCATTGATGCCGGCCTCCGCGACCGAGCGTTTGAAGCAGCAGGTTGCGTCCTATTGGCGCGAGTGCGCTCGCGCAAAATTCGATAGCTCCTATGCCGCTTCGCGCATGCGGATCGGGATCGTTCATGAAAGACTGGGGCTCGTTCCGCACTTATATCTGGCGGCGCTCAGCAGACAACTGATCGGTTTCCTGCGCGCGCTAGATTTTGGTGATCCCTACTTCGTTGAGCGGGCGAAGACTCTGGTGAGGACCGTCTTTTTCGATATAACATTTGTGATTGACGCCTATATGGAGGCAAGAGTTCGAACAGCTGCTACGCCGTGAAGGGCTTGCAAATCGCCTCGTCCACTCGAGCGCTTCGGCGGTCGCGGTCGTCGATAAGTCTCGGCGGGTTCGGTCGGTGAACAATGCGTTCTTGCGCATTTTGGGCATTGATCCGGCAATTCTATATCTCATGCCGATCACACAAGCGCTTCCCATGCCGGAAGTCGAGCGACTGTTGAACAGACTTCGCGACGAAAAAATACCACGCGCGGTTGAAACGACGCACTCCGCGTCGCGGTCCTATCGAGTGACCGCGATGGAACTGAGCGGCGCGAGTAAAGACGAGAGCCTTAGTCATGCGGTCGTTCTCGACGACATAACGGAACTGATCGGCATTGCCGATCGATATGAACGCGGAGATTTAAGCCTCGAAACGATCGTCTCGGAGACGCGAACGATCGTCTGGGAGGCGGACGCTCTATCTGGTGCAATCTTGTCCATGTCCAGAGCGTCACTGGATGTGCTGGGTCACAGAGACATTTATTTCCTTGGCAGAAGCGCTGAATGGCTCGGCTGCGTCGATGGCGCGGATCGACAGAAATTCATGGATCTTTGGAACACGATCGCGCCTGGGGAGCGCGCGGAACTCGATCATCGAATGATCCATGCAAGTGGGAAGACGGTCTTCGTTCGGAGTGTTTTCGCGCGGCCACTGCACGGGTTCGACCGTCCTCTCGTGTTCGGTTTGACGATAGATGTCACGGAACTCAAAGAGGTAAAGCGCGACCATCTTGAGGCGCGGAGCGATGCGCACCGCTTGGGAGTCGTCAATACGATTGGAAAAGGGGTGTCTCACGATTTTGGCAATGCGCTGGCCTTGGTCTCGTCGCATTTGGAGCAAGCGCGTCCAGGCATCGCCGAACCATCGACGATCGAACTCATTGATAAGGCTTTGACGGCGACAAGGATCGCTCTGAATCTGAGCCGCCGACTTCTTTCATTCGCTCAATCATCGGAGCCAATGGTCATCACGCGCAATATCAATTTGTGGGTTGCGGAAACCGTCGATCTGCTCGGGCCGGTTCTGGGACAAAAGCTTACGATTGATTTGCGCGTTGCGACTGACGTGTGGCCCACTAAATTCAACCGGCCTGATTTTGAAAGTGCGCTCGTCAACCTCATCATCAACGCTCGCGACGCAATGCCGGATGGTGGCGTCGTCGTTGTTCAGACGCGAAACGTCGAAGGCGGCGACATCAGCGCCGCGCCGGTGTCTAGACGCTTCGTCTGCATCTCGGTCAAGGACTTCGGAGCTGGCATTTCCGATGATGTCGTCGACCGCATTGGGGAGCCGTTTTTTTCGAAGAAGCCGGGCGGCGCGCATGCGGGCCTTGGTATTTTCGGCGTCAAAATGGCGCTGGGACGCGCAAATGGGTTTCTGACGGTCGAAAGCGAACTAGGTGAAGGGAGTGAGTTCTCGCTCTACCTACCTGCAATAGAGGACGGTCAAAACGAGACCGGCGGCGAAAGTCGAGACTTGTTGGGAAATGGCGAAGTAGTCCTACTCATTGAGCCTGAAGAAGATTTGCGCAAGAACATTGCACGAATTTTGGAAGGCTTGTTTTATGCGGTTGTTCCCGTGCGAAACCTCAAGCACGCCCTGGCCGTGCTTGAGTCGGGCGAACCTGTCGTGGTGATTGTCACGCGGGTTCAGCCGGGGGATTTGAGTATTGCCGAGGGTCTCGCTGCCGCACCGGCGCACCGGGAGTTGATTAAAGTGTTGAATCTCTGCGAACTGTCTCATGGAGACGAAAGGCAAGGCGTCTCGGACGGACCGAGCGCACTCGAAAGGCGACAATTCAAAATAGCTCTTGCGGAAGCTCTAAAAGCGCTCTTGACCCCGTAATTATGTATTTCGCGGCGCGTCCGCTAGATAAACATATCCAACGCCCCAAACAGTTCGAAGAATACGTGGCGCGTCCGAATTCGGTTCGATTTTCTTTCGCAGCCGAGCAATATGTCCATCCAAAGTACGGTCAGTCGGCATCCAATGCCTTCCTTTCCATATCATCATAATATCGTCTCTGGACAGGATACGATCGGGATGACGAACGAACAGCGCAAGAATATCGAATTCCGCGTCAGTCAGATCAAAAATATCTCCATTGGGTTTCTGAGCAATTCTCTTGCGAAAATTTACAGTCCCTACAGACGTTTTTATTTCTTCTGGATCGCACGATGATCTCATCCACTGGGATGTCTCAAGCTCGTATCGACGCAGAACATTGCGTATTCGTAGGAGAACCTCGGAGATGAGAAACGGCTTTGTGATGTAATCGTCCGTGCCCTCTTCGAGGCCGAGCGCCCGATCATAGGGTGTGGCGCGCGCCGTGACCGCAATAATGGGAATATTCCTGGACGACCGCAGCGAATGGATCAGCTTCAGCCCATCGTCGGAGCCGAGGTTCAGGTCCAGAGTGAGCACCGATATCCCTTGGTCTGTTTCAAATTGACGTTTCAAGCTTGAAACGGAATGAGCTTCGGAGACAGAAAATCCCGCTGGCTCCAGGCCCCGGCGAAGGCTCGCGCATACTTCCGGCTCATCATCCACCACGAGGTACCTCGAGCGGAGCCCCTAGACGACGGAATGAGACCGGGTTGTTGACGGCAAACACGCTGCATCGCCGCAAATTACAACGCGGGGAGGCTAATGTCTCTTGCATTCTCAGTTCCATATCTACCCTGCCTATGGATAGTGATGCCAGGTGAAGCCCGGTTGAACTATCGATAAGTACCAATTATCGATGGTGATCTGGCTAGGCGCTTGACCAAGCCAAAAGAATATCCGAAACTCACAAAAGCCGATTTATCGTTGGCCTTCCGGCTCCATGAGGGGAAGCGGCCATGCCCATGACCATCGATGTGAAAGAAGCCGAGGCGCGATTCGAGGAACTTATCACCCAAGTCGAGGCGGGCGAGGAGATCGTCATCTGCCGCGACGGCGCGCCGGTCGCCAAGCTCACCGCCTTTGACGCCGAGGCGCGTCGCGTTCCGATCGAGGACGCTGGCGCCTTGGCGAAACCGGCCACGGCGGAGGAGCTCATCGCCTGGAAGAACCAGGGACGTCGATACTGAAGCAGCGCGCTGCACATCTCAAATCGAGGAACCCAATGTCCATCACCGTGAACATCGGCGAAGCCAAGACCCGGCTGTCCGAACTCGTCGCCAAGGTCGAAGCCGGCGAGGAAGTCGTCATCGCCCGTGGCAACGAGCCGGTGGTGAAGATGACCGCGCTCGACGATCAGGCGCGCCGCGCCGCCGTCGTCGAGGCCATGCTTCGGGAACGCGACGACGGGACCCGCAAGAAAGTCACCCTCGAAGAGATCCTGGCCTGGCGTCATGAAGGACATCGCTACTGATGGCCTTCATCGTCGACGCCTCCGTCGCGGCCGGCTGGCTGTTGCCGGACGAAAGAACCGAAATCGTCGACGCCCTGGCTCTTCGGCTAAAATCGGAAGACGCGATCGCGCCCGATCTCTTCTGGCACGAAACGCGCAGCCTGCTCGTCACGGCGCTGCGGCGAAACCGGATCGTTGAGGCGGGGGTTTATATCTCGCTCGACCGCCTCGCGACGATCCCGCTGCGCAACGCCGGCCCGAGCGACGCGGTGACGGTCGCGCGCCTTGCGATCAAACACGGTCTTTCCGCCTACGACGCCGCCTATCTGGACTTGGCGTTGCGCGAACATTTGCCGCTCGCGACGCTGGACAAGAAGCTCGCCGCGGCCGCGCATGCGGAGGGCGTGACCGTGCTTGGGCCCTTGGGCGCGTCATGAGTTCGAAGAGCGACGATTTCGCCATCGACGTGCTTGCTGGGCTCCTGCCGATGGCGGCGCGCGACCGCTTGGCCGAGACGCTGACCACAGCGGAAATCGATACGCTGGCGCATCTCGCCAAGACTGGCACGGGCCCAAACTCGTTGCGGGCGCTTGCCTCCGATCTCGCCTATCTCGAGGCTTGGGCGCGCGCCTCCACGGCTGAGCCGCTCGCCTGGCCGGCGACGGAAACGACGGTGCTGCGCTTCATCGCCCATCATCTGTGGGACGAGGAAGAGCGCGAGAGAAATGCCGAACACGGGATGCCCGAGGCGGTGGCCGGGGTCTTGCGCGCCGAAGGTCGCCTGAAATCCACCGGCCCGCATGCGCCGGCGACGGTGCGCCGGCGCCTTGCGCTCTGGTCCAGCTTGCATCGCTGGCGCGGGCTCGAAGGGCCGTTCAGCAATTCGTCTATTCGGAACGCGTTGCGTCTCGCCGTTCGCGCCGCCGACCGGCCCCGGGCGCGCAAAAGCGCGGCGGCGATCACGCGCGACGTTCTCGATTCTCTGCTCGCGACCTGCGGGCGGGGCAAGGCGGCAGATCTGCGGGATCGCGCGCTTTTGTTGCTCGCCTTCGGTTCCGGCGGGCGCCGCCGCTCGGAAATCGCACGGCTCAAAGTCGACGATGCCGAGGAACGCGAGCCGGTCGCCGCTGACGCTAAAGCGCTGAACGGCGAAAAGCTTCCCGTCTTGGCGATTCGGCTGCGGCGTACAAAAACCTCATCCGCCGACGCAGGCGAAAGCGTGCTCGTCGTCGGCCGGCCCGTCGAAGCTCTGCGCGCCTGGCTCGCCTTTTCGAAAATCGACGCTGGTCCGGTGTTTCGGCGGATCGACAAATGGGGAAATATCGGCGCCGCCGCGCTCGATCCGCAAAGCGTCAATGCGATTATCAAGAGCCGTTGCGCCGCCGCCGGTCTCGACGCGGGGCAATTCTCGGCGCATGGGCTGCGCTCCGGCTATCTCACCGAAGCCGCGCGCGCCGGCGTGCCGCTCCCCGAGGCGATGCAGCAGTCTCGGCATCGCTCCGTCCAACAGGCTGCGCGCTATTACAATGAGGGCGAAATCGCGCGCGGCAGGGCGGCGCGGCTGGCATAGAGAATTTGAAGCCAGGACGTCTGCTGCCGTGCGGCAAGTTTGATGAACGGAGCGTGTCACTTTTCCATAATTTCGGGGCAATACGAAACGGTTTTTTCATCGTGGGGTCGCAGACGGCTGCAACAATTGGCGTGCGTTGTAAATAGTTGAATTAGTTATTTGTTCTCATGCGCGGGCGCGGCTGCAAGTTCGGCCAACCCAAGATCGAAATGAAAACCTGCGCAGCGAATGCGAATGCTGTTGGGCCGACGCTAAACCGTAAGGGAGATCCCCCGGCTTTGCCGCATAGGCGCTAAAATAACGGTTGACCGGCGGAATCGCTTGTGATTCCAGCATGGGATGACTCACGAATCGCTAAACAATCGCGACTAGAAGCACATTGTCGCTCGGCTGGGCGGAGCGACAAGCCTTGAGGTGAGCGCACGCGAGACGAAAGCTTTCTTACGCGCGCGCAATCGCAAACGCCGTCGACCTTTTACGCATGATCTTCGCTTATTGTCTGGGCACAAGAGGCTTGCGGAGCACAACCGCGTGGGCGAGTGCGGTCGGACTTGTCGACATCTCCAACGTCGCCTTGCTTTACCGCTTGCGTCAATGCGGCGATTGGCTCGCCCTGCTCGTTGGCCAAACGCTGGAGTTTGATGCGCCCAAGGTGGCGCAGGGCCGACTTATCCGCCTCATCGACGCCACTATGGTTCCGAAGGCGGGCGCCGTCTCCAAAACGAAAAACAAATTATGGCGCATTCACAGTGCATTCGACTTGCCAAGCGAACGCTTCGGTTTTTTTGAGCTCACGGATGAAAAAGGCGGTGAAAGGGTCGATCGCATACCGGTTGTCGAAGGAGAAATCCGCATCGGTGATCGCGCCTATTTACAACCCGACCGTATCGGCGAAATCTTGGAGGCCGGCGCTGACATTGTGGTGCGGGCGGGATGGAAGAATGCCCGTTGGCTCGGCGATGACAACCAACCCATCGATCTGCTCGCCATACTCCGTAAAGGCGCAGAGCGCGGCCTGATCGATCAGCCGATCCTCATCGCCCGCAAATCGGGCGACCCTCTCGCCTTGCGTCTTGTTGCAATAAAGAAGTCGCCGCAGGCGGCCGAAGCGGCGCGGCGTAAAGCGCGACGGGAAGCAGCAAAAGGCCGGCACGAAATCTCGCAGGGCACACTCGTCGCCGCAGAGTGGGTAATCCTCGTCACCTCACTCCCGCCAAGTTCTTTCACAACAGCCGATGTTCTCGCCTTGTATCGCCTCAGGTGGCGCATCGAACTCGCCTTCAAGCGCCTCAAAAGCCTTGTCGGGCTCAAAGGGCCACCTGGCCTCGACGAACGCTCGGCCAAGCCATATCTGCTTGCGCATCTTCTCATGATCTTGCTGCTCGAACCGCTCGTAGACGAGTTCGAGGACTCTCCCCGCTGGGGACTTGCTGCCTGACGCGGCCCGGCGCGTGGCGTTTGCTGCGCCAACTCGTGGCCACGCTTCGCCAAGCCATCATGCCTCAACCGCAGATCGACCATCTTCGACGTCGTGCGCTGGCGCTCAGACGACATCTCCATGAGCCGCCTCGCCGACGCGTCTATCAGAAAATGTCACGCATATTTTAGCGCCTATGCGGCTTTGCCGGGGGATACTTACTTTAATGGTCGCCCTCCGGCGACGGACATAGGCCGGCGCGGACGAAACGGGCGCCGAGCTTCGGCGAAGCGCTGACGAGTGCGAAAGGTATGGCCACGACATAGCCGAAAGTCAGCGGCAAGGACCACAGGAGAAGACGCGGCGCGAAAGCGCCAGCCAGCGCCATAACCGCTGCCCCGAACAGGAGATGCGGCCAGAGCGTTCTGGCCGCGGCGCGGAGACAGAGGCCATGCGCGTCACGCGTCTGCGACGTCCAGCCGATCGAGCGGTCGAACGGCAGACCAAGCAAGAATATTGAGACGCTCAACGTCGTGACGGCTCCGATCACGAAGGAGCTGACGATATCGAGCGCGGCGCTCGCCATGAAACGCGGCGCATTGCCGTAGCGCGCGAGTCCGCCGGGGGTGAGCGCGACATCGGCGAAACCAGCCAGTTTTGGCGCGAGATAAAAGATCAGAAACGTAAGATAAAGCAGGGTGGCGGAGATCGAAGGGAATTTCGAAACGTCTTCGATCGCGGGCTTCAGCGCGGAGAGCGCGATGATCGCGGTGCAGGCAGGCGCGCCTACGAACATGCTGACCGCCCAGACGAGCTGAAAGCGGCTCATCGGTAAGAGCCCTGGCGTGCCGAGCAGTTTCAAATATTGCATATTGCCCTGGCACCAGCGCAAATCGCGCCACACGAAATCGACGAGCGTCGGCGGATTCTCCTCATAGCTTCCGCATTCAATGGGCAGGACGCGAACCTCAAAGCCGGCGCGCCGCATCAGCACGGCCTCGATCTGATCATGCGAAAGAATGTGGCGGTCACCCTCCAATTTCGGCAACACGCAATGGCGCGCGAAGGGTCCGACGCGCACTAGCGCGTTGTGCCCCCAGAACGGACCGCAGTCGCCGGCCCACCAGGTCGCGCCCATCGTATAGGTTCTCATGCCGTGCCGCATGCCGAACTGGAACATGCGCGCGAAGGCGGAGCGCGACGGCGCGCCGACGACGAGGCTCTGCAAAATGCCGATCATCGGATACGCCTCGCCGATCCGCACGAGTCGCAGAATCGTTTCGCCTTCCATCAAGCTGTCCGCGTCGAGCGGAATCATGAATTCGTATGCCGCGCCCCAGCGTTCGCAGAATTCGCGGATGTTGCCGGCCTTGTAACCGATATTGTCGACGCGGCGGCGGTAATGTTGTCGCTTAGCCGCCGCTTCGTCGGCGTCGCGCCAAGCGGCGAACTCCGTTTCCTCTTGCGCGGCGAAATCGGGATCGGTTGTGTCGCTGAGCACGAACCAGTCGAAGCTTTCGCTCTGTCCCGTGGCGTCGACGCTGGCTTTCATGACGCGCAGGCGCGCGAAGACGCGGCTGACGTCCTCGTTGCGGATTGTCAGCAGCATGGCCGTGCGCGTGCGTGGCGGCGACTTCGCGTCTCCGGCTGGCGCGAACGGTGCAACTTGCGACATCGCGTCGTCCCGCAAATGAAGCAGCCAGAATCCCAGCGCGGCGTTGCAGACCCCGAGCACGCTCCAGGGCGCGGCGATCGCGAAGGCGACGAAGATCCCGGCGTCAATCGTGCTCCAGCCGTCGCGACCAAGGATCGACGCCAGCCACGCCAGCAGCACGATATAGACGGCGAGGCTGACGCAGCCGATCAAGCGGCGGCGGTTGGCAAGTTCGGCGAGGCTTTGCAGCCCGGCGGGCGTCGCCGGCGGGACCCGACTATGCATCTCTTATTCCTATAACGCCGGTCGAGAATATGCTGGACGTTTGCAGCGGTCAGGGTTAGCAGCAATGGAGCCAGGCTCCAAATTGGGGAAACACGCCGCCTTTCCCCCAAGGATCGCCGCGCGCAGACATGGCTGAGCAGAGACGGAACCGTATCAACGCGATGGATTAAGGGTGGTGTGATAAGGCCCTAACCGACGAGAACCAAGATTGAGCGCCGTGAAGAATTCCAATCCGCCCGAAACGATCAGCGGGGAAGCCCTGTGGATAGAGGCGCCCCGCGCCACGGCCTTGCGGCGCGAAACGCTGCGCCCACTCGGTCCCGAGGAAGCCCGCGTCGCCACCATGTGGACCGCGATCAGCCGCGGCACTGAACGTTTGGTGTTCGAGGGGCGGGTTCCGCCGTCGGAAGCCCAGCGCATGCGCGCCCCCTTTCAATCCGGCGAGTTCGCCTTGCCGATCAAATACGGTTATTGCGCCGTCGGACGCGTGGAGGCGGGTCCGACGGACTGGATTGGCACAATCGTATTTTGCCTTCACCCGCATCAGAGCCGCTTCGTCGCGCCGCTCGACGCTTTGCGCCCCCTCCCGCAAGCGACGCCGCCGCGCCGCGCCGCGCTCGCCGCCAATATGGAGACCGCGCTCAATGCGCTGTGGGATTCCGGCGCGGGGCCCGGCGACCGCGTCGTCGTCGTCGGCGCCGGCGTTGTGGGGCTGCTGGTCGCGGCCCTAGCGGCGCGCCTTCCCGGGGCGGAAGTCACGGTCGTCGACACGGAGCCGTCGCGCGCAAACATCGCCGAATCGTTGGGGACGCGCTTCACTTTAGCTGCGGATTTCGCGCCGGAAGGCCTTTGCGCCGACGTTGTCTTTCACGCCAGCGCGTCGCAAGCGGGGTTGGCCCAGGCGATCTCTTGCGCCGGTTTCGAAGCAAGGATCGTCGAATTGAGCTGGTATGGCGCGGGAGAAACGCCGACGCCCCTAGGCGGCGCCTTCCACGCCAATCGCCTGCAATTAGTCTCTTCGCAAGTGGGGCATGTCGCGCCCTCGCGCCGGCCGCGCTGGTCCCATGCGCGGCGTCTTGGCAAGGCGCTGGAGCTTCTCGCCGATCCGCGCCTCGACGCGCTGATCACGGAAGAAATCGCCTTCGTCGATTTGCCACGCGAGCTGCCGCGTCTCCTGGCGCCCCGCGCGCCCGGGCTCGCGACGCTTGTGCGCTACTAATTCCCGCCACTGGAGAAGCCACATGTATGCCGTCGAGGTTCGCGACCACATCATGATCGCCCATAGTTTTCGGGGCGAGCTGTTCGGCCCCGCGCAAAGGTTGCATGGCGCGACTTTCATAGTCGATGTGGCTTTTTTTCGCGAGACCCTGACCGAGGACGCGGTGGTCGTGGACATCGGTCGCGCTCATGAGGCGCTGAAAGCAACATTGGCGCCGCTGAACTACCGCAATCTCGACGAGATCGAGCCGTTCAAGGGACAGCAGACAACGACGGAGTTCCTTTCGCGTCACATCTTCGACGCCATGGCGCTGGCGGCGCGTTCGGGCGCGCTCGGTCCCGGCGGCGACGGAATTTCCCGCATCCGCGTGACACTGCATGAATCGCATGTGGCCCGCGCCTGGTTCGAGGGCCCGATCTCGGCATGACGCGGCTGGTCTTCGGGATACCCGGCGATCTCAATGCGCGCAGCGGGGGCTACGGTTATGATCGCCGCGTGCTCACCGCGTTGCCAGCGTGCGGCGTCGAGACCGTTCACTGCCGCCTGCCTAGTGGTTTTCCGAACCCGAGCGCGGAGGAGATCGCCGAGAGCGTCGCCGCGATTAATGGCGCGCTACGCGCGAGCGACGTCGTCATGATTGACGGGCTCGCCTTCGACGCTCTGCCGGAGTCGGCGATCCGCGCCATCGGCGCCCCGATCGTGGCGCTTTGCCATCATCCGCTATGTCTCGAGACGGGACTTCCGGCCGAACGCAGCGAAGCACTGAGGGAGAGCGAACGGCGCGCGCTCGCGCTTGCGCAGCGCGTCATCGTCACCAGTCCATACACAGCCAATCTGCTGGCAAGAGAGTTCGGAGTGCCGGAGCGACGGATCGTCGTCGTCGCGCCGGGCACCGATCGCGCGCCGCGCGCCCGCGGCTCGGGCGGCGCGCCAATGCTCCTCGCGATCGGCACGATCATCCCGCGCAAGGGGTTCCATCTGCTGGTCGAGGCGCTGGCGGGTCTCGTCGATCTCGACTGGCGCCTCCGCATCGTCGGCGACGACGCTTTCTCGCCACGGACCGCGCGCGAACTGAATCGACTGATCGAGCGAAAGAACCTCGGCGCGCGCATCGCGCGGCTCGGCGGGCTTTCCGCCGAGGACCTTGATCTCGTTTTCGACACAAGCGATGTCTTTGTGTCCGCGTCGCTTTACGAGGGCTTCGGCATGGCGCTGTCCGAAGCCTTGGCGCGCGGGCTCCCCATCGTCGCCACGACGGGCGGCGCTGCGGCGGAGACGATTCCGGACGCCGCGGCGGTCAAGGTTCCGCCGAATGACGCTGAAGCGCTGCGCGAGGCGCTGCGCCATATCCTCACCGATGCGTCTTCGCGTTCCCGGCGCGCCGAAGCGTCCTGGCGCGCGGGCCAAGCGCTGCCGCATTGGGAAGACGCAGCGCGGAGCATTGCGCGTGTAGTGTTCGGCGTCGTGGAGGGCGGGCGATGAGCGGTTTTGACGCCGATTGGTTGGCGCTGCGCGAAGCCGCCGACCATCGTGCGCGCAACGTGGCGTTGCGCGACACGGTTTGCGGGTATTTTTCCGGGCGAGAACATGTCGCGATCGTCGATTTCGCCTGTGGCGCCGGGTCGAATTTGCGCGCGCTGGCGGCGCATTTGCCGGGGGACCAGACTTGGCGGCTGGTCGACCATGATCCCTTGCTGCTCGCTGCGGCGCAGCGTGCGCTTCGCGCCTGGGCGGATCGCGTGGAGGGGGAGAACCCGCTCGTCCTTCGTAAGGATGGACGACGCCTGGAGATCGTATTCGACGAGCGAGATCTCGCCGACTTCAGCGGCGGCGCGCTGGAGGGCGGCGTCGACCTCGTGACGGCGGCAGCCTTTTTCGATCTTGTGTCGAAAGATTGGATCGCAGGCTTTTGCGCGGAGATGGCGAAGCGGCGCCTGCCGCTCTACGCCGTGCTTTCCTATTGCGGCGAAGAAAAATGGTCGCCGCCTCATGCGGCTGACGCCCCCATGCTCGCTGCCTTTCATCGACATCAAGCGGGCGACAAAGGGTTCGGGCCAGCCGCCGGGCCGCATGCGGCGGAAGCCCTGCGACAGGCGTTGGAAGCGCAAAGTTACGCCGTCGTCGCCGCGCCGAGCCCCTGGCGGTTGAGGGCGCGCGACGAAGCGCTGATCCGGGCGCTCGCCGATGGCGCCGCGCGCGCAGTGGAGGAAGCAAAGCTCCTCGCGGCGCCGACGATCGAGAACTGGCGCTGGGCCCGACGACAGGCGGAGGTCTGCGAAATCGGTCACGTCGACGTATTTGCGCGCCCCCCGTAAACCACGAGCGTCGCGGTTGAACCCGGCTGGCGATGACGGCCTCGGCCTCTTCGACGAAGCCTTCTCCACGTGGTCCTCGCGTTATCCACTTGGGTGAAAGCGGAGTTTCGTAAAGGAAACGGCGCATCCTACTAACTCCGACGCCAGCGGGCGGGCAGCATTCGCCAAGGGAGATCGTCCCGTTTCACGAGCGCGTGGCGCAGTGCGCCGGCGATATGCAGAAGCGCTAGGCCACCGATCAGCAGGCCGCCCGCTTTGTGAAAACCAAACAGAATTTTGGACAGGGGCTCGTCCTTGGCGAGCAGCGCCGGCAAATGCCCAAGACCAAAGAAGGAAGGCCCGAGACCATAGGCGGAGAGCGCCAGCCAGCCGACGATCGGTGTCGCCAACAGCAACAGGTAGAGCATATGATGGATTGCGGCTGATGCGATGCGCTCGCCGCGCGACAACGTAGGGTAGGACGGCGGCGCGCCGCGCAGCCGGGTGGCGAAGCGCAAGGTCATCAGCGACAGCAGGGCGACGCCAAACGACTCATGCAAGACGAACAGCCTGTCTTGCAGCGGCCCTGGCTTCAAATCCGCCATTGTCAGGCCCATGGGGATGAGTGCGACGACGAGCGCCGCCACGAGCCAATGCAGGACTTTGGCGGCGGCCGAATAGCCCATTGTTTCGCGCGCGATCATCGCTTGCTGCTCCCGACTGAGATTCTCAATTGGAGAATTGCCGACAGCCGGAAAAATCGCAATCGAAGAGAACGTCGCCGCTCTCCAAGAGATGCGCTTGCGTTCGCGGACGCAGCGCCAATTGGAGACTCTGAATGGGAGAAAGGTCGAGGCCCGATCTTCCCGAGCCGATGATCATCGGCGCGATGAGGAGATGCAATCGGTCTAGACAACCCGCTTCGATGAAGGCCGCGATGGTCCGCGCGCCGCCCTCGATGAGGATGCGGCGCAACCCTCTGGCGAAGAGTGCTTCGACGATGGCGGCCGGCGGAATCATTCCGCTCGGCGCTTCGAGCGGCAACAGTTCGGCGCCCGGAGAAATCGGCGCAGCGCCCATCGCTGTGACGAGGATGCGGCGCGCGCCGTCCTCGGCTAGCCATTTGCCGGCGCCGTCAAGGCGGCAGTTGGGGTCTATCGCCACCCGCGCCGGGCTTGTCCCGGCGACGCGGCGCACCGTGAGTTGCGGGTTGTCCGCCACGATCGTGCCCGCGCCGACCACCACCGCGTCGACATGAGCCCGAAGGCGATGCAGGTGATCGAGGGCCGCGGCGCCGCTGATGTCGCGCGACTCGCCGCTGATCGTGGCGATACGCCCGTCGAGCGATTGACCAAGTTGCGCGACGACGAAGGGATGATCCGCCGGGGCCAGCCGAAACGGGGCAAACACGTCCGCCGAACAAGGAGAGGGCACGCGGAGATAACTCGTTCGCTGTTCCTCGAAATCCGCCTCGGTTCGCGTCATGTGCCGTCCCGTTGCGCTTCGCATGAGGCCACCCACTGCATTTTCATGTTGCTCTATAGGTTTTACTGACTATGCTCCATTTTCCAACTGTAAGCTACCTGGATCGGGGCGTCCGTGTTTCAAATTCCCGCGCGAAAGCGCACCTCTTTCACCGTCGGCATGATCGACGTGGAGCGAGCGATCGGCGAAATTCGAGCCGGTAGGCCGGTAGTCCTTCGCGATGGCCCGACGCGGATCGTGGTCGTCGGCGTCGAGGCTCTCGACGCTGAACTCGCCGGGCATCTCGATTGGGCGGCGCAGGGAGCGGCTCGGCTCGTCCTCACCGCCCCCCGGTTGCGGCGGCTCGGGCTCGACCGATCGGAGCCCGGCTTTGTCGCTTTACCGCAAATCGACGTCGAGCGCGTTCACGCCCTCGCGCTCGATGCGAACGCGCGCATCGACGCGCCGGCGGCCTCATTGCCGCCGATTTATTTCGGCGCGCTTGAACTCATGCGCTTGTCGCTCGTTTTGCCGGCAGCCATGGTTCTGGCGGCGCCTGGAGTCGAAGCGTTGTTGCCGGATCTGCTATCGGTCGCACTGACCAATCTGCGCGGCTATCGCGCGGTTCGCAAAGCCTCCTTGCGCATTGTCGGCCGCGCGTCAACACCGTTGGAAGGCGCGCCGAACAGCGAGTTCGTGATCTTTCGCGGCGGCGAGGGCTTGCGCGATCAGGTCGCGATCATCGTCGGCAAGCCGGATTTCGCTCAGCCGGTGACGGTTCGGCTGCATTCCGCCTGCCTGACTGGCGATCTTTTCGGCAGCCTCAAATGCGATTGCGGCGACCAGCTGCGCGGCTCCGTACGCGACATGGCGACGAACGGCGGCGGCGTGTTGCTCTATTTGGATCAGGAAGGGCGAGGCAACGGCCTGTCCAACAAAATTCGCGCATACGATCTACAGGCCCACGGTTACGATACTTACGACGCGGATGAGGTGCTGGGTTTCTCTCATGATCAGCGCTTTTTCGATTTCGCCGCCGACATGCTGAAACAGCTCGGCGCAACACGCGTGCGGGTAATGACCAACAACCCCGCCAAAATCGAAGCGTTGCAGGATGCGGGGATCGACGTCGCGTCCGATCATCGCGTGCTGGGACGCAGGAATGATCACAATCTGCGTTATCTCGCGGCCAAGCGCGATCGCGCGGGGCATTTTTTCGAACCGGATTTGATTGGCGCCGCGGAGGAGCAATGAGCCTTCGAAGGAATTGCCTTGCTGTTGCCAGCGCTCTCGCGCTGATCGCCGCCATATCAACGCCGGCTCATGCAATTGGGACCTCCTCGCCAGTCGACATCGACGCCGACGACATCGGCGGCGTCGTCACGAGCGGAGCGGGCCGTGAAGCCGGCGTTTGGGTCATCGCCGAGACGCTGGACCTCGGCACCCGCTACGCGAAGATCGTCGTCACCGACGAACAGGGCCGTTACGTGATCCCTGATTTGCCCAAGGCCAAGTATCGAGTGTGGGTGCGCGGCTACGGACTCGTCGATTCTTATAAAGCCACCGCGGAGCCAGGCAATATCCTCAACCTCGCGGCGGTCGTAGCGCCGAACCCAGCCGCAGCGGCGCAGTATTATCCGCCGATCTATTGGTTCTCGCTGCTAAAGGTTCCGGGTCGGGACAAATTCCCGGGTACGGGTCGTTCCGGCAACGGCGTTCCGGAAAACTTCCACTCGCAAGAGCAGTGGCTCGATCTCGTTAAGACCAACGGCTGCGGCCCTTGCCATCAGATCGGTAACTTCGCGACGCGCACGATTCCCCCCGCGCTCGGCCATTTCGAGTCTTCTCTCGAGGCGTGGCGGCGGCGCCTGCAATCGGGCCAAGGCGGCACGGCGATGATCAACGGCATAACGCGTCTCGAATCGGCGGATGGCGGGCAGCTCGCGTTGTTCGCCGATTGGACCGACCGCATCGCCGCCGGCGAGCTTCCGCGCGAGACGCCGCCGCGTCCCATTGGGGTCGAGCGCAACCTCGTCATCACGGTGCGCGACTATGCCGATTCCAGACATTACCTTCACGACCTCGCGCTGACCGACAAGCGCAACCCCACGATCAACCCATACGGATTGATCTACGGCGCGACGGAACTCGGCAGCGACGACGTTCCCGTGCTCGACCCTGTCAAAAACACCAAGACGCTGCTTCCCGCGCAATTGCGCGACGCGAACGCGCCGAGTTCGCTTCTCGCCAATCCCGTCGTTGCGCCGTCTCCCTATTTTGGCGTGGAGGCGCTCTGGAACAGCAGGTTCAACGCGCATACGCCGACGATGGACGCGCGGGGCCGCGTGTATTTCGCCGCCCAGACGCGTTCGCCGAAAAACACGCCCGACTATTGCGGAAACGGTTCACCCCTTCGCTCCGCGCAGCTTTATCCGCTGTCAGCCAAGCCCGACGGCTTCGTCGGCAACGCCCGGCAGGTTTCGGTGTACGATCCCAAATCCAAGGCATGGTCGTTCATCGACACTTGTTTCGGCTCGCATCATCTGAACTTCGCGGCTGACGCAAACGACACGCTATTCCTCAATGATCCCACGCAGGGTGAACGCGCGGTGCTCGGCTGGGTCGAGACCAAGAAGTTCTGGGAGACCCGCGACCCGGCGAAGGCGCAGGGGTGGACGGCGCTCATCGTCGATACGAACGGCGACGGCAAGCGCGGCGAGGATTACAACGAGCCCGGCAAGGCGGTTGATCCGACCAGGGACACGCGTGTTCCCTATGGCCTCTATAGCGTTTCCTGGAGCTCCGCGGATGGTTCCGTATGGGGCTCGAATTTCACCTTCCCCGGCTATGCGATCCGCGTCGCGCTCGGCACCGATCCGCCTCGGACGGCGCTGACCGAAGTCTATAAGGTCCCTCCACCAGGCTACGGCATTCGCGGCGCGGACGTCGATGGCGACGGTGTATTCTGGGCCGCGCTCGGCAGCGGGCATCTTGCGAGCTTCGATCGCCGCAAGTGCAAGGGGCCGCTCAACGGCGCCGACGCCGAAAAAGGCGAGAAGTGTCCGGAAGGCTGGAGCTTCTATCCGCTGCCGGGGCCAGGCTTTTCTGGCGCGCCGGGCGCCGCCGAAACGCCATATTACGCTTGGGTCGATCGGCACGACATTTTGGGGCTTGGACCAAACACTCCGTTCGCCACGGGCAATCAGTCCGACTCGCTGCATGCATTGGCGAATGGCCGCATCGTCGAGTTGCGCGTGCCGTACCCGATGGGCTTCTACGCCAAGGGTGTCGACGGGCGCATCGACGATCCCGACGCCGGCTGGAAGGGCCGCGGCCTCTGGTCGACCTCGGGCAATCGCACGCCCTTCCATATCGAGGCGGTCGACGCGCTGGCGCCCGGAGCCCCGGGCAAGACGCAGCAGAGCTATTCCAGTCCGCTCGTGGTGAATTTTCAACTGCGCCCGGATCCACTCGCGCATTGAAGGCGCGGGAGGATTCAACCCGACGCGCACTCAATGGAGGCCAATTCCATGCTGTCCACGCTCACCTTTCTCCATCGCTGGGTCGGCGTCGTCTTGGCGCTGTTCATGCTCGTCTGGTTTTCGACCGGGTCGATCATCGCCTTCATCGGCGCGCCGGGCGTCTCGCGCGCGCAGCAACTCGCCCACGCGGCGAGTCTCGCGCCCGAAGATGGCTGGCTCTCACTGGGCGACGCGCTACGTGTGAGCGAATGGGCGCGCGGCGCAGCCTCGAAGCGGGAAAGAGCGGGCGGCGGGATGGGTGGCCGTATGGCGGGCGGCGGCGAACATTCGGGCAACGCGCGTGGGGACGACGCCATCGCCGATGCGCGTCTCGCGCGGGTTGGCGGCGCGCCGGTCTGGCTCGTCGCGGACGATCGCGACCGCCGCTTCGCGCTTTCGGCGCTGGATGGGGCGCTGATCGACTTTTCCGTCGATCAGGCGCAACGCATCGCCCGCGGTTGGCTGGGCGCGGCGACGCTCTCCTATCTCGACACCGTCGATGCGCCGATCGGCGTGCGCAACGCCGAAACCCTAAAACCCTTCCATCGCTTCGCCGTGGAGGATGGCGCGGGCACGCAGATCGTGGTCTCGGCGCGGACCGGCGAGGTTGCGCAGGTCGCGACGCGCGCCGAGCGAGGTTTATCCTACATCGGCAATTGGCTGCATTTGTTGCGCTGGCTGGACGCGCTTGGCGCCGGCGAATATCGTCGCGACGCCCTGACATGGGTTGGCTTCTTCGCCGCGTCCGGCGCGCTGACTGGCCTCGTGCTTGGCTGGATTCGATGGCGGCCTGGATTTTTCGGGCGGTCGACCTATGCGAGAGGCCGCACCCAGCCCTACCGCGAGTTCTGGTTCAAATATCACTTCTGGGCTGGCCTCATCGGCGGTGGTTTCGCGCTGCTCTGGGCGACCAGCGGCTATCTCTCGACCAATCCCATGCAAATTTTCTCGCAAGCGAACGCCAGCGGGGAGGAGCTGGCGCGCTATCGCGGGACGGCGTTGCCAGCGGTGGTTTCGACTTGGAAGCCGAGCGCCGCGCTGGCGACGGGTTCGGACGTCGTGGAGGCGAGCTGGGGCCGCCTCGGCGACGACGCGGTCCTGCTTGGCGTCACTCGCGACGGCACGAGGCGCGCATTGAACGTCGAGGGAGCAAAGGCCGGCTTCGAGCCTGACGCTCTGCTCGCCGCGGCGCGGCGGCTCGCCGGCGAAAATAAAATCGCTGGCCTGGAAGAGCTGGGGGCCTACGACAGCTATTATTACCCCAACCGCCGCCAAAGCGCGGTCGATAAGCCACTGCCCGTGCTGCGCGTCGATCTCGCGGATGCGGGTCACACGTCGCTCTACATCGACCCCAAGGACGGACGCCTTCTCGCGAAATTCGACGCGAGCCGACGCGCCTATCGCTGGCTCTACACGGCTGTCCACCATTGGGATTTCGGTTGGTTCGAAAATCGCGGGATTTGGAACGTATGGATGGCGAGCTGGATCGCTCTTGGGCTCGCCTTGAGCGCAACCGCGCTGGTTCTCGCATGGCGGCGACTTCGCCGAACATTAGCTGAAGCAATCGCCAAATTCGGCCGGTTGAAAGAAGTCAGAACTTTGGAATCCACGTGACGGCCTGAGAGGCTGAAAACGAAACCTCGCGGCGGGGTTGTTAAGCGCATCCAGCGTTTAGCCTAACGGGATCTCATCTCAAACGCGATGTGTTGATAGGGCAGACCGGGCATTGTTTGGATAGGTTTACGAGTTGTTGTCATGTCGGCGTGAAGTAACTTTGCTGATCCTTGTCGCCGACGCGTTGATTACATGCTTTGCCCGCCTGCGATCGGGATGAGACGCCAGCCGCACACCATATTGTGCGTCAAGCATGCAGAACCGCGATTGATTCGGCCTTCTGTACGCCGCGCACCAGAAATTGGCGTAAACCACGATCGCGCGCTTCGGCGTTCGTGCATTCCGCCGTCGCGGTTTCCGGTCGCGCGCCGATTTCGAGCACCGCGCCTGATGAAATGCCGACGGGCGGGCCCTTCACGCGCGCGATTTCACGCGTCGTCTCGAAAGCCGTCTGATTGCCGATGCGATCGTTAACGCTAACAATCGAATTGAAGAACTCGAGCTTGGCGAGAATATTGGCTTTCACGCCGAGTTCTTGCGCGAGCTTTTCGAGGCGCAAGAGCGGCGTATGGCGATTGTTTGGAAGATTCGAATCGTAGATGCGGCCACCACGACACGGCTTCGAAGGCGGCGTGTGCGCGCTTCTGTTAGCTATTTCGATTTTCCTCACTTGCTCGAATGAGAAATTCGCCAGATCGTCCCGTTCCCGTCCTCGCTGACAAGAAGCGCGCCGTCTGGCGCGACGGCGACGTCGACCGGCCGCGCCCAAACACGCGCATCGTCCAAGACGAAGCCGGTCAGAAAATCCTCGTATTCCCCCGTAGCCTTTCCGTTCTCGAACTTCAGCCGCACGACTTTGTAACCGGTGCGTTTGGCGCGGTTCCATGAGCCGTGCAGCGCGACGAAGGCGTCGCCCTTATATTCGGACGGAAATTGCGCGCCTTCGTAAAAGGTGATGCCTAGCGGCGCGGAATGGGGCTGGAGCAGCACGTCAGGAACAGAAGCGCGTCCCGATAACTCCGGCCGTTCGCCAGCATGACGCGGGTCGGTATTGCCGCCGATATAGAGCCAAGGCCAACCGTAAAACGCGCCTTCTCGTACGCGCGTAGCATAGTCCGGCGGAAGATCGTCGCCGAGCAAGTCGCGCTCGTTGACGACGCACCACAATTCGTCGCTGTGGGGCCTGATCGTCAGTCCGGAGCAGTTGCGCAGGCCTGTCGCGAACACGCGTTTGTGCACGCCCTCAGGATCGAATGCGAGCACGTCGGCACGCTCGAACTCGGGCCCGCCGCTCGCACCGAAACCGTTAGCCTTTTCCAGCGCCGCCACCTCTTCGGCCGGCGGGCGCGCATGCCCTTCGGCGACGTTGGTTTTCGAGCCCACCGCGACATACAGCGTCTTGCCGTCAGGCGAGAACACGATGTCGCGCGTCCAATGGCCTCCCTGGGGCAGATCGCTCACGACGGTTTCGGGCGCGCTGCGCGCCTCAAGGTCGCCGGCGCGATAAGGGTAGCGCAGCACTTTCGAAGTCGTCGCGACATAGAGCCACCGCGGGTCGGGACCGGGAGGATAGAAGGCGAGACCGTAGGGTCGGTCAAGCTCGCGTGCGAAAACCGTGTCTTTCGTGGGTTTCGCTCCATCCGCATCGAGGCGAAAGACATGGACGCGTCCGCCATTACTCTCGGCGACGAAGACGTCATGGTTGGGCGAAATGCGAATGACGCGCGGGCCCTCGAGCCCGGAGGCGAGCAACTCCGCCTCAAAGCCGGGAAGCGTCTTGGGCGCGGCATCCGCGGGACGCGGGACGACCTGCGAACGCGAAGCGGTCGAATCACTCGCAAAGGGGGCGGGCAGATCGGCCGGGGAAATTTTTCGCCGAACGCCAGGGGCGTCGCCACGCCAATCCGAAAATGTGGCTGCGCCCTGCAACAAGGGAAGCGGCTCCGCCACCGCCACGTTGGCGACAAAAACGGCTCCAAGCGCCGCGAACAGAACTTTAATATGCCGCCCCCGTTGTTGACGGATGCAGTCCTTCGCCTGAGGGATGTTGCTTCCGGGCGGAGCGCTATGAGTGAGCCCGATGTTGCCCCTAATCGACGAGCCGCGTCGGACGGTGAGCCAAGTGGCGCGATGCAATGTCCACGTCTTCATCTCTCACATCCTCCATTCCAAACGACCCCAGGGCGCCCCGCGGACTCCTGCCGAGGTGCCCGCCGCTCATGCTGAATCGTATCATACTAAATAGATGTGCTTCAATGGTCTGACAGCGTGTCACAAAGGCTGTCATAGCCCATCTTTGCGGATATTACCCGACGCCCTCCTACGGAAGCTAACAAACTTTTCCCACCGAGACTATAGACATATCGTGATTAGAATACTAATCTGACCGAATGAGTAGGAAATTGGCGTAATGGCGAGGTCGCGCGACGCGACGCGCCGCTCGCGGCAAGGGCATTCGACGAGGGGTGGAACATGAGAAGGACGATGAAGTTCGGCATCGCGGCTTTGCTGTTGAGCGCCTCGACGCTCGCGCTCACCGCCGCGGCGGAGGAAAAAGCTAAAGACGTCGCCATTGTTGGGTCGCCTGTTTCGGCGGCCCCGCCGACCGAAGCGGCTCCGAAGCCCGAAGCGGCGAGCAAGGCCCCCACCTCCAAGCCGCATTGGTCGTGGCAGCCGGTTCAGGCGCAATTCGTTCCGGTGGTCGCGCGAAAGGATTGGGTGCGCCAGCCCCTCGACGCCTTCGTGCTGGCGAAGATCGAGGCGAAGGGCCTCGCGCCCTCGCCCGACGCCGACCGCGCGACCTTCATTCGGCGCGCGACGCTCGACGCGTGGGGCGTCATTCCGACGCCGGAAGAGGTCGCCGCCTTCGAAAAGGATGCGTCACCGGACGCTTATGAAAAGCTCGTCGACCGCCTGTTGGCTTCGCCGCGCTACGGCGAGCGGCAAGCGCGGCTGTGGCTCGATCTTGCTCGCTACGCCGACAGCGCGGGCTTTCAGAACGACAATACGCGGCCGAATTTCTTTCGCTATCGCGACTATGTGATCAACGCCTTCAACGAGAACAAATCCTACGCGCGCTTCGTTCAGGAGCAGATCGCCGGTGATGAAATCGCGCCTGGCGATCAGAGCGTGCTGGTGGCGACGGGCTTTCTCGCCGGCTATCCCGACAACAGCAATTCGCGTGATCTCGTTCAGCGCAAATATCAGATCACCACCGACATGACCGACACGGTCGGCCAGGCGATTCTCGGCACGACGGTTGGTTGCGCGCGCTGCCACAACCACAAGACCGACAAATTCTCGCAGAAGGACTATTATTCGCTGCAAGCCTTCTTCGCCAACACCGCCTTCGAGGAGAAGGCGCCGGCGGCCAAGGGCGAGCAGGAAATCGCCTACGAGAAGGCGCAAGCGATCTACGACGAGGCGACGAAGGATATTCGCGCCAAGCAGAAGGCGATTATCGACAGTGTTCGCGACGCCGCCCACAAATATCACAAGGAGCGCTATCTAACCGACAGCCGCAAGTCGATCTTCAAGCCTAAGGACCAGTGGAACGCCCTCGACCGTTGGGTGAACCATCGCCTGGAGGCGGTTACCGACGACGCGGCGCTCGGCGCCTTTCTGCGTTATGCCGCGGAAGACGCCACGGCGCCGGAGCACGGCGAGGAGATCACGCGGAAGTGGGCGGAGTATCAAAAGCTCACGCAAGAGCTGCGCAAATTCGCCAATAAAAAGCCGGCGCGAGGGGCCGACACATTCACGACGGCGACCGAACTCGGCCATTCCAATTCGCCGCCGACCTTCATCTTCTTCGGCGGCAACCACGAACGCCCGACGGATGAGGTGCGGCCCGCGTTTCCCGAGGCGATGACGAGCGAGAAGCCCGACATCAAGCCGACCGAGACTTCGTCAGGCCGCCGCACGGCGCTGGCCAATTGGCTGGTCAGCCCAAGCAATCCGCTGACAGCGCGCGTCTTCGTCAATCGCGTCTGGAATCAATATTTCGGCAAGGGGATCGTCGCCACCGTCAGCGATTTCGGCAAGGCCGGCGACAAACCGACCAATCCGGAGTTGCTCGACTATCTCGCCGACCATTTCGTCAAGGACGGTTGGGACGTGAAGAAGCTGCATCGACAAATTCTTCTTTCCAGCGCCTATCGCCAGTCGTCCAATCAGCGCGAGGACGTCGTCAAGGCCGATCCAGAAGGCAAGCTGCTCGCGGTGTTTCCGCGCAAGCGGCTCGAGGCGGAGGAAATTCGCGACTCGATCCTCGTCGCCTCGGGCAAGCTCAACGAGCAACTCGGCGGGCCGAGCGTATTCCCGCCGATCCCGCCCAATCTCACGGGCGGCGGCAATTTCAACGCCGACCCCGCCTGGACCACGTCGAAGGATCCGAAGGATTACACGCGACGCAGCATCTACATCTTTACGCGCCGGAGTCTGCCCTATCCTTTGCTCGAAACCTTCGACATGGCGAACGCCCAGCAAATCCACAGCAAACGCGACGTAACGACAACGCCCCTTCAGGCGCTGACGCTCTATAACAGCGATATCGTCTTCCAATGGTCGCAGGCGTTGGCGGGCCGCGTGATCAACGAGGCTGGCCTGGACAAGTCCGCGCAGCTCGATCGCCTCTATGAAATCCTGTTCGGCCGCAAACCGAGGGACGAAGAAAAGAAGCTGCTGCAAGCCTTCCTTGTCCAGCATCAAAAGACCATCGCCGAAAAGGCCGAGGACGGAAAAATTTCGCTCGCTCTCCCCGTCGGCGCGACCACGAAACCCACCGATCCGCTGCGCGCCTCGGCCTTCGTCGATCTCGTGCACACCGTCGTGAACTCCAACGAGTTCGTCTACCGCTTCTGAACCCAGCGCATCCCTCCATCGAAAAGGATCACGATCATGCTCATCAAATCGTCGCGCCGCCAATGGTTGCGCGGCGCCGTATATGGCGCCGGAGGCTTCGCCGTGAGCGGTTTCATGCCGGGCGGCGGCTGGTTCGGCGTCCCCGACGCCAACGCCGCCGCCTTCATCGACCCGCTGGCGCCCAAGCCGCCGCATTTCGCGCCGAAGGTGAAATCCGTCATCTGGCTGCACATGGACGGCGCGCCGAGCACGCTCGATCTTTACGACTATAAGCCCGAGTTGGTGCGTCTCGCGGGCCAGGATGTCCCGGAGTCCTTCCTCAAGGGCATCAAGACCAGCACGCAGGGCGGCGTCGGCAAGCTGTTCGCCTCGAAGCGAACATGGAAACAATATGGCCAGAGCGGCGCCTGGTTTTCCGATTGGCTGCCCAATCTCGCCGAACACGCCGACAAGCTCACCTTCATCAAATCGAGCGTGACGGTCGGCGCCACGCATGACATCTCGATCCTCAAGCTGAACACCGGCGACGTGAGCCCCGGGCGGCCGTCGCTCGGCGCCTGGGTCTCCTATGCGCTGGGCTCCGCCAATCCCGACCTGCCGCCCTACGTGGTGCTCTATGGCGGCAAACGCGAGCCGCGCGCGGGTTCGGTCAATTGGAGTTCGGGCTTCCTGCCGGCGGTTTATCAGGGCACGGCCTTCCGCCCCGGCGCGCAGCCCATCCTATATCAGGAGCCGCCGGAGCTGGTCGGCCAGCGGCAGCAGCGCGAGAGCCTCGATCTTCTAGCTAAGCTGAACGACATCAACGCCGTCGGGCGCTCGCAGGACAGCGAATTGGCGGCGCGCACGCGTTCCTACGATCTCGCCTATCGCATGGAGGCGACGGCGCCGGAGGCCGTCGATTTCTCCAAGGAGTCCGAGGCGACCAAGGCGCTTTACGGCCTTAATGACGACGCCACGAAGGACATGGGCTCGGTGCTGTTGCGGGCGCGCCGCCTCGTCGAGCGCAATGTCCGCTTCGTGCATGTCGTCTCGGGACCGATCGACATCTTGGGGCAGGGCGACGACGCGAGCTGGGATGCGCATCGCGCGCTGGAGGCCAATCATGGCGCGCACACCAAGGCCATCGACAAGCCCGTCGCGGGGCTGCTCGCCGATCTCGCCCAGCGGGGACTGCTCGACGATACGCTGGTCGTGTGGACCTCGGAATTTGGCCGAACCTCCTATGGTCAGAGCGGCGACGGGCGCGACCATAATCCGTGGGGTTACACGCAGTGGCTCGCGGGCGGCGGGCTGAAGCATGGCTACACCCATGGCCAAACCGACGAAATCGGCTTGAAGACGGTGGAGAATCCGGTCGACACCTATGATCTGCACGCGACGGTGTTGCAGTTGCTCGGCCTCGACCATCTCAAGACGATCTATCTGCGCGCCGGCCGCGCCGAACGGCCCACGGTCGTCTATGGCAAAGTGGTCACGGACATTCTCGCCTGATCCGACAATGGCGATCTGTCACATCCGCATGGCTTTTACGGCGTTGCTGGCGCTGACCAGTTACGCCGCCGAGGCGGAGACGGCGCGGGTCGCGATCGAGAACTTCGCTTTCGACCCGCCGTCGCTCACCGTCAAGGCCGGAACCAAAATCGAGTTCACCAATCGCGATCCGGTTCCGCATTCCGTCGTCGGCTTTCGCGAGGGGCGCGAGGAGTTCCGTTCGAATGAGCGGATCGAAACGGAGGAAAGTTTCGTGGTCCTCGCCGACAAGAGCGGCGTGATCGACATCAACTGCGGGCTGCACGCCCGCATCACCGGTAAAATCATCGTGACGCCATAGCGACATCGGGACGATCTCGGGCGCCGGCGAAGGAAAGGCGGTTTGGCGAAATGCGAAGGTTGCTCATGGCGGTGTCGCTGAGCGCGGCGATGTGTTGCGGCCCCATGGCCGCCGCGATGGATTTTCACGACTACGACGACGAACTGATGCGCGATCTCGACAAGACCGTCAAATATTTCGAGCCGGACATCACCGCGAAAAACGCCGACGCCGCCAAGGAGGACGCCGGGGTTCTCTCCGACGGGTTCCACTATACCGAGGATTATTTCGCCAAGAAGGGCGACGCGACGGACGCCGTGGAAATCTCGCGCAAGGGCGCCAAATTGATCGCCCAGGCGCGGGACTATGTCGAGAAGGCGGATTTCGACGCGGCGGCCGCCGCCGCGCGCGAAGCCGCCACGGCGTGCAAATCCTGCCACGACATCTACAAGCCGCGCCTCGCCCGCTGATCTGGCCAGAACCAACGGAGACGGCCCATGAACCGCAAGACCGCCGCGGATTTTCCGCCAGAAGCATTGAAGCTCTTCGATCTCTTCGTGCATGGCTTCATCGATCGCCGCGGCTTCGTCGACGGCGCGGCGAAACTCGCCGTCGGCGCCGCCGGCGCCCTCGCCATGCTGGAGGCGCTAAATCCGCGCTTCGCCGAAGCCGAACAGGTGAAGAAGGACGATCCCCGCATAAAGGGGTCGACGCTCGAAGTCCCCTCGCCCGAAGGCTATGGGACGGTGAAGGGCTACTTCGTCCAGCCGGCGAATCCGCAAGGCAAGCCGCCGACGATTTTGGTGATCCACGAAAACCGCGGATTGAATCCGCACATCGAGGACGTCGCCCGCCGTCTGGCGCTCGACAATTTCATCGCTTTCGCGCCCGACGCGCTCGCGCCGCTCGGCGGCTATCCGGGCGACAAGGACAAGGCGCGCGAACTCTTCCCAAAACTCGATCAATCGAAGACGCGGAACGACTTCATCGCCGCGCTCGGCGCTCTAAAGAAAAACTCGATCGGCAACGGCAAGGTCGGCGCGGTCGGTTTTTGCTATGGCGGCGGCGTCGTCAATTTTCTCGCGACGAAGTCGGCCGATCTTTCCGCCGGCGTTCCCTTCTATGGCGCGGCGCCGCCGGCGGCGGACGTGGAGAAAATCAAGGCTCCCTTGCTGCTGCACTTCGCCGGCGCCGACGAGCGCATCAACGCCGGCTGGCCCGCTTATGAGGCGGCGCTGAAGTCGGCCAAGGTCGACTATCAGGCCTTCGTCTATCCAGGAGTTCAACACGGCTTCAACAACGACACGACGCCGCGTTACGACGAGGCCGCGGCCAAACTCGCCTGGAGCCGGACGATCGACTTCTTCAACGCCCATCTGCGCGGTTGACGGCGTCCAGCGTCACTAAGCACTCACCACCACTTATCAATGAGGATCGAAATGAAGACCATCACTAGAATTGCCGGATTGGCGCTCGCCCTCTCGGCTTTGCCGGCGGTCGCGCAGCAAGCGGCCGCGCCCGCGCCGAGCACGCCGACCGCGAGCGCTCCGGCCCCCGCCGTCACGCCAGCCAATGATCCGGCCTATACCTATAAAACACAGCGGCTTAATCGCGCCGCCTTCGACGCCTTGCTGTCGAAACCCGAACAACTCGTCGTGCTCGACATTCGCCGACCCGACGAACTCACCAAGGTCGGGGGCTTTCCGGTCTATCTCAGCATTCAAACGGCCGACGTTCAGCGCAGTCTGCCTTTCATTCCACGCGATCGGTTGATCGTCACCGTGTCGAACCGCGCGCATCGCGCCGGCGCCGTTGGCGACATTCTCGCGGGACTGGGCTTTCATGTCGTCGGCGCGATCGGCGTGCTCAACTACCAGGATGAAGGCGGCGTTCTGACCAAGTCGCGCCGCCGCCGCCGAAAGCCAACGCCGCGGCCGCCGCGCCCGCGACGGCGGTCGCCACGGCGCCTTCCGCTGCTCGATAATTCAGACGTCAAGCGCCAACCAAAGGCTTCTCACCCATGCGTGCAATCAACGCATCGACCCTCATCCTCGCGGGAGTTTTGTCGCTCGTCGGCCTTAACGCGCGGGCCGCATTTAACCGGGAGACGCAACGCGCCCGACTTCGCCTTGCCGGCAGCGATAGGCGGCAAGGATTTCACTTCGTCCTGGCGGAGCAACAGAAGAAGGGGCTGGTCGTGCTCTCCTTCTACCCCAGATCGTTCGCGCGCGGATGCCCCATCGAGGCGCATCGATTCGCCGATCACCATGACTACTTCGCCGCCGCCGGCGCCAGCCTGCTCGGCGTCTCGGCCGACGCGATCGAGGTGCGACATGACTTCTCCGACAAGGAGTGTGCGACGATTCCCGATCGGCGCCGATCCGAACCTTTCCACGATCAAGGCCTATGACGCCGAGCGGGAAAAACCGGTCACGTTAGGAGACAGCGTCGCCAACCGCATCTCCTATGTGATCGCCGACGGAAAGATCGTTTTCGCCCTGGTCGACCCCAATTCGATTCGACCATCTCGCGTCGACATTGAATTCGTCCGCGGATCGCGCGACGAACACAGAAAATAAGCAGGAACGGGTCTATGGGACGATCAACTCGGATTCGCCGACGCGCCGCCACGCGATCGCGCTGCGGGAGATAGTGCGGCGACCCTCTTATCGGCGGCCCTTCGCGGTCGCCGCCGGACGCAGGAAGCCCCGCGCCGGCGCCCCGCCCGCCGCCGCTAGCAACCTTGCCAACGAAACTGCGATCGAAACCGCGAGGCCGCCTTCACGCTGATCAGCAACGCCTTCCGTTGTTTCGGCGCCGTCGCGAAGGGCGCGGGCGCCCGACAACGAGGCGGAACGACGAAAGCGCGGCGCGCATCGTGTTCCTTCGAGCTTTCCGGGCGAAAACTTTCCAGAAGGATCAATGTCGGCGAACCCGAGGCAAGGCCAGGCCCGACGTGTGGAGCGATCACGCCGACTTCGACAGAAGCTAAAGGATTTCCGGCGCACGCCGCGAATCTCACCGAGGTCAACACCAAGGAAAAGGCGCGCCCGACACATTCAGACGGCGGTCACGCTTGGCACAGGACTCCAAGGGCTGCCACGACGCCTATAAGGCGAAATGGCCTCGCCGGGTTCATGGCAGCGGCACATTTCTTCCCTTCCTCTCCCCAAGCGTCCTTCGCCGTGATCCCCTCGCAACCGCAGGCTCGAAGAGCCTCGCCATGACGACGCTCGAGAATGACGCACCCGCCCCCGGCCGCCTTTAAGAAACGTATCGGGCCCCTGGTCTGGGAATGGTCGTGCGCTGTTCCGCTGGATATCGTCGCCGCCTTTATCGGCACCTTCGTCACCGTCGACTTGGCATCGCCTATTTCCGATATCACGCCTGGTCCGGCTACACCATCATGACATTGGTGTCGTTTCGGATCCTTGGGCCTCCTCGGCACGAAGCACGCCCGTTTCTCGCGCTTCGTTCGCGACCGCGCCCGACATTCATTACGCGCGCGATTTCTGGCGCGGATACACGGCGAGCCGCGCGGGGCACGATCCGTTGGCGCGTGATGGTGCTTTTGCTGCTCGGCGCGCTGGAGGGCAGGCGGACCTCGGCCTTTTCTCCGTGACCAGTTTTGGATCGTTGGTCCGCTCGCCGGGTTAATCTCGAACAGACGAGCCTGCTCCTGACATCGCTGCATCGCAGGACATTTTCTTGGATCGCCGCCGCCATGGCAATTCACATCGGCGCGGTGATTCTGCATGTCGTCGGCAGGCGCGAATATATGGTTCGCGCGATGATCACGGGGCGCAAGAGCGCACACGCCTCCGCCCCCCATGACGAGATCGACTCATCACACGGTGGCTGGCGGTCCCTTTGGTCGCCATCGTCGTTACGGCGCTCGCGCTGGTGTTTGCATTTCGCGCCCCTGGCCGAGCCGACATCAGCGATTTTTGAATCTCCGAACCTTCCTCGTTCAACAGCCGCTTCAATGAAGCAATAGCAGATCGCCTCGGCGCCCTCGCTATCTCCATATTGATCGACGTTCTCACAATATTTAGTCGCGCGCCAGTGGGATATGCACCCCGTTCACTATTTCCAATTTGCGACGTCCGACAGGAAGAGCGTCGCTTATCGAGGTTGACCATTCGCGACGATCTTCTCGCTTGACCGCGCCCTTAAAGCCTACCCAGTTCATCGACATAAATGACGAAACGCTCTCCGCGCATCAGTCAACGACAAGCGAGCAGTTCCAGCATTCTCCGGGATTGGGAAAGCATTCGAGCGCCGTCAAGCGCCGAGGAGCAACACCATGAGTCCGCGGCCCAAGGCATTTCGAAATCGGCTGCTCTCGAGCGTCGGGATCGCGCCGATCGTCTTGCTTGGAAGACTGGCTCTGGCGTTTTCCCGCTCTCCAGCACACCGAGCGCGCAGGTCGAAGAGGTCAAGGTCACCTCGCGCCTACGCGAAGAGAAGGCCCACGACGTGCCGTTGCCGGTCAGCGTCGTCGGCGAAGACCCCGGAGCGCGAGCGCCTCGAACGCATACAAGATTCGCGCAAAAAGTGCCTGACTTCGTGCCGTCGATTACCCATCCGAGGACGTCGGCGATCTGAGTCGCGGCGTTTCCGGCGTCTCCCGCGGCGCGGACGGATCAGGATCGGCGGTCGGTCTGATTGTCGATAATGTGTCTTACGCTCATGTCAGCTTCCAATGGGCCGATTTCGTCGATCTCCAATCGTCGAGTGGCGCGCGGTCGCCAAGGACGCTGTTCGGGAAGCGCCGACGGTCGGCGCAGTGGTCATCCACACGCGATTGCCGTCTTTCACGCCCTCGGCATCATTTGAGACATCGTTCGCGAATCGCAGCCGCATTATTGAAAAGCTGAACGTCACCGGGCCGATCCTGGACGACCGACTCGCCTATCGCGTAACCTTCTTCCTGGGCAGGGGCGACGGCGTGTCGACGACGCCGTCACGGGCGCGGGGCTGCTGAACAAGAATCGCTGGGGCGTGCACGGGCCACTGCTTTACACCACGATAATTTTACCGATCGGCTTGTCTTCGATGTTTAAGATCAGACGAATTTAACAATTACAGCGGCGTCATCGGCGACGCTTTTCCGTTCTGGGCCAATGGCAAGGCAAACCGACCTATGCGATGAATTTGATGAAGGCTCGGCTGGCCCGATCTCGCGAACAGCCCCTATTCACAGATGCTGACACGCCAAGGCGATCTCGACCGCGCCCCCCCGGCGCCTCCAACGAGGTCGACGTCGCAGATCGGCGAAAACCGCTGACGTCGATCTCCGCCTGGCGCGAGTTCCTCCTCCGTCCGACGATAGTCTCGGCGGTGACATCACTCGGATCAGCGGCAACGCTTTTAATGTGACCGTTGATCAATATTCGCAGGAGGTGCGTCTCGCCTCGCCCAAGGATCAGAAGATCGAATGGCAGACCGGCGTCTATGCGCTACGCGGAGCAGTGTCGTCGCTCGATCACACCGACTATGGTATCAGGCGTCGCAATGGTTCTTGAACAGCATCGCCGCAGCCCGACGCTGCTCAATGGCGTTTCGGAGCATGACGACGGTAAGGCGCGGACCTTCGGCCTCGCCGACTCGGTCAGGCGACCTATCGTTACGATGAGAATGGCGCTCGCCGGAGGATTGCGCGACACCTTGGAGTTTCGCGAGGGCTCCGATTTGGCTGGGTGAGCGGCGTCTCTTCCATCGCCGGCGTCGCCGCGACGCAGCCGGCTTACGGCACGACCTTCTTCGATATCAGAGGTCAGAAGGTGACGCACGACTCGCTTTCGGGCCTGGTCGACCCTTGGTATAAATACATGACAATGTCCTTCTTTCCGGCTCGGCGGCGCGCAGCGGAAAATACGCGCCGTCACCGGACGCCTTGCCGCTCACCGACAGCGTCGGCAACTTCAAAGGCTTCATGCCCTCGTCACCCGAACCTGAAACGTCCTCGGACTATGAATCGGCCTCAAGACCAATTGGCTCGACGATAGCTAATTCTTAATCGCATCCTTTCTGGAACGACATATCGATTTTCAGTCGATCTTGGTGAACACCAGCATCCTCGACATAACAGGCATTCCGCTGCACAAGACCTATATCGGCAATATCGGCCATGTGCAATTACGCGGCTTCGAGTCGAACAGCGCTGGAGTCCGATCGAACCTTTGTGGATCACCTTTTCCGGCGCTTTAACCGACGCACATTTCATAAATTACAAAACGCCGCGCCGCCACCGGATTGGACCTGGCCGCGTCCGCGAAGTCAATGGCATCGCCGCGCCGCTTTCCGTCGATCTCTCGGGCCAGCGGATTACCGGGCGTCACAGGCAGCAACCCAATCGCGCCTTATTCGCTCAATGTTGGCGCGAATTAGAGCAGACGCTCGGGCGCGCCTTAGGGATCTCGCGCCTGGCCGATGTACCCTGACGGCCTTCACCTATGGCGATGTCGCCTGGAAATATAAGACGCGTCTCCGGACCGCTATCGCTCTACCGGTGTTTCAGCCTTCCTCGCCCTCGTGAACTTCAGCATCGGACTGAAGACCGACGACGACAAATATAGTCTGCATTTTTGGGCGAAGAACCTGCTCAACACCAGATACGTCACCGCGCAGACCATTGGGACGGCCACCGCCGCTCAAACCGTGACGTTCGGCGACAACGCGTTCCGGACTTTCGGCGCCGCGCTGCGCGTGAAGCTCTACTAATCGAAAAACACGCGGTTCGACAGGTCCGGGGCTAAGCCTCGGACCTACTTTTTCGCGGAAGGCGTGACACTTGTTTGCCCGCCGAAGCCCAGCCAAAAG